>CAWGGW010000004.1:0-424250 GCA_963822225.1 uncultured Acidobacteriaceae bacterium | reverse complement strand
CCGATCGTCTTGAAGAACAGCGCATGGCCGCCGATGTGGACATGCGTCTCGGCGATTTGCCAGTAACCCGGCGAGACTTCTCTCCGTTCGATATCGAAGTTGCTGCCCGCTTTGATTCTGGCCAGCAAGCCGAAGCCGATCGTCACATCTTTCATCAGCCGGCCCTTGAAAGTCTTGATGCGATGCCCCGGCAGAGCGACAGTCAACGTGCCGCTCATCGCCCCCATCACCCGAGCCTCCATATCCGGAGGATTGAAGTCAGGATTTGGAGTGTAAGAGAGGGTGATCAGCTCCGGCGTCTCGCTCTCCACTTTCCATACGAAAGCATCCGGCATGAGGTTCAGCAATTCGATCGCGCTCTTATCGTCGTGCTCTCCGTTTTGCCTCTGCTTCTGCTGCGCGGCAGGGTCGTGGATAAATTTCTGGTTGTTCGCGTCGTCCTGAGCCAGGACGGCTGCCGAAGCGGGCATGCCGTTAACCTCAATGTGCCGGCTAATGGCGCCATGCTCGGTTTCTACCACCACCGTTTTGTCTTTGCCATCGTCGGTTCTTATGTATCGCCAATGGGTGTGGTCGTCGCGATCCGCCGCGAGCTGCGTATTCACGGCCTGCCGCACGATCTGCTTCGCGTCCTCCGCGTGGAGCGCGCACGCCAATGCTGCCAGCGCTACGCCCAGCGCTACCGCCCGAATTTTCTTTTCCAACCCCATCTCACTCCGTCAGACGCGAATCCTTGTTTAATTGGTTGAAAACAATCGCTCCCCGTCTGTCCGAGAGTTTTGTCCCATGAAATTGTTCCACAGGGAACAATCTATAGTTAGGACGATCAAGTCAAGGTAATCCGTTGCCGCCGGGTTCATAAAGGGTTGTAGCTAAACGACTAAGTGCTTGACTTGACAAATGGTATCCGCAGAAGCCCCTTCTGCGCCGCGATCACGGCACCCACTCGACCTTTACGCTCTTCTTGCCCAACCGGAGGGCGACCGAGCCTCCCATTTTTGCTCCTCGCAGCAGTTTGTCCGCGACCTTTTCGCCGTTGACGCTGACGGCGTTTTCGCCGATCTTCCGCGTCGCTTCGCCCGCGGAGTTCGCCAACCCTGCCAGTACCAGCAGCTTCGGCAGCCGCACTACTATAGCCTCTCCGTCTGACTCGGCAACCAGCCCATCCGTCACCAGCGAAATCTTCACCACCGGAACATCCTCGGAAACCGCCCGCTGCTGAAACTTCTTCGCCCAGCTCTCCGCCGCGGCATCCGCCTCCGCCGCCGAATGGAAATCCCGCACAATCGTCCACGCCAGATTCTTCTTCGCCTGCATCGGATGCAGCTCCCCGCTCGCGACACCTCCGCCTGCATCGCTTCAATCTCGCGACCGCGCAGGTCCGTCAGCAACGTCCAGTACTTCCACATCAGCTCGTCCGAGATCGACATCAACTTCCCGTACATCTCCCCCGCCGGCTCATGCATCCCAATCGCATTCCCCAGCGACTTCGACATCTTCTGCACGCCGTCCAGCCCCTCGAGGATCGGCGTCATCAGCACGATCTGCTGCGGCTGCCCGCAGTGCTCGCTGCAGATCGCGCCCACGCATCAGGTTGAACTTCTGGTCCGTCCCGCCCAGCTCCACATCGCACTCCAGCGCCACCGAGTCATACCCCTGCGCCAGCGGATACAGCAGCTCATGCACGCGAATCGGCTGCTCTTCCTTGAACCGCTTATGAAAGTCCTCGCGCTCCAGCATCTGGCGACAGCGTGACTGCGCCATCAGCTTCACCATGTCCTCATAGCCCAGCTTGTCCAGCCACTCGGAGTTGTACCGGACCTCCGTCTTCTCGCGGTCCAGAATCTTGAACACCTGCTCCTTGTACGTCTCCGCATTCGCGGTCAATCTCCTCGCGCGTCAGCGGCTTCCGCGTCACATTCCGCCCCGTCGGATCGCCGATCAGCGCCGTCGCATCGCCAATCAAAAAGATCACCGTATGCCCAAGCTGCTGAAAGTGCCGCAGCTTCCGCATCAGCACCGTATGGCCCAGATGCAGGTCCGGCGCCGTCGGATCGAACCCCGCCTTGATCCGCATCGGCACGCCCGTCGCAATCGACTTCGCAATGCGCTCCTTCAGCGCCTCCAGCGGAATAATCTCCGCAGCACCCTTCGTAATCAAATCAAGCTGCTCTTCCACCGAAGCGAACTAGACATATCTTCCAAGTATAAAGATGAAAATGCCCCGGCGCGCCTGCCCCCCAGGCCATCATCCTGAATGAAGTGAAGTACCTCCGCGTTTCTTCGCAGCCACCCCACAGAAAAAGGGCACCGAAGCCACAAGCCGTGACCTCGGTGCCCATCGGTGTTGAGCCTTTGCCTTCTCCCTAATGCTTTTTACTCTTCTTCGCGGGCTTGGTTGACTTTGCGGTCTTCCCCTTCCTGGCGGCCACCGGCGCTCCAGCCGCTGGCAGGTCTGAGTTCCATGTATCCTCCACTTCTTTCCATTTCCCATCCGCCTGCTTCTTCCAGACAGCCAGATATTTTCCCTGATCCTCGATTGGCTTGCCTTTTAGGCCTTTCATGGTCAGGGTATATGTGCCCTGGTCGTAGACCATGTCGCCGCTGGCAGCCGACTCAATCCTGCTCGGAGTCCAGTCGATCCGCATCCCTGGAACCAGCATCGCAGCCCACGCTTTCTGTATCGAAGCATTATCTGTCGCGATTTTTTCATTTGGAGGCATGACTGTCGCATCTTCGCTGTAATACGCAACCGTGGCGGCTGCATCGAGAGCCTGAGCAGCCTTCAGTTGTCCGGCATTGGCGGCGCGTACGGCATCCTCGGCGCCCTTGGTATCCACCGGCGGTGGAGCAGAGCTGCAGCCCGTAACCAGCATCATTCCCACAAAGCAACCGCATACCAATGCCCGCACGCCAACTCCTGGGAGTTGAAATCTTTCGCAACCGACAGTCATGGATAGTTCCCCCTAGCGGGCGAGTCTACGCTAGCTGCGCTGTCAGCGTCGCCGGTAATTCCGGGAAAGTACTACCCCCCGCTTCATCCAAGCGGCTTTATCCGAGGGTTGGTGCAGGCTGCTCTCTACTTCCTCCCAGTTGGCGCCGGTTTGTCCGAGTTCCATGTGCTGGCCACGGCTTTCCAACTTCCGTCCGCCTGCTTCTTCCAGACCGCGAGATATTTCCCGCCGTCCGTGGTCTGCGGCTTGCCCTTGCTGGCACTGGTGATGAGCGTATACATCCCGACGTCGTAGACCATTTCGCCGGACTGCGCCGCTACAACCTTCCCCGCGGTCCACGAAATATTGGCGCCCGGAACCAGGATTGCGGCCCACGCCTTGCGCTCGCCGCCTTTGTCCTGCACCATGGCCGAATTCGGCGGCATCACAATCGCATCGTCGCTATAGAACGCGATCGTGCCGTCCACATCGTGCGCCGTCGCGGCTTTCGCCCACTGCGCGTCGAGTGTGCGAACCGCATCCTCAGATGCCTGGGGATCCACTGCAACCGCCGGCTTGCCGTGGGTCCTCACCCAGTAGCCTGCGCCGACTGCCAGCCCCATCAGGCAAAGCAGCACCACCACGAAGCCCGCTTTCGAGTCCTTTTTTGTGTTCGGAACCAAACCACTATCCGTATCCTTCCCGCTGATGATATCGATCATTGAGTAGGTCCTCCTACGCGCAGAACTCTACTCCTCGCCAGGAAGGGTGGCCGTGATACAGGTCACATCGCGCGTAGCACCGCCGCGCATTCCGCCATCAGCGCGATAGACCCCCGTCATCGCTGTCCGCTGTCTTTTGCTCCACCGCAATCACCCACAAATCCTGATTCCCAACATTTTCTAGCGTGTGCGGTCCCATCGGGCCAGACCATAACACTTCGTCGCCCGGCGCTGCTGCGAGCCGGCTGTCGGTTACCACGTTGCCGTCGCCGTCGCACCGCACAAAGTCACTCCAACTCTTGATGAACAGGGCGCTCGGCCAGCGGTGAGTGTGCAACGGCACCGTGTGCCCGGGAGGCACCCGCGTATCCAGCACTCGCACCTGCTCATTCTCCATCATGAGAATGTGATACTCCGACGCTGCAATCAGCGCGTCCAACTCCTCCGGCCATTTCCAATCCCGCATCGCCATATGGTCAGTCTATCCTCGACAAAGCCAGCGGTGGGCTAAACTCAACATCGAACCACTAGCGGGCGAATGGAGGCAGGATGCGCTTTAGGAAGACAGGGACCGCGACCGGCTTCGCCTTTCTGCTGGCCCATCTGCTGGTTACCGTCCCGCACGCTTCCGCGCAGAGCGCTATTGCCGTCCCACAACTTGACCCCAACCGACTGATCGGCACGTACTACGAGATCGCTCGATACCCCATCCGCCGCGAAAAACAGTGCATCAGCAAAGAAATGGTCCTTTACGCGCTGGGGGACAAACAAAATTCGCTGCAGGTTGTCACTGCGTGTCAGCTTAAGCAAGACTTCTCCACCTATTGGAATAGCCAAGGCAAGTTCTCGAAATCCGCCGACGGTAGAATCAGCCTCAGCGCGTTCTGGCCGTTCACCACAAAGTATTGGGTTTTAGGCATAGCACCCGACTATAGCTGGGCCCTGGTGGGCAACCCTAACCACAAGTCTCTCTGGATACTCTCCCACACGGCGACGCTTCCTGCCGAAGTGCTGGCCGGTATCAAGGCAACGGCTGCAGCCCAGGGTTTCGACACCTCAAAGTTGATCCGCATCTCCCAGGAGCCTTCCGCAGAACCAGGGGTTCCGAAGAAACCCTGAACACCCGCACGTCGTCCGCGCGAACATCCCCACCTTGAACCCCGAACCTCGAACCTAGTACCTTTCCTCCCATGGACGCCGAACGCATTCGCGCCTATTTGTTGACCCTCCCGCACGTGGTCGAAACCATGCAGTGGGGCGCGAACCTCGTCTTTTGGACTGGTGACAAGGCCATTGGTGGCAAAATGTTCGCACTGATCAACCTAGACGAACCGCGGCAACCCCACGAGCTGCAACTTGTTATCTCCTATGCCGCAGGCGCAGCCCGCTATGCCGAACTGCTCGAGATCGATGGCCTCGTTCCAGCGCCCTACATGGCGCGCATTCACTGGGTCGCCGCCAGCCGCTGGGACATATTCACCACTACCGAGTGGCAATGTGAACTTCGATTCGCTTACGAACTCACCCTGGCCAAGCTGCCAAAGAAGGTGTTGGCCACCCTTGCCTTGCCGGCGACTGCGCAGAAAGCTTTGATTGCCGAGCGGCGCAAGATGGCGGACGCCAAATTAGCTAAGAAACAGGCAGGGAAACGGCTGGATGCTTAGGGATCCATTGATGCTTGGGGGGAGTCGACCGGACTTCGGGCCTAGAGTCGCCACGATTAGCTGAGACCTGATCGCGGCGATCGGCGCAAAGCAAGGTGGCAAGAGGTGCCGCTAGACTGGATAGCAGTGCGAGTCTCGGATTTTCATTTCGATTTGCCGGAGGAGTTGATGGCGCAGCACCCGCCTAAGGAGCGCGGGGCGAGCCGGATGCTGGTTTTGGACCGGGGGACCGGGGCGTTGAGGGACGACGAGTTCCGCAACTTGCCGGGGTTGTTGCGGGCGGGGGACTTGCTGGTGCTGAACGATTCGCGGGTGCTGCCGGCGCGGCTGTTTGCGACGCGGGTGGGGCTGGGGACCCAGGCCGGGTTTCCGGCGCCGTCAGGGATGGTTGAGGTGCTGCTGACCGAGGAAGTGCTACCGGATGCAGATCCCACATCTCAGGATCGAGATGTGGGGCACCCGAATGTATGGCGGGCGCTGGTGCGGCCGGCGAAGAAGGTGCAGGTGGGGGAACGACTGGACTTTCGTGCTTCCGGCGATGGCGAGATAGTCCTTACGGCTGAGGTGGTTGCGGCGGGGGAGTATGGCGAGCGGACGCTGCGATTTCGGGCGCTGGAGGATTTCTATGGGGTGGTGGGAAGGATCGGACATATGCCGCTGCCGCCTTACATACGGCGGGACCAGGCGGAGGAACCGGATTCGGAGGAGGATCGGGAGCGTTACCAGACCGTTTACTCGCAACGGGTCGGGTCGGCGGCGGCGCCTACGGCGGGTCTGCACTTTACACCGGAGATACTGTCGGAATTAGAGGCGCGGGGTGTGGAAGTGCGGTACTTGACGCTGCATGTGGGGTTGGGGACTTTTCAGCCGGTTCGGGTTTCCGAGTTGAAAGATATCCGGCTTCATGCGGAACGGTACACGCTGCCACCGGCGACGGCGGAGGCTCTGAACCGGGCGTTGGCGGATGGGCGGCGAGTCGTGGCAGTTGGTACGACGACTACGCGGACGCTGGAGCATATTGGAGGGCTGGAGAAGATTGGGCCCATTCGGGGGCGACATCGATCTTCATCGGGCCGGGACATCGGTTTCGGGTTGTGAGCGGGCTGCTGACCAACTTCCATCTGCCAGAGTCGACGCTGTTGATGCTGGTAAGTGCTTTTGCTGCCGGGAGCAGGTGTTGGGGGCTTATGAGTATGCGATTCGGGAAGGGTACCGGTTTTATTCCTATGGGGATTGCATGTTATTGATTTGAAACCGTAACCAGAGGACGACGCCTGTTGAAGTCTGGTGGCGGAAGCCGCCTCGGCTGGAATGTTACCTCTTTTCCACTTTCCCACTCCTGTCCACACCGGATGCACCAGTTCTGCACCTTGCTAGGAGAAGGCGGGAAGCCTAGTCTCAACGAGTGCCGAAGGGGCTAATTTTGGGCGGTCCGTATGTAGTCGGGGTGAGCCTGTGGATTGGCCGGCGCGGGATTAGTGTGTTGCGCAATGTCGAAAACCCGCATTTGTCGCAGTCTTTTAGGAAATCCACAGAAGTTATCGGCCAATTTTGAGTGATGTAGTTTGTAACACGCCAGAAACAGGGGTATTTGCATAGGCAACACAATATGTTGTGCTTTATACTTGACACACCCCACTGAGGGCGGTACTTTCACGACTGCGTCACACAAAGCGTCAGGTCGAAAGTATCCAGCAAGTCCGGTCCGCAATCACCTCAAACGTACCCTGGTCGAACCGCTGCGTTCGGCGGAGTGCCAGAGGACCAGGCAGACCCCTACGCGCAGGACGAATCGAATAGTTACGGGGCCGGTGGAAAACCGGCCATTACGCGCCGTCCCCCGGAATTGGGATTGCGCTGGAGGCCGGAAGAGCAAGACTTCGGTTGCAGCACTCGAAACCAGAAGCACACGACCAGAAGAAGATTTAGAAGCAAGAAGGAGAACCTCCCTGATGAACCCGACCCAGACCTCCGCGACCAACCTTACCGCGACCCGCCCCGTTCCGCCCCCGCTTCACGTCCCGCTACGGGCCGCGGGCTTTCTTCTCGCGCCACTTTACGCGGCCGGGGATTTCGCCGTTTGACGAGGTTACGTGGGAGCTGCGGGACGCCATTATTCAGGACTACAAGGGCCGGACGATCTTTGAGCAGAAGGACGTTGAGGTTCCGGTGGACTGGTCGATGACGGCGACGAACATCGTGGCCAGCAAGTATCTGCATGGGCACATCGGCACGCCGGAGCGCGAGTCTGGCGTGCGCGCGCTGATTACCCGCGTGGCGGAGTCGGTTCGCGATTGGGGAATGGCGGGCGGATACTTTGCAGCCGCGGACGCGGCGATTTTTTACGACGAGCTGGCGCATCTGCTGCTGAACCAGAAGGTCGCGTTCAATTCGCCGGTGTGGTTCAACGTGGGCTGCGACCGGCTGGAGCCGAACTCCGACGCGCAGAACTGGCACTGGAATCCGGAACTGGGCGGTGGAGTTTTCGGTGACGGGCTACTCGCAAGCCGCAATGCTCGGCGTGCTTTATCAATTCGGTTGAGGATTCGCTGGATTCGATTCTGACGCTGGCGAAGACCGAGGGCATGTTGTTCAAGTGGGGATCGGGCACGGGCACGAATTTGAGCTCGATTCGCGGCTCGATGGAGGTGTTGTGGGGCGGCGGAACGGCGAGCGGGCCGCTGAGTTTTATGCGCGGGTTCGATGCGTTCGCCGGCGTGATCAAAGTCGGGGGCAAGACGCGCCGCGCGGCGAAGATGGTGGTCTTGAACATCGACCATCCGGACATTGAGGACTTCATCGAGTGCAAGGTGAAGGAAGAGGCGAAGGCGTGGGACCTGATTCAGGCGGGCTACGACGGGTCGGGCCGGACTCAGAAGCGTACAGCCTCGATCTTCTTTCAGAACGCGAACAACTCGGTGCGCGTGAACGACGAATTCATGCGCGCGGTGGAGCGCGATGGCAGTTCTCGACGCGCACGGTGAAAGGGCGCGACCGTGAAGGAGTATCGCGCGCGCGACATGATGAGCAAGATTGCCGAGGCGACGTGGCAGTGCGGCGACCCGGGGATGCAGTACGACTCGACGATCAATAGGTGGCATACATCGAAGAACACGGCGCGGATCAATGCGTCGAACCCGTGCAGCGAGTACATGTTCCTGGACGACTCTGCGTGTAATTTGGCGAGCTTTAACCTGCTGAAGTTCCTGACACCGGCGGGCAGTTTGATATTCCGGCGTACCGGCAGGCGATTGCGACGGTGACGACGGCGATGGAGATTTTTGTCGACGCGGCGGGATATCCGACGGAACAGATTGCGAAAAACTCGCACGACTACCGGCCGCTGGGTTTGGGATATGCGAACCTGGGCGCGCTGCTGATGGCGTTCGGGCTGCCGTATGACTCGGATGCGGGGCGCGACTTTGCTGCTACGCTGACCTCGATCCTGTGCGGCGATGCGTACTGGCAGTCGGCGCGTTTTGCGGAGAGGTGCGCGCCGCTGGGGGCGGCGACACCGATTACGCAGCGGGCTGGATTTCAGGCGAGATTAGGGGCGGAGCTTGCCCGGGATTCTATGTGAATCGCGAGCCGTTTCTTGATGTGATTCGGATGCATCGCGCGGAAGTGAACAACATTGGCAAGCCGACGATCACCAGTCCGCGGACGACGGCTGAGCCGTTCCATGTGCCGCAGCTGGATAGTTGATTGCGGCGTGACGGCATGCTGGGATGGAGCGCTGGCGCATGGCGAGAAGCATGGCTATCGCAACTCGCAGGTGACGGTGCTGGCGCCGACGGGGACGATCGGCTTCATGATGGATTGCGACACGACGGGCATTGAGCCGGACCTTGCGCTGGTGAAGTACAAGAAGCTGGTCGGCGGCGGCATGATCAAGATCGTGAACTCGACGGTGCCGAGCGCGCTGATCAAGCTGGGCTACTCGAAGCGCAGGTGAATGCGATTGTGAGCTACATTGACGCGACGGGAACGATTGAAGGCGCGCCGGGGATCAGGCCGGAGCATCTGGCGGTGTTCGATTGCTCGTTCAAGCCGGCGAAAGGCACGCGCTCGATCCATTACATGGGCCACATCAAGATGATGGCGGCGACGCAGCCGTTCCTGTCGGGAGCGATCTCGAAGACGGTGAATCTGCCGCAGGACTGCTCGGTGGACGATATTGCCGAGGCTTATCTTGAGGCGTGGCGGCAGGGCATCAAGGCGGTTGCGATTTATCGCGACAACTCCAAGGGCACGCAGCCGCTGAACGTGACTGCGCAGACGGATGCCGACAAGAAGGGGACTAAAGCTGTTGTCGCGACACCCGTTGTGGCTGCGTCGGAGGGTTCGGCTTCGGTGGCATCAGTTCAGGGGATTTCGCCGGAGGCGCACAGGCGCTGGCCGCAGCCGCGGCGGCTTCGGCAGGCGGCGGCGGGACAGCAGATTGCGGCGCTGGAGGCGCACATCAAGTCGATGACGGAGGCTTCGACGCAGAACGCCGATGCGCTGGACGCGCAGGCTCCGCCGCGTGCGGTGCGGCATCGGCTGCCGGGGGAGCGCGCTTCGGTTACGCATAAGTTCGGGCTCGGCGGACATGAGGGCTACATCACGGTGGGGCTGTATCCGAATGGATCGCCGGGCGAGATTTTCATCCGCATGGCGAAGGAAGGCTCGACTGTTTCGGGACTGATGGATTCGTTTGCGACGGCGATTTCGATTTCGCTGCAGCATGGGGTTCCGCTGAAGGTGCTGTGCGAGAAGTTCGCGCACACGCGATTTGAGCCTTCGGGCTGGACGGGCAATCCGGAGATTGGGTACGCGAAGTCGATTATGGATTACATCTTCCGGTGGATCCAGATGCGGTTTCTGTCGGGGACGCAGCTTGATTTGTTCGCTGGGTTGACGCCGCATGCGAGCGTCCCGGTGGAAGGTACGGTGACAGCGCCAGAAAATAAGGTGAGTTTGGCTTCGGGCGATGAGCTGTTCCCTCCCACGAGTGGCGTTGATGCTGAGAGTGGATCGTCGCCGGCTGAAGCAGAGGCGTCGCATGCTCTGCTGCATAATGATGTTCCTTCGCTGGCTGCGCCGGATGTTACTCCGCAGGCTATCCTGCAGCGGGAAGCACGTGCTCTCGGTGGTGCGGCAACGCCGAGCCAACAGAGCATCTCGGATCAGGATATCTTCGACAACGGTTCTGCCGCCAAGCAATATGGGTCCTATGATCGGATGCGCGGTTCTTCGGATGTCTCTGCTCGCAGCGAGAACAGGGACGCGGCTGGGGACGGCTTTCAGAACCGCGGGCAAAATCAAGTGGCCAGCATTTTGGATGAGATGAACAAGATGTACGAGATGAACGACTCACCGAGCTGTGCTACTTGCGGGTCGATCATGAAGCGGTCGGGATCCTGCTATAGCTGCATGAGTTGCGGGAGCACGAGCGGCTGCAGCTAGCCACTCCGAGGTTGCTACTCTAGGAGAAGAAGAAGAAAACGTGTCTTACAACGAAGAAGTCAATCCGGAGACCAGGCACACCACTGGCGATGCCTTGCTTCTACGAGCCAGGCCTTGCTCTTTGCCAATCTGAATTACGAAAGACGCGTTCGCCACTCAAGTGTGGCTAATTTGGGTCAGATTTCAGCGACGTTGACATAGGATAAGTTTCGGCGCAAGAGAGAATCTATCGAGCTTCTCTAACTCCTGGATCATTTGCCCCGACTTAGTCGCCTCTGTAATTGATCAGTGGTTTCTGGTCCGCGGGAATCGGTGACTGATACGTCTTGCCGGCGAGTTTGTGATCGAAATCCAACTTCGCGGCGGTCACAAGTCCAGGGTTATTGAAAAGATCAACGGCTGTAAACGCAATCGCTTTCGACGCGATGACCATCCCATCCTGACCTATGCTCATGCCGGCGGAGGCGGTTGCCTGCCATGTATGTGCCGCGACACCCGGCACGAAGGTCGCGGTTGTAAACCCAATCGTAGGCACAGTCCAACTCACATCGCCAACGTCGAACGCGAGGTTGATGTGCTGAAGAACGCGACGAAGATGCTTTCAGCTAGCTGAGTGGTCAATGAATGATTTGAGCTTTGATCATGGCATGTTCGTTTCGTACCTCATAACCAATACGTTGCAACGGTGCTGCGGCGGCAGCAGAAACGAGTGTTTTATGAAGCGGATAAGAGTTTGTTCCTTGATCCTCGCAGGTTTTATTGCACTTGGCATACCTGCGATGGGGCAGGGCGCGGGAGCAGACAGGCAGGACAAGGCGGAGAAGGCTGACGATACGACCACTCCGATTCCACCTGAGAGCTCTTCCGTTACGAAACACGACTGGGTCGCAAACGGACAGACCATTCACTACACTGCGACCGCCGGCAACTTACTGATCAATGACGATAAGGACAAGCCGAACGGCAGCATCTTCTACGTTGCTTACACTGAGGACGGCGCTGACGCGAGGACGCGGCCGGTCACATTTTTCTACAATGGCGGACCAGGTTCCGCGACGATATGGCTGCACATGGGATCTTTCGGTCCGGTGCGGGTGGTGACAGAGAGCCCTGATGCTTCGAATCCGCCGCCGTTTTCGGTCGTGACGAATTCGTCGAGCCTTATCGACAAGAGCGATCTCGTCTTCATCGATGCTCCGCTGACAGGATTTTCGCGCGCCGTGGGAAAAGGGACGATGAAGGACTTCGCCGGTGTTGACGAGGATATCCTGGCGTTCAAGAAGTTCATCGTTCGGTACATTACGCTGAATCAGCGCTGGAACTCGCCGAAATTCCTGTTTGGCGAATCGTACGGTACGCCGAGATCGGCGGCGTTGGTCGCCTCTCTGCAGAACGATGGCATTGAGTTCAACGGCGTAACTTTGCTCTCCTCCATTTTGAACTACGGCGTTCGCAGTCCGGGCTACGACACGCAGTTCGTGGCTTATCTGCCTTCGTACACCGCCATTGCTTATTACTACAAGAAGGGAAAACATACCGGTACTCTGGCGGAAGCGGTGCAGCAGGCACGCGAATATGCGCGTGGGCCTTATGCCGAAGCTTTGCAACAGGGGGATCGGCTACCTCCGGCGCAGTTCGATGCAGTTGCCGCGAAGCTGTCGGACATGACCGGATTGAGCATCGAGTACCTGAAGGACACTAAGTTGCGAATTTCGCCAACGCGGTTCCGCAAGGAACTGATGCGCGACGACGACCGGACTCTGGGCCGCTATGATGCGCGGTTCCAGGGATGGGATGTCGATTCCGCCGGCGAGAATCCAGCCTATGATCCATCCAGCACTGGGCCGATGGGCGCCTTCGTGGGAGCATTTCACGATTACCTGCAGAAGGAATTGAAATACATGAGTACAGAACCGTATGTGCTCAGTGCCTCCTTCGGTCAGAGCTGGGACTTCAAGCACCGTCCAAGCGGCGAGATGCAGAATAACCCTCAGTCGCAACAGACTGAGCCCGATACCGCTATCGATCTGGCCGATGCAATTCGCAAGAACCCGAAGCTGCGTGTGTTCTCGGCTAACGGCTGGTTCGATCTTGCGACGCCATTCTTCGCAACCGAGTACGACTTGAGTCATATGCTGCTGCCTCCCTCGCTGGTTGGAAACGTCGAGTTCGGGTACTACCCGGCGGGACACATGGTCTACCTCAACGTCGATGCTTTGAAGCTGATGAAGACCGACATGGACCGTTTCTATGGCGAGGCGACTCCCAAGTAGTCGCACCCAGGGGGTACCCCCTGACTTAAGTCCTAAAGTACAACTTCTAAAGGGTTTAGAACTGTGTCTGGGGTCCGGCCTCCTTGCAAAGTACCAATTCTAAATAACTTATCCGCAAAGTATTCATTCATATAGACTTATTGGGTCAGATGCGATGTCGCTGGCAAGCTTTTCGTTTATTTACCATCTACTTTCTAGAATACTGGACTGGTCATAACTAAAATGCCAACTGCGCTCTTCGGGTAAGTTATTGTTTTCATATCGTTTATCCGGAAATCGGAGAGTTGATGGCTTGACGTGCAATTGGGTGAGCAGGGTCACGCACTAAAATGGCCGGATGACCGAATTAGCCCGTGTTGATCTTGTTGGGGTAGGGCTGAATGCGACCGACACCGTTATTGCTGTAGCCGATTTTCCGGTATGTGGCTCCAAAGTAGAGTATTGCAGCGAGACGGTGATGCCCGGAGGCCAGGTTGCTTCCGCTGCCGTGGCGTGTCAGATGTGGGGTCTGAGCACGCGCTATGTCGGCAAGCTGGGTGAGGACGATGCAGCCAAGTTGCATGTGGCGGAGTTTGAGCGTCTGGGCGTGGACGCCAGGCTGATTCGTGTTGCGGGGGCCGCAAGTCCAAAGTCGCTGATCCTGGTGGATCGTCATGGCGAACGGACTGTTCTTTGCCGCAGGGATGAGCGGCTGATTCTTCGCCCTGAGGAACTGGATCGCGACTGGATATTGAGCGCGCGTGCTCTCCACGTCGACGGCTACGATACGGCGGCGGCGACGGTTGCGGCCGGATGGGCGCGCGCCGCGGGCATACCGGTAATTGCCGATCTCGATGAGATATATCCGGGTGTGGAAGAGCTGCTCAGGAACATCGACTACCTTATCGTGAGCCGGGACTTTCCTTGCCGCTTGATGGCGGAGAGCGATTTGAATCTTGCTCTGGTTGGAATGCAGCGCCGCTATGGATGCCGGTTCACCGCCGCGACGCTTGGGCCGGGCGGCGTGTTGGCGTGGGATGGAAGCCGGCTATGTTATCGGCCTGCTTATCGGGTTCCGGTCGTCGACACAACGGGCGCCGGCGATATCTTTCATGCCGGCTTCATCTATGGCCTTTTGCAGGGGTGGGCCCTGGAGCGTCAACTCGATTTCTCATGTGCTGCAGCGGCGATGAATTGCATGGCGGAAGGGGCGAGAGGCGGCATCCGATCCGTTGAGTTGATTGAAGGTCTGATGCTGAGTGAGCCTCGCTACGAAAGCACATTTGATATGCCCGACCAAGCGCTGCTTCCGGTGTTCCAGGTCGAGGACTAAAAGCAGCTTTGATAGATTCGGATGCAGTCGGCTTCGGTTACTGGTCTTGGATTATTATTCAGCAATCTTTGTACAGTGAGAGCTGACTGAGCCAACGCTGGGATGCTTTCCGGCTTGATCCCATAGCTGCCAAGATGGGGGTCGAGACCGCAATCCGTGGTTAGCTGAGCGATGGTTGAAGCGCCGGCGAGTGCTGTTTCCAACTCGGAAGAGCACTCGGACACGCCCAGTGCGAGGGCCACGCTGGCGTGCCGCCCCGGGGCTGCGTCGGCGTTGAAGCGAAAGACATGAGGCTGGACCAAAGCCACCGAAACACCGTGCGCGATGTGGTATTCGCTACCCAGCGGATAGGCGAGCGCATGACCGGCAGCAGTGTTGACCGGGCCGAGGCAAAGGCCGCCATAGAGACTGGCAAGAGACATTCCTTCCCGCGCTTCCAAGTCGTTGAGGCAACGTACTGCACGCAGAAGATACCGTCCGCACAACCTGATCCCTTCAAGCGCGTAGACGTCGACGAGAGGATGGGCAAATTTGTTGGTGTAGGCTTCGACGCAATGCGCCAGGGCGTCGAGTCCGGTCGACGCAGTCACGCCCGCGGGCACCGTCACAGTCAGCTCCGGGTCGACAAACACCGCGTCCGGGACCAGAAATGGACTGATAACCGCCTTCTTCAGTGTTGCGCTTTCGTCCAGCAGAATCGCGTTGGGAGAGACTTCGCTTCCGGTGCCTGAAGTGGTTGGCACACACACCAGATGGCACTCTCGTCGTTGCAGCAGGCCATTGCCAAACGTATCTTCGATTCGCTGCTGGCCGTTTACAAACGCCGCTACGAGTTTGGCGATGTCCAGGACACTGCCGCCGCCCAATCCGAGAATGCATGTGGCGCCGGCGTCTCTCGCGCGGATGGTGGCAGCCTCAAAGTCGGCGATTGTGGGCTCGCTGGGCACGTCGTTATCTACAGAAGACGAAATGCCGGCGCGGGCAAGTTCGGCCTGAATGCGCGCGGTTACTTCTGCCAATACCGCAGTGGTCAGGATGTGCAAGTGCGGCGGCGCCAGCTGATTGAGATAGGCAAGACACTCTGTTAGACAGCCACAGCCGAAGACGAGCCGGTGCGGCTGGAAAAAAGTGAGTGTGCGCCATACTGGATGCGGCCTGGGGAGTAGATCGGGAACCATCGAAGCCTCCGTCGGGTGAACCCCGACTATGAACAATTCAGGATACCGTCAGAGGCATCGCCTGCGGCGTCGTGGATGGTGCTCTGAGCTGTGAGGGCGGCTTGGTAAAGCGGAAGTGTTCCGCTTCGCGGACCAGCTCGCGATGATTCTGAAAGCTTCTTGCGCCGATGGATGCGCGTCAACATGCTCGCGGGCCGGCGAGTGGGACGATTGCTGCAAGCTTTAAGCAGTTCCTCCTTATGCGCATCTGGTTTAGAGTTGGCAGTGCTGTTCGCGACGCCTTTGCTAATGTCCATCCCGAGGCCAATCTTCGCGCTGCTTGTCGTCGCCGCAACTTCGGCGATTGGTGCGCAGCAGCCCTCGGGCCTGTTGGATCCGACTCGCGGGATGGCGGCGATCACGTCGCCGGATCACGCCCCGTTGCCGGAGCATTACATCTGGACGGCTGATGATGTCACCGCACGGCGTCCGGACCACAGCAGGTTTCCCTGGAACAGGCCGGAGCTTCGAATTGCTCCGCACTACTTTCGCGCACACTTTCAAGTCGACTCGCTGCCTCAGACTGCGACGCTCTATCTTGCGGGACCGCGCGAGGCGCATGTTTTCCTCAACGGCCATCGGCTGGACGATTTCTATATCAATACGGACGCTCCGATTGGCTTTCACGTCTTCCATACGCCGGCAGCCCGCGCTCTGCGGCGAGGCGATAATGTCCTCGCGATCGAAGCTATTCGCGGACGGGGAGTCGTCGCCGCAACCAACTCCGTCGCCACGCAGCAACTTGCGTACGGAGAGATTCTGGTAACGAAGATTGTTCCGGCCGCCTTCGGCGTTGAAGGACCTGCGCTCGTCATCTCCGATGCAAACTGGCGTTCGATTGCAGGGTCGGCGGGCAAGCCCCTCGATCACTGGTCCGAGCCGGGCTTCGATGATTCGACCTGGGGAGTGGTTGAATCGCTTGGCCCCGTGGAATCCAACGTGGACTTCTTTCAGTGGTCGGCCGACGCGGGAATGTTCGGATGGCCGGGCTATATGGGCATGTCTTCTGGGTTGCGAACCTTTAAGCTGACGGCCGTGGCGGTCACACACGTGTTCGCCGGCGCTGCGGAGTTCTCCCATATTTCATCGCTAACGACAGCGAGCGCGACCGAGCCATTTACGGTTACAAATTCAACGGCTATTCAAGCGACTGATGGCGATGCGCCCTCACTGTTGCTCGACTTTGGCCGCGAAGTCGCAGGACGGCTGCTTGTTGAGTCTGCGTCTCCAGCAGACTCGACGCTGTCGATCGCATATGGCGAGTCCGAAATTGAAGCGCTCGCAACCGGCCTGACGCCCGGACAACAGGGCGGCAACTACCTCGGCACCAATCTGCTGGAAGTTCCGGCGAACGGCGTCGCGCGCGGCCCCAAGTCTGGGTTCCGCTATGTGCTCGTCCGCTTTCTGCGCGGCGCGCCCATTACTGCCTTCAAATCAATTCGCGTTGAAGGCATCTATTATCCCGTAAGCTATGGCGGCTCCTTCGAGTCCTCGGATGCGGTGCTGAACCGGATCTGGGAGGCGGGCGCTTATACGGCTCATCTTTGCATGCAGGATGGAGTGTGGGACGCGGTGAAGCGTGACCGCGGCCGGTGGGGCGGCGACCTGGATATTGAAGGCCGGGTCATCTCGACCGTCTTTGGCGATCGCACGCTGATGGAAGAAACGCTGCGCTCGCTTGTCCCGTCCGATAGTGGCCACGTCAATGGAATTCCTTCCTACTCCGCGCTGTGGATCACTACACTCGAAAGTTTGTATTGGAGTTCCGGCGACAAGGTTTTCATTGCATCGGAACACGACGATCTGCTTCGCATCCTCGGAACGATGGACGCAAGCCTCAATAAAGATGGCCTCTTCGATAATGCGAAGCACCAGTGGCTCTTTGTCGATTGGGCTCCTGGCCTGTACGGCTATACACCCGAAGCACGCATCGGTACCCAACTTCAATACATCCGCGGCTATCGTGCGGCTGCGGCGCTGCTACAAGATGCTGGCGATACAGCGAACGCTCGGCGATACCAGGCTCAAGCCGCCAGGGCGCTGGCAGCAGTGCATACTTTGCGCGACGCGAACGGAGCCACGTACGGTACGACGTGGCAACTCAATGCTCTAGCCGCAATCGTTGAGGATCCCGCGAAAAGCGGGGCGTTATGGAGCGAGTCGCTCGCGCACGTCAAGCAGGATGCGCCCGCCGATCAAGTCATCAGCCCGTATTTCAACGCTTATGTGCTCGATGCGATGGTCGCATCCGGCCACGATCGCGAAGCTCTTGATTGGATTCGCGCTTACTGGGGAGGCATGCTCGCCGAGGGAGCAACCAGTTTCTGGGAGTCGTACGATCTGCGCTGGCCGAAGACAAATCCTCATCTCTCGTTGCAAGCCGATGGCACCAGCGGCTACTTTGTCTCGATGGCGCACGGCTGGTCGTCTGGGCCAACAGCGTGGCTTACGGAAAACGTGCTTGGCATTACGCCCGCTGCACCCGGCTATGACACCGTCAACATTCGCCCGCACCTGCTGGGATTGCAGTATGCGCGGGGTTCTGTACCGACACCGCACGGCATCATCAGCGTCCGCATCGATCAACAGAAGGGCATCGATCTCGACCTTCCGCCTGGCGTGACGGCCAACGTGGAGTACGAAGGGCATTCCGCGGTGTTTCGCGCTGCCGGGCACTTTACGATTCCGGCGGCTGACTAACTGCTGCGCGTCGCTCAACGAGTAGCAAATGCTCAGCGACCAGCACTGTTTCGCCGCGCTGATTCAGTGCCTCCAGCGCTTCCACGACGATTCCGTATGCAGGTCGCTTCGCGTCCTGCCTCGTCTCCTTGATGGTCACGCTTACGTGGATGGTGTCGTTCAAAAACACTGGGCGAACAAAGCGGAGCCTATCGTACCCATAGCTCATCGCTCGCGGATTGATCACTCCAGCGGTCATTCCGACTGCCACGCTGAATACAAGCGTGCCGTGCGCCATTCTTTGGCCGAACGGCTGAGTCTTGCACCACTCCGCGTCCATGTGGTGCGGATAGA
The DNA here is from genome assembly GCA_963822225.1 of uncultured Acidobacteriaceae bacterium. Classification (GTDB taxonomy): domain Bacteria; phylum Acidobacteriota; class Terriglobia; order Terriglobales; family Acidobacteriaceae; genus Edaphobacter. The sequence goes on along the minus strand of CAWGGW010000004.1, from coordinate 405,648 downwards.
AGTCCCCGGTCTGGCCCGCGTGAATCACAACGTCCGCCTCGGTGATGGTTCGCGCGACTGTCTCGCGGCGCGTTCCGACAACAAAGTCTTCAAAGAACATTTCGCCTGTCATGTTTACTCCATTGCTGCTTCGTTCCGTTCCTCGGAACAGCGTCCAGCAATATCCTTCAGCCAACGTATCATCTCCATCGCATCGCAGGTAATGGCGCTACCATCATCTAGGTCATGATCGAACTCACTGGCATCACCTGGAATCACACGCGCGGGTACCTTCCCATGGTCGCGACGGCCCAGCGTTTCTCGGAGCTTCATCCCGACGTCTCGATCACCTGGCACAAGCGCTCTCTGCAGCAGTTCGCCGACGCGCCGCTGGCCGAACTCGCCAGCCGTTTCGACTTGATGGTGATCGATCACCCTTCCATCGGAGAAGCCGCCCAGCACAACCTTCTATTGCCGCTCGATGAGTATCTTTCAACGGCTTTTCTCGCGGATCAAGCTGCCAACTCTGTGGGGCAGTCCCATGCAAGCTATATTTACAACGGCCATCAGATACGCGCTTGCGATCGACGCCGCGACGCCGATCTCCGGGTATCGACCGGATCTTCTCGAACGCGCGGAGGCCGCGCCACCCGATACGTGGGACGAACTCCTCGCGCTTGCTCGACGCGGGCTTGTGACCGTTCCGGCAATTCCCATCGACAGCCTGATGAACGTTTTCATGATCGCAAACGCACTTGGAGCGGAGCCGTTCGTACGCGCGAACGAGGTGACTGCGGAAGGGGCCGGCGTCCATGCTCTTCAACTGCTTCGTGAACTTGTGCAACTTAGCGCAGCCGGCTCTCTCGACCGCAATCCCATCCGGACCTGGCAGTTCCTCGCTGACTCCAACAGTGTTGCCTATTGCCCATTCGCTTACGGATACTCTAACTATTCGCGTCCCGGATATGCCGCGAATATCCTCAAAACCGGAGGGCTGGTTAGCCTCAAAGGCGTTCCGCTGCGTTCGACTCTCGGAGGCGCGGGCCTTGCGATCGCGCGAACGTGCCGCCATGCTGGACACGCGCTTGCGTACGCTGAATTTGTCGCCAACGCTGCCACGCAAAAGACGCTGTACGCGAACTCAGGCGGGCAGCCCGGCCATCGCGCCGCATGGGTCGATCCGGCGCTGAACGTCGCGACTAACAACTTCTTCGCTGCTACGCTTGCCACGCTCGACGCTGCGTGGGTGCGCCCGCGATTCCCCGGTTTCATTGCGTTTCAGGATGTGGCATCAAAGCTTGTCCACACGTACCTTATGGATGGCGGCTCCGAACCAGAGGTCCTCGCCAAGATGAACTCTGCCCTCGCTCTGGCACAAAGGAAGGACGCATGAAGCCGCTCGCCGGTCTGCTTGTTATCGATTTCTCTCAATTCCTTGCCGGTCCCTCCGCCAGCCTGCGCATGGCCGATCTCGGAGCGCGCGTCATCAAGATCGAGAGGCCCGGCGTGGGCGATCTTTGCCGCCAGCTCTATATATCCAACCTCTCGCTCGACGGCGACTCTACGCTGTTTCACTCCATCAATCGCAACAAGCAGTCCTACGCCGCGGACCTGAAGCAGCCGGCAGATCTCGCTCGCGTCCGCAAATTGCTCACCCACGCCGATGTGATGATTCAGAACTTTCGCCCGGGAGTCATCGAGAAGATCGGCCTGGGCTACGATGCGGTTCGCGAACTGAATCCGCGCGTTATCTACGGTGAAGTCACCGGCTATGGAAACAGTGGCCCGTGGCGCGACAAGCCGGGTCAGGACCTGCTGGTCCAGTCGCTCTCAGGCCTGCCTTATCTCAATGGGGATACGACGCAGCCGCCCGTTCCGTTCGGCCTTGCCGTGGCCGACATGATGGCGGGCGCACACCTCGTCCAGGGTATCCTCGCCGCGCTCATCCGTCGCGGCATCACCGGAGCGGGCGGCAAGGTAGAGGTGTCGCTGCTCGAATCCATTCTCGACCTGCAATTCGAAGTCCTCACCACTTACCTGAACGATGGTGGCAAGCCGCCTCAGCGAAGCTCCGTCAACAACGCCCACGCCTACCTCGGGGCTCCCTACGGAATCTACGCAACGGCCGATGGCTACCTCGCGCTGGCCATGGGGTCGGTTGTGCGCCTGGGCGAGCTACTCGACTGCCCCGCGCTTACCGGCTACACCAATCCCACGTCGCTCTTCGATCAGCGCGACGAGATTAAGTCGATTCTGGTCCAGCACCTTAAGCACCAGACAACTGAATACTGGCTCTCCATCCTCGAGCCGGCGGACGTCTGGTGCGCCGATGTTCTAACCTGGGATCGCCTCTTCGCGCACGATGCCTTCCGTGCGCTGGGAATGATTCAGACCGTGGATAGCCGGCCCGCCTCAGTCTTACGTACTACTCGTTGCCCCATTCGCATCGACGGCGAGATCCTCACCAGTTCGCTCGCTGCGCCACATATCGGCGAACATAACCAGTTCCTCACCGATGAATTTGATTTGTAACTACAGTTGAGGCATGAATGGAACGCTCAGGCCGGTTTCGCATCGCAGTACGCAAGTACCCTCCGTTTGAGAGTGCCATCCGAGCGCAGTGGGATGCGTTCGAGGCGACCGCGAACACCGGCCTCGCGCTCGATCTCGTCGCGCTCGACTTGCATCCTCTCGAAGAGGCCCTCTTCGCTTCAGGGGGAATGCGGAACGGCGATTGGGACGTTGCATTCATCGCCACAGACTGGATTGCTTCTGTTTATGCCCAAAGCTGCGCCATAGACCTCGCGCCGTTGCTGGCCTCGGACCCTCCGCAGGACTATCCATACGGCTGGACCGAATCGCTGCTCCGCCTCCAACGCATCGGCGACGCTGTTCTTGGCGTTCCGTATCACGACGGCCCGGAGTGCCTCATCTACCGTCGCGACTTGTTTGACGATCCCGAATTGAATGCAATCTATCTGCATCAGTTTGGCCAACCGCTCGCCCCACCCACCGACTGGCGGGCTTTCCACCGCATCGCGAGCTTTCTGCATGGCCGGCGGCCCGGTCTCTCCGGCACTGTGTTCGCCGCATTTCCAGATGGACACAACTCCGTCTACGATTTCCTGCTGCAACTCTGGACGCGTGGCGGCGATCTGTTCGATTCATCCGGCAGCGTCCGCTTCAACACCGTGCAGGCAGCCGAGGCTCTCAAGTTCTATCGCGTGATTCTTGGTGACGCCCAGGCTGTGCATCCCGACTGCGCCAAACTCGACTCGGTCGCGGCCGGACTCGCTTTCGCCGCGGGGAACGTTGCCATGATGATCAACTGGTTCGGCTTCGCTACGATGGCGCATACGTCGCCGGAGTCCGCCGTGCGCGGACTGGTTGACATCGCCGACATTCCGCACGCAGGGCAGGGAAGCACCGCCTCCCTCAACGTCTACTGGATACTTTCGATTGCGGTCGGCAGCCCGCACCCGGAACGGTCGTGGCAATTCCTTCGTCACGTACTCACCCCCGCAATGGATAAGCTCACGACAACGTCGGGCGCAATCGGATGCCGCCGCTCGACGTGGAATGACGCTGAGATAAACAGGTCCATCCCTTTTTACCGCCGTATCGAACAACTCCATGCCAGCGCCCGCGAGATTCCACAGCGTGCCGACTGGCCGCGAATAGCCTCCATTATCGACACGCTCGTAACTGCGACCATCACCACGAATACTCCCGTTGAAGAGCTGCTCGCTGAGGCGGACGGTGGCATCGCAGGCTGACCTCGCGGCCTAACGCGTCTTCAGGTAATTCCCATATCCAACTATCAGCGTAGACACCACCAGCAGCAAAAACCCGATTGCGCCCGCCGCCTTGGTCTTGCGGCTCGTGCCGCGCCACTCATGCAACAAACTGCCCCATAGCGTGGCGAACAGAATCGTCCCCGCCATGTGCAGCGTCCAACTGCTGAAGTCGTATTTGCCCATCTTGGTCTGGCCCATCGAGTAGAAGAAGAATTGCAGATACCACAGCAGTCCGGCAGACGCGGCGAGCGCGTAGTTCAGCGCCGTTCGCCTTAGGCCTAGCCATTCCAGGTCCATCCGCTGCGCGTCCCGCAAACTGCGCGGCCGACCGGTTCCGGATCAGGAGGCCGCCACACCACAGTACGTTGGTGGTGAATCCACCCCAAAGTACTACCACCAGCGCCGGCAGGCTCTGCCACAGATCGCTGCGACCATGTGCGAGCAGGGCTTGCCGAGTCACATCGCTCACCGGCTTGCCTGCGGCTAGCCCATAGGCGAAGCACGCGCTCATGATCCCGGCAAACGACGCGACGAGTATTCCTCGTCCAAATAAATACTCTCCCTTACCTCCAGGGGCGGCCGCCTCGTCCGCGTTGCTGCCCGCGAGTTCACGCTCCTTCATCCTGCCCGCGAAACCGCTCACTACAATCGCTGCGAGGCACACAATTACGCCGAGGATTACCACCTGCCCGGCGCGCTCTCGCGCAATCGCGCCGAGTTGCCCGGCAAATAACGGCGGCACAAGCGTGCCGAATGCTGTGCTGAATCCTAGCGCGACGGTGTATCCCAACGCGATCCCCAGGTACCGCACCCCCAACCCGAACAGGAGGCCGCCGATACCCCACATCGCCCCCCAAAACCAGGTATAGAACAGCGTGCTTTCGCCTGCGCCGTGCAGGATCGCCACAAACCCAGGAACAAGCAATGCGGCGAAGATCGGGGGCACAATAATCCAACTGAAGATCCCCTGTACCAGCCAGTAGATTTCCCACGACCAGCGTCGGATCCCCCGAAATGGCAGGTAGCAACTCGCCGCCGACAGGCCGCCGGTCCAATGTAGCAGCACCCCAAGAAACGGATTTGGATTCAACCGGCGCCCCCCGTCAAGCTGCCCCATGCTAGCGCAGGTAGCAGATGCCCTATTTGGCCATTGTTCCGCTAAGCGGAATGAGTGCAACTTCTTTATGATCCCCCATATCTTTGCGCACGGCGTTCATGGCTATTTCGACGGGTATTCCGCACTCGGCCTTGCCCGTTCCGGAAACCGGAATGTAGAATCCTGACACTTTTGGAGTGTTTTCATGAAACTACCGAAGTCCGACGGTAAGAGCCCCTCCACCGCCAAAGCCATCAGCGCCTGTTCGCCGCGGCGATCGCAATGAATCGCAGACCGTACTTCGCGCTTGCGAGGTGCTTAAGGTGTTCCGTTCCCTGGGGGAGGAACTGAGCCTCACCGAGGTCATCGAGCGAACTCATCTGCCCAAGACGACAGTCTTCCGGTTGCTGCGCACGCTCATTCATGGGGGTCTTTTGGAGCGCGCCAGTTCCGGCGTCTATCGCAACCGTTTCGGCCCGGTCACGGCGCGTCCTTTCCGGATCGGCTTTGCGGCGCAGGGGGATTCGGACTTCTGTCGCGCCGTCCTGCAGAGCGTCGAGACTGCCGCGGCCCGCGAACACGTCCACCTCATCACGGTCAACAATCGCTACTCCGCCCGCGAAGCACTCCGAAACGTCGATATTCTCATCGAGGAACGCGTCGACCTGGTGCTCGAGTACCAGACCTACGAGCGGGTTGCTCCTGCCATCGCCTCCAAGTTTCTCGAAGCCAACACGCCCGTCATCGCCATCGAAATTCCCCATCCCGGCTGTCCCTACTTCGGTGCGAATAACTATCGTGCGGGTCTTATTGGCGGCAAGGCGCTCGGACGCTGGGCGCGCGAGAACTGGGGTGGCAAGGTCGATCAGCTTCTGCTGCTCGAACTCCCCATCGCCGGCTCGCTGCTCGAACTCCGCATCACCGGCCTGGTCGACGGACTGCGCGCCGAACTTCCTTCCATCGTGAACGTGCCTGTCGCCCACCTCAATGGCCGCGGCGATTTCGAGCAGGTGCTCGAAGTCATCCGCCAGTATCTGCGCCGTGCGCCCGCGCGCCGCACGCTCATCGGCACCGTCAACGACATCTGCGCCATGGCCGCCCTCCACGCGTTCGAGGAGATCGGCGCCAGCGAGCGGTGCGCCGTCGTCGGCCAGAACGCCATCCGCGAGACCCGCAACGAACTCCGCCGCCCGGGCACGCGCCTCATCGGCACTGTCGCCTACTTCCCGGAGCGATATGGCGATGCCATCATTCCTCTTGCGCTCGGCATGCTGCAGAAGAAGTCTGTGCCGTTCACGGTATTCGTCAAGCACCAACTCATCACGCCGCGTAACGTCGACCTCATCTACCCGCTCGACGAACGTCCAGACTCGAGACTCGGCTTCAACGGCGCAGCTCGTAGCGCGCCTGCATCCGTCGCGGCGGTACGATGACACTGAAAGGCGTTCCCATGCAATGGTCCCGCCGGGCTTTCGTTAGTGCAACCGTACAGTCCGCCGCCGCGCTGACCGTGGCGCCGCGAATCTTTGCGTCGTCGGCCGATTCATCCCGCGAACCTCTGCGCCAGTTCGACTACGCCGACGTCCAACTCACCGGCGGTCCATTCGCGCAGCAGTACGACGCGCTCCACGCGCACTACCTCGCCCTCTCCAACGATCGCCTGCTGAAGGTCTATCGCCAGCGCGCGGGCCTGCCCGCCCCTGGCCGCGACATGGGCGGCTGGTATGACACGGACGGCTTTGTTCCTGGCCACTCGCTGGGCCAGTACATCTCCGGATTAGCCCGCTTCGGCGCCAGCACCGGCGACTCCGCTTGCCACGCAAAGGTCCACGACCTAGTTGAAGGATTCGCCGCCACATTCGGCCCAGACAATCAAACCATCCTTCGTCCGCAAACCAATCTCTGGATCTGCTACACGCTCGACAAACACTTCGCCGGCCTCATCGACGCCGCCACGCTCAGCAACATGACCGACGCGAAAGACCTGCTCAACCGCGTCCTCGCTGGAGCACAGCCCCTGATCCCCGCGCGTGGCCATGATCGTATTGGCAAGAAGGATCCGCCCTACGACGAGACCTACGTGATGCCGGAGAACCTCTTTGCCGCCGCCGATCTTACCGGCAACCCGGCTTTCCGCGACCTGGCTCTCCGCTATCTTCTCGACCGCGAACTCTTTGACCCACTCGCCCGCGGCGCCGACCCCTTTCCCGGCCAGCATGCTTATTCGCACGCCATTGCGCTCAGTTCCGCGGCCAAGGCGTGGCTCGTGCTCGGCGATGCTAAATACAAGCAGGCGGCTCAACACGCGTTCGATCTTCTGACCGCGCAGCAGCAGTTCGCCTCCGGAGGCTGGGGACCGAACGAGACCTTCATCACGCCGCACCGTGGCGAGTTGTTCAACTCACTCTCCACCACGGTCGATCACTTCGAGACACCTTGCGGTGCTTACGCCGCCACCAAGCTCGCCCGTTACCTCATCCGCTTCACTCCAAGACCCAACGACACGGGTTATGCCGACAACCTCGAGCGAGTTCTCTTCAACACCATTCTGGCTGTCAAGCCACCCGATTCTGACGGTGACTATCCCTACTACTCCACCTACTCGCCTGTTGCCACCAAGGTCTACTACGGCAAGAAGTGGCCATGTTGCTCGGGCACTCTCGCCCAGACCGTTGCGGACTATCCACTCAATCTCTACTTCCAATCCGACGATGGCCTTTACGTCAACGGCTACACGCCGTCACGCCTCCGCTTCACACACGCCGGCGTTCCCATGGAGCTTACGCAGGAGACCCAATACCCCACTGAAGACAAGATCACCCTTACTCTCCAACCCGCCAGCCCTGTTGCCTTCGCGGTCTACCTTCGCATCCCTGCGTGGCTCACGCAACCTGCAACGATAAAGGTTAACGGCAAGGCGTTCTCGATCGCCGCACGTCCCGGAACCTACGCCGCGCTACATCGCACCTGGCGCGCCGGCGACCGCATTGAACTCACCATTCCGCAGTCTTTCCGGACGGAGCCGATTGACGACCTTCATCCCGAAACCGTCGCCCTCATGCGCGGCCCGATTCAGTATGTCGCGCTTAATCCCACACCTGAACTCAACCAGCAACGTCTCGCACTGCCAGCGAGTCTCAAACAGTCCGCCCCACAAACTTTCACAGAGAACTATTCTGGCAACGAGATCATCTTCGTCCCGTTGCACCACATTCAGAACGAGACCTACACCAGCTACTTCAGCAAGGCCTGACCCTGCAGCCTACTCTCATGACCGACCGCATTACAGCCAACTACTGGATTGAGACTGCCTTTCCCCTTGCGCAGGCCGCCGCCACCATGGCCGGAGAGCAGTCCACCGGCACGTTCCTTCGCACGCCCGGCGAGACCGACGAACTTCGCGAACGCTATGCCGCCCGCGTCGAATCCATCGAAGAAGGAGTACCTGCGAGCGAGCCCAGTCTTCCCGGGTCCGGCACACCTCCCAATTGGGACGGCATCCGCCGCACCGCCGTGGTCACGCTCTCCTGGCCGCTCCACAACATAGGACCATCGCTGCCCAATCTCCTCGCTACGGTTGCCGGCAATCTCTCCGAACTCAAAGCCTTCAGCGGCCTCAAACTTCTCGACCTCACTCTTCCGCCGGCAGTTCCTCACCGTGTATCAAGGTCCGCAATTCGGCGTCGCGGGCACTCGCAGATTCACAGGCGTCTACAACCGTCCTCTGATAGGCACGATCATCAAGCCCTCCATCGGCATGTCGCCTGAGACCACTGCCGAGCAGGTGCGCGTTCTCGCCGAAGCGGGCATCGACTTCATCAAAGATGACGAACTCCAGTCCGACGGCCCTGACTGCACGTTCAATGAACGCGTGACTGCCGTTATGGATGTTCTTAATCGCCATCGCGACCGCTCCGGAAAATCAGTCATGTACGCCGCCAACCTGACTGGTGACATCGACCAGATGCTTCGCCGCCACGATCATCTGGTTGCCGCTGGAGGCACGTGCCTAATGGTCAGCATGAACTCCATCGGGCTCCCGGCGATGAAAGTTCTGAGGCAACATTCGCAGCTTGTAATCCACGGGCATCGAAACGGATGGGGGATGCTCGGCCGTTCGCCTGCGCTGGGTATGTCGTTTGTTGCGTTCCAGAAATTGTGGCGGGTGGCGGGCATCGACCACACACATGTCAATGGCCTCCGTAACAAGTTTTGCGAGACTGACGAATCTGTTGTCGCCTCTGCTCGAGCCTGCCTTACGCCGATGTTCTCGCCACCTGCGCCTGGCTGCGAGATCATGCCAGTCTTCTCTTCGGGTCAGTCGGCGCGCCAGGCTCCGGAAACCTTCAAGGCCCTCGGCTCCACAGATTTGATCTACGCGTGCGGAGGCGGCATCATGGGGCATCCCATGGGCGTAGCCGCCGGCGTCCGCAGTCTGCAGCAGGCCTGGGAAGCCGCTGTTGCGAATATTCCGCTCACCACCTTCGCCCGCTCCCATCCAGAGCTTGCCGCCGCGCTCGAACTTTTCGGAACGTAAAGCATGTCGATTCTCTACACCTACTACGGCGACGACTTCACTGGCTCAACCGACGTGCTCGAGCAGTTCGGCGCCAACGGGATCCCCGCGGTCCTCTTTCTCGGGCCGCCGACACCTGCACATCTTGCTGCGTTTCCAAACGTCCAGGCGATAGGCATCGCCGGCGACAGCCGCTCGCGCTCGCCCGAGTGGATGTCCGCGAACCTGCCGGCAATCTTTCGCGTCCTCCAGCGGTTCCGTGCTCCGATCACTCACTACAAGACCTGCTCTACCTTCGATAGTTCGCCCGCAATCGGCAGCATCGGCCGCGCGATCGAAATCGGCATTGAAGTTTTTGCTCCCGCGTTCGTCCCCATCGTCGTCGGCGCACCGCACCTGCGCCGTTATGTTGCCTTCGGTCATTTATTTGCCGGCGCACCCGACGGAAGCATCCAGCGCATCGATCGCCACCCTATGAGTCGCCACCCGGTCACACCGATGCGCGAGTCTGACCTGCGCGAACATCTGGCGGCACAAGCGAAGACGAAGATTGGCCTCGTCGATATCCCGACCCTTAAGGCCAATTCCAGCGCCGTCTCCAGCCGACTGGAGGTTCTCATCGCCAGCGGACATCAAGCAGTCCTGTTTGACACCGTCGATGACGGCACGCAATCCAAGGTTGGGGACTTATTGTGGAAGCAAGCTCAAGAGCGGCCCGTATTCGCGGTAGGCAGTTCCGGGCTTACGGCAGCGCTCGTTTCAGCCTGGCGCAATCTCGGCCTTCTGTCCGAGCCGCATCAGTCAGCGCCACTCCCGCTCGCCCGTCCGCTGCTAGTGGTCAGCGGCTCCTGCTCGGCGGTGACGGAGGGCCAGTTGCGCTATGCTATCGCCCACGGCTATCACGGCGTCTCTGTCGATCCCGCCGCGCTGTTCGACCCCGCTAACTCATCCCGCAAACACATTCTTGAATCTGCCACTGAATCTCTATTCGCCGGGCGTGACACCATCCTGTACACAGCGCTAGGTTCGGCAACGTCTCTCACTCTGGGAGGGCAACTGGGCATTGCTCTGGGCGATCTTCTCCGCGAGCTGCTCACGCGCGCCGCGGCTTCTGCCTCTCCGGTGCGTCGTGTCCTCGTTTGTGGAGGAGACACTTCGTCACACGCGGTGCAACAGCTCGGAATACACGCCTTAACCTGGCTTGCCAATATCCAGCCAGGCGGCCCGCTCTGCCGCGCTCACGCCGACTCCTCGCTCGATGGTCTTGAACTTGTCCTCAAAGGCGGCCAGGTAGGCACTCCAGATTTCTTTGACCTGGTCCGCGGCTCGTGACGTCACGGAGTCACTGGCGATTCTTCGGCGATCCCCTTCGTGCAGTCCACCTGCGAAAACACCACCGCTCCCACCAGCACCATTGCAGCGACCCCACGCAGCGGAATGTTGTAATCGCCGGTCGCTTTCACGACATATCCGAATAAAACCGTGCAAACCCAGCCACCAAGATTCCCCGCGGTATTCATCACGCCGGTCGCGGTTCCGCCAAATCTTCCGCCCAGACTCATGCACATCGCCCAGGCCGACGGCAGCATCAGGTCCATCACGCCGAATCCGAGCGTAGCAAGCACAACGATCGCTGCGTGGCCGCGTACCAGGCTCATAGCCAACAGCAACCCGCTGCTTCCAGTCAGGCAAGTGGCCGTGACCCAGCGGTACGCTCGCCGCCTGCCGTGTCGCTCAACCAGCTTTTCGCTCACCATGCCGCCAATCAAGTTGCCCGCGAGCCCCATCAGGAACGGGAAAGAGCCATAGAATCCCATCTGCCCCACCGAGAAGCCGGCTCCCCGCGTGAGCCATGTCGTGAACCAGCCAAAGAAGAACCAGCTCCCCCATGCATAGCAAAAATACGCGATTACGATGAACCACAATTGCCGCAGTGCAAACAGTCGCCGCCAGGGCACGCGGCCTTCGGTGTCTCCGACTGCGATTTGACCCGCGCGAATCTCCTGTAGTTCCTGGTCGCGGATGCCCGGCATCTCCTCCGGCGCGTCACGAAACCAGGACCACCACGCCGCCGACCAGGCCAGCCCAACGACGCCAAGCAACCAAAATATCGCTCGCCAGCCGAGGCGCTGCTGCAATGGCACCAGCAGAGTCAATGCCAGGAAGCCGCCTAACCTGCCCGAAGCCCACATAAATCCCTGCGCCCGCGCATGCTCCTGCTTCGGAAACCACCGGGAGATCACGCCGGCGGCGTTTGGATAAGCCCCTGCTGCCCCCACGCCGAACAGGAATCGCGAACTTACCATCTGCAGGAACGTCCTGCACCAACCAGTCAGCGCGGTGAATCCGGACCACCAGACTGCGATCCGCGTTAGTTCCAGGCGTCGGCCGTTGCGATCGCCCATGGCCCCGGATGGAATCTCAAACAGCGCGTTCGCCAGCACATATGAACTCAGCACCCAGCCCCACTGGGAGGGCGATAGGTGAAGGTCGCCGCGAATTCCAGACTCCGCCGCTGGAATCGCCAGTCGATCCAGAAATGTAATCGCTGAAACGATGCACAGCAATCCCAGGACGCCGTGCCTTTTCTTCAACGGCGCGCCTGCTGGCCATTCGCTGTCGCAAACTCGCGCGTCCCGCCATTCAAGGCGGCCAGGACATCGCGTGCTTGCAATACCGCTAACTCCGGGCTGCTCAAAACCGGCATCGTCAGCGTGCCCTCAGGCATCGTCTTCACGACTCTTGCCATCGAGGCCTGCGCCAGAACCACTACATCGACGCCCCTCATCTCGTTTTTCAGAGCGTGGCTCAGAATGCGATCGTGCGTCGTAGTATCACCCGTCAGAACCGCGTCAAACGCTCCATCACACAGCGACTCGACGATTTCGATCTCGACTCCAGCCTGCTGCGCCTTCTCCAGCAGAAGCTCGATCGTTGGTTCGAGCGTCGTGCGCAAGGTGGCCATCACTCCGATCCTGCGCCCCATTCGGACTGCGGTCTCGGCCATTGCCTCGTCCACGCGAATCACCGGGAAGTCGAACAACTTCTGACCGAATGCCACCCCCGGTCCGATCGACGAACACGTCACCATCACAACGTCTGCGCCCGCCATCCCGGCCGACTCAATCATTGCCAGCAGCCGCCGCATGGTCACACGCCGCAGCCGTCCCTCACGAATCGTGTCCTTGATCAGGCTCTCGTCCACCATGTGAAAGATTGTCGTGTCAGGCAGAAACTCCGCGCATAGAGCGCCAAATAATGGTGTCAGGGTAGGGCTTGTATGTATCAAAGCAAGTGTCTGGGTCACGTCGTCTCGGTCTCCACGATTTCTCAAAGGCATCTCCCGTTCTACTCGGAGCGCCCCGCGTAGTAAAGCAAAGATATCGGCTGACTCCGACTGTATGCAGTAAATCAGGTTTCGCCGTTCGCCGGAACCGCATTGCGGAACTGGTAACTCCGATTTGGTTCCTGGTGCCCGGAGAAGTATCGTGCAGTCGCTCTCCGCTGGCCTTCCCGGCTCCGTTCGATGTATGTTCAAGTCACCTTGAAGGCCATCTTTTCATCGCGTCTAACGTGCCTGCTTTTACTGCTCTCGATCACTGCCGTCCTCTCTGGACAGCAGCCACGGGCCCTGCGTTTGGGCGCAGCGTGGTATCCCGAGCAGTGGCCCGAGTCCCAATGGGATCACGACCTCCAGCTTATGCAGGACGCGCACATGAACGTCGTGCGGGTCGGAGAATTCGCCTGGTCAACACTGGAGCCAGCGGAAGGCCACTATGAGCTCGACTGGCTCGACCGGGCCATTTCCCTCGCCGCGAAACATCATATCGCCGTCGTCATCGGTACGCCTACGGATGCGCCGCCGGCGTGGCTCACTGCGAAGTATCCCGACACGCTGGGAATGAATGCCGACGGGCAGTGGCGCCAGCACGGCGAGCGCCGCCAATTCAACTATGCCAGCCCCCGTTACCGCCAACTCTGCGCACTCATCGTCACGCAACTCGCGCGGCGCTTCGGACATAACCCCAACGTCATCGGCTGGCAGATCGGAAACGAATACTCGGACGAGTCGTTCGATCCCGCAACGCGAGCGTTGTTTCAGCAGTTTCTCCGCGACAAATACAAGACCCTCGACAACCTCAATCAACATTGGGCCACCGCCTACTGGTCGCAGACCTACACGGCGTGGTCGCAGATTCCGATGCGAAACTCGAATGAGAACCCGGGCCTTCTGCTCGATCACAAACACTTCGTCACAGCTACATGGCGCAGTTTCCAGCGGAATCAGATTGATGTGCTCCGTCCGCTGATCCTGCCTACGCAATTCATCACTACTAACATTGGTGGGCTGGGATGGTCGGATAACTGGGACCACTACGCGATCACGGCGGACCTCGATCTAGCCAGTTGGGACGACTACGTCGGCCAGGGGCATCTCGATGTGCCGAAGAATGCGATGCTCAACGACTTCGTCCGTGGGTGGAAGCGGCAGAATTTCTGGGTGATGGAGACTGAGCCGGGCTCCGTCAACTGGGCGCCCATCAACAATGCGCTTTGGCCCGGAGAAACTCGCGCGCTTGCCTGGCAGACCATCGGCCACGGCGCCGACGCGGTCCTGTACTGGCAGTGGCGGAGTGCTCTCAATGGTCAGGAACAATATCATGGCGCCATCGTCGGTCCCGATGGCGAACCACTACCGATCTACGCGGAGATCAAGCAACTCGGCCGCGACCTGGAACTGACTCGCGACGTGCTGGCGGGAACTAGCCCTCACTCCGAGATCGCCATGCTGCACGACTACGACTCGCGCTGGGCCATCGACTTCCAACAGTTCAGCAAAGATTACGACCAGCAGCAGGTGTTGCTACGGTTTTATGAGCCTCTGGCCGCGGGGCAGAGCGTGGACATTGTCGATCCCAACGCCGCGGAACTGAATGGCTATAAGCTGCTGGTCGCGCCGTCGCTCAACGTCATCGACGCCACTTTGGCCGCCAAACTCCTCGCCTATGTTAATCAGGGCGGTCACCTGCTGCTCGGCCCCCGCTCCGGCATGAAGGATGAGTACAACTCATTGAACCCGGAGCGCCAGCCCGGGCCGCTCGCCGCCGCGCTCGGTGGTCGCGTGGAGCAGTACTATGCCCTCGACTCGCCGGCCCAAATTGCGACTCGCAACGGGATGACCGGCGGTAATAGCCCGACGATCGATACCTGGGCCGAGACGCTGTCACCATCGTCAGCGGAGACGTCCGCAATGTTGACTTACGGCGCCGGGAATGGATGGCTCGAAGGAAAGCCTGCCATGATCTCGCGGGCTCTTGGCAAAGGAATGATCGCTTATCTTGGCACACTGCCCGACGCTGCCTCGATGCGAGCGCTGCTGACACGACTTGCGTTTCGTGCGGGCGGACCACCTGCGTATTACCCTCACTCTGGAGATGTAGAGGTCTGCGTGCGCAACGGTTCGCACCGCAGCGTTACGATTGTCATCAACCACGGCAGCGTAGCAACGGATGTGGATCTCTACGGTCGCATGAAGTCTCTCCTGCCGGACATTGCCACCACACCTATCGACCTGCCAACAGGCGTGCCATCAACCCGCATCACATTGCCCCCACAGGGAGTCGCCGTCCTGGCTCCGGAGACTGCGCAATGACTACGACCCGGCGTGCATTCCTCCAAGCCAGCGTCGCTGCCGTTGCTGTCGTCGCGGGCTCTTCGCGCGCCTACGCAGAGACAGACCCCATCGCTCCCTACCGCACGCCGTACAAATATCCCAGCCTGATCCTCAAAGCCACCGGCAATAAAGGCGACTTCGACGGGCGATCAGTCGATGACCCCATCGTCTTCCGCGCCAACGGTCGCTTTTACATGCTGTACATCGGATTCGACGGCACTGGCTATCAAACGGGCCTCGCCAGTTCCGACGACCTTCTTCACTGGAGGCGCGAAGCTCTCGTCGGCCCGCGTGACCCTGCTTCCCCGTATACGAAATTCAATCTCGCGATCAGTTCCATCCTGCGCGATAAGAACCTGCATGGCACAGGCGAGGCCATCAAAATCGACGGCGAGTTTATCGCCGCGTGGAACGCATATCCTTCCTCCGGGTATGAAGAGGGTGCCGCAGTCATTGGCCTCGCGCGCTCACACGACCTCTTGCATTGGAGGCTAACCGACCCCGTTCTGCGCCCCGAGGACGGAGCGCCGTGGGAGCACGGCGGCCTTTATCGGCCAGACCTGCTGCTTGATCGCGGCACTTACTACCTCTACTACAACGCCAAGACAGACCCGCTGCCGAAGTCCGAAGGCGGCGGCTGGCACGAGCAGACTGGAGTCGCCACCAGCGCGGACCTCACCCACTGGACCCGCTTTGCTGACAATCCAATCCTGCACAATGGCGCGCGCGGCTCCGCCACTTATCCAGCCGCAAATCCGCTGCACGATCAAGCACCGCCGGTGCCCGATGCCCGCGACAGCCGCTTCGCCTCCAACCCGTTCGTCGTAAAGAACGGGCGCGAGTATGCAATGTTCTACTTCGGATTCGGATATCAGCGCCCAGGCCGAGCGTGCGAGATGCTCGCCCTCGGCAACGATCCGTTCCACTTCACTAAAGTCCCCGAGATCCTCATCGATACCGGCGCGCCCGGCGCCGTCGACGAAACCTTCGCCCACAAGCCTTCGGTTATCTATCACGGAGGCATCCTCTATCACTTCTATTGCGCTGTGTCCGGCCAATATCCAAATGAAGTTCGCGGAATTGCTGTCGCGCGCTCGCGTCCATGGTCGTCATGAAAATCGACTGTCAAATGAACTCCGCTATGGTGTCGCCGTGAAATCTCTTCTTCAATTCGCCGTTCTCTTCGCCGCCACGTCGCCGACGCTGGCCCAGTCGCACTCACAAGACCCGACTGCGAACATCGCGAAACAGGTCGCGAAGGTTCGCGCCGAGACGGCGCCAGCCGCAAAGGTCCCCTTTCATGCCGACTGGGATTCGCTGGCACAGTACCGCACGCCAGACTGGTTTCGCGACGCGAAGTTCGGCATCTTCCTCCACTGGGGGGTGTATTCCGTCCCCGCATTCGCGAATGAGTGGTACTCGCGCAACATGTACATTCCGGGCAACTCTGCAAACCAGCATGAAACCGCCACATACGGCCCGCTCACCACTTTCGGCTACAAGGATTTCATTCCCATGTTTCACGCCGAGCGCTTCGATCCTGCCGCCTGGATAGACCTCTTCGCACGCGCCGGCGCGCACTATATCGTCCCCGTCGCGGAACATTGCGACGGCTTCGCGATGTATGCCTCCGATATGACCCCATGGAATGCCGTCGCCATGGGGCCGCATCGTGACGTAGTCGGCGAACTCGCCGTTGCAGCGCGTGCCCGCGGACTCCGCTTCGGCGTCTCATCGCACACCGCGGAGCATTGGTGGTGGTACGGAGTTGGGCGAGCTATTCCTTCGGACGTCCGCGACGAAACTCCGCTCACCGCTCAACTCTACGGCCCCGCGGCTCCGATGAATCTCCCCGGCCCGGACGGCACAATCGACTACAGCGCTAAAGAACCTGACCCCTCGCACCTCGAGCGCTGGCAGCCGCCCGATCAGGCAGTGGCTCGACAACTGGCTCGCCCGTTCCACAGAACTCGTCGATAAGTACCACCCCGACTTCTTCTACTTTGACTGGTGGATTGGTCAGCCCGCGTACAAGCCCGCGTTACAGCAATTTGCGGCCTACTATTACGACCGATCTGCTGAACGGAAGCAGCAGCCCGTCCTCACCTACAAGGAAGAGTCCATGCCGGCCAATGCGGCCACGCTCGACATCGAACGCGGCAAGCTCGACACGCTACGCCTTCTTCCATGGCAGACTGACACCTCCATCTCGATTCACTCCTGGGGCTACGTCGAGCATGACGAGTACCGCACCGCGAAATCACTCATCCACCAACTCATCGACACAGTATCGAAGAACGGAAACCTCCTGCTCAACGTCGGCCCGAAGTCCGATGGCACCATTCCTGACGAAGCTCGCGCCGTCCTTCTCCAGATGGGTGACTGGCTTAAACTCAATGGGGAAGCGATCTTCGACACTCGGCCCTTCACCGTTTTCGGCGAAGGGCCCACCAAGGCGCCGAAAGATTCGACCGCAAAGAACTCCGACATTCAGTCCTACACCGCGGAAGACATCCGCTTCACCACATCTCACGACGGCAGGCTCCTATACGCCACTGCGCTCGGTTGGCCGGGCTCCGGTGAACTGGTACTGCATACGCTCTTCCGCGCCAATCCGTACCTGCCGGCGCCCATCTGCTCTGTCGAGATGCTTGGTTCCTCCAATCCAATTCCGTTTCGTCAGCTACCCGACGGACTACACCTCGCGCTGTCCGCCGTCACTCCGTCAGGCGACATCGCGTATGTGTTCCGCATCGCCTCGCGATGTTCCGCAGCCGCTCGTCCCTGACCGATTCGGTGCAAATCGGCGTTCCATTTAGCGGAACAGTTTTTCTCAAAAGCCCCTGATTTTAGCCGCCATTCGCAGTGTCGGTAATTTTTGCCGTTCCGCCTTGACAGTGTCACGCGAGCTTCTTAGGTTCACTCCCACAAGTAGGCCCACGCATGGATTTGACATCGATGAGCCCGACTCGGCTCAAGGGCCTGTCTGGGAGGCGACCATCATGAACTGCCCGTCACACCGCATCCATTTGCTTCTGCTGGTCTTCGTGTTGTCTTACTTCGCCACGGACTTTAGCCTGCACGCGCAGAACACCACTGCCGGGGCTATAGCGGGCACCGTAACCGATTCAACTGGCGCTGTCGTCCAGGGTGCACAGATCACGGTCACGAATCAGGATACGCAGCAGGTCTCAACCGCCACGACGAGCGGGACCGGTTCTTACTCAGTCGAGAATCTTCCTGACGGCAATTACACAGTTGCCATCTCCAAGTCGGGGTTCAAACAAATTTCGGTCACCGGCATCCACCTCAATCCTGGCCAGCGCCGCGGGCAGGACGTCAAGCTCACCGTCGGCAGCGTGGAGGCAAAGGTGACGGTCGAGGCTGACATCATCGCTGTCCAGACCGAGTCCGCCGAAAGCGGCGGAACCATTTCCGCCAAGCAAGTATCCAACCTGATGCTCAACGGACGTAACTTCCAGCAGCTTGCGACGCTCGTGCCGGGCGTAAGCAGCACCAACGGAGCGAACCAGCAGGTCAACGCCGGCTATCTTGGCCAGACCTCGCTCATCGTCGGTGGAGCTTCGTCGGAAGAAACCACTTACACCATCGACGGCGTGTACGACATGACGCCCACTTCGCTCATTAACGTCAATATCACTCCTTCCCTGGACGCTATCAACGAGATGCGCGTCTTGACCAACTCCTACTCCGCGAAGTATGGCTATGCCGGTTCCGGCCAGATCCTGATTGCCACCAAGTCCGGCACCAGCACATTCCATGGTTCCGGCTTTGAATATATCCGCAATAACGCTTTCGCCGTCGCGCGCCCATACTCTGTCAGTGGAATTCCATCTACTTCATCCAGCCTCCACCTGAACATTTACGGATTCACCTTTGGCGGCCCCATCTTCATTCCGAAGGTCTACAACGAGTCCAGGACCAAGACATTCTTCTTTGCAGGCGCCGAGTTTAAGACCAATCACTACGCTTCTTTGCTGAACTCAAGGTCAATGTTTACTCAGGCCATCCGGAACGGCGACGAGAGTGCGAATAACAAGGTCTCGGGTGTTACCTGCGGGGCGACGCCTTCCGCTGCGGCGATTGCGGCAGGATGCACTTCTGGCTTCCCCGCCGACCAGTGGCTTACTTGCGACAGCTACTGCACTACTCTCCTGGCGGCACGCAGTTTGAGCGCGGCCAAGTGCTTCTTCAAAGATGCAAATGGAGTTACCAATCAGGTCAATACCAGTTGTTTTGATCCAGCCTCCACCTACTTCATCAACCCGGCCAACGATTTTCTGCCGCTACCGAATCAGCCGCAAAACAACAACACGAGCTTTGCGAATTACATCAACACCAACCCGGAGAGGGATAACCAAAACGACACAATATATCGAATTGATGAAAATATTACCTCGAAGAACCTTGTGACAGCTCGCTACATGCACGAGGAGGTCAATGATATCCGGCCGGCACGAAACTATAACGATCCATCGCCAAATCCTGGAGCCGTGGCCTACACGCCTGCATTGAATGCGCTGGTTCGCTGGAACTACTCGATAACTCCTTCGATCATAAATACAGCGAGCATTGCGTACACATATCAGAAGGTCCAGTTGCTTCCTACTGGAAACTACTTTGTTCCGGCGGGCACCTTCCAGCAGGCATTCAACAACGGTGACCTACGTCTGCCCGGAGTAAATATAGGCAATTGGTCATGGTTGGGTGTTGGTGCGCAACCAAACTACTCCAAGACCGGCGATGGCATATTTTCCGACGACTTTACCTGGGTGCACGGAAGACATGCCATTCAGGTGGGCGGCCTATACATGTGGAACATCGTTCGCTTGAACTCGAGCGCCTTTGCGCAAGGTAACTTTGCGTTTGGCGGGGCCCACACCAACGACGTCGCGGCCGACTTTCTGCTTGGCTTCCTCAGCACGTATTCGCAGTCGAATGTGCAGCGATATGGAAGCTTCAATCAACACTGGTTCGAGCTGTATGCGCAGGACGACTACAAGGTGCTGCCGCGCCTCACCCTGAACCTTGGTATTCGCTACAGCTATTACTCGCCGTCGACGATGGAGGGCAACGCCATTTCCAATTTCAACGCGCCAACCTTCAACTCGGCGGTCGCTCCAGCGATTACACCGGGTGGCGGATTCATCTACAACAGCTCCAATCAACCCCTCACCTCAACCGGAACTATCGCTAACTACCTCACGAACGGCATCATTGTCGCCTGTCAGAATGGAACTCCATGCGGCTTCACCACGCCTAAGAAGGGACTGGTCGGTCCTCGCATCGGATTCGCCTACCGGCTCAACGATCGAGGCACAATGTCGTTGCACGGCGGATATGGAATTGGATACACGCAGGTCGGCATGTTCCAGACCTCAGGCCTTATAAGCAATTCTCCTTATGTCTCGACGCCGTCTTACGCCAACACGCAATTCAGCAATCCTGCGGGTGGTATCGCCGGCGCGCCGGGCCTGCAGTCGCTCGCCGGCCTCGATAGCACCTACCGTCCCGCAATGCTGCAGAATTGGTCGCTGACCGTGGAGAATGAAATCGTTCCGCACGGTATCTTAACTCTCGCTTACGCTGGCGATAAGACCGACCATATTTTCTCGAATGCGGTCGACCGCAACTTCGCGCTGGGTGGCACAAGTGCCAATACTGCCGCGTGTGCAGCCTCGTCCAATAATCTCAACCCCGTCTCATCGAGCCAGTATCTATACGATCCCTGCATCAATGGAGCGAATGCAGCTCTCGGAGCAACCCAGGTCAACGTCAACTACTACCGGCCGTACCCTGGCTATACGTCCATCAACACGGGTGTCTCTATCGGGACGGCGAACTACAACGCTCTGCAGACGGGCTTTATCTATCGACTCGCTGACCTGCAATTAAATGCGGCTTACACGTGGTCCAAGGCGCTAAGCGATCAGAACCAGACAAACACCGGTAGTGTTGCTTATGGTTTCGACTCCAACATTGGCTTCCAAAACCCGCATAACCCGAAAGCAGACTACGGACGGCCCAGCTATGACCGAGCCAATGTCTTCACGTCCGCCTATGTTTACGAGCTGCCGTTCTTCCGCAATTCGACTAACCTCCTGGAACGGGAGCTTCTTTCTCATTGGGGTACATCAGGCTTGATCACGGCACAGAGCGGCTTCGCTAACACGGTAGGTCTTAGCTCCTCATATGCCGGCCTGGCGACTCGTCCGAATCAGATCGCGCCGCTCATCCGTAATTCGGGAAGCGGCAAGAAAGCTATCGGGCAGGCCCCGATGTACGCTTACTCGTCGTTCGCGGTTCCTGGATGGGGCACTTTCGGAAACTCGCAGCCGGGCGTCCTTCGTGGGCCAAAGGAAGTCGCGTTCGCGGCGGCGGTTAACAAAACCTTCCCCATCACCGAGCGTGTTGGATTCCAAATGCGCGCCGAGGCATTCAATATCTTCAATCATCCCAACATCAATTCAATCAACACCAGCTTCAACTTCACTCCGTCTACGGACGCAACCTCCTTCGGCTACGCGACTGCTGCCGGCGACATGCGACAGATGGAATTCTCTGGTCGCATCACTTTCTGATTATTGGATTAACCTTCGTACCTTCGGGCCGCCGGATACTTTGGCGGCCCGATCTTCTTGGTCGCTTCTGAACAATCGCCCCAACTTACTTCGTTGGAACGTCCGCCAACGGCAGATGCACATACTTGATGCTTTTCCGCTGCCATGTGTACGTTATCTCGAGGCTTCCGTCTGCTGCTTGGATGATGGCCGGATACGAGTACTGGCCCACCGTATCCTCCAGCGTCGCAAACACTTGGAAGTGTTCGCCGTCTGTGCTTACCGCGAGGTTCAGCGGAGTCCTGCCCACTGTTGTGTTGTTGAAGATCATAACGATGCGGCCATCAGCCAGCCGCACCACATCCAGCCCTGAATTATTCTGCGGCACATCGATGAAGCGCCCTTGCGTCCACGTCACGCCGTTATCCATCGAGTCGGCTACCACCACCTTTGACGCCAGTGTTCGCGAACGCGCATACAAGCGCAGGTGTTTGCCGCCCAGCGAAATCACCGACGGCTGAATGATCCCAACATACTTCCGCGGGCCCTTGTCCGCCGCCCAACCCGGCGCGTCCTTCGGTGGATCGGCAGCCGGAGTTTCTGCCGCATCCGCCTCGCGCGACACCGTAATCGGCCCGATCTTCGCCCATGTCTTCCCGTTGTCGGTACTGCGCTCGATCCACGCAGCCCAGGTTTCATGCGCCTCGACAGAACTTCCGCTCACAATCGTGCCGTCGTTGAGCACCAATGGCTTCGCGCGAATCGGCCCCAGCAATCCGGCGGGCAGCCGCTC
Source organism: uncultured Acidobacteriaceae bacterium (assembly GCA_963822225.1). GTDB lineage: Bacteria > Acidobacteriota > Terriglobia > Terriglobales > Acidobacteriaceae > Edaphobacter. Next base: position 383,212 of record CAWGGW010000004.1, on the reverse strand, counting down.
TTCTTTCGACCACGTCTTGCCCTCGTCGTCGCTGTACATTCTCCCCGCCGCCCACTGCGATGGCGACGGTCCCACTTTGTAGTAGAGCCACAGCCTCCCATCGCGCGTGTGAAAGAGAACCGGATTCCAGGAAGGGAAGTCCTTCTCCCGCTCGAGTTCCACGGGTGCGGTCCATGCGCCGTTCACCCGCCGCGAACCCCAGATCGCCACGTCCGGCGCGCCTTCCTTCGTCCCCCCAAACCATGCGGCCATCAACCCGCCATCCTTCAACTCGACGATGGTCGATGCATGACACTCCGCAAAAGGCGCCGTTCCCGGCTCAAAGATAAACGAGCCAGCCGGCTTGATCTGGCCCATCGCAAGGGAAGCACTTGCGACCACTCCACACGTAAGTTTGCAAAGCAAATTCAATTTCTCTTCCCTCCATCAACACCATTCGAAGCCTATTAGTTCGCAGCGAATGTGGACAACGTCAGAATCTCACCCGGCTGCACAACGACCTCATCCGGTACGGTCGAAGATACTTCGTTCTCCGCCGAAAGACCCGTCCGTTCTATCTCGCGCCACTGCCGGCCCGCCCATTGCACATCCAGTTTCTGCGGCTCTGTCGAGCGATTCAGCACGATCAAGGTAGCCTTGTCCCCATCTTCAAAAGCTGCTGTCAGCAGATCCGAGTTCGAAGCCTTCGTCTCAACTCGGCGCATTCCCTTCAACACGTGACGGCTGAACGCTCCCAGCACACGCAGTTGATAGCTCGACGCCACCGGCACCCATCCCCGTGTCCGATCCGGAATCAGCAGCGACCGCGACCCACCGAAACTCGGCTGCTCCACATCCAGCAGCAGCCAGCAATACATCAACGCCTCAGCATCCAACTCCGTCAGATTCTTCGCGTATAGCTGCCCAACGTTGAATGCAATTCTGTACGACAGCTCCTGATAGTGCGGGTCGTTGACGCAGATCTCAGTCGCCAGAAATGGCTTGTCCGCGCTCGCAGCGTGCATTGCGCGCATGCGCTCATCGTACATATCCGGATTGGCGAAGAACTCCTGATAGTCATACTCATGCGCCGCCGCGTAGTCGATCGCTGCCCAACCCGCAGCGTCCTTGCTCAGCGCCTGCGCTCGGCCGGTGCCCATGTAGAGAAAACTCGCGTCCGCCATATGAATCTTCACCGACTGGAATCCAGCCTTATCCAACTCCCGCCGCAGCGTCAGCGCCATCTGCGTGAAGACCTCGGTCGGCTGCTCCACTTCATTCTCGATTCCGACGATCGCCGGCGCCGATCCCGTCCGCTCCTTCGCGAGCTGGCAATAGCGAACCACAATGCGAGCGTACTCATCCGGATCGGCCACGTTCTTCACCGGTTTGCCCCAGGCATCGATCACAGGTTTGCCGTCCGCGGCACGCTGCTGAGTCGCCCACTTCGGAAGCGCCCACAACTCGTAGATCACCTCTCCGCCCAGCGCCAGGGCATGACGGCTGTAGTCGAAGCTCGACACCTCACTGTTCGGAAAGTTGTCGCCGTAGTAGTGAGGCGTCGCATCCTTCACGTCTTCCAGATTAGAGAGATCCGGCTTCAACTCAGTCCCCATCGGATATTCGCGATCGAGCAGCAGGTTATACCGCCGCAGAATCTCCCAGTACTGCTTCTTGCCTTCCTCACTTAATTCCAGATACGCCGGGATACTAGGACTGCCACCGAACCCAATCATCGTCTGATGTGCCGCGCTCTCATTCACAGTCACGGATGCCTGTTCCACCGGCGTCGCCATCAACGCACCTTGGACGACCAGATGCTCTGCCCTCGGCCCCGCGAACATTAGCTGGTGCCGCGTCACATCGAATACGCACCCCTCATCCAGAATCTCCCTGCCGTTCACCAGCACTTGCACCGACAAGTGAGCGTCCATCACCACCGTCAACTGGCGCGCGTCTCCCATGTACTGCTGCTCCACATCACGGACGACCTTCTCAGGAAAATTGCCCTGTCCCGAGTACAGCGCCGAAGAGTCGTAATAGCGCTCCACCAGCCGCACCTTCGATGATGTCAACTCGACGGTGAAGCCTGCATGCGGTCCTGTGAACATCCACGAGAGTTTGCCGCGCGCAGGCACATCACCCGACAGCACCAGCGTCCGCCGAAACAAAGCCGGCAGCTCTTCGTGAAAGTAAGTCCGCGCTATTTCATCGGGTCTCGACCAGCCTGGTCCGGCAGGTCCATCCGACGCGAATGAAAACGACTGCGCCGTCGTGCCCGCCATCGCAGGCGGAGCAGGCAAATCAACCGCCTGCTGTGCTGCCAGCATGCTCGCGCACACAAGCCAAAGGCACGCCAGCCTCGTCTTGAAAACCGCACTACCTGAAAGCCATCGACCTGCGAACATGGATCATCCCCTGCCAAGTCACGCAGATCGAGTTCACCTGCTCTTCGCGATCCTTATTATGCGAAGCCCGAGCCCGTCGATGTCAAGTTGGACATCATCGCAACCCTCCGCAGAATCGTCTTGGAGCAACACCCCCGCGCTCTGCTAACATGCCGTGGGTCCATCTGTTCCGAATTGGAGTTACCAGCATGCCGCAGAATTCCGTCTCTCGCAGAAACTTCGTCCTCGGCCTCGGCGCCGGTGGTCTCATGATCTCCGGAGCCGCCGCGCAAGAGGCCGGAGCCCCGCAAACCGCGCCTATTGCGACACAGTCCGAGTCCCACGAACAGATCGCCTCCCGCGCGCGCCGCCTCGCCTGGTGGCGCGAAGCCAAGTTCGGCATGTTCATCCATTGGGGCCTCTACAGCGTCATCGGCCATCAGGAGTGGGTCATGGAATCCGAGGGCATTCCTATTCCGCAATATGAAATCCTCGCGAAGCACTTCACGCCGAAACCCAACGCCGCCCGCGAGTGGGCTCGTCTCGCCAAACGCGCCGGCCAGAAGTACATGGTGATGACTGCGAAGCACCACGAAGGCTTTTGCATGTGGGACACCAAACTCACCGATTACAACTCCAAACAACAGGGCCCTCAGCGCGACCTGGTTCGCGAATTTGTCGAAGCCGCCCGCGCCGAAGGTCTTCGCGTCGGCCTCTATTACTCGCTCATGGACTGGCACCACCCCGACGGCATCCGTTGCGCGACTGACCCCGCCGCGCGCACGCGCTTCGTTGATTACACCCACGGCCTCATCCGCGAACTCATGACCAACTACGGCAAAATCGACATCCTCTGGTACGACGTCGACCAGCCGCTCACGGCCGAACAATGGCGCGCCGAAGAGATGAATCGCATGGTCTTTTCGCTGCAGCCCGAGATCATCGTCAACAACCGCAACGGCCTGCCCGGCGATTTCTCCACACCCGAGCACAAGATCCAGGCCGACAATCGAGCGTGGGAGACCTGCGACACGATGAACCTCGGCTGGGGTTACCAGAAGAACGACACCGAGTGGAAGTCCCCCAAACGCATCGTCAACGACCTCACAACTTGTGCACAGCAGGGTGGCAATTACTTGTTGAATATCGGCCCCATGCCCGACGGCTCCGTTCCCGAGGAATCCGTCCGCGTCCTCGACCAGGTCGGCGCCTGGCTTCGCACCAACGGCGAAGCCATCTACGGAACTGACGGCGGCGCCTCCATCAGCTTCGGCAACTACGACAACTTCACCCGCAAAGGGAACACACTCTACATCCACGTCTACTTCTGGCCATCAGGCACGCCGGCCGCGGAGTGGCTCAGCTTCTACCAGCCCGCAACGGTCGTCGCCGTCGGTGGCGTTCAAGCCAAAGGTACTCTCCGCCCGTGTACTCAAGACTGGCCAGCCGATCCAGTTCACCCAGGATAAGACGACGCTACGTCTCACCGGCCTGCCCACAACCGCACCCGACGATCCCACCACAGTCCTTGCCGTCGAGTGCGATGCACCGCCCGTAGTTGACCACCACAGCATCCGCCCGCTGTGGCAGCGCTACAAAGTCGGCGTCTCCACCTAGCTGTCTTATTTACCGTTGATCGTCACGCCCGGCCCACGCACCAGGGCATCACCGCTCGTCGGCGTAATGACCACGTTCTCCTGCGTGATCTGCGCGTTCGCCACCGTCATCCCGGCAGCCGCAGCAATGTTCACATTCTTCATCACCAGATTCTTCACGGGACTCTCTGGCAGCCCCATGATCACCCCGGCACGTTTTGCTCCAGTCGCAGTTACATTCTCAATTGTGATGTCGTGGAACTTCGGCGTGTGTTCCGTCACCGGCTGCCCCTGATCATCCTTCACCATGCCGGTGTAATACTCGGTAATCTCAATCGGAGTTTCTACGCCATCCATCTTGATGTCGCGATAGGTGAAGTTCCCAATGTCGTTCCCGCGCCCGCGCGCCGACTTGATTCGAATCCCCTGACGAGTCCCTGTAAACGTTACGCGCTCCACGGTCACGTTGCGGACGCCGCCCGCAGTCTCGCTGCCGATCGACAACCCATGTCCCGCCCGAAACGTGCAATCGCGAATCACAATGTCCGTGCTCGGCACATTCGGATCGCCCCGCTCCACCAGTCCAGACTTGATCGCCACGTTGTCGTCACCCGTATCGATGGTGTCGTGCTCGATCAGCACGTGACTCGTGGACACTGGATCAATTCCATCCGTATTCGGAGCGCCCCGACCCGGATTTAGAATCGACACGTTACGCACCGTCAACCCATCGCACCAGAAGGCGGTGATGTTGTACTGCGGCGAGTTCTGGATCGTGACGCCTTCAATCAAAATCTGCTTGGAATTCGTCAGATCGATCAGCAACGGCCGCTGATTCTCCTTCGACCCCTTCTGCCGATTCATCATCGCGTCCCACCACACCTTGCCGTTGCCATCAATCGTGCCCGCACCCGTGATCGCGATGTCCTCCACATGGTCGGCGTGAAGCAGTGAAACCCTGCGCCAGGGCGCATCCGTCCGGATCGGATAATCGTCCATATCCGGCGACCCCAGCAGCGTCGCCCCCTTGTCCACCACCAGACGCACATGGCTACGCAAAGTCAGTGGCGCCGACACATACGTTCCTGCCGTGAGGTGTACTTCACCGCCACCCTTCGCGCACTGGTCGATCGCGCCCTGAAGTGCCGACGTATCCTTCGTTTGCCCGTCCGCCTTCGCGCCCAGCGCCCGCGGATCACAGTTCGTCCCCTTAGCCGCCGCAGTCGCAGCCATAAATACGGTAGAGAGAGTCAGAATCATTGAAAAAAAACTGCTTCTGGGTATGCCGAAGCGGCGGAATCGTGCCATGAGCTGTTGCCCTTTCAAAACTGTTCGCTAACTTTCAATTGTGTGCATATACTGTGCCCTGCCGGTATTGGAAGTCAATCCACCTCCGCCAACGGAGCAGGTTTCTTGGCCGCAAGCGCGATTGTACGGGGTAGCGTCCACCGACTGACACGATGTCGCCGGGTGGTTTCCTGCTGCCTCGTTGCGGCGGCACTCGGTCTCCCAATTGGGGCGCAGAACACCGCTGCAAAACCGGCCGCCTATCTCGACCCAGCGCGCGACGAATCGGTGCTTCAATTGCCCCTGGCAAACACCCTCACCGAACAATTCATCTGGACGCAAGGCGATGCCGCTGCACTCGACCCTGCACTTCAGTCAAAGGTTCGCGGCCAGGACGACAAGATAGCGCCCCATTACTTCCGCGCGCGTTTCTCCTTAGCCAAAATCCCCGCCCAGGCAACGCTCTATATCGCAGGCCCACGCTCCGCGACCGTCACGCTAAACGGTGTGAAAGTAATGCAGTTCGCCGACACTGAAGCCGCCGGCAAAGGCTTCCACGTCATCAACGCCGACGTCGCCTCCGCACTCCACATCGGCGAGAACGTCCTGGCCATCGAAGAGGTCCGCGGCCACAGTTCGCTCCACACCGGCGCAAGTCCCGTCATCAATCAAGTCACGTACGGAGAAGTCTTGGCCGTCAAAATCGTGCCCGGCGGCATCGCCGAAGACGCCCCGCCGCTGCTCATCTCCGACGCCTCTTGGCGCAGCACTCTTCACCCCGCCGCTAACTGGACATCCCCATCCTTCGACGACTCCGCTTGGGCCCCCGTTCAGACCCTTGGTGTACTCGGCAGCCGCAGCGACTTCCTGCAGTGGAATGCCGACGCCGGGCTCTACGCATGGCCCGGCTACTCCGGTATCGGTCCCGCTATGCGGACTTTTCGCATAGCTCCCGTCTCCGTGGTCAACGCGGCCTCCGCCAAGACCCTCGACTTCGGAAAAGAGATCGCCGGCCGCATTCACCTCGTCTCTTCTTCGGACCAGCCCGTCACCGTCGGCATCAGCTACGGCGAGTCCGCCGAGGAAGCCCTCGCCCATCCCTACCTGGGCATTCGTGAACTCATCATCCCGCCGCACGGGGAAGCCTACGGGCCAAAAAGTGGCTTTCGCTACGCTCGGCTCACCTTCCCCAGCGGCACCCACCCCAAATTCAGCACCATCGACGCACAAGGAATTGCCTACCCGGTCGAGTACAAAGGCGCGTTCGAGTCCTCCGACCCGCTTCTCAATCGCATCTGGGAGACCGGCGCCTACACCGCTCACCTCTGCATGCAGGAAGGCATATGGGACGGCGTCAAGCGCGACCGCGGCCGCTGGATGGGCGACCTCGACGTTACCGGCCGCGTCATCAGTTCCGTCTTCGCCGATCGCACTCTCATGGAATCCACCATGTCCGCCCTCATCGGCGACTCGCCCGTCCAGCGAGACGTCAACACCATCGCCGGCTACTCCGCCCTTTGGATCAGCGGCCAGGCCAACTTCTATCGCCACACCGGCGACCTCGACTATCTCCGCACCCAGCATGACAAGCTCGTCGAGCTACTGCGCGTAATGGACGCCGAACTCGATCCCAGCGGCCTTTTTACCAATCCCGCCAGCCATAAAGTCTTCGTCGACTGGTCCACCGGCTTCACCGCCGACACCCCTGAAGCCCGCGCCGCCACCCACCTAGAGTTTTATCTCGCCTACCAGGAGGCAGCCTTCCTCCTCAACGAACTCGGAGACACCACAAACGCCGCTCTCACCCGTGGCACCGCGGCGAAACTCCGTGCCGCCGCGCAATCCCGCCTCCTCGATCCAGCCGCAAACACCTTCGGCACCCGCTGGCAGACCAACGCCATGGCCATCTTCTCCGGAGCCGCTACGCCGTCCCAGCAGCAAGCCATCTGGACCTCCGTCCTCACCCACGTCACCGCACCGACCGGTCCAGACACCGTCGTTACTCCGTACTACGGCTACTATGTCCTCAGTGCCATGGCTCGCACCAACCACCGCCGCGAGGCGCTCGACTGGATGCGTCAATATTGGGGAGGCATGCTCGCCGAAGGAGCCACCAGCTTCTGGGAGGCCTACGATCCTCGCTGGCCCAAACAGGATTTTCACGCCCACCTCGAAGCCGACGGCAAGACCGGCTACTATGTCTCGCTCGCGCATGGCTGGTCCAGCGGACCCACGGCGTGGCTCATGGAACAAGTCCTCGGCATCGAACCAACCGCCGCCGGCCTTCGCAGCGTGACCATCCGCCCCGATCTCGCGGGCCTCGAATGGGCTCACGGAGCCGAACCCACCCCACGCGGCCCCATAGTGGTCAACATTCAGCGCACCACGGTTCATCTAACCCTGCCGCCTGGCACCATAGCCACCGTAAGCCTCCCCTTCGCCCCGAATTCCGGAGCGATCAACGAGAATGGAAAGTCAGTAGCAGTCACCTCAACTGAAGAAGGTACACGTTCCCTCGTTACCCTCAATCAGCCGGGCCAATACAACTTCACGTCGACGAAAGGGTCGAACTAAACGACGCCCAAGATGCAATCCAAGGCACTCGAAACGCAGCAACTCGACAGGCATCGCCAAGCCGCCGGTCCGGTCTTCATTCTCGCCGACGACCTCACCGGAGCATGCGACAGCGGAGCAGCCTTCCTCGCCGCGGGCCGCACTGTCCGCGTAGTCCTCGACCTTGCCAGCCTCGATCGAATTCTTCTCCAGCCGAACTCTGTCCTCGCCATCACCACCGAAACCCGTACCGCAACTGAACTCGAAGCCACCAACCGAATCGTTCACGCGTTGAAGCTTCTCCAGACAAAAGCCACCGACCCAATCCTGTTCAAGAAAGTCGACTCCGCCGCCCGGGGTCACCTCGGCTCCGAAACCACTGCCGCCCTCGACGCCTCCAGAGCCAGCCTCGCCATCGTCGCCCCCGCATTTCCCAGCGCTGGCCGCACCGTGCTCAACGGCATCCTCACCATCCGCGACGCCGCCAACCAGGACACCACCATCAGCCTGCGAGACTTGTTTGCAGGTATCGACCCAGCTCAAATTGCCATACTCCCAACCGCCGCGAGCCTCACATTGGAGCAGGGAATCGCGCAAGCAGCAGCGTCGGGCATCCGCATTCTCCTCTGCGACGCCCAGACCCAAACCGATCTCGAACACCTTGCCGCAGCGGCCTCCCGTCTCCCTCAGTCCATCCTCTGGACTGGCTCGGCCGGCCTCGCGCACGCCCTCGCTGCCACGCTCCCGTGCTCGCCCCAAGCCAAACCCATCGCCCCAAGTCCGCCACGGCCGCACCCTCCTCTTCGTGGGAACCGATCATCCGGTCACGACCCAGCAGATTGCCCATCTCGAATCCCATCCCGACACACCCGCGCAAGCACTCCATCAAGTTGATTGGAACGCCTCTACGCCCAACAAAATCCGGACGGAATTTGCTGAAGCGCCCACCGCGGCCCTCATTCTGACCGGCGGCGAGACGGCAGCCTACGTTCTCCGCTGCCTCGAAGGCTCCAGTATCCTGCTCGCTGGTGAACTAGCCCCGGGAATTCCCTGGGGCATCCTCGAAGGCGGCGCAGCCGACGGCTGCATCGTCGTCACAAAGTCCGGCGGTTTCGGCTCCCACGACGCGCTCGTCCGTGCCTTCGCGTTCTGCAAAGAGAAATGCAACAGGAGGGCCTGTGCCCCTGCCTAGAATCGCAATCACCATAGGTGACCCCGCAGGCGTCGGCGCCGAGATAGCCCTCAAAGCACTCGCCGACCCCGACCTCCTCGCGCTCGCAGACTGGATCCTCATCGGCGACGACGTCGCCCTCGAAGCAGTCCAACCCGGCTATCGCGATCGTCTTGCCCCGACCATCCGCCTCGTCTCGCCCGGTCTCCTCGATCCCATCAAAGCTCTCCGCTTCGGCCAACTCTCCGCCGAATACGGCAACGCAGCAATTGAGTACGTCCGCCTCGCCACCGAAATGTGCCTCTCAGGCGAAGCCGACGCCATGGTCACTGCCCCCCTCAACAAGGAAGCCGTCACTCTCTCCGGCCGCCAATTCTCCGGCCACACCGAGTACATCGCCCAACTCTGCGGCGCCACCGAATCCCGCATGCTGCTCGCCAGCGACAAGCTCGCCACCGTCCACGTCTCCACCCACATCGCGCTCGAACAAGCCTGCCACCTCAATAAAGACCGCATCGTCCGCACCATCGAACTCGGCGCCGAAGCCATGCACCCTCATGCTCGGCCGCCCACCAAAGATCGGCGTTGCCGGACTCAACCCGCACGCCGGCGAGCACAACCTATTCGGCACGCAGGACTCCGAAATCATCGCCCCCGCAGTTGAAGAAGCCCGCCGCCGCGGACTCGACTGCACCGGCCCCCACTCGCCCGACGCCATCTTCATCCGCGGCGTCCGCAAAGAATTCGACCTCATCGTAGCGATGTACCACGACCAGGGTCACATCCCGATGAAACTCATCGACTTCGAGCGCACCGTCAACATCTCGCTCGGCATCCCCATCATTCGCACCTCGGTCGACCATGGCACCGCCTTCGACATCGCCGGCCAGAACCGCGCCGACCCCCGCAACATGCAAACCGCCATGCAAATGGCCGTCAAAATGGCCGCTGGCCGCCTCGCTCGAGTCGCGCTCGCGCAGGAGGTTCGCTAGATGCACACCGCCGACGTCATCGTCATCGCCGTCTACATGGCGCTGCTCGTTGGCGTAGGCGTGCGCCTGTCCCGCCGCCAAAACACCACCGACGAATACTTCCTCGCCAAGCGATCCGTCCCCGGTTGGGCCGTCGGCATGTCGCTGCTCGCGACCATCATCACATCCGTCACCTTTATTGCTTATCCCGGCGCGGCCTATGCTGGCGACTGGTCCCTCCTCGTCCCCGGACTGATGTTTGTCTTCGTCATTGCCGCCATCGGATTCGTCGTTGTGCCCTTCTTTCGCCACGTCGTCGCCATGAGCGCATACGAGTACTTCGGCAAACGCTTCGGCCCATCGGTCCGCATGTACTCCTCCTTCGCCTTCGCCGCGGGCCACTTCTCCAAGATGAGCTTCGTCTTCTACCTGCTCGCACTTTCTGTCGGCGGCATTACAGGTTGGAGCCTCGCGAAGATCATCGTCATCCTCGGCGTCATCACCATCTTCTACACGCTCATCGGAGGCCTCGAAACCGTCATCTGGACCGACGTAATCCAAGGCTTCGTCCTCTGGACCGGCGTAGTCGTCACCATATCCCTGCTCCTCTTTTCTCCACACGTCCACACCGGCCAGATGCTTCACCTCATCGCCGCGAACCACAAGACATCGCTCGGAGGCTTCGGCTTCAATCTCCACGCACAGACCTTCTGGACCATGTCCCTCTACGGACTCTTCTTCTACCTGCAGAAGTACACCGCCGACCAGACCGTCGTGCAGCGCTATCTCGCCGCCACCACGGATCGTGCCGCCCTCCGCGGCATTGGCATGGGCGCATCGCTCTGTCTCCCCGTGTGGACGGCCTTCATGTTCATCGGTAGCCTGCTCTGGGCTTTCTATCGAATCACCGGCGAACACCTTCCCGCATCCATCACCAAACCCGACCAGGTTTTTCCCCACTTCATGGTCACGCAGATGCCTGTCGGAGTAGCGGGTCTCTTCCTCGCCGCACTCTTCGGCGCAGCCATGTCCATGCTCGCATCCGATCTCAACTGCCTCGCCGTCATCATCGTCGAAGACTTCTACGGCCGCTTCAAACCTCGCAGCCCCGACGCCCAGCGCCTTCGCATCGGGAAAATCTGCGTAGCCGTCTGCGGAATCCTCGCAATCGCCGGCGCGCTCCGCCTCTCCACCACGCAAGGTTCCGCCCTTGCCCTCTACTACCTGCTTACGGCCATCGTCGCCGGAGGACTCGCAGGCCTTTTCCTCCTCGCCTTTCTAATTCCTCGTGCAGGTCGCGCCGCGGCGCTGCTCGCCATCGCCGCAAACCTCGCGTTTACCGCCTGGGCCACCCTCACCATGAACGGCGGGCACACCTGGAACCTGCATCGTTGGAACTACCCGTGGCATGAACTCACCATCGGCGCCGTCGGCAACACGCTGATGTTTGTCGTCGGCTGCATTGCAAGCCTTGTCCTGCCGGCCGATCAAACCACCGGACCCACTCTTTGGGACTGGCTCACGATGAACCGCCGATCCGGCGCTGAACAGACCGGGCGCGAACAGACCTTAGGAGATGCAAATGAATCGATTGCGCAAAGCAGTTGAACAAAACAACGGCCAGACTCTTCTCGGAGCCGCACTCTACTTCTACGATCCGATCTTCCTCGAAGTAGCCGCGCACCTCGGTTATCAGGCCATCTGGATCGAGATGGAGCACGCGCCCATCACCTTCGCCGAGGCAGCTGACCTCTGCCGTATGGCCGCGGGTACCGGTATGCTCACCATGATCCGCATCCCCGACTCCCGCCGCGAGAACATCCTCAAAGCAGCCGAGTGCGGTCCCGACATCATCGACGTCTCCATGGTCGACAAGCCTTCGCAGATGCACGAGATGCTCCGTTACGGACGCTTCGCACCCGTCGGCGGCCGAGGATACTTCAGCGTCTCCCGCGCAGTCGACTACGGCGTCCACAACTCCGTCAACGAGATTCAGCAAAGCCTCAACCGGGAACTCTCGCTCATGGCGCAGATCGAAACCTCCGAAGCAATGAGCAACCTGGACGAACTCGCCGCCATCTCCGGCGTCGATCTCTTTGTCGGCCCAGCAGACCTCGCTGCCAGCTTCGGCTATCCCGGCCAAACTCTGCACCCGTCCGTGCGCGAGGCCGCCACCCGCGTCATCAAGGCCGCGCGCGCCAACAATAAGTGCATCGCCTCTGCCTGCGGCCCGTCCGACTTCAAGTTCTGGCTCGACCAGCATATCGACCTCCTCTTCTGCACCAACGACATCGCAAGTCTCAAGCGTGGCGCAGGTCTGGCCCTGGAAGAAGCGAAGGCGGCGCTTCCCGCGCCACGCCTCAAGGCTGAGCCCTCGCCCAACGGAGATCACCCCACCACCCTGAATGCACGCTAGGCACATCGCCTACGAAGGAAAAAGAAGATGACCATGCTCAGAGATCGGAAGCTAACTTTCGTCCTGCTTCTAGTCGCAGCCATCGGCGTAGCCTCCGCGCAGAAGGATGGCCGCCCCGAAGCATCCCCCGGCGCAGCGCCTCCACTCGCGAAAGACGGTGTACCCGCGACGGTGACTATCTCCGCAGGCAGCTTCGTCATGGGTGCCGACGCTGCTCCGTTGCCCGACGCTGTCACCCAGGGCTTCGGCGTCATGTCCCGGCGTCCGGACCACGGCGACTTCGACGAAGTCCCCGCGCATCCCGTTCACATCTCCACACGCCTTCAAGATCGCCATCACCGAAGTCAGCCCCGCCGAGTACCGCCTCTTCGATCCCACCTACGCCCCCAACCCAGCCACGCCCGCCTACGCCTCCGGCATCAGCTGGCAACAAGCCATGGCCTACTGCGCGTGGCTCACAAAGAAGACCGGCAAACCCTGGCGCCTGCCCACCGAAGCCGAGTGGGAGTACGTCGCCCGCGCCGGCGGCACCAAACTCTTCGGCAACTCCGACGAGATGCCCAAAGTCGACACCCCCAACGCATTCGGCGTCGGAGAACATGGGCGTAGGCCGTCCCGAGTGGACCCTCGACTGGTACGGCCCTTACCAACCCGGCGCGCAGACTGATCCAGCCGGCGCCGCATCCGGCTACACCCGCGTCCGTCCGCGGCGGCGGCCTGGACTGGCGCCACACCGCCGACCAAAACCACGCCCGACCTCAACGTCCCCGCAACCGCGCCCTACTTCGCCCGCCCCGCCAACCGCGCCAGCATGGCCCCCGCCTACGCCTCGAAGGAAGGCAACATCGGCTTCCGCGTAGTGCAGGCTCCCATGCCCACCACCAAGCCCACTCCCGCGCAGCAGTTCTTCTTCGAAACCGCAGTCAAGCAGCAACCCATCGCTCCCGCCGCGCTCACCGCCGGCCCCGAACCCGCCAAGCCCTGGTACCACACCCACGAACTCTTCCCCAATCTCGACGGCCACAGCATGCCCGGAGTCGGATGGAAGCTCGGCCTTGCGCCCGGCCTCGGCGTCAACTATCACAACTCCGCCATTCAGCAGCTTCCCAACGGCGACTTCCTCGCCGCCTACTACAACGCGCCCATCAACGAGGACGATCCCGACCAGACCATCCTCATCATGCGCCGCCGCGCCGGCTCCGAAGACTGGGACATGCCCGAAGTCTTTCCCATGTTCGCCGACGCCGGCCTCGCCGCTCCCGTCTTCTGGAACGACAAAGCCCACCCCGGCAAAATCTGGATGTTCTTCGGATTCGCCCGCCTCATCGGCGCTCCGCCTTTCGCCTACATGACGTCCACCGACAACGGAGCAACCTGGTCGCAGGTGATGTTCCCATACTTCCCCAAGCCCATCGGCCGCTACGTCTCGCAGCCCATCAACTCCATCGTCCGCGCCAAAGACGGCACCATCTACATCCCCACCGACTCCACCGGCAAGGACAGTGACGGCAACGGCTCCATCTCCGCAGTCTGGGCCACCAAGGACGAAGGCAAGACCTGGTACGACACCGGGGGCCGCACCGCCGGACGCCACACCACCATCGTCATCGCGAAGAACGGCGACCTGCTCGGCTACGGCGGCAAGAACTCCGCCATCGACGGCCGCATGCCCATGGCTCGCAGCACCGACGGCGGCACAACCTGGCACAAGTCGAAGACGCCCTTCGATCCCCTTGCCAGCGGCGAACGCCCCAGCGTCATCCGCCTCGCCAGCGGGCGCCTCTTCTTCGTCGCCGACTATAACGACGGCAAACAGAAACACGCCCACAGCCAAGGATGGCCTATGTCGCGCTCTCCGACGACGACGGCGCAACTGGACCATGAAGCGCCTACCCCCCGACGTCCTCACCGTTGGCTACACCACCGCGACCCAGGGCGCCGACGGCGTCATCCACATCGTCACCTCGAAAAACACGCCCAACTACGAAATCGAACTCAACGAAGCCTGGGTCCTCGACAAGAACGCCTACGGTGACACCGCGGACGTGAAGTATGGCGACGTGGCCGTCTCGAAGAACGAGATCAAAAATCCTCACGGCAACGTCTTAGCGAACTGGTCAACGCTCAAAGTGTCGGATGGTCGAATCCTGCTCGACGGTCCCGAAGCCTTCCGCTACCCAAATGGCAAACCGATGTGGACCATGACATTCCATGCTGGGGACAAAACAGGCGACGAGCGTTACCTCCGCGAAGACGGCACTCCCATCTGGGAAAAACATTACGCCGCCGACAACACCTGGACCTGGGACAACTTCGACGCCGCCGGCAACCGCATAGCAACCTCCAAATGGCGCGGCAAAACCCTCCTCAGCTCCGACATCCCCGACCCACCCGCCCGCAAACCAGAAAAACCCATAGCCCCCGACGCGGAATAATAACCAACATTGGGTGCCCCATTCATGCGCAGTTTCATCGCGCATGGGTGGGGTCGACATCCGTTCGTACAATGGGGGTCGCCGACTCAAACCGCCTTCAACACTGCCAGGTGCAACTCGCGCCTCTGCGTAAAACCAAGCCCCTCATAAACCCGAATCGCCGATTCATTCGCAGCGAACACATGCAGATAAGGCGTGGCCCCATTCCGCACGATATCCGCCATCACCTCCAGCATCGCCGCGCGCGCATAGCCGCGTCCCCGCGCATCGGGATGCGTGCACACCGCACTCACCTCAACAAACCCCGGAACACGAGTTCGCTGCCCGGCCATCGCCACCAGCCGCTCGCTCTCGAAGATTCCCAAGAACGCGCCTAGTTCATGTGTCCGCGGTCCGAACGGTCCAGGTTCCGTCAACGCAGTCAACTCCAGCATCGCGGGCACATCTGTACCGGTCAATGGCCGGAGCAACGCATCATTCGGAAGCAGCACGCCACCCGCGGCGTCCGTTCTCAACCAGATCATCTGGCTCATCAATCCATCGCGCACTAGCTCCCAGCCCGGTCGCAACTGCACCGGTGCAGCGAGAAACTGCGCCGTCATGCCTCCGCTGCGAGTTAGATTGCGCAGATCTTCATACGCTGCATCGGATTGCTCAACCAGCCCGCTCAATGGGCCAATCTCAGGCGGATAGCGCTTCGCCAGTTCACCGCCGATCGCAAAGCTGCGATGCTCAGTATTCAGCGCATTCCAAATCGGATTGTCGAGTACACCAGCATCTGGCGAAGACGAAGCAACAACGACGTTCGAGCTCTGATCAATCTCGGGCATATCCCTTATGATGACCTAGCCGCTCGCGGTGATGCGGAATCTCCCGCCATCTAGTTCTCAAACAGCCAATCGAGATTCGGCGGCGCGCCATTCGTGCCGGTGGTGCTGAAGTTCACATGCGGCGTCACATGCGCATCTTCAGGAATGAACCCCACCACGACGTAAGCCCCCTTGCCCAGGTCCAGATCATTCGCTCCGGCCGGCAGCGGTTTGCTCCACACCGTCACCGGCAATCCCTTCGCCATCGTCAACGCGCCCGGCAGCAGAATATTCCACTGCTCCGTTGCAGGCGACACATTCATCGCCTTACTCGAATCCGATTTGAAGAATCCCACCAGAATCTGCGCCGGCTTCGCGAGCGTGAAGTGAATCGGCGTTTCCTGCCGCGCCGATACGCGAATCCCCGTCAGCCCATCCAACTCCGGCGCAACACTCACAATCGGCGTCGCCGCATCCGTGTAAAGCTTCTCGCCCGGCTTCACCGTAAACGTCTCACCTGCGCCCGGCTGCGAGCGTAAACGCTACCTGCGGCAACTTTCGCCGCCGTCACGCTCGGCACTAGCAGGCTGCCCCGACCCCAGGGTCTGCAAGCCGCTTCTGAAACGTCGCCAACTCCGCGCGATACACCGGCAGCAAGTCCCGCCAGTGATTCGTCGCCGGGCCACCACGCACAGGAATCTGCCGCTGCGACGTCTGCATCCCCGCGGCATTGCGGTACGCCGTCTCCGTCAAATTCCGTCAGCCGCGCAAAATCTTCGACACTCGCCGCCAGCAATGGCTCGGCCTGTTTTAAATCATCCGGATCGTGATCATACCCAAACCGCATCACCAGCGCCGCCGCCTGAGTCTTGTGGTTGTAGTACGCCATCAGCGCAGCAATCGCGCGCATATCGTTCACGATCCGCTCATACTCCGGCCGCGCGCTCGCGCTGATACCCGGCGCCGCTGCCTCGGCCTCAACCACCGCCTTCGCCGAACTCGCCGCAACCTCGGCAGCCACGCCAATCGGCGTCTCTCCATGATGGGGCTTGTGGTTCACTTCGTTCGCCACATACTCATCCAGCCGCTCGCCGTCCGGAGCATCGCCCGTCCACAGCGTTTGCGCCGGATTGAACCGCGCCGCATCGATCAACTGCGGCATCGTCATCCCTAGCGAAAGCACCTCGCGATTCCCCTCCGTAATCCCCACGCGCGGCAGCAACTTCGGCGCGCAAATCCCCGACAACTCATAAGCCGCCAGCAGATGCTCCGCCGCATCCGCAGTCCCGAACCGCTCCGCAAACTGCCCCACCCAATACGCATGCTCCTTCGCCGCATCGCGCTCCGGGTTCCACGCATATCGCGCCCACGCCTGGTACCAGATCCAGTCGCGATCCATCTGCATCAGCCGCGGCGTCGTATTGTCCGCCGTGTACGGCCAGTCCCAATACCGCAGCGGATACAGGTGCAACCCGCCAATCCCGATCCGCACAAAGTTCGATTCGGTCTGCCGAATAAAATCAGGATCGCCCCAGCGAAACGGCTCCAGGTTCGAGAGCAGATGCACATTCGCAATCTGCACATTCGACGCTGCCACCAGCTTCTGAAACTCATCCTTCACCGGCCCGCGCACATTCGTCCATGTCAGCGACTCGCCGTTCCACTTGAACATCGTGTCGATATTGCCATACAGCGGATTCGACGCGGTCATCACATCGTAAATGTCCGTGGCATGCGCCCTCACCACAATCGGCGGCTCCTCCACCGGATGCCCCACCGCCTTCGCCTGCTCCGCCAGTCCGTCCTTCACGCCCGGGATAATGGCCTTCACCATCCACTCCGCCCCATAATGCGGACCCATCGCCTCGCCCAGCGTCATGAAAATCCCAACGTTCGGATACTCGCGAATGAACTCCGAGATGCAATAGCGCGTGTACTCCGCTCGACAGCTCCGTCGGCGCGGACAAATGCATCGGCACGCCGTGCGCCTTCGCAAACGTATGCGACAGGTGAATGTTGTAGAACCCCTGCAGCACCCAGATCCCGCGCTTATCCGCCTCCGCAGTCAGCCAGCGGAACATCGCGATGTTCTTGTCCAGCTGTTCAGTCGGAACCTCCTGCGCCTCCGGATACTTCGGCAGCTTCAGCAGGGAAGTGAAAGGATGGCCGCTCCACAAAAACAGCGCGTTGTACCGCTCCGTCACCAGCGTATCCAGATACTTCGTCCACGCCGCCTTGTCATAGAACCACGGAAACTCGTCCGGCATATAGCGATAGTCGTACTCCGCGCCGTCGTACGTGATCTCCGGCTTCTGCAGGCCAAGCGCTGTCCCGCGAATCTTCAACTGCGGATGGTCTTCATAGTCCAGCGCAGCAGGCAGCGCATGTGCCGCCCGCACCCGCGTCCGCCAACTCCATCGCGCCATACAGCACGCCCGATGGATCGCATCCGGCCACAATGATCGTGTTTCCCAATCGCCGCAGCAGAAACGCTTCCTTCGCATCCGGCCCGAAGTCAGGAATCTTCGCATCGTAGGCTTGCAGCAGCGGATCCCGGCGCGTAGCCAGCAGAATCTCCTCATTCCCCGGCAAACCCTTCACCGCCTCCTGCAACCGCTGCTCCGCAAACAACTCGCGCGGTGTCGCCTTCTCCGATACCCGCACCCGCGGCGCAGCAAACGCAGTCGCCGCTATCCCACAGGAAAGCAGCAGCGCTGTCCCCGTTCGCGTCATACGCCAGACCCGCGCCAAACGCCTGACCCGCGCCATTGCCCGAACCCCCACCGCGTCATTCTGACTCGAAGAGTCAGAATCTCCGTATTTGTCCTGTTTGTCCGCCCTCTTCATGGATCTCAACCCGGCTCATTCGTAGGAACCAGCGGCTCATCCGTAGACTTCGCCTTCCCCTTCACATCCGAAGTCTTCTGGAACACCACCGCCTGGTACGGCTTGTTCGCCAACGCAATCCGCGACTTCCCTGTAAACGTCCCCGTCACACTCGTAGCCGTCATCGCAAACGGATCAATCAATGTCGCAGAATAGTTCGCCGTCGCCGGCAGCGGAAAGTCATACCGCGCCGGCCGGTGATAGTCGAAGTAATAAAGGATCACGTCATTCCCGGTCCCCGCCGACAGATAATAGGCGCCCTCAACCTCATCCAGCCCAACCTTCGTAATCTTCTCCGTCAACGCCCGCAGAAACGCAATCCGCGGTGCCGACTCACCCCGCAACCGCCCCGCGTCCGACCAACTCGACTCGCCCGTCTCCGAAATAAACACCTCACCATGCGTCGCATAGACTCCCCGCACGGTCGCCAGCCAGAATCGCCGGGTCATCTCCTCGGCAGAAAGATTCCCCCACCGCCGGTCCACATCGCCCTCATACTGAATCTCGTCATAGATAATCGGCTTGCCCCACGCCGCCCGCCGCTCCGCCGACTTCTCGAAGTCATAGCTCTGCAAACTCGCATGCGTGCACCACGGCTTCGAGTGGTCATAGATCACCCGGCTGTGATGAATCGACCGCAAATGCGAATAAGGATCCTCTGCCTGCGTAATCCGGAAGAACCGATCCCAGTCCGCCATCGTCTTCGATTTCACCAGGTCATATTCATTCGCAATCGACCACCAGACATTCCGATACGCGGAAAGCCGCGCGATCGCATACCGCAGATAGAAGTCATCCGCCTCCGCGCCCATCGCCTTGTAGCCCCAGGCATCGTAAGGATGAAACAAAATCAAATCCGCCTCGATACCCGCCTTCTGCATGTCCAGCAACCGCCGCTCCAGCAACTGAAAATAAGCTGGATTGAACCGCGTCAAATCATTCGTCCCACCCCGCCCATCTGCTCCCGCACCGCTATTCGGAAACGGCAGTATCTGCGGCCCGCTGCCCAGAGGCTTCGGCAGCACGCACACGCGGCTCTTATTGAACTTCGCCTCACGCATCCCGCTCAGCGACGCCTTCGCGTTCCCGTCCGCCGTAAACAGATACGCATACGTCGTCGTCCCAAACGGAAAATAAGGCGTCCCATCCGCATACTGGAAATGAAATTGATGTGCCGTCCCCACTGGCCCGTGGTTCCCCGCAGTAACCGGCGCGACACACGCAAACTCCCCCGTATGCCCCGCCAGTTCCTTCGCCGAGCTCTCCGTCGAGTAGCTCCACCGTCCCAACCGCATCCGGCATAAACCGAACCCGGTAAGTCCCTTCCCCATCATAAAAACCGGTCACTCGCACGCTGCGATGCTCCAGCGTAAACACGGCCCCCAACTTCACATCCTTATAAGGATTCCCCGCCGCAGGCCCAGCCAGCGCCACCTCAAACATCCCCCACTGCTCCACATTCTCTCCCGCGCTCGTTTTTGCCGGAGCCGCCGCCGCCAGTATCCCCGGCTCAAGTGCCACCGCCACCGTCGCGGCGCCAAAACGAATCAGATCTCTGCGATGCATAGGGCTCTTTCTCTGAAGTGATGTGTGAACAACCTGAACAACCTGAACAACCGTCAACCGCGCTCAGCCAGCCAACGGACCAGTCGAAGAGCCTCCGTTCTACCAACCCGCCCTGCCAGTGTCAATTCCGTTTTGGAAATTAAGCATAAACAATGAAACAACACACCCCGCCTGTTATAGTCATTCGCAAATGGCCACGAGGGGAATCATGAGCAAGGAAACATCGAAGCGGTCCGCCAGTCGCAGAGAAAACCATCCGCCGCCGCATCCCCAAGTGGGCACTTCAGCCCGGCGAATTCTCCCCCACCGACCGTAAGTATTACCTCCGCACCATCGGCCGCGCCCTCGAAGTCCTCGACTGCTTCGACGGCCAGGTCCCCCTCTCGCTCAAAGACATCAGCACCCGCGTCAGCCTGCCCGAAACCTCCCTCTTCCGCGTCCTGCTCACCCTCGAAAAGCATAAATACCTGCAGCAGCACCGCGACGGCACCTACCAGCTCGCCCCCAAGCTCATCTTCGGCTGGCTCGTCCAGGCCGCGGACGTGGTCCGCACCGTCGCCCGTCCCGAACTCGAGCGCCTCGCCCACCGATTCGACGAAACCGTCAGCCTTTCCTACCTCTTCGACGACCGCATCCACGTCCTCGACTGCGTCGAAACCTTCCACGAAATCCGCATGACCAACAAGATCGGCCGCGTCCTGCCGCCCCACTGCAGCGCCATGGGAAAAGTCATCACCGCCTTCCAGGACCGTGCCCTCGCCGACCGCATCCTCGAGGTCTACGGCCTCAACCCACGCACCGAACACACCATCATCGACCGCCAGAAGCTCTTCGCAGAATTCGCCGAATCGCGCCTCACCGGAATCGCCGCCGATCGCGAAGAATCCATCCGCGGAGGCATCTGTTTCGGTGCCGCGTTGCGGAACGACGGCAAGCCGGTCGTCGCTGCCATCAGTATCTCCACTCCATCCACCCGCATGTCCCCAGAGTTCGAGCAAAGCATCAAAACCGCCATCCTCGAGTCCGCAGCTCCGCATCGCAAAGCTCCTCGAAAAAGCCTGACCCCCACCCGCCCCATCCGCATCGCGCTGCATCTTTCCGGCACGTAACACCCTCATAGCAAGGCCCTTTCGCGACAGCCGCAGACCTGATAGCCGCCTCAAAGCTCACCCGCGGCCACCCATGGACCCTCCCCGCGGTCCAACTTTTCGCCCCCTCCGGCCTCAATCCCGCAACCCGAACCAGGCCATCCCCGCCCTCGCCTCCCCTGATGTCCGCGAGCCGGAATAAGATCGGTAAATGAAAGTTACTTGTGCAACCGTGTGCACTTTCGAAAATTGTTTTCATATTCGTGGTTGACATCGATCCCTCGCTTCTCTATCTTTGGCAACGCTCGAGGGTTCCCGCTTTCCCCAACAAACGCACAGGAGTCACCCAATGAAACGCATCGCTCTGATGTTTCTGCTGCTCGTCAGCGCTTCCGCTATCGCCCAGAACCTTCGCGGAAGCATCACCGGTCAAATCACAGACCCCAGCGGCGCAGTCCTTCCCCATGTCCACGTCATCGTGACGAACACCGATACCGGAGCGATCACCGACGTTACCTCCACTCGAGATGGCTTCTATACTGCGCCCAGTCTTCAGCCCGGCCCCTACTCCGTTGAAGTGGAAGCCAGCGGCTTCAAGAAATTCACTCAGTCAGGAATTCGACTGGCGACACAGGAGAACGCCACCGTCAACATCAAGTTGGCCGTAGGCTCGGCCGACCAAACTGTCACCGTCTCCTCCGACGCACCCCTAATCGATATCGCCGACGCGTCCACCGGTCAGGTGCTCACCACTCAGGAAATCTCCAGCCTGCCCAGCGACGGCAGCTCTCCACTCGGCTTCGCCCGCATCGAGTACGGCGTAGTCTCCAAGGGCAAGCACGCCCTCGGCGGCGCTCTCCCCTACAACAACAGCACAGTCGACGACTTCTCCCTCGGCGGCGGCAACTCCTCCTCCAACGAGCTCCTGCTCGATGGCGTCAACAACATGCAGGATTCCGGCCGCACCGCCGGCTTCAGCCCCGCCCTCGACTCCGTCAACGAAGTCCGCGTCGACGAATTCGGCGCCAACGCCAGCTACGGAGACACCTCCGGCGGCACCGTCAACATCACCACCAAGGGTGGAACCAACAAATTCCACGGCTCCGGAGCCTGGCTCTACCAGGCTGCTGGATGCTCCTCGCTCGAAGGAGTCTTCGCCAGCCGAAGCGGCAACCACTGCTCTCCGCTCGCAGCTCTGCCCTTCTCGCAGAAGGTCGGATCGGCCGTGCCCGCGGCCACCCACCAGAACCAGTTCAGCGGCACCATCGGCGGTCCCATCTGGATTCCCAAGGTCTGGGACGGCCGCGACAAGCTCTTCTTCTTCTATGCCTACGAGGGCGTTGTAGGACAAAGCCCCCCGACCGCGACCATCGGCAGCGTTCCCACTCAGGCAGAACGCAATGGCGACTTCTCAGCCCTCCTCGGAGTCAGCCCCACTCTGTACCAACTCTTCAACCCCTACACCGCTGTCTCGTCCAACAATGGTTCTCTCGTTACGCGTACAGCCATTCCCGGCAACTGTCTGGTCGCCACCTGCGGCAGCACCGTGGGTGCGAATTTAACCCTGAGCCCGATCGCGCTGGCCTACCTCAAGAACGTCCCGCTGCCCAACTACAACGGGCCCACCACCACCGCCGATGGCCAGAACAACTACTTCACTTACACCCCAACCGTTGTCAATTACCGCTCCCAGATGGGCCGCGTCGATTACAACATCAGTGCCAAGAACAAAATCTGGGGTACAGCTCACCGCAGCCGCTATCTCGTTACCCAGAGCAACTACTTCCACAACCTGCTCAGCGGCACCATCGCCGATCAGATCATGTCCGGCGGCCAGATTGAAGATGTTCAGACATTCACCCCTACCCTCTTCCTCGACGTCCGCGGCAGCATCACCCGGTACGACAACCACAATGAGGTATCCAGCACTGGAGTCAGTGCCACCAGCGTAGGCTTCCCGGGGTATCTCGCCTCAAACTCAACCTCCATCGCGCTGCCCCAGATCACTTTTGGCGACGCCACCAGTCCCCTCGCTACAGCAATCAGCCCGGCTCAGGAGAGGATTTCGACACAGTAGCTCTGTTCACCACGCTGACAAAGATCCATGGCGCACATAGCTTCCAGATTGGCGCCGACATCCGGGCTTACAAAGGCTCATACATCACACCGGGCGCAGCCAACGGAACCTTTTCCTTCTCCAAGTCCAACGGAAGTCCGGTAGCATCCACCAATACGGCTGCTCCCGCCACCTTTGGTAGTTCTTTCGCCCTCTTCATGCTCGGCATTCCCAACGGCGGCTCCTACAACATCGCCGCGCCCTTCCAGTACAACAGCTGGCTCGACGCCTTCTTCCTGCAGGATGACTGGAAAGCAAGGCCCAACCTGACCATCAGCTCTGGTATTCGGTTCGAGCATGAGACCCCCGTGGTCGAAAGCCAGAACCGCATGGTCAATGGCTTCAATCCGACCGTCGTCAACGAGGCCACTGGTCCAGCCGTGACCAACTATACGGCGCATCCGGGTTCCCTGCTTCCCGCCGCATCCTTCGCTCCAACCGGAGGCGCGCTCTACGCATCGCCCAGCAACCGCGCCGCCTACAATAACCCGCCGCTCTACGTCAGCCCGCGAATCGGCATCAGTTGGGCTCCGGAAGCCCTGCACGAAAAAGGTGTCGTTCGTGTCGGCTTCGGCATCTACACCAACCCGTACAACGACTACAACCAGGGCCAGTCCTACGGATACACCCAATCCACCGCCTATGTGCAGACCGCGAACACCGGCGTAACCAACAATAGTCTCAGCGATCCTTTCCCCACCGTCTCCACCGCTCCCGCGGTCAATCCCATCCTTCAGCCCACCGGCAACGCCCTCGGCATCAACACCAACCTCGGCGCCAAGATGGTCTACTACTACCCAAACCTCAAGGTCCCTTATTCCGAGCGCGCCAGTCTCGATATCCAATATCAGATCGCCAAAACCATTCTGATCGACGTCGGTTACATCTTCAACCATCAGGTCCATCTGTCCTATAGCAACGCGGTGGATACGATTCCGGTATTGCCGTATCTCAGCCGCTCGCCCTACTACGACGTTGCCGTAACCAACCAACTCACTGGAGCCACGTTCAAGAACGGCGGACCAGCCTCCACCAACGCCACCAATCCCTTCAAGGGAGTTGCCGGAATCACGGGCACCCTGGCAACCGCATCCTTGCTGTCACCCACCAGCTCTTCCTCGGGTGGCTACCTCTACACCAACCCGCAGTATGTATCCGTAACGGAGCAACTGGTCCCCGGTTCCAGTTCAAACTACAACGCCCTCAATGCCCGCGTCTCCAAGACAATGAGTCACGGCCTCGATATCAACGGAGTATTTGAGTGGTCCAGGCTCCTCGGCACCTTCAACCAGCTCAACTCAGGCGACGTCCTCAACTACGGCGAAACTACCTCCGACTATCCCTTCCACTTCTCCGGCTACGGAACCTACCAGCTCCCATTTGGACAGGGACGCCAGTTCTTCCATAGCAACCGCATCCTCAACCCGATCATCGGCGGATGGCAGGTCTCGGCCATCTATCAGTTCCTCTCCGGAACACCCATGTCCTGGGGCAATGTCATCTACACCGGCAGCGGCTGGAAGGACTTCCACAACGTTCAGCACAGTTCCGCCAACGTCTACGGAAAGTCGGTCTTCAACACCGCAGTCTTCGATACGCGCACAGTCGTCAACAGCGCGTATCCCGTCAACAACGACCCCACCAACGTCACCCCCACAACTCCCTACAACCCGAACGTACAGCCCACCGGCAACAACTACCGCACATTCCCCGCATACCTGCTCCGGCAGGACTACACCAGCGATTGGGATGCTAACGTGCAGAAGAACACCCGGCTCGCGGAGAACGTGATGCTCGAACTCCGCCTCGATACCTTCAATCTCCTCAACCGGCCACAGTACAACACGCCAGTTGTCAGTCCAACCTCAACTACCTTCGGCACAACCAGCGGCGTCTACAGTGGCACGCTCGCCCGCCACATGCAGCTAAGCGCCCACATCACCTTCTAAACTCAACTCTCCAACGCGAGCACAGAAAAACGGGAGGTGCCCTCGGCATCTCCCGTTTTCATTCGAACGTCGGACCCGTCCTTCCCCCCACCCCAAAAACTCGTCATCCTGAGCGCAGGCGCAGCCGGAGTCGAAGGACCCGCGGTGCCCTCTGTGTGATCTCCCTCCGCTGTAGTTCTCCTTTTCTCGAACCTCAAACCTCAAAAAAAATCCTTCCGCAAAATTGAGCCCAAAATTGAAATGTCAAACCACAAACCGTCTAACCATCTGACACAGAAAGGGATACAGACGGCCAACCAGTTACGTCGCATCAGCTATCCTATAAATAGTGGAAAAATAAAAAAAGGCCGCTAACCCTCGCTTTGACTCTCAAGGAGATGCGTCAATGTCTGATAATAGTGTGGTCAATTAGCCACACCGGCCCGCAAGTCATTTATCTACTAGACTTTGCAATTTCATGTACCCCGGGGGGAGGGGGTCATACGAACGAGACGTTGTAACTGCCGCCGCGCTTTAGCAGTTGCCGCGACCGCGCCATCCGCGGACCAGACAAGAGGTACAGCGCCACGGCCAGAATGGATCGCCGCAATCTTCTGGCCAGCCGGAACCGCCAGCCGAACTTCGCCGTCCCGGGAAGCGCGCAAAGTTGCAGTAGTAGCCTTGCCGCCCGCCCACGCAAGGTCGATTTCCAGGCCGCCGCGAGCGCGCAACCCGCGGAAACTTCCCGCCGGCCAGGCCTTCGGCAGCGCCGGCAGCAGCCGCACAACACCCGCATGCGACTGCAGCAGCATCTCGATCAGGCCGCTCGGGCCGCCAAGGTTGCCGTCGATCTGAAACGGCGAATTCTCTTTCAGCCCGCACACGTCGAACAGATTGTGCCGCGTCGACTGGCGAATCAACTGCAGCACGTTCTCGTAAGCCGCATCTCCGTCTTCAAGCCGAGCCATGCAGTTGATGATCCAGGAACGCGACCAACCTGTACTTCCGCCGCCTGCCGCGAGCCGCTTGTCCAGCGTCATCCGCGCAGCCTTCGCAAGTTCCGGCGTGCCGCGCAGCGTAATCTGGTCGTCCGGATAAAGCCCGAACAGGTGCGAGATATGCCGATGTCCTGGCTCCTGATCGGCGTAGTCTTCCGGCCATTCCTGCAGTCGTCCGTCGTGCGTAATGCGGAACGCCGGCAGCCGTGGAATCGCCGCCTTCGCCCGCGCAATCAACTCCGCGTCCTGCGCCGGACTTCCGAGCAATTCGTTCGCCCGCACCAACCGCGTTCAGCACCGCGCGCGTGATCGACAGATCCATCGTCGGACCCATGCAAAGGTTGAACGACTTGCCATCCGGCAGCTTGTACTTGTTCTCCGGCGAGCAGGACGGCCCAGTTACAAGCTGGCCAGCGTACGGAGTTCCTTCCGGCGCAACGGTCAGGTAGTCGAGGAGGAACAAAGCATTCTCGCGCAGCAGTGGATAAGCCCGCTCGCGCAGAAACCCGAGGTCGCCGCCGTACTCATAGTGGTCCCACGGCATGCGTCGAAAGCCACGCCGCGCCCATCGCCCAGATTCCGCCGCCAAGTCCATCGATCGGCCCGGAATCGCCCCATATGTCGGTGTTGTGGTGAACCACAAAGCCGCGAGCGGCGTAGTACTTTTTCGCTGTCACCGAACCGGGTCCGCGCGTCGCGTCCTGCAGGTCGAACAGCGGCAGATGGCAGTCGGCAAGATTCGCGCGCTCCGCGAGCCAGTAG
The DNA here is from genome assembly GCA_963822225.1 of uncultured Acidobacteriaceae bacterium. Taxonomy (GTDB): domain Bacteria; phylum Acidobacteriota; class Terriglobia; order Terriglobales; family Acidobacteriaceae; genus Edaphobacter. The sequence goes on along the minus strand of CAWGGW010000004.1, from coordinate 356,265 downwards.
TTCATCTCGGCATTGATGTTTACCGTATATTTGCTGCCCCACGGAGGATCGACTGACTCATTCCAGATTCCTTGCAGATTCGCGGCCAGAGTGCCTGGCCGGCTGCTGGAGATCAGCATGTAACGGCCGAATTGAAAGTAGATCGGAAGCAGCCCAATGTCTTCGCCGCCGTCCTTGATACGCTGCACCCGTTGGTCCGTCGGAACCGCGGCATTCGCGTCGTCGCCCAGCCGAATCTCCGCCCGCCGGAAGAATCGCTGATGATCCGCAATGTGGCGGGCCTTCAACTCGTCATAAGGCCGAGCAATCGCGGCCTTCAGGTTTTTAGCTACAGCGGCCCGCATCGCATCGTCGTCCGGATATCGATAGCTAGTCGCGCAGTCGATCAGCATCGTCACGGCGGTCGCATTCGCAACAGTCAAAACACCGGCGTCACTCGTCACCGTGCCGCCCTCGGCAAGCGCAAGGAGTTCACCATGAAACCGAATCCCGACAGGATTTTCCTTCACCGGCAACCCAGGATTGTCGTTCACCGGAATTGCCTCGCCCGCAAGTATCAGGCGATCGTTACCGGCAGAGCTGGTGGCAAAGTGTGCAGGTCGATCCATCCGCGCAGCAAAGCCGATTCTGCCGGGATCGTTCGCCGTTATGCGCACCACGATCACCTGGTCCGGCGCCGAACTGAACACCTCGCGAATATAGGTTGTTCCGGCGTGTACGAAGTTTGTCTTCGCAATTGCAGTATCCAGGTTCAACTCGAGCCGATAATTCTCGACCTGCGCGTCGGCTGTCAGCCCGCTCGCGGAGAAATCCAGTCGCAGATCGCCCAGTGTCTGGTAACAAGGCATGCGCCTCGGAATCGAGAACATGTCGGTCGTCGCCAGCGCCTCTGCCTCCGCAATCTTGCCGGCGAACAGCAACTCGCGAATCTTCGGAACTGCCTCTCCTGCCTTTGGATTGTTGCGATCGCGCCGTTCCCCATCCCAGATGGATTCTTCGTTCAATTGAACCCGGTCCAATGCTGGATTGCCGAAGACCATCGCACCGAGCCGTCCGTTGCCAACCGGCAGAGCGTCCGGCCACGTAGCCGCAGGCCGATCGAAGTGCAGCACATACCGCTGCGATCCCGGTTCAACATCCGGAACGTCAGCCCAACCCCGACGCGCCGCCACCGCCGCGGCCACGGATGCCGATCCAGTCAGAAATCGTCTCCGGCTAAGCCGGCTCGTCGAAATCGAAATTGTCATCTCCGCCCCCGCAGTGCGTCAGATCTCATAGATCATTCCAGTGTGAGCCGGCACAGTAGCCAAGCGCGAACGCACCACGTCGACCTCGGCAAACATCGTACCCTCTTTGCTCTCGAGGCTCGGACCGCTCAGCTTCCATGCCTTCGCACCCGTTCGCGCAGGCAGGTTCACCTCAACTTCTTCGTTGTACTTATTCACGATGGCAACTCGGCGCCGGCCGGCGTTTTCCGCGACGTAAGCCGTCACATGAGGCGCTCCGCCAGCCAAAGTCGCCGACAGCAACCTCGCGCCGGCAAAGCTCTGTCCAAACTGCATGCCAAAGTATTCCGGCCTGAGCGAGAATCCCGTCGATGGAGCGCCAGCGATCGGTGTATAGAATCCGCTGCCGCCTCCGTGCAAATTCACTCCGCACCAACCCAGCGCGGCGAACCGCAACATTATATCCGCGCACCACAAAGCCGAAGCCAGCGTGTCGGATACGCCTGGCTGTCCGCCGTTCCAGCAGGAGTTTCCTTCACTCATCCTGAAGGGAAGTCCCGAGATTTTCATCGCTTGTGCTACTGCAGAAAATCCAGTCTCATGCATCGTCGCCTGCTTCGGGTCGGCCTCTGCGAGCTGATCCAAAGTGGCTCCCGCGCTGCCCGCGGGCCCCATTGCGTAATAATGCGCGGTCAACAGAATCACATCCGGATGCTTCGCAGCGTCCTCGGCAAACGCGCCCAGAAACGGCAGTTTGTTGGAGATGTCAGGTCCAGCAAACTTCGCACCTGGTGTCGTCGCAACGATCGCGTCGTGAAAGGTATTCCATTCCGCCAGGTAGTCCGCAGGTCCCCAAGTTGCCGGCCGATACCGGTTGCGAAACGAGTCAGGCTCGTTGCCGATCTGGAATGCCGTCAGTCGCGGCCCGAGAATGCGGAATGCGGCCGCCGCTTCAGCAGTCGCGTTCTCTTTCGTGCCCTGCCCGAGATTCAAGCCATAGAGACAGTTCCAACCTGTCGCATCCAAAAACCCGCGGAGATTCCTCAACGCAAGAGCGGTGGTGACCGTTCCATGTTTCACCGTCTTGCTGGTGTCGGGTCCGAATACCTCAAAAGGCGGAGGTCCGACAGGGTCAGCATCGGAGTATGTTGTAAACTCGCTCGAACCGCCTCCCAGCCGAAGATTCCCGCTCGTCGAAAGCTCGCGAAACAGCGCAACCAGTTCCTTGTTGCCCGCAGAAAAAAACTCCGGATTCGCCAGTTGCGCCGACTCGTAGGACAAACCAGTGAAGTCTCGCGGAATCGCTCGGACCCGCCTTCGTGGCGTCGATCTCCAACTTTGCCGCAACATTGGATTGCCCAAAGCTGGGCAAAGCGTTCGCCACAGCTCCGGCGGCCATCGCAACAACAAAGCATCTGCGATTCATCGTGCCGCTCCAACCGCGGTTATGGCGAAGTCGAATCGCACTCGATTCCGCACCTCGCCGACCGCAACAATCGCCTGCTGCCCGCTCGCCGATATCGTGATCGCATTAGCCGGTAGTGGTTTTCCGTCCATCTTTGCTTCCGCCAGCTTCGTGCCTTCGGCCAGCGGGACATGCACAAACGTATCCGTCGGTCGCGCGCCGGGATCGAAGTCTACACGCAACATTGTTGCCGACACACGCGTCGCCTTCACCGAGACCGTCGTGCCCAGAGTCGTAGGTGTTCGTTCCACGCTGGCGACATCACCTGTCTGCGGAATCCACTCCGCGGGCAATCCGGCGAGCAGGTGCAGGCTAGTCCTGCTGCCCATCGTCGCTGGCGCATCTGTGCGTTCCTCGACCAGCATGTCGCGCAGCAGGTCCACAGCGTTGGCATTTCCCCACGCCTCGGGCATGTCGCCGGTGCCCTGCATGTTTTGGCGCGCGCTATGCGGCGTGTCGCACGCGCGGTCCTTTGTCACGTCCGTCAGAATCTCTTCCTTGAAAACATCCGTCGTATACGAGTGGTTCAGTGCCGCCACCAGTATCGCCGCGTTCTTCTTTGCATCGTCGCGCAGCAGATATGTCTCCGACATATTCATTGATTCACCTGGCCAGATTCCTGCGGGCCCGGCCCACGCGACATTCGTCGGCAATCCTTGTGACTCCTCGCTCTCCATACGAGTCAGCAGCCCGCTAACCAGCGGATCGTCCGGGCGGTAAAGTGCCGTCGGCCAGATCGCCAGAAATGTCTGGGAGTACGCCGCATCCGGACGCGTCGGCTGTGCTGGGAGATACGGCGAAGCCGTTTTCTCCAGCTTTACCGAACGCTCCACAGACTCACGGATCGCCGCCGTGTAGGAGCTATACTCCTTGTCCAGCCACGCTGCGTCATCATTCTTGCCGAGAACTCGCGCCGCTTCCGCGCTCACCCTGACACCGTATGCCGCCAGAAAGTTATGTGAATACGAATGTCCTTCGGGCAGCCCTGAGTCTCCGTACGACCAGGGCAGCAGCCCATACCAATACGTCTTCTCTCCCGGCGTCAGCGGAGGCTCTGGCTCGGGTCTGCACTTCGATCCCGTCAGCATCCGTCGAATCGGCCGCGCACCGACCGGTACACCGGCGACGTTCTCGTAGGTCGTCTCCTCGCGATGATCCCGCACCCACTCCGACGAACGCAACAGGAATGGATATGCCTGAGCCAGCCAGGCCTTATCCCGTGTGTAGAGGTAGTAGTCCCAGACTGCGCCGGCGTTGCCGCCGATGTTGTCCCATGCGGGCCAACCGCTGGTGGGCGGTCCGTCCCACTCGCCATCATCGTTCATAATGTGGAACGCGTGCTCCACCGACTCGCGCGCCGGTTGCAGATACCCTGCCACTTCCATTGCCCGCGCTTGAAAATACTCCCCGCGTCCCCAATATTGCCGGTACACATCCGGCCCATCCAGCGCCCATAGATCGCCCTTCGCGTCGTACTCTGTCAGGATCAGTACGTATGCAATTGACGCATCAAAGAAGTCGTTCAAGACCTGCTCGGGATAATGGACCTGCGCACCGCGTGCCCAGATTCCGTCCCACTGCGAAACGGCCTTCGCCAGCAACTGATCGCCGCTCAAAGTCGATAGCTCACCATTCCGCGCGGCCGGCCATTCATACGGAACGCGCAGCCAGATTGTCTTCGATTCCCTCGGTCCCAATGTCGCCCGCAGTGCCAGCGTCAGCCCTCCATCCTCCGAAGTGATCTTTGCGCCGCCAGCGTCGGACACCAAGGCGACATCTTCGCCGGCGCCGGTCATCAACACGTCCGCCACGACATGCCCTGGAAGATTTCTCTCGCGCCCACTCAGCTTCAGCATCACTTTCTGCGGCTCGGTACCAGTGTTTGTGAACATTAGCCGCACCACATCTAAACCTCTCGCGCCCGAATTCGTCGTCGGCATCTCCGCCGGGTTGGCGTCAGGGTCGACCGCAAACGCTAACTCCTCCAGCGTGACGTCCGCAGCGACACCTTCTCCTGCGAACTTCGATACAACAAATGGATAGCGTCCGCGGTAAAGCGTTTGTGTCCCCGGCTTCATTGCATGCGAACCGCCGTCCCCCTCAACGAATGGCTCAATCGCCAGAGCGCCATCCATCTGGCTTGAGAAACCGATTGGCACGTCCAAAGGCTTCCGCTTCAGCGACCACTGTGACCAGCGCAGCGATCCATTCTTCTCCACCGTAGTCTTGTGCGACCCCAGCGGCAGTCCTATCAGGCTTTGCGCGTCTGTGTTTGTATACCGATGGTCGATGCCCAGGTCGACACCATTCTGCGCGTAACCGGTCTGCGGTGACACTGCAAGAAGCGAACCCACACTCCACAGAAACACACTGCGTAACACTCGCATCGCTTACACCTCCTCAACCGGAATCGTTTCTCCGCCGCGCTCGCTTGAGCGATATGCCGCCTCTACCAGCATCATTGTCTGATACGCAGACTCGAAGTCAATCGGCAACTCTCGCACGGAGCCCTCCACATAAGCTTGCAGAGCGCCCATACTTCCCGCAAATGCATCGGGAAACCAGTTACCGCTGACCGGCAAGCTCGTCCATCCGCGTCCCCCGCGCACCGCGTAGGACAGGGTATCGGGTTTTCCCGCGGGGTAATCCAGAAGCACACCCATTTCCATCCGGATTGCGCCGGAAGTGCCCTCCCACTGCACGAAACTGCATTGCGATTCGGCAAAATCGTGTCCATGGTTTGTCATGATGACGACTCGCATGAACTCCCCATAATCCAGAATCATCGAAGTCTTCGTCGCCGCCAGAGCGCCACACTGCGGATTTCGTACTGTCTTCGCATAAATGGCGCGCGGATTTCCCAGCCAGGATCGAATCAGATCGACGTAATGAATGCTGTGGTACAAAACCTCAAGCCGGGGCGCATTCGCAAGAAACGTCCATAGTTCCCAGGGCGTGTAAGTCCGCACCTGCACCTCAATGTCGTGCAGCTCCCCCAACAGTCCGGCTTTTGCAAGAGCCGCCGCGCCCAGATGGTTCGGAGCGTATCGCAGTTGGAAGTTCACTGCCGCAGTCAGTCGACGCTCGCGGCAGAGCGCTCGAATGCTGGCTGCCTCCTGCAGCGATTCGCCCATCGGCTTCTGCATCAGCACGGCGGCGCCTGCAGGCAGCAGCGATAAAATCCCCGAGAGTTTCCGACGCAGGCACAGCTACATCGAACACCGCATCTGGCGGCGCAAACCGTACCGCTTCCTCCACCGAATTGAAGGCTCGAACCACACTAGCTCCTGACCGCCGAGCGCGGAATGTCTAGCAGCGACGCGCTGTGCTTTTTCTGGCACGATGTCTGCGATCGCCATTACGGGAAAGCCGGCCTTAGCGTAAGCCGGCAGGTGCGCCGCCTGCACGATCCCGCCCGCGCCCAGAATCACAATCGGCCGTGGCTGCTCCGGCCTTGGCGGCGCAGATTCCTGCACCGCTCGGACATAACGTTCCTCTCCGATGGCTTCAGCCATGATGGATTATGTCCCAGCCAAGGTAGTTGCCCAGACCTTCAGTCACGGCGCCGGCGCAGTGAGCAGCGGTCATCGCCGCATGATGCTCAAACCCGTTCCGGCAGATGTAACGCATGAGTTCCCGCAGTCGCGGCACCTTCACTACCGCCTTCGTGCCGAAAGTGTCCAGGGGATCATCCGTAAACGCTCCCTCACCAACATACGCGCGAATCTTTCCGCTCATGTCGTCTGTGCTGATCCTCCCAAATGTGACTGGCCCAGCCGGTGTTCTTCCGGCCAGCGCGCCCACTGTATTCGCCTCACCCAACACCGTTCCCAGGATCGGAGCGGTACCTATGCGTATGTCAGGAAGGAAATCCTTCGCCCAGTTGCCGCAGTGGAAGAAGACGCATTTGTCCGGGTCCGAGCCGTAGTTATTGTTCCAATCGACCAGGGCGCTCGGCCGGCCGCTTGCGAGTTGGAGCGCGTACATGCTCACGACACCGGCGATGTCCACCTCACACGCGCTCGGCAGCATCTGCTCGCTCATCATGCTCATGATGGTGCATACATTGACGCCATAATTCTTCTGCATACTGCTCCAACACTGGATTGCGGTCGCTGTTAGCCCGAGGTCCTCCATCCATGTATCGATCACGACGGCGAACTTCGCCATCCGTAACATGCTTTCTTCCGGAGCCGCCGAGCTATCCGCATACTCGCGAATCGCTTCGATCCTTTGCACCACGCGCCGATCGGTTGCTGCAATCTCCGCAGCGCGACCGAACACCTCCGAAAGATCCAGCGTATTCACGCTAATTCCTGCTGCCTCCAATAGCTTCTCGCTGTAGCGCGTCGTGTTGAACGCATTGGGCCGCGCACCAACTGCGCCGATTCTCACCCGGCGCAATCCTTTCACCACGCGGCACGTTGCCAGGAACTCGATGAGGTCCTGCTTGAATTGCTCGGACTTGATGGCCACGGTATGGTCGTCGCGTCAGCGAATACTTCAATCTGATACTGCCGCAGGTTGTTGCAAACGGAAATCTTGCCGCAGAACGAGTCGCGACGGCGCTCTAGCCCAAATTGATCCAGATCGTCCGGGCAAGCCTGGATGAGAATCGGGCAAGTTAGCTCGCTCAATCGGAGCGCATCGGCGACACCCTTCTCGTCGCCAAAGTTGGGCAGGCACACCAACACGCCGTCGATCTTCTGCTTTGCATCGCGCAACAATGCTGCCGCAAAGCACCGCGTCCTGCCACGTCTCTACTGCGCCCAGCTTTGTCTGCTCCGGTGTCAGCGCAACCGCTGCGACGCCCATAGCCGCCAGCACTTCCATTAGATCCCGTCGCGCCTCAGCAACCAGCCCGTCCGGGAAAAAATCACGGTTGCCGAAGATCACTCCGACCGTCATGCCCTCAACTCCCAACATCGGTCTACCTCCTACTGCTTCTTCTCGAAGTTCATATACTCGCCCGCGTTCGCCTTCACCACCAGATCGCAAGGAATTATCTGTACTTCCGGTTTACCCGTCGACCCCGTTTTCAGCGACGCGTCCGCCTCGTTCACTGCCATCCTCGAAATCAGGACCGCAGGCTGCAGTGCAGTAGCCTGCATCTCGCCCTCTTTAATCGCGGCAACTGCGTCCGGACTGCCATCGAAGCCGACAATCTTGATGCCCTTAAGCCCCGCCGACTTCACCGCCGCTGCTGCGCCGAGGGCCATCGTATCGTTGCCTGCGATGATGCCGCGAATGTTGCCATGCGCCTGCAGAATAGTTTCGGTCTTGCTGAATGCTTCTGCCTGACTCCAGTTGGCCGACTGCGCTGCCACCATCGTCAACTGCGGATCTTTATCCAAGACCGCATGAAATCCCTTCGTCCGTACTTGGGCGTTTGTATCACTTTCCCGGCCCAGCAGCTCGGCGTATTGGCTATTACTGCCCCCAAGCGATCGAGCAAACTCCGCCGCAACTAGTCGTGCCCCCTGATCGTTATCACTGATGATCTGCGCTTTTGCGATTCCCGTCGCGTTGATCTCGCGGTCGATAAGAAAGACCGCAATCCCGGCCTTCGCCGCACGTCGAACGGCTGATACCGATGCGTCAGCTCCTGCGTTATCCAGAATCAGAGCCGCGGCATTGCTGGCGATCGCGGAATCAATCAGATTGTCCTGACGGTATGCATCATCCTCGTGCGCATCTACGCGCACGCGATAACCCAGTTCGGTAGCCCTGGCCGCCGCAGCGTCAGCCTCCGCCTTGAAGTAGGGGTTGTCCTGTGACGGCACGATCACGGCAATCAGGCGCCGAGTATCACGCGCATGGCAGCCGGCCAGCAACAACAGGCCCGCGCAGGCCATCGCATAGACGCGGCTCACACCGGCACCTCGACCGTATCTCCGCGTTGCGCTCCTGAAAGCATCCGCGCCTCCACTTTCGTTTGCAACTGATCCACGGTTACAGCCAGCACAATAACCAGACCCTTAATCACAATCTGCCAGAACTCCGATACGCCCAACATCACCAACCCGTCCGCCAATACTCCGATGACGAACGCGCCGATCAAGGATCCCCGTATCGAGCCGCGTCCGCCCATCAGCGATGTGCCGCCCAGCACGACCGCCGCGATCGCGTTCAATTCGAAACTCTCGCCGGTGGCAGGATGGGCGGACTCAAGTTGCGACGCGATAATCAACCCCACAAGACCCGCACACAAACTTGAAAAGCAATACGTCAGCAACTTTACTCGGCTTACACGAATCCCCGCCAGTCGCGCGGCTCTTTCGTTGCCGCCCACTGCATAAACATGGCGACCAAACGGGGTGCGAGTCGCCACCGCCGAAGCGATCACTGCGATCACCACCATCAGCCAGACTGGGACAGGAATTCCTAAGACAAAACTCTGCCCGATAGCGGCGAAGCCGGTGCTGCCGTGCGCCGTCGTACCAGCAAGATTCGGAAACGTCTTCCCGTTGGAGATCAGCAGCGCCGTCCCGCGCGCTATATATAGTGTGCCAAGCGTGGCGATGAACGGCGCGACACCTACCCGCGATACCAATAGCCCGTTTAGCAATCCGACGCCGCAACTTGCAAGCAACGTTAAGAAGACGGCCAACGCAACTCCCGTTGGGCGTCCGCCAATTCCAATCGTAAGGAGCCACCCCGCGATCATCCCCGCCAGTCCTGCAACTGAGCCCACCGACAAATCTATCCCGCCTGAGATGACGACAAATGTCATGCCGACCGCGAGAATCGCACTAATCGACACGTGTTTTGCAAGGATCGACAAATTATTTGCAGTGAGGAAACTCGGCGCCAGAATAGAAAACGCCGTCAGCAGGATCAGCAGCATGAACAACGCCCGCAGCTTGAAAAGCAACAAGACAACCGCAAATCTTCCTGCGTTTCGTTCGCTCATGCTACCGCCTCCACCGCCGGACTTGCCGCCGCAAAAAGTCCCTCATCGGTGATCTCGGATGACGTAAACTCCCCGGCCAACTCGCCCTGTACCATGACCAGCACGCGGTCCGATAACGTTCTCGCTTCCTCAATTTCCGAGGTCGAAAACAGCACGCTCAGACCCTTCGCCGCAAGATCGCGCAGCAACCTATAGATCTCCGCCTTGGCCGCGACATCAACCCCGCGTGTGGGCTCATCCAACAGCAGCACTTTCGGTCGCCGCATCAGGCACCGCGCGACCACCACCTTCTGCTGGTTGCCTCCGCTCAAGGTGGTCACGGGTTGTTCGAGGTCGCGGGCTGTAATACTCATCTGCGCTGCGATTTCGCGGACTCGCGCCGCCTCCGCGCCGCGCCGGAGCCATCCGCCACGTGCGAACTCCCGGAGGGAGCCCAGGCTGATATTCTCCCGGATTGAAAGCTCTGGCACCAGGCCATCACGCTGGCGATCCTCCGGCACCAGCGCAATCCCCGCCGCGGCCGCAGTGACGACCGACTCGACAGAAACCCTTCGACCGCCGATGATAACTTCACCTGCGATCGTCCCCAGTCCGGCGAGGGCCTCCATCAACTCTGTTCGGCCCGAACCCAACAACCCGTAGATTCCGACGATCTCGCCTCTGCCGACCGTGAAACTTACGCCCTTCACCGCCGTCCGATCGGTGGCCAAGGCTACCAGGCCGGTCACCTGGAGCATGGGTTCCCGTGTGGTAGGCCGAACCGCAGTCTCTGCTTGCGGCATAGGATCTTGACCGCTCATGTGTCCGACGATCCATCGGCGGTCTACCTCCCCGCGCTCCCCGCAACCAACAATGCGTCCATCGCGCATCACTGTAAAGTGATCGCCCAATTCCAGCAGTTCCTGGAGCCGATGCGAGATGTAAACGATCGCTACGCCTCTCCGCTTCAGCTCTTCGATTACGCGAAACAGGATCGCGGACTCCGCGCCACTCAGAGCCGATGTTGGCTCGTCGAGAATCAGCACTTTGGCCCGGTGCGCAAGCGACCTCGCCACCTCAACCAGTTGCCGGTTGCCCAAAGACAGTGCCCCCGCGAGACTACGTACCGCCAGCGGCTTGTGTAACTCTGCCAGCACGGCGTCGCTTCGCAAGTCCTGGGCGTCGCGGTCGATCAGCACCGCGGACCTCACGAGTTCCCGACCTGCGAAGATGTTCTCAGAGAGGTCAAGGTTCTCCAGCACCGCGAGCTCTTGGTGCACGATGGCAATTCCTACCGCCTCCGCGTCCCTCGGCGATCGCATAATCCGCGGTGCGCCCTCCACCAAAATCTGTCCTGAGTCAGCCTGCTCCACCCCGGCGAGCAGCCGCATCAGGGTGGATTTGCCCGCCCCGTTCTCCCCAATCAACACGTTGACCGCACCGCGCCGCACGCGAAAAGTCACATCGCTGAGCGCAATGTTCGCGCCATATCGCTTGGTTACACTGCGAGCCTCGACCACCACGTCGTTTTGCAGCGGCGCGCTCGCGTTTACGATTTCACTCATGCGCGTTGCCCTCGACGTCTTCACGAAGACGCGCTCGCTTTACAGCAGTCCGCCAGCCTGCGTACAACTGGTTACGTTCCGCCGCCGGTATCGATGGAAAATAGCTCTTCGTCTCCTGCGGCAGCCGCTCAAGTTCGTCGGTCGATTTCCACCAACCCAGCGCAAGCCCGGCAAACCATGCGGCACCCACTGCAGACAAGTCCTCGCATCCAGACCGAACCACAGATCTGCCCAGCACGTCCGCCTGGAACTGCATCAGCGCGTTATTCCGCGTTGCTCCGCCATCAGCATGCAGCTCGGGCAACTCGCATCCCGCGCCGTTGGCCATAGCGTCGAACACATCGCGAACCTGGAATGCAATCGCCTCCACCGCTGCCCGCGCCATATGCGCCGCCCGGCTCGTCCGCGTCAAGCCGCATAGGCAGCCTTGCGCTTGTCCATCCCAGTGTGGAGCACCAAGCCCACTCATCGCGGGCACAAAGAAAACACCTTCGCTGCTTGCCACTTCGTCTGCCAGCTTGGTGGCTTTCGCGACCGGGTCGCTTAGGCCAAGAAAATCCCCCACCCACGCCACTCCTGCGCCCGTCATTGCGATATTTCCTTCGAGTGCATACCGCGTGACTCCATTCACCCGCCACGCGATGGTCGTGGCCAATCCGTCTATGGGCGCTCCTCGCCCTGGCAGCAGAGTCATCAGCGATGAGCCGGTTCCATATGTAGCCTTCACCGAGCCCGGAACATAGGATCCATGTCCCGCCATCGCCGCATGGGAATCGCCCATCGCACTGGCGATCGGCACATCGTTCAGTCTTCCAATTCCCGAGCATCTACCGAAGGATCCACTTGAATCCCGTACCTCTGGGAGCGCTACTGGTGGAATGCCGAAGATCCGCAGTAACTCCTCGTCCCAGGCGCAGTGGTCGAGATTCAGCAGTTGAGTGCGTGAGGCGTTGCTCGCATCGCATGCATGCACACGCCCCTCTGTGAGTCGAGCAATCAGCCAGCTATCCACGGTCCCAAAGCAGACCTCGCCTGCCTCGGCGCGCTCGCGCAGCCCCGACACATTCTCCAGCAACCAGCGAATCTTGCTTGCCGAGAACAACGTGTCGATCGTAAGTCCGGTTCGTTCGCGCAGCATTTCAGCCAGCCCGTCCGAGCGCAACTGTTCGCAGATCGCCTCCGAACGCCTGCATTGCCACACGACTGCCGGCGCGAGAGCTCGTCCACTCTTGCGTTCCCAGGCAACCACTGTCTCGCGCTGGTTCGAGATCGCAATACCCGCAATTGCGCACTCAGGCTGCTGCCTCAAGCACTCGCCCACTGCCTGCAACACGCTTCGCCAGATATCCTCCGGGTCCTGTTCCACCCAGTTCAGGTTCCGGGTCATGACTCGCATGGCCGCGGATGCGCGACCTTGCGGTCTTCCTTGATCGTCCACCAACAGAGCCTTTGTATTCGTCGTGCCCTGGTCGATGGCGAGGATCATCTTTTCCCGACTCCCGCCAGCAACTCCTTTGCTGCGGCCTCGATTCCATTCGCAGTGAGCCCGAAATGCTCCAATAGGAACTCCGCTGAGCCCGTCGGTGCAAATACGCCCGGCACACCCAGTATCTTCATCCGGGCCGGATACTCGGTTGCCAGTATTTCCGCTACCGCCCCACCCAGGCCACCGTAGATGGATGCTTCTTCGACCGTGACGATTCCACGCGTCTCTCTTGCCGCGCGCACTACTGCCTCGCGATCGAACGGCGCCATGCTCGACGCATTCAGCACTCTCACGGAGACTCCCTGAGCCGCAAGCTTTTCGGCTGCCTCCAGCGCCCGGCATACCAGCACGCCATTGGCGATCAAGGTTACGTCTGTCCCTTCGCGCATCGTCACAGCCCGACCATGCTCAAAGACATAATCCGCCGGCAACAGCTCCGGAACCGGCATCCGGCTTAGCCGCAGAAACACTGGCCCATTGTGCTCCTTGGCCCAGTGCAGCGCAGCCCGCGTTTCGATCGGATCCACTGGAACAATTACTGTCAGGTTCGGGATCACACGCGTCCAGGCAAGATCTTCGATCGAGTGATGTGTCGCCCCCAATTCGCCGTAGGCCATTCCGCTCGACATGCCGCACAGCTTCACATTGTTGTTGCCATAGCCGAGGTCGACCTTCACCTGCTCCATCGCACGCGCAGTCAGAAAGCAGGACGCACCACACACGAACGGAATCATGCCTCCATTCGCCAGCCCCGCGCCAACTCCGACCATATTCTGCTCAGCGATGCCGACGTTCACGAAGCGGTCCGGAAACTTCGCACGGAAGTTTTTCAACTTCGTCGAATTGACCGAGTCGTTAACCACTGCCGCAATCCGCGGATCCTCTGCCGCCATTGCCTCCAAGGTCGTTGCGAAGGCGTCACGGCAATCGAACAGCCCTGTTTTTACAGGTGTTTCGACACTCATGCGTCCAACCCCAACAACTCTTTCCTGGCGATTGCCAATTGCGCCGTATTGGGCACGCCGTGGTGCCACTCTGGCTTGTTCTCCATAAACGAGACTCCCCGCCCCTTCACTGTATTGGCAATCACGCACGTCGGCTTTCCTGCAGTTGGCGGATCCCCGCGACAGCGCCGCTCGCAGCGCATCGTGGTCGTGCCCGTCTACTTCCACGACCGTCCAGCCGAAAGCTGCCCACTTCTCCGGCAGGGGATCCATCGGAATCGTCTTCTCGGTAAAGTCGCCCTGCTGAATCCTGTTCCGGTCAACAATCAAAACCAGGTTATCTAACGCATAACGTGCGGCGGACATTGCCGCTTCCCAGTTACTGCCTTCCTGCAACTCTCCATCGCCTGTCAGCACAAAAGTACGCCACGCAGCTCCTTGCATTCTGGCTGCAAGTGCAGCGCCAACGGCAATCGGCAGGCCATGCCCCAGCGCTCCAGTATTGGCTTCCACTCCTGGCACTTTGTTGCGGTCCGGATGGCCATTCAGCCTCGACAGCGGGTCCATAAAGGTTTCCAGCCACTCCTTCGGGAAAAAACCCGCTTCCGACAACGTCGCATAGAATGCGGCTGAACAATGTCCCTTGCTCATGATGAAACGGTCGCGGTCCAGCCACCGCGGCTCGGTCGCACGCAGTCGCATCACATCCAGATAAAGCGTAACCAGAATGTCAGTCGAGGAGAGGTCTCCTCCCGGATGCCCGATCCCGGCGTGGTGCACCATCTCCAAGGCACGAAAGCGCACCGTTGCAGCGGCCTGTCTGAGTCGTTGGCTCAAATCCTCCGAGTCTGAAACAATCACCGGTCGATGTTCCTTTCAGATGTTGCAGACTTTATCCGAAAACCGTTCGCAGTGATCCTCAAGACTCAGCCGCCCATTTGTCAATCTCGATCTCCAAACCAACTAGCCGTGTGCGGACGGATCAGTTTCCTCGCGTCTGGAGCCTTCGAGCCGGCCCGCATGGCGGAACGTGCTTTCTTGCCACGCAGCATGTGAGTGCCAAACTTGTGAACGGCCGGGCGCAGACAACCTCGTTGGATCGCGCGGCTCCCGGTTTTCAAGAAAGCTGGTCGCAAAATTGTGAGGGCGCCCAGAAACTGCCTGGGCGCCCTCTGACACATCGTTTTTCGCCAAGTCGGCGGCTAGAAAGTAAAACGGATCGAGGCCTGGGCTCGGCGTGCATTAGTGCCGTCGGGGAAGCCACCTGAAGCGGTTCCCGCACCCCATCCGTTCGAGCTTCCCTGAGGCTGCTGCACCAGGAAGCCAGTGTTCGTGGTCGAATCCCAGATCGACTTGTACACCGTCTGATTTACGCCGGTGTAACGGATATGGTTGAGCGCGTTGATCGCCTCAAAACTGAGTTGGATGGATCCAGTCTCGTGGATGCTGAACGTCTTGGTAAGGCGGCCGTCGAGTTGAACCGTGTGACCAAGGGGCAGATTCGCGGTTGGTAGAAACGGCACTCGCGAGCCGCCCGGAGCTTCTGCGCCGATTCCGCTCAACGTCGGGGTGGGGACATACAGGCGAGGATCAGAACCGGTTGTGGTGGTTCCGATAGGGACTGCTGATGCGGGCAGATTGCCGGGATTGGCGCCGACCGTTGCGCCGCCAACAGTTTCATAGGAGTCCACAAATTGAGGCGTTGCGTAAGTGAAGATCGGTGCCAATTGCCACCCATTTGCCGCCGCCAGGAGCCATTTGGATTCCGATTCTACTTTCGGCGAGGTCAAGATCGCCGAAACTACAAGTCGATGGCGCTGATCTTCGAGCGAGCTGCCTTTCTCATAGGCATAGCCACTCTTTCCGTTGATCTTGGACGAGCCGTTGAAGTAGGTGTCGCCCTGATCTGAGAAGTAGTAATTGCTGGAAAATGTGCCCTGGCCGAGGTCCAGTGAATGTGAGAACGTATACGCCAAGTTGGTCTGCAGATATTTGTTTTGCCGCTGATGAAACTCTGCAATCAGTCCGTCGTACCAGAGGCGACCGCCATTGTCGATCTGGAGAATCTTGTTATAGTTGGGGTTATAGGTCGAGTTGCCGTTGGCTGCGTTGAAGTAGACAGGCGTCGTGTATGAGCCGATCTGGGCGCCCGCCGAACTGTAGATGGCATAAGTATCGTTGCCGCTTGGGGGACCTGCATTCAGGTCGGAGCGCTGCAGAAACTTAACACCGCGTGATCCGATGTAAGCGACATTGACGCTCATGCTCTTGGTGAGCGCGTGCTCTACTCCAAAAGTCCACTCCTGCACATAAGGTGTCGCGAGGGATGGGATCGCGAACCCGGAATTGATCGAGCTTGGGCTCAGGATGGAGTTCACCTGCGACAAGCTTGTGAAGGTGTTGGGAAACACCGGCGCGGCGGGAAACTGCGTAGCGCTGGTGTTACTGAGGGTGAACGACTTGCGGACGGTCCCGCCAAGCTGTTGCAGACGGGTGATAGTTGCACCGGGAAGACGGTTGTAGAAGATGCCGTAGCTGCCGCGAACGACGGTTTGGTCGTTGTTGAGTGAGTAAGCGAACCCAATCCGTGGTGCAAAGTTCGCCTTAGGCTGATTGAGGGCTCCCACAGCACTGTTCGTGGCTGCATACGTAGGCAGTGGAGGCTGGGTGAAAGTCGCGTACTCGTAACGAAGACCAAGATCCAGGGAAAGCGCGGAAGTAACCTGATACTGGTCCTGAACGAAGAAGTCATAATCTCGTATTGTGATACGCGTCAGCGGATGACCGACAGCCTGGGCGAAGGCGGAATAGTGCTTGCCCAAAGAAGAGTATGGCGACACAGCAGAAACCGGGTCGGTGGGTTCGGGTGTCAAGTCGTAAGCGAAGTTTGTGAAGTTCGTATATGTGTAGCCGCCCGGACCGCTGAAGACGGCATTCTCCACGCTGCGCAAATAGGCAAGATCGAAGCCATACTTTAGCTGGTGCTTACCCTTTGTCTGCGAGAAGTTATCACTCAGGTCGTAGCGATCTTCCGTGGGCTGAATGTTAGGCAACTGGTTGAGCGACACGCCTAGCGTCGAAATTCCTGCGACAGTCAAGGAGGAGTGGACACCGTCCGGCGGCGCGAGATCGGATGGTAGTCCCTGAAAGCGTCGATCAGCATTCCATCCAAATCGCGCTTCGTTGACCATGGAGTTGGAGACGATGTAGGTGTTCGCAAGATGAGCATTTCGCACATGAGTGCTGATGTTGTAGTTAGTGCCGGAAGCGCCGGTGCCATCCGTCGTTGCAGCGAGGCTGGTGCCGTTGTGAAGTGCGGAGTAGTTCACCAGGTTGAAGTTGGCGCTAAAGGAACTCTTTTCGCTGGGACGAAAATCAAAGCGGGCAAACCCTGCGTTTTGTTGCAAGTTGCGAGCGACAGTGCTGGGGATGGAAATGCGATTGAGAAACGTCTGTGCGTTAGCGCACTGCACAGCCGTAGCATTGCATTGTCCGGCAAGCAACTGGCCTGTAGTCCCATTCACAATAGTAGGATCGGCAACGAGGCTACTAACCAGCGGGAAGTTGCGGATCGTGCCTTCGTAGCTGGCAAAAAAGAAGAGCTTATCCTTGATGATCGGCCCCCCGACCGTGCCGCCGAACTGATGGCGATATTCAGGAGGGTTATAGGCAACGCCATTTAACTTGGAGAATAGGTCAATGGCGTTGAGAGTGCGATTTCGGTAGAACCAGAACCCTGTTCCATGGAACTGATTGGTGCCGCTCTTCGTCAGGAGATTGACCACACCACCGGCACCACGCCCGAATTCAGCCGAGTACCCTAGAATTTCTGTGCGAAACTCCTGCACGGCATCCATGGAAATATTGGAAAGGAGAGCCTCGCCCCCCGCGTTCTGGATAAACCATTGTTGCGTGATGTCTACGCCATCGAGCAGAAACAGGTTGCCCGAAGGGACGCCATGAAAGGACACCTCTCCACTGGTTGCATCCGGAACGACGCCAGGAGAAAGCAGCGCGAACTGGTCCGCGCGTCGCCCGTTGATCGGCAGGTTCATGATCTGCTGCTGGCTCACTAACGAGGAAACTTCTGTCTTCGTCAGGTCAAGAATGGGAGCTGTGCTTTCGGATACAGTGACCGTCTGCTTCTCGTCAGAGACCGCGAGCGCGATCGGGATGGCAATCTGTTCGCCAACGTGAACGACAATTCCTGTGGTCTTTGCAGTGGCAAAACCGGGGGCAGTGACGATGACGACGTATCCGGGCGCAGGGGGCAGAGACGGCGCGAAGAAGAGTCCAGCGTCAGAGGTGGTCGTCTTGCGATCAATGCCGAGGCTGCTGTTCACGACCTCTACGTTCGCCTTGGCGATAACAGCGCCCTGCGGATCAAGCACGGTGCCGCTGAGGGCGCCGAGACCGGCAAGGGATTGTGCGGCCGCGCTCGGGCCAGCAACAATCAGATACATGAGAGCCAGAAAGGCTATCGATCTGCCAAGGATGTGAAGATATGAGTCGTTGCGAACCTGCATTGTCAGAACCTCCTGATAGCGGCGCTGCGAGCCGCCGGGTGACACGTTAAAGTGAGGGCAACTCGCGGTTGAGTGTGGTGGCCTCCGCCAAATGCCGTCAACCGAGATAACAGCCACGAAGCTGACTGCACGGACCAATTAAAAAGAGATGAGAGACACTACTTCATCGCAGGTCCCGATCTTGTAGAGCAGTGAGTGAGTAAAGCAGTTCCGGCACCGTCGCCGAGAAGAAGAAACACCTATAGCGTGCCGAAATGAACGGCTGAATTTAGGTTTGCGGTAGAGATGGTTTACCAGATAAAAACACGAGCGACCACGTCTGTCCAATAAAAACTATCGAATAACTGATTCGTCGCGGCGATCACAGGAAGGCCGTTTTTCCAAAGGGCATTATTTGACTTCATTGACGGCATATGACAGGGTAGTTAAAAGTTGCCCCTTTTATCGTTGACGGAGGTTCTCCATGGAACTGAGAAACCTCAGCACGTTCGTGGCTGTCGCTGAAAAAAAGAGTTTTATTCAGGCAGCCATGCAATTGCACTTGTCACAACCGGCGATCACTGCGCAGATCCAGCGCCTCGAAGAGGAATTGGGTGTGCAGTTGCTCGATCGGAATCGGCGCTCCGTGCGGACGACCGTCGCGGGTGAGGCGTTTCTAGCAGGCGCTCGCGCAACCCTGGAAGCAGCTGACGAAGCAGCTAAGGCGGCTCAACGCGCTGCGATTCAGCAGACGGAGCGCTTGCGCTTCGGATTCCCGCCATCGGTTTCGCGAGAAATTGTGCCCAATATCATGACGGAGTTTCATAAGCTCTACCCTCATGTGAAGCTGGACCTGTATTCCTACCACACCAGCACCATCGTCTCGGAATTGCAGCGGGAGTCGCTGGACCTCGGCTTTGTGCGCCTGCCCGTGCGCGCAAAGGGAATTGCGGTCATCCCGGCACATCAGGAACCCCTCGTCCTGTGCTTGCCAAAAGATCATCCGCTCTGCAACTCGCCCGAATTGACCTTCGGAGACCTTCGAAATGAGCGATTCATCATGTATGGAAGAAAATGGGCTCCGGGCTTTCATGACCGCATCATCGACCGATGTCTGCAGGCAGGGTTCTCGCCGGTAGTCTCGAACGAGATCGACGAAATGTATGTTGCGCCGGCTCTCGTGGCCGCCGGTGAAGGCATCGCGATTCTTCCGAAGATGGTAATTCCCGGTCCAATCAGCAATGTATGCGTGAAAGACCTGGCGATGCCCAACCTCTGTTCCGAACTGGGGATCGCGACCCGCACCCTGGATAATTCAATGATCATGCGGACGGCCATTTCTATCTCCCGTTCCGTGTGCAAACGTTTTTCCACCGCGGCTTAAGTTGCCGGTTAGGCAGGCAATGCCTGCTGCACCGGGTCTAAGTGGTTCATCAAGTCGCTCTATCACCGAGTTCACAAACTATGATTGGCGGCTTTGTCAGCGGTGTGCTTAAATCGGTTTTTCAGCGCAGCAATTTCTTGTTCGCAAAAGCGCGCCCAGCGCCACCGTGCAGGCGTCGTTCTGCCCGGGCCACCGACCGGAACTCGTCACTAATCTTGGTAGCGCCTACCCAACGCTCGTCAATTGATCAGTAAATACCCATTCAGACGTGCACCGTGCAACTCCCCCAACCAATCCTGCGAGGAGGACGAGATGGACAAGCTTCAGACGAAAGAGACGTCAGAGGTTGGCGCTGGGATAACGCGTCGCGAATTCATTGCTGCCACAGCCATCGCCGGGGCAGCGACGCTCCCGGGATTCGCTTTTGCTCAATCTATCGCTTCGCGATCAGTCGATCTGTTGATTACGGGCCCCGACATCGTGACCTATGACGACAAAGACACCGTCCTCATGGACGGCGCGATCGCCGTCAGCGGCAATGCCATCGTCTGGATCGGCAAAGCAAGCGACGCCGCCGGCATGTTCACAGCCAAGGACACGATCAATGCTTCCGGCCAGATCGCGATGCCTGGCATGACCGATACGCACTATCACACGGCCCAGCAGTTTTTGCGCGGTGTCCATCGCGTCACGCATCGCAAAGGCCCAAGTTGGAAGAAGACACTGATCCCATTCGAGAGCGGGCTTGACCCTATCGACGTGTACCACAGTGGTTTGGTCGGATACACATCGATGATCAGCGCTGGAACGACATGTTTCCTGGAGGCTGGCGGCCCACATCCCGACGAGATGGGTCACGCTGCCGACGAGGTCGGCATCCGAGGTCGCATCTCTCTGAACACCTGCGACATGGATGGCGACGGAGGCCCGCTGCCGAAGTCCCACATCATGACGACGAGTCAGGCGCTGGCGGAGAACGAGGCGCTAGTGAAGCGCTGGAAGAACCATGCTCGAGTCAACGGATGGCTCTCGCTGCGGCAAATCGTGGTGAACACAGAAGAGTTGCGTATTGGCATGTCGAAGCTTGCGGATGAGCTGGATGTTGCCATTCATACCCACCTTTCGGAGGGAACCTACGAAGTCGACTACACCGTGGAGAACTGGAACTTGCGCCCGCCGGAGTACTTCGAAAGCATTGGCATCTTCAACAAGCGCATGCACTGCGCTCACTCGATCTTCCTAACACCCACGGACATCGACTGTTACGCGAGACACGATGCCTCGGTGGCGCACTGTGCCTTCGGAAACTACAACGGCGGCCCGCAGAGAATGTACGACATGGTTCGGGCAAAGATTCGGGTCGGTCTGGGAACAGATGGTCCCGGAGCGCGCGGCACGCTCGATCTGTTTGAGGTTTGTCACTATGCGGTTCTTGGCCAAACCATCGGCTATGGTTCTGCATGGCACGCGCAAGCGCCGATCACCTACTCGGAGATGGTGAAACATGCTTGCCGTGGCGGCGCCGCAGCCGCGCATCTGGGAGACAAGACGGGAAGCCTGGAAGTTGGCAAGTTGGCTGATATCGTACTTGTCGGGCATGACGATTACGATCAATTCACAAGCATGGATCCTGTCATAACCCTGGGCCAGAACGTGATCGGGCACCACGTGAGGACCACAATCGTGGATGGCAAGATTGTCATGAAGGACCGCGAATTCAAGACGATCGACATCGAGAAGATGCGAGCCGACGTCAAGGAGCGCTATCCGGGTATCATCTCTCGATACGAGAAAGCAATCCAGATGACGAGCGGCGGCTAGAAGAATGACCACAATTTGTTCCGGTGCGCGTAAGAGACGGGCCTCATCGTTTCTGATGTTGGCGTTTGGAGTGTTTTGCGGTGCGTCCGCGCTTGCACAGCGGTATGTGATTGCCGATCAGGATGCATCCGGCCCTGGTGGCTCCGACATGATGTCGCTGCTGGTCTTTCTGCAATCGCCGGATGTTCATCTCCTGGGCATTACCGTGGTGACTGGCGATGCCTGGCGCGACGAGGAAGTCGCGCACGCGCTGCGGCTGGTGGAGACAGTCGGCCGCACCGACGTGAAAGTGTATCCGGGTGCGGCATTCCCACTCGTGCGCACTCTGGCGTGGACGAGGCTGGCAAACAAGATGTACGGTTCGGCGAGCTTCGAAGGAGCTTTTTCCGACCGGCGAACCGAGAAACCGTGGGATGCCATTCCGCCCATGCGCGAAGGCGAGCCTACGACACATCCTGCCGCGGAGGATGCGGCGCACTTCATGGTGCGCATGGTGCATAAATATCCGCACAAGGTCACGATCTATGCCGCTGGACCCTTGACGAATGTGGCACTGGCGATCCGGCTTGACCCACACTTTGCCGAACTGGCGCAGGAGTTGGTAGTAATGGGCGGAAGCATTGAGCCAAACACGGCAGCAGCCGAATGGACCAATAATCCGCGCCATGAGTTCAACTTCTGGTTCGATCCCGAAGCGGCGAGCATCGCGCTGGAGGCTCCTTGGGCGAAGATCACGACGACGACGATCGATGTGTCGCTCAAGACGCGGCCGGATCCAGAGGTCTTGGACGGCCTGGCAAAGGCGCACAGCCCAGCGGCGGAGTATATGACCAAGTACACTCATAGGCCCGTGATGATCAATTACCTGTGGGACGAATTGGCAGCGGCTGCCTGGATCGATCCAACGCTGATCACCGGCGAACGCTACGTCTACATGGACGTGAATACGGAACGTGGACCAAACTACGGAGACACGTTGACCTGGGCAGAAGAATACAAGCCCGCGCTTCCTTTGAATAAAGTTCACGCGCAGATGGATGTGGACCTGCCGCGGTTGCAAGAGTTTCTGGTCGAGCTGCTCTCGCAGCCAGCGCCCCATTCGTCGCCGTCGGGCGACGAGCTGGTGAAGTAAATGCAAGGGCGCGCGATGAGATCGCTCGGATGGACGATGCTACTGCTTGCTGCAGCGGCCGTTTCTGCGCCTCTCGCTGGTCTTGCGCAAGACTCCGGTCCGGCGCGCAAGGTCATCTACGATCAGGATACCGACGGCATCATCGGAGATAACGAAGATCCGCTGGTGATGCTGTTGCAGTCGCCAAATATCCAGGTGCTGGGCGTAACCGTGGTGACCGGCAACGGCTGGCTGAAGCAAGAGACTGCCGATGTATTGAAGCTGCTTGAAGATCTGCATCGCACGGATATTCCGGTGTACATGGGCGCGGAGTTCCCCTTGGTTCAGTCGCGCTACACGCCGATGCGCATGGTGAAAATGTACGGCGGAACGCGCACCGATCCATTCCTGGGAGCTTACGGCGAGTTCAGCCCCGGGCCGGATATCGTCAAGCCTCCACCGGGTGGAATGCCGACGATGAAGCCCGCACCCGGGCCGGCTGCGGAGTTCATCGTCGAGCAGGTGCACAAGTATCCGCACGAGGTCACGCTTTACTGCGGCGGTGCGTTGACCAATGTTGCGCTTGCGATCAGCCTCGACCCGAGCATTGTTGCGCTCACCAAAGAGATCGTCTTCATGGGCACCAGCCCGGAGATGCAGCCGAAGACGGTCAACGTAATCTACGATCCAGAGTCGGCCGCGATTGTGCTCCATGCGCCGTGGCCGAAGCTGACGCTGATTACGGTCGATCTGGCGGAAAAGATACACAAGACTCCCGCGATGGCTGAAGCGATTGCACACGGACAGAATGTCGCTGAAGCGGCGCTCTATGAAGAGCTGGTGATGAAACCATATCGCGAGCACAAGCCGCAGCAATGGTTTCGCATGCCGGACGAGTTGATGGCCGCATACCTGATCGATCCATCGATCATCACGGAGACGCGGCGCTACTACGTCGATATCGACCTGATGCAGGGAATGAGTTACGGAGCATCGATTTACTGGGACGAGACGCCTCTCGGTTACGGCGGAATTCCGTGGCCGGATACGCCGGAGCCGAAGCGGCAGAAGCCGGTTCCGCCACCGGACGCGCGCGTGGCGAACGTGCCGTGGAACTTCGATACAGGAAGGTTTGAAGCGTTGTTTCTGAAACTGATGACCGAGCCAATGCGGAAGTAGGGGGCAAATAACAATGGCGCAGAACTATCAAAGTAGAGACGTTTGGAGCCGCACACTGAGCGTGCATGGATATCCGATCGACGAGTTGCGGTCGGTGCTGCAGAAGAGCATTCGGCGCGGGCACGTGGAAGAGGCTGCGCTTGCGGCGTATGAGTTCTTCGCATCGGGCTCGGAGACGGAAGAAGTTCTTTGGCGACGGCTGGAGATTATTGCGACTGAGGACGTTGGGCTCGGCATGCCAGAGGCACCTGCGATCATCAACGCGCTTTATTTGCAGGCGGGACGCATGGCCGATCCGGGCGACCGCTGGATCTACTGCGCGCATGCGGTGCGGCTGCTGGCTACGGCGAAGAAGGACAACATGTCCATGGAACTCTCCGGCTGGACAAAAGCGGTGGTGGAGCGCGGCGAGCGCAAAGTTGAGGTCGAGGACTTCATGGTCGACTTGCACACGCGCCGCGGCGTGGAGATGGGGCGCGATGCGGCACACTGGTGGAATGAAGGCGCGAAGCTCGAGAACCGCATGGAAGGCTATGAGCCGAAGTGGGGCGATTACCTGCGCAAGCTGGCCGGCGCGAAATAGAAGCGACGTTTCGATGAAGGAGATGCGGTGATCCTGAGTCATTTTCTGCTCCGGCGATGGAAACTATTTGCGGCAGCGGTGTGTGTGTTTGCCGCCGGTGTTGCGATATGTTCTCCGCGGATCTATCCAACGGGCGTTACGATTTACGATCCTGCGCGGGCTTACAACAGCTACGTTTGCTTCAGCAGCCTTGACGGTGCAACCCATCTGATCGACATGGACGGCAACGAAGTGCACCGCTGGGACTACATGGGCAATCCGGGCGAGGTGATCGATCCGAAACTGGTTGGCGGCGCGCAGGGACATGTGCTGCTGCAACTTCAGAGTACGGATGATCCTCGCGGCGGAATCTTTACCAACAAGACCGTCGGCGAACTTGACTGGGACGGCAACGTTGTCTGGCAGTGGGGCGAACAAGCTCCCGGCGGTGCGGCCCGACAGAACCATGACTGGGCGCGGCTGGCGAACGGCAACACATTGCTGCTGGTCGCGATTCCGCGTGCGGTGCCGGGTCTGGGACCCAAAATAATTGGCGATCAGGCGATCTATGAAGTGACTCCCGCGGGCCAGATCGTCTGGAAGTGGGTCGCTGGAGATCACCTCGGCGAGTTCGGTTTTCCGCCCGCGGGAATGGCCTATCTGCGCGAGCGGGTGAAGCGGAATCCTCCAGAGCCTTACGGCTATCTTGAGATCAACGACATGCAGGTGCTGGGGCCGAACAAGTGGTTCGACGCGGGTGACGCGCGGTTCGATCCGGAGAACATCATGATCGACGCGCGGAAGGGCAACGTCGTGCTGATCCTCTCGAAGAAGACCGGCAAGGTGGTTTGGCGGCTGGGGCCGGTGTTTCCGGGGGCCGAGTTTTCGCCGGACCAGCGGATTGGGAACAAGACTGTACCGCGGCCGGTGGACCAGATCTCCGGGCAGCACAATGCGCACCTGATCGCTGAGGGACTGCCGGGGGCGGGGAACTTGCTGCTGTACGACGACGAGGGCGGTGCGGGTTTTCCGCCGGCGGCGCTGGGGATATATGCGGGGTCGAGAATTCTGGAGATCGATCCGGTGAAGAAGGTGATTGTATGGCAGTACACGGGCGAGAACTCGGGACGCCCGACCTGGAGCTTTTTCACTTCGTTTGTGAGCAACGCGCAGCGGTTGCCGAACGGGAACACGCTGATTGATGAGGGCATGAACGGGCGCATCTTTCAGATCACTCCAAATGGCGACATTGTTTGGGAGTACGTGACTCCGTTTGTTGGCCGTTCGACGGTGGACGGAAAGCCGTTTGAGAACAGCCTGACGTATCGGGCGCAGGCGGTTCCGTACGACTGGGTTCCCGCGGGAACTCCGCGCACCGAGAGGGCCGTAAAGGAACTCGACGTAACGAAGTTCCGGGTTCCACAGCAGTGAGTCCTGGGCGATCTAATCGTAACCCCCCCGGGGGGGGGTGGTATGTCTAAATATTTTAGATTCATATACTTACCAAATAATGAGGTTGTAAAATATTGAATTCATGTGTGTTACGGGTAAATATAAGAAAATAAACAAGAAAGCCCCAGGCTAGGCGGCCCGGGGCTTTTCGTTTCTGACTTAACTCTACTTGTTAATACTAGCAGGTTGGACATAACTAAAATGTCATTGCTAATTCATTCCATATCAATGAGTTATGGCATCTTCGAACTCGACGAGATGTTGGTGCTCCCGGATCAGGTGAACCGGTTCCGGATGCGGTGTTCGAGGGCGGTGCCGGCTTCGTAAAGGACGCTGGAGAGGATCATGGCGACGATGCTGGCTCCGAAGGCGCGGTGGAGGTTGAACTGCTGCATGGTGACGGCGAACATGTCGCCGAGGCCGCCGGTTTGCATGAGAAACTCAGCGACTACTGTGACCAGGATGGAGTAGGCGGTCCCAACGCGGAGGGCTACGGCCAGGTTGGGGACGGCGGCGGGGAGAGCCAGCAGCAGCAGGCGTTTCGTGCTGGAGGCGTGGAGAGTCTGGAAGAGTTCGGCTGAGCGGGGCGGGAGGCGGGGGAGGCCGGCGCCGGCATATACGAAGCTGGGGAAGAACGTCATGATGGTGACGGTGATGAGTTCCGTCCGTCCCTGGTAGCCGAAGAGGCGGGCGAGGAGCGGGATGAGGCAGACGATGGGTGTTGCCGTGAGCAGGAGAGCGGCGGGCTGGAGCAGGCCGGAGAGCATCCTCGAATACCAGCATGCGATGGCGAGGATGAGGCCGGCGACCATGCCGAGTGCGAGGCCGGAGAGGGCGAAGGCCGTAGTCCAGATGGCGGGACTCAGATAAGCGGGAGCGTGAAGAAGCATGTCGCGAGCTACGGAGGCGGGCGAGACGACGACGATGCTATTGAGGTCGGTGGTGCTTACCCAGAGTTGCCACAGGAGTATCAGCGCCAGAACGGCCCAGGACTTTTTGAAAAGGCGCTGGATCATGCGAACCTCCTCTGAACGGCGCGCTCGGCGAGACCGATGAGGGAATACGCAGAAAGCGAGATGGCCGCGACGACCAGGACTGTGGCCCACATCAATGGAATCTGGAAGTTTTGCATGGTGTTGAGGATGACGATGCCAAGGCCGGTGGGCGCGCCGAACCATTCGCCTATAACGGCGCCGATCATGGCGGTGGTAACGGCCAGTTTGAGTCCGCTGAGCAGTGCGGGGAGAGCGGCGATCGCATTGAGATAGAGGAAACGGCTGAGGGCCGAAGCTCCGTTGGCCTGGAAGAATCGAGTGAGTTGGGGGTCGGCGGAGTTGAGGCCGGAACTTGCGGCCACGTAGAGCAGAAAGTAAACCGGAATCGCCGCGAGGAGGATGGGTGTGGCCTGGCGGCCCGCGGTGACGATGAGGATGGGGCCAAGCGCGATGGCAGGGACTGCGTTGACGACCACGGCGAGGCGGTTGAGGCCGGGAGAAAGAATCGGCAGGAGTTGGGCGATGAGTGCGGTGATGCATCCGCAGACGACGCCGAGGAGAAGGCCGAGGCCGGCGGCGGAGGAAGTGGCGACGGCTGCGCGGAGAAGGAGCGCGCGGCGGGCATGGATGGTGTAGACGTGGAAGACGTCGGTGAAGGCGGGGAGGGTTTTTCCTGCTATGCCCGAGCGGCCGAGGATTTGCCAGAGGGCGAGCAGGATGAGGAAGCCGCCAGTGCGGTAGAGATTGCGGCGGATTGGGGTGGGTTCGGTCATCATCCAGGAGCGTCGGTGGGTTCGAGGGTTTGGGTCAGTTCGTCGGTGAGTTGGTGGAAGAGTTCGAGGCGGGTGGTGGCAACGTCGCGAGGGCGTGGGAATGGGACGATGAGTTCGCGGATGATGCGGCCGGGGCGACCGGACATGACGAGGACGCGGTCGGCGAGGAAGATGGCTTCCTCTACAGTGTGCGTGACGAGGATGGTGGTGATCCGATTCTGTTGCCAGATGCGTTGAAGCTCGAGGTTCATAGCGCGGCGGGTTACGGCGTCGAGTGCTCCGAAGGGCTCGTCGAGTAGCAGGAGGCGCGGGTTGAGCGCGAGGGCGCGAGCGATGGAGGCGCGCTGGCGCATGCCTCCGGAGAGTTGACTGGGGCGGGCGGACTCGAAGCCTCGAAGGCCGACGAGTTCGATGAGCGCGGCGATGCGAGCGGGGTCAGGCGGGCGATTGGCGATCTGGAAAGGGAGCGCGAGGTTGGCTTCGACGGAACGCCACGGGAGGAGCGCGTGCTCTTGAAATGCGATGCCGAGTTCGTGTCGTTGCTGGAGCGCGCGGGGCGGGAGATTGTCGATGAGCACGGTTCCGGTGGAGGGCGAGTCGAGGCCGGCGACGAGATGCAGGATGGTCGATTTGCCGCAGCCGGAGGGACCGAGGAGCGCGACGAACTCGCCTTCAGCGATGGTGAGGTCGATGGGAGCGAGGGCGTGGACGCGGTGTTTCCGGTTGAGCTGGAAGTGCTTGCTTACGCCGGTGAGCTGGATGGTGGCCATAGTTAGCTGATCAGTTGGTCGAAGCGGGACATGATGGTGGCATATTGTTGGGCGACCCGGGCACGCATGCCGCCGAGGTCGAGGGTCAGAAGTTCGCCGTCGTGAAGGACGACGCGGCCATCGATGATGACGGTGCGGACATCGCGGCCTACGGAGCTTTCGGCGAGGGTAATGACGGGATCGTAATTGGGAAACTGATCGTAGTCGGTGGCGGCGACGAGGACTATGTCGGCTTTTTTGCCGACTTCGAGCGAGCCGATCTCGCGCTCGAGGCGGGCGGTGCGGGCTCCGCCGCGCAAGGCCTGCTTGAGCATCTGCTCGTGGGTGACGGGCGGGTCGACGTGATACGGCGTGCCGTTGACGGCTTGCTGCCCGAGGACGGCGCCGTGAACGACCTGGAACATGTCGAGCGACGCGCGGGTGGCTGCGCCGTCGGTGCCGAGGCCGACGCGGATGTTGCGGCGCATCATTTCGAGCAGGCGAGGGCGCCCCATGGTGTAGTTGTTCAGCGGGCAGTGGCAGGCGGAGACGTCGCGGGCCGCGTAGAGGTCGAGTTCGTTAAGCGAGAGCAGGACGGAGTGCGCGGCGTGGATGTGGTGGTCGAGGCATCCGGTGCGTTCGAGGTATTCGGCTGAGCGGACGCCCCAGTGCTTGATGGAGTAGTCGACTTCGTAGGTGCCTTCGGCGAGGTGAGTGTGGATGGGTGCATCGAGCGCGTGGGAGAGATCGCGCATACCGAGGCGCAGAGGTTCCGAGTTGACCATGAGCTGACGCAGCGAGAGCCACGCGTTGACGCGTGGGTGATTCTTCCAGCGATTGACGAGTTGTTCGCTGGTGCGGAGCGCGACGGCGGTATCCATGCGGCATTGCGGCGGAATGTCTTCGATTGCGTCGACGGTTGCCAAGGCGATGCGTCCGCGGATGCCGATCTCGTCGGCGGCGCGGCCCATCTCGTCTGGAAAAGGGCCACCAGCTTCCAGAAAGCATGTTGTCCCGCTGCGGATCATGGCGGAGTAGCAGGCGATTGCGCTGGCGTAGATGTCTTCGGGTTCGAGGCAGCTTTCGAAGGGGATGAGGTAGCGCTGCCACATGGGGCTGCGGAGTTCGCCGCGGCGTTTGATGGATGGAAGTTTGCCGTGGAGGAACTGCTGCGCGGTGTGGACATGGCAGTCTATAAATCCGGGCATGGCGATGAGGCCGTTGGCGCGAATCATCTGCACGGTGGTGAAGCGCTCTGAGGCTTCGCGGGCAGCGCCAATCCACGCGATGGAGTCGCCGTCGATGACGATGGCGCCATCGCGGACTAAAGTGTCGTCGTCGTCGAAGCATGCGACGTCCACCCCGGTGATGACGAGATCGACTTCGCGCTTCGCATCAGTGGAGACGGTCATAGTTTCTCCGGGAGCGGGTTGGGTGTCAGGGAGTGCCAGGCTTCTTCGAGGAGGGTGAGATCGATGAGGCGACTGGGTGGGGGTATGTTGCGGCGGCCGGTGACCGCAGCGATTTCATACATGCTGGTGGCGCTCTGCGGGCTGAACCAGAAGGGGATGGTCGCACCCTCCTCGAGTTCGAGCGGGACCTGCAGGCGGTTGAGAGTGGTCTGCTGCTCGAGGTCGAGGCCGAGGTCGCCGCCGTATTTGTCGACGGCGAGTGTGGGAGCGAGCTTGGGATTCTGTGTGTTCGCTGCGCGGGCGCGGAGGAGCGCCTTGAAGAAGCCGACGAGTTGCGGGCGGTTGCGGTCGAGGAAGCGCCGCTCGACGAAAAGGAGAGAGGAAGGGACGTGGTAGCCGAGGTCGTAGATGCGTGTGACGAAGAAGTCGTGGTTGCGGCGGAGGCCCATTTTTTCGAGCATGGTGGGCTGGTTGGTGATGTAGCAGAAGTAGGCGTCGCCCTGGCCATTGATGAGGGCGTCGGGGGAGAATCCGGCGGGGATCATGGTGAAGTTCATGGGCAGTCGGTTGATGCGGAAGGTGGCGTCGAGCTCGTTGCGCTCGCTTGGACCCTGAACCAGGAAGCGTCCGCCGACCAGGTCCGCGGGCTTGAACATGGGCCGGCGAGGGAGCGTGATGATGCCAGTGGGAAGGATGGGAAACTGTGCGGCGAGGATTACGAAGTCGTTCCCCTGTAAGACGGCGTCGAGGAAGGGCAGCCACTCGGCGTCGCCGAAGCTGGCTTGCTGCGCGGCGACGACGACTACAGGCTGCGGCGCGTTGGGGCCGCCGGGAAGGTAGGAGGCGCGAACACCTTCCTGGCGCATGTAGCCCTGATCGAGCGCGATCCAGAGATTTCCGTACTCGACGTCGGGTAGCCAGCCGAGCGACCAGACCACCTCGTCACGCAAGGCTCGCCGGCATCCGGTGGCGGATGCGGCGGTCGCGAGTGCGCTGAGTTGAAGGAAACGCCTGCGGTTCATCCGGCGGGCCTCCGAATTGTTGTCTGGTGCGGCTGAGGGCCCAGAAGTCCAAGATGCGATTGGGTTTTTGCTTATCTGATCAGGTTGCGGGGCGGCTGTCCAATCGACAGCAGTGATCGCGTAATTTGTAACTATGATTGGACTTTACTATTGCGTTGTGGTCAGATAGCAGCCAGGTCGCCCCACGTTACATCGTTCGATTGGCTTCGGAACTGCTGCAAGTTTCTGGACTGCCTCTTTCTAGTTTTCCGGTTTCCGGTGAATTAGCAGAAGTGTATCTGGGCTGCGTGCGGGCGGCGGCACTGTACGGCAAAGTTCTTCTAATGAGGCTTCAGCATGGGTTCAGGGTCAAGAGGCAGAGCTCTTCGTCATGTATATGGCGCTCTGCTTGGACTTGCGATGGTGCTGCCGGGCGCGGCGGCGCAGGACAATGCTACGTCCAGGCCGCCGGCTGCGATCTCCTATGAGCAGGATGTGAAGCCGATTGTAGAGCGCAAGTGCAGCGGCTGCCATGTGAACGGCGGACACGCAGGCGGGCTGCAACTTGATTCGTTCGATTCGATGATGCGAGGTGGCGACGACGGGACGGTAGTCGAGTTGGGCTCGATCGAAAAGAGCATGGTGTCTCAGGCGATTCACTATGGCGATCCTGACCTGCAGATGCCGCCGCCGACCAAGGGCCAGTTGAGCGACGCGGATATCGCGGTGATCGACAAGTGGATCAAGGAGAGCTCTGGGGCGGCGACTGCGGCAGCGCTGTCGTCTTCGACATCGACGAGTGCTGAGCGGAGCGCTGTCGCCGTGACTTCGGGTCCGGCAAAGGTTGTGACGGTCGCCGAGACGGCTGCTCCGACTGGGCCGATGTTGGTGGCGGAGCAGGAACAGTTCTTTGAGACGAAGGTGCGGCCTATTCTGGTGAACGATTGCTACAGGTGCCATGCCAGCGCCGCGAAGGGTGGCTTGCGTTTGGATTCGCGCGCGGGTTTGCTTGCGGGCGGCAAGGACGGCGCGGTGGTGGTGCTGGGACATCCGGAGTCGAGCGTGCTGAGCTCAGCGGTGCACTATGCGGACACGAAGCTGCAGATGCCTCCACGGCGGGCACTGAAGCCGGAGGAGGTGGAGGTCCTCGATCAATGGATCAAGGACGGCGCGCCATGGCCGAAGGGAGATGAAAAGCCTGCGACTACCGTGATCACGGCGGAGCAGCGCAACTTCTGGTCGTACAAGGTGCCCGTGCGGCCGGCGGTGCCGCATGTTGAGTCGAAGTGGGCGGAGACGGATATCGACCGCTTCGTGTTGGCAAAGCTGGACGAGAAGAATTTGAAGGTCGGCAGCGATGCGGACAAGCGCACACTGCTGCGCCGGGTTACTTACGATCTGACGGGGCTGCCGCCAACGACTGCAGAGGAGCTTGCATTTGCGTCGGACCGTTCGCCCCAGGCTTACGAGCATGTCGTGGACAGACTGTTGGCGTCGAAGGCGTACGGCGAGCGGTGGGGGCGCATCTGGCTGGACGTGGTTCGCTATGCGGATACGACCGGCGGCGGCGGCGACTTTCCGATTCCGCAGGCTTACAAGTATCGCGATTACGTGATTGCTTCGTTCAACCAAGACAAGCCTTACGACGAGTTTGTCAAAGAGCAGATCGCCGGTGATCTGTTGCCGGCGGCAAATGAGCAGGAGCACTGGAGTCATATTGTTGCAACGGGCTACCTGGCGGAAGCGTCGACGTACGACCAGGCGCAGATTCAGGACGCGGTAGACAACCTCGGTTATGCGTTTCTCGGAACGACGGTAGCGTGCGCGCGTTGTCATGATCACAAGTTCGATCCGATTCCGACTTCGGACTACTATGCGATCGCCGGCATCCTGAAGAGCACGACGTTTCCGCATGCGGGTGATGACAACGTTCGCTACCAGACGGGCTTTATCTATCGCGACCCGAAGGCGCTGGACGAGCCGGACATCAAGGCATTCCAGGCGCAGTTGAAGCCGATCGCGACAGCGATACAGGGGGTGCTTGGACTGCCCGGGACGTATGACGATCTGCTGCCGCAGTTGGAGAGGCGGAGGATGGATTTGTATGCGCGCGCGCCGCAGTTTCCGGAGAGCGCGTATGCGGTGACCGAGGGAACCCCGCTGCAGTCGCAGATCATGATCCACGGCGATCCGACCACGCTGGGCGACGAAGTGCCGCGTGGATTTCTGCAGGTGCTGGGCGGCGGTCCACTACCTGCCGATACGAAGGGAAGCGGACGGCTGGAACTAGCCAACTGGATTGCGAGCAAGGACAATCCGATGACGGCCCGGGTGATCGCAAACCGGTTGTGGCAAGGACACTTCGGGCGCGGAATCGTGCCAACGCCGAATGACTTTGGCACGCGCGGCGTTCCGCCGAGCAACCAGGCGCTGCTGGATTACCTTGCAACTGAGCTGGTGGCGAAGGGATGGTCGATCAAAGCGATGCAGCGCGAGATCGTAATGTCGCATGTGTATCGGCTGTCGACTGCAAGTATTGCGGCGGACGACGAGATTGATCCGGACAATGTGTATCTGTGGCGGCACAACCGGATGCGGCTGGATGCGGAAGAGGTGCGTGATTCGCTGCTGGCCGATTCGCAGTTGCTGGATCGCAGCCCGGCTGGACCGCAGCCGTTTCCGCCGCAGTCTGAGTGGAATTGGGAGGAGCAGAATCCGTTTGCTCCGAAGCTTGCGGATTATGAGAACGACCGGCGGACGGTCTACATGATGGTGCAGCGCAGCGTGAAGCATCCTTACATGACGCTGTTCGACGGCGCGGATGCGAACACGAGCACGGCGCAGCGGAATAGCAGCCTGACTCCGCTGCAGGCGCTCTACTTCATGAATGGGACTTTCCCGAAGCGCTGTTCGGATCATCTGGCGGAGTTGCTTGACCGCGACCAGCCGAGCGGCGATGGAGTGAGGACCGAAAAGGTCAGCAGCAAGGTGAGCAGCAGCGGACACGACGAGAGGAACGAGCTGGATCGAGCTTTCCTGATTATCTATGGCCGGTTGCCGGAGAAGGCCGAGGAGGAACGTTCCGTGCAGTTTATGCAGGACGTGTCCGCGAAGTATCTGACGAGCGGTGCGGACCCAGCGAAGGCGCGACAGGAGGCGATGTCGCATTTGATCCAGGCAATGTTTTCGAGCAACGAGTTCATGTTCATCGAATAGCGAGCAGGGAATTTGGAGGACCAGCCCCATGTCAGTTGAGAAACGGCAAACACGACGCACCTTTATTCAATCGTTGGCGAGCGCTTCCATTATTCTTCCCGGCATGCTGCACGAGTTGATGGCGGAGACCGCAACACCGGCGAAGGGCGGCGCAGACAATCCGCTGGCGCCGCGCGCGCCGATGTTTCCCGCGAAGGCGAAGAGCGTGATCTTTTTGTATATGAGCGGCGGCGTGTCGCATGTGGATACGTTCGATCCGAAACCCAAGCTGCAGGCCAGCCACCTGAAGCCGTATAACGATGATTTTCTGCATGCATCGCCGTGGAAGTTCCAGCGCTACGCCAAGTGCGACACCGAAGTGAGCGAGTTGTTTCCGCATGTGGGCTCGATGATGGACGACATCTGCGTGATTCGCTCGATGCGGAATGACATTCCGAATCACACGCAGGCCGTGATGCAGATTCACGGCGGCTCTACGGTAGAGGCGCGGCCGAGTATTGGGTCGTGGATGAGCTACGGGCTAGGGACGGTGAACCAGGAACTGCCATCGTATATTGTGCTGTCGCCGGAGATCCCTTACGGCGGCGCGACGTGTTGGGACTCGGCGTTTCTGCCTGCGTGTCATCAGGGGATTCGCGTGATTCCGGGTCAGGAGGCGATTCCGAATATTACGCGGCAGGCCTCGCTCGAAATTCAGGATATGGACCTCGGGATGATCAACTTTTTCAACCAGCGGAATCTTGCCGAACATGATGCGGACAAGACGCTGGCCGCGCGGATCAAGACATTTGAGACGGCGGCGGGAATGCAGACACAGGCTCCGGAGGTGTTCGACATCAGCAAGGAGTCGGATGCGACGCTGGCGTTGTATGGAATCACGCGCGATACGAAGAAGGGATTTGGATGGCAGTGCCTGATTGCGCGGCGACTGGCGGAGCGCGGGGTTCGCTTCGTGGAACTGATCGACACGGGCTCGGATAAGTACACAAATTGGGATTCGCACCTCGACATCAAAATGCATGCTCCGGTGGCGAAAAAAGTGGACCAGCCGATTGCGGGCCTGTTGAAGGATTTGAAATCGCGCGGCATGTTGGACGACACGCTAGTGGTGTGGACGACAGAGTTCGGGCGCAAGCCGGGCGACGCCTCGCCAGACGAGCAGGGGCGCACACACTGGTCGAAGGTGTATTCTTCGTGGCTCGCGGGCGGCGGAGTGAAGGGCGGTGTAACCTATGGCGAGTCGGACGATTTCGGCTACGACATTGCGAAGAATCCGTGCGACATCCATGATTTTCAAGCTACGATTTTGAATCAGATGGGCCTGGATCATAAGAGGCTGACGTATCGGCACGCGGGCCGTGACTATCGGCTCACGGATGTGTCGGGACGGGTGATCAAGGATATTTTGGTATGAGCAAACCTTGATTTGGGATTGGCGGAGAGTGTGTCGATGCGTTGGTTTGCGGCTTGCGGTGTTCTCGTGTCGTGTGTGCTCTCGTTGAATGCGCAGGCTCCGCGGACGTTGTTTGTGGCGCCGGGCCTGTTGCCGCCGCAGAAGAGCGTGGAGGTCTTCAGCCAGAAGATCGTCTACTACGATGTGGGGTCGGGGCCGACGGTAGTGCTGGTGCATGGCTTTGGCAGCCAGGCGACCGTGGACTGGGGACACGTAATTCAGCCGCTGGCGGCACATCATCGCGTGATTGCGTTGGACATGATTGGTTTTGGCGAATCGGCCAAGCCTTATATTGACTATGACATTCAGACCTTCGTGGATTTTCTGGGTGAGTTTCTGCGGACGCTGAAGGTCGATCACTTTGCGCTGGCGGGCGAGTCGCTGGGCGGATGGGTGGTTGCGTCGTACACGATCCAGTCGTTGAGCCCAGAGAATTCCGGCAAGTATGCTGTGCCCAAGCCGGACAAACTGATTCTGGAAGATGCCGCCGGACACAAGGCGTTTCATTCCGACGGGCCGAGTCCGCTGATGAGTTCGCTAAAGGATGGGGCCGGGATCGCATCGATTCTGTATGACAAGTCGTTGATGACGGATGATGCGATGCGGGAAAACTTCGCGATCAAGCTGAAGGCGAATGACGGTACGACGCAGAGGCTGTTTCGCGCGAACATGAAGGTGGACAGCGAGACGGTTGGCGACAAGGTTGCGTCGATCACGATTCCGACGCTGGTGGTGTGGGGCGAAGAGGACCCAATCGTGCCGCTGGCGGACGGCAAGGATTTTGCGGCGAAGATTCCAGGGGCGAAGCTGGTGATTGTGCCGAAGTGCGGGCACGCGCCTTCAATCGAGCGGCCGGAGGATTTTATGGCTGCGGCTGAATCGTTTCTGAAATAATGCGCGGCGGATGCTTGGACTTCAATACTGACGCTGGTAGGAAACGTAGCGCGGGTCCCAGATATTCTTGCTGAGTTCTTGCTGCAGTTCGGCCTCGTTGGCGATTTGCGCCTGGCCATCCTCGATTGCCTGCAGACCGACAGCGTGCGCGATGGAGCGACTCAATGCTCGCGACTCGGAGAGCGACGGAAGCAGGTTGGCGTCTTTGTTCGTTTGTGTGGGAACGAGCTTGGCCAGTTCTTTTGCTGCGGCAAGGATCATCGCGTCCGTTACCCGCCTGGCTCTCGAGGAGATAATTCCAAGCGCCAATCCGGGGAATATGTAGGAGTTGTTGGTTTGTGCGATGGGGACAACCTTGCCGCCGAAACTCGCTGGTCCGAAGGGACTGCCGGTGCCGATCAGTGCCCGGCCGTCTGTCCAATTCAACAAGTCCTGTGGATTTGCTTCGCTACACGAGACGGGATTGGAAAGCGGAAAGATGATGGGACGAGCGGTATGCGCGGCCATTTCGCGGATCGCGGCCTCAGTGAAGACGCCTTTTTGCCCCGACACTCCAATGAGCACGGTTGGCTTCGCGTTTCGGATTACGTCCAGAAGGTTGATCTCTTCATTCGGATTTTTCCAATCGCGGACTTCCTGCTGCTTGCGGGCGTAGGGCAATTGCTCTGGCCGCACGCCGCTCCCATTTTCTGTTACCAGGCCATAGCGACCGATTGCGTAGATACGATCACGCGCATCTGCTTCCGAAACGCCTTTGTCCTGCATCAACTGCAAGAGCAGGTTGGCTATGCCAATTCCGGCCGTTCCGAATCCGAGCACAACGATCCTCTGTTGCTCAAGCGGCACGCCAGTGACGTTGATTGCAGAGAGCAGAGTCGCGGCGGCAATCGCAGCGGTGCCTTGAATATCGTCATTGAAGGTGCATAACTGGTCTCGATAGCGGTCGAGCAGTCGAGTCGCATTGAGACGGGCAAAGTCTTCCCATTGCAGCAGAACATGCGGCCAGCGTTTCTTTACGACAGTCACAAAGTCGTCGACAAAGGCATCGTACTCGTCGCCGCGAATGCGATGATGCCTCCAGCCGACGTAGAGTGGACTGTTGAGACGATCCTCGTTGTCGGTTCCCACATCGAGCAGAATTGGAAGGCAATGTTCTGGGTGA
The DNA here is from genome assembly GCA_963822225.1 of uncultured Acidobacteriaceae bacterium. Taxonomy (GTDB): domain Bacteria; phylum Acidobacteriota; class Terriglobia; order Terriglobales; family Acidobacteriaceae; genus Edaphobacter. The sequence continues at coordinate 319,018 of CAWGGW010000004.1, read as the reverse complement.
ACTCCGCCGAGCGCGGTGTAGAGCGCCATCTTCCCGATGGGGATTCCCATGCCTCCGGCACCCTGGTCGCCGAGCCCCAATATCCTTTCGCCGTCACTGACAACGATGCATCTCACCGCATCGTAGCGACGATGATTCAGAATCTGCTCGATGCGATCGCGGTTTGGATAGCTCAGAAACAAGCCGCGGGGCTTCTTCCATATCTCGCTGAAGCGCTGGCACCCTTCGCCGACGGTGGGCGTGTAGACGAGGGGAAGCATCTCCTGAATATTGCGAAGTACCAGGGCATAGAACAGAGTCTCGTTCATGTCTTGCAGATCGCGCAGGAAGCTGTATTTGTGGAAGGCGTCCTGCTGGTCGCGTAATGCCTGAAGGCGACGCTCAACCTGCTCGTCCAAGCTTCCAACGTGCGGCGGCAACAGGCCATGAAGATCGAATGCATCGCGCTCTTCATCGGTGAATGCAGTTCCCTTGTTGAGGCGCGGTGAGTTGATCAGGTTGAATCCGGAGAGTGATACCTGGGACACATTATCGGTTGCGGTCTGCGGAGTTTGCGCGTTCATTGTGGTGCCTTCCTGCGAAATAAATCTGAATCAAGTGTAGATGTTGCCAGACCAGGGTGCGTGACAGGTCTCCCGGGTGACGCTTGACCAGCTTCGATAGGAGCGACTAGAAGGTTGAAGGCGAATAAATGCGGTCTTTGAACTTACTGGACCTTTGGTTGAGCAGGGGTGGGCGATGAAAGTGAGCAGTGCAAGAGAGATTCAAATGAGCCGCCGGTCGTTCGTGGCCGGGGTGGCGGGGTTTGCAGGAACAATCGCGGTGGGACCGGCGTGGGCAGCGGCCACACTCGAAAGTGGCTACTCACTTGTAGCCAGGGTCGATCGCGCGCGGATTCTATCTGCGGCGCAGCGCTATCTGGCCGAACCGCCTGTCACGGTGACGGCGGCGCACAGCGATCCGCACCCAGGGCGGTCCACACGATTATTTCTCCGAGGGCGATTACTGGTGGCCCGATCCTAAGAACCCGGGTGGCCCATACATTCGACGCGATGGATTTTCGAACCCGGCCAACTTCAACGACAATCGGGAGGCGCTGATTCGGCTGAGCGTGATGGCTCCGGCGCTGGCCGCGGCATGGCGGCTGACAAAGGACACGCGCTACTCCGCTCACTTCATGACGCATCTGCGCGCATGGTTCGTCGATCCGGCCACGAAGATGAATCCAAACCTGGAGTATGCGCAGGCTATATTCGGTGTCTCCAAAGGTCGCGGCACCGGCATCATCGACACGCTGCATTTGGTTGAGGTTGTTCGTGCACTGCGCGTTCTGGAGGCGGCAGGCGGAGTCGCGGCAGCCGACGTGCAGCCGATCCGTGCGTGGTTCGCGGACTACGTGGACTGGATGGCGACGTCGCAGAATGGCAAGGATGAGGAAGCGGCCAAGAACAATCATGGGACCTGCTGGGTGCTGCAGGTCGCGGAGTTTTCGCAGTTTGCGCATCGGGACGACCTGACCGCGTTGTGCAGGGAACGTTTCAAGACGGCCGTTGTGCCTGACCAGATCGCCAGGGATGGAAGTTTGCCGCTGGAACTGGCGCGGACCAAGCCTTACAGCTACAGTCTGTTCGACACGGACGTGCTGAGTGGAATTTGCCAGTCGCTGTCCACAGCGAAGGACGATCTCTGGATGTTCAAGGGACCGAACGGCAAGGGTGTCGCAGACGCGGTGGCGTTCATGTTTCTCTATATCGCGGACAAGTCAAAGTGGCCGTTCTCGAAGGACGTGGAATATTTTGACGATCTTGCCGGCGCGAAGGCCGAGCCTGCTGTTTGCGGGCGAGGCGTTGGGGCGGCCAGAGTATGTCACGGTCTGGGCAGCGGCTCGATCCGGATCCAAAGGTTCCGGAGGTCATTCGCAATATGCCAATCCGTCAGCCTCTGCTGTGGGTAGATCCCGTTTTGCACGGATAAACTCAGGGCTTTGCGCGCGCGAGGCGATCCAGTTCGGAGCCGGCGAGAAGAAAGCCGCCGACGCCATAGACGTAGCTCGCAGATGGCTTGAACTTGCCGGGTGCGCCGTCAATGGGCTGGATTGAACCGAGTCGGCCGTCCGCGTAGATATGAGTCAGCATGCCTGTCCAGGCGTGCTGAACAACCGGTAGGTACTGCTTTCTGTCGAGGATGTGTTCATTGATTCCGTAGGCGATGGCGTAGGTGAAGAAAGCCGACCCGGAGACTTCGGGCAGGTCGTAGGACGCGGGATCGAGCAAGCCGGAACGCCAAAGGCCGTCGGGACTTTGGATTGCAGCGACTGCGGCAGACATCTCGCGCAGTTTCTGAACATACTTCGGGCGTGCAGGATCGTTTGCGGGAAGTACTTCAAGGATTTTCACCAACGCGCCCATCACCCAGCCGTTGCCGCGCGACCAGAAGAGCTTGCGGCCGTTGTCCTGCTTCTGCGTGAAGTAGCGACTATCGCGGAAGTAGAGGTGCTCAGTGGGGTCGTAGAGATGCGATGTGGTGATGTCCCACTCGCGGTCCATGAAGTCGAGGTACTTGCGATCACCGGTGGCGACATACATGCGTGCGAGAACTGGTGGCGCCATAAACAGGGCATCGCACCACCACCAGAGATCCTTGCTGGGATCATCGGGGCGGGCAATCAGGCGGTCGAGAACAGCTTTCGTATCGGCAATGCGTTCGGGTTTGCGCTGTGCTGGCGGGTCAGCGAGATAGAGATCGAGATAGGCCTGGCCTAGCGCCATGTCGTCAGCATGAGGAAAGCGATCGTTGACAAGCTTCCAGTGCTGTTGCTCGGCGAAGCGCAGCACGGCGTCGCGGTAGGCCGGATCGTGCGTGGTGGTAGAGGCTGCCAGCAGTCCGTCATAGAGGGCCGCGAAGGTCCATTGAGGATTGAACTTCGACTCGGCGACGCGGAGTTGCCAGTCGCCGACCTTCTTCATGGCTGCCTGAATATCAGCGGGCTTCAACTGATCGGAGAGGCCTTGCGCCAGAGGGCCTGGATTGTCGGGAGCATCGCCTACCGTGGCGCGCTCGACGGAAGACGGCGCATTGGCGGCAGTGTCGGGCTGCTGAGTCGCCTGAGAGCATGGCATTCGGCGAGACCAGCAGAGAAGAAAAGGTCAATAAAGCGGCGCAAAGAATTCGAGGATACTTGAGCATTCGTAATCGTCCTTCAGACAGAGCCTTCGTTCATCACCATTGCGACCGCGCTGCGCAGGCGTGCCGTGCTGGCTTCCACGGACGGTCGCAGTCTTGGCACAACGGGCAATGGGTTTTGCTTCATTTCAGCTTCGATGGTTGGTCCAAAGAGATACCACGCGTTGGTGATCTCTCCGACCACCACGATTTCGGTGGGGGCAAGTGCGGCGGCAATCATGCGCAGGCCGCGCCCGAGGTAGACCGACATCTTCTCGATGGCCGCGGTTGCGACGTCGTCGTCGGCCTGCGCCAGACGCAACAAAGCCTCGAAGGTCGGCAGCGAATTGCCGCTGAGTTCCTGGTAGTAGCGCAGCCCAGCGCGGTTGGAGGCGAACATCTCCCAGCAGCCGGCGCCGCCGCAGGCGCAGGGCGGCCCGTCTTTCTCGATCTGGATGTGGCCGAACTCGCCGGCCATGCCCTCCTTGCCTCGGAGGATGCGGCCGTTGACGAAGATTCCAGCGCCAATTCCTTCGGAGACGTTGACGACGACAAGGTCGTGCACTCCGTCGCTGTCGCCGAACCAGACTTCAGAGAGCACGCAGCCGTTGGCAACGTTCTCCATCTTGACGCGTAGCCCCGTGGCTCGCTGCAATCGCGTCTGCAGATTCAAGACGGACCATTTGATCCGCGGCGTGAAGATGGGATGTTCCGGATTGGGCTCCGGACGTCCGGGAACACTGACGCCGATGCCGTCGAAAGAGCGGCTGTTGACGGCGATCACCTTCTTCACTTCGCGGACGATGGCGGCGACAGCTTTGCTCGGATCTTCCGGCAAAAGAACGACGTTCTGCGAGACGATCTTGCCATCCAGATCGACGACAGCCACGGTTGTCTGAGAGGTGTGAATATCGAGGGCGATGACAGCCCGCTGATCGTTGAGGTGCAGGAAGGTTGGGCGACGGCCTCTGGGCAGGCGTCCCGTCGATCCCTCAAAGATCCAGCGCTCTCGAATAAGTATTTCGACGATCAGAGAGACAGTACTGCGCTGGAGTCCGGACAGCCGCGCGAGATCAGCGCGCGAAAGTGGCTGGTGGGTACGGATCAGGTTGAAGACGAGGTTGCGGTTGATCTCGCGCGGCGTCTTATTTGAGGCGCTCCGATTGCCGGTGAAGGCAAAGCGGGCTGATGGGGTGCGTGACATTTCAGGATCTCTTTGAAAATAAATGTTTTGCCGCTGTGCTGCAGATGAATTCCAGCAACACACACAGTTCGACCAATACGCGAAGCAAGGCCCCTATCATCCTAGACGCAATTGTCGAGGGTGTGAACTATATATGTCTTCCGTATGTCCGGACGGACGTCAATCCTCCGGTTTTGCGCGGCCATTGGAGGGATCGGGCGAGGTGGACAGGTCGAGGTCCAGTGCGAATTTGTCGGTTTTAGGGCTGCCGGGAGCGTAACAATTTCCGTCCCTGGAGTAGGTAGCGGCGCAGCTATGTGTCAACTCCGGACGGCGTGGGGACTGAGAGTATTGCCAGACGATGGCGTCGGCGCGGCCGGAGAGCTTCATGCTCAACCCGGCGGGGTTGATTGTGCATCCGGGTGCGGGTGGGCACTGGTCGTTGGCGAGCCAGAGGGCGACGTCGGGGAACTGCGTGTGGATGTCATCAGCGGTTGAGATTCTGGTTCCAGGGTCGTCTTCGGTTTCCTGGCCCGCGCAGTAGGCGCCTGGGCGGTAGCTGGAGTGGCGCAGGGCGTCGACCCAGGCACCGACGTATTTGGCCGTGCGCGGGAGCATGCGTCCGCCTTCTTCGATGTCGAGGAAGATGATGGCGTGAGCGGGAAAGCCCTCGGCTTTGGCGGCGGCGATGGCCTTGGCGGCGTCCGAACGACCGACTGCGACGGGGTCAAGACGGCGAAATTCGGCATCGAGATGGCCGTTGAAGAGAAGCAGAAAGCCGAATCCGTTTTGGACGAGGACGGCGCGTTTTCCCCTCCACTGGTTCGTCGTTTCGCCGGGCGGGTTATTGAGCCAGTAGCCAACGTAAGCAAGATTCTTGTGCAGCGCCGGAAGCATCGCGTCGCCCGGGTAGAGATTCTGGTCGAAACCAACGTAGAGCCTGGACTGCGCGCGGCAGGCGAATGACGCCAGCAGAATTATCAGGGCCGAGGTTGCAACAGCGATTGAACGGTTGGTCATTCGTGGGTTTAACCTTGACACCATTTATATCCGCTTCGACGACAGTCATCGTCATAGCACCTGTGCTGGACCCAGGGCAACCAGTTCGCCGAACGTGCAATCTCACTTAGCAGACCTGATCCCAGGCGCAGTTACAGGCGCAACGTTTGCAAAGAAGGAGTTCAGTCGACTTTCCGCCTGATCGGCGCTCAGGTCACGCGGGAGCGGTTGGATGCACTTCCGCCCAGTCACGAAAAATCTATTTGGGAACGTGTTTTTTGATCGCAACCCTCAATCACCTAAGCGGCTAAGCACAGAGGATTACGCTATGAAGTTGTTTTCTGCCAACATTGAAAATCTGCAGGGCCTTTACATCAGCAATCTCAAGAAGGCTCTCGACATGGAACAGAAGATAACCCGGTCGCTTCCTGAGATTCATCGAGAATTCAACCGACCCTGGACTGGCTGCGGCCTTCAGGAAACACCTTCAGGAGACGAAGGGTCATGTCTCCAAAGTTCAGGGACTGCTTCGGCGCCTGATCGGTGAGAGCTGCGACCGAGACGTGCAAGGTGATGAATGGGCTCGCCACAGAGGCGTCCGAAACCATCAGGGACGTCACAGACCCATATGTGCGCGACATCGCCATCGTCGCCGCGGCGCAGGAGGTAGAGCACCACGAGATCGCAGTGTATGGAACGCTGCGTCGCTGGGCCGAGTTGCTGGACATGCCGCAGGACGCGATGGTTCTGGAGTCCATCGAAGCCGAAGAGGTGAATGCCGACGAGATCCTCACACGTCTCTCCGAGCGCATTAACCTTGAAGCAGCGGCGTAGGTGGGAAGGCGGCAGGCGCGGAGGTCTGCCGCTCGCCTACCCTGCGCAATCTTACCGGGCAAATTGCAAATCAGGCTGCGGCGCAAATCGCTGTAGATATAAGGCTTGCACTTATTCCGCCGAAGTGGTCTAGCCACCTGCCTGAAATCACTTTATCCTTATGCAGGTGCGGGTATCCGAGCTAGTTATTGAAGAACTAGACAGCTGGATTTAATCAGCCATTGACGCGGCTTGCACGCGGTTCGATGGGGGTTGGCGCAGTTGGAAATAATCGGTCGGCATAAACGCCATGCAGTGAGGAAAGGTACGCAAAGAAAAATGAATCAGATTCTGGAAACACCGGAGCAGATGGTAAGGGCCCGCTCCGAAGAGCCGCACATCTACGAGGCCGGAGATTGCTGGCGTTTCACCTGGGCAGGCCACCACAGCGGGTCGTTCGACACGGAGCGCGACGCACAAGCCGCTGCCCAACGCCTGAAGCAGCAAACGATGATGAAACTGGTAGCCGCCTCGCTCCATCTACGCTGAATCCTCGCAGTTGTAGGCTGTCCGCTCGAACGGCTTCATCGCATGCGTGGGATCCGCGACGGACGCAATCTTCAAGCTGATTTGGCGAAGGCTGCTAAGCTACGTTCCTCAGCAGGTCCATGGCTCGCGTCCGCAGCAGCACTTTTTGCTGCATCAGCGGCAGCGCGTGTTCCTGCGGGCCGTCCAGCGCAATAATCCCCAGCCGCTCCGAGGTCTGGTTGTTCCAGATCAGCCAGCGCGCGAAGTCCGCGCAATCCGGCCTGTGGTCCGCACGATAGGGCTCAAAGGTTTCCACCACGGATTGAATCGCATTGGTAAGCTCATCGGCGACGGCAGTGATCTGTTCCTGATGGCTCATGGCTCAACCCTCCTGCATTCAGACTATGATGCAAGCCTGTGGGCAAGCGTAATCTCCTGCGAAAGAGATATTGCCGTTCTAGGCACTCCCGCCAGCCGCAAAACCGGGAGTCCGGAGTTTCTCAGTCTTCCTTTTGCCGCCCATCCAGCGCGTGATCCGACTTCAACTCAGCGCCGCTCCAGACCTTCACCGAAGTCCACGGAGCCGCGGTTCCGCTCCAGAAGCGGTCCGCAGCCGGCAGCCCAAGCGGCAGAAACGCCGCCGTACACAGGTACAGGCTTCCCGTTGAGATGTAAATCTCGCCGATCGAAGGCTGGTGCCCTACCAGTCCGATCTGTAGCCAGCCCTTCGCGTCGAACGTCCTGGCAGGTGTCAGCGTCCGTCGCATCACCGCCGTCAGCGCGCCGCGTACCTGTTCCGGCGAAACCTCCAGTGGCAACGCTCCCCGCAGCGACGCATCTGCAAGTAAATGAAAGGCCCCGCAACGATACGCAATCGATCGTCCTATCACCGGATAGGTTCCATCCGGCGCGATCATCCGTTCCTGAATCGCCGCATAGCGCGTCGCGCGTCGCCGAATGTTGTCTGCCATTGCAGCCCATGCCGGGTCCTCTTTGCCAACCACATCCATCAGCATCAGCAGAAACGGCTGGATCACGAACGAGTTGTAGTAGTCCTGATGGAAGCTCGGGCCATCACCGTACACGCCGTCGCCTACATACCAGGACGCGTGTTCGCGAAGCGCATAGTCCACGCGCATCCGGTCCCACGGCTCACCCAGCGCAAACAGCGCTGCCTCGATCATCGCCGCGAACAGCAGCCAGTTATTGAAGGGCGGAGTCTGCGCCCGCGTCGCCTGCAATGCATCCGCAAGTTCGGCCCGAACTCCACTCGGCAGCTTCTCGCGCAGCTCATGGGGGGCCCGCAGTATCGCCAGGGAGAGAAACGCAGCATCTACAACCGTCTGCCGGTCGCCTCCGAAATCCATGTAGTCCGGCGAAGCCTTATCGACTCCAGCCGCAATTGCCGCCCGCGCCCACTCGCAGTAGCGCGCACGTATTTCGCCTTCCACGCCCGTCGCCGCACCGTGCTCCAGCCATGGAGCCATCCCCGCCAGCGCCCGTCCCAGCGCTTCCAGATAAGTCGTCTGTTTCCGATGCTCCCGTTCGCCGGCGTACGCCTCAACCGGCATAAGAGCTTTCAGTTGACGCCGACTCAGCGCCTCGAACACAGGCTGACAGATGCGGTCCAGCATCGCCACCCAACTCGCCCTGTCTTCCGTTATCCCACCGTCGCTAACGCTGCCCACCTTACCCGCGGTCGCACCCGGAGTCTCTCCATATGCGATTCTCTGCCAAGCCAGTCCAGCCGCTGCACTTGCCGCCAATCCGGACTTCAACATCTCGCGTCGCTTCATCTCACCCCGTTCCGCTCAATCCCTGAGATTCTAAGCCTTGTATGGCGGCCGTGTCGGTGTTGAACGCCCTTGTCGCGAAGTCCTGCAAGCACTACGATCTGACACTCTCCCCAATCCACGCGAGATATTTCTCTGATCCACCCGCGATCGGCACCCGCACAATCTCCGGCGTCTCATACGAGTGGTTCGCCCGGATATGCTGCTCCAGCTCGGTATACCTGGCCTCCACGGTCTTGATCGACAGCAGCCACTCCGGCTCCGCGCACACTTTGTCCTTCCACCGGTACACGCTCTGCACTGCCTGAATCTGCACGCAAGCGGCTAGCCGGGCTTCGACGATCGACTGCGCCAGATCATTCGCAAACTGCTTCGTTCCCACCGTAGTCAGCACAACAATATAGGTTTCTCCCATCGCGATCCGTCCTTCCTCAAATTACTCCAAAGCGGCTCACCCCGAATGCAGATCGGCCCGCCACAGTATCCCGGGCGGGCCGATCCTCTTTGTTGATCTTTGGGTTGAACTTACGCAGCAGCCTCATCGGTAGACGGTGCTTCTCCGCCCGGATTCTGCTCTTCAAGCTGCTTCGCCAGCTCCTCACGCTTCTTCGCGCGTGCTTCGTCGCGCTTCTGGCGCTTCTCATCCAACTCGTGCTCGGCTCCAAGCAGCTCGATGTACGCCATCTCCGCCGCATCGCCCTTGCGAGCGCCGCTGCGAGTGATGCGCGTGTATCCGCCGTTGCGGTCGCTATACCGCGGTGCCACCACGCCAAACAGCCGGTCCACCGACTCTGGCGTCATCATGAACGCCAGTGCCTGCCGGCGAGCATGAACCGTACCGCGCTTGCCCAGTGTGATCATCTTCTCCACCAACGGCTGGGTTGCCTTGCACTTGGTGACCGTAGTCTCCACGCGATCCATCAGAATGATTGAGGTTACGAGGTTGCGCAGAAGTGCGCGGCGGTGGCTGGGATTACGGCCTAATTTGAATCCTGCATTGCGATGACGCATGGTATATCTCCTTCGACCCGGCTTTTTGCCGTCGGTCGGACTACAGTTTTATTTCGCCTTAGCGATTGGAATTTGCGAACCCTGCCAAGCTTCCCCCTTCAAACATGGGGCGCGACAGTTTTCGCCTGGTGCAACAGGTCTCTTGGAAGAAACCTACCTCTTTTCAAAGGATTGGCATTGCCGACGATGAAAAGTAGGCTGACTCAGGCCAAACCCTGCGCCTGAATCGCACTTCATCCATTGTAGCCTGCCGCGCCCGAAGGGTGTCAAGGTCGCAGCACCCGTAAGTGGTATGGACCACACCATTCTTCACGCTGCTAGACTGACTGAATTGCTGCACGTTCCATCTAACAGCCTATGGCCGTCGTCCAACTCGATCGGGTTCGCAAGGTCTACGACACCAAGGTTGCCGTCGAGGGTCTGTCTCTCTCCGTCGAAGCGGGAACCATGTTTGGCCTGCTCGGTCCAAATGGCTCAGGCAAAACCAGCTCCATCCGCATGATGATCGGCATCACCGTGCCTGACTCCGGCACCGTCTCCCTCTTCGGCAAGCCATTTGCTCGCAAGAGCTTAGCCGGCGTCGGCTATCTGCCCGAAGAGCGCGGCCTCTATAAGAAGATGAACGTGCTCGACCAGCTTGTCTTCCTTGGCCGCCTGCACTACATCCCCGCCGCCGTCGCGGAGAAGCGAGCCCGCGCCTGGTGCGAAAAGCTCCAGATCACCGAGGCCATTCCCAAGAAGACCGAAGACCTCTCCAAGGGCATGCAGCAGAAGATCCAGTTCATCGGAGCCCTGCTCCACGATCCCGACCTCATCATCATGGACGAGCCCTTTAGCGGTCTCGACCCCGTCAACGCGATGATGCTCATGGACACGCTCCTCGAGCTGCGTTCTCAGGGCAAGGCCGTCCTTTTCTCCACCCATCGCATGGACCAGGTCGAAAAGCTGTGCGACAACATCGCCCTTATTCACCGCGGCAAGCTTGTGCTCTCCGGCTCCATGGGCGAGATCAAGTCCCGCTATCCCGCACAACCGCATCCACATCACCTTCGACGGCGACGACGCATTCCTCCATCACCCCAGCGTCGAAAGCGTCAAACGCTTTCCCGGTCAGGCAGAGATCAGGCTCCATCCCTCCCCAACTCTTGCCGATGACGCCCAGGACCTTCTCGCCCGCGCGCTGCAACACGCCCGCGTCACCCGCTTCGAAGTTACTGAACCGACCCTCGAGGAGATATTCATCGAAAAGGTCCAGGAGACTTCACCCGACATAAACGCCATCGACCTCTCGGCGCAGCTGGAAGAACCTGTAGGGAGCTATCTCGATGCCTAGGTTCGGAGCGTCCTCGATGCGGAATGTCTGGCTCATCGCGCATCGCGAGTACAGCGAGCGGATCCGCACCCGGGGATTCCTCATCACCACCGTCATGATCCCGCTCATCATGGCTGGATTCGTCTTCGGCGGCATGTTCCTCAGCGTCAAGGAGCCGGCCGACATTCGCATCGCTGTAGTCTCCTCCGACGTCCAACTCGCTCTCGATCTGCAAGACGAACTCCATCGCCAGCAGCAGCAAAGAGAACTGACTCAGCGCGACGCAGACCAGCCTCAGGCCAAGCCGGGCAAGCCATCGAAGCAGCCTCGCTTCATCGTCGACGCAATCGATCCCGGTCCCAATACCAAGTCTGAGCTCGACGACAGTCTCGCCTCCAGCGACATCGATGGCTATCTCTGGATCACGCCCGCATCCATGCCTGGCGGCCGCCCCACCTTCGTGTTCACTCCCCGCTCCAGTTGGCAGGTACCCATCAAGAACACCCTGGCCTCAGCGCTCGACAGAGTCCTCATGCGCGAGCAGCTCACCCATCGCGGAATCGTCGCCGCCGACGCAGACACCATGCTGCAACCAGTGCAGGTCGTCGCCGCTCGCAAGTCAAAAGATGACGGCTTCGACTCAGCCGAGATCAGCGTCTCCGTCCTCTTCTTCGTCATGTACCTCGTCATCATGCTCTACGGCATGAACGTCGCCCGCTCCATCATCGAAGAAAAAACCTCGCGCATCTTCGAGGTCCTGCTCGCCAGCATTCGCCCTGAGGCCATGATGGCCGGCAAGATCATCGGCGTCGGTTCGGTCGGACTCACCCAGGTTGGCATTTGGCTCGTCGCCGCGCTCGCGCTCACCGGAGCTTCAATGGCGCTGCATCTCGACGGAGGAGCCTACCATGTCTCGCTCACAGCCACGCAGGTCATCTTTTTCTTCGTCTACTTCGTCCTCGGATATCTCTTCTACGCATCCATCGCCGCCGCCCTCGGCGCCATGACCAATTCCGAGCAGGAACTGCAGCAGCTCAACATGTTCCTCGTGCTGCCGCTGCTGTTCTGCTTCGTCATGCTCGGCACGCTTCTCACCACGCCGGACAGCACCCTTTCGCGTGTCCTCGCGCTGGTCCCGCCTTTCACTCCGCTGCTCATGTACTTCCGCGTCTCCCTCGGACACCCCGCCGCCTGGGAGATTGCGCTCTCGCTTGTCCTTCTTTCCGCCAGCATCTGCGGCCTCATCTGGATCACCAGTCGCATCTACCGCGTCGGTGTCCTGATGTACGGCAAGCGTCCCAGCATCCCGGAAATCTTCCGCTGGCTCAAGTACAGCTAGTCTTATATTTCACCCGTTACCTGGGTGCCGTATGCGACAATCGCTCGATACCGATTTTCAATCGACGACTCCGCCAGGGGGTTCCGTATGTCCGACGTCGCAACCGGGCCCATTCTCACCGTTGATGTAGAAAACTGTGCCGGCAACGTCGCCGTCATCCACTGCCACGGCAAACTCGTCGCCGGTGTCACCGACGTCCTCTACTCCTGCGTCACTCCGCTCATCCCCACCCACAAACGCATCGTCCTCGATCTCTCCGACCTCAAGCACACGGACAGTATGGGTCTCGGCGCCCTGGTCCGCCTCTATGTCTCAGCCAAGTCCGCCGGCTGCAGCCTCGAACTGATGCACCTGAGCAAGCAGATTCAGCACCTGCTCGGGCTTACCAATATGCTGTCAATCTTCACCGTCATCGGCGAAAACGGCATCAAGTTCATGTAGCGTTTTTACTTACCACTTACCACTTACCACTTATTGTTGCAGCACCACCTGCTGCCCTTCGTTGAGCCCGCTCACTATCTCCGTCACCGAGCCGTTCGAAAGCCCAACCTTAACCGGGACTGCGCGGAAACCTTCCTTCTGCTTGCTGTCCGGAACCTGTACTGTCGCGTTCTTCTGCGCGTCATAGCTCACCGCGTTCTCCGGAACCGTCAGCACGTGTTTGTGTTCGTCCAGCAGAATCTCAGCGTTCGCCGTCATGTTCGCCTTCAACTCCCCGCCCGGATTATCGATCGATACCCGCACCTCGAACGTCGTCACGTTATCCTTCTGCACGCCCAGCGGAGCGATCTTCGTCACCTTGCCATTGAATGTCCGGTCCCGGAAGCTCTCCACCTTGATCCGCGCCGGCTGCCCCATGTACACGTGGGCGATGTCCGCCTCATCCACCTTGCCCTGCACATAAACCTCGTTGATGTCGCCTTCCGTCATCACCAGCGTTGCCGTCGACCCCAGCACCAGGATCGAACTCACCGCATCGCCAATCTCCACGTCCCGCGACAAAATCACGCCATCCATCGGCGCGACGATCGTCGTATAGCTCAGTTGTTCTTCCAACTGCTTCAGGCTAGCCTCGCTCTGCAACACCTGCGCCTTCGCCTGCCTCAGCTTCGCGTTATCCACGCCAATCTGCGCCCGCGCCGAATCCCGCCGCGTCAGCGCCGCCAGGTAATCCTTGTTCGTGTCGTCGTATGCCTGCTGGCTCACCAGCCCTTCTTTCCGCATCTCCGCATTGCGGTCCAAGGTAGCCTTATACATCGGCAAATCCGGCGCCGCCGCATTCACCTTGTCCTGCTCAATATTCGCCTCATACGAAGTCACATTCGCTTCAGCGGACGCCAACTGCGCCTTCTGCGCCTCCACCTGAGCCGCAATTTCCTGCTGATCCAGTTCGGCCAGTGGTTGTCCCTTCGACACCTTATTGTTGATGTCGACGTACAGCTTCTCCACGATGCCCGACGCCTTGCTCTTCACTTCAACCTGGGTAATTGGATGAATCGTCCCCGTCGCCACCACCGATCGCGCCACATCTCCGCGCGTCACCTTCGCCAGCCGGTTGGCGTCAATCGACCCGCCCTTCACCAGGCGGGCAAGCCCTACTCCTGCCATCGCCAGAATCAATACCACTCCGACACTCAGCAGGATCCAGAATCGTTTGCTCTTTCGCGACGCAGCCACCAAAACCTCCAATACGCACAGAAACCATAGCGGCTTCTGGGGCGCGGAACACCGACATCAAGGTTACAACTCTCGCGGCGAAGACGTTTATTGTCCGCGTAATTCCTTCTACGCAAACCGCACCCGCCCGGTTCCCCGATACTTGGACCCATTTCGCACATTATGGGGCGGAACCGGATCGCCTCCCACCGCGTATCATTCTTGACGGGCGCCTTCGCTCGCCGCGAACCGCTATGCAGAGTTTCTCCGACATCCTCGGTCAGGTCTTCCGCGCCATCGCCGCAAACAAGCTGCGCAGCTTCCTCACCATGTTCGGCATCGCCTGGGGAGTCGGCTCGCTGCTCGTCCTCGTCGGCCTCGGCGAGGGCTTTCGCTCCGGCCAGCACAAGCAGCTTTCCACCCTCGGCAACGACATCATCATGATGTGGAACAGCACCATCCCGGCCGTCGCCAACCAGCACACCGGCATGCGTCCCTACGAACTCACCTCCGGCGATGCCGAAGCCCTCAGCCATCTGCCCGAACTCCGCGCCGTCACTGTCGAACTCAGCCGCTCCGACCTCTACGAAGTCAGCCAGTGGAGCAATACCTCCAGCCGCGTCGTCGGAGTCCAGTCCAACTACGCCAATGTGAAGTTGATCCCCATCGTCCAGGGTCGCTTCTTCGACGACAGCGATCTCGCCGACCGCCGCCGCGTTGCCGTCCTCGGCTCCAAAACCGCGACTCTTCTATTCCCCGGCCGTCCCATGCTGGGCGAGGCCATCACCATCAACGGCACCATCTTCACCATCGTAGGCGTTGCCGCAAAGATCAGCCGCGGCACCAACGACAACAACGACCAGCGCCTCTATATCCCCATTACCACCATGCAGGAGATGTATGCCCTCAAGGGAGACAACATCCCCCAGGACGCGCTTACCTCCATCCAGTTCCAGCCCACCCATCGCGGAGATTCAGTCGCCGCCCTCGCCGCCGCTGACCGCGTGATCGGCGAGCGTCACGGCTTCGACCCCTCCCTCCGCGACGCGTTCGACCAGTTCGACTCCATTCAGGAAGAAAGAATGGTGGGCGCAATCTTCGACGCCATGGACATCTTCCTCGGCGGCGTCGGAGTCGTCACCCTCGGCCTCGGCGCCGTCGGCATCATCAACATCATGCTCGTCTCCGTAACCGAACGCACCCGCGAAATCGGTGTGCTCAAAGCTATCGGAGCTACCAAACGCAGCATCGTCGCCCAGTTCTTCTGGGAAGGCCTACTGCTCACCGGCATCAGCGGCCTCATTGGCATCGGCGTCTCAGCAGCCTTCATGTGGCTCCTCCAGCAGGGGCTCACCGACAAGATGCCGGGTTTCGATCCGCCCCGCCTGGTCCCCTGGTCCGCAGCACTCGCCCTCATCTCACTCGCCGCCTGCGGAGTAGCCGCAGGCCTCTACCCGGCCAACAAAGCCGCCAACCTCGACCCCGTAGAAGCCCTCCGCCGCGAATGAAATCAGCATGTTTTTTGGAGTAGCAGCGGGCTTCAGCCCGCGGAAAAGAGGCAAAAAAACCTGGGTTCTAGATCGCGCTCAAAAAGCCCGTCACCTAACGTCTAATTCCTCGAACCTCGAACCTCGAACCTCGAACCTCGAACCTCTCGAACCTCGAACCTCGAACCTCGAACCTCGAACCTCGAACCTCGAACCTCGAACCTCGAACCTCGAGACCTCGAACCTCGAACCTCGAACCTCGAACCTCGAACCCTAAGGCACTCCAAATGTTCAAAGACATCCTCAATCAAGCATGGGAGGCGATGCTCTACAACCGCCGCCGCACCATGATCACCATGGTCGGCATGGCCTGGGGTGTCGCCACCGTCGTCCTCCTGCTCGCCTACGGCGCAGGCTTCAGCCGCGCCATCGAGGCCATCTTCGAGCAGTTCGGCACCCACACCATCGGCGTCTTCCCCGGCCGCACCAGCCAGCAGGCCGGCGGAGACAAAGCCGGCGTCAAAGTCCAGTTCACCCTCGACGATGTCGACCGCGCCATCGCCGCCGTTCCCGGAATCGGCGTCATCTCGCCCGCCGCCTACAAAGACGTCCCCGTCCAGAACGATCTCCATACCTTTACGTGGAGCGTCAATGGTGTACGCCCCCCGTATCAGGACATCATGAAGCTCGGCACCTCCGAAGGCCGCTTCTTCAACGGAGCCGAAGACCAGCAGCGCGCCCACGTCTGCGTCATCGGGTCCGAGGCCAAAACCAAACTCTTCTCCGGCGGCTGGGCGCTTGGCGAAACCATCCGTCTCAACGGTGAGCCGTTCACCATCGTCGGCGTCCTCCAGCCCAAAATGCAGGAGAGCGATGACGACATCAACCGCCAGATCTATATCCCCTTCAACACCATGAGCGACATCAAGGACATCCAGTACATCGACGGCATCTGGTTCAGCTACACCGGCGACAACGAGATGGCCGAAAAGGCTCTCCGCAACTCCCTCGCTGTCGCGCACCACTTCACCCCAGACGACCACCGTGCCATCTACGTCGCCAACCTCATGTCCGAACTCAAGCAATTCAAGATCCTGGCCATCGCCCTGCAGTTCCTTCTCTCCATTGTCGGAGCGCTCACCCTCGGCATCGCCGGAATCGGCCTCATGAACATCATGCTGGTCGCGGTCCAGCAGCGCACCCGCGAGATCGGCGTCGAAAAAGCCCTCGGCGCGCGCAAACGACACATCCTCACCCAGTTCCTCGCCGAAGCCATGACCATCACCGGCATCGGCGGCCTCTCCGGCATCGCCCTCGCCTATCTCATCTCCGCCATGGTCGGCCGCATCACCTTCTACAGCGCCCTGGCCAAGAACGCCAGCGCCGCCGACATCCAGCTCATCATCTCGCCGGTCTCGGTCATCGTCGCGTTCGTCATCCTCGCCCTCACCGGCCTCGTCAGCGGCATGATCCCCGCCTTCCGCGCCGCCAACCTCGACCCCATCGAAGCCCTCCGCTACGAATAAGCCCCAATCGTCGCCCGCTGGCCGACGTCCTCAACCAGCCACGAAACTCAAGCGCTGAAAGCGCGCTATATACCAGCTTAGGCCGAAGGCCTAGGTTGGCGTGATCCACAAACCCGGAGGGCTGAAGGCCCGTCACATAGAAATCTGTCTGCTACGGGCCAAATACGTGAATGTCAAGCTTCATGAACGCTAAAGCTAGGCTAACAATATTATTTTCAATCACTTAGTCGGAAATGTCTCCCGACAATTTAGTTAGTGCGAACCGCATATAATAGAACTAGAGAATAAAAAAAGAGAAGCCCGGCATCGCGTGCCGGGCTTCCTCGTTTAATTCGAAGGGGGAGACGCCTCAATGTCCGATAATAGTGTGGTAAATCAACCACACCACTCAGCAACCCTATTATTTACTATACTTTGCAATTTGATACC
This sequence comes from uncultured Acidobacteriaceae bacterium, assembly GCA_963822225.1. GTDB lineage: Bacteria > Acidobacteriota > Terriglobia > Terriglobales > Acidobacteriaceae > Edaphobacter. The sequence continues at coordinate 301,780 of CAWGGW010000004.1, read as the reverse complement.
CCCTGGGGGGTGGCTAACAGACTCGTACCACCTCAATGCCGAGCAGCTTGCCCAGCTTCTCCAGCCGGTCGGCGACATGCCCCACACCGACCGCGCAATGGTGTGCCGGTGCCTGTTCGTTCCACCGCTGGATAAACCCGCGCGCCCCGATCGGAAACCGGTACCGGCTGTTGGTATTCCCGATCTCGAGAATCGGCCCCGCCTCGCTCGAGCCCTCAGCGACCAGCAGCTTGAAACCGCCGCGGTCTTCGACCACCGACAGCAGCGTAACCGGCCCGCTCCGCACGCTCATCTCCACCGAGAGCCCGCGGCCAACCTTGCCGTGGATAAACCTGCAACGGCTTCACCTTGACCTTGCCCTCTGCGATACCGGGATGGCCCGGTCCATCGTGGCCCATCAACACGACGTCGTCTTTGAAGTCCACCGCGTAGTACTCGGTAAACGAACCGCCCGCGCCCAGCGAGTCCATAATCTTCATCGCGAGCACGTTTTTCACCTCGTACTCGCCCGCAACCGGAACGCCGCGCCCCGTCAGCATGGAAGTGCCCAGAATGATCGAAGTAATTGTGTCCTCGTTCATCGCGCAGCCTGTTCCGCTGTAGAAGTAAGCCAGCGCGCCCAGCGAGTGCCGTTCGACCAACTCGTCCAGCGCCGCCGCCGTCTTCGCAGCGCGGATCAGTTCCTCCGCCGGACAGTCCGGCTGGATGTCGAATTCGGCCCGTATTTCGGCCAGCTTTGTCGGCCACCTCGGCTGAAGTCATCTCGCCGCAGATTGCGCCCAGCTCATCAATCTCGAGCTGTTCAACGTGCGTCCCAAACACCGCAGAAACCGCAGTGAGGTCGGTAGCAATGTCCAGCATGCCACCGTAGTAATGTCCCATCAAACCGAGCCGCAGATGACTCAGTGTCTCGACAACCTGCGCCGCCGCGATCCAATCTTCAATCTCGCGCCAGCACTCCGGATCGCCGTCCAGCACACCAGTCACCTGGTGAAACGGAATGCCCGCCCGAGCGAATACATTGGCAATCTCCGGCACAGGACAGGCCGAGCAGAAAGCCAGCCACTCGCCCGTCATCGCCGTCCGGTCGGAAGGGAATTGAATCGCGAATAATCAATCGCCGCCTCAGGCTGCAGATTCAGCACCAACACCGGAACCTTAGCGCGCCGCACAACTGGAAGCACGGTGGAGGAGAGAGCATATGTCGTGACATACAGCACCAGCAGATCGACGTCCTGCCGCCGGGCTTCGTGTCCGACCGCAGAAGCCTTCTCCGGCCGAATCGACCAGGCCGAAGTTCACAATCTCGCGTCCCGGCCCTGCGAGCCGCTCAGCGACTCGCTCCACATAGCCTTTCAACCGCGTTTCCAGCCCTTCGAACTGGCTCCAGTAAGCCTCCAGTCCGATTCCAAACAACCCGATGCGCAGCGTTCCGCCTTCAGCCATCTTGCCCTCTTACAGCGCTTCGTTCTGCCGAATCGCCGCGACAAATATCCTACTCTGCGCGCCGATAGAGAACGGTCAGCTAGAATTCGGATGCAATAGAAAAAGGAGTAGCACCGTGAGTGTAGTAGCAGGAGTCGACTTCGGCACGCTGAGCGTGCGCATCTCCATCTTCGACAAGGATCGCGGCAAACTCGGCTCGGCTGCCGCCGAATACCCGCTCCACAGTTCGCCGTCCGATCCGCATCTCAAGACGCAGTCGCACGACGACCAGATGGACGCGCTCGTCCGCGCCATGCATGAGGCGGTCCGTGTCAGCGGCATCGACGGCAAGCAGATTGCAGCCATCGCGCTCGACACCACCGGCTCCAGCGTCATCCCGGTCGGCGAAGATCTCGTCCCGCTCGGTGAATATTATCTCTGGTGCGACCATCGCGCCGCCGGCGAAGCTGCGGAGATCACCCGTGCCGCCCGCGCCTTCCACGGCGGCACCGGTTTCGAAGGCATCAACTGGTGCGGCGGCGTCTATTCCTCGGAGTGGGGCTGGTCAAAGCTGCTCCACTGGCTCCGCCACAACCCCGAACTTCGCCCCAAATTCGTCACCGCGCTGGAGCACTGCGACATGGTCGCCGCAACCCTCTGCGGCATCACCGACCCCAACGAAATACCCGCGCAGCATCTGCGCCATGGGCCACAAATGGATGTGGAACCCCAAATGGGGAGGGCTCCCGCCTGAAGAATTCCTCACTGCGGTCGACCCGCTGCTTGCCGGTGTCCGCGCCAAGATCGCCGGCCATTACAACACCTCAGACAAAGTCGCCGGCCACCTCTCGCCCAAATGGGCAGATGCGCTCGGCCTTTCCGCTGGTATCCCCATTCCGACCGGCGCATTTGACGCCCACTGGGACGCGCTCGGCGCCAACATCCGCCTCGGCGATGTGGTCAATGTCATCGGCACCTCTACCTGCATCATTGGCCTCAGCAACAAGCAAACCCTGGTGCCCGGAGTCTGCGGCGTAGTTCCCGGCTCGGTCGACCCCAAGCAGGTCGGCATCGAGGCTGGCATGTCCGCCGTCGGCGATGTCTTCGCCGCCATCGCAGCGCGCGCCGGAAAATCGGTCGCCGAACTATCCGAAGCAGGAGCTCACCTCAAGGCCGGCCAGACCGGCCTTCTCCGCCTCACCTGGGACAACGGCGATCGGACCGTGCTGGTCAACCCTGCGCTCGGAGGAGTCACCTTTGGCTGGAACCTCCACCACACCGCCGCCGACGAACTCCACGCTGCGGTCGAAGGCTCCGCGCTTCACACCCGCGTCATCTTCAACCGCATGGAAGAAAACGGCGCGCCTATCAACCGTGTTATCAACGGCGGCGGCATTCCCAAGCGCAACGCCAAGCTGAACCAGATCTACGCCAACGTCCTGCGCAAGCCCGTTCTCGTTCCCGAGGGCGACGTGACGTCGCTTGGCTCGGTCATCATTGCATTTCTCGCCGCCGGCGACTTCAAGACCATCGAAGAGGCTCAGGACGCGCTCTGTCCGCCGTTCAAGACGTTTACGCCTGAGCGCGCCGAGGCCGCCCGGTACGATCAGTTATTCAAGCTCTTCCACGATGCGTACTTTGCGCTGGGCACGGCCGACGCCAAGCCCGCATCGCTCGGTCACATTCTGCCCGAGTTGCAGACCATCCGCCGCGAAGCAACCGCCGCAGCGGAGTAGCTTAGAAGCCGCAGGATAGGTCGAAAGGAAAGAACGAAAGCGTCCCATCGGAACGCTGGTACTTCAACGTCAGATTGAATGTGCCATTGATGGTCGAGGCGACTGCGGTTCCGGAAGCGTCACGTTTGGAGCAGCCGATCTTGAACGACTTCACCGGAGCCTTCCAGTCGCTCTCGGTCGTAAAGTCTTCCGTGAATCGCTGCAGCGTATAGTCCTTGTACTTGTCCGGATGCTGCTGCCAGTCTGGGTCGTTGTAGAAGATGCCATACGCTTTCGGATAATCCTGCGCCTGCAACGCGGAAAGGAAGGTATTGACCTTGTGTTCGACCGGAAGGTTCATGAAAAGCCAGCCATGCCCCATCAGAAATCCGGCGACAGCAAGCAGCGCGATGACCACAATCAAGATCAGCGAACCGATCTGGATGTTACGCTTGCGGGTTTCCTTCTGCACATCGAACTCTGGTGCGTTCAGCAAAGTCATCGTCAAACACCTCCGTCCCCATACCCTGTCTATTAGACACCGTAGAGGCCCAGGAGGTGCCCGGAAGTCGACAATTTCACCGCCAGCCGAATGCTCCCGGGAAGAACTCGAACTCCTTGCTGCCGCCGATCGCGTACACGGAAACCACGTCGAATCGCACCGGAATAGTCGTTCGTTCGCGTTCAGGAAACGTTCGCAGATACGCCCTGGCAAGACCGCGAATCATGTCGCGCTTGTCCTCGTCGACGGCCGATTCGGCCGGCTTCAAGTCCCGCGCGGTCCGGGTCTTGACTTCAAAAAAGCACAGGCGGCCACCGTCCCAGCCGATCAGGTCGACGTCGCCGCGCATCTTCGAACTGGTCCAGCGCCGTGCCACCACCGTAACTCCGCGCCGCCGCAATTCGAAGAGCGCACCCCGCTCGCCGCGTAAGCCGGTAGCCAGATGTTGAGTTGACGGATTCGGCGTCCGCAGACGATCCAACCGCTCGAACGCGCGCTCCTGCGCATCGATCCACAGCCTTGCGAACTTACTCACCTTCATCATGCAGGAGGATGATAAACCAGGCTTTACGCCGGCGTCTGTGACTGCAGCGACTGCAACTCAGCCAGAATCTGCACTACTGCCTCGTCCGCCGACTTCTTGATTACAGGAGAGAGTTCCAGCGAGATCGGCTGTTGCGGGTCGATGGTGATGGCGTACAGTGTCACTTCCCGGCCGCCATCCAGCATGTAGAACGTATCCAGCAGGTCCTTGATGCCGATGTCGTGCGCGGTCAAAGTGGGAGGATAGTCGCGGGCGAAGCGAGGCACTGTGCGAGTCACCGTGCCAATTGGATTGCCGTCAGCCGCCGCGTCGATCATGATGATGCGGTCGGCAGCCTGTAGCGGTTCCAGCAGAACGAATCCGCCAGTTCCGCCGTCGAGGCACTCTACGCTGGCCGGGAGCGAGTGAGATTGAATCGCCCGAACCACATGAACGCCAACACCCTCATCGCTCATGAGGGTGTTGCCGAGGCCAAGCACTAAGGTTTTCTGATTGCTACTTGTCACGCTTCTCCCGCTCGAACTTCCATCCTCCTACGATAGACGAGATTGTGCCTCGTCCTTCGATGTAGTCGTGATAAAAGGCGAGGTATACGTGGACAATGATGAACGTGACGAAGAACCAGAGGAACAGATGATGCCAGAAGCGGACCTGGAACTCGCCGCCCATCATCGGAACGATCCAGTTGAACATCCGCGGCAGCGACGAGGTGCTCATGTTGGAATAGAGCGCGAGCCCGGTGATGGTTTGGAACAGGAATGCCAGGAAGGTGAAGAAGTAGATCAGGCCGGCCAACGCGTTGTGACCGGTCGAAATCGGCCCATGCAGCTTGGTTTCGAAGACGTCGGCCTTGATTACGTCAACGATCTCCTGCTGCTGCGCTTTCTTCAGCGGAAAGAACGAGGCCCAGCTTGCGTATTTGTTGCCGACGAAACCCCAGTAGATGCGCGCTGCAAAGTTGAAGATCCAGATGAACGCGCACAGGAAGTGGATGAATCGCACCCAGGCGAACCAGTACAACTGGTAGGCCTCAGGCGCAACGGTTGCACGCATCGGCGCCCCGATCAGGTAACCCGTGACGCACAGGCCGACCAGGCAGACGGCGTTGATGCCGTGATAGAGCCGCACCGGCAGTTGCCACACATATACTCGCCGATACTCAACCGGCTGGTTGACCGGTGTCGCGTTGCCAATGCCGATGTCTGGAGCGCTCATGGGATCACTCGAAGGAGACCTGGTGAAGGTGCCGTCCCTGCGGATCGTACAGATGCACGGCGCAGGCAAGGCACGGGTCAAAGGAATGGATAGTGCGCAGGATCTCGACCGGTTCGTCGATCTTTGCGACCGGCGTGCCAATCAGCGCCTGCTCAAATGAGGAGCGCTGTTCTTTGGCGTCGCGCGGCGAGCCGTTCCATGTAGTCGGAACGACAAGCTGGTAGTTCGCGATGGCGCCATCGTGAATCTTGATGTAATGCGCCAGCGCGCCGCGCGGAGCCTCGGTGAGGCCTACACCTTCAGCATCCATAGGCCAGGTCTTCGGCTCCCAGAGCTGGCCATTGAATGTGGAAACCTCGTTGATCTTGACGCGGTCCATCAGGTCGGCGTAGTACTCCTTCAGCCAACCCATGGCCAACGCAGCATCCAGCGCGCGAGCCGCGACGCGACCCAAGGTGGAATAGAGCGCACCGACCGGAACGCCAAGCTTGCCCAGCGTATCGCCGACGATTCCCTTCACGTCGTCGCGACCGGCAGCGTAGGAGACGATGAGGCGAGCCAGCGGGCCAACTTCCATCGCCTGCTCTTTCCAGCGGGGAGTCTTCAGGAAGGAGTACTTCTCGTAGCCCTCCAACGTCTCGAAGGGTGGCTTCGGTCCGGTGTAATTCAGGTTGGTCTCGCCAGCCCACGGGTGGATGCCTTCCTTGTCGCCGCCGTCGTAGCTGTACCAGGAGTGCGCGATGTACTCCTTGATCTCCTGTGTGTCGGTGGCGTTGACCGGATGGACAGTGCTCAGATCACGCCCAAGCACTACTCCACGCGCGTACCGGAATGAACTCGGATCGCCGTAGCCTTTGGTGGGAAATTCGCCATAGCTGAGATAGTTGCTCAGACCTCCGCCATGACCGGCCCAGTCCTTGTAGAACGACGCGACGGCAAGAACATCCGGGATGTAAACCTCGTTGATAAACTCGTCGGCCTGATCGATTAGTTTCTTGACCAGGTTCAGCCGCTCGGAGTTGATGGCGGCGACTTCATTCATGTTGATGGAGCAGGGAACGCCTCCGACGAGGTAATTCGGGTGTGGATTCTTACCTCCGAATACCGCGTGGATTTTGACGATCTCCTTCTGCCACTCCAGCGCGTCCAGATAGTGGGCGACAGCAATCAGATTGACTTCGGGCGGCAGTTTGTAGGCGGGATGGCCCCAATAGCCGTTTGCGAAGATGCCCAGTCCATTGGCCGCGAAGGACTTGATCTTGTTCTGCACCTCGGTAAAGTACGAAGTCGTGTTCTTGTCCCACTTGGAGAAGGATTGCGCCAGTTCCGCGGCCTTCTTGGGATCGGCCTTCAGCGCGTTGACGATGTCCACCCAGTCCAGCGCGTGCAGGTGATAGAAGTGCACGACGTGGTCCTGCACATACTGGGTTGTCATCATGATGTTGCGGATGATCTCCGCGGTCGGCGGGATGGCGATGCCCAGCGCGCTCTCCACGGAACGGCAACTGGTGAGCGCGTGCACCGTGGTGCAGACGCCGCAGACGCGTTCGGTGATGGCCCAGGCGTCACGCGGATCGCGGCCGATCAGGATCTTCTCCAGGCCGCGCACCATGGTGCCAGCGCTGAATGCGTCGGTGATGACGCCGTTCTCCACCACTGCCTCAATGCGCAGATGGCCTTCAATGCGAGTTACCGGATCGACGACGACGCGTGCCATGGGTTACGACTCCTTTTGGTCTTCAGCGTGCACTTCTGCAATCACGCTGCGCTTGCGAATGTTGGTCACTGCTGCGTGGGTCGCGACTCCGGCGAGCGTGACAAGTCCTACCGTCGCGCCTACGGTGTCTGCGGTGCTCTCCACGCCGAAGCCGGGGAACGAGGGCAGATGCTGGTAGATCGGACCGTTGTCCCAGAAGCCTTCCTCGCTGCAGCCGATGCAACCGTGGCCGGACTGGATGGGATAGCTCGTGCCTTCGTTCCACTTCACCACCGAGCAGGCGTTGTAGGTGACTGGGCCCTTTGCAGCCCATCTTGTACAGGCAATAGCCCTTGCGCGCGTTCTCGTCGTCCCACGCTTCGACGAACAGGCCGGCATCGTAGTTCGGCGCGGCGATAGCAGGTGTCGTGCACGCGGCGTCCGTAGAACTCCTTGGGACGGCCGAGGTTGTCCAGCGCCGGAACCTGTCCTAGCACCAGCAGATGCGTGACCACGCCCATCATCACGTCCGCGATCGGCGGACATCCGGGCACGTTGATCACTGGCTTGTCGACTAACTTGTGGATCGGCGTCGCGCCGGTGGGGTTGGGTTTAGCCGCCTGCACGCATCCGTTGGAGGCGCAACTTCCCCATGCAACGACCGCAGCCGCATCGGCAGCGACGGTTTGAAGGATCGATTCCGCGGTCTTGCCGCCGATCATGCAGTAAACGCCGTCGGCGCCAGTGGGTACGGCACCTTCAACCAGCACGATGTACTTGCCCTTGTGATCGCGCATGGTATCTGTCAGGCATTTCTCCGCCTGGAACCCGGCTGCTGCCTGCAGCGTCTCGGTGTAGTTCAGCGAGAGCACGTCCAGCAGCACATCGAGAACGATGGGATGCGAGGCTCTCAGGAACGACTCGCTGCAACAGGTGCATTCCTGGAAGTGCAGCCATATGACGGCCGGCTTCTCCTTCTTCTCAAAGGCGGACGCGACCTGGCTTACGCCTGTACGCCCAAGACCGGCTACGGTTGCGGCGGCAGCGCAAAACTGCAGGAAATCCCTGCGGCTGTAGCCCTTCTGCTCCATCGATTGCCAAATAGACTGCCCCATGCCGACCCTCGCTCGTTCGTGCAGGCATCGGTGAGTGCGGCGGCCACAGAACCAGCGGGCATACCGGCCGCGCAATTCACCGGTGAATTCAAGTGACGTTACGCTGCGCGAATAACGGCAGGATGTGTCCGCCGTCACATATGTCGAGGTCGAGAAAACAAGTACCTCGTACCCGAGGCGTCTTCAGCGATTGTGAGGCGACTGATCAGGATCGCAAGTATAAGTAGCAGAGAAGTTTAGATTGTCATGGCACGAACTGGAGCGAGTAAGAGGTGGTGGGGTCCAGCGGACCGTGCAGAATGCCTAGCCCCTTGAGTTGGTCATATCCGGCCTGCCAACGGGTCGCGGACATGTGGCCGATCTGGCTTGGATCGCCGCCAGTGACGAAGCCGCCGTCCCGCAATACCTGAGCTGTGTACGCTTCCTGCGCCGGGTTCAGGGCGGGGTTCAGTTGCAGAAGACGGGCATTGGTCGCAGCCGGATCCGCGAGATATGCCTGCCAGCCTTTGATGCTGGCGCGGACGAACTTGGTGACGACGTCCGGGTGCTGTGCGGCGAACTCACGCGAGGTGAACTGAACGCGGTACGGATCGTAGCCGGACGAACTGATCATTATGGTGCGCACGTCGGCGCCGGCCTGTTTGGCAAAGAAGGGCTCACTGGTGATGAAGATTTGCTGCACGTAATTGGGATCGGCAAGAAAGCTTGCGATGGAGAGCGTGGACGGCACCTGGCGGACGTTGTGCAGGTTATAGCGGCTAGTGACGTACTTCAGCCAGGTCGCTCCAGTCTGCGCGGCGATGGTGTGGCCCTCCAGGTCGGCGAAGGTATGGATGGGCGAGTCGGCGTGAACCATGATCGCCTGCGGATCGTGCTGCATGGTCGCGGCGACGGCGAGCAGAGGCAGGCCGTTGGAGTCCCATTCCATGACCTGGTCGCTGGAGCCGAGTGCAATGTCGGCCTGCCCGCTCGCGACGAGTTGCGCAGCGCTGCCGTACTGAGGCAACGGCAGGATGGTCACGTCAAGTCCTTCAGCCTTGTAGTAGCCCAGCATCTGGGCAGCGAAGAAGCCGCCGTGCTCGGGCTGCGGATACCAGTCGAGCTGCAGGCGGACCGGTATCAGGCCGCCCTCGGTTGCCGGAGCGTGCCTGCGGCAGCCAGTCAAAACGAACGCAAGTGCGACGGTGAGCGCGGCGAACGGAAGAAGTTTCCTTGGGGTCAACGCTGGCCTCATTGATTGAGTCTGTTTGATGAAAGTTATCACGTGGCCGGGGAACGGTTGATCGGTGCTCTGCTGGCTCCCAATTGGGCGGCGAGCTGGAGCAGCCGCTCATCCGCTCCTTCAGTCGCCGCCAGTTGCATGCCGCCCGTTGCGCACGGGACCGTCACAACCGGCACTCCCGCCAGGCTGAACGGTGTGGTGTAGCGCAGGATGCTGGCGCGAGCGTGACTGTGGTCGGCCCCGGCGTCGAGTCGGGCGAGAGGCGTTGCGGGAAGCAGTACCAATTCGTGCTCGGCGAGGAGTGTGTCCATGCGTGACCGGAACGACTGGTGTCGCTGTCGCAGCGAGGCGATCTCGTCGGCGCCGATGCGTGCGCCCCACTCCAACCGTTCTCGGATGGACGGCTCGATCTGGTCGAAGTGTCCGGCGTGGGCGCGAGCGGCTTCAAAGGCCTGGATGGGGGCAAAGATCTCGTAGGAATCGCTCCACCATGCGGCGTCGATCCGGCTGGCGTGTAGGCCAAGAGACTCCAGGTCGCGGACTGTCGCGTGTAGTCCGGCGACAATAGCGGGATCGCAATCGTAGAGGAAGGTGTCGTCTACGACCGCAAAGCGAGTGTAGGGGACCGTTGGGGCGGCCTCGTTCCAGGCGAAGAGGCTGGCAAGCAGAGGCGCGTCTTCGAGATCGCGGAAGAGACAGCCCATCGTATCGAACGACTCGGCGAGGTGCGCGCCGCCGCGCCAGTTACCGCGATCGATGGAGGCGCGGTAGCCTGCCAGCCCGCATAGCGCTGCCGGCGCGCGCACGGAACCGCCGGTGTCCGTGCCGATGGCGAAGACCGCCGAGCCTTCCTGAACACTGGCCGCCGCGCCCGAAGAAGAGCCGCCGGTAAGCGCGGTCGGGTCGCAAGGCTGCAGGCAGTCGCCGTAGTCGGGGTTCTGCCCGGTAATTCCGTATGCAAACGGATGGAGATGGGTCTTGCCGGTGATCACCGCTCCTGCTGCTCGCAGTCGGTCCACCAGCCAGGAGTCACGGGAGGCAATTCCGGTCAGGTCGCGATAGAAGTGCGTGCCGCAGCTTGTCGGCGAACCTGCGAGATCGAAACAGTCCTTGACCGAGACGGGCAGCCCCCACAGCGGTCCGCGGCCATCTCCGAACTCGCCGCCGAACCCGCGCGGTATCGCTTCGGCGCGTGCCGCTTCCGCCATGGTCCAGTCCATATCCTGCCAAAGATATGTATTGCGGCCCAGATTCTGGTTGGATCGCGCGAGAGCACGTCTGGCGAGAGAGGTTGGCGACTCGAGGCCGTTTGCAAGTGCGGTGCGCAGGCCTCGAATGGTCCAGGGTGTTTCGGTCATACTTAAGATTGTAGGCAGAGATTGCTGACGTGTGCGCCGGCAAGACCTTGGTTGCGTCATGTCGCGTCCAGGCTGGACCTCGTGCTAAGTTCAACTATGGGAGTTGTTTCGACCAGGTCGCCGCACCGAACCTCAAAGCAGCCGACCGCCAGCCAAGCTCTTGACCACCAACGAATGGCTGCGATTGCGGCGTTCACGGCGCGCTCGATGAACACCGCCCGCCCGCGCCCCTTCGGCGCTTCCATCATCCACACAAAATCCGGGAAGGCCCTGTTACGCACGTTGAACGCCGTCGCCCAGCAGTGGGACCCGAGTGCCCACGCCGAAGTGCGCGCGATCCGCATGGCGACCAAGCGGCTGAAGATGCTCTCGCTGGCCGGCTACACGCTCTACACCACCTGCGAGCCCTGCCCGATGTGCATGAGCACGGCGCTATGGGCGGGCCTTGATCGCGTGGTCTACGGCGCGACCATTGAAGACGCGAATCGCCATTGCAACCAGATTCAGATTCCTGCGACGGAAGTGGCCGCGCGCAGCGACATGCGTTGCGTCGTCGACGGCCCCGTGCTGCGTGACCAATGCTATGCTCTGTTTACTCACCCAAAGATGCTGCGGGCTTTTCGTCTCTGGTCCACCCGCAAACGCAAGTAGCTGAACGCGAAGTCGATTCGCTTTGAGAGAGGTCTTCCCAGTGGCAGACGAACTTGCAGCGGGACTGTCTGAGCTGATCGGCGATCCATCGCGCGTCCTGACTGCGCCGGCGGTGCTGGACCGGCTGTCGCACGACTTTTACTGGTACTCGCCGGTACTGAAGCCGCTGCTGGTGGACAAGAAGGGCGATGTCGCGGTGCAGCCGGTCAACGCGGACGAGGTTCTGGCCGTGCTGCGTTTTGCCCGGCAGCATGGTGTGCCGGTTACGACGCGGGGCGCAGGCACAGGCAATTATGGGCAGTGCGTTCCGCTGGAGGGCGGCATTGTGCTCGACCTCTCCCTGATGGATAAGCTGGAAGAGATTACGCCGGATGGAGTTGCGGTGTGCCAGCCCGGCCTGCGCCTGGGCGCGCTGGAGACAGAGGCGCGGAAGGCAGGGATGGGAGCTGCGCATGTATCCGTCGACGCTGGTGAAGGCTTCGGTGGGCGGCTTTCTTGGCGGAGGCTCGGGCGGCATTGGATCGGTTGCGCACGGAGGTCTGCGCGACTTCGACACGGTGCGAGCGTTCGAAGTGGCGACGATGGAAGACGAGCCGCGGCTGGTGCTGCACGAGGGCGCTGCTGTGCATGAGATTCTCCATGCGTGGGGAACAAATGGAATCCTGACACGCATCTGGTTTGCACTGACGCCCGCTGTGGAATGGACGCAGATTACAGTAGCCTTCGATACCTATGACGCAGCGTTCGGTTTCACAGAAGCGATTGCTACGGATGCGAGGTGGACAAAACGATTGGCGACTGTATTTGAATGGCCGATTCCTTCGTTCTTCACGCCGGTCAAACAGGTTGTGCGTGACGGCAAAGCGTTGGTGCTGATCATGATCGCGACTGGACAGCTTGAGGCATTGCGTGCGGAAGCAGAGATAGCAGGTGGCGAGGTGACGTTTGCGGGCGCCTATATTGGCCCGCGCACGCAGCCGCTGCTCAGCGACTACACCTGGAATCACACTACGCTTTGGGCGATGAAGGCCGATCCCGCATTTACCTATCTGCAATGCGGCTTCTCGCCGACGGGCTGCCGGGAGCAATTTCGTCTGCTGCGCCAGAGATACGGCGACGAGATTCTGTTCCACATCGAGTTTATGAAGAACGGCGAAGGAGTTGTGATTCCTGGCGCTATTCCTGTGGTGCGGTTCACAACTGAGGAGCGCTTGAACGACATGATTGCTTACTGCAGATCGATTGGTGTCTTTGTAGCCAATCCGCATGTGAACTACCTCGAAGATGGCGGCCGCTTCCGCGGTGACAATATTCAGCTACGTGCAAAGGAGAAGTACGATCCGCTCGGGCTACTGAATCCGGGGAAGATGATCAGCTTCCGGCGGGAGGCGGCGGCGCGATGAAAACATGGATTCCTGACGAGCGGAATTTCGCCTATCTGACATGGAAGCAAGTGGACGCCTTGCCGCGCGATCGCACGTTGCTGGTGTTGGGTACGGCAGCGATTGAGCAGCATGGACATCATCTGCCGCTGGCCACCGATACGCTGATCAACAACCTGGTGCTGGGAAAGGCACTCGCGCAGATTGATGCGAGTCTGCCGATTTACGCATTGCCGCCGGTTTGCTACGGCAAGAGCAACGAGCACATCGGATTCCCGGGCACGCTTTCGGTCAACGCCGCGACATTTATGGCCGTGGTGCGCGATCTGGGCGCGAGCATCGCGGCGGCGGGATTTCAGAAGCTGGTGCTCTACAACACGCATGGTGGCAATTCCTCGCTGGTCGACGTGATGGCGCGCGATTTGCGGGCGGAGTTCGGGCTGCGAACGTTCTCGCTGTTCGGCTCGGGCGGAGCGCAGCACGAAGGAGTGAGCGCGCAGGAGCGGACGTATGGCTTTCACGCCGGCGAAGTCGAGACGGCTTATCTGCTGCATGCAACGCCGGAGCTGGTGCATCCGGCGGAGTACTCAGCGAATTACATCGCGCGGGTCGATCAGCCGGAGTTGTTGAAGCCGGAAGGATCCTCGGCTAACTTTGCTTGGCTGACGAAGGACATTGCGCCGAGCGGCGTCCTCGGCGATCCTACCGCAGCGACCGCAGAGAACGGCGAGCGATGGATCAATGCGGCTGCAGCGCGCATCGCCGAAGTGCTGGTGGCGATGTACAACTTCGAGCCGAGGCACGGAGCTTGATGGTCGATTGCGGCAACGGGATCCGGCTGGAGCGCGGCGTGAAATGCGTGCTGAGTGACGGTACCGCGCTGGTCTCGGATCATTACTATCCGTTGGGCGAGGGGCCGTGGCCGACGCTGCTGATGCGTCAACCTTACGGGAGGGATATCGCTTCGACTGTCGTGTATTCGCATCCTGTGTGGTTCGCGCGGCATGGATATCATGTTGTAATTCAGGATGTGCGCGGGCGCGGTGGATCGGAGGGAGAGTTTTATCCATTCCGTAACGAGGCGCGCGATGGAGCGGAGACGGTAGCGTGGTTGCTGTCGCACGCTGCCTGCAACGGCCGCATCGGGATGTACGGCTTCTCGTACCAGGGAGCGACACAGTTGCTTGCGGCGGCGGAGCAGCCTGAAGGGCTGGCGTGCATCGCACCGCACATGGCTGCGGCGGATCTGTATCACGGGTGGTTCTATCATCAGGGTGCGCTGCGGCTCAGTTCGAGTCTTGGCTGGGGCGTTCAGATGCTGCGTGAGGATGCGCGGCGTCTTGGACTGCGTGACGCGGGCGATCGCCTGGAGGCAGCCTGGGCCAACATTCGCGCGCAGGCTGCACATGTTCCGTACGGCAAACATCCTGCGATTGCGGACTCCGATGTTGCCGAGCTATGTGCGCGATTGGTTTGCGCATCGCGAGCCGGGCGAGTATTGGGCCGCGCACGACATCAGCACGCGGCACGATCGGATTCAGGTCCCTGCGCTGCACATCGCGGGCTGGTTCGATACATATCTCGAAGGCTCGATCGCCGGCTATCTTGCTCTGCGGAGTCAGGCTGGAAGCGAATATGCGCGTGAGAATCAATACCTGCTCGCCGGGCCCTGGGTTCATATTCCGTGGGGCGATCGTGTGGGCGATGCGAATCTTGGCGACGCGGCGAATCTCAATACCGATGCAGTGCTGCTGCGGTGGTTCGATCACTGGCTGAAGGATTCGGGTGACTTTGACGATGAACCGCGCGTTCGGTACTTTGCGCTTGGCGCGAATGAGTGGCGCAGTGCGGACGAATGGCCTCGCGCTGCTGAACATGCGCTTTATCTGCATAGTGCAGGCAACGCCAATTCGCGCAAGGGCGATGGAACGCTGAGCGTATCCGCGCCCGCAGCCGAAGAACCTCGCGACGTGTTTGTCTACGATCCTGAGGTTCCTGTGCTCGCGCCGGGCGGAGCGCAGGCGCTGAGCGGGCCGTTCGATCAGGCGGCGATGGAACTGGGCAATAACCTGCTGGTCTATACGACGCAGCCTGCGGTGCGCGAGGTCGAGGTATTTGGGCAGCCGCGCGTCGTGCTGTATGCAGCAACTTCGGCAGCAGGTGCAGACTTCACGGCAAAGCTGGTGCGGGTGACGGCTAACGGCCGCGCGGAGTTTGTCTGCATTGGCATTGCGCGAAGTTCGTGGCTGTTTCGCGACGCGAGTTATTCGGCGGACTCGGTTCACAAGTGGGACTTCACGCTGGAGCCGACTGCATTTGTGCTCGCGAAGGGAGAGCGCTTGCGGCTGGAGGTTGCCAGCTCGGCGTTTCCGCTGTACGACCGCAATCCTTCGACCGGCGTTGCGCCGCAGGAGGCGGATAACTGGAACTGGGCGCGTTCTACGCAGCAGATTCTGCATTCGGCTGCTCATCCTTCCTGCTTGTATCTCCCAATCGCGGGAGAGTCGCCGTGGTGATTCCGGGCTCGATTCCGGAGATTGCGTTCGAGGGCGTGAGCAAGCGCTTCCGCGATGGCGCGGTTGCGCTTGAGGGCATCTCGCTGACGGTGGAACGGGGCGAGTTTGTGACGTTTCTTGGGCCTTCGGGATGCGGCAAATCGACGCTGCTGAAGCTGGCTTCGGGACTGAGCCCGGTGAGCGCGGGCAAGGTGCAGGTGAACGGAATGACGCCGGCGAACGCGCGACAGTTGATGAGCTTCATTTTCCAGGACGCAACGCTGCTGCCCTGGCGAACGGTGGAGCAGAACGTGGGGCTGGAGCTTGAACTGGAGCATGCGGCGCGGCCGGCGAGTGCTGAGCGCGTGGCGAAGATGCTGGAACTGGTAGGTCTGAGCCACGTGGCGAAGAGCTTTCCGCGCCAGCTATCCGGCGGGATGAAGATGCGGACTTCGATTGCTCGGGCGCTGGTGACGCGGCCGCGGATTCTGCTGATGGACGAGCCATTTGCGGCGCTGGACGAGATCTCGCGCGACCGGCTGAACGAGGAGCTTCTGCGGCTGTACGCGGAGCAGAAGTGGACCGTGCTGTTTGTAACCCATTCAGTTGCAGAAGCGGTCTTCCTCTCGTCGCGGATTGTGATTCTGGCGGCGCATCCGGGGCGCGTAGCGCAGGAGATGACGGTCGACTTGCCGTGGCCGCGGACGGCAGAGACGCGCGAGTCGATGGCGTTTGAAGTGCAGGTGACGCAGGCGTCGCGGCTGTTGCGGGGGGTGTACCAGCGATGAAGCGACAGGCTCTGGTGGCACTGAACAGCGTGATTATTCTGGCCTGTTTGCTCGGGGTCTGGCAGGCGGTTGTGAAGCTGGGGCATGTTCCGCCGTTTATGCTGCCGGGGCCGAAGCTGGTCGCGCAGGCGGTGCATGATCGCTTTGCTTCGCTGGTGGCGTCGCTGCTGATCACGGCGCAGGAGGCGGCGGGCGGCCTGCTTGCGAGCATTATCGTGGGCATAGGCGTGTCGCTGATATTTGCCCAGTGGAACTGGCTTCGGCAACCGCTGTATCCGTATACGATCCTGCTGCAGACGGTGCCGATTGTGGCGATTGCGCCGCTGATTATCAACTGGGTGGGCGCGGGCATCCTTTCGGTTACGGTGGTGGCGTTCATCATCAGCCTGGCGCCGATTATCGCGAATACTACGCAGGGACTGATCAGCGTTGAGGAGAACCTGGTGCATCTGTTCGTGATGTACAAGGCTACTTCGGCGCAGACGTTGTTCAAGCTTCGGCTGCCGAATGCGCTTCCGAATCTCTTCACCGGTTTGCGGATTTCGGCGGGAATTGCTGTGATTGGAGCGATTACGGGCGAGTTATTTGCTGGTTCGACGCGCGTGGGCGAAGGCGGTTTGGGATACGCGATCACGTATGCGAGCAACCAGATGGAGACAGCGTATCTGTTTGCGCTGGTGCTGGCGGCAGCGGTGCTCGGGTTCGCGTTCTTTTTCGTGGTGATGTTTTTTGAGTGGCTGACGCTGCATAACTGGCACGAATCGAAGCGTCCGCAGATGGCGGAGTAGGAGACGACGATGTTGCGCATGGAATCGGAGACCGGGTGGTGGCTGATTACGCATCCGGACCACGCACGGCTGGCGGGTGACTTTGCGACGGCCTGGGGCAACGAGCAGTTTCGCCGGCCGGAGCCTCGGGCTCGGGTGCTGAAGGGGATTGCCTGCCACGACGATGGCTGGGCGGCGCGCGATGCGCATCCTTCGGTGACGCGGCAGGGCAAGCCTTCGGCGTTCTCGACGGAGCTGGTGGGGAAGTACTCGGCTTTTGAGGAGATCGACATTGAGGATTATCTTGCGGTGCGGGATCGGGCGGTTCGGATCATCGCGGAGGAGAATGCTTATGCCGGGTTGCTGATTTCTATGCATACTTTCAATCTGCTGACTGCTCATGCGGACCGCTCGACGATTTCGCCGGACGGGCTGGTGTTGCTGGATGCGTTTCTGGAGCGGCTGCGCGCGTACCAGGCGGAACTGCGCGCGGCGATTACGGCTGATTCTTCTCTGGGCGCTGAGGCGAAGAGCGAGCAGGCGATTCTGGAGCACTTCCGGTTGCTGCAGGCCTGCGACAATCTTTCGCTGCTGACCTGCGTGGCGTGGCGCGCTGAGGCGAATCTGCTGCATCCGTTGCCGCTGAACGACGGCAGGACGAGCGAGGTTCGGGTGTTGCCGGTGGCAGAGCGACACTTTCGGCTGTCGCCGTGGCCGTTTGCGGAGCCTGAGGTGGAATTTTGGTTTCCGGCGCGACATGTTGCGGGGAAGCTGTTCGCGAACTCGGCTGAACTGGAAGCGGCGTTTGCAGCGGCTCCGGTCGAGCGGTTGACGGTGAAGCTGTACGGCGTAGTGCTTCCGGGCGAGATTGCTGGCCGCTGCGGACCCTTAGAACCGTTCTGGCATGATGTACCCCCCCGGGTGTAGTTTTTCGTAAAATATTCCAAGTAAACCACTTAGGTCCGGACCGTCCTTGCAAAATACTGAAAACAAAGGAGATATTTTGCAAAGTATTCAAAATGCTGGAGTTATGGTTTCTTCGGAGCTTTTTGGGGAGACACAAGCCTGAAGCAGGCGGATTCTGTCTCGACCTTACTCCTGATTCTATCGGCTAACCGGCGCCAAGGATGTGATTTCGGTCACGTCCGAACGGGGGGCGGTCAGTTTGAGTTGGGAAGCAGGGAGACGTGGGCCTGGACGATGCGCCAGCCTTCGGGGAAGCGGACCCAAACCTGGGACTGGCGGCCGCGGATGAGGCCGGCGGCGGTGGCGCGTTCGAACTCGAGGGTGATGGAGCCGCAATCTGAGCCGAAGGTGGCGATGTCGAGGCGGGTGACGGTGCGGGCGAGGTTGGCGGCGGGGCGGGATTTGCGGAAGGCTTCGAGTTCTTCGGGACCGTAGAGGTTTTCGGTTACGCCGAAGCGCATGACCTGGGGGCCGGTCCAGAACATTTCTACGAGGGTGGGGACGTCGTTGGTTACGAGGGCGGTTTCGTAACGGGGGTAGAGGGCGGCGAGTTCGGCTACGGTGGCGGGGTCGTTGATGGTCATGTGAGGCGATTTTACAGAAGGACCAAGTCAGATCCGTTTCCCGGCGCCAGCCGGAAATTTTCACTTGACAGATAGTTTCCATGGAAACTTATATTAGTTTCCATGGAAACTAATATAATGAAGACCCGGCAGCTGCCTCAATTGGAGAGCCATCTTGGGTATTGGCTTAGACGCGTCTCTAATGCTGTTTCAGGCGCGTTCGCCCGCACTCTCCAGGAGAAGCAGACTTCGGTTGCGGAATGGGTGCTTCTGCGTGAGATTCACGAGCGCGGACAGACTGCTCCAGGCGAGTTGGCCGATAGCTTGGGATTGACTCGCGGTGCTGTTTCCAAAATCGTCGACAAGCTCGATGCGAAGGGCTGGATCCATACGGAGGTAAAAGAGGGCGACAGCCGGTTCCGGCTGCTTTCTCTCACACGGGCGGGACGCCGCAATCTCCCCGTTCTTGCGGAGATTGCTGACCAAAACGATGCACGCTACTTCGATTGTCTGAGTGCAGGAGAGAAGAGCATTCTGCGGAATCTGCTTGTCAAACTTACAGATCATAACCGTATACAAGATACCCCCACCGAATAAGGAGAAACTCATGAGTAAAGCAATCGATAACCTGTCTGAAGCTATGAAATTTGCAGCCGCGAACCGTCCCCGTGTGGGTGGCTTCCCATACCTGGCAGAAGTTCTGCGAAAAGCTGGAGTGACGCGCAATGTATGGTCGCTGCCGTCCTGCCAAAGCCTCTTCCTGACGAAGGAGGGTCCAGTCGTGATGCAGGGCTCCCCTTTGGTCAATGGTGCTGTCGACGTACCCGCTTTTGATGAGGGCGCTCTCGTCAAAGCGCTGCGCGCAGATCAGGCCGGCGAAAGCACATTTCCAGAGTTCCTGGACGCCTCGTGGCGCGCAGGTGTCGTGCGCTACGATGTCGATCTGGAAGTACGCACAGTGGCCTACCAGGGCTGTAATGGCGAGGAGTACATCGAAGCCTACCCTGCGGTGACGGTCGCTTGACTCTGCTAGGTTTCACTCGGCCGGAGTTAGCGGCGATCGAATGCCGCTCTGCGGTCTTGAAAAGACTGGACGCTCTTTGCCACCCAGAGCCAGAGCGGCGCGACGTGGTCGAGCATCTCGGACCCCAGTGCCGTGATCGTGTATTCAACCCTGGGGGGAACCTCGGCAAAGACCTGGCGAGTTACGAGTCCGTCGCGCTCCAGTCCGCGGAGCGTCTTCGTGAGGGACTTCTGGCTGATACCGTCGACCTGATCCATGATGCGGGAGAAGCGCATGGGTTGACCGGACTGGGCAATCACACTCATGGTCCAGAGCGACCACTTGTCCGAGATGCGAGAGACCATGTCGCGTGTGAGCGCATCTTCGGCTTCGGTCAACGTCTCGCAGAAATCCTTAATGTCTTCCCACCCGAATCTTGACCCGCTTCTCGAATTTCTTCATTGGTTACCTCTAGGTATGTACAGGAATAAAAGGTGCCTTATTGCCAAAGGATACTGTCGGTCTAATACTAGATCCATGAAGACAAAATGGACTACCGAAAATATTCCTTCGCAGGCTGGACGTAGGGCTGTGATCACGGGCGCAAATAGCGGCATTGGGTTTGAAGCGGCGCTGGCGCTGGCCCATAAAGGCGCCGAGCTTATTTTGCCTGCAAGAACACAGAGCAAGGCAGACGATGCAGTCGCACGCATTCTGGAACAGGTCCCGAACGCACGGCTTCATCCAGAGATACTCGACCTTGCGGAGCAGGATTCCGTCCACGCCTTCGCCGGCCGCGTGAAGAAACAATTCCCTGGCCAGTCGCTCGACCTGCTGATCAACAATGCGGGCGTAATGGCGCTGCCGACGCGTGAAGTGACCGGGGATGGATTCGAGCGTCAGTTTGCGACGAACTATCTTGGGCCCTTTGCCTTGACCATGCTGCTGCTTCCTTCCATCAAGCCAGAATTCGGCTCGCGTGTTGTGACGGTGTCGAGTTCGGCAAGTAACCAGGGCAAAATTGAGTTCGATAATCTGCAGAGCGAGCGCGTCTATAAGCCGATGTTCCAGGCGTATGCGCAATCCAAGCTGGCCGACCTCATCTTTTCGCAGGAATTGCAACGGCGATTGAAGGCCGCGGGGTCACCGATTCTCAGCACCGCCGCACATCCGGGATATGCGGTAACAAACCTTCAGGCAGATCATCTTCCGTCGGGCTTGAAGATACTGATAACAACGATGAAACCTTTCCTGTCGCAGGACGCGGCGCACGGGGCTCTGCCAACGCTGTATGCCGCAGTTGCTCCCGCAGGCAGTAGCCGGCGGCTATTATGGCCCGGACGGTATCGCAGAGTTGAAGGGTTATCCAACCTCTGTGCCGGTGCCGAAAAACGCGCTGGATAAGGCCGTTGCGAATGCGGCTTTGGGAGGAATCTGAGCGTCTCACTCGCGTGAGCGTTTGGATTACTCTCCCAGGTCGCATAGAAGCATGTCCGTCGGTGGCAGACGATTGATGCAAAGTGACTATTTAAGAGTTCTGTGGAGGCCGCATGTTTCAAATTATCTTTACCCTGATTGCGGTTGTGGGCGCATCTGTTCACCTTGCATTCTCACCCAAACGCCGGAGCGGTGGAGCGGCAATTGCCGGAACATACCTGCTGTATCTGCTCTTCTTCTATGTTGGCCTGATGGGAGTGCTCACCGCGTATGCACACGTCTTCCGTCCAGTTGAGACATCGGCGTCCATCGGATGGTCAACAAGCCCTTACGAATACGAAGTCGGGATGGCCGACCTTACCGTTGGTGTTTTAGGCGTTTTGTGTCTGAAGTTCCGAGGCAACTTCTGGTTGGCGACCGCGATTGCAAACGCAGTCTGGTTACTGGGCGACGCCGTCGGGCACGTTCGGCAGATGACACTTAACGACAATCACGCTTCCAACAACTCAGGTATCTTCTTAGTCACCGAATTCATCATGCCGCTTGTAATTCTCTCTTTGACTCTTTACCACCGGCGTTGGAGGACGAAATCACCTAACGCGGTCGTTTAGCGAGCATGGGGCAGCGGGCCTATGTGACAGGGAAAAGGGTGCGTGGGGGGAGGATTTGTTTGCTGATGGCGGCGGAGACGGTGTGGATCGGTTCGTTTACTACCTGGCTCAGTCGAAGGCGCATCGCAACCGAGCAAAGGATGTACGCGTGGATGGGGGTGAATCCCCAGCGGGTAACGAGCAGGTCGATCATGCGGAGTGTGGCGGCCTGAGCGACGGTGGCGAGGTCCGGGCCGGTTTCGAGAACGATCCAGCGTCGGGGTTGTGAGTCGGGGGTCGAGGGCATGGTTCGACTCGACGAGGGGGCCGGCAAGGGGTTGCTGCTTGTGGAGGCGGAAGCGGAGGGTGAGGTCGAGGGGGCACTCGATGCCGTTGATGCAGACCTCGCCGTCGCCCTGGGCGGCGTGGCCGTCGCCGGTGGAGAAGAGTGCGCCGGGGACGAAGACGGGGAGGTATAGCGTGGATCCGGCGGTGAGCTCGCGAACGTCGAGGTTGCCGCCGAAGGGGCCGGGCGGGCGGGTGCGGAAGGCGCCGGAGTCGGCGCGGGCCACTCCCATGACGCCCGGGAAGGGACGGACGGGGACGATGGCGGGCGCGAGCGAGCTGGTGGAGTCGGCGTCGAGGGTCCAGTGAAAGAGATAGGGGTCGCGGAAGTGGTCTTTGAGGAAGCCGAGGCCTTCGATGACGGAGGTCCAGCCCCAGCCGTGGTGACGGGTTTCGAGGATGTCGATCTGGAGGACGTCGCCGGGTTCGGCGGTATCTATATAGACAGGGCCGGTGAGGGCGTGGATGCGGGTGCGGTCGATGGCTGAGGTAGTCGGCGAGGGACATGCCGGGATGGACCTGGGCTCCGCTGGCGTCGACGCACTGGATGTCGACGGTGTCGCCGGGGGCGATGTGGAGGCGTGGCGGGAGGGTGTTGTTCCAGACGGAGTGGGTGGGGTTGGCGGTGAGGGTGTGGATAGTCATTCGGTGACTCGCACGGTCATCTGGATTTCGACGAGGGCATTGCGCGGGAGGGCGCTGACGCCGACTGCGGCGCGGACGTGGCGGCCGGCTTCGCCGAAGAGCTGGACGAAGAGGTCGGATGCGCCGTTGATGCAGGCGGGCGAGTCGGGAAAGCCGGGCGCGGCGTTGACGTAGCCATTGACGGTGAGGATTTCGGCGATGCGGCTGAGCGAGCCGAGTTCGCGCTGAAGGACGGCGAGTTGGGTGAGGGCACACGCTCGGGCTGCGGCATAGGCTTCGTCGATGGAGCGATTGAGGCCGGCGGTTCCGGTGATGACGCCTTCGGGGCCGGTGGAGATGACGCCGGCGAGGTAGAGGATAGGGCCGACGCGCTTGGCGGAGAGGTAGTTTCCTCCGGGCGCGGGAAGCTGCGGCAGGGAGAGGCCCAGTGCGGCCAGGGCTTCTTCCGGCGATGAGTTTGGCGTCATTGTAAATCTGAATGTAGCACGGGGCGGGATTTGTTTTGTGCCTGGATTGGGGGCAAGTTAGGATCAGGCATGCGTTGAGTTTTCGGGCTTTGGCTTGCGCTTGCGGCGGTGGGATTGGTTTGGTCTCTAGGGATCGGGATGGGGAGGGTTCGATGATTACGCGCGCGGCGAAGATGCTGCTGGTTGCCGGGGTGGCGGTTTTTTATACGCTGGTGGTGTTCAACAACCTGACGGATTTCGATTCGAACTGGCAGTTTGTACGGCATGTGCTGGCGATGGACACGACGTTTCCGG
The DNA here is from genome assembly GCA_963822225.1 of uncultured Acidobacteriaceae bacterium. GTDB lineage: Bacteria > Acidobacteriota > Terriglobia > Terriglobales > Acidobacteriaceae > Edaphobacter. Next base: position 278,595 of record CAWGGW010000004.1, on the reverse strand, counting down.
GAAACCATGGGATGTGGCGGGCGCTGCCGGGGACGAGGGTGGAGCTGGCGTTTTATCTGAGCATCATTGCATGGGAGATGCTGACGACGGCGCTGCTGTGGTGGGGCGTGGTGCGGCTGGCGCGGGCAGTGAGGCGGCCGGCGGCGGAATTTAATGCGGCGAAGGGCGTTCCGGTGATGGCGCTGACGTTGTCCCTGATGATGTGGCTGCTGGCGTTTCTGTCGGTGGGGGCGGAGTGGTTCCTGATGTGGCAGTCACGCACGTGGAACGGCCAGGAGGCTGCGTTTCGGATGTTTGCGGTGGTGGGGCTGGTGCTGCTGATTGTGCTGCAGCCGGACGGCGAGGCGCAGCCTTGAGGGGGGGCGGTGTTGCGACTAAGAGGGTCGTTGACCCGTTTGGGGGATGCGCTAACGTATAAGTTGATTGACAATTAGATATTGCGTTCCGTAGATTCGGGAGCGAGGGCGGTTATGAACAAAAAACTTCAAGTCCTTCTGTGTTCCGCGGCTGTTCTGTTGGTCGCACTTCCGCTCCATGCACAAACCGGCTGCACTGATTCACCTGAGAATCCGACGGTGGTTCTGGCTTTGGTGGGTTCGGCGGGGGCTTTCTTCTCCACGGTTCGCGCACGGATGAGGGCTCGGCGGAAGAACTCCGGTCGCCAGGAATAGTTGCTTGATGCGGGCAGATTGAGCGCGCTGTATTGGCGGCTGATCCTGCGTATCGCAGGGTGTCGGAGGTTTGCGGCTGGCAGCTCTGTTCTCGATACATTTCCTGCGTGGCTCGCGGTTGCGAGGTTTTGTGAGTCTAAGAGGCTTGCGGGTGACATTTGCCTCTGTCAGACTTGAGGGTCTGAACTGGCTTCTTCGTCTTCTCCTATCGGACTCTTCCATGCGTTCTAGTTTGCGTACGTTTCTTGCCCCGGCGACTGCCTTGACGTTGATGGCGGGGATGATGGTGCTGGGTGTTTCAGGCTGCGGAAGCGATGTGACTGCGATTCCTGATCAGCCAGGGAAGCTATACGGGGACTGGATTTACGGGCAAGGCGATGGCGGGCAAACAGCCGCTGATCGGGGCGGCGGTGCAGTTGTACACGGCGGGCGCAGCCGGGAACGGCTCCAGCGGCACGGCGCTGTTGGGGAGTTCGCTGACGACAGATGCGAATGGACTGTTCACGGTGCCGGCGGGGTATGTGTGTCCGGCTGCGTCGTCGGAGATTTATGTGGTGGCGCGGGGAGGCAAGGCGGGCCCGGCGGCTGCGTCGGCCAATGGGGCGATTGTTTTTTTGACGGCTCTGGGGGCCTGCAACGCGATCCTGCAGTCGGTGGTGGTGAACGAGGTAACAACCGTCGCGGCGACGTATGCGCTGTCGCAGTTTCTTTCCGCGGGAGGGAACATAGGGGCGAGTGCGACGAATCCCATTGGCCTGCAGAACGCGGTGGCGACGGCGCAGGCGCTGGCGGATATTACTGCCGGGATCAGCCCTGGGCCGACGTTTGCGGCGAATGGGAGTTCTCCGGCGGGGCAGATCGATTCGATTGCGAATCTTCTGAACGCGTGCGCGGCCTCATCGAACGGCAGCGCATGCAGTGCGCTGTTCAGCGCGACTACGCCGTCGGGCGGGATCGTTCCGGCGAATACGCTGGATGCGGCGCTGAATCTGGTTCGCAATCCGGCTGCGAATGTGGCCAGTTTGTATGCGCTATCAGCGGCGAGTGTGGCGTTTGCGCCGGCGCTGACGGCCGCTCCAGCGGACTGGACGCTGTTTGTGAATTACACGGGCGGCGGAATGAGTTCGCCTTCGGGGCTGGGGATCGATAGTTCCGGGGATGTGTGGGTGGCGAATTACTTCGATGTGGCCTCGCTGTTTTCGCCGCTGGGCAAGCCGCTGTTTGCGCAGGGAATCACCGGGTTCGGACTGAGCGCTTCGTATGGGCTGGCGGTGGATGCGAACGACAATGCGTGGATTCCGAATGAGCCGAACACAGGAGTGGCGGGAAATAGTGTCAGCGTGCTGAGTAAGTCGGGGCAGTCGGTTGCTGGCAGCGGAGGATTTACGGCCGGGGGGCTCGACTATCCGACGTCGGTGGCGATTGATACGGACACGACAGCCTGGGTAGTCGATTACGGGAACTCGCACCTGACGCATTTGTCGAGTTCGGGGCAGGCGCTTTCGGGCGCATCGGGATACACTTCGCCTCTGTTTGCGTTTCCGGTGGCGGCGGCGGTGGATGGCAACCACAATGTCTGGGTGACGAACCAAAGCGGTACTTCAGTGACCAAGGTTTCTCCGGACGGAACACAGTTTACGAACTACGTTTGTTGCGATGCGCCGTCGACAATGGCCTTCGACAAACAGGGGAACGCGTGGGTGGCGAATTATTACGGGAACAGCATCAGCGAGATATCGAGTGCGGGCGTGATCGTGGCGAATGGCACGTACATGGGTGGAGGGATCAATCATCCGCAGGGAGTTGCGATCGACGGGGTGGGCAATGTGTGGATTGCGAATTTTCGTGCCGGGGCGATCAGCGAGCTGGCTGGCGCGAACGCTCCGGTTCCGGGGGCGACGTTGTCTCCCGCAGGCGGATTGGGTGGGGATGCCAGCCTGCTGGAGGCGTATGCGATCGCGGTGGACGCTAGCGGGAACCTGTGGATCAGCAATTTCGGCAGCAACGTGCTGACCGAATTCGTTGGGCTGGCTTCGCCTGTGAAGACGCCTCTGATTGGACTTCCTGCAGCACCGTGAGTGATGGCACTCTACTGCAGAATTTTGCAGGGAACGAGGGCTCAAATGGATAACCGGAAGCGGACGTTTCCACTGTGCATGGCGCGGTTTGCTGTTATAGACTGCAGAGACGCAATCGAAGAAATTGAGCTGTCCTGACTTTTTGCGGGAGTGAATAACTTGCTGAAAGAGCAGGCGGAGCTGTACACGTCACTACCGCCCTGCTTCGAACTCGCATCATCGGCACGATCTGATTTGGCTTTACGGGCACGTTCACTTTGATGGAACCGTGGTAGTTCTATGATCTGTTCTGCCGCGCACGGGCGATTTCCCCTCTTGTTTTCTGCCAACTGCCGTATACGTGCAAACTCTTGCCTTTCGGGAACCGCGCTGGCGGCGGGTGGGTGGGGCTTTGCCGGTCTCATCCTGCTGTTGATGACGACCGGGCTGTCGGCAGGTTCGCAAACGACGATTCATCCGGTTCGAGCCGAGTTCCGGACGGCGGCGCGGCCGTTAATCACGCAGACGATTGATCGCGGGCGCTTGCTGCATACCCAGGGGGCTGTCAGCAGGGCAGCGGCGACGGCGCAGGATCTGGGAGCGCGAGATCCTGCGGCATTGATGGAGCACGTTCAACTGGTGTTGCAGCGCCCGCAGGAACGGCAGGCCGCGTTCGACGCGCAGGTGGAGGCGCTGCATCAGCGTGGCAGTCCCAGCTATCACCAGTGGTTGACGCCGGAGACGGTGGGGGCCGAGTTCGGGCCGGTCGCCTCGGATCTGGCTGCGCTGACCGGCTACCTGCAGGCTGAAGGCTTCACCGTGAACGGGGTGGGGAAGAGCGGGTTGTACGTCGATTTTTCCGGGACAGTCGCACAGGTGCAGCAGAGCTTTCATACGCAGATTCACAATGTGCGGCTGGCGAATGGCGAGGAGCATTACTCGGCGGTAACGGATGCGGAGTTGCCGGAGGCGCTGGCTCCGCTGGTGATGGGATTTGTGTCGCTGAGTGATATCTCGCCGGTCCATCCGAACTATCACAAGGCGATTCCGCCGGCGCAGCGCGCAGTGGCTCCAAATCCTGCGGGTCCTGTGCCGCTGGACGACGTGAGTTCTACGAACTATGCGGTTGGGCCGCAGGACTTCTACACGATTTACAACGAGAACCCGCTGTTGACTGCCCCTACGCGGATCGACGGCACGGGCGTGACGATCGCGTTGATTGAAGAAAGCGCCATCACTTCCGGGGATGTTGCGTACTTCCGCAACCTGTTCGGCGTAACTCCAGCCACCCCGGTCTCGATGACGATATACACGGGGCCGACGGGGAGCCAGTGCACGGCTCCGGGAAAGCTGAAGTCGGACGGGGAAGAAGGCGAGGCGATCCTGGATATTGAGTGGGCCGGCTCGGTGGCGCCGGGCGCGAATCTTCTTTTTGCGGAGTGTGCATTGAGTGGAAGCACGGCGGGGATTTTTGTTTCGGCCGAGAAGGTCATCGACAACAATGCCGCCGACATCATGAGTCTGAGCTACGGCGACTACGAGGGGCAAGACCCCACCCAGGACACTTTGGTGGCGGAACTATGGGAGCAGGCGGCTTCGCAAGGCCAGACGGTGGTGGTGTCGGCAGGGGACACGGGGCCGGCTACGGAGGACGGCAACTATCAGCGCACCTATGCGATTGACGGGATCACGTCCAGTTCGTTCTCAACGACGGCGTGGAACGTCTCCGCGGGCGGCACAGACTTCCAGGATTTGTACAACCAGATTGAAGGCGACGGGACCTACGGCCTGAGCACATTCTGGAACAGCACGAATGGAAGCGGGCTGAGTTCTGCGCGGAGCTACATTCCGGAGACGACGTGGAACGATACCTGCGCGAGCGCGATCTATAACGCATACAAAGAGGGCATGACGGCTGATGGCGCCACGCTGTGCGGAGCTACATCGACCGGCAGCCTATATATGGTCGCCGGTGGTGGCGGCCCGAGCATCCTGCACACACGGCCTTCGTGGCAAACGGGCACTGTGTATGGCCTGCCGACGTTGTCGGCTTATCCGAATCGCTTGCAGCCGGACGTTTCGCTGTTCGCGGCTAACGGCTTCTGGTACCACGATCTGCCGTCCTACGAGTCGGACAATGGCGGCACATCGTACGCGGGAGGGACATCGTTTGTCGCGCCGCAACTGGCTGGGGTATTCGCGCTGGTAATGCAGAAGACGGGCGAGCGGCTGGGACAGCCGAACTACGTGCTCTATAGCATGGCGGCGCAGGAGTACGGTGTCAGCAGCTTTACCGGCAGCGGGTGTAACGGGAGCGGCGCTTCGGGCGTGGGCACTACGACTTCGCTGCCTGGCTCGAACTGCGTGTTTTACGACATACAAACGAGCAACATCGCGGTCGATTGCAAAGCGGGGACGCCTGACTGCTACGCGCTCTCCGGAGACTCCTACGGAATTCTTTCGACCAGCACGACGCAGGAACTGGCGGCGTTTCCGACCGGTGCAGGCTGGGATCAGGCTACGGGAATTGGGTCGCTGAACATTACGAACCTGGTGAACAACTGGCAGAATGCAGCTGCAGGCGGGGCTCTCTTTACGCCGACGATCGTGGTGACAGGGACGTCCGCTTCGTATACGTACGGTTTGCCGACGGCGATTACGTATACGGCTACAGTTTCGGGATCTGACAGCTATCCGACGGGGTCAGTGACGTTCTCGGGTTCGCCGACGATTTCGACGATTGGCAATGACCCTCTGAAGGGAAGCGCCGGTTGCTCAACTGGCTCGACCTGTACAGAGTCGACGAGCCAAGGTTACACTCCGCCGGGCACGCTGGCTGGAGGCAGCTACACGATCACAGCCAATTACCTGAGCACGAACGAAAACTACATGACCGGCTCAGGGACTACGACACTGACTGTGAATCAGCAGATTCCTGCTGTGACGGCGAGCGCGGTGAGTATTGGGCTGGGGAATGCCACCGCGAACCTTTCAGCAAACATCGCTTATGTGGGCACCGGTGTGGCGCCGAGCGGCGGACTTACATTCAAGGTCGACTCAGGAACCACGGTGACTGCAACATGTGTGGGAACGTCGAGTCCAGTGACATGCACCTATAGCGGATACCCTACAGCGACGCTGGCGCTTGGGTCGCACACGATTACGGCGACGACGATTGCCGACGTGAACTATGGGGTTGCGACGGGCACGAACACGCTGACCGTGCTGCCGCTTCCGACGATTGCGTTTACGGTGCCGAACCATCACACGCAGGATGCCTCGTTTAGCGTTTCGGCGAGTTCAAATTCTTCCGGGGCGATTACGTATTCGGTGGTGAGTGGCCCGGCAACGATTGCGGGGAGCACGGTGACGCTGACGGGCGCGGCTGGAACCGTGACGCTGCAGGCGTCGCAGGCGGCGAGCGGCGGTTATGCGGCGGGATCGCAGAATACTAGCTTCCTGGTGATCGCCGGGAGCGTGTGGCTGGGCGACAGCACGGGCAGCCTGAGCAGCTTCGATTTGACGGGCGCTGCAATTACCGGAACAAGCGGGTACAGCGGCGGCGGCGTGGGTACGATTGCAAGCCCGCTGGGACTCGCGTTCGATGCTTCGGGAGACATTTGGGCAGCGAGCAGTACTGGAGTCAGCGAGTTTTCGCGACAGGGAGTCGCGGTCAGTTCGACGCCATTCACCGTGGGCGGGATCAACCGGCCATTGGCGATTGCGGTCGACGGACTGGGACAGGTCTGGGTCGCGAACACGGCGGGCAGCGTGAGTGTGCTGAGCAATGCGGGCACGGCAGTGACGCCGTCCACCGGTTATTGCGTTTCGGCGTCGCCCTCCACTGGCGTTTGTGGGACAGGAACCAAGCCGGGTGGAATCGCGATCGATATCTCTGGCAGCGTGTGGATACCGAGCAATACGGCGAACACAGTCACGCGAATTCTTGGGGCGGCGGCGCCCGTCGTTCCACTTGCAACTGGAGCGGCGAGCGGGACAGGAGTCGAGCCATGATCAGGCAATCCTGGCTGAAGGCGATTGCGCTGGCAGGTGCGGGGATGGCTATGGCCGGACTCTGCGGATGCGGCTCGGCTGTGGTTCAGGAGGCAAGCAAGCCTACGACGCTGGTTGCCGCCGCGCTGCAGGGAACAGTGATGGGCGGACAACAGCCGGTCGCGGGCGTAACGATACAGCTGTACCAGGCAGGCACGACGGGATATGGTTCGGCCGCGACTCCGCTTGGGCCTTCTGTATTGACGAATGCGGGCGGGAATTTCAACCTGCCGAGCTACACGTGCGCGGTGGGCTCGCAGGTCTACCTGGTGGGGACCGGCGGACATCCAACATCGCTGCTTACGAACAACAACCTGGCGATGATGGTGGGGTTAGGTACGTGTGGCGGAACTTATCTCAACAATTTCATCAACGTGAATGAACTGACGACGGTGGCGACGGTGTGGGCGTTGTCACCATTTATGAAGGGAATTGCGAACATCGGGACCAGTCCGACGAATACGGCGGGGCTTGCCGACGCGTTTGCTGCGATCAACCAGATTGTGACGACTTCGAATGGAACGGTGCCGGGGCCAACGTTGCCGGCGGGCGCGACGCTGCCGCTGGCAGAGATTAATACGCTGGGCCAATTGCTTTTGCAGTGCGTCAATTCGAATGGAGGCACGGCGGGCGACGGAAGTTTGTGTGGGAATCTTTTTCATCTGGCGCCCAACGCGGCGGGCACCGTTTACCCGACGGACACGATTACGGCGGCGATGAACATTGCGCAGTCGCCGGGGAGAAACGTTGCGGCGATCAACGGCCTGCGGACAGGCGTTCCGCAGTTTATGCCGGTGATTGATGTCGGTTCACCGCCCAACGACTGGACAATTGCCATCACCTACACCGGCGGCGGCCTTAACGCGCCGACTTCGATTGCAGCAGATGCCGCTGGCGCAGTGTGGGTGTCCAACAGCGGCAACGCCAGCGTGACCAAGCTGGACAATACCGGTGCGGCGATATCGAGCTCCAACGGATTTACGGCGGGCGGCTTCAGCGTTCCCGTGGCGATCGCGATCGATACCGGCGGAAATGCCTGGGTGGCGAACTCCGGCAACAGCACGATTACGAAATTGAATTCGACAGGCATGACCGGGACGGTCTACAGCGGGAATGGACTGAGTAGCCCGTCGAGCATTGCGATCGATGGCCTGGGCAACGTGTGGGTTGCCAACAGTGGGGCGAATGATGTCAGCGCGTTCACCAGCAGCGGCGGTGTGTTGACGGGATCGCCATTTACGGGCGCAGGCACTGCTACCCCGTCGAGCGTAGCGATCACACCGAAGTAGAGCAATGAAGGGAGAGCGGAGCGCAGTGATGAAGAGCCGGCAAACACCTCGCAGCATACGGCAGGAGATTTCCGTCCAGCAGATCGGGACGGAGACCCTGGTGTATGACGAGCGCCGCCACCGGGCTTATTGCCTGAATGAGAGTTCTGTCGGTGATCTGGAGGCTTGCGGATGGCGAACGAACGGTCGCCGAGATGTGTGAGGCAGCGTCGGCAGAGTTGAAGACTCCGGTCAGCGAAGAGTTGGTGCTGTATGCGCTGGACGAGTTGCGCAGAGATGGCTTGATGGAGCTTTCCGTTGATGAGCCGAGGCCGACGATCTCGCGGCGCGCGATGTTACAGCGGCTTGGTGTGGGCGGCGCGTTGCTGCTGCCTGCGATCGCATCGATCGTCGCACCCACCGCGGCGCAGGCATACAGCGGGTGCGTAGATTGCACAGATTCGACCTCGACGCCGAACCGCGCTGCACGGGCGCGGCGCCTGCAAAGGTCGCGCCAGGCGAACCCGGGAATCTCGCCCATCCCAAGCAGCCCGCAGAAATAAGTGAGCATGAAGCAGCACAGGGACATGAGATACTCCGACTTCATTTCGTATCGGCGAGGAAGACGGCGGTCGCCAGCAAATAGGTGTGCGCTTGCTGTTGTTACAGCCGTCGCGCTCGCGTGTCTGTCGGGGTGTGGTCTGCCAAGTGCGTCGCCGTCGAAGGCCGAGTCCGGCGTCGCATTGATGGGGCACGTTCGCGGCGGCCAGCAGCCGGTAGGTGGCGCGGCGATTCACCTCTACGCGGCCGGCTCTGCGGGGATTGGTGCGGGAGCGGTCGACCTGCTTGCGCCCAACGTGGTGATGACGGATGGCTCAGGTGACTTCAGTATCACCGGCGACTACGTTTGCCCGACCGCGAGCACGCAGGTATATCTAGTGGCGCGCGGCGGCAATCCCGGGCTTGGGTCTGGAGCGAATAATCCTGCGTTGGTGATGATGGCGGCGCTTGGCGACTGCGGAAACTTGAGCAGTGCAACGAGTGTAGTGGTCAATGAAGCCACAACCGTCGCGGCCGCGTGGGCGCTGGAGCAATTCATGAGTGCAGGCGCGATGGTTGGTTCGACAGCAACCGACACGGTGGGCCTTCGAAATGCATTTGCGGTGGCGGGCAATCTCGTCGATGCAGGCAGAGGGGTTGCGCCGGGTGCCACTCTGCCGAGTGGAGCGATCACGGAGACTGCGAAGCTCTACACGCTGGCTAATGTGCTTGCAGCGTGCGTCAACTCGGACGGCGGTTCAGCTTGTGCTCCGTTGTTTGCGGCAGCGACGACGACGCAAGGAGCGCCCAGCAACACCATGGATGCGGCGCTGAACATTGTGCGCAACCCGGCGAGCAATGTCCTGGCTGTATTCAATGCGGGCGCGGCGCAGGGGCCGTTTCAGTTGGCGCTGGCGAATGCACCTAACGACTGGACGATGTCCATCACGTATGGAGGATGCGCGCCTGCGTGTGGTGGGCTGAACGTGCCGGAATCGCTGGCAATCGACTCGGGTGGCAACGTGCTGGTTGCAAATTACTACGGCGCGGTATTGTCGAAGTTCTCTGCGACCGGCGTGGCCGGGGCGATTCCGGGTATTGGTCTGAACGAGTCGTATGGCGTTGCGATCGATGGCTCGGACAACGTCTGGGTGACGAACGAGCAGAGCGTCACCGCTGCCAACAATCATCACCAAGGCAGCGTCAGCGAGTTCTCCTCCGCTGGTATGGAGTTGTCGGGCTACGGCTATATCGGCGGTGGAGTCTTCTATCCACTTGCGGTAGCGGCTGACTCCACGGGCGATATGTGGGTTGCGGACTACGGCAGTTCCGCCGCTACGCTGCTGGCCAATGATGGTTCGGCGATCTCGGGGAGCAATGGCTACGGAGCGTCTCAACTGTCATTCACCACGGCGGTAACGGTTGACGCGAATCACAATGCCTGGTTCGCCGTGCAGTCGGCGGTGGCGCTTGTAACGCCTGCGGGCGTGGTGAGCAGCTTTCCTTGTTGCAGCGACCCGGCTGGGATTGCGGTTGATCCTGCAGGCAACATCTGGATCGCGGACTACAGCGCGTCGTCTGTTGTGGAACTGACGCAAACCGGAGGAGTGACTCATCGCACGACTCTGATGGGAGGGGACGCTGGACCGCAGGGGATCGCGATCGATGGCGCGGGCAATGTTTGGGTGGCGAATTACAAAGGCAATTCGCTCGTGGAGCTTGCTGGACCGAGCGCGGTGGCGATGTCTCCAGCGCAGGGATATGGACTGGATGCGCCGCTGAACGAGCCTTTCGGATTGGCCGTAGATGCAGCCGGCAACGTGTGGTTGTCGAACTCGGGCGCGAACACGGTTACGCAATTCGTGGGGCTGGCGAACCCGGTCAAGACGCCGTTGCTCGGGCCGCCGGTACAGCCATGATTGCTGGACTTCGTTCGCTTGAGTTCGTCTCGTTCGGTGTGCCGTTTCGCCTCAGCGCCGGTTCAGACGAATTGCTCGCAAGAATGCAACGGTGTCTTCCATTCGGCGCTCAGGTTCGCCATCGGTCGCAAGAAGCCGCAGGAAACTTTGCCGTAGTCGGTGGGCTAGAGGCGAATGAATTTCGACTGCAGGTTGAGGGTGAGAGTGTGGCCGAAGGCGCCGCGCTCGAGGTGATCCTCGACCGGCTATCGAGCGAGTTGATGGTTCATGTGGCAAACCATGCTGTCGACCGCGTCTTTGTACATGCCGGGGTAGTTGGATGGAGTGGTAACGCATTGATCCTTCCGGGCACGAGCTTTGCCGGCAAGACAACGCTCGTGGCGGAGCTTATCCGTGCGGGCGCGAGTTACTACTCCGACGAATATGCCGTCCTCGATGAACGAGGACGAGTGCATCCATATGGACGCGATTTGCGGGTTAGGGAAGTGGGAGGCGCGAAGCAGCGGTCGGTCACGGTCGGGCAATTCGACGGAAGTGCGGGTACGGTGCCGCTTCCCGTCTCGCACGTCGTGTTTACGGAATATGTCAAAGAAGGTGTCTGGAGCCCGCAACCGGTGTCTCCGGGGTCTGGCCGCGCTGGAGATGATGCGGCACGCGATACCGGTGCAACGCACTCCGGCTCGCGTGATGGCGACACTGGCAAAGGTGATGGAGAATGCAACGGCATTGCGCAGCCCGCGAGGCGAGGCGAGTGAGACGGCGGGCCTGCTTTTGCATGCCATGAGGGGCAGTTGAGGCAAAGGAGATGTGCGAGCCTCTAGAAAAAGATCAGCGATAGCGGATACTAGTACGAGGCAGATTGCAGGAGGCATGAATGGCGGTCGGAACGGCGGGAACAGAGAGCGTATCGCTTCGCAGCACCGGCACAGAGAACTACACGCTCCCGATGGTGTTGATGGTGTCGCTCTTCTTCAGCATTGGGTTCATCACCGCGCTGAACGATATCCTGGTGCCGCACTTCAAGGACCTCTTCCACCTGACCAACGTGCTTGCGCTGCTGGTGCAGTTCTGCTTCTTCGGCGCCTACTTTGTGATGTCGATCCCGTCGGGCATTATCGTGGGACGGATCGGATATAAGGCGGGCATTATCGCTGCGTTGTGCACCATGGCGTGTGGATTGTTCCTCTTCGTCCCGGCGTCGATTGTGATCTCTTATCCCGTGTTTCTCTTTGCGCTCTTCGTAGTGGGTAGCGGGCTGGCACTTCTGCAGGTGGCGATAAATCCTTATGTCGGCGCGCTGGGCAAGCCGGAGACGGCCGCAACGCGCATCAGCATCTGCGGATTCTTTAACTCTTTTGCTACTAACCGCGCGCCCAAGATCGGCGCGGCGCTCATCTTCGTCGCAGCGGGTGCGACTACGGCCGAATTGGCACGCTCGGTGCGAATGCCCTACGTTGCGCTTGGCTGTTTCACGCTGTTTCTTGCGCTCGTGACGGCCTTCGTTCCGCTGCCGGACGTGCTGGCCAACGAGCCGGTGGCCGAGGCGGGCGCGGTTGATGGTCACGCATGGAGCTTCCGCCACCTGCGGCTTGGTTCTTTCGCTATCTTCGCCTACGTCGGCGCGGAGGTCGCGATCGGAAGCATCATGATCAACTTCCTCGGACAGCCTTCGATGGGCGGGTTCTCGCATGTGGCGGCGGCCACTTATGTCTCTTATTACTGGGGCGCGGCCATGGTGGGCCGCCTGATCGGCTCGTTCGCGCTACCTTATATCCGGACGGAACGAGCGCTTGCAGCCGTATCGATCGCGGCTGCGATCTTGATGTCGGGGACTATTTTTGGTCACGGGCACATCGCGTTGTGGGCCACCGTGAGTTGCGGGCTATTCAACTCGGTAATGTGGCCCTGCATCTTCCCGCTGTCGGTGAAAGGGCTCGGCAGGTTTACAAGCCAGGGTTCGGGACTCCTGGTGATGATGGTTGTGGGGGGCGCCGTGATTCCAGAGCTACAAGGCTTTCTTGCGGACAAACTCGGCTACCAACACAGCTTCGTCATCGTGCTGCTGTGTTATGTGTACATCGTTTATTTTGCGCTCCGCGGATATCGCATCCAGCAGCCGCGGTTTGCGTCCCTGCCGGATTATGTTCCCCCGGTCGAAGTCTGATAGCCGGCAAACTACACGAAGCCGAGATTTGTAATCGGGAAGCTGCCGATGTTGGGGAAGACGGCCGACATTTGTGTCGCACTGACGCCGAACCACGAGGCCAGCGTAGCTGCGTACTGTACGCTGCCGGTTGAAGGTACCCATCGGCCGTTGCTGCCGGAGTCATCTGGACCCGCAAGCGCCAGCGTTGGCCACGTTCCGTACATCTGGCCGCCCTTCACCGCGCCGCCCATGACGATGTGGTGTGAACCCCAGGCGTGGTCGCTGCCGGTGTTCGAGTTGGGCTGGAAGGTCCGGCTGAAGTCGGACATGGTGAAAGAGGTCACGCTGTTCTGTACGCCCATCTCGACGGTCGCCGCGTAGAACGCGTTCATCGCCGCGCTGAGTTGCGCCAGCAAGCCATTTTGCAAGACAAGTTGGTTGGAGTGCGTGTCGAAGTTGCCCACGCCGGCGAAGAAAATCTGGCGCGATACCCCCAGCGCGGCACGAACCTGGATGATTTGTGCGATCTGCTGGAGTTGCGCCGCCAGGCTGTTTCCAGTTGGGAAGACAGTCTTCAGAGGAGTAACGGATTGCGTCGCCGCAGTAAGTGTGGAGGCATAGGAAAGCGCATTCGTCGTGATCGAGTTGTCCGCCTGCACCAGCGTCAACCCAGAGTTGAAGCTGAGCAACGCCTGCGCAGTAGCCAACTGGGCGCCGCATTCCGTTGTGCCTTCGGAACACTGTGCCCCACCTAGATTTCCGGGGCTAACGCTCACGGGTGTGCTCGCGCTTCCATTGCAGAATAAGGTATCGCCGGCCACGGAAGTGATCATGGGAATTGGCGCGCCGGTGTTGTAGGTGGAGTTGAGTTGATCCGCAATCCGGCCGGCCCATCCCGTCGAAGTTGCGCCGCTCTGTGCCGCGTTCTGCCACTCCAGTTGCTGGTCCGGATGGGAGAAAAGATTGGTGGGAAGTCCGGTCCCTGCCTGGTACTGAGCCTTCGTCGTGGGTTCGATCAAGGTTCCGACGTTAGCAACGAAGGCGGCATTTTTGTTGTTGAACAACGTCGCGATGTCGGGAAGGTTTGGATTCAGGGCGAAGGTGTTGGGTGTTAGCAAACCTTGAATAGGCAACAACTGGTTCTGCGGGATCGCCAGCGGGCCGCGAATGGTCGAGTAGTTGTTGTACCCGGCGGGATCGAATTGGATCAGCGTATTGTTCGCGTCGTTGCCGCCGAACATGAAAATGCAGACCAGGGCTTTGTAGCTGCTCGTGCCCTGGGCCAGCGCGTTCAGCGCGCCGAAAGGCCGCAGGGCCGCCGCGTTTCCTGCCGCTGCCAGCGATGCGTACTTGATGAAACTTCGACGATTCACGCTCATTCAATCCCCCAGGTCTTTCGTTGCCAACTGCAGATCTTTAGTGCTCGACTTTGTAAGCCGAACTTGTAATGACGAGGTAGGTTGCCACGCGGACGCGCTCAGGGATATTGGTCAGAGTCGCGACGTGGTTCACAATATCGGTTTGGATCTGCGCCGGCATTTGTCCGTGCATGAAAATGTTCGATAGCGCGTTGACAAGGTTAGTGCTGTCGGTCGTCGCGTTGCCCGTGGCGGACGCCATCAGTCCCAGGGAACTGGTTGCGCTCAGGTCCACGGTGAAATCGCTGATCTTGTTGTTGACCAGATCGTCCGCCAGCGTCAGGCGCAGAATTGCGGAAGCCGTGTTCTCGATGCTGAACTCGGGGGCATTCGTCGTTGACCCCGGGATCACGTAGTTCGGCGGAAAGAAGTTGAAGACGCTGCCTGAGGTGTATGGTTTCTCGCTCAGCGCGCTGGTGTAATTGCCCGGCGTGTAGTAATACTCCACTCCAGTGCCCGCGCCCGCCCCGACGAACGTGTAGCCGAGCGCGCGCATGACGTTGGTCATATAAAGCATCGGCTCGCGCAGGTGTCCGCCATCATAGCTGGGGTTGGCATCGCCGGCACGCGCCTCGGTATCCAGCAGGATCGCCTGGATCACCGCCTTCATATTCCCGCGTGTGCCCGTGCCATCGTTCGCGAAGATGGCGGCGACCCGCGAGACATAGGCCGGGCTGGGATTGCTGGTAACAAGGTGCTGGATAAGTTGCCGGCAGACGAAGGGACCGACGTTGGGGTGGTTGAAGATGTTGGTCAGAGCGCCAGTCAGATCCTGAACGGACGATTGTCCCGCGGGTAGCGTAGTTCCACTCAGCAGGACTTTCGCCGTCATGTCGTGCTGCGCGTCGTAGGCCTGCATCGGATCGTCGTAGTCGGCGGTGTTGTTTGGATAGCTGGTCAAGGCCGTTCCGCCCGGCTTACCGTATGTCCAGCCCGTATAGGCGCGCGCAAACGCCTGCACCTGGGCCTCGGTATAGACGGGGATTGGGTTGCCATTGGAGTCAAGCTGGAGACTGCCGTCCTGGTTCAACATATCGATGCCCGTCGTGAACAATTGCATATTCTCGCGGGCATAGTTTTCGTTCGCGATTTGCGGGACACCGTTGATCGTGGCCGGCTTCGCGCTGTTCAGCATATTCAGATACGCGCCCATGCCCGGTGAAAGCGTTACGTCGTGCATTATGGTGTAGAAGTTGCTGAACGCGTCGTTGGCCAGCATGTTCTGATAGCTTGTCACGGAGCGGGCGTTGACGGAGTTGGTCGATATGACGAACATCTCGCTCAGCGCCAGCGCAACTCTCTGCCGCAACTGGTCCGAGCCCGTCAACGCAACCTGCCACCACTCGGCCTGCTGGCAAGGGATAGTATTGGTGGCGCATAGAGTTGGGGGAGTCGCTGCGATATCCGGTTCCACCGTTGTAGGAGCGGCGAACTGCGCGTTCAAATAGGCGGGAAGACCTTCGGACTGCACAGTCTGGATACCCGTCAGAGTTGGCCCGAACGTCGCCTGGTCGAGCAACCTCGCGGCCGATTGCAGCGACGCCTGCACGGCTGCCGCGGACACGGACGAGGTTGATCCCCCTGGATTCGGATTCACGACCGCAACTTGCACGCTGGTGACGCCGGTACCGATCGGGACTGTTGCCTGCAGCACAGTAGTGGAGACAAACGTCGTGGTCACGGCAGCACCGGCCGCCTGAATCTGCGCGCCGGATACAAACCCTGTGCCATTCACCGTGAGCAGGCCGCTTGTCGCGCCATAGTTCTGCGAGACTGTGGCGCTGGTCACCGTGGGAAGTGGATTCCAAACCGTCTCCGTCGCAGCTCCGATCACCGCGGGCGCTGCTACGCTGGCTGCTGTGATGGTGACTGGATCAGTTGACGGAGCTGTTGCCGGTGGCGTGTATACCCCCGTAGTCGAGATGGTCCCAACCGAGGCCGATCCGCCCGTAACGCCATCAACCTGCCAAGTGACCGCGGTACTTGACTCGTTGGTGACGGTGGCGCTGAGTTGTGCCGTCGAACCGATCCGAACCTGCCCCGTGCCGCCGATGGTGACTTGTGGCTGGGTATTAGTGGTCGCGGTTGTGCCACCTGTACCGGGTGAGCATCCGGCGAGGCTTAGCGCGCCGCCCAGCAGGCCCGTCACTACTATTCTGCCGCCGAGGCAAAAACGGCCACAAAGATTTCCCAAAGCAGTTCGTCCAGTCATGCGGCGCCTCTGTCAGCTTTCGCCGACGGGTGTTCCAGGTGCGAATGGACCCTTTGCTCTGGTGTAAACAGGCCCGTACTCTCGTCTAACATCGGGTGCCGAACTTAGTTGCGAAAAAGTTTGGCGACATGCGTCTTTTTTCCAAATAGTCCGTCTACTTGCTGAATAACCTACGCCGCGCATTGGACAATAAGCAAACATCCGGTTCAAAGAGGCCCGGCATTCATCCAAACAAAACGAAACGCCGGGCTCGATGGCCCGGCGCTTCAGCGTTTCGCATCTTTAACTCAGCGATGTTTGATGAATCCGCCGGCCTGCAACTCCGAAACTGCCTGGCGAAGTTGCTCCTGCGTATTCATCACGATCGGACCATACCACGCCACCGGCTCTTCGATCGGCTTGCCCGATACCAGCAGGAAGCGGATACCCTCTGGCCCGGCTTGCACCGTGATCTCGTCGCCGCGGTCGAACAGCACCAGCGAGTGATTGGCGGCGTCATACACTGGCGCCGCGTTCGGATCGATGCCCGACTCCGTCAACACCGCTTGCGGATTCGAGGCGTCGCGGAATGTCCCCGCGCCCGCGAAGACGTAGGCAAACGCATTGCGCGTCGTCTCCACCTTCAACCGCTTGCGCTTGCCCGGCGCAACCGAGATATCGAGATACTGAGGATCGGCAGCAACGCCTTCCACCGGGCCTTTCTTGCCCCAGAACTCGCCGCAGATGATGCGCACGTTCGTGCCATCGTCGTCGGTAACCTCCGGAATCTCAGCCGAGGGAATGTCCTGATAGCGCGGGTCGGTCATCTTCAGCGATGCGGGCAGGTTCGCCCACAATTGGAAGCCGTGCATCCGTCCCTGCGGATCGCCCTTGGGCATCTCCTGGTGCAGGATGCCGCTGCCGGCCGTCATCCACTGCACATCGCCCGCGCCCATCTTGCCGCGGTTGCCCAGGCTGTCGCCGTGTTCCACCGTGCCGGCGAGAACATAGGTGATCGTCTCGATGCCACGGTGCGGATGCCACGGAAAGCCCTTCAGATAGTCTTCCGGGTTATTGTTGCGGAAGTCGTCCAGAAGTAGAAACGGATCGAATTCCTTGGTCTTGCCAAACCCGAAGGCGCGTTCGAGCTTTACGCCCGCGCCTTCGAGTGTGGGCTTGGTTTGAATGATTTCCTTTACTGGTCGGAGTGACATACTCGTCCCCTTCTGCGCTGCTGCCATTCAAAAGCGCCGCGGCGCGCACTTACTTAAGCTGCTTTTACAAATTCCACTTCGAGCGTGATGGTGACCTCATCGCCGATCATGACGCCGCCCGCTTCGAGAGGCGCGCTCCAGGTCAACCCAAACTCCTTGCGGCTGATCTTCGTCGTCGCGGCTGCACCGACGCGCAGGTTGCCCCATGGATCCTTGGTGGGCGCTGTTGGTCCCTCTACCTCGAAGACAACGGGCTTGGTCACGTCGCGGATCGTCAGGTTGCCCTCAACGGTGCCCTCACCGGCGCCGGTAGTGGTCACCTTGGTCGACTTGAAAGTCATGGTCGGGAACTTCTCTACGTCGAAGAAGTCAGCGCTCTTCAAATGCGCGTCGCGCTGTGCATCGCGTGTCTCGATGGAAGCGACGTCGATTGCCGCCTCAACGCTGGAGTTGGTGAGGTCGGCGTCGTCCAGGGTCAGGACTCCCGAAACCTTCGGAAAGCTGCCTTTTACGTTAGAGATCATCAGGTGCCGAACCTTGAACTCTGCGTGGGAGTGGGTGGCGTCGATATTCCAGGTGGTAGTGCTCATAGTCGTTTTCCTCTTTTGATCAGATTTTTATTGCGTGACAAAGTTTAGATGCGTGATCACAATATTCGTTGCAACAACTATTGGGTCTGAAAATCAGCCTGCGTCTCCGCGGGCAACCTGCAACAACTCGGTCAAATCCTTGAGCCGTTCCCGTCCGAGATGACCCAACTGGGCGCGGTGAGCTGCCCGGACAGGTTCATCCATTCGGGACAACAATTGGATGCCGTCGGGCGTAATTCGAGCCATAACCATTCGCCGGTCTTTTGTCTCCCGGTGGCGCGAGATCAGGCCGCGCTTTTCCAGGCGGTCGAGCAGGCGGGTGATGTCAGGATCGCGCGTGATCATTCGGCTGCCGATTTCGCCACACGGCAGGCCGTCCGGAGCGCCGCGCAGAATCCGCAGAACGTTGTATTGGGTGGAGGATAAATCCTCTGTCTTCAGCAGGTCCGACAGATTGCGAGAAAGCATGTCGGCCGTACGCAACAACTCCAGATAGGCCATCTCTTCAGGCCAGGAGGTTGTCTTGGGTTTGGCTGCGGGATGGGCCGGTGACTTCATCTGCATCCAATATAGTCGTTATAACGACTATTGTCAAGCGGATATATGTGGGGAGGTTATTATCCTGATTTCAATACTTTCAGGCTGGTACGAGTTCGATTTTCTGCCCCTCAAGATCCAGCCGAGTGATCTTGAAGCTGCGAATCTGACCCACCGCCAGAGGTTCCGGCTGGCTTCCGGGTGTCGGGCTGCCGCTCTTCCAGCGGGCGCTCAGCATGGAGGTCAACGCCGACAAGTCCGGCCCAGCCGATGGTTTGCTCTGTTCCGTCGAAGCGGCTTTGGCGGTCGACTTGCAGATTGCGCGGATGCCCTCGCCGAGTTCAATCGTGGAGAAATCCGCCGTCTGTTCGACGACCCGGCCCGAAACCACGTCGCCTTCTTTGTGCTCCTCCAGGTACTCGCCGAGGCTGGTAGGAATAAGCTGCTTCATGCTCAGCTTAATCTGGCGCTTCTCCGTATCGACGCCAAGCACCTGCGCCTTGACGATCTGGCCGGCGTGCAGGACATCCTGGGGATGATTGATGCGCCGGTCGGCCGTGATCTCACTGATGTGAACCAGGCCCTCAACGCCCTCCGCCATTTGCACGAACGCGCCGAACTTCATCAGCCGCGTCACTGGCCCTTCGATGGCAGAACCTGCCGGATATTTCTGCGCAACGTCCTTCCACGGGTCGCCGAGAGCCTGTTTCAGTCCGAGCGAGATGCGCTTCTCGGCCGGGCTCACGGACAGGATGACTGCTTCCACGGTGTCTCCGGCCTTCAGGATGTCGCTCGGCTTGTGCACCTTCTTAACCCACGACATCTCTGAGACGTGGATGAGACCTTCAATGCCGGGTTCCAGTTCGACGAAAGCCCCGAAGTCCATCAGGCGGGTCACACTGCCGCTGATCCGCTGGCCTACTTTATATTTGTCCGCCGCGGTATCCCACGGCTCCGGCTCAAGCTGCTTCAGTCCGAGCGAGATGCGCCTGCTCTCGGAATCGACCTTGAGCACTTTCAGGCGCAGTTCCTGCCCAACCGACACGACATCTTCCGGCGCAGTCACCCGGCTCCACGCGATATCGCTGATGTGCAGCAGGCCGTCGATGCCACCGAGGTCAACGAACGCCCCATAGGCAGCCAGGCTCCGGACCGTTCCTGTGACGATGTCGCCCTCCTTCATTTCGGAGTAGCGACCAGCCTCCAGGCTGCGGGCCTGTTCTTCGAGGATTATGCGTCGATCGACGACAACGTCTTCTTCGGTGGTGTCCAACTTGGTGATGCGGCAGGTGATCTCCTGGCCAACCAGCTTTTCCATCTCGGCGGCGTCCCGAACGCCGCTGCGCGAGGCGGGCATAAAGGCGCGCACGCCGACATCGACGGTCAGGCCACCCTTCACTACTGCGGTCACGGTTCCAACGACGGCAGACTTCTGCGCGAAGGCTTCTTCCAGTGTTGACCAATCCGTAGGCAGAACGACTTTGTGCCGAGACAGTTCGTAGTAGCGCTCGGCGTTGCGACCCTTCACCGAGACTGGGAACTTGTCCCCCGGGCTTACGCCTTCGGCATTGTTGTCAAACGAGCCCAGTGGCAGCACTCCCTCGGTTTTGTAGCCGATGTCCAGGTAAACGAACTCTGCATCCTTGGAGACAACGGAGCCTTCCAGCTGCTTCGCGCCGCCTTCGGCCGTATGAGAATGGGTGTGTTCAAACTCTGCGAGCAGGTCGCCAAATGATTCAGCAGGATTTTCGGGGGTGTCTTCGACGATGGGCGCGGTTTCGGGATTGATCTCGTTGGGCATGGTGGTTTTCACCTCCCATTCTTTCACGAGCCCTGTCTGCTGGAGGGAGCCAAGCCCGAATTGCGGAACGCGGACCGTAAGCAATTCCATAGCGAAATCAGCAACTTGGGATCGAATTCTGCATCTCCGGCTGCAAGGTTCCGGAGGTAAATGGAATTTTGTGAGGCACAAGAGTAGAGTATTTTGACCGGGTCGCAGGGCTTCCGAGCTATTCCCCGTAAAACGTTGACATTATCCGGTCCGGACCGACGCTGACTCAAATAAGACAAGTTGAAGACATAAGAGTTACGACGATCGAGTAGCTTCAAAAATAAAAGCACAAACGCTGGATTGAAATTCCCAGGTAATCGGCCTAAGTTGGTTCGAAAAATGCGAGCCGCGCCCCCGATTTGGGTGGCAGTTGCCGCAATTCTCAGGGCTCTGAAGAGGTGTCAACGATGCTATCTTCTCTTCGTCCGTGTATTGCCGTCGCAGAATTAATCTTTGCCTCAGTATTTGCGCGTTGCTCTTTTCAGGCGCGACCGTTCGGGCCTCAGTGCCGGCACCCGCCTCTCGCACCGTGGATACGGTGGTGATCCCCGGCCCTTTACGATCTTTTTTGCGCATGGCGGGAATCAGTCAGCAGGTCTCGCCCGATGACGTGTTGCCATTGCTCGCGCGCAACAGTTATCTGATCGGCTACGACATCAGCACGCAAACCGAGTTCCTGCGCCTGCTGAATCGCTACCTGCACCAGGCCAGAGAACTCCAGGTCCTCGCAGGCTCCAACGGCACCATTCATATCAACAACTGCGAGGACGCGGCCACCCTGCTGCGGGTGCTCGGATACAGGCTTCGCGGAGATTGCGGCAAGCCCGGCGTCAGTCTGGAGACAACCAATCCGACAAGAGCGTTCCTGACCATCGACTCAGGCTTCCCGCTCACTGATCTTGAAGAAGCCCTGCAAAAGGACGTTCCCTTTGACTATCCGTATCCTGTCACTGTCGGTGCCGATTCTGTTCCACGAATCGGACTGGATGAATCTCAGCGCGGACCGGCGCGGGGCCTACGGCACGGTTGTGGACGTGCTCACCAACGATCCTCAGATCGCGCGGCTTTACTGGGCCTTATCAAAAGAAGATTCTGAGACGAGTGCTTCGCTGGAAAAGACTTCCGGTCTAAGGAAGCTGCTGCCTGTAGCTGCGACTTTGGATTTTTATGGCAGCCAGATCTGCATCCGCAATGGCCGTGTAATCGTCCCCGGCGGCTCGAAGGCACAGACCGCGTGGAAAGATCTCGCCGACGCGAATCCGGACTCCGCTGGAGAGTTCGTCAGCTCACCTGCTGACCAAAGACAACGGCTGGCTGGCTGCCTACTATGACGCCGTTTCGCGCAGTGGTCAGGCGCAGCAGAATTACCTCACTGAGTCTCCACGTTTGAAGAATCTCTATGAGGCATTTCTATCGCCCGGCACCAACTCTCCGGCGGCGGTTGGAGTCTTTCCCAAGGCGCCCGACCTCGTTGTGCTGTTTACGCGTCTGGAAGTGACCCCATCCGGCGAGGCGAACGTTCCGGGCGGCCTCGACGTGTGGAAGCAGATTTTGCGTCAGAAAGCCGATTCCAAGTGGACCAAGGAGTGGGCCACGCGCTCCCGGAACTGGACTCGACCCGAGCAATTACTTCAGGCAATGGCCGCAAACGCGCGCACGGAGACCGATTGCGGCCCGCTTCAGATCTACCTGATGTTGAGCGAGCTGGATCGTGTGCGTTCTCCACAAACCCGTTTGTCCGCCGATACGGTCAAGCTGCTCGCCAACCAGTTCACCGCGTTGAGCAGCTGGTACCTCATCTTCACTGAATTTCCAGCTCTGAGCGATGAGTCGATCTCCCAGTTTGTAACCGTCGCCGACACAATTGACAAGATGTCCGACCAGGCCCTGCGCGGAAATGCGATGGGAGACTTTCAGGCCAACGTTGGACTCTGGCAGATCCTTGCGCGCCAGAAGCAGATTCCAACCTCGCAACTCGACTCCTCGTGGCAGAACATGATCGAGCCTTTCGCCAAAATCTCTTCGCCGACGCAACTCTTCGATGCGGCGCGCACTTCGCTCGGTGCGCGTGACTACTGCGGCAACCGGAAAGGCGAACCTTTCACAGGATGAGATTGTCGCTCTGCTGGCCGGCCCGCAGCAGGAGAGCCACGACGGCCAGGTGGTCCACTCCGAATTGGCGGCGAAGATCCGCACCGTCCTGTACGACCAGCGCCTTGTATCCCTCGACACGCTCTTCGCGCTGAGCGATGGACTCAATCAGATGGCGCAGGGACATCAACCTACGGAACATCTGCTTGCGCTGGCGGAAGAACTCCGCGACTTCGAACTTCCGCGCCAGATCTTCAGCAAGAGCGAGAAGGTCACCTGGGCGCCAAGAGATAACACCGGCCATCACGCGGAGTTGCAGGCCAAGACAGATCTCACCAAGGTCATCGAGACGCCGTCTACGCCCGCGCAATTGGAGGCCGCGCGCGGCAAGCTTTCGCCACTCCTCAGGGACGCCCTGGTCGGTCTGAACTACGCATACTACGAACCCCCCAGCGCCCAGATACTGCACATCAATCCGCTCTTCGTCCGCTCGCACGACTTCCTCGGAATCACGGTGACCGGATCGGAAAGGCTTTGGCAGACGCCCATGTTGATGGGCACAGGCGTATCGGCCGGAGGCGGCGCCTACCTGATGGGTTCGCTGGCGGACCTGCCCTACTCCCTGGCGGACGGCCGAGCAGAACATGATCGCGCCGGAAAATGTTCAGGCCCTGATCTGGAAGGAACTGGTTCCTGAACTTCTGGCCGACTCAGTGCTGGCGCGGTGGTGGAACGTCACCCCCAACGAACTTCACGCCGTCGACCTCTATCAACAACTTGGCGAAGAGTTGATCAACGCAGTCGGGCAAGAGTCCGGAAACTGCGGGCCAATGTGATCGATATCCTCTCCGATCGTCTGGATGAACGCCGCCTGAGACGGCTGGACCTGGCGCTGCAGAGCCGGAAGACGCTGCCGCAGTGACTGCCTCAATTGATGCCCGCAGACACCTTCTACCTTGGCGTCGAGTTTCGAAAAGCGATTTCCTGCGCAAGCCGCCTCTATGGGGAAGACCGGCCAGCCAATTACATGATCTGGCGCAACAGCACCCGAGCGAAGTCAGCTGGGACCGGCTCTCGAGGGACTTCGGCGTGCCGCATCCGACGCTCGCGCGCACCTACGCACGCGAACTTCTGAATGTAAAACCGTTTCCTTTCTACGGGGCGTATTCCAGCCGTCTCTTCGGCGAGCGGTGGGAATCCGGGAACCTCTACTGGGCCCGCCTGGCAGACGAGATGGGCTATTCGCCAGTGATGCTGAACCGGATCGTCCCCGAGCTTACGCGCCACATGGTCGCAAAGATATTCGCCACCGATCTTGAAGATTGGCCGGCCGTGCTGCGCGCCATGCAGGAGACGGGCGAAGAATTCAAACAGGGCAAGATTGTCCTCGCACCAGTCGCGAACGCTACTGCTTCATTAGGGCCCGCGCCATCGGCAACACCGAGCGGCGCGCAATAGGAGAATCATGGCAAAGAGAATCGTTCTGTTCATTTGCTTGCTTGTCGGTCCCACTCTCACCGGGCAGCGGGAGGAGCCTCCGCGCAGGATGAAGCTTCGCCACTGCACGTCAACGTCGTGCTGGTGCAATTGAGTGTCGCCGTCACAGATCGCCAAGGGAAACTACGTCAGCGGCCTGCGCCCGGAAGACTTTGTCATCACCGAAGACAACATCGCAGAGAAGACAGCGACCTTCGAAGAAGGCAACGAACTTGCGTACCCGTCGTGGTAAGAGTGCCGCATCCGACGACAGTCTGTTCGCCGGTAAGGCTGCGGGAAGCGCGGAGGCGCCAGGCACCCGCGCCGGAGGGGCCGGGGCCAACGTCTTCATCCTCTTCGACACCAGCAACTATATGTACACGGGATTTGTGTTCGCCCAGGACGCGATCGCCGATTTCGTCCGCTCTCTGGAGGGTGTGAACAAGGTAGCGCTTGTATTCCTACAGCCGCAATCTGTCGCGCGTCACCAGCCTTACGCCCGACCGTTCCCAAGTCCTGCGCGGCGTGCGCACGCACGGTGGCGGGAGACGACGCAGCGCTCTACAACAGCCTGCTGCTGACCGTAAAGGATGCAGCCCCGCTGATGGGACGCAAGGCAATCGTGGTCTTCTCCAACGGTCCCGACAATGCAAGCGTAGTCCCGCCGGAGGACGTAGCCGAGCTGGCGCAATCCACCGGCACCATCATCTACATGATCAGCACGCGACAGGCGCAGGAGGAGCCAATCTCGACGGCTGTCTTTGAGCGGATGAGCAAAGCCACCGGCGGCAAGGCCTACTTCGCCAGGAACTGGAAGGACGAACAGGACGCCTTCTGCTTCCATTCGCGACGACCTGGCGCACCTGTACGCACTCAGCTACTATCCTCAGCCAAATCAGAACCGCGGCTGGCGCAACATCCAGGTCAAGCTGGTAGGCAAGGACATGCAGCATTACCACATCCGCACTCGCACGGGATATCGCCTGCTGCAGACCCAGGCGATTGCGCGCGACGTGTCGTCGGCCGAACCCGCCCCGGTTGCGAAGTAAAGCCGACGCTTTCTCGCCGCATCACTCGTAACTCAGAAAACGTCGACGGCGGTTCGGATTCCGCCACAGTGCTATTCTTCGGCTCATGATGCGACCAGGCATGCAGTGCCTGCTGGACCTTCTGCGCGGACACAATATCGATCTCGGCGGCGACCAGCCACAGTTGGAAGAGGCGCTGGCGCTGGCTGAAGAAGAACGCATCCATCCTTGGGCGGCCCGTCTCTGCGAGCGCCAAGCCTCAATTCCGCCTAGCCTCCAGAGTCGTCTCAACGCCATCCAGCGCGACGCCGCAATCACAGCATTCTTCTGGAGCTCCGAGCTGAAGGCGATTCTGCGGACCTTTGAACAGAACAACATTGCCGTAGTCCCGCTCAAGGGTCCATTCCTTGCGGAGCGGCTCTATGGAGAAACCGCCCTCCGCGTCAACTACGACCTGGATTTGCTCGTCTCCAAACAGGATCTGCCACAAGCCGAAGCAGCGCTCGCCGCAC
The DNA here is from genome assembly GCA_963822225.1 of uncultured Acidobacteriaceae bacterium. GTDB lineage: Bacteria > Acidobacteriota > Terriglobia > Terriglobales > Acidobacteriaceae > Edaphobacter. Next base: position 253,053 of record CAWGGW010000004.1, on the reverse strand, counting down.
TTGGCTTCGTTCCTGATACACCTGACGATTACCATCGTCCATGGTGCCGAGCCCACACCACAGTCGAACTGCATCACGATGTAGAAAATCCGCTCGCGTTCAACTTCCATACCGCCCAGGTCCTCGAGCGCGCCCAGCCCGCGGTCTTTCAAGGCCAACCCTGCCTGCAACTCGCACCCGATGACGAGCTTCTATTTCTCTGCCTCCATGGCGTCCGTCACCGCTTCGAACGCCTCAGCCTCATCCTCGACCTGTGCCTCGCATTTGAACGGCTCACCCTCTCAGAGACCGCGCATCGTGGCGTGGGTGACGAACATAGCGGCCTCCTGATTCTTGGCCTGGCCATGGCGCAACGCCTGCAGCCGGAGATGAATCCGCCACTCAACCTGAATGCATCTCGCGCGCAGGTAAACCATCTCAACAATCTCGCTGACCGTCTCTGGCAGCAATTGCTCACGCAAGCCAGCGAGCCTCTCGACTGGCGCGCGCTGCATGCGTTTTACCTGGAGATTGAACTGCCCGGTCGTCGCTTCGGCCGCCGCTGGAGGCACCTCGAGATCCTGCTCGCGCGAGTCATCAAACCCGACTACGAGTTCGCTGCTAACTTCGGGTTTCACCGCCCCTGGCAGGTCCGCCTGCTCCGCCCCCTGCGTCTGCTCAGAGACGCAATACGAAACCTTGCAGGCTCGCAGGACGCGTCAGGTCCTCCCGCATAGACGCCTGGAGCATCAACGTAGCGATACGCCGCCGCCCATAAGCCTAATCAACCATCGATGTCGAAACTCACTCCCTGCGCCAGAGGAAGATCGGTCCCGTAGTTAATCGTGTTGGTGGCCCTGCGCATGTACTGCTTCCATGCATCGGAGCCTGACTCTCTGCCGCCTCCTGTGTCCTTCTCGCCGCCAAAGGCTCCGCCGATCTCCGCGCCCGATGTCCCAATATTCACGTTGGCGATGCCGCAATCGGAGCCGGCGGCGGAGAGGAACAACTCGGCCTCGCGCAGATCCGTGGTGAAGATCGAAGATGACAATCCCTGCGGCACGTCGTTATGCATAGCCAGGGCGTCGCCGAAGTTCGAGTACTTCATAACGTAGAGAATGGGCGCAAACGTCTCGCGCTTGACCACGCCAGCCGCGGAGGAGATTTCGACCAGTGCCGGTCTTACGTAGAAAGCTTGCGGCGCGCTAGCGCCGTTCACGCGCTCGCCGCCAGTTACGGTTGCGCCTGCGCCGCGCGCTTCTTCCAGGGCCCGCCGCATATTGACGTAGGCAAGTTCATCGATCAACGGCCCGACCAGCGTCCCGGAATCTCGTGGATCGCCAACAGCCACACTGCCATAGACCCGTTTGAGTTTGGGGATGATCGCGTCATAGATCGACTCGTGAACGATAAGGCGGCGAAGAGTCGTACACCGTTGCCCCGCGGTACCCATGGCTGAGAACGCGATGGCTCGCAGCGTCAGACTAAGGTCTGCGGTAGGGCAGACAATCGCTGCGTTGTTGCCTCCCAACTCCAGAATGGCGCGGGCAAACCGGCTTGCAAGTCGAGGCGCGACCTTGCGTCCCATCGCCGTAGATCCCGTGGCCGAGACCAACGGGACAAGAGGACTGTCGACAATCTGCTCGCCCAAAGCCGCGTCACCGATCAGCAGCGTAGACAGCCCAGCAGGGACGCGGCCGAATTTCGCCGCTGCACGCTCGAAGATCGCCCGGGTTGCAAGGGCGGTCAGCGGCGTCTTCTCCGAAGGCTTCCACACAACCGCGTCTCCGCACACCAAGGCCAATGCGGCGTTCCACGACCATACGGCCACCGGAAAATTGAACGCAGAGATAACGCCGACCACGCCAAGCGGATGCCAGGTCTCCATCATGCGATGCGCCGGGCGTTCCGACGGCAGCGTTAGGCCGGCCAGTTGACGTGACAGCCCTGCCGCAAAGCCGCAGATGTCGATCATCTCCTGCACCTCACCACAGCCTTCGGACAAAACCTTTCCCGCTTCGATGGTCACTAACCTTCCCAGGTCGGCCAGGTTTTCGCGCAGTTCCTCGCCAAGCAGCCGAACCAGTTCTCCACGTCTCGGCGCCGGGACAGTTCGCCATTCGAGATACGCGTCATGCGCGATCGCAACAGCGGCGGCAACTTCGTCAGGGTTGGTCTGCCGAACTCGAGCGATTACCTCTCCAGTAATCGGAGTCCGGACAGAAAGGTCGCCAGAAGAAAACGATCCCTCAGGAACTCCAAGCTTTTTCAGCAGCAGGCCGACTTCCTCTTGAATCGAAACCGCGGACATTACAGTCATAGAATTCACCATCAAACAAACAGGATAGATACTGGCTATTTATTGGCGCTCGCCCCAAGTCGAATACACTCTTCGAGAATATCCAACGCGATGTCCGCCTCCTGCTGCTGCACCAGCAGCGACGGACAGAGCCGTATGCTGGTCTCGCCGCAGCCAAGCAACAGCAGCCCACGTTCGAAAGCGAGATCCACCACGCGATCGCGCAATACCTGGAACGGCTTGCGGGTTTTCTTGTCCTCCAACTAATTCGATGGCAACCATCAGTCCGCGGCCACGCGCATCGCCGACGTTCGGACACTTCTCGACCCAGGTCTTCAGGCGCGCGAGCATCGCGCCCCCAACCGTCGCAGCATTTTGCAGTCCTTCGCGCTCCAGAATATCGAGGGTCGCAAGGGCCGCGGCGATGCAAATCGGGTTCCCGCCAAATGTGCTGGCGTGCGAACCGGGCTCCCAATCCATGATTTCGGCCCTGGCCATGCAGATGCCAAGCGGCATTCCCGAAGCGATTCCCTTGGCACTGCAAACGATGTCGGGTTGGACTCCAGAATGCTCGATCGCCCACCATCTTCCTGTCCGCCCCGCTCCCGACTGGACCTCATCGGCGATCAACAAAATGCCGTGCCGGTCACAAATCCCCCGAATCTCCTGCAGGAAGATGTCTGGCGCAACTACATATCCGCCCTCGCCCTGGATCGGCTCCAGAATGATCGCGGCAACCTCTTCCGGCGGCAGCGTGGTCTTGAACAGCTTCTCCTCGATAAACCTCGCACACGCCAGTCCAAGCTCGTCCTCGTTAGGCAGGGCATCGTTACAGCCGCGGTAAGCATACGGATACGGAACATGCGTTACGCCCGGGACCAGTGGAGCAAAGCGCCTCTTCTGCTGCACCTTGGAGCCCGTCAGCGAAAGCGCGCCCATGGTGCGCCCGTGAAACGCGCCAAAAAAGCTGATGATCTGTTGCCGCCCGGTATGGTAGCGGGCGAGCTTCAAGGCACACTCCACAGCCTCCGCGCCGGAGTTTCCGTAGTAAACGCGGTGCGGCCCAGGCATGGGTGCGATCGCCGAAAGGCGTTCCGCAAGCGCTGGCATCTGTTCGTAGTAGAAATCCGTGCCCGACATGTGAATCAGCCGCGCGCACTGGTCCTGAATCGCCTTCACCACCTCGGGATGGCAGTGGCCTGTCGAGTTGACCGCGATGCCGGCCGTGAAGTCGAGGAACCGGTTGCCGTCCACATCCTCGATCCAACAGCCTCGGCCGCTTTTCACGGCCAGCGGATAACCGCGGGTATAGCTGGGCGAGATCACGCGCTCATCGCGCTCAATCATCTTCCGCGCGAGAGGCCCAGGAAGCGGCGTGACCACGCGGGGACCGAATCCATCCAAATCGGCGGCGAGTTCCGGGCGAACGTCATGCATGACGGACATGGAAAATCCTCCTTGAGTGCATAGCCATTTGAAGACGTGCTTTCGTGGGTAAAAGCCGTCGCCTCACGTTGTGTGCCAGTGAGGTGACGCAATCCGCTTGAGCGTGGCTTTTGCTGGTGAGGAGAGGTAGCTAGTCGCCGAAGAGGCCAGGCCGGGCGAGGCTGGGCAACACTTCAAAATGCACACTCCGTATTGAGCGCACGCCCTCGTAACGTCCGCGCATCTCGATACCGGTTGTGCAGTGGTTGCTCATCGTGTGCGGCCGCCGTTTGCTGCAGATTCTAGCACCTTCCGCCGTTGGCGCGCCTACCCCGTTTGTGAGCAATCGGAAGAACCGCAAAGCTCAGCGAGAATCGCGCCAACTTCCCTCACAACCCCTGTTTCGGCGGATGAAAGTCCATGCGCTTTCCGGTCAGGCTCTGATAAACCGCAGTGACAAATCCATTGCCGTCAACGCGATCCGTTGCGTACTGCGCGTCGAACTCGCCGCGTCGGCCGGCTCGCCAGAATCTCCTCCAACGTCTTTCCCTCGGCAATCTGCACGGCCACGCGATCGCGCACCGTCTGCAACATATCGCGATACGCCTTCAGGTCTGCCTTCGTCGCCAGTGGTCCATGCCCGGGCACCACCTGAGTCTTGTCGTCGATCCGAGCCAACACCGCGTCGATCACAGGGAAGTATCCGTCGATCGTCCCATTCGCGCCCAAGTCAATATAGGGATAGAGATTGTTCACAAACACATCGCCCAAGTGAACAACGTTCGCATGGTGGAAGTACACCACCGAATCGCCATCCGTGTGCGAAGGCTGTTTGTAGAACGCCTCAACCTCTTCGCCATTGAAATAAAGCGTCAACTTGTTCGCATAAGTCAGCGTCGGCCAACTCGCCGCCGGGGCCGGTGGCGAAGTCTTCCCCGTCATCCCGCTGTACCGGCTTTGCGTCATGCGCAGCCGGCAATTCTCCTGGCCGACGATCGTCGCGCCGTCCTCATGGAACGCCTCGTTAGCCCCCGTATGGTCGCCATGGTAGTGCGAGCTAATCACGTATTTCACCGGCCCGGCCTGCAGCTTGGCGAGCGCCGCTTTCAGCTTTGGCGCCACCTGCGCAAACTCGCTGTCCACGAGCAAGGTCCCATCCGGCCCAATCGAAGCCAGCGTATTACCCCCGGATCCATGCAGCAGATACACGCCCGGCGCTAACTCGCGAACGTCGATCGTTAAGTGCTCCCAATCGGTGGAGAAGCCGTCGGCGACGCGGGGCTTCGCGTCCTGGGCATAGCTCCGCGCACCTCCGCCCATATCAATCAATCCGCCCAGAATAACTAGCGCTGCGAGTAGGGAAATCCGCTTCGAGGCCAAAGGTCCGATCATGGTTTCCGTCCAGAATTGAAATGGAGAGTCACTTTAATCCTACAACGCTGCCGCTGAACATCCAGACGCTGAACATCCAGACGCGCTACATTGAATCAAACCGCCCCAGGAGATCGCACCGCCATCGCCATATCCGCGCGCACCAGCAAAATGCGGCTTCTCCCGCTCATCGGAGCCACCTACTTCATGGTCGCCGGGGGGCCCTACGGACTGGAAGACATCATCGGCGACGCCGGCTACGGCCGCGCCCTGCTCCTGCTTCTCATCATCCCGCTCATCTGGAGCCTGCCCACTTCGCTCATGGTTGGCGAACTCGCCTCCGCACTCCCCCAAGAGGGTGGCTACTACTGCTGGGTGCGTCGCGCGCTCGGTCCCTTCTGGGGATTTCAGGAAGCCTGGCTCTCGCTCGCCGCCAGCATCTTCGACATGGCCATCTACCCGGTCATCTTTGTCGCCTATCTCTCCCGCATCGCGCCGAGCCTCACCGCTGGATCGCGCGGCACCCTCTGGGCGCTCGCGGTCGTGCTCGCCTGCGCCGCATGGAACCTCCGCGGAGCGAAAGCCGTTGGCGAAGGTTCCGTCGGCATGTTCGTCGTCCTGCTTGCACCTTTCGTCGTCCTGGTCGTCGCCGGCGTGTGGAAGGGCCTCGGCGTCCACACACCTGTCCTCACTCTGCTCCGGGCGCCAGTAGCCGCGCCTTCACTCTCGGGAGCCATCTCCGTTGCGCTGTGGAACTACATGGGCTGGGACAACGCCTCCACCGTGGCGCAGGAAGTCGAAGCTCCCCAACGCAACTATCCCCGCGCAATGCTCATCTCGGCCGCACTCGTCGCGGTCACATATATAGTCCCGCTGGCCGCCGTCGCCCTCGCCGGAGTTCCAGCCAGCCAGTTCTCCACCGGCGCATGGACTGACGCCGCCCGCTCCATCGGCGGTCCCGGCATTTTCGGGGCCGGCCTCGCACTCGCCGTCGTTATCGGCGGAATGCTCAACGGCGGGGGGATGTTCAACGCCCTCATGCTCAGTTATGCGCGCGTCCCCTACGCGCTCGCACTCGACGGCCTATTGCCGCGATTCCTCGCCCGTACCACTCGCCCCAGTCCCACCCGCGCTCCAGTTCCGTGGGCCAGCATCCTCGTCTGCGCAGTCGCCTGGGCCCTAGCCCTCCGCTTCTCCTTCGAGCGCCTCATCTCCATCGACCTCGTCCTCTACGGAGCCTCGCTCCTGCTCGAATTCATCGCCCTGGTGGCTTTGCGCCTGCGCGAGCCTTCGCTCGCCCGCCCATTCCGCATTCCCGGAGGCCTTCCCACGGCCATCGCCGCCGGCGTCGGTCCCGCCCTGCTTATCGCCTTCGCCCTGTACGCTGCGCGCGACGAGCGCGTCGGCCCGCTCCCAGCCCTGACCTTCGCCGCACTGGTCGCGTTCGCCGGACCGCTTGCATATCTCGTCGCGCGCCTCGTAATATCCCCCGCCAGGGAGACGCCCCAAGAGCCCGGCCCACCCCGACATTGATCGTTCTATCCGTCGACGCCTATACTGACGCGGTCGTTTGAAACAAATTGCCGTTTGAAAAGAGCCCTGCTCATGAGAACGCGCTCAACAATGTTTTGTTCGGTGGGGATCGCCTTCGCTATCGCTTTGAGCGGATGCAATAACTCCATCATGGGAAGTCCCACCTATATTTCCGTCACCATCTCGCCCCGTCCCGCCAATGTCGCTGTCGCCACCAGTGCCACGTTCATTGGAACCGTCTCCAACAACCTCAGCATCCCCCAGTGGAGCATCGTCGACGCTGCGCAGGCTGGTAATCCCGGCACACTGAGTCCCATCAGCGGCTCGCCTAATTCCATCCTCTACACCGCGCCGCCCACTCCACCTATCTACAGTCAGACCGCCACCGGCATTACCCAGGGCACAGTCACACTATCCGCCGTCGTCACTGACCCGTCTGGCACCTCCATTCCCACTTCCAACGACTCCGTCAGCTTCGTCATCACAGCTACGACGGTCACCCTCGGTCTCGCGCCTCTCACTGCCAGCGTCCCCCTCAATGGCACGCAGCAGTTCATCGGCTATGCGGTAGGAAACCTGGACAACCTGCTTACCTGGCAGGTCAACGGCGTCACCGGCGGGTCCTCAACCGTCGGCACGATCAACTCCGCCGGCACCTACGTCGCCCCCGCCAATCTGCCCATGGGCGGCGACACCGTCACCGTCACCATCATCTCGCAGGCCGACCCCAGCAGGACCCTTTCCGCCACCGTCACCCTCCATTAGCGGCCCGTGCCATGCCCTGATTCAATGTCGCCCGAATTGTCGCCCTGCCACTCCTCCAAACCCTTCAAAAAGCCTGTTATCGGCAGTGTTAATAGATACTTCTGGCCTGTCGGATGTCCCGGATGATACAGTTCCTGTCTCGAAACTAGTCGATAAACGCCTGTCCCGTAAGACGTCGTATCCACCGGTCATAAAAAACTCTTTCGTGAAGTGATTTTTTTAGATATGCTTCTCTGGTTCCGGATTACAAAGGATTCCCCCAATGAAACTGCGTTTGAAGATTCTTGCCATAGCCATAATCACCGCCTCCACATATTCGCTGACCTCCTGTTCAGCGCCTGCCGGTTATAGCTATCAGAACGTGAGTATCTCTATCTCGTCCTTTTGCTCAGACTGCGGACAAAGCGGAATTTTGGTGTTTTACAACCCGGCTTACCCCACGCCTCCAACTAACGGCAACGTCATCTTGATGACCCCGGGCGGCGGCCAGGGCGGTACCAACACCTTCGTCGCAACCGTCACCAACGCCCCTCAGACCAACGTCACCTGGACGATCTATCCAACTCCAAACCTCAGCGGCATTACTACACTGCCTTCAGGCACGGCCTTCCCGGTCGGCGAGTCCGGCAACCCCTCCGGCACAGTCGACGCCGCCAGCGGCAACACCATCTACTACGGCGCCCCGTCCGGTGTGCCAATTTATACCGGCGCGGCTCTCGAGCAAGCCAACGCGATGGGCATTCCGCAGGGCTTTGTCTTGCTGGTTGCCTCCGTTCCCAGCGATCCCAGCAACCCCTCGAAGGTCGCCACGGCAAATCAGTTGATCCAGGTCTACAACGCCAGCCCCAGTTCTCCGGGCACCTACCTGGTCCCTAAGACCTCTACGACGCCGGCAAACCAGACGCAGCCCGCGGTCACCGTACCCCGCAGCACTAGCTTCGCCTTTTACGGCGGGGCGGCCGGAGCCTATCCTTGCACCACAACCACCGCCTGCGGCACGTCACCGCTCTATACCGTTGATGACAGCGTGATCTGGGAGGTAGGTCCTGCTCCGTACTCGCTCGCCACTGCAATCCCAGGTGGCAACTCAGTCTATGGCACCATCACCTCGCAGGGAGTCTATACCGCCCCGGCCACCATCCCCACCACCACGAACAGCTCCACCACCATCAATGGAGAAGTGGTCGTCTACGTGGTCTCTCATTTTGTTCCAACCGTAGCCAGCTACGCCTACACAGGCGTCAACTGAACCCACTCAACCCCATCTTCAAGCTGAACCAAGGGCCGCCTGCCAAGGCGGCCCTTCCTCTATCCAGCTTCTTCCTGCTCTCCCCCGGATTCTTCCGGATATAGCCTTCTCTATTTCGGCTTATTGGCCGGCGTCGGCTGTGGCTTCGGTTCGGGATTCTTCTTGTTATCGATGAACCTTTGCTGCGCCTCCACCACCTTCGCGCGCGCAAACGATGCGTCCCGCCATCCCTTAATCTCCACGCGCTTGCCCTCGAGATCCTTGTAGATCGCGAAGAAGTGCGTAATCTCCTTCAACATATGCGGATAAATCTCCGAGTAGTTCCAGACATCCGTATACCGCGGATTGTTCTTGCCCACGCATAGGATCTTCTCGTCCGCCAGCCCCTGGTCCATCATCTCCAGCATCCCAATCGGCCGTACCGACTGCACGCATCCCGAGAAACTGGGCGCGTCCACCAGCACCAGCACGTCCAGCGGATCGCCATCGCTCGCCAGCGTGCTCGGCACAAACCCGTAGTCGCCCGGATAGTGCACCGGCGAATACAAGTTCCGGTCCAGCCGAAACACATGGAACTCCTTGTCGTACTCGTACTTGTTGATCCCCTCAAGCGGAATCTCGATTACCGCGTTGATCACTTCGGGGCTATGCTCCCCAACCGGCAGTTCAAGGTAATTGATCATAATGTCTAAGGTCTCGTCTCAGTCCGAAGCGATAGCTTCGTTGGGATGCAGCGGATCTCAATTCAGCCGCGTCTCTTCAGTCTATAAGACTCCGGCCAAAATGGTCCTGAATCCGGTGCCGACCAGCGGGAGGACCACGCGAAGCTCGGCACAAGTCACGAAGTGACTCTATAATCAGACCTCATGAAGGCGCATGTGTACGTCACTTTGAAGCGGTCCGTGCTCGATGCTCAGGGCCAGACCGTCGCCGGCGCCCTCCGCCGCATGCAGTACAACGGAATCGCGGACGTGCGCCAGGGAAAGTACTTCCAACTCACCCTCGACGACGCGCTCGCCAGCGATCCCGCCCAGGCCAAGCTTGAGGTCGAGCGCATCGCCCGCGAAGTTCTCACCAACCCCGTCATCGAAGAGTTCTCCCTCCGCCTCGAACCCTGAACCCCCACAAGCTGGGTGGCCCATTCATGACAGCTTCACCGTCATGAGTGCGTTTCTGCGCACCCTCCGCGAAAGTTGTAGCCTCCTGCGTCTGTCAGGGGATAACAAACTGTGCTCCCACCAAGCAAAGTGGACATAGCAAGTGATCGTGCCCGCAGCCTTCATCCGCAGCCGCGAACCTTGCCGAAGGCTGCAATTCCGAGGTGTCCCTTGCTGCATCTGTTTCACTCTTCAATCCGCAAAACTGCAATCATCCTCGGGATTCTCATCGCAGCATCGCGTATCGCACCAGCGCAGGCCCTTGAAAGTGGACAGCGCGGAGCCGAAATCGCTCCCTTCGCCCAATACACCCTGCTGAGTCCGGACTGGGGACCTGACAACAACATCGGTTTCGCCGCAGGCATCGATTACACCCGCTTTATCCGCTCCATTGTGCAGCCCTCCCTCGAACTTCGCTACACCAACGCCAACGGCTCCGCCGTCGGCGAGCACACCTACACCGGCGGTCTCAAGCTACAGACCACCATCCATCACATCCACCCCTACGTCACCATCCTTGCGGGCAAAGGCTTCATCGATTTCACCCACCCCGCCAACGGCTACATCAGCGATTCGTCCTTCGTCGTCGCCTACGGCGGTGGAGCAATCGTCCCCGTTCGATCGAACATCGACCTTCGCCTCGACTTCAGCCGTCAGCAGTGGAACATCGACCCGCAAACACTTACACCTACAACCTTCGGCGTAGGCGTCGCCTATCGCATCCCCTTCCACAACGGCCGCACAGAATAGCCGCCGTCCAAACCCCGCCTGCGTGGTCCCAGCGCCCGCATGGCAAACGACATCGATTTTCGCCGGACCCCGGCGGGATGCTACGCTCGAAGATTGGGAGACCAATCATTTTGAGCAAGATTCTGAAAGCATCCGCAGTACCCGGGTCCGACAACCAGGCTGAGCCCTTGGCTGGGTTCGCTCTCGATGGGCCAAATCGAGAGCGGAACCCAGGCGCTGATCCCGACGGGCATAATCGGGCAGTGACCACAGGGGCGCAGACCGCGGACCTTCCCGCGGTAAAACAACCTGTAGCGGCTGCCGGGGCCAACGGCAGCCGCTTTGTTCGTGCCTGCCTCCGCCAGCCCGTAGACCGTACCCCCGTCTGGTTCCTCCGCCAGGCCGGCCGCTACATGCCGGAGTACATGGCCGTCCGCCGTCACCACTCCCTGCTCGAAATCTGCCGCACCCCCAACGTCGCCGCCGAAGTCACCATCACCGCCGCCGAACGCCTCGGAGTCGACGCCGCCATCATCTTCGCCGACCTCCTGCTCCCGTTCACCCCCATGGGCCTCGACTTCGAGTTCGTCGCCAACGAAGGCCCCTGCGTCCACTCGCCCATCCGCACCGCCGAACAGGCCCGCGCCCTCCGAACCGACCGCACCGAAGACTTGCTTTACGTCTCCCGCGCGATCGAGAAAGTAGCCGCCCACTTCGCCCCGCCCCGCGCCGACGGCGATCAACTCGGCATCATCGGCTTCTGCGGCGCGCCCTTCACCCTCGCCAGCTACATGATCGAAGGCGGCAGCTCCCGCAACTACATCGAAACCAAGAAAATGATGTACGCCTCCGACTTGCCACTGACCACTGGCCACTTACCACTCTCCGCCGCCTGGCCCATCCTCATGGACAAGCTCGTCACCGTCCTCACCGACTACGCCGCCCAACAAGTCGCCGCCGGAGCCGACGTCATCCAGGTATTCGACTCCTGGGTCGGAGCACTCTCGCCTACCGACTACCGCGCCTACGCCCTCGCCCCCACCACCAGCCTCATCCGCAACATCCAGGCCCTCGGCGTCCCCGTCATCTACTTCGGCGTCGAAACCGCCTCGCTCCTGCCCATCATGCGCGAGACCGGCTGCGACGTCCTCGGCCTCGACTGGCGCACCCCCCTCGATCAAGCCTGGGCCAGCCTGCATCACCGCGTTGCCGTCCAGGGCAACCTCGACCCCATCACCCTCTTCGCCCCCGAAAAAGTCCTCGAAGCCCGCGTCGCCGAAATCCTCGCCCAGGCCGCAGGACGCCCCGGCCACATCTTCAACCTCGGCCACGGCATCGTCCCCACCACCCCCGTCGACGCCGTCCTCCAGGTAGTCCGCCAGATCAAATCCACATAAATCCGGGTGCCCCATGTTCGACAAAGTCGACCATGGGGTTGGTCACTCACTCAGTCCGGCGACCATCGGGAGCGCCACGCGAAGCTCGGCATAAGTCGTGGAGTGACCACCGCCCTCGTAGGACCCATCTCGCAGGACCATTCAAGACGGTCGATCCAAATCCACCTCGGGCGCAGCCACCGTTTCCACGGTCACCGCCTTCCCCAGCACAATCCGCATATGGTCCTGGCCCATCATGAGCGGCCCCGCATACCCCGCCGTCCGCGTCCTCCGCAGAATCTCCGCATCTCCCGCCGCCCCCGGCAATCCCTTCTTCACCATGTGCGAATAAACCGCCATCCGCGGCGCCGTCTTCTCAAACAACTCCGCCGCCTGCTCCGGCCGCATCAGCTTCGCCAGCACCGGCTGAATCCAGGCTTCCTTCTCCTTCGCCACACTTCCCGCCGCTACATTCGACACCACCAGATCGAACGGCCCTCGCATCTCCGCCAGCGCGCCGGCATAAGTGCAGTCTCCAGTCAGCAGAATCCGTGCATCCCCCGTCTCCACAACGTACCCAAACGCCGGATCTCCATCCGCATGCTCCACCGGCACCGCCGTCACCTTCACGCTGCCGTCGTCAAACGACACGCCCGCTTCACTTCATGCACTGTGATGTCGAGATACTCCCGCTTCGCCGCAGGGTTCGCCCGATGCTCCACATCATGCGCAAACATCGCACGCATCCCATCCACCATCGCCTGCGTCCCCGCCGGCCCCCACACCTCCAGCGGAGCCTTCCGTCCCAGCAGAAACCACGGCGTCATCCAAAGTCCCAGGCAACCCCTCAATATGGTCGCTGTGCAGGTGCGTCAGAAATACCCGCGTCACCTCCTGCGGCCTCACGCGCGACCGGTAGAGTCCGTCCAGCACTCCGCGCCCCGCGTCGAACAGCAGCATCTGCCCGTGCGTCTCCACCAGCGTCGCCTCGCCCTGTCGCTCCGCCGTCAGTTCCGGGCCGCCCGTTCCAACCAGCACCACCGCCGTCTGAGCGACCGCGACGTAACCACACAGAAGAAACCCCAGCCCTACCGTCAAAATCCTCGTCATCTGCGCAGCATACGACATCGAGCGTCGCCGGCACTCTCCGATCAAAGTCCCACCCACCCGCCGATATACCATGAAATAAATCATGAGCCAGTCCCCGCCAGACCACACCGCCGTCCTCCTGCTCGCCCACGGAACCCCTGACGTCCTCGGCGAGATGGCCGAATATCTCGCCAAAGTAACCGGCGGACGCGCCCTCCCGCACGAAGTGGTCGAAGAGCTTCAGCACCGCTACGCCCAGATCGGCCTCCGCGAAACCCCCGGCGAAGAAGCCCCGCCCCTCACCAGGTGGACCTTCACCCAGGCCCACATGCTCCAACAGGCTCTCGCCGCCGCCGGCCATCCCCTCCGCGTCTACACTGCCATGCGCAACTGGCACCCCTACATCGCCGACGTCGTCCGCGCAAATCCGCGCCGACGGCATCACCCGCCTCATCGCCATCTGCCTCGCCCCGCAAAACTCCCGCACCAGCATCGGCCTCTACCGCCGCGCCCTCACCGCCGCGCTTGAATCCGACGCCGCAGCCGAGCCCATCGCCCTCACCTTCGTCGAAGAGTGGCCCGAAGAACCCGCCCTCATCCAGGCCTTTGCCAACCGCCTCATCGACTGCTATTCCGCCATCGAGTCGGGTGCCCCACATCTCGCTTCTGAGATGTGGGAAGGCCGGCCCACAAGCCCTCGGCGGAAATCCCGGTCCTCTTCACCGCCCACTCCGTCCCCTGCCGCACCATCATGACCGGCGAAGCCTCCATCGCCGGAGCACGCCCCGGAACCCCCATGCAGGCCACGCCCGATCCCTACCCCGTCGAGGCCAAACGCACCGCCGACCTCGTCTTCAAAGCCGCCTCGAAGCAACTTCCCAACCTCAAAACCTGGTTCTTCGCCTTCCAAAGCCAGGGCGTTGCCGGCGGCCCGTGGATCGGCCCCACCGTCGAAGACACACTGAAAGCCATCCGCGACGAAGGCCACACCGGCAGTCGTCCTCCAGCCCATCGGCTTCCTCTGCGACCACGTCGAAATCCTCTACGACATCGACATCGCCTTCACCGAAACCGCCCGCACCCTCGGCCTGCGCCTCTACCGCCCCGAATCCCTCAACGACTCCCCCTGTTAACCGAAGCCCTAGTCGATGTAGTTACCTCGAACCTCGAACCGCGAACCTAGTACCCTGTCCCAATGCGTCGTGTCGCCATCATCGGAGGAGGCATCGCCGGCCTCAGCGCCGCCTACGAACTCGCGCGGCAAGCTCGCCAAGGCGCACAAGTCGAAGCCGTACTCTTCGAATCCTCCAGTCGCTTTGGCGGCCTCATCGAAACCGTCCGCGAAGGCGGCTTCACCGTCGAATGCGGCCCTGATGCCTGGGTCTCCGCCAAACCCTGGGCACGCGAACTCGCCATCGACCTCGGCCTCGAATCCGAACTCACACCCTCCAACGACGCCGCGCGCAAAACCCACATCTTCCTCAGCACCCCGCGGAATCCCTCCGGCGCGCTCGTCCCCATACCCGACGGCTTCAACATGATGGTCCCAACCAACCTCGCCGCGCTCGATCACTCGCCGCTCTTCACTCCGGGCAGCCATCGCAGCCTACCGTGCCGAACCCGCCCGCGCCGCCGAACTCCTCGCCTCCATCCCGCCCGACGACGAATCCGTAGCCGACTTCACCCTCCGCCACTTCGGCCCCGAAGTCCTCGCCCGCGTCGCCGCACCACTCCTCAGCGGAGTCTTCGGCGGCGACGTCCGCAAACTCTCGCGTCCGCGCTGTCATGCCCGCCTTCGTCCAGATGGAGCGCCAATACGGCTCGCTGATCAAAGCACTCGCATCTCAACCTGCAACTGGCAACCTGCAACCTCCAGCTATCTTCACCACCCTTCGCACCGGCCTCGGCACCCTCGTCGATCGCCTGGTCGCCGCCATCCCTCCGCACTGGCTGCGACCGCACACCACAGTCACCGCTATACAGTCCGAACGCCGGCCAACCTTGCGACCATCCGCACCATCAACGCCGCCAAACACCGCACCACCGAATCCTTCGACGCCGTCTTCCTCGCCACTCCGCTCGATGCAACCCGCAATCTACTGGCGCCCATCGACGCCACCGCCGCAGAACTTCTCCCCACCGAATCCAGTTCCTCCGTCCTTGTCGCGTTTGCCTACGACGACGCCACACGCGTCCCACTTCCGCCCGGCTTCGGCTTCCTCGTCCCACCCCCGCAAAATAGCGTCATCCCAACCGAAGCAGGTGCCCCACATCTCGATTCTGAGATGTGGGTTGCGAGCCGTCCCAGCCTGCTCCTCGCCTGCACCTTCGCCGACCAGAAATTCCCTCATCGCGTCCCGCCCAACGGCCGCCTCATCCGCGCCTTCTTCTCCGGAGCCGCAGCCGAGCGCATCGCCCGCTGCAACAACGACGAGATCGCCGCCATCGCCCGCCTCGAGCTCGCCCGCATCCTCCAGGCCAACGCGCCCATCTCCGGCGCAGCTCCAAAGCCCGCGCCCGTTCCTGCAATCACCGTCGTCCGCCGCTGGCCCCACTCGCTTCCGCAATACGCTGTCGGCCACCCCACCCGCATCGCCGAACTCGAGTCCCGCCTGGCCGCGCTCCCCGGCCTCACACTCCTCGGCAATGCCCTCCACGGCGTAGGCATCCCCGATCTCATCCGGGCCGCAAGAGTTGCCGCCCGCGAAGTCGCCGCATCAACCTGCAACTAACAACCTGCAACCTGCAACTGACTACCTCTTCACCACCAGCAGCACCGCCCCATGCTGTGGCACTGTCGTACGCCAGTCGTCCCCAATCTTCCCCAGATCTTTTCCCGCCCAGATGTCGCGCGCGGATACCTGTCCTCTGAACCCCATCTCTTTCAGGTGCAGCCCAATCCCGCGCATCTCGTTCGCAGTGCCGCCAAAGTTGAAGATCGCCACTGCTTTCCGGCCACCCGTCAGCGGCTTAGCCCAAATCTCCAGCGGCCCTTCCGCATAAACGCGGTCGCCCTGCTTTCCCAGCGCATCCTGATCGATCGCGATCACATCCTTGTTCATCAGGATCGCAGCCACATCCGGAGTCATCTGCGTCAGATTATTCCCCGCGATCAGCGGAGCAGCCAGCATCGCCCACAGCGTCATGTGCGTCACGTTCTCGTCGTGGGTCAGCTTGCCATTACCCACTTCCAGCATGTCCGGATCGTTCCAGTGTCCTGGAGCAGCAAACTTCGCCAGTCCGGCCTGTCCACGCCCAATCAAACTCATCCTGTCGAAGTTCGCCGAGATGTCCCCTGTCGTCCGCCACAGATTCGCGCCCACGCTCGGACCCCAATCCCACACCGCGTCGTCGCCATACTGGCACAGGCTGTAAACCATCGGACGCCCGGTCTTCACAATCGCCTCATGCATCTTCTGGTACGCCTCGCGCATAAGCTTGTTTTGCGCCGCCGCATCATTGGGTGCCATCTGCCGCATAACCCCGCCATAGCTGCACAGGTCGTACTTCAAATAGTCGACGCCCCAGTCCGCATATGTCTGCGCATCCTGCTCCTCGTGTCCCAGGCTGGCCTCGTAGCGCGCGCAGGTCTGCGGCCCCGGCGAAGAATAAATCCCCAGCTTCAGTCCCTTCGAATGCACATAATCCGCCAGCGCCTTCATGTCAGGAAACTTCTCATTGCTCTGGATCCGTCCCTGCGCGTCGCGCTTGCCCTCCCACGTGTCGTCGATGTTCACGTACACATAGCCCGCGTCGCGCATCCCGGTCGACACCAGCAGATCCGCCGTGTCGCGAATGTCCTTGTCCGTCACTTTGCCAGCAAAGAAATTCCAGCTGTTCCACCCCATTGGCGGAGTCATCGCCACCTTGGCGACGCCAGTCTGCGCTCCCGCACCACCCACGGCAACCAAAAACAAAGAAATCGCTAACCCAAAGCTCCCAGCCCGCAAACCTGTCTGCATACGTTAGATCTCCGTGAAAAAGTTCCCACGAATCCTATCGCCCCGAACCTTTACAAGCAAGTTTCAAGGGAAATTCGACAACAGAGGTGACCCAAATCACATTTTGCCAGAGTTGGCCGATCTAGAATCCATCATCTAGAGAGGAGAAAACCATGGTGATGGACTCCCTTGTTGGTCTGGCGTTCGCAGTCATCGTCATCAGCAGCGTAGCCTGGGTCTCCCAGTACCGGAAGATCAGAGCCCGTATCCAGGCAAAGAAAAAAACTGTGCGGCCGCCTCAGCAGCAAACGAAAGCCGCTTAACCACGAGGGGAGCACCATCAGGCGCAAAAAACTGCGCCCCTATCCTCCCATTCGGAGGACAGAAGCGCAGCCTTGCTCTTCCATCACACTTCAACTCTCCCGTTGCGGAAAGTCGCAGCGTAAACCTGTATCCATCTCATGCGACCGTCCATTGCGGCGGCAGCCTGAGCGCAGTTGCAGTCAACTAACAACCAACAACCTGCAACTAACAACTGTCCATCACACTTCAACTCTCCCGTTGCGGAAAGTCGCAGCGTAAACCTGTATCCATCTCATGCGACCGTCCATTGCGGCGGCAGCCTGAGCGCAGTTGCAGTCAACTAATAACCTGCAACTAACAACTGCCCTTAGGGCTTTTGAATCTTGATCGAGATCGACACCGAAGCCCACGTCGGCTTGTTGTCCACCGTGGCCGGCTTGAACCGGTACTGGCTCACTGCCTCAACCGCTTTGCGATCGATCAACGATCCCGCCGACTGGGTCACCACAACGTTCCGCGGAACCCCGTTCTCATCCACAATCGCGCGGATCACTACGTGGCTCACCGCCGGCTGCTCCGACAGATCCTGCGCGGACAAGTCCACCTCAACCGCCTTAGTCACCTTCGGCGCAGAGGATTCGCTCGGCACGCTGCCCATCATCGCGTACTCCAGCGTTCCGCCCTTCATCACAGCGGCATCCAGAAAGTTATCCGTCATCCGGGTCTGAACAAACTCCCGAACCGCGGCATGCGTTGACGTGTTCATCGCCGCAATCGACGCTGCAGGCGCAGCGGCTTTCATCTCCAACTCCGCCGGCACAGCGGGCTGGGTAAGCTCGGCCAGCAGTGCTGCCGAGGTCTGGTTCGTCTGAGGTTCAGTCGGGGTGCCGGCCTGTGCATTGGCCACCACCGGAAGCAGAACAAGAGAGGCAAGAATCATTCGGCGCATTGGGGAGTCTCCTTAAGCACATAGTGCTCATCACCACAATATCTGGGCCGAGGTACGATTGTCAATGAAAAAATGGAAATAAAAATATCCCCATTCAAATCAATCGAAGAAAACTAGCCATCTACAACTTTCGAGGCACTCCAAAAATGTACGACGATTTATTCGCGGTCGCCTCGCCGCCGCTGACCATCCCGCCCGCGCCACACCTCCGCACGAGCTTCCGCCCTGTCGAAGGTTCCCCTTCGCAGATTCAAGCCAGCATCGGGCTCAAAACCTGCGAGGTGTAGAATCGGTCTAAATGGCACAAGATAAATTGCGAATGATCCCGCTCGGGGGCCTGGGCGAGTTCGGTATGAACTGCATGGCACTCCGGTGGCAGGATGACATCATCGTCATCGATGCCGGCCTGATGTTTCCCGAAGAAGAGCTGCTGGGCGTCGATATCGTCGTCCCCGATATCAGCTATCTCACTGAAAACCGAGATAAAGTCCGCGCCATCGTCCTCACCCACGGGCACGAGGACCACATCGGCGGCCTGCCCTGGATCCTCTCCGAACTCAACGTCCCCGTCTACGGCACCGAGTTCACCCTCGCCCTCGTCGAGGGCAAGCTCGAAGAGCATCGCCTGCTCGACGACGCCGAGCTGATCGAGATCCTCCCCGGCCGCCGCTTCACCCTCGGCGCCGTTCTCCATCATGCCCATCCGCGTCACGCACTCGCTGGTCGATTGCGTCGCCCTCGCCATCCACACCCCCATCGGCATCGTGGTCCACACCGGCGACTTCAAGATCGATCTCTCCTCGCCCGACGCCAAGCCCTTCGACCTCCACGCCTTCGCCGAACTCGGCAAGCAGGGCGTCCTCTGCCTGCTGCAGGACTCCACCAACGTCGATCGCCCCGGCTACACGCCCTCCGAGCGCGCCGTCCGCCCGCGCCTCGACGAAATCTTCGCCCAGGCAAAGAAGAAGCTCTTCTTCAGCTGCTTCTCCTCGTCCATCCATCGCATCCGCATCGCCATGGAACTCGCCCACGCGCACGGCCGCAAGGTCGCCGTCGTCGGCCGCTCGCTCGACAACTCCACCGAGATCGCGCAGGACCTCGGCTATCTCGATCTGCCCCCGGGCCTCATCATCAATCCCGGCCAGATCCGCGAGATGCCCGACAACAAGATCGTGCGTCATGATCTCCGGCACCCAGGGCGAGCCCATGTCCGCGCTCTCGCGCGCCGCCGTCAACAACCACAAGTACGCCCACATCGACGCCGGCGACACCGTCGTCCTCAGCTCGCGCGTCATCCCCGGCAACGAGAAGTCCATCTACCGCATGATCGACCACCTCGAGCGCCGCGACGCCAAAGTCATCCACGACGACGGCACCCAGGGCCTCATCCACGTCAGCGGACACGGCTCGCAGGAAGAGCTCCGCCTGATGATCAACCTGCTGCGCCCCAAGTTCTTCGTCCCCATCCACGGCGACTACCGCCACCTCAAGCGCCACGCCGAGCTGGCCGGCAACATGGACATCGTCGAAAAGGTCATCCTGCTCGAAGACGGCGAGATTCTCGACCTCGACAAGACCTCCGCCACCAAGTCCGGCAAGATCACCGTCGGCCGCGTCTGCATCGACGCCGGCGGCTCCATCGACGTCGTCGAAGACGTCGTCATCCGCGACCGCCAGCACATCTCCGAGGGCGGCATCGTCCTGCCCATCATCACCATCAACAAGCGCACCGGCGCAGTCGAGAACTTCCCCGAGATCGTCATGCGCGGCTTCGCCGTCGACGATCCCGCCATGATCTCCGAGTCGCGCGCCGGTCGTCCAGCGCACCCTCGAGAGCTCCAGCGACGAAGAGAAGCGCGACTACGGCGTCATCAAGGAAAAGATCCGCAACGACCTCAAGCGCTACATCCAGAAGAGCACCAGCCGCCGCCCGCTCATCATGCCCGTCATCCTCGAAATCTGAGGGTGCCGCCCATGCGCCGTCATTCTGACCCAACGGGTCAGAATCTCCGTATTTGGTCCTCGCCCCACACGCGTTCTCCGCATCCAACGGCATAGGAGAACCGCATGTTCACGTCTGGTCTCGTCGGCATCATCGTTACGCTTGTTGTCATCGGTCTGCTGCTCTACCTCGTCGATCTCATTCCCATGGATCGCGCGATCAAGCAGATCATCCGCATCATCGTCATCATCGCTGTGGTCATCTGGCTGCTGCAGGCCTTCGGCCTCATCGGCTCGCTCAGCAACCTCCTCCACCCAGCCCCAGTGCACATAACGCACTGACGCCAGCCGAAGGCGCTTACCTCGAACCGCGAACCTCGGACCTCGAACCTTCGGCACGCACATACCGCCGTCCCGAGAAGCGATACTCGCCGCTCAGCACCCGCGCAATCGCCTCGGGATAGGCAATGTGTTCCTGCTCCAGCACCCGCGCCGACAGGCTATCTGCCGTATCGTCGTCCAGCACCGGCACCGTCCGCTGCACCACGATCGCGCCGTGGTCCACCGCCTCATCGACGAAATGAACGGTGCATCCCGCCACCTTCGCGCCAAACTCCAGCGCCTGCCCCTGCGCATCCAGTCCAGGAAACGACGGCAGCAGCGAAGGATGCACATTCAGAATCCGGTTCGGAAACGCGCGCACAAACTCCGGCGTCAGAATCCGCATATATCCCGCCAGGCACACCAGGTCCACCTTGTGCTGGTGCAGCCTCGCGATCATCTCCGCATCATGTTCCGCGCGCTTGCGCCCTGCTGAAGGAACGGCAATCGCAGTAAGCCCCATCTCGCTTGCAATCGCCAGCCCCGGCGCGTCTTCCTTGTTCGACAGCACCACCGCAATCTCGGCGCCCTGCAGTCGGTGCCCGCGGATCGCCTCCGCGATAGCAACGAAGTTCGAACCTCGCCCGGAGAGCAGAATCCCAAGTCGCTTCAATCCTGCCCCCCGCGTCGCTTTCTAATGCGTCGCCGTGCTGGTCTTCTTCACCGTCGCTGTCTTCGCTGGAGTCGCCGGCCCGGCCTTCGCCGACACCTCATCGATCGTCTGGTACAGCAGCGACACATCCGTCACGTGCACCCACTCATGCTGGCTGCACACAATGATCGTCGGCGTGTGCTGCAGCCCGATCTTGTCGCCCTCCGTCCGGTCGGCCTCGACTTCCTTCGTCAACGCACCCGTCGGATCCGGCACAAACGGCAACTGCAGCCCGTGCGACTGGAAGAATCGCCGCGTGAACGCCATCATGTCGTCCTTGCTGTTGATCGCCAGTTGCTGCGCAAAGATCGCGCCGCGGTAGTCGTCGCCCATCTTCACCGAAACCTTGTCCTGCAGATACCGCGCCCACACCGCCGCATCGAAGCTCCAGATATGTTGGCGCAGCGGAAAGTCCTTCTCGACCAGCGGAATGTTGTAGTGAGCCACCGCCTGGTGCACGATCGGAAACGCATGCGCGCAAGCCGGGCACTCGAGGTCCTGAAACTCGACGATTGCCACCCGCGCCCCAGCCGGCGGCTTGAAGAACGACGTGTCCTTGAACGGATCGCCCGATCCCGGAGGCGCAGCCCGCTGCGCAAAAGCCGGAACAGCAATCAGAACAAGCGCAATCACACCCGCGACAGCGAAAAAACGAGAAAACTTCATATCAGTCAGACGCATAACCCTCACCCAAGTATGCTAACAAACCGCGCCCGCCTGCTCCCCTTTCTCCACACTGCCCCCGACAACCGTCATTCTGAGCGCAGCTCAGAATCTCCGTATTTTCACTTGTGGTCACTCGCAAGTTGCTCCGGCAATTGCCGCTCAATTCTCCGAAGGCCGCTCGACATGGTCGATGACAAGCACATCGACCGGGGCCTTCGCCGGTTCGAGTTTCAGGCCCAACTCCTGCTGAATCGCAGTGAAGAATTCTGGTGGGGCGTCGGCGCTCACCGTCGCCGTCCCATCCGGCGTCCACTTCAGCTTGAGATCAAATCTCCCCGTGAGTCCGGTCTGATCCACCACCGGCCGGTCCACAACCACGTATCCCAGCGCGTCGGCGACGTCCGCCATGGTTGCGTTGGTCGCGCCAAAATTGCCAGGTGGTCCAAATCCCTTTCCCCCAGGCGCGCTGGGGGCGCTCTGGCTCCTGGTCAGTTTGGGGCCGGTCTTTGCAACGGTCAGCGCGTATACCGCTAGTTCCCGCTTCTCGTAATGGAATTTCATCTGAAGCCGATCCGCCATCAGTTTCTTCACCATCGCTTGCCACTGCTTGAAGTTTGGCTCACCCTCACCGCCGGATACGGCGGAGACATCGTACCGCTCCGAGGTGAACCAATCCGGAGCCCCCGCAACCTGACGTTGTTGCACTCCATAGGCGAAGTTGACAATGTCGCTCACAGAAGTGTGAACGACCGAAAAGCGGCGGCCTTGCATCCAGAATTGCGGCCCCGGTTCATCAGGCCTGCTTGGCTTGACCGTCGCAACTTCAAATGCCGGGTTCGCGTCCGCGGCCATCGGTGCCATACGCGGAGGCTGGGGGATCGTCCACTCGGTCTCGGGTGTGGCGCGCGCAAAATTGAGCGGTCGCGGGTTTCCCCCCTGATTCCAGGTCCCTGTGATCGAGTTGCCGTCGCCGCTCACCGCGCCTTGGTATGTGCCAAAGGGAAGCTCGACCTTCAGCAAAGGTCCATTCAGCGTGGTGGAAATGGCGGGTATGCCATCTGGCTCCGCGTCGATGTTGTAGAACGTCGCCCGCAACGTTCCATTACCCGCCTGCGTTATTTTGACCACGAAGCGTTGGTCCCGACCTGTGTGCAGCGTCCCCTGCCAAGTAGCGGCGATATTCGCGGCTCGGTTGGCTGGTGCTCCAGGTTCCGCCGTAGATTGACTCTGGAGATTCGCCGTTTGCGCGAAACCGACATTCATCACCCGCCCAGCCGGAGCCGATGTGGGCATCGTTCCATCCGCACTATCGAAGACCGGCTTCTCAATATGGTCCACCACCACCACTTCCGCCGGCCCTTTCCCATCCGCCAGCTTCAGCCCCAGCTGCTGCTGAATCGCCGTAAACAGCGGAGGCTCCTCCACCTCGCCGCTATCCGAAGCCGCCGTCTCCTCCGGCCCCCAAGTCAGCGTAAAGTCGTAAGCCCCCGTTAGCCCCGTCTGGTTCACCACCTGCCGCCCGGCCGTTTCTTGCTGAGCCATCAGCGCATCCACAAACGTGTCCAGCGTCATGCCCTTCACCGTCATCTCGAACCCGCGCCCTTTTCTGCGCACAATCAGCCCGCGCTTCAGATCCTCCGGACCCATCGACCCCGGGTTCGGATTCACGTGCGCACTGCCCGTCGCATCCTTGGCTGGCGTCAGCTTTGGCCCGCCCTTGATCACCGTTAGCGCATACACCGGCTCATCGCGCGTCTCCACGTGCATCTTCAGCTTGAACCGATCGGCCAGCAGCGACTGCTCCATCAACTGTCTCCGCTCATGCCTCTGCGCCCGCCCCAGCTTCTGCTCCTGCTCAAACTCCGCCGAATCCATCTTTCCCACAATGGAGAACACATCGCTATTGATCCAATCCGGCCCGCCCACAACATTCAGGTCCATCACCTTCGGAGGGCTGAAAATCCCATACGCAAACTGGATCAGCATCTTCGCTGTCATCAGGTAATGCGTCTGCTCGCCATCCGTACTCGCACCCTGCGCCGGATCCTGCGAAGGTTTGATCACCACCACCTCGTACGAAGGCAGCGGTCCCGTCGCCTTAAACACCTGCCCATACACAGGAATCATCCGCACCACGCCAAACGCCAGCGGCCCCGCAATCGCCGCAACCCCCAGCGCGCCTAGCGCAACCCTCCTCCACCACCCAAGCCGCTCCGCCCGCTCCGTCATAATCGCTCGCACCCGCGCCGTAAGATCCGCCCCCGTCACGCCCGCCACGCACACCAGCGGTGACTCCACGCAAAACCGCACTGCCTTCAGCAGACTCTCCGCATATACGCCAGGCCTGCTTCCCATCGCCACCACAGCCTCGTCGCACGCGTGCTCGCGTTCCTCCACCATCCGCCGCTCCATCCACCACACCAGCGGATGAAACCAGAAGATGGCCTCGACGACCATGTGCAGAGCGGCAGTCAAATTGTCCCGCCGCCGCGCATGCATCAACTCATGCGCCACAATCGCTTCAATATGCTCATCGTCCAGCCGCTCGCTCAGCCGCGCCGGCCAGATCAACACCGGCCGCCAGACCCCGAACATCCCCGGCTCCATCAACTCGCGCGACAACACCATCGTCACCGGACGCCTTCGCCGACCGCCCGCCGCCTCCACCCGCCGCAGAATCTCCGCCTCGCGCCCATCCTCCACCCGCCGAGCCCGCCGCAGTGTCCGCGTCACCCGCATCCATCCGCCGCCCCAAACCACCAACACCACCACAACGCCACAGCCCCAAACCACCGCCAGCCCAGCCGGAAGCAAACCCATCACCCGGGTGCCCCATTCATGACGCGGCCTTATCGCGGCATGGGTGGGGTCCGCCACCGAAATTGGCGCCTCATCAAACGGCATCCCCACGTAATCCACAGCCGAATACACCGGCATCGCCACCACCTGCTTCTGCGGCCGTGGCAGCATCCCGCCCAACCCAATCAGCAGCGAGAAGGGAACCACAAACTTCACCGAAGCCGCCACCCAAACCCCATACCGCACCCGCGCCGGATTCTTCCGCAGCAGAAGCGTCACCGCCCACGCCACCACCCCAAAGGCAGTCGACTGCCAAAGATGATTCGCCACCGCCGCCCCCATCGAAGTTAGCCACTCACTCATCATGAACTCGCCTCCTTCCGTCGCCTACTGTTTGTCATTCCGCAGCGAAGCGGAGGAATCTGCTTTTGTTGTGGCTGACTTGCTGCCTCGCTGACCCGCTGACTCGCTCTCCTTCAACGTCCTCTCCGCAAACTCCACATCCTCCAGCGTCAGCTTCCCCGCCTCGATCAAATGCGCCACCACCGGCCGCGACTTCCCCCCAAACATAGCCAGCAGGTCATCCACCAGCCTCCGCTCCGCCGCATCCCGCGACACCGTCGCCGCGAACATGTGGAAGTTACCCACCTTCCGCACCCGCCGGACCACTCCCTTCGCCTCCAGCCGGTACACCATCGTCTGCACCGTCGTATATCCCGGCCGGCCTTCCTCCGGAAACGCCTCCTGCATCTCCCGAATTGACGCCTCACCCTGCGTCCACAGCGTCTCCATGATCTGCAGTTCCAGCTTGCTCAGCTTCTTTCCCGCCATAATCTACGACTCCAGTCTTTTCATCTATGACAAGTGTCAGCGATATTGACGCATCCCGCGCCGCGTTGTCAACCGACTATTTTTCGCGAAAACCCTCAGCAAAAACCGCATGTCACGCGGCTGGCAACCCCAAAAAACGCGGATCCCCGGCAACCACGGGCCTCTCCGGGCAAGATGCAGTTGAGCAGTTTGACCTCTCTCAAACCAGTACAATTAAATTAAGGGGGTAATTCAGCCTTTTCCGGTCGTCAAACATTGGTCGCACCCATAACTCCAATGGAAACAAATATTTGACTGTAACCCAATTAGAATCAGATATTTGCATCCATTGTTTTTCGTATACCATTGACAGGGAATAACTTAGGACCACCACCCCCCCCGGGGGGGGTGGGGTGCAGCCGGAAGGATTCGAAAAATGACCATCGCCGAACGTATCAACGCCGACATCATCACCGCCATGAAAGCGAAGGAAGAGCATCGCCTCACCACGCTCCGCATGGTCAAGTCCGCCCTGCGCTCCAAAGAGATCGACAAGCGCGAGCCTCTCACCGACGCCGAGCAGACCGCAATCCTCGCCACCCTGCTCAAGCAGCGCCGCGAGTCCGTCGACTCCTTCACCAAGGGAAATCGCCCCGAACTCGCCGCCAAGGAGCAGGCCGAGATCGCCATGATCGAAACCTACATGCCCCAGGCCGCCGGCGAAGACCAGATCCGCGAGATCGTCGTCACCGCCATCGCCCACCTCGCCGCCAGCGGAGGAGCCAAGCCCGGCCCGCGCGATATGGGAGCCGCCATGAAGGTCGTCCAACAGCGCATCCTCGCCGACGGCCTCCGCGCCGACGGCAAACTCGTCTCCGAACTCGTCAAAGCCGAACTGGCCAAGTAGTCCGGATACCGCCCACTTGTAACGAAATTCGACCCAATGCTGGATACAATAAGACCATGATCCGAAAGACGCGCCTCTACACTCCCGGCCCAACGCCCCTGCTTCCCGCCGCCCAGTTCGCAATGGCTGCGGCCGATATTCACCACCGCACCGCCGAGTTCCGCGCCCTCTACACCCGCGTCCTCGCGCAACTCAAGGACTTTGTCGGCACCACCAACGATGTCCTCATCCTCGCCAGCTCCGGCACAGGCGCCATGGAAGCTTCAGTCTCAAACCTCACCTCGCCCGGCGACCGCGTCCTCGTCCTCACCGCCGGAAAATTCGGCGAGCGCTGGTCCGGAATCACCAAGGCCTTCGGCTGCGAAGTCGACGTTGTCTCCGCGCCTTACGGCAGCACCTTCTCGCTGGATGAAGTCAAGGCCGCACTCAAGCTGGAGACGCGCGTTGTCTTCGTCCAGGCCACCGAGTCCTCCACCGGCGTGCGCCACGACGTTCAGGCCATCGGCCAGCTTCTCAAGGACGCCAAGTCCGAAGCGCTCTTTGTAGTCGACGCCATCACCGGCCTCGGCACCACCCACCTCGATATGGATGCCTGGGGCATCGACGTCCTCATCGGCGGTTCGCAAAAGGCCCTTATGATTCCGCCGGGC
The DNA here is from genome assembly GCA_963822225.1 of uncultured Acidobacteriaceae bacterium. Lineage (GTDB taxonomy): Bacteria > Acidobacteriota > Terriglobia > Terriglobales > Acidobacteriaceae > Edaphobacter. The sequence continues at coordinate 226,082 of CAWGGW010000004.1, read as the reverse complement.
CTCAGCTACCTCGCCGTCAGCCCGCGCGCCTGGGACCGCATGGAGGCCACCTACAACCCGCGCTACTACTTCGACCTGCGCAAGGAGCGCAAGAACGCGCTCAAGGGCGAGTCGGCCTACACCCCGTCCGTCGCGCTCATCGCCGCAATGGGCGCGGCGCTCGACTGGATCGCCGCGCAAGCCGACGGCAACCTGGTCGAAGGCCGCAAGAAGCTGGTCGACAACGCCGAAACCTGCGCAGCCATGACCCGCGCCGCCGCCACGGCAATGGGCCTCAAGCTCTTCGCGCCAAAGGGCTACGAAGCAGCCGCAGCCACTGGCATCCTGCCGCCCGAAGGCACCGACTCCGGCGCCATCGTCAAAGGCCTCCGCTCGAAGTTCAGCATCATCGTCACCGACGGCCAGGGCGAGATGAAGGGTTCGCTCTTCCGCATCGCCCACATTGGCTTCTTCGACTACATGGACACCATTGCGGTGATCGGCGCGCTCGAACAGGTCGCCGTCGCCCTCAAACTTCCGCTGCCCAACCTCGACTTCGGCACTGGCCTCATCGCCGCGCAGAAGACATTCGCCGAACGCACCAAGTAAGCGGTTCACGCACGTGAAGAAGTCAACCACTGTCGCTGCTCCTCTGCTCGCATCCGTCGCGCTAGCCATGCTCGCCGGGTGCAAGCAGCAGCAGATGAAGCGCTGCGTCGACCAGAACAACGTAGTCGTCGACAACAGCTTCTGCGAGAATCAGCCCAACCAACCCGGCCAGCAGAACAACAACTACTACCACCCTCTTTCCCTGGCGTTCTATCGCTACTACTACGGCGGCGCTGGCGGCTTCAGTCCCGGCACCATCGTCACCGGCGGCGGATTCACTCCCGCTCCGCGGCGTCTCCTACTCCACCTCGCGCGGCGGCTTCGGCAGCAGCTTTAGCGGCGGCGAAGGCGGACACGGCGGGGCAGGCGAATAATGCGCCGCAACATACATCACTCCCCGCGCCGATTGGCAGTCCAAGGTCGAGTCCGTCGGCCTCACCTACCATTCGCCCGAGGCAATGGCGCCCCATCCTTACTGGGACGAGTCTGCCTGCTACGAGTTCACCTCCGCTGAGGTCGACACGCTCGAAGCCGCCGCGAACACCATGCAGGAGATGTGCCTCGCCGCCGCGCAGAACATCATCGACAACAAGCGCTACGCGCAACTCGACATCCCTTCTGCCGCAGTGCCAGTAATCGAGGCAGCCTGGAACGCAGAACCGCCCGCGCTCTACGGCCGCTTCGACTTCAGTTGGGCCGGAGCCGAATCGGGCCAGCCGCCCAAGCTCCTCGAGTACAACGCCGACACGCCCACCTCGCTGCTGGAGGCCGCAGTCGTCCAGTGGTACTGGCTCGAGGAAGTGGGCAGTTCGCTCCTCCAGCCACAGCGTGCTCAGCTTTCTTGCCCCCAAGGTCGACCAGTTCAACTCCATTCACGAGCGCCTGATCGCCAAGTGGAAAGACATCGCACCCTACCTGAAATCGCCGGTCTACTTCGCCGGAACCCACGAGCCCGAAGACGTCCTCACGCTCGCCTATCTGCAGGACACCGCGCAGCAGGCCGGCCTTGCTACCAAGACCATCGCGATGCTCGATGTCGGCTGGAACGAGGGCCGCAACGCCTTCCTCGACCTGAACGAAGACCGCATCCTCTCCATCTTCAAGCTCTATCCCTGGGAGACGATGATGGCCGAGCAGTTCGCGCCGCACGCGCTCGCCACCTACCGCGACATGAACTGGATCGAGCCCATCTGGAAGATGCTGCTCTCCAACAAAGGCATCCTGCCCATCCTCTGGGAGCTCTACCCGAACCACCCGAACCTGCTGCCCGCCTACTTCGCGGCCAACGCCAGCGACACGCACGGCATGCGCGATTTTGTCCGGAAGCCGCTGCTAGGCCGCGAAGGCGCTAACGTCACGCTGGTCCGCAACGGCTCCCCCGTGGTCACCAATGACGGCCCGTACGGCGGCGCAAGCATCCTCCAGGCGCTTGCCCCAGAAGCAGTCTTTCCCGACGCTTCTGGCCAGCCGCGCCACCCTGTCCTAGGCCTGTGGATGATCGATCAGGAGTGTGGCGGCATGGGCATCCGCGAATCGGGCGGCCCGGTCACCGACAATTTAAGCAGCTTCGTCCCCCATTATTTCCGCTGACTTCGACTATCCATTAAACTGGTCAGTGACACTATCCCGCCCTAAGAGCGCCAACCCAAGAGAAGGAAGTTCATGAAGATCGTACTCGCAGAAAAAGTCTCGCCCGCAACGCTGGCCGTGTTGAAGCAGGAACCCGGCTGGAACATCGTCACCGCCGACCAGATCGCCAAGCTCGGTCCCGGCGGCCTGGAGAAGGAACTCGCCGACGCCGACGCCCTGGTCGTCCGCTCCGCCGTGCAGGCCGACGCCAAGCTGCTCGAGTCCGCGCCCAACCTCCGCGTCATCGGCCGCGCCGGCGTAGGCGTCGACAACATCGACACCGCCGCAGCCACGCACCGCGGCATCGTCGTCATGAACACGCCCGGCGCCAACGCCGTCGCCGTCGCCGAGCTCACCCTCGGCCTCATGATCTCCATGGCCCGCGCCATCCCGCGCGCCAACTCCACCATGCACGCCGCCAAGTGGGAGAAGAAATCGCTGCAGGGCTCCGAGCTCCGCGGCAAGACCCTCGGCATCGTCGGCCTCGGCCGCATCGGCCTCGAAGTCGCCCGCCGCGCCACGCAGCTTCGGCATGGACCTCATCGGCTACGACCCCTTCATCGCGCCCGTCATCGCCCGCGAGAACGAGGTCACGCTCGTCCCCATCGACGAGATCTTCAAGAACTCCGACTACCTCACCCTCCACGTCGGCCTCACCACCCAGACCGAAGGCCTGATCAACGCCACCTCGATCAAGATCATGAAGCCCGGCATCCGCATCATCAACTGCGCCCGCGGCGAACTCATCGTCGACGAGGCGCTCGCCGAAGCCATCAAGTCCGGCCACGTAGCCGGCGCCGCGCTCGACGTCTTCCGCCAGGAGCCGCTCAAGGATTCCGCCCTACTTCGGCCTCGACAACGTCCTGCTCTCGCCGCACATCGCCGGATCCACCGACGAGGCGCAGGAGGCCATCGGCATCCAGCTCGCCAACCAGGTCCGCGACTACCTCAAGCTCGGTGTCGTCCAGAACGCCGTCAACGTCCCCTCGCTCACGCGAAGAGGAGTACGCTCCGTTGCGCCCTACATCGAGATGGCCGAACCGCCTCGGCCAGCTCCTCGGTCACGCCGCCGGCACTGGCGCCAATACCGAGCCTGGCGCTCAGGGCTTGGTCCCGGCAGTATCGAAAACATCCCGATCACCTACACCGGCCGCCTCGCCTCGCTCAAAACCGATCTCATCCGCAACGCGGCTATCGCTGGCGTCCTCGCATGGAGCCGATGGAGTCAATCGCATCAACGCTTTTGCCGCAGCGACAGAGCGCGGCATCCGCATCCAGGAAGACAAGCGCGAGCATATCCACCGGCGGAACTGGAGCCACGCTTCGCCTCTCGCTGCACTGGTCTCGCAAAGGCATTACCGGATCCCACGCCCAAGGCGACTGGACCGGCCTTGCCACCGTCCTGCACGGCAACTCGCCCCGCCTCCTGACCTACGACGGCATCGACATCGAGGCCGAACTGGCCGGCACGCTCCTCATCATCCGCAACCACGACGTTCCTGGCGTCATCGGCCGCATCGGCACGATCCTCGGCGAACACGGGCTCAACATCGCAAACTTCGCCCTTGGCCGCTCCACTCGTTCCCAGTACGTTCCGCACGGCCAGGCCCTCGCCGTCGTTCAGATCGACGTGCAGAACGCCAGCGAAGCCAACGCCGCGATCGAAGCGCTCCGCAAAGTCGAAGCCATCGCCAGCGTCCGCCTCGTGGAACTGGGAAAGGGTTAAACAAATGCCGCTCTACGAATACGAATGTACGCAGTGCAAGCTTCACACCGAAAAGATCCAGAAGTTCTCCGACCCGGAGATCACCCAGTGTCCACACTGCGGCGGCCTGTTGGAACGCGTCGTTTCCGCGCCAGCAATCTCCTTCAAAGGCGGGGGCTGGTTCGCGGACGGCTACGGCAACGCCAAACCTGGAGCGGGCAAATCAGAAAGCAAGAGTGACTCCGGCACGTCAATCGCTGCATCGTCCGAAGGATCGAGTGCCGCCAGCAAAGACGCTGCAACAGCGCCCGCGTCCTCCGGATCAGCGCCAACGGCCGCGCCAGCGCCAGCAGCGCCAGCAGCATCCAGTGGTGACAAGAAGTAACCCTGAACGGAGTTTTCGCCTCAACTCTTTTTCCGGGAACTGTCCTGGAAATTGCCAGAGCGAGGTTTAGCCCAAGCTGTCTAGCTTGCGCGTCACGAGCTCGTTCAGCATGCCAGGATTCGCCTGTCCTTTCGACAGCCTCATTACGTTGCCGACGAAGAACGCAGCGACCGTCTTCTTGCCGCCGAGATACTGCGCAACCTGCTTCGGATTGGCCGCGATCACCTCATCGATCATCGCCTCAATCGCGCCCGCATCCGAGATCTGCTGCGGCTTGTCGCGCTCGTAGACTTCGGCGAAGTCCTTGCCTTCGGCGAAGCAAGTGTCCAGCAGCTGCTTCAGCATCTTGCTCGACAGATCGCCCGACTCCGCCAGGTCCGCCGCCAGCACGATGCCCTTCAGCGAAACCGGAGACTGTTCCAGTTCCAGCCCCGCGGCGTTGAGCCTGCCCGTAAGCTCGCTCGTGATCAACGAGACCACGCGCTTCGGGCTCTTCGCCGCCTTCGCCGCCGCCTCGAAGCTGTCCGCAAACGCGCGCGTCGCCGTCAGCGTCATCGCATCCTGCTGAGTAATGTCGTACTCCGCGATCATCCGCGCGCGCCGTGCCTCAGGCAGTTCGGGCAGGGCAGTCAAAATCTCGCGCTGCCACGCCTCGCCGACGACCAGCGGCGGCAGATCGGGCTCAGGGAAATAGCGATAGTCGTGCGCCTGCTCCTTCGAGCGCATCGAGTAGGTTCGTCCCTCGGCGTTGTTCCACAGCCGCGACTCCTGCACCACGCGATTGCCGCTTTCGAGCACCTCGATCTGCCGCTCAATCTCGTACTCCAGCGCCGCGCGAATGTAGCGAAAGCTGTTGACGTTCTTCACTTCAGCCTTGGTGCCGAACTTGGCCGCGCCCTTCAGCATCACGCTGACGTTCGCGTCGCAGCGCAGGCTGCCCTCTTCCATGTTGCAATCGCTGACGCCGGTGTAGAGCAGAATCTCCTTCAGCCGCGTCAGGTACTCGAACGCCTCGTCCGGCGTGCGAATATCCGGCTCGCTGACGATCTCCACCAGCGGCGTGCCGCAGCGGTTCAGGTCGATGTAGGTCCGCGACACCGAGTCCGCAAAACCATCGTGCAGACTCTTGCCCGCGTCCTCTTCCAGGTGCAGTCGCGTGATGCCGATCCGCTTCGCTGCGCCCGTCGGCGTCGGGAACGTCGATCCAGCCATGCTCCGCAATCGGCAGGTCGAACTGCGAGATCTGGTATCCCTTGGGCGAGTCGGGATAGAAGTAGTTCTTCCGCGAAAAAACACTGGTCTCGCGAATCTCGCAGTGGATCGCCTTCGCCGCCAGCACGGCCAGTTCCACCGCGCGGCGGTTCAGCACCGGCAGCGCCCCCGGCAAGCCGAGGCAGGTTGGGCAGACATGCGTATTCGGCTCGCCGCCATAGCGGTTCACGCAGCCGCAGAATGCCTTCGACTCGGTCAGAAGCTGGACGTGGACCTCCAGCCCAATGACAGGCTGGTACTTGGCAAGAACCTCAGGCGAAACCGCACTCATCGTCGACATATTCATCTCGATTCTAGCAATATCGGTGCCCTGGCTCGTCGGCATTCTGCATCGCACCGTCATGCGCACGTCGTTTAGACACAAGCCTGCATAACAGCCTTTTGCACAGAAGCATCTAGAGCGCCCCAGCGAGCACGACATTTACGAACAGGTCGCGAACAACGGGCCAGGAATCCACTAGAATCAATACAGCAATGATTTTGCCTTTCGTCCGTGAGTTATTGTCGGACCTTGAAAACTCTGTTCCGTTCGATCGTGTCCGTCGCCACTTGGGCGCCGGCAGCGGGCGAAGACGCGTCTCTGGCCTGACTTTCACGGCGAGAGCGCTATACCTTCCACTCTTCGTCCGAGCGGCCAATGCGGTATCGCTGATTCTGGTGGCGGACAACAAGGCGGCTGAGGCGCTCCACGCCGCGATCCTCTCCACCTGCGAGCTAACCGGCGCAATGCATGCCGACTCCGTACTGCGTTTTCCAGCGCATGATGTCCTACCGTTTGAGAATCTTTCGCCGCATCCGGAGATTCAGGAGACGCGCGCCGCGACGCTTTGGAAGATCGCCAGTGGAACGGCCCGGCTCGTGATCGCGCCGGTCGAAGCGGCGTGCATGCGACTCTTTCCGCGTGACCACTATGCCTCCCTGGCGCTCCATCTGAAGCGTGGAGAGGAATATCTGCCTGACATGCTGGTGGAGCATTTGCTTTCCGTCGGCTACACCCGCGTCGATGTGGTCGAGATGCCGGGCCAGGTGACTCTGCGCGGCGGCATCCTTGACGTCTATTCAGCCGAGATGGATCGTCCCGTTCGCGTCGAGTTCTTTGGCGACGAGATCGAGTCCATTCGCCGCTTCGATCCGGACACGCAACGCTCGGCGTCCACGTTGGACGAGGCGCTTCTGCTGCCGCTTACCGAGACGCCCGTCACCGAGAAAATACTTACCGCCATCAACGCGCGCCTCACCCGATCTGGCTTGGCGGGTGCAGAGCTGGAAGGTGGAGAAGAGCCCAGCGAACTTCGCACCCACGTCGCGACCCGGACCGGAGACGCAACAGTCTTTCCTGGATGGGAGTTCTTCGCCCCCGTTGCCGGCGCGAAGTCCACGTCTGCTCGATCTGCTCGGCCCGGGCACCCGCGTCTTCGTTGAAGAGCCTGCCATGGTCAAGAATCAGGGCGAGCGCTGGTGGAACAAGGTTGAGCAGCGCCACGAGCGCTCCGGCATCGGCTCGCTGGTCACGGCCGGAAGACATCTACATCTCGCCGTGGGATCTCGACGACCGCCTGCGCGGTTTCTCCGGCCTGGATCTTGACCAACTTGGCGCGGTCGATGTTCTGGACGCGGACCGCAGCGATCTCTCCGAGGTCGACTTCGCAACGCGGCCCACGCAGCGCTTCCACGGCAGCATACCGGCGCTGGTTGAAGCCATCAACGGTCTGATTCAGCAGGACGCCCGCGTACTCATCGCCGCGCCAAACCAAGGTGAGGTCGAACGGCTTGCGAGTCTGCTGCAGGAGTACCAGGTCCCGTATCGTCTCGGTTCGCGCACGCTTGGCGCCTGGCAGCGCGACTGTCTATTCGGAGTCCAGCTATCTCGCCGGGGACCTGCAGACGCCGGTCATCGTCACGTGCGCGCGATCGCCAATGGCGTGCAGGTGCTTGACCTGCGCGATGCCGATGGCCGAGCCACCGCCCGCCAGATTGTTCTATTCGGCGCGCAGGATCTGGTCGACGACGCAGATGTGCAGGCGCGCCCGGTCACCCGAAGCAAGTCGAAGATGTCCGCCTTCGTCTCCGACTTCCGCGACCTGGCGGTTGGTGACTACGTCGTTCATGTGGAACATGGCATCGCCCGATACTGTGGTCTGCGCGTCATCGAAGAGAATGACCAGCCGCCGCTTGAATTGATGATCCTTGAGTTCGCAGACGAGGCCAAGCTCTACGTCCCGCTCACGCGACTCGATCTGATCCAGAAGTATCGCAGCACCGACACCGGCCCCGCGCCTCAGCTCAACAAGCTCGGCACCCAGGGCTGGCAGAAGACGAAGGCGCGCGTCAAGAAGGCCATGGCGGACATGTCCGCCGAGTTGCTGAAGCTATATGCGCAACGCAAGGCAGCGCTGGGTACGGCCTTTTCGCCGGACACCAATATGCAGCGCGAGTTTGAGGACGCGTTCGACTTCAACGAGACCGACGACCAGATCACTGCGATCGCCGACATCAAGTCCGACATGGAGTCGACGCAGCCGATGGATCGCCTGCTGTGCGGCGATGTCGGCTACGGCAAGACCGAGGTCGCCATGCGCGCGGCATTCAAGGCGGTGCAGGATGGCAAGCAGGTCGCGGTGCTCACGCCCACGACAGTCCTCGCGTTTCAGCACTACGAGTCGTTCAAGCGTCGATTTGCTAACTTCCCGGTGAATGTCGAGATGATCTCGCGCTTCCGCAGCGCGAAGGAACAGAAGGAGATTCTCGAAAAGGCAGCGGCGGGTAAGGTCGACATACTCATCGGCACACACCGCATTTTGTCGAAGGACCTTAAATTTCAAGACTTAGGGTTGCTGGTTGTGGACGAGGAGCAGCGTTTCGGCGTTCGCCACAAGGAGCGCCTGAAGCAAATGCGTGCGCAGATTGACGTGCTGGCCATGTCAGCTACGCCCATACCTCGGACGCTTCACATGTCCTTGATCGGGTTGCGCGACATGTCTGTGATCGAGACTCCACCCAAAGACCGCATGGCCATCCAGACGATCGTCGCGAAGTTTGACGAGAAGCTGATTCGCACCGCTGTCGAGATGGAACTGGAGCGGGGCGGCCAGACTTATTTTGTCCACAATCGCGTCGAGACGATTTACGATCTTGCCTCCAAGATTCGCGAGCTTGTGCCGCATGCTCGCATCGTGATCGGCCACGGCCAGTTGCCGGAGGCCGAGCTTGAGCGCGTCATGCTTAGCTTCATGAACCACGAGTACGATGTGCTGGTTGCGACCAGCATTATCGAGAATGGTCTCGACATTCCGCTTGCAAATACGATCATCATCAATCGCGCGGACCGGCACGGGTTGTCGGAGTTGTATCAGCTGAGAGGCCGCGTGGGCCGGAGCAATCGCCGCGCATACGCTTATCTGCTTATTCCACCCGATACCGAACTGACCGAGATTGCCCGCCGGCGCCTCGCAGCGCTGAAGGAGTTCTCCGACCTGGGCGCTGGATTCAAGATTGCTGCGCTTGACCTTGAGTTGCGCGGTGCCGGCAATATGCTTGGCGGGGAGCAATCCGGCCATATCGAAGCTGTGGGATTCGAGATGTACACGTCGATGCTGGAAGAGGCGGTCCGCAAGATCAAGGGCGAGGAAGAGAAACCGGCGCACGCAGGCACGAGCATCAACCTCGGCATCTCCGTTCGCATCGATTCAACTTACATCCCGGAGGAGAATCAGCGACTGCGTATGTATAAGCGCATCGCCGGAGCGGAGGATGAAGCGACGCTCGCCGATGTGCGTGCTGAGTTGCAGGACCGGTACGGCGATCCGCCGGAGTCTGTCCTTAACCTGCTGGCTGCGGCTTCGCTGAGGCTTCTTTGCGAGCGGCTGGGCATTGCGCAACTCGATCGCAAGCGCACCCAGATCGAGCTTCCGGGGGCTGCTGCAAAGCATGGGAGCGGACCGCAGCACACCATGCTGATGCGGCATCCACCTTCGAAACCTGCAACGAAAATCTTCATCGAGATGTTGCATATCCGCTTCGCAGCCTCTGCAGCCGACACGTCTCAGTTGGGCAGCACTTCGCTTGCCCGTTCTGGGGTGGATCCTGCCGCGATGATGAAGTTGGTCGCCCGCAACTCAAAACGCGGTGCCCAATTCACCCCACAAGGCGTCCTGCGCTGGCCGCTTACTTCCGCGAAGGCAGACGTCGTGCTGGCTGAGACCCGCGAACTGCTGGAATCTTTGAGCCCGGCAGCGGGCTGAGCTGCTATTGGCCTAAGTAGTGAAAGGGCTCGGGCTATCGGTGGCGGAAGGTATCGCGGATGCGGTTGGCGTCGGGCCTTCGCATAGGTTGTTCCGAGATCAGCGGCACTGAGGTATCGGCTCCCGCAGGGTACAGCACGACGAACCGTCCCGCTCCCTCGCCGCTCGATGCGGTTGGCAGGCCCGACTCGCTCAGGATCAGGTGAAGCATACGGCGCTCGCGCGAGGTCATTGCGGGAAATGAGTGCGGCTGGCCAGTAGCTCGCACGCGTTCGATGGCTGCAGCAGCCGAATCGCGCATCTGCCGGTCGCGATTGGCTTTGAAGTGGTCCGCGTCGAAGGACACCTGGTCGTGCTCTTCCGGCTCAAGCCGCAGTATCTTCGTGGCAATATGTTCGAGAGCGTTCAGAACCTCGCCATTATGACCGGTCAGCACTTGCGTATCAGGACCGGAAAACTCCACATACAGGCTCTTCGGACCGTCGCTTGCGGGAGGAAGGGAAGAGGGATCCGCAGTTTCTGAGGGAAGCTTTGGAGTACGCAATTTAACCCGGAACCGCAGCTTGAGACCGCTATTCGCCGTGAATGTCTGGAGAAAACCTGCAATAGTTTGAGCCGCCTGTGCCACATCATCCATGATGCCGTTTCACCTTATGAATAAAGCATATATCAAACGTTTGCAGGATGAAACGTGATTGCCATCACAGGGGTGTCTCAAATATAGAGAGCCTCGCTCAAGTTTCCAACCTGGAGTTCGTTACTTGCCTGTGTGTTCTGCGGCAGCATCGGGTTCCGGAAAATCAGTATCGTTGTCTTTCAGCATGTCATCCTGGTCGCGATGACCCAGTTGACCACTGAATGAGTTATGTCCCAATCCAAAATCTTCGTGGAGGACATCGCCTTCCACCGCGCCTTTGAGATTTGCTTCGTCTTTGCGAGTCCTTGCCTGATCGATCATGTGGTTCTCCTGTCCGATACAGAGTTGGATGCAACTGCCGGCGGCCTGGAAAGCTGCGCGAAGAGTGTTTGGTTAGCTTAGAGTCTCCATCAGCTTATTGATGGTGCGGTTCATGTCCTTGTCGGAACGGCGATGCTCGTCGATCTTGGCAATGGAGTGCATAACCGTCGTGTGGTGCTTGCCGCCGAACTGACGGCCGATTTCCGGGAGCGAAGCTTCGGTGAGTTGTTTTGCCAGATACATCGCGATCTGGCGCGGCACTACGATCTGCCGCGAGTTATTCTTCTGCTTCAGCTCGGCGACACGCATGCCGAACTGCTCGGAGACAGCTCGCTGGATTGCTTCAATCGTGATCTTACGAACCTGGGTATCGATGAACTGCTTCAGGCACTGCTGAGTGACTGCGAGGGTGATCTCGACCCCATGCATTGAGCACCAGGCGATCAGCCGGACAAGCGCACCCTCAAGTTCGCGGACGTTCGTGCGAACGTTTGAAGCAATAAAGAGAGCGACGTCGGTCGGAAGTTGCGTCTGCTCCGACTCGGCCTTCTTCTGCAGGATGGCGACCTTGGTCTCGAGATCCGGCGGCTGAATGTCGGCGATCAGGCCCCACTCGAAGCGCGAGCGCAGCCGGTCTTCGAAGTCGGGCAATTCTTTCGGAGGCCTGTCGCGAGGCGATGACGATCTGCTTCATGCTCTCGTGCAGGGTGTTGAAGGTGTGGAAGAACTCCTCCTGCGTGCGCTCTTTGCCGGCCAGGAACTGGATGTCGTCGATCAGCAGCACGTCCACATTGCGGAACTTGTCGCGGAAGCTGGTCATCTTCTGGTAGCGAACGCAGTCCACCATCTCGTTCATGAACTTCTCGCCGGAGACGTAGCAGATGGATGCATGCGGCTGACGGCGCTTCACGTCATGTCCGATTGCGTGCATCAGGTGGGTCTTGCCCATGCCAACGCCGCCGTACAGGAACAGTGGGTTGTATGCCTTTGAGGGGCGCTCTGCAACAGCCTGAGCGGCCGCCATTGCGAACTGATTGCCGCCGCCGATGACGAACGCGTCGAATTGATAGCGCGGATTCAGTTGCGAGGCGGTGTTCCAGTCGAAGCGGGACTGCTCCGGGGCGGGTGCAGACATTCCAGGCGAGCGGCGCGAGGTGGGTGCGTTGGAGTTGTGGCTTGGGACGGGCGCAAAACCGCCGTCCTCCCGAACGCGGGGTGCGCTGGGATCTTGCTGCGGCGTCGTAAAGGTCACCGTCTCGATGTCGAGGCCGAGGTTATCGATGGCCTCCTGGATGAGATCCGCGTATTTTTCGCATACGTCCTGAAACTCTGCGGAGGGGATGCGCACGTAGAGAGTCTTACCCTGTATGTGGGAGAACCGGGTCGGCTTGAGCCATGTCTCAAACGATTGGCGATTGATTTTCTTCTCAAGCGCACCCAGGATTCGAACCCAGTAATTCAGTACGGCGGTAGCCGTAGGAACGAATGACATGCTGTAGATTCCTTCTTGGATATGATTCCAAGTTTTCTTAATTCGAGATGACGAAGCTGACCCAAAAAACGGAAGTACAGCCGAACTGCGACGGCAATGGAAGTCCCGCATCGCCGAGTCCGGCGAGTGGGGACGAGCGTTGTTTGCTGGAGACCCTCGCGGTGGGTTTAGTAACCCCCTTGCGAAGAGAAACGACACCGTGAACCAAGGAACGAACTGAGTGAATCAGATTTCGCCTTTGGTAAGCGGGTTTGATGTTAGCACGAAAAAACAAGTCGATTTCAAGCGAATGAGAGATAAAAATTCGGTTGCACCATTCCTTGTGAAGGTTCAGTCCGCTTCTCTTTTTCCTCCTTCGTTGGATGTCCCGTCAGAACCTTTTGCGAGGCGCGTCTAAGCCCCTGCCATGCCGTTAGCTGGGATTCGAGGGACATTTAAGGTATACTGAGAGACTGTTGCATACCGCAAAGAAATTGAGCAGGAGTCGATTCAAATGCCGAAGCGTACCTTCCAACCCAACCGCCGCCACCGCGCGAAGACCCACGGGTTTCTTACCCGTATGAAGACCAAAGCGGGTGCGGCTGTACTCAGCCGACGCCGTGCCAAGGGCCGTCACAAGATCGCCGTCAGCGCCGGTTTCCGAGATAACTAGACTTCGCTGTCCACGCGTATTTTCAAGTTTTTCAATGAAGTGTCGCGGGCAGAAACATGCCGCTACTCCAATCTCTCATTCGATCAGAACAGTCGCGACTTTACCTCCGTTTTCATCGTCTCGGTGACCCAGTGGCTTGCGCGACCGGGGGGCGCTTATGATCGCCGCTACCAGCAGGTTGCGCAAACACGCAGATTATCAGCGAGTGTACTCAGGCAGCCGCAAGCAGTTCAGCAAGCAAATGAGTTACTTCTTCGTCCTGCGCCCGCCGATGGGCCGGGATGGCCGGCCGCTACGGGATGTCGATCCGCAAAGCGCGCGAGTCGGCCTCACGGTCGGCAAGGTGATGGGCAAGGCAGTGGATCGCAATCGTATCAAGCGTCGCATGCGTGAAGTGGTTCGCAGGCACCTTTCGCTGCTGAGGTTTCCCGTGGACGTGGTGCTTCATCCCCGGCGCAGTGTGATCGATCTGGACTTCGCCGCCCTCGAGCGCGAAGTAGCGTCCGTATTTCAGGCCATCCAGAGAGCCTCGCAAAAGCAGGCGGTGCTTGAATCGCAGGTAAGGGGTTGAGCGCCATCATGGCACAGGCACAACCAGGGGCGGATTCGGTCCAGACAACTCGCGACTGGAGGCGATGGCTTCTCGGTGCCGCTTTCCGGTTCTATAAATCGCTGGTTTCTCCGGTGCTTCATTCTTTGTCCCCCAGCCGATGTCTCTACCTGCCAACATGTTCTGAGTATGCTTACACCGCGATGAGCCGGTTTGGGATCATTCGCGGGTCCTGGCTGGCAGCGCGCCGCTTTGGTCGCTGCCATCCATGGGGCAAAGGCGGCCTCGATCCTGTACCCGCGCGTTTACCGTCCGCTTGCATGGGCCGCGCCGCTACTTCCGGCTCCGACCAGAAGTGCGTAGACCATTTACCATAGACAAAGGCTGGGAGTCGTTCGGCCATAACTTCTAGCTACTCGCAGAATAGGACGTCTCATTTGGCAGAGTTTAACAACCCCAATCAACAGGGCGGACAAGATCACCGGTCGCTGTTAGCGATGATGGCCGTCATGATCGCGGTTCTGTTCGGCGCTCAGTACTATCACTCGAAGATAAGCCCACAGGCGGCGTCGCCATCCGCGCCGGTCGTTGCCCCGCAGCAGGTTCCTTCGCCGCAAGCTCCCGCCATACAGGCTCCCGTGGCTGGACCGCAGGGAACTGGCTCGGCCTCTGCCGCGACTGCGGTGCCCGTCGTTCAGGCCAACTCTGAGACGACGACGACGATCGAGAACGAACTGTACCGCATCACGTTCTCCAACCGCGGCGGCCAGGTTACGAGCTGGATTCTCAAGCGGTATCCAGACGATCAAGGCAAGCCGCTCGACCTGGTGCATCAGCAGGCGGCCAAGCTTTTTGGCTTTCCGTTATCGCTTTACACTTACGACGGGTCGAGTATCTCGATCGGTTCAGCGTCGCGTAACGGAGGCGTTGTCGCTCTGACGACCCTGGGCAATGTGCCCGCCGGCTTGAACGGGCGCGCGGTTGCGATAGCAGGGATCTCCGACAACAGCTACAACGGAACCTACGTTGTGACGCAGACCGGACCGAATACGCTGACCTACACGCAAGGATATGGCGACAACGGTACCAGCACCGGCGGAACGGTAGGCACGCTGAATGGATCGACCGGCGAAGCTCTGAACCAGGCGCTGTTTGTGCCTTCGGCAACGGGCATGCTCAACTCGCCGGCCACGCTGACCTTCAAGTATTCGAACGGCGACATTCAGGCGACCAAGACATTCTCGTTCGACGAGTCGTACGTGCTGCACGCGGAGGTGCAGGTAACGCGTGGCGGCGCACCCTATCGGGCGCTGTTGAGTTGGCCGGGCGGATTCGGCGATCAGAACGAGACGTCGAACATGACGGCGTACACCAACTCGCAGGTGGACACTTACAGCAACGGCATTTTCGACCATGTCGACGCAAAGAAGATCTCGGGCGGAGCGACCTTGAATGGGCCGTTCGATTTTGCGGGTGTAGCCGATCCATTCTTCGCGGCGGTGTTTCTGCCTGATTCGCCCGCGACGGCGACAGTTGCTACCCTGCATGGCGACCTCGACGTTTCGAAGACAATCAAGCGAGTAGGGTTCAATTCTGGTTCGGCCCCTACCAGGATGTTGAACCTGCCGATCGTTGGCGCCGCTCTCGGAGACACCAGCGGCACGACGCAGACGCGGATCTTTGTTGGACCGAAGGCTGTAGATATCCTGAAGTCGGTGCATGCGGCCGACAGCAAAGTGAGTCTGGAACCAATTCTTGAGTTTGGCTTCTGGGGATGGATCGGCAAAGGTCTGTTCCTCTCGCTGTTTTGGATTCAAAAGCATCTCGCCTACAACTGGTCGGGAACATGGGGCTGGTCGATCATAATTTTGACGATCATCATCAACATTCTGACGATACCCTTCAAGATCAAGACCATGCAGAGCGCGCTGAAGATGCAGCGCATCCAGCCGCAGATGGACGCGATCAAGGAGCGGTACAAGAAGTACAAGGTGACCGATCCGAAGCGGAACGAGATGAACGCCGAGATCATGGACCTTCAGAAGAAGGAAGGCGTGAACATGTTCGGCGGATGCATTCCGTCGCTGATCACCATGCCTCTGTTCATAGCGTTCTACACGATGCTTCCGCGTGTTGTGGAACTTCGTCACGCTCCCTGGCTTTGGCTGCCAAGCCTGCAGGCGCCTGATCCGTATCACATCCTTCCTATCCTGACGATCATTTCGCAGTTCCTGGTGCAGTTCTATACCCCTTCGCCGGGCGTCGATCCCCAGCAGCAGCGGATGATGGCCTTCATGATGCCGGCGTTTTTCGGCTACATGACGTGGAGCTATCCTGCGGGCCTGGCACTTTACTGGGCGGTGGGCAACCTGATCGGCATCGCGCAACAGACCATCATGAATCGCACTTCGCTGGGTCAGGAGATGCGGGAGATTGCTGCCAAACGCGCCCGTCGCAAGGCGGGTGGGAGCGCGATAATTCAGGGGCGAAAGTAATAGCCGGACTGGAATCTTCGGGCGGACTGAGGTCTTTGCTAGGATGGTCACCAAACGAAGCACTGAAAGGCTTTTCTTCGCATGAGCTATCAGAAGATTCGCAAGGCAGTATTTCCGGCGGCAGGTCTGGGCACGCGTTTTTTGCCAGCAACCAAGGCGATTCCAAAAGAGATGTTGTGCCTGGTCGATAAACCCCTGATTCAATATGGGGTCGAAGAGGCGGTTGCAGCCGGCTGCACGGAGATCATCATCGTGACCGGGCGCGACAAGGCTGCGATGGAGGATCACTTCGATTACAGCCCTGAACTGGAAGCTGCGCTCGAAGCCAAAGGAAAGCAGCAGCTTCTGGATGTCGTTCATTCCGTGTCGAAGCTGGCCAGGATCGTTTACACGCGTCAACCGCATCCGCTGGGTCTGGGACACGCTGTTCTGATGGCCAAGGAGATCATCGGCGATGAGCCGTTCTGCGTGCTGCTGCCGGACGACATAGTCGACGCGGACGTTCCGTGTATGAAACAGATGGTCGAAGCTTTCCACGAAACCCAATCGAGCATACTGGCTTCGGAAGTTGTAGAGGGCCCGGCGATCTCCGCGTATGGCGTTCTGGACTGCACGTCTGTGGCCACTAATCCTCGTTTGCTGGACGTGAAGGGAATGGTGGAGAAGCCGAAGTTCAAGGACGCTCCGTCGCAGAACGCCATTATTGGTCGCTATATTCTGACGCCGCGCATCTTCGAGATGATTGAAACGATCAAGCCGGGTGCGGGCGGCGAATTGCAACTCACGGATGCCATCAAGGCCCTGCTTCAGCACGAGAAGGTTTACGGCTTTCACTACGAAGGCAAACGGCACGACGCCGGCGACAAACTGGGCTTCCTTAAGGCGACCGTGGAACTGGCTCTGAAGCGGCACGATCTTGGGCCGGGTTTCCGCGAGTGGTTGAAGGAATTTCCGATCTAACGCTTTTCTGCCGCCAACTAAATTGTTCATCGCAATACCCAACCTCAGGAGAGACCCATGTCTGCACTTATCTACGACTTCGCTGTTGAAACAATTACCGGTCAACCCACCTCTCTTGCGCAGTACCGCGGGAAGGTTTTGCTGGTAGTGAACGTGGCCTCGAAGTGCGGTTTGACAGCGCAGTACGACGCGCTGGAGAAGCTGTATTCCCGGTTCAAGGAGAGCGGACTGGTGGTGCTGGGCTTTCCGGCGAACGATTTTGCGGAGCAGGAACCGGGCTCGAACCGCGAGATCGCGGAGTTCTGCACGGCGAGCTTCGGGGTCGATTTCCCGATGTTTTCGAAGATTACGGTCACCGGCGCGACGACGCATCCGTTGTACGAGGCGCTGATTGCGGCGCAGCCGAAGGCGACTGGCGCGACGCGCGAGGGCTTCCGCGAAAAACTAGCTGGATTTCTCGCCAAGAATGACAAGGGCGCGCCGAATCCGGAGCCTGGGATTCTGTGGAACTTTGAGAAGTTTGTGGTCGACCGCGACGGGAACGTGGTGGCGCGTTTCTCACCTGAAGTGACTCCTGACGATCCGGCGGTGGTGGCTGCGCTTGAGAAGGCGCTGGCTGGATAACCCGGCGGCTGGGATGATACTCTGCTTTGATTCCGGGTAAGGGACAATTCAGGGAGGTCGTTCATGAGACTGTCGTTGCCAGACGGGTTGCTGATTTGCTGTATTACTTTAGGCATAATTGCCGCTTCTATCAGCCTGTATGGGCAGAGTGCGCCGATTCCGATCAAGCCTGGATTGTGGGAGTCGCAGATCAGTTCCACCAATACGATGTCTTTGCCGCCCGAGGTTGAAGCCAAGATTGCCGCGATGCCGGCAGCGCAACAGGCTCAGGTAAGGTCGATGATGGGCGGCTCGGCTGGTGGCTCTGCGCCGACTTCGATTACCTCCAAGTCCTGCTTTGCGCCTGGGACGAGCATGGACGCGCTGCTGAACCAGCAGCAGAACCGGCCGGGCATGAAGTGCACGTTCACCAACCGGGTTCAGACCGCGGACGGTGCTTCGTTCGATACGAGTTGCACTACTGCGCAGGGAACAGCGAACGGGCACTCGACGTTTCATCATGTCGACGACGAGCATGTGACTGGGACGACGCACATGACGCTGAATATGGCGGCGAACGGTAGAACGATGAGCTCAACGATCGATTCGACGTCCACGATGAAGTACGTCGGGGCGGACTGCGGCGATGTGAAGCCGGGTTCGGCGGCGGTGGTTTCAAAGTAGGCGCATGCCGTGCGGTGCGTGACGATTCCGCGCTGATTCGGTTCCATTGGTGCTCCCCTTTCCCCGCTACCCCCTCCCTGGGGGGGTATGAAACTGTATATCACTCATTCTAATTATCTTGCTGGTGGGTGTGGCTTATTTGCCACACTCTGATTACTCATTCTAAGAGACTTATTTTGGTGGTGTGGTCAATTAGACACAGGTCTCGTTGATTCCCCTTTCCCTTTATTGGTGGTAATTGTTTTTTATATTTCTACTATTACCAGTTTAGCTGGTGGGTCATAACTAAAATGTCAATTATTCAGTTGGGTTAACAAGCACATAACAAGTCGGTTACTGGCCAATTCGCTAGTTTTAGACCTTGCAAAGGCGAGCGAGGGAGTTCCCCGGAGATTTCCAAAATCAAAGTTGTGGGGGACTGAGTGCATTGAGCATCTTGGAGCTGGCGTTGGAGTCCGGCTTGTTCGAGTCGGCGGCGTCTTTCGGGCCCCAGGTCCAGTAGAGGGAGAGATAGGTGTAGGTTTCGGGCTGGCCGTAGATGCTGCGACCGGCGGCGAAGAGCAGGTCGAAGCCCCCTTCGTCGAACTTGCGGAACTCGTAGATACCGCCGAGGTCCAGCAGGGTGGAAGAGCGGGTTGAGAGGGCCGCTGGACCTTCGGCTCCGTGGCCGAAGAGTTCGCCGCCGAGGGTCCATTTTTTGTTGAGCTGGCGCTGGATGAGCCATCCGGCGAAGGGGTAGGTGGTGTAGCCGTCCTGGGGAACGACGGCGGCTCCGGCTCCGCCGTAGGTGGTCCACTGTGCGTCGTCGGGACCCCAGGATTTCTGCAGCCAGAGTGGCATGCGGTACCAGGTTTTTCCGACTCCGAGGCCTTTGTCGGCGTTGCCGGAGGGGAACTCGAAGAAGGGGAAGATGCCGATCTCGGGGGAGTGCTTGGTTTCCTTGAAGAGGCGGTATTTGAAGCCGAGTTCGGTGTCGCCGATGCCGTAGTTGGTGGGGCCGGCGTTCCCATTACTGCCGGGCTGGAAGACGACGGTGGGCGGGAGGACGAGGTGGATCTGCAGGCCGGGTGCGGCGCCGTAATTGACCTCGTAGGCGGGGGTTTCGAGGATGGTGCCTCCGGCGTTCTTTCCGGTGGAGTCGGAGAGTTCGAAGGCGTACATCTCGAAGTGGTGGAATTCGACGGGGTCGGGGTCGTCGGTCTGGAAGGGCGGCCCGGCGTGGGCGGTGGTGATGAGGGCGAGCAGGGCAGCGAGGGTTAGCCAGCGGGTTGGGTGGGCTGCGGACATTGACTGCTTAGATTATCGGAATTGATCAAATGGGGTGATGAAAATGAAGGGAAATTGACCACTGAGCTGCGGAGAGTTTGGGTGGTGGATCAGTTTGAAGACCAGGGGCGATTCATAGTTTCCCAAAACCACGTATCTCGACAGGTACGACGGAATGCTTGCTTCACGCCAAGATGTTAGTTGGTATTTGGACCCTTGGTTGCCGTACGCCCCAAAACTGACGCTGGATGAGTGCACCGGCCTGTTAGCGTCAACTGAGATCGGGAGATAACAAAGCCGATCGTATCGATATGAGTCCGAGTCGGTAATCTTCCGATAAGACTAGAGACAATATGGTTCGCTGGCAGCCGACCCGATTTCAGGGCCGCCTGATTTCATCCGACAATTTACCTTTTTCGAGGGCGCATAAAGCTAAAAAGGAATGTCGTCGTCTGATATTGGAAAGGCGAGCGGCCCCGAGCGTTCTTCTGGCGTCGGATAGACGAGCGGCTCTGGCCGTCCAGAACGAGGCCGGCTACCAAACTGGGCATTCCGGTTGACGTTGACCCCTGATAGCTTCTCGTCTTGATTTACGAAGAAGTCGTCATTGAAGGAAAGAACCGACATGAACTCCTCGCGTACGACATGTAGTTGATTTGTGTAGTATTTGGAGCGAGGAAAGACTCGCCAGTTCACAGGTTCCCCCTCGAGGGATATAGTCTCAGACGAGCTAGCGAGGACCACCAATCCTGTTGCATGCTCGAGCACAAATCCAAAGACCGCATTGTCGGCAGCAATAAAGTGATGCGGCTCCTTTGCGGACACCTCTACTCGGCCTTGAACAACGAAGCGATCTGCCAATTTGCGGCGAGGAAAAAACTTGACTACATCGATGTGTCCCGTGGCAGCGATGCACAGCCGATCCTCGCCACCCCAAACGTACTCAACCTGTTCGTGAAACTCACCCAGTTCCTCGACCGGAAGCAATTGTCTAACGACCTTTTCCCGTGGTTCGTCCGGACGATCTTTATTCTTCTTCCCCGGCTTGAAATCGACGAACGTACCCGCAGAGCTGCGATTGGAAGCAAATAGTGCGCTTTCCATCCATCTAACCGAGTTCGAGAAGCTTGGCGCTACCATTTTCAAGTTAGATTCAATATAGGGAGCGGCGGTAAGTTGAAACACGCCCTCGCTGCCCGCAGCGATCGCAAGTCGAGATGAGCCCAGCGCGATTCCGAGCGCAGGCAAATCCGTTAACTTAGTGGACTGCATCGCATGGTCATCGTCCCTTGGCCACGCGTATTCCACGCCGTCTTGTCCGCCGACAAAGATATTTCCGTTGTAGAATCCCGAATCGGCATGAGGAAATCCAAAACGGTTGTCATATTGCGCGATAGTACATCTCTCCAGCAAACCAGGTGACACTTCGATCGGCGACTCAGACAGTGCACGGAAGCGCCGTTCCAGAACTGAGCGGACCTCGGGATCGTGAAGCAAGATTGAGACATTTGGATCGTAAAGGTATTCGCTCCTGCGGAAGGCGAATTCAAAGGTGGCGCGATATTGATCTTTCTTCTCAACCGAATCCACGAGTTTGTTCCAGTCCACGCGCACAATAGCCCCGGTGGTCGTCCAGAGGTACAGTTCTCCTGAGTAAATCTGTGAATCATAAAAGGACCCGGCAATCCGAATCTCTAAAGGGCGCATAGTTGCCCTTTCACCAGCTTCCGTATCAGAGCCGGCCGAAGGTGGGATTCAGATTGCCATATTTTCAATACGCTCGTTGGAGGCAGGTCGTGCTGATTCCGATAAGGGTCAGCTGATACTTCCACAAGTCATTGGCTTGCTTTGATGAACTTCCAATGTGTTTGGCTGAGGGGGTATTCCAAACCCTAGGCCGGATTGTCAAGATTGCGACGCTGGGATCAAATGTAGCCCCCACCGCGTGCTGGCGTCCGATGACCAGTCCTGACTGGTGGCCAGATTGAAGCAGTTGACTTCATCAGCGCTTAAGATCACCCATTGAGACTTGAGATGGTATTGTCCGATGATCTGGGTTGAAACCGTAGGGCTGCACAACTCGAACTCACTGAATCTCGGACGACGGGAGTTGTGTGTTGGTGCGGGGTGCGAAATCGGCGAGGATGGTGAATTCGTATCAGTCGATAGATCAAGAAGCCGTGTGAGCGCCGCGATTCACCCACTCAGCATCACCTCAGTGATCTTCTTGGCAACACTCGGGAGAAGTCGCTCAGCCCCTCGATATCTACCGGGCCTTAGAAAGCGCAAAATCGCCATTGCACACACCGACACAAGATTAGGTAGACGGAACCGTAACGCCGGTACAGTTGGAATCCCACAACTCCTCTGAATCGGGATTTTCGGAAACTGCAGTGATTTGCTTCGAGCAGATTCACCGCCGCTCTGCGAAGCACTGGGCTAGAGAGGTGGACTGAAACACGCGGCTCTTGGCAGGGCGTGGGTTAGTTATCCGTTGCCTTCGGGCCTTGTGTCGGGCCTTCAGCCCTTGGGTTCCTCTTTGAACACGTACCTGGGCCTACGGCCCAGGCTGGTATGTGGTCGCGCCTTCGGCGCTTTTGTGGGTTGCCGTAGCAAACTTGATAATCAACCTGGAGTAAGTGATGGGGCGCAAAAAGCGGGAAGATGGGGCGCGGTGGGCTGGCGGAACGGTGGCTTTAGGATGGAGAGCGTGGGTGCATCCAAAGCGTACACGAGGGTTTTCCTATGAAGTGTCTTATGCGGCTTGGGCTGGTTACGGTTTGGTGTGCGGCTGCGGTCGCGGGGGTGGGGCAGGCGGCGCCTGCGGCGTGGCCGACGGCGGATGGGACTTATACGATCGATCATTTTCAGTTCAAGGATGGGGTGACGATTGACCATTTGCGGCTGCATTACCTGACGCTGGGACAGCCGCACCGGGATGCCGCGGGGCACGTGGACAATGCTGTGTTGCTGCTGCATGGGACGGGCGGGGATGCTCATTCGTTGCTGAATCCGCTGTTTTCGGATGTGCTGTTTGTGCCGGGCGGAGTGCTGGATATTACGAAGTACTTCGTGATTCTGCCGGACGATATCGGGCATGGGGCGTCGAGCAAGCCTTCGGATGGACTGCATGCGCGGTTTCCGCAATATGACTACGACGATATGGTGCGGTCGCAGTACATGATGCTGACGGAGGGGATGCATGTGGACCATCTGCGGCTGATCCTGGGAACGAGCATGGGGTGCATGCAGTCGTTTGTGTGGGGCGAGACGTATCCGGGGTATGCGCAGGCGCTGGCTCCGTTTGCGTGCTTGCCGGTGGAGTTGGCCGGGCGCAATCGGATGATGCGGTACATGGCGATCCAGGCGATTAAGCAGGATCCGGCGTGGATGGGTGGCGAGTACAAGACGGAGCCGGTGGAGGGGTTGAAGACTGCGAACGAGATGCTGCTGGTGATGGGGTCCAGCCCGCTGCAGATGCAGAAGGGTGAGCCTACGCGTGAGTTGGCTGAGAAGTGGGTGGATGACTATCTGGCCAAGGCGATGGCGCGGACCGATGCGAACGACATGATTTATTACATCAACGCGAGCAGGAACTATAACCCGGCGCCGAAGCTGGCGACGATCACGGTGCCGGTCCTTTGGATCAACTCGGCGGACGATTACATCAATCCGCCGGAGCTCGGGATTGCGCAGAAGATGGTGAAGGAGATGCCGCGGGCGAAGTTTGTGCTGCTGCCGATCACGGACCAGACGCGAGGGCATGGGACGCATACGTCGGCGGCGGTGTGGAAGGACTATCTGGCGGAGTTTATGCGGGAGACGGAGACGAAGTAGGGCGGTTGCGCCTGAATGCGAGTTCGAGGCACAAGGCAAGATTCTTGAGCTGTGAGCTCGTGAGCCGTAAGCTGACAGCTTGAGGCGTTCGCTCCAGCGGTGTTCAGTCGTGGAGGGTGCGCGAGCCGCGTAGAATAGAGGTGTATGCCTTCGCCTGAGACCATTGCCGTTGCCATGTCCGGAGGGGTGGATTCGTCTGCCGTGGCGGCGATGCTGCGCGCGGAGGGGCATACGCTGGTCGGGTTGACGCTGCAGCTTTGGAATCAGCGGCGGCTGGCCGGGCATGAGGGCATGCCGGAGGCGGTGCGCGGGCGGTGCTGCTCGATTGACGATGTTTATGACGCGCGGGCGGTGGCCGGGCATTTGGGGATTCCGTACTACCTGGTGAACCAGGAGGAGCGGTTTGAGGCGGAGGTGGTGCGGCCGTTTGTGGATGAGTATCTGGCGGGGCGGACGCCGATTCCTTGCACGCTTTGCAATAACCATTTGAAGTTTGACGCGCTGATTACTACGGCGCGGCAGATTGGCGCGGATAAGGTGGCGACGGGGCACTATGCGCGGAACCGGTTCGACGAGGCGCGCGGGCGGTGGATTCTGTCGCGGCCGGAGGACAAGTCGAAGGACCAGACGTATTTTCTGTTTGGGCTGACGCAGGAGCAGTTGTCGCGGACGCTGTTTCCGCTGGGCGAGATGCAGAAGCCGGCCGTGCGGGTGATGGCGGCGGAGGCTGGGTTGGCGCTGGCGCAGAAGCCGGATTCGCAGGAGATTTGTTTTATCCCGGGTGGGGATTATTCGGTGTTTATGAAGGCTTATCTGGATGAGAAGGGCGAGGCGATGCCGGACTCGGCGGGCGAGTTGGTGACGGCTGGCGGCGAGGTGGTGGGGCGGCACGAGGGGATTCATGGGTTCACGGTGGGGCAGCGGAAGGGGCTGGGCGGTTCGCTGGCGGTGGCGGCGGGCAGATCAGGTAATACTGGGCCGAAGTATGTGCTGGCGATTCATCCTGATTCGCATCGGGTGACGGTGGGTGGGGATGAGGAGTTGATGTCGCGGGAGCTGCGGGCGGATCGGCTGAACTGGATTTCGGTGGAGCGGCTGGTGGGGGAGATGCGGGTGCGGGTGAAGATCCGGCATCGGCATGAGCCGGCCTGGGCTACGCTGCGGGCTTCGGGAGACGACGCGGTGACTGCGGAGTTTGATGAGGCGCAGCGGGCGATTACTCCGGGGCAGAGTGCGGTGTTTTATGACGGGGATGAGGTTGTGGGGGGCGGGTGGATTGTCTGAGCGGGCTTTAGTTGAAAGCGGCGAAGGGTTATGGCTCCGCGGAGCACCACGCAGGTCCTTCGACTCCGCCTCTCGCGATGGGGCTGCGAGAGGCTTCGCTCAGGATGACAATTCTGCGGAGGTTCTGCTGCGCTGGTAGAATCGTGAGTGACGGTGTCTATTTTGTTTTCAATGATGTGTAGCCGATGAAGTGTCCCTACTGCGGGTTTGCGCAGGACCGCGTGGTGGATTCGCGCGAGAGCAAAGAGGCGGACGCGATCCGGCGGCGGCGCGAGTGCGAGAGGCTGCAACAAGCGCTTTACGACGTATGAGCGCATCGACGAGATTCCGTACATGGTGGTGAAGAAGGACGGGCGGCGGGAGAAGTTCGACCGCCAGAAGATCCTGGGCGGGCTGCTGCATGCGTGCCAGAAGCGGCCGATTTCCGGCGCGGCGCTGGAGCGGATTGTGGATGAGACCGAGGCGTATGTGGTGGATTCGGCCGGAGCGCGAGCGGACGACGAGCGAGATTGGCGAGCTGATTATGACGCGGCTGAAGGAGATCGATACCGTGGCATATATCCGGTTTGCGAGCGTGTATCGGGACTTCAAGGATGTGCGGGAGTTCAAGGCTGGAGCTGGAAGAGTTGCTGAGCGGGAGAGATGCGAAAAGAAGGTTGTAGTTGCAAATTTGACTAGTCGTACCCAGGGGCTAAAGCCCGAATGGGGCAGGTCTGAGAGTGCCAAGCCTGAAGGCTTGGCTTACCTAGAAGCTGAATATTAATGGAGTGGTGAGCACGATGGCGAGCAGGACACATGCGATTACGTTGATCCCGGGAGATGGGATTGGGCCGGAGGTTTCGGCGGCGGTGGTGAGGATTGTGGAGACCGCGGGCAAGGCGGACGGGCGTGGGGTTCGACTGGCACAAGTTTGCGGCGGGGGCGGAGGCGTTCGAGCGATTTGGCGAGTACATTCCGCAGGCGCTGTACCGGTCGATCGAAGAGAACAAGGTTGCGCTGAAGGGACCGGTGACGACTCCGGTGGGCGGCGGGTTTTCGTCGATCAACGTGGCGCTGCGGCAGAAGTTCGAGCTGTTTGCGAACTTTCGGCCGGTGAAGAATCTGCCGGGGCTGAAGACGCGCTATCCGGACATCGATCTGGTGATTGTGCGCGAGAATACCGAGGATCTGTACGCGGGGCTGGAGCACGAGATTGTTCCGGGCGTGGTGCAGTCGCTGAAGATCATTACGGAGAAGGCTTCGACGCGGATTGCGGAGTTTGCGTTTGGACTATGCGCGCAAGCATGGGCGGAAGAAGATTCATGCGATCCATAAAGCGAACATCATGAAGCTGTCGGATGGGCTGTTTCTGCGGTGCTGCCGGGGGGTTGCGCAGACTTATCCCGAGGTGACTTACGCGGAGCATATCGTCGACAACACTTGCATGCAGCTGGTGATGAATCCGTACCAGTACGATATTTTGCTGACCGAGAATCTGTACGGCGATATTCTGAGTGACCTGTGCAGCGCGTTTGTGGGCGGGTTGGGACTGGTTCCGGGAGCGAATCTGGGGACCGAGTGCGCGATCTTCGAGGCGGTGCATGGGTCGGCTCCGGATATTGCGGGGAAGGACCTGGCGAATCCGACGGCGTTGCTGCAAAGCGCAGTGCTGATGCTGCATCACATCAACGAGAAGGCGACAGCGGAACGGATTCAGACTGGGCTGGAGAAGGTCTACGCGCGAGGGCAAGGTGTTGACCAGGGATGTGGGCGGGAAGAGCGGGACGATTGCGTTTGGGGATGCGGTGATTGCGGCTATGGATGCGGCGTAGAACTGTCCTGCCGGACGGGCCCCCTGCGCGGGGAGCGGTCACTTCGTGACTTGTGCTGGGCTTCGCGTTGGTCCTCCCGTTGGTCGGGACACGATTTCGGTGAGGTGAGGTGGTATGAGCTTGCAAGTGCTGATGGTGATTCATACGCTGCCGCTGTGGTTTCTGGTGTTCTCGCTGTTTCTGCCGCGGATTGCACTGTGCCTGCTTTGGCTTGAGGGGGCGACGGCGCCGTTTCATCTGCATGGGATTCTGCCGCTGATTGTGGCGGTCCTGCTGCCGCGGGTGCTGATTCTGTACATGATTTATCTGGACCAGGGGGTTGGCCTTTGGTTCATCATTCATCTGATTGTTGCGTTGCTGGCGTGGGGCGGATCGGGCGGGTACTATTCGCGGCGGCGGCGGTATCGGGACGATTAAGACACGTTGCTCGATAACGGATAGACCGGGCAGAACGTCTCTTGGGTGAGTATCCATCTCATTCCATGAGGAAATTCCCATGATGCGTGTCGGTTCCGTTGTTCGCGGGTTGGCGTTGGTGTGTCTGGCGGTTGCGGTTGGCTGGTGGGCCCGGGGTGCGGGGACGACGGTGCTGGCGCAGAGGTCAAGTTCGTCGTCATCCTCGTCGTCGCGCGGGGGCGATACGGGACTGGAATTTCAGATGATCGGCGCGGGGCCGCAGGCGATGCTGACGGTCTATAACCCGGGGAACCGGACGCTGTATGTGTATCAGCGGATTGGCCAGGGGGATTCCAATGTCAGTTGCTCATACAGCTTTACGGTGTCCAATCCGGGCGGTCCGATTCAGAGGACGAATTGCCCGGTTGGGGAGTTACTGCCACCGCATTGAGGCGGATTTGGATGACTACGGGAAAGACCCCACGATCGGCGCGATGGAACTGCGCCGAGCATGGGGCACCCGGTTCCGTGGGTAGCGGATTCGTGGGCGAATATCGCAGGGTTCTGCGGTATTCTTAAGAGATATGGAACGACGCAAAGTTGGCATCCTTGGCGCTACCGGCATGGTCGGTCAGCGATTCATTCAGTTGTTGAATCAATCATCCGTGGTTCGAGGTTGCGTGGCTTGCGGCGAGCGATCGCAGCGCGGGCAAGACTTATGGCGAGGCTTGCAAGTGGAAGCTGGATACGCCTCTGCCGGCACATATCGCGGCGATGACGGTGATGCCGAATGTGCCGGAGGGCACGCCTGAAGGCGAGCTGCCGAAGATTATCTTTGCCGCGCTGGATGCGGACATTGCGCGCGAACTGGAGCCGAAGTTTGCGGCGGCGGGTTGCGCGGTGGTGTCGAACTCGAGCGCGTTCCGCATGACTGCGGATGTGCCGCTGGTGGTGCCGGAGGTGAACGCGGACCATCTGGCGCTGATTGAGCGGCAGAGCTGGCGGAAGGAGAGCGGCGGCTACATCGTGACCAATCCCGAACTGCTGCGCGATTGGGCTGGTGCTGGCGCTGAAGCCGCTGGAAGAGCGGTTCGGGATTGAGAGCCTGTTTGTGTCGACGATGCAGGCGGTGAGCGGCGCGGGTTATCCGGGCGTGGCGTCGCTGGATATTCTGGGCAACGTCGTTCCGTACATCAAGAATGAGGAAGAGAAGCTGCAGGAAGAGGTCGAGAAGCTGCTGGGGCGGCTGGGGCGCGGCAAGGCATCGAGATGCTGGATGCGAAGCTGAGCGCGCACTGCAACCGCGTGGCAGTGGAAGACGGGCACATGGAGTGCGTGAGCATCAAGCTCAGGACGAAGGCGACGCGCGAGGAGGTACTGGCGGCGTGGAGTGAGTTTGCTCCGCTGGCGGGGCAGAAGCTGCCGACTGCACCGGAGCAGCCGGTGGAGTTTGATGCGAGCGTGGATCGGCCGCAGCCTCGGCTGGACCGGATGCGCGGGCAATGGGATGGCTTCGACCGTGGGGCGGCTGCGCGAGTGCAATCTGCTGGACTGGAAGTTTGTGGTGCTGTCGCACAATACGATTCGCGGCGCGGCTGGCGCGGCGGTGCTGAATGCCGAGGTGCTGGCGCGGCTGGGCAAGCTGGCTGGATCGAAGGACGCGGGCAAGAAGGCGGCGGTTGCGCGGGACGCGGTGCTGGTATGAGCGAGTTGCAGGGAGCGGATGTGGCTCGCGCAGGCCTGGTGGTGATGAAGTTTGGCGGCACGTCGGTGGAGGATGCGAAGGCGATGCTGCGTACGGCGGCGATTGTGCGTGGGCGGCGGGAGCGAGGACTAGAAGCCGATCGTGGTCGTGTCGGCGATGGCGAAGGTGACTGACCTGCTGCTGGCTGCGGCCGCGGCGGCTGGGCGCGGCGACAAGAAGGGTGCGCTGGCGATTTCGGCGCGGCTGCGGAACCGGCACATCGAGACGACGGCGGACTTGATGTGCGGAGAGATCTTCACCGAGGTAGAGGCGGCGATCAGCCGCGGGTTCGATGCGCTGGACGATCTGCTGCGGGGCATTGCGGCGGTGGGCGAGTTGACGCCGCGGACGAGCGACAACGTGGTGAGTTTTGGGGAGCGGCTTTCGTCGCGGATGGTGGCGGGGGCGTTTGCGCAGCATGGGCTGAACGGCGTGCATGTGGATGCGCGGAGCCTGCATCGTTACCGACGACCACTATGGCAAGGCGGTGCCGCAGGAAGCGGCGATTGAGGCCAAGCTGACGGAGTTGGTGCTGCCGCTGGTTGAGGCAGGGCAGACTCCGGTGATGGGCGGCTTTATCGGCGCGACGGTCGGATGGCATTACGACGACGCTGGGGCGCGGCGGCAGCGACTTCACCGCGGCGCTAGTGGGCGGCGGGCTGCATGCGGGGGCGATCGAGATATGGACCGACGTGAACGGGATTATGACGACGGACCCGCGCATCTGTCCGGACGCGCTGCGGGTGAAGACGATCAGTTTTGAAGAGGCGGCGGAGCTGGCATACTTTGGAGCGAAGGTGCTGCATCCGGCGACGATTCTGCCGGCGGTGCAGAAGAGCATTCCGGTGTGGGTGCTGAACTCGCGCAACGCGGAGAATGAGGGCACGAAGATTACGGCGATGGCGCCGCCGTGTGCGAGCCCGTTCAAGAGCATTGCGGCGAAGAAGCGGCTGACGATCATCGATATTGTGGCGAGCCGGATGCTGATGACGCATGGATATCTGAAGGCAGTGTTCGATGTATTTGACCGGTATCAGTGCGCGATTGATATGGTCTCGACGAGCGAGGTGAGCATCTCGCTGACGTGTGGACTCGAATGAGCAGCTGCCGGAGATCTGCGCGGAGCTGGCAAAGATCGCTGACGTGAAGATGGAAGGCCACAAGGCGCTGATCTGCCTGGTGGGCGAGGATATTCGCGGGCGCAGCGGCATTGTCGGGGCGGGTGTTTTCGGCGATCAACCACGTGAATGTGCGGATGATCTCGCAAGGTGCGAGCGAGATCAACATGAGCTTCATGATCGAAGAGTCGGATGTGGAGGAGGCGGTGCGATCGCTGCATGCGGAGTTCTTTGCCGATCCGGATCCGACTGTGTTCGATACCGAGGCGAGGGCGGTTGCGGCCAAGGTTTGATTGTTCTTTTGCGGGCAACGGCGTTCTATCCTGCTCCGCGATAGACTTTGACTATGCGGATTCTGGTGCTTGGCCAGGGTAAGACCGGCAAGCTGGTTGCAGAGGTGGCGGCGGAGCGCGGCCACGGCGTGAACGTGCTGGATGAGTTGGAAAATACCGGTGCTACGGCGCTGACGCCTCCATTTGTGGCGGGATTCGATGTGGTCATCGACTTCACTACGCCTGAGGCGGTGGTGCAGAACATGCGCGCTTGCCTGGCTACCGGCGCGAAGATGGTGGTCGGGACGACGGGCTGGTACGCATGCTGGCGGACATGCGGGGACTGGCAGAGCGCAAGAGTGCGGCGCTGCTCTATGGGACGAACTACTCGATTGGCGTGCAGGTGATGTTGAAGCTGGCTCAGCAGATGGGGGCTTCGCTGGCGGGCGCGGGGTACAAGTTCTCGGTGGAGGAGACGCACCACACGAGCAAGCTGGACAAGCCTTCGGGGACGGCGATCTCGATTGCGGAGATGGTGGAGCGCGGCGCGGGGAAGAAGATTGGGATGCCGATCGAGTCGGTGCGCGAGGGCGATGCCAAGGGGACGCATGTGCTGGAGGCGGTGAGCGACGCGGACCGGATCGTGCTGACGCATGAGGCGTTTTCGCGGCGCGGATTTGCGGAGGGCGCGGTGAGGGCGGCGGAGTGGCTATCGACGCGGACGGGGTGCTATGACTTCCGGGATGTGTGGGAGCAGTTGTAAGAATCGCAGCGATTTGCGCTGAGCCCAGTGGCGCGCTTAGCCTGTAGGTATGAGTGCTTCCGCTGTGGCTTCCGCGCCTTTGTTCGCTTCACTGACATTTGATGAAAAGCTTGACCGGCTGGCCGAGGTTGCCGTGCGCGTGGGGCTTGGGACTGCGCGCGGGGCAGGAACTGGTGCTGACGGCGCCGATTGAGGCGCTGCCGCTGGTGCGGCGGATTACGGACCATGCATATCGCGCTGGCGCGCTGCTGGTGACGACTTTGTATGCGGACGATCCATGCGTGCTGTCGCGGTTCGAGCATGCGCCGGATGCGAGCTTCGACTACGCGCCGGTGTGGCTGCAGGATGCGATTGCAACGGCGTTCAAGAGTGGCGCGGCGCGGATGGCGATTGCCGGGACGAATCCCGCGCTGCTGGGTGGGCAGGATCCGGCGAAGGTGGCGCGCGCGAATGTGGCGGCGTCGAAGGCGGCCAAGCCGGCGATGGAGTTGATTACGCGGCACGAGATCAACTGGACGATTGTGGCGGCGGCGACTCCGGAGTGGGCGAAGCTGGTGTTTCCGGGTGAGCCTGTGGATGAGGCGGTCGCGAAGCTGTGGGAGGCGATCTTTCATGCGTCGCGGATTACCGGAGATGACCCGGTTGCGGACTGGCTGGCGCATGGAGCGCGGCTGAAGAAGCGCGTGGACATGCTGAACGCGAAGCGGTTTGCGGCTCTGCACTTCAAGTCGAAAGACGGTTCGACGGATTTGAAGGTGGGGTTGGCGGACCAGCATCTGTGGGCCGGCGGCGGGACGACTGCGGGGAATGGGGTTTACTGCCAGCCGAATATTCCGACGGAGGAGTGCTTTACGACGCCGCATAAAGATCGCGTAGATGGCGTGGTGCGGGCATCGAAGCCGCTCTCGCACCAGGGGACGTTGATTGAGAATATTCGCTGCAGGTTTGAGGGTGGGAAGATTGTCGAGGCAACGGCGACGGCGGGCGAGGATGTGCTGAATCGGCTGATCTCGACCGACGATGGAGCGCGGCGGTTGGGCGAGGTGGCGCTGGTGCCGGCGTCGTCGCCAATTGCTGCTTCGGGGATTCTGTACTGGAGCACGCTGTTCGACGAGAATGCGGCGAGCCATATTGCTCTGGGGCAGGCGTATTCGACGTGCCTGATCGGCGGCGAGAAGATGGGTAATGATGAGTTGACGGCGCTGGGGGCGAACTCGAGCCTGATTCATGTGGACTGGATGATCGGGTCGGGGGAGATGGATGTGGACGGGATTGCGGCGAACGGGTCGGCTGAGCCGCTGATGCGTTCGGGAGAGTGGGTCTAGAACAAATCTCCCAATTTCAGTTACATAATCTCATCCAACCCTGGCTCACTATTCGGGAGCCAGGATTAATTATTTCTGGAGTGCGCACGTCCCGCGAATCTGATGTAACTTGATACTCATTCGATTGCAAATCCGAACCCCGTTCCCGGTTCTCTCATAAACAGATTTCTGAAAGTGCAAGCGCTTTTCGGACAGAGCAGGTGTCTTTGCATCCTTCGCTGATTCTTCTTTGTCGCGTTGGAGTTGAGATTTCCTGAACCGATTTTTTGAGGAGCCCTGTATGAGCATCCAGCCCGGTTTATCGCGCAGATCATTTCTCCGTGGTGTTGGCGCGGCCTCGGTAGCGGCGACGGCGCTTCCTGGATTCGCCGGTGTGAAGGGAGCGACTTCGCCCCAGCAGAGAGGAGGCATGTCTGTCGGCGACATGTCGAACCTTGGGGGCTCTTTGCCTGGCGACGTGGTGGTCATCAGCATGAACGAGAACCCGTTGGGGCCGGCCCCGTCAGCGCTGGAGGCGATCCTGAAGACCGCGGGCGGGGGAAATCGATATCGCGGCGACATCATCCAGGGAACGGTGAGCACTGCGCTGGATCTCTTTGGATTGAAGCGGGGCTATGCGGGTTTGTTTCCGGGGTCGGCGGGACCGCTTAACCTGGCTCTGGCGTCGAACCTCGGGCCAGACAGACCCCTGGTCTACGCGGATCCGAGCTACGAACAGGGGCCAGGTATTGCCGACATGGTCGGGGCCCCGAAGTTCGCGGTGAAGTTGACGCCGAGCTACGCGCACGATGTGAGGGCGATGGTTGCGGCGACTCCCAAGGCGGGAGCGTATTACATCGTGAATCCCAACAACCCGACCGGCACCATGACTCCGAAGGCTGACATTGTGTGGCTGCTGAAGAACAAGCCTGCGGGTTCGGTAGTGATCGTCGACGAGGCGTATCACCATTTTTCGAATGACGAGTCGTGCATCGACCTGGTTGGGCAGGATCAGGACATAATCGTGACGCGGACGTTCTCCAAGATCTACGGCATGGCTGGGTTACGCGCTGGACTTGCGTTTGCGCGGCCAGACTATTTCCAGAAGTTCCGGGGAACAACGCCGCTGGCGCCAAGCCTTGCGAGCATATCAATCACTAGCGCCGCCGGAGCCAATGCTGCGCTTCTGGACAAGGAAGTTGTCCCTCTGCGCAGAAAGATCAATGCGGATACTCGTTCGCAGACGCTCGAATTTCTAACCAAGCAGGGATACACCATCGTTCCGGGTTCGCAGACAAACTTCTTCATGGTGGATGTGAAGCGGCCGGGCGGCGAGTTCCAAAGAGCGATGCTGGATGAGAACATTGCGATCGGACGCACCTGGCCGGCTATGCCGACGTATGTGCGTGTCACCGTGGGGACTCGTGATGAGATGGCCAAGTTCGAGACAGCATTTGTGAAGTGTATGAGCCAGCCTTGCGATCCGCCGGTGAACGGGGCGGCGTCGCTGCACAATCCTGCGTTGAACCCGAGCGAACTTGGGCGGGGCGAGGCGTCGTTCGCATAAATATCCAGGCGTGAAGTTTCGACTCCATGCTAGGGTATCGGAGTGAGCAGACAAAGCCTGAGCCCTGGACGACTTGAGGCGTTTTCCGACGGCGTGATTGCGGTCATCATCACCATCATGGTGCTGGAGTTGAAGGTGCCATCGCAGGATGGGGTGGCCGGAGTGCGAGTTGTGCTGCCTACGGTCTGCCTGTATTTGCTGACGTTCGTGCAGGTTGGGATTTACTGGGTTAATCATCATTATCTGGTGGATGAAGTGGAGACGGTGAGCCATGGGATTCTGTGGGCGAACCTGATATTCCTGTTCTTTTTGTCGCTGTTTCCTTTTGTGACGGACTGGATCGGGATGAAGGGCCTGTCGTCATTTTCGACAGCGCTGTATGCCGGGGTGAGTATTCTGCCGGGGCTTGGGTACATGGCGCTGTGGTTCCAGATTCGATCGCAGAGCTCGGCGCCGGCGCATGCGAGCTGGGGTAAGCAGATTGCGTCGGTTTCGCTTTATCTTCTGGCGATTCCGGCGGCTTACTACCGGCCGTGGGCCTCGCTGGCGCTGATTGGCGTGGTCGCGGTGCTATGGCTGTTGCCGCCGAAGGTTGAGGGCTAAAATCTGCGTTTGCTGAAGGAGTGCGCGACTTCACAGGCGGATAAAAGGTAAACTCACAGTCGCGATGGAACTTTCAGGTTGTGGCACGGCATTGGTAACACCCTTCCGCAAGGATGGGGCGGTGGATGAGGCAGCTCTCGTTCGGTTGGTTAATTGGCAGATCGAATCGGGTATCAATTTTCTGATTCCCTGCGGCACTACGGGCGAGGCCTCGACGCTCAGCGAGCGCTGAGTGGCTGCGGGTCGTTGAACTGACTGTGCAGACGGCTGCGGGTCGTGTGCCTGTGTTCGGCGGATGCACGCACAATGCGACCAGTGAGGCTGTGGCACGGGCGAAGGAATTGGCCAAGGTGCAGGGGCTGACCGGCATCCTGACGGCGAATCCGTATTACAACCGGCCTGGGCAGGAGGGGCAGTATCAGCACTTCCGCGCGATTGCCGAGGCGGTGGAACTGCCGATTCTGCTGTATAACATCCCTTCGCGGACGGGCGTGAACCTGGAACCGGCGACGGTGTTGCGACTGGCGGAGATTAAGAATGTTATTGGCATCAAGGAATCGAGCGGCAACGTTGCGCAGATTACGGAGTTGATTACGCAGGCTCCGAGTGGGTTCAGTGTGCTTTCGGGCGACGACGGCATGACGCTTCCGGTGATTGCGCTGGGCGGTGTTGGGCTGGTTTCGGTGGCGTCGAACGCGATTCCGGCGCAGATGGCGCAGATGGTTGGCGCGGCGCGGTCGGGCGACTGGGCGACAGCGCGGGCGATCAACTGCAAGTACCTGGCGCTGATGAAGGCGCACTTCGCGGAACCGAGCCCTGCGCCGGTGAAGGCTGTGCTCTCGCTGATGGGGCGCTGCGACGACGTGCTGCGACTGCCGATGGTCCCGGTGACGGCGGCGACGCAACTGAAGCTGCAAGGGCTGCTGGGCGAGCTTGGTCTGATCTAGACCGCTACAATTGAATTGATCATGACAACTGAGACTTTGGAAGCACGGATTGAGCGACATTTTGCCGCGGGTGCCGCGGCGGTGGGCGATGCTGCGGCGATGGCTGCGTTTGTTGAACTGCGCGGCGCGCTGGAGGCAGGCAAGCTGCGGTCGGCGGAGCCGGATGCATCTGCGGCGACGGGATGGCGCGTGAATCCGTGGGTGAAGCGCGGGATTTTGCTGGGGTTTCGCCTGGGAGCGCTTGTGGATATGAACGGCGGCAATACGCTGTCTTTTGTTGACAAGGGAACGTATCCGGCACGTAAGTTCAAGCCGGAGGATGGCGTGAGGATTGTGCCGGGCGGAAGTTCGGTACGATCGGGTGCCTACGTTGCTCGGGGTGTGGTGATGATGCCGCCGGCGTATGTGAACGCGGGTGCGTATGTGGATGAGGGCACGATGGTGGACTCGCATGCTCTGGTCGGCTCGTGCGCGCAGATTGGCAAGCGGGTGCATCTGTCGGCAGCGGCGCAGATTGGCGGCGTGCTGGAGCCGGTGAATGCGTCGCCGGTGATTATCGAAGACGACGTGCTGGTGGGCGGGAACACTGGCGTCTATGAAGGCACGATTGTGCGTCGACGCGCGGTGCTGGCAGCGGGCACAATTCTGACGCGGGGGACGCCGGTGTATGACGTCGTCAACTCGACGGTGCTGCGGGCGACGGCAGATGCGCCGCTGATTATTCCTGAAGGCGCGGTGGTGGTGCCGGGATCGCGTGCGGTGACGGGCGGCTACGGCAAGGAGATGGGGCTTAGCGTCTACACGCCGGTGATTGTGAAGTATCGCGACGAGAAGACGGACCTGTCGACCACGCTCGAAGAGGTGCTGCGATAGCTGGAGATTTGGGTGTGCGCGCGCTGAGATGGGTTGGGTGCGCGGCGTGTTTGCTTCTTATATGTGGATCGACTCCCGCGGTTGCGCAGGATGGGTGGTTCAAGCGGTACCAGGCTCGGCTTGCCGAGACTCTGACGCAGCAGCCGCATTGGGCCACGCCGCTGGTGACAACGAATCCCCGGGTTGAGGAAGATATTCGCACGGATTTTGTGCGGCAGTCGCTTGCGGGCGGATATCAGAGTTGGAATTACGGCAACACGAAAGGATTGCAGATCGTTCCGTTGCGGCGCGTTGAATTGCGGTTCAGTCCTCCGCCGTTTATCACGCATACCAACCCGAAGCTCGAGGATGGATTCGGTGACGTGGCGTTTCGCGCCAAGGTTCGCCTTTACGGCAGCAGCGAGGATCACCACAACGCGATCATTACCGCATTGCTGGGTGCGAGCGTGCCCACCGGCAAGAACGGAAATGGAAGCTGCTGCGCGATTCTTATGCCGACGCTTGAGGCCGGCAAGGGATTCGGCAAGGTGGATTTTGTGACTTCGCTGGGCGGATCGCTTCCTGTGTCGAATGCCTTGAAGCTCGGACGGCAGTTCGTCTGGAACAATGCTGCGCAGTATCACGTGACAAAGTTGCTCTGGGTCGAGACGGAGTTCAACTCGACGTATTTCCACGGCGGGACGAACGATGGGAAGCAGCAGACGTTTGCGACGCCGGGCGTGATTGTGAGCCGGATTCCGCTGAACGGCAACAGCGGGACGGTGCACCTGACGCTGACGCTGGCGGTTGGCGAGCAGATCGCGCTGACGCACTTCAACACGTATAACCATTCGCCGATTTTTTCGGTGCGGGTTCGCTTCTAGGCCACGCGCAGGGCTTATGGCTTAGGCTGATCCAGCGGCTTGCGCGCGAAGTAGTAGAGGCTGTAGGCGAGCAGCACGAACATTCCGACGCCGACCCAGTCGTTATAGAAGGGGTTCTCCTTGCTGAACTGGAACAGATGCCAATGGCCTCCGCGCTGCTTCGGAGATGCTCTCGCGCCAGGCGCGCGCAGACGCCGAGCAGGCCGACGATGCCGCCCGCGGCGATGAGGCCTGAGGCGTAGAGGCTGCCGGGCGAGATTTCGCTTTCGGTGTCGAGCGCGGGTGTGACGCTGGTGGGGACGGGCAGGCCGGTTGCGGGATCGATTTCGTCGGGATTGGCGGCGATGCGGGAGCGTTCGGCGTGTTGGATCATGGCGCGGTCGACCATCCAGCGCATCACTCCGCCGACGAAGATGGCGAGCGTGGTGGCGATGGAAAGATAGGCGCCGACGGCGAAGGTGAGCGAGCGGATGCCGAGCAGTTCGACGACGATGACCAGCGCTACGCCGAGCAGCACGAGCGTCCACGGCAGTTTGCGCGAGAGGATGCCGTTGATGACGGTAGCCATCAGGCGGCCCTGCGGCGCGGCGGCCTTTTCGCTGCCGATGCCCTGAATCCACTGGACTTCGATCTGTGCCGGTGGCGGGGTTGTAGAGGTACTTGCCGTCGTCGAGTGTGGTTGAGCCGATGGCGTTGAGCAGAATGTACTGGTTGGCTCCGGT
This sequence comes from uncultured Acidobacteriaceae bacterium, assembly GCA_963822225.1. Classification (GTDB taxonomy): domain Bacteria; phylum Acidobacteriota; class Terriglobia; order Terriglobales; family Acidobacteriaceae; genus Edaphobacter. The sequence goes on along the minus strand of CAWGGW010000004.1, from coordinate 188,498 downwards.
GAGTTGCTCTTTGGTTGTGTTGTCGGGGTCGTGCGAGGTGAGCGAGATGGTGTCGCGGGTGAAGGCGCCCTTGTTCTGCACGCCATCGGGAAGTTGGGTCGAGGGAGAGCGCGACGGGTTTCGGCATGCGCTGGAACTGCTCGTACGCACGGTTCATCGCGTTGAGCGTGGCGCCGATGGAGAAGATGCAGACGATGACGCCGAACATGAGCGCGACTTGCTGCTTCCAAGGTGTGGCGCCGATGAGGTAGCCGGTCTTGAGGTCCTGGCTGGTGTCGCCGGCGTTGGAGGCGGCGATGCAGACGACGCCGCCGATGGTGATGGCGAGCGCTCCGAAGGCGGGCGCGGTCCAACCCTTGACGAGGAAGATGGCGGCGGTGGCCATCAGCGTGGCGATGGTCATGCCGGAGACGGGAGACGCGGACGAGCCGACGATGCCGACGATGCGTGCAGAGACGGTGACGAAGAGGAAGCCGAATACGACGATGAGCAGGGCGGCGGCGAGGTTTGCGAGTGGGCCAACGTACGCGCCGGGGACCGGCTTGAACTGGAGGAAGAGGAACATCAGGACGATCAGCAGGGCGCTGCCGCCGAAGACGACGATGGGAGGCAGGTCGTGCTCGGTGCGCGAGGGCAGGGCCGCAGCGATCTTGGCTCCGCCTTTTTTGAAGCCTTGGGTGAGCGCGCTGACGATGGTGGGCAGTGTGCGGACGAGGGTGATGAGTCCGGCCGCGGCGACTGCGCCTGCGCCCATGGGACGAACGTATGCCTTCCAGAGATCGGAGGGCGACATGTCCTTGATCGAGCGTGGTGGCGGGATAGAGCGGATGCGCGAGGCCCGAGCCGAAGAAGTGGATGGCCGGCATCAGGACCAGCCAGGAGAAGACTCCGCCGGCGAACATGATGGCGGCGACGCGCGCTCCGATGATGTAGCCGACGCCGAGATATTCGGGGGTGCAGTCGGCGCGGATGCTGCCGCCTTTGAGGAGATGCTGCGCGCCGAGGTCGGGCTCGTAGTGCGGGCTGCCGGGCCAGAGGGCGAAGAGGCTGTCGTTCTGGAAGAGGGTGTAGAGGCCGCCGATGCCGAGGCCGAGGAAGACGCGCGAGGCGAAGCTGCCGCCGCGTTCGCCGGCCATCAGGACGTCGGCGCAGGCGGTGCCTTCGGGATAGACCAGGATGCCGTGCTCCTCGACGATGAGCTGGCGGCGCAGGGGAATCATGAAGAGGACGCCGAGCCATCCGCCGAAGAGGGCGAGGGCGAAGATGCGGCTCGCTTCAAGATCGAAGCCGAGGAAGACCAGCGCGGGCAGGGTGAAGATGACGCCGGAGGCGATGGACTGGCCGGCGTTTCCGGTGGTCTGGACGATGTTGTTTTCGAGGATGCTGGCGCGGCCGAACGCGCGGAGGATGGAGATGGAGAGTACGGAGATGGGGATGCTGGCGGCAACGGTAAGTCCTGCGCGCAGGCCGACGTAGACCGTGACCGCGCCGAAGAGTACGCCGAAGATCGCGCCCAGCAGAAGCGCGCGAATGGTGAGTTCCGGTCGCGTCTCGGTTGCGGGAACGAAGGGCTTGAAGGCGGGCTTGACGGGTGCTGCGGTGGCCATAGTTACGTGATCTCCGATGTAAATGCCTGATTAACGGCTTGGATGGGAGTGTATCAGCGGGAACGCTGTTTGCGCGGTGTCGCAGATTTCATGGTGGCGAAGCGGCGCGCGACGATTTATACTTCGGCCATAAGGCGCGGCCCAAGCGGCCTGGAGCGCCGACCGAGCGAGGTGCATCTTCAGCGTAAGTCTGAATGAGAGTACGCTCCATGCTTCACCCGGCGCACCGCCAGGCAATGGCGTCGGATTGGACGACGGTCGCGCGGGAATACGTCCGCTGCTGAAGTCGGTTGGACGTGCGGGTTCCGTGCTGCGTTCCGCGCTCGATGATCTGATCACCACGACATTTCCTTCTGACTGCCGCGTTTGCGGCGAGCCGTTGCTGCGCGCTGGCGTGTCTTCCTATCTGTGACGGCTGCCGAGTTGCGGTTCCTCCGCAGAAGATCGCGTTTGCCGTTGCTGCGGCGAAGCTCTGGAGATGGAGGACGTGCGGATCGCGCCTGCGGAAGGGCTGCTTTGCTTTGCCTGCCGCGCCGTGCCGCCGATGTTTGAGCGTGCGGTTGCTTACGCGGTTTATCAGGATGAGCTGCGCGAGATGGTTCATCTGCTGAAGTACGAGCAGATGGGCGGCGTTGCGAAGTTGCTGGGCGGATTGCTTGCTGAGTCGATCCTGACGCTGCGGCAGGAAGCGGCACGCGACTTGGTTGTGGTTTCGGTGCCGCTGTTTCCTGCGAAGGAACGGCAGCGCGGATACAACCAGGCTGAGTTGCTGGCTGATGCAGCGATCGCGGAGCTGCGGGTCGCCGATCCGGATTGGAAGCTGAGACGCGTTGCAGGGTTGCTGTCGCGACGGCGCGATACGACGAGCCAGTTTGAGCTGACTCCGCGCGGACGGCGCAGGAATCTTGAGGGAGCGTTCGAGGTGGATGCGGCGAAGATGTCGATTGGCTGCGAGGTGCTGCTGATCGACGACATTTATACGACTGGCGCGACGGCTCGCGAGTGTTCGCGGGTACTGCGCCGAGCGGGCGCGCGTAAGGTTTGGGTTGCTACGCTGGCGCGAGCGCAGAAGCCGCAGGTCGCGATGTGGGACGAGAGCGCGATGCATGCTGCGCAGGGATTTGGATAGCGAGTCGGTCGCGAGTTTCAAAGTTCTCGTTACGTTTCATGGTGGTCCAACTGAAACCGGAGGATTTGAGAGATGCAAGCGTCGCACATGTCGCAAAAGATGCGGAAGCAGCGGGCACAAGCGGTCAGGCATGCGGGACATCACGGCTCGCCGCGGCTGACTACGGAGCTTGATGTCCGGATCGGCGTGTTTCGTCAGCCGGCGATGCAGACTCCGGTGCTGGTGCTGAATGCTTCCTACGAGCCGATCAACATCTGCGGGGCGCGGCGCGCGCTGGTGCTGGTGTTGAAGGGCGTTGCGCGGACCGAGGAGGAACAAGGTTCGGTGCTGCATGCGGCGCGAATGCATGTTGCGATGCCAAGCGTGATTCGGCTGCTCGAGTACCGACGAATTCCGCATCAGACGCGGGCGCTTTCGCGGAAGAACATTCTGCTGCGCGACCGTAACGCTTGCCAGTATTGCGGCGTTGTTCTGACTGCGGGTGAACTGACTCTCGACCATGTGATTCCGCGGTCGCGGGGCGGACTTTCGACGTGGGAGAATCTGGTTGCGTGCTGCCACGATTGCAACCGGCGCAAGGGAAATCAGTTGCTGCATGAGTTGACCGAGATGAAGCTGCAGCGCGAGCCGCGGTCATTCAGTCTGCATACTTCGCGGCACATTATGCGGATGATCGGGTCGGCTGATCCGAGTTGGCGGCGGTATTTGTATTTTGAATCGGAGCCTGCTGCTTAGGTTCTATCTCCGACGCCAAAGCCCGCTGCGATTCCGAAAGACAAATACGGAGATTCTGATTCTTCGAATCAGAATGACGAACGGTTATAAGACTGCGGCAATGACGAGTTGGTTTATGCACCTCATTTCTTCGGGGGTGGAGTGGTTGCGTCGGGGTCTTTTTTGTTGGTGATGTCCTGGCCGTTCGAAGATGATGCGGCTGGTGGCGCGGAACTGCTTGTAGTCGGTGTATTTGATGATGTTGCGCATGTGGACGTCCTGGCCCATAGATTCTTTGGTGGGCGGCGAAGTGCAGGATGCCTTCGGCCTTGGTGTAGGTGGGGAACCAGTATTTGCCGTCGATCTGCTCGTAGTAGGTGGTGAAGGGCGGCTGCAGGTCTTCGTGGCCGGGGCGGATGTCCTGGGGACGGTGGTGCCGTTGACGAGGACGATCTGGAGTCCTGCTGGTCGACCCAGACCCTGCCCTTGAAGTAGTGCTGGTTCTTGGCGATGGTTTTGGGGCCGGCGTCGAAGACGTAGGTGTCGAGGTCGTCGACCTTCTGGCGGCCGAGGTAGTCGACTTGGTATTTGGGCAGGTCTTCGGTGGTGAGGATGAAGGGCAGGCGGTGCTCGATCTCGTCGAAGTCGGCGACGGTCATGATGATGTTGGCGTTGTCGAGGGTGTTTTGCGGGGCGAAGACGACGTGCTCTTCGCGCTTGCCTTCGTGGTTGAAGGTGATGTCGGTGATCTGCTGGTATTCGCCGATCGACCTTGTGGGTGTCGTCGTCGATGGTGTCGGACTTTCACGGACTGGCGGAAGATGTAGTTTTCGCGGGCGGCGGCGAATTCGGCTTCGCGCTCGCCGAAGCGCTTGATGATCTGGTCGACCGTTACGCCGTCGGGCGGGGACGGGTCGAGTTTGCCAAAGCCGTTGGCGTCGTCGGCGGCGCGGGCCGGAGATGTGACTGCGGCGAGAGCGAGAGCGAGCGTGGCAGCGGCTTTGAAAAAAGTTTTCATCGACTGCATAACTCCAGAAACCGAAGGTGCTGCGAACTGTTAGACGGGCGGTTCGGCTTGCGGGTACTCCCCCTCCCTCTAAAATCTCAAAATATTGTTTCTAAAACACTTAGGTCCGGACCTTGGGTTTAGACCGCTGGTAACATATTGTATTCAAAAGGCTTAGCTGCAAAATATTCAATTCATTATGGTTAGCGTGCGCCTAGCGGCCAGTCCCCGCGTGCTTCGCGACCGAAGATTTCAATGTTTGCCCCTTATCTTCATTATAGTCGGGGTGTCAAGGAATTGAGCCTGTGTGAGTGGGGTCACTTGGGTTGGGTGGGGGCGGGTTTAGACTGGCGCGATGAAGATTACGCGGATGTTGGCGCTGGTTGGGTTGGTGTGCGGGTTGATTTGGGCTGGTGTGGATGCGACTGGACAAAGTGGCGCGTACCCCACCCAAGGCGATAAGGCCGCCTTGAATGGGGCACCCGGGTCTGGGGCGAAACGGCCGATGACGTTTGCGGATTTGATGGCGATGAAGCGGGTGAGCGATCCGCAGATTTCGCCGAGTGGGAAGTGGGTGATGTTCTCGGTGACGGATGTGTCGCTGGAGAAGAACACGAAGGTGAATCATTTGTGGGTGGTGCCGTTGAACCCCACTCATGACGATGGAACTGTCATGAATGGGGCACCCAGTGAGCGGCAGGTGACTTTTGGGGACGGGGGAGTCGTTTGGGCGGTTTTCGCCGGATGGGAAGTGGGTGTCGATGACGATTGGCGACGACGATCTATCTGGCGCCGTGGGACGAGGCGGCGGGGACGGTGGGCGCGGCGAAGCAGTTGACGCATGTGAGCGGAGGCGGGGCGGATGGGGCGATCTGGTCGCCGGATTCGAAGCGGTTGATGTTTGTGGCGGCAGTGTATGCCGGAGTGTTCGGTGAAGGGTTCGGACCCCACCCGTGACGGTGGAGCTGTCACGAATGGGGCACCCAGGGTTGGTGGCGGCACAAAGACAAATACGGAGATTCTGACCGGAGGTCAGAATGACAAGCTAATGGACCGGCTGCGGTGGTGGGTGGGACGCGGGATTTGGGGTCGATGAACCTACGCAAGCAGAGCTTGGATGGGGCACCCGCTGTCGTGGCCAGTTGGGCGGAGGAGGATGCTTGCGATAAGGCTAAGGATGAGGCCGCTGATAAGAGTCCGGTGAAGGGGCAGGTTTGGGAGGGGCTGCTTTATCGGCATTGGGACCACTGGACGGGCGCGAAGCGGAGCCATGTGCTGGTGGTGTCGGCGGGGGATGGGAGTGAGGTGCGGGACCTGACTCCGGCGAGCGTGGTGGGGGATGCGGAGACGCCGACGTGGTTCGCTGGGTGGGCCGCAGGAGTATGCGTGGGCTCCGGACTCGAAGGAGATTGCTTATGTGACGAATCTGGATGCGGTGCCGGCGGCTTCGACGAATAACGATGTGTTTACGCTGAGGCTGGATGAGCCGGGGGCGAAGGCGGTGAAGGTGTCGACCTCGCCGGGGAGCGATGATGAGCCGGAGTATTCGCCGGATGGGAAGTGGCTGGCGTTCCGGTCGCAGGCGCGAGGCGGGTTTGAGAGCGATAAGTTTCGGCTGATGGTGATGGATCGGGAGAAGAAGACGATCAGAGACCTGATGCCGAAGTTTGATCGCTGGGTGGATGAGTTTGTGTGGGTCGGACAGATTCTGCCGATCGTATTTCGCTAGCGGAGACGGAGGGCAGGAATCGATCTTTCGGCACTGACGTCCTCACGGTGACGAACCTGAACGACAGCGTGTCGCTGGGATCACGGCACGCGGTGAATATCAGCGATCTCAATGTCGCTCAAGGATGGTGACGTATTGATCGCTGACCAGTGATGACGGTCTCTGCCATCGGCCGAGATTGCTGACCATCGATGCAGGGATGCTCGTGACACATCTGTTGACGACGTAGCTCGAGATGACCCGCACTGGCTACTGGGATCAACACGTCGATCCGAAGGTTTGGAGTGCGAGCGGAGCCGTGAGTTCATCACGGGCGAGCAACTTACTCACTTGAATCAATGCGCTTCTAGCGCAGCTTGACCTTAGCGCCGCTGGAGCCATTCTGGTTCACGGGTGCGGAAGGGACGAAGGTTGAGGGCTTCATCATGCAGCCGCCGAACTTTGATGCGGCGAAGAAGTATCCGGTGAAGTTCCTGATGCATGGCGGGCCGCAGACGGCCTGGGGGGATGCGTGGAGCTATCGGTGGAACTGGGAGTTGATGGCGGCGAATGGGTATGTGGTGGTGGGGATCAATCGGCGCGGGTCGACGGGGTATGGGCAGAAGTTTGTCGATGAGGTGAGCGGCGACTGGGGCGGGCGCGCGTATGTCGACCTGATGAAGGGGCTGGATTATGCGGAGGCGAAGTATCCGTTTATCGATAAGACGCGGGAGTGCGCGCTGGGGGCGAGCTATGGCGGGTTCATGGCGGACTGGGTGCTGACGCATACCAACCGCTTCAAGTGCATTGTGACGCATGACGGGATGTTCGACCCGGTGAGCGCGTATGGGACGACCGAGGAGCTGTGGTTCAACGAGTGGGAGTTTCGGCGGCCGGAGGATTTTCCGAAGGGGTGGGATGGGTTTAGTGCGACGCGACGCGAGACAAATGCTGGACGCCGTGACGATGGGGCAGCCGGATCGGCTGGAAGGGAAGCCGGCGCAGCCCTGGCGGTATCAGAATCTGCCGGCGGATCAGGATCCGTTCCGGAAGTGGTCGCCGATGCGGTTTGTCGAGAATGCGAAGACGCCTACGCTGGTGATCCATTCGCAGAAGGATTACCGGCTGGATGTGAGCGCAGGGGTTTGAGTTGTTTACGGCGCTGCAGCGGCTGGGTGTGCCTTCGAAGATGCTTTATTTTCCGGATGAGGGGCACTGGGTGCTGAAGCCGCAGAACTCGCAGGTTTGGTATGAGGTGGTGGGGGATTGGTGCGACCGGTGGACGAAGACAGGGAAGTATGCGGTAGGACAGTGACTCGGTGTGCCAGTGGTTAGTTGTCAGTTGAAAGGCAAATGCAGGGGTGCTTCGCTGCGCTGAGGGTGACAACCAGTTTGGTGAGTCGAATAACGCCCATGAGTCGACTTCGTCGAACATGGGGCACCCGAGGGTTGAGGCTAGAGTGATGGCATTTAAGAAGGCTAAGGTGCGGGAGCCGTTGGGGGAGGCGGGCTGCTGGATTATGCGGTGGGGATGCTGGGGCGGCAGATGCGGACGGAGCGCGATCTGCGGCGGCTGATGAAGCGGCGCGCGGAGGATGGGTGCGGAGGGTGAGCGGGCGATGGATGCGGTGGTCGCTCGGCTGAAGGAGTTGAATTATTTGAGCGATACGCGGTTTGCGGCGGACTATACGCGGCTGCGGATGGAGGGTGAGAAGTTCGGGCGGCGGCGGGTGCAGCAGGATCTGGCGGCGAAGGGTGTGGCGTCGGAGACTGGTGGGCGCGGCGGTGGGTGCGGCGTATGAGGGAGTGGATGAGGTGGCGCTGGCGCGGGAGTATGTCGCGAGGAAGAGGATGAAGCAGCCGCAGGGGGAGAGATCAGAAGGAAAAAGAGACGGAGAGGGTGATGGGGAGGTTGCTGCGGGCGGGGTTTTCGGCGGGGACGGTGTTTAAGGTGCTGAAGGATTGGGGGGTGGAGGTGGAGGAAGTGGATTTGGACGGGGCGGGTGAAGAGTGAGAAGCAGATTCCTCCGCTGCGCTGCGGAATGACAAGCGAACTGTGAAGGGATCTAGCTAGATGGTGCGAAGGATTCGGCCGGGGAGTGAGAAGAGGGCGGGGATGAGGTCGAAGACTCCGTCGACGGCTATTCCGAGAAGGCGAAAGGGAAGCAGGATCAGCCAGACGAAGGGATAGGCGATGAGGGCCAGGAGAGCGAGAGGCCAGCAGACGACCAGGAGGATGCAGAAGAGGAGGAGTCGGATCATGGGTACGGCGCTCCTTTCGAACGCGTGTTGATGAAAGAATATACGCATGAGGGGTGGGGGCGGTTCCGTGGATGTGCAGCGGGTGGTTGCGGTGGACTGGTCGGGCGATAAGGGCTCGGGGCAGCGGAAGAAGATTTGGGCGGGGGTTTGGACTTCGGACCCCACCCGTGACGAAAAAACTGTCACGGATGGGGCACCCGGATTTGGTGGGCGGGTGCGGTTGGAGAGTGGGCGGACGCGGGTGGAGGTGGCGGAGTGGCTGATTGAGATGGCGAGGGAGACTCCGCGGATGGTGGTGGGGTTCGATTTCTGCTTCAGCTTTCCGGAGTGGTTCGTGAGGGGTGAGATGGGGTGCGGGGATGCCCCGGCGTTCTGGGAGTTGGTGGAACGGGAGCACGGCGAGCGGTGGCTGGCGGCGGAGTGCGCGGACGGGCGGTTCTGGGGGAAGGCCGGCGTGGGGAGGAATGGAAAGCGGCCGGAGGAGTTCAGCGGCGAGCAGCTGCATCGGATGCTGCGGGCGACGGATATCGATTGCAAGATTGCGGCGGTGATTCCTGAGGCTGAGCGAGCGGCTCGGGTGAAGGGGATTACGCCGAAGAGCGTGTTTCAGATTGGCGGCGCGGGTGCGGTGGGGACGGCGTCGCTGCGGGGGATGCCGGTGCTGCGACGGCTGCGGGAGGCGGGGTTTTCGGTGTGGCCTTTCGATCGGGCGGATGGAAGCAGGCCGTTGGTGGTGGAGATGTATACGCGGCTGAATACCGGGGCGGTACACAAGTCGAATGCGGGGGCGCGGGCGGAGTATCTGCTGCGGAAGCGGAGGGAGGATGCGGCGTATGCGGCGCTGCCGCGGCGGGTGCTGGAGAAGGCGCGCGGAAGTGAGGATGCGTTCGATGCGCTGGTGAGCTGCATGGTGATGACGGAGCGGCGTGCGGAGTTTTCGCGGCTCGGGGCGCCGAAGTATTCGGGGTATAGGGTGGAGGGATGGACGTGGAGTCCGGGAATTGGAAAGGCGGAGGGATGATGAGGACGAACATGATTACGCTGGCGGCGTTGCTGGCGGCGATGGTGTGGATTGCGTTTCACCTGAATCTGGTGGAGTGGACTCCGGTGAAGGAAGCGGGAGCGGTACTGGCGGCGGTGTCGCTGGGGCTGCTGGTGACGGCGCGGTTTCAGCTGGGCGCGGCATTTAGCGTGAAGGCGAAGGCGAGCACGCTGGTGACGACGGGGCTGTACTCGAAGATTCGGAATCCGATTTATGTGTTTGGCGCGCTGGCCCTGGTGGGGGTGGCGGTGGTGCTGGAGAACTGGGTGTTGTTGGGGCTGGTGGTGGTGCTGACTCCGGTGCAGTTCTATCGCGCGCGGAAGGAAGAGGCGGTGCTGGCGGAGGCTTTTGGCGCAGAGTATGAGCGGTATAAGGCGGGGACTTGGTTTTGACGAGTGGATGCGATGAGGTGGGTAAGACTGACCCCGCGATCGCTGCGCGAGCGTGGGGCACCCGACGTGGTGGCTGATAGACTTTAAGGCTATGGAATATAGGTCGGGAAGCGGGCGTTCAGTCTCTGGAAGCCAAATCAGGGAAGATTTTCTGCGGTTTTTTGAGGGTAAGGGGCACCGGCGGGTGCACTCGTCTTCGCTGGTGCCGGCGAACGATCCTACGCTGCTGTTTACCAATGCGGGGATGAATCAGTTCAAGGATGTGTTTCTGGGAGCGGAGAAGCGGGACTATTCGCGGGCGGCGACTTCGCAGAAGTGCGTGCGGGCGGGTGGCAAGCACAACGATCTCGAGAATGTGGGGTTCACGCGGCGGCACCATACGTTCTTCGAGATGCTGGGGAATTTTTCGTTTGGGGACTACTTCAAGAAGGATGCGATTGCGTATGCGTGGGAGCTGCTGACCTCGAAGGAGTGGTTTGGGATCGATCCGGCGAAGCTGTATGTGACGATCTTTGAGGGGGATGCGAAGGTTCCGCGGGATGATGAGGCGGAGCGGTTCTGGGTCGAGACGGGCGTGCCGAAGGAGCGCATCTTCGGGATGGGGGCGAAGGACAACTTCTGGCAGATGGGGGATACGGGGCCTTGCGGGCCTTGCTCGGAGATCTTTTACGACTTCGGGGATGGAGGCGGGTGAGGATCCGGCGAGTCGACAAGCCGTTTCGCGAGGATGAGCAGCGGTATGTCGAGATTTGGAATTTGGTGTTTATGCAGTTCGATCGGAGCGAGCGATGGGACGCTGACGCCGCTGCCGAAGCCGTGATCGATACGGGGATGGGGTTGGAGCGGATTGCTTGCGTGCTGCAGGGAGTGCTGTCGAATTATCAGACGGATTTGTTTACTGCCGCTGATTGCGAAGGCTCGGGAGCTGACGGGAGTCATGATTCCAGAGCTGTCAGCGAAGAACAGCTTTCAGCTGACAGCTTGAAGCAGATTGCGGGAGCGAGGAGAAGGGCGCGGCGAGTCTGCGGATTATTGCGGACCATGCGCGGTGCGCGACGTTTCTGATTTCGGATGGGGTGGTTCCTGCGAATGAGGGGCGCGGGTATGTGCTGCGGAAGATTATGCGGCGCGGGATTCGGCATGGACGGCTGCTGGGGCAGGAGAAGCCGTTTATGCATGAGATGGTGTTTGCGGTGCGGGATGAGATGGGGGTGGCTTATCCGGAGTTGAAGGAGACTGCGGAGCGGGTGAGCAAGGTGGTGCTGGCGGAGGAGGAGCAGTTTGCTCGGGTGCTTGCGCAGGTTGGTTCGCAGAAGTTGTGAACTCAGGCCTTGATCGAGCGAACTGCAGCTCTGAGAGGATGCAAACCGAGCATACTGAACTCGATCAGGCGCTATGCATCGAACGCTCGAGATTTGCAAGATCAGAGCTGCACTTCGTCTAGCGCACATCGAGGCTCGATCGAGACGAGCTCGCGTTCGGGTCGAGGCATTTCATCTCTATGAGACGTTTGGCATTGCCGCTGGACTTTATGGTCGATGCGGCGCGGGATGCAGGGATTGCAGTTCGACATGGAGGGCTTTGAGCGCGCGAAGGAAGAGGAGCAGGCGCGGGCGCGGGCTTCGTGGAAGGGTGGGTCGCAGAAGTCGGCGGCGCCGGTGTATCGCGAGTTGGCGAAGACGGAGTTTGAGGGCTACTCGGCGCTGCGGGTGGATGGGGCGAAGGTGCTGGCGCTGGTGAAGGATGGCGTTGGTGTGCCGGAGTTGAAGGGCGGGCGAGGCGGGTGAGGTGGTGCTGGATGCGACCAGCTTCTATGCGGACTCGGGCGGGCAGGTGGGCGATGTGGGGTGGCTGTATTCGGGCGATCACAACAGCGTGGTGGCGGAGGTGAGCGGCTGCACGAAGCCGGTGCAGGGCGTGTTTGCGCATAAGGTGAGGGCGAACGCAGACGATTGCGGTGGGCGATACGGTGGATACGGTGGTCGATGCGCGACAACCGGCGCGCGACGGAGCGGAACCATACGGGGACGCATCTGCTGCATGCGGCGCTGCGCGAGGTGCTGGGCAAGCATGTGAAGCAGGCGGGCAGTCTGAACGATGCGACGCGGCTGCGGTTCGATTTTTCGCACTTTGCGGGCGTGGCGGAGGAGGAGCTGGCGCAGGTGGAGAGCATTGTGAACGCGCAGGTGCTGGGGAATACGACAGGTGGAGACGCTGGTGGATGTGCCGATCGATGTGGCGGTGAATGAGTATCACGCGATGGCGCTGTTCGGCGAGAAGTATGGCGACAAGGTGCGCGTGGTGAAGATTGGGGACTTTTCGACGGAGCTTTGCGGCGGGACGCATACGGCGGGCTACGGGTGAGATTGGGCTGATCAAGATTGGTGGGCGAGGGTCGGTCTCGTCCGGGGTGCGGCGCGTGGAGGCGGTGAGCGGGATGGGTGCGCTGGGCGAGTTCCGGCGGGACTTCGATGTGGCGAGGGTGGTGGGTCAGATTGTCGGGGCGCGGAGGCTTCCGCTCCGGCGGATGCGCTGCGGGCGAAGATTGCGGCGCAGGAAGAGGAGATGAAGAAGCTGCGGCGGGAGTTGGATGCGGTTCGGATGAAGTCGGCGTAGTGCGGCGGCGGGTGAGGCTGAGTGCTGTTGAGGTGAAGGGTGTGAAGGTGCTGGTGCAGCGGGTGGATGGGTTGGAGCGCGGGCCGATGCGCGACCTGGTGGACCAGATGCGCGGGAAGCTGGGGTCGGGCGTGGTGGTGCTGGGCGCTGCGGCGGATGGCAAGGTGTCGCTGATTGTGGGGGTGACGAAGGATCTGACGGGAAAGGTTCAGGCGGGGAAGGTTGTTGGAACGCTGGCGGGGATGGTTGGGGGCAAGGGCGGTGGGCGGCCTGATCTGGCGGAGGCTGGCGGGAGTGATGTGGGCGCGCTGGATGGCGCGCTGGCGAAGGCGGCGGAGGTTGTTGGGGGTCTGCTGGGCTGAAGTATTGCCGTGGTTGCGTTCGCCGGCGTCTAATGTCTCCGGGGGTGCGGCGATGGCACCGAAGGCGCTGAAGACAGACATCGTGCTGCGTGAGATGGAACGCACGCCGGGACAGGATGACGAGCGGCGTAGACAACTTGGATTTGCGATTAAGTTTGTATCGCTTCTGATTTTATTTCTGCTGATGTTTCTGCTTGCGCGCAGTATGGTGGAGCATCATTTCTTTAGCGGCGGCGCGATGAATTATCACAACTCGCCGACCGGGCCGTAGGTGGATACGGTTTTCAACGAGATACGGTACGCGCGGACGGGGCGGGGGTATCGCGGGGAGTACCGGGTGGGTTTTCACACAGGGTTGCGGGGTGGGGCGACTTAAACTGAGATTGATATGTCCCTGGGGAAACGAATGCGGTGGCTGCGGTGCGCGGGATGCGTTGCCGCGTTGAGTTGTGTTGCCACGATGCGCTGCGGCGCGTCCGGCCTGCGCGAGGATACCTCGTCGGTGACACGCACCCGACCGGCGAAGAAGGTGGTGGCACTGTCGCCGTGGGAGCAGGCGGAACAAGGGCGCGACGCGTTAGAGGCGATGCCGGATGAGGCGCGGACGCGGGCGGACTATACGCGGGCGATGGATGCGTATCGCGCGATCTATCATGCGGATCCGGCAGACGTGCATGCGGCTGCTGCCGTGAATGCTGTGGCGGAGTTGCTGGCGGAGCAGGGGCGCGGACTGCACGATGCGAAGAGTCTGAAGGGCGCGGTGGGACAGTATGAGTTTCTGCGGACGCAGTATCCGGCGAGTTCGCTGGGGCGCAGGCGCTGCTGGCTGAAGGGCAGATTGAGCAGGACGACCTGGGCGATGCGGCTGCGGCGAAAGAGAAGTACAAGCTGCTGCTGAAGACACTATCCGAAGAGCGAGCAGGCGGAGGAGGCGAGGGCGGGGCTGGCTTCGTTGGAGCAGGTTCGAGGTTCGAGGGCCGAGGTTCGAGGGAAGACGGTTGGACAGGGAGTAGTGGCTCGAGCCCACTCATCGCGATAGTGCTGCGATGAATGGGGCACCCGTCGAGTCGGGACGCTCAGGGGCTGAAGCCCAGTTCCACTGAGCCTGGTGGCGGCACGGCTAGAGGCGTGCCCTTGACCAGGCAAAGTCAGGTGGCAACGCAGCAAGGATCGTCGCTGCCGGCAATGGCGCAGACTTCGGGAGTTGTGCCGACTAGTGCGGTGCCGAAGGGTGTGGCGAGTCCTGCGCAGGATCTTTCCGCGATGAACGACGCTACGGCGGTGGTGGATGTTGCCGCGGACGCGAACGCGGCGAAGCGGATTGGCAAGCGGGCGGCGGTGACGGGGATTCGGCACTGGTCGACGGCGACGTATACGCGGGTGGCGATCGACCTGGGCGACAACGTGACGTATGAGGCGGCGCGGGTGCCGAATCCGGATCGCATCTACTTCGATCTGCATGGGACGCGGCTGGCGCAGGAGTTGGTGGGCAAGAGTTTTACGGTGACGGATGATGGGTTCCTGAAGAAGATTCGTGCGGCGCAGTATTCGGACGACGTGACGCGGGTGGTGCTGGATGTGAATGATGTGACGGAGTACTCGGCGTTTCTGCTGCCGAATCCTTATCGGCTGATTATTGATATTCATGGGGAAGAAGGCGGGGCCGGTATTGCCGTCGATGAGCGCTCCGCAGAAGCGCGCGGAGGCTGCGCCGACGGTGCCGAATACGATTGCGCTGAAGCAGGCGAGTTCGGCTGAAGTTGCGGCGGTGAGCGATCTGCCGGGGCGCGTGGACGCAACCAGCAAGCCGACTTCGAAGCCGATCTCGGCGGTGGTGCCGGATGCGGGTTCGAGGTCCGAGGCTCGAGGTTCGAGGCAAGCCGGCGACAGCGGAGCTGGTGCAGCCGGTCCATATCGAGGCAGGGATGAGTGCTGCGCCGGATGTTGGCCGGATCCCACCCGTGACGATAGGACTGTCACGAATGGGGCACCCAGCGTTGTGGCGGCTGCGCCTGTGCTGGATAGCTCGAAGAAGACGCGGAAGAGCAAGACGAAGGCGGGGAGTGCGCCGGCTGTGGTGGCGGATGCTACTCCGGCGCGGGCGGCGGTGCCTACGGCGGATGGCGAGACTTCGCTGGTGCGGGCGCTGGGATTGAAGATTGGGCGGATTGTGATCGATGCCGGGCATGGCGGGCATGACTCGGGCACGCTGGGCGTGGATGGGATTCAGGAGAAGGATGTGGTGCTGGATGTGGCGCTGCGGCTGGGCAAGCTGCTGCATGACCGGCTGGGCGCGGAGATTGTTTATACGCGGTCGGATGACACGTTTATTCCGCTGGAGACGCGGACGGCGATTGCGAATAAGGCGCAGGCGGATTTGTTTATCTCGATCCATGCGAACTCGTCGCAGGATGCGAGTGCGCGCGGGGTGGAGACTTACTACCTGAACTTTACGTCGCGATCCGACGCGCTGGATGTGGCGGCGCAGAGAGAACGCGGTGAGCGACCAGTCGATCCATCAGCTGAGCGACCTGGTGAAGAAGATTGCGCTGAAGGACAAGATTGACGAGAGCCGGGAGTTTGCGAGCGATGTGGAAGGCTCGCTGTACGCGCGGGCTGGCAGAAGGGGAATGCGGGGTTGAAGGATCGCGGCGTGAAGAAGGCTCCGTTTGTGGTGCTGATTGGGGCGAATATGCCGTCGATTCTGGCGGAGATTTCGTTTGTGACGAATCCGAAGGATGCGGAGCAGTTGCAGCAGCCGGAGTATCGGGAGCGGGTGGCGGAGAGTTTGTATAAGGGCGTCGCGAGGTATGAGGGTGGGTTGAGTGGGACGCGGGTACCGACTGAGCGCGCGGCCGTTGGGCAGTAGGCAGTGGTAAGTGATCGGTGGTAATGGGGAAACGTAGCTGGCGTCGGCGGTGGCGCGGCAGTAAGGAGATTTTGATGGCAGATCATGCGGCTGGAACATTTACGGTGAAGGTTGCGCCTCTGACCCCGGCGCCGGCGGAGGGGCTTGGGCGGTTCTCGATCGACAAGGAAATTCACGGCGACCTGGAGGCGACGACCAAAGGCGAGATGTTTACGGGCGGCGATCCGAAAGCGGGCTCGGCGGGGTATGTCGCGATTGAGGTGGTGACGGGGACGCTTGCTGGGAAGCATGGTAGCTTTGCGCTGCAACACTTCGCGACGATGGATAAGGACGGGCCGCAGATGGATGTGATCATTGTGCCCGGATCGGGGACTGGCGAGTTGACGGGGATTGTGGGGACGTTCACGATCCGGATCGATGGCGGGAAACACTTCTACGATCTGGATTACTCGCTGCCAAACTAACGGCAGTGGCTGCGGGCGGCGGCGCGGCAAGCTACCCAAACGGCTGCGGTGGTAGTCTGACGGCAGTATGGGTTTTTGTCGCGGATTTCGGATATTGCTGGGTAAAGGGTTGCGGCTGTCGGTGATGGCTGCTGGAATTTTTGCGTGCGCTGCAGTGCAGAGCGGGCTGTGGGCGCAGACTCCGGGTGCGCCTCCGGTGGCGAGGACGATGCTGGTGGAACCGCCCGCTCCGCTTGTTGCCCGCGACGCTGGGCAAGCTGAAGCGCGTGGCGGATGGCGATGTGGGCGATGGGCTGGGCCAGGTGGATGCGGCCGATGCGGCGGTACTCAAAGAGGATGGGCTGAAGCGGTTTGCGCGGTCCGAATATATAGATAGCGGCCAGCACGTCGATGTGACGGTGTATAAGTTCATCGACGCGAGCGGCGCCATCTCGGCGTATGACTACTTCAGGAAGCCGGGGATGCGTACGGAGAAGCTGGGTGACGACTCGGTTCGCAATGGCAACGAGTTGCTGCTGCGCAGCGGCGTGAACGTGGTGCGCGCCGACTTCAAGGCGGGAGCGACTGAAGTTCCGGCGCTAACGAGCGAGTTGATTGAACATCTGCCGAAGGTGGGCGGGCCGGCGGCGATGCCCCCACTGCTGCCTACGCTTTTGCCGGCAAAGGGATTCGATGGAGATTCGGTGAAGTATGCGCTGGGGCCGGCGGGTTATGCGGCGATGGGCGGAGTGTTGCCGGCGGAGGTGGTGGGGTTCGACAAGAGCGCTGAGACGGTGACGGCGAAGTCGACTTCAAAGGGCGGCGGACTGCTGACGCTGCTGATTTATCCGACGCCGCAGATTGCGGGCGAACGTGGACGGGCTATCCAAGAGCTGATGAATCAGCGCGTCGCGGCTGGCGGTGCGGACCGGTTGCGATCGGTACGGTGATGATGCGGCGCGAAGGTCCGCTGGTGGTGATGACGACGGGTGAGTGGGCGGCGGCCGACGCGCAGAAGATGGTTGAGGGAATCCATCTGAACAGCGAGGTTAGCTTCGACAAGCCGATGCCGCTGGAGTTTCATGCAGAGGTGCGCAAGACTTACAGCCTGCTGGAAAGCATTGTGATCTTCTGCGGCTTCTGGGCGGTGGCGATGCTGGTGCTGGGGCTGTTCTTCGGCGGCGGGCGCGCGCTGATACGCGTGATGCAGGGCAAGCCGGCGGCGACGGAGCCGGAGTTTCTGCACATCGACCTGAGCGGGCCGGGGGGCAAAAGGCTGCGCGGTCCAGAGGCCTGAGCAGGGGATTACCACGGATTGTGAGTGGTCGCGGGTGGGCAGAGGGTCAAAATGCACCTCTGCAGGTGCATGGACCGAGGTAAGAGCCTTATTTTACCTGCGGTTAGATTTTTTGCGGTTTGTCAAAGGCGAAAATTATGCGAATGTAACCATATCGCCATCATCATTTAAGTGCTTATTATTTGAGCAGTTTGCGATTGCAAAGTTTTAGCCTTGACACCGGTTTTGGCCAATCTTAGTATTCAGCCAGAAAGTTCTGATGGCTTTGCCTCCGTTGGAACTATTCTCCCTAAAGAAGAGGCCGCCCTGTTGCCGGGCGGTCTTTTCGCGTCTGGAGGTGGTTTTTGCGATGGAAGTTGAGCCGGCGAACGAGATTTGGATTTGGGATTGGAGGCGTTGGAGTTAACGAACAGAGGCGGTTGCCGATAGGCAGACATCGAATTGTTCACCGCATTCTCAGTGGGTCGGTCGCACTGAAGGAGGTTCCGATGCATGATTTTCTCGTAGGTGTGTTGTTTATTGCGATGGTGTTCGCTCCATGCGTGGTGGCGTTGACGGCGAGGCTGGATGATCGAGGGTCGAAGTACGATCGCTGATCGCATTGATATTCCTTGAGTTCGCATCGTGTGTACATCGAGCTTCCATTTGCTGTAGTTTGGCTTGACGGTTTGTGGAGGCTGAATGATGTTGCTGAATGGGTTGAGCGGGCGAGTAGCGTGCTGGCGAGCGTTGTGAGTTGGCAATGGCTGCGGTTGCGGTGGGCGCAGGATACACGGACGGTGACGGAGCCGAAGATTCCGGCGACGTGCGTGAAGCTGGAAGCGAAGCTTGTTGCCAGCGGCGATGGGCTGAAAGAGGCCGACGAGAAGAACGAGGACACGGCAAGGATCCAGGAAGCGATCGATGGCTTCGCGACCAAGTGCCAGCCGGGACAGGCGGTGCAGTTGGCTGCCGGGCCGAAGGGCGCAAATGCGTTTCTGAGTGGGCCGCTGGAGATGAAGGAAGGTGTGACGCTGCTGGTGGATAAGGGGTGACGCTGTTTGCTTCGCGCGACCCGAAGGACTATGACGTGACCGGGCCCGGGAACGCTGCGGGACGATGTCCGGCGAAGGGGCCGTGCAAGGCGTTCATCACGATCCGCGCGAAGAATGTCGGCATCATGGGCGATGGCGTGATCGACGGGCGCGGCGGCGCGAAGATGCTGGGGCAGGACTATTTCGTGGTGGGGATTGGCGGTGAAGGCGGAGCCGAGCGACGCGCATCCGGCAGGGATTCCGTACAGCGATCCGCGACTGATCTCGGCGACGAACGCGGACGGCCTGATGATGTACCGGATTACGCTGCATGACTCGCCGAACTTCCACGTCGGCGTGAACCGGACGGATGGATTTACGGCGTGGGGCGTGCATCTGAAGACGCCGGTGCATGAGCCGGGGCCGAACGATCCGCGGCCGCGGAATACGGATGGCATCGATCCGGGGTCGTCGACCAACATTACGATTGCGCATAGCTGGATCGACAACGGCGACGACAATGTGGCGATCAAGACCGGCGTGACGCATATGAGCGTGATCGACAACCACTTCTACTCGGGACATGGGATGTCGATTGGCAGCGAGACGTTTTCCGGCGACAGCTTCCTGCTGGTGGATGGGCTGACGGAGGACCACACGACCAGCGGCATCCGCATCAAGAGCAACGTGACCCGCGGCGGCCTGGTGCATGACCTGGTCTACAAAAACATCTGCATGCGGGATGTTGAGAGTGCCGATCGCGATCAGCCCGTACTACAACAACCAGACGATCGAGCAGTTCGTCGATCCTGGGTTCAAGGGCGACCGGATTCCGGACTACAAGAAGATCACGATTGAGAATGTGACGGACGAGACGCCGGGCGATGTGCTGATTGCGGGACAGGATGAAGCTCATCGGACGCAGGTGCGATCTGAAGAACGTCGTGATCAAGGGCATCACGCTGGACAAGATGCATTTGAAGCTGGCGGACATCGGCGAATACGGGACGAATCTTCCACTGGACGAAGCGGCGGAGGGGAACGATGTGAAGGTGGACCACCGTCTTCCGCCGGATATGGCGCGGCGAACGCCCTATTCGTGCGACGGGAAGTTTGTGCCGATGCGGTAGGGCGGCAGGCAAAAGCAGATTCCTCCGCTACGCTGCGGAATGACAAACCGCAGATTATCGAGAGCCTGTTGGCGGCAGGTTGCGGGCGGTTAGCTGGGCGATGTCGAGGAGTTGAGGCGCGGTCGCGTCGGCTGGGGTGATGGCGGTGAGGGCGTCGCGGAACATGGTGTTGCAGAAGGGGCAGGCGGTGGCGACGGTGCTGCGCGCCGGTGGCTGCTAGTTCGCGGGCGCGGACGTGGGAGACGCGGGCGTCGCCTTTTTCTTCGCCGAGGAAGGCTAGTCCGCCGCCGGCTCCGCAGCAGAAGCTGCGCTCGTGGTTGCGGGGGGCTTCGACCAGAGTGGCTTGCTGCGCGATGACGGCGCGGGGTTCGGCGTAGATGTTCTGGTAGCGGCCGAGGTAGCAGGGGTCGTGGTAGACGACTGAGTTGTTAGTTGTTAGTTGTCTGGTTGTCAGTTGAAGGCAGAGGCAACTGCGACTTGTGGCGGGCCATGAATTCGCTGTGGTGCTCGATTTCGGGGGCGATGCCGAATTCGCGCCAGTCGTTGGCTATCGTGCGGACGCAGTGGGGGCAGATGGCCACGATCTTCTGGACCTTCTGCGCGGCAAAGGTCTGCAGGCCAGATTCGGCGAGGGTCTGGAAGATGAGGTCGTTGCCCAGGCGGCGGGCAGGATCGCCGGTGCATTTTTCTTTCTTGAGGACGCCGAAGGTGGTGCCGAGGTGGTCCATGATGCGGGCGAAGTCGGCGATGATCTCGCGGCCGTGGGGATCGTAGGCGCCCATGCAGCCGAGCCAGAGGCAGTATTCCTGGGTGCCGTCGAAGATGGGGAGTTGGGCGCGGGCGATGAATTTGTCGCGCTCGGAGGCTGGCAGGCCAAGGGAGTTGCCGTTCTTTTCCAGGGCGAGGAACAGCTTGGTGC
Organism: uncultured Acidobacteriaceae bacterium; assembly: GCA_963822225.1. GTDB lineage: Bacteria > Acidobacteriota > Terriglobia > Terriglobales > Acidobacteriaceae > Edaphobacter. Next base: position 167,989 of record CAWGGW010000004.1, on the reverse strand, counting down.
CGTAGGAGTCTTCCCATGCGCCGGTGTTGGTTGCGCCACGGCGCAGGCCGATGATGATGGGCAGGTGCTGGATTCCGACCGGGCACTGATATTCGCAGGCGCCGCAGGTGGTGCATTCGTACGTCGCCTCCAGCGACAGGTTCGAGGTACTAGGTTCGAGGTTCGTGGTTGGCGTGTCGCGGAGGTCGGTTAGGAGCGGGGTTTCGGATGCGGGGCCGAAGGTGTTGAGGTAGGAGCGGGTGCCAAGGATGATCTCTTTGGGGTTGAGGACTTTGCCGGTGTTGGAGGCGGGACAGTGCTCGGTGCAGCGTCCGCACTCGACGCAACTAGTAGGCCTGGAGGGCGATGATCTGGGTGATGTCTTTGCCGGCGACGAGGCCGAAGTCTTCTACGTTCTCGTCGGTGGAGAGCGGCGGGATGGCGGAGAAGCCTTCGCGCTTAAGGAAGATGGTGACGGGCGACAGGACGAGGTGAAGGTGTTTGGTGTGCGGGATCAGGGGCAGGAAGCTGAGCAGCGCGAGAGTGTGAGTCCACCACAAGGCTTTAAGGGTTGTTTCGTCCGCAGTGAAGAATGCGGCGAGGTACGTAACCATCAGGATGAAGATGAGCGCGGCGATGACGCCGGATTCGTAGGAGACTTTCTTGCCGAGCCAGATGGGGCGCACGAAGAAGCGGCGGATGAAGAGGCCGGCGATCGAGATCGCTACGAGCAACGCCCACGCGGCGGCGAAGTAGAAGTAGAAGCGGCCGATGAAGCTATCAGGCGGAAGGAAGCCGAGGCGAAGGCCGCTGGCGAAGTGGTTGAGCGAGACGAGGGCGAAAGCGAGAAATCCCCAGAAGACGAAGGCGTGGGCGATTCCGGGAAGCGGGCGCTCGCGGATGACTTTGGATTGGAGAAGGACTTCGCTGGTGAAGGTCCAGATGCGTTTGGAGATGGGCTTGAGCGACCAACCGAGGTCTTTGCGGGCGGTGAGGATGTTGCGGAGGATGGGGGCGAAGCGAAGGAAGAAGAGTGCGGCTGAGGCGCAGGCGAGGACGAGCAGCAGGATGATTTCGATTGCGGAGAAGTGCTGAGGTTCGGCGAAAGTCACACAGGGATGATACCGCTCGGCGGGGAAAAGCAACGACAGAGATTCTGACTCTTCGAGTCAGAATGACGGCGGTTTACGATTGTGCGCTAGTAGCTGATGAACTCGTTGGAGCCGCGGCGGAGGCGGATTCCTGCGACGGCGAAGATGGCGGCGAGCGTGAAGAGGATCGCGTCCCAGTAGAACATTGGGCGGGCCCAGCCGGGCGAATAGGTGAGATCTTGTCCGGCCCAGAGCGTGACCAGCGTACCGACGATGAGGCACTGGAAGCAGAGGACGAGGAAGAGCTGGCCACGGCGGCGGCGGCGATCGAGAGCTTCGACTTCCTCGGGAGTGAGGTTGCGTTCCTCGATTGGGATCAGCGTGTTAGCCATGGACGATTCTCCTGCGGTGAGCTGCTTGAGGTATTAAATCACATTCTGATTGTGACGGGGTTCCGAATTCCCCATCCCGCCTTCGATTGTGGTGCAACCGACGAAATACGGGGATCCTTCGCTCCGCTCAGGATGACAAACCTGAGCTACAAGAAAGGCGACGGATTGGATGCCGGCTACGTCGAAGCGCTTGCGGCAGCGGATGTTTTTGCAGGCGAGGACGTCGTCGGTGCGGACCATGTAGCTCTGGGCCTTGGCGAAGCGGGCGCGGTCGCGCTCGTCGGCGTTGCCGCGGAGCTGGGCCTTCTTGCGGCGGACGAGCCAACCGATCTGGTACTCGCCGGGCTGGCCGCAGTGCGGGCAGGTCATGGTGTGGGTTCGTTGTTCGGGGCGTTCGTCGAAAAAGTCGCGTTCTTCCATCAGGTCCCTCCTGGATTGGCTGCGGCGGTTTCGCGGAGCGAATCCTGGCCGTACTGTTGCAGTGAAAAGTATTGCATAATCGGACGTAAGCCGGAGGCTTTCGGGCGACGGGGCATGAACATGGGCAAGGCGAAGAAGCGGGTGTTTTCCGTGGTGAAGGCGGTGAAGGAGAACGCGCGCGCGCGGGTTGGGACGGTGCCGGCGGAGCGGGTGATTCCAGACCCGAAGCAGAAGGAGGCCGCGAAGCCGAAGCACAAGAAGACGCTGGCGGATTTGCTGAGCGGATCGGAAGGAGACGAGCGATGAACCGATATGGAATGAAGTTGGTGGCGGTTGTTCTGGCGGGATTTGCCGGGGTCGCGGCTTTGGCACAGATGCCGGGACAGGGTTTGGTCGTGAGCAAGGAGAATCGCACGATCGCGATTACGGCTACGGCCAGCGTGACGGTGATGGCCGATGTTGCGACCGTGCATGTAGGGTTTGTGACGTACGGCGTGGATCATGACTCGACCTATGCGGCTGGATCGGCGGTGTCGAACGCGATTGTGGATGCTTTGAAGGCCGCGGGCGTGCCGGCGGATTCGATTGAGAGTGAGAATCAGAATCTGGCGGAGGTTCAGGCGTACCAGGAGAACGGACTTTCGGACGCGGAGAAGGCGAAGCGGAAGTGGACGCTGACGCAAAGCTGGTCGGTTCGGGTGAACGCAGCGGATGCGGCGCGGGTGCTGGATATCGCGGTGAAGGCGGGTGCGAATCAGAGCGGCGCGATCGACTGGAGCCTGAAAGACGAAGACAAGCCGCAGGCGGAGGCGGCGGCAAAGGCTCTGCAGCGGGCGCAAGTTGTGGCGCAGCAGATGGCGAGCGGGATGAATGTGAAGCTGGGGCAGCTGATCTTCGCGAGCAACGAGACGCAGACCGCTCCGATAAGGCCGATGCCGATGGCGATGATGATGCAAGCGAAGGTGGCACAGCCTGCTCCGCTGGCGATCAATGCACGGCAGATTGAGAAGACAGCGACTGTGTATGCGGTTTTTGCGATCGAGTAGTGTCATTGCTGCTTCGTCATGCGCGACGTTGGCTATCGAATGAAGGCAGGAGGCACGGAAAAGCATGGCTGAGATGAAGGATCGCGAGGTACGGCCATTGCCGGAGGCGGAGGCGTTGTACCGGCGCTGGCTGGGGCATCTGGACAACGAGTTTAAGAATCAGCAGTCGCCGGACCGGCGCGCTGAGGTTGTGCGGGACGAGTTGTACCAGATCTACCTGGCGCGACCGCGCGGCGGAAGACCGAATACGGCACTGGCAAGCGAGATGGCGATGTATGTGTTGGGCGAATCGCTGGACGTTCGCAACGTTGCGATGGGTCCGGAGTATCCCGCCGATCTGGATATGGAGAGGTATGCGCCGCGCAGGCCGCTGATCTGGTTCTGGCGGATGTTCGACCGGTCGCCGCTGGGATTGAACGTGTGGCTGGGATTCCGGTTTCGCTGCATGCTGGGTCGGCACATCTTCAAGCATGTGGGCAGCGGCGTGAGGATCTACCAGGACGTGAAGTTTGATTATGGATACGATCTGACGATTGAGGACAACTGCACGATTGGGCGCGGCGCTGTGCTGGAGGATCGCCAGGGGTTGGTGATTCCGCAGGGGACTAATTTGGCTGCGGGCTCGACATTTTCGCGCGGCCAACATGGTTAGCGGGCCTCGTCCTGCTGTCGCTTGAGCTCCTTTTCGAAGGCTTGTTTACGCTCGGCGACGGCGTTCTGGTAGCCTTCGGGGTCGATCCATACATTGTTGCCGGCGCCTGAGTTGGAGCGTTCGAGTTTGGCCAGCATGTTGAAGTAAGCGCCGTGGGCACCGAGGAAGATGTCGCAGGGAAGGGCCGCGAGGACGGCGAAGGTGTGCCGGTAGTCGGCGGCGATGCCGGGGTAGCTGGCTGGATGGCCCGGGTGGTCGACTAGTCGGAAGCCTGGGTTGACGTTCCAACTGCCGACGATGACGACGTTGCGGGGCTTGCCGTCGAGCGTGGCCTGCATGGTCCAGGTGGTGCACCCGCGGGTGTGGCCGGGCGTCTTATGCGCGGTGAGGACCGTGTTGCCGAGGCGGACCTGGCTGCCGTCGTGGAGGATGCGGTCGACGTGCGCGGGTGGATAGCGATCGCTGGGGTAGGCGAAGTCCCTGGCGCCGCCGGATTCGACTACGGGGACGTCGGCGTCCATGACCAGGTATTTGGCTCCGGTGAGGCGCTTGATTTCGGCGGAGCCTGCGTCGTGGTCGAAGTGGGCGTGGCTGATGAGGAGGATTTTGACGTCGTGGGGTTTGAAGCCAAGTTGCTGGATGCTGTGGAGGATCTGGGACGGCGAGGATTTGAGGTTGGAGTTGATGAGGATGTCGCCCTGCGGCGTGACGATGAGGTAGGAGGCGAGGTCCTGGCTGCCGACGTAGAACAGGTTGTCGGCGATGCGGAAGGGGGCGATGGGAGTGGTCCACTCGGGATGCTCGGGGCCGTAGGATTGGGCGCGGATGGGCGCGGTGATGAGGAGCAGAACGAGGGCGGCGCAGCGGGTGATGGCTCGGATTGGCATGGTGATTCAGGGTACCCCCTCCCCTATCCAAAATACGTAAGATCTTCGAAACATGGCAGTTAGGTCCGGACCGAAAACGCAAAATCCTGATTCCACATAACTTAATAAAGAAAATATCTGGAATCAGTTAGTTACCGGATTGCTAAGAGTACAAGGCCAGGCACGAGGCCGCGCTCCTGTGTTCCTTCTTTGATATACGCGAGGGTGTCAGAGAAAGTTCGGTGGAAAAGGGGGTGCGTAAAAAGCAGCTACGGAGATTCTGGACTTTGTCCAGAATGACGACGCCAGGGGAGAGGCGCGACGTATGGGTGCACAGGGGATAATACGGGGATTCTTCGCTACACTCCCCCACCCGTCCGCATAAAGCGCGTACGGATGGGGCACCCGAAGGTTTGAAGGCGGCACAGAGGAAAATGCGGGGATTCTTCGCTACGCTCCCCCACCCGTCCGCACAAAGCGCGTACGGATGGGGCACCCGAAGGTTTGAAGGCGGTACCAAGACAAATACGGAGATTCTGACTCTGCGAGTCAGAATGACGCAGACCGGAGAGTGACGACGCGCGGAGAGTCTGGCAAACCAAGGGTTGGGACGGGCCGGTTACATGATGTCTTCGTCGTCGCCTATGGGCATGCCGGGTGGGGCTTCGATGGGTTTGGCGGGGGTGAATTTGGTGGGGTCGCGCTGGAACTCGTTGATGAGTTCGATCATGCCGGTGCGGTGGATGGCTTCGGCGGAGTCGGTGGGCGGGGGTTCGGAGGTCCACTGCTTGAGGAGGTCGTTGATGTGGGAGCGGGCGATGGCGCGGGCCTGACTGCTGGCGGCGGGATTGACGGCCAGACCGAACATGGCTTCGAGGCCGCGGACTTCGACGGCGCGCTCGACCTCGGAGGACATGGTGTGGCCGCCATCGATGCGGGTGGCGGTGGTTTTGGAGACGGCTTCAAGGATCTCGCGGAGGGAGGGCGAGGACGGTGGCGTGCGCATGTGGTACTGGACGACGCGGCTGGCGCGGGCGGGGTCGAGCAGGACTTGCAGGGTTAGGTCGGCGGATGGACTCGGCGGCGGCGATGGGGTCGAAGGTGAGGCCGGTTTCGGAGGGTAAGGATTCGCGGGTGCGCGGGAGCCCGGGCGGGCGCGGGGGAAGGATGCGTGAGGAGGGATTCGGGGAGGGTGAGGGTGGCGGGCTCGAGCGTTACGAGGACGGCGGCGAGGGCTTTCTTCTGCTCGTCGTTGGAGACGATTTCGGCGTCGGGCTGGTTGTCGCCGCGGAGCTGGTAGCGGTAGTCGAGGCCGCCGATTTCCTTGATGGTGGCTTCGGTTTGATAGCGGTGCAGGAGATAGAGCGGGACGAGCGTGTCTTCGAGTTGGGCGAGCGGCGTGCCGGTGGTGATGGCGTTTTCGCCGAAGCGCTTGAGGGCGGCGGTGCGGATGGTGAGGATGCGGGTTAGCTCGTCGGCGGGGTCGGTGCCGTTGTCCCAGAGGTGGGCGTGAGGTTGGGCACTGCCGAAGGGGCGGGCGTCTTCGTCGGTGATGTAGATGAGGCCGGTTTTCTGGGAGGCTTCGAGGATGGCGTCGAGGGCGGCGGGGTCTTCTGTCGGCTTGCCGGCTGCGTCGAATTCGCGGTAGCCGTAGTTGATGGCGACCTTGTCCCAGCTGGCCGATGTTGATGGCGTAGGCGTGGGAGAGGTCAGGGACGCCGTTGGCGTCGAGGGTGATCCAGGGGTGCGGGTAGTCCATGACGGAGACGGACTGCTCGGGCGTGTGGGGGAAAGAGCTGGCGGCGAAGTTGTGGGCGAGGCCGAGGGTGTGGCCGGTTTCGTGCGCGGCTAGTTGGCGGGTGCGCTGCGAGGACCATGTGCGAGCATGGGGTCGCTGGCGGGCGGGAGCGGGCTTGCCGTCGAGGTAGGGCGAGAGCAGGGCTTCGTGCGATGAGGTAGTCCTGGCGGCTGCGGAGGGAGCCGAGGGTGACGTTGCCCTTGATGATTTCGCCGGTGCGGGGATCGACGACGGCGGCGCCGTAGCTCCAGCCGCGGGTGTAGCGGTGGACCCACTGGATGATGTTGTAGCGGATGTCCATGGGGTCGGCGTCGGCGGGGAGGAGGTCGACGCGGAAGGTGTCCTGGGCGCCCAGCCGGCGGCCTGGAAGGCCTGATCCCACCAGCGCGCGCCTTCGAGGAGAGCGGTGCGGATGGGTTCGGCGGCGCCGCGATCGACGTAGTACTGGATGGGAGTGACGGCTACGCAGGCGGACTTGCAGTTGGGATCTTTCTTGATGAGGCGATGGCGAATGATGAACTGCTGGTCGAGCGGGTCGCTGACGGGGGCGTTGTAGTCGCGGTAGGAGGTGGGGAAGTATCCGGCGCGGGGGTCGAAGCGGCGCGGGGTGAAGCCGGGGCCGGGGAGCTGGATGAAGGACTGGTGCTCGCGGACGGTGAGGGCGTGGGGATCGGGGGCGACATTTTCGACGAATTCGGCTTTGGATGGATCGTCGGAGGTGAAGGTGAGGAGGGATTCGACTTCGGTGTTTTGCGGGAAGGATTTGGTGGCGTCGAGAGCGATGGTGGAGCGGGTGAGGTCGAGCTTGTAGGCACCCTGCTTGAGGTTGCTGAGGATCTCGGCTACGCCGTGGGCGTCGCGGAGGAAGAAGTCGGTGGCGTCGACGAGGACGGCGCCGTTGGGGTCTTCGGCGGCGACGGTGAAGCCGTAGAGGACGGATTCGGGGAAGGACTGGCGGACGGCGAGACGCTCGGCGGGGTCGGTGGAACTGGAGCGGAAGGATTGGTTGGGCTCAACCAGGAGGACTTTGGGGCCGGTGCGCTGGAAGCGGAGGATCTCGCCGTCGGAGATCTGGCCGCGGTCGAGGCCGAGGTCGTTGGAGCCGGTTCCGTAGGGGAGGGAGTGGGTGTAGAGGATGTCTGGACTGTTACCGGCGGCGTCGAGGTGGGGGATTTCGAGGTAGAGCTTGCCGGCTTTTGCGTCCCAGTCGAGCGGGAGATAGCCGGGCATGTGGGTCATGCCGGCGGTTTTGGTGGAGATGGTTTGTGCGGGAAGGGACGCGGCTGCGGCGAGGAGCAGGACTAGCGGCAGGTTGGGTCTCATAGGGATTTATAGCATGGGGTAGAGCGGGGAAAGCGAATCACGGAGCGCACAGGGAGAAGAGAGCGCCTAGGCGTCGAGGGTGGAGAAGACTTCTTCGACGGAGAGCTTGATCTTCGTGCCGGCGACGCGGAGGGTGCCGGTTTTGTGCTCGGTCATGGCCGAGGCGCCGCAGACGTGAGCGGTGCGGGTTTCGGGGTTGAAGATCCAGATGTCTTTCACGCCCATGTCGAAGAAGTCCTGGACGCGCCTGCGCATCGCTTTGAGGGTGTCGCGCGGGGAGAGGACTTCGACGCAGAGCAGCGGTGGATGGCTGATGATGCGTTCGCGGGGAAGGCCGGCAGAGAGGACGCAGACGTCGGGGATCCGGACGCGAGTTGGCGAGACGCGGACGCGGGTTTCTACGACGACGCGAACGCCCCAATCTTGCTGCTTGTTTCGGAGGAGGTTGCTGATTTGCGTCTGCAGGTCTGCGTGGTCGAACTCGCCCAAGTTACGTTCCTCGATCTCGCCGTCGACGTAATCGACGTCGGGTCGATACGAGGTGTCGAGATACTCTTCGATCGAGATGAAATTGAAGGTTCGACAGATTCGCAGTCGCCATGGCGCACCTCGCTTCCATTTGATTGATTATGCTCCCCCGGCAGGCGGCCGGAGATGTTATTTCTGGCGGCCGAAGCGGTAGACGATGCCCATCTCGAAGCCCAGGTTGTTCTGCCAACTGCTGCCGAAGCCTGTGCCGAGGTAGCTGGGCGCGATGCGGAAGGCGAGGTTGGGGTAGACGTTGAGGTCGAGGTTGCCGCCGACGGAGATGGCGGGCGCGGCATTGGTGGAGGGCCAGAAGCCCAATTCGTATGCCGGGACGCCGTGGGATGCGCCGTCGAATTTACCAATGGCTGTGCCGCCCAGGGCGAATCCGCTGACCGCGTACTTCTCATGCAGGATGAAGCGATAGGTAGCGCCGCCCATGAAGGGATATTGGGAGATCTGGGGATTGCCGACGTAGTTGGCGAACGGATTGCCGTTGGGGAGTTTGGCGTTACCGTAGGCTCCGCGGATTTCGCCGGTGATGCCGAGCTTCTCGTTGAGGTAGTAGGTGGAGTCCATCCAGAAGGTGATCTCGCTATTCTTCTGGGTGTACTCGCCAGAGCGGAAGCGGAGATAGCCGCCGCCTCCGGCGACCTCCCAACGATGGGTGTAGGTATCCTGGATTGCTTTAGCGATGCGGGCCTGGCGACTGGCGTTGGTCTCGTGGCCGGAGCGGCGCGAAGCCTGCGCGTTTGCTGGGGAAGCTGCGAATACGGCGGCGAAGATAAAGGCTGTTAGAGCCTGGATAACTCGTGAAACGGACAGCGATCGAAACATCAACTTGGGACTCCTGCGCATGTTTTGCTTTTTGTACTGGCGTAGCTTGTTCCTGATACTGTTGGGGCGTGGCGGGCGCGGCTGAAGTTCTGCGGCGCGGAGCCAGTCCTTATTAGAACATCCGGCGCGGCTTCTTGGGGCGCATCCAACGGAAGGAGAGGTTTTTCGAATGGCGAAGAGCAGAGGCTCGGGTGGTGGCTTTGGCAAGGTGCTTTTGGGATTTGTGCTGGGTATTGTGGTGCTCGCGGCTGGAGTAGCGATTTACTTCAAGTGGGGTTCGCCGCCAGTAGCTACCGCGGACAAGCCATTCCCGTTTGAGAAATCGATTGTAAGCGTGCCTTTGCAGGCGCGGATCGCGGGACAGATGCAGACGCCGCCGTTTGGGACAAGTGAAGATGTGTTTGAGAGCGGCGCGATGGTTTACAAGATGCAGTGCGCCGCCTGCCACGGAACTCCGGGGCACGATGAAAAATTTGCGAAGTACATGTATCCGGCGGCGCCGCAGTTGTGGAAGAAGCATGCGAAGGGGAACGTGGTGGGAGTGAGCGACGACGAGCCGGGCGAGACGTATTGGAAGGTGGCGAACGGGATTCGGCTGACGGGCATGCCGGCGTTCAATCACGTGTTAACGGATACGGAGATGTGGCAGGTGACACTGCTGCTGAAGAATGCGGATCAGCAGTTGCCGGATCCGGTGATGAATATCTTGAACAAATAGCATGCGTCTGTAGCTTGGCGGCAGACGCGAGGCGACGGCGGATAACACTGACCTCAGCGGGTAAAGCCGAGTCGCAGGGCGAGCTTATACGGCACGGCTGAAGCCGTGCCCTTAACGAAAAAGCCGCTTTTCCGCAGCCTGTGAAGCCATGCCCCTAATGAAGATCGCCACGTCAGAGGGTCTACTTCAACGTGTAGGTGATGGCGGCGATGAACTGGAAGCTGTTCTTGTTGTAGCCCGCGGAGGGGTTGTTGAGGTAGTTGTCGGTGGCGGTAAAGCCTGCGCCGAGGCGTTTGTAGACCGGAAGCGTAAGGGAGCCAGAGACGTTAGCCGAGTAGGCGCTGGGAATATTGAAGGACGGGATGAAATTGCCGAACTCGGAGATCAGTAATTTCCGGGGCAGGGTGCGGGTATAGGTCTCGGAAAGAGTTGAGCCGATGAGGTTGACGTTGTTGCTGCTCATCTGGAACTGCTGCTTCTCGTACTGGATTGTGGCCTTGAGATCCAGTTCCTGTTTGGGGTCCTTGATTGCTGTCCATCCGATTCCGCCTCCGTAGATCTGCTGGAGGCTCAGGCCTTGCGAGTAGTTATGGTCAAAGGCGGTCTGGGCGAGGGCGTAAAGGCGCGAGGAGAAGTACTCGTCGCGTTCGGCGTCGGCGTGGAAGATGCTGGTTTCGGTGACGGCGGCGGCGCTGGGTGGGGTGGTTTGGGGGATGACGGGCGAGGTGAGCTTGCCGTAGGTTTCCTGCAGGTTGACTGAGGTTCGGTCGCGGGGGGGCAGGAACGAAACCTGGGGCATGAGGCGGACCAGGGCAATGCCGGCAGTGAGGGTCTCGCCGTAGTCGGTGGCGCGGACGATTGTGGCACCGCCGTTGACAGCGCCATTCCAGCCGGTAAAGAAGCTGGACTTGCCGGAGGTTTCCTTGGTAAAGGTGGCCTGGTCGATGATGTGGGCGATTTGCGCTTCAGGGACTACGTCGGGCGCGTTGGGATGTTCGACGGTGAGCTTGGCGTCGCTGTAGGCGATGGGAGCCGGCGTAATTGCGCGGGCCTGGGCAATTTTCTTGATGGGCTGATCCTTGCGCAGGACGGCGAAGTTGGACGCGGAGTGGAGTTCCTTGACCTTGTCGAGAGGGATGGTGATTTCGCCGGCCATGTCGCTTTTGAAGACGATGGAGTTGCCGGCGCCATGCAGGAGGGTCCCGGTAAGCTGATCGCCGTTGGTGAAGATGACGACGTCGGCGGGCGGCTTGGGCGGCGCGGATTGCGCGCCTGCGAGCGGCGAAGCGATGACTAAAACGAGTGCCGCAAAGGTTGAGGCGAGAATTCCAGCTGAAGCGGGGAGGTTTTTGTCAGGTAATCGCATGATTGCTAAAGGATAGCGTAGCTTTAGCAACAGGAGGCGAATATTGAATCCTTTTGTTCGTGTGATCGGAAAAGTGCTTCGGCTGGTTGGAATTTCGAGTCCTGAGGATGCCGCGCCTAAGGCCAGGACGGCGGCCGACCCGCCGTCGTGGCGTGACGTAAAAGGGACTAAGCCCCAGGATCCGAAGGGCTAAACATTGGTGTTCGCGGGCACAGATTTTGTTTGCGGGCGGCGGCTAGAATGGGTGGCATGAACGGGTCTGTCAGGGTTGATGTCGCGATTGCGGGCGGCGGGATTATTGGATTGTCGCTGGGGCTGGAGCTGCGGCGGCGGGGACTTTCGGTCGTCGTGATTGACCGGCAGCAGGCGATGAGTTCGGCCTCATGGGCGGCGGGCGGGATGCTGGCGGTGCATGATCCGCAGAATCCCAGGGAGTTGATGCCGTTGTCGGCGCGCAGCTGGGAGCTGTATCCGGGGTATCTGGAGCGGCTGGAGTCGCTTTCGGGCAAGAAAGTGCCGCTGCGGACGCGGCGGGCGATGCAGTATGTCGCGCCGGATCATTGGATGGAGAACGGATCCCGGAGCGGGGTTGGCGAACTGGTAACGGAGGCGGATATTGCGGAGTTTGCGCCGGGACTGGATATCTCGGGGCAGATTTTTGAGTGGCTCGAAGAAGGCAGCCTGGACCCGAACGATCTGCGCGAGGCACTGCCGGTGGCATTTCGCGCGGCGGGCGGGAAGCTGCTGGAAGAGACCGAGATGCTTGGCGTAGAGAGCGTTACCGGCGGGGTGCTGGTGAAGACGACGCGCAAGATGGTTTCCGCGGGGATGTTTGTGAATTGCTGCGGGGCCTGGGCCGGGGCCGACGGCGCGCTGCCGGTAGTTCCGGTGAAGGGGCAGATGGCGAATCTGCGGTGCAAGCCGGAGCGTCTGCGATGCGTGGTGAGGGCGCCGGGAATCTATTTGATTCCGCGGGGCGACGGGCGTGTGACGGTTGGGGCGACGATTGAGCATGTGGGTTTCGACGAGACGGTGCAGGAGGTCGTCGGTGCGCAGGATGGCTGAGGCGGCCCTGAGTTTGCTGCCGGAAGCTATTGCGCCGGTGGAGATGGATATGTGGGCTGGATTGCGGCCGGGCACGCCGGACGGACTGCCGATCCTGGGATTGGCGGCGAAGGAGAATTGCTGGCACGCGACCGGACACTATCGCGATGGCATACTGCTGGGTCCTGTGACTGGCGCACGTGATGGCGCAAGCGATGCTGGGCGAGGTTCCGGACGTGCCGCTGGAGTCTTACGCTGCTGGAAGATTTTGCTTGCAGGAGGTTGTTTAGGGGAAGCAGGTTGTTGCGAAGACGGTGCACCGCTTGTGCAGGATTTGTCGACTGAGCTATAGTGATCGGTTATCGACCACATCTCCACTACTGGTTCAGCTTGCTAAAGGCAAGTATGTGAGAGGAGTGCGTTTCACCGGCCCATCCAGTGGGTGCTTCGCCGCAAATTTGGTCTTGCCAATCGTTGTTGGATAAGCTTACTATCCGTTTCGGTTCGGTACAGAGCGATGTTCAGCTCGCGCCAGGCCAGAGGCAAGGTTTGCAACTCCCCAAAACACCTACGAGCCCGTTCAGCACCAAGATCGGGCGGTTTAATTTGCTCGGAGAAGGCCTTTCCCACAGGCAAGGCTAGTTATTACTGCGCTTTGGAGTGAAACGACAATGGCATGGTACGCGTATTGCATTGCAGAACGAAACGCTTTTCCGGAACTTTGCCGGCACCGTCGCCCGATGCCACTGACCGGGGTAACCGGTCTCTTCGGGAACCAAACCTTCCTTTTTCCAGCCAGTGATTTAGCGGTCATCGTATCGGAACACACGCCGGAAGATGCAGCCCGGATGGACCAGAACGCCGCCAAAGACCACGCCCGCGTGATTGCGGACTGCTTCAAGCTTTCTACTGTACTTCCTTTCCGTTTTGGCACGACGTTTCCGGACGACGATTCGCTGCGGCGTTCGGTTCGATCGAACCAGCGGCACTTTACGGCGAATGTGGAGCGGCTGCGCGGCAAGGCGGAGATGCACCTGAAGGTGCTGGTGGACGACACGTGCCCGGGCAACGTCAGCCCGCGACATGACGGTTGGCCAGCAGTATCTGACCAGCCTGCGCGAGAGCGCGATGCGGCAGCGGGAGCGCCAGTCCAAGGCGCGCGCGCTGTCAGTGCAGATGCACCGGATGTTCCTGCCGATTGCGGAAGAGATTACGTGCAAGCGGACGGACTCGGGCAAGATGCTGCTGGATATCGCTCACCTGATCGACAACAAGACGGTGGAGCGGTATCAGAACAAGTATTCGTCGGCGACGCAGGAGTTGAAGGAGTGCCGGATGCAGCTTTCGGGTCCGTGGCCTCCGTATCACTTTGTGCATCGCAACGCGCCGGTACATAACGCATAGTTTGGAATTGCAAGGTCGCCCTCTCTCCAGGTTTGCGGAGGGAGGGCGTTTTTGTTGGGACGACGGATTGCAGGGCGCGGGAGGAATTTGCTAACCCCATGGTCGACTTCGTCGAACATGGGGCACCCGGAGACGTTGTCGGGGGCTTTAGAGTAGACGGATATGGGTTTGTTCAAGAAGAAGATGAAGCAGGAGCATAAGGTGATGCTCCAGCACGACCGCGCTGCGGGCGCGCTGCTGCCGGAGTATCACCGGGCGACGGTGGAGTGCCCTGAGCCGCAGCGGTGGAGCATGATCGACTCGATGACGGCCGAGGTCGAGGTGCTGGAGTTTATTGCGACGCTGGTGACGACGATCAAGCCGCGGCTGGTGGTGGAGACGGGATCGTTTCTGGGCGTGTCGACGGAGTGGATTGCGCGGGGGCTGGAGCGGAATGGGCCGGCCGCCGATGGCGAGTTCGGCAAGGTGATCAGCTGCGAGTTCGATACGGTGGTGTATGCGAAGGCGAAGGAGCGGATTGAGGCTTCGCCGCTGCGGCGGTTTATTGAGCTGCGGAATGAGTCGAGCCTGGAGATGACGGTGGAGGGGACGATCGACCTGCTGTTTTCGGATTCGGACATGGTGATGCGGGCGGCTGAGGTGAAGCGGTTTCTGCCGCAGATGAATCCGAATGGGGTGATCCTGATGCATGATGCGAGTTCGCATCTGGAGGTGGTGCGGGCGGCGGCGCTGAGGCTGGAGGCAGGAGGGGTTGATTTCGGTGGTGATGCTGCCTACGCCGCGGGGGTTGGTGATTGCGCAGCCTAAGGCGGGACGGGCGTAAGTGTTTCGCCTCGAATTGCGCGGAGTTCAAAGACAAATACGGAGATTCTGAGCTTCGCTCAGAATGACGGCTGCAGAGAGAGCAAGGTATTGGGATGAAAGTGTTGGTGATTGGTGGGGGCGGGCGCGAGCATGCGATCTGCTGGGCTTTGGGGCGGTCGGCGAGGGTGACTGAGGTGGTGTGCGCGCCGGGGAACGCGGGGATCGCGCGAGGTTGCGCGCGCTGTGTGCTGGTGGATGTGGGTGATCTGGCGGCGATGATTGCGATGGCGGAGAGGGAGCGGCCGGATCTGATTGTCGTCGGGCCGGAGTTGCCGCTGTCGCTGGGGGTGGTGGATGAGCTGCAGCGGCGAGGGTTCCGCGTGTTTGGTCCGACGCAGGCTGCGGCGCGGCTGGAGACCAGCAAGTCGTTTCGCGAAAGAGTTTATGCGGCAGAATGAGATTCCGACGGCGGCGTATGCGGTGTGCACGACGCTGGATGAGGTGCGGGAGGAGTTGCCGCGCTTTGCGGTGCCGGTGGTGGTGAAGGCGGATGGGCTGGCGGCGGGCAAGGGAGTTGTGATCTGCGCAACGCATGCGCAGGCGGAGCAGGCGGCGGCGGAGATGTTTTCGGGCGTGCTGCTGGGCGTGACGGAGACGGAGGTCGTGATCGAGGAGTTTCTCGATGGCGAGGAGGTATCGTTCTTCGCGCTCTGCGATGGGAAACATGCGGTGGCGCTGGCGGCGGCGCAGGACCACAAGCGCATAGGCGAGGGCGACACCGGGCCGAATACCGGAGGCATGGGCGCGTATACCGGGGATGGCTTGCTGAGTGCGGAGATGGAGGAGTGGCTGCTGAAGAATGTGGCGCAGCGAGTGGTGGACGAGATGGCGATGGAGGGTACGCCGTTTCAGGGGATTCTGTTCTGCGGGATGATGATGGTGCCGCAGGCGGATGGGACGACGCAGCCGATGGTGCTGGAGTTCAACACGCGGTTTGGCGATCCGGAGACGCAGGCGATCCTGGTGCGGCTGGAGACGGACATTGTGGATCTGTTTGAGGCGGCGATCGATGGGACGGCGGACCGGCTCGCGATCAAGATGCGGCCCGGGGCGAGCGTGTGCGTGATTGCGGCGAGCGGCGGGTATCCCGGGAAGTATGTTTCGGGGGTGCCGATTGCGGGGCTGGATTCGGTTGGGGATCCGGATGTGGTGGTGTTTCATTCGGGCACGGCGATGAAGGATGGCGCGGTGGTGACGGCGGGCGGGCGGGTGCTGGGGGTGACGGCGGTGTCGCGGGCGACGGCGCTGGCTCCGGGGACGCGCATCGGGGCCGGGTTCGGCGGGCGGATCGCCTTTGTGGGATGCGCTGGGCAAGGCGTATGGCGCGCTGGCGGGATTTCGTTTGAGGGGATGCAATTTCGCGGGGATATTGGCTGGCGAGCTTTGCGCGACGGGTTGTAAGACTGATTGAGAAGGATGTCCTGCCGGACGGGCCCACTGCGCGTGGGGCGGTCACTTCGTGACGCGGGATGGGCTTCGCGTGGTCTTCCCGTTGGTCGGCTCGGAATTTAATATTTACAAGAGGAGATGCGACGATGGCGCAACCTGTTTTGACTGCGGACGAGATGCTGGCCTGGCTGGAGACGACTTCGACGAACTGGCGCGCGCTGGTGGAAGAGCATCCGGAGATTCTGGCGATGCCGTGCGACGTGATGGGCGTGGGGACGGTGGGTGCGCTGCTGCAGCACATCGTCGCGGTCGAGGTGCGGTATGCGGAGCAGCTTTCCGGGCTGCCGGTGACGGAGTATGCGGCGATTCCGTTTGATTCGGCGGCGGCGATTTATGCGACGCATGAGCGCGCGATGAAGATGTACCGGGAGTTGCTGGCGAGCGACCTGGATTGGGATGGGAAGTTCGAATTTGTGACGCGGTCGATGGGGCCGATGCGGGGGTCGCGCAAGACGATCCTGTTCCATGCGCTGATGCATGCGATCCGGCACTATGCGCAACTGGCTACGCTGGTGCGGCAGCATGGGATCAAGCCGGGGTGGCAGATGGATTATCTGATGATGGGCGTGGAGCGGGTCTAGAGGCAGTGGTAAGTGGTAAGTGCGTCAGTTGAAACTGGGCCGTGCACTCAGCCGATGACGCGGCGGATGAAGCCCTTGATGCCGAGTACGGTGAGCAGGACGAGGAAGAAAGTGAGCATGAGCAGGATGTAGATCGGGCCCATGTGCGGCAGGGTGGGTGTGACGGCGGCGCGCAGGCCTTCGCTCATGTAGACGATGGGGTTGATGAGGACGGCGTGCTGCAGGATGGGCATTTTGTCCAGCTTGGCCCAGGGATAGTAGACGCAGCCGAGGAAGGTGATCGGCATGACCACGGTGCCGAAGATGAGGCCGATCTGCGCGGGCTTGACGCTGGTGCCGATGACCAGGCCGAGCGCTCCGGCGGTGAGGCTGGCGAGGGCGAGCACGAGGATGAGGAACGGCCAACTGTTGACGTGGGCGATGACCGGCGTGGCGGGGACGTAGTAGGCGAGCGGGAAGACGATGGCGGCGGCGATCATGCTCTGCAGGGCGGAGAAGACGATCTTCTCGATGGCGACGGCGGCGACGGGCAGAGGGCACATGACGCGGTCGTCGATCTCGCGGGTGATGCCGAACTCCTGAGCGAGCGGAAGCGCGACGGCGGCGATGCCGGAGAACATGATGGCGACGGCCATGAGGCCGGGGAGAAGGACGGTGGAGAAGTTGCCTCCGGCCATCGCGGCGGTGGGGTTCATGGCTGCGCCGCCGCTCATGTGCGGCATGATGTAGGTGAAGACGAAGAGGAAGAGCAGCGGATTCATGCACGATGCGGATGAGGAAGGGAAACTTCTCGCGGCGCAGGACGTGCAGGTCGCGCAGGAAGAGCCCGACAAAGGCGCGCGTGTACTGTACGCCTTTCGGGGGCAGGACGCGGAGTGGGACCGGCGGTTTCTCGACTTCGATCTCGGATTCCAAGGTTGGCATGAAAAGTCTACTCCCGCAGGTCGCGCCCTGTGAGCCGGATGAAGACGGTCTCCAGGCTGGTTTCGGTCATGGTGAGGTCGCGCAGGCCGTACGGGTTGCTGGCGCGAACGATCTCCGGCAGCAGGCCGTCGGCATTATCGGCTAAGATGCGAATTCCGCTGGGCGTGGGTTCGACGCCGCGGACTCCCTGCAGGTTCTGCAACTGGCTGACCAGGCTGGCGGTGCGGTCGTGATTGCTGAGGTCGAGGGCGTAGACCTTCTGGGCGCCGACGGAGCCTTTGAGTGCGGTGGGCGTGTCCTCGACGAGGATCTTGCCGTGGTCGATGATGGCGACGCGGTCGCAGAGTTCGTCGGCCTCTTCCATGTAGTGGGTGGTGAGGACGACGGTGATGCCTTCTTCGCGCAGGCCGCGGACGGCGTCCCACATGGCGATGCGGCTCTGCGGATCGAGGCCGGCGCTGGGCTCGTCGAGGAAGAGGACTTTGGGCCGGTGGGCGATGGCGCGGGCGATCTGGACGCGCTGGGCGAGGCCGCCGGAGAGCTGCGCCGGGTAGGCGTCGGCGCGTTCGGTGAGGTGAAACTGTTCCAGCAGCTGGTTGGTGCGCTGCTTCGCCTCGGCGCTGGAGAAGCCGAAGTAGAGGCAATGGAAGTGGATGTTCTCGTAGATGGTGCAGGCGCGGTCGAGGGTGTTGTATTGGGGCACGATGCCCATGCCGCGTGCGGGCGAGCGCAGGTGAGGCGACGACGTCGATGCCGGCGATGCGGACGGTGCCGGCGGTGGGAAGGACGCGGGTGGTGCAGACGCTGATGGTGGTCGTCTTTCCGGCGCCGTTGGGGCCAAGCAGACCGTACAGCTCGCCCTCGCGAACGCCGAGTTCGATGCCGTCTACTGCAACGACGCGCTGTTTGCCTTCGTAGACCTTGGAAGGCCTTCAACCTGGACAATGGACGACAAACTTTTCCCCGCTCTAAGTGGCTGGTTCTGTGTGACTCGATTATAGGCATGTGAATGCGTGATGTACCAGACAGAAGTTTGGTCGTCACAAGGGGTGCAAAAAGCGCCAATAGGGGCGTCGTATGGGTGTTTTGTGTATGGGCGTTTGCATGGAATTGGGTGCAAATCCGGCAGCGGGCGTAAAATGGGGGTATGTCACGTGGATGGGAGAGCAAATCCGTGGAAGAGCAGCAGGCACAGGCAGCTACAAACGCTCCGAAGGTAGACCCGGCCGTGGCGCATGCGCTGGACGCTGAGCGCAAGCGGCAGCGGCAGGCTCTGGAGATGCAGCGCGAACGGGTGCTGTCGGAGCGGACTTCGAGCCCGCACCGGCGCACGGCATTGACCAATGCGCTGGCGGATATCGAGGAGAAGCTGGCTGAACTAGGCTGGTCGATCCACGTCTAGCTTCTAGCTATGACGGTGGAAGACGGTCGAGTTTGCCTGATCGATCGTGGTCATCAGGATGTTATGGATGTTCACGTGGTCGGGGCGCGTCGCAGCCCAGAAGATTGCGTCGGCGACGTCCTCGGGTGTGAGCGGCGTGATGTTCTGGTAGACCTTGGCGGCTCGATCCTCGTCACCGCGAAAGCGGATGCGGCTGAAGTCCGTCTCGACCATGCCGGGATCGACTGAAGTAACGCGAACCGCGGTTCCCATGAGATCGATTTTGAGGCCGTCGCTGATAGCCTTTTCGGCGGCTTTGCTGGCGCAGTAGACGGCGCCATTGGCATAAGTGATGTAGCCCGCGACCGAACCCAGGCTGATGACATGACCGGCATTGCGGGCGACCATACCCGGAACCACCGAACGCGTGACGTAGAGCAGACCCTTGATGTTGGTGTCGATCATCTCGTCCCAGTTGTCGGGATCGTCTTCCTGGAGTTTGATGAATCCGCGGCTGAGGCCGGCGTTGTTGACCAGGATTTCGATGTTGGTCCAGTCGGGCGGAAGGTCGGCGATGGCTTGTTCGACCGCGTCGCGATCGCGGACATCAAGACGGAACAGGAGGACCGCGGCGGCGCCGGCTTTCAGTAGTTCCGATTCCATTTCGTAGAGGAGTTCCAGGCGGCGTGCGCATAGCAGCAAGCGGGCTCCTGCACGGGCAAATTCAAATGCAGTTGCGCGGCCTATTCCTGAACTGGCCCCAGTGATGAACACAACTTTATCCTTGAGAGATTTCATACCATCCGTTATATATCCAAAATGAGAGATGGCCGCATTCGCGGCCATCTCCCGTTTACAACGGTGAAGCTATGGTTATTGCCGGGTTGGTTGGGCCGACTGGGATGCGCTGGCGCTCTGGCTTTCAGAAACGCCGATTGCATCGCCGGAGACGACCATGTTGACGCGGCGGTTCTGGGCGCGGCCACCGGCGGTGGTGTTATCCGCCACGGGATCGTTCTTGCCGAAGCCCTGCGAGGTGATGTTGTTGGGCGAGACACCCTGCGCTACCAGGAAGTCCTTCACGGCTGCGGCGCGATTCTGCGAGAGCGTCTGGTTGAACTCGTCGGAGCCGACCGAGTCGGTGTATCCCTCCACCTGAACCTTCAGGCCAGGGTACGCCTCGAGGATTCCGGCGACCTTGGCGAGCGAGACCTGGGTGGTGGGTTTCAGGGTGTACTTGCCGGTGTCGAAGAGCACGTCGGACATGTTGACGATGAGGCCGCGGGCGGTCTCGCTGGTTTGCAGAACACTGTTCAACTGCTCACGGAGCTTTTCGCGAACGGCTTCAGCACTTTCGGCGCTTTTGTTTGCTTCGGCAGCCTTGGCGCGGGCTTCGGCGGCTTCAGCTTCTGCCTGGGCGCGGGCGGCATCCGCCTGGGCCTTGGCTGCTTGTGCCTGCTCGGCCTGGAGTTGCGCCTGCTGCGCTTGCATTTGGGCTTGTTGAGCCTGCAACTGGGACTGCTGCAGCCTGCTGCTGGGCCTCGTTCTTCGCGGCTACGTTTGCGGCATCGCGTTCGGCCGCCTGCTTGCGCAGGGTGGCGATGCGGGCATCTTCCGCGCGCTCGACGGCTTCGCGGGCGTCTGTGATCTCCATCTTTTCGTCGCGATGCTTGCTGCCGTCGATGTCGGATGCATTGCGAAGGTCCAGTTCGGCCTGCTGCATGATTTCTGGTGTGTATTTGTCCGCGCCGGTATCCTGCGCGATGCGCAGCGCGTTATCTGCTTCATAGAGCTCAAGCGGCGAGTGCTCGTTGCGCGTGATCGGATTGGAGACGGTGTGTGAGCCTGCGGTCTCAGCGTAGGTGCCGCGCGGCAGGAGGTAGTAGTTGGCGGTGACTTTTTCAAGGACGCCGGCGGTCTTGTCATTCTGAATGACGTTCTGCAGCACGACGACGTCGCTGGGTTCGGAGACGGAGAAGTAGGGTTCGGCGGTGACGATCATGCCGAAGGATTGCAGCGCTGTGGTGACGTGGATGTTGTTCTTGGTGCCTGCGGGGAGGACTTCGCCGAGGTTCTGCGCGCGGCCGTCGGGCGAGATGGCCCAGAGCACGTAGGTCAGATATTCCTTGCCAAACCCGTTGGCGGGAGTGAGGCCGCTGAAGTGGGCGTCGATGGTAATGCCACCGCGCTCGCTGGTGACTTTAGCTTCGCCCTTTGCCGCCTGGAGAAGGGGCGTTCCTTCAAAGCCGATGGTGGTGGAACCGCTGCGGTGCAGGTAGTTGACGCAGTCCAGATTGCGCTGGACGACCTTTACGCGATAGATGTAGATGCCATTCTGCTGGGTGATGGGATTGGGAGTTGATTCGGATGGCGGCTGACTTGCCGGGTTCGGTTCCTGCGCTCGTGCTGCGGGCAAGGCGGCGACGAAAGTCCCGGCCATCGCTGCGGTTGCGAAGGAGAGGAAGACATAGCTATGGAAGGAACGGCCCGATTTTTGAGCGTAGTTTTGCTCAGGCGCCTTGATGGGCGCTGAAAACACACTTCTCTTTGTCATGATTTTGATCTCCCTTGCGATCCACTTCCGAGGCTGGAGCCAGTAGCACTGCGCGGGTGCGAAAGGCTCGTTCATGGCCTTAGGTAGCGCCAACTGATCAGATGCCGCTCGCATAGTAAAGGTAGTCCGGCCCATAGAGTGGAGAACACATCCTGCAGTATCCATTAGCGGTAGACTGGTTCTGTTGCGAGGTGAAGCATGTTGCAGGAGGCCGTGAAGCCGATTGCTTTCGTGATGTGCCTGCTCTCGTTGTGTGGCGGTTTTTTCGACGGCGTTTCTGTTGCCTGCGAGCGGCATGGAGCAGAGGATCTGGGATTCCGCTGTACTGCTGTCGCTGGCGGCGGGAATCTGCCTGACTAGCGGCATGATCTTTCGCGAGCCGACGCGAGAAGGTGTTGAACCTGTTCTGCGGACGTTGCCGGTGCAGGTGTTTTGCTGGGCAACGGCACTGATGGTCGTGCTGTTTATCTCATCGTGGTATCTGGAAACGCACTGTATTTTCTACAAAGATGTCGGTTGGTACTAAGACCGATAAGACTCTCATGGGCGAGGCACGATTGAGTAACGGCTGGAACGTAGGCAACATTCCGTCGCAGGTAGGACGGCGAGTCCTGATTACCGGGGCGAACAGCGGCATCGGCTACTTCACGGCGTTGGAGTTGGCGCGCAAGGGCGCGCACGTTCTGCTGGGATGCCGGGACAAGCAAAAGGGCGAGGCTGCTCTGGCGCGGTTGCTTGCCGAGATTCCTGACGGAAGTGTGGAGATTGCGTTGCTTGACCTGGCGTCGCTGGCTTCGGTCCGCGCATTTGCGGAGGCCGAGCTGGCCAGGGGATTGCAACTGGATCTGCTGATCAATAATGCCGGCGTGTATGCGCCGAAGCGCAGGCTGGAGACGGTCGACGGATTTGAACTGCAGTTCGGCACCAATGTTCTGGGGCATTTTGCGTTGACTGCGCTTCTGCTGCCCGCGCTGATCCGAGCGGTGCAGGGTGCGTCGGAGAAGCCGCGCGTGGTGACTGTGGCGTCAATTGCACACAAGCGGGCGCGGCTGAACTTTGACGATCTGCAATCGACGAAGAACTACAGCCCGAGCGCTTCTTATGGCCAATCGAAGCTTGCGGACCTGATGTTCGCTTTTGAATTGGCAACGCGGCTGCGCGAAGCCGGACCGCCGGCGATGGGCGTGATAAGCGTGGCGGCGCATCCGGGGGTGGCGAACACCAATCTTTTTGTTGCGGGAGATTTTTCGGCGACCGAGTTGGCGGTGCGGCGCGGCTTCGGCACTCTGATCAATACGCTGCTGAACACTCCGGAGCAAGGTGCGTTGCCGCTGTTGTTTGCGGCGACTGCGCAGGACGTAACTGACGGCGGGTACTACGGGCCGCAGGGGTTTATGGAGATGCGCGGTGACGATGTGGGTATTGCCAAGGTGGCGCCGCAGGCACTCGACAGGGAGGCGGCGAAGCGGTTGTGGAGCGAGTGCGAGAGGCTTACGGGAATAGCGCTTCTCTGATTCGGGCCTGTGCGCCGGCCGCGTTGGCTCAGAACTGATCCTTGTCTTGGTCTTGATGCCGGGTGGGGTCGAGGTCCAACTGGAGTTGGCGATCTGCCCTGCGCTCCTGATCCACTTTTTCGCGAAGCTGTCTCCTTTTCCATGTACTTTGACGGCGTGCGGCGATGGTGAGGATGAGAGCGGTAACAAGCGCCCACGCCAACACGAGAATAATGATGAACATGCGCCACATCCCTCAGGGCTAGCGTATCCCGGAAAGTGAGTGTCCGCTACATGATTTCTGTCATCCGGGCCGACGCAGATTGAGCGGCTGGATCTTTACGGCTGCGCGGTGGCGGAGCGGCTATGTGGTTGATGTGGCCTGTTTGTATGAAAACAGCCGGGGTGACACAAGACACTCGATGCACCGTTGGTCTACAATTCCGGCCTTAGACGATTGGGCGGCGGGCCGATGCTCGCCGCTCATTCCACCTTCGAAGGAGAATTCATCCATGTCGACTACTGTGCTCGCAGTTCAGCCGGGTGCTTATGGGTATCCGGTGTCGCTCAAGAAGCGGTATGACAACTACATTGGCGGAAAGTGGGCTCCGCCTGCTGACGGAGAGTATTTCGACAACATTACGCCGGTGACGGGGCAGGTTTTGTGCCAGATCGCGCGTTCGAAAGCCGCCGACGTGGACAAGGCACTGGACGCGGCGCATGCGGCCAAGGCTGCGTGGGGCAAGACTTCGGGTGCTGAGCGCGGGCGCCTGCTGGAGCGGATTGCGCAGCGGCTCGAAGAGAACCTGGAGATGCTGGCGACGATTGAGACGTGGGACAATGGCAAGCCGATCCGCGAGACGATGGCGGCGGACATTCCGCTGGCGGTGGATCACTTCCGCTACTTCGCAGGCGTGGTGCGGGCGCAGGAAGGCTCGATCGGACAGATCGACGCGCAGACGGTGGCGTATCACTACCATGAGCCGCTGGGCGTTGTGGGGCTGATTATTCCGTGGAACTTCCCGATTCTGATGGCGGCGTGGAAGCTGGCTCCGGCGCTGGCCGCGGGCAACTGCGTGGTGCTGAAGCCGGCCGAGCAGACGCCGATGTCGATTCTGTGCGTGATGGAGCTGATTGAGGACATTCTGCCTCCGGGCGTGCTGAACATCGTGAACGGCTTCGGTCTGGAAGCCGGCAAGCCGCTGGCGTCGAGCTCGCGGGTGAACAAGGTTGCGTTTACCGGCGAGACGACGACCGGGCGGTTGATCATGCAGTACGCCGCGCAGAACATCATTCCGGTGACGCTGGAACTGGGCGGCAAGTCGGCGAACATCTTCTTCGAGGACGTGCTGCGCGAGGATGATGCGTTCTTCGACAAGGCGCTGGAAGGCTTCACGCTGTTTGCGCTGAACCAGGGCGAGGTTTGTACTTGTCCGTCGCGGGCGCTGATCCAGGAGTCGATTTACGACCGGTTCATGGAGCGGGCGCTGAAGCGGGTGAAGGCGATCAAGCAGGGCAATCCGCTGGATCCGTCGACCATGCTTGGCGCGCAGGCTTCGAGCGAGCAGATGGAGAAGATTCTGTCGTATCTCGACATCGGCAAGCAGGAAGGCGCGGAGGTTCTGATCGGCGGGAAGCAGAAGAAGCTGGACGGCGATCTGAAGGACGGCTTCTATGTTGAGCCGACGGTTTTCAAGGGCAATAACAAGATGCGCATCTTCCAGGAAGAGATCTTCGGGCCGGTGGTTTCGGTGACGACGTTCAAGACGGACGATGAGGCGCTTGAAATTGCGAACGACACGCTGTACGGGCTGGGCGCGGGCGTCTGGACGCGGGATATGAATCGCGCGTACAAGTTCGGCCACGCGATCCAGGCGGGGCGGGTCTGGACGAACTGCTATCACCTGTATCCGGCGGGCGCTGCGTTTGGCGGATACAAACAGTCTGGTGTTGGGCGCGAGACTCACAAGATGATGCTCGACCACTATCAGCAGACCAAAAACGTGCTTGTCAGCTTCAGCCCGAACGCCATGGGATTCTTCTAATGGCGACTGAGACGGCTAAGGCTGATACGACTGCTGCGGCGGAAATTTCGAATCCGCCGCAGCAGGTTTTGACCACTCCTGCGGCGGTGGCGCTGATGGAGAAGTTGAAGGCGAAGCATGGGCCGCTGATGTTTCATCAGTCCGGCGGATGCTGCGATGGCTCTTCGCCGATGTGCTTTGCGCTGGGCGAGTTCATGACGGGCGACAGCGATGTGCTGCTGGCGACGATTGAAGGCGCGCCCTTCTACATGAGCAAGCCACAGTTTGAGTACTGGAAGCACACGCAGTTGATCCTGGATGTGGTTCCGGGCCGGGGTGGGATGTTCTCGCTGGAGAACGGTGAGGGTGTGCGGTTTCTGATCCGGTCGCGAGTGTTTACGGATGCGGAGATAGCGGCGCTGCGGGCTGCGGGGCGGATTTAGTCGGACCGCCTCCGGCGACTTGTTTGCTTCCATTTGGGCCCTCCCCCCCGGGGGGGGGTATACCTACTAAGTATTTTATTTACAGTAAGATGTAAAAATTGCCTCGTGCAAATATAAGATTCTAGATTAGTTATTGCCAAATATTAGATTCCATGAAGGTTAGCGACATAATCGAAAGCGCCCGACTGATTGGCCGGGCTTTTTATTTTCTTACTATTTCTAGTATATGGGGCTGGACAGAACTAAAATGCCACTATCTCTTGGGCCTAAGTGGCACGTATCGAATGATTTATGCGAATGGCAGCTGTTCGGCGGGCTTGACTCGCGAAAGTGTCGAGGTTTTTCCGCAAAGGAAATTACTGTAGCGGTGTTGGTTTGCCAATTCTTTGTGTAGGAGGAAACTGGAGATGGAGCGACGTTCGTTTCTGAAGGGTGCGGCCGCGGTTTTGCCGGCGGTCGGATTGAAGGATTTTGCGCTGGGGCAGGCGGTTGCGGCAGCGGCTTCGGGGGAAGTTCATGTGGTGGGGGCGGGGCAGGACCGGCTGGGCGAGACGCACTCGCTGGGGTTCAGCACGATTTTGTTTAAGGTGCTGCCACGGGAGACGGGGAACGAGTTGTTCGTGATCGAGCACAAGGGGCTGGGGCATGGCGGGCCGCCGGTGCATTTTCATCTGCATCAGGATGAGTGGTTCTACGTGATGGAGGGCGAGGTGCTGTTCCAGGTCGGAGGTAAGCGGGTGAAGCTGGGGGCGGGCGAGTCGGTGCTGGGGCCGCGCGGGATTCCGCATGGGTTTATGGGTGTGGGCGAGAAGCCGGCGCATATGATTATTGCGTTTACGCCGGCGGGGATGATGGAGGGCTTCTTTCGCGAGGCTGCGGTGCCGGGCGGGCCCAGATGGATGCGGCTTTGTTTGCGAAGTATGACATGCGGTATGTGGGACCGCCGCTGGTGGCGTAGCGGGTGAGAAGCAGATTCCTTCGCTGCGCCGCGGAATGACAAACAAATTTATTTAGGCGGCGGCTAGTTTTCCTCTTCGACGAGGAACTGGTTGCGGGCCTGGATTGCTTCGGTTGCCTGGGGGCGGAGCTTCTGGAGGAGTTCGAGCAGGCTGGCGGGGTCGAAGAATTCGAGGTGGTGGTCGGCTTCGGGGCAATCGTCTGAGCCGGGGAGGCAGATGACGATGATGGGTAGTTTCGGGTTGCGCTGTTTAACCTCGTGGACGACATCGCAGGCGGGCATGTCGCGGAGGCCGATATCGAGGACGACGCCGTCGATGGCGGGGAAGCGGTCGACGGTTTCGAGGGCTTCGGCACCGCTGTAGGCGGTGATAACGTTGAATTTTGCCGTCTCGATGATGAGCTTGCGGGTGGAGATGTTGGCGGAGAATTCGCGGTCGACTACGAGGAAACAGGGGCGGATCATGGAATCTTAGATGCCGGGACGACGAGTGGAAGAGGGTTTCTGCCGGACTGGTTTGCCCATTGCCGGGAGTATTAAGTGAGAAACCCCACGATAGGCGCGGTGAAACTGCGCCGATCATGGGGCACCCGGTTTGTCGCGTATTGAATTATTTGGCGGCTAGTTGGCGGAGGACGTATTGGAGGATTCCGCCGTGCTGGTAGTAGAGGATTTCTTGTGGTGTGTCGATGCGGAGGGTGGCGGAGAACTCGATGGTTTTGCCGTTCTGATTTTCAGCGAGGATGGCGAGGGTGCGGCCGTCGGCGAATTTGTTAGTCGAGCATGGCTTTGAGCTGGCCGGGGTGGTCGCCGATGGAGAAGATCTCTTCGCCGGTGAGGCCGAGGGATGCGGTGGACTGGCCGGGCAGGTACTGGAACGGGCAGGATGCCCATGCCGACCAGGTTGGAGCGGTGGATGCGCTCGTAGCTTTCGGCGATGACGAAGCGGATGCCGAGCAGGCGCGGGCCCTTGGCGGCCCAGTCGCGCGAGGAGCCTGAGCCGTACTCCTTGCCGGCGAGGATGCAGAGGGGCGTGCCGCGCTTGGCGTAGTCGACGGAGGCGTCGTAGATGGACATTTCGGTGAGCTTCGGGGAGCAGGCGGGTGACGCCGCCTTCGGTGCCGGGGGCGAGTTTGTTGCGCAGGCGGACGTTGGCGAAGGTGCCGCGGACCATGACTTCGTGATTGCCGCGGCGGGAGCCGTAGCTGTTGAAGTCGGCGGGTGCGACGCCGTGGTCGGTGAGGTACTTTCCGGCGGGGCCGTTCTTCTTGATGGAGCCGGCGGGGGAGATGTGGTCGGTGGTGACGGAGTCGCCGAGGACGGCGAGGGCGCGCGCGGCGCGGATGTCGGTGACGGGCGCGGGCGTGGCGGGCATGCCGTCGAAGTAAGGAGCTTTGCGGATGTAGGTGGAGTCGGGCTCCCAGCCGTAGGTGTTGCCGGAGGGGAACTTGAGGTTCTGCCAGTTCTGGTCGCCGTCGGAGACGGTGGAGTACTGCTTGCGGAACATGGTGGAGTCGATGCAGGCGGCGACGGTGTCGGTGACTTCCTGCTGGGTGGGCCAGATGTCGCGCAGGTAGACGGGCTGGCCGGTCTTGATCCTTGCCGAGCGGGTCGGACTGGAAGTTGTGGGAGATGTGGCCGGCGAGGGCGTAGGCGACGACCAGCGGAGGCGACATGAGATAATTGGCGCGGACTTCGGGGGAGATGCGGCCCTCGAAGTTGCGATTGCCGGAGAGGACGGAGACGGCGACGAGCGAATGGTCTTCGATGGCTTTGCTGACGTCGGTGGGCAGCGGGCCGGAGTTGCCGATGCAGGTGGTGCAGCCGTAGCCGACGGTCTGGAAGCGGAGCTTGTCGAGGTACTGGGTGAGGCCGGATTTGTTGTAGTAGTCGGTGACGACGCGGGAGCCGGGGGCGAGGGAGGTTTTGACCCAGGGCGGCGTTTGCAGGCCTTTTTCTACGGCTTTCTTGGCGAGCAGGCCGGCGGCGACCATGACGTAGGGGTTGGAGGTGTTGGTGCAGGAGGTGATGGCGGCGATGACGATGGAGCCGTTGCCGAGGTAGGGGTCGGGATCGACGCCGAAGCGGTCTTTGACGCTGGTGGGTGCGGGGGCGTGGGAGTCTTTTCCGTTGAGCGCGCCGGTGGAACTGGTGACATTGCCGTTAGCGGAGGGATGGCCGCCTTCGGCCTCCCAGCGGACGAGCTGGCGGGCGGCTTCCTGGTTGCCATTGGGGCCGAGGAGCTGTGGAAGCTGCTTGGCGAAGCTGGCGGCAGCTTCGGAGAGCAGAACGCGGTCCTGGGGGCGCTTGGGGCCGGCGACGGAGGGTTCTACGGTGGCGAGGTCGAGCGAGAGGGTGGAGGAGTACTCGGCTTCGGGAGCGGCGGCGGTGTGGAAGAGGCCTTGCTCGCGGAAGTAGGACTCGACCAGGGCAATGTGCTCTTCGGTGCGGCCGGTGAGGCGCAGGTACTTGAGGGTTTCGTTGTCGACGGGGAAGATGCCGCAGGTGGCGCCGTATTCGGGAGCCATGTTGGCGATGGTGGCGCGGTCGGCGAGGGGGAGTTCGGCGATGCCGGGGCCGTAGAACTCGACGAACTTGCCGACGACGCCGTGCTTGCGCAGGGCTTCGGTGACGGTGAGGACGAGGTCGGTGGCGGTGGTGCCTTCGCGCAGCTTGCCGGTGAGGCGGAAGCCGACGACCTGGGGAACGAGCATGGAGACGGGCTGGCCGAGCATGGCGGCTTCGGCTTCGATGCCGCCGACGCCCCAGCCGAGGACGCCGAGGCCGTTGACCATGGTGGTGTGGGAGTCGGTGCCGACCAGGGTGTCGGGGTAGGCAAAGACTTTGCCGTTGGCGTCGGGCGCGGTGGTGAAGACGACGCGGGCGAGGTATTCGAGGTTGACCTGGTGGCAGATGCCCATGCCGGGAGGGACGGCGGAGAAGTTGTTGAAGGCGGTCTGGCCCCACTTGAGGAAGGCGTAGCGCTCGCGGTTGCGGGTGAATTCGAGGGCGGCGTTGAGGTCGTAGGAGTTGACGGTGCCGAATTCGTCGACCTGGACGGAGTGGTCGATGACGAGCTCGGCGGGCTGGAGCGGGTTGATCTTTTCGGGGTCGCCGCCGAGGGTCTTCATGGCGTCGCGCATGGCGGCGAGGTCGACGACTGGCGGGGACGCCGGTGAAGTCCTGCATGAGGACGCGGGCGGGCATGTAGGCGATCTCGCGGGAGGGTTCGGCTTTGGGGTCCCAGTTGGCGAGGAAGGTGATGTCGTCGGCGGTGACGGATGACGCCGTCTTCGTGGCGGAGGAGATTTTCGAGCAGGATGCGGAGGGAGTAGGGGAGGCGGGAGAGGTTGGTTCCGGCGGATTCGGTGAGGGCGTTGAGGCGGAAGATGTTGACTTCGTTCTTGCCGCTGATGAAGGTGGCGGCGCTGCGGAAGGAATCGGGATTCTTGTCGGTCATTGTGGTCTCCAGTTCTCTTTATCGGTGCGTGGGCCGGGAAGGACACCGGGCGCGAAATTGGGGCCGGGGACGCGAAAAGCGCGCGGCGGCGGGAAGGAAAAGCGTATCAAAAATCGGAGATGGGCGTGAGTGCCGGTCGGGAGGGGCCGGCCGGATGTATCAGGAACGCCCGCGGTCGCGGCGGCCGTGGCGGAAGCGCTTCGTCTTCGGGATGGAGAGACGGAAGGACATCGGAATTATTTTACGCCTGCGTGGCGGGCGGTGAAAAGGTGCGCGGCGATGCGACGTTCATGGATTACTTATGAATCACCTACCGTTTTTTTACGACTTTTTTCGTAGCATGCCGCTCAGGGTTGGCGTCCAATATGCCGGGTGGATTGGTGTTTTGGCATTTCTGTCTTGTGGAGGAACGATCTGTGATTCAGTCAATCTATAAGGGCGTAGAGATCGAGTTGGAGATGCATCAGCAGAGCGAGGGCTACTGGAAGTGCGACACGATGCTGATCACGCGGCCGGATCGGCGGGTGACCTTGATCAAGGGGCAGGTGCAGTTTCCGACGCTAAGGATGGCGAAGGAATATGCCCTGGAGGACGCGCGCGGGGTGATTGACGACGCTGAGTTGTCGCGGGTGAGCGTGCATGAGGTGGAACTGGCGCCTGCGTTTGCGTGCCGCTAATTTTCTGAGGGCATTTCGACGTGGTCGATGACGAGGGTGTCGACGGGGAGTTTGACGGACTTGAGTTTGAGTCCGAGCTGATCCTGGATAGCGGTGAAGACGGATACGACGTCCCGACCGCCCTGTTCCTGGGCCTCATCGGAACTCCATTTGAGCGAGAAGGTGCCTGCGCCTTTGAGGCCTGTGCGATCCACCACGAGGGCATGCAACCCACTGTCTGAGAGAACGCCTGCGAGGGTGGGCATGGATGCATTTTTGAAGTTGAGGATGTTGTCTTTGCCCCAGCTATCGCTTAGCGAGAACGCGCCGGCTTTGTTGAGCTCAAACTTTGGGCCACCTGTGGGGACGATGAGTTCGTAGACCGTCATCCTTTTAGGCACGACGCGGACTCGGAGGTGGAAACGGTCCGCGAGTAAAGAAATTGTCATGGCCTGCAGGTCATCGTCGGTGAGTTTGGCTGGCCGGTCGCCGTCGAGGTTGGCGATCTTTGCCCTGATGTCGAAGCGCGCGGAGGCGACAGAGCCCGGGATGTCAGAGATCAGCTCGAAGCTGGCGATGTTATACGCGAACTCGAGGATTTCCGGGAATGAGGCGTTCTCGATGACGATGCCGTCCTTGGTTGTATCGAGCGACGAATCTTCGGTGCCTGACTTGTTTTGGCGGACGGAGACAATGTCGTATGCAGGAAGCTTCGCGGCCATGGCGACGAATTTGGCCGCGGGGTTGATGTCGTCGTAGCCTTGCGCGATCGCAAGCGGCGAGGGAATGGCGAGCGACGCAAGCAGGATAAATTGGGAACAGCGCAGTCGCATGGTGTTGGCCTAGTTGGCGGTGGGCATTTCTGCGTGGTCGATGACGAGGGTGTCTACGGGGCCTTTGGAGGGTTGGAGTTTGAGGCCTAGCTGGTCTTCGACGGCGGTGAAGATGGAGATGACATCGGGGCCTCCGGCTTCGGCTGCGACGTCGTCGGACCATTTGAGGGTGATGTCTGCGTGGCCGGTGAGGCCGGTTTTGTCGATGACTTTGCGGTGCACCTCGTCAGAGAGCGCGGCAGCCAGATCGCCCATGAAAGCGCCCTTGCTGGTGAGGACCTTGTTGGTGTCTTCGCCGTTGATGTTCCAGCTGTTGTCCTTGAGTTCGCCCGGCGTCAGCTTGACCTTGGGGCCACCTTTGGCGACTACAAGGTCGTAGACTGGCATGATTTTGGGCTCTATGTGCACTTTGAGGTGAAAGCGGTCGGCCAGCAGGAGGATGAGTTTGGCCTGGTCTTGCGAGGCGGTGGCCTCGGGTGGCTTGCTTCCATCGGCGGGCAC
Source organism: uncultured Acidobacteriaceae bacterium (assembly GCA_963822225.1). Classification (GTDB taxonomy): domain Bacteria; phylum Acidobacteriota; class Terriglobia; order Terriglobales; family Acidobacteriaceae; genus Edaphobacter. The sequence goes on along the minus strand of CAWGGW010000004.1, from coordinate 136,407 downwards.
GACCTTGGCATCGATATCGAAGCGCTGATCCTTGAGCATGGCGGGGAGGCCGATGAGACGGTCTGAGGGAACGTCGTAGGCGAACTCGATAATGAAGTCCAGCGGCAGGTTGCGGACGATAAGGGCGTCGTCGTGGAAGTTCAGGCTGCCGGAATCGGCACCGGCATTGTTGATGCGGACGGAGGCGGCATCGTAGGGCGGGGTGGTCTGAGAAAGTGCGATGAGGGTGGCGGGGCCTTTGTGGGCGAGTTGGGCGTGGGCACTTGGGACGCAAGCCAAGGCGAAGAGGATGATGGGAACGATGGCGCGCGGTAACAGGGGAGGCATTGAGTTCATTTTCCGTCGCAAAGGAGGCCACAGTATAACCCGCGAGATAGTAATCAGACTGTGGCACGATGGCGGGTTCGGGATTGATTCGGAGGCGGTTTTTGAATCTCGAGCTGTAAGTTTTCGAGCTGACAGCTTTGAGCTTGAAGCAACTGGAAGTGAGCGTGAGGCGTTGCGGATATGCGATGATTCGACGTTGTGAATTTCAGCGTGATGGGATGGGGCGATATGGGAATAATGACGGGCAGGCTGGTGATGGCGCTTCTGGCGATGGGGATGGGGGCAGGTATAGGTGTCGCGCAGAGCAATGGCGATCATCGGGGGCCGTCGGGCGGCGTGGCGAAGGGTGATTTGCGGGTTTACTTCGTGGATGTGGAAGGCGGGCAGTCGACGCTGTTTGTGGCGCCGACGGGAGAGAACCTGCTGGTGGATACGGGATCGCCGGATCCAAAAAATCCGGCGGCGCCGAGAGACGCATCGCGGATTGCGGCGATGTGCAAGCTGGCGGGCGTGACGAAGATCGACAACCTGCTGATTACGCATTACCACTCGGACCATGTGGGCGGATTGCCGCAATTTGTGGGGATGATTCCGGTAGGACGGTTTATCGACCATGGCATCAATCGCGAGAGTGAGGCGGTGCCGGGCGGCGGTCCGACGGTGGCGGGATGGAATGCGTACCAGAAGGTGCTGGCGGATGGACATGCGGAGCACCTGGTGGTGAAGCCGGGCGATGTCTTGCCGTTGAAGGCGCTGCGTGTGGAGATCGTGAGCGGCGATGGTGAGGTGATCGACAAGCCTCTGGCGGCGGGAGGCGAGGCGAATGCGGCGTGCGCGTCGTCGCCGCTGAAGGATGCGGAGAAGACGGAGAACGACCGCTCGCTGGGCATGGTGATTACGTTTGGCAGGCTGCGGATTCTGGATCTCGGCGACCTGACTTGGAACAAGGAGCGCGGGCTGATGTGCCCGGTGAACAAGATCGGCAAGTTCGATGTGTACATCGTGTCGCACCATGGACTGGATCGCAGCAGTAGCCCGGCGCTGGTGGATGCGATTGCGCCACGGGTGGCGATCATGGACAACGGACCGCACAAGGGCGGCGCTCCCGCAACCTTCGAGACGATTGAGGGTTCTTCAAGACTGAAGGACCTTTGGCAGTTGCATACGGCTGAGGGAAGCGATGCGAAGCATAACGTTGCGGACGCGCGGATTGCGAATCTGCCGGGGACCGATGCGGGGAACTATATCCAGCTAACAGGCCATATGGACGGCAGCTTTTCGGTGACGAACGGGCGAACGGGAGAGACAGTGGAGTATCCCGCGAAGTAAATACTTCGTGCCGTTCTCGACGCTTCGCGATGAAGCGCACAGAGAATGAAGCGTTTGAAGTTATTGTCGCTTCCGGTCGGTTTGCGGCCGCAAATATGCATCTCATTGATTGGTCACTGACAGTTGCGGTGACCGGGATGCGATCGGAGAGCGATGATGAACTACGGAAGTCGGGCCTATGCAGCAGAGGGTACGGGTAAGTCAGGAACGAGCAGTCTGAAGGCGCAAGAAGGCAAGCGAAGCGGCACACAGCTCAAGATGGTGTTGGAGCTTGGGCTTGGATTGGCCATGGTGTACGGGTTCGCAGGCTGTCATAGTACGCCCGCGCAGAGTGCTCCCGCCAGCGCGGTAGATCAGAATCCGGGCGATCCGGCTGATGCGAATATGGCGTCGGCGAGCGGTAACGGCACCTACGCTCCGGCGCAGCCTGCACAGGCGCTGGGACAGAATGTTCAGTACCAGGGGCAGCAGCAGGGCGAGGATTATGGTCCGCAACAGCAGGCTGCGCCGATTGTGCGGCAGCCTGCGTATACGGGTGATCCAAACGCGCAATATGCGGGCCAGCCTGATGATCAGGCGGCTGACAATCAGCAGGCGATGGACCTGTATGCGAGCGATCTGACGGATGCTGAGGCGACTGATCCGCCGCCGCCGCTGCCGCAGTATGATCAGCCGCCGGCTCCGGACCCTAACTATTTGTGGACGCCGGGGTACTGGGGGTGGGGGCCGGGAGGTTACTACTGGGTTCCGGGATGCTGGGTTGCGGCGCCGTATGCGGGCGCGCTGTGGACTCCGGGGTATTGGGGATACGTCGGCGACAGATATCGCTTCCACCATGGTTTCTGGGGACTGCATATCGGGTTCTATGGCGGCATTGATTACGGGTTTGGATACACCGGATATGGGTACTATGGTGGCTACTGGAACGGCGGTAATTTCTACTACAACACCGCAGTGAATCGCGTGAACGTGAACGTGATTCGCAATGTGTATGTACACAATGTGGTGATCAACAACAGGACCGTACAACGGCGGAAGCATCAACCGCGTGAGCTACAACGGCGGGCGCGGCGGTATAGCAGTGCAGCCACGTCCGGCCGAAATGGCTGTACTGAACGAGCAGCGCCATGCGCCGATGGCTTCGCAGGTTCAGGTGCAGCGCGAGGCTTCGCAGAACAAGCAGCAGTTCTACAACGCAGAACAGTGGCCGTCCGGCGGTCGCAGTGAATGCGCGGCCGGTAGTCGCGGATCGCGGGATGCCGGCGGTGTTGCCGCGAGTGGCGGCGCCGGTTGGGCAACTTGCAACTCGGAACGAGGCCAGGCCAGGACAAACGCAGCAGCCTCAGGTTAGGCAGGTGCAGCCGCAGCAGCAGAGGCAGGCGCAGGTGCAGCCTCAGACGCAGCGGGGAGAACAGCCTCAGCAGCCGCGTCCCGAGCAGCTACAGTCGCGGCCGGTGCAGCAAGAACAGCGGACGGTTCCGCAACAGCAGCGAGAGGTGCCGCCTCAGCAACAGCAACGATCTGTTCAGCCTCAACAACAGCAACAGGAGCGGCAGGCTGTAAGGCCGCAGTCGCAGCCAGAGACGAGGCAGGCACAGCCGCAACCCCAGGTGAGGGAGGCGCAACCGCAGCGGCAGGCGGCAGCCACAGCCGCAGCAAAGGCCTCCGCAACCTCAGGCAAGGCAGGCTCAACCCCAGCCCCAGGCGCGACCTGCGCGCCGCGTCCTCCGACTGAGGCACGGCCGGCACCCGCTGCGCATCCGCAGAACGAGCAGCATGGAGAGGAAAAGCCGCACCGCTAGTCGAGTGAGTAGATCGCGCGGCAGGGCTGGGCCTACAAGGCTGGTCCTGCCGTTTCTTTTTAGGGTTGACTTTTGCCGGTTAGAAGTTGAAGACGAGTTGGCCCAGAAGGATCGCGTTGAGAGCAGATGATGACTGCGACCGTGATCCATCCGGCGACGCGGGTGCGTTGTGCGCTGGCGAAGCTGTGCATGACGTCGAAGCGGCCGGTGAGGAGCAGCAACGGTATCAGCGCGAAGGGCAGTGCAAAGCTGAGAACGACCTGGGAGAGCACGAGGATGCGGAGCGGATCGAGGCCGGTGGCGATGATGGCGATGGCCGGGATGACGGTGATGGCTCGGCGCAGGAAGATGGGGAACTTGATGTCGAGGAAGCCCTCGATGATGACCTGTCCGGCCATGACTCCGACGGTGGAGGACGAGAGGCCGGAGCAGAGCAGCGCGACCGCGAAGACGACGGCGGCGGCGCGTCCGAAGAGCGGGCCGAGGGTGTGGTACGCCTCCTGAATGGTGGGCTGAAGGTTGCTGGTGTGGACGAAGGCGACGGCGGCCATGAGGATCATGGCGGAGTTGATGAGCCACGCGCCGTTCATGGCGACGAAGACGTCGATGAGCTCGTAGCGCAGGAAGCGGCTGAGGATGAAGCGGCGGGGAAGCGGCGTGAGCTTGTTGCTGGCTTTGAGGTTTTCGAGAGTCTCGGTTGCGGGGAGAGCGGAGCCGGTGAGTTCTTTGAGGCGCGGCTGCACCAGCGCGGAGTGGAGATAGACGACGTGAGGCATGACCGTGGCGCCGAGCATGGCAACCGCGGCGTAGATGCTGTCGTGGAAGTTCTGCGCGGAGGAGCGGTCGAGCGTGGGAGCAGGGTGTGGATGGTGGCGAGTTTCCAGTCGGGGTGGACGAGGAAGACCTCGAATGCGTAAGAGACGCCGATGATGGCGACGAACGCCATGATGCCGCGCTCCAGCCAGCGGAATCCGGCGAGATCGAGGGCGAGGATGGCGAAGACGAGGACGGTGGAGACGAGGGCAGCGGCGAGCAGCGATTCCTTGGGGCTGAAGCCGTGGGCGTAGAGCAGCGGGCCGAAGAGAAGATCGAGGCCTATGGCGGCGCCCAGGAATTCGGCGAGGTCGGTGGCGACGGCGGCGATCTCGGCGGCGACCCAGAGGAAGATGGTCGCGGGGCGGGAGAAATGCTTGCGGCAGTTTTGCGGTAGGGTGAGGCCGGTGACGATGCCCAGTTTGGCCGAGAGGTACTGGATGAGCATGGCCATCGCGTTCGACCAGAGCAGGACCCAGAGCAGGCGATAGCCGAATTGCGTACCGCCCAGGATGTTGGTGGCGAAGTTGCCGGGATCGATGTAGGCGACGGACGCGACGAACGCGGGGCCGAAGTAGGCCCACATCTCGTTGCGATGTGAAGTTGGCTTGGAGGTGCGATCGGGTTCGGGCGTGGCAGAAGACACCGCAGTTGCCGATTCGGATTCGGCTGAGGCTGCGTGGTCTATCTGCGATGTCGAACGATCGGGCATTCATCTCCTGAGCAGGTTTGAACCTGCGCTCTATTGGTATGGATGCGTGGGACGCGGCTGCGGGGAGGCTGGTTCGGCGTTCGTGCCCCTGGCCCAAATTAGGTAAACCTACTAATTAGGTATACCTAATTCACGGAAATGAGTCAAACTGGATGGACGGAGAGCTGCGAATGCCGGCACGCGGACGGGCCAATGGCAACACTGAATCGGTCGACAATTATTTGAAGGCCATCCTGACGCTGGGAGGGCGCGAGGAAAGCCGCGTGACCATCAAGTCGCTGGCGGAGCGACTGGAAGTGGCGCCCGCATCGGTGACGAACATGCTGCAGAAACTGGCAGGCTCGCCGGCGTCGCTGGTGGACTATGAGCGGCATCGCGGAGTGCAGTTGTCTGCGGCGGGGAAGCGGAGGGCGCTGGAGGTGGTGCGGCATCATCGGCTGATTGAGACGTTTCTGTATGAGGTGCTGGACTATCCGCTGGAAGAGGTGCATGACGAGGCGGAGCGGCTGGAGCACTTTATTTCGGAGCGCTTCGAGGAGCGGATTGCGGCGAAGCTGGGGCATCCGAAGATCGATCCGCACGGGCACTCGATTCCGACGATGGAGGGCGAGATGGCCGCGCGGGAATCGATGGTGCTGGCGGATGTGGTGGAGGATGGGACGTTCGTGATCGACAGCGTTTCCGACCAGGATGCGCGCAACCTGAGGGTAATCGAGGCGTGTGGAATTACGCCGGGAGCGCGGCTGCGGGTGAGTAAAAATGCGTCTTCGGAGGGATACTCGGTGAGGGTGGGACGTTCGTCGAAGGTGGTCGATCTGACGCGCGATGTGGCGCGGGATGTGCGCATTGTGCGGCTCGCAAAATAGACTGACCGACGTTATCCGGTGTGGTGGTCGGGCTTCCGTGGAATAATCGGGCGGGGGCCGGATGCCGCTTATCACGTTTACTTTTCTGGTGTTCGCCGGGTCTTTTGTGGCGGGACTGTTGGGTGCTCTTACAGGGCTGGGCGGAGGCGTGGTGCTGATTCCTCTGCTGACGCTGGTCTTCCACGTTGATATTCGGTACGCGATTGGGGCGTCACTGATCTCCGTGATTGCGACGTCTTCGGGTGCGGCGGCTGCATATGTTCGCGAAGGCTATTCGAACGTGCGGATCGGAATGTTTCTTGAAGTGGCGACTACGTTCGGTGCGGTTCTTGGCGCGTTCCTGGCCACGCGGGTGCCGACACGGGCGCTGGCCATCATTTTTGGACTGGTACTGATTTATTCGGCGTGGCTCTCGCGGAACCAGAAGGCGCACGAAGAAGAGAAGTCGGTGCCGAATCCGTGGTCGGACAAACTGGGGATGTCGGGGGCGTATCCGGATGGGCCGCACGGCGGGCGGTCGACGTATACCGTGGACCGGATTCGCGCAGGATTCGCGACGATGTTTGGGGCGGGCGTGCTGTCTGGGCTGCTGGGCATTGGATCGGGCGCGGTGAAGGTACTGGCGATGGACAAGGTCATGCGCATCCCATTCAAGGTATCGACGACGACCAGCAATTTCATGATCGGCGTGACGGCCGCGGCGAGCGCAGGGATTTATCTGGCACGTGGATACATCAATCCGGGACTGGCGTTTCCGGTGATGCTTGGCGTGCTTGCGGGATCCCTGCTGGGGGCGAAGGTTCTGGTGCATACGCGGGTTTCGCTGTTGCGGACGATCTTCGCATTCGTGATTGTGGCGTTGGGAATCGAGATGATCGTGAACGGCTGGCTGGGGAAGGTGTGAGATGGAGACGAACGGGACGGGGTTACGAGACGAAGGACCGCTGGCATTGCGTGCTATGGAAGACGCGAAGATGGAGACCATTATGGGCCGGCTGCTGCAATTGGGGGTGCTGCTGGCTGCGGGTGTGGTGTTGGGGGGAGGGGCTTCTTATCTGCAGGACCACGCGGGCGAGCGCTCCAACTACCGCGTGTTCACCGCGACGCCCATCCAGCTGCGTCATCCGATGCCGCTGCTGCACGCGCTTGCGCGCGGCGACTCGGCGGGGATTATTGAGTTGGGGATCCTGCTGCTGGTTGCGACGCCTATCGCCAGGGTGGTATTCGCGGTAGTCGCGTTTGCGGTAGAACGTGACCGGCTCTACGTGGCGATCAGCCTGACTGTCCTGGGGGTTCTGCTATTCGGGATGCTGCGGGGGACTTGAGGCGGAGTGACGACGGATTGAGGCGAAAAATGGCGGCCTTGCAGGGTATCTGCAAGGCCGCCATTTTGTTGAGCGAAGTTCGACAACCCGAAGGTCGGGCCGCCTTGAAGGGTTAGAAGCGGAAGCGGCCAGCGAATTGCCAGTCACGCGGGAGGATGCTCTTGTTCTGGCCACTGACGGCGCCGAAGGCCGCATTGCTTGTGGTCGAACTGGACAGGTTGAAGAAGGTGGAGTTCGTGGTGTTGGTCACGTCCGCCTCAAACTGGAAGGTGAGGTGGAGGGTGGCAGTTTCACGAACATTGAAGGTGCGGCGGAGGCCTGTATCGATGTCCCACCAGCCGGGCCCATGGAGGTTGTAGGGCGAGCTGCGGGCGATGTTGCCGAGTTTATAGGTGGTGTTGGGCTCCGACGTTGAACCGCAGGTGTAAGTCGTATTCTGCGGAGAGGAATCGGGGCATTGGAATGCTTGAGAGTTGACGTACGCGATGGTGTTGATGTTCGCCGCGTTGGCTCCGGGGCCACGACCCCAGCGACCATTGATGCGTACCTGCCGCTTGTCGAAGCCGGGTGTGTAGTCGGGGAAGCAGGCACCTTGTCCGGCCACGGAGTTAGTCATGCAGCCGCTGCCGTTGAGAACCGTGATCGGATATCCGTCGCGATACTTGTAGATGCCCGAGAGCTGCCAACCGCCGCCGATGAGGCTCATGACACGGTTGGTTGCGAAGAAGGCCTGACCGCGGCCGATGGGGAAGCTGTAAACCCAGGTAACGTTGAACGCGTTGGTCTGGTTGGTGGATCCCAGACCGCGATCGATCTCGTTGGCCGAGTAGTTCTTGGTGAAGTTGCCGTCCTGGGGGCCGACGCCGTACTGCGTGCGGTGGTAGCCGGTGTTGTCGAGCTCCTTGGCGCGGGTGTAGTTGATGAGGCCGGACAGGTTATGCCACGGGCGCTGAATAACGGAAACCTGAAGCGAGTTGTAAGAGGCGTTTCCGGTCTCGCCCCAGAGGTCGTTGGTGCATCCGTTGAGTTTTGCCTCGTTTGCCGCGCTGCAGACAGCAAACTGCGGGAAGGGGACCAGCGATTGGAAGAAGGTTGCGCCGGAGCCTTGGAATTGTGCGGTAACACCATTCACAGGTTTGTAGGGAGATGTGCAGCCGGTGACGGTGCCGCAATTGGAACTCAGCACATTCTTGTATTCCTGGGAGAAGTCCGGAGAGATTGTGTTCTGAGCGTAGCCACGGCCTGAGCCACCTGGGAGGAAGTGAGTTTGCGACCCGGAGTAGGCGACGGTGAGAACGGCTTTCTTGTTGATCATCTTCTGGATGGAGAAGTTGTAGCTAATGAATTGCGGACCACGGCCGCCGTAGTATGGGTCAGCGAAGTTCACAGTCTGCGCGTTGCAGTTTTGAAAGTCCGAGGTGTTACAGCCGTAGTCGTTCTTGAAGTCAGGGAAGAAAGCTGTGTAGTTGTAATTCCCGATTGAAGAGAGAGGGTTCACATTTTGTCCTGGGACTGTCCAGGGTGGGATTGCAGAGTAAACGCTGCAGGTGTCGTTGGCCACGCAGGGGATTGTGGGGCCTGCCACGCCGTTGATTGCCGGGGGCTGTGTGCCTTGAACCGCCTGTGCAGTTGAGGCGATATTGCCGGTAAGACCAGGATTGAGGTAGAAGCCGGGAACGTAGGAGTTGCTCGAGCCAGTCTGCCCAGTACTTGTTTTCTGGCTGAACTCGCCGCTGTTTCCGGTACCGCCCGTCGCGCTCGATCCGCCGCCAGCGCCGCCAGCGCGTGTGAGGTTGATGGAGAAGGCGCCGCTGAAGACCGTGGTCGGCGTGGCCGCATACGAGAAGCCGAGGCGCGGCTCAAGATTCTTGTTATAAGGCTTAACCGGAGTGGTGCAGTGGCAAGTGTAGGGAGCGTACTGCGCGTATACCTCTTCGGCGCTTTCCGCGGGAATTCCAAGCGCCGGGTTGGCGGGGATCGCCGGGTAGTTGGCTGGGTTGGGGAAGCCGGCATACATCAGCACACCGGGGGTTCCAGTGACTGGATTGGTGACGGCCGAGTTCAGGAACGAGATGCGGTCCTTGACCTCGTGATAAGGCTGCAGGTAGTCGTAGCGCATACCAAGGTTCAAGGTGAGCTTTGGCGTTGCCTGCCAGTTGTCCTGAACATAAACGGCGGGCTGTCTGAATCGCCCACCCACGTCCGTGATCGACTGAGCAGTAACGTCGCCGCTGTAGACGGCTCCGATGAGGAAGCTGGCGTATGCGTCGCCGTTGGTTCCGGTGTTGGTGGTGCCGGTCTCGGTGTCGTAAGCGTTATAGCTGAGATTGAGGGACGAACTGTAGCCGCCGAAGGCTGCGCCGTTGGTCTGCAACCACTCGATGACCGCTCCGAACTTGATGTTGTGGCGTCCCCTGATCCACTGGAGTTCGTCCTGGGCCTCGTAGGTATTGGTAGCACGGGGGCCGGAACTCGAAGTAGAAGCCCAATTGGTTGGGGCGGTAGGTCCGTTTGACTGGGAGAAGCTGACAGCCGGCATGTTCGCTGAAGCGCCACCCGGGGGCAGGTTGTTGATGCCCGCAGCGCAGGCGTTCTCGTTACCCGGAGGGCACCCGGTGTTCTGGGGTGAGGGCATCAGCGGGTTTGTCTTGTTGGCGGTGAGCGAGAAGCCCTGGCCCCAGTTGCGGCTGTAAAGGTACTTTAGCGAATTGATCAGGGACTGCGATGCGATGTAGACGTAGGAGATGACGCCTGAGGCAGTCTTCTGGTTTGTGTACTGGCCGGCGGCGTAAGGATTTCCAAGCTGATTCTGCGTACTGTAGAAGGGCTCGCCACCGTAGCCGATATTGCCGCCGACGCCCACGACGGAGAACTTATTCCGCTGGTTGATGGTGTAGTCGATTCGGGCGTCGATGCTGTAGTCAGAATTCTCCTGCGGCAGCCGGGCGAGATAGTTATTGAATGTCGCCAGACTGGTGGGCGTGGGAAGCGCGCTCTGCAGGTACTTCGAGATGCTCGAGATGTACTGGGGGTCGAGCACGTTATACGTCGGCACGCCGTTCAGCAGTCCCTGGAAAGCAGTTGCCGGGAAATTTGGGTTGTTGAGGTTCTGCACTGTGGAACCCAGGATGTCAGTAAAGTTGCCGGTACGTTCCGCCAGGGTGGGAACAGTGATGTACTGCGGCGTATTGCTGATGTTGGTGTAGTGGAAGCCTTCATAGCTGCCGAAGAAGAAGAGCTTGTCCTTGAGGATTGGACCGCCAACGGAGCCGCCGTAGGAGTTCTGGTGCTCGCCTGGCTTCTCGGCGAAGCCGGCGGCGTTGGGCTGCTTTGCGAAATAACCCCAGGTGTCGAAGGCGGTGTTACGGACGAAGTCGAAGACGGTACCGTGGAACTGGTTGCCGCCTGACTTGATGGTGTAGTTGGTGCTTCCGGCTCCGCCGAACGATGCGGATGCGCCGCTGGTTGCGACGGAGAATTGATCGACCGCGTCGACTGACACAGCGCTCGAAATCGGGTTGCTGCTGCCTTGCTGGGAGACGTTGGTAACGGACATGCCCTCAAGATAATTCTCATTGAGGTTGGTCTGCGCCGGAGCCGCCGTAGATGCCGGAGTTACCGTTGTTGGCGCCGGTTCCCGTGTTGTTGTTGGGATTTTCCTGCACGCCTGGCATCAGGTATTGGAAGGCGGTGGGATCGCGAGGGCCACCGTTCATGGAGAGTGGAAGCGAAGAGTAGAGTTCGTTCTCGATGGTGCCGCCGAGGGTTGCGTCGGTGGTGTCGAGCATGGCTGGAGCGTCGGTGACGGTGACCGTCGTGCTCTCGCCGCCGACCGTCAATTTGAGGGGCAATCCGAGTACGGAGGCGTTGTCGACGGTGACGTTTTCCTGCAGCAGGCGCGAAAAGCCCTTGGCGACGACTTCGACGTTGTATGGGCCTGCCTGCAACGGCTGAATGGTGTAAGTTCCGCCACTGCCGGTGGTAGCGGTGGTCTGAACGCCGGTGTCGGTATTGGTGGCGGTAACTGTCGCCTTGGCAACAGCACGCCCGTCGGGATCGGTGATTGTGCCCGAGATGCCGCCGCCGGTCAATTGCGCGTCAAGTCTCACACCGCCGAACAGCGCCAGGGCGCAAAGAATCATCAAGCTGGCTAAGAAGAAGCTGCAGCTTGCGAAGAGACGGCGTGAAAGCCCGAGCGGCAAAGACCCAACTGTCGAGTTGCGATACATAGTTTTGCTCCATCTGATTTTGCGCTGGAAGTTTTTGGGCAGGATGCCGGTAATTTCCGGTTAATGCATCCGCCGTAAAACCTTGCGCCGGTGACTTGAAACCCAAATTTACTGATGAGCCGGAACGCGAAAAAAGTATTTGTTTACGGGAGTGATTGTCAATAAGAAAATGTTTTTCCGTTGAAACGGATTTAGGCCGATCAACGGTTCTTCGGGGCGATTGTCAGAATCGACCGGCACCGAGCAGCTTGGAAGAATTAAGTTTTCAAAGCTTCCTGCAACATGCTACTTTGTTTTTGCCCAGATTCAACAGCGAATTTGTTTCCACTTTACGTGGGCGAGCCCCGGGCCGGCCTGTTCCGAGTGGGCGGCGCCTGCCGTTAAGTTGAACCGCGGGCAAACCTGGAGATATAGAATCCACACCCTACTACACCGCGAAGTTGCCTCTGCAGATGAAGCGCGAGGAAATGTCTCTGCGCCGTTCGACGCGGCGATCAGGAACGCGATGCGGGTGGGCAGGACCGCTTTGAATGTGTCGGTATTTGCGATTGCGGCGTTTTGTCTGGCTGGGCATGGAACCGGCTGGGGGCAGGCTGCCGCGGTTCCTGGAGCGGGCGCTACGGGCAACGGCAGTTCGGCCGCGCCGCAACCGGGCGCGCAGGCATCGAGCAGCGCACCCACGTTGCGGGTGACATCGCGAGAGACCGTCGTGGATGTGACCGTGACCGACGCCAAGGGGCAGCCAGTTCACGGACTGAAGGAATCCGACTTTACGGTTAAGGAAGACGGACAGGCGCAGCCTCTGCGCAGCTTCGTAGAGGTTCGCGAAGACGATCCGCCGGTGGTGGCGCAACCGCCGCAACTTCCGCCGAACGTGTACACCAACCTTCAGCCACCTCCGACGACGAGCGCGGTGAATATTCTGCTGCTGGACGGGCTGAACACGCTGCCGGCGGACCAGGTCAACATGCGGCAGGAGTCGTTGAAGTACCTGAAGAGCATGCCCAAGGGAACGCGAATCGCGGTGCTTAGCCTGACCAGCAATCTTCGTATCCTGCAGGGATTCACCTCCGATCCGGCAATTTTGATCGCGGTGGTGGACAGCAAGAAGAACCGGGCGCTTCCGTCGCCGTTTATCGACAACGACAGCACTGCGATTCTTGACGACCAGGCGGATGCACAGACGGAGCTTGGCAACGACGATGCGGCCGCGGCGATCCAGGAGTTCTCGAACGAGCAGACTGCGGTGCAGACCGACATACGAAACCGCATGACGCTGGAGGCTCTGAACCAGATTGCGGCTTACGTCGCGGGGATCAAGGGAAGGAAGAACCTGATCTGGTTTACGGACGGGATGCCTCTGAACCTGTTTCCCACCGGTGGCGTGGACGACCTGCAGGCAATGACGGATTATTCGAAGGAAGTGCGCAAGACTACGGACCTTCTAACCACGGCGGAGGTCGCGGTTTATCCGGTGGACGCGCGCAAGTTGGTCAACGTTACGGCGGATGAAGCCGACCAGCATCTGGACCGGATCACCACGCGCACCGGCGGCGTTGTGGCGACGAATCAGATGAAGGCGCAGACCAAGAAGGGCAACGAGCTTCTGGGCATGGAGGCGATCGCGGAGGCGACCGGCGGGGCAGCGTACTACAACACGAACGACCTGAAGTCCGCGGTTGCCAAGGCGGTAGCAAACGGCGCCAATTATTACACCGTGTCTTACACTCCACCGGACTTGAGGTTCGACGGAAGATACCACTCGATTGAAGTCCAGGTGGACAAGCCGGGACTGAATGTGGCGTATCGCAAGGGATACAACGCGGACGACATTCTGCATAACGCGGTGTCTCCGGCGCTTTCGCTTGCGACCAGCACGCCAGAGCCCTACGGGAGCAACATGATGGCTTCGATGACCCGTGGAGTACCGACGTCGAGCCAGGTGTTGTTCAGCGTGGGGGTGAACCCCAGCACGCAGCCGGCGAAGCCCGGGGAGCCTGCCATTCTGGGCACCCTCGACCCGAAGTTGGCAGGCAAGCCGCTGGTGCGTTACCAGGTTCAATACTCGCTTCCTTCGCGGCAGATCACTTTTACTGAGAATCCGGATGGGACGCGCCGATGCTCGCTGGAATTTGACCTCGCCGCTTATGATGTTTATGGCAAACGGCTTACCGGCCTGAGCCAGACGGTCAGCCCGCGTCCCCTGACGGCGGAGCAGTATCAGCAGATGATCAAGGCGCCGCTCCGGTTCATTCAGGCGCTGGATTTACCGGCCGGGGAGGTGTTTCTCCGGGTTGGGGTTCACGACGCGATCTCTGACAAAGTAGGCACGCTGGAGATTCCGCTGGTGGTGCCGAGGAAGCTGGCCCGGCCAGCGGCTTCTGCTGGAGGTCAAGGTGGGCCATAGCACGATGTCGTCAATAGGCAAGGGGCTGCGAAGATTTCTCTTGCAAGTGTCTTCCGCCACCACGTATTATGCCGCTTATTTTTGGAAACCATTTCCCATGGGAAATCAGCCAGGAAATCAAGCTGGCGATTGGGCAAATTGCCGCTCAATCAGCCAGACTGTAATCGCACTTATCAAGGATCAGGTGACTCCGATGCTCTTCCGCAAATACATCGTCTCAACGCGAACGCTCCTCCATGCAGCCGCAGCCATGGTTTTCTCCGCGGGCGCGGTCGGAGCTGCTTTTGCCGCAAATACTCCGATTCCCCCACTGCTGGTTCCGTACACCGTGCAGACGATCGCTGGAACGCCTCAGTTTGCCGGGACTACGACGACGGTGGCAGCAGGATATTACGGGGAAGGAACGCTTGGGGCGCCTACGCTGGCCACCCATCCGGCCGGAGCGACGACGGTGATGAACGGGCCGTACAACATGACGGTCGATTCAGTTGGAAACGTGTACATTGCCGACACCGGCAACTTCATTATTCGCGAGGTGAACGCCCAGACGGGCCTGATCAACACCATCGCCGGCGTGATTCCCAAGGGCTGCACAGGTGTGAGCTGCACGCTGCGTCAATCGGGTTGCGCGGACGGGGTTCCGGCGATCGGCTCGCCGATCGGCTCGAAGATCGAAGGAATTGCCGTGGACGCTTTCGGCAATGTGTACTTTGCGGATGCAACGACGATTAGCGTCTCCGTAATCTACCGCGGCGGGACCAGGGTGGCCGACTTCATCAACCGGGAAGATCCGGGCGGAGTGACAGCTTCGGGCGGCAGCGTGAAAGCGGGATACGTGTATCACGTGGCCGGCGCAGTCAATCTGACCTCATGCGCGCCCAGCAAGGGCAACACCGACAACGGTATGGCGTTCACGAATACCGCCATCAATGCCACTCCTACCGCAGCGTTGCAGACCGTCAATAACCTGATGTTCGTTACGTTGGATAGCGCCGGCAACCTGTACATCAGCGATCCCGGCAACGGAACCACTCGAGTGGTCAACGCGCAGGAGACGGATCAGACGTTCTTCCAGTTCGTGGTGAAGGCCGGCTATATGAAATCGATCACCGATTGCAACCCATCGATGACGGTAGCCTGTCCCGCGGGAGCTACGACGGCTCTTGCAAACACGGGAATCAATGGACCAGCAGACGGCCTCGTCTACGGGAGCCAGTTCAAGTCATCCCAGGCCGACGCATACGGAAACGTCTACCAGACCAATGGTACCGGCGGCAGCATCTCGCCTCCGGGATACTATGCCTCGGGCATATATGCCGGCGGGTCGCCGATGGCCAATCTGATCGCCATCGAGGTGCCGCAGGTGTCCGGTACTTACGGTCCGACTTCGGTCAATCCGGCTGCCCCTCCCGTGGGTTCTCCGGCGGCGTTGAATGCGGCTGGCCTGCCGACGTATGGCAACGCGTATCCAGTGGTGGGCAATCCGAACGCAGCGGGCAGCTTGCCTGGTGGCGGATGGCCCGATGTTTTGGCCGATACGACGGGCGGCGGTCTCTTTATCCGTGCTTCTTCCCTTGCAGCGGACAATGCCGGCACGCTCTGGTACATGGATAACCACTATCCGGAACTGAACCGGATCGACCAGTACACTTCTCTGGCGACGCAGTTTATGCGCGGTAACGCCAGCGGCTCCGCCAGAAGCACGGCGAACATCACGCCGCTGAATAGCAACCCGGCTTCCTTCAGCAACCCTTACTATTGTGTTTATGGCAGCACCTCGAAGAGCCTCGCGTGGACCCAGGGGGCGCAGAGCTACGATCCCGAGGGCGATAATTGCCCAGCTACAGTTGCATTCATCAGCGGTGGCGATTATCAAACTACCTCGGACGGCCTCTCGGATCTCTACGTAGGAGATGGCGTCGAAAACATCGAGCGTGAAGTGCTCAATGGCAACTACTTCCCGCCGACGCCGATCAACACTCCGCTAACGCAGCCGATCCAGGTACACTTCAACTCGACCAATCTGCCGATTATTCCTGGCACTACGATTCCCGACGGTCCTACAACGGGATACACGACAACTTCGTTCTCGATCGCGCCTGGGATTCCGGACTTCGCGATCGACACCACTGATCCCGAGTTCCCGATGGGATCGCTGCTTGGTGGCGCGGCCTACGGCAACTCATCGGCGACCGCCAACTTCCAGATGTGGGCCGGTCTTCCGACCTGCACCCTGATCGGGGCTTACCCGGCTTCGACGCCGGTGGCTGATCTGGACTGCCTGGTGTACGTAACGTTCACGCCGAGTGCGCCTGGAGTGCGGCAAGCTCAGTTGTCGGTCGTCGCAGGAGTTACGATCCGCAAATCCGAGTGGAAACAAATACAGCATCGCACTGTACGGCGTCGGTGTTGGCAACCAACTGGCGATTGATGGTGGGACGGCGTCTCCCCTCGGGACAACGGGACTCGGATCCACGGCCGGAGTTGGACCAGCAGCGATCGCGGTGAACTCCGCAGGCACTGCGTACATAGCAGATCCGGCCAACAACCGCATCGTCGTGAAGCAGGCCGGAAACGGACCTCAGACCAATCTGACTTTCACCGGCGTAACTCCGGCGACCTTGTCCGGACCGATGGGCGTGGCGCTCGATAGCGCCGCCAACGTCTACATCTCCGATACGGGTAACAACCGGATTCTCGAAGTTAACCCCATTACCAATGTTGCCCAGGTTATCGGCAACTACGTCTGGGTGCCAGGATCCGCGTGCTACGGGGCCTCTCAACCTCTGCCTCAGTGCCCGGCGTCGACACCGAGTACGATCACTGGAAATACGACGGCTCCGCCGCAGTATGCATTCAACCATCCTCAGGGGCTTGCTGTAGATTCCTGGAATAACGTCTACGTCGCGGACACGGGCAACGGAGTTGTCGTCGAGATTCCGTCGAACCTGCAGTTGGGTGGCGCGGCTGCCTTGCTGCAATATGCTGGCGCACCCAAGTTCAGCAAGCCGGTTGCAGTCGCCGTGGATTCAAAGGGCAACATCTACGTTGCCGATAACAATGCTGCGGGCGGCTCGATTATTGAACTGCCGCCGGGCGGTGGCGACCTGGTGAATGTCCCGGGCGCCGCTTTCACGCAGCTAATTATTACCAGCTTGAATTCGCCGAATGGCGTTGCGGTCGATGCTGCGGGGGATGTCTATGCCTCCGACAGCATAGGCAATCAGGTTGTAGAGAAGCCGTCCGCGTCGGGCGCGGCTGGAACCCTGTTCACACTGAATCTGCCGGGGATGAAGTCTCCCAGCGGTCTTGCGCTGGATCCCAGCGGCAACCTGTACGTTGTCGATTCGGGAAACAACCAGGTTCTGTTGGATAACCGGCAAAATCCTGTCTGTCAACTTCGGAACTGTGCCCCAGTACGACGGGGCGTACGGTATATCGGGAACCCCGTACCCGTGCCCCGTCGCCGGCGTCGGCACAAGGTGCACCGGCGTTTTGACCATCACCAACATTGGCAACAATGTTGATGCCAAGGGAAATCCTCTCCCAATCGCCTTGACCTCCCCGATCCTTCTTGGAACTGGCGCGGCAAACCCGGCGTACAACGTTCCGACCCTTCCACTCACTTCAAACTCGCCAATCACCACAACCACCTGCGGCAACTCTCTTCTTCCCGGTGCCACCTGCACGATTTCCGTGACCTTTGACCCCGCGAATGACAATCAGCAGATGATGACTGCTGCGCTGAGTGGCGGACCTCAGACAGTTTCGCTGATTGCGAACGGGGAACAACCGCTGGTCAATATCGTATTGTCCGCCGGTTACTCGACGGGCAACTCGCCGACCGCGGGCGCGACTGCCACGATTACCGCGACCGTAACCCAGCCGAATATCTCGGCTATACCGACTGGCACTGTTACCTTCACCTACACGATCAACGCCAAGAACAACAACGCCAATAGTTGCGGTTCAGGTGGAACGGTGACGGTGCCCCTGGTCAACGGCGTAGCTTCATTCCCGCTGCCGACGCTGGTCCAGGGCGTTGAGTACACCGTAAACGCAACCTATAACGGCGATGCTCTGAACAGCTACACGGTTGCGAGCTCCGCTGGATATCCTGGTGCCCGGAATCCCGGTCACGGTGACGATCTCTTCGACCGCCGCTCAACTCACGTTTATCTACGGGCAAACGCCTCCGACCATCGTTGGTACGGTGACGCCGACTCCCGGCAGCCCGGTTACCTACTCGTTCTCAAGCCTGGCGTCGAAGACATCGGCGGTCAACACCTACCCCGTGATTACGTCCTTTAGTGGTGCGGGAGCTTGTGCCTACGGATTCCCGTCGGCCACGTTCTCAACCGGCGGTCCGGCGATCGTAACTGAGAATCCTGCTCCCCTCAGCTATACGCTTCCTAACTTCACCTCGGTGTACGGCGCTCAGGATCTCACCTACGGCGTCGGAATTAATGCTGTCGGAGCCGTGAATGGCGACTCGTTCAGCGTGACCTTCGTACCTGCGTCCTCGTCGATTCTGGATGTGGGCTCGTACAAAGTAACTCCGACGTTGGGAGGGCCAAAGATCGGCAACTACACAGTTACCGCGCCGCCGTCCACGCTCACCATCACACCGGCGCCGGTTTCGATCGGCATCTCTGCGGCGAAGACAACCGTCCTCGCCAACGCCGCCGGAGTGGCAAGCGCAACCTATGGAATCAATATCAGCACGGCAGTTTCGGCTGGCAAAGGAACTCCGGCGGGCACGGTTACGGTGATTGACGGCTTCTCACCAATCACAGCAGCCACGCCTACAACCGCGACTCCAGCGTTCTTCCCCTCGGCGGCCAACACGAATCTGGTCACGATCCTGGACGCCACCTCGGGTGCATCGATCTATTACACGCTCGACGGATCGACGCCGACTTCTTCCTCGAAGGCGTATACCGCACCAGTAACGGTTGCTAATACTCAGACCCTGAACGCGATAGCAATCGTCACTTCGGGTACCTCAGTGAGCAGTAATGTTGCAACACTGACCACGTCCACGCTGCCTCTGGTCGCCGGATTCGCCACTTATATTCCGACGAGCATAGCAACTGGGTTCCATCAATACAGTTTTGCCTACAGCGGCAGCAATGACTTCCAACCCTCCACGCTAGTTCCGAGCCAGACTGCCGTAGAGTGCACTCCGGCTGCTCCCTCAACCAACTGCCTGGTTGTGGACAATCCGGACTTTACCCTGACGTCGAATACGGGTCCGGTACTCATCAATCCAGGTACGGTTCCAAGCGGCAACGGGCTTCCGGTGGCGCCGAACCAGTTGAGTGCGTACCCGCAATCGGCGGTGCTGTTCATCAATGCGATCAACAGCTTCACCGGTTCAGTGAGCCTCAGCTGCACGACTCAGAATCCAACCTACGTCACTTGCTTCATGACGCCAACCAGCGTTTGCTTTGCAACCACGTCCTCACCGGCTTGCACCAACACGGCGGTCACGGCGGCAACGGTCGTTGCAGTCGAGACCCCGACGAACCTGCCGCTCGGCTTCTTCGGCCAGACACGGACTTCGGCAACGAAGACGATGTTGGCGTTCCTGCCGTTCGGCGTACTCGCCTTCTGCGTGCGTCGCCGGCGGAGACTGAGCAAGGCGTTGTGGATGCTGATCACGATTGCTGCGATCAGCGCAGGCATGAGCGGATGCGGTAGTAACCAGGTCGCGTTCTACACTCCAATTCCCACGGGCAGCCAGACTGTAACGGTCACTGCTTCTTACCTTGGCAATGGCACCAACCAACCCGCGGCGACCAGAACGTTTGTCGTGCCGATCGCTATCGAGTAGTCAAACTCGCAGATGTTATCAAACGAACCGGGCAAACTCTTCGGAGTCTGCCCGGCTTTGTTTTGAACGCGCAAATATGGGCACTGTCCCCGCCTGTGAGCAACCGGAACCTCGGGGGCCAGGATTACGCCGTCAACAAGTCTCCGATGCGGACAGGCAAGTTGCGCACGCGGACGCCGGTAGCATGATAGACCGCTGCAGTGATCGCCGGGGCGACGCCTGCGAGTCCGATCTCGCCAATGCCGCGCGCCCCGTACTGGCCCATGATCGGGTCAGGGATGTCGAGGAAGTGGACTTCGATTGCAGGTGAGTCGGCGTTAGTGGGTACAAGGTAGTCGGCGAAGTTGTCGTTGACCGGATGGCCGTTGCGGGGATCGTAGATTGTCTGCTCCATCAGGGCCATGCCGACGCCCATGCCGATGGCGCCCGAGCACTGGTTGGTAGCCGTCTTGTGATTGATGATGCGGCCCCCGTCGATCACGCTGACGACGCGGCTGACGCGAAGGTGAGCGATGCCTGGATCCCATTCGACCTCTGCGAACTGTGCGCCGAACGAATGCATGGAGTAGTTGCGCGCGTCAGGGCCAAGACCGCTCCAACGACCGTTGCCTGTGACGGAGGAGGCGTTGGAGAGCCTGAGCATTTGATGGAACGGAGTGCCGCTGGCCGGCGATTTTCCACTCGCGCGGATGCGTCCCTTCGAAACCGCCAAAATCTAGCCAGATTCAAATGTCGGTGGACCATCGCCAGTTGACCAGAACCTCAATCGGCGCACTTAGCAGTGTCTCGTCGGCGGGTTCGAGGACCAGAAACCGCTGGCCGTCGGAGGTGACGGCGTAAATGCTGTTGCCTCCGGCGGAGGACGTGGGGGCATCGAACAGCAATTTTGAAGCTCCTGCCGTGAAGGTCGATCCATCCGTCTTTACCTCCACTGCTACGAAGCTATTGCCGGAGTTGCCGGAGAGGAAGTAAAGCTCTTTGCCATCGCTGCGCCACCGCGGCATCTGCCCCTCCATCGGAGAGATCTGCCATTTGCCGTGCGGCTGCAATGGGTCCGGGCTGAATCCCTGAACATAAATCTGACTGCTTCCCGACTCAGTGGAGCCATAGGCTACCCAACGGCCATTTGGAGAGAATCGACTCTGCGAAGCGTTGAACCCGGTATCCAGATACGTGATGGGCTTGCGGCCGTCGGCCAGGGGCAGTACACGGAGAATTGCATGATCGGAATAGTAGTCGTAGCTGAGATACTTACCATCGCGCGACCAGTCCTCCATGTTGTTCTGACCGTCTTTACCTCCGACCAACAATTCCTCCGGGTTGGAGCCGTCGGCCGATTTCCAATAGATATTTCTCCGTCCCGAACGGTCCGAAGTGAATGCGATCCGGGTTCCGTCAGGCGACCACGCCGGCCCGCAGTCATCGGCAGGATTGAAGGTCAGGCGCATCTTTCCGCCATTCCGCAGATCGAAGATCCAGATATCGCGCGTCTTCGTCTGCGGATCCCGGATGCAAACAGCCAGTTTGCTTTCGTCCGGAGAGAGTTCCGGACTTGAGTAGTCGGCCACCCAACCGATCACGCCGAGTTTCTTGCCGCCGCGATCGAACCACTGCAAGAGCAACTGGGATGAATTGGGGGATTGGCGCCACGCAACGACGCCGGTAGGAGAGGTCGCGAAGTAAGAGACCGGGGAGTGTGCTTCTGCAACAGGCTGCGGCTCGCCGGAGAGTTTGAGGCTGTGCAGATCGAACGGCTGGGACATTAACATGCCGCCTCGGGTAAACAGGAGTCGGCCTGACTGGAGATAGGCGGCGCCAACTTCGCTGGCCACGAGGAACTTGCGATCGGTGGAATCCAGCGAGGCGACGTATATGCCAGGTTGATAAGGAGCTTTGCCTACGGACAGGTATAGGTAGTGCTTTCCATCAGGTAGAAATTCGGGCCAGCGCTGGGCGGCTTCTCCTTGCGCCAGCGGCAGCCGTTTCGCAATGCCACCTGCCGCAGAGACGCGGAACAAGGAAGTTCTGGTTGCGGAGAGAATTACCCCGTCGCGACTCCACGTCCCGCCCAACCAAGCGTTGCAGTCGCTGCAGATGGTGACCGGTGTCCCTCCCGACAGAGCTACCCTCTGGAGGCCTTGGTGTCCCCAGTAGGAAAATGCAATCTGTTGCGAATCCGGCGACCAGAACGGTGTGCTAACCAAGGAGCCCGAGGTTGGTATTTCTATCGCAGTGGCGGCATTCAGGGATCGGACAAAGAGCCTGTTGTGCGCGGTGAAAGCGATGCGTTGCCCGTCCGGCGAGACCGCAGGCATGTCCCATGGGCTGAAGTTCAGCGAGCCCGGCGCGGGGACCTGGAAACGGACCATGGCGGGTGGGGCAGGCTCAGATCGCTGACGTGTGGCGATCCAGACTGTCGACGAGACAAGCAGCACGGCAGCCACGCCGGCAACCAGCAGCCATAGGCGTTCTTGGCGACGGCGGTTTGCTGCAAGTTGCTGTGCAGCCGTCAAACTTGTCTGTGAGGCTCCAGGGGTTGACTGTGCGATAGCAGGGTTCTGCTCCACTGTCGTCACTTTTGCTACGAACCTGTAGCCGTGTTTGGGGATGGTCTCGATGTAGACAGGCATCCCGGTGGAATCGCCCAGGGCTTCGCGCAGCTTCATGACGGCTGTGCTCAGGCTGTGATCGAAGTCGACGAATGTATCGGACGGCCACAGAGTCTGGCGCAGTTGTTCGCGAGTAACAATCTCTCCGGCATGTTCGAGAAACTGAATCAGGACGAGGAACGATTGCTCCCGCAGTTTGATTGCGGTGCCGTTCCGGCGTAATTCCACTCTGCTGGCGTCCACTTCAAAGAGACCGAAGTGCCAGGTCTTGGTCGTGCTGACGGGCGTGGGCATGCTTACACCCCGCGATGATGCGCAGAAGTCTAGCAACCATCCGGTGGCGAAACAGTGACAGCCGACACCGAGAGCACAACGCCTCTTAAGTCTCAATCCATCAACGATCTAAGCGGCGAAATTCATTTGAACTCGAAATCAGCTCGAGTGCATGGCGGAAATTCCCACTCAGGTCCATAGTCCAGGGCATCGCAACCGGGGCTGGCGCACGAACGACTTGCCCCGGTCAGGAAAGGAGCTCGTTATGAAACGAATTCTCACAATCGCCTTCGTTCTTGTATCTACTCTGATCGCCGCCGGCACATCCTGGGGGCAGAACCACAGGGTGAAGGCAACAGTGCCCTTCAGGTTCACGGTTGGAGATTTTACCTTGCCGGCGGGCACCTATACGATCGATTCTGCCGCGAATTCTCCCGATGTGCTGGTACTGAGGAACCTCCAGAAAGGCATCCAAATCGTCGCAACGGGCAGGTCCAATGAAAGCAATCCGCAGAGGCTCGATGCGCTGGTGTTCAACCACTACGGCGACCAGTACTTCCTAAGCCAGATTCGCTCCGATGGCGCTGCCATGAATGTCGACTTCTCGGCCTCCAAGGCGGAGAGGCTAGCTTGGACTCGGGTCACCTGGACTCAAGCCCAATCGGGGAATCCGGTTGCCAATGCTCCCGTCCTGATCGCGCTGAGTCGATAACGCTACAAGCGTCCTTGCATTCGTCAACCAGGAGACCACCGTCTCCGGGCTTTTTCTCACGATTAGCCAAGTCAGTTGATCACCCTGGCTGCTCGACGATTAGGTTGTCTGCGCGAAGAAGGCTTCTACGTCTTCCATCGATTGAGTGACGCGGTAGGGCGGGAGCGAGTCGAGGAAGATGCGGCCGTAGCGCTGGCGCTGGATGCGCGGATCGAGGAGCATGAGGACGCCGCGGTCCGAGAGCGAACGGACCAGGCGGCCGAAGCCCTGCTTCAGCGTGATGACCGCGCTGGGAACCTGGTAGTCGAAGAAGGCGTTGCCGCCGGCTGCGGCGATGGCGTCCATGCGGGCCTTGACGACGGGATCGGAAGGGACGGCGAAGGGAAGGCGGTCGATGATGACGCAGGAGAGTTGCTCGCCCTGCACGTCGACTCCCTGCCAGAAGCTGGAGGTGCCGAAGAGGACGGCGTCGGGCGTGTCGCGGAACTCTTCGAGCAGGATGTTGCGCGGGGCGGTGCCTTGCAGCAGCAGCGGGTAGGGCAGTTCGGCCAGCGAGGCGCTCGTGGGTGTCGCGCATCTGCGCGTAGCTGGTGAAGAGGCAGAAGGCGCGGCCGCGGGTGATCTCGAGCACGCGGCGGATGCGTTCGGCGGCTTGCGCGAAGAAGTCGGGCTCGCGCGGATCGGGCATGTTGGGCGGCAGGTAGAGCAGCGCCTGCTTGGGGTAGTTGAAGTGCGACGGGACGACGAGTTCGCGGGCGAGCGTAAGGCCCAGGCGTTTGGAGATATGTTCGAAGCCGGAGACGCTGCTGCTCGAGGCCACGGTGAGCGTGGCCGAGGTGAGGACCACGGAACTGTACTGCTCGAAGAGCGCGGCGGAGAGAAGCTGCGAGACGTCGATGGGCGTGGCTTGCAGATGGGTGTGATGGCTGGCGAGGGCGCCGCGGTTTCCCTTTTGCGCAAGCGCGCGGACACCCGCGGCGGCGCGGCGCTCGATCCAGAAGACGGTGTTGCGGTCCTGCGATTCGAGCAGGAACTTCAGGTGAGTGGAGATGTCGGCGGTGCGCTTGCGCAGGCCGGGGGCTTCTTCCACGTCCTTCAGGCGGTCGAGTTCGCCTTCGAGGCGGGTGAGCGCGTTGAGCGCCCCGGTGTAGGTGTCGCCGGTTTCTTCGAGAAACTCAGCGCGCTGCTCGAAGGGCATGCGCTGCCGAGGCCATTATTTGAATCCGCTGCAGGAAGAGCGCCGAAGAAGAGGCGGGCGCGGTCGCGGAGGGTTGCGGTGGCGCTCTCGATGGCGGAGGTAGACGCGTGCTTGGCGCGGAGCATGGTTTCGACGTCGCGGGCGAGTTCGTCGAAGCGCTGGGTGCTGAGGCCGATGCCAAAGTAGTTGCTGGCAGTCTCTTCGAGCTCGTGCGCCTCGTCGAAGATGACGGCGCCGGCTGCGGGGAGGACGCCTGCGTCGGCGCGATGCGCCGGCCTGCTGCTTGATGCGACATGTCGGCGAAGAAGAGGTGGTGGTTGACGATGACGATGTCGGACTCGAGCGCTTTGCGGCGCATGGCGGTGATGAAGCAGTTCTCCCAGTCGGGGCAGGTCTGGCCGAGGCAGGCTTCGCCGCGGGCGTCGAGCTTGGGCCAGAGCGCGGAGGATTCGGGGAGGGCATCGATCTCGGCGCGGTCGCCGGTTGCGGTGGTCTTCTCCCATGCGGCGATGGCGTGGAACTGCGAGATCTCTTCGAGGCCGGTCAGCAGCGGCGAATCGCGCAGAGCGTAGAGCTTGTGCTTGCAGAGGTAGTTGCCGCGGCCCTTCATGTAGCAGACCTTGAGCGGGCCGAGGATGGATTCGAGGAACGGGACGTCCTTGAAGAAGAGCTGCTCCTGCAGATTTTTTGTGCCGGTGGAGATGATGACGCGCTGCTGGCGCTCGCGGGCAAGGCGGAGAGCGGGCAGGAGGTAGGCGAGCGTTTTGCCGGTGCCGGTGCCGGCCTCGACGATGAGGTGCCGCTTGTCGGCGAAGGCTTTCTCGATGGCGCGGGCCATTTCGTACTGGCCTTTGCGATGCTCGAAGGCGAGGTCCGAGCGGGAGAGTACGCCGCCGGGGGAGAAGAAGTCGTGCAGGCTGGGGAGTTTGCGTGCCGCGGCCTGCGCCTGCTCATCCCGCGAGTCCGCTGGATCGGTGGGCCGCGTGATTTGTATCGGGGAAGACACTTTGCGCTTCTCCCATGATATTCGTATTTCTTTCGATCAGTAACTGGCTGCAGGAAGCGGGATCGGCCGTCGCGTCCTATTACCGAACGAAAAGTTCTGAAACCAGAAGATATTTCTTTGTTCCTCGATTGGAACGGTTTATCGTTATTGTCTGGCGATAGTTCTTAACTGCATCCTGTCTGCATTTGCATTCCGGAGAGTGGTCTGCCAAGGATTCAAGTCAAGTGAGCAGGGTCTCATCTGAGGAGGAAGAGATGCGTTTGATTGTCAGGTATGCAGCAGGTTTGTTGTTCTTGGTTTGCGTCTCGTCGACATTGTTGGCGCAGGCGGTTTTGCCCAAGTCGATCGATGTCGCCGGTACTTTAGCTTTCAACAGTCACGGCGGTATTGACGGCGACATGCACCCGTCGTACGGAGTCAGCGGCGCGTACAACCGCTGGGGAAATCTTGCGGCTGTCGGCGAGTTCGAGTACCAGCCGTTCGGCGCGAATCTTTCATATCGGCAGACGGCTCAGACTGTCGGCGGCGGCTTCCGATATTACATCAAGCCCTCGCCGCGCCTGGTTCCTTACGCTACCGCTACGGGCGGCTTTGCGCGCATCGCTACGAATCAGATCGGATCCGGAATCAACAAATCCGAGAAAGACGGATACTTCGCTATCGGCGGAGGCGCGAGTTTCTATGTCACGGAGAGCTGGGGAATTCGGCCCGAACTCCGCTATCGGAACGAGTTCATCGGGCTCCGCTACCCGGTAAAGGAAGTGCAGGGCTCAATATCGCTGTTCTACCAGTTTGGCGGAACTGAGACAAAGACCAAGAAGTAGCTGGTCTTCAGACCCCCTGGTGACGGTCCGGATGCAGTACAGATCCGGACCGTCGCTGTTTGTGATCAGAACGCCGGATGCTGGCCGCGGACGACCTGTTCGACGACTCCGTGAACCTGGATGATGGGCCACGGGCTGGCGACGGTCTGGGGCTGGTTCTGGCCGGGTTGGTGGATGAGCAGCGCGGGGCGCTGATCGAAGACGCCGCGCGAGGCTGCGTCGTCTTCCTCGGTCCATGCAGGCAGCCAGTTCCACGCGTCGATGCGCCAGCCATGGTCGCCTTGCACAATGAGGGTGGTGTTGCTCCATCGCGGCGATGCCTTCAGCGTTGCGAGGAGCTGGCCGAGGACGCGGTCGGTGAGGGCGAGATTGTCGAGGTAGGAACTGTCGCAGGACTGGGTATAGTTGTCCGTGGATGCGGCTCCAGATGTTGGGACTGTGCGGGATGGCGAGATGGATGAAGACGAAGTCCGCCTGATCGGTATGCAGCAGTTGGAAGGCATGCTGTTGCAGGTCGGTCTGGGTGACGGTAGCGGTGGCGAACGTCGAATGAGCAAAGATGGCGGTCGGCGCGAGCGGGCGATTTGAGTTCGCGGACGACCTGCTCCAGCGGGGTGTAGACGTTGGTCCAGAAGGGAGCGCCCTGGGCCATCAGGCCGTCGAACATGTCGTGATTGGTCCAGTAGCAGTTCTGGATAGCGTCGGAGTAGATGGCGCAGTAGGGGTTGTACCAGCCGACAGCGGCGGTGCGCCAGCCGTTTTGCTCGGCATCCGCGAAGACGGTCTGCTGACCATCGATGGGCGCCCAACCGGACTCGTTTTCGTGATGGACCCAGAGGCGATTGTGGAAGTTGTAGCGGATGCCGTCGACGATCTTGCCGGTGAGCAGCGACGGAATGATTTTGACCGTGTGGTAGCCGGCGGGCTGAGTGTCGGTGAATACGGTGCTCTCGGCGCGGAGGGCGTCGAAGTTGGGCAGGCTGAGGTCGCGGGCGCGGTGCTCGAAGACCTGGTCGTAGGAGAGCTCGTCGAAGATGACCCAGACAAGCAGCGGATGCTCTCGCGGAGGCTGCGGCGAGGCTTGCCCACGCGGCGTCGATATGGTTCGGGGCGGGTTTCCAGCGCGCGACCCAGATGAGTTGGGCGATGCTGCTAACCGCGAAAAGGACCAGTGCTGCCGCGACTGCGCTGCCGACGCGCATAAGGCGGCGGTACCACTTGTGGAAGCGTAGCAGCAGCAGCAGAAGCACACCGGCCCAGACGACCAGCAGGATCAGCACCAGGCCTTCAATCAGATCGAACGGAAAGAAGGACTGCGTGCGCTGGATGAGGTACGGCGGGATGACGATGGCCGTCGAGCAGGCGCACCCACGGATAGAACCGGGTGCGCGCAGCGATGCTCAGGATGATGAAGAGAAGGAGCGCCACGGCAAAGATGTCGACGATCTGCGCCTCGCAGATTCGCGCAATCGGAAAAGGCGTGTGCATGCGGACGTCCGCACCGCCGCCGAGCAGATCGCCGTAGTTGCCGACCAGGATGAGCGACGACAGCCCGACGCATTGGCACAGCCGCTTGAGGTTCCTCTGTAGCGTCAAAGCACCGACTCCAGTTTTCGTCACTCTTCCCTCTGTTGTCTAAGGCTATCCGATTTTTTCAAAGAGGAAGAGGACACGTCCGTTGTCCAGAGCGCTGCCTGTCGAGCACGTTGAAACAGTCCAGCGGATGCAGCGAGCAGATCGGCTTCGGAGAGCGCACCGTAGAGCGAATCGCGGCCGCGCATGAGGCTCTGGTACATGGGGTCCTCGACGGGCACCCACTCGATGACGAGGCGTCTGCGCGTGAGGCGGTGGCAGAGTGCGAGGATCGCGGGCAGCGGAATCTGCTCCATCAGCATGAGGTGGTGGATGACCGCGAGCATCAGCACCAGGTCGAACTGGCCTTCGAGACGAGGCAGCAGGGCGAGAGACTCTGAATTGTCCCAGCCGACGGCAGGAGTAGGGCGCGCGATGTCGGCGTGGATGGTCTGAATGGAGAGGCTGCGCTTTTGAGCCATGCGGTGCAGGCGATCGGCGGACGCCATGTCCCGCTCCAGCGCGACGACCTCCGCGCCCATCTCGGCGGCCAGCGCGCTGAATTCGCCGGTGTTGGCGCCGATGTCGAGCACACGATACGGCTCGTGGGCTGGTCGTGACGAGTCGATTGCGCGGCGCACCCAATCGAGCTTTTGACGGCTCTGCTCCGGCGGTGTAGTGGGTGAGGGTGCCCGTGTAGTCGCTCCACTCAGAGGACGCGGTCTTCGGCAGTGCGCGACGGGTGCGTTTGCGCAGGTCATTCAAGGTGCGCTTGAGGACCTGCGCGGTCACTTCGGGATCGGCGATGCGGGCCGGGCGCTTCTTTGCCGGCGTGCTCGCCGGGCTTGCGGCGATCGAGCAGGGTCGGCAGGGTGACGGGCCAGAAAGCGTCGCGACCAAGGCGTTGGCTCCAGTCGAGTGCGGCGTAGCAGTCGGCCGGCTCGTATCCATCGCGCTTGAAGAGGCTGAGCGCGAGCGGCCAACTGAGCATCCGGTTCATTAACAGCGGCAGCAGGAAGGTGCGGACGTACTGTCCGTACGCGAGCCAGATGGAGGAGTGCTTGTCGCGGCGCTCGAAGGAGAGGATGTCGACGAAGATGGGACGGGTGCCGTTGAAGAGAACGTTGAGCGGGGTGGCGTCTTTGAGAATCCAGCCTTCGGCGAGCGCCTGCTCGCAGAGATTCAGCGTCAGTTCCGCCGCGTCGAGCCACTGCGACGGGGTCCACTCCCAGGGGTATGTGGGGATGGGTATTTTGGGATGGCGAAGACAAAGATCGCGGTGTCGAGTCCTCAACTTCGGCGCCGATGAGGTCACCGCGCCGCTGCATCGAAGTGCAGAAGGGGGAATCGAGCAGGTCCAGCACTGCAGCGCGCGCCGACGGCGTCAATCCGGCGGATGACCTGGTCGTCTTCGAAGCTGAGGGAGCCGGCTGGATCGCGGAATGTGGCGCCGGGCGAGGCTGAGGTCATGCGATTTCGCGCGACTCTCCCGCCTTATTGGCAACGGGAAGAACCGCCGCCGGACTCTCCTTCTTGCGCGAGAAAAAAGCCATGATGCGGCGGCGAATCATATAGATATAGGCGGCCGCAACGGAAGCTATGGTCTGCAGGGCAATCAGACCCGAACCGGGATCGACATATCCCCACGCTCGGCGTTCACTGCCAACAATCATGCAGAGGGTGATCAAGATACCCAGCGAAAAGGAGATAAATCGCTTCATTGAAAGCCTTTCTTTCGTTGAAAGGCCGCTTGGATCGATCGAAGCGGCGCGTTATGGCTCAGACGTTGAACGCCGTAAGCATCCATCTAGTAAAGGACACCGACTACGGGAAATAGTTGCAGGCGATGGTGAACTTTTGATCCGGTGCTCTCCGAATCATCAACTGCCTTGTAAAGACGTTTCAACGCCTCCAGAAGATGCAGATTAAATTCGGCGGTGTCATAGGCATCGGCGCCGCTTCCGTTCTGCGTAAGATGCGCTGTGAATTAGATTCGTTACTGGCCGCAACGGATTACCAACAAAAATGGACCCGCCGCTGCGAAGTTCTGCAGCGACGAGTCCTGAAAAACTGACGATTGTCTTAGACTAGTAGAGAATTTTCAGGCCGAACTGGATGATGCGAGGCTCAAAGGTGCTGGTGATTTGACCACCACCGTTGGGGATTCCATTGATGATGCCTCCAAGCGGAACCGTTCCTCCGGTGCCGACAACCTGCGTTGTTGTGCCCTGCGTACCGCTGATTGTGCCAGGCAGATACAGGTTGGTGTGGTTGAAGATGTTGTAGAACTCGGTGCGGAACTCAACCTTCAGGCTCTCGACCGGCGTCGAAAACTTCTTGTTGAGTGCGAGGTCAGTCTGATAGATAGGCCGGAGTGCGGCCCGGGTTGCGGCTGGCATTGCCGAAGGGACTCAGCACATTGCCGGCCGCATCCTTGATGGGCGGCAGAACGAACGCGTTGAAGTTGATGTAGTTGACGTAACCCGTGTTGGCTGCGCGGTTGCCTCGTCCCTGGGTTATCGCCTGACCGGGAACTTTGTTCGGGCGATACTCGTTGGCGCCGCGGTAGGTAGCGGAGATCTGAGGCGAAACTGCCTGCGCGCCATTGGGGCTGTAGGTGATGTTGAATGGCGTGCCGGCCTGCATGGTGTTGATGCCGCTTATCTGCCAGCCGCCAATGAACGCTATCGACCAGCGGATTTGCATTGAGCCAGAAACTGGCGGCCGCGTCCGAACGGAAGTTCGTAGACGAGGCTGGTGATGTTGGCGATGGGCAGGTTGTAATCCGACTGCGCGTAGTCGGCTCGCATGTTGTTGCCGTCCTGCGGCGAGGGTGTGTTGCCTTCGAGCGAGGCACTGGCGTTGTCCAGCGAGTGCTCCCACGTAAAGGAGTTCAACAGGGTCAGCCCGGCCACGAAACGCTGCTCATATTTGACTTGCAGCGAATTGTAGTGCGAGTAGAACTCGTTCATCGCCGCGGTGATGTCGGAAGGCCAGCTGGCGTAAGGCCGCGCGAAGCCGAGCGATGGATTCTTCTGGTTGGCATTCAGGAAGCCTTCAGTTTGACGCCGTGGTTACCGACGTAAGCGAGGTCGAGCAGCGTGTTCTTTGACAACGAACGCTGGATGCTGAGGAAGTAGCTCTCAACGTAGCTATCTTTTGTGTTCTTGGGAATGTAGGTGATGTTGTCGGTCGCGGGATTGAAACTGGTAACCAGGCCTGCGGGGTATCCCTGGTCGATAGTAGCGAAGCACGACGGCGTAGTCGTGCCGAGTAGTAATGATCTGAGCGGGCAGCGGTGTCGAGCAATGATTCGCGGTAGTCGGCGAAATCTGCGTCACCGAGGCAAACTGGGCCTGTGGTGCGTTGATGCCGAGGATGTCGCCGGAGCCGGCGCGCGTGTAATGGGCGTAGCTGATGCCGAATCCGCCTCGGATCGCTGTCTTCGGATCGACCGCGTAAGCGAAGCCGATGCGCGGACCAAAATCCTTGTAGTCCGGATTGACGAGCGTCTTGCCGTAAACTCCGCCGCGGCGAGACAGGAGTGATGCCATTGCCGGCAACCGCACCGGGGGTGGTGGTAAGATACGGTTTGCGACGCCGGATCGAAGTTCGAGATGCGGTTGTAAAGATCGGAGTAAGGTGAACCGTACTCCCAGCGCAGACCCAGGTTCAGCGTCAGACTCGGGCTCACCTTCCAGTCGTCCTGCGCGTAGAGGTTGTGCATGTTTTGCGTCAGGTGCGCCTCGTAGAAGTTGGCAAGGGAGTAAGCATTGGTGGTGCCAAAGAGGAAGTCGGCCCAATACGTGTCGGAGACAGTTGTGCCGCCGCCATTCGAGTAGCCGCCGCCGAAGGTCCACGAGCCGTACAGCGGGTTGTTGTCGTTGACCGCCATCCAGACTGCTCGTATTCGTAGCCGAACTTCAGAGTGTGGTTGCCGCGCACCCAGGTGTAGTTGATCTTGGGATCGATGAGGGCCGGGTCCTGCCATTGCGGATTAGTGCTCTGTCGGCCAAAGCCGGTGAAGCCCGTGATGCCGGTGGAGGGAAGACCGCCGGCCACTACCGGATTGTTGGTAGGAAGGCCGGGGATGTAATTGAAAGCGGTGTTTCCGATCGAGAGGTTATACTTGCCGGCCTTGGTGCGGTCGAGGCCAAGACGCACGTCCAAGACTCTGTTGGAGCCGAAAAGATACGTGTAGCCGAGCGCGATCTGCTGGTCGAGAATGCGGATATGGCCATTGGTCTGGCCGTCCAGCGGAATGGGGATGGACGGATAGTTGACGCCGTTTTCCTTGCGGTCGCTGGCGCGGATGAACGCCGAACTCTTGGGGTTGATCTGCCAGTCAAGCCGCAGATCGCCCTTGTCGGCGTTATCCGTGAAGGGCACCGTACCGAGTAATCGTTGGAGGCGAGGCCAGTGGTGGCCAGACCTGAGGCTGGAAGCGCCGACGCGATGGGCGCAAAATCCTTGATGATCTGCAGCGACACCGGATTGATCGCGTTGGTTGGAATCGGGGTGCCTGCCGCGTAAACAACGCCAGTGGTCGCGTTTTTGACCGGGACAACCAGCACTGGGGTGGGATTTGCGATCGATCCGCTCACGCCGCCGTATAGCTCATTCTGTGTTGGCAGCGTGAGCACGCTGAGTGGCTTCAGAACCTGGCGGAAGCCTTCGTAATCAAGGAAGAAGAAAAGCTTATCCTTGATGATTGGGCCGCCAAAGTTGACGCCAAACTGGTTGCGGTTGAAGGTAGGCTTTTTGAAGGGCGTAGTGATACCGCTGCCGCCAACTACAAGAGGCTTGAAGAAACCCGCGGCGTTGAGGTCAGTGTTACGGATGAACTCGTACAACGTTGCGTGGAAGTTATTGGTCCCGCTCTGCGACGCGACATTGATAGTGGCGCCAGACGCGCGGCCATACTCAGCGCTCTCGTTGTTGGTGACGACCTGAAACTGCGCGACGGAGTCCGGCGGTACGGCGATGATCTGGTTGTCGAAGCCCTGGTTGCTCTCGCCGTATGCGTTATTGTCGAGGCCGTCAAGCAGGTAGTTGTTGAACATGCTGCGCTGGCCGTTGACGTTGAACGATCCGGCACGCAGCAGGGAATTTACCGAGCTGGTCAGCGCCGCGGTGGGCGCTTGTCGTGAGCCGGGAATCAGGGCGAGGAAGTCCGAGTAGTTACGGCTCACCAGCGGCAAAGATTCGCTCTGATAGTTGGTAATGTTCTGACCACGCTCGCTGGTTTCGGTTTCAATCTGCAGCGCGACGTCGGTGACTTCGACGGTGGTCTCGGTGGTGCCAACCTTGAGGGTTAAATCAATGTGTTGGCGATTGCCGACCGATACGGTGATGTTCTGCGCGACGGCATCGGAGAAGCTGGGTGCGCTCGCCGAGATACTGTAGACGCCCACCCGCAGCGATGGAAATTCGTAGTCGCCGGTTGCATTCGTCTTCGTCTCCGAGACGTTGGACGTCCCGTTGTTGGTGAGTTTGACAGTCGCACCGGGAATGGTTGCGCCGCTGGAGTCGCGGATAGTACCCGTCAGGCTGCCGTTCTCATACTGAGCCTGCAGGTTCGTACAGAGGAAGAACAGCGCAAACGCTGCGATCAGCAGGGGGAGACGTACAAATATATTTTTCCGCATGCCCTACACCGTACGACGAGATCCGTTACGTATCGGTAACAAGCGCATGAACGTTGCTTTACAACGCACAACCCGCATCTTCAGGAGCAGATGCGGGCAGCGCATTGATAAACAAACGGTTGCGGCTTCAGTTCACGTTGAGAATCAGTGAATTCTATAGCCGAGGCCGATGGAGAAGATGGGGAAGAAGCGCAGCGGGGAAAGGTTGTTCTGGATGTCGGCCTCCTGGCTGCTGACGTCGGACTGAGGAATGGGGCC
This sequence comes from uncultured Acidobacteriaceae bacterium, assembly GCA_963822225.1. Classification (GTDB taxonomy): domain Bacteria; phylum Acidobacteriota; class Terriglobia; order Terriglobales; family Acidobacteriaceae; genus Edaphobacter. The sequence continues at coordinate 102,661 of CAWGGW010000004.1, read as the reverse complement.
GCAGTCGGAATAGACTCCAGCGGTATAGTTCAGGCAGCCCGTGCCCGTAAGGGTGTAGGAGACGACTGGCGCCGAAAGGTACTGGAAGCCGATCTCCGACTGAAAGGTGAAGCGGCCCTTCTTAGGCAGCAGGTTGCCGGTTCCAATGGTGACGCGCGGAGCGATCTTGTTGTCGCCGAAGGTGAACGTTCCAGTTCCACGGATCGGGCCAGCGGGATTCATAACAGGGTCATAGGGCTCGCTGTAGTAGGTTGTGCCCCCAACTTGGAAACCCTGCCCTGTAGGAATGGTGAGGCTCGCCGTGGCACCCATGTTGTTGTAGGTGGTTATGCCGCCGCTGATGCGAAAGCGGCCGTGGAAAGGGAAGAAATCCACCATAACGTCGGAGTTCTGGAATTTGATGGTCCCGTCGATATTGAGGCTGTCTGTAGTGATCGTGCTTGGCGAGTAGGTGATGAAGGAGGCTCCGCCGCGCAGGTTCAGCCACGACTGGATGAGCGGCGTCGCGACGTCAAAGCCGATTCCGTTGATGCCGACTTTGGCGTCGACGCCGATCCCGGAAAAAGGGCGCGCGCCGGTACGCTGAACCGGCTGTGTTGCGGTCTGGGCGCCCGAAATGACAAGCGAGCTTCCCGCATTTGCAGCCGAAGAATCGGATGCACTGGAACTGGACGACGCCGAGAGATCGAGTGCAGCGCGCTGAACCTGAGCGGAAGCAACGAGTGGCGAAAGTGTCATCGCAGAGGCGAGAACGGCGAGGATCGGAAGAGAAAGAGTGCTCATGAGGTTAATTCCTTCTGCGAAATGTATGGCCCAGCGTTCTGGCGGTTGCGAAACGAGGCTCTCCGGCAGGCCGTCCGCGGCGTTCCGGCCGGTCTCCATTATCATCGAGCGAATATGGCGTTCTGCACGGAGCCCAATCCGTGATCTAGAGTCCTGTTTTCGATTATTGGTCCAAATCGGCGGGGCGAATTGCAACTTTCGCGCCAGACGAAGCAACCGTATGGGGGAGCAAATTCCATTGGCGGGAGCCGTACGCATCGCTGACGGCTGCCAAGCATCTGAACAACAAGGGCGACTGTAATTCCAAGGAGTCTAGATGGCGGATACGAATGCACTGAATGCCGGCCGCGTGCGGCGGCGTGTGGTTGTAATCGGCGGAGGCTTTGCTGGAATCAACGCGGCGAAGCGTCTGGGCGATCTGCCGGTGGACGTGACGCTGGTCGACCGCAAAAACTACAACACGTTTCAGCCGCTGCTGTACCAGGTTGCGCTGGCAGTGCTGTCGCCTGCGGACATCGCGCAGCCAATTCGATCCATCCTGAGAAAACATTCCAACGTCGAGGTGCTGATGGATGAGGTGGTCGGCTTCGACCTCGATCGGCGGGAGGTATATCTCAAGACCGGCTCGCTGCTGGTTTACGACTATCTGATCGTCGCAACCGGATCTACTCACTCCTACTTCGGACATGATGAGTGGGCGAAACTCGCGCCCGGCCTGAAGACAGTTGAAGATGCGACTGAGATACGCCGGCGCGTGCTGCTTGCATTTGAGCTGGCCGAGCGGGAGATGCTGGAACATGGCACGCACCCGCCGCTCAACTTTATTATCGTCGGGGGCGGACCGACCGGAGTGGAACTCGCCGGTGCCATATCCGACATCGCGCGGCTGTATATGCGCAATAACTTCCGGCACATCAATACCAGGGAAGCGAAGGTGACGATACTCGAAGGTTCGCCGAACATTCTCGCAATGTATCCGGACGACCTGCAGCAAAAGGCGCGGCAGCAACTGGAGGCCCTGGGAGTGGAGGTGCGCGTCAATGCACGCGTGTCGGATGTGCAGCCGGGCTACGTTATGCTGGGCAGCGAGCGCCTGAATGCAGTGGTGACGCTGTGGGCCGCCGGAGTGGCTCCATCGCCGCTGGGTAAGCTACTCGGCGTCGAGCTCGACAAAAAGGGATGTGTGCTGGTCGACGCGCATTTGAATCCCAAAGGGCATCCGGAGATTTTTGTGTGCGGCGATCTCGCGCACGTCGATCAGGATGGCAAGCAACTGCCTGGCGTGGCGCAACCCGCGATCCAGATGGGCACGTACGCGGCGGATCACATTGGCTGCATGGTCGGCTGGGAAGCCGGATCGGAAGGATGTGAAACCAAGCCGTTTCACTACTTCGACAAGGGCGACATGGCGACCATTGGGCGCAAGCGGGCGATTGCCCGGATTCAATGGCCATTCAAGGCTCACTGGAGCGGCTTCATGGCGTGGTTTGTATGGCTGACGGTGCACATCTTCTTCCTGATCGGCTTCCGCAACCGGCTAGGCGTGTTCCGTCAGTGGGCCTGGACCTACCTGACGCTTCAGGACGGCGCGCGCCTGATCACCGGCTCGCAGGAACTGCCGGGTTGGAGAGATTCGCCGTAGCTAGGGAATCGGAGTCATCTGCTGCGGCCGCGCTGTAGTCTGTCGGTCGAAGTCGTCCATCTTCAGCCTGCGATGTTCGGAGTGAAGCGTTGCGACCGGGCAATGCGCCTCCGCAAGCACCTTGTAAAGGGTTCCTTCCGCTGCGAATCGGCGCAGGACAGGATTACGCACCGCTCCCAGAGTGATGAGGTCAGCACCGTCGGCGGCGGCAAGAATTTCGCGGCTGGGCGAACCCATCCGCACACAGGCATGCGCCAGGCCGTCGCGCAGAGCTTCTTCTGGCAGCAGCGAGCGCAGTTGATCTTCGCGTGCTTTGCAGTTCCGTTCCTGAACCAGCGTGTCTTTCCGCTCGTCGGCCAGCACGTGCAGTAGAGTCAGGTGGCCGTGCAACCGCTCCACCCACTTCATAATCACGTTCAGGTTTACCGCGTCGGTTGAATCCGCCAGCAGGCTGGTGGCGAAGAGGATGGACTTGATGGGGCGTCCCGATGCCGCGACCGCACGCGCCTTGGGGCCAACCGTCACCACTGGAATTGGCGACGATCGCAGAACCTGTTCCGCGACCGAGCCGTGCAGCCACTTATCCACGCCGCGATTGCAGCTGGTGCCCATCACCAGCAGATCAGCCTCGACCTGCTTCGCCATGGTCAGGATACCGTCTGCCGGCGCGCCGTCGATCGGCGACGACTTCGCTCTTTACCTTGGCGGCGCACTCGCGGCAGCACGCGGTCTTAAGATACGACGTAGCTGCGTCGAACGCCTCGGCGGGATTGTAGTAAGGATTGCCCGCAAGGTCTGTGGTGAATCCGTTCCAGGCCGAGATTACGTGGACCAGCGGTGACATGGGCGCCGCTCTCCTCGGCCAGCGAGCAGGTAAAGGGAAACAGCCACTCTATGTCAGTAAGATTGGTCGCGAGAAGGATGGAGCGCAAAGGCACATGAGTGTTCATGGTTTGCTCCTCGGCCTTGAATTGTACGCCGCGGCTGTTCGCTGAAATGGTGCTTTGCGTCACAAAAGACAACCCTCGCATTTCCCCAAAATCGATCCCACTGGATAGAATGAGTCGCATGGAACCCACTGAAATGCAGGAGTTTTCCAAGCAAATGAAGGAGGGCGGGGAGGAGTCTCTGACCAACATCTCGCTTGCCATCTCAATACTCGCCGTGCTCGTCGCCATGGTGACGGTGCTTGGGCATCGAACCCACACCGAAGCCGTGCTGATGCAATCGAAGGCGGGCGATCAGTGGAACCTCTTCGAAGCGAAAAAGATCCGCCTGGACAGCCTGACAGTGGTAATGGATCAAATGGTCTTGCAGCCGACCGTGGACGCCAAGGCGTCCGCTTCGAAAATGGCCGAGTACAAGGCGCATATTGCCAGGTGGAACCAGGATCTGAAAGATGAGGAAGACAAAGCTAACGAGTTTGAGGCCGAAGTGCATATCGCAGAGAGGAAGGCTCTCCGCTTCGATATCGGCGAAGCGTTGCTGCAGATCTCCGTCGTGCTTTCGTCGATCACGCTGTTCACCCGGCGGCACAAGTATTTTATGGGCGGCCTCACCATCGGCGTAGTCGGTGTCGTGATCTCCGCATCGGCATTCCTGGTGCATTAGACCTAGTGAAGCTGGTCGGGGATGACCGCGTACTCGATCAGAAGCTCAAACGGGACAACATTGAGCGTCGCCTCATGCGTCGCTTCCAGCACCACGGCGCAACCGGCCCCGGCCTTCTGCACCTCCAGCCACCGGGCGGCGCATACGCACCAGCGATCGCCCGGCTTCAGGCCAGGGAAGCCATACTCCGGCCTGGGCGTGGAGAGGTCGTTGCCAAGGGCCTTGGAGGCGTCAAGGAACTCCTGGTCCAGGACGCAGCAGATGGTATGCAGGCCCAGATCGTCGGGCCCAGTCTCGCAGCAACCGGTGCGATAGAAGCCGGTCATCGGCGCAGAACTACAAGGTACGAGAGGCAAGTCCCAGGACATTGTTGCCGCGAGAGGTGATTTCGGTAGCCACAAATCAAGGGTATTGGATCGTCAAGCTTCTGGCGGACAGATAGGGCGGAAAGCTCTCGGTCGTTTTGATGTAAATTCAAACAATTTTGATCTGATCGACGAAACGTGCTTCAGAATTTCGGCCTGCGCGGAGACAAGACTGCTTTGCGCTGGCCGCCTGAGGTTGGCTTGCGACCTTTCCCGGCGCGGCTGCGTCTTTGTCATGCAGATGCCACCGCGATTCGTGCTTGCGGGTTGGTCAAAGGCTACGCGGGCCAGTTTCTATCTCGGGAACAACCAGGTCTGGCTCTACCAAAACTGGCCTGAGATCGGATATAGTCGAAGCCTCTCATCCATTGGACGCAGAGCTCAGCGATGAGCCGGAGAATGTCTATGTGCAGGTTGGGCCAGAGGTTTCTGGTGGTCTGTGTCGTCGGACTGCCCCTGGTGGGCGTCGCGGGAACGATGCACGCGCAGAATTTCGGAAGCCTGGCCATCAATCACAAGAAGATCGTCCTGCAGCGCAAATTGCCTCCTACGGGGCACATTGAAGGCACCACGTTCAACGTTGTGGTGGAGGCCAAGGGCATGCAGGAGGACATCGCGACCGACCTGAAGTCGACCTTGGAGAGTCTGCTGATCCGTGACGATTCGCGCCTGCGCAACGAAGACGTTCACCCTGATACCGTAATTACCTGCCGCGTCACAACTTACGCTACGCCGCCCCCGCAACCAACCCAACAGGAGGTTCTGGCTCCGGGCTCCAAAGGCGGGATGAAAAACGAGACGATGGAGCGTGTCACCGGTGTGCTGACGGTGAGTTTCCAGGCAAAAAGCCGGGCCGGCAAGTCATTAGCCGCCGACAACGTAACCGCGAAGTTCGACCAGGAGTACTCAGCCTCCGGCGCGCAACAGGGAATCACGCACTCCATCACCCACACCATGTCCCACCTGACCAAGGGTGGCCAGGAAGACGACACGCCACCAACTGTGGCGGAGCTGCACAACCGGCTGATCCAGGATGCCGCGCAGCAGATCGCGGCGCACCTGGTGAATACCACGGAGCAGGTCGAGGTCTATCTCGCCAAGGGCGGCGGCCTGGACGAGGCGGTGAAGTTGATGGACCAGAAGCTCTGGTCGCGCGCGCTGGAGCAACTGGAGACGATGAAGCCGTTCGACACGCCGGAAGAGGACGCTTACAGGCTCTATGACCTGGGCGTCGTGAACGAAGCGCTGGCATACGAGTCCGAGGACATCCTGAAGGCGCGCAAGGATCTGCAGGAAGCATCCATCAACTACGGCAAGGCAATCGACGCCAAGCCTACTGAGAAATACTTCATGCAGCCGCAGACGCGCATCGATACGGCGCTGGCCCACTACAAGGTGCTCGGCGACCAGAAGTCGCCTGCCAGCAGTTCAGATGCCTCAACACGTACGGTTTCCACCCCCTCAAAGTCCGCGAAAACTGCTTCCGCGGAGGATGAGGACGCGCTGACGAACGACCAGGTCATTTCGATGGTCACGGCCAAACTGGACGATGCCAACGTGATCGATACCATCAATCACGCAAAGTCGGTAAACTTTGACCTCACCCCGCAGGGCCAGGTAGACCTGGCAAAGAGCGGAGTCTCCGGCAAGATCATAACCGCGATGAAGACGCGCGCACGTGGTGGCGCTCCTCATCACACCGCATCAAGTTCTGGTAAAAGCGCCAGCTAGACCGATCTCACGGCGTTAAGATCGTCACTACACGGGCCCCTCGATTTGATCCTGCATTGCAGTGGTTGGAGTCAACTCCATTTTTCGAGTGTGCTTCATGTTGAAGGCGCGGTTCAGAATCCTGCTGGTTCTTCTGCTTGATGTCGCGGCATTTCAAGGCGTGTTGGCGCACGCCCAAAGCTTCGGCAACTCATTCCAGCACAAAAAGATTGTGCTCGTGCGCAAGCTTCCGCCGACCGGCCACATCGACGGCTCCAGCTTTATGGTCAAGGTGTCAGGAGGCCCCGCGGACGTAGCCCAGGCCCTGCAAGCCACCATCGAGAGTCTCATCATCAACAACGATTCGCGCCTGCATTCGGTGACGGATCATCCCGATGCGTTGATTACCTGCCAGATCACGACCTACTCTCAGCAGCAGTCGAACGAGACCCAGGCTGGGGTTAGCTTCGGCAAGAAGCCTGCGCCATCCCAGACATTCACTCATGTCCAGGCGTTGATCACGGCTACCTTCAACGCGCAGGACGTGCGAGGGAGCAAGTCGATTGCGGCCGGCACAGTCACATCGAAGCTCGACCAGATGTATCCGGTCCCCTCGGCTCAGCCCGCCAAAGCGAACAGCATCGCCGGTGTCGCCGGCATCCTCTCCCACATTCCGACCGAAGCCTGCGGCAGGCGGGGAAGACCCGGAGAAGCCGCCCACTCCAGTTGAGTTGCGCGACATGCAGGTAAAGAGCATCTCCTACCAGATCGCGTCCCACCTCGTGAATACTTCGGAACAGGTTCCGGTGAATCTTGCCGTTGGCGGTGGGCTGGACGAGGCGAACAAGCTGATGGATCAAAAGCTGTGGACACGCGCTCTCGAAGCGCTCGAGACCATGACGCCCTTCCCGCAGCCGGAGGACGCCTATCGCCTCTACAACCTCGGCGTGGTGAACGAGGCGCTCGGCTACGAGGCCGAAGATATTACGAAGTCGCGCAAATACCTGCAGGAGGCATCAATTGACTACGGCAAGGCGATCGACGCCAAGCCCGAAGAGAAGAATTTTCTGCAGCCGCAGACTCGTATCGATACGGCGCTCGCTTACTACAAGACGCTGGGCGACCAGGCAGTCGCCGTCCAGCAGAAGGCAAGCGCGCCGCCTGCCGCCGATGTGCTGACCAACGCGGACGTGATCGCAATGGTAGGGGCCAAATTGGACCAGGCGAACATCATTGATACCATCAAGACCTCCAGCGCGGTAAACTTCGACCTTTCGGCAAAGGGACAGATCGATCTCGCAAAGGGCAATGTAAACGGTCAGATTATCGCGGCGATGAAACAGAAGGCGCGTGGGCAGTAGATTTCACTTCAACCGATGCAGCAGGAAGAGAGTGCTTCGCTCATGGGAATGAAACAGGGAATCTGGCGTATGACCGCTATCGCGCTTATTGCGGCGTTCGCCTGCTTCTCTGTGGCTCCCAGTGCGAAGGCTCAGGGGCGATGCGGCGCCGGCGTGGACCTGGTGGTGCAGGCGCTCGAGAAGATGCGCGCCGACTCCAGCAACGACGAACTCGCAGATGCCGATCAGCTTCTGAAGCGCGCTGCCGAACTTTGCGGCGAGCTCGGCGACGCTTGGTACTACCGTTCGCTGGTGGAACGCAAGCTGGGACACGCGCAGCTTGCCGACTTCGCCATGCGCCAGGCGCAGAAGTTTCCGTCCGACGCCAGCTCCGAGCAACTGAATCCGTTCGTGCTCGCCACGGCTCCAGGCTCGCGCGCGGTCACCGGCCCCGGAACACCCGCGGCGGGACCGACAAATCATCCCGCCGATCGCTGGGCGCTGATCATCGGCATCGGCTCATTCACCGATCCGCACATCGAGCCGCTCCGCTACACCGCGGCCGACGCGCAAAGTTTTCAGGACGCGCTGCTCGATCCCAAGGTCGGCAACTTCAAGCCCGACCACGTGCATAGCCTGCTGAACGACGACGCGACCACCAAGAACATCAAGATGCAACTGAATTGGCTGGCGCGCAGTGCCGGCCCGGACGACGTGGTCGTTGTCTACGTCGCCACGCACGGGTCTTCCCGCGATCTGGACACGGTCGGCGTAAATTACATCATCACTCACGACACTGAGATTGGCGCGAACATCGACCCTGACTCGCTCTACGCCACGGCGCTGCCAATGGTGGAAATCGCCAACGCCATTGCCACGCGCGTGAAGGCGCAGCGGGCCGCAATCTTCCTCGACACCTGTTACAGCGGCAACGCAGCAGTTAAAGACACAACGATGATCGCGCCGGGAGTCAAAAACTCCGCGCCGTCGAAGCAGATGCTCGACCACATCAAGCAGGGAACAGGCCGCATGGTCTTCGCGGCCAGCGGCACGGAGCAGGAGTCGCTTGAAAGCGATTCTCTGAAGCACGGGTTCTTTACCTACTATCTGGTGCAGGCCCTGCAGCAGGAGGGCGGATCGACCCCGCTCTCGAAGATATTCGCCTACACCCAGCAGCATGTCAGCGAGCGCGTCGCCACCGAGTACAAACAATACAATCTGCAGCAGAATCCCGTGATGAGCCGCAGCGAGGACTCGACTGACTTCTCGCTTGGCCCACCGCCCGGCACAGCGGCCGCCGGAGCCTTGTAACGCTCCGCCTCGTCAACGGGCAGCCCGAAATTCAAGATCGACTCTTTTGCATCTCCCTGCGTCGTAAACTTGGAACGTATTCTTGCGGAGCCTTGCAAACGATGAGCAGCAAAGAGACAAATACCAGCCGCCGCAGCTTCCTGACCCAGGCCGCCGGAGCAGCGTTGGCCACCGCGCTCCCCGCAAACGCACAACAACCTGCAACTCACAACCTGCAACCTGCAACTCACAAAAAGCGCCCACTCAATGTCCTCTTCTTCATGTCGGACGACATGCGCGCCGAACTCGCCTGCTACTCGAGCCGCTTCAACGTGCATAGCCCCAACATCGACGCGCTCGGCGCGCACGGCGTCCGTTTCGACCGCAACTACTGCCAGTTCCCCCTCTGCAATCCGTCGCGATCGTCGCTCTTCACCGGACATCTCCCGCGCGAGACGACTGTCCTTGGTAACTCCGCCGCCGTCGTCAAGGCGCATCCGGAATGGATTACCCTGCCGCATCTCTTCCGCCAGAACGGCTACACCACGCTGCGCAGTGGCAAGCTCTTCCACGCCGGCCTCGACGATCCTCAGGCCTGGACTGTCTTCGACGGCGACGTCGAGTCCATGCATCCAACCACCATCGGCACCAAGATGGATATTCCGCCAGCGCGCATTCCCATGCCCGACGGCACGCTGCCCCCACTGCCGACCAACGCGCGCGCCGAGCACTCCGACGAAATCCTCATCCTCGAAGGCAACGGCGAAGGCGCGGGCGATTACCTCGTCGCCGACCTCGCCATAAAGTTCCTCCAGCAGGTCGCCGCCGAACCCGACAAGCCCTTCTTCGTCGGCTGCGGATTTTCGAAGCCGCACTCGCCGCCGCAAGCCCCGCAACGCTTCTTCGACATGTACGATCCCGACCAGATTCAGCTTCCCCCGGACTTCGCCGCCTGGCCCACCGTGCCGCCGGGCTGGCCCAAGGCCGCAATCCGCCCGCATAACGCAGACCTCTTCATCGGTCGCGGCGCGTCGGAGTCGGAAGCGAAGCAGGTCATCCGCGCCTACCTAGCATCCATCTCCTGGGCCGACTGGAATCTCGGCCGCGTCGTCGCCGAACTCGAACGCCTCAAGCTGCGCGACAACACGGTCATCGTCTTCGTCGCCGATCACGGCTATCAGCTCGGCGAAAACGGAAAGTGGTCCAAGGCAGGTTCGCTCTTCGAAGGCAGCACGCGCGTCCCGTTGATCATCGACATGCCCGGGGCGAAGGGCAACGGCCGCGCCTGCACCCGCACCGTGCAGTCGCTCGACATCTACCGCACCCTCTGCGAACTCGCGGGTTTGGAAGTCCCCGCAGGAGTCGAAGGCGCCAGCCTCGTCCCGCTGCTCAACAACCCGCGCGGCCCGTGGGAGCAGCCCGCCTACAGCATCTGGAGCGAGGACGGCAAAACCATCCACGGCACCGCCATCCGCACCGAGCAGTGGCGCTACGCCGAGTACGGCCCCAACGCCGCCAACGGCGCGCTCCTCTTCGACGTCCACGCCGATCCCATGGAACTCCACAACCTCGCCGACGATCCCAAGCACGCGAGCACCCGCGCCCAACTCTCCGCCCTCATCAACGCCTACAGCTACCCAACCTGACCCCGCCCGAGACCCACCGGGCTGCGCATTCACGCGCGGAGCGGATTCATTGATTACCAGACGAAGATTGATTGGAACTGCAATCGCCGCAGCCGGAACCGGATGGCTTATGCCCGGCAGTTTTGCCCAGCCAGCGGCGTTTGCCGATACTCAGCCCCAGCAAAGCATGTACCCATGGGACGTGCGCCGCTTCGGAGCAAAGGGCGACGGCATGACGCTGGACACCCGTGCCGTGCAGGCAGCCATCGATGCCTGCCATCAAGCCGGAGGCGGAGCCGTATCGTTTGCAACCGGCTGCACCTTTCTCGTCGGAACCATCTATCTCAAGGATCATGTCGAGCTTCGCCTCGAGTCCGATGCCGTCCTCTTGGGCAGTGATCGTCTCGCGGACTATGGAAACGATGTCGGCCTGAATCCCTTCTACCCGGAAACCATCGATCCCTGTCTCATCTACGCCCGGGATTGCGCGGACCTCCGCATCGCCGGCAGCGGAACCATCGTCGGCTACGCGGGAACCCAGTTCGTCGCCCCTCCCGGCGCGGACGAAAGGGCACGCAAACAGCGGCCCATGCTCATACGTTTTGATAATTGCGGCCAGATCTCCGTAGCCGACGTATCGCTCAAGCGTTGCGGATCATGGTGCTTGCACCTCAAGAACAGCCACGACATCTTCCTGCGCAACATCCGCATCGACAACGAAAAGCAGGATGGCTTCGACTTGGAAAGTTGTCAGAATGTCTCGATATCCGACTGCCACCTGGAGTGCGGCGATGACGCAATCGCCATCACCACCAGCTCCCGCGAGCATCCCGCGCGCAATATCACCATCACCAACTGCCTCATGCGCTCGCGCTGGTCCGCCATCCGCTTCGGCCCGCTCTCCCGCGGGGACTTTGAGAACATCGCAGTCTCCAACTGCATCTTTTACGACTGCAGCGGCGGTGGTATCAAGCTCGGAACATTCGAAGGAGGCGAAATTCGCAACTGCGTATTCGACAACCTGGTAATGGACCAGGTCATAGCGCCGATCACCATGTTCGTGGCAACCTGGCCAGAGATCGGCTCGCTCGCCCCCAACCCGCCCATGATGGGACCGGGCAGAATCAGGGACCTCCAGTTTCGCGGCATCCGCGCCGTTTGCAAGCCCGTCTCGCCAAACACCCATCTCGCTTGCGAGATGTGGGTCTCCGGGGGTCTCCCGGCAGGGCAACCGCATTCGACTTCCCACTCGGACCGACCGTTTGAGCGAGGCAATTTCGACCATATGCCGATGGGCGATCCCTCCGCCATCCGCAAAGCCAGCTGCTTTGAACTGTCAGCTTACAACTCTCAATCTCATAGCTCAGGATTCAAGTCTCTTTGTCCTTAGACAGCGATCAAATGCGATTGCCCTGTCCGAAACCGCGGACTGCAGGCCAATCCCTATTGACACCCCTAGTAAAATAGATAGATGGGGCAAGTCGCGGCGAGGGGGGAATCCTGTGTACCAACCAGTTATTAGCAAGAAAGTGATTCCCCCAGCGCAACTCCTTTGTCTACTAGACTTTGACCAGTAGATACCCGGGGGGGGGAGGGGGTCTCATGGACGAAAAAATGCAGCGCGTCACGGTCGGCGTCACCGGCGGAGTCGCCGCCTACAAGGCCGCCGAACTCGTTCGTGCACTGCAGCAAAATAAAATCGACGTCCACGTCGTCATGACCCGAGCGGCCCAGGAATTCGTCCGCCCGCTCACTTTCTCGTCTCTTACCGGCCACAAAGTCATCACCGGAATGTGGGAAGGCGATGAGCCCCACCGGCCTTGACGAGAACGACCAGATCGAGCACATCTCCCAGGCTCAGGCCGCCGATGCCGTTGTCATCGCTCCGGCCACCGCACACGTCCTCGCGAAGATGGCCCACGGCCTCGCCGACGACTTTCTATCCACCATGCTCCTCGCGACGACCGCGCCCGTCATCGTTGCACCTGCGATGAACGTGAATATGTGGAACCATCCAGCCACGCGCGCCAACGTCGCACTGCTCGAAGCCCGCGGCGTGATCTTCGTCCCGCCCGACGCCGGCTATCTCGCCTGCGGAATGACTGGCTCGGGCCGTCTCGCCGACGTCGCCGTCATTGCCGAGGCCGTCCTCGCTGCCCTGCGGCCCGCAATCAAGCAGGACCTTGCCGGCGAGACCATTCTTGTTACCGCCGGAGGCACGCGCGAGGCGATCGACCCCGTCCGGTTTCTCGGCAACCGCTCCAGCGGCAAGATGGGCTACGCGCTCGCTGAGGCAGCCAGGCAGCGCGGCGCGCAGGTCATCCTCGTCTCCGCGCCCACTGCGCTCACGCCGCCTGCAGGCTGCGCCTTCGTTCCAGTCACCAGCGCGGAAGAGATGCGCGTCGCCGTCATGGAGCATCTGCCCGAAGCGACCGTCGTCATCGGAGCCGCTGCAGTAGCGGACTTCCGCCTGCCCACCATCGCGTCGGAAAAGCTGCGCCGCGAAGGCTCGCTGCACCTAGATCTCGAACCCACGGAAGACATCCTCCGCGCAGTCACGCAGGCGCATCGAGCCGGCACGCTGGTGGTCGCCTTCGCCGCTGAAATGGACTCCAACGTCAGCCGCGCCCGCGTCAAGCTTCAGGCGAAAGGCGCCGATGCCATCGTACTCAACGACGTCTCGCAGCCCGGTATCGGATTCGACTCCGACCGCAACGCCGCAACCTTCGTCACCCGCGAGCACGCCATCGAAATCCCCGAAACGACGAAGCGCGAGATGGCCGGCCGCATCCTCGATCAGCTTCACAGCCTCCGCAAAACCGCCTCGGAAAGGAGCGTCACCCCAGCGTAGGCATGGAAGTATCGACGCCGGCGCGAATTCCCGTCGGCCAGCGTGCGGTGATGGTCTTCAGGCGCGTGTAGAAGCGAACGCCCTCAGGCCCGTAGATGGCGTGGTCGCCAAACAGCGAGCGCTTCCACCCGCCGAAGCTGTGAAACGCCATCGGCACCGGAATCGGCACGTTGATTCCGACCATGCCCGCCTGAACAGCGTTGGCAAAAGCGCGCGCCGTGTCGCCGTCGCGAGTGAAGATCGAGGTTCCGTTGCCGTATTCGTGCTCGTTCGTGAGGTCGAGCGCAGTCTTGAAGTTGTTGACGCGCACCACGCCAAGAACCGGCCCGAAGATCTCTTCCTTGTAGATCTTCATCTCCGGCTTCACGTGGTCGAACAGACAAGCGCCGAGGAAGAAACCGTCGCCCTCAGGCATCTTGTCTTCACGCCCATCGACGACGAGTTCCGCGCCTTCGCTCTGGCCGTGCGCAAGATAGCCTTTCACGCGGTCGCGATGCATGCCGGTAACGAGCGGACCAAGTTCGGCGTTGGCCTCAGTTCCCGGCGCAATCGTGAGCGCCGCGATGCGCGGCTTGAGTTTGGCAATCAGTTCGTCCGCAGTCTTGTTGCCAACCGCAACCGCGACCGAGATCGCCATGCAGCGCTCGCCCGCCGAGCCGTAAGCAGCGCCAACCAACGCGTCCGCGGCCTGGTCGAGATCAGCGTCAGGCATCACGATCATGTGATTCTTGGCGCCGCCAAGCGCCTGAACACGTTTGCCGTGCGAGGTGCCTTTGCTGTAAACGTACTCTGCAATCGCCGTCGAGCCGACAAAGCTGACCGCGGCGATTCCGGGATGTTCGAGGATGTTGTCGACAGCTTCCTTGTCGCCATGGACGACGTTGAAGACGCCGTCAGGAAGGCCGGCTTCCTTCAGCAACTCGGCAATCAGGATCGAGGCGCTGGGATCGCGTTCGCTGGGCTTGAGGATGAAGCAGTTGCCGCACGCCAGCGCGAGCGGAGCCATCCAAAGCGGCACCATCGCCGGGAAGTTGAACGGCGTGATGCCCGCGACGACGCCGAGCGGCTGGCGCATCGACCACGAGTCGATGCCGGTGCCGACCTGTTCCGTGTACTCGCCTTTGAGGAGTTGCGGAATGCCGGTGGCGAACTCGATGTTTTCGAGGCCGCGCGTGACTTCGCCCTTGGCGTCGGAAAGCACTTTGCCGTGCTCGGAGGTGATGATTCGTGCGAAGTCGTCCACGTGCTGCTCGAAGAGCTCGCGGAAGCGGAACATGACGCGCGCCCGCCGCAAAGGCGGTTGAGCGGACCACTCCGGAAACGCGGCGTGCGCAGCGGCAACGGCGGCGTCAAGTTCAGCGCGGTTTGCCAGCGGCACGAGCGCCTGCACTTTGCCAGTCGCCGGGTTATACACGTTGGAGACTCGCCCGGAGACGCCGCCGATAGGCTTGCCGCCGATCCAATGCGGAATCGGCCGAGAAGCGTTGGCGGGCGTCGGAGCCACGTTGGGAAGCACAGCAGTAGACATAAGCGTGAACCTCGATTCCAATGCATTAGAGTAGTTCATCAAGGCCAATCAGGGGAACTGGACGGAACGTTCTCCGGCGACAGCTATCTGGGGAGGCACACAAAGGCTGAAAATCGGCTATGCTGAGCGGTAGACGTTAACCGGGGCCGAACGCCGATTCAAAAGGAGAGAGTATGCCATCAGCACAGCACACTTTCCGTTGCGAGATCGAAAAAACCGGGTCGCTCGCGGCGGGCCAGGTTGCCAAAGTCATCTGTCACGGTTCACTGGTCAATCAAACGTCCAGTGACTTGAGCGATGCGGTAAAACTGTTGATTTCCGATGGAGGACGAATCATCCTCGACTTCTCGGACGTGAGCTTCGTCGACAGTTTGGGATTGGGAACCCTGGTGGGACTCAAGGTCTCCGCAATTGGTAAAGATCAATGCTCGTTGCAACTTCAGCATCTGTCAGTGCGGATTCAGGAACTGCTGCAGAAAGCCAAGCTGAGCGAGATGTTCGAGTCGTAGGGCGCGCCAGGGCTATCCGGCGACGGCGTCGGCGTGAACTCCGGTTGCGGATGTGTTCTCGTCCTGCCGGACGCCTCGGTTCTTGTAGCTCGCGCCGATGAAGTCGCGGAAGAGCGGATGCGGCTCCAGTGGCTTGGACTTGAACTCGGGGTGGAACTGGCAGGCGAGGAAGAATGGGTGCGTAGGAATCTCGACGATCTCGACGTAGGTTGCGTCGGGCGTGGTGCCTGTAAGGCGCAGCCCAGCGCCGGTGAGGACTGGTTCGTACTCGCGGTTGAACTCGTAGCGATGGCGGTGGCGTTCTGAGATTTCGGTGGTGCCGTAGGCCTTGGCGGCAAGCGAATCCGGCTCAAGCTTGCAGGCCCAGGCGCCCAGACGCATGGTGCCGCCCATCTCTTCTACGCCGGTGAGTTCGCGCAGTTTGTAGATGATGCGGTGCGGCGTGGCCGGGTCGAACTCGCCGGAGTTGGCGCCTGCAAGGCCCGCGACGTTGCGCGCGAACTCGATGCAGGCGGTCTGCATGCCAAGGCAGATGCCGAAGTAGGGGATGTTGTTCTCGCGGGCGTAACGGATGGCGTTGAGCATGCCCTCGATGCCGCGCTTGCCGAAGCCGCCGGGAACGAGGATGCCGTCGAATCCTTTGAGCTGCGACTCGTACTCGCGGTTTGGCTTGCCGGGAGCGTCGCCTTCCCCGGGATCGCGCGTCTCCAGGCCCTCCGCTTCGATCCAGGTGACGCGTAGCTTCAGGTTGTGGGAGAGCGCGCCGTGGACGAGGGCTTCCTTCAGGGATTTGTAACTGTCCTCGTACTCGACGTACTTGCCGACGATCGCGATGGAGACCTCATCCTTGGGGTTATATGCGCGGTAGACGATGTCCTGCCATTTGGTAAGGTCGGGAGCCTTGGCGTCGATCCGCAGCAACTCAAGCGCGAGCGCGTCCACGCCTTCCGCCGCGAAGGTGAGCGGCACTTCATAGATGCTGGAGACGTCGCGCGCGGCGATGACGGCCTTCTCCTGTACGTTGCAGAAGAGCGCGATTTTGTTGCGCATCTCGCGGGGAACGGCGCGGTCTGACCGGCAGAGCAGGATGTCGGGCTGGATTCCGATTGAGAGCATCTCCTTGACAGAGTGCTGTGTCGGCTTGGTTTTGAGTTCCTGTGCGGCGGCGATCCACGGGATCAGCGTGACGTGGACGAAGACGGTATTATCCCGGCCCAGATCCTGCCGCATTTGTCTGATGGCTTCGAGGAAGGGGAGCGATTCGATGTCGCCGACCGTGCCGCCGATCTCGACGATGGCTACGTCGCAGTCCGCCGCGACCTTGCGCATGGCGTTCTTGATCTCGTTGGTGACGTGCGGGATAACCTGGACGGTCTTGCCGAGGTAGTCGCCGCGGCGCTCCTTGGTAATGATTTGCTCATAGATGCGGCCGGTAGTGAGGTTGTTGTCGCGAGAGAGTTTGGCGTGGGTAAAGCGCTCGTAGTGGCCGAGATCGAGGTCGGTTTCGGCACCATCGTCAGTGACGAAGACTTCGCCGTGCTGGAAGGGCGACATGGTGCCTGGATCGACGTTCAGGTAAGGGTCGAACTTCATCAGGTTGACCTTGATGCCGCGTGCCTCAAGGAGGCAACCGATCGATGCTGCAGCGAGTCCCTTGCCGAGCGAGGACACAACTCCGCCTGTTACAAAGATGTATTTCGCTGACATCTCCGCCTCCGATTATTTAGTTGTTTTGATTTGCCGCGCGTATGGGGCACGTTTAAGTATCGCAGGAATGCGGGGCTGGAGCAATGGGAGAGTTTTTCGCGGAAAATCAGGGTGCGGATCGGTCTTGGGCCGAAAGCTTCGGCGATCAACCCATTCGACGCCCGCGACAGCTGGAGCGATTCAATGTGCGATTGAAACCGCGCCGCTCGCCGCTCTCCTCCCGCAGCTTGGGATTCTCCTACCGAGCGTAGTAGCCGGGGCGGGCGCGCACAGTAAGGCCGGGGTGCGTCGTTTGGATGACGACTTTGCGGTAGGTGCCGTCGCGCACGGGATTTGTCGACTGGTAGGCGATCGCATAGAGGCCCCCGAGATCGGCGGCGATGTCCGCAAAATCGTCTTCGAGGCGAGTTGCGCGCGCGTCGTAAACCTTGCCGCCGGTTTGTCCGGTCAGATGGTCCAGCAAGTGCGTGCCGTATTGGCCACGGGTGGTCAGCTGGCCGTGTTCGAGCGTCGAAAAGCGGACGGCATAGACCAGCACATCGGCATCCTGCGCTGCTTCTATCGAGTCGAGCAAGTCGTGCCCGGATGAGTTTTCTTCGCCGTCAGAGAGAATCAGCAGCACTTTGCGCCGGCCGTGAATGAAAGCGAGCTTTTCGGCGATTGAGTAAAAGACGGCGTCGTGCAGCGCTGTGCCCAACTCGCGGTCGACTTTCGGCCCAAGTTCGGGCATGTCGCGTTTTCCTTGATCGAAGCGATTGAGACCGTCGAGTATGTTGGACGGCGAAGATGTGAAGTCAGAAACAAGGCGCAGGTGGTTGCCAAAGCAGACGGCGAAGGCCTGATCCTGAGGCGACAGGATCTCGCGAAGGAAGGCCTGGATGGCCTGATTGTGTTGCTTGATGAAGCTGGACTGACTGTCCGAGGCGTCGATTAGGACACCGATGCTCAGCGGCTGTTGCGAGTCGTGAGTGAAGAAGCGAATGGTCTGCGGGACGCCATCTTCGACCACGGTAAAGTCGCCTGCCCCGAGGCCGTGGGCCGGATGTCCCGTAGCATCGTGCACGCTGAGGGTGGTGTCGATCAGGTGGGTCTCGACGTGGAGGGTTGGAGTGTCCTGCGCATGTGCGGCGTGACTTTGCAGGAGAAGCAAGACAAAAAACGAAAACGCGGGAAAGACGAGGCGGCATGAGCCTGGCTGCACGACGGAACTCTCCTTTGGATACTGCAACAGATTACGCAGCCCCCAGGGAAGAGTTCCGCCTTTTTTGGTTAATGTGCGGCAACCATCTGCTCGGCGAATTGGTGAAGGCCTGCACCGTTGGCTGGACGAGTGTAAAACATATGGCCGCCCGGGAACTCGTGCACCTGGACCCGGTTGGGGTCGCCCATCAGCGGCATCTGGTCGACGGACAGGATGGAGCCCATGAACGGGCACGAGAGGTCGTTCCAGCCATGGAGGATCAGGATGCGCAGCTTGGGATCGGCGGCGACTGCTTGGCGCAGATCGGGAACTGATCCTTCGCGGAGGCCGCTGCGGTCCCACAGACGGTTTACGTCATAAGAGAGCGCGTTGTAGCGGGCATCGGTCTTCCAACCCACGGTTCGGGTGACGAAGTCGACCATCGCAGTCGTGGTGGGAGCGATGATGCTGGCTAGGATGGGGTCGTTAGACTCCTGGTCGGGCGAGAAGGGAAAGGGATCGTAGCCGGTGACATTGGAGTCGTAGATGGAGCCGATGCGTCCTTGCGAGCGATGCACCTCGCGCAGATAGGCTTGCGTGTCGAGGCGTCCGCCCGAGTACTTCACGAAGGTCGGATCGAGGCCGGTCATCTGCGTGACCTTGGCGATCATGGCGTCGGTGGCGGCTGGATCGGAGCGGCCCTTCAGCAGTGTGGTGGCGTATTCGCCGCGGGTGTAGCTGATGACGTCGGCCATGGCCGCGTCAGTGAGCTTGCCTTGGATTCAAGATGAGCTGCAACGATGGGGGGCAGCGTGGTCATCCACGGAATCGGCGAAAGGTTGCCGTCCCCGAACTGCGGGTTGAGGTAAGGGCTGACCAGAACTACGCCGTTGACGCCAACGCCGAGCGTGCCCTGCAGGTAGAAGGCGATGCGCGGGCCGCGGTAGCCGCCATAGGACTCGCCGATGAGGTACTTCTTATCCAGCATGCGATCGTTCTTGACCAGCCACTTATAGATGACGAGCGAAAGATACTCGACGTCGGGAGTCGGCGCATAGAAGAGTTTCTTGGTCTCGGCCTCGTCCACTTGCGAGCGGGAGAAACCGGTGCCGATGGGGTCGATGAAGACGAGGTCAGTGAAGTCGAGCCACGTGCCGGGATTATCGCTGAGGATGACGGGGTCGGAAGGCGAGTCGCCCTCGTTGGCAAATCCGATGTGCTTAGGACCGATGGCGCCGAGGTTCAAATAAACGGACGAAGCGCCAGGGCCGCCGTTGAACGCGAAAGTAACTGGGCGATGAGGTGCGTCTTTGGGCTGGTCGAGGATGTAAGCGACGTAGGTGACATCGCCGGTGGGCTTGTCGTCGGCCGATTTCAACGTAATGGTGCCAACAGTCGCGGTGTAGTGGAGTGCCTTGCCGTTGACGGTAATAGTTTGGGCGACCGACTTGTCGGCCGGAAGAGGATCCAACTTCGGCTTGGCGGAATCGCCGGGAGCCTTGGGCGCCGCGGCGCCTGCTGCGGTTGGCGAGGGTGAGTCGGCGGGGGCGGAAGAAGACTGGGCGGCGGCGACAGACACGGCAAAGGCCACGAGCGCCGGGGCCAAGACGAGATTTCGGAAGGTCATGAGTTATCGTAACGCGGACGAGGCTCTCTCAAAACTCGCCCATGGAGATTTGATAGACCTGGCCTCCGGCGGACGAACCCGTGACCCGCATAAAATTCCCGTCAATCTCAATCCGCTGCGGAGAGAATATGCCGTTGACACTGGTCACGGGTTGTATCGACGACGGATTGCTGATGTTCAGTGCATTGATAGTGCCTTCCGAATAGCAGCCGACGTATACGAGGTTGTTCTCGACAGCGACAGGCAGCGCACTGCAGTTCTGGCCGCCCCCCGACAACGCGACGATCTGCAGCGGCTTCAGGGCCGCGGGATTCGAAATATCGATCGACTCCAGTGCGGCCGCGTCATACAAGGTCACATACGCCACCGTTCCCTGCACGGCGATCTGCTGCGGCGAGTGCGGCACCACCAGTGGGCTGCCCACCAGCGACATGGTCGCCTCGTTGACCACCTGGACCGTGCTGGACGAGCCTAACGGATTGCTCTCCGAGCCGGACGTCACATAGATATAGCCGCCTGTGATGGCAAGATACTCGGCGTTGGCAATGCCGCCTGCGATCGGGCTCGCCAGTGTGACCATGCCGGTGATCACAGGGCTCGCGGGCGATGCGATACTTACCTTCGCGACGGCTGCCGTTTGACGTTGTGCCGCCGAAGAGTGGAACCAGCACATCCGTTCCATCCAGCACGATGCCCGGAAAGGGCATTGGCAGGCCAGTTACAGAACCCAACGCGCTCAGCGAGCCGTCAGCATTTACAGTCAGCGTCAACAACGTGTTGGTGTCGTAGCAAGCTGCTGCCATCACGTTCTTGCCGGCGATCGTCGTAATCACCATGCCGCTGGGATCGTTGCAGGGCGCGGTGTAGGGCGTTCCCGCGAGTATTTGCGATCCGCTGGACGTGTTGTAGGTGAAAATCTGTCCGGTGCCCTGAACCGAGACGAACTCAAAATTGCCGAACGTAACGATGGAGTTCGGGACGCCAGTCTTCGACGGAGTAACACTGGAGATGGGTGGCACGAATGGAACCGGAGTGGAACAGCCGCAGAGAACGGCAGCAAGGACGGCTGCCAGCGACACTGCACTTCTCATAAATCGCGGCCCCTTCCTGCTCAACGCGGCAGCACTTTCTCTGCGATTCTCACTCTGGCAGCTATCTGCCGTGTTCCTCGAGGAACTTCTCGACTTCCAGCGCGGCCATGCAGCCGGTGCCGGCGGCGGTGATGGCCTGGCGGTAGCGGCGGTCCTGGATGTCTCCGCAGGCGAAGACGCCGGGGACAGGCTGCGCCGTTGTGGGTGGGGAAGACGTTGTTTTGGGTCAGGATGTAGCCGTCCGGATCGAGGTCGAGCTGGCCGTGAAACATCTTCGCGTTGGGGATGTGGCCGATGCCGAGGAACATGAAGGAGACGGGCAGTTCGCTACGCTCGCCGGACTTGACGTTGCGCAGCTTGAGGCCCTTGACGTCCTTCTCTTCCACTCCGAGGACCTCTTCGACGACGGTGCTGGAGAGGAACTGGATGTTCGGGTGGGCGATGGCGCGATCGAGCATGATGCGGCTGGCGCGGAAGTTTTCCGTGCGATTGATGAGCGTGACCTTGGTGGCGAAGCGGGTGAGGAACAGCGCCTCTTCCATGGCGGAGTCGCCGCCGCCGATGACGGCGATCTCTTTGCCGGAGGCGAAGAAGCCGTCGCAGGTGGCGCAGGAACTGACGCCGTGGCCGATCAGCGCCTGCTCGCTGGGCAGGTTGAGCCAGCGCGCCGATGCTCCGGAGGCGATGATCAGGGTGCGCGTGTGGATGGGCTCTTTGCCGGCGCCGAGGTTGAGCTCGTAGGGATGCTTGCTCAGGTCGACGGAGACGAGGTGCGCCATCTGCAGCTCGGCGCCGAAGCGCGTGGCCTGCGCCTTCATGTTCTCGATGAGCTCCGGCCCCTGGATGCCCTCGCGGCCAGCCGGGAAAGTTCTCGACCAGCGTGGTGATGGAGAGCTGGCCTCCGGGCTCGTGGCCTTCGAGGACGAGTGGCTTCAGGTTGGCGCGGGCTGCGTAGATGGCAGCGGTAAGTCCGGAGCAGCCGGAACCCAGAATGACGGTATCTCGCGTGGAATTGGCGGTCGTGATCTCTGACATGATGATGATTTGATTGTAACTGGGCGGGTTGGATTCGCGGGGAGTCAGTCGGAGTCGCGGTAAGGACAGTGCCGGCAACCGGAGTTGCAGCAGTAACCGCGCTTCAGGTGATACGCAGCAGTGAAGACGAGGTTCGGCCCTTCTAGGTAATAGTCTTCAGGAGCGAGCTCCTGGCTGGCTTGCACGGACGCGGGCGGCGGCGAGTTTGGCGGAGTTGGCATCGGCGGCTCAGAACAGTGTAGGCGCGGACGGGGCAGGTTCTGTCGGCAATGCTTGTGGAATGAGCGGCATGAACCTCCGCTTCTTTGCTGCCGGGATCGAAGGCATCTTTGTTTCGCCTTCGGGATTCTCAGCCGGATCGAGCAGCAGTGAGCCATTGCGATAGCGCACTTCGCGGCCGGGAATGGCTGGCACGCGCTCTCCAGGAACAATAATACCGGCGAGGTTGAGCGGGTCAGCCGCGGCAACGGCGATCTCGTGTTGCGGACTCGCGCTTGCGGGCTTCGCGGAGGGATTCGACGGCTTCGGGCAGGGCGAACTGCTCGCCGCCAAAGCCGGTGACGAAGCGGCCGCCGCGGACCTCGCCGCGGGCTTCCAGGCGGCGGAGGATGCCGAGGAGTTCGCGCCACTTCGGGGCGTTTGACTCGCGGGCGAGCAGATCGCGGAAGAGGACGCCGTAGCGGCCGAGAAGCATGCGCGCGAAGGATTCGAGTGCCGCGTCGGTGCGGCGCGCCTGGGCGATGGGGTCGATCGCGGTCGGCTGCTCATCGTACAGCAACGACCAGCGGCCTGCGGTGGTGCGGGTTGGGCGCTTGCCTGGCGCTTCCGCAGTGGTCGCTTTGCGGCGTGGATCCATCAGCGCGCGGAGCTGATCGAAGCCGTCGGCGGCAGCCAGGCCCGCGGTGGCAAGTTCCCACAGCGCGTGTGAAGTTTCCTGGCGGGTGAGGCCGGTGATGCGCTGAAGATCGTTGGCGAAGCAGGCTCCGCGCTGCTGCAGCAGCGTCGCGGATTCGGAGAGCTGCGGGCGAAAGCGCGGCTGCGAGGAGCTTCTCGTCGACGGACTGCTGGGCGAGTGCGTGCGGAAGCCAGTCGGCGGTTTCGCGGATGTAGAACGTGATGGGCGCGGCGTTGGTCGGAATCACGCGGCGCGGCGCGCTGCCATCGCCGGTGGACCACGCGGGATGCGGAGAGATGCGTCCCCAGCCGACTGCACCGGAGAGGCACAGCTGGTCGAGCCAGCGCGGATCGTAGTTGGCGACGCGGGCCGGCAGAAGGGTTCGTTCCCACTCGATGGCCGGCGCTTCGAAGCCTTCGAGCTGATGCAGCGCGGCGAGCACGCCTTCTTCGCCGCTGAGCTGCGTTTGCGGAGCGAGATGCTGCCAGCCGAGCAGCCAGCGCATGTAGACGGCGGGCGTGACGGGTTCGACCTGCTTGCGCGCGGTGGCCAGGGTGAGGCGATGGATGCGCTGCAGGATGCGGCGCTCGCACCACTCGATCTGGTGGTCCTCTTGCGTTGGCGCGGATGTTCGAAGGCTCCGCGCATCAGCAGGCCTTGCATCTCCATGGCGAGGAAGGCCTGGAAAATCGCGGCTGGTTCGAGGCCGAGGCGTTCGGCGAAGCTGGCGGCGGTGGTTGGGCCGAGGATTTGTAACCAGCCTTGAACGCACTGCTTGATGGCGGCTTCTTCGGTTGACGTCTCAGCGCTCAGTGTTCGCTCGCGTCAAGCGCGGCGATGTGCGGGAGGCGTTCGGTGGCGGTCCAGCAGGGATGCCGTTCAAGTCGACTACTTGTGCGCGACCGGTTTCTGTGAGGCGGTCGAAATAGTGGTGCCAGTGGCGGACGTCGCGGTTGTCTGCGCTGGCTTGCTCCAGGAAGCTGAGCGGCAAGGCCACGAGCGAGTGAAGCAGATCATGGAGCTCATGCTCGTCGCGCAGGTCGGGCCAGAGTTCGCGGCGGACGGTGTCGATCGCGGCCTGATCGAGACGGCCTGCGCCATCGAGGACAGAGTCCGGCAGCGCGCGGCGAAGCGAGACGGCACGAGCGCGGCGTTCTTCCAGGCCGGCTTCGTCGAGGAAGGCGTAGGGGTTCGCGTTGAGTAGTTCGTGCGCGAACTGCGACGGAACCGGCGTGTCGACCGCGAGGCAGCGGATTGCTCCCGTGGCGATTCCGCGCAGAACCTCGTTGAGGCCTTCGAGGTCCATTGCTTCCTGCAGGACGTCCTGCATGACTTCGTCGACCAGCGGATGGTCGGGAATCTGGATGTCGCCGACGATGGTCTCGAAGCAGGCTGCGGCCTGCGGGAAGACGCTGGCGAGCAGGTCGTCGGAGCGCGTGCGCTGGATCTGCGGCGCGATGCGCTTGCCCTTGGACATGCGCAGCAGTTGCAGCGAGCGGTTCGCGGCCCAGCGCCAGCGGGTCTTGAAGATCGGCGAGGCGATGGCGGCTTGTTCGAGCAGGCCTTTCGCGGTCTGCTCGGTGAGGAACTGGAAGACGTCGGAGAGCGGGAAGCTGTGCTGCTCGGCGAGCGAGATGTTGATGCCGTTGTCGGTGGCGGCGGCCTGCAGTTCGAAGTTGAAGCCGCGGCAGAAACGTTTGCGCAGCGCGAGTCCCCAGGCCTTGTTGACGCGGCCTCCGAAGGGCGCGTGCAGGATGAGCTGCATGCCGCCGCCTTCGTCGAAGAAGCGCTCGGCGATGATGGTGGTTTTCGACGGCACGGCGCCGAGGACGGCGCGGCCGGCGACGATGTAGGCGATGAGCTGGTGCGCGCGCGGAGGCACAGACGCCGCAGTTTTCCATCAGCCAGGCGATGCAGGCGGCGACCTCGGGATTGCGCTCGGACGAGATGTCAGCCGGGGCGAGACATTGGCCGTGCGGGCGGCGATCTGCTCGCGGAGTTCGCCGACGCCGTCGGAGAGGACCGCGGTGCGCTGCGGCGCTTCGCCGAACCAGAAAGGCAGGCTGGGCGGCGCGCCGTGGGCGTCTTCGACCAGGACGCGGCCGGCGGATTCGACGCGCTGAATGCGCCAACTGGTGTTGCCGAGCAGGATCACGTCGCCGGGGCCGGAGTCGACGGCGAAGTGCTCGTCGAGCGTGGCGATCTGGACGCCTTCGGGTTGCAGGATGACGTTGAAGAGCGCGGTGTCGGGAATCGCGCCGCCGTTGGAGATGGCGATGGAGCGCGAGCCGCGGCGCGGGTGAAGCTGGCGGTGCACGCCGTCGCGCAGCAGGTATGCGCCGTAACGGCCGCGCGAGGATTCGATGCCCTCGCTGAGCAGCTTGACGATCTCGTCGAAGAGCGACGCGTGTCAAGGTTGCGGTACGGATAGGCGCGGCGGACGACGTTGTAGAGCGCGTCTTCCTCCCAGGGCTCGGCGCCGACCATGGCGACGATCTGCTGCATGAGCACGTCGATGGGCTGCGGCGGGACTTCGAGCAGGTCGAGTTCGCCGGCGCGCATCTTGCGGACCAGCGCGGCTTGCTCCAGCAGGTCGTCGCGCGTGGTGGCGAAGAGACGGCCTTTGGGGATGGCTCCGCGCCAGTGACCGGCGCGGCCTACGCGCTGCATGGCGACTGCGACCGCGCGGGTCGATGGCGATCTGGCAGACGAGGTCGACGTTGCCGATGTCGATGCCAAGTTCGAGCGAGGCGGTGGCGACGAGGATGCGGATTTCGCCGTTCTTCAGGCGCTGCTCGGCGTCGAGGCGAAGTTCGCGGGAGAGCGAGCCGTGGTGCGCGGCGACGCAGTCCGGGCCGAGTTCCGGCGTGAGGCGCTCGGTGAGGGCGAAGGCGATCTTTTCGACCAGTCGGCGGGTGTTGACGAAGACCAGCGTGGAGCGGTGTGCGAGGGCGTGGCCGGCTAGTTTGTCGAAGACCTCCTCCCACATTGCGTTGGTGGTTACTGAGCCTAGTTCGTCGGACGGTATTTCGATGGCAAGATCGAGCTGGCGGCGCTGGCCGACCTGGATGATCGTGGCCGGCTGGCGAGTCGAGGTTTGTGGACCCCACTCATCGCGATGAGGTTGCGATGAATGGGGCACCCGAGCTTTTTCATTCAGCGGAGCTGCGGTGCCGGTTAGAAATTCGCCGACGAGTTCGATCGGGTTCTGCGTGGCCGAGAGGCCGATGCGCTGCGGCGGCGTCGGACCGGCCGGTGAGGAACTGGCCGGGCGAGAGGCGGTTTTCGCCGCAGACGAGGGCGTCTAATCGTTCCAGCGACAGGGCGAGGTGCGCGCCGCGTTTGTCGTCGGCGACGGCGTGGATTTCGTCGACGATCACGGTGCGGACGTGGCGCAGATGTTCGCGCGACTTGCCGGCGGTCAGCAGCAGGTAGAGCGACTCGGGCGTCGTGACCAGGATGTGCGGCGGGTTGCGCAGCATCGCTGGCGCGTTCGGACTGCAGCGTGTCGCCGGTGCGGACTCCGGTGCGAATCGGCGGGCAGAGATAGCCGCGAGCGGCGGCGAGTTGCTGAATCTCGCTGAGCGGGCCGTCGAGGTTCTTCTGCACGTCGTTGGAGAGCGCTTTGAGCGGCGAGACGTAGACGACCTGCGTTACCGGCGCGAGTGCTCCGGCGATGGCGAGGCGTAGAAGCTGATCGATCGCTACCAGGAATGCGGCCAGCGTTTTGCCGGAACCGGTGGGCGCGGAGATCAGCGTTGTTTCGCCGCGCGAGGATCGCGGGCCAGCCTTCTTCCTGCGGCTCGGTGGCGGAGCCGAATTTTGTGAGGAACCACTCCTGCACAACCGGGTGTGCCCAGGCGAGGGCTTCGGTTGGCTGCAGTTCGGGAAGGAGGGCGGCTGCCATGCGCTATTGTAGCGCGCGATATTCGCTCTTTATTTGCTGCCGGGTTGGTTATTTTAGCTCCTTCCAACGCCTGTGCAGGGTACCCCCCCCCGGGGGGGGTGGTATGTATAAGTCATCTATTTGCAACTACATAGCAAAAACTCCCTTCGCAAATATAAGATTCCATGAGGCTTGCAGGTAAATATCAGATTATGAACGGGTTGCTGGATCCGGAGCGATTAAACGCAGAAAGACCCCGGATTCGCCGGGGCCCTTCGCAATTCAACTAATACCAGAATAGCAGGTTGGACAGAACTAAAATGTCTTCGCTATTTCCCTGCAAACAAAGCGGTTAGGCCACTGTCGGATTTGTGTGCGATTTCTCCGAATATCAGTCCCCCACTCGTCACATTTTTCCGGTGCCGATGTCGGCGGCGGCTGCGGCGGGGTTGTCGTGATCGAGGAAGGCTTCGATGGCGGCGTCGAGTTTGCCCTGGGCGGTGAGGATGAAGTCGATGGCGTCGCGTCCGGCTCCGTGGCCGCCTCCGTTGGGCGTGATGTAGTGGGCGGCGGCCTTGGCCTGGATGCGCGCGTTGGCGGTGGCGATGGAGAGTCCGCAGGCGCGCATGACGGGGAGATCGACGACGTCGTCTCCGACGTAGGCCAGTTCATCGATGGTGATGTCGGCGCGAACGAGGATGTCGGCGACGGCGTTCATCTTGTTGGACTGGCCCTGGTAGACGAATTCGAGTTTGAGGTCCTGAGCGCGGATGGCTACGGTGGCGGATTCGCGCTTGGTGATGAGGCCGACGCGGAGGCCGCCGAGGCGGGCGAGGGTGATGCCGAGGCCGTCGTGGGCGGTGAAGCCTTTGAACTCGAGGCCGGTGCGTTTTCCGTCAGGGCCGGGCTGGCCGTTGTTTTCAGGGAGGAAGAAGAGCTGGCCGTCGGTGAGGACTCCATCGACGTCGAAGATGAGGACTTTGATGCGGCGGGCGCGGTCTTCTGCGGTAAGGGTCATGTCTTGATGATAGCTTGGCGGCGGAGGAGGGTGATGAATGTTGGCGTGAACTGCCTTCAGCCAAGCCCGAGGCTAAAGCCTCGTCGATTGGATTTCCTTGTCCCGCGCGCTAAAGCGCGCTGCTACTCCGAAGAACACGGCGGGCCCTGGAGTGTTGTCATTCAGAACCCGCCGCGGAGTTGATTGAAGAACAGAGTCGGTTGGAAGAATGGAGTCGGTGGCATTGGTGATGCTTGATCACGCGGGGTCCTTCGACTCCGCGCTGCGCGCTTCGCTCAGGATGACACTTGCTAATCAGCTAATCAGCGCCAGTGACCTTCGACCCAGACGTAGCCGTCGTGGTGATGGTCCCAATGGCCTGATTCCCAGCGAGCGTGGGGATGGGGCGGTTCCATGTAGTGTCCGGGAACCCAGACGTAGCGTCCGCCGTCCCAGCGGTGATAGCCGCCCACCCAGACCCAGTCGTGGTGCTCTGGAGGTGGGGCGGGGACGACTTCGTGGACGGGCGGTGGTGGGCCGATGCGGACTACGACCTGCGCGTTGGCTGCGGCAACGGAGAGGAAGGTGGCGCAGGCTGCGGCCAGGAGGAATTTCTTCATGCTTAACTTCTCCTTTCGAAACTGCTCCCGGTTAGGACGCGATTTCGTGGAGAGAAGTTGCGGTTGATTCGATCGGCTTGCGATCCGTGTCTTCTGAAGTGGTTGCCTGAGGAGGCAAAGAAATCTGGGCAGCCACTCGATAGGCGGAGGAGTGCGGGTAGAGTTCCGCGGCGGGAGCGAGAGTGGCGCGGACAGGCAACTGGTGCAGGTAGGCGCGGACGACTTCGAGGTCGTGAATATTGGCGACGGAGTATGCGGTGAAGGACTCTTCCCAGACGGGGAGGTCACTTTCGAGGCGATATGCGAAGCCTTCTTTGATTAGGCCGATGGCCTGATCGAGCGTGATGCCTTGCGGCGTGAGCAGGAGGTGCACGTGGTCGGGCATGACGACGTAGGCGTGCAGCTTGTAGTGGCCGAGGGTGCGGTAGTGCAGCAGCGTGTCGATGAAGAGCTCGGCGACACGGGAGATCTCGAAGATGGGGCGCCGATCGTGAGTGGCAGTGGTTACGTACGACACACCGGCGCTGGGTGTTCGGGCAGCTTTCGCCATGGAGTGATGCTAGGTGGCGGAAGAGTTTGCTGGAATCCCACAAAGGGGGTGCGGCATAACCAACTCGGCTGTGCGGTTGTGCGTCCTATTGCTGCGGACACTGGTAAAAAAAGGGGATTTGAATGCAGCGCAAAGTTCTGCCGGGAAGCCCATACCCGCTGGGCGCAAAGGCGCATAAGCGGGGAACGAATTTTGCCTTGTACTCAGAACACGCGACGGGCGTTTCCGTTTGCATGTTCGATGAGAACGGCAAGCAAACAGACTGCGTGGAGCTACATGAGCGCACGGCATATGTGTGGCATGGGTTTGTGCTGGACATCAAGCCGGGGCAGTTGTACGGGTTTCGGGTGGATGGGCCGTGGGATCCGGAGAATGGCCATCGATTCAACAAGAACAAAGTGCTGCTGGATCCGTATGCGGAGGCGGTGTCGGGGAAGCTGGATTGGAAGGCGCCGATCTTTCCTTATGACCTGAAGAGCGGCGACGATTTGAAGAAAGATGATCAGGACGATGCGGCGGGCGTGCCGAAGGGCGTGGTGGTGGAGCGGCGGTTTGACTGGGGAGATGATTGCCTGCCGCAGATTCCGCTGTCGGATTCGGTGATTTATGAAGTGCACGTGAAGGGATTTTCGAAGTGCAATCCGAATGTGCCTGAGAAACTGCAGGGGACTTATGCGGGATTGGCACACCAGGCCAGCATCGATTACCTAAGGGCGCTGGGCGTGACGGCTGTGGAGTTGATGCCGATCCACGAGATGGTAGATGAGGGGCACCTGGTGGACCGCGGACTAAGAGATTATTGGGGATACAACACGCTGGGGTACTTTGCGCCGGCGGCGAGATATTCTTCGAGCGGCGACCACGGGGAACAGGTGCGCGAGTTCAAGGAGATGGTGAAGGCACTGCATGCGGCGGGGATCGAGGTGATCCTGGACGTGGTGTACAACCACACTTGCGAGGGCAATCGCCTGGGGCCGATGCTGAGCTTCAAAGGGATTTGTAACACAACCTATTACAGACAGGTTTGGGACAATCCGCGGTATTACATGGATTACACGGGGACGGGGAACACGCTGAACGTGCGGCATCCGCAGGTGCTGAAGCTGATTATGGACAGCCTGAGGTATTGGGTGACGGAGATGCACGTGGATGGGTTCCGGTTCGACCTGGCGGCTACGCTGGCGCGGGAACTCCACGATGTGGATAAGCTGGGTGGCTTCTTCGATACGATCCACCAGGATCCTACGCTGGCGGATGTGAAGCTGATTGCGGAGCCGTGGGATGTGGGCGACGGCGGATACCAGGTGGGGAATTTTCCAGTGCTGTGGGCGGAGTGGAATGGGAAGTATCGCGACACGGTGCGGAGGTTCTGGAAGGGCGATGCGGGAACGCTGTCGGACTTTGCGTACCGGATGACGGGGTCGAGCGATCTGTATCAGCATGACGGGCGCAAACCGTATGCGAGCATCAACTTCATCACGGCGCATGACGGGTTTACGCTGTGCGACCTGGTGAGCTACAACGACAAGCACAACGAGGCGAATGGAGATAACAACACGGACGGCGAGAGCAACAACAACTCGTGGAACATGGGGGTTGAGGGGCCGACCGACGATCCGGAGATCAATAAGCTGAGGGAACAGCAGATTCGGAATTTTCTGGCGACGCTGCTGCTGAGCCAGGGTGTTCCGATGATCTGCGGCGGGGATGAGTTTGCGCGGTCACAGCGGGGCAACAACAACGGCTATTGCCAGGATAACGAGTTGACCTGGTACGACTGGAAGCTGGATGACTCGCGAGTGCGGCTGATGGAATTTACACGCAAGCTGGTGAAGCTGCGGCTGAGCCATCCGAATCTGCATCGGCGGAAGTTTTTTCAGGACAGGACGATTCGCAACTCAGTGGTGCGGGATATCGCGTGGTATGGCGCGGACGGACACGAGATGACGGAGGCCGAGTGGAACACGGAGTGGACGCGTTCGATGGGCGTGATGCTGAATGGGAAGACGCTGCAGGTGTCGGACGAGAATGGCGATCCGCTGGAGGACGACAGCTTTCTGATCGTGGTGAATGCTTCGCACGAAGGCGTGGAGTTCACGCTGCCGCCTTATCCGAATGGCTCTCCGTGGGCGCTGGTGATGGACACGGAGAACATCGACGACCCGTTCAAGCACGTGAAGGTGGGTAAGAATGTGATCCTGGGTGGAAGGTCGATGATGGTGTTCAGCGACAGCAAAGAGGTGATGCGGAAGCTGAACGAACCGGATGAACCGGCGGCTACAACGTCTGCGAAGCCTGGAGCTGCTTCTTCATCCCAGCCCAACTGATGCGGCTGGAGGCTTCGGGAGTGCCGGCTCCGCGCCAGTGAGTTTCTAGCGAGACTGCGTTGTGATAGCCGATGGCTTTGAGGGCGCGGAACTGGGCGGCCCAGTCGATGAGACCGATGTCGACGGGGGACCAGGCCATTTTTCCGTCGGCCCCGCGTACGGTGTTCTTGCAGTGGCAGTGGTGGATGCGATCTTTCGGCAGGAGATCCCAACCCTTGGGGAAGGCGTCTGTTTCGCCGGTGTCGACTGCGTTGCCGGGATCCCAATTGAGCATGAGAGGCGGGACGGCGGCGAGGGTGCGTGCGGCCTCGGGCGCGTTGGCGGTGTTGCAGGACTGCTCGTTCTCGACGACCAGCATGATGCCTTGCTTGTTGGCGGTGACGCAGGCGGCGCGGAGTTTTTCGTCGATGGCCGGCGCGATAGGCTGCGATGTCGTCGATGCGGAGGAAGTCGAAGCAGCGGATTTTGTCGGTCTTGAATTGCTTTGCGAGGTCGATGCAGCTTGCGAGGACGTCGTCCTGCTTTTTGAATTCTGCCTGGATGGAGGCGTCGGTGGCTTTTTGCGATGAGTATTTGGAGCGCGGGGCGTCCGGCCAATCGACTTTGAAGAGCGGGCTGGCGATGTCGGTGACGCGCAGGTTGTATTTGGCGAGGATGGATTGGACGTGGGCGACGTCGTCGGCGTTGAGGTCGGCGATGTTCTTCTTCCACATGCTGCGGAGTTCGACCCAGCGCATGCCGAAGTCGTTGGCGGCTACGGAGCAGGCGTGATCGAAGTCGTCGGAGATTTCGTCGGTGATGACGGCGATCTTGAAGGGGGAGTTGGCTTGCGCGTGGGCGAAGCGCGACGCCGCGAATGCGATGGCAGCGCTGGATGCGGTGGCGAGGAATTCGCGGCGGGTCGGCTTCATTTATTTTTCGCTGTCGTGTTATTTTTCATATCGAAGACGTCGGACTGATGGTTGAGGGCTTCCGGAGTTACGGTGCCGCTGATGAGGATGATCTTGTAGTGGAAGGTCGCGGACTTGCCTGGGTCGAGGGTGAAATTCAGGGCTGGACCCTTGGGGTCGAATCCGTGCGCGCCGAGCGGGTTGACGGCGAAGAGGCCGTAGTCGCGGGCGTGCCAGTAGGTTGGGTAGTTGGGGTTTCCGGTGTGGTCGAAGACGGCGATGGTTTCGGCCTTGCCGTCGGCGGTGGTGCCGGAGAGCTCGCACCACTTGCCGCGCGTGCCCCAGGCATCGTCGCCGACCTTGCCTTCGCTGGTGCGGTAGACGCCGGTAGCGCCGGCGGTGGGCGCCGCGACGGGGGTTGCGATGCCGTTGGCGTCGCGGAGGACCTCGGGCTTTGCGGTGGCTGACTCGAGGAAGTGGGCGACGCGGATGCCGAGCATGCCGTCCTTGTCGTCGTGGAAGACGACGTTGGGAGAGGCCGTTGAGGGTGACGGTCATATCGATGGCGCGGGCGGGCTTGCCGTCGATGGTGAGTTTGGAGAAGACGTAGCGCGTGGTCTGGTGGAGGACGGGCGGTTGCTGGTTGGCTGCCGAGGGTTGGAACGTCGGACGCGGGATACCAGGTGGATTCGGTGGTGAGTTCGCCGGAGTCGCGGCCGCTTTTGGCAGAGACGATGCGATCGTGGTCGATGGAGCCGTACTTGGCGCGGGCGTCGGGCTTGATGGCGTCGGAGTTGTTCCAATAGTCGATGTTGTTGACGTTGGAGTAATTGAACCAGAGTCCGGTGTGGTGGGGATGGTCGGTGCGTTCGCCGGGCAGGGGCGGGTTGCCGCGCGTGAGCGTGGTGCCGTCGGGCGAGATGAGCGGGTAGAGGATGGGCTTGCGCTGGTTGGCTTGCCCACAGGTAGCTGGTGAAGGGCTGGCCGTCGATGGTGATGTCGACGCGGTGCTCTGCGTCTTTGACGGCTACATTCACCCCGGGCGAGACCATGCCGGCGCCCGGACCGGCCAGGATGGCGAACATGTATGGCGTTGGGAACAACTTCTCTCCGGAGCAGCCCGTCAGGAGTCCGGCCACGAGGGAGGCGGCCAGCAGGTTATGCACCTTCATATGGCTTACCTCCAACCATGACCTGCTGGGTTTTGTCGTCGAAGGTGACTTTCTGGCCGGTCTGGATAGCGGCGACGTTCATGCAGAGCGCGATGGAGTGGCTGTAGCCGGCGCGGATGCTGGCGTTGGGCGTCTTGCGGGAGCGGACGCACTCCATCCAGTTGCGCATGTTGGCTGTGGTCTGGGGTCGCCGTGGGTGTCGGCGTCGGTGGCGACCTTTTCGACCTTGTCCATCAGGTTGAAGCTGGGCAGCAGGTTGGGCTGCATCTTCATCTCGGCTGCCATTTTGGCGTTGAGGCCGCCGGTAGGGGTGACGGTCTGCTTGTCCATGTCGATCATGCCGCCGTTGGAGTAGTAGAGCTCCTTGACGCCGCCGGCGGAGTTGGTGAAGCGCGAGGTGTACTGCACCTGGAAGCCCTTGGTGAGGTCATCGAGCGGGCCGTAGTCGAAGACGGCGGTCATGGTGTCCCAGTTGGTGCGGCCGTCCTTCCACAGGTAGATGCCGCCGTTGGCGACGACCGAGCGCGGGTGCGGCAGGCCGGTGAACCAGTGGACGGTGTCGATCTGGTGGACGAGCCACTGGTCGGGAATACCGGAGGAGTAGGGCCAGAAGAGGCGGAACTCAAGATACTTGCGCGCATCGAACTTGTCTTGATGACGCCCATGCAGTAGCGCTTCCAGTCGGTGTCCTCTTCTTTGAGGAGGGGCACGACATCGGGGCGGCGCCAGCGGCCGGGCTGGTTGACGTTCCAGCTCATCTCGACCATGACGATGTCGCCGAACTTGCCGGACTGGATGTATTCGGCGGCCTTGATGTAGGCGGGCGTGGATCGGCGCTGGGTGCCGACGGCGATGACCTGACTGGAGCCTTCGACGGCTTTGAGGAAGTTGCGGGCGTCGTCCATGCGGTGGGCGGTGGGCTTTTCGACGTAGGCGTCGCGTCCGGCCTTGACGGCTTCGATGCCGTGGCGCGCGTGCTGGAAGTCGGCGGTGGCGATGAGGACGGCGTCGATATCCTTGCGGGCATAGAGGGCGTCGTTGTTGGGGACCATGTCGATCTTGCTTCCGCAGGCCTTTTCGACCGCGGCCGCGGCGCGCTCGCGGGCGTGGCTCCAGATGTCGGAGACGGCGACAAGCTCGAAGTTCATGTCTTTCTGGTTCGCGACGAAGGCGGGGACATCGCCGCCCAGCATGCGGTCGCCGCCGCCGATGATGCCGGTGCGGACACGGTCGTTGGCGCCGACGATCTTGGCGTAGCTCTGCGCGGTTTGGGTGGCGGCGACGGCGAGGGCGGCTCCGCCGAGTTTCACGAAGTCTCGGCGATTTGTTTCGAGTGTTGGACATAATGAGGTCTCCGAATTGATGGGACGATGCTATGTATACGGTGCTGGGCGTCGCCGAGTTGCTGGCGTGCGAAAGTCTACAAGTTTTTGCGGATTTAGGCGAGGGAGTCGGGAATTGGGTACTGGTCAAGTTCAAACTTGGCCAGTACCGGGAATTACGGGCGAAGAGACTGACCCCACGATAGGCGCGATACGACCGCGCTGATCATGGGGCACCCGGGTTTGTGGTCTAGCGGAGGGTTACGTCCCAGATTTTGGAGAAACGGGATTTGCCGGCGGGGCCTTCGATGTTGAGGACGACCACGTACTGCCCCGGCTTTCTGGTACTGGTGGATGGGGTGCTGCTCGGTGGAGGTGGTGCCGTCGCCGAAGTCCCAGTGCCAGGTGGTGATTGGGCCGGTCGGACGTGGAGTCGTCCTGGAAGGCGACGAGGCGGCGGTCCATGTCGATGACCTTGAAGCTCCAGTTGGCCTCGATGGGCTTGCGGAACTGGGGTTCAAGCGGCATCAGGCGGAACTCGCGCAGGTAGGTGGAGTTGCCGTACATGGTGTGCTCGGGCGAGAGGTTCCAGAAGCCGTTGTTCTTGCCATCGGGCGAGCCGTCGTAATCGATGACGGCAAACGAGAGGCCGATGAGCTTGTTCTCGTAGAGTTCGGATTCGATGGAGCGCTGTGGGCCCTCGCATCCGGCGTAGTCGAACGGGGTAATGTAGAACTCCATGATGTAGTGGCCGGACTGGCCGGGGCGGAAGCTGTAGTTCTGCGCGGTGTTGGCGTAGGGGAGTCGCTTGTCCCAGGGCTGGCAGCCCCAGGCCATGGCCCAGTCCTTGCCTTCGTGCGGGGTCATGATGTGGTAGTTCTGCGCCTGCACGCCGTGCATGGAGAAGTGCGCGTCCCACTCATCCTGATCGGGATTGTTGCGGAAGCGGGGGATGAGCGGGCCGCCGGAGCGGTCGCCGTCGACGACCAGCTCGAAGGTGTCGTTGTGCAGGCCGGGGTCGGCGAAGTCCCAGTAGTTGTCGTAGGCCTCGTAGAGGAAGTAGAGGCGATTGAGGCCTTTGACCCAGCCGAATTTGACCTTGATGTCGAGGTCTTTGGGGTCGGGGGTGGCGTGCTTGTGCTCGTCGTCGTGCATGTCGGCGAGGGTGATGGCGTAGGAGTCGGGGACGATCGCCCAGTCGGTGGGCGTTGCCGTCGATGCGGGGGATTTTGTCGGCGGGGAATTGGAAGACTTTGAAGATGGGGAGCTTGGGCGGAGTGGCGGCGACCATGTTGTCGGCGGGTGGCGGTGTTTGTGCGCGGAGGGTTGTGGTGGCGGCTAGGAAAAGAAGGCTGACCGCTGCGCTGAGGGTGGTTCGGCAGATGGCTTTGGCGCGCGGGCGAACGCTATCATGGCCTACATGAGTGAACGAACGAATATCGCTGGAAGCAGTCCCTATGAGCCGATCATTGGATTTTCGCGGGCGGTTCGCATCGGCAAAGTTGTCCATGTCTCCGGCACTGGCCCAGTGGGCGCCGAAGACCTGTCGCCCGCGGAGCAGACGCGGGTGGTGCTCGGTCTGATTGGCAAGGCCCTGGAACAGGCGGGTGCAGCGTTCGAGAACGTTGTGCGGACGCGGATGTTCCTGGCGCATGCCGAGGACTGGGAGGAGATTGGCCGCGTGCATGGCGAAGTGTTCGGAAGCATCCGTCCAGCGACGACCATGGTTGTCGCTGCGCTGCTGAATCCCAAGTGGCGAGTGGAGATCGAGGCTGAGGCGCATCTGCCGTAGCAAGGTCATGAGATGGAGACTGCCTTTCCGAGGGAGGGGTGAGCGGGGCTGCCTTTGAGGCCTTCGATCTTGAGATTGGTGGTGTCCTTGGCTTCGACAGCGTAGGTGAAGTATGCGGGCGGATTCGGACCCCACGCTACGCTGCAGTCGCGCAGGGTGACGGAGTCGGCGCTCTCAATGGAAAAGCCAGGGGTATCGTGGGGCTCGATGGCTGGGACAGCGGTTGTGGGGCGGTTGTCGAAGAGTTGCCCCTTGAATTGAGTATTGCGATCCAGAGTGACGGCGACGTGGTCGAGTGTAATGTTGCGGACGGTGGACGCTTCGCTGCCGGGCTGGCGGAAGCCGCGGATACGAACACTGTTTTCTGCAGTGCCGGTGACGTTGCTGACGCCAACGTCATGCAGGCTGCCAATCTTTGTTGTTGGCGTGCGCGGGATGGCGGTGAAGGAGATGGCTTCGCCGCGGCCCCACCATGGATCGCTGTAATAACGCGAAGTGAAGGTGATGTCGCGGTAGGCGATGTTGTAGATGTTGCCCTCGTCGCGGAGCTGGATGCAGAGGCCGCGCGAACTGGTTTTAATCTGGCACTTTTCGAAGAGGATGTCGTGGATGTCGGAGGTGGTTTCGGTGCCGATTTTGAGTCCGGCGTCCTGGGTTTCGATGACGCAGTCGTGGACGTAGATGTTGGCGGCGTCGCCGTAGTCGACGGGCTGGCGGCTGCACTTGATGACCACGCCGTCGTCTCCGCAGGTGATGTTGCAATTCTTGATCTCGATGTTGCGGGAGTGGTCGGGGTCGATGCCGTCGCAGTTGGGGACGTCGAGGAGGTTCTTTACGGTGACGTTGTCGACGAGGACGCGGTCGCAGCCGAGCATGTGGAGTCCCCAGTTGGGAGCTTCGGCGAAGGTGATGTCGCGAACCTCGAGTTCCTTGCAGCCGGTGAGGACGAACATCTTGGGGCGGAATGGGCCGGGAATCCACCACTGGCCGGCGTCGTCGTAGCGGGTCATGAACTCTTTGGCGCGACCCTGGATGTTTCCGGTGCCGGAGATCTTCAGACCCTGCGCGTTGGTGGCCATGATGACGGCACCTAGGGCTGCTGCCATGGTGTCGCCGTTTTGCGAGCCGGGCAGACCGCCGCGGTAGTCGGCTTGCTTTGTGGAGATGAGGAGTTGCGCGTCGTCGGCGAGATGGAAGTCGATGGAGCCTTTGAGTTCGATGGTTCCGATGAGGTATTTGTGGCCCCCGCGGACGAGGACCTGCGCCTTGCCTGCGTAGGCGGAGGCTTCGTCGATGGCACGCTGGAAGGCGGCGGAGTCGAGCGTGGTCCCGTCTCCGGCAGCGCCGTATTTGAGGACATCGAAGATCTTGACTTGCGGGCTCGGGGATTGGAAGGCAAACGCGCGGATAGGCGCGAGGGCGGCGATTCCGGCACATGCGGCGCCCGCTGCGAGAACTTCACGGCGTGTTGGCATGCGCTTGTCGGGAATGTTGTTCAAAGGGGGATCCTCGGACGGGGATTGCGGGTCGGGCACCATTCTACCCACTTACAGAGACGGAACGCCGGATCGCGGTAGGCTGGAGGAGTGCAAACCGCGCCGGGGTGGTTGGAGCATCATGATTCAGTCTCGTCTGAAGGAATGGATACGGGCCTGCGAGGAGTTC
This sequence comes from uncultured Acidobacteriaceae bacterium, assembly GCA_963822225.1. Taxonomy (GTDB): domain Bacteria; phylum Acidobacteriota; class Terriglobia; order Terriglobales; family Acidobacteriaceae; genus Edaphobacter. Next base: position 64,651 of record CAWGGW010000004.1, on the reverse strand, counting down.
TGGTTCGACGCGACCCGACATGTGAACACGTCTGGGAATACGGGCAAGCCGAATCCCTCTGAGATTGTGGGGGAGTTGCGCGACAGCTATGTCTACATTCCCGCGCGGGCGGCGAATGTTCGCGCAGCGTTGCGGGATATTCCAGTGAAGGACCACTCGCAGTACACCCTGGTGGATGTGGGATCGGGCAAGGGGCGCGCGCTGTTTGTTGCTGCCGAGTTTCCGTTTCACAAAGTGATCGGGGTGGAATTTGTGCGCGATCTGCAACGGCAGGCTGTCGAGAATATCGGCCGCCACAAGTATTGGAATCGACGGTGTGGCGATATTTCTTCGTTGAATGAAGATGCGGCGCAGTTTGAGTTTCCGGATGGCAACCTGGTCGTTTATATGTTCAATCCTTTCGGAAGGGACGTGATGAGCCGGATGCTTGAGAACCTGGAGCGGTCGATGGAGGAGCATCCGAGGCACGTGGTGGTGGTGATGCTGTGGCCGGAGAACGCCGACCTGGTTGCGCAGATGCGAGGCATGAGCGTGTATCGGAAGACTTCGCGATATCGCATTTACCAGGTTGGGGCCTAGGCGGCTGCTATTATGAGCGTGATTTTTGCGAGCACGGTCGACTTTGGCGGGTCGTGGCTATATTCTCATCTCGCACACTGCTTGCGCTTGGTTCCAGCGGCTGGCTCAATTTCAATTCAACCCTGAGGTATTCCATGAGATTTGCAAGGACACGATTGCTTGCTGCGTCCGTTTGCATGGTGTTGTGCGCGGCGGCGCGGGCCGAGGTGAAGCCGTCGAACCTCTTCAGCGACCACGCGGTCTTGCAGAGTGGGATGTCGGTGCCGATTTGGGGTACTGCTGACGCGGGCGAAAAGGTCAGCGTGACTTTGAACGGACAGACGAAGTCTGCGACCACGGATTCGAGCGGCAAGTGGACGGTGCGGTTGCTGAAGCTGAAGGCCGGCGGACCGTTCGAGATGACGATTGCAGGTGGCGGGGGAGAGGCGCCGATTATTGTGAAGGACGTGCTGGTGGGCGAAGTGTGGCTCGCGTCGGGGCAATCGAATATGCAGTTCACGGTGTCGAAAGCGCACGCGTCGTATGCGGGGATGCTGGATGAGGAGAAGGAGATTGCGGCGGCGAACTATCCGCAGTTGCGGATGTTTACTGCGAAGGCGACGACTGCGTATGAGCCGCAGACGGATGTGGCCGGCGAGTGGCAGGTTTGCACTCCGGCAGTGGTGGGGGACTGGTCGGCGGTGGGGTATCTGTTTGGGCGGAATTTGAATATTGCGTTGAAGCAGCCGGTGGGGATTCTGCTGTCGGCGTTTGGGGCGAGCACGGCGGAGGCGTGGATTCCGCGGGAGGCTCTGGTGGCTGACCCTCTGCTGAAGCCAATGGTGGACAAACTGGATGCTAGGTACAACTACTTCAAGGAGCATCCGGGTGCGAACGACGCGAACGCGCCGCCGGAGCCGATGATGCTGAATGCGCGGCTGCCGAGACCCGGTGCGCCGCCTGTTCCGCTGCGCGATCCCTCGCACAACCAGCATCAGCCTACGGTGAACTTCAACGCGATGATCAATCCGCTGGTGCCGTATGCGATTCGCGGGGCGATCTGGTACCAGGGCGAGTCGATCGGTGGCGGACCGCAGGGTTTGATGAACTACGGGCACGTGATGGAGACGCTGATTACGACCTGGCGCAAACTTTGGGGCGAAGGCAATTTCCCGTTTTTCGAGGTGCAACTGCCGGCGCTGAAGAATGTCAGCAACAATCCGCTGGTGAGGGAGCAACAGGCGAAGATTCTGTCGCTGCCGAATACGGGAATGGCGGTGACGATCGACATTGGCGATCCGGCGAATGTGCATCCGAAGAACAAGGAGCCGCTGGGCTATCGGCTGGAGGTGCTGGCGCTGGCGAAGGTGTATGGCGATAAGGGCATGGAGTACTCCGGGCCGATGTACTCGTCGATGAAGGTGGAGGGCGCGGCGATTCGTGTGAAGTTTACCCACGCCGAGGGGTTGATGGCGAAGGGTGGGCCGCTGAACTGGTTCCAGATTGCGGGCGCGGATGAGAAGTTTGTGGATGCGGACGCGAAGATCGAAGGCGACTCGGTGGTGGTGAGCAGCCCGCAGGTGACGACGCCGGTGGCGGTTCGCTATGCGTGGGACAACTATCCGAACACGGCGAATCTGTATAACGCTTCTGGATTGCCGGCGGCGCCGTTCCGCACGGACGACTGGGATGCGATGGCTGCTGTTGCGGCTCAGTTCACGATCAAGTAGTGAGTTAAATGAAACGGGCCGAAGGGAAACGTGATGCAGTTTCTCCTTCGGCCCTTGGACTACTTCTTTTCGGCTGGGGCGTAGGGCTCGCCGTGGCGCTGGACCCGGGTGGGGTCGAAGCTGTCGGTGCTGCCCGTGTCCCAGGTGGCGCCGGGTGGGACGAGGACGTTGTCCACGGTGCGCCCGGCTGTTTCACCGGTGCGGACTTCGATGCGGTTAGGGTCGATGCCCTTTTCGTCGGTGAGGTACTGCTTGACGTTGAGGGTGCGCTCGGCGGCGGCATCGGGCTTCTCGGTTGGGTCGTGTTTGCCGACGACGACCAGGACGGCGTCGGTTTCGCGATTCAGTTCGAGCGCGATGTCGTCGAGACAGCCCTTGGCTTCGTTATCGACGCGCACTGGACGCTTGCGGTCGCGTTCGAAGGAGATGCTGCATAGGTTCTGCGCCAGCGGCGCGGGCGGAGGCGGAGGTTTAGGCGGCGCGACAACCGATATGGTGGTGGTCGCGGAGGCGGACTTGCCTGCGTCGTCGACGACGTTGCAGGAGACGCTGATGGAGCCTGGGGGGACGTCGGCCGCGGAGAGCGTGCCGGTGGTGCCAGTTCCTGTGATCTGTCCGGATGACGCGCCGTAGGAGTAGCTGAGCTGGCGGTTCTGCGGACTTCTGCCCACGGAGGTGATGGTTGAGAATCCGCCGGGCTGGATGGTGGTGGGGTTGGCCGAGCAGGAGATGGTCGGAGGTTCGTAGGCGGCGACACGGAACGATGCGGAGCACTCGGCGTGCTGGGTTGGCTTGGAGCCTTCGTTGACTTTACCGATGACTGTGTAGTCGCCGGGGGCGAGGCCACTGGTGGCGATGGTGGCGCCAGCGTCGCTGCGGGAGAGTTTGCCGCCCGTGGTGGTCCATGTGTAAGTGGGCGTCAGATGCTTGCTTTGTTCCAGATTGAGGGTGCTGCCGGTGACGGTGATGGGATCACCGGGGTATACGGTTACGGGCTGAACTTCGCAGCCGAAGGAGGCGGGCAGCGGGGGAGTCATGTCGCCGAAACGGACGACGAACCCGGCGCTGAGCCTGTAGGCGAGGATCTGGCCGACGCCTCCGGTGTATGAGCCTGGCGCGAGCTGCGGGCCGTAATCGACGTGGGTGTACTGGAAGTCGGCTTCGATGGGGCGGATGGCGAGGTGGTTGTGGAGTGCGGGAGCGGGCAGCACGTAATCGACGCCCATGCCGGATTCAACGCCCCAACCCCAGGTGCAGCTGTTGGCCGCTCCGTTGTGCTGGTAGGACGGCCCTACCTGCGCACCGCCGCCGAGTACGTGAGCAAAGGGGACGAGACGTCCGATTTGATAGCGGAATGCCGGGCCGCCCTGCAGTGTGCTGAAGCAGTAATCGGGGTCGTTGGGCGACTTGGTGTACTCGGCCTGGAGCCCGAACGAGCGAGTGAAGTAGCCGGTGACGCTGGTTGCGAATCCGGTCGGGAGGGGTTCGTACACCTGCCCATAGATATCGCTGTTTACAGGATGGAGATAGCTGTATCCGCCAAAAATATCGACGTTCGATTGACCGGGGAGGCGCGAGCCTGCGGAGGTAGCCTGGGCCTGGCAAACTAGCGGGAGAACGCAGGCCGCGACAAGAATACCCAGCGTTCGAAACACCGACTTGGTGCGCAATTCCATCATTGTCTTCCTCGCACCCAGTGTTACAAATTCCTGTTGCGTTAAGGGCTTTGGGGAATCGACTGAGTTACCGCCTGCTGCCTGGAGGCTGGCATGCAGTGTTCTGGCGCGTTCCTTCGTAGCACCCCGGAGTTCTCTTGACGAGGGCCGGCAGCGCGGCTGCGACGCCTAAGATTCTGGCGAGCCAACGACTTCAATCAGAAACCCATTCGGCCCTTTGCGGCGTCTAAGAAGAGGAGTGTTCGAGCGTAAACTGGTTGGAGGCGGCTTCGTGGAGATGCTCGCAATATAGGCAGCAGGGGGGTATCAACAAGTGGGGATCGTAAAGCTGGCGCTCAACCGTCCCTATACCTTCATCGTGCTTGCTCTTCTGATCCTGCTGTTAAGTCCGGTCGTAATACTTCGTACACCGACTGACATCTTCCCAAACATCAATATTCCAGTTATCTCCGTCGGCTGGACTTACGCCGGCCTTAACCCTGAGGAACTCGAAGGGCGGCTGACGACGCCTTATGAGAAGGCGCTCTCGACACTGGTCGACAATATTCAGCATATCGAATCGACCACGTACAACGGCCAGGTAGTGGTGAAGGTCTTTCTGCAGCCGGGCGCGAGTCTGGACACGGCGAATGCGCAGATCACGGCGGCTTCGCAGTATCTGCTGCGGCAGTTGCCGCCTGGGATTTTGCCGCCGCAGATTCTTAACTTCTCCGCGTCGAGTGTACCCATCCTCCAGATCGGGGTATCAGGCAAGGGGATGACCGAGCAGGCGCTGAACGATGCGGCGGCAAACTTCATCCGGCCGCAACTGATCAGCGTTCCCGGCGCTGTGATGCCTCTGCCCTACGGTGGCAAGCAGCGGGAGATTCTGATCAGCATGGATCAGTCAGCCATGCAGGCCAAAGGCGTTGCGCCCGGCGATCTGTTGGCCGCGCTGGCCCAGCAGAACGTGGTTACGCCGTCGGGAACGATCAAGATCGGACCGACCGAATACGACGTGCGTACCAACGGCACGCCTCATACTGTCGCTGACCTTGGCAACGTACCGCTGAAGGAGGTCAACGGGACGACCATCTATCTGCACGATGTGGCCAGCGTCTCGGACGGTTTCGGCGTGCAGACGAACATTGTGCGCCAGGATGGCCACCGCGGTGTGCTCATCAGCGTGTTGAAGAGCGGCACCGCGTCCACCTTGAACGTGGTTAAAGGGGTGCGCGATCTCCTGCCCCAGGTGCTCAAGATCATTCCGCCGGGTATCCAACTGACTCCGCTAGCCGATCAGTCAGTGTTTGTGCGTGCGGCGGTAGAGGGCGTAATTCGCGAAGGCATCATTGCTGCGGCACTCACCGCACTGATGATCCTGCTGTTCCTGGGAAGCTGGCGGTCGACGATCGTGATTGCAGTGACGATTCCGCTTTCAATTCTGACGTCGGTAATTGTGCTTAGCATGCTGGGCGAGACGATCAACACGATGACGCTGGGCGGGCTGGCGCTTGCGGTCGGAATCCTGGTGGACAACGCTACCGTGACGATCGAAAACATCGAGCGCTATCTGGAAGAGGGACAGCCGCTCCGTCACGCGATTCTTGAGGGCACGGCGCAGATTGCTGTGCCGACGATGGTTTCGACGCTTTGCATCAGCATCGTCTTCCTGCCGATGTTCTTTCTGGCGGGTGTCTCACGGTACCTGTTTGTACCTCTGGCCGAAGCGGTCGTGCTCGCCGTGGTCGCCTCGTATATCTACTCGCTGACGTTGGTGCCTACCCTGGCGATGTATCTGCTGAGACCGAAGGGTCACTATGAGCCGGGGTCCGGCGGATTTCTCACCCGTTTTCAGAAAGGTTTCGAGCGTCAGTTTGAGCGTCTGCGGAGCAAGTACCACACCACGCTCGACAAGCTGGTATATCACCGCAAGATATTCGTGCCGGGGTTTCTTCTGGTAGTGCTGATGGTGTTTATTCTGCTGCCATTCCTGGGGCAGAATTTCTTTCCCGATACTGATTCAGGTCAGTTTATTTTGCACGTTCGCGGGAGTACGGGACTGCGTATCGAAGATACGGCAAAGCTGTGTGACGAGGTCGAGGACCGCATTCGCGAGCAGATTCCCGCGGGAGAGCTCGACAATATTCTGGATAACATCGGCCTTCCCTATAGCACCTCGAACACGCAGCACTTGACCAACGGGACGATTGGGCCGTACGACGCCGATATCGAGGTTTCGCTGAAGCCGAATCATCACCCCACGGCCGACTACGTGAGCGCTCTGCGCCGCGAACTTCCGCGTCAATTTCCGACTGCGACCTTCTACTTCCTGCCCGCAGACATCACCACGCAGATTCTGAACTTCGGCATACCTGCGCCGATGGATGTGCAGATCGAAGGCAACGATATCGAAGCCAGCAAGCAGATTGCGGACAAGATGCTGACTCAGTTGCGCCAGGTTCCAGGACTGGTCGATTTGCGAATTCAGCAGCCGTTCGACTATCCGACGTTGCAGGTTGATATCGACCGGACCAAGGCGCTGCAGGGCGGCTACACTACGCGCGATGTTACCAGCAGCATCCTAAACACACTGAGCGGCAGCTTCCAGTTGACGCCGATCTTCTTTTTAAACTGGAACAACCATGTGAACTACAACGTGGTGGCCCAGACGCCGCAGTACAACATGGATTCGAAGCAGGAGCTTGAAAATATTCCTATCAATCGGGCGTCCGCGCCTGCGGGGAATACGCCGAGCCAGGAAACCGGAAGGCAGGAGGCAGGCCCCTCGACTGAGATTCTCGGCGACCTTGCGACAGTGACGCGCGGCCACGAGATGGGGGTGGTCAATCATTACAACGTGCGCCGCGTGGTAGACATCTACGGCAACGTGCAGGGCCGCGACCTGGGCGCAGTGAGCCGCGACGTGGAGCGCATCCTGAGTGAGAACAACAAGGACTTGCCCCGCGGCACCTTCGTCTCACTGAAGGGGCAGGTGGACACGATGCATAACGCGTACGTCGGACTGATTGGAGGACTGGTATTTTCCATCATCCTGGTGTACATGCTGATTGTTGTGAACTTCCAGAGTTGGGTCGATCCGTTCATCATCATCACTGCGCTTCCCGCGGCGTTGGCCGGAATTGTTGCATTTCTTTTCTTCACGCGTACGACACTGAGCGTACCCGCGTTGATGGGAGCGATCATGTGTATGGGTGTCGCTACGGCCAACAGTATTCTGGTGGTGGCGTTCGCTACGGAGCGGCTAAAGCATCATGGCGACGCGATCCGGGCGGCGATTGAGTCAGGTACGACGCGCTTCCGGCCGGTGCTGATGACGGCACTCGCGATGATCATCGGGATGGTGCCGATGGCGCTGGGCGCGGGCGAAGGCGGCGAGCAGAATGCGCCGCTGGGGCGGGCTGTTATTGGCGGCCTGCTGTGCGCGACCGTTGCGACGCTGGTTTTTGTGCCGGCTGTCTTCGCGCTGATTCATGGGACCGAATCGCGCAAGGCAGCACGCGAGAAGGCGAAACTGGAGACTCACTTTGCATGATGCAATGGAGCATGGCTCGATGAAGAACACGCCGATTGAAAAAACGATGAGAACGACACCTCCTCACAACAAGGAAGGATGGAGGGTGACTACGCCGGAGCCGCATCACTCGGCTGAGGAGCAGCACATCGGCGAGCCGGGTCCGCCAGAAAAAAGTTCGAATCGGCGTGCGGCGTTGATTGGCGCGCTGGTGGTCGTCTTACTGATTGGCGGCGCCATCTTCGCGGTCCTACATTCACGTTCGAACGCCGCCCACAAGCTGCAGGTGGCCACGGAGACTGCAGCGGTGCCGACAGTCAGCGTCGTCCACCCCAGCGTTGGTTCGAAGGCGCAGGAAGTGGTGCTACCCGGCAATACGCAGGCGTTCATGGACACTTCGATCTACGCTCGTACCAATGGATATTTGAAGCAGTGGTACGTCGATATCGGCTCGCATGTTCACCAGGGACAACTTCTGGCCGTAATCGACGCGCCGGAGGTGGACCAACAACTGCAGCAGGCGCAGGCGGACCTGAAGAGCGCGCAGGCGAATGAGCAACTGGCGTCGTCGACCAATGTCCGGTGGCAGGCACTGGTCGCGAAGCACGCTGTCTCGCAACAGGAGGCCGACCAGGTAGCCAGCGACCTCGCAGCAAAACAGGCGGCCACTGCGGCTTCCGAGGCGAACGTCCGGCGCCTGCAGCAACTGCAAAGCTACCAGCGTGTGACGGCGCCGTTTGATGGCGTAATCACTGCGCGCAGCACCGATGTTGGATCGCTGATCGACGCTGGTTCCTCGGCCGAGCCGCACGAACTGTTTCACCTCGACCAGGTTGGCAGGCTGCGAATCTTCGTCTGCTGTTCCGGAAATTTACGCGAACAGCGTGCACGATGGCGACCAGGTGGACATCACGCAGGACGCCGATCCGAGCCGCGTCGTCAAAGGGACCGTGACGCGCAATTCGAACGCGATCAACCAGACCAGCCGCACACTGAACGTCGAGGTGGATGTGGACAATGCGGATGGCTATCTGCTGCCTGGCGCGTACGTCTTCGTTCACATGAAACTGCCTGCGGGTTTGAATACTGTGACGATCCCGTCAAACACGCTGATCTTCCGGTCAGAGGGATTGCGAGTCGCTGTTGTGCGCGATGGCCGCGTGCACCTGGTGCCGATTACGATTGGCCACGATATGGGCAGCACTGTGGAAGTCACATCGGGAATCTCGCCAACAGACCAGATTGTTCTTGACCCGTCGGATTCTCTGATAAGTGGAGCGCGGGTTCAGGTCGGATCGGTGGATGGGAGCGCATCGGGCCAATGATCTGCCGCCGAGCCAGCGTCTGTTCTGTCTCACGATCCGCTGCGCACCTATCGTGCCGGGCGATCGTCATTCTCGCGCTCTCGAGCGCGCTGCTTGGCGGCTGCCGCAAGGTTGGTCCCGACTACACCCGTCCGCCGGCCGCGGGACTTGCGCCCGAGTTCAAAGAGCCAGGTCCGACAACCTTCAAGGAAACCGATGGCTGGAAAGCTGCGCAGCCCAGCGATCAGGCGCTGCGCGGGAAGTGGTGGGAGAGCTTTGACGACGCCAGGCTGAATTCGCTGGAGGAGCAGATCGATCCCGCCAACCAGACTCTGAAGGCCGCGGAAGCCGACTTTCGCGCTGCGCGTGCCGCGATTGGACTGTATCGCGCTAACGAGGCGCCCACGATCAGCATTGGTCCGAGCGTTGGGGCGGTGCGGCAATCCGTAAATGAACCGTATGTTGGTGGCACTGCCTCGGCGGGTGGAGCGGGGCTTGGCAATTTTGTGCTTCCGCTCGACTTCAACTATGAAGTTGACCTGTGGGGGCGAATCCGCCGCAGCGTTACTGCCGCGAAGGAACAGGCGCAGGCGAGCGATGCCGACCTGGAAACCGCGCGGCTCAGCCTGCATGCCGAGTTGGCGATTGATTACTTCAACCTGCGCGCCGACGATGCGCAGAAAAAGCTGCTCGACGACACCGTCGCAACTTATCAGCAGGCGCTGCAATTGACCGAGGATCGTTATAACGGCGGCGCGTCGCCGCTCTCGGACGTCACGCAGGCTCGGACACAACTTGAGACCGCGGAGGTACAGGATTCCGATGTCAGCATCCAGCGTGCCGAGTATGAGCATGCTATTGCGGTGCTTACGGGGCAGGCTCCGGCAACGCTGACGATCGCACAGGCGCCCGTCACTGTCGACCCGCCTGCGATCCCGGAAATTCCCGGCGCACTGCCGTCGCAACTGCTTGAACGCCGGCCTGATATAGCCAGCGATGAACGGCGCATGGCGGCCGAGAACGAGCAGATTGGCATCGCGCAGGCCGCGTTCTATCCCACGCTCGATATCTCTGTGCAGGGCGGCTTTCAGGGCACTTCGCTGGTGAATATCTTCAGTTGGCCGAGCCGCTTCTTCGCGGTGGGCCCGGTGCTGAACCAGACGCTGTACGACCACGGCCGTCGGCGTGCAGGCTCCGACATCGCGATCGCACAGTACGATTCCGCCGTAGCCAATTACCGTCAGACAACGCTGACCGCGTTCCAGCAGGTTGAGGATAACCTTGCCGCATTGCGTGTGCTTGAGACTGAGTCGCAACAACAGCGAGCGGCAACTGAGTCTGCGCAGCAATCACTCGATCTCTTTAACACGCGCTATGAAGGAGGCGTGGATACTTATCTGCAGGTAGTCACTTCGCAGACCACCGCGCTGGCAAATCAGCGCAACGAGATTGAGATTATGCGGCGGCGGCTGGAGGCGAGCATTCTGCTGATCAAAGCGCTCGGCGGGGGCTGGACTACGGCGCAACTTCCCAAGCTGTAGCCGCGCTGGTTGGGTTACTCTTTAGCCACAATGGTCTACGCGCACACCGTCGGAGGCGTCCGCTACACCTTCGATTCGCTCGCGCAGCTGCTTGCGCGCGCTACGCCGGCGCGCTCCGGCGACCAGCTTGCCGGAATTTGCGCAGCGAGCGCTCAGGAGCGGGTTGCCGCGCAGATGGGGCTCGCCGACCTGCCGCTGAAGCGCTTTCTCGACGAGGCGGTGGTGCCTTATGAGACAGACGACGTCACGCGCCTGATCTTCGATACCCATGAACACGCGTCCTTCGCGCCGATTGCGAGCTTCACCGTCGGTGATCTCCGCGACTGGCTGCTGTCGGATGATGCGACCAGCGAACGATTAAGTTCGCTTGCATCTGGTTTGACGCCTGAGATGGTGGCTGCCGTATCAAAGCTGATGCGGTTGCAAGACCTTGTGATTGTTGCGCGAAAGATCTCGGTCGTGACGCGTTTTCGCACGACAATTGGACTGCCGGGGCGGCTTTCGACGCGGTTGCAGCCGAATCACCCTACGGATGATCCCGCCGGGATTGCTGCCGCGATCGTGGACGGACTGATGCTGGGGGCAGGGGATGCGGTGATCGGCATCAATCCCGTTTCGGACAGCCTTCGTTCAGTGGTGGACCTGCTGCACCTGATCGATCGTGCGCGACAGAAGTTCGCGATTCCAACGCAAAGCTGTGTGCTGGCGCACGTGACCACGCAGATGGAAGCGATGCGGACCGGCGCTCCTGTGGATCTGGTCTTTCAATCTATTGGCGGGACAGAGGCGACAAACACGTCGTTCGGTGTGAGCATCGCGATGCTCGATGAGGCGGAACAGATGGCCCGCGAGTTGAAGCGTGGCGGGATCGGCGAGGAGACCGGCGGCGAGAATGTGATGTACTTCGAGACCGGGCAGGGCAGCGCGCTCTCCGCCAACGCCCATCACGGAGTCGATCAACAAACACTTGAGGCTCGCGCTTATGGCCTTGCGCGCCGCTATAAACCGATGTTGGTCAACACGGTCGTTGGATTCATTGGCCCGGAGTATCTCTACGACGGAAAGCAGATTATGCGCGCGGGCCTCGAAGACCACTTCTGCGGCAAGCTGCTGGGTCTACCGATGGGATGCGATGTTTGTTACACCAACCACGCGGAGGCCGACCAGGACGACATGGATGCGCTGCTGACCATGCTGGGCGTAGCAGGCGTGAACTACATCATGGGCGTGCCGGGCGCCGACGACATCATGCTGAACTACCAGAGCACGTCCTTCCACGATGCGCTCTATCTGCGGCGTGTGCTGGGGCTGCGGGCTGCTCCGGAGTTCGAGGCGTGGCTGGCGCAAGGCAGGCTGCAGGAACTTTCTGTTCGGAGGATGTTGGGCGCATGAGCGACCCAGGTCATCCCATGGGCACGGACAAAGCAGCGGCGATGGCACGCCCCGACCTGGCTGCCGATCTGCGTTCGGTCACTCCGGCGCGAGTTGCGCTCGACCGCGCCGGCTCATCGATCAGCACACGCGATGCGCTGGAGTTCTCGCTGGCTCACGCAAGAGCGCGCGATGCCGTGCACTCCGTTCTTGGCGTCACTTCGGTGATGGCTGCGCTGCGCGAGCGGAATCTTGCAGCCCTCTCGGTTCGCAGCGCAGCTAGTGCGCGCACTGAGTATTTGCTTCGTCCAGACCTTGGCCGCGTGCTTAGCGAGGCTTCTGCGCTGCTGCTCGCCGACCCGACTAACTCGCGAGTCACAGGCGCTGCCACTCGCCTCAGCATCGTCCTTGCGGACGGCCTCTCCGCATTGGCTACGGAGCGACACGCATTGCCGCTGCTCGATGAACTCTTGCTGTTACTGGATGACTCGTGGATGCTGACTCCGATTGTTGTCGTTGAGCAGGCGCGAGTTGCCCTTAGCGATCAGATAGGGGGCTTTCTCCAGGCCGACGTTTCGGTGATGTTGATCGGCGAACGGCCCGGTCTTAGCGCGCCCGATTCGCTCGGCGCTTATATTACGTGGTCGCCTCGCCCAGGACGTACCGACGCTGAGCGTAATTGCGTTTCGAACATTCGAACCGAAGGGCTGGATTACGCCTCGGCTGCCGTAAGAATTGCGTGGTACATCGCCGAGGGACGGCGCCTCGGCCTTACCGGCGTTGCCCTGCGAGCGAGCGATGCGAAAGACTTGCCCCAACCTTGATCCACTGCGCAGAAGAGCTAGTTATGCTCGCCAGGCTGAGCGACATAGCCGAACAGCCGCAAGCGCTCGCTCTCGCGCTCTACTGATCGGGTGCGGCCGCGGAGCAGGTCGTTGATTGAGATCGTCCCGCAAACTTTCTGAGTGTTGCGATCGAGTACCGGCAACGTCTGAAGACCATCGACTGCCATCTTCTCGGCTGCGGCCCGCGCCGTTGTGTCTGAGTAAACGAACGCGCCGGGCACACTGCTGTGATCCAAATCGCTCCGCAGGTGACATCAACTCGCGCACGATCAGCAACTCCAATGGGTCAACGCCGTATTCCCGGCTGAGATGATAACCGCGCCGGGTGATCTTCTCCGTCAGGATTGATCGCGGCATCAACAGCGCGGTCACCAGGTACGATGCCACGCACGCCATAGTCAGCGGCAGCAGGGCGGGCAGACAATGGGTTACTTCAAGGCTGAACAGAATCGCTGTGAGCGGCACGCCGAGCGCTCCGGCAAGCATCGCCCCCATACCCAGCAGCGCCCACATGGCCTGCGCTTCCGCCGGGGCGTGCGCCAGATGCCCGGCCAGCGCTCCGACAGCGCCGCCAATCATCAGCAGGGGCGCCAGCACTCCGCCTGACGTTCCGGAACCCAGGGAGAACGCCCACATCAGCGATTTTGCTACGAGGATGCCTACGATGAGTCCGATGGCCGCGTGCCCGTGCAGGAGTTCCGCGATGTTGTCGTAGCCAACCCCGAGCCCTCTCGGGAAGAAGAGTCCGCCTACACCGATGCCGATGCCGCCCAACGCGGGCCACCACATCCAATGGATGGGCAGATGCTCGAACATATCCTCGAAGGCATACATCATGCGGCTCATGCCCGCCGATATCAACCCAACCAACGCGCCCAGCAGCAATGCACCCAGCGCGCCTGCGATGCCGAGATTGCCGGAGATTGCAGGCATGCCAAACAACGGTCCTGGCCCCAACCAGTAAACGCGCAGCAATCCGGCGGTGGCGCTGGCCATGGCGACGGGCACCAGGCTGCGCGGTCTCCACTCGAATAAAAGCAATTCGACCGCAAGAAGTATCGCGGCAACCGGCGTCGCGAATGTCGCCGACATTCCCGCGGCGGCACCGGCTACGAGCAGAGTCGTCCGCTCCGCATCGGTGACGTGCATCCACTGGCCAATCAGCGATCCTACGGCGCCGCCCGTCATGATGATCGGGCCTTCGGCTCCGAACGGTCCTCCCGAGCCGATGGCGATGGCGGCGGAAACGGGCTTCAGCACCGCAATCTTCGGATCGACCCTGGCGCGGTGGAGCAGGATCGCTTCGATCGCCTCTGGGATGCCGTGCCCGCGAATCTTGTCGGAGCCGAATCGCGCCATCAGGCCGACGATGAGGCCGCCGACCACTGGGACCATAACCATCCAGTGGCCGAGCGTGCTGCCAGCCGGGGAGACACTCTGCGCGCTGAAGCGATGGTAGTAGAACAGGTTGGTGGAGATGGCGATCAGGCGTAGCAGCAGCACCGCCAGGCCCGTCGCGCACACGCCGATGACGACGGCGACGCCGGACAGCAGCCAAACTCTTCCATCCACGGTGAAGTCCCGCAGGGCGGACGAATCCGACTTCATCGTGCTTCTCCGATCTTCGCCGCCGTGTATTCCTGGGGTCGGCTTTGCGCTTGCTGGATCAGAGCCAGCGACTGTACCAGGCGCGGCAGCAGTTCGCTGAGTTCGCGTTCGTGATCCGCAGACAGCGTACGCAGCACCCGGTGGCCCTTGGCCGTCACCTCGAGCTTCACTCTGCGGCGATCGGCGGCGTCATGCAGCCGTTGCAACAAACCCGACTCTTCACATCGATTGCAGAGTTCGACGACGCTGTGATGGCGCAGGCCCAGTCTTTCCGCGGCGTACGACACCGTGGTCTCAACATTTTCGGGGGCGCCGGCGATCTGCAGCAGAAGCTGATGCTGCTGGGGTTGCAGGCCGGCCTGCTCGGCGCGCCGCTCGCTGAAGGCCAGGAACTGGCGGAGCGAGTAGCGGAACTCAGCCAGCGTTTGGAGACGATCACGTTCGAGAACTCATACTCATACGATGAAGTATATCGTGATACGATACATTTTCTTCAGGCTGTTGCCGGGTATTGTGCCCCGCGGAGCGGCCGCTTTCTTCTGGCTCGAGCCCCAACCCGGATAGACTAGAAGATGGTGTGCCCGATGCGGCGCATCTACTCTCTTGTATGTCGACGGAAACAGACAGTTTCGAGATCTGGAAGCGACACCTGATTCTTCGGGATTCGATTGCGTTCCTGAGTCTTTTGCTTGGCACCGCTGTGTTGTTCGCGGTGACGCTTTTCCTGTTTCGCTCGTTCAGTTCGCGGCGCACGGTGTTGGCGCAGTACTGGTCCGATCTCGGTGCGCAGGATCTGCGCGGAGGCAAACCCGATGACGCAATCGTGGCGTTGCGCACCGCACTTTTTTACGCGCCTGGCACTGCGCGTTACGAAGAGATGCTTGCGCGGGCTCTGGGAGAGGCCGGCGATACCGAGGAGAGCTACCAATACTTCATGAGTCTGTGGGACGCGCAGCCCGGCAACGGCGAAGTGAATCTTCAACTTGCGCGTCTCGCTGCCAAGCGGAATGATTTTCCCGCGGCGGTGAATTTCTATCGTGCCGCGGTCTATGGAACCTGGGCGGGCGACGGCGTGGTCCGCAGGGCTGAAGTGCGTCTCGAACTCGCCCGCTACTTTATCGCGCACCACGATCTTCCGGCTGCCCGGCTGGAACTCGTTGTTGCCGGCGGCAATGCGCCGGACGGCTACGACCGCGATATGGCCATTGCGAGCCTGCTTGAACAGGCGCGAGATCCGGCCGATGCATGGACTTACTATCAGCGGGCCTCTGTCTTGCAGCCGGATGATCCCTCCGCGCAGGAAGCGGCCGGTCGGTTGGCATATGGGGTTGGCGACTACGAAAACTCTGAGCACCTGCTGGCCCGCGCCCTCGCCGAACGCGACGCGAGCCACGCTGTTGGCCCTCAGAGCCTCGACGACCGCATCATGATGGAGAACGCTGCCCGCATTCTGGAACTAATGCCTTCGTCCACGATGCCAGTTCGCGAACGCGTCGAGCGGATACTCGCCGTGCGTGCTATTGCGAAGAAGCGTTTTGATGGCTGCTCTGCGCACATCCCCACCGCACAGCCGCTGTCTTCGTCCCTGCAGGCGCTAGCCGCGCGGTGGCTCGGCCCCGACGGAACAGCCGATAGCCTGGCTCTGTTGGGCGATGCGGCGCTGCAGGATTCCGCCATGCAGCTTGTTTTCGCCACTGAGCTTCAGACGGAAAAGTTCTGCGAACCTGCCAGCGGCGACGACGCGTTGCTGCTGCGGCTCGCAAGCAATCCCCAGGGTATCTCACTGTCATCTCCACAGCCAGCAGCCCAAGCCCCGGTTCCACTCGGACTGAAATAAGATATGAGCCAGATGACTGCCACCACGATCGCGCCTAACCTATCCGCCGCCGAACTCAGGTCGCGCGTGACCGTAGGGCGAGAAGAGCGTCTGCTGCTGCTGCTCTCGATCTTCATCGGAGTCATCGCCGGCTTGCTGGTTGTCTCGTTCCGCATGGCCATCGACTGGATCTCGGTGCTGCTGCGCGGCTCCTCGCCACAGCAGCACCAGGTTCGCCTGATCATCGTTCCCACCATCGCGGGACTAGTTATTGCTTTACTGGTGCGCTACGTCTTTCCGGAGGCACGGGGCAGCGGCGTCAACCAGACCAAAGCTGCACTCTATATCCGCAACGGATACATCTCCGGTCGCACCGTGGTGGGGAAGTTTCTGCTCTCTGCGCTCGCCATCGGAAGCGGTTTCTCGCTGGGACCGGAAGACCCTTCGCTGCAGATCGGCGCTGGTGTGGCGTCGTTTATCAGCCGCCGCTTCGGGCTGTCGCGCGAGCGTCTCCGCGTCTTCGCTCCCATTGGAGCGGCGGCCGGGCTTGCGGCTGCGTTCAACGCCCCAATCTCTGCCATCCTCTTCGTCATCGAGGAGGTAATCGGCAATTGGAGCGCGGCCATTCTTGGCTCCATCGTTTTGTCGGCCATCTCCGGCGTCGTTGTGGCGCGCTGGTTTTGGGGAGCGGAGCCGATGTTTCGTATCCCTCTCGTCAACCTAGTGGACCCGCGCGAGTTGATGGCCTATGCCGTTCTCGGCATCGTCGGCGGAATTGCATCGCTGGCCTTTACCAGGGTTGTGGGATGGCTGCGTCCTCTGTTGCGCCGCCAGCCGGCTTCGTGGCAACTGGTGCAGCCTGCGGCGGCTGGTTTCCTGATCGGATGCATCGGCTACTTCGGCTTGCCGCAGGTGATGGGCGCGGGATACGAGGCGATTGATGCGGCCATGCATGCGCAGTTCGCCTGGAAGGTTCTACTCCTGCTGGCGGTCTTCAAGATCATCGCCACCACACTGTCCTTCTCCAGCGGGACGCCGGGCGGAATGTTTGCGCCGACTCTCTTTATCGGCGCGATGCTCGGTGCTTCGATCGGGTCGTTCGAGCACCACTTCTTCCCGCACCTCACCGGCTCCATCGGCTCTTATGCCCTGGTTGGGATGGGCGTTCTGTTCGCTGCGTTTCTTCGCGCTCCGCTCACGTCCGTCTTCATGGTGCTGGAGGTCAGCGGGAATTACTCCATCGTGTTGCCGGTCATTCTCGCGAACACCATCGCGTATTTGATCTCGCGCGCTCTGCAGCCAGTGCCTATCTTCGAGATTTTCACGCACCAGGACGGCCTCGACCTGCCTTCGATGGAAGAGCAGCGCGAAGAGAGCAACCTGCATCTTGAGGACGCGCTGCAGCCCGTCTCCGTGCCGGTGCTGCAGGGTTCCGAGACGATATCCGACGTGCAGGCAACGCTGGCGCAATATGCCGGCTATAAGGACGTACGCGCCGTTCTTATTCACTGTAGCGACGGACTTTGGTACGCCGCCACACGCCAGGATGTCGACTCCATCTTCACCCGTTCGGCGCTCGACCCCTCCGCCGGTTCCGGTTCAACGGCGGATGCGCACCTTGAGGTTGCAGTTGCCGCCGCCGCGGGATCGACCGCCGAGTCCGGGGATCCAGGCATCCCGCTGGAAAGGCTGCTGGGACCAGAGCGCACGCCGGTTCTCTTTCCCGATCTGCCGCTCTCTGCAGCGCTGCCGCACTTCCGCCGCTGGCCGCTGCTGCCCGTCACCAACCGGGCGATGCGCGGGGCCCTCGAAGGCACGGTCTCGCTTGAGGATGTTCTCAAACGCTATCAACAGCGATAAGCTGAAATCTGACAATCTGCAATTGACGACTGGTTCATGGGACGCAATCTCTATATTCTCGCCGCATCGCTGACGCTGTTCGCGCTTATCTCATGCGGCATCGCCTACACCAACATCGCGCAGCAGCCGGGCTCGCCAGGCGACGCTTCCCTCTGGCGCACGATGGGACTGGTGTTGTTCCTCATCGCGCTTATAGTTGCGCTGGCGGGCATCCTGTCGTCGCTCTTCTCGCAGGCCGAAAGGCGTGCCGAGGAGGCTCGCAGGCGCCGCCGCTCCTGATCTTCCCCAGTCGCTCCCAATCCTGCAGCGCGACGATACAATCAAGAAGGAAGGGAAGTGGTACGCATGTTTGAGGTCACCGTAGAAGCCGGTTTCTCCTCCGGCCACTACCTGCGCAACTATCACGGCAAGTGTGAGAATCCCCACGGCCACAACTATCGTGTGCTGGTCACTCTTGCCGGGGCCGAACTCGACGAGACTGGCCTGCTGCTCGACTTCAAGCTGCTGAAAAATCTACTGAAGCCCGTCGTCGACTACCTCGACCACAGGATGATCAACGACCTCGCCCCTTTCACTGAACTCAACCCGTCCGCCGAAAACCTCGCGCGCTACTTTTATGACCAGACCAGCCTGCAGCTTCAGGCGCTCACGGCCGGGCGCGTGCGCGTGAAGGACTGCACGCTGTTCGAGACGGACACCAGCTTCGCGCGATATTACGAGTAGCTGACTCGCCTAATTCCCGCCTTCGCGATGCGGCGTTGTTGTCCGCGCTGCAACGGCGTTCTTCGTCTCCGGCAACGCAAGCGTCAGAGCCTGAACCGCCCAGTTTGTGGCTGCGGTGGAGATCCACTGATCGTGGTTGCCCGGGAAGCCCGCGTCGAAGTAGGGCTGGAACGCCAGCGCACGCGTCTTTACATACCACGAGCCGTCCTTCTGCTGGTGATCCAGAAGCCACTTGACGCCGCGTTTGTAGGCCGGATCAGTGACAGGAAGGCCGCCAATGTGCAACGCGACCAGGCTCTTTCCCGTCGCGTAAGCGGTGCTCTCCATCGCCGGCTGATCGGACCAGCTGCCATCGGCCTTCTGCGTCGCAAGCAACTCCCTGATGGCTTTTTGTAGTGCCGCCGGATGGTTGCCAGACCACATCAATCCGGCTACGCGCCAACTGCGGTCGTCGTTGCTGTAGGAGTGCGCATCCGCAAGCCAGTTGCCGGCCAGCTCGATCGATTCGCGATACTCGGCGCCTCCGGCCTTCGGCGTATAAAGCTGCAGCGCGCGCATATCCTGCACAGTCGCGCCAATGTGATCCAGGCACAGCGGAGGACGCGTGTCCGAGGTCGGCGCATACCACTCGCCGTCGGGAGACTGGTGCGACTTGATGTACATCACGGCCGTGTCGGTATTGATGTCCGGCTTGTAACCCTCCGCGGCTCAGGCCCAGCAGCATGTAAGCAATTACGCCGTCGCCAAAGGTATCTCCCACCGGCACAAACATCCCCTCGTGCATGCGGTCGCGGAGTTTTGCCAGACCTTCGGCGTTGACCTGCACCTGCTCGGCATCGATCTTTTCGTCAACCGCAAAGCCCTTCTTGCGAAGCATGCCCATGGTCATCGCGGTCAGGCTGTTGTTGTGGCAGGAGACGCAGCCGGAGTTGGTGGCGAAGTTGAGATCCGCGTGCTGCAACAGCGGAATCCCATCCTGGATGGCCAGCCGGATGTCGTTCTTCACCCGCGGCGTCAGCATCACGGGAGTCGCGCCGCCGGGCTTCGCTCCGGAGGCCAGCAGCAGCTTCACGATCGGCGTGTCGCCGTTACGCTTCGCAATGTCCAGCACGGTCACGCCTTCGTCGCCGGCGTTGGCATGCTTGTCGCGTGCGTTGACGTCGGATCCGCGATCGATCAGCAGCTTCACCTCGTCCAGCGGAAGCATGTCCGAAACCACGGCGTACATCAGCGCTGTTCGGCCCAATGGGTCGTAGGCCTTTACGTCGGCGCCGTGGTCGAGCAGGATCTGGGTCGACCTCATATCGCCATACACAGTGTTGTCCTGCAATGCGGCCGTGTACACGTCCTTGTCCGTGATCATTGGCACGATCAGGTCGAGGCACTTGGCGCAGTTGTTCGTGATGGCCATGTCGAGGCCGGTCTCGCCGGTGGCCTTGGCGTTGGCGCCATGCTCGACCAGCAATTCAGTGCTCGCCGCGTCCCCGGCGGTCAGCGCTTCCAGCAGAGCGGAAGATTCCGTCTCTGGCTTGGCGTTTGCATTGGGATTGGCGCCGTGTTCGAGCAGCAGTTTCACCACCAGGGAGTTGCCGGGCTTGCGCGCGGCGATCATCAGGGGTGTTCGCAGATCGTCGGACTTCGCGTTCACGTCCGCGCCGTGATCGATCAGCAGCCGCGTCTTGCCGAGGTCACGCGCCGACCACATCAACGCGGTTGCGCCCTGGTCGTTCTTCCGGTTCGGATCGGCTCCCATCTTCAGCAACTGTTCCAGCGTCGCGGTATTCGCGTAGATAACCGCATACATGAATGGAGTGGATCCCTCCGGCCCGCGTTCGTTCAGCAGGGAAGGCTGCGCCGCGGCGGATTTCATGAACGCCGCGATATCGTCATTCCGTAAAGAGCCGACCATCGCGACGGCTGCGGCGTTTGGCGCAGGCCGGTCAACTTCGTTGGCAAAGGCGTCCGGCCAGTCCGCGCCCTGGTCGATCCAATTCTTGATAATGGCAATCTGGGCTGGTTTCAGAGCACCGTCTGGCGGCATCTGAGCGCCGTACTGGCCCATAATCCGGTGATACAGGAAACTGTTCTCGCTGCTGCCCGGCACGACACGCCGCGAGAAGGGTTTCAGCACGGAACTCTTGCGGTCGATCCGCATCCCGGCTCGCTGCTTGTCCGGACCATGACACTCAATGCAGTTTGCCCGCAGGATCGGCATGACGTCGGACTCAAAGTCCACCTTCGCAGCGGGCGCTGGGACGGCAGTCTGTGCGGCTGCCTGGCTCGGCATCGCGCCCGCTATCAAAAAAGCGCACAAGGACCCCAGTACAAAACCTGATCTTGCCATGGAAAGTCTCTCCGCGGGAGTTCTATAGATTGGCCCAGATTTCGAAATACTATCTGCTATTCGCCCCTGAGTCACCCTGAATCAGGAACCTGTCAGTGGTTGAATGTGTTCTAACTCTCGAGCCACTTCCCGTAGACGAGAGCATCCAGACCGCGACCGTAGAATCCTTCGGCCGTTCCGAGGCGGCCATAGCCTATCGCCTCGTAGAACCGCACCGCTCCCGCGTTTCCCGGAAATACGTGAAGCGCCATCGCGGTGCCGCCTGCTGTACGCACTTTTCGTTCTGCCTCAGCCATCAGGCGGCGCGCAAGACCACGCCTCCGCCACGACTCTTCCACGTCCAGTGTGACGACGTACCCAACCTGATCTTCCATCTGGACGATACAGAACCCGGCGAGTTCGCTCTCCGGCTTCGGCCAGGATCGAGATTGCGCCGTCCGCCTCCGCAAACCCCCGCATCGCCCTGCGGCTGAAGCGGAAGGGCGGTTCAAAACAGGCGATGTCGAGCGCATACATGGCTACCCAATCGCCCGCTCGATAATCTCGCAGAGCTATCCCATCCATGGCCTGCCCCGGAAGCACTTTCCCGTCAAATTATATTTTGTCTAAGTAACTCAGTCCATTGCCGATATGGATGACATTTTAGGTATAACCCAAGCCATATAATAGAACTATGGGATAAAAAAGGCGGCGAAAGGCCCGTGTGCTTCGCCGGAAGGGTTAACCATCTGGTATATATAGAAGCTGGTCGAGAGGTAAAGTATTTAGAATGAACACATAGATGTTAACCAGTTAGATATACCCCGGGGGGGGGGGTACCTCAAAGGACTTTGCGCACGAGATTCCGCACGAATTCGGTTGTCACTCCGTAGACCATGTGCGAGGTCATCTCGCTGGCGCGACCGCGCAGGGAGTCGTCCTCGGGTTTGGTTGAGAGGCCGAGCGCTGGTAAAGCCGTTTCGTGGGTCAGAGCCTCCAGCGCCATGCCAAAGCTGGCGCCTTCCTTGGCGGTAGCTGCGGGATAATATTCGGCCATTGCGCCGTAGGCAGCACCCACGGCGGCGCCAAAGCCCCAGTGGATTCCCTCAGCGGCGATCGCCTTAGTGCTCGGGTCAAGCGCATGACCGGCGACGCGCTCGGCGGCTACCTTAGGCGGTTCCGGCTCGCCGTGGGTGCGCGGCGGAAACATCCGCTCCGCAAGCGTCTTGGCGAGTGTGCCGACGAGTCCGCCGATTAATCCGGCGATCAGGCCCTTGGCCAGCGACTTTTGTTTCACTGGTGCGATCTTTTTCTTGTTCATCAAGCCATCCTCATGCTCTCGGCACACTTCGATTCAGTTCTAGGATGCACTTGAATGAATCGGGATGTGACGGTCACGAAGAATGGTACCGCAACCTAACGCAAACCGCCGCCGTCGTTCCACTCGTAGACGACTACGCCCAGATCGCCGAGTGTCTTGATAGTCGCTTCGACGTTGCGCCGGATGGTCGGCCGAGCGGATTGAGGCGCGTCGTGCGCCTCTTCGATCGCTACAACGCGGCCATAAGGCCACGAGTTCTCGGGCACAGCGTTCAAGGCGGCGGGCAGATCGCTGACGCGGATCGTAAGGTTCTGCCGCCGAGCGGCCACGGGACGCAGCATGCCGCCGACGCCTAACTGGCTCGGATTGGCATCGGCCAGGGTGACGTGCAGCGTGGCCATATTTTCCTGGACGGTCAGGTAGGGATTCTCCCAGCTTTCCAGGCTGTGGACAGCCATGTAGCGCGTCTTGGACGGCGGAGGAATCAGGTCCATCTGCTCGCGTGCGGACTCGATCGCCTGTGGGCTTGCGACCGCGACGGTTGTGCCGGCCGAAGCGCGACTGCAACCCGCGAGCAGCAGCGGCAACGCAACCGCGACGCAGGCGGCTGAAGCAGCGAGATAAAAACGCGGGGACCGCGCTTGAAGGGGTGACGAAAGGGGAGCAGATGACGTGGCCACATCTCTAGCATACCAAGGCCTTGGATGCGGTTTCCAGTGGCTGCGCGATCAGCGGCCAACCCAGACGGCGTTGCGCTTCTCCAGGAAGGCCTGTGTGCCCTCTCGTTTATCCTCGGTGCCGCAGAGGCGGCCGAATATACCGGCTTCCAGCGCAAGGGCCTCGTCCAGCGGCAGATCGGCTCCGCGGTCAACTGCTTCGATGGTTGCAGCGACAGCGAGTGGAGGCATGCCTGCGATCAGGCGGCCTAGCTCGATGGCGCGGTCAGTAAATCTATCGGCGGGGATGACCTCGTCGACCAGGCCGATGCGGAGCGCTTCAGTGGCATCCACCATCGCGCCGGACAGCAGCATTTTGAGCGCGGCACCCTGGCCGACCAGCCGGGGCAGACGCTGGGAGCCGCCGTATCCGGGAATCAGTCCCAGCTTGATCTCAGGCTGGCCCAGGCGCGCGGCTTCGCTGGCGAGACGCAGTGTGCAGGCCATTGCTAACTCGCAGCCGCCTCCGAGTGCGAAGCCATCAATGCAGGCGATGACAGGCTTGCCCATCGTCTCGATCCGGCGGAAGACGCGCTGGGTGCTCTCGGCCATCTGGCGACCGGTTGCCGCGTCGGCATGGGCTAATTCGCTGATGTCCGCACCGGCCGCAAATGCCTTTCCGCCCGCACCACGCAGAAGGATCACGCGAACTGCATCGTCGGCGGCAAGAGCGGCGAACGCCTCGCCCAGCTCTCGCACCATGGTTGAGTTCAGCGCGTTCAGCACTTTTGGGCGATTGAGGGTTACGGTTGCCACCCGTGCGTCAATCGCCAACTCCAATGTCTCGTATGTCAATTTGATCCTCCGCGAGCCTGACTATGATCCGATCAGAATTGCAGGAAATTCACAACCCGCTGTCTCGCTGAAGGCGAGGACAATGCAAATGGAATCGCAGGGAGTTGTCGTCGAAGACTGCCGCGCCAGACGATACAATCAACATATGGTTAAGGGAATCACGCTGGTGACGCCGGTCGCTTCGTCGGCCGCGCTCGACTCGCTCGCCAGTCTCTTCAGGGCATTGGGTTTCGAACCGGGGAAGGGCTGGGACGACGGAACCGGCCGGGGCGCTGCGTTTCTGGCGCCCATGGGCAACCTGGAGATCATGACGGGACGGGCGCCCGCAGTGCCGCCGATTCTGGTTGAGGTCACTCAGCTTGACCAGGTGCATGCAGCCGTCCATCAATGGATGCTTGCCAACTACCGTACGGAAGAGGTTGCAGAACTGCTCTCGTCGATTGAGGGGACGCATTGGAAGTCGCGGCTGTTCACGGTGAAGCTGGACGAGTCGCTGGTGCTTGGCTTTTGGGAGTCGCAGAATCCGCTGCACGGCAAACCGGTTGCGATTGAAGGCGATCTGTCCGCTGCGGGGATGAAGTTTGCCATCGTCGTCGCGCGATGGAACGCCGTAATTACGGATCGGCTGCTGCAAGGCTCGCTGGATGCGCTTCATCGAAGCGGCGCGGCCAAGGCGGACATTCAGATTGTGCGCGTGCCTGGGGCGTGGGAGATTCCTTCCGCGGCTCGCACCCTTGCGGAGTCGAAGCAGTATGATGCGATTTTGACCCTGGGATGCCTGTTGCGCGGCGAGACCGCCCACTACGAGGCGATTTACACCGAGGTCGCGCGGGGGATTGGCCAGTCGCAGCAGGAGACTGGGGTTCCGCACGCGTTCGGCGTTCTCACCTGCGAGACGCTGGAGCAGGCGCTTGATCGCGCCGGCGTGAAGGCAGGCAACAAGGGCTTCGAGGCGGCAATCGCCGCCATCGAGATGGTTTCCATCAACCGCAAACTGGCGGCAAAGGGATAAATGGGCACACGCCGCAAGTCACGCGAACTTACCATGCAGATGCTGTTTCAGGGCGACCTGGGCAAGCAGACGCCCGAGCAAGTCAGCTCACTCTTCTGGCCATCGCGCGATGATGTCGACGCCGAGACCCGCGGATTTGCCGAGGACCTCTACCGGGTCGCAACAACACGCCAGCCAGAGATTGACGCGCTGATCGAGTCGCACGCGCAGAACTGGCGCATCGAGCGGATGGCTGTTGTGGATCGAAACCTGTTGCGCGCTGCAGTCGCGGAGATGCTTGGCTATCCGAACACGCCCGGTGCCATCATCATCAACGAGTCGCTGGAGATTGCGCGCCGGTATGCCGCGCCGGAGTCCGTACAGTTCCTCAACGGTGTGCTGGATGCGATTTCGCGGAGCGTTCTGAAGCAGCGGCTGGGTGGGCCGTCCGCGTAATTTATGCGGTAGGAAGCGATGTGTTCTCCGCCGGAATGGTCTCGTTGGCTTCGGCCAGCGGCCAGACGGTGTTGCGGCCATGCTCCTTGGCTTCATACATCGCTGAGTCGGCTCGACGCATCGTGTTCTCCCAGCTACCTTGTTCGGGATCGAACTGGGCGACACCCGCGCTGACGGTGAGTTGGAGGGGCTCGTTCTCGAACAGAACATCGAGCGATTCAATGGCTTGCCGAACGCGCTCGGCGGCCAGGATGGCAGCAGATGCAGACGTATCCGGCAACAGAATGGTGAACTCTTCTCCGCCGGTGCGCGCGATCTGGTCATTCTTCCGCAGCATGCGTTTGACCTGGTTGACGAGGGCCTGCAGCGCGCAATCGCCGGCGGCGTGGCCGCGGGTGTCGTTCAGGTGCTTGAAGTGGTCAACGTCGATCACGATCATGCAGAGGGGATGTCCATGGCGTGTGCTGCGTGAAGTTTCGCGAAGCGCAATCTCTTCCATGGCTCTGCGGTTCAGGGCGCCGGTGAGAGAATCAGTACGTGCCTGCTGGGCCAGCACCCTGCCTAGCTCAGTCACCAGGTACCAGAGATCGCACATCACCATGCACGTGGCGAGGAAAGCAAGAATGGCGAGGGAATACAGCCAGCGCGGATCGGTCTGCGCATGCACTGTTTCCCACGGCCGCGTGTAATGGATGTTGGTGAGCCACGCCCGGTAGCTCATAACGAGCGACTGCAGGGCGAGAATCACGGCGGTCACTCGGGAGACTACAGCGCGACCGTACTTGAATAACATCCACGAAGCGGCCGCGCAGACGGCAACGTTGGGCAGATTGATCACATTGCCGCTGTACGGCATCTTTCCCAGGAACATCCAGGTATAGATCGCCAGAGCGAGTCCGATGACGACCAGAGGCCATCTATAGCGGAAAGGCTTTCGGATGACAAACCAGTGCAGACCGATGAGTTGAAGCAAAGAGGAGATGAGGTACAGCTCATTTGGAAGCATGCTGCCGACGGCCGCAGGAACCTTACCTTCGAGGCCCTGCAGCACCAGCTTGACGAGACCCACGATCAGGCTGCCGGCGAACCATCTCATTCCGGTGACGTCGCGATTGCGCCACGCTAGAACGCTGACGCAGAGCGTGAAGACGGTCATCGAAGCAATATTCGTGAAGACGAAGGTTCTGTAATCCATGGCCCGGACAAGTATGGGCAGAAGCTCGGATGGCCCATCTGCTTTGGACCTGATGATAGTCCGTCAATCCCAGACCTGGAGCAAAACTCTGGTCACCTGCGAGCAGGTTTGTCCCGGAACGGTCTATCTGTATAGAAATGTATACAAAAATGCCGAACCCTCGCTTCAGCGAGGGTTCAGGGTAACCAATCAATTTGAGGGCTAGAAGCCTCCTATGATCGCGGTTAGGTTGTTTTGCGCGGCTTCTGGACGATCAGATTCACCGGAACGGTTGTGCCTGCAGGGTTGGTCAGGTTTGGGGCAAGGGTCGAAGCGTCGGTCAACGTGCTGCGGTTGATGAGATGAACGAGATTATCTCCCGAGGTTCCCGCATAGAAAGTAGTGTTATCGGCACTGATGACACCGGTGATTGGCGCAGTCGCGGCACCGGAGAGCCTGATGTAGGTAGTTGTTCCCGGTCCAGTCGCAGACGGCGCGTACACAGGCAAAACGCCACCCGCACCGGTATAGGTGACGAAGGCAAGCCCCGAGTCCGAGGTTGGCAGGACTCCGGTGATTGAGGATGCGGTGATCTGAGTCAGGGGCACCGGAGAGACTGTGTTGGAGAAGCTCAGCGTACCCGTGGCGGGGCAGGTGACACCAACGGAGAGCCCGTTCGGATTGCCGGCGGGAATCTCGACCCGGAGGTCGTTCAGCGTCGGCACCGGAGTTATCGTGGCGCCCAGGATATGGAGACCATCATTGGTGGCGGCGAGCCGATCGGTCGCTGCGGCAGAGCTGTCGGCTGGCGGATAGAATATGTTGCTTTCGACAGTAGGCGTCGAGGCAGGGGTGGTGATCGCGCAGTAGCTTCGGGCGGTTGTTGTCGTGCCGCCAAAGTAGGCTCCGACGCTTGGCACCGTGACGGCGACATCGGTCACCGGTGTTCCCGCGGTCGTGGCAGGCGAGATGTTGGTCCATCCAGTGTAGGAAGAGAAAACAAGGAGTTGGTTCCCAGCAGCGATGTACACAGTCTGACTATCGGGAGAATATTGCGCGCGGGTTCCTACGCCGCCATAGGTCGTAATGACCCCGCCCGAGGAACTCTCGATGGTCGTGATCTGTTTGACTGGGTCGCTGATCACGACCTCGGTGCCGTCAGGAGATACTGCGAGCACCGTGCCCGGGGAGGTGGTGTCGACCCGGGTGATGCTGAGCGAGTTGATTGCGTTCAGCACCATCAGAGCGGTCGAACTACCGAGGTAGATGGTCCCGCCATCGTTCGTGATGACCATGGAATTCGGGAGATAAGGCAGCAGGAGGGGAGCTGCCAACGCAGTCTGTGTAAAGTCCCTGGCGACCACGTACATGGATTGCGTGCTTGCCATATACAGGACCGTACTGTTGGTACCGGGCGCGACAAAGTCCACTGAATTCGAAGTGACCGGTTTGCCGTTGCCGAACAAACCGATCTGGTTATAAGAAGCGGTATTGCAGGATGGCGGCTGGCAGACGGCCGTGATTGCGGTAGCGCCCGCGAGTGGCGGGACTACCGACCCTGAGCCCGCGGGAATTGTGGTTGGGGATGTCGAAATGTATTCAAGATTCAGTCCGGTCAGAGCAACGCCATTCGTGTCGACCGCGGTGACGACCAAGGGCTGCGTGTTGTTCTGGTTGATGATTACCGGATTGGTAGTGGTTCCGGGCGCTGTCAGGGTAATTGATTCAGGAGGACAGGTGGAAAAGAAGCCTGCCGAACTAGACGCGTTCGATATGTTTGCCGAGATCAGCACCGAGCCTGGTTGATTCGCCGTGGCGACGCCATTTGAGTCGATGCTGACCACAGGCGAGACTGCAGTCTGCGACGTAGCACCCTGGGCGGTGAATTGGAGATGCCCAGCCTGGCAACTGATGTTGGTCTGATTTGCGCCCGTGCCGGCGAAGATGCGCGCCACAAGTTGAGCGGTCGTTCCTTGCGAGAGGCAGGTGTTCTCGAGATAGGGTGGCGCCGTAACCGAACCGACCGTGGTCAACGGGCAGCAGGCGGTGGTGGGATCGGTTGTGCAGTTGGACGATGGTCCGCCAAGCACAATGCTGGTCACCACCGGGTGCACAAAGATGGGAAGTGGATTGCTGGTCACGCCATTGGCACTGGCGGAGACGTAAGCGGTTCCAGTCTTGCCAGTCGGGATGCAGTAGGTGTAGTCAGGAATTCCGCCGCCGGAATTGCGGTTCCAGGTGCCCCCGCAGAGGCGGCCCGTAGTGGGCTGCACATCCGCGATGGTCATGTCGGTGGTTCCGTAGGTATACGACTGCACGGACGCGGCTCGCCCCTTTGCAGTCGGTCGCCGCGGGCGAGTTGATCTGTCCTATCTCCGAGTAGTTGAGTGAGATTCCATAGACGATCGGGGTCAGAGAGATTGTAGTGACCTGGCCGGTCGTGACGCCTGAGTCTCCGCCATTGCAATAGATAGGCGCAGCGTTCTTCGAGCAGCCCGAGATCGAGACACCAAAAGGAATCGCAAACAGAAACAGAACCACCAACGTAACAAACCGACGCATTAAACCTCCCCGTCCAACCGGAAACAGAGCTGAACGGTCTCACCGCAGACGCTAGTTCCTAGTACCTCAGTGTAGAAGCTGCGAACACGGGACGCAAATGACGATCCGGCGAAGCCTTTGCCGTTAGACTCTCCCGCAACGCGATAGCAACCAACGGAAGCTATGGAGGCTATCGAATTCTGGGTACAGGTTGCGGTACAGGGTTCGATCTGCAAACCGATGAGGTCGTTTACTTTGGCGGCATCTCGGTCTGGAACCAGTCGAGTGCGCGCTTGAGGATGTCGCGCTGATGTTCGGGATCCACGATGTGATGGCCTTCGTTGGGGTAGATCACGAGCTGGGTCTTGACGCCTTCTTCGCGGAGCGCGTGCCAGAACTCGAAGCTCTGCGGGGCGGGGCACTCGCCGTCACGGTCGCCGACTATGACCAGGGTCGGGGTCTTGACGTTCTTGATGAAGTTGATGGGCGAACTCTTCGCGTAAACGGCTGGGTCGTCGTAGACGTTTGCGCCGAAGAACGGGACCATCCACTGGTCGATGGAGTTCTCGCCGTAGTAGCTCTGCCAGTTTGCGATGCCCGCGCCGGCGACGGCGGCTTTGAAGCGAGTTGTCTGGGTGACGGCGAACATGGTCATGAAGCCGCCATAGCTCCAGCCGGTGACGCCCTCGCGATCCTTGTCGATGGGGAAGCGTTTCTCGAGGATGTCGACGCCGGCGAGGACGTCGCGGAGATCGCCGTAGCCGAAGTCCTTGATGTTGGCCTGGGTGAACTTCTCGCCCTGGCCGAAGCTGCCGCGGGGATTGGGCATGAAGACGAAGTAGCCGAGCGCGGAGAAGGGAACGGAGCCGTAGCTCGCGCTGGGCCAGCGGGGAGTCACGGCGCTGGACGGGCCGCCGTGGATGCTGACGATGAGCGGATACTTTTTTGTGGGGTCGTAGTTCGCCGGATAGAGCAGCCAGCCCTGGATGTGGAAGCCTTCGTTGGTGTAGTCGATGGATTCGGACTTGCCCCAGGCGGGTTTGATGGCGTCGTTGAGGTGGGTGATCTGCTTGAGATTGTCGGATGGGCCAGCCCAGACCTCGGGCGGGTGATCGAATGACTGGCGGATCATGGCGATGTTTCTTGAGTGGCTGGCGACGGAGACGCTCATTACGTCGGCGCCGGCGATGATGGTTTCGGGAAAAGTGACGGCGATGGCCGGGAACGTCTTTGCCGGTGGTGAGGTCGAGCGCCGTGATGCGGCTGCTGCCGCCGACGTGCTCGGAGATGCCGATGTCGTGGTCGTCGAGCCAGGCGATGTAGGCGGGCGTGGATGGGCGGTTGGGGGTGACGTTCTTCGGCTCGCCGCCGGCTTGGATGGGATGAGGTAGATGTCGCCGCCGGTGGAGCCCTGGTCGGACATGAGGCCGCCGATGAAGGCGATCTGCTTGCCGTCGGGGGAGAAGCGGGGGACGGCGATCTGGAGGCCGTGGAGGGGGCCGGGGGTAGTGGTGGGATCGAGAATTGACGATGGGGACTCATGCGGCGTGGGTCCAGCAGGTCAGTCGATCCATCGGGATCGCAAGGGAAGTGCACGTCCTTGTACATAGAGCTTCGCGACCCACCAGTTGTTCTCGCCGGGAGGGGGGGCGGCGACGAAGGCGATACTCGGTGTGAATCGGGTGCCCAGCGTGAACTCGTAGACGTGGAGAGTTGCCGGGGTGAGATAGATGAAGTCGCCCTCGTCGGCGACTGTCGACGGCGGCCGACGCGCTGGACTTCGACGCCATCTTCGCCGTAGACGCCGTTCCAGGGCTTCATTGCGTCGAGGGCGCCGGCGCGGCGGGTAGCGTTTTCGACGAAGAGGAAGCCGATGGACTTGCCGTCGGGCGACCATTGGATGGAGCTGATGGCTCCGTGCAGATGGCTTACCTGCTTCATGGCGTTGGCGGCCGCGGTCCAAACGAAGATGTTGTTCTGCGATGTCGGCTGGAGCTTGCCGTCGCTCGGAGCAGTCCGAGAGGAAGGCGAGTTGCTTGCCGTCGGGCGACCAGTTTGGGTGCGAGGCGGTGCACGACACCGGGGCAGTGTTGGATGGCGTCGGCGATGGTGTCGGGAGAGATGACTCGGTCTGATGCGGAGTTGCCGGATGCGCGATGCGGGTCAGGTGCAGCTCGGAGCCACCTGGCGCATCGAAGGCCCAGGCGAGGGTGGCGCCGTCGGGCGAGATATCGACACGAGCTGGGGGTGCGGACCTGGCCCAGGTCATCGATGAGCGAGGCGATCGCGAATCCGGGCGTCTGTCGGTAGTCGGAGCGGGCGAGTCTGGTCTGGGGAAGGCTGTGCTGGAGAGGCAAAGCGAGAAGTGAGGGCGATTAGCGAGCAGCATGGCACTGATTGTAGCTGGCGATGAAGCCAATTCGACAGCACGTCTGGAACCAGCCGATGCGCATGCGGAGCTTGAGCTCGGGCTTTCGCGCAAGGCTGCAGCTTTCGCGGATAGCAAAGCGGCCATTTGGCGAATCGCATGAATTTACCCAGGAAAACTTGACCCTGCGGCGCGGTCTTGCTATTGTTAGTAGGTTCCGCGTGAATCGGGAACCCGTTGCCGTGCAGTTTGCGCGGGTGCGGCCAGTGTGTCGGGCAGGCTTCGGCCAAATGCGATACACTGGAAACAGCAGTTCATCCGCAGGGTCTATGCATAGGAAGCAGGCATGGACCGGAAGCTAAGCGGCGGTTCATCCTCGCAATCGTACCTGCGACACCCTCCACCAGGATGGGCTATGCGGGACGGAACAGCGAAACGGAGCCAACTCCAACTTCCAGTAGTTCTGGTCAGTACGACAGGGGAAGCAAGGGACGCTCGGCCACCGTCGACTGTTGTTCGTCTGATTTGAGTGTTCCAGACGGGAAGCAAGGGACAATTTTCGCGCGAGGCACTTCAGTGTCCTCACTTTTTCGTGTGTACAGCGCACGAAGCGCCAAGATGCCCTCCTCTCCGCCTGCAAAAGTTTTGGAGTAGCAACGGCCGACAGGCCGAAGTACAAGGAGTTCGAGTGCCTACGTTCCATCAGCTCGTCAAGCAGGGCCGCACGCCCACCCGTTATAAGACCGCCAGCCCCGCGCTTCAGGGCTCGCCCCAGCGTCGCGGCGTCTGCACCCGCGTCTACACCCAGACCCCCAAGAAGCCGAACTCGGCGCTGCGTAAGGTTGCGCGCGTTCGTCTGACCAATGGGATCGAAGTCACGACCTACATTCCGGGCATCGGCCACAACCTGCAGGAGCACTCGATTGTGCTCATCCGCGGCGGCCGTGTGAAGGATCTGCCGGGCGTTCGTTACCACGTGGTTCGCGGCTCGCTGGATTCGGTTGGCGTGGCTAACCGGAAGCAGAGCCGGTCGAAGTACGGCGCGAAGCGTCCGAAGGCTGCTGCCGGTAAGTAAGGCAGCGAGTCGGCAAGTTAGCGAGTCAGCAATTCAAGCCCAGCGCGTGAGAGGTCTACCGCGCTGGGGGAAGAAGAGAAGAGAGAGAAGATGCCGAGAAAAGGTTACATCGCGAAGCGTGAAGTTGCTCCAGACCCGGTCTATCAGTCGACCCTGGTCACGAAGTTTGTCAACTCCATGATGTGGGGCGGCAAGAAGTCGACCGCCCAGGGCATCTTCTACACCGCCATGACCAACCTGGAGCAGAAGGGCGGCGACGAGGCCCTGAAGCTGTTCAAGAAGGCGATTGAGAACTGCAAGCCGTTGCTGGAAGTCAAGAGCCGCCGCGTTGGCGGTGCGAACTATCAGGTGCCGATCGAAGTTCTGCCGGAGCGGCGCACCTCGCTTGCGATCCGCTGGCTGGTGACCTACGGCCGGGCGCGTGGCGAAAAGGGCATGGTGGAGAAGTTGACCGCCGAGCTGCTGGATGCCGCCAATGGTCGCGGCGCGGCGATGAAGAAGAAGGAAGACGTTCACCGTATGGCCGAGGCCAACAAGGCTTTCGCCCACTACCGCTGGTAGTACGGAGTGCAGGCAGCAGGGAATAGGCACACATCCCGGCTTGAGATCGAACTTGGATTGACCCGCAAGGCAAGCCTTGCAGAGTGAGAGACAGGACACCGTGGCACGCACTATACCTCTAAATCGTTGCCGAAATATCGGGATCATGGCGCACATTGACGCCGGCAAGACGACGACGACCGAGCGCATCCTCTTCTATACGGGCATCACGCACCGTATCGGCGAGGTGCACGAGGGCACTGCGACCATGGACTGGATGGAGCAGGAGCAGGAGCGCGGCATTACGATTACCTCCGCCGCCACCACCTGCACCTGGAAGAACACCCGCATCAACATTATCGACACGCCTGGCCACGTGGACTTCACGGCCGAGGTGGAGCGCTCGCTGCGCGTTCTCGATGGCGCGGTTGCCTGCTTCGACGCGGTCGCCGGCGTGCAGCCGCAGTCGGAGACGGTGTGGCGCCAGGCCGACAAGTACAAGGTTCCCCGGATTTGCTTCATCAATAAGATGGACAAGGCTGGCGCGGATGCGGTTTACGCGACCTCGACCATCGTCGACCGGCTGGGTGCGCGCGCTGTGCCGATCAATATTCAGATTGGCGCGGAAGCGAAGTTTCTCGGCGTGATCGACCTGGTCACGATGAAGGCGATTTTGTGGCACGACGAGACCATGGGCGCCGAGTACTCGATTGAAGAGATTCCCGCCGACCTGGTCGAGACGGCGAAGAAGGCGCGTCACGACCTGATCGAGGCTGTTGCCGACTCTGACGACGACGATCATGCACATGTACCTCGAAGGGCAGGAGCCCACCGAGGCGCAGCTGAAGGCCGGTATTCGCAAAGCGACCATCGCGATGAATATCTTCCCGGTGCTGTGCGGCTCGTCCTTCAAGAACAAGGGCGTGCAGACGCTGCTCGACGCGGTGGTCGATTATCTGCCCAGCCCGCTGGATATTCCTCCGATGGTCGGGCACGATCCGGAGAACATGGAAGTGGAGATTGTCCGCAAGCCGGACGACAACGAGCCGCTCTCCGCGCTTGGCTTCAAGATCATGACCGACCCGTTTGTCGGCCAGTTGATCTTCATCCGCGTCTACTCGGGCACGCTGAAGACCGGCGACTCGGTGCTGAATCCGCGTACGCGCAAGACGGAGCGCATCGGCCGTCTGCTGAAGATGCACGCCAACAAGCGCGAAGAGATCACTGAGATCCTCGCCGGCGATATCTGCGCGGCTGTCGGCCTGAAGAATCTGATCACCGGCGACACGATCTGCAACGAGCGTTACCCGGTTGTGCTCGAGTCCATCGACTTCCCCAAGCCGGTCATTGAGGTTGCGGTCGAGCCGAAGACCAAGGCTGACCAGGAAAAGATGGGCATGGCGCTGGCCAAGCTCGCGCAGGAAGATCCTACCTTCAACGTCCGCACGGACATCGACTCGGGCCAGACGATCATCGCCGGCATGGGCGAGCTGCACCTGGAGATCATCGTCGACCGCATGATGCGCGAGTACAAGGTTGAGGCCAACGTCGGCAAGCCGCAGGTGAACTACCGCGAGACGATTCGCTCCAAGGCCGAGGCTGAGGGCAAGTACATTCGTCAGACCGGTGGTTCGGGCA
Source organism: uncultured Acidobacteriaceae bacterium (assembly GCA_963822225.1). Lineage (GTDB taxonomy): Bacteria > Acidobacteriota > Terriglobia > Terriglobales > Acidobacteriaceae > Edaphobacter. The sequence continues at coordinate 30,167 of CAWGGW010000004.1, read as the reverse complement.
ACTACGGCCACGCGAAGATTCGCATCGAGCCGAACGAGCCGGGCAAGGGCTACGAGTTCTCGAACGACACCAAGGGCGGCACGATTCCCAAGGAATACATCAAGCCGATCGACCAGGGCATCCAGGAAGCGATGCAGGGCGGCGTGCTTGCGGGCTACGAGATGGTCGACGTCAAGGTTTCGCTCTACGACGGCAGCTATCACGATGTCGACTCGAACGAAATGGCGTTCAAGATCGCCGGTTCGATTGCGTTCAAGGAAGCCGCTCGCAAGGCCAAGCCGGTTCTGCTGGAGCCGGTGATGGCGGTCGAAGTCACTGTGCCCGAGGAGTACATGGGTACGATCATCGGCGATCTGAACTCGCGCCGCGGACGCATCGAAGGCATGGAGATGGTTGGCAACACGCAGGCCATCCGGGCGACGGTGCCGCTGTCGACGATGTTCGGATACGCAACCCACATGCGCGGAGCGACGCAGGGCCGCGCGAACTACTCGATGCAGTTCAAGCAGTATGAAGAGGCGCCGCGGTCGGTCTCGGAAGAGATTATCGCCAAGGTGCAGGGCAAGGACGGCAAGGACAAGTAAGTCGACTCGCGCCGGCCCGCATGACTGGCGCACAGGATTGAGCAGCTAACGAAGTATTGAAGTACATGGAGAACAGTCATGGGCAAGGAAAAGTTTGACCGGTCAAAGCCGCACGTAAACATTGGGACGATCGGGCACATCGATCACGGCAAGACGACGCTGACGGCGGCGATCACGAAGGTGTTGTCGAAGCACAACCCGAAGAACACGTTCCGTTCGTTCGACACGATCGATAACGCGCCGGAAGAGCGCGAGCGCGGCATCACCATCGCGACCGCGCACGTGGAGTACGAGACGGCGAAGCGGCACTACGCGCACGTCGACTGCCCCGGCCACGCCGACTACATCAAGAACATGATCACCGGCGCGGCGCAGATGGACGGCGCGATTCTGGTGGTTGCGGCCACCGACGGCCCGATGCCGCAGACCAAGGAGCACGTTCTGCTGGCTCGCCAGGTTGGCGTGCCGTACATCGTGGTGTTCCTGAACAAGTGCGATGCGGTTGAGGACGAAGAGCTGATCGAGCTGGTCGAGATGGAAGTTCGCGAGCTGCTGTCGAAGTACGACTACCCCGGCGACGACACTCCGATCATCCGCGGCTCTGCGCTGGGCGCGCTGAACGGCGAAGCCAAGTGGGAGGCCAAGATCGACGAGCTGATGGAGGCGGTGGACAAGTACGTTCCGCAGCCGGAGCGCGCGGTCGACCTGCCGTTCCTGATGCCGATCGAAGACATCTTCTCGATCTCGGGCCGCGGAACTGTGGTCACGGGCCGTATCGAGCGCGGCAAGGTGAAGGTTGGCGAGGACTGCGAGATCGTCGGCTTCCGCGAGACGCGCAAGACGGTCTGCACCGGCGTCGAGATGTTCAAGAAGCAGCTGGACGAAGGTCTGGCAGGCGACAACGCCGGTCTTCTTCTGCGCGGCATTGCGAAGGAAGATGTGGAGCGCGGCATGGTGTTGGCCAAGCCGGGTTCGATCACGCCGCACACCGAGTTCAAGGGCGAGGTTTACGTGCTGTCGAAGGAAGAAGGCGGACGTCACACTCCGTTCTTCAACGGCTACCGTCCGCAGTTCTACTTCCGCACCACCGACGTGACCGGTTCGGCGAAGCTGCCGGCGGGCACCGAGATGGTGATGCCGGGCGACAACGTCTCAGCTGGAGATCACGCTGCACACCCCGGTCGCCATGGAGAAGGGCCTGCGCTTCGCCATCCGCGAAGGCGGCACGCACCGTCGGCGCCGGAACCATCACCGAGATCATCAAGTAAGGAAGTTCAAGATTAACGAGGGCTGCCGGCCCATTGAAGAAGTGAGCAAGAAATGACCGGCAGCCACTCCAAACGATCTTTGAGTAGCAAGAAAGAGACACAAACATGGCAGGACAGAGAATCAGAATCCGTTTGAAGGCGTATGACTACCGCGTGCTCGACACGTCGACCGGCGAGATCGTCGAGACGGCGAAGCGCACCGGCGCGCAGGTTGCGGGACCCATTCCGCTGCCGACGATGAAGAACAAGTACTGCGTGCTGCGCTCGCCCCACGTCGACAAGAAGTCGCGCGAGGCATTCGAGATTCGCACCCACAAGCGGCTGATCGACATTCTCGAGCCGACCCAGCAGACGGTAGACGCGCTGATGAAGCTCGATCTTCCGGCCGGCGTCGACGTTGAGATCAAGACGGTTCAGAAGTAAGAAGTTCTCAGAAGCACCGGCAGTGCTGAGCTAAAGTGCCCGGCATGATGAGGAAAGGAAAAGACGATGTCAGTTACAGGAATTCTCGGCAAGAAGATCGGCATGACCCAGGTCTTCGACGACCGCGGCGACGTTCACCCGGTTACGGTGCTGAAGGCTGGCCCATGCGTGATCACGCAGCTCAAGACGCTGGCGAAGGACGGCTACGACGCCGCCCAGATCGGCTATGTCGACTTCATCAAGGCCTCGAAGGTGAACAAGGCCATGACCGGCCACTTCGCCAAGTCGAATGTTCCGCCCGTCCGCATGATCAAGGAAGTTCCGCGTCGAGGTCGTCAAGGAAGGCGAGGACGGTCGCAGTCAAGGCTGGCGATCGCGTGATGGTCGACATCTTCTCCGACGATAAGTTCGTCGACGTGATCGGCACCTCGAAGGGCCGCGGATTTGCGGGCGTTGTTCGGCGCCACGACTTCGGCGGCGGTCCCAAGTCGCACGGCCACATGTTCCAGGTGCAGGGCTCGATCGGCGCGTCGTCGTTCCCGTCGCGCGTATTTCCTGGCCAGCGCATGCCGGGCCACATGGGCCACGCGCAGATCACGGTTCGCAACCTCCGCATTCGCGGCATCGATCTTGAGGACAACCTCCTCCTGGTTGAGGGCGCAGTTCCCGGCCCGCGCGATGGATACGTTTTGATCTCGAAGGCAAAGGCTCCGCCGCGCGAGCGTCGTGGATTTGCCGGAGCCGCTACGAAGGATCGCGTTGAAGGCTTCGAAGAAGGCTGCGCCGAAGAAGAAGTAGTCCTGCGCGGACGGCGAAAAGCGGCTTTGCCGCAAAAGCCAGCGTCAGGGATCAGAAACCGCTGCGCGGGGAACAGACCGGGTAACGCAGCCTAACAAAGTCAGGGCCCGCCGCATCGATGGCGGGCATGAAGAGAGAAGAACGATGGCAAACATCAATGTAGTCAATCTCGGCGGGAAGAAGGTCGGAGAGTTCGAACTCGCTCGACGAAGTCTTCGCCGGCGAGATCAACGACGGGCTCCTGTGGGAGTCGGTGAAGCACTACCGCGCTGCACTGCGCCAGGGAACCGCGTCCACCAAGACCCGCAGCCTGGTCTCGGGCGCCGGCCGCAAGCTTTGGAAGCAGAAGGGAACCGGCCGTGCGCGTATCGCGTCGATCCGCACCCCGCTCTGGCGCTGGCGGCGGTACGGTCCACGGACCGAAGCCGCGCAGCTACGAGTACGCGTTTCCGCAGAAGAAGCTGATGGGCGCGCTGCGCTCGGCCATCGCTGCGAAGATTGCTGACGGCAAGTTCACGATCGTCGACTCGTTCGAGGTCGCCGAGCCGAAGACCAAGCTCTTCCGCACCGCGCTGAACAAGCTCGAGGCCGGCAAGACCACGCTGCTGGTTGAGTCCAGCCAGCAAGCTGGACGAGAAGCTCTACCTCGGCTCGCGCAATCTGCAGGGCGTTGAGCTTGTGCTCAGCTCCGAGGTTCACCCCTACGATCTGCTCCGCTACGAGCATGCCGTCTTCTCGAAGGATGCGATCGAGGCGCTGCAGGAGACGCTGAAGAAGTTTGTATCGAAGCGCAGCAAAGCTGCCGCAGAAGGAGGTTGCGTAATGCCAACCCTCTATACCGTTATTCGCCGCCCGCTGATTACTGAAAAGGGCATGGGCGTGAAAGAGACGCAGAACACGCTGGTCTTCGAGGTCGATCTGCAAGGCCACCAAGACCGAAGTGAAGCAGGCCGTCGAGACGCTGTTCAAGGTCAAGGTGACCGGTGTTCGCACCGCAACCGTCGAAGGCAAGGAGCGCCGCCGCGGCAAGTTTTCCGGCTATCGCCCCGACTGGAAGAAGGCCTATGTCCGCCTGAAAGAGGGCGAGAAGATGCCGGAGTATCTCAACAGCCTGTAGAAGTTGCGATGCTGGTTGTCAGTTGTTAGTTGAACGCAAATGCGACAGATGTCAGCGACGACGTGAAAGTGAACTAGCTCGAGCGGAAACAGCTGACGAGCTAGGAGTAAAGACAATGCCGATCAAATCATTTCGACCGATTACCCCGTCACTCCGCTTCCAGACGAAGCTGGTGAACGACGACCTGACGACGGACAAGCCGCATAAGCCGCTGCTGTCGGTCAAGCAGCGCACCGGCGGACGCAACACGACGGGCCGCCTGACCATCCGCCACCAGGGCGGCGGCCACAAGCAGAAGCTGCGCCTCATCGACTTCAAGCGCGACAAGTACGGCATTCCCGGCACCGTCGCGACCATCGAGTACGATCCGAACCGCAGCTCGCGCATCGCGCTGGTTCACTACGCGGACGGCGAGAAGCGCTACATCATTCAGCCGGTTGGGCTGAAGGTTGGGCAGAAGATCATGAGCGGCCCCGAGGCCGACATTCTGGTCGGCAACGCGCTTCCGCTGAAGAACATTCCTGCTGGGAACGATCGTGCACAACATCGAGCTTCGTCCGGGCAAGGGCGCGCAGATGGCCCGTTCGGCCGGCGCGCAGGTCAACCTGGTCGCCAAGGAAGGCGACTACGCGCTGCTGAAGCTGCCTTCGGGCGAGACGCGCAAGGTGCTGGTCGAGTGCATGGCGACGATCGGCCAGGTCGGCAACACCGACCACGAGAACGTCACGATCGGCAAGGCCGGACGCAATCGCTGGAAGGGCATTCACCCCTCCAACCGCGGCGTCTCGATGAACCCGGTCGATCACCCGCACGGCGGTGGCGAAGGCAAGACCTCCGGCGGACGTCACCCGGTCACTCCGTGGGGCCAGCCGACGCGCGGATACAAGACTCGCAACAACAAGCGGACCGATGTCTTCATCGTCAACGCCGCAGCAAGTAAGGGTAAGTAAGCAGTAAGAGCGAGAAACACCAAGTCTCGCACCTAAGAGATTCGTCGTATACAGCACCGTAACCGCAACACAGGATTTGGAGTTCAACAATGTCACGTTCCGCGAAGAAAGGTCCTTTCATCGACGGTCATCTTCATGACGAAGATCAACGGTCATGAACCAGACCAACGATAAGAAGGTTGTGCGCACCTGGTCGCGCCGTTCGACGATCTTCCCCGACATGGTCGGCCACACGATCGCCGTGCACAACGGCCGCAAGTTCATCCCGGTCTACGTGACGGAGAACATGGTCGGCCACAAGCTCGGCGAGTTCTCGGCGACGCGCACGTTCAAGGGCCACTCCGCGCGTGCAGCCGAGACCTCCGCGAAGCCAAAGTAGTTCTGGTGTAAGTCGAGTTATTTTGCAGGACGCGCCGATGCAGGGCGCGAGACAGTTCGAAGGATCAAAGTTATGGCGAAGATTGCAGTAGAAAAAGTTCGAGAGTTCCGCGCCGAGGCCAAGTTCCAGCGCACCAGCCCGCAGAAGGCGAAGCTGGTTCTCGACACTCATCAAGGGCATGCGCGTCGAGCAGGCGCTCAACACCGTTCACTTCTCCACCAAGCGCATGGCGCCGGTGATCGAGAAGGTGCTGCGCTCGGCGATCCAGAACGCCACCTACGTCTCGCAGGAGCAGGGCCTGGATGTCGATGTCGACAACCTCTACGTCCGCACCGCGGTCGCGAACGAAGGTCCGCGCATGAAGCGCATCCGCCCTGCTCCGATGGGCCGGGCGTTCCGCTATCAGCGCAGGCTTGCGCACATCATCGTCACGGTTGCGGAGAAGAAGTCTGGCGCCGCGATCGGCAACGGCTGTCGGACGATGCGCCGGCAGCCAAGAGAAGTCGACTAAGAAGGCAGCCAAGAAGACCGCGGCGAAGAAGGCTCCGGCCAAGAAGGCAGCAGCGAAGAAGGCCGCAAAGTAGTTGGGTTGTGAAGTAGGCAACTCCGGGGAACGATCCGGTAAACTTTAGGTTTTGCATCAAGCCCCGCCGGCTCAACCGGCACCGGGGCGAAGGTTAAGGGAAGCTATGGGACAGAAAGTCCATCCGTATGGGTTTCGCCTCGGCATCAACAAGCCGTGGAAGTCGCGCTGGTTTGTAGAGCGCGGCTATGACAAGCTGCTGGTCGAAGACGTCAAGCTGAAGGCTGAGCTGCGCGAGAAGCTGAAGGCTGCCGGCGTCAGCTCGGTTGAAGTCGAGCGTCCGGGCAACAAGCTGCGCCTGATCATCCGCACCGCGCGTCCGGGCATCATCATCGGCCGCAAGGGCGCGGAGATCGACAAGCTCAAGGCCGACATTCAGAAGCGCACCTCGCGCGAGGTCTTCATCGACATCCTCGAGGTCAACAAGCCTGAGCTCGACGCTCAGCTCGTCGCCGAGAACATCGCGCTGCAGCTTGAGAAGCGCGTCAGCTTCCGCCGCGCGATGCGCAAGTCGGTTGACTCGGCGCTGCGCTTCGGCTGCAAGGGCATCAAGGTTCGCGTCTCGGGCCGCTTGAACGGCAACGAGATCGCGCGCTCCGAGTGGTATCTCCAGGGCCGTCTGCCGCTGCACACGCTGCGCGCCGACATCGACTACGGTTTCGCCGAGGCGCACACCACCTACGGCATCATCGGCGTCAAGACCTGGGTCTACCGCGGCGATATCTACGAGCAGAAGAAGCGCCGCGATCAGGGCGTTACGACCGGCGTGTTCGCGTCGTTAATAGTTTTGCCGACGCTGGCCGGAGTTCGAAGAGCCAGCAGCCGAAAGAGTGAAGAGGGTTTTCTTATGTTGATGCCAAAGAAGGTCAAGTATCGCAAGCAGCAGCGCGGACGCATGTGCGGCAAGGCGTGGCGCGGCTCCGATCTCTCGTTCGGCGACTTCGGTCTGAAGGTCATGGAGTGCGGCTACATCACCGACCGCCAGATCGAAGCCAGCCGTATCGCGATGACGCGTTTCATCAAGCGTGGCGGCAAGGTCTGGCTGCGTCTGTTCCCGGACAAGCCGATCACCAAGAAGCCGGCCGAAACCCGTATGGGTAAGGGCAAGGGCGCTCCGGATCACTGGGTCGCGGTGGTTCGTCCCGGCAAGATCCTGTTCGAGATGGAAGGCGTTTCGTCTGAGCTCGCAAAGGAAGCGATGCGCCTCGCGGCGCACAAGCTGCCGCTGAAGACCATCTTCGTCCAGCGCCACGATGTCAAGGCAACGGTCGCCGCCAAGTAGCGCCGTGTCCAGTTAGCAACGAAAGAAGAAAATTATGGAACTCGAAAAGATCCGCAACCTCACCGACGAAGAGCTCACGAGCCAGCAGGCCAAGGCCGCCGAGCAGCTCTTCCGCCTCCGCTTCCAGAAGAGCCTGGGCAACAACGAAGGCATCAAGAAGCTGCGCGTGCTGAAGCTCGACATCGCCCGCATCAAGACCGTCGCCCGCGAGCGCACGCTCTCGGCCGAGAAGGCCGCATCGCCCGTACGCGTAGCCGCTGCGCCGGCCGCGAGCACACGCACCGCGCGCAAGAAAGCGAAGAAGGACTAATCCATGGCAGACACAACCAAGACCGCCGCAACCACGCAGCCGCAGACGCCCGAAGCGCAGCCTCACGCCGCAACGAGAAGGTTGGCCTGGTCGTTTCGACCAAGATGCAGAAGACGATCGTGGTCGAGATCGAGATGCGCAAGGCTCACCCCAAGTACAAGCGCGTGATGAAGTCGAACAAGAAGTTCTACGCGCACGACGAGCTGAACTCGGCGCGCGTCGGCGACGTCGTCCGCATCCGCGAGGCGCGGCCGCTGTCGAAGCTGAAGCGCTGGTCGCTGGAAGAGATCGTTCGCCGCTCGTCGCTTTCGCAGCTCGACGAGAAAGACCGGTCGCCGAAGCGAAGTAAGTTCGTTGAGATTGGCGCAAGGTTAGCCCCGCACTGTGAGCGCAGTTTCAAGGGGCATTTGGCCCCGGGCCGTATGGTCCAGGAGAACGAACATGTCAGTACAAATGAGAACCATGCTCGACGTCGCCGATAACTCCGGCGCGCGCAAGCTGCAGGTGATCCTGCCGCTCGGCGGCGGTCTCGGCAAGAAGGCCGGCCTCGGCGATGTCGTTACCGCAGCCGTCAAGGAAGCGTCGCCCGATGGCACGGTCAAGAAGGGCAAGGTCGTCAAGGCGGTCATCGTCCGCACGCGCAAGGAGTACCGCCGCCGCGACGGCACCTACATCCGCTTCGACCAGAACGCCGCTGTCGTGATCAACGACGCCAACGAGCCGGTCGGCACCCGCGTCTTCGGCCCCGTTGCGCGCGAACTTCGCGAGAAGAAGTTCCTCAAGATCGTCTCGCTCGCGCCTGAAGTTATCTAGCAGTAGCAGTTTCGTTCTGAGCTGCGGTCAGATTGCAGCAGGACTCCGCGAGTCCGAGCTCCAGGTAACAGATCGTCGAGGAAAAGAGAGAGCATCATGGCAGGCATCAAGATCAAGCGTAACGACAAAGTCGAAGTCATCGCCGGCAAAGACAAGGGCAAGCAGGGCCGCGTGCTGCGCGTCATGGCAGACAAGAATCGCCTCCTGGTCGAGGACGTCATGATGATCAAGAAGCACGTGAAGCCGAACCCGCAGCGCAACATCAAGGGCGGCATCGCCGAGCAGGAGTCTACCATTCACGTCTCGAATGTGATGCTGGTCGACGGCGAGGGCAACAAGACCCGCGTCGGCAGCAAGTTGAAGGCGACAAGAGAGTTCGAGTCTCGAAGGTCAGCGGCAACACGATCCCGGAGAAGAAGAAGTAGTTGCTGACAACTAGCAACTAACTAGCAACTGTATTCAGAAGGTTCACCCCACGAATCGGTACACGGGCAGCAACCCACTCCGGCAACCGTGGAGAAAGCGAAGATCAATCATGGCAGCACGATTCAAAGAGAAGTACGTCAGCGAGATCAAGCCGGCGCTCGCCAAGGAACTCAACATCACCAACGCGATGGCGATTCCAAAGCTGGAGAAGATCGTCATCAACATGGGTCTCGGCGAAGCCACCCAGAACGTCAAGATCATGGACCCGCTGGTGGCCGACCTGGCCGCCATCGCCGGCCAGAAGCCCGTCACCACCAAGGCGAAGAAGTCCATCGCCGCATTCAAGGTGCGCGAGGGCATGCCCATCGGCGCGATGGTCACCCTGCGCGGCGACAAGATGTACGAGTTCCTCGATCGCCTGATCTCGATCGCTCTGCCGCGCGTCCGCGACTTCCGCGGCGTCTCGTCGAAGAGCTTCGATGGCCGCGGCAACTACACGCTCGGCCTGCGCGACCAGCTGATCTTCGCCGAGATCGACTACGCGAAGGTCGACAAGATCAAGGGCATGAACGTCACCATCGTCACCACCGCGAAGCGACGACAACGGCGCCCGCGCCCTGCTGAAGGGTTTCGGCATGCCGTTCCGGGTTGGCGCATAATCCGACCGGCACAACAGAAGTCTGCAGTTTGTAACAGAATAGAGAGCAAAACACTATGGCAACTACAGCAAAACGCGTCAAAGACGCAAAGAAGCCGAAGTTCAAATCCCGCCAGCACAACCGCTGCCAGCTCTGCGGCCGTCCCCGCGCGTTTCTGCGCAAGTTCGGGGTCTGCCGTCTCTGCTTCCGCGGCCTCGCGCTGAAGGGCGAAATTCCGGGCGTCGTCAAGTCAAGCTGGTAAGCGGAAAATCGCGCTACCTGTATACTTAGCAGGTTGTCGTATCCGTCTCACCCTTCCAGAGACCTCATCCGCCAAGGATGCTGAAGTCTGGGAGATTGGTTTCACCTCGGGCCGTCAAGGTCCTCCAAAATGTAGCAGCGACATTCCCGCTGGTTCTCGCCGTGACCGACTACGCCGAGCGAACGGGGAATGAAGGAGAATGAATGAACCTCACCGATCCAGTAGCAGACTTTCTGACCCGCATCCGCAACTCCATCCGCGCGCGTCACCAGAAGCTCGACGTTCCCGCCTCCAAGCTCAAGGCCGAGATCGCCCGCATCCTCAAGGAAGAGGGCTACATCGCGAACTACAAGCCGACCGAAGAGAACGGCATGAAGGTTCTGCGCGTTTATCTGAAGTACGGCCCGAACAACGAGGCTGTCATTCGCGACCTGCAGCGCGTCTCGCGTCCCGGCTGCCGCGTCTACCTTGGCCGCGACGAGATCAAGCGCGTGCAGGGCGGACTCGGCATCTCCATCATGACCACCCCGAAGGGTGTCATGACCGGCCGTCAGGCTCGCCGCGAAGGTGTTGGCGGCGAGATTCTCTGCGAAGTCTGGTAATTGGTTGGCCGGGATCCTAGTCCCGGCAAAGTTTAGAAGCACCCGGCTGCAGTGGAACTCAGCATGCGTTGAGCGACTCGCAAGCCACTAGAAGGATTCTCGAATGTCTCGTATCGGCAAGAAGCCAATCGCACTGCCCGCCGGCGTCAAGTACACCGTCAGGAAGGCGGCAAGACCGTCCTCGTTGAAGGCCCCAAGGGCAAAGTTACCGCCATGCTTCCCGGCGGCATCACGCTGGTTCAGAAGGACGGCACGCTCGTCGCTGAGCGCGAGAACGACAAGCAGGCCGCCTTCCACGGCCTCGCCCGCGCGCTGGTCTTCAACGCTGTCACCGGCGTCACCACCGGCTGGACCAAGGACCTCGACATCGTCGGCATCGGATACCGCGCGGAGTTGAAGGGCAAGAACATGGTGGTCTTCACCCTCGGCTACTCTCACCCCATCGAGTTTCCGCTGCCCACGGGCATTGATGTCGCGATCGACCCGAAGCAGACGCACCTCACCATCTCCGGCATCGATCGGCAGAAGGTTGGCCAGGTTGCCGCGGACATGCGTTCGCTGCGCAAGCCCGATCCGTACAAGAACAAGGGCGTCCGCTACACCGGCGAGAAGCTGAAGAAGAAGGTCGGCAAGACCGGCGCGAAATAAACTCTAGCCGCGCAGGCTAACCGAGCGGCTCGCATCAACATCAACCCGAACGTCCCCAGCACTCTGGCGACGCCACTAGGAAGGAAGTAAGCAATATGCTCAAACCCCGCGAACGCAATGTAATCCGCCAGCGCGTCCATACCCGCATCCGCGAGAAGATGTCCGGCACCGCCGAGCGTCCCCGCCTCAATGTCTACCGCTCGCTGAACCACATCTACACCCAGCTCATCGACGATCTCAACGGCGTCACCCTGGTCTCGGCCTCCTCGTTCGGCAAGAAGTCGGCGAAGAGAAGCACTACGGCGGCAACGTTGCTGCCGCCAAGGAAGTCGGCAAGCTGATCGCCGAGCGCGCGAAGGAGAAGGGCATCAAGAAGGTGGTCTTCGACCGCGGCGGCTATCTGTATCACGGCCGCGTCAAGGCGCTCGCCGATGCAGCCCGCGAGGCTGGACTCGAATTTTAGGTTTTTAGTTTCAGGTTTTCTCGGCGCCCGGATCGGGCAGCCAGAAAGATGGATAGCATATGGCATGATGAAGAAGAAGCTCGATGCGAACCGGCTCAACCTCAAGGACGAGGTGGTCTCGATCAATCGCGTCACCAAGGTCGTCAAGGGCGGCAAGAACATGTCCTTTGCCGCGCTGGTCGTCATTGGCGATCCGGGCGAAGGCGTAGTCGGCTACGGCTCGGGCAAGGCCAAGGAAGTTCCCCAGGCCATCCGCAAGGGCATCGAGGCCGCCAAGAAGAACCTGTTCAAGATCAACCTGACCGCAGACCACCATTCCGCACCAGGTGCTCGGCCACTACGGCGCCGGATAGGTGATGCTGAAGCCGGCGCCCGAAGGTACCGGAGTCATCGCCGGCAAGACGGTCCGCGCCGTCATGACCTCGGCCGGCGTGCAGAATGTGCTGACCAAGTCGCTCGGCTCGGCCAACCCGCACAACGTTATCAAGGCCACGTTCGACGCTCTCATCCAGCTTCGCAACAAGGCCGAAGTCGCCGCCCTGCGCGGCAAGACTGTAGAGGAGATCTGTAGATCATGAGCCAGATGACCAAGGCAATCGCCAAGATCAAGCTGCAATACTTCCGTTCGAAGATCTGCACGCCGGTCAAGCACAAGCTCGTCATCAAGGGCCTCGGCTTCACGCGTCTCAACCAGATCGTCGAGCGCGAAGACACTCCATCGATTCGTGGCATGGTGGCGAAGGTTCCGCATCTCGTCCGCGTCGTCGAATAAATTATTTCTGCAGAGCATACATCCTGCACCCAATGCGAGTCGGCTAGCCTCTGAGCTGCCGGCGTTATAGCGAGGAAACAAATGGCAATCCGCAATCTCTCCAATCTCCGCGCCCCCAAGAAGGCGAACGAAAACAAGAAGCGTGTCGGCCGCGGTATGGGCTCGGGCATGGGTAAGACCTCCACCCGCGGACACAAGGGTCAGGGCTCGCGCTCGGGCTCCTCGCTGATGCGCGGCTTCGAAGGCGGCCAGATGCCGCTGCACCGCCGCCTGCCCAAGCGCGGCTTCAACAACATCTTCCGCGTCGAGTACACCGTCCTCGGCCTCGACCGCGTCGCCGAGATCGTCGCCGACCGCAACCGGTACTGAGTTCACGCTGGACAAGATCATCTCGCTTGGCCTGCTGCGCAAGAAGAGCGGCCTGATCAAGGTGCTCAACAACGGCGAGCTCAAGGCCGCGGTCACGATTCACGCGCACAAGTTCTCCAAGACCGCCCAGGAAGCGATCGAGAAGGCCGGCGGCAAGGCCATCCTGATCGGCTAGCGAATTTCGCAAGTGCATCTGGCGCGGCGCTTTCGACTAGGATAGAGAGTTCACCCCGAAGCACAGCTGCGGGCCCGGGTTCTCAAGAGCAAAGAGGTACCGATGTTCGAGAAATTCGCCAACATCTTCCGCATCCCCGATCTGCGCAAGCGCGTCCTCTTCACGCTTGGCATGCTGGCCGTCTATCGTCTGGGCTGCATTCATTCCCACGCCCGGCATCAACGCCGACATGCTCGCGCAGTTCTTCAATGCAGAACTCCGGCTCGGCGCTCGGCCTGGCCGACCTGTTCACCGGCGGAAATCTGCGCAGGCTCACCATCTTCGCGCTCGGCATCATGCCGTACATCACGGCGTCGATCATCTTCCAGCTGCTCACCGTCATCTATGAGCCGCTGGCGAAGCTGCAGAAGGAAGGCGAACTCGGCCGCCGCAAGATCACCCAGTGGACCCGTTACGTCACGGTCCTGCTTGGCATCATCCAGTCCTTCGCCATCGCGCTGACGCTGACCAACACCAGCACCGGCTCAGACGATGGTCACCATCCCGCGCGGCGCATTTATTCCGCTGTGCGTCATCACCCTCACCGCCGGCACCGCCTTCATCATGTGGCTGGGTGAGCAGATCACCGAGCGCGGCATCGGCAACGGCATGTCGCTGCTGATCTTCACCGGCATCGTAGTCGGCCTGCCGCGCGGCATCAGCGAACCTCTACGAGAAGGCCGCGACAGCGCCTGGGGCGCGTTCACGCCCGATCGCCATCGTCCTCCTGATCGTCGGCATGATCGCCGTCGTCGCCTTCATCGTCTTCGTCGAGCGCTCTGAGCGCCGCATCCCGGTGCAGTATGCCAAGCGCATCGTCGGGCGCAAGATGATGGGCGGCCAGTCCACGCATCTTCCGCTCAAGGTCAACTCCGGCGGCGTGATGCCCGTCATCTTCGCCAGTTCCATCCTCTCCGCGCCGCTGCTCTTCGCCGGCATGAGCTTCTTCGGCAGCGGTCCAGCTTCGCGAGACACATCTTCTTCGGCCCGATCTTCCGCAACCTCGCAGCCCGGCGAGCCCTGGTACGAGATCCTTTACATCGCGGCGATCATCTTCTTCGCCTACTTCTATATCTCCATCGTCTTCCGTCCGGACGATATCGCCGACAACATGCGCAAGTACGGCGGCTTCATCCCCGGCATCCGTCCCGGCAGGCGCACCGTCGGACTTCATCAACGACGTGCTCACGCGCATCACGCTGGTCGGCGCGATCTACCTCATCATCATCTCCATCATCCCGACGCTGCTCATCAGCGGTATCCACTTCAACCATCTCTGGCTGATCGGGCGCTATCTTTGACACGCTTCCCACCTGGATGACGCAACGGTCTTGGCGTAAACTTCTACTTCGGCGGCACCTCGCTGCTGATCGTCGTCGGTGTAGCCATGGACACCGTCCAGCAGATCGAATCGCAGCTCATCATGCGCCACTATGACGGCTTCTCTCCCAAGAGCGGCCGGATCCGCGGGCGCCGAAGTTGGTAGGCACGATACGTTGAACTCAGAGTCCGCATCTCATGACAACGGCCCCGGCAGACAGCTTCCTTCCTGCCTGGGCCGGTTCTCCTTTTAGGGGCGCCCGGCGTGGCAAGGGCACTCAAGCGCAGCTTCTCGTCTCGCGTTTTGGCATCCCGCAGATCTCCACGGGCGACCTGCTCCGGCAACATCGTCGAAATCACACCGATTGGGGATGATGGCCGAAGACCTGATGCGGCAGGGCACACTGGTCCCGGACGACCTGGTGAACAAGATGGTCGCCGTTCGCCTCGCCGAGCCGGACACGCAGCCGGATACATCCTGGATGGCTTTCCCAGCACCCTCGACCAGGCCGAGTGGCTGGATGAGTTTTCTGCGACAGAGCGGCTGTCTTCCACCCACGGTTGCGGTTGAACTTCGCGTCGACGAGGACGCTTCTGCTGCGCCGCATCACCGGCCGCCGAACCTGCTCAACGTGCAATCGGATCTACAACATCTATTTCAATCCGCCGCGGCAAGATGAGATCTGCGACGACGACGGAACCAAACTCGTCCAGCGCGCGGACGATACCGAAGAGGCCTTTCACAAGCGCATGCATGTGTACCATTCGCAGACCATGCCTGTGATTTCGCACTACGAGCGGTCATGCCGTTTCAGATCGGTCGCGGGAGAAGATAGCGTCGACGTTGTTTCTTCCGCTATCGTTACCGCGCTGCACGAGTTGCGCAAGCAGTTTCCACGCGGTGCCTGCTGACCATGGCAATCCTGATCAAAACGGAAGCCGAGATCGACAAGATGCGCCGCTCCGGCGAGGCCCTGCGCCAAGTCCACGAGGCCGTGCGCCCGCTGTCGTCGCCGGCGCTTCCACGATGGACCTCGAGAACGCAGCCGCCGCCAAGATGGACGCACTGCACGCCATCGTCCGCGTTCAAGGGCTATCACGGCTTTCCCGCGGCACTCTGCACCTCGATCAACAGCGAAGTCGTCCACGGCATCCCGTCCGCCAAACGCATTCTTGCTGACGGCGACATTATCTCCATCGACTGCGGCGTCATCGTCGACGGCTATTACTCCGACTGCGCCGTCACTTACGCCGTCGGCACTCCGTCGCGCTGCAACGCAGAAGCTCCTCGATGTCACCAAGGCCTCGCTCGAAAAAGCCATTCAGCAGGCCCAGGTCGGCGGCCGGCTCTTCGACATCTCCGCCACCGTGCAGGAGATGTGCGAGGCGGAGGGCTTTGGCGTGGTCAAGGAGTTTGTCGGCCACGGAATCGGCCGATCCATGCACGAGGACCCTCAGGTTCCCAACTTCGGCACCCGCGGCAAAGGGCCGCGCCTGAAGGCCGGAATGGTCCTGGCCATCGAGCCGATGATCAACGCCGGCGGCGCCGGAGTAAAGGTTCTGCCCGACGGCTGGACGACCATTACCCTGGATGGCAGCTTCAGCGCCCACTTCGAGCACACCGTCGCTATCACAAAAGACGGCCCCAAGGTGCTTACCCGGTAGAAATTTAGCGCCCGATTTAGGGGTATACTCAGAGATGCTGTGTGTGCAGGCACACGGCATCAGGGCGTTTGGGTCGCGTAAGAACCGTCCCCGCCTTGCAAAGGAGAGCGTTTGTCGAAGGAAGATGCAATTGAAGTAATGGCAGTTGTCGTTGAGACGCTGCCCAATGCGCTGTTCAAGGTCGAGCTTGAAAACAAGCATCAGGCCCTCGCACACGTCTCCGGACGCATGCGCAAAAACTTCATTCGTATCCTCCCCGGCGACCGCGTCGCGATTGAGCTCAGTCCGTACGACCTCAACCGCGGCCGCATCGTCTACCGCTACAAGTAGACGAGTTCCAACAAATCCCAGAGCCGCCATGCTTGTTCTCCGCATTGGCTTCTAGGTAGGTCAGGGCTTAGCCCTGACATTCAAGGGCTACGCGTCTAAGGGGCTTTAGCCCCTGGGTACACCTTGGCTACGAGCCAGTTTGCTTAGTTTTAGGAAGGGATTCAAATGAAGGTTCGTGCCTCAGTAAAGAAGATTTGTGACAAGTGCAAAGTCATCCACCGCCGCGGCGTGGTTCGCGTCATCTGCGAAAACGCCAAGCACAAACAGCGTCAAGGCTAATCGCTTTCAGCTAGCACTAGCACCTGCATGCTTACCGGCCCCGCCAGGCTAGTTAGCCGAAATCAAGGCTTGCGTTGAACCCGGCGGAACGTCCGCAAACCAATCACCCCGCTTCCGTGGCCATTAGCGCCACGAGCCCAACGAAAAGGAACCCCATGGCACGTATTGCTGGAGTCGACGTACCCAATAACAAACAGGTACGCATCGGACTCACCTACATCTTCGGCATCGGCGACTCGCGCGCGGCAAAGATTCTCGCCGCCGCAGACGTCGATCCCTTCGCGAAGGTCGGCACGCTCGACGAGGATGCGCTGAACCGCATCCGTCACGTCATCGAGGGCCAGGGCCAGATCGAAGGCGACCTCCGCAAGGACGTCTCGCTCAACATCAAGCGGCTGATCGAAATTCAGTCCTATCGTGGCCTTCGCCACCGCCGTTCGCTGCCGGTTCGCGGCCAGCGCACCCACACCAACGCTCGCACGCGCAAAGGTCCCCGCAAGGGAACGGTTGCCGGCAAGAAGAAAGCGACGAAATAAATCATGGCGAAGACACAGAACAAGGCAGCCGGCGCCAAGACCGCGGGCAAGAACAAGAAGTTCAAGAAGCGCGAACGGAAGAACGTTCCATTCGGGCTCGTCTTCATCCAGGCGAGCTTCAACAACACCATCGTCACCATCACCGACCAGGCGGGCAACACGCTCTCCTGGAAGTCGTCCGGCTCGCTCGGCTTCCGCGGCTCCCGCAAGGGAACCCCGTTTGCGGCGCAGCAGGCGGCCGTCGGTGCGGCCAACGCAGCCCGCGACCACGGTCTCCGTTCGGTCGATGTGCGCGTCTCGGGTCCCGGCTCCGGCCGTGAGTCCGCGATCCGCGCGCTCGCCACCACGGGCATCGAGGTGCGCAGCATCCGCGACGTTACGCCGATGCCGCACAACGGCTGCCGTCCGCCCAAGCGCCGCAGAGTCTGAGCCACTGTTGTCCGCTGTACGTTCTACGTTGTACGGATAAGCCCGCACTTACGGAGAACGTATAACGGACAACGTGAAACCGAATCGGATCGGGACGAAGCGCGCCAGCGTGTAAACCGATCGTCACCTGAAGTAAAGGAGTAATAAAATGGCACGTTATACAGGACCCGTCTGCCGCCTCTGCCGCCGCGACGGAACCAAGCTCTTCCTCAAGGGAGCGAAATGCTTCTCCGACAAATGCCCGATTGAGAAGCGCAACTTCCCCCCGGGCCAGCATGGCCAGTCGCGCAAGGTCAAGAAGGTAGTCGGCTACGGCCTGCAGCTTCGCGAGAAGCAGAAGGCAAAGCGCATCTACTTCACGCTCGAGACCCAGTTCCGCGCCTACTACCAGAAGGCCGCGAACAAGACCGGCGTTACCGGCGAACTCCTGCTGCAGCAGCTTGAGACTCGCCTCGACAACGTCTGCTACCGCCTCGGCTTCGCGATGTCGCGCCGCCAGGCTCGCCAGATCGTTCGCCACGGACACATCCAGGTCAACGGCCGCAAGGTCAACATCCCGTCCTTCCAGTGCAAGGTCGGCGACGAGATCGCGATCCGCGAGGGTTCGAAGAAGCTCATCGTGCTCGAAGAGTCGGGCAACTTCGCCAGCGGTCAGCGCGCAGGTGCAGTGGCTCGACATCAACCGCGAGAATCTGTCGGGCAAGGTGCTCGCCCTGCCGAAGCGCGAAGACGTCAACCTGCCGGTCAACGAGCAGCTGATCGTCGAACTCTACAGCAAGTAAAGATTGCCGTGGTGCAGCGGAGGAAAGCAGATTCCTCCGCTGCGCTGCGGAATGACAATGTAGTAGCAACCACAACTTAACCCGCAACCGAAACACCCGCCAGTCCGCAGAATGCATCGCGGCTAGGACGGAAAAGGAGAAACACCATGCTTTGGAGAGGTTTCCAAAAGCCCAAGCGTCTCGCAGTCGACACCGAAACACTCACCGAAAAGTACGGCAAGTTTTCCGCTCAGCCCTTTGAGCGCGGCTTCGGCACCACCATCGGCAACGCACTTCGCCGCACCCTGCTCTCCTCCATCGAGGGCGCTGCAGTCACCGCCGTCCGCATCGAGGGCGTGCTGCACGAGTTCCAGTCCATCAGCGGCGTCGTTGAAGACGCGACCGACATCATCCTGAACCTGAAGCAGATTCCCTTCAAGCTCAACGGCGAAGGCCCGAAGGCGATGTACCTGCGCGCCGATGCGGCCGGCGTCATCACCTCCGGCATGATCGAGGCCGACGGCGACGTCGAGATCCTCGACAAGGACGTCTACATCTGCACCGTCTCGCGAAGGCGGCAAGATCGACATGGAGATGCGGCTGAAGCGCGGCCGCGGATACATCTCCGCCGACAAGAACTTCGACGCCGACCTCGGCCTCGGCTTCATCCCGGTCGACTCGGTCCACTCGCCCGTTCGCAAGGTCAACTACCTCGTCGAAGCAGCTCGTCTCGGTCAGATCACCGACTACGACAAGCTCACCATCGAGATCTGGACCAACGGCACTGTGTTCCCGGCCGACGCTCTCGGCCTCTCGGCGAAGCTGCTGAAGGACCACATGAGCATCTTCATCAACTTCGAAGAAGAGATGGAAGCTGGTCACGACGCGCTCGACGGTCCTGCTCTGCGCAACGAGAACCTCAACCGCTCGGTGGAAGAGCTTGAGCTTTCTGTGCGCAGCTACAACTGCCTGAAGAACGCCAACATCGCCACCATCGGCGAGCTCATCCAGAAGACCGAAGCCGAGATGCTGAAGACCAAGAACTTCGGCCGCAAGTCGCTGAACGAGATCAAGGAAATTCTCGCGCAGATGGGTCTTTCGCTCGGCATGAAGATCGACGACCAGGGCAATCCGGTTCCGGGACCGACTTCGGTTCTTCCGGCGGCGACTCTGGCTGCGAGCTTCGGCAACTTCGACGACGATGATGAAGACGAAGATGACGATGATGATCTCGACCTGCCAAGCGAGCCGGAGAACTTCTAGTCTCACCGAATCAGCTTGACTCATCTGGGCCGCATCCTTCGGGATGCGGCCCAATTGCTTTGGTTCACGCTGGCGATGACACTGTGTCGTCAACATATATTGTTCATTCCGTGTTACACTAGTGTTGCGCTTGATTAATTTGAGTGCAGGCATCGCAGGCAAGGACTTCGGGGAGATTCGAAGTCTCTGGCCAGAGACTGTGATTCGCCTTTCTCACCGCAGACCTTCTGCAGTGGCTCGCAGGCCGAAAAAAGGGCCTTTTGCCGCAGGAAGACTCGCTGGTTGCTCTGGCTGGAAGACACGTCAAATGGACGAGTCTCGCCGTGCAGCAGCAGCGCTTCGAAACCGATAGCAATGCTGATCAAACGAAACCAAGATGCTTTGGCATCGCTGCATCTACTTGCGCTTCATCTACAACAGCTTGATAAGGAACACTTTGACTACCGCAATTCTTGAGCCTGAGGCTATTTCTGTAACCCCTATGAACAACACAACTTTTGAGACCAATGCAGCTCCTGCGAGCGATGCGCCGATTCCTGCGCTCACCAACACCACCGTCGACGCTTCCGAGATCCAGATCGATCCGACGACTCACCTTCCTTTCCTGAAGAACGTTCACTTCAACGACTTCAACATCTCCGACATGCTGAAGAAGCGCCTGAGCGCTGCCGGCTACATGACGCCGACGCCAGTGCAGGCGAAGGCGATTCCGCCGGCGCTTGAAGGCGCGGACATCCTGGCGACCGCTTCGACCGGAACCGGCAAGACTCTGAGCTTCCTGATTCCGATGATCGAGCACATGGATCGTCAATCCGATTCCTGCGGTCAAGGGCAAGCGCGGACCGATTCGTGCGCTGATCCTGCTGCCGACGCGCGAGCTCGCGATGCAGGTGCTCGAGGCTTACTACAAGCTCGTGCCCAACGCGAAGAACGATGCAGTTCTGGTCTGCGGCGGACTCTCTGAGAACACGCAGCTCGACCAGCTTGGCCGCGGACCTCGGCTTGTGGTCGCGACTCCTGGACGGCTTGAAGACTTTCTGCGCCGGCGCGCGGTGAACATCAACACCGTCGAGATGCTGGTGCTGGACGAAGTGGATCGCATGCTGGACATGGGCTTTCTGCCCGCGATTCGGCGCATCGTTGGCTCGCTTCCGCGGACTCGGCAGACGATGTGCTACTCGGCGACGCTGGATGCGAACGTGCGCGAGATCGTGCGCGACTACGTGCGCAATCCGGTTCGGGTCGAGATCGGCCAGACTTCGAAGCCGAGCGACCAGGTTGAGCTGCGCGCCTATCACGGTGATGCAGGACCAGAAGCTTGGCCTGCTGGACCAGATGCTGCGTGAGGAGACCGGAACATTCCTCGTCTTCTCGCGGACGAAGCATGGCGCGGACCGCATCTCGAAGAAGCTGGAACGGCTCGGCCACGACGTGGACGTGATCCACGGCGATCGCTCGCAGTCGCAGCGGACCGCGGCGCTGAAGGGCTTTGCCAGCGGCAAGCATCGCGTGCTGGTTGCGACCGATGTTGCGGCTCGCGGCATCGACGTGCAGGACATCGCGCACGTGGTGCAACTACGATCTGCCGAATGGCTCGGACGACTTTGTTCACCGCATCGGGCGAACCGGACGCGCGGGCGCGAGCGGCGTTGCGACCACGTTTGTGATGCCGCAGGAACGTTCCGACGCGCGCAAGATGGAGCGCGAGCTGAAGGTAAAGTTCGACTGGAGCGAAGCCGATAAGAACCTTGAGAAAGAGGAGCGCAACAAGCCTCTCGATCTCTCGACGAATCCTTCGACCCTGCTGGCGCTGGAAACGCGCTCGTGGAAATCCGGCGATGCGTCCGCGCAGACGCAGGCGAGAAACATCGGCACCAGCCCTTACAAGGGCAAGAGCGGAGGCGGATTCCGCAGCCGTGCAGGCGGAGGCGGATTTGGCGGCGGACGGAATGCTTCGGGCAGGTCCAGCAATCGTCCGGGCAGCAGCCGCTCTGGTCCGGCGCGCCGCGGGCAATAGTTTGGTCGCGTAACTTACATCGAGTCGATACCCTACAGCTCCATTTGGCGCGCCAATCAGCCGCTGAGTGGAGCTGTTTTGTATCTGTTTTCGGCGCGTTTTCTGAATCGGCCGGCGCGGCAACAGCCTGAAGGGTAGAGACAGTGGCAGGTTGCAGGTTGTCAGTTGCAGGTTGAACGGCTGGGTGGGGATGAGGTGGGGTGGGCTGCGCGGACGGTTGATCCCACATCTCAGAAGCGAGATGTGGGGCACCCGATTCTGATTCCGACTCCGACCCCGATTCCGATTCCGACCCCGATTCCGATTCCGATTCGACCCCACCCGTCCCGATGAAGCCGGTACGGATGGGGCACCCGATTCCGACTCCGATTCCGACTTCGATTCCGACTTCGATTCCGACCCCACCCGTCCCGATGAGACCGGTACGAATGGGGCACCCGATCCCGATCCCGATTCCGATTCCGACTCGATCCGACTCGATTCCGATCGATCCGATTCCGACTTCGATTCGACCGACCCCACCCGTCCCGATGAAACCGGTACGGATGGGGCACCCGATTCTGATTCCACTCGATGGGGCACCCGACTCTGATTCCACTCGTACGGATGGGGCGCCCGAGGGTTCCTGCGCGGGCAGGAATTCGGTGATGGGAGCGATGAGGCCGTGGGTTTCGTCGGCGACTAGTTCTTCGACGGGCTCCGGCCTGGTGGCGGGAGCAGACCCCACCCGTCCCGAAGAGGCTGCTACGGATGGGGCACCCGCGGCGGCGCGGGAGGCCCTGTCGATGATGCTGGTGATGATCTGCAGGTTATAGAGCATCTTGCCGGCGCGTTCGTGGTCGAGGTCGTTGGAGGCGATGCGGCAAAGGAGCTGGGCGGCGACGGAGAGGGCGGAGGGGAGGTCTTCGACGATGGGGAGCTCGAAGGGCTCGTGGGCGTCGAGGTGGCGGAATTTGCCGGCGGACGGCTTGGGGCGGCGGGTGGTGTGGTGGAAGTAGCAGAATTGCTCGCTGCGGAGAGCGGGCGAGCCGCACTGATGTCCGGCGGCGTGGACGTGGCGGCAGCGGAAGCGTTTCTGGGTGACGGTGACGAGATTGGATGGCTGCGACATGTGGTACCCCCCTAGGGTCGATTTGGCACTAAAATCTCAGATCTAAATGGGTTAGGTCCGGACCTCGGTGCGATTTGGAGGGACACAGCCAGGGGTGGACGCGTCGAAAAGGCGAGATGGCTCGGCCGCGTGCGGGCCGGTACGGACTCGATTTCGCATTGCTTTCCCCTGGGCTGGCAGGCTCCAGGTCCGGCCCGAGAAAGTTTGGGCACGACGCTGGGCACATTTTGCCCCTTTTCTTAATTATATGGAGGGGTGTCAAGGTTTCGGTGTGGATATCGGGGTTGTAATTGGGGGGGGTGGTGATTCTAAATGGTTGTGGTCGCTGGAAATTCAGAAGTGACAAGGGTGGTTAGGGGATTGAGGCTGGTGGCCGCGAACAAGGCAAGTTGGTTGCCGGGGATCTGATATTTGCGCGCTTCCGTTCGAATATGACGCCCAAGCCACCAAGTAGGGCGGGGAGGTCACTGGAACTTGCCGAAGAATTTGCACCATAGTCGATTCACGAGACACACGCGGAGCTTGTATGTCGCTGCCGAAATACGGGATTTCAGCTAAATGAGAAGGACCCGTCCAGCGCCGACGGCGGTGAGTGGTCGGGATTTTTCCACCTACGGGTTCCGGTCTCAATCAAGCGGTGCCGCGCATCTTTACTTCTGATAAAATGTAAAGACGGGAGGGCTCCGCAAATGGAAGCGACGCTTAGCAGCAAAGGGCAAGCAACGATCCCCAAAACGGTTCGCGATCGCCTGCAAATCAAGGCGGGTGACCGGTTCAAGTTTTTTTTCCACCCTGACGGCGTGATCATTCTGCCCAAGATTCCGACTGCTCGGCTCAAAGGCATGATTCCTAAGCCGGCCAAGGCGGTTTCTCTACAAGAAATTGATCGCGCAATAGAGGACGGCGCAACGCAGAGATTTCGGCGTAAGAAATGATCGGCCTCGATACAAACGTGCTTTTACGTTACATTGCGCAAGACGATCCGAAGCAGTCTGCCCGCGCGATAGAGATCATTGAACGGCGATTGACCGAACAGGAACCGGGTTTCGTGAGCCTTGTGACCATTCTTGAGGTTGTCTGGGTTTTGAAAAGCCTTTTCAAGCGGTCGCGGTCGGAAATCGCGAATGACATCGAAATGCTGTTGGCCGCCGATACGCTTGAGGTTCAGAACGAACAAGAGGTTTATCTCGCAGTGGTCTCCCTCCGAAATGGGATTGGAACGTTTGAAGACGCTTTGATTGGCTCTCTGGGCATCTGGCGGGGCTGTTCGGAAACTCTGACTTTTGATGAGGATGCTGCAAAACGGCTGCACGGGTTTCGACTGATATGATTGCTGTGACAGCAGCCAGAAAGAGACACTCCCGCGAACGATGGGGGTGCTTTCGATGATGGCCTTTGTGCGAACTAATCTAAATACTTGATGAGGATGACTTCGTTTCCGGTTTCGTTGTAGATGAGTTCGTCGACCGTACCGGCGGCGAGCAGCATGCCATAGCCTCCGGCGCGCATGCCTTGCTGTTCACGCAGGACGATGTGAGCGGTGGGGTCATCTGAAGGATTGGCGTGGGCTGCATGGCGGACGTCTTCCTTGCGAAAACCCGCGCCGGGGTCGCGGACGCGAAACGTCATGGTGCGGGCGGTGCGGATGGCGTTGACCTCGACGACCTGATCGGGATTGAATTTGGCGCCGTGCTCCATGGCGTTGATGAGGATCTCGCGGAGGGCAAACATGATGTCCTGACGGGCGGTTTCGGGCAACTGCGCGGCAAACTCTCTGGCAAACGACATGAGGCGCTCGGCTGTGGCGAGGCGGCAGTTGACTCGTACGGCAATCCAGCCCGGGCGCGCGGAGACGACTTCGATGTCTTCGTTTGAATCGTCGCTGATGGCTGCATCGTGTACGACGGAGGCGATGTCGCGGGCCTGAAAGGGAGGGGTGAAGCATCCGAAGACACGCGCACGCAGAGCTGCGATGATGTCGTTCGGTGTGCTGTAAGGGGCTAGCACGATGCACTTAAGAGTGGGCCGTATCAGTCTCATTTCCTCGAGGAGCGCGAGGGCTTCTTCGATTACGCCCTCGGCACTGGTGACGATGAGACCAAACGCGCGGCAGCGGAGCCGATGGACCGCGTCGATGTGGCCGGCGGCGTACTCGATGGACAAGCCACCCTCGGCCAGGCGTTCTCCAATTTCCCGGCTGATCGGGTTTTGACTGTCGACAATGAGGACGCGGCTCATGGTCACCTTCCAGAGGGATCGGGTTGATTTTAGATCATGTGAGGAAGAGGGCGGATAGGACGCGGCTTTCCGATTTGGGGCGCTGCGCGCGCGTATCAGTTTGCATCCCACCCAAGGGAAGCCTGAGAGGGGGCACCCGGGGACGGTGCTAAGAGGTCCAGTTCACACCCCAAACCTCGCGCAACTCGGTGGGAATCGCGAAGCTGGGCCGGTTGCCACCCCGTCCGACGAGCATGATCGAGCCGATGAGCAGCTGGCCCATCTTTTCGGCGATATCCCCCAACGTCTTCGAATCCTCGATCGCGCCGCCGAACGTCAGGCCAAGAAACTGGATGGGTTGGGTTACCAGATCCTCCAGAACCTCTTCTTGAACTCCCAACCAGCCGGCCCATTCCTTGCCAAGGAAGAAACGAAGCATAATGGCAGGCATATCGTGGAGCACGTCGCCTGGCAGAATATTCGCCATCATGTCGAGCAGAGCCTTGGTTAGGTCCTTGCCCTCCTGCGTGGGGGCGAATTGGTGCGCGGCAATGGCGTTGGCGAGCGCCTTGGCCTGAGCGGGGTTGGCAGGAAGAAGGTCGTCATGCACACCCAACAGGTGGCCGATGATGTTCCAGCAGTGGAGATACCCCATCCGGTCCTGATCGGTGAGCTCGATGTCGAGTTTTTCGAGCCCATCAAGAACGATATAAGAGAACGCCATCAGCGTACCCGCCAAATCTTCCTGGTTTACAGGTACTCCGTATTCGGGCTTCCATGAGGGCGCGCCGGGCGCAAGACGCCGGATCGCTGCGTGCATCAGCCTGACCTTTTGAATGGTCAGGCGGCCTCGCCCGGACGGGGTAGAGAGGCCGCCCGCGGACATGCAGTCGACTACCATTTGCGCGGTCTCCACAATTCGGCGCGTGGAATTGCTGAAGAGCCGGTTCGTCATTGCCAGCACCGGCACTCCGTTGCGGCCCAGATAGCAGAATGGCAGCGAGTAGCAGGTCAGCATCAGGATGATGCGTGGGCCGAAGCGCCAGAAGAGATTCTCACCCGCTTTGATCAGGTCCTGGGAAGCCCAGTCCGGCAATTCGGCCGTTTGCAGAAGATAGTTGCGGACGGGCGCCGGAAGATTATCCGGCGAGGGATGTTCGTTGGCGACAAAGCCGCTCATCAGGGTGTTCATCGCCTGCACGCCGCCATCGGAGAAGAGCTCGTCGATGACCGCATCGGCAAGGGGGTCTCCGATTGCCCGCAAGGGCTGGAGAGTATCATTCGTCCACACCGGCGCCGAGAAATCCGCATGAAGTGGGGAACTGGACATAGCCGTTTAATATATACGGATCCTTCGATGCCCGGTCTTCGGGATCGATCCACTGAAAAAGCAAGTGATCGCAGGCACGTCCGAATGGGGCCGCCGATGATATCTGACAGGATGGGAAACCGGCGGAGCGCGGGATTGCGATTTGCCTGTAAAATTGAACAAATATCATGATTTCAGTTTCCAATGTGACGATGCGGTATGGGCAGAAGCTGCTCTTTGAGGACGTCTCGGTTACTTTTACGAGCGGGCGGCGGTATGGACTGACGGGGCCCAATGGGGCGGGTAAGTCCACGTTTATGAAGGTTTTGACGGGCGAGATCGACGCGCAGAAGGGCAATGTGGTGCGGCCGAAGAAGATCGGCGTGCTGTCGCAGGACCAGTATGCGTTCGATCAGTATCGCGTGGTCGATACCGTGATTATGGGGAACAAGCCGCTGTGGGCGGCTCTGGAAGAGCGCGAGCGCATCTACGAGAAGCCCGAGATGACCGACGAGGACGGCAGCCGGCTGGGTGAGCTGGAAGGCATCGTCGGCGAAGAGGATGGGTACGAGGCCGAGGCGAACGCGGCGATTCTGCTGCAGGGGCTGGATATCGGCGATGAGCTGCACGATCGCAAGATGAGCGAACTGCAGGGCGGCCAGAAGGTTCGCGTGCTGCTGGCGCAGGCGCTGTTTGGCGAGCCGCAGGCTCTGCTGCTGGATGAGCCGACGAACTATTTGGATCTGGATTCGATTTTGTGGCTGCAGGATTTTCTGGTGCGGTACAACGGCACGTTGATCACGATCTCGCACGACCGGCACTTCTTGAACTCGGTGTGTACGCATATCGCGGATATCGATTACGAGACGATCATCACGTATAACGGCGGCTACGACGATATGGTCGAGCAGAAGACCGCCATCCGTTCGCGGATTGAGAGCCAGAACGAGCAGCGCGAGAAGAAGATTGCGCAGTTGAACGACTTTATTGCGCGCTTCTCTGCGGGTACGCGGTCGAGCCAGGTGAATTCGCGGAAGAAGGAAGTGGAGCGGCTGGCGACTACGGAGCTGGCGCGGTCGAATATTCAGCGGCCGTATATCCGGTTTGAGCAGAAGCGGCCTAGCGGGAAGCACGTGCTTGAGATTGAGGAAGTGTCGAAGGCGTATGAGCAGAAGGACGGAACGCCGCTGCAGGTGGTGAACAAGTTTTCTGCAAGCTGCCTGCGCGGCGACAAGATTGTTCTGATGGGGCGCAACGGCCAGGGCAAGACGACCATGCTGAAGGCTCTGCTGGCGAATGCTGAAGGCGTGGACGAGAAGGATGTGTCGGTGGACTCGGGCGTGGTGAAGTGGGGCCACGAGGCGCAGATCGGATACTTCCCGCAGGATCTGAAGGCGTCGATTCAGAAGGGCATGACGGTGAACGACTGGCTGCACCAGTTCGACGAAGACGCGACCAAGGAAGACATTCGCGGGATTCTGGGGCAGATGCTGTTCAAGGGTGAAGAAGGGTTGAAGATGACCGATGCCCTGAGCGGTGGCGAGGCGGCGAGGCTGTTGTTCTGCAAGCTGATGCTGCAGAAGCCGAATGTGCTGGTGATGGACGAGCCTTCAAACCATCTTGATCTGGAGGCGATCAACGCGCTGAATCTGGCGCTGCAGAAGTATGAGGGAACCGTGCTGCTGGTTACGCACGATCTGGACCTGATCGAGGAAGTGGCCACGCGGATCTGGCACTTTGAGGGCGGGCCGGG
The DNA here is from genome assembly GCA_963822225.1 of uncultured Acidobacteriaceae bacterium. GTDB lineage: Bacteria > Acidobacteriota > Terriglobia > Terriglobales > Acidobacteriaceae > Edaphobacter. The sequence continues at coordinate 2,276 of CAWGGW010000004.1, read as the reverse complement.
GGATTTCCGGATTGAGGATTTCAAGGGGCCGTACGCGGAGTATCAGTTGCAGATGGCGGCGGCGGCGAAGTGAGGTGCTCCTGAAGTGCTGCGCAATTCGCGGAAGAAGCTTAGTAGCGAGGCAAAAGGGCTTAGGAGCGCGACTAGAACAGTCAGTACCGTCGATGTCAATAGTAGGGCATCGATCAGCGAACTTAACAGGCCACTCAAATTGATGTGAGGCCAAGTTGTCGCCAGAATGTCCCAAATCAGCAGGGCAACCATTGTCATAGCGCTTACACGAAAAGATCTTAGGCCGATAAGAGTGGCAGGTAGCGCGAGCAGAAACGACAGGGCGCCCAACATTGGTGATGACCGGAACGTCAGGACGCCGGCAAGCGATATCAATGCTGCGATCAGTATCGCGGGTACCCATAACACGATGTAGGTCGCGATTGCGCGCGATAGGGTGGAGCGCTGCGGGTTCGATGTCTCAAGCATACAAGTCGTTCCTTCGCATGGTTCGGTGCGCTAGCTGCTCCAGAAAGCGCATAATGCTATACTTCTGGCTATACGCAACCTTTAATAGAGGCATGCGATCCAATCACAACACAGGCATGGCGGCCTGAGAGGCTCGCCGTGGAGGCAACCTATTCCACCGATTGATAAACGTTCCGCAAAGAGTTTTATCCGCACTAATGAACGAATTCGCGCCCGCGAAATTCGTGTGATTGACGAGAATGGCGAACAGCTCGGCATTATGCCGCCGTTCGATGCATTGAAGATGGCTCGCGAGCGGTCGCTTGATCTGGTTGAGATTTCGCCGAATGCAGTGCCGCCGGTTTGCCGGATCCAGGACTACGGCAAGTTCCTCTACGAGAAGGACAAGAGCGAACGCGCTGCGCGGAAGAAGCAGAAGGTCATCGTCATCAAGGAAGTGAAGTTCTCCGTCACGGTGGATGAGCACGACTACCAGACCAAGAAGAACATGGCGATCCGCTTCCTGGGCGATGGCGACAAGGTGAAGGCGTCGCTGCGATTCAAGGGACGGCAGATGGCTCACCGCGATCTTGGGTACAAGATCATCAACCGGCTGATTCTGGATATCGGGGACAACGGGCTGGTGGAGTTTATGCCACGGATGGAAGGAACCACGCTGCACGCGATTATCGCGCCGTCGAAGAAGGCGGAGGCTGCGCCGAAGAAGGTGGTCGCTCCAGCTCCGGCCGCTAGTGGCGTGACTCCAGCGCAGGCTTGAGATTAATTGTGGGAAGGGAACCCGGGGCTTCGGCTCCGGGTTTTTGTTTTTGGGGGTGGGTCGCGCGTTTGGCGCGGGCCTACAGCCCGCTGATGAGCGTGTGACGTATTACCTGGGGCGTCGCCCCAGGCTACGATAGCGCGGGCCGTTGGCCCGCTGGTGCTAGACACGTACACCTCCGGCGTTCGGGGACAGGCAAATATCCGGGGGTTTAGTGTGGCGCTAGTTGGCTGCCGGCTGCTCGATTGAGTCGACTACCAGGACGTCTACCGGCTCCTTTGAGGGCACAAGTTTCAGGCCGATCTGTTCTTCCAGCGCGGTAAACACCGAGGGCTTACCGGCGTTCTCCGGACCCTCGCGCGCGGCTGGGGCGTACTCAAGGGTGAAGTCGTATTTGCCGGTCAACCCGGTTTTATCGACCACAGGCCTGCCGACTTCGCGGCTTAGGAGCCACACAAGGTTGGTGAGCGGTGAATTCGCCCACTTGACCTCTCCGGTGGGCGCTCCGAACTGCGAGCTGCTGGGTTCATTTGCGGCCGGCTCCTTTAGCTTTGGCCCACTCCTGGCGATCTCCAGCGCGTATGCCGGCATCTCCCGAGGTTCGATGTGCGCCTTCATGCCGAAGCGCTCCGCCAGGACGGGCTGCAGCATCCTGAATTTCTCGTCACGGCTCAACTCGGTGTAGGCTGCGACATCATTGCCGCTGACGCGGGCTTCTATTGCGTACAACTGGGAATCCGCTTTAGCCCATTCGGGCAGACCGGCGATTCGCGCCCCGTCCATCATTCGATAGGCATTTTCGATGACAAAGAGCAGCGGTACGCACGAGGCGGTGAGTCCGTCGGGCAGATAGCCTACTCCGCCACGGCCGCCGGGACAACTGTCCGGTGCCATCGGCTTCACCGAGATCACATCCCACTGCAACGGCTTTGAGGGTGTATTCGCGGACTGGGCGGGCACGGAAACCGCGGTGACCAACAGACCGCAGATCACAGCCGTGGCAAGGGAGTTAGCCATCAGGTTTGCCTTGGTCAGTGTT
>CAWGGW010000003.1:0-130398 GCA_963822225.1 uncultured Acidobacteriaceae bacterium | reverse complement strand
TGATGAAGTACATGAGCCAGCTGGCGGCGATGGTGCCGCCGACGAAGAGGACGAAGCAGAGGGCGCCGAAGCGGATCATCATTTTGGGTTCGGCGCGCTGGGTGATGCCGAAGACGACCGAGGTGAAGAGCGAGAAGAGCAGGACGGCGGAGAAGTGGGAGATGGTCATGAGCGCTTCCTGCCGTTGGCGAGCGAGTGGGCGTCGACGGCGGCGATGATGTTGAGCAGGCCGGCGACGACGATGAACTTGGTGCCGTAGTCGGCGACGGCGGTGAGGACCGGCGCCTGGCCCCAGCCGAAGACGCGGGCGACGAACGTAGAGCAGGCCGGTGCCGAGGTCGCCGGCGAAGCCGAGCATGTCGAGGAGCTCGCCGGTGTTGGGCGCTGTAGATCTTGCCCTGGAGGGCGAGGCCGATGGCGAACATGGCGAGGATGGAGACGACAGCAGGAGCGCGGCGCGAATCCACTTGCCGAGGAGGAGGTGTCCTGCGCCGGGGACGAGCCAGCCTGCGATGAGGACCAGGGTGGGCGAGGTGCTGGTGGCGGAGACTTCGGTGAGGCCTTTGTCGCCGGCTGCGAGCGGGTAGTTTACCTTCGTTGCCATTCGATTCAGTCGATGATAGCAGCCTAAGTTGCATGCTCAGATGCGCTACCAGGTCGCGTTTGGATGCGGCCGGTGACGTCGGCGCTGGCGTTGGGGTGGTGATCATGTTGATTTCGCTGCGGACGCCGAACTCGCCGGGGAAGTAGATGCCGGGTTCGACGGAGAAGCAGGTGTTGGGCAGGATGAGGCGCTCGTCGTGGGTTTCGAGGTTGTCGAGGTGGGCGCCGGCTGCCGTGGAGTTCGGTGGCGATGTTGTGGCCGGTGCGGTGGGTGAACCAGTCGGCCGAAGCCGGCGGCGCGGATGACGTCGCGGGCGGCGTCGTCGGCCTCCCAGCCGGCGATGGGCTCGTTGGCGGCGAAGGCGGCCTGGACGGCGTCGATGGCGGCGTCGCGGGCGTCGCGGACGGTGGTGAAGATGAGCTGCTCGCGGTCGGTGGGCTCGCGGTCGACGACGCCGGTCCAGGTGATGTCGTACTAGACGGCGTCGGGGCGGTTGGCGAGCTTGGCCCAGATGTCGATGAGGACGAAGTCGCCGGGGCGGATGGGGCGGGAGTTTTCGGCGGGTGGGTTCGTAGTGGGAGTCGGCGGAGTTGGGGCCGACGGAGACGTTGGGGCCGTGCTCCCAGATGAGGCCTTCGCGGCGCATGGCTTCGCTGGAGGCAATTCGACCATGGCGAATTCGTCGGTGCCAGCGGCTGCGGGCGCGGCGTGCCCATCTGCTTTCCAGCCTTCGGCGAGGATGCGGTCGAGCTTCTTCCTGGGCGTCGTAGTGGGTGGCGATCTGGGCTTCGGTGAGGACGGCTTCGAACTGGCTGACGAGGTCGGCGGAGCTGACGATCTCTTTGCCGATGTCGCGGAGGAGTTCGATGGTGCCGGCGTCGACCATGGAGACGTACATGATGGCGTTGCGCGGGGAGTACTGCATGGCGATGGTGGTTGCAGCCGGTGAGCATGGCGTCGAGGGCGGCGTCGAGTTCCTGCCAGGAGGAGTACTCGGCTTTGGCGCCGGGGAGGGTGTCGAGGCGGCCGGATTCGATGCGGTGGACCAGTTTCTGCGGGCTCGCCCTGGGCCGGGATGAGAGTAGTACCAGCGGCGGGTGACGTGGGCCTGGGATCGAGGCCGAGGATGCTGTAGGCGAGGGGGTCGCGGTGGTGATGGTCGTAGAAGAGCCAGCCGTCGAGGTTGGCTTCGCGCAGGGCGGATTGGATTGCGGTGATGTCCATGGGACGGATTTTACTGCCTGGCGGCGGTTGTGGGTTGGGGCACCCGGGCGCGAAGACGTGAAAAGATCAGTGTGCGTAGAGGAAGAGCCACGAAAGTGGATGACCAAAGATTTTCTATCGGCGCGCAGGGAAGGACCACAAGATGCGGAAAGGGTTTACGAGAAGACCGCAAGCGGACGAGCCCGCGGCGCGCGGCAAGAACTACATGACTCCGAGCGGGCTGCAGCGCCTGAAAGATGAGCATCGGTTTCTGCTGACGAGGGACCGCCCGGCGGTGAAGGAGGTAGTGGCGTGGGCTGCGGGCAACGGCGATCGCAGTGAGAATGCCGACTACCAGTACGGCAAGAGGCGGCTGCGGCAGATCGATGGGCGAATTCGGTTTCTGGGGCAGCGTATTGAATCGGCGGAGGTGGTAGACCCGGAGGCTCCGAGAACAGGGCTGCGGGAGACGAACGTGTTCTTCGGCGCGACTGTGCGTTACGCGAATGCCGCTGGAGATGAGCGTGAAGTGAGCATAGTAGGCATCGATGAGGTCGATCTGAACCGCAACCACATCAGCTGGGTGTCGCCGTTGGGGCGCGCTCTGATCAAGTCGGCAGCGGGAGACGAAGTGGTTCTTCAAGCGCCGGGCGGGACAGAATGCCTGACGGTGTTGGAAGTGCGTTATGAGCGGATTGATGTGGAGCCGTTTCGTGAGCCTGATGGATTCTAGGGCAGGCACACAGCCGCGCTTCTGCGATTTCCGCTTCAGCAATCAGAATATTGGGTGGGAGAGGATGGTGTATCCACTCATGACGATGAGGCTGTCATGAATGGGGCGCCCGGCATCGGCTCAGCGACTTTATCTCAGCCGTTGCCAATGCCGAAGTTGTTCGAAGGTGCCCCAGCAGTGTTTTTCCCGGTTTACGTTCCGGTAGGCCTCGATGATCTCTTCCCTTATGGTCATGCGTAAAGGCAATATATTTTTCGATCTGTTGATTCACTTCGCCGCTGTGCAGTCGGATGTCGCTGAGCTGTTTCAGCTCCACAAAGACGACCGCATTGCTGCGTTTGTCGAGGTTGGCCAGATCGATTCGCGTCCTGCGACCCATGTTCTTGTCCTGATCTTCCTCCTCGTTGAACGCGATTTCCGCATCGAGCAGAGTTTTTCTGTTGTGCCAAACAAGCTTGGATTGAATCGTCTTCTCAACTCCCGCGTGGGCTGCAATGTTGTTCTGCACATGTTGTAAGTGCTTTCCCTCCAGAAGAGATGTCGCCAGAGGGCAGCGTGCTCTTGACGGCAAGATGATTGCCCTCTGGCTGCAGATCGACGTACTCGTCGGCTAGATCATCAATCAGGTACTTGTAGTGTGTCTTGCAGACGGTTTTCTGCCCCCCATCTCCACCTTCAGCAGGTTGCCCATACCAGGCATACGCATTCAGTATCTGGCCCGCACCTGAATGCTGTTTGCTTGTCCGTGGCGAACGTTTGTCGGGTGTATCCGTCCAAGGATAGTTGCCTGGTGCAAGCGCCCTAACGAGTCGATCGTTCGGTTCGAGGCGTCTAAAACCCTTTTTCTGTGCCATCTTCCCTCTCTAACTCAGGATGAGTGTCTCGCCGTCTATTAGTGTCGTTACGTTGTCGAAATTGTTTCTGAAGCCCTCTGCGTCTTCGGTATGAATAGGGACAAGCGTCTTCGGTTTCAAGGCGGCAGCTAGTCTTGCAGATCCTTCAATGGGGCATCGCCGCTCGAATGCGCGTAGATGAAGTTGACTGCCGGGTCGCTGCGGCACGCGGCGATTTCATCACTGCCGAAGTAGTCGGAGTGGGTTCCGTCGAGATAGCCGAGCCACTGCGAGTAAATGACGTTGACCGGGGCTCCGGCGTTCTTGAACGCATTGATCAAACGAAAGCTGGACATCTTGCCGTAGTAGAGGAAAGCTTCAGGAGTTGCGTGCAGTTCCTCAGCTTCACTCTGTGGCGATAGAGTCGCTTTCTGAAGTCTCCGAAGTAGTCTGGATTGGCCTTGAGTTTTTGATCCTGGCTGTAAGCGACGAAAACTCTGAGCTCAGGCCAGTCCATGGCGGGCGTGTTCTGAGTGATTTGCCGGAGCTGTTCGAGCACCCATGCGGTGTAGATGTCGATGACGAGGAGCTTGCCGGCACGTTTGCAGGCCCGATGGGCAGAGACGATGCGGTCGATGTTTTGCGAGGACGCAAGCAGTAACGAGATGTTCTTCTGCTGGCGAATTGTCTGTAAGATTGTGTCTTCGACTGCCGTCTCGTCAGGGAATTGGTCGTTGCTGCGATGGAGCATAGTGCCTTCGAGGAAGAGGAGATCGATGTCGCGAATCGGCGCTTCACGAGATTCTCGAAGAGTATGCCCTTTCGGCCGTGGAGCGAAGATCGCCACTGTAGAACAGGCGCTTGCCTTCGGCTTCGATGAGGAAGGCGTAGGCATCGGTGGCGGAATGGTCGACGAGATAGGGAGTGATGGTGAACTCCCCGATTGTGAACGGCTGCCAGGCCTTGAAATCGTGGAAGTCGAGCGCATATCTATCTCCGCCGATGAACACTTGCGGGGCGTCGATCAGGCTGCGGGCCAGCCCGCCGATGTAGACCGGAGTGCCGCAGCAGTGTCGCCATCAGCAAAGTGGTCCTGGTGAGGATGGCTGATAAGAAGAGCATCCACGACAAAGCTAGAGGTCTACGGCTGACTGTTAGGCTGAGCGAAGTCCAGCATCAATAAGGATGCTGGTTTTTCCGGATGAGAGCTGAACGCAGGTTCCGCCAATTTCTTGGCTGCCTTTATGAATCGTGACTTCCATTGGCCCAGTTTTCCCGAACACTTTCTCGCATCCTTACGTCCCGCTCGCGATTCAGACTCTTTACGCTGCGGCGATGATTGTATTTGCCTTGGGTGCCCTATTCTGTATTGACCGTCACAGGCTAGAGCCTTCAGATTGATGACTCGAACGATCATTCAGGCGGTTCAGTCGCTCGGCCACGTTTGTCGAGTTGAATGCGCAGTGAACTAGACTGGATGGGAAGGTGTTTGCGGAGGGTATTGCGTGAGGATTCGGATTGGATTGGCGCTGGGTGCGATGGTTTGTGCGGTGATGCCGGTGGTGGTGAGGGCGCAGGGGCCGGTGATGCCTGCGGCGGCGCAGGCTGCGGAGGAGTCGATCAGTGCGGAGCGCATTCGGGCGCATGTGAAGTTTCTGGCGGACGACTTGCTTGAGGGGCGTGGGCCAGGGGTGCGTGGGGGCGACCTGGCGGCGAAGTACATTGCGACTCAGTTTGCGCTGGATGGGCTGAAGCCGGGTGGCGATAACGGGACTTATTTCCAGCAAGTCGCTTTCTTCGGGATGACGGTGAAGCGGGATGCGACGACGTTTGCGCTGGCGCCGGCGAGCGGTGCGGCGATTGATCTGCGGTTTGGGCCGGATTACGTGGTGAACAATCCGCGGCATACTCCGGTGGTGGATATCGATGCGCCGATTGTTTTTGTGGGGTATGGCGTGACCGCTCCTGAGTACAAGTGGGACGACTATGCGGGCGTGGATGTGAAGGGCAAGGTGGTGCTGATTATTGTGGGCGATCCGCCGTCGGATGATCCGAACTTTTTTGCGGGCAAGGCGCTGACGTACTACGGGAGATGGACTTACAAGTACGAGCAGGCCGCGCGCAGGGGAGCGATTGGCGCGCTGCTGATCCACCGGACGGATTTGGCGAGCTATGGGTGGAACGTGGTGCAGAATTCGGGGTCGGGCGAGAAGACGTTTCTGGCGAGCGATGCGAATCCGCAGGTTGCGGCGGCGGCGTGGATTCATCACGATGTGGCGGACAAGCTGTTTGCGGCTTCGGGATTGGGGAATACGGATGCGGAGATTGCGCTGGCGGGAAAGCGCGGGTTCAGTGCGATTGAGCTGCCGGTGCGGCTGAAGGCGCATATCGAGTCGACGGTGCGGCCGTACCAGTCGCCGAATGTGATTGGGATTTTGCCGGGCGATCCTTCGCTGTATGGAGCGAGTGCGGCGGACCGGCATATTGCGGGCGACAAGTTCCAAGGTAAGCCGGTGAAGGACCAGGCGGTGATGTATTCGGCGCACTACGATCATTTGGGGTTTGTGCCGGGGATGGCCGGGGACAACATCTATAACGGCGCGGTAGACAATGGGACGGGCTGCGGGATGCTGCTGGAGTTGGCTCATGCGTGGACTTCGATGGGCCAGGCTCCGCCGCATAGCGTGATTTTTGCGTCGGTGACGGCGGAGGAGCAGGGGTTGTTGGGGTCGGAGTATCTGGGGCAGCATCCGCCGATTCCGGCGTCGCAGATCACGCTGGACTTGAACTATGACGCGATTCAGCCGTTTGGCGATCCGATGCAGACGAATGTGACGGGCGCGGAGCGGATGAGCTTCTATCCGACGGTGCAGGCTACGGCGGCGCGGTTTGGGCTGGAGATTGTGCCGGATGAGCATCCGGAGGCGGGACACTACTACCGGTCGGATCACTTCTCGATGGCGCGGGCGGGGGTTCCGGCGTTTTCGATTGGGTCGGGGACGCTGTATAAGGGGCATGATGCGGCGTGGGGGCTGGCGAAGTCGGATGATTACACGGCGCACCGATATCACAACTTCAGCGACAACTACACGGAGGACATGGACTTTACGGCGAATGCGAAGCTGGCGAAGTTCGGGTTTGAACTGGGCTGGGAGGCGCTGACGGCTCCGAGTGCGATTACGTGGAAGGCGGGGGATGAGTTTGAGGGGGCGCGGAAGAAGTCGCTGGGGGAGTGAGGTGGCTCAATGGGTGCCGTCCACCGCTTCTAGATGAGTGTAGTCACTAACCGGCGACCTGAAGGTAAAGGCTATGTTCGGAAGGAGACTTTCCTCTGGAAGCGGAGTTTATAATGTGTGTAACGGGACAAAGCGGACTTGGAAAACGATTCGGCTACGGCGGAACAGACGGGCACGTGCACGTCGATGCAGCTGTTTCTAATCGGACCCTAAGTTCATTTGACGTCTGCGTTGCCGAGGTGAGCGTAGTGGTTGCATGGTATTTTGAAACGGAGCCAGGCCATGGCAACGATTCCTGAGGTATGCCTGCGACTCGAAGAGGTCGTTGACCGGTCGCAAGTTGCGCTGGTTGTTCCGACGTGCAATGCGAAAAAGCATTGGAAGGCATTGAGCGATGGACTTCGGCTTCAAGGGCTTCCTGCAGAACAGATTTTGGTTGTCGATTCGAGTTCCGAGGACGGGACGCGGGAAATGGCTGAAGCGGACGGTTATAAGGTCGTTCGCATTGAACGTTGCGACTTTAATCATGGAGGAACGCGGCAACTTGCTCTGGGATTCGTGCCGTGGGCCAGCTTAGTGGTGTATCTGACGCAGGATGCGGTCCTGGCCACTGCCGATTCACTGGATCGCCTGCTGTCTGCCTTCGAAGATAAACGTGTTGCAGCGGCCTATGGACGACAGTTGCCGAGGCCAGGCGCCGGTCCGATCGAGGCGCATGCAAGGATATTCAACTACCCTGCGAAGAGCGATGTCCGCGACCTTGAGAGCCGGCACACGATGGGGATCAAGGCGACGTTTCTGTCGAATAGCTTTTCCGCATACCGGGTGCAGCAACTGCAGGAGGTCGGCGGTTTTCCGACCGATGTGATTATGGCTGAGGATGCCATTGTGGCGGGAAGATTGCTGCTATCGGGCTGGAAGACAGCGTATGTCGCGGAGGCTCAGGTTTATCATTCCCATCCGTTCACGATCGGGCAGGAGTTTCGCCGTTATTTTGATACTGGGGTGTATCACAGGCAGGCTAGCTGGCTCAGGGAAGAGTTTGGAGATCCAGGCGGAGAGGGGAAGCGGTTCGTCCTGTCGGAGCTTGGGTATCTGACCCCGCGTTATTTTTATCTGCTGCCGTATGCATTGTTGCGAACGGCTTCCAAGGCGATTGGCTACCATCTCGGTTTCCGTCGGCCATTTCTGGGCGTTGAGTGGTCCAGAAGGCTCTCGTATCATAAGAGCTATTGGGACAAGCAAAGGGTCCTTCAATAAAGGCCAGGGCTCGCGCCCTTAAATGCTGGACTGTTATCTCCAGCGCAATCCGGAAAACATTGAGGAAGCCAGACTCTTGATGAAGACTGTTGTTCTATTCGGCGGTACGGGGTTCATCGGAACCCATCTGGCGCAGTACCTTCTGACGCAGAATCTGGCTGAGAAGATCTATCTTGTGGACTTGATCGGTCCTCGCGAAGCTCCATACACTCAATTACTTCAGAGGGGGCTGGAATCGGGCAGAGTTGCCTTTGTGGCGCACGACGTACGAAAGCCAGTTCCCGTAGGGATACTTCCCTCTGCTGCCGATATAGTTTTCAACCTGGCGGCCGTCCATCGCGAGCCCGGACATAAAACCCAAGAGTACTTTGAGACGAATCTGCTGGGCGCAGAAAATGTCTGTGCGTGGGCAAGCGCAGTTGGGTGCGCGACGATGGTATTTGCGAGCAGTATTTCGCCCTATGGGCCATCGGAGGAGAGGCGCACGGAGATGTCGCTTCCGGCTCCGGAGACCCCTTACGGCAGCTCAAAACTGGCGGCGGAGAAGATCCATTTGGCATGGCGCGCGGGTGGAGACGGTCGGAAGTTGCTGATTCTGCGTCCGGGCGTTGTGTTTGGTCCAGGGGAGGGTGGAAATGTCACGCGGTTAGTGCGGAGCCTGGTTAAGGGCTATTTCGTCTATATGGGCAATCGTAAGACCGTAAAGGCCGCGGGCTATGTGAAGGAGCTCTGCCTGGTAATTATGTTTGGCCTGAAGACGCTAGGGAGCGCCGATACGCCAGAGTTATTGATCAACTTTACGATGGATCCTCCGCCCACTGTGGAGCAAATGGTGGAAGCTATCCTGAAGGCGATCGGTATACGTCGGGCACCGCTGAGTTTGCCGCCGTCTCTTTTGTTGGGATTGACGCTTCCATTAGCTGGGGTGGAGCGAATTTTTGGGATCAGATTGCCTATCAATCGCGTGCGTGTTCGCAAACTTGTTCGGTCTAATAACGTCTGGCCGGAGGAACTGAGGTGCCTCGGGTATGAATACCGTTACACGCTGGAGTCAGCGTTTCGTGACTGGAAGACGGATCTTCCGGAAGATTTCTCCAAGTGATCCGCACTAACCATAGACGCATCATTGAGTTGAATTGACTCGTGATTCTTGTTCCACTAGATTGGTTCTCGAAGCCGATCGGCATCGCGAATCTTCGAGATGGATTATGCCCGGTGCCTCCCTCCAGGCGTTGAGCTTGGTCGCGTGCAGTTGCCAGCACTCCAGGAGTTGATTCATGTCTGCCTTTCCGGATTCTGAGATCGAGTTGCAGAGCGCGCATCGGTGGGTGCTGTCGCCGGTGAGATTCGCCGCGATTGCGACAACGCTGGCTGTATTGGGAGTTTCGACAATCTGGCCGACGGTGATGTCACTCTGGGCGATGTGGACATCCGACGCGATCAAATCCATTGGAATGACAGTTCCGCTGGTGAGTTTGATCCTGATCCTCAGGGTGTGGAGAAGCCTTGGCTGGCGGTCGGAAGGGACCTGGTGGGGCGTGGCCGTACTGCTATTCGCCATGGTTGCGGGCCGAATTCAGGAGCAGGCGACTCTTGTGATGGTAATTTCACCTCAGATGTCGCGTGTATTTCCGCCGGCGGCGCTGGTGATCCTTGCTTATGGTTCGGGCGTAGTTCTATTACTCGGCGGAGTGAAACTATATCGGGCAGCGCTGTTCCCAATTCTGCTTTTATGGTTTGTGAACCCAATTCCCCACGAGTTTAATTTGCTCGTCGATCTTCCGTTGCAACATGCTTCGGCACACATCGCTCGGGCGTTCGCGATCAATCTGGGGCACACATTGACGCCGGACCATCTTCGGCTGATGTTCACACCTGACTTTGGCATGTTCATTGCTCCCGGATGCAATGGTATCCGCGGTTCGGTGACTATGGGTTTAATTGCACTCGTTGCAGGCTATGTATATCGATTTCGCTGGTATATGAATGCACTGGTAGTAATGGGAGCGATTTTGCTGGGTTATGTATTCAACCTATTGCGACTTTGTCTGCTTGTTCTGTATTACATAGTTGCTCTCCATTTCCCGTGGTTACAGGACAAGGCCGAAGGTGGGGACTATGTGATTGGGGCTGTTTTATTCCTTGTGGCCACTCTAATGCTCTTTGCGGTAATACAACGTCTTCGAGATACTCGTGGATCCGTTGAAAATGAAGCAACTGTCGTTTCCGCAGACGAAGCACCCCAGCGGTTTTCGCCGCGTTTTGGTTATGCGCGGCTTGCGGTAATGGGAGCATTAGCGCTTCTTGGATTTGTCGGACTGGCTCGAGCTAACGCAGCTATGCGATTGTCTACGCCAGGAATAGACGTTCAACGATTTCCGGAGCGCTTCGGCGATTACACATTGGCGCGGACCTGGAATGAGTCTCTGACCGCCGGACCAGTGGTTTATGTCTGGGCGCAATACACAAAAACGGACGGCAGGCCGGTCGCGATTGGAGTTTCACCTGTGCAAGGATGGCACGATCCCATTATCTGCCACTCCATTCGGGGAGAGAACCCAGTGTGGCAGGGCGAACTCGCGCTGGAAACTGCCAAGGGTGCTGTCGAGTTTAGCTCGGCCTTGTATAACGATGGCGTGAGCCAGTACCTTGAGGCGTCAACTGAATGTAACGGCATTTCCTGCGGTGAATTCGCCACCAAACGTACCCACTTTGGCTTTGTATATGATCGCCCTCAGCCAAAGTCGCTGCTTGGAGGAGACCCGATACGCCCAACCCGCATCTTGGTTCGCGCGGAAACGATCGACATGTCATTATCCGCGGAAACTGCTCGTCTCCAGTTGACCCAGGATGTACGAGGCTTTCTAGCCCACGTCAGCCTTGACGATCTGACAGGTCAGTAGATTTCAACGATCGCGCGGCCAATGCCAAGAGTAAACTCACTCTCTTGGCTATCTGTTCTCGTAGTCCGAGGCGCCGAGTGAAGTTGTTGGAATGACGGCGGTAATAGAGCAGGGCCTCCTCGATATGCACCGTTGTCCCGCCGGTCAGATTGTTGCGGGCTCCAATCCACGCGTCGTGCAGAAAAGGCTTACGTTTTGGGAAAGGAACGATCTTCGGTATGAGTGAGGCCCGGAATGCCATCGCCGATCCCTGGAATCTATTTCGAACTAAGTTAGGCAGCAGCGCGGGAGTGAATTTCCTGCCCTTCATATAACTCTGGTCGTCGAGCGGCCGCCCATCTTCGTCGATGAGCCTGATCGCGGAAACAACAACCTTCACCTTTGGATTTTCAGCAAATGCACGAAGAACCATTTCAACTTTGTTCGGGGCCCAGACATCGTCGCCATCGCTGAGGAAGAGTATCTCGCCCGTCGCGCTCCGTACGGCTTCCTCGAAGGTCTCCACCACACCCTGATTTTTGATATGTCCGATGAGTTTGATTCGGGGATCACGGAACCCAAGGATTCGTTCCTTGGTTTGGTCCGATGATGCATCGTCCACGATGACCAGTTCGTCGCCTTCAGTCAATTGTGGAAGGATCGAATTTATCTGCTCCTGGATGTAGCGTTCGCCGTTGTATGCTGCCATGCAAACTGAGATTCTCGGTTTCAGCGCTGCCGAATTCCAGGATGTGCTTGACGGGATCATATTGCCTCAAAGCCGACCGCGGCCAGGTGAGGTGCGGGACCGAAATTGGAAATGAAGGGAGAGTTGGCGATAATCGTTGAGCTGCCCAAATGTGAGTTAGGCTTCGTGACTAAACCGGAACTATCGTGGGCTTGGAAAGCAAGAGTATGACGCACGGGGGCCTCGGAATAAGTTGAGGTCTAGCTGGGTTTGCGAAGGACCATAGTCGCGTAGCTACAAAGCTGCGGTACTGGATGATGAAGCAACTGCTTAGACTTCCATCTTTCCAATTGATCGAGCAACGGGATCCTTTGATAGTATGGATGGCCGAAATACCCGGTGTAGCGTAGGACCTCGAATCCCAGGCTTTGAAAGCGCCGAATCATAAAATCGCTGGGCCCCCGGCTCCAACTATAGTAAGCGGGGAATTTCCCGTGGTGATGCGGATCGTCACGAGGGTTGAAAATGTCTAGAGCGAAGTCAGCGAGTGCTTCAGGCAGAAGCCGGTTAGCTGCAAAAGGCAGATTCCACAGGGTTGAGAAGCAGTGGGCCGAGATGCCGCCCGGGCGCAACAGTTTATATAGGTTGCTATGGTACTGATGCCCATCTTTGATGTGTTCCCCGACCATCCTGGAGACGACGCAGTCGAAACTTCCGGTAAGCGATGAGTCAAGATCACGAACGGACAAATCGAGGATCAAGCGCTCAAAAGCTGCGTCTGCCTTGGCTAATTCTTCGGCGCTCAGATCACTGGTCACGTACGACAGCCCTTTTTCCTGGACATAGTCAGGAGCGAGTGTTGGATTAGCGCCAGAGCCGATTTCCAGGATGCGCTTCGAGCAGTGCTCTTCAAACAAAGACTTAAACAGCCCGGCCGCGCCTCCCCAGCCCTGAAATTCATCGACCGAGCCGTATGACACTATCATGTGGAACTATGCCTTTCATTCAGCGGCGTGATTGAGCGATACGATTCTTCAATCGGCAGCCAAGATCTGCAGCTGCCCGGCGGCGATGGCACTACGGTATTCGACCACAGTCTAAACAGCGAAGCTATTCGACCCTCCGTCTGCGCACCAATCCCACACGACCTCCATTGTATATTTGAATAAGATAAGACCAGTAGAATCTGATGCCCCCCAATGGCTTCAGCTGCTTGAGTCCCCTTATAGCTATCCTCAGGATCGTGCCAGCGATTCTCCCTGCCGAGCCATACTCGATAACAAAACAGCTTTCGTAAAAAGCGATCCCGTTCAATCGCGCTGGTGATATCGCGCCGGAAATCAACGAAAGGTCGTGAGTCACATTGACGCTTAGCCGGCCCACGGTCCAGCCGTTCTGCTGAGCTGATTCGTAAAGCCAGGAATCGAGACAGTCAAGCCAGTAGAATTGCTCGAAACCGCCAATGGCTTCAATGCATTCGACGTTGACAACCGAAAATGAATTGATCCCATAGAGGCGAAGAGAAGCGCCCGACGGCGCATATTGAGGCCAACCAAAAGAATTCAGTGCATAGGGGCTGATTCGCTTCCCGCAACTGATCACGTCAGGGCACCAAATACCGACCTCGGGTTGTTCCAATTTAGCTATATTATCTAGCGCGTTGATGAAACCGCTGTCCACGTGCGAATCTTGATCAAGCAACACTAAGAATTGATAGCCGTTGGTCTTTGCCCTAAGGAATGCAACCTGATAGGCCCCAGCCAGTCCTCTATTCTCTCCAAATGCAATATATTCTGCGCCGGCGTCGATAGCCAGATGCTCCTGTGTTTTTCCGGGGGTATTGTCCAAAATAAAGACGTCCACGTCCCGATCCCTGAGCGTTGCGCGCTGTTCGAATAGCGAGCACAGAGTTGGTGACTCCGACACGCTCATTTTATAAAGCACGACGACACAGCCGAATCGCTTCATAGTGCACACAGAGTTACAGTAACCGAAATAGTTTCCGCCCAGGAGTAAACCAAGACAGAGCATTTACAGAGAGGTTGAGCACTGCATACAGGCCAATCAACATGTAGCTCGTGATCACGAAATAGGTGCCGTCGAGGAGAACCTCAAATGGGCCAAATACGACTAATGTCCAGAGAACGAGGTCAAGCATCCTGAGTCGAGATCGTGCAAGCAGCGCCGCCCTCAGTCGAAATATCGCTGCGCTTACAAGGGTGATCAGAATGGCAGATATCACGATACTGCCGTTCGAAAGCAATAGTTCTATTGCCAAGGATGAGTTCGGGTTCAAGCCAGTTGTAGCAAACTCGTAGTTTCCGGTGAGCTGATATATCAAGAAGGACCCAGAAGATTGAAACTCAGGAGTGTAGGCTATCTTCTTCAAGATAGGATAAAAGTAGAAGTCAGAAATATTGATGTCGTGGATTGATGTGAGATCAATATTCTTGGCTCCAATTATCGCGAGGTCGTCGAAGCCTCCGAAGAGTCGAACTGCGAAACCTTGCAAGGCGCCTCCTGGTTCTCCAGAAGCCGCGCCGATCAGGACGAGATACGCGGGAAGTATTACGGCAATAGCGACAACGCATATTAGCCCGGATTTTCTTATAGTCCGGATCTTCTTGCTGAGTGCCAGCTGTTCTGCGGGCAGGCGAGATGCGATCCGCCTCAGATTGAGCACATAGTCTGCTGCCGCCAGGATAAGCACGATGCTAAACAGTGCCGACTTGGATCCACCCAAGATGGTGCTAATAATCGAAGTGGCTACTCCCACGCCGGCCACAATCCGAACATGTCTTTCTTCAGTTAGGAGAAACACCAGTAAGACGGTCGTGCTGATGAAGGGAGTGAGCAAGTAAAGCGAAGGTGAGGCCACTGATCCATAGGCGGCGCGTGCCTGGGTCCCCTCAAACAACGCCATTACGCCAAAGATCTGGTTGAGAATAAGATTGAGAACGATGAGACCGCTCAGCGCGGTTGTAAAGAGGATCTGATGGATTTTACTAACCCCGAGACGAGGCATTCTAATAAGCGTGCGTCTGGGAGAGAAAATAGCGCCGGCGACTATGTATATTGCTATTAGGTTAACTACATAGATATAAGATGAATTTAGAGTCCGGGTCACAGGGACCACGAGCGCGCCTGCTAAAGAGAACGCGAGCAACAACGCGTGGTAATTCAGGGGATCGCTAATCGATACAATTGCTCGCCGAAAGAGAAGATAGATTACGAAGTAGATGAGACAGCCTAGCCCAAGCAGCAAGGGGAAACTCGAGGCTAGGTAAGACATATCCATGGCGCTGACCTGGTTCCTGCAATGAAGCTATATTCCTAACGCGGATGCGTGAGGCTCCCGTCACTGACGTGGCCAAAAGCGAGTGAGAGCCGATTTGAACGCCCGATAGTAGTAGTAAAACTGAAAATAGATCAAGAACTTCAACTTTGGCATCCCGTTGAGCAGGTAATCGACGATGAATTTCTGTTCAACGGCGCTTCGGGACTGGGAGATGCCGGTGGTGTCGTAGAGGGCAATTGGCCGATCCACTTTGAGGTAATCGCCGCGCTCGATGAGGCTGAAGAATAAATAGTCTGAGATGGTTATTCCGCGAGCGACGAGATATAGGCCGTGCTCATCATGGAGGCTCCTGCGATAGATAGAGGCCTGGTGGTTGATTATCAGCCTCGTATGGTCGCAGGCAAATCGTTTGGGCTGATGGTTGTCGTTCTTGAGCAACACATCCGAATAAACGAACTTTGCATCGCCGTGGAGGCAGGTAATCGCGATGTCTTCGACGGTTGATTGGTCGGCAAAGACGTCATTTGCGTTGAGGAAGTTCAGCCACGACCCTGTAGACGCCAATATACCCTTGTTCATCGCATCATAGACACCTTTGTCGGGCTCACTCAGCCAGTAGCCGATGTCATGCTCATATTTGCGAATGATCTCGAGAGTTCCATCGGTTGAGCCGCCGTCTATCACGATGTACTCGATGCTTCCGTAAGTTTGACCCAAGACACTTTGGATCGTGGCTTCCAATGTTTTGCGGGCGTTGAAAACTGCGGTTATAACGGTGATCAGGGGACCGTTCGCATGGGCAACCGGGTAAATTCCCTTCGTTCGTTTTCCTCCACAAACGGAGGTGCGATCGGGTTGCATTAGGACTCCTAACGAGCCACAGGCGTGTCGAAATGTATCTGCTCGTTACCGCGCGAAATTGTGTCGACCTGCTACTCTCTCCACGATAGCGCAGTAGGCTTCCGCGAACTCCAGCTGACGCCGGGGGAACTGGGCTCTGGCAAGTTCCTGCATCGCGGTATCGTGTTGCGGATCGAATCCATTATAGGCGGCTATCATTGCGTCCGCGAGGGCTTCGGGATCATCTGGGGGGAAGAAGATGCCTCGATCTGGAGCCTGCTCGCGGTGGACCGGCAAGTCGGAGAGCAGGACAGATTTTCCCATAGATTTGGCCTCCTCGACGCTGGTACTCCAGCCCTCGAACTTGGATGGATTCAGGAAAGCGACCGCATGCCGCATCAGGCCGACGAGATGGTCGAAAGGAACCTGCCCGAGGACGCGAAAGCGATCGAGCACACCGCATTCTCCCGCAAATTGCATTAGCGACGGAAAGAACGAAGGGTTGCGATTGTCCTCAGTTGATCCGGTTGCGAGCACCAATACGGGAGTGTTACGCGCCATTAAAATGCGGAGGGCGCTGAGCACGACCCGATGGTTTTTGTGAGCCCAGAATTGATTGGGCAGCAGGAAGTAAGGTTCATTGAATCCGTACAGCTGTTGCAAGTCCGGAAGGCTCGTGTGTTCTCGCAACGATATTGGGCTGGCGACGAAGCGGAGCAACTCCGCCTTATCGGCAAACTCCGGAGAGAATGCCAGAAGATCTACGGCGGCACATTTGCTACTGACGATCACCTTGTCGCAACCGACGCATAGGTCCATGTATTCCCTGTCCCGCCGACGCAGTTCTGTTGGATTGAAAAATTCGGGCAGGTGAACGTGTTGAAAATCGGGGATCCATCCGATCGTCTTAACCCCGGTCTTACTGTCAGTTCGGAAAACATGGGAAATGACGGAGACTTCGTGGTGACGCAAGATACTTCCAAGCAGAAGGTCGTGGCTCGTAGCCTTTGCGATGATTTTTCTGGTCAGCCATGCGGGGCCTTTTCGGTCGAGGAGACTTGTTTGGACGACTTGTACGCCGGGGAAGTCCGTCAACGGATCGTTTTGGCGCGTGCCGCTGAGTATAACGGGTGTAACAGGATTGCCGGGGACGCTGTGGAGCGCGGCAAACAAATTTCGCAGGTAGTTGCGGCCACCGAGCCAATTACCCGGCTCGACTATAAACCCGACTCTCACGGTTTGGGTCACTACGAATTCTCCGCCCACCATGCCGCATATTCTTCGACGCCTTGTTCCCAACTGATACGGGGCGCCCAGTCCCAGGCTTTAGCAGCGCTGCAGTCTGCGACGTATCGGCTTGGATCTCCGGCTCGTTGAACACCTGAAAATTCGAGGACGACCTCGCGCCCACGGAGGCTACGACCCAAATGGCCGAGCACATCGCGCACCGTGACGCCAACGCCACTGCCGCCATTCACGGTTGGACAACTGGAAGAAGCATGCTCTGCCGCCAAGGCCAGAAGCAAGGCCGCGTCTTCGACGTGCAGCCAGTCGCGAACCTCGTTGCCAGTTCCCATGAAGATATTGTCGTTCTTAGCGAATTTGCGGGAGGCGTCCCAAAGAAGTTGTTTGCGCAGGCCGCATCCGTATACGGAAAAAAAGCGCACGATGGAGACCGAGGCACCGAACTGTCGAGCGTAGGAGGAGACCATTTCCTCGGCCATTAGCTTATGTGTACCGTATTGCGAGATGGGTGCGGCGGGGCAGTCCTCGCGGATGGGGACGGTTTCGACCGTGCCATAGACGCTTGCGCTGGATGGGTAAACCACACGGCAGGAAGGCACGTGCAATCGCACGTACTCCAGCATGTGCGCGGTGCTGACGACCGTACGTTGAAAGTCCGCGAGAGGGTCGGTGATGGAGAAGGCGACCGATCCGCCCCCGGCGCAATGAATGATGGTGGATGGCTTTCCGGGGAGACGCTGAAGAGCCTCGATCGTCACATTGGCTGGGTGCCAGGCGGTGAGCCCCCAGGATTGCCATTCATCAGGGAGCCAATTTCCGTGGCCGATGCCCGCGACCGAATGACCATTCTGGGCGAGAAGGCGAGCAACATGGCGACCGAGAAAGCCGTGCGCACCTGTTACCAGAGCGTAGCTCTCTTTGTTTGACCCAATCTTATCGTTCTTCAATAGGGATCTCTCGAATCACCTTTGCGGGATTGCCTACGGCGACGGTCCACGCAGGTAGGCTCTTTGTCACGAGGGAACCGGCTCCTACCACCGTTCCCTCTCCGATCTCGACGCCTTTCAGAATGATCACATTAAGCCCAATCCAGCATTTATTCCCAATTTTAACAGGGCTGGTGGGTACATGGGTCCAGTCCTTCTGATTGTGGTACCAGTTTCTGACGTCGTCTTTACGATGTCGCCACGCAATGGCGTGGGAGTTGTGATCCACGATATTGCAACCCCAGGCTATGTGGACATCATCGCCAATCTCGATTCTGGTGGCACTTGCGATCATCGAGCCTCCAATGAACGTGTTTCGCCCGATGATTATGGTGGCTCCATCACGCTCGGAGACGAGATTGCCTTCCATCATGCTTCCCTCGCCAATTTCCAAGGTGCTTCCCTTGTGAAACCGCACTCCCCTGAAGTTCACCTTGGCTGTAGGGTGGACAGCTATATGCGGGTATCGCAGCAGGTCGCGTTTTGCCTTCCGTTGAAGGATTCCGATGATGAGCTTGCGCATAGAGTTGGACTTGAAACTGATTCTATCGAAGTTCGCGGCTTGTGGTTTTGTGGGATGAATCGACTGGCTGGGATAGGAGGTTGCTTCTCTGGGGCAACCGACCTGGCCCCATTACGAGAGGACTTTTTCCAAATGATCGCCGTGACTACGGTCATGCGCCGACCGCCTGGGGCGTTGACCGCGGGCAGTACGACAGGGCTGATAGACTTAACCATGTGCGCGACGCTGCTTCTCAAGAAGCCCCTGTTCTGGCAGAAATCGGAGCAAAGCCGCTGGCTGTAGCCCGAACACGCCGTCTTGTGCAGGGCACGTTTTCTGCGATGCTCAGCAAGGGGGTTGTGCTCGCCGTCAGTGCGATTTCTATCCCCATCACGGTTCGCTACCTGGGGTCTGAGAATTTTGGTGTCTGGGTAACGATTTCGACTGCCTTGTCAATGCTCCTGGTGTTGGATCTGGGAGTTGCCAATTCTCTTACTAATTTCATTTCCGAGGCGTATGCCCGGGATGATCGTCAGCACGCGGGCACCTATGGCACCACGGCTTTCGGCGTCATGTCGATCCTTGCGCTGTTGCTGGGGGCGTTAGCGTGGTGGATTTGGCCATCTTTGAATTGGGTAAGCCTATTTCATCTTTCTTCCGCCGTGGAGGCTCCCACGGTCAGCCATGCGGTGGCGGCGGCGTTGACCATCTTTTTAGTGGGCCTGCCCGCGGGATTGGCTCCCAAAATTCTCGGCGGCTACCAGGAACTGCATGTGGCTAACCTTTTTCTTGCGGTTGGCAGCCTGTGCAATCTGGCATCAATTATTATCCTCGTGCGGTTGCATGCTGGCTTGGTTAGCCTGGTAGTCGCTTCGTCTGCTTCGCTCGTTGGTGCGAATCTGCTCTGCCTGCTGTGGATATGGGGTTTTCACAAGCCGTGGCTCTTTCCGCGTGTCAGTCATCTTAATCGCGCTGCTGCCAGACTGATGATGCAAACCGGAGGCGAGTTTTTTGTATTGCAGATTGCTGGCCTGGTTGTCTTCAACAGTGACAACCTGGTAGTGACGCATTATCTCGGACCCGCGCAGGTGGCGCCTTATAGTGTCGCATGGAGGTTGGTCGGCTATTCAGCTGTCGTTCAATCCATGATGATCCCATCGCTCTGGCCGGCTTTCAGTGAAGCGTTTGCACGCGGGGATATGGCGTGGGTGCAACGTACATTTTGGCGAACGCTGTGGGTAACCATGGGCATAGCTCTGGGGCTGTCGGCATTATTTGCGGTTGGGGGTCGCTGGATCATCCGAGTGTGGGCGAGCCGCGCTGCTGTACCTAGTGAAGAACTCATGCTGCTGATGTGCGTCTGGGTGCTGATCAGCACGTTCATGAACAATACTGCGACTGTATTGGTGGCCAAAGGGAAGACAAGATTGCAGGCCTGGTGCTCGCTTGGTGCTGCGGCGGTCAATCTAGCCCTCTCAATCTATTGGGTGCAACGCATAGGAACCGTGGGCGTGATCCTCGGCACTATTGTGTCGTACCTGGTTGTCCTGGTCATCCCGCAGACGTGGCAAGCCTTGCGAGTGGTTCGCAATTCCGATTCGTCGGCGATCGAGGCTATATGAAGTATCTATTGCGACGGGTCGCGCTGCTGCCTTTGCAACCGGTGCCGTGGAGCGCCGCGGTGAAGATGCTGCGCAGTGTCCGCCTGTTGCCGGCGAAAACGAAAGCTTCAAGTCATCCCCCTAAGCGGGTGCTGGTCGTCAACTTCACCGACTTCGTAGGGGACACGGTGATGATGATGCCCCTGCTGGACCGACTTCATGAAGCAATTCCGGATGCCAAAATAGATGTCGTGACCAGTCCGGCGATGGCGTCGTTCGTAAGTCGAATTCCTTATCTTGACAAGGTTTACGGGGCGAGGATTCCGAGCAGTCGCATTCCAATATGGCGATTCTATGTAAGGCTGTTCGAGTTGCTGCGCTTTGCACACAAAACGCTACAAAGTGAATCCTACGACTTGTGCCTGATTCCACGGTGGGGAATTGATCTGAACATGTCGGTATATTTGGGCACTATGACCAGTGCTCCGGACCTGGCAGGCCATGATTCTGATGAGGAAGCCGCGGCGCAAAATCCGTTTCGTGGCAGTCGACGCTTTCTCACCTGTGTCTCTCGTGGCGGAGCAGGACTGCCTGAGGCTGTTCGCGAGCTCCGGTTGCTGCAGGCTTGCGGAATCGTCGAAACAATTGATGCGGAGGCTGAAAAGACAAAACCGATAGGGGCCTTGATGTGCATGGCGGCTGACGGAGGCCTGGCTGACCTACGGATGAGGCTGAAGATCGGAGATGCTCCATACATGGTTTTGGCACCCGGAGCCAGCCATCCCTCACGGTGTTGGCCACCCGAGCGCTTTGCGGCGGTTGGCGCCGAAATCCAACGCCGCCATGGGATGCAGATTCTGATTGTTGGTGGACCGGCTGAGTCATCGATTGGGAGTGCGATCGAACGCGAGGCAAGCGGCGCGGCGCGCAGCCTGACAGGTCAGACGAGCCTGTCAGAGACGGTGACGCTGGTAAGTGGCGCGGCCTTATTGCTGGCAAACGACTCCGGACCTGCACACATTGGCGCCGGATTGGGTGTTCCAACTGTAGTGTTGAATGCATATCCCTCGAACAGCACCGGATTCGTTGTTAATTTTCTGAAGCGGGTCCATCCGGTTGGGCCGAGCGTCCGTGTATTGCAACCGGAGAACAACTCCGTTGGCTGCGCTGACCGTTGTATTGCGCCAACTGCCCACTGCATTCTTGGACTGGGTATCGAAACCGTGCTGGACGAGATTGAAGAGCTGCTCGTGGCATCAGGATTGTATCCCGGTCCACAAGTCCACAATGAGATGAAATCGCTGCTACCCTCTTAGATTGAGCAACCTGGATGAGCAGAA
This sequence comes from uncultured Acidobacteriaceae bacterium, assembly GCA_963822225.1. GTDB lineage: Bacteria > Acidobacteriota > Terriglobia > Terriglobales > Acidobacteriaceae > Edaphobacter. The sequence goes on along the minus strand of CAWGGW010000003.1, from coordinate 109,147 downwards.
AATAGGGCGATGAAACAAGCCGCTTGTGTAAGCTGAAACAAAGAAGTCTGAAGGAAGTGCAATGGCTGAGAACTCAATGAATCGCCAAGGGTTAGCGGAGCCGGTTTTCGTAGCGCCGGTGCTTGATGAAGAGGGAGAGGGCGAAAGTTTCATCGACGTGCTTGCGATGATTCATACCTTTCGTCGCGGCAAGCGAATGATTTTCTGGTCGTCGCTAGGCTGTTTCGCGATCGCTACCCTAATAGCGTTTGTCCTTCCGTTCCAGTACACATCGGCTGCATCGTTTATTCCACCAGGCGTCAATGGCAGCAGTTCCATGGCTTCGGCCGTGGCAGGTCAGCTATCCGCATTGGGAGCGGGAGACCTTATGGGAGGTGGAAAGAACTCTGGCGATATCTATGCTGGGATTCTGCGGAGCCGGTCCATCGCCAGCGAACTGGTTCAGCGATTCGATCTGGCGAAAGTGTATCGGGTGAAGAGGGAGAGCCAGGCAGAAAAGATGCTTGCCTCCAACACCAGTGTCGTGGTGGACATTGAAATCCTCAATCGTGACACTTGATGTGACTGCCAAGAGCCCGCAGTTGGCGCATGATCTTGCAAATGCCTATATGGATGCCCTGCGTGAGACCAACGGGCGTTTGGCGCTCAGCCAGTCTTCGCAACGCCGGCTGTTTTTCGAGCAACAGCTGGAAAAGGAAAAGAACGACCTGGAAGATGCGGAAGTCGAGCTTAAGAAGACGGAAGAGCAGTCCGGCTTAATCGCTCCGAGCGGGCAGACGGAATCGGAGATCAAGACCATAGCGGACACTCAAGCGCAGATCGCGCTTCGTCAGGTTCAACTTGCTGCGCTCCGCGATTCTGCGACCGAACAAAATCCGGAGGTGATCCGGCTGCACAGCGAGATTGATGATCTGCAAGGGCAGCTTTCCCGACTGGAAAGAGGAAGCGGCAATTCGACAGCAGTCTCGATTCCAACTTCGAAGGTTCCCGAACTTCAGTTAGAGTACGTTCGCAAAGAGCGAGAAGTGAAGTATCACGAAGCGCTATTCGACATGCTGTCGAGGCAGTACGAGGCGGCACGACTGGATGAGGCGCGTGATGCTCCATTGCTTCAGGTTCTCGATGAGGCAAGCTATCCCGACACCAAATCCGCGCCGAAGCGGGCGTACTACATGTTGGGTGGATTGTTGTTTGGATTCATTGTGAGCTCAATTTGGGTATTGAGCCGAGAGCGTATCCATGCGTTTCGAGCGTCTCTAAGACCAATCGATGCAGCCTAACTTCATTGAGCACTGCGAAAGACGATGATGATCGCCGAGGTGAGTCCTTTCATGTATCTGAGACAGTCTGGTCAGCGGCGTTTCCTCCCAGCGGCTGTGCTTTTGGCTTTCTGCTTTCTAGTTCCTGCAACGATGGGCGCCGTCGTGGTTTCCGAGTGCAAAGCGGGACCTGGTCCAAATCTTCCAGCGGATGTTTATTTGCCGCTTGACAACTGGGTCTATGGGGCGACCGACCGGCTGCACGCACTTGGGTATCTGAATACCGCGTTTCTTGGGCTTCGTCCGTGGACCAGGCGCAGTATCCAGAGGATGATCGCGGAGACATCGCAGGACGAAAGCATCCAGAACAACCCCCAGGCATTTGAGATTCTGGCTGCGCTGAGAACGCGAATTTGGGGTGGAAGAAGACGATCCGGTTCGGCTTTCCTATGCGTGCGAAGCACTGTCTGTGCGATTTGTGGGGATCTCAGGTTTGACGTTGAATGATAGCTTTCACCTCGGGCAGACGATTGCGAACGACTACGGGCGCCCGTATGAACCCGGGTTCAACTTTCAGGCTGGCCAGAGCGGCAGCGTGGAGTTTGGGCGCTTCAGCCTGTACGCGCGCGGCGAATATCAGCATGCTCCGAGTGCTGTTGGCTACAGCCCTGCGCTGGTCTCGACGCTCTCCGCTATCGATCAGGGGATACTTCCGACGAATCCGGTGTATGAGACGATTCCGGCTGGACCAATTGCTTCCACAGACACCTACCGCCTGGTGGAGGCTAATCTTTCGTACAGGATATTGAACCACGAGATATCGTTCGGCAAGAGTGATCACTGGTTTGCTCCGACGGTCGGCGGCGCGTTTATGTACAGCAATAACGCCGAGAATATCTACGCTTTTCAGATTGATCGAACCGAGCCTCTCTATATCCCTTTGCTTTCGCGTTTGACAGGGCCGTTTCGGTACGATCTTTTTGGTCGGCAGCCTGAAAGGGCACTCAGCGCCGAACGATCCCTGGATGCACATCGAGAAAATCAATTTCAAGCCCACGCCGAACCTTGAGTTTGGATTCGAACGATCCGTGATATGGGGCGGCGAGGGACATGTGCCGATCACTCTCGATAGCTTTTTCAGGAGCTTCTTCAGTACGGCCAATGTCTCTGCAGCGCAGAAGGTTTCCCGGACGGATCCGGGAGCGCGATTCGCCTCATTTGATTTCAGTTGGCGTCTGCCATGGCTAACCCACTGGATGACCTTGTACACCGATTCAATGATCCATGACGATGTGAGTCCCATTGATGCTCCCCGTCATGCCGGGGTGCGTCCGGGGATATACCTGGCGCGGGTTCCCGGTGTTCCGAGGCTCGATTTCCGGATGGAAGGAATGAACACAGACCCGGAGACCAGCCGCAGCGTCGATGGTCAGTACATGTACTGGGAGACGATTCAGGTACAGGGATATACCAACAAAGGGCTCATTATGGGGGATTCTATTGGGCGTGAAGGGAAGGGCGGCCAGGCGTGGCTGACGTACCACCTGTCTCCGCGGGAGCTGGTGCAGGTTTCGTTCCGCAACCAGAAGAATGCGGCGAATTTTATTCCTTCCGGTACGACGCAGAACAGCTTCGACATTCGGGCGGTGAAACGGCTTTTCACGATCGGCTGGAGTTATCGGCGGACGTGCAGCACGAATGGTGGAAGGCGCCCGTGTATCAGCCGGGGGAACAGACCAACACGGTAGCAAGATTCCAGTTGACCTTGTATCCGGAGCGCAAGCCTGCAGCAGTGATTCGGGCATGACTTGGGACTGTTGAGCGGCGCCAACTTACTTGAGCACGTTGATGGCTGCGGCGCCGAGGCCGAATCCTGAGATGATGGTTGAGATGTCCACCAGGTTTCGCATGACGGAGCCCTTCTCGATATTGGGCGGTACTACGATCGTGTCTCCGGGCAGCACCGCAATGTCGTCAAACTTGTCGTCGGCGAAGAGAGCGCCGTTGGCCCAGGCTGCTGTTGTACTGATGGCTCAGCACGGACCCATCGGCTCGCAGGATGAATTCGCGCTTCTTGTCGGCGTTTCGGTCCGGTCCCCCAGCGAGGTACAGGTAGTCCTTCACCTTCTTGCCTTTCTGGTAGACGAAGGCGTTTGCGTTGTAGACCTGTCCCTGAACAGAAACGCTCGACGGCTTCTTGGGCACCACAAACCGATCGCCATCTTCCAGTTGCAGGTCGGGCAGCGCGCTGATGTCCTGCGCGTCGGGCTTGAGTTGGAACACGATGCGCCCGGTCGGTTGGGCCTGGCGCAGACGGTTCAGAGTTGCGCGCGCCTGGGCACCTGATTCCTGCGCTGCCGCGGCGTCTCTGTCGGTCACGGCTGACGATGCGAGGTTAGCCGAGCGCGCCGTAATTTCGCCTTCCAATGCGTCCGCGTATTCAAGAATTCTCTGGCGTTCCAAGCGCCTGACCGAATCACGGGTAAACTCCGAGGCATAGAGGAAGGCGTCGGGCGTCAGACCGCCGGCGCGAACCAGCAAATGGCGAAGCGTCTCGCCTGGCTGAACGCTCCATACTCCGGATGCTTCGAATTCGCCCTCAAGCCTCACGAACTTCGTCTGTTGTGAGCTGGGCACGCGGATATCGGCCTTTGAGAAGATGGTCACCACGTCGCCGGAGATCAGCTCGAGATCCTGGGAAGGGTCTTTGTCGACGACGGCTTTGGAGAGGTTGAATGGCAGCAACGACGTTGTCAGGTCGTTCGCATTCTGTCTCTCGATGACGGCGTAGTCCCAATCGATATCCGGCGCGCTGAGGATGACGTCGGTAGTTGGGGAGAAAGTTCGGTTGCCTGCGGTCAGAGTGGCGCCGACCGAGTTGCCTCCACCGTTTGCTCCGACAATGCCGCGGTCTTCTGCAGCTGCTCGCCGACCGCACCGTTCTGTATCCCAAGCGAGCCTTCCTGGCATCGGTCCTCTTGTAGTCCGTGTTGCTTTGTCCAAGTTGATCGTGGTGCTGATAGTAATTCCGGGTAATCAAAGCCTCGCGGTTGGGGATCAGGTCGGAGATGCGCATGCCCGTCGCGCCATTGATACCGGCCCGGATTCGCAACGTTGCCGCGCAATGTCACCGCATTCTGAAATCGATCCAGGATGGAACTGACGGAAATTATGTCGCCGTCCTGCAGGGGAGGCGCGTCGCCCGACGCGAGATCCACGTCCATTTCGCTGCGCTCGGCATGCTTATAGATTCTCTCGACGCGGGCATGCGATCCAGCGGCGACGTTTGTCATTCCGCCCGCCAAGGCGATCGCCTGGCTGAAACTCTTCTCTCCGCGCAATTCAAAGACGGCTGGCGTGGTCACGCTTCCGAACACAGCGACCTGGGGTCCGACATCGGGGATGAAGATGACGTCACCTGGCTCAAGACGGACGTCTTTGCTCTTGTCGCCGTGGAGCAGGAGGTCGTACAGATCGAAGTGGGTGACGGTCTCGCTGCCGCGCTTAACCTGGATGTCGCGCAAACTGCCCTGGGGAAGTGGCCCCCCGGAAGCGAAGAGGGCGTTGAGCAGCGTACTGAGTGATCCGATTGTGTAACTTCCGGGCTGCCTCGCCTGACCGACGACGAAGACCTGGATCGACCGCAGTTGGCCGAGATTTACGTTGAGGTCGAAATTTCGGTAGACGCGTCCGAGTTGCGATTTGAGGAAGTCGCTCAGCTGAGAGAACTGCAGGCCCGCCACATGGATGGTGCCCACCTCGGGAAGCGCGATGGAACCGGTGCGGTCAACGACGAAGGAGCCTCGCTGATTTACCTGTCCCCAGATCTGAAGGCGGAGTTCATCGCCCGGTCCGATCACGTAATCGGGCGTGACTGGGATGTTATCTACGGGCGCAAAGGTCGATGGAGTGGAATTGAAGAGGTCGGCACCGAAGATGGGCAGCACCCGGCCGGTGCTGCGCGCAGATAACTTGCTGAAATTCGGTCAGCGCAGGGGGTGTAACGCCTTGAGGGGTTTGTTTTCCCTCGGCTTGGTCTTTGGCGCGCTGAGCAGAAGTGCCAGTTTCGCCCTGGTTTGGAGAGAGATTCTCCTGACCTGTTTGATTCCCATTGGCAGCACTGCCGGAACCCATGGTTGAAGGGCCTGTCGACGGGGCGCCGGACGATGACGGAGCACCGGATGCCTGTCCGTTCATCCTCCCAAGCGAAAGGAGGGTCAGGCAGCAGGCCAGAAGCACCGGTCGTCGATCTATCCGTTTCTTGGTGCGGAATGAAACTCGAGTCAATAAATCCACGAAATCGACACCTGTTCTAAATCCAGCTGAGGCAGCAAATCATGCTGCGAGTGAAGTTCTATCCGCTCGCCAATCAGTTTACCCGATCCATGGTGGATGTTGTTGCCTCTCCGGCGCTTGGCGGAGGCCGTATCGAACCCTTTCAGGAGGCGGTGCTCGTCTATACTGGCTTGGATTCGCGACCTCGCCAGTGACGGCTGGAGACGCAAGAAGGGGAGTAGATGAGAGCGTTGTGATTGACCGGCCGGGCGAGGCGAGGGTTATCGACATAGAGTCTCCGGCCGCCGGTCCGCAGGAAGCGACAATGCGAATTCGCCGCATTGGACTCTGTGGAACGGATCTGAGCACCTTTCTGGGCAAGAATCCTCTGGTTACCTATCCGCGGATCCCCGGACATGAAGTTTCCGCGACATTGGAGCGGGTTCCAGAGAACGACCTTGGCCTGGCCGAGGGGATGAATGTGACGATGTCGCCCTACACCAGTTGCGGCAAATGCACCGCATGTCGCCAGGGACGCTTCAATGCCTGCAGGTTCAACCAGACGCTGGGAGTGCAGCGGGATGGAGCGTTGCTGGACCGCTTCAGCATGCCGCTGTCAAAGCTGTACGCGGCGCCGCTCTCGCTGGAGGAGTTGTGCCTGGTCGAGCCGCTGACCGTGGGCTGCCACGCGGTGGCGCGCGGGCGCGTGACATCGGCGGATACGGTTGCCATCTTTGGCTGCGGCGGCGTTGGGCTGGGCGCTGTCTCGGCGGCCGCTTTCCGCGATGCGCAGGTGATCGCGATCGACATCGACGACAAGAAGCTTGCTATCGCGCAAAGTTCGGGCGCGCGGCATTTGATCAACTCGACCCGGGAGGATGTCCATGCGAAGCTGCAGGAGTTGACTGACGGGCACGGTCCCGACGTGATTATTGAGGCCATTGGCAGGCCGGATACGTTTCGCGCGGCGGTGGAGGAGGTCGCGTTTACGGGGCGCGTCGTTTACATCGGATATGCCAAGGATCTGGTGAGCTACGAGACGCGTTTGTTTGTGCAGAAGGAGCTCGACATTCTCGGCTCTCGCAATGCGTTGCCTCAGGACTTCCGCGAGGTGATTCGCATGTTCGAGCAGAAGCGATTCCCGACCCAGGATGCTATCAGCGCAACCGTTCCGCTGAACGAGGCACCCGCGATTTTGCGCGCATGGAGCGAGAATCCAGCCGCGTTTACCAAGATCATGATCACATTCGACTGAGGTTGGCGGCTGGGCAACGGAAAAATTGGAAGCCCTTCTGCTAACCTTAGAAGTACCGGGCAAGTGATTGGTTGGAACGAAGCGACTCTTGGTGCGCTCTGGAGGACTTTGTATTGAATCTGATTCCGACTTCGCTGAAGGATGTCGTCATCCTGGAGCCAAAGGTATTTGGCGACGAGAGAGGCTTCTTTCTGGAGGCCTATAACGAGGCGACGTTTGGCAAGCTTGGGTTGCCGACGCGGTTCATGCAGGACAATCATTCCGGTTCGCGCAAGGGCGTCCTGCGCGGACTTCATTATCAGTTGCAGCAGCCGCAGGGAAAGCTGGTGCGCGCGCTGCGCGGAGCGATCTTCGACGTGGCGGTAGACCTGCGCCGGGACTCGCCGCAGTTTGGCCAGTGGTTCGGGACCGAGTTGAGTGCGGAGAACCGGCGGATGTTGTGGGTTCCGCCGGGGTTTGGCCATGGGTTTCTGGTGACCAGCGATTTCGCCGAGGTCTCCTACAAGGCGACTGAGCTGTATGCGCCGGCGTTTGAACGCTCTGTTCTGTGGAACGATCCGGCGATTGGTATTGAATGGCCTCTGGATGGCGAACCGACTCTTTCCGAGAAGGATAGAGCCGGACTGCTGCTCGCCGAGGCGGAAACGTATGCGGACTCCAGCCAGTTGATGAGTGCCACTTTGTAGTCATAGCGCCGTCGATTTTGCGAGGCGTACTATCAGGCGAATCTAAGATATTTAGAATCAATACGATTGATGAGAGAGGACCAATGGAACCGAGAGTCTTATTGGTGACGGGAGGCGCGGGCTTCATCGGCTCGAACTTCGTTCTCGAAGCTGTGCGCCGCGGCCACAAGGTGATTAATCTGGATGCGCTGACGTATGCGGGCAACATGGACAACCTCGCCTCGCTGCAAGGCAATCCTGCCCACACGTTCGTCCACGGTTCGATTCTGGACGGGCCCCTGGTCGCCGGCCTGCTGAGCGAACACCGGCCGGATGCCCTGGTCCACTTTGCCGCGGAGAGCCATGTGGATCGCTCGATCCTCGGGCCGGCGGCGTTTGTGGATACCAACATTATCGGGACGTTCACCCTGCTCGAAGCGGCGCTGAAGCATTTGCGCGCGCTTTCGGAAGACGAGAAGGCAAGTTCCGCTTCCTGCATGTGTCGACGGACGAGGTCTATGGATCGCTTACGCCGGACGAGGCTGCGTTTCACGAAGAGACGCCTTATCGGCCGAATAGTCCTTACTCTGCGTCCAAGGCGGCGTCCGATCACCTGGTGCGGGCCTATTTCCATACCTATGGTTTGCCCGTGCTGACCACGAATTGCTCGAACAATTACGGGCCATTGCAATTTCCGGAGAAGCTGATTCCGCTGATGATTCACAATGCCCTGAACGGCAAAGCGCTGCCGGTGTATGGCGATGGCCAGAATGTGCGCGACTGGCTTTATGTCACCGATCATTGCGACGCGATCCTCACGGTGCTGGAGAAAGGCCGACTGGGCGAGACCTACAACGTTGGCGGTTTGAACGAGCAGAAGAACCTCGATGTGGTGATGACGCTGTGCGCGATTCTGGATGAACTTCATCCGGAGGGCGCTCCGCACGACAAGCTGATTACCTATGTGAAGGACCGTCCGGGGCATGACCGGCGATACGCGATCGACTGCGCAAAGCTGCAGGGCGAGCTTGGATGGGCGCCGCGAGAATCGTTCAAGACCGGGATCCGCAAGACTGTGGAGTGGTATCTGGATAACTCGGCCTGGGTGGAAAAGATCGTGAGCGGCGAGTATCGCGAGTGGATTGACGGAAACTATTCTGCCCGGACCTAGCCGCTCAAGTGGCATAAATTCAGCCGTAACCAAATTGGAGCATACCAATGAAGGGCATCATTCTCGCAGGCGGGTCTGGAACACGTCTTCATCCCGTGACCGAAGCTGTGTCGAAGCAACTGCTTCCGGTTTACGACAAACCGATGATTTACTACCCGCTCTCCGCGCTGATGCTGGCGGGAATTCGCGACGTGCTGGTGATTTCGACGCCGTCCGATACGCCTCGGTTCGAGCAGCTGCTGGGCGACGGTTCGAAGTGGGGAATCAAGCTGCAGTACGCGGTGCAGCCTTCGCCGGATGGACTGGCGCAGGCGTTTCTGATCGGCAAGGAGTTTCTCGCGGGCGAGGGATGCTGCCTGGTGCTGGGCGACAATCTCTTCTTCGGGCATGACTTTGCGAAGCAACTGCGCGATGCCGCCGAGCGCAAGGAAGGCGCTACCGTATTTGCCTACGCGGTGCAGGATCCGGAGCGTTACGGCGTGGTCGAGTTCGATGCAAACCGCAAGGCAATTTCGCTGGAGGAGAAGCCTGCGAAGCCGAAGTCGCGATATGCAGTGACCGGAATTTATTTCTACGACAACCAGATTGTCAGTGTGGCTGAGGCGATGAAGCCTTCGCCGCGCGGCGAGTTGGAGATTACCGACGTGAATCGCTGGTATCTGGAGCGGGGCCAGTTGACCACGGAGTTGATGGGCCGCGGAATGGCCTGGCTCGATACTGGAACGCACGACTCGCTGCTGGAGGCTTCCATGTTCATCCAGACCATCGAGAAGCGGCAGGGTTTGAAGGTGGCTTGCCTGGAGGAGATTGCTTACCGGCAAGGGTATATCGATGCAGCGCAACTGCAGGAGTTGGCCAAGCGGCTGGCGAAGAGCAGCTACGGCGAATATCTGAATCGCATCATCGACGAGAAGGTGTACTGATGGCCGACGAGTTCCGGTTTCTGGTTACGGGAGAGGGTGGACAGGTTGGCGAGGCGTTGCGCAAGACGCTGGCGCCGCTCGGCGAGGTTGTGATTCCGACGCTCGCCGAATGGGATTTGACGGATGCGGACGCTACTCGCAAGTGGGTGCGCGAGGTGCAGCCGCGCTGGGTGGTGAACGCTGCGGCGCATACCGCGGTCGATAAGGCGGAAAGCGAACCTGCGCTGGCGTTTGCGATCAATGCCACTGCGCCAGGGATTCTGGCTGAAGAGGCGAAGAAGATTGGCGCGGCAATCGTTCATTATTCAACCGACTACGTTTTCGACGGATCGAAGAAGACTCCTTATGTGGAAACCGATGCTCCATGCCCGCTGAACGAGTATGGCAAGAGCAAGCTGGGCGGCGAGTTGGCGGTGAGTGAGAGCGGCGCGGCCTACGTTACCTTTCGCACGAGTTGGGTTTATGGGGCGACGGGCAACAACTTCGTTCGCACCATGCTGCGGTTGTCCCAGGAGCGCGACCATTTGAAGATCGTCGGTGACCAGCGCGGTTGTCCGACGTGGAGCTGGGAACTGGCTCGTCTGACGGCGGCCGTGATCCAGCAGATGGAAGAGAATGCCGCCCTGAACGGCAGTTCGCTGGCGGAGGCGGTGTCGCCGGTGAATGGCGTTTACCACGCTACTGGCTCGGGCGAGACAACCTGGTACGGCTTCGCTGCGTTTGCGATCGACGAGCTGCGGAAGCGGAAGCCGGAGCTGAAGCTGGCGACGGTCGAGCCGATTACGACAGCGGAGTATCCCACTCCTGCGAAGCGGCCGATGAACTCGCTGCTGGACTGCGGGAAGCTGGAGCGGGTATTCGGCTGGAAGATGCCGGACTGGCAGGAGTCGGTGGCGACGGTGGTTGAGCAGCTTCTGGCTGGGTGATTCCTGCTTTGCCGATTGTGTACACTGCTTTCGTGAACAAGCCAACCGTAAATCCTAAAGTCGACGCCTACATTGCGAAGGCCGCACCGTTTGCGCAGCCGGTGCTGAACCATCTGCGCGGGCTGGTGCATAAGGCCTGCCCGGATGTGGTGGAGGAGATCAAGTGGAGCCATCCGTTCTTCATGCACAACGGGACGTGCTGGGAAACATGGCCGCGTTCAAGGCGCACTGCAGCTTCGGGTTCTGGGGTGCCGAGATGACGAAGGTCCTGGCGACAGACGGAGTGCTGCAGGATGGCGGGATGGGGTCGCTGGGACGCATTGAGAGCGTGAAGGATCTGCCGTCAGACAAGGCGATGCTCGGATATATTCGGCAGGCGGTGGAGCTGGTCGACACGGGGCAAGGTGGAAACCGGTTTACGATGGCGCGGCGTGCGGCGAAGGCTCCCGAAGGCTGCGGTGGAGACTCCGGCGGAGTTTGCGGCGGCTTTGAAGAAGAACAAGGCGGCGGCGAAGGTTTTCGAGGCGTTCAGCCCAAGCTGCAAGCGGGAGTATGTGGAGTGGATCGCGGATGCCAAGCGCGAGGAGACTCGGGAACGCCGCATTGCGCAGGCGGTGGAGTGGATCGCGGAGGGGAAGCAGCGGAACTGGAAGTATATGGAGTGCTGAAGGAAGTTGTTAGTTGCAAGTCGTTAGTTGTTGGTTGAGGCGGGTGGTATCGACTGTGTGCTGACTCCTTGGGAGATACGGCGTCATCCGGAGCTATGGCGTGATTTTCAGCTTCGTGCGCGGGGATTTGGTGCGGGTGGGTGGGATGTAGTGGAAGCGGATGAGGTAGATGTTGTTGCCGGGGCCGTGCTTGGCTACTTTGAGCAGGTCGAGGATGCCGAGGAAGCCGGAGGCGCGGGCTAGCTGCGGGGTGATGTCGGGCAGGCCGATGGGCTGGATGGAGTCGATCTCGATTTCGCCTTCTTCCATCTGGTAGCGGTTGCCTACGATGACGTGGGGGCGTTGCCAGATGCGGACGCTGCAGGTGATTTCGCCGTTGCGGACTCCTTCGCGAAGGCGTTTGGTGAAGACCATGAGTGGGAGTTGTACCTACTGGTCGACCACAGGTGTCCAGCCTCCTAAACGAAGGCGGGGTTGCTGTAGTTGGCGATGGTTTGGGCGTCCTGGGGTTGGGTGAGCTGTTTGGAGACGGGGTGGCGCTGGGAGGTGTCGATGGGGTGGCCGTCGAGGTCGGTGCTGTTGAACTCCCAGAGGTGGAGGTGGGTGGTGTCGTCCTCGATGGGACCCCAGCCGGCGGGTGGGATGCCCTTGAGGTGGCAGTTGATGAGGACGGCTTCGGCGTAGGGGTAGTTGAGGCCGTGGTTGTTGGGCAGGCGGGCGAGGACGGCGGCCACGGCTGGGCGGGCGGCAGCGGGTGGGGCGGGAGTGGCGGCGGGTGCAGGCGCGGCGGTGGGTTGCGTCCAGGGTAGCGGGCGGGCGATGGCGATGAAGGTGGAGTTGAGGAAGACGTTGCCATGGTTGGCGTCGGTGTTGCGGATCCACATGAAGGGGCCGATGGACTGGAGTTCGCAGTGGTTGAAGAAGGCGGGGCCGACGCCGAGGATGGTGTCGCCGTCGCCGATGATGCGGCTGTCGGTGAAGTAGACCGGGCCGCGGAGGTTGAGGGCGTCGCCGGAGCCCTTGATGTTGACGTGGCTGACGATGTTTTTAGAGCCGGAGATGAGGAGGCCTTCGGCCTGGCCATAGGCGTAGTTGTTGAGCGAGAGATTGATGAGCTGGATGCCGGTGGAGTCGTAGGCGGAGAAGGCGCAGCGGCGGGAGGGTCCCGGCATGGGCGGGTTGAAGGCGCTGTTGTTGGCGTAGCCGATCTGGACCTTGTCGCGGTCTTCGCCGCGGAAGGTGAGGTTGGACTTGTTGCGGAAGAAGACGATCTCCTCGTAGTTGCCGTTGTGGATGAAGATGGTGACTCGCTGGGGTGGGTTGTCGGGGACGAAGTCGACGGCGCCCTGGACGGTGGAGAAGTCGCCGGTGCCGTCGGCCGCTACGGTGACGCGGGTGGAGTTGGCGGCGGGCGGGGCGGATTTGGTGGTGAAGGTCCAGGCGGTGTTAGTGGTGAAGCCGGGAAAGGCGTTGGTGAAGACGGCGGGGTCGATCTGGACGATGTATTTGTGGTGGTAGTGCAGGACGTTGTTGTGCGGATAGATGGTGGCTGTGTTGCCGTGGAGGATGACGGGGTAGAAGTGGAAGTCGGCGAGGCCACCGATGGTGGTGAGCTGGTAGTTGTGCAGGTCGGCGGGGGTGGTTCGGACGGCCGGAGTTGTGGTGGTGGGCGATGTGGGGGCGTTGGCATCCGCGGCCGGTGCTGCTGCGGGCGGGGCGGTGATGCGGCGGGACGGGTCAGGGCCGGCGGGGATGCTGAGGTCGAGTGTGTCGACCAGGGTGTGGTCGGCGGCGTCGTAGATGCGGATCTGACCGGATTTGCCGAGCGTGGGTGCGCTGGGGAAGGTTAGGACCAGATGCGTGTCGGGGTTAACGGCGACGGCTTTGTTTGCGGGGAAGCAGGTGGGCGCTTGTGGGCTTGCGGATTGAGCGCAGAGGGCGACGGCGGCGAGTGCGCAGAGGAGGCGGAGTGCGGAGATGCGTTGCATGTGGAGTGTCCTCGGTCCGAGGAGAACTATACCGCTGCGGGGGTGAGGGATGCATTTGAGGGTACAAAAAGTAACCCCATGGTCGACTTCGTCGAACATGGGGCACCCGGCTTCTGCGACCGCGCTACTTTTTGTCTTCGCTGGATTTGAGTTGGGGCAGGGTAGTGGCGGTGCTGAGGGTAAGGAGGCCGGCCTGCGCGTAGTTGATCAGCTTGTCGCGGGTGTCGGTGATGTCCAGATTACGCATGGTGAGCTGGCCGATGCGGTCGCGGGGGGAGAAGGTGGATTCGGTCTTCTCCATGCTGAGGCGCTCGGGCTGGAAGGTGAGGTTGGGGGAGTCGGTGTTGAGGATGGTGTAGTCGTTGCCGCGGCGGAGTTCGAGTGTGACTTCGCCGGTGACGGGCTTGGCGACCCAGCGCTGTGCGGCTTCGCGGAGCATGAGGGCCTGCGGATCGAACCAGCGGCCCTGGTAGAGCAGGCGGCCGAGCTTGCGGCCGTTCTCGCGATACTGCTCGATGGTGTCCTCGTTGTGGATGCCGGTGATCAGGCGCTCGTAGGCGATGTAGAGGAGCGCGAGGCCGGGGGCTTCGTAGATGCCGCGGCTCTTGGCTTCGATGATGCGGTTCTCGATCTGGTCGGACATGCCGAGGCCGTGGCGTCCGCCGATGCGATTGGCTTCGAGTAGCAGTTCGACGGGGTCGGAGATTTCGACTCCGTTGAGGGCGACGGGCCAGCCCTCGTGGAAGCGGACGGTGATCTCTTCGGATTTGATGGCGATGTTCTCGCGCCAGAAGGCAGTGCCGCCCATGATAGGGACGACGATCTTCATGCTGGTGGAGAGGTGTTCGAGGTCCTTCGCTTCGTGCGTAGCCCCGAGGATGTTGGAGTCGGTGGAGTAAGCCTTCTCGGCGGACATCTTGTAGTCGAAGCCCGACTTGCGCATGAACTCCGACATTTCTGCGCGGCCGCCGAGTTCGTGGATGAAGGTCTCGTCGAGCCAGGGCTTGTAGATCTTCAGGTCGGGGTTGACGAGCAGGCCGTAGCGATAGAAGCGCTCGATGTCGTTGCCCTTGAAGGTGGAGCCGTCGCCCCAGATGCTGACGTCGTCCTCCTTCATCGCGGTCACCAGCATGGTCCCGGTTACAGCCCGGCCGATGGGCGTGGTGTTGAAGTAGGTGACGCCGGCGGTGGAGATGTGGAAGGCTCCGGCCTGCAGTGCGGCCAGGCCTTCGCGGACGAGCTGGGCGCGGCAGTCGATGAGGCGAGCCTTCGCGGCGCCGTACTCGAGCGCGGCGCGGGGGATGGCGTCGTAGTCGGTCTCGTCGGGCTGGCCGAGGTTGGCGGTGTAAGCGTAGGGGATCGCGCCCTTCTGCTTCATCCAGTGGAGAGCGGCTGAGGTGTCGAGGCCGCCGGAGAAGGCGATGCCGACCTTCTGGCCGGTGGGAAGATGTTCGAGGATGTTGGACATGTCGTAGTTAAGTTTACGTTACGGTGCGTGATAGTTAAGTGAATGACGATCTTGGAAAAGTGTGATCACCCTTTGCTGAGGCGCCGGGCGAAGTCCAGGAAGGTGAGGGCGCAGGGCGAATAGCCGCCGGGATCCTGCGGGCCTCCGGGCGGCGCGTTCGGTCGAGCGTAGCCGGTGAATTCGCCGGTAAGAGGGTCCATCTGCTGGCGGAAGATTTTGGACTGCTCGGCGGGGGTCTTTGCTTCCCCCATGTGGCGCATGATGGCGGAGCACCATTGCTGCATCAGGTGGTTGAGCTCGGCCTGCTTGCCGTAGTAGGCCATCCAGCGCGGGGCGCGGAGGGCGGTGAGGGCCTGGCTGGCTCCGCCCCAGGAGTTGCGGGGGATGGGGCGGACGAAGGTGGGCTCGTCAAGCGCGGACGATGGAAAGGGATAGGGCGCCCAGAAGGCTTTGGGGTTGTGGATCTGTCTGGTCCAGATGTCGTTGAAGATGGTGCTTGTCTTTGATGGGGGTCGAGGACGTGCTCGCCGAGGACGCGGATGGTGACGACCGAGCGGACCCTGACGAATTTGTTCTGGGTGTCGAGGTCGTAGAAGGCGGCGTCTTCGGGGCTGTAGAGCTTGGTGAGGATCAGCTGGCGGATGTGCTCGGCGTCGGCGAGCCAACGGGCTTCGTCGTCGCGCTTGCCGAGTGCGTGCGGCCATGGCGGCGAGGGCGATGCGGCCGCCGTAGACGGTGGCGGAGAGGTCGGGGCAGAGGCGCGGCACGCCGGGATCGGGAGGGCACATGCGGGCGTCGGCGCCGGGGCACTGGTTGCGGACGCCTTTCCAGCGCGGGGAGTTGTCCATGCCGGTGTCGTAGGTGCAGAAGCCTTCGCACGAGGCCGGTCTTGCGGGTGTCGCGATACTGGCGGAGCCAGGCGTCCCAGCTGGAGCAGGATTTGTAGGCGGTTTCGAGGAGTTCCTGATCGTGGGTGAGTTGGAAGATGTCCCAGGCGGTGGCGGCGATGGGGACGACCATCTGGATCTGGCCGTAGCCGGCGGAGGTGCCGACCTTGTCGGCGAGCTTGATGGAGGCGGGGAGCTGGCCGTCTTCTTTCTGCTGGGCGAAGAAGGCCATGTGGTTGGCGCGGGCGGTTTCGAGCGGCGTGGGCTGGCCTGCGGGCGTGGCGACGTACTTCTGCAGCGTGCCGTAGACCTGGCCCTCCTGCGGGGCGCACTCCAGCCAGATGCCGGCGTAGGTGCTGCCTTCGACCAGGACGGGATGTTCGTATCGCGGCATGCTGCGGACGTTGCCGGCGAGGACGGCGAGGGCTGCGTCCCATGTGGTAGCCCAGGCGGGGTCGGAGGTGGGGAATCTGGGACGCGGCGCGGCGGCGGACGCGCGGTTGAGCGAAGAGACTGGCAGATGCGAGGGAGAGCGGCGGCGCCGGCGGCGAGGGCGGTCTGTTTGAGAAAGGCGCGGCGGAGGAGCTTGGGAGTCATGCGCACCAGTGTAAGGCCTGTTGGGAGCCGGGGATTCGGTTGCGATAGTATGAGGAGTCGATTGGGCTTCTTTAGAATGGAATCAGGAGATTGAATTGACAAAGGCTGTGATCCTTGCGGGTGGTCTGGGGACCCGCATCAGCGAAGAGACATCCGTGCGCCCGAAGCCGATGATTGAGATCGGGGGCAAGCCAATTCTGTGGCACATCCTGAAGATTTATTCGCATTACGGGATCAATGATTTCGTGATTTGCCTGGGGTATAAAGGCTACGTAATCAAGGAGTTCTTCGCAAATTACTTTCTGCACACGTCGGACGTGACGTTCCACATGGACCAGAACCGAATGGAGGTTCTGGGCAGCGAGACGGAGCCGTGGCGGGTGACGCTGGTGGATACCGGCGACGAGACTCAGACCGGCGGCCGGCTTAAGCGGGCGAGCAAATATCTTGCAAAGGATGAGCCGTTCTGCCTGACCTATGGAGACGGCGTGGCCGACATCGATATAGGAAAGACGCTGGAGTTCCATCGCTCGCACGGGAAGCTGGCGACGATGACCGCGGTTCAGCCGTCGGCGCGTTGGGGAGCGCTGGAGATGAACGGCGATACGATTACAGCGTTCCGGGAGAAGCCGCCTGGGGACAGCACCTGGATCAATGGCGGATTTTTTGTGCTATCTCCAAAGGTGATCGACTACATCGAGGGCGATCAGATGCCCTGGGAGCAAACGCCACTGCAGCGGTTGGCGGCAGAGGGCGAGTTGAAAGCGTACCAGCATTCGGGATTCTGGCAGCCGATGGATACACTGCGAGACAAGATGCACCTGGAAGAGTTGTGGCGCGATGGTCAGGCGCCGTGGCGAACCTGGTGACCTGGGCCGATGAGACTTGCGGATGAAGGCGGCAAAACCGGTGGAAAGGGCTAAAACTCCGCCAGCTGCCAGGGCCGTTGGACGTAAGAAAACGGCCAAGGCACAGGTGACTCCGGCTGGGGCGAAGGTCGACACAGGCGCTGAGACGAGCGCGGCCGCCGGACTTGATCCGGCTGAGTTTAGGAAGCGGCTGATGGGGTGGTATCGCGTGGAGGCGCGCGCGCTGCCCTGGCGCGGGACGACCGATGCGTATCACATCTGGGTCTCGGAGATGATGCTGCAGCAGACGCGCGTGGCTGCGGTGATTGAACACTACAACGAATTTCTGCGGCGGTTTCCGACGTTGCTGTCGCTCTCGCTGGCGGCAGAGGCGGACGTGCTGGCGGCGTGGTCGGGGCTGGGATACTACCGGCGTGCGCGGATGCTGCATAAGGCCGCGCAGTTTATTGTGCTGGAGCGGGATGGGACGCTGCCTGCGAGTTCGGCGGAGTTGCGGACGCTGCCCGGGATTGGCGAGTACACGGCTGCGGCGATTGCCAGCATTGCGTTTGGCGAGGCGGTAGCCGTCGTTGACGGCAATGTTGAGCGCGTGATTCTGCGGCTGGCGGGGCGAGCCAACGAGGCGACCGCTGCGGAGCGCGCATACATCCGCTTGCAGGCGCAGGCGCTGATTCCGTCGACGACGGTGCGAGGGGGCACGGAACATGCGGCGGCCAGGGTACGGGGTGCCGGCGCATGGGATGCGAATGAGCGCATTGCGCTGGCGGCCAGTGTGCGTCCGACCGAACCGGCGGGGGGGAGTGAAGCTGCGGGACGTCCTGCCAGCAATGCAGCCGGGGATCACAACCAGGCGATGATGGAGTTGGGGGCGACCGTGTGTCTGCCGAGGGCGCCGCTGTGTGGGGCTTGTCCGGTATATGGACTGTGCCAGACGCGCGGCGAGCATGTTACGCCGGCGCGGGCTCCGCAGCGGAGCGTGCCGGTGGCTTACTTGCTGGATCTGCGGAAGCGCGGGACGACGACAGAGATTCTGCTGTCCATGCGGGAGGCAGGTGCGTCGATCATGCCGGGGATGTTTGAGTTGCCGCGGCTGCCGCTGGAGGCCGTGGCGAGCTTGGAACCGGTGCTGCGGGTGCGCCACTCGATTACCAACACAAATTACTATGTGCAGGTTTTCGCCGAGCAGAGGCCGACGGGCGACAGCGCCGCCAAGAAGATGCAGCGTGAGCCGCGACCGCTGCGCAGGGCGATCACGAAGGAGCATGGCGAGATGCACTGGGCAAATGTGCTGCGGCTTCCTGGACTCCCGATTACGGGTTTGGCGCGGAAAATTCTGCAGCGCCTGCAGGTGATGGAGAGTGCGCGGATGAACGTGCTGGAATGATGCTCAGTTGGACTGGTGCTCTCGCACATAAGTGACAGCGATCACATCGGCTGCACGACACACACGATAAAATGAAATCCCTGAAAACCACAGGAGCGCGGCTTCGTGTCTGGCCCTGGGGCAGGAAAGATCAGCAAATTATTGATTCCAGATATTTTACGAAATAACCATCCTGAAATCAGTATTTTGCAAATTGGTCCGGACCTAAGTCACGTTTTTCTAATATTTTGCGTTCTTTAAGAGGGAGGGGTGTGAGAGCAGTCAGGGCAAAAGGGAGCCCCGGCGCGTTTCATGTCAGTGTCTCCAGAGTTTCCTCCTGACATGAAATTTGCCGGGGTCCCGACTTGCTGTTGCGGACGGGTGGCTACGTGGTGAGCCAGTCTCCGTTCCGCAACAGATCATGCAGGTCTGGCCCCGAGTGTGCTTCCTGGAGTGCCGCCTGCGCAGCTGCCAACCGAGCCGTCAGAAGGCGGAACGGAGAGCAGGAGACGTAGTTGAGGCCGATGCGGTGGCAGAACTTGACGGATTCAGGATCGCCGCCATGTTCGCCGCAGATGCCGACCTTGAGGGTGGGCCGCGTCTGCACGACCTTTGATGGTGGCCATGTTGACGAGCTGGCCGACACCTTTCTGGTCGAGCGTGGCGAATGGATCTTCCTTGAAGATGTTGTTCTTGATATAGGCCGGGAGGAACTTGTTGATGTCGTCGCGGGATATACCGAAGGTGGTTTGGGTGAGGTCGTTGGTGCCGAAGCTGAAGAACTCTGCTTCTTCGGCGATCTGGTCGGCGGTGAGGGCTGCGCGCGGCAGCTCGATCATGGTGCCGACCATGTAGTCCACTGTGGCGCCTTTCTCCTTGAATACGAGTTCGGCGACGTGGCGGACGATGGTGGCCTGGTTGCGCATCTCCTCGATGGAGGTGATGAGCGGGACCATGATCTCGAGGTGCGGATCGCCGCCCTTGAGCTTGATGGAGACGGCGGCCTCGAAGATGGCGCGCGCCTGCATCTCGGTGATCTCGGGGAAGGCGATGCCGAGGCGGCAGCCGCGCAGGCCGAGCATGGGATTGGTCTCGTGAAGTTCCTGAACACGCGCCAGCAGCGGGCGCAGTTCCTTGAGCTTGGGCGAGTGGGGTTCGTTGTCCTCGAGGCGGGTGATCTCGACGAGCAGCTCTTCGCGCTGCGGGCAGGAATTCATGCAGCGGCGGATCGAGCAGGCGGATGGTGACCGGCAGCGACTCCATGGCCTTGAAGAGGCCGGCGAAGTCGGCGCGCTGCATGGGCAGGAGTTTCTTGAGGGCTGTCGCGGCGGTCTTTCTCGTTGTCGGCGAGGATCATGGTGCGCATGTGTTCGATGCGGCCTTCGGCGAAGAACATGTGCTCGGTGCGGCAGAGGCCGATGCCTTCTGCTCCGAACGCCCGTGCCTGCTTGGCATCGCGAGGGATGTCGGCGTTGGCGCGGATCTTCAGTTTGCGGACGGGGTCGACCCAGCTCATGAACTTGACGAGGTCGGAGTCGTCGGGCTGGACGGGGATGGTCTTGAGGCGGCCAAGGATGACGCGGCCGGTGGTTCCGTCGAGGGAGAGCCAGTCGCCCTGGCGCAGGGTGTGACCCTTGACGCGCAGCTCCTTGTGGGCTTCATCGACTGTGCACTCGCCTGCGCCGGCGACGCAGCACTTGCCCATGCCGCGGGTGACGACGGCTGCGTGTGAGGTCATGCCGCCGCGCGAGGTGAGGATGCCGGATGCGACTTCCATGCCGGCGATGTCTTCCGGTGTGGTTTCGCCGCGGACGAGGATGACATCCTTGTAGACGCCTTCGTTGTAGTACTTGACGGCATCTTCCGCGCTGAAGACGATCTGTCCGACAGCGGCGCCGGGCGATGCGGGCAGGCCGGTGGCAAGTACTTCGATCGTCTCGCCCTGCTCGACCAGACGGGGAACGAGGAAGTCGTAGAGCTGGTTGGGCTCGACGCGCATGACTGCTTCTTCCTGGGTGATGAGGCCTTCGCGGACCATGTCGATGGCGACGCGGACGGCAGCCAGGCCGGTGCGCTTGCCGTTGCGGGTCTGCAGCATGTAGAGCTTGCCATCCTGAATGGTGAACTCGAAGTCCTGCATGTCGCGATAGTGCTTTTCGAGCTTCCAGGTGATGGTGCGGAGCTGCTGGTAGGCCTTGGGCATTGCCTTCTCAAGCTCGCTGATGTGCTGCGGAGTGCGGATGCCGGAGACGACATCTTCGCCCTGCGCGTTCATCAGGTACTCGCCGAAGAAGATCTTTTCGCCGGTGGCTGGGTTGCGGGTGAAGCCGACGCCGGTGCCTGAGCTTTCGCCCATGTTGCCGAATACCATGCACTGAACGTTGACGGCCGTGCCCAGCCAGTCGTCGATCTTGTTGATGCGGCGATAGGTCTTGGCGCGGTCGCCGTTCCAACTGCGGAAGACTGCGTCGCGGGTCATGACGAGTTGCTCGAGCGGGTCCTGCGGGAATTCCTTGCCTGTCTCTTTCTTGATGAGCTTCTTGTATTCCGACGACGATCTCTTTCAGCGCCTGGAGCCTTGCAGTTCGTAGTCGAGCTTGATGCCTTCGCGCTCTTTGATGGTGTCGAAGATGTGCTCGAACTTCTTCTTACTGATGTTGAGGACGACGGAGCCGAACATCTGGATGAGGCGGCGGTAGGAGTCGTAGGCGAAGCGCGGATCGCCGCTGCGCGTGGACGAGGCCTTCGACGGAACGGTCGTTGAGACCGAGATTGAGGATGGTGTCCATCATGCCGGGCATGGAGAACTTGGCGCCGGAACGGACGGAGACGAGCAGCGGATTTTCAGCTGCGCCGAGCTTCTGGCCCTGCAGGTCTTCGAGGCGGGCGAGGGCGGCGTGCATTTCGGTGTTGATCTCTGGGCTGAAGGTGCCGAGCATGTATTCGCGGCAGGCTTCGGTCTGGATGGTGAATCCCGGGGGGACGGGCAGTCCGGCGTTGGTCATCTCGGCGAGGCCAGCGCCTTTGCCTCCGAGGACGTCTTTCATGCGGCCATTTCCCTCGGCCTTGCCGCCGCCGAAGAAGTAAACATACTTGGTTGGGGTAAAGGTTGAATCCTGTTTTTTTGCGCTCGATTTGTGCGCGGCGTGCTGCGTCATGATGACCACTCCTCCGTACGGCAGTTTTTTGCGGAGGCGGTTCGTAGGCGGGTGTCTGTACGTGGGCTCAGGCGGTCAATGGAGCGTAAAGCAGTCGGCCGACTGAGGGCGTGCGGGTCATCCGTACAACGGATTGCGCCTCGCGTCAATTCCTAGTCGCAACTACAATCGGCGTTTGGGGGCTACGATTGTCTGTGTTGCTCGTCACAGACGACATTGGTGGGGACAGATCAAAATTCGCGGCGGGGCTGAATATTCACTCAAGCTGTGTTTTTACGGGAACGTAGCGTGCTTTTATGGACAGAGCACGCGGAAAATAGATTGGCTAGATGGCTGCGATGGAGACGGCGCGGCGATTTGAACAAGAAGGGTTACATATATAGACGTGCTGCGCGACCGCGTGGCTACTGGAGATTCAGGAACTGCTGCAGGTTGTCGGCGGCGCTGGCGGTGGCGCGGGCGAGCGAAAGTTTCGCGAGATTGTGGGCGAAGACACTGTTGATGCGGTCGAGTTCGGCGGAGGTGAGAGCCTCCTGCGCCTGGACTACTTCGACGTTATCGGTGACGCCTGCGTCGAAGCGCTGGCGGGTCAGGTCGAGGGTTTCCTTGGTGACTTCAAGGTTGCGCTGGGCTAGTTTGACCTGGCCGGCAGCGGCCTGCATTTCGAGGTAGGCATTGCGGACGTCGCTTTCAACTTGGCCCTTGAGGTCTTCGAGTTCGGCCTGGCGTTGCGAGAGTGCGGCTTGCGCTTCCTTGATGTCGCCTTCGGCGCGGCCGCCTTGCCAGATGGGAATATTGAGCGTGGCGGCGGCTGAGAACGTGGCGCTGGCCTGGGCCGGGTTGGTTCCGATGGCTCCATAGTTGCCGTTGACGGTGAGCGACGGGATGCGCTCGGCGTGGGCGGCGGTGAGGGTGTGCTCGGCGGCGCGGACCTGCGCGTCGGCGGCTTTGATGTCGGCGCGTCGATCGAGAGCCTGATGGATGGCGTCTTCGAGAGTGAGAGCGGGCGCGGCGGTGAAGGGTACGGTGTCGGTGATGTCGTAGGCGTCGGTGGGCGGGAGCCCGATCATGCGGGCGAGGGCGATCTTCTGCTTTGGCGAGGTCGGTTTCGAGGGAGATGATGCGTTGCTGCTGGGTGAGTTGCTCGACCTCGCTGCGGTCGACGTCGATTTGAGCGACGAGACCGACGGCGCGTTTCTGCTGGGTCTGCTGGAAGAGTGCGGTTGCGGTGTCGAGTTGAGCGTGGGCCGCGGTGATGCGCTCGGCTGTGGCGATGATCTGGAGATAAGTGCCGCAGACGGCGAGGACGACGGCGTCCTGGGCGTCGCGTGCGGAGAACTGGGCGGATCGGTACAGGTCTTTGGAAGAGCGGAAGTTGTTCCAGGCGGTGAGATCGACGACGGATTGGGAGACGTTGCCGCGGAGGTCGATGTTGTTGAACGGGCCGACGATGGTGGGGAAGGTGAAGCCGGCGATGGGGACGTGGATGCGGACTCCTTCGGCGGCGAGGTTGATCTGTTGCAGGTTTTCGGCGAGGTAGCCGCTGACGTTGGGGAGGAGAGCGCTGCGGGCGATTTCAGACTGGCCTTGAGCCTGGCGGACGGCGTGATTGAGGCTGGCGGAGCCGAGGTTGTAGCTGAGGCCGCGCGGCGATGGCATCGCGGAGAGAAAGCTTGCCATGAAGGGACGGCCAGCGGCGCCGACTGCGCTTCCTGCGTAGGAGCCTTGAACCAACACGGAGGGATTGATGGTGGTGACGCTGTTGGTGGTGCCGGCGATGGGCGCTTCTACCGCGGTGACTGAGCCATCCGCTCCGCCGCGCCCGGACAAAGGCAGTGGGGTAGCGAGTGTGTGCTGTTGTGACCTGGTTGGGCGGGGCTCTGGGCGACAGCAGGCTGTTGCGAGGCAGACGAGAGCGGCGGCGGCAAGATTCGTGTGCGGTGGATGTGCGAGTGATTCATCTGGAGAATCCCTTAGTGCTAGCTGAGTTGTTTGCGGAATCGCCAGATGCTGAGCGAGACCAGTACGAGCGTGAACAGAAGAAGGCCGAGGAAGTTGGGCCAGACGTGCCATGAAGCCGCTGCCCTTGAGCATGGTTCCGCGCACGATGGTGGCGAAGTGGTGGATCGGGTTGAAGACGGTGAGAGGCTGCAGCCACTTGGGCATGGCCTCGACGGGATTGAGCGCGCCAGAGAGCGACGACATCGGCGGATTGATGAAGAAGCTGGTGAGTTGGGCCTGCTGCGCGGACTTGAGAAGGTGGCGATGACGGTGCCGATGCTGATGCCGGAGAGGATGCAGAGCATTCCGGCGACGAGCGAGCAGCGGAAGGCTGCCGTGGAAGGGAACTCCGAAGACGAATTTGATGACGCAGATGGCGGCGCACATCATGAGGGAAAGCAGGAAGAAGAGCGGGGCGATCTTGGCGATGATGATCTCGGTGGTGCTGGCGGGAGACATGAGGAGCTGCTCGATGGTGCCGGCTTCGCGCTCGCGGACCATGGCCGCGGACGCGACGAGGGAGCTGTTGAGGATGAGCAGGAGGCCGAGGACTCCGGTGACGATGAACCAGGAGTCGACCAGGCCCGGGTTGAAGAGGAAGTTGGGCATGAGCTGCACCTGGCCGCGGCGGGCGAGGTTCGACGGTGATGGGCTCGACGTGGACGTGGATGCCCTGCTGGGCGAGGCCGGCGTTGTAGGTTTGGATTACGCCCTGGGCGTAGGCGCGGCTGATGGTGGCGGTGTTGGCGTTGGTGGCGTTGAGCAGGAACTGGACGGTGGTGGGCCGCTGGCGCGCGAGGTCGCGGGCGTAGTCGTAGGGGATGACGACTCCGGCGTCGGCGTCGCCGCGGCTGACGGCGTCGCCGAGTTGGTTGACGGAGGGATAGTAGCCGGCGAGTTTGAAGCTCTTGCTTTCGGTGAGTGTGGAGATGAGTTCGCGGCTTTCGGGCGAGCGGCTGTCGTCGACGACAGCGAGGCGGACATCGGAGACGGAGGCGCTGAGGGCGAATCCGAAGAGGGTGAGTTGCAGGACGGGCGGGAGGATGAGCGAGATCTGGAGCCGGCGGTCGCGGCCGATCTGGTTGAACTCCTTCTGGACGAGAGCGCGCATGCGGTAGCTGAAGAGGCGGCTGAGAAGATCGGTAATTCTCTTCATGCCTTCACCTGCATCTTTCTCATGCCGCGCCAGGCGAGCGTGTAGAAGATCGCGCCGATAATGCCGATGAAGATGACCTTGTACCAGACGGCGGGCCAGCCTCCGCCTTGCAGGAGGGCATCGCGGACGATCTCGATGTAGTAACGGCCCCAGACGAAGTTGGAGATCCAGCGCAGGCCGATGGGGATGTTCTGGATGGGGAACATGAGTCCGGAGAGAAGGAAGACGAGGAGGAATCCGCCGAGCGCTACGGCTTGCATGGCGGCGGCCTGGTTGGGGATGGTGGCGCCGATCATGGTGCCGAAGGAGGCGACGCAGAAGACGTAGAGGATGGTGGCGATGATGAGCGGCGTGGGATCGCCGGCGAGCGAGAGGCCGAAGTAGGTGAAGAGCAGCGACGCCATGATGACGGCTCTCGCCGAGCGCGACGGCCATGAAGGCGAGGATCTTGCCGAGGAGGAACTCGTGCGGCGGAGATGCTGGAGACGTAGACCTGGAGGATGGTCTTCTGCTCGCCTTCTTTGGCCATGGCGAGCGCGGCGAGCAGCGGCGGGAACATGGAGATGCCAAGGACGAAGACTCCGGGGCCGTAGAACTTTTTCGAGGAGAGGCCGGGGTTGAACCACAGGCGCATGGATGTCTTGCACCGGGCCGCCTGCGGCGGCTGCGGCGGAGATTTGCTGGTTGTAGGCGGCGGCGATCTGGGTGGCGTCTCCGGCGACGAGCTTGGCGGTGTTGGCGTCGGAGGCGTCCATCATGAGCTGGACGGGGGAGTTGACGCCGCGGGCGAGGTCGCGGCCAAAGTGCGGCGGGATGATGAGCACGGCGCGAGCGGCGTTGGAGGAGAGCGCTTCTTCGGCGGATTTGTCCACCGGCCAAGCGACGACGTGGAAGGTGATGGAGGCGCGGAAGGCATCGATGAAGTTGTTGGAGGCGGAGGAGCCGTCGAAGTCCTGCACGACGATGGGGAGATCGTTGACGGTGAGCGAGAGGCCCGGCGCTGAGCAGCAACAGCATGACAACGGGGAGCACGAGCGCGAGCGCAAGCGTGCGCCAGTCGCGGACGATCTGGGTAAGCTCTTTGCGTGACTGGGCGAGGATGCGTCTCATGGTTGGTTCCTCTTAGCTTTCAACGGCGACCTTCCCTTCGAGGCGGGCCTTTTCAACGATGGAGATGAAGACGTCTTCGAGCGAGAAGCGGTCTTCGCGGGCGCTGAGGACGTGAAGGCCGCTGGCTTCGAGGCGTCGGGTGGTTTCGCGGATGGCGATGGCGGGATCTTCGTCGGTGATGAGATGGAGGCGTTCGCCGAAGAGGGAGACGCGCCAGCTTTCGGAGCCGGATTTGAGCAGATCGGCGGCGCGCTGGGGCTGGTCGACGATGAATTGCAGCAGATGGCCGGACTGCTGTGCCTTGATTCCGGTGGGCGTTCCTTCGGCGACGAGTTCGCCGGCGACCATCATGCCGAGGCGATTGCATTGCTCGGCTTCTTCGAGGTAGTGGGTGGTGACGAGGATGGCGGCGCCGGTGTCGGCGAGGCGATTGATGAGGGTCCAGAAGGCGCGCCGGGCGAGCGGATCGACGCCGGAGGTGGGCTCGTCGAGGAAGAGGATGTCGGGCTCGTGCATGATGGCCGCGCCGAAGGCTACGCGCTGCTTCCATCCGCCGGGAAGGCTGCCGGTGATCTGATCCTGCTTGCCATCGAGGCCGGAGAAAGAGAGCACCCAGCGAATCTTTTCTTCGCGCTGCTCGGCGGGAACGCCGTAGACGCCGGCGAAGAAGTCGAGGTTCTCGCGGATGGTGAGATCGTCGTACAGGGAGAACTTCTGCGACATGTAACCGATTCGCTTACGAATTGATTCCGCGCGGAGATTGCCGAAGGTGCCGGCGAGTTCCATGGTGCCGCTGGTCGGCTCCAGCAGGCCGCAGAGCATGCGGATGGTGGTGGTCTTGCCGGCGCCGTTGGCTCCGAGCAGGCCGTAGACTTCGCCGTTGCGGATCTGGAGGCTGACGTTGTGGACGGCGGTGAAGTCGCCGAATTGCTTGGTGAGGTTGGTGGCACCGATTGCGATCTGGCCGCGCAGGTTGGCTGTGATTGAGGCGCGCGGGGAACTCGGCGGTGGCTGCGGTTTGGCCCAGGGCGCGCAGCTTGGCGACGAAGACGTTTTCGAGGGTGGGATCATCGACGCGCATTTCGTCGAGGGCTACTCCGGCGTCTTCAAGGCCTTCGCGGACTGCGGGCTCGACTTCTTCGGGATCGTGGGCGAGCAGGTCGAGGCGGTCGCCGAATCTTTGCACGTCCAGGATGTCGACGTGCGATGCGGTGAGTTGGGAGAGGATGGTTTCGGTCTTGCGCAGGTCTGCGGCGCGAAGTTCGATTCGCTTTGCGCCCAGGCTCGCACAAAGCTCGCGCGGTGTTCCGATTTCAAGGAAACGGCCTTGGTGCATGAAGGCGATGCGATGGCAGCGTTCGGCTTCATCGAGATAGGGCGTAGCGACAAGGATGGTGAGGCCGTCGGCGGAGAGATGCGCGAGGACGTCCCAGAATTCGCGGCGGGAGACGGGATCGACGCCGGTGGTGGGCTCGTCGAGCAGGAGGACGCGAGGTTGCGGGACGAGGGCGCAGATGAGGGAAAGCTTCTGTTGCATGCCGCCGGAGAGTTTGCCGGCGAGGCGGTTGGAGAAGCGGTGCATGTCGAACATGCGCAGGTACCGATTGCCGCGGTCGAGGATGTCCTGGGGAGGGATGCGGCGTAGGTCGCCGCTGTAGCGGATGTTTTCGGCGACGGTGAGGTCGGGATACAGGCTGAAGGTTTGGGTAAGGTAGCCCGTTTGCGAGCGCATTTCGCGCGCCGGGCGGCCGAAGATGTTGGCGTGCCCTGAGGTGGCTTCCATGACGCCGGCGAGAATCTGGAAGGTGGAGGTTTTTCCGGCGCCGTCGGGTCCGATGAGGCCGAAGATCTCCCGGGGATGCACGTCGAGGTTGATGCCGCGTACGGCTTCGAGCGCGCCGTAACGCTTAGTGAGGTTGCGCACTTCGATTGCCGGCGCGGTGGAGGCGTCGTTGGGTTCGAGGGCGCGATCTGGATTTGCGGCGATCACTTATGCGTATCTTTCGGCCAGGCATCGCCCTTGATAAGAACCTCTCCGTCGGAAGGCATGCCCGGCTTGGCAAACCCAAATCCGGATTTGAGTTGGAGTTTCAGGCCGACTACCTGCTTGATGCGGTCATCGCGGAAGTAGGTGTTCTCCGGAGTGAAGGTGGCTTGCGGATCGATGCGCGATACGTAGGCGTCGACGGGCTGGCGCGGGTTGGAGTCGAGATAAATGCGGGCTGGCTGGCCGACTTTTACGTCGCCGATCTGGCCTTCGGGAACGAAGCCGCGCAGGTAGACCTTGGTCAGGTCGAGCAGCGTGATGATGGCGGTGCCTGCGGTGATAACTTCGCCGGGTTCAGCCGCTCGGGTGACTACCGTTCCAGAGAATGGAGCTCGAATCGTGAGGTCATTGCGATTGGCTTCGGCTTCGGCGAGGTCGGCGCTGGACTGCTGTGTCTGGGCGTTCGCGCTGGCTATTTCGGATTGTTGCTGGGTGATCTGGCTTTGAACGAGCGACACCTGCGACTCGCGGATAGCGGGATTGGAGAGCGCGGACTGCGCGGTGGTAAGTGCGGCTTGTGCGGCTTCGACCCGGCGCTTGGCGGCAGTCACTGCGGCGGATTGCTGGTCGGCGGTGGTGGAGGCTTGCAGGCCCTGTCGCTCAGAGACGGCGCCGGTTTTTGCGAGGCGAGTGTAGGCGTCTTTATCGAAGGAAGCGATGTTGTAGGCGGCCTGCTGCTGGGCGAGATCGGATTGCGCGGCAGCGAGGTCGGCCTCTGCTTGTTTGACGCGGCCCTCGGTGTCGAATTTGGATTGGCCTACCTGTAACCGGTTCTGAAGGAGTTGCTGCTGGAGGACGCCGATCTGGTCGCGGGCGGCTTGCGCCTTGGCCTGGGACTGGGTGAGCGCGGAGCGGGCGGCGTCCTCGCGGGCGCGAATCTGAGCGTCGTCGAGAATGGCGATTATGTCGCCGGCGCTGACGGTGTCGCCCTCGCGGACACGGACTTCGAGGATACGGCCGGTGGTCTTGGAGGCTACGGCGGAATCGTCGCCCTCGATGCGGCCGCTCAGGGCGACGATGCTGTCGGGTACAGCAGGAGTTGCGAAGAAGACTCGCCATACGACGACTGCTGCAACCGCCAGCAAGACGATGGCGAGAATGATGATGGGCCGTCGACTGCGAACGGGAGGCGCTTCGTTTTGCGGCGGCGATGGGGGGCGGCGGCGGCAGGCCGGGTGGTTGGTTCGGTCTGCTGGGGCGAACTCAGCGGAGTGGATGTGCTCATTTTCGTGGCCTCGGTTCTGCTGCTGCTCTGGTCGGGATCTTTGTGGCGGGGATGTCGGAGGTGGTACGAAACTCGCGGATGTAGGCGAGCGAGAAATCGGCGATGTGGGTTGGCGATGCGATCGACCTGGTCGGGAGTCATCTTGAGCTCGGGCCAAACGCCGGCGAGCAGGGGAGCGGCGAAGACGTAGGCGAGGATCTGGCCCATGACGCTGACGGCGCAGAGGCGCGTCTTGTCGTGGTCGGCGGGCAGGCCGAGCATGCCTCCGATGAGGTGAAGCATGCGCTCGAAGAGCGGACGGCCGACTTGGTTGACGAGGCTGCGGATGGCGGGGGTGGGCTGGGCCATCTCGTGGGCGAGGATGCGGAAGTGCCAATCTGGGCGGTCTCGGCGATAGATGCTGCGCATGCGGGCACGGATGACAGCGCGCAGGATGTCTTCGGGCGGAGCATCCATGTCGAGGGCATTGCGTATGCCTTCGAGTTCGGCGGCTCGGGAGGATTGCTGGACGACCTCGGTGTAGAGGCCAAGCTTGTCGCCAAAGTGATAGTTGACCGCGGCAATATTGGCTCCGGCTGCGACGGAGATTTCACGGATGGTAGCGGCTCGATAGCCGCGGTCGGCGAAGATGCGGCCGGCTACGTCGATGAGTTTTTCACGGGTGGGGTCGGAGACGGCGGGACGGCGCGAAGGTCTTTCGGGGTTGTGGGTTACGGATTGAGGCCGAGGAGCCATATTCAAACAGCAGTATAAAACACGTGTTTGAATTGACGCAAGCAGGCGTGTCAGCACGTGCCTGATGATGATGCAAGGCTGGCCCGGTTATTCGTGGAAATGGTAGGCGACGCCGATGGTGAAGACGTTGGGATGGAGGTCGGCGATGGGGAAGCCCATCCATGTCTGGTACTCGTAGTCGGCGCGGATGTTGAGCGAGCGGCGGACCTGGAAGTCGGCCCCGCCGCCGAAGGTGTACATGTTGTAAGCGATGTTGGCTTGGCCGTAGGGGAAGTTATAGACGCCGCGCCCGTAGAGGACTTTGGCGTAGGGGATGAAGCCGCCGCGGTGAATGAATACGCGGGGGCCGATCTCGTAGGTGCGCTCGTATACGGTGGAATCGGTGGTGGGTTTGCTGTTGCGGAAGTCGAATTCGCCGCCCCACCAATTGCGCTTGTCGAAGGTGGTATAGAAGGCGCCGCCGATCAGGTGGACGGGGTTGAAGTTGTAGTTGGAATTGCCGTAGACGAAGCCGCCTCCGATTTGGAGGTCGCCGACACGGCTGGCGGTCTCACGGGTCTGAGCGCTAGCCGCCAGTGGGCTGCAAGCAGCGATCACGGCGGCGAAGAGTGCTGCGGATAGGAGGCGGCGATACTGGCGCACAGGGTTGCCTAATCCACTAGCGCGTTGATTTTGGCGATAAAGGAACTTCTCTCCCTGGAGCGGCCCGTCTTTCATCATCTCTCCTGCCTGGTAATAGACGGCGTTTGATTCGTAGCGATTACCGGGCTGCGCCAGAGTATCATTGGGTGCGGCAGAATTCGCGTCAATTCGATTAGATTCTGGCCGGAAGGTGTTTTGAGCTGACAATTCCACGTCTGCGCAAAAAGATTGCGGCTTATTCTCAATTGCTGTGTAAACTCTTGCGAGTGGTAGCAGGTCTCATGTATCACTTGGCTGGTACATTATGCGCTTACGCTCGGGTCTGTTGATCGTTCTGCTGGTTGTGGGGCTTGGATTTGGTAATCAGGCTTCGGGTCAATCCTGCGTCAATCTGGCTTGTCAGCAACAGACATGCTCGGGGAATGCGACGACCACGATCACGGGGACGGTGTACGCGCCCAATGGCACTGACCCCTTGCCGAACGTGACGGTGTACATCCCCAACGATGTGGTGCAGCCGTTCACTGCCGGCGTTAGTTGTCCGTTAGTTGGAGCACCTCCGTCCGGTTCGCCGCTGGTGGGTACTGAGACGGATGTAAATGGGAACTTTACGCTGACCAATGTGCCTGTAGGGAGCAATATCCCGCTGGTGATAATTTCGGGCCGGTGGCGGCGTCAGCTGGTGATTCCTAGCGTGACGGCTTGCACGGCGAACGCGATGCCGGCGAATTTCGCGGTGATGCCGCAGAATCATTCGCAGGGGGACATTCCGTTGATCGCCATTGCAACGGGCTCAGCGGATCCAGCTGAGTGTGTGCTAATGAAGATGGGGATTAGCCAATCGGAAGTTACTGACCCAGGCGGTGGAGGAAGGATCAACCTCTTTGGAGGAGGCGGTGCCGGCGGTTCGGGAGTAGTCCTGGACTCGGCCACGCCGACTCAGGCTTCGCTAATGAGCAATCAGGCGACGCTGAATCAATACGATGTGCTGATGCTGCCGTGCGAAGGGTCAGACTGACGTTAAGCCGGCCCAAGAACTGGCGAACATGCTGAATTTCGCGAACTCGGGCGGACGGGTTTATTCCAGCCACTTCAGTTATTCGTGGCTGTATGAGAATCCGCCTTTTAACGGCGTCGCGAACTGGGCTGTGAACGATGCGGATCCGGACGGTGGTAACTCCGGGACCGCGACTGTAAACACGAGCTTCACGGGGGGGCAGACGCTGGCAACGTGGTTACAGAACGTCGGAGCAACGACGACTTTGGGACAGATGACGCTCAATACCCTCCGGCAAAATATGAGCGGTGTGATCGCGCCTACGCAGTCTTGGTTGACCCTCAATGATCCGGCCGCGGGTAACCCCGTGATGCAGATGGTCTTTGACACGCCGATCCCTCCGGCAGGGCAGACGGCAAACCAATGTGGGCGGGTTCTGTACAACGAGTATCACGTGGAGTCGGGCAACAGTTCTGCCAGTCAGAATTTTCCCGTCGAGTGCAGCCTCGGGACGCCAATGACGCCCCAGGAGAAGCTGCTGGAGTACATGCTGTTTGAGTTGACGGACGAGGGTGGCCAGGCGTCGCTCGCACCGCTGGTGCAGGATTTCGGGTCGGAAGCAATTGGTTTCCCAAGTACACCGGTGACCTTTACCTGGACGAATAATTCCAGTTTCACTTCGCAGGTAACGTCGGCGAGTGCGGGCGGGGATTTTGCGGTTACGTCGAATAACTGCGGGACGGTTGTGGGTGGCGCGAGTTGCCAGATCGTCGTCGTTTTCACGCCAACGGCAATCGGAGCGCGCAGCGGGTCGCTGACTGTGACTGCGCAGGGGAACACATTGACTGCTTCGCTGACCGGGACGGGCACACCCGGTTACTCGCTGTCCGCGTCGTCGCTGAGCTTTGGGAATCTGGATGTAGGCGCAACGGCAACACAGGCACTGACGTTGACGAACATTGCCAGCGGGGCGCTGCCGGTCCCGGCACTGGTGACAACGGGCGAGTATTCGGTGAGCACGGCAGCGTGCGGGGCTACGATGGCCGCGGGTGCGACCTGCCCGGTAAACGTCACTTTCCTGCCGACCGTGACCGGGCCTCTGACCGGGACGCTCGGGGTAAATTCGACTAGTCTGCTCTATTCGGGCTTGACCGCGACGCTGACGGGAAACGGAGTCGACTTTACGCTTGCGATCAGCCCCACTTCTGGATCGGTGGTTGCAGGAGATTCGATCAGCACGACAGCTACTCTGACTCCGCTCGCGGGTTTTGCGTTTCCAGTCTCGCTGGTGTGCCAGGTGAATGGAGCGGTCGCGTCGGGGTGCGGACTTTCCAATCCTACTTTTACGCCGGCCGCGGTAACTCCGGTGACGGTGACTCTGACGACCACCTCGCAGTACACGGTGGTGGGCTATGGCGGCTTCGGCGGGCGTGGATATCTGTGGTTGGTGGCTTTGGGTACCGGCTTGCTGTTATGGCGGAGGCGAAGCGCAGGCACGATGCTGCGTTCGGGGCTTGCGATTGCATTGCTGGCTGCGATTGGGCTGGGGATGTCGGGATGCTCGGGCAAATTGCCGACACAAAATGCCGCGTATACCGGTCCTGGCAGCTACACAATCAAAGTGACTGCTACGGACGGATTCCTGACTCGTTCTGCCACTTACACTCTTACGGTGACTTCGAAGTAGGTTGAGGCGGCGCACGCAGATCGGCATCTTGACGCAGCCCTGATGTTTGCGCGCGCACGCCCAGGCCATGGGCGAATTCTGCGATAACCTTGGGGCATGTATAAACGTCTTGACCGAGCCCACCGGGCTGTCCCTGCGGTTCTGGGGGTGATCACTCTGGCAGGAGTTGGAGTGCTGTTTGTCTACGATGTTTCGCCGACGCTGTTCCCAGCGCGGGCACATGATTTTCTTGGTGCGTTTCCCCTGGCGATGATCGCGTTTGCCTACCTGGTGTACCAGAGCGTGCATCGGCCTTCGGCGAAGGAGTGGTTCAAGGCGATTCTTCTGGCGGTCGCGTTCTTGTTCTGGGCGGCAAATCAGGGGTGGCCGAACCAGCACCAGGCGACGATCTTCAACGACATCGCGATCGCACTCTTTGTGTTGGATGTCTTCCTAGTGATGATTGGCTGGCCGGCGGCGTCGCCTGATGAGTCCTTCGCGGAGACGTATGCAAAGGCGGAAAACTAAGCGACGAGTGTGTTAACTGCCTGAATAAACGACCTTGCCGGCCCAGCGGCAGTCCTTCGCCCGCGAGTCCCTGCAGATCATTGATTTTGAATGGTCGGGGCGAGAGGATTCGAACCTCCGACCCCCTGGTCCCGAACCAGGTGCGCTACCAGACTGCGCTACGCCCCGAAATGTGATGTGAACGCCGGCGTTCAGAATGAAACCGGGGAGCCGTGGGAAGGCTCGCTGAATCGCAACACCGACTCAAGAAGTTTAGCAGAGATTTGGGACGCGGTGCGGCAGGTATTTATGGAGCGAGCGCGAAATCTGCTGCTTGGTTGGATGATTGCGGCATCAAGCGGCGGCGACTATACTTAAAAAGATGAATCTCTGCCCAGAGTCCGCGAACTGTTGTTGCCCTGCTATGTCGGGCGGCCTGTGTCGACTCTAGCGATTTTCAACTCCTTCCGATCCTAACTTCTCATCTTTTGATTCTTAGCAGTTGCGGCCTGCATCTTTAGGATAGGCGCGACGGAGACTCTAACCTCAATGACAACTCTGGCACCTGTGGAATCCGAGACTTACGAGATTCACGCGGCAAGGCTGAACCATCTCCAGACGCTGGAAGCGGAGAGCATCTCGATCCTGCGCGAGGCGGTAGCGGAGTTTGCGCGGCCGGTGATGCTGTATTCGATCGGCAAGGACTCGTCGGTCATGCTACGACTGGCACAGAAGGCGTTTTATCCGGGAAAGATTCCGTTCCCGCTGCTGCATGTGGATACAAGTTATAAGTTTCCCGAGATGATCCGGTTTCGCGACGAGTATGCGAAGGAGATTGGCGCCGAACTGATCGTGCATCGCAACGAGAAGGCGATCGCAGACGGGGCGAACCCCTACACGCTGGGTACGCAAAATTGTTGCGGGCTGCTGAAGACGCGCAGCCTGCTGGATGCGCTGGAAGAAGGCGGATTTGATGCCGCGTTCGGCGGAGCTCGGCGCGACGAGGAGAAGAGCCGGGCCAAGGAGCGGGTGTACTCTTTCCGCGACTCGGCGGGGCAGTGGGACCCGAAGAGCCAGAGGCCGGAGTTGTGGAGCTTGTACAACTCGCGGCTGCGTAAAGGCGAGAGCATCCGGGTGTTTCCGCTGTCGAATTGGACGGAACTCGATATCTGGCTCTACCTGTACGCGGAGAAAATTCCGATTGTGCCGCTGTATTTTGCCAAGGAGCGGCCGATTACGATTCGCGGCGGCGCGCTGACGCTGGTCCACGAGGAGATGAAGCTGTTTCCTGGCGAGAAGGTGGAGAACATCAAGGTGCGAATGCGGTCGCTGGGATGCGCTCCTTGCACTGGCGCGATGCGCAGCGATGCGGACACGCTGCCGAAGATCATCGAGGAGTTGATCACGTTCCGCCGCAGCGAGCGCGAGAACCGCGCGATCGACCACGATGAAGAAGGATCGATGGAAGTGAAGAAGCGGGAGGGCTACTTCTAATGGGCACACATGTAGTCACACCGCTGGAAGAAATTGAGCCGGCACGTTCATTCGAAGATTTTCTGGAAGCGCACCTGGGTCAGGAGATGCTGCGCTTCACGACTGCAGGCAGCGTGGATGACGGCAAATCGACGCTGATTGGGCGACTGTTACACGACACGAAGAGTGTCTACGAAGATCAGCTTGCCGCGGTGAAGAAGAGCCGTGTAAATCGCGCGGCGAACGGACATGTTGATTTTTCACTGCTGACGGACGGACTGAAGGCGGAACGCGAGCAGGGCATCACGATCGATGTGGCGTATCGATATTTTTCGACTTCGCGGCGCAAGTTCATCATCGCCGACACCCCGGGGCACGAACAGTACACGCGGAACATGGCGACGGGCGCTTCGACCGCGGATGTGGCGATCATTCTGATCGACGCGAAGGCGTATGCAAAGTCCGGTGGACTGCTACCGCAGTCGCGCCGGCATACCTACATTGCTTCGCTGCTGGGCATTCCGCATGTGGTTGCCGCGGTGAACAAGATGGACCTGGTGGATTACTCGCAGGAGAGTTTCGAGGCGATCCGTCGCGACTTTCTGGCGCTGTGTGCGCAGCCTCGGGTTGCCGGATGTTGAGACGATTCCTGTGAGCGCGCTTGAGGGCGAAAATGTGGTGACGCAGAGCGCGGCGATGCCGTGGTACAAGGGGTCAACGCTGCTCGAGTACCTGGAGACGGTGCCTCTGGCGCTGGCTGAGACTGCCGGGCCGATGCGCTTTCCAGTGCAACTGGTGCTGCGGCCCGATGCAGAACTTCCGCGGATTTGCCGGGCAGGTTGCGCGCGGCACATTGCGTGCGGGGGATGCTGTGATGGCGCTGCCTTCGCGCAAGGAGACGAAGGTTCGTCGGATTGTGACGTACGACGGCGACCTTGCCGCAGCGAGTTATCCGCAGAGCGTGACGGTGGAGCTTGAGGATGAGATCGACCTGAGCCGCGGCGAGATGCTGGTGGCGGCCGAGGCTGCCGGCGAGGCGCCTCCCGATGTGAGCAACCGCTTCCGCGCCATGGTGGTGTGGATGCACGAGGAGCCGCTGATTGTCGGACGGACTTTCTTCGCCAAGCACACGACGCGGACCGTGCGGGCGACGGTGAAGGCGATTCGTTACCGCGTGGATGTGAACAGCCTGGAGCATTTGGTCTCGGATACGCTGGCGATGAACGAGATCGCCGAGGTCGAGTTCGAGACGAACCTGCCCCTGTTTTTTGATAGCTATCGAGAGTGCCGGTGGACGGGATCTCTGATCCTGATCGATGCGCTGAGCAACGCCACTGTGGGCGCGGCGATGATTGTCGGACCGGCAGTTGATACGGCGCAGAGCGGAGGATCGAGATTGTCGCTGATCGTTCTGCCTGGACGTGCTGGATCTGCTGATCATGTGCGCGATGCCCTGCTGGCGCTGGGCGAACGGGCGATCGTGATCGACGATACTTTGATTCCAGATTCGGCTGTTCCGGCGGTGGTCAGGGCGCTCGATCTCGCGGGAGTGACTGCGGTCTCATCGCGCACGTTGTCGAAGACGACAATCAGTGAGATTGAAGGCTTTGCTTCCGGTGCTGTGCGGGTAGAGGATGGTGCGGACGAGGATTCGATTTTGAATGCGCTGCCGGTGAAACTATGAGTGCAACGGAAGTGGTTACAAATTACGAAGCATTGACGGCCGATGCACTGGTTGACCAGGTTGTGCGCGAGTCAGCGGGTGCGCCGGTGTGCCTGACCAGCAGTTTCCAGACGGAAGATATGGTGGTCCTGCATCTGTTGCGGCAGCGTCTTCCTGATGTGCCGGTGATCTTTCTCGAGACCGGATACCACTTCAAGGAGCTGCTCGCCTATCGCGACAGGATGACGGCGGAGTGGGGCTTGAATCTGATCAACGCGATGCCGCTGACGACGCTCGCGGAGCACGAGGCGCAGTATGGTCTGCTGCACATCGTCCAGCCGACCCAGTGCTGCGCGATTCGCAAAGTCGAGCCGTTGATGCGCAATCTGGAGCCGTTCGACTGGTGGTTCACCGGTTTGCGACGGGAACAGTCGCCGACGCGCGCTGGGCTGAAGAAAGTGGAAGATCACAAGACGCCCACCGGCAAGCAGATGAAGAAGGTGAGCGTACTCGCCGACTGGACCATGGCACAGGTAGACGCCTACGCAGATGCGCATGGGATTCCGAGACTGGAACTGTACGCACGTGGATATACCAGCATTGGTTGCGAGCCGTGCACGGCGATTCCCGAGGCTGGCGCGGATGCGCGTAGCGGGCGCTGGGGCGGCAAGAAGCTCGAGTGCGGTATCCATACGTTCTCCGAGAAGGTATAGACTTTTCTTGAGTTATGGTTGACCGAAGGCGAATCGTCCGGCAGTGGAAACGGGGCGCCGCAAAGGTGCTGGTTACGCTGGTGCGCGCGGAGGGTTCGTCGTATCGCAGGCCGGGCGCGCATCTGCTGATTGGGGCGGACGGCGAGTATGCCGGGACGATCAGCGGCGGGTGCCTCGAGGCTGAGGTGGTGCGCAAGGCGGCGTGGATGGTGCGCGGTGGCGCGGTGGTGGAACGCTATTCGACGTTGTTCGATGACACCGCGGAGATTCCTTTCGGACTTGGCTGCGGCGGGGTTGTTGACCTGTTGCTGGAGCCGGCGGACACGCTGGAATGTCGTGCGCTGGTGGACGCGATGGAGGCTTCTCTCGATGGAAACGAAGCGCGTGTGGCGACGTGGCTTCCTTTGCGCGGCCAACCGCTGCGGCGTGTTGT
Source organism: uncultured Acidobacteriaceae bacterium (assembly GCA_963822225.1). Classification (GTDB taxonomy): domain Bacteria; phylum Acidobacteriota; class Terriglobia; order Terriglobales; family Acidobacteriaceae; genus Edaphobacter. The sequence goes on along the minus strand of CAWGGW010000003.1, from coordinate 71,307 downwards.
GCTGAGCGGCGACGGCGAGATTTTGTTTCGCAGCGAAGGCTTGAATGCCGGTAATTTCCGTGCGATTTCCGATCTTGCCGGTGCTACTGCCGCCGACGAATCTGAGATCTACGCTGAAACTCTGTCGCCGCCGCTGCGACTGTTTGTCCTGGGCGCGGGTGACGATGCGAAGCCTATTGTGACAATGGCATCGCTGCTTGGCTGGAGGATCACCGTTGCCGACGGACGCTCGCAACTGGCTAAGGCGGAGCGGTTTCCGGAAGCAGACCGCGTGCTGATGAGTGCGTCGCTTGCGGGACTTGAGGTTACAACTGCGGATGCGGCTGTGATCATGACTCACAGTTACGAGCAAGATCGCGCGCTGCTGGCCGAACTGCTCGGTGCGAGTGAAGTTCCGGGCTACATCGGGCTGCTGGGCGCTTCGCATCGCAGCAGTCTGCTGGTGAGCGAGGTAGCAGCGATACTCGGCTGCCGCTGTGGCTGAGTGTTGCGAGAAAGTGTGGGCGCCGGTTGGGCTCGACCTCGGCGGCGATGGTGCCGAAGCAATCGCGCTAGCAGTGGTGGCAGAAGTGCAAGCGTGGCGGCAGGGCAAATTGGGCTCGTCGCGGCGGCTGACTGCGGAACGGGTTGCAGAACAAGTTGCGAAGGGCGGCCCTTCGCGCTACCTGCAGACGCAGTGTGCGCTGGGCGCAACTGAATGATTGCGGCGGTATTGCTTGCGGCTGGCGCTTCGACCCGCCTGGGTGAGCCGAAACAACTGGTGATCCTGGGCGGAGAGACGCTGTTGGAGCGTGCGGTGCGGACTGCGCGCGAGGCCGGTTGTTCGCCCGTAGTCGTTGTGCTCGGCGCATCGCATGTAGAGGTCCTCGCAAATATTCGGCTTGGCGATGCTGTACCCGTGATTAATGAAGAGTGGGAGGAAGGCATGGCGAGTTCAATTCGACTCGGTGTGCGGACGCTTGAATTTATCTCCTCAGATGCAGAGGGCGTCGTGCTGATGACTTGCGACCAGCCAGCGGTCGCGGCGGCGCATCTTAATCTACTGATGCGCAGACAAGAAGTGAAGGCGTCACGCTATGCCGGGAGGAACGGGGTTCCCGCTTACTTCCCCAAAGAATTTTTTCAAGAGTTGATGTCCCTCACCGGCGACGTAGGAGCGCGGAGCCTTCTCGCCCAGGCCGCGTCAGAAGAAATGCCCCACGGAGAACTCGACATCGACACCGCAGAAGATATTGTCCGGGCCCGTGAGTTGTTCGGCTAGCGCGCGAGCATGTGCAGGAATTCTTCGAGCAGATTTGCGGCCACGGCAGCGCGATACTTCGCGGTGGAGCGGATGTCGTCAATAGGCCGCGCTTCGGAGGCTAGTGCTTTGCGTGCGGCGGCGATGGTGTCGGCGTTGACGGGTTGACCGAGGAGAGTCTGTTCCGCGGCGATACAGCGGACGGGGGTTTCGCGGAGAGAGGCGGCGCCGATGCGGATGTCCTGAACCTGGCGGAGTTCGCGGTTGGACGGGTCGGGAGCCATGCGGGCGAGGCAGGCAAGGGCGACCTTGGAGATGGCCTGCGCGTTGCGGGTGCCGACTTTGCGAGTGTACGAGATGTATCCGGAGTAGCGGCGTTCGAGGCGAATGCTGAACAGAAGTTCGCCGGGGCCGAGAGCCGTCTTCTTGTAGCCAAGATGGAAGTCGCGATAGACGAGTGTGCGGGTTCCACTGGCGGAGATGAGCGTGAGAATGGCGTCGTAGGCGAGCAGCGCGGGGGGCGAATCGGCGGCCGGGCTGGCGTTGACGATATTTCCGCCGAGCGTGCCCCGATTCTGGTTGGCTATCGAGCCGGTCCAGCTTGCAGCCTGCGTGAGAAGCGGAAAATCGGCAGCGATCGTCGCATGCTTGCGAATGTCGGTGAAGGTGGTTCCGGATCCGATGACGATTGCCTCGCGAGAGACTTCGACGAAACGAAGCTCTTTGAGATGGTTGATTGAGAGAAGACTCTTCTGAGCGAGGCGCCCGGCAGAGAGCGCGACCATCAACTCGGTGCCGCCGGCAATTGGCGTGAGGGTAGGATCGTTCGCCAGATAGTCCAACGCAGCGGTAAGCGTTGGCGGAGCGACAAGAGCGTATTCGGTAGGGTTTGAGCGCATAAGGGCGAACTGGCGATGATCGGTGATAGACGACACTAGCCGGATTTAGCGGCTTGTTGGACGGCGTCGAAGATGCGCATGTAGCCGGTGCAGCGGCAGAGGTTTCCGGCGAGGCCTTCCTGGATTTGTTCGAGAGTTGGGCGCGGGTATTTCTCGAGTAGGTGCCGGGTCGCGAGAATCATGCCGGGAGTACAGATGCCGCACTGGGCCCCGCCTTTTTCCAGGAAGCACTGCTGGATGGGGTGGAGTTTTTCTCCGCTGGCTGCGAGGTGGGCGATGCCTTCGATGGTGATTATCTGTGCGCCTTCGGCTTGAAGCGCAGGCACGAGACACGAGTTGACGAGTTCGCCGTTCATCAACACCGAGCAGGAGCCGCACTCGCCTTCGCCACAGCCTTCCTTGGCGCCCGTAAGGTGAAGATCCTCGCGCAGGACGTCAAGCAGGCGCTTCATCGGCGGTGCGTCGATGGTCTTCTTCTCGTCGTTGACTGTGAAATTGATGGTTGTCATATTGGCATTTACTGCGGATCCGGAGGACCGACGGAGTAGAAGGTGACAGGTTCATCGCTGAAGTCAGTGCGCTTCGGCGGAGCGTCGAGTTTCTGTGCGGCTGCCTGATTCAGCTGCCAGCTGTACGTCCCTTTGAATGGGAAGGCTGTCGTGGGTGGGGCCTCAAGCTGCCCGTACGCCTTGCCCTCTCCGCGGAGCGACATATAGTTGGTGTCGTTGATGCGTCCCTTCAATTTAGCAGTGGCTGCGACGAGCGTGTCCTTTCCGAGTAGTATTCCGTCGCGAGTGATGAAGACGTGACCGGGATCGACGGAGTACTGGACATCACCGGCTACGCAAGGGCCATTGGGTCTGACGAGAACCGTGATGGTCAGGACGCCTTGTTTCCATGTGTGCGCGGGGCCTTGCAAGGAGGACTCCGTCCCGAAGCGGGCGCGAAGCTTCTCGCAGCTGTCGCCTGGCCTGATGTCAGGTAAGTTTTGCGCTGCAGCGGTGCAGGCGATAAGCAGCGCGGCGATAGCGAGTGCCTTCATGCGGGAACCTCGCTGGTTTCGGTTCGGGTGTCCAGGTCTGTCGCGTTGAGGTCCTCGCTGCCGGAGTCGGGAGTAGACGTCATGCGCTCGAAGATGTCTTCGGGGAGCAGCGGTATCTCGGTGAAGGAGATGCCGGTGGCGTGCTCGATGGCGTTGAGGATGGCGGGGGCGGGGCCGTCCATGGGAAGCTCGCCGATGCCTTTTGCCCCGCAGGGGCCGTGGATGCTGGGCGTCTCCTCGAAGTGGACGTGGATGGGCGGAAGGTCGGCGCTGGTCGGCATGATGTAGTTGGTCATCTGGTTGTTGCGCATCAGGCCGTCGACGTAGACGCATTTCTCGTAGAGTGCGTAGCCGATGCCCTGGGCGACGCCGCCTTCGATCTGGCCTTTGGCGAGGATGGGATGAATGACTTTGCCGACTTCCTGCAGCGCGTGGAAGTCGGTGACCTCGGCGGTGTAGGTGAGCGTGTCGACGGCGACTTCGGCGACGTAGACGGCCCAGGCGTAGGTGGGGTAGGCGTCGCCCCTGTATTTGTCGTCGTCCCAGAAGATGTTGCCGGGCGCTTCGTAGCGGGCTTCGGCGGCGAGGGAACCGTGCTGTGCAAGGTGTCTAAGCGCCGCGGCTTTGAACTGGGCAGGCGTGTAGCTGGCCGGAACGTCGCAAGCTACGGAGTAGTCGAAATCCGGCGGGGCAGTGGGGAAGGTGAGGTAAGGCGCGAGTGTTTGCAGAAGTGATTCGGAGGCGCGTTCTACCAATTTGCCGACGATCATTGCGGTGCGGCTGGCGACGGTGGGGCCGGAGTTGGGGACGACTTTGGTGTCGGGCTGCGCGACGAGGACTTCTTCGTAGGGGATGCGGAGGGTCTGCGCGCAGACCTGGGAAAGGATGGTGTTGGTGCCCTGGCCGAACTCGGTGGAGCTGACAAGAATACGCGGGCGGCCTTCGGCCGTGACTTCGATTTTGACCAGGGAGTTGAGGCGGCGCTCGCCGGAGCCGGTGAAGCCGGAGCCGTGCATGAAAGCGGCGAAGCCCATGCCGCGCTTGATGGTTGAGTTGGGATTGGTGCGGTCGAACTCGGCGCGCTTGGTGTGGTAGTTGGATTCCCTGAGCGCGCGGGTGAGGAGATGCTGCATGTCGACCGGGTCGGAGAGATGCTGGCCGGTCGCGGTGTGCATCGCCGGTGGAGAGGAAGTTGCGGCGGCGAAGTTCTTCGGGCGTGAGGCCGACGACCTTGGCGATCTTGTCCATGTGGCGTTCGAGCGCGAAGAGCGACTGCGGCGCGCCGAAGCCACGGAAGGCTCCGTGGGGCGGGATGTTGGTGGCCATCGCCTTTGCGCGGACGGTGAGGTGCGGCCAGTGATAGGGGCCGGGGGCGTGGATGGTGCGCGCGAGAGGACGACGGGGGAGAGCGTGGCGTAGGCGCCGCCGTCGAGGGCGAAGTCGATGTCGCCGGCGAGGAGTTTGCCGTCTTTGCGAAACGGCGGTGCGGTGGCGGGTGCGGATGGGTGGCGCTTGGTGGTGGCGATCAGGTCTTCGGCGCGGTCGTAGCAGAGCTTGACCGGATGGCCGGACTTCATCGCGAGTAACGCGGCGTGGGAGCCGATGACGCTGGGGAAGTCTTCCTTGCCGCCGAAGGCTCCGCCGGTTTCGGTCTGGATGACGCGGCACTTTTCGGCGGGAAGGTTGAAGACGAGTTCGAGCGCGTGGACGAGGTAGTAGGGGCACTGCATGGAGCCGGACACCGTGACGGATTCCAGCGAGCCGTCAGGCGCGCGGAACGCTTCGGCGATGACGCCGTTGTTTTCGATGTAGAGCTGCTCCTGCGCTCCGGTTCGGTACTCGCCTTCGACGATAAAGTCGGCGGCCGCGAAGATCTTTTCGAGTTCATCATCGGGCAAGGGCTCGTCGCCCTTCTGCATCAGGAAGGTCTTGAAGGTGTTGGCCGACCCGCCGTGGCCGCGGTGGTCCCAGACGACTTTGGACGCGTCGCCCGCCGCTCCTGCTTCGGAGTCCTCGATGGTGAAGACGCCGGGGAGCTCTTCATAAGTGATGTGGACGCCCTCGACGGCGGCTATGAGCGCGGACTTATCCGGATGGGCCAGCAGCAGGATGGGCTCCGCGGGGTGGTTGACGAACTCGACCGCGAGGCAGGGGTGGTCCTTGGTGAGGTGGACGATGCTGTTCTCGCCGGGGATGTCGGCGGCGGTGACGATGGTGAACTGGGACCAGTCGATAGCGGGGTCGAAGGTGATGGAGGTGATGCGGCCGCGGGCGATGGTGGAGCGGACGGTGGCTCCGTACCACATGCCGGGGAGGGTGATGTCGTCGACGTACAGCGCTCGGCCAGTGACTTTGGCGAGGCCTTCCTTGCGGATAGGTGATGTGCCGACGATGGGGCTGCGCTCAGACATAAGGGGTAAGCGATTTCGGGTATCCGACAAGGATAAAGCGGAACGAGTTCCATGGGAATAGGGTCGTCACTTATCAGCTAATCGCCGCCCCATATTACACGGTGAAGTTCTGGCGACGGCGCCACTCCTCGGCAGTGCTCATCTCAAGCGCAATCACCACATGCGAGGAGAGAATCCACAGTGCAAGTGCAGCCAGCAGGCGTATCGATTTCGGGGCGAGAGTCGTAGAATTGGGTGTCAGTTAGGGAGATTCCATGGCATTTCCGATCAAAGTCTGTGTCGCTTGTGAAGAAGAGTTCGAACTGAAGCCGGATAAGCCCGGCTTTGCCAACCGGTGCCCCCAGTGCAGCGAGCCCGACGCGGACGGCCCGGTAGGCAAGAGCAACGGCGACGTGCTGAAGACGTCACGTGAGGCAAACGCAGCGCGGCGCGCGGCGATCAAGGACATGCTGTATTCCGGCAAATAAGCCGACGACAAATGGGAGCTAGCGTGATTTTTTGCGAGTTGACTTTGAGGCCGATTTCTTTGGCGGCGCCTTCGCGACACCGCCGCTTGCACTTCCAAGCAGTGAGATAAGAGCGGTTCCTATCGGTGAGCCAAGTCCGGTGCAGGCGTCCCAACCGGGTCCGGCGGAAAACGCCCCGTTGTTGCCCGAGGTGATGTCGTGGAACGCAGACGCGCCTTTTGCGGCGTAGATTGTCGGCTGCAGGAAGCCGGCGCTGACTTTGTTCTGCGCGTTGTTGAGCGCAATGAGGCCTGCCCACAGCGGGGCCACGGCGGAAGTGCCTCCGATCACCAGCGTCTTGCCATCGACGCGCACACTGTAGCCGGTGGAAGGGTCAGCATCGCCCGAGACATCGGGCACGCCCCGGCCTGCAAAGGTGCCTGCAAGTGGGACTTTGGAACTAGCCTGCCAGGTGGGCAGCGCGAAGATCGTGCTGACGCCGCCGCCGGTCGCACCTTCGTTTGCTGCCGTCTCGTTCCAGACCACTTCAGAGGAGATCGCAGAGCCTGAGGCGACAAGCTTGGTGCCTCCGCACGCCAGCACGTGCGGGCTGGAGGCAGGGAAGTCGACATGGTTGCCGCCGGTGGTCACGCCGTCGCTGGAGCCATTGTCTCCCGAGGCGACAGTGATGGTGATGCCGAGCGCCGCAGCAGCCTGGCAGGCCTGGTCAAGCGCGGTGAGGGACTGCTGCGTCCACGACGACTCCGGACCGCCCCAACTGATGGAGATGACGCTGGGTTTGTTGGTGGTGTCGTGGACAGCGGTCGAGATGGCGTCGATAAAGCCCTGGTCGGTGTTGGGCGCGAAGTAGACGACAATCTTTGCCCCGGGAGCAACAGCGCCGGCGACCTCAATATCGAGCATCACTTCTCCGTCGGAGCCGCTGGAGGTCGAAGGCGTGTTTTTGCCGCCGTCGACCGAGACTGGGGAGACGGCTGGCGCTTTAAGCGAGAGCGTTTTGAAGTACGCGGTAATGTCGGCGGCGCGGTATCCTCCGCCGAGTTCGATGATGCCGATGGTTTGACCGGTGGCTTTGGCACCGGCGGGAAAGCTATAGAACTGGCCGACCTGGACGGGCGTGTAGGAAGTATTCGTGGCTGCTGCGTTGGGCTGGATGTGTGTGAGGACGCGAAAGTGGGGTTTCGCCTGCGGTCGCGTGTCGAGGCCGAGAACTGCGACGATGACGGGCACCAGGCTCGCCGGAAGCTGTATCGCACCCTCGCGGACGCGGCACTGTTCGCCGTCCATCGTGGCGACCTTGAGTTGCACGCCAAACGCCTTCTGCATGGCGGCGACGGTCCCTGTAAGTTGTACGGTGCGGCGCGCGGCTTCGTTTGGAGTCTTCACAACAGTCAAGCCAAACTCTTTCGCGAAGGCACGGACTTGCTTGAGATCGGCAGGATCAGCACCATACGTGCTGGTGTATTCGGCGCGCGTAAAGCGGGTTTTGCCGAGCGTTCGCGGAGCAATCTGATTCTTCGGGCGAACGATTACGGATACGGTGATCTTTCCAGTTGCCGGCTTTTCGGCCGCAACGTTTACGGCCGGTTTTTCGCTGCCGGGCAGTACCTGGCGCGGTTGGGTGGCGAAGTTCGTAGCTTTCGTGCTGGGAGCCATCAAATCCTCCTGGCGAAGCTGATGTAAGTGAGATGCTCGGGACCGTCCGTTAGGAACGCGCGTGCGATAGACTGGCACCACTTTACAGCGGGAGATATGAGTGTGGCGAAGACGATTGATGCGCATCACCACCTTTGGCGCTATACGCCAGCGGAATATGGGTGGATCGACGAAGACATGGCCTCGCTGCGGCGGGATTTTCTGCCGAAGGATCTGATTGAGGCGATGGCGACCGCGGATATCGACGGAACGATCGCAGTGCAGGCGCGGCAGACGCTGGAGGAAACCCGTTGGCTGCTGGACCTGGCCGATGATTGCGAGGCGATTCGCGGCGTGGTCGGCTGGGCGCCAATCGCCGGTGAGGAGTTTCCCGGCTGCATGGAGGAGTTCGACGGGCGCGAAAAACTGAAGGGGCTGCGGCATGTCATCCAGGGCGAGAAAGACGAGCACTACATCCTGCGCGAAGACTTCAACTCGGGCATCCGCACGATGGCGGGCAGCGGGTTGGTCTACGAAATCCTGATCTACGAGCGGCACCTGGCCGACACGATCTACTTTGTGGATGAGCATCCGGAGCAGGTCTTTGTGCTCGATCACGTCGGCAAGCCATTGATCGCGTCGGGACAGCTCCAGCCGTGGGCGTCGCAGATGATGGATCTGGGACAGCGAGAAAATGTGTGGTGCAAGGTTTCCGGGATGGTGACTGAGGCGAAGTGGAATTCTTGGACGCCAGAGACGCTGAAGCCTTATCTGGATGTCGCTGTGGAAGCCTTCGGACCGGCGCGCTTGATGGCGGGTTCGGACTGGCCGGTGTGTCTGGTGGCCAGCGGATATGCGCAGTGGTTTGGCGTTCTGCGGGATTACTTTGCGCCGTTCAGCGAGGCGGAGCGCGCGACGGTATTTGGCGGAACCGCGATCGAAGTCTATGGGTTGTAGTCCTGCTTTCATTGCGCTGGTAACCGCCTTAGAATAGTGGTGATGGCTAAGTTGAAGACATTGCGGTGTCCCACGTGCCGGACGATTGTGCTGGCCGGCAGTGAGGACTTTCCGTTCTGCTCGGACCGCTGCAGGCTGATCGACCTGGGCAAATGGGCGAGCGGAGGATACGTGATTAGTTCGCCGATCCACGATCCGGACGTGCTGGACGAGTTGGAAGGACTGCGGGACCGCGGGCGGTCGGGCGGTTCCAACTCCGGGAACGAGGAGTAGTGGCCGGCACACTTGGCGCGAAGAAGACTGCCTGGGCCTGGGTGATTGCGACGTGGTTCGGCGCCGGATGGATGGGGCCGGGGCCAGGCACGTATGGGTCGGTTGCAGCGGTGCTGCTTTGGTATGGCGCGGCGCATTTGCTGCATCCGGGTTGGATTGGGCTGGCGGTTGGGACTGCGCTGGCGGCGGTGGCAGCTACGCTGATTGGAATTCCGGCGGCTACGATTGTGGCGCGCGAGGCTGGGCGCGAGGATCCGGGATTTGTGGTGGTGGACGAAGTTGCTGGGCAGTGGATCGTGCTGATCGCCATGCGTCCGGACTGGCGACATGCGGTGCTGGCGCTGGTTCTGTTCCGGCTGTTCGACATCTGGAAGCCGTGGCCGATCCGCAAGCTCGAAGCGCTGCCCGAAGGAACCGGCATCATGCTGGATGACGTTGCCGCAGGACTGCTTGCTCTGATATGCGGGTTGGTGTTGTCCAGATGGGTTTAGTTTGCGATTGATGGCGCGTCGGGCTACGCTGGGGATGCGATGAGTCCTTTGTTGCATAGTTCGAAGGCGGATGGTCCAAAGCTGGTTTCGCTGAGCCCGGCGGCAGCGATGCCCGGCGGCGAGGTAGAACTGCGGGGCAACGGTCTGCAGGCTGCAAATGGTGCATTGCCGCAGGTTTCCGTGGGCGATGTTCCGGTCTATATGGCGCTGAGCCGGGCTGGGCGCGCTGTCATTCGGATTCCTGATGGGGCGATTTCGGGCGATGTGGTGCTTTCGCGTAACGGCGGTCTGAGCAATCCGCTGGAGCTGCGCGTGGCCGTTCCGATGGCGGAGAACCTGCATCCGGTGGCGAATCCCGCGGTGGACGCGGATGGCAACGTGTATGCCACTTTTTCCGGCGGCCGCGGACAGAGCGTGCCGGTGTCGATCTTCTCGATTGCGACAGACTTTCAGGTGCGGCCTTTTGTACGCGACCTGATGAACGCGACCGGGCTGGCGTTCGGGGCGGATGGATATCTGTATGTCAGCTCGCGGGCGGAAGGCACGGTGTATCGCGTGTCGCCGGAGGGCGCAATTTCGACGTACGCCGAAGGCATGGGAATCGCCACCGGGATCGCGTTCGATCGCGATGGGAACCTGTTTGTTGGCGACCGGTCGGGAACGATCTTCAAAGTTGGACCCGACAAAGGGCCTGGCGCGGACCGCGAGATATTCGTGGTGGCGACGCTGGAGCCAAGCATCGCGGCGTATCACCTGGCGTTCAACGATGCGGGGACGCTGTTTGTGACCGGGCCGACAACTTCCAGCAACCAGTCGATTTATGCGATCGATCGCGACGGGGAGACGACGGTCTTCTATCAGGGGCTCGGCCGTCCGCAGGGCCTGGCGTTCGACGTGGACGGGAATCTGTATGTCGCGGCTTCGCTGCAGGGACAGCGCGGGATTGTGCGGATTACGCCGGCGCGCGAGGCTTCGCTGGCGGTTTCGGGGAACAATCTGGTGGGGCTCGCATTTCTGGAAGACGGATGCGCGGCGCTTGCGACCAAGGACGCGCTGTACCATGTGGCATTGGATATTGAAGGAAGAAGGCTGGTTTGACGCACAGGACCGAAAGCAGATTCCTCCGCTGCGCTGCGGAATGACAAACAAAAGATGATTGCTGAGATTATTGCTGCCGGGTCGGAGATGTTGACGCCGTTTCGGCAGGACACCAATTCGCTGTACCTGACGGAGCGGCTGAACGAGCTGGGTGTGCAGGTGGCGTTCAAGACGATCGTTGGCGACAACTTGGAGCATCTGACCGGCGCGGCTAAGATTGCCATTGCGCGGGCGGACATCATCGTTTTCTCTGGCGGTCTTGGGCCGACCGAGGACGATATGACTCGGCAGGCTGCGGCCTCCGCGCTGGGGTTGGAGCTGCACCGGGATAACGATCTGCTGACGGGCATCTACAAGCGGTTTGCGGCGCGGCGGATGGCGATGCCGCAGAATAACGCTCGTCAGGCCGACGTGATCGCCGGCGCCGAGATTCTGCCGAACGCGAACGGCAGCGCGCCGGGGCAGTACATCGACACGGTGGTGGGACGGCACCGCAAGATCGTCATCCTGCTCCCCGGTCCGCCAAAGGAACTGAAGCCGTTGTACGACTCGGAGGTTGCGCCGCGGCTTGCGGCGACTCTGCCGGAGCGGCACATGGCGAAGCGGATGCTGCGTATGGCGCTAATTCCCGAGTCTCAGGTGGACGCGCGGACGGCGCCGATCTACCAGCAGTACACGGACGTGGAGACGACGATTCTGGCGGGTCATGGCGAGATTCAACTGCATTTTGTCTGCGCCAAGCCGAGCGCGGCCGAGGCGCAGGCACGTGTGGACGAACTGGCGGAGAGGATTGAAGCCGAGATGGGCGAGGCGGTCTTCTCGTCGCACGGCGAATCGCTGGAAGAGGTGGTTCTGCTGATGCTTGGCCTGCGTCATATGTCCCTCGCGGCGGCGGAAAGCTGCACCGGCGGACTGCTGGCGGAGCGGCTGACGGCGGTTCCGGGAAGTTCGCGGTACTTTCTGGGCGGCGCGGTGGTGTATGCCGACCGGCTGAAGACCGTCTTTGCCGATGTACCCGAGGAACTGGTCCGGACCGAAGGACCGGTGAGCGAGGCGGTGGCCCGGGCGATGGCGGAGGGGATTCGGAAGCGTACCGGTGCGAGCGTGGGTGTCGGGATTACCGGGATCGCGGGACCAGGACCGGGCACTGGCGCAGACGAGGGGAAGCCGATCGGGCTGGTGTACGTGGCACTGTCGTTCTTCGACGACGGCGGCGTGACTCGGGTAACGGAACTGAACCTGATGGGCGACCGGGAACGAATCCGGTTCTGGGCCAGCCAGCATGCTCTGGAGTTGCTGCGGCGGAGATTGCTGGAACGGGCATAGCTGCAGTGCCCCCCTGCCCCCCCGGTATCAATTTGCAAAGTATAGTAAATGCATGGGGTTGCGGGTGGGTGTGGCTGATTGACCACACTATTATCGGACATTGAGGCGTCTCCTTTCCTGGGGTTAAATGCGGAAGCCCGGCGCGATGGCCGGGCTTCTTTTATTTACCTACTGTCTTAATAGTACAGGCTGGGCCAGAACTAAAATGCAAAGTCTATTTCCTTGTGGGTCATAGAGTTACATCGTTTTGGATTTGACGTTGCGATTTGCTGAGGGATTGAGCCTGATAATACCGAGAGAATGTTATCAAGTTAGCTCAGGCAGATCCGAAATGGGCTGGTCAGGCGGTAAGGGCTGCAAGGCTTTATATGTCGGGCTTTCAGCCCTTGGCCACTTCCCCCGCACCAACCTAGGCCTTCGGCCTAGGCTGGTATATAGCGCGCTTTCAGCGCTTTGGCTTAGCGGTGTATCGGGCATTTTCAGCGCGCCGGAGCTAGCTTGATAATCATCTACCGAGATTCTGACTCTTCGAGTCAGAATGACGCTGCTTAGAATTGGTTGAGCGGAGGCACGGCACCCGGGGCCGAACCCAGCTTCCACAGATGAGTGTCGGTCGGGCTTGGTAGACTCTAGGTTTGTGAAAGAAGAAGGCACGCGCTGCGCATGAATCTCTGGATCCTTTCTATCTCGATCGCTTACCTGCTTGGGTCGATTCCATTTGGCTATCTGCTGGTGCGGATCTTCCGCAACGAGGACATTCGGGAGCAGGGCAGCGGCAACATTGGGGCGACGAATGTCGCGCGGTCGGGGGCGAAGGGTCTGGGGCTGGCGACGCTGGCTCTGGATATGGGCAAAGCTCTGCTGGCAGTCCTGATTGCGCGGCGCCTGGGTGCCGGCAATTATGATCTCGAGGTGGCGGCGGCAGTAGCGGCCGTGGTGGGGCATGTATTTCCGGTTTGGCTCGGATTCAAGGGCGGCAAGGGTGTGGCGAGCGCGCTGGGGGTTTTTCTGGCGCTGACCTGGCCTGCGGGGGTGGCGATCCTGCTGGTATTTGCGGTGGTATTTGCGCTGACGCGGTATGTTTCGCTGGCGTCGATTATCGGGTTGGCTACGTTTCCGCTGTTCGGGTTTTACTTTGTGGCATCGCGGACGCCGATGGTGATCTTTGGATTTCTGTTTATTCCACTGTTGATCATCGTGAAGCACCATAGCAATATCCGGCGGCTGATGAGCGGGACGGAGAGCCGTTTTGGGTCGAAGCCGAAGAGTTCGGGCACAGAGACAGGGAAGGCGGAGGCATGAGTCGTATTGCAGTGGTTGGCGCTGGCGCGTGGGGAACGGCGCTGGCGATTTCTTTGGCGCGGCGGGGTGGACACTCGATTGTGTTGTGGTCGTATCTGCCTGAACTGACGGAGCAGATACGAGAGACGGGCATCAACGAGCCGTTTCTGCCCGGCTATGTGGTGCCGATGGATGTCGAGGTGACGTCGGACTTGGCGGCTGCGGTTGCCGGTGCGGATATTGTGCTATGCGTGACGCCGTCGGAGCATATGCGGGGGATAGTGGGGAAGATTGCTCCGATCCTGACGCGGGACCAGATCATTGTCAGCGCGACCAAGGGTCTGGAGGAGGTAAGCCTGCTGCGGATGTCGCAGGTGATCGCTTCGCTGACGGACAATGCGTGCGGCGTGGTGAGCGGGCCGACGTTTGCGGCGGAGGTTGCGGCTGGAATTCCGACGGCAATGGTGGCGGCTGCTTCGGCGCCGGGCGTGGCGCTGACCATCCAGAAAGAGTTCAGTTCCGGGACGCTGCGGCTTTATACGAACGACGATGTTGCGGGCGTGGAACTGGGCGGATCGCTGAAGAACGTGATTGCGCTGGCGGCGGGCGTGGTGAATGGGCTGGACCTTGGATATAACTCTGCCGCTGCGCTGATTACGCGGGGGATTGCGGAGATTACGCGGCTGGCGGTGGCTTGCGGCGGGCGCAGGCAGACGCTGGCGGGCTTGTCCGGGGTTGGAGATCTGGTGCTGACCTGCACGGGGTCGCTGTCGCGCAACCGGACCGTGGGCATTGAACTGGGCAAGGGACGCGAGTTGGACGAAGTTCTGGCGGACCTGCATGGGAAGGTTGCGGAGGGGGTTCGGTGTACGGCTGCGGCGCTGGGGCTGGCGGCTCGGTATGGGGTGGAAATGCCGATTACGGAGCAGATGGACGCGATTCTGCACCGGGGAAAGAGCCCGAAAGAGGCGATCAAGGAGTTGATGGCGCGGCCTGGGCGGGACGAGTGAGGCAGTTGTTGGTTGTTAGTTGCTGGTTGTTAGTTGACGCAAGCGTAGTTTGAGTTTGGGTGGCAGGCAGCGAGTGGGGTCAGGCATTGGTTCCGCTAGACTAGAGAGAGTATGGCATTTTCTCTTTTTGGTAAGCGTAAGCCCGATTCCGATACTCCAGACGAAGGCAAGGACTTAGAGGCTCAAGAGCAGCCGGCTGAAAAGCGCGGTTTCTTCGACCGCATGCGGCAGGCGGTGACGCGGACGCGCGACACGTTCTCCGAGTCGATTGGGTCGGTGCTGGCGCTGACGCGCGAGATCGACGAGACCTCGCTGGCGGAACTGGAGATGGTGCTGCTGGCGTCGGATATCGGCGGGCCGACGGCGAAGACGATCATTGAGAATTTGCGGCAGCGCGGGCTGCGGCATGGGATCGAGGGCGGCGAGGAACTAAAGCGACTGCTGAAGATCGAGCTGAAGGCAGTGCTGGATGCTGTTGCGACTCCGGATGTGGTTCCGGATGGGCCGCCTGAAGTGGTGATGATGGTGGGCGTGAACGGCACGGGCAAGACCACCACGACGGGCAAGCTGGCGGCGCTGTATCGCGGCGAGGGCAAGACTGTGTTGCTGTGCGCGGCGGATACGTTTCGGGCGGCGGCGATCGAGCAGCTTGAGGTGTGGGCTACGCGGTCGGATGTGCCGATTATCAAGACGAAGACGGGCGGAGATCCTTCGGCGGCGCTCTACGATGCTTGTACGGCGGCCAAGGCGCGCGGGACGGATGTGCTGATCGTCGATACTGCGGGGCGGCTGCATACGAAGACGGATCTGATGAAGGAACTGGACAAGATGCGGCGGACAGCGGAACGGCTGGTTCCTGGGGCTCCGCACCAGACGCTGCTGGTGATGGATGCGACGACGGGGCAGAACGGACTGCAGCAGGCGCGGCTGTTTACCGAGGCGGCGCGGGTGACGGGGATTGTGCTGACCAAGCTGGATGGGACGGCGAAGGGCGGGATCGTGCTGGCGATTGCTACCGAGTTGGGGCTGCCGGTGAAGTTTGTGGGCGTGGGCGAGAAGATGGAAGATATTCTGCCGTTTGATAGCGGGGCTTTTGTGGAGTCGATGGTGAAGTGAGGCAGGTTCGAGGTACTAGGTTCGAGGTTCGAGGTGGTGGAGCAGAGCGACTGACGCTGAGTACATGAACCGGGCGCTGGAGTTGGCGCGTGGGACGGTGGGGCTGGCTTCGCCGAATCCGCAGGTTGGGTGCGTGGTGGTGCGCGATGGGGTGGTGGTGGGCGAGGGCGCGCATGTTTACGATGAGTTCGACCATGCGGAGATTGTGGCGCTGCGGCAGGCTGGGGAGTTGGCGCGCGGAGCTACGGCTTATGTGACTTTGGAGCCTTGCAGCCATCATGGTCGGACTGGGCCTTGTGCGGATGCGCTGATTGCGGCGGGTGTGCAGCGGGTGGTGGCGGCGACCGTGGATGCGAATCCGGTGGTGAGCGGGAAGGGGATTGAGCGGCTGCGGGCGGCGGGGGTTGATGTGGCGGTGGGAGTTTGCGAGGCCGAGGCGCGGGCGGTGAATGACGCGTTTGCGTGCTGGGTGCGGACGGGCAGGCCGCTGGTTGCGATGAAGGCGGCTGTGTCGGCGGATGGGATGATTGCGCCGGCGGAGTCGGTGCCGGGGACAGATTCATTGGGTGACGGGCGTGGAGGCTCGGGCTGAGGTGCAGCTGATGCGGCATGCGGTGGATGCGGTGCTGACGGGGATTGGGACGGTGCGGGCGGACGATCCTTTGCTGACAGACCGGAGTGGTGGAGCGCGACGGCGGAAGTTGCTGAGGGTGGTGCTGGATTCGCGGCTGCGGATGGCGGTGGATTCGAAGCTGGTGCAGTCGGCGAGCGGGGATGTACTGGTGGTGTGCGATCGGGTGGCGGAGGCGGAGGCGGTTGCGGTGTTGGAGGCGGCGGGTGTGGAGGTGGTGCGCGTGCCGGGCGAGCGGGGGCGGCTGGATTTGGGGGCGGTGCTGGATATGCTGGGTGAGCGGAAGATTCTGAGCTTGATGCTGGAGTGCGGGTCGGAGCTGAATGGAGCGTTTCTGAAGGCGGGGCTGGTGGATCGGGTGGTGCTGTTCAAGTCGGAGAAGGGACTGGGTGAGGGTGGTGTTCCGTTTGCGGCGGGGGTTTCGGTGGCCGAGTTGGAGGGGCGGATGCGCGGTGTTGCGCGGACGAGGTTTGGGGCGGATGTTGGTGTGAGTGGAGTTCTGCGGGATGCTTGGGAAGGGATAGGCTAGAAAGATGTTTACGGGAATTGTTGAGACGACGGGTGAGGTGGCTTCGTTTGTGCCAGGGGCGGGTGCGGCTCGGTTGGTGGTGAAGGCCGATGGGATTGCTGGCCGGCTGCGGCTGGGGGATAGCGTGGCGGTGAGCGGGGTTTGCCTGACGGCGCTGGAGATGGGCGAGGACTGGTTTGCGGCGGATCTGGCGGCGGAGACGATTGCGCGGACTACGTTGTCGCGGTTGGGGGCGGGATCGCGGGTGAATCTGGAGCTGCCTACTCCGGCGGGCGCTCCGCTGGGCGGGCACGTGGTGCAAGGGCATGTGGATGGGGTGGGGACGCTGGTGGGACTGGATGCGGTGTCGGCGGGTGCTGAGGCTAGCGATTGGGTGCTGCGGGTGAGGCTGCCGGAGGGGATGCGGCGGTACGTGGTGGAGAAGGGCTCGATTGCGGTGGAGGGGATCAGCCTGACGGTCGCTGGAATTGAAGGCGACGAGATCTGGATTGCAATTCTGCCGCATACGTATTCGGCGACGAATCTGCATACGCTGAAGGTGGGGATGGGCGTGAATCTCGAGGTGGATGTGCTGGCGAAGTATGCGGAGAGCCGGGGGCTGGCTGAGAAGCGAGAGTTGACGGTGGAGTATTTGCTGGCTAACGGGTACTGAAAGCTGGTCCTGCCGGACGGGCGCCCTGCGCGGGCGGCGGTCACTTCGTGACTTCTGGCGAGCTTCGCCTGGTGCTCCCGATGGTCGCGGATAAATATTTTGGCGCGATAAGCGATTGCCTATCTGGGGATTAGGGAGTTTCTGCACCGATTGGAGTGCAGAAGCCGTTTGTATGCAAGGCTGTGATAGGCGAATATAAGGCGAATATGGCCTCCGCACTCGCCCTTCGCGCACAGATTGAAGCTGCCCTGGCAGACAGGATTCCCTCGGCCCTGACGCCGGTGGTGCAGACGGTGCGGCCGGTGATGGGGACGGGGTTGGGCGCGGTGGATGAATTGCTGGGGGGTGGGCTTCCAGTGGGCGCTGTTACAGAGGTGGTGGGGGCGGAGTGCTCGGGTCGGACGGGGCTGGCGCTGAAATTTGTAGCGCAGGTGACGCGGGCGGAGAAGGTTTGCGCTTGGGTGGATGTGTCGGATGCGCTGAGTCCGGAGTCGGCTGCGGCGTGCGGGGTGGATCTGGCGCGGATGCTTTGGGTGCGGTGTGGGGTGGTGGGAAAGCCCACATCTCAAGTGCGAGACCCTTCGGCGGGCTCAGGGCAAGTTGTGGGGCACCCAGGGTTGGGGCGGAACAGGTTTGCGGTGCCGAAGAAGTATTTTGTGGCGAAGCCGGTGGTGAAGGGGCTGCATGGCGGCGGCATGGGCGGACATCCGCGAGGCGAGGCAAAGGGGATGGATGCGGCGGTGAGTGGGTTGTTTCAGCCTGACATTACGGCGCGATGTGCGGAGCCGCAGAAGAGGGTTCAGGTGGAGAAGGAGCCTTTTGAGCAGGTGCGATTTTCTGGGAGCGTGCAGGCGAAGTTTAGTGGAAGCCCGAAGCCCTGGGGGCGGATTGAGCAGGCTTTGAAGGTGACCGATCTGCTGCTGCAGGCGGGCGGGTTTGCGGCGATTGTGCTGGATATGGGCGGACTGGCGCCGGAGTATGTGTCACGGATTCCGCTGGCGACGTGGTTCCGGTACAGGGCTGGAGCGGAGCGGACGCAGGCGTGTGTGCTGCTGCTGACACAACATGCGTGTGCGAAGAGCAGCGCGGGGCTGGTGCTGCGGATGCAGGCTGGTGAGGCGCTCGAGACCGGGGCGACGGTGCTGGGGGGATTTGAGCGGAGGGTGGAAGTGGAGCGGCGGAGATTTGTGGAGGAGGCGGAGAAGGTGGTGTCGATACGGAAGCCGCCGCAACGGGCGGGGGTGGCGACGTGGCGTAGTGGGACGGTATGGGCGAGGCGATGAGTGGGAGATTGAGATGAATGGGCGAGTTGAGTTGTATGCGTGTTTGTATGCGAGGGAGTTTCCTGCGCAAGCGATGCTACGTCTGCGGCCGGAGTTGCGCGAACGGGCTGTCGTTGTAATGGAAGGCGAGCCTCCTTTGCAGACGGTGTGCTCGCTGAATGGGCGTGCGCGCAGAACTGGGGTTGAGCATGGGATGACCCGGGTGGAGATTGAGACATTTGATGGAGTGACGGTGCTGGCGCGGTCGGCTACGGAGGAGAGCGCGGCAAAGGCAGCGCTGTTGGAATGTGCGGGGACTTTCTCGCCTCGGGTGGAAGAGCGGAGTGGGCGCAAGGAATTTTTATGTGTGGTGGATATTGCCGGGACGGAGAAGTTGTTTGGCGCGGCGGAGGTGCTGGCGCAGAGTTTGATGCAGCGCGTCAGGGCGCTCGGTGTGGTGGCGTGCGTTGCTGTGAGTGCGAATTTTGATACGGCGATTTGCAATGCGCGCGGGCGGGCGACCCAGACGGCGGTGATTCCTGCGGGGGTTGAAGGGATTGCTCTGGCTCCGCTGCCGGTGGGGGTGCTCGATCTGCCGGATGAGCTTGCGGAGATTTTTTCTATGTGGGGGATTCGTACGCTGGGTGAGTTGGCCGAGTTGCCGGAGAAAGAGTTGGTATCGCGGTTGGGGCAGGGAGGTAAGCGGCTGCGGCAGTTGGCGCGAGGAGAGTTGCCACATCATTTTGTCCCGATGGAGGCTGAGTTTCGGCTGGAGGAGCGGATGGAGTTGGATGCTCCGGTGGAGTTGCTGGAGTCGCTGCTGTTTGTGGTGGGAGTGATGCTGGAGCAGTTGGTGCTGCGAGCGACGGCGCGGGTGCTTGCACTGGCATCGGTGATGGTGGAGTTGAAGCTGGAGGGCGGTGGGATGCATGTGCGGCGTGTGCAGCCGGCGCTGCCGAGCAATGAGCGGGCGATGTGGCTGAAGCTGATTCATCTGGATATGGAGGCGCATCCTCCGGGGGCGGCGGTGGTCGGGATTGTGCTGCGGGCGGAGCCGGGGGCGACGAGCAAGGTGCAGATGGGGCTGTTCTCGCCACAACTGCCGGAGCCGATGCGGCTGGATGTGACGCTGGCGCGGATCAAGGCGATTGTGGGGGAGGAGTGCGTGGGGCGGGCGGTGCTTGCGGATACGCATCGGATGGATGGGTTTCGGATCAATGGTTTTTCTCTTACGACTGGTGGGGGAAATGCTTGTGTGTTGGAGGGATCGCTGGCTGCGATGCGGCGGCTGCGGCCGGCGGAGAGGGTTGCGATAACGCTGAGGGAGCAAGCGGCCAGTGGAGTTTGCGTTTCGCGAGACGGAGAGTATGAGGTGGAACGAGCATATGGACCGTGGTCGATGAGCGGGGATTGGTGGAACGAGTCGCTGTGGGGAGTGGAGCAATGGGATTTGATTGCGCGGGGTGGCGATGGATTGTTGTGCTGTTGTTTGGTGCGGGATGTGGGGCGGGATGTTTGGTCGATGGAGGCGTTGTATGACTGAGGGCGGGTTCGAGGTTCGGGGTTCGAGGTTCGAGGGGAGAGCAAGTGCAAATACGGAGATTCTGACTCTGCGAGTCAGAATGACGGCTGGTTGAGATGGGTGGGTATGTGGAGTTGCATGCGGCTAGCGCGTTCTCGTTTTTGGAGGGGGCGTCGCAGCCGGAGGGGTTGATTGAGCGGGCTGTTGAGCTGGAGATGCCGGCGATGGCTCTGCTGGATCGCAATGGCGTGTATGGGGCGGCGCGATTCCATACGAGTGCAAAGCGGAATAGTGTGCGCGCGCATGTGGGGGCAGAGATTGCGGTGTCGAGTTTTGGCGATCGGCTGCGGCCGGCGGAGTGGTTGCCGCATAGGTGCAAGCAGGAGCCGGCGCGGGTGGCGTTGCTGTGTGAGTCGCGGGAGGGGTATCAGAATTTGTGCCAACTGGTGACGCGGTTCAAATTACGCGAACGGGAGAAGTGCGAAGGCGCAGCAAGGTGGGCGGATTTGCAGGAGTATTCCGCGGGGCTGGTTTGTTTGACTGGAGGGGATGAAGGGCCACTGGCTGCGGCGTTGGTGAATGGTGGCGAGGCGGCTGGGCGCGATGTTGTTGAACGGCTGGTGAGGATTTACGGCAGTGAGAGCGTGTATGTGGAGGTGCAGCGGCACCAGGAGCGCGAAGAGGAGTGGCGAAATCAAGTTTCGTTACAAATTGCGCAGAGCATGAAGTTGCCGGTGATTGCGACGAATGGCGTGCGGTATGCGACGGCTTATGAGCGGGAGGTTGCGGATTTATTTGCGGCGGTGCGGAATCATACGGATCTCGATCATGCGGGTCGGTTGCTGGCGGTGAATCATCAGCGGCATTTGCGGACGGCGCGCGAGATGGCGGCGCTGTTTCGCGATGTGCCGGGCGCGGTGGAAGAGACTTGCGAGTTGTCGGCGCGGCTGAAGTTTGAGCTGAGCGATCTGGGGTATGAGTTTCCGCGGTATCCGGTGCCCGGTGGAGAGACGATGGACAGCTTTCTGCGCAAGCGCGTGGCTGAGGGAGTGATGCGGAGGTATGGTGCGAAGGGCGATCGCGGTCTGATGGAGAGGGCGAAGAAGCAGGTGGCGCGCGAGCTGGATTTGATTGAGCAGCTTGGGTTTGAAGGATATTTTCTGATTGTGTGGGACATTGTGCAGTTCTGCAAAGCGCACGACATTTTGATTCAGGGACGGGGCAGCGCGGCGAACTCGGCGGTTTGTTATGCGCTGGAGATTACGGCGATCGATCCGGTGGGGATGGAGTTGCTGTTTGAGCGATTTCTGAGCGAGAGTCGGGGGGAGTGGCCGGACATTGATCTTGATCTGCCGTCGGAGGAGAAGCGGGAGCAGGCGATTCAGTATGTGTACCAGCGATATGGTGAGCTGGGCGCGGCGATGACGGCGAATGTGATTTCGTATCGCGGCAAGTCGGCGGCGCGGGAGGTGGGTAAGGCGCTGGGGTTCGATGCGGAGTCGCTGGGGCGGCTGAGTGGATTGGTGAGCCAGTGGGAGTGGCGCGGCAAGACGGATACGATGGCGCACTCGTTTCAGCATGCGGGGTTCGATTTGAAGCATCCGCGGATTGCGAAGTACCTGGAGCTTTGCATGCGGGTACAGGATCTGCCGCGGCATTTGGGGCAGCACTCGGGCGGGATGGTGATTTGCCAGGGGCAGTTGAATTGCGTGGTGCCGCTGGAGAGGGCATCGATGCCGGGACGGACGGTTGTCCAGTGGGATAAGGAGGATTGTGCGGACCTGGGGATCATCAAGGTGGATTTGCTGGGGCTGGGGATGATGGCGGTGCTGAAGGATTGCATTGAGCTGATCCCGCAGCATTATGGCGAGCGCGTGGATCTGGCGCAGTTGCCGGAGGATGACGAGGTTTATCAGGTGCTGCAGAAGGCGGACACGGTGGGGATGTTTCAGGTGGAGAGCCGGGCGCAGATGGCGTCGTTGCCGCGGAATTATCCGACGAAGTTTTATGACCTGGTGGTGCAGGTGGCGATTATCCGGCCGGGACCGATTGTGGGGAAGATGATGCACCCGTATATGAGGCGGCGGCAGGGGAAGGAAGAAGTGAGCTATCCGCATCCTTCGCTGGAGCCGGTGTTGAAGCGGACGTTGGGGGTGCCGCTGTTTCAGGAGCAGCTGCTGCGGATTGCGATGACGGTGGCGAATTTTTCCGGCGCGGAGGCGGAGGAGTTGCGGCGTGCGGTGGGGATGCGGCGATCGTGGGAGCGGATGAAGAATCTGGAGGCGAAGCTGCGGGCGGGGATGACGGCGAATGGGATCAGTGCGGCAGTGCAGGACACGATTGTGGAGAACATCAGCTCATTTGCGCTGTATGGGTTTCCGGAGTCGCATGCGGCTAGTTTTGCGCTGATTGCGTATGCTTCGGCGTATTTGAAGGTGAAGTATCTGGCGGCGTTTACTGCGGCGATTTTGAATAACCAGCCGATGGGGTTTTATATGCCGGCAGTGCTGGTGAAGGATGCGCAGCGGCATGGGCTGCGGGTGAGGCCGATGGATGTACAGGTGTCGGATTGGAGCTGCACGATTGAGCATGAGGTGGATGGATCGCTGAGTGTGCGGATGGGATTGGGGTATGCGAAGGGACTGCGGAAGGTGGCGGCTGAGGCGTTGGTGGAGTCGCGAGAGGGGGGCGGGCGGTTTGAGTCGGCGGAGGATTTGGCTTTGCGGGTGCCGCTGCTGAATCGGAAGGAGCTGACGTTGCTGGCGCGGGTGGGGGCGTTGAATTCGCTGGAGGGGATTGAGCATCGGCGGGATGCGTTGTGGCAGGTTGAGCGGGCGGGGAAGATGGAGGGTCCGTTGCTACGGCAGAATAGCGCGTGGTTGCGGGAGGATTCGGAGGCGCTGCCGCTGGCGCAGATGAGCGTGGAAGAGCGGATGGTGGCGGATTATGCGGGGACGGGGCTGACGGTGGGGAGGCATCCGATGCATTATCGGCGAGCGGCGTTGCGAAGGGAAGGTGTGCTGTCTGCGAAGGAGTTGCGTGGGCGTAAGGATGGTGAGTTGGTGTGTGCGGCTGGATGCGTGATTGCGCGGCAGAGGCCAGGGACGGCGAAGGGATTTATTTTTCTTTCGATGGAGGATGAGACGGGGATTGCGAATGTGATTGTTACGCCGGATTTGTATGAGCGGGAGAGGATGACGGTGGTGCGGAGTAAGTTTCTGCGGGTGGAGGGTGTGTTGCAGAATCAGGATGGGGTGGTGCATGTGAAGGCGAAGCAGTGGGTGTGGCGGCGACTGGGAGGTGGAGTGAAGGCAAAAACCAATACGGAGATTCTGACTCTTCGAGTCAGGATGACGCTTCCAAGGAGGGATAGCAGCTCTTAGCAGATGCGGGGGAGTTGTTCGCCGAACATTACGTCGAGGACGCGGGTGCCACCGATTTCGGTTTTCATGAGGACCATGCCGGGGTGGTCGGGGACGACTTCGCCGATGCGGGCAGCGTCGCGGCCCAGCGGGTGGGCGCGCATCTGGGCGAGTACGGCGTCGGCCATGTCGGAGCGAACGACGGCGAGGAGTTTGCCTTCGTTAGCGACGTAGAGGGGATCGAGGCCGAGGACTTCGCAGGCGCCTTTGACGGATTCGCGGACGGGGATGGATCGCTCGTTGAGGAGCATGCCGACGTTGGCGCGTTTGGAGATTTCGTTGAGGGTGGTGGCGGCGCCGCCGCGGGTTGGGTCACGCAGGCAGTGGATGAAGTCGGGGGCGTTGGGTGCGGGGGTGGCGAGCATGGCAGCGACGAGGCCATTGAGTGAGGCGCAATCGCTCTCGATGGCGCCCTCGAATTCGAGGCCTTCGCGCTGGGACATGATGGCCATGCCGTGATCGCCGATGTAGCCGCTGAGGAGGATGGCGTCGCCGGGGCGGGCGCGGTCGGCGGAGATGTTGATGCCTTCGGGGATGACGCCGATGCCGGTGGTGTTGATGAAGATCTGATCGCCTTTGCCGCGGTCGACGACCTTGGTGTCGCCGGTGACGAACTGGACGCCGGCTTCGGCGGCGCAGGCGCGCATGGATTCGACGATGCGGCGGAGGTCTTCGACGGGCAGGCCTTCTTCGAGGATGAAGGCGGCTGAGAGGTAGAGCGGCTTCGCGCCGGACATGGCGAGGTCGTTGACGGTGCCATGGACGGCGAGGCGGCCGATGTCGCCGCCGGGAAAGAAGATGGGGGTGACAACGAAGGAGTCGGTGGTGAAGGCGAGGCGCGCGCCGTCGATGGTGACGACGGCCTGGTCGTCGAGCTTGTCGAGGGTTGGGTTGCGGAAGGCGGGGAGGAAGACTTTGTCGATGAGGTCGGCGGTGAGTTTGCCGCCACTGCCGTGGCCGAGCACGATTTGTTTGTGCTCGAAGATGGGGATGGGGCAAGAGCCGAAGAGCGGTGAGACAGGTGCCTCGGCTTCCTGCTGCTTCTCGATGTCGGTGTCCTTTGAGGTTGGCATCGTTACGCCCTTCCTCCGTTAGCGGATGCCGCGTGCGGCGGGTACCGGGGCGGCGATCTGATGCAATGCGTCGTTGCCCTGCGGATTCAGGTGGCGGCCGTAGGCGTAGTAGGCGGCGCAGGCACCTTCGGCTGAGACCATGGTTGCGCCTAGCGGGTGTTGCGGATTGCAGAGCGTTCCGAAGGCGGGGCAGTCGTGCGGCTTCTTGATGCCGCGGAGGATTTCACCGCTGATGCAGATGGCAGGTTCGAGCGTGGCGATCTCGGCGACGTCGAAGAGCTTTTCGGCGTCGTGTGCGGCGAACTCTTCGCGGAGGTGGTAGCCGCTCATCGGGATGGTGCCGATACCGCGCCATTTGCGGTCGCCTACTTCGAAGACCTTGCCGATGAGTTTCTGAGCGGGGAGATTGCCGATCTGGTCGAGTACGCGAGAGTATTGGTTTTCGACGACGGCGCGGCCCTCTTCGAGTTGCTGGATGGTCATCAACACGCCTTGCAGGATATCGAGAGGCTCGAAGCCAGTGACGACGATGGGCGCTTTGTAGCGCGCGCTGATGGGGAGGTATTCGGTGTAGCCCATGACGGCGCAGACGTGGCCGGGGCCGAGGAAGCCTTGAACACGATTTTCCGGTGAAGCGAGGATGGCTTCGAGTGCGGGCGGGACCAGCACGTGCGAGACGAGAAGTGAGACGTTGGTCATCTTCTCTTCGCGGGCACGCCAGGCGAGCATGGCGTTGGCGGGGGCGGTGGTTTCGAAGCCGATGGCGAAGAAGACGATCTGCTTGTCGGGATTTGCGCGGGCGATTTTGAGGCAGTCGAGCGGTGAGTAGACGATGCGGACGTCTCCGCCGTTGGACTTGATGGTGAAGAGGTCGCCGTCGGAGCCGGGGACGCGCAGCATGTCGCCGAAGGAACAGAAGATGACGTTGGGGAGGCGCGCGATGGCGTGCGCTTTGTCGATCATCTCGAGTGGCGTGACGCAGACCGGGCAACCGGGGCCGTGGACGAGTTCGACACCGGGCGGAAGGAGTTGGTCGAGACCATTCTTGACGATGGAGTGGGTTTGGCCTCCGCAGACTTCCATGAGAACCCAGGGGCGGGTCTGGATGCGGCGCATCTCGGCTACGATTTTGGTGGCGACGTCGCCGTCGCGATATTCGTCAAGGTATTTCATGGCCGTTGCTCCCCTTGATGAATCTGCTGACTTTCGCCTGTTTGGCGGCTTCGATCTCGTCCAACTCCTCGACTACGGGCGATTCGAGTTCGTTGAGTTGATCGAGTTCCATCAAGGCCTGGTAGGTGCGTTCGGCTTCTACCTCGTCGACTTTGGTGATGGCGAAGCCGACGTGGACGAGGACATATTCGCCGGTCTGGGTTTCGGGGAGGTATTCGAGGCAGGCCTCGCGCGTGATGCCGCCGAACTGCACCTTGGCCATGCGCAGGCCGCCCTGGTCGTAGGTTTCGACTACCTTACCCGGAATTGCCAGACACATACTGCCTCCTTGTTACCCATCGCGCCGCATGAGCGCGCTTGCGATGGCTGCTTGCCCGAGAGCGATTCCGCCGTCGTTTGCGGGAACCTGGGTGTGCAGGTAGACGTCAAACCCGTGACGCCGTAATTCTAGTACCGTGCTCACAAGGAGTGTGTGATTTTGGAACGTCCCACCGCGACAGGCAAATGTGGTCTAATGCTAAGTCCTTCCGAATGTGGAGGCAGATTTCCAGAATCGCGGCTGCCAGGGTGCGATGGAATCGGGCGGCAATCTCCTCGCAAGGCTTTCCCTGGGCGTGATCTGCGGCGATGGCGCGGACGGTCGCCCGCAGATCGATGGCGATAGGTGCGGAGGCGGTCAGGTCGAAGGGGTAGGGAGTGGCGTCGAACGAACGGGGGACACGGGCGGCGGCGGTTTCGAGGGCGATGGCGGCCTGGCCTTCGAAGGTGACTTCGGAGGCGATGCCGAGGATTGCGGCTACGGCGTCGAAGAGGCGGCCGCAGGATGAAGTTTCCACGGTTTGGATGTTGCGGGCGAGCATGGTGTCGACGAGTTCGATTTGTTTGGGGGAGACGCCGGGGAAGAGCGTGAGGTTGGCGGGCAGTTGTGGGCCGAAGGCGTCGCGGAGGTAGCTGAGGGCCATGCGCCAGGGCTGCCGGACGGCGGCGTCTCCTCCGGGCAACGGGACGTAGCGAAGGTGGGCTCGGCGGGTGAATTCGGTGAGGCTGGCGACGAGGATTTCGCCGCCCCAGATCTTGCCGTCGGTGCCGAAGCCGGTGCCGTCGAAGGCGACTCCGATCACTTGACCGTCGAGATGATTTTCCGCCATGCAACTGGCGATGTGGGCGTGGTGGTGCTGCACGGCGAATTTGCGCTCGATGAGGGAGGCGAGCGCCATGCGGGTGCTCCAGTACCCGGGATGGAGGTCGTAGGCGACTGCTTGCGGTGAGACGCGGAAGAGGTGTTGCAGGCGGGCTAGTGTTTCCTGGAAGAACTGCATGGTTTCGTAGTTTTCCAAGTCGCCGATGTGCTGGCTAAGGATGGCGTAACGGCTCTTGGTGAGGCAGAAGGTATTTTTCAGTTCGCCGCCGAAGGCGAGGACTTCGGCGAGTTCAATACCCAGATCGATGGTTTGGGGAACGAAACCGCGTGAGCGGCGAAGGACTCGTTCGCAGCCTTCGAAGGTGCGGACTACGGAGTCGTCTGCGCGCATGGCAATGTCGCGGTTGTGGAGGAGGAACCAATCGGCTACGCCGTCGAGTTGGCGGAGGGCTTCGGAGTTGGAGACGACGATGGGTTCTTCGCTGAGGTTCCCGCTGGTCATGACGAGGGCCGTGAATTCGGACGGAGTGTTGGGCGAGTCGCTGAAGAGGAGATAGTGGAGCGGGGTGTAGGGCAGCATGACGCCGAGGGTGTCGTTGCCGGGGGCGACTGAGGCGGCTACGCCGGCGCCGGGAAGACGCGGGAGAACAACGATTGGGCGGCGCACGCTGAGGAGTGCGGATTCGTCTTCGGTGGAGACTTCGCAGATGGCGCGGACGGCGGAGATGTCGCGGGCCATCAGGGCGAAGGGCTTATCGGAACGGCGTTTGCGACGGCGGAGTTCAGCGACGGCGGTTTGGTTGGCAGCGTCGCAGGCGAGGAGGAAGCCGCCCAGACCTTTGACGGCGAGGATACTTCCGGCACGAAGGAGTGCGCGGGCCTTGCGGATGGTTGCGAGGGAATCTTTGTTTGAAAAGGTGCAGCTGGATAGCGGTGTCCCGGTGGGGATAAGTTCGAGGGATGGGCCGCAGACCGGGCAGGCGTTTGGTTGCGCGTGGAAGCGGCGGTCGTTGGGGTCGGCGTACTCGGCTGCGCAGGCGGGGCACATAGTGAAGCCGGCCATGGTGGTGGTGGCGCGGTCGTATGGGATGTCCTGAATGATGGTGTAGCGCGGGCCGCAATGGGTGCAGTTGGTGAACGGGTAGCCGAAGCGGCGGTTTTGGGGATCGCCGAAATCGCTCCAGCAGGCGTTGCAGGTGCCGGCGTCGGGAGAGATTAGGGAAAAGCCACCGAGTTCTTCGTGGCTTTCGCGGATGACGAACGTGGTGTCGCCGCTGGCATCGATTTGGGTGATGGAGACGGATGCGATGGTTGAAAGCTGCGGTGGGTTGGAGCGAAGGGTCTCGACGAAGGTGTTAAGGGCGGATCTCGTTGCCTTCGATCTCAATGGTCACGCCGGAGGAGGAGTTGAAGACGTAGCCGGTGAGCGAGAGCGACTGGGCGAGCTTGTAGACGAAGGGGCGAAACCCGACTCCCTGCACAATTCCCCGCACGTCGATGTGGCGGCGTCTAGCCGACGCGGTGGGCGTAATCGCCATACTGGCCCTAGGATACCTGTGTTAGATCGATCTTGGCGACGGGTTCATTGCGGATGACTTCAAGGAGTTGGCCGAGGTGGGACGTCCTGGTGGGGCGGGTATGGGATCCCCCCAGCGCCGCCACTCGGAGCTGAGCGTGCGGAGGTCTCACCTGGGACCGGCTGAGGAGGGGCGGATGAAGAATCGAGCCACTGGACGATCAGGGAGACTCTTCGGTTCGAGGGATCAAGGGGATTCGACGGTACACGCAACATCTGGTCGGCATAGCCGCGTACCTGGGAGATCTGGTTTGGGCCGATTCCACCTTGCTGCAAGAGGTGGCGGGCCGAGTTCGCCCGGTCCGAGGAGAGTTCCCAGTTGGTGTAGCCAGTGTCGCTGGAGTAGGGCTGAGCGTCGGTGTGACCCTCGATGAGGAGCCGGTTGGGAAGAACCTTGAGCTGGGCGGCGAGCAGGTTTAGGAGAGCGACTCCGTTTGGGCTCAATTTGGGGCTTCCGCTCTCGAAGAAGGTGCCACCGCGGTCTTCAATCAGATCGATTTTGAGGCCTTCACCGGTGACAGTGATGTCTATCTGCTTGGAGAGTTTGGTGAGGTCGGCTTGCTTGAGGATGGCTTTTTCGATCTCCTGCTTTAGCTTTTCGACATTCTGCTTGTCGATGGAGATGCTCTCTCCGGAGCCGAGGCTCAGAGTCCCGGTTTGCTTGCCGCTGCTCCTGGGATCGTTGAAATATCCGGCGACGGCCTTCTTGATTTGCGGCGATGTATTGAGAAGCCAGAGCACGATGAAGAGTGACATCATGGCGGTGACGAAGTCTGCATAGGCGACTTTCCATGCGCCTCCGTGGTGGCCGCCGTGGGAGACCTTTTTCTTGATGACGATGATCGGCTTTATCGGCTTGGCGGAGTTTGACATAGATGGTGGTGCCTAGACTGCACTGGCATCGGCGGCCTGAGTAGCTGGCGAGGAGTCCGCAACGGCTGATTCGGCTGATGCGGGACGTTTGCAGGCTGTCTCCATCTCGTCGAAGGTGGGGCGGACGTTTTCGGGGATCGCGCGCCGCCCCATCTCTACCGCGAGCATTGGGGCGAGGCCTTTCAGGAAGGCAAGAATGACGACGCGGATCACGTGCAGGTAGGAGTTCTGCGCATCGGCCTCTTTGCCCATGTTGGACGCGATCGGCCCGACCACGCCGTAGCACAAGAGAATTCCGAGGAAAGTGCCAACGAGCGCGGCGGCGACCTTCTTGCCGATTTCTTCGGGAGGGCCCCCAAGCGAACCCATTGTGATGACGACTCCAAGCACCGCAGCGACGATGCCCAATCCGGGGAGAGCGTCGGCCACGGTGGAGAGCGAATTCACGGGCATCATGGTTTCGTGGTGGGCGACCTCCATATCGAGTTCCATCATCTGGTCCATGTCGAAGGGTTCAACGCCGCCGGTGATGGCGGTGCGCATGGTGTCGCATACGAAGGCTTTGACGTGGTGATCTTTGAGGAACGCGGGATATCGCTTGAATATCTCACTGTCTGCCGGCTTCTCGACATCATCTTCGATTCCGATCAGGCCCTTCTTGCGGACTTTGTTGCAGAGTTCGAACATCATCTTCAGCGTGTCGAGGTATCGCGATCGGCTGAACCTGGAGGGGGTGAGTGCTCCGGCGACCCCGGCCATCATTGCTTTGAGAATATGGATCGGGTTCGCGATGAGGAGGGTTCCGAGGGCGGCGCCGGCTATGGTCACCAACTCCGAAGGCTGGACCAGGACGAGAAGGTGTCCCTTCTCCATCAGGAAACCGGCTATCACTGCTCCGAAGACGACGACGATTCCAATGATTGGCAGCATCAGCTTTCCCTTGCTTCGGTTACCTGGTTGCCGCCGCCATAAGCACTGCACTGCATGGCCTGACGGGCGCGGTTCAAAAGAGACTGCAGTGTGTCCCCATTACTCGCATGGCTTGCTCCGATGCTGACGGTGAGGCCGACGCGATCGCCCCACCAACGGAAGTCGGCGGTTCGCGCGAGGCCGGCGAGGCGGCGTGCATGGTCGACCAGCTGCTCGCAGGTGCGTTCGTGCGCTAAGACCAGGAACTCGTTGTTCCCCCAACGGCCTATGATCTCAGCGGGCTTCATCTGACGAAGCAACGTCTGCTCGACGGTCCGCAGCATTGCCTCGCAGGCATCATGCCCATGAGTTCTGCGCAAGGATTGGGCCTGGTCAACGGCCATCCAGAGCAACCCAAACGGAATTTGCGCGGTGATCCATTGGTGGTGGGCTGCGTCCAGGCGGTCCTCCATGTCGGATTGGCTGCGCTCGATGTCCGCGTCTTCGCCGAGTTCGCCGTGGGGCAATGCGTCCACTTTTTCGACCGGATAGAACAGCAGGGCCGTCCCGGTGGGATCGCCGAATGAGTTTCGAAGAACCGCTTTGCGGAGCATACCCGGAACCGAATATCCGAGGCGATGGACCATGGAAACGAGGGTTGGCGATTGCCCTGAGTCGGCGATCTGTTCTTCGCTCCCGAGCATATTTTCGAGTGACGCAGCCGCACAAGATTGACTGGCGCAGGCCGCAGCATCATGGGTACGCTCTTTGATGGCTGAAAACACACCGCTTTGATGCGTTTCGTCGATGTGATACAAACCTGCGGGGCAAGGGCGGTGGATCACATCCTGGGCGGGGTATCCGGTCAGGGTTGCCGCAGATTTGTTCCAGAGCACCACGCTTGACTGGACGTCGAGAATTACTATGCCCCCGTCTACAAGGTCGAGAGCCGCCTCCAACATCTCCACACGATCGGTCATATCGACAGCCTTTAGCTATTTCGGAAGCCTTCTGAATCTGTTATCGACGGTTGCGGTCCGGACTTCATGGGCAAAGCGTGTCGTGCCTGCGGGTGGTAATGGCGGCGCATGGCTTGACGGTCCGGGCGAGGAGACCTGCAATGTCGGCGAGTGACGCTACCGTGCCCACTGCATTGAGTCGTCTGGCTTCGCGGGGCATGCCATAGACGACACAGCTTGGCTCGTCCTGTGCAATGGTTGCGGCGCCTGCGCGCCTGAGTGCGAGCAGTCCCTGCGCTCCATCCGCTCCCATGCCGGTAAGCAGGACCCCAATCGCATTCTTCCCCGATGCTTGCGCGATGGACGCAAACATGACGTCTACCGACGGCCGTTGGTAACAGACCTGCGGGCCGTGCTGCAGTTCGACGTAGAGACCTGTTCCTGCGCGACGAAGCAGCAAGTGAAAGTCTCCAGGCGCGACCAACGCCAGGCCGCGGTGGAGGGTATCGCCGTCGACTGCCTCGCGTACCGCCATGGCGCAGAGTTTGTTCAATCGATTTGCGAAGGCCAACGAGAAGCCGGCGGGTATGTGTTGCGTGATCAGTATTGGAGGCATATCGGCGGAGAGTTGGGGGAGGATTTCCTGAATGGCGACGGTTCCTCCAGTGGAGGCGCCGATCGCGATAACAGTTGTGGAATTGCCGGGGACGGAGGGCTCAAATGTATGCTCTTGCCGCTGCGCAACGGTTGGCGGCAGATCGCGAGCGACTCGCGGGCGCGCTCCAGCAGCTCCGCGGATTCTGGCTGCGAGGGACTGGCGTAGATCGCCGATCGAATATGGTCCAGCAGGCTTAGCGAGTACATCGACAGCGCCACAGCGAAGAGCGTCCAGTGTGGCAGAGCATGAATCCTGTCCTAGCGCACTGATGATGATTGTTGGGGTTGGACAGTAATGCATCAGCTCTTTGAGGAAAGTGAGCCCGTTCATGCGTGGCATCTCGATATCGAGCGTCAATACATCGGGTTTGAGCGCGAGTATCTTGTCGCGAGCGATGTAAGGATCAGGAGCGGTTCCGACGACCTCCATATCGCTCTCAGCAGCGATTGCCTCGCTGAGGATCGTTCTTACGATTGCAGAGTCGTCGACGATAAGTACCTTGATCTTTGCTCTGTTCCTCATTTTGGGTTTCACGGAGCTCTTCCGATCAATCGTAGGTCGCGGCCTAATTGGCGAAGGTCCATTGGGTTCGAGCATCTGGCACCGACTCGACAAAGCACTTATCGGCTACAAACCGGAAGACGTGACAACTGTGCGCGGAGCGGAGCGGGCCGTTGTTGAGACCGCTTCTACCGCACGGCGTCGCCCAAGGCCGCGGGGAGACGCACGGATGGCAGCATGAATACAGTGCGACACGGGAGGTGGTGGAGTCAGGTTTCCATCCCGGAAGTACAATCGGGATGGAGATTGAGCGATGTCAAAGCTGAGCAGGACCGGTGTTTCGTTGGAAGATGATCTACTTCAGGAGTTTGATCGGCTGATCGGGAAGCGCGGATATGCCAACCGTTCCGAGGCGTTCCGCGATTTGATCCGCGAGACGTTGTTGTCGGAGACGGTGGAGTCAAACAAGCCCGTAGTTGGCACTTTGACGCTTGTGTACGACCATCACGTTCCGAATCTCGCTCAGAAACTAACTGAGGTGCAGCATCGAGCGGGAACCATGGTGCTGGCGGCAACGCATGTGCACCTGGATCACAATTACTGCCTTGAAGTGATTATTTTGAAGGGAAGAAGCAAGGAGATTCAGGCAGTTGCCGACGGGATGCGAGCGCTGCGCGGAGTGGAGCTTGGAAAACTGGTGCTAACTAACTCCGGAGCGGGTCTGAAATCCGGCCACTCCCACGCTCACTGAAGTTCGCAAGATTTTATAAATCGTGTTACGTTTGAAGGGAAGATTTGCCTGCCCGGAAGTCCTTGGTCCGCGTATTTCAGCTCCGCAATCTGATTGGTGCGGGACGGGTTTCCGAGGAGATTTCGGCGGTTCACGATGGTTGCCTTGCAGCCCTCAAGGAAACCGATGCTCTCCCTCCTGCGGACTCTATTCAACGACGAACCTGGAAGCACCAAGGCAAAAATATTTGCGATATATGCTCTTCTTCTAGCTGGGAATCTGGGGGCATGGGTCTGGGCGCTGGTGGCGTTTCACCGGTTTCCGGTTCTTTTGGGAACCGCGTTTCTGGCTTACAGCTTCGGACTTCGCCACGCGGTAGATGCTGACCACATAGCCGCGATCGACAACGTTACGCGCAAGTTGATGCAGCAGGGGAAGCGTCCCGTTTCGGTGGGGCTGATGTTTTCGCTCGGCCACTCCACGATTGTCATTGTGGGATCTATTGCCATTGCGGGTACAGCTCTCGCACTGCAGCATCGCATCGATGCTGTGAGAGAGATTGGTGGGATGATCGGCACGATTGTGTCGAGCTTGTTTCTTTTTGCCATTGCAATTGTGAATCTGATCGTCCTGCGGTCGGTGTATCGCACATTTACGCGGGTACGGCGTGGGGGGGCTTATGTCGAAGAGGATTTCGATCTGCTGTTAGGCAGTCGCGGCTTCCTCACCCGTCTGTTTCGGCCGGTCTTTGGCATGATTCAGCGCAGTTGGCATATGTATCCGCTGGGTATTCTGTTTGGGCTTGGGTTCGATACAGCGACCGAGATTGGGTTACTCGGCATCTCGGCAGCGGAGGCCTCGAAGGGGCTTTCCCTATGGTCGATCCTGGTGTTCCCGGTGCTTTTCGCCGCGGGCATGTCCCTGATCGATGCGACCGACAACATCCTGATGCTGGGAGCTTATGGCTGGGCCTATGTGAAGCCGATCCGGAAGCTGTACTACAACATTACGATCACGGCTGTGTCAGTGGTCGTGGCCCTCGCGGTCGGCGGGATCGAGGCCCTGGGATTGTGGTCAGGACGTTTGCATCCCAAGGGTGCGTTTTGGGATCTGATCAACACTCTGAATGGCAACTTTGGGCTGTTGGGCTACGGCATAGTGGGGCTGTTTGTCTTGAGTTGGGTCGTATCGATTGCAGTCTATAAGTGGCGCCGGTTTGACTTCCTTGAAGTGGAGCGGGCCGAATCCTGATACGTTGTTGCGATGACGATTTTCCCAGGATTTGTCGCGGCGCTTATTCTGACTGCGCGGTGTGTGTGTGCGCAGGAAGTAATTGCGGGGGCGGACGTCTCGTTTCTGCGCCAGATGGAGAGCAGGGGAGTCGTCTACAAAGACGCCGGCGTGGCTGAGCCTGGGTTGCAGATTCTGAAGAACCATGGATACACATGGATTCGCCTGCGAATCATGGTTGATCCGATTTCGCTGCCGAACAACCTGGATTACACAATTGCGTTGGCGAAGGATGCGAAGGCGCGCGGTTTCAAAGTGCTGCTGGACTTTCACTACTCGGACGATTGGGCCGATCCGCAACATCAGACAGTGCCGCGCGCATGGGCCAAGATGTCGCACGCTGAGTTGAATCAAGCCGTGTTTGTGTACACGCGGGATACGATTGCGGCGATGCGCAAGCAGCATGTAATGCCGGATATGGTCCAAGTAGGGAACGAAGTGACGGTCGGCATGATGTGGCCCGATGGGCGGCTACCGGCCGAGTGGCAGAACTTCGCCGATCTTCTGCTCGCCGGGATTCACGGCGTCGAAAAGGGGAGTGGGTGGAACCGTCGCCCGAAGATCATGATCCACATCGACAAGGGTGGGAATCAGGCGGCGACCAAGTCGTTCCTCGATCACCTGGCGGAGTACCACGTGCCCTATGACGTAGTTGGGCAGTCATTTTATCCATGGTGGCAGGGCAGCCTCGACGATCTTAAGAACAATCTTGCGTTTGTCTGGAACACGTATCACAAGGACGTTGTCGTTGTTGAGACGGCGTACGACTGGAGGACGGGTGAGGACTTTAAGGGCAAGCCAGCGCCGTTCCCAGAGACACCGGAGGGACAGCGCGACTTTCTAGCAGCGCTGGAGGCAGTGGTGAGAGAGGCACCGGGCGGCAAGATCCGCGGCATCTTCTGGTGGGAACCAATGGCCGGGGGCGCAATCGCGAAACGGGGGTTGTTCGATGATGAGCATGAGGCGCTTCCGGCGATCCACGTATTTGACCAACCGGTGCGGGCTCTGGCCCACTGAGTACTGGATATTCTGGACTGGCCGTATAGTTTACTATTATCGCAGTCCGCGCGAAGGTTCGCCCGCGCCGGTTTCTGAGGAGTCGCAAATCAGCAGAACGGTTCAGTTCGAGGAAGCCGAGGAACCCAAGGCCCGGGGACGGCGTCGCAGTGTTGAAGCAGAAACCGCCATTCTGAAGGCGACACTTTATCTTTTGGAACGGCAGCCGCTACGCAAAGTGACCGCGGATGCGATTGCGCGTCGAGCCGGGGTCAGCAAGGCGACGATCTACAAGTGGTGGCCGAACAAGAGCTTAGTGGCGCTCGACGCGTATTTGACGGGGATGGCTGAACAGGTTGTTATGCCGGACACGGGATCGGCGGAACTGGACTTTACGCGGCAACTGAAGTCGGTGATGGCGTTCTACACCAGTTCGCTGGGCAAGCTTTTCTGCCAATTCCTGGCAGAGGGACAAAGCGACGCCGAATTTCTGGCGTTGTTTCGTGAGCGATTTTTGTATGCAAGGCGCGATGCGGCTCGGGTGATGTGGCAACGCGGCGTAGACCGCGGCGAGATTCGTAAGGAGATCGACAGCGAGATTGTTCTTGACTTGATCTATGGACCAATGATTTTTCGTCTGCTTGCGGGACATGGTTCACTCGCAGAAGCGGAGTCTGAGGCCGTAGTTGAGGCTGTTTTTGGTGGCATTAAGCGGGCTGAATATCGCAAGAACAAGCGGAATGGTGCGCATTGAAAGGTGGATGAGTGGTTGAATCTTAAGCAGGACGCAAACGTCTAAATACTGAACGCGGCGTTTAGCAAGTTCCCTCTGTGAAGTCGGCGTAGCAGATTCGATCGGCTATCTCGACTTCTGCAAATTCTGGCCCCGCTCGGCCCCGATACAGGTTTATGCAAAGGTGATTTGATGTGGATTGTTCGTCTCGCACTCAGGAGACCCTACACATTCGTTGTGCTGTCGCTGCTGCTGTTGTTTCTCGGCCCGGTGGTAATACTGCGTACGCCGGTGGATATTTTTCCGAATATCGACATTCCGGTTGTCTCCGTCATTTGGAACTATGCGGGCCTTTCGCCACAGCAGTTGAGCGACCGGATTGTGGTTCAGTTTGAGCGGAACCTGGCGACGACGGTCAATGACATCGAACATACCGAATCGCAGACGCTGAATGGCATCTCGGTCATCAAGCTTTACTTTCGCCCCAACGTGAACATATCGCAAGCCGTGGCGCAGGTTTCGTCGAACGCGCAGACTGCGCTGCGGCAGTTTCCGGTTGGTACCACGCCTCCGCTGGTGATTCAATACAGTGCTTCCAGCGTGCCTGTGTTGCAACTCGGACTTTCCGGAAATGGTTTGACCGAGCAGCAGTTGAACGACTTCGGCACGAACTTCATCCGGACACAGTTAAGTACGGTCCAGGGCGCTTCCATGCCGTATCCGTACGGTGGCAAGCAGCGGCAGATTCAAGTCGATATCGACACGCAGAAGTTGCAGGCGCACGGGCTCTCCGCAGCGGATGTGGTCAGCGCCGTAGGATCCCAGAACATTATTCTTCCAGCCGGTGACGTGAAAATGGGGCACGTTGATTACCAGGTTGAGACGAACAGCGCTCCCGATTCGGTTGAGGCGCTCAACAATCTGCCGATAAAGACGGTCAACGGAGCCACTGTCTACGTTCGCGATATCGGGAATGTGCGCGACGGTTTTCCACCGCAGACGAACATAGTGCGTGTCGACGGGCAGCGGTCTTCTCTGATGACGATTCAGAAAACCGGAGATGCTTCCACTCTGGATATCATCTCGAGCGTCCGCGCAAAGTTGCCTCAGATCAAGGCGCAATTGCCGCCGGCCCTGCAGATCCAGCCTATTTCCGATCAGTCGATCTTTGTTCGATCTGCCATTAGCGGCGTTGTGCGCGAGGCGGTAATCGCGGCGTGTCTGACTGCCGTGATGATTCTGATTTTTCTTGGAAACTGGCGCTCGACCGTGATCATCGCGGTGTCGATTCCGCTGTCTATCGTGTGCTCGTTGCTGATGCTTTCGGCGCTTGGCGAGACGATTAACATCATGACGCTGGGCGGCCTAGCGCTGGCCGTGGGAATCCTGGTCGACGATGCGACCGTTGAAATAGAGAATATTAATCGCAATCTGGAGCTTGGCAAAGAGGTCGAAGACGCGATTTTGACCGGCGCTTCGCAAATTGCGATCCCAGCATTCGTCTCCACGCTGGCCATCTGCATTGTGTTCGTGCCGATGTTCTTCCTGACTGGAGTTGCCAGGTACTTGTTTGTGCCGCTGGCGGAAGCCGTTGTGTTCGCCATGCTGGCCTCATATTTTCTGTCAAGGACGATTGTGCCCACGATGGCGAAGTATCTGCTGAAAGGGCACGAGCACGATCGAGTGGAGCAGGCGCGCGCGAGTCGTAATCCTTTTGTTCGATTCCAGATTGCCTTCGAGCATTACTTTGAAAAGCTGCGCAACTGGTATCACGGAGTGCTCAGTCTTTGCCTTGAGCGCCGTGGCGTCTTCCTTCTCTCGATCGCGGTGTTCTGGGGTTTGTCGCTGGCTCTGCTTTATCCGTGGCTCGGACAGGACTTCTTCCCTTCGGTGGATGGGGGGCAGTTCAAACTGCATGTCCGCGCCCACACGGGTACGCGTATTGAGGATACAGCTCGTCTGTGCGACCAGATCGAGAGTGTGATTCGCAGTGAGATCCCCAGGTCCCAACTGGGCACGATCATCGATAATATCGGTCTTCCCTACTCTGGATTGAATCTCTCGTATTCAAACTCGGCTCCGGTGGGCACGGGCGATGCGGACATTCTGGTTTCGCTTGCTGAGAAGCATCGTCCGACATTGGAATACACTCGGCGGCTACGCGACAAACTGACGCAGGAGTTTCCTGGCACTGAGTTCTACTATCTTCCAACCGACATGGTGAGCCAGATTCTTAACTTCGGTCTGCCGGCGCAGATCGATATTCAGGTGGCGGGCTTGCAGGTCGATCGCAACCGGCAGATCGCCGAAGGGTTGATGCAGCAGATCAGCCACATCCCGGGCACCACGGATTTGCGAATTCAGCAGCCGTTCAATCTGCCGAAATGGACGATCAACGTCGACCGCACGCGGGCTCAACAAGTTGGCTACAGTCAGCGGGATGTTGCCCAAAATGTCTTGACCAGTTTGAGCGGAAGCTTTCAAACGTCTCCAACATTTTTTCTGAATCCGCAGAATCATGTGAGCTACAACGTCGCGGTTCAGACTCCTCAGTATGACGTGAAGAGCCTACAGGAGTTAGAGAACTTCCCGATCGCGAATCTGGGATCAGGCCAGCCGCCGCAGATTCTGGGTAATCTGGCTTCGATCGAAAGGGGAGCTGAACCGGGCACCGTGAGCCACTATAACGCTCAACCGATCATTGATGTGTACGGTTCCGTCGAAGAAACCGATCTGGCGAGCGTAGCGCGCAGGATTCAAAAAATTGTAGACGACACGCAAAGCGAGCTTCCGCGAGGATCGCAGATATTCTTGCGCGGCCAGATTGAGACCATGCGGAGTTCGTTTAGGGGGTTGTTATTCGGGCTGCTGTTCTCGATCGTGCTGGTTTATGCGCTGATCGTGGTGAACTTTCAGAGTTGGCTCGACCCGTTCATCGTGATTGCCGCGTTGCCAGGAGCACTGGCGGGAATTGTGTGGATGCTGTTCCTTACTGGGACCCATATCAGCGTTCCTGCGCTAACCGGTTCGATTATGTGCATGGGGGTGGCGACGGCGAATTCCATCCTGGTGGTCAGTTTTGCGAAGGAACAGATGGACGAGGGCCTGGGTGCAGCGGAAGCGGCGCTGACTGCAGGGTTCACCCGGTTCCGCCCGGTGATTATGACGGCTTTGGCAATGATCATCGGCATGGTGCCGATGGCGCTTGGATTGGGCGATGGCGGGGAACAGAATGCGCCGCTGGGCCGCGCAGTGATCGGGGGCCTGCTGCTGGCGACGGTCGGCACGCTGACCTTTGTTCCGGCGTTCTTCGCGTTCATGCATCGTAACGATTTACCCAGCGTTCAGGCCGAAGTGAAAGATCTGAACGAGTACGAGATATGAAGGATTCGGACGGATGAGAGTACGAGTGACCTGTATGGAGATGCGACGATGAGCGGTGAAGAGGTGAAAATGTCGGGCAAGAATCGCGATGAAATGGCGGCGCCCGGACATGGGGGCGTACTGGCGCAGCCCGGAGCGCCACCTCCCATCTCGCGCGGGTCCTTGCTGATAGTTGTGGTTGTTGTGCTCCTGCTGGCGGTTGCGATTGGGTTTGTCGGCGTTCTGCGACGCGTGCATGCGACTAGTGAACTTGAGAAGTACACCGATGCGACCGCGGCACCGCCGGTGGCGCTTACTCAGCCGGTTTTAGAGACGAATGCTCGTGAGATTGTGCTGCCTGGTAATATGCAGGCGTTCACCCTGGCACCGATTTATGCGCGGACGACCGGCTATGTGAAGGCCTGGTACAAGGACATCGGCGCCCATGTGCGCAAGGGTGAGTTGCTGGCCGTGATCGAGACGCCGGAACTCGACCAGGAACTAGCGCAGGCCAGGGCCGACCTGACAACCGCGCAGAACAACGCATCGATTGCCAAAATCACGGCTGATCGCTATCAAGGGTTAGTCGGCCAGAATGCAGTCTCGCAACAGGATACCGATAATGCTGCGGCGCAGCTTCGAGTGACAGGCTCGCAGGTTGTATCGGCACAAGCCAACGTCCGGAGGCTCGAGGAATTGCAGTCGTTTGAGCGAATCGAGGCGCCGTTCGATGGGGTGATCACGACGCGCAATCTCGACATCGGTCAATTGATCACGACGACCGGCAGCACGACGACTCCGGGCGCCGGCACAGTCACGGGCAGCAAGGAGGTTTACGACATTTCGGCGATCCAGACATTGCGTGTGTTCATCAATGTGCCACAGGTCTATTCACCGGACGCGAAAAACGGGGTAACAGCCACTTTGACACTGCCACAGTATCCCGGCAGAACTTTTCGCGGCAAACTGGTACGTTCGTCGAATGCGGTGGATACGGCTACCCGCACGTTGCTCGCAGAAGTGGACGTGGATAATCGCACTGGGGAGTTGTTGCCGGGCAGCTACACCGAGGTTCATCTGAATGTATCGAGCGCTGCGCCGGCGCTCAATGTTCCGGTGAGCGCGCTGATTTTGGAGCCGGATGGGCTTCACGTTGCGACCGTCGATTCGAGTAATCACGCGCATATTGTGCGCGTGACGCCGGGCCGCGATTCCGGTGCGACCATGGAAATTCTTAGCGGCATTCAGCCGAATCAATATGTCATCGTCAATCCACCGGACTCGCTTACCGATGGGGAGGTCGTGCGCGTAGTGTCGACCGGAAGCCATGGCGCGGGTGGTCCTGCCGAGGCCAATCCATGAAGCCCCGCAACATTTTTAGCGTGACAGCGGTGCTGGCGACTCTAGCGCTGGGAGGATGTCTGGTCGGGCCGAACTACAAGACGCCACCTGTGCAGGCTCCTCCTGCGTACTCCGAGAACGGCCACAATGGCGATTGGACTACTGCCACTCCGGCAGACAGTGTAAGCCGTGGTCAGTGGTGGGCGATCTATCAGAGTTCCGAGCTGAATGATTTTGAGAATCAGTGTGCCACGGCAAATCAAGATATCGTCGCGGCCCTTCACGCGTACGAGCAGGCTCACGATCTGGTGCGTGAGAATCGCGCTTCGCTGTTCCCGACGGTTGCCATCGGCGCCGCGGCCAGCCGCAACCGCATCTCAAACACCACGCCGCTTCGCAGCGCAGGCTCGGCGGCGGATTACTGGGAGTTCCTGATCCCGCTGAGTATCTCGTGGGAGCCGGATCTATGGGGAGGTATTCGCCGGCAGATTGAGTCGAGCGCGGCCAACGCGCAGGCGTCCGCGGCGAACCTGGCGAATACGCGACTGAGCCTCCAAGGAATGCTCGCGGTTACCTACTTTCAGCTTCGGGGGCTCGACCTTCAGGCACAGTTGCTTCGGTCCACCATTGATGCGTACACGCAGGGACTGCAACTGACCCAGGTTCGCCTGAAAGGGGGACTGGCCACGGAGATCGATGTGGACGAGGCACAGGCGCAACTGGAACAGACGCGTGCTCAACTGATCGATCTCGGCGTGCAGCGAGCGCAGTATGAGCATGCCATCGCGGTTCTTATTGGCGTACCGGCAACAGGATTTCATATTGCTGAGCAGCCTTTGGCAGGCAATCCGCCCGCAGTGCCTACCGGCGTGCCGTCTGAGTTGCTCGAGCGAAGGCCTGATATAGCGACGGCTGAGCGACAGGTTGCGGCCGCCAACGCGCTGATCGGAGTAGCAAAGTCGGCATACTACCCCAACGTCACGATAGGCCTGGGGGGCGGCGTGGAAAGTGACATGATCAGCCAGGTATTCAACTCCGGAAGCGCCCAGTGGAATGCGGGAGCATCGGCTTCGGAGGTTCTGTTCGACGCCGGCCGGCGGAAGGCGCAGGTTGACTATGCATTGGCGCAGAGAGAGCAAGCGACGGCGCTCTATCGCGAGCAGGTACTCTCCGCGTTCCGCGATGTCGAAGATCAGCTTGCTGCGTTACGAGTGTTGGAACAAGAAGCAGTAGTGCAGCAGCGCGCGGTTGATGTGGCTAAGCGCACCACTGACCTTTCCACACTGCGCTACAAGCGCGGATTGGCGGCATATCTCGAGGTACTCACCAATCAGGCCATTGAACTGAACGACGAAAGAGAGGCTGCCGCTCTGGTGTCACGGCGCATCGTGGCAAGCGCTCAACTTCAGATGGCCCTTGGCGGAGGCTGGAGCACGGCGCAGCTTCCCAGTAACTAGTCTCGGAGCGTATTAGTCGTATGAACTTCTTGCATCTCAATCCTTGCCGATTAAACGATGAGACGGGCATACCGCTCACCATCGCGATCGGGTGGGGTAGGGCAGTCGCTATCGATGCAGCGAGCAGGAAAGCGACAGACGTGATGCACAACGCAGAGCTTAGTCCAGCGTGTTGCGAGACGCTTCCGATCAGGTAGGGTGCGACAGCGCTGGCGACTCGGCCTATGTTGTAGGCGAAGCCCATTGCAGAGGCGCGCAAGGAAGCGGGAAAGAGTTCGCTGGCAATCGCTGCGAATCCACTGAAGTAGCCGGTTCCGAAGAACCCCACCAATGGACCTATGAAAAGCAGTACGAACGGTGTGCGCACAAACGCAAAGAGCGGCACCAGCAGGGACGCCACTACGAGATAACAGATGTAAGTATATTTTCGGTTGAAACGATCGGCAAGATATCCAAATGTGACATACCCGATGAACGTGCCAACCTGCATGACGATAGTCCACTCGGAAGTACTGACGATGCCCAGTCCACGGCCGCCTTCGGCCGCAGGCATCGAAAGGAACCGAGGCAGCCACGTGAACAGTCCCCACCATGCGAAGAGTGTGGCGGCATTCATGGTGGCGCATATCAGCATGCTGCGCCCCAGGCCGCCGCGAAAGAGTTGACCGATGCGCACCTCCGGCGTTCGCTCCCGGAGCCACTCTTCAGGTTCGGGAAGGCTCCGACGCAGCCAGAAAGCAATCAGGGCTGGAGCGATGCCGACGAAGAACACTGCTCTCCATCCAAAGCGCGGCATTACCATCGCAACAACGGCAGCACCCGTCGCATATCCGATTGCCCACGAGCTTTGCATCAATGCCAGCGCTTTTCCGCGATGGCGTTCTGGCCATGTCTCCGCGACAAGAGCAGCGCCCGACGCCCACTCACCGCCCATCCCAAGTCCGAGCAGGGTACGGCAGACCATAAACTGCGCCGCGGTGTGAGTGAGCCCGCACATCGCAGTTGCGACGGAATACGTGAGCACGCTGAAAGTGAGCGCTGAGACACGTCCAAACCGGTCGGCAAACCAGCCGAAGCCGATACCCCCGATAGCCGCCGAGATCAAAGTGACCGACATCATCGCGCCGCTGACGGCTGCGGACAGATGCATCTCCCGCTGCACCTGTCCCAGTACAAGCGCATAGAGCATCACGTCCATGCTGTCGAGCATCCATCCCAACGACGCAGCCAGCAGCGCGCGCCTCTGGTCAGGCGAAGACTCAGCCAGCCAACCGTAGATTCCGTTCAAAAGCAGCTCCGCTTGGTATAGTTCGAGGATGCGGTGGCTCTCAATGCCTGCCGTGTTACTACCATACGGGAGCGGACTAATTTGCGCGTAGCAGTTGATACCGGCGGCACGTTTACCGATTGCGTGTATATCGCGGACGGCAAGTTAAAGGTGCTGAAGATTGCTTCGACTCCTGCTGATCCATCGCAAGCGGTGCTGGATGCTTTGCAGCAGATCGGCACGGGCTGCGAGCTCGATGTTCGCCACGGCACAACGATCGGCACAAATGCAATGCTGGAGCGCAAGGGCGCGCGTGTGGCGTTCGTTACTACGGCTGGCTTTGAGGACACTATTGCGATCGGGCGCCAGACCAGATCCAAGCTCTACGACTGGTTCGCCCCGATTCCTGTTTGTCTCGTGCCACGGGAGTTGCGCTTCGGGGTACCCGAACGCGTGAGCGCAGAGGGCGAAATTCTCAGTTCGCCCTCGGATGGGGATCTCGCCGCGCTGGTCAACGCAGTTCGCGCCGCCCGTGCGGAGGCTATCGCGATCTCGCTACTATTCTCGTTCGCTAATCCGGAGACCGAACTTCGGGTTGAGATCGCATTGCGCAGCCTTAACCTTCCCATATCCACATCGCATCGCATTCTGCCGGAGTTTCGGGAATATGAGAGGGCATCGACAATCGTAGTAAATGCTTATCTCGCGCCCAGAATGCAAAGCTATCTGCTGCATCTTGAGCAGTGTGTAGCCACGCGGCATGCGGGAGGCCGCGTCGACGTAATGCAGTCTTCCGGCGGCATCATCTCCGCTCGACTTGCAGCGCGCGAGCCGGTGCGTACGATCTTATCGGGGCCGGCCGGCGGTGTTATCGGCGCGTGCCAGATCGCCCGCTGGGCTGGCTTTGATCGGATTATAGGGTTCGATATGGGCGGCACTTCGACGGATGTCTTTATGGCTGACGTTGTCGAAGGTGCACAGCGTACGAACGAGTCTGTTGTAGCCGGTGTTCCGGTAAGCGTCCCCATGCTGGATATTCATACTGCAGGGGCAGGTGGTGGATCGCTCGCTCGCTTCGACGCCGGAGGTATGTTGCGTGTTGGACCGGAGTCAGCCGGGTCGGATCCTGGCGCGATTTGCTTTGGACGAGGAATCCTGCCGACCGTTACGGATGCCAACCTGCTTCTGGGACGGCTGGATGCCGACAGCTTTCTGGGAGGCATACGTCTCGATCGACAACGAACCGAGCGGATCGTAGACGAACACAAGGGTTCGCTCGCGACGGCGGAAGAGTTCGCGGCCGGTATCCTCCGCGTTGTAGAGACGCAGATGGAAAGGGCCATTCGCGTAATCTCCGTAGAGCGAGGTCACGACCCGCGCCAGTTCACGCTTGTCGCATTCGGTGGTGGCGGCCCTCTCCATGCCTGTTCGCTTGCGCGCGCTTTGCGCATTCCCAGGGTGTTGATTCCAGCTATGCCCGGTGCGCTTTCCGCCGTCGG
This sequence comes from uncultured Acidobacteriaceae bacterium, assembly GCA_963822225.1. Lineage (GTDB taxonomy): Bacteria > Acidobacteriota > Terriglobia > Terriglobales > Acidobacteriaceae > Edaphobacter. The sequence continues at coordinate 26,504 of CAWGGW010000003.1, read as the reverse complement.
GATTCTGCTCGCGGACTCGGTACGGGACTATTCGCGCACTGTGATGCTGCCGGGCGCGTCGCTTAAGAATGTCGGCGACATCTTTGCCGAAATGGAGCAGTACGCGGTTGCGGAATTCTCGGCGGAGGGCCTGCGCGGAGTTATCGAGCGCACTGTGGACCTGCGCTATTGCCGACAGGGTTATGAACTCAACGTTCCTTACGATCGGCAGGCGCCCGCAAACGTATACGGTGCATTTCATCATCTGCATCAGCAGCGGTTCGGTTTCTGCGACGCTGGCAGGCCACTCGAGATCGTGAACCTGCGGCTGCGCATGATCTCTGCCGGCGAGCAGTATTCGCCGCCTCAATACGATTCGGCGCCCGGAGATGGGGCTGCGGCCTGTTATGCGGAACGCCTGGTGTATTTCGATGGGAGATTCATTCCGACGCGTCTGTACCGGCGGGAGGGACTTGCCGCCGGAGATTCCTTTCGGGGGCCTGCGATGATCACCGAATACACTTCAGCGACCCTGATACCGCCCGATTGCACTGCGCTCGTCGATAGGTATGGAAATCTTGTGATTACTTTTCTGGAGGAGAGCGCATGACTCGTCGCGCAGTCGATCCGGTCGACCTCGCAGTCTTCCAAAGTGCTGTACACTCGATCGCCGAGGAGATGGGTGCCGCGCTACGCCGTACCGCACTCTCATCCAACATCAAGGAGCGCCGCGATTACTCTTGCGCGATCTTCGACGAGCAGGGAAGTGTGATTGCAATGGGCGATCACATGCCCGTCCATCTTGGATCCATGCCGATGTCTGTGCAGGCGGCGATCGCGGCCGTCGACTTCGAGCCGGGCGACATCGCAATCCTCAACGATCCATATGCCGGCGGAACGCATTTGCCCGATATCACGATGGTTCTGCCGGTGTTTCTTTCTGGCGTGAAAGAAAGCGCCCCCGCATTTTATGTATCGAGTCGCGCGCACCATGCAGATGTGGGCGGCACGTTTGCAGGATCGATGGGACCAGCGACCGAAATTTTTCAAGAGGGAATTCGTATTCCGCCGGTGCGAATCGTGTCCAGAGGCAAGGTGAACCGCGAGATGCTCGATCTCCTTTTGCTGAATGTGCGTACGCCCGCGGAGCGCGAGGGCGACTTGAATTCGCAAATAGGCGCATGCCGCGTCGGTGAGCAGCGCATCCTGCAACTCGCGTCGAAGTATCCGGCATGTGACCTTAAAGCTCTTATCGAAGAACTGCTTGATTATTCCGAGCGGCTGGTGCGCGCCGAACTGAGTAAGATGCCGGCTGGAAGCTTCAGCGCAGAAGATTGGTTGGACGACGACGGTATTACCGATCTCCCCCGCAAGATCGCCGTGACTCTTCGATTTGACCCGGTCGCCGCATCTATCGAGGTTGATTTTACCGGCTCCTCCGACCAGGTTGAAGGCAGCATCAACGCCGTACGTGCCATCACACTTTCTGCTTGTTTTTATGTGCTGCGATGTTTGCTCGGGGACGGAACTCCTGCCACGGCAGGCATTCTACGGCCACTCACGCTCATCGCTCCCGCCGGCAGCATTGTCGATGCTCGCGCGCCCGCGCCGGTCGCCGGAGGGAACGTCGAGACTTCGCAGCGAATTGTGGATGCCTTGCTCCGCGCGTTCGCGCAAGCTGCGCCGGGCCGTGTTCCGGCAGCAAGCGCAGGTACCATGAGCAACCTCACCATTGGGGGCATCGACCCGCGCACCGGTGAGCACTTTACCTACTATGAGACCGCAGCCGGCGGGATGGGCGCCCGGCCTGGGATCGATGGTATCTCCGGGGTTCAGACGCACATGACGAACTCCCTAAACACTCCTGTCGAGGCTCTCGAATATGCCTACCCATTCCGTGTCCGGCGATATGCTTACCGGGATGGATCTGGCGGGATAGGGCAGTTTCGAGGCGGCGACGGATTGATTCGCGAAGTGGAACTCCTTGTCGATTCGCGGGTGACATTGCTTGCGGATCGTAGAAAATTCCGGCCATATGGACTGCAGGGCGGCGAGGACGGTGCGCGTGGCCGAGCGTGGGTGACGGAGTCCGCTGGCTCCGGAGGAGCCGAAAGGGAGTTGCCGGGAAAATGCAGCCAAAAACTTCCCGGGGGAAGTTTCCTGCGGTTAGAAACTCCCGGCGGCGGAGGGTGGGGACCTAAATAAGATCAGCATGCAAGAGTGATGATCGACCAATTGATCTCAACTTCTCAAGTTGGGCGTCGTGAACTTCACGGTCGTCTTGTTGATGATCCAGCCAGGTTGCAGTAACGACACTCATATCTAGTTGACATGTTTGAGGTGGAACCCCAAACGAGACGCTAGAATAAAGCTTTGCGCTTCTAGACCACTGAAATCGGGGCGGCCGGTTGTTGTTGAAAATGAATTGCGCGATAGACGGTGTAGACGGGCCCGGATGGTGAAATCGGCAGACACAGCGGACTTAAAATCCGCAGACCTTAACCGGTCGTGGGGGTTCAAGTCCCCCTCCGGGCACCATAGATTCAATAGTTTGCACTGCTTCTTACGCCCCTAAAGTAATGGACTCTCAACTGTTTGGTGGCTGTTCTGGTGGCTGTTCGTTTCTGCGATGCGCACAATGGCTGTTTCGAGTTCCGTTCGGTTGCACTGAACTGCAGACAAGCACATTCCCCGATGCCGGAGCGTAGCCGAGCCCGGCCCGGAGTCAAGGCCGCGCTGACGCGCCGCTGCACGGTCAAGAGTCTTGACACCGGTTCTCTGAGCCTCGGCAAGTTGTCCCTGTCGTCCGGGGAATGTCCTCAACTAAAGTGCTATCACTTCGAGGCTGACGCTATACGTTCCACCACGGACAGCTTATGTTCAGGGGACAGGTGGCTGTACCGGGCCGACATCATGATCGACTTGTGGCCAGCTGCCTCTTGAATGTCCTTGATGCTCGCGCCGGCCATCGCCAGCCAGGAGCAGAAGGTGTGCCGATTGCAGTGCCACACATAGCCGCTGATGCCCGCGTCTTCCATGCTGGGGTGAAACCAAGAGCGGGTGTCGAAACTGCTCTTGCTACCTCCCCGTGGAAAGACGGGATCGGAGGCGTACTGCTTCGGCAGCCGAAGAGACTGGATGGCCTGAACAGCGTCCGAGTTCAGATGAACGGTGCGGGCCGAACCGTTCTTCGTTTTTGTTAGTTCGATTGTCTTGCTATCAATGTTCACCTGCGACCAAGTGCAGGAGTATTGCTCGCTCAGTCGCATCCCCGTGTGAACGCTTACCACAAACTCAGCCAAGTGCTCAGGGAAGCGTTTGGAGATGACCTTATGCAGGGCCGCGTACTCTTCCTGGCTGAGGAAGCGTAGACGCCCTGTACCTTCCTTCCGTTGGCGAACTAAGCGTGCTGGATTGACCGACACCTTGCCGTTACGCACACCCTCGCGGTAGCAGAGCGAGACGAACGCCTTATAACGATTAGCTGTTGCCGCAGTCTTGCAGTGCGAACGAAGCCAGCGCTCTAGTTCCTGAGGGGTAAGTTCAGCAGCATGGACGGAACCTAGGGCATTCCGAACGATCTCACCCTTGCTCTTGTAGTTCCGTTTATCTCTGTGGTCGGCAGAGAATTCCAGCGCATCGTCGATCAATTCGCTAACCGTCACGGATTTAGAGTTCCGCAGTGGAGGAAGCTTGCGCCCTGCCGTCGCATCCGCCTTGCGCGTCTGATATAGCTTGATGGCGTCGGACTTACGCCCAACTTTCTCGCGGTGTCTTTTGCCTGACGCGTAATAGTGGATCCACCAAATGCCGCTGTCTATCGGCTTTTCATATACTCCTCGCATCTCAACCCTCGTGGTGGCTGTTTAATCGGATCGATTATACTTAACATCCGATGGAGCGGCCACCATCACTTCGGAGCAAAATATCGAAATCTAAAGGACAAATCTTTATGGCACGAGTTTCGGCTGCTAGTTCGCCTCCCGGCAACCGGTTCCGAGTTCCGGCAGGTATTTAGAGTTTCCATTTGCGATTGGATCTGGCGTCGTAGTTCACGAAACATTGGTCATGTCGAATCGATGAGATACCAGCTTAAGGAAGTCAGAGTCCTCTCAAAACGAAGAGTCCGGGTTCGAGCCCCGGTAGAGCTACCAAAATCAACTTATGTATCGATAATTTGACTCGAAGCGCGCGGAGTCCTTCGTTTGCCCTTTTGGTTCTGGTGGCACTTTTGTCTTAGCAATGAGCCGCGTGAATCCATTGGTGGGGACCGCGCTCTGCGTGAGCGTAAAGCATCCTCCAAGAACTTTAAACTTTTTACCGAAGGGTTGTAGGGTAGCGTCCTTTCTCCGGAGCCATAACGCCATAACTTCAGTTATTTGAAGAAAGGCATCAAAAGACAACCTTCTGACCGGTGGGTTGGTGGGTGTTTTGGTAGCTGTGGGAAACATTGGCGATTGATCGGTAGTTGACTGCGGCCAGGGTCACAGCGATCCGTTGAGACCGCCCGGGTGTTGGGAAAGTTCGATTCCGCTGCAGGGCGGCTCGTTCGAACTTAGATGAAACACCGGTTTCGAGGAGGTTCTCACCCATCTGAATATTTGTGCAGACCGCAGTGATGGCATTTTGAGGTCAGAGTCCACTGAGCGCCCTTTGGGATCCTTCCGCTTGGCGTTTGGCCAGGGCAACTGCGCTTCCCCGCAGACTTGCCTGTCCAGGCTTGGACGGTTACCCTCTAGTTGAACTTCGCGAAACGAAGGCGCTGACCCAGAGCCGTTACAGCGCACGCTTCCGGGCAGCAGGCCCCGATCTATGGGCGGATGAGGTGGATATGTCAGGTCGTCGCCGTCTCGCGACACACACTTATATGGATACAGCTGTATCGCAGGCAGCACCGGCTACCCTGAAGGCGTGAAACGACATTTGATTGTCATTACACCGTCTGCGCCGCACAGTTCCCAGACGAGCAAAAAAAGTTTTAGCGCTGAGAGGGGGTCCTGTAATCGGATGGAGTATGGTGCGATACAGAAGTCAACCGACGAAGAGCTGATGGCTCATTTGCGGTCGGGCCAGCATGACGCTCTCGCGATCATAGTGGACCGCTATCAACGGTTGGTTTGGAGTGTTGCCCGGCGTATCGTCCGTGACTCGGGGGAGGCGGAAGATGTTGTTCAGATTGTTTTTCTGGATTTATTCCGAAAAGTGGAACTTTTTGACCCGCAGCGGGGAACACTTAAAGTCTGGCTTCTTCAGCTGGCGTATACGAAGGCGATCAATCGCCGTTATCACTTGCAGCGCAGGCGTTTTTACGATCAGGAGGAGGTTGAGGATGACGTCGTGGTGTTTGCTATGCCCCCTGGTAGGTCGCGTTATGGGTTGAGCACGGGGGAGTCGTCAAGGCTTGTACGCGAGGTCATGGCGACCTTGAACCCGAGTCAACGGACGGCAGTGGAACTGATCTCGATGGAAGGACTGACGTTTGAGGAATTGGCGAGCAGGACGGCACAAACGCTATCCAACGCAAAGCATCACTATTATCGGGGGATGATGAAGCTCCGCGAGGTATTGTCGGTAAAGGCAGGGCAAGCGGAGCAGCCGAAACCACGACGTTCAAGAGGAAAAATGGGAGGATTGGATGTCTGAGCACGCCCAATACGAAGAGTGGTGTGTTCTGGCGGCGGCGGGACAGATTTCGGCCGAAGAATTCGCCGAGTTTCAGACTCACTTGCGGGAGTGCATCCACTGTCAGGCGCTCCGCGAGGAGACGCAGGATATCCACTCCGTTTGGTTGACCCAGGCGCGGCAACAGGAGCCAGTGATGCATGGTCAGCAGCTTGTTTTACGAACGAAGATCCTGGAAGCGTTGCGGGAGGCAGGTGCCGAATTCTCTGAAGAGGTCGACACGGAGATTGCCAGGCCCCGGACCAGGTTTGCGTTTTTCGATAGTATCCATAGGCCCACGCCTGCCTGGGCGATCGCGGCACTCGCTCTCATCGCTGCGTTCCTGGGCTTTGAGGGCGGAATCCACAAGCACGCTCGACCATCGGATAGCCCCAAGGCCGCACTTGCACCGGTCGCTTCCCCACCGGCCCGACCCTTGAACGCCGAGGTCGCAGACGAGGGCGAGTCAAAGGCGCCGGCTCCGCAGACTTCGCAGCAAAATTTGGAACAGAGGCTTGCTGCGTCCGAACTCGAGCGGACCAAAGCGCTGGCGGATGCGCAGGCGCTGAGGCAAGACATCGCTGCCTTGCAGAGCAGCAGGGATCAGGATGCCAGCCAGATTGCTCAGCTCAAGGAGCGATCCTCACAGGATCAGGAAGCGACTGCATCGGCCCAGGCTCAACTACGCTCGCTACAGCAATCGAGAATGCCAAGACGGCCGACTTAGCGGCCACCGAGATTGAGTTGCGCAATCTGGAGGGCAAGCTCGCGGATCAGCGGACAGCCGCAGAACGCGAGCGCGCGTTGTCCGAGGTTTCCTCGAGCAGTGAAATGCGCGACGTCATCGCTTCCCGCAATTTGCACATCATCGATGTGGCCGACGTAACCAACAGCGGCGTTCAAAAGCCCTTTGGCCGCATTTTTTATACGGAGCGAAAGTCCCTGATCTTCTATGCCTACGACTTGGCGGGCGCGAAGGGCACAAAGACTTTCTACGCCTGGGGACACCGTGAGGGCGATCCCAACACGACTCTCGCCCTGGGCTCTCTTCGTCTCGATGATCCGGAACAGAGACGCTGGATTTTCAAGTCCAACGACACGAAAGTGCTATCGCAGATCGACTCTGTTTATGTGACGCTCGAACCAACACCCAATGCCGGGGAGAAACCCAAAGGGCAAAAGATCCTGACTGCGTTTCTGGGCACGCCAGCGAATCATCCCTGAAATTCATTCAGCGGGAAAGCGGCACCATGAAAATGGTGGTAGCCTAACCTTCTTCTAAAGAATGAGTTTTCACCATTTCGCACATAACGATCTGCGAATAAGGGGATAACATGACCCCGATGAGAGTCCCCGGTCTGCAGAAATCTCATTGGCTTTTGCTCCTGATCCTCGGGACGCTTTGCTGTGTTCGGGCATTCGGCCAGACGGATACGGCGACGATCTCCGGGTACATAACCGATCAGTCGGGCGCCGTCATCTCCGGAGCCGCGATCAAGCTGAAAAACGTCGAGACCAACACCGATGTCAGCCAGACTTCCAATGAATCGGGGCTCTATGTCTTTACCAGTGTGAGGCCTGGGCATTATCGCCTCGTCGTACAGAAGCCACGCTTCCGAGAGATCGCGCTCACCGATATGACGGTCAACGTTCAGGACCTGCTAAGCCGAAACTTCAGGATGCAGGTCGGAGCCGTCGGAGAGTCGATCACCGTCAAAGGCGATAACGCCCACATCAACACGGTTTCCGGAACCGTAAGCACCGTGGTCGACCAGCAGTTTGTCGACAACATGCCGCTCAACGGACGCAGCTTTCAGTCCCTGATTGCGCTCACACCGGGCGTAATGTTCGTGGCCACTGGGCTCGCGGATAATCAGTTTGCCGTCAACGGGCAGCGTACCGACGCGAACTACTTTACGGTGGACGGAGTCAGCGCCAACTTTGGGGTCGCGGCCACCTATGACATCACTCAGACCTTTGGCGGTACCACACCTGCATTCACTGCCGCGGGAGGTACCAATGGGCTGGTTTCGGTCGATGCCATGCAGGAGTTCCGAGTTCAAACATCCACCTACGCTCCTGAATTCGGGCGCAGCCCTGGCGGCCAAATCTCGATCGTTACCAAATCCGGCACCAATCAGCTGCACGGCTCTGCCTTCGACTATCTGCGGAATGATGTTTTCGACGCCCGCAACTGGTTCGACATGCCGCCGCTGCCCAAGCCACCCCTGCACCAGAATGATTTCGGCGGTACCCTGGGCGGCCCGCTCAGCAGGGATAAGGCATTCTTCTTCTTCTCGTACGAAGGATTGAGGCTGTTGCTGCCCGAAACTGCGTCCTCCTTTTTCTACACGGCCTCGGCCCGTGCAGCGGTCTCTTCCTCTTATCAGTTGTACATCAATGCGCTACCGCTGCCAACCGCGCCACCGGTCGACCCCACCTGCGACAACATCAATAATCCATGCGTCGCTCCTCTGACCGTTGCCTATTCCGATCCGTCCAAACTCAACGCCACCAGCCTACGTGTGGACTACTCCGTCAATAAAAAGATTAATCTCTTCGGCCGTTACGACCATGCGCCTTCAAGCGCCGCCATTCGAAATTGGGAAGAATTGCTTGTCGATAATGTAGCGACCGATACCGCAACCCTCGGCCTAACGATCCGGTTTGCGCCAACGCAGGTAAACGACCTCCGCGCCAACTGGAGCCGCGCCACGGGTAGCGTCATTCACACCCTTACAAATTTCCATGGCGCCGTTGTGCCTTCCAACGCTGTGATTTTCCCTCCTCCCTACAGCCCGGATATGGGGCAGGCGCTGGTCTACTTTCCCAACGACAGCGAAGTACGCGTTGGCGCATTGAGCCTGAATACTCAGCGGCAGCTTAATTTCGTCGACAGTTTTTCGTGGACCCTCGGCACCCACCAACTGAAGACGGGGATCGACTATCGACACCTGCGGCCGACAACCGGAGACTCGACAGGTTGGTCCGTTTTCCCGGCGTCCTTTGGTTCGTTAATTGCAGGCACAGCAGATTTTATTCTGCTGGACGCCAGCGATCACCTCTCCGTCAATATTGACAATTACTCGCTGTACGCACAGGACACGTGGAAGGCGAGTCGTAGCCTCACTCTCACCTACGGCCTCCGATGGGACATTAATTCACCGCCTTCCGGAGTGTCAGGGCAGCCGCTCTATAGAACCGAGGGAGTCTTCGATTCGCTGCCGCCAGCGGTCGTCGCCGGGAAGCTTTGGAGGACAACGTACAGCAACCTTGCACCGCGAGTTGGCGTGGCCTACCAGGTCACGCCCAGAACGGTTGTGCGGGGAGGCTATGGCCTCTTCTATGACCTCGGCTACGGCGATGCAGGCGTGGCCGCCTCAGAGTTCCCTTATGATCGGAGCCGTTTTACGAGCGGACCTTTCAACCCCGGCAGCGCGCTATTCCAACCGCCACCGTTTACCACCACGATTACGAAAAGTGTTTTGTACATCGCCGCTTTCGATCCACACCTTCAGCTTCCCTTTACGATGGAGTGGAATGCCGCGGTAGAAAGGGCCCTTGGATCAAAGCAGACCTTGACCGCGACGTATGTCGGGGCCGACGGTCAGCGGCTTCTGCGAGAGGACGACTTACTTCCGCAGCCCTTTGTGGATCTTGGCCTCAGCGGCAGTATCCAGGCGATTCATAACCTCGGCTATTCCCACTACAACGCGCTTCAAATTCAGTTCCAAAGATTGCTATCCCGCGGCCTGCAAGCCCTCGTCTCCTATAACCTCTCGAAGGCAAGCGACATTGGCTCCAGCGATATGAGTGGCGTCGTCGCGCCCAGCATCAGCCAGGTTGTTCCGCCGCCTATAACCCCGGCCGACTTTGATATCCGCAACACCTTCTCCGGCGCCGTGTCCTACGAAATCCCTCCGCCGCCCTGGGGAGGCATACCCAATGCGATCCTCCGTGATTGGGCCATCGACGGCCTGCTGCGGATCACCTCTCAGCCTCCAATCAACGTGTTGGTTTCCGTGATTTCTCCCGAACTGGGGGAATATAAAACGCAGGCCCAGGTCGTTCCGGGGCAGCCTTACTGGATCCACGATCCGACTCAGCCCAACGGCAGAGCGCTCAATCCGAACGCGTTCACCACACCGGCAGCAGGAGCGATAGGAGACTTTTCCCGCAACAGCCTTCGCAGTGGTTACTCCATCGACCAGACAGACCTGGCTGTGCGCCGCCGCTTTGACCTCACCCAACGAGTGAGCCTCGATTTCCGTGTCGAGTACTTCAATGTCTTCAATCACCCCATGTTCGGCGCTCCGGGAGATGGCTACGTGCCCTACAGCTACTGGGGATTGGGTCCGACGGCGGGCCCTCAGTTTGGCAAGGTGACCCCGGGATACACCACCAATTACGCCATGGGTTCGGGCGGCTCTGGGGGCGGTCAGAACCCTTTGTACTCGGTGGGCGGCCCGCGCTCGGGACAGCTAACCCTCAAGATTAATTTCTAGCGTGATTACTTTTTGAAACTTTGGGTGCCCACCTCGTCTGTCCCCGATTATTTCGACCGCTCAATGGGAACAACCGAGACTGCCCGGTGTACACAGCGATGTAACCAATCATGTTCCATCGTCCTCTGCGTCATTGAGGACTCACTCTCCGGGGATCGAGAACGACGCGATCTCCGATTTACGCATACGACCTCAAGAGGGACGGACAAACAGTATGGCTCACAACAGCAATCTCGCCACCTGGGCGGTTGACCGCCAACCGCCTTTTGGTGTCATTTCGATGGACAGGGCGGCCGCGTCTCAAAGAACGCTGCGTCAACAGCTGAAAGAATCAGAAGTGGCGCGCATGGAATTAAGCCGCCGGATGATTGACGCGCAGGAAGCCGACCGAACCCGCCTGTCGCGGGAGCTTCACGATGATATTGGGCAATCGCTGGCGGTTCTTAAAATCCAGATGCTTCATTGCAGCGCGTGGGGATCCAGCGGTCCCGAAGGAGCGAATCCGGGACTGACAGAGTTAGCGGGGAGATTGGACGCCATTATCCAGAAGGTCGGACGCCTTTCGCATGATCTGCACTCTTCCGCACTGGAATACCTGGGTTTGAGCGCCGCAGTCAAATCACATTGCCTTGAATGCTCCCGACAACTTAATTTGCCCATACGATACCACTGCGAAGGAGTTATCGACGACGTTGATGAGACATTGGCACTCACCTTCTTCCGCGTCTTGCAGGAAGGTATCCACAATGCGCTCAAGCACAGCCATGCCGCCAGCATGCAGGTGAGGATCAGCAGTACAAGTCGAGAGCTCCATCTGGAAATCTCTGACGACGGCGTGGGCTTCGACGTGGAAACGGTGAGATTTGGCAGAGGCTTAGGTTTGATCAGCATCCGCGAGCGGATCAATCTTGCTGGCGGCCAATGCGCCATCCGTTCCAGTCCCGGCCATGGAACCCAGATCCATGTCAGCGCCCCTTTACCGTCGCGGAGCTCGAAGATATCTATCCAGGAAAATGCAAGTGACTACTAAGAAAACTATCTTGACCGTTTTACTGTCTGTCGGCTTCTGCATCGCGGGACGTGCATTTGCTTCTGATATCAAAGGGCGTGCGCTTCTCGGGAATGCGCCGATTGCAAAATCCACCGTCACGCTGTGGGAAGCAAGCGCAGGCGCGCCGAAGCAGCTATCGCAGACGAAGACCGGCGACGATGGACGCTTTGAGATTCGCACCAACGGAGCGCATGGAGACGCCGTTCTGTATCTGGTCGCCAGCGGTGGTGAGGCGAAGGCCAAGCCGGGAAGCAGCGATAATCCAGGCCTGGTCTTGATGACCATTCTGCAGAGTGATGCGCCGGCCAACGTCACCATCAACGAACTCACGACTGTTGCCTCAGCATTCACCGCTGCGCGCTTCATCAACGGCCAGGCAATCTCCGGAAACCCGTTGGGCCTGCACATCGCCGCCGGCAACGCGCCCAACCTCGTCGACCCGGCGACTGGCGGATGGGGCAAAGTCGTTCTGGATCCGCTCAACAGCACCCAAACCACAACCCTTGCAAGCCTCGACACGCTCGGCTCGCTCATTACCGCGTTCGTCACCGTGGCAGACGACAACTGGCGCGCACGCTTCTTCAAGGCGTCGACCCCGTCCGCGGGAACGGCCCCCACGAACACTCTTCAGGCAATGGCTGGAATCGCGCGCGAGCCCTGGGCTGACCCCACGGACCTCTACGCATTGTTCAGCGAAGCGTATCCGCAGCCCAAGGATGGCGCCCGGCGCGCCGCACCTTTCGTGCCCTACCTCGCGCTCGTCCCCGCAGACTTCTCCCTTAGCCTCTGCTTCGCCGGCGGCGGCATCTACTCTGCCGGCAGAATCATGTTCGATGAGAAAGGCAACATGTGGAGCGGCCAGAACTGGATGGCCGGTTCACAGTCCGGAGTCGTCCGAAGCATCGGCGGCGGCTTGTCCGAACTCACGCCCAACGGCACACCCCTCTCCCCGCCGATCGTCGGTTTCACCGGCATGGGCATTGACGGAATCGGCTGGGGCACCGCGGTCACCAAAGACCGGGTCTGGGTCACGAGCTTCGATGGCAGTATCGGCGTGATGGACTTCAACGGGCATCCAGTCGCTTCGGAAAGTGACTTTCCGTTCAAGGAAAAGTTGCTGGGCTTGATGGGCATCGGTGTCGCGGCGAACGGAGACGTGTGGATCTGCGATGGGTCGGGCGATCAAATGCTCTTCTTCCCCGGCGGGCGGATCAAGGAAGGCAAGATCATCAAAGTTCCGGGACTGAAGTCTCCCTTTGACGTTGTCATCGACGACCAGAATCGTGTCTGGGTGAGCAACTCGCAGTCCGACACAGTCGTTCGTTTCCCTGCCAGCGATCCCTCCAAGGCGGAGAGCTTCCGGGCTGGAATCAGCGTTCGCGCCCTGGCACTGGACTCCAAGGGCAACGTCTGGGTCGCCAGCAATACGTCGCTCGACTTCCCCGTGCCAAAAGTTCCTGAAGGCGCGTCGATCATGGAGCAGTTCCGTTTACTCGGCGTCGCGATGCTTCAGTATCCCAAGCCGACCGGCATCATCAGCATGATTCAACCAGACGGCACTGAACCTACGCCCGCAGGCTATACCGGAGGCGGCCTGGTCGACGTGCCGTGGGGCCTCAACATCGATGGCAACGATGATGTTTGGTTTGGCAACTTTCGCAGCCGCGGCGTCGCGCTGATGGCCGGAAACGACACCAAAGGCCATCCCGCAGGCACCAAGACCGGCGATGTAATCCACGTCTTCCAGGGCGGCAGCATTCAAATGATCACCGACACGTCGATCGACGCGGCCGGCGACGTCTGGGCTGCGAACAACTGGAACTATCCGCAGGCAGCCGTTGAAGCGGACCCCGCTCGCGCAACGTCAACTTGGGCCGGGGGTGCGGGCATTACGGTCATTTATGGAGTGGCAGCCCCGGTGAAACCCCCGCGCATGGGCAAGGTGCAGACGTACTAACAGTTTTCTCAACGCGTCGAATGGAAGCTCGCCGTCCTGCCTAGGCGAAGCGGAAGCCTGAAGGTTGACCCTTCCTGTACGTCGGAAGCGCGAGGTGTGTCCACGATGAATACCAGAGCGGTACTCCTGATCTCGGCCGCATTCGAGTTGGCAACCGGCATTGCTCTCGTCGCCGCTCCAAATCTCGTTGCCAGTATCCTCCTGTCTCCTGGACTGACGCCGTCTGGCGAAGCGTTGATACGGCTGGGGGGATTTGGTTTTCTTGCCTTCGCCATCGCCTGCTGGCCACAGGGCGAAGGCGAACATCAGGGGCATATCAAAACGTTGTTTCTTTACAATCTGGTCGCCGCCGTTTACTTGGGATATCTGAGAATCGCCGGGGAGTTCGCCGGGCTCCTTCTCTTGCTAGCCTGCATTTTTCACGCATTGTTGGCTTTGCTGCTTGCTAAGCCCGCGAACAGGAGTTTCATCGATAGAGATCCCGCTTCGTAAAGATGTACTCCTCTTTCACGAAAGCTCCGCTTCGAGCAACGATAACGTTGTCCACCACCCTCCTCGCCGAGTGATAAATCGCCGAGTCACTCATCGAGATTCGAGCTTCATACAAGCTCAACATCTTCAAGTTACGCCTAAGCATCGAGAGATTCCGCCGAAGTGCCGCTGAAGTCGGGCGGTCTCAACCGGTCGATGCAACACTATCTGATTTGGAGGTGGTGTTGATGAGACAAGGAAGACGGTATGGGCTTTCCGCGGAGCAGAAGGCCGACATATGGCAGCGTTGGAAGGTGGGCGAGTCGTTGCATGAGATTGGACGCGCCTTCGGCAAGGATCATGGCTCGATTCAGTTCCTGTTATCGCAGCACGGCGGGATCGCTCCGGCAGTCCGTCGCCGTTCGCAGCGAACGCTCACATTGGCCGAGCGGGAAGACATCTCACGAGGCATTGCATCGGGTTCGTCGATTCGGGAGATAGCCAGAGGACTCGAGCGAGCTGCGTCGACGGTAAGCCGGGAGGTCGCACGTCACGGCGGGCGGCCAGTGTATCGAGCCAGTGAAGCCGATCAGCAGGCCTGGAAGTTGGCTCTGCGACCCAAGGCCTGCCTGCTTGCCAGGCACAGGAAGCTGCGGATGATCGTGGCCAGTAAACTGATCCTGAACTGGTCGCCGCAACAGATTTCCGGTTGGCTGAAGCGACGCTATCCCAGCAACGAGAGCATGCGCGTGTCCCACGAGACCCTCTACCGCAGTTTATTCATCCAGGCTCGAGGAGTGCTGAAAAAGGAGCTGATTCAGCATCTGCGGTCCAAGCGATTCATCCGTCGCTCCGTGCATGCTCGAGCTGCGGAGGCAGCTCCCAGGGTCAGATCGTCGATGCCATCTCCATCCGCGAGAGGCCTGCGGAGATTGAAGACCGCGCCATCCCCGGTCATTGGGAGGGCGATCTGCTCGCAGGCACCGGCAACAGTCACATCGCAACCCTGGTGGAACGACATTCGCGTTTCATCATCCTGGTCAAAGTGCCCAGCAAAGACACAGCGACCGTCGTCGCCGCGCTGAGCCGGCAGGTTCGTAAACTCCCCGCGTCGCTGAGGCGCTCGTTGACCTGGGATCGAGGACTGGAGTTGGCCAATCACAAAAACTTCACCGTCGCCACGAAGGTCGAACGTCTACTTCTGCGATCCGCAGAGCCCTTGGCAGCGCGGCACCAACGAAAACACCAACGGTCTGCTGCGACAGTACTTCCCCAAGAAAACCGACTTATCCGGCTATTCCCAAGCCGACCTCGACAAGGTGGCACTGCAACTCAATCAACGCCCACGGAAAACTTTGGACTTTGATACTCCTGCGAGTAAACTCCATGCCAGTGTTGCGTCGACCCGTTGAGACCGCCCACGTTTTCGGCAAGTTCGCGTAGTTTCCCATAACACCGTTTTCCAAGCACTACCCCGAACAAACCAAGAGCCCTTTCGGTGAGAGGATCCTGTCGAGCACTATGGTGTGGCTGCTCCGCAGTCTTTAGTGTCCAGCACCAAATGTGAACGGCGTTGCTTTCTCGAACTTGCTGGAGGCGTCGCCTGCGTAAACTTTTCCCCCCGCGATGGTTAGTTTCTTCACGCTGGCACCCTCTTTGAAATCGAGGTCAGCGAAGGGTACCCAGAAAGCATTTGGACTGGTCGCGGAATCGAAGTAAAAGACCTTGTTCTTCTGGTCATAGGCCGTGCGCCAGAGCGTCGAGGCAAGATTAGGTTTATCCGGCTGGCTGATGCCGAGCGGTGTGCTCACAGAGCGCATCACGCCGAGCACCGCTGCGACAGCCTGATTCTCGTAGGTACCACCAGGCACCGCTTTGATGGTGTGGGGGTCTGCCTGCTTCGGGATGGCATTGATGAGAAACGAAGCGCGGACGAAGCGATCGGCTGCGCTGATGGAGCCCGGCAGGAATACCAGGGGGTTGATACCGTTCCAGTACGTAGCGATCGCCAGCTGATCGTCGAAGCTGGGCGAGTTCGTCATCACCTGGTACTTGCGGTCATGGTGGATCACGAGCTTGCCACCGAGGTATTCGAAGATAGCTGAGTCGCCGCTGGGGTCTGAGACGGCGAGGTGCAACTGTGCCCCCTTGCCGTTGGGCAACATTGGCGCAATCACCACGAACGGTTCGGCGCGTAGACCATCGACCGCTTCGGCGACCGTGCTGTAGTTGTCGAGAGCGTATTGGCCCCAGGCCATAATCGAGAGGGTTGGTTTGCCTGGCTGCGGCGTGCCGTAGTCGGATTCAGCCAAATAGAGAACGTTGGCGACGAGACCCTTTTCATTCATGCCGTCGGCGGTTCCCGCATCGTAGCCAGACACAATCAGGCTGCCGTACTTCGAGGTCCACTTGATGGTGTTGGCGCCGGTGGCTCCGTCGCGCGCCATACCGCGGGGGAAGACCCAGGCGTTGGAGTAAATATCTTCCGCCCAGTCCATCGAGCGGCCAGTAATGACCACGTTGTCAGAGCCAAGATACACGGCACGCGTGCAGGCGTTGGCAGTGATTCCGGAAGTTGCGGTGAGAATAGCGAAGGTCAGAGCTGCTGCTGTGCGTGCGACGGACGTACAACGGCACACGACCGTCGATTTCGATAGGCCAATCACTTATATTCACCTCGAGTTTGAGTTACATGTCCCGGTGATCATGGCCCGATTGAATGAGAAGTTGATGAGTGTTCAAAGCTTATCACATCCCGAAAAGTCGGGCGGTCTCAACGGGTGTCGACGCAACACTGGCATGGAGCTTACTGGCAGGAGTTTCAAAGTCCAAAGTTTCCGGGAATCACGAGAACGACCCTAGCTTGGCGCTTCGCGTTCGACGTTGAACACGTCATTTCAGGCCCGACGAACTCCAATCGACGAATTAGGCCTAGAATCGCTTTACCCACTCCATCACCTTCGGTTCCAAAGGCCTCTCCATGCAAGTCTGGATTCGCGCTAAGCAATTGCTCCTGACGTACACAGCATGTCTCTTCCTCGCAACTTTGCTAACTCCTTTCTCCCGTGCTCAGGGCGATGTGGAAGAAGCCATCGGTGGCTTGGTTAATCCAAACACGACCACGATTTATGTTGCGAAGCGTGTGATCACGATGGACGCCAAAAATAAGAGCGCCACGGCAGTCGCGGTCAGCGGCGACCGCGTTGTCGCGGTGGGCACACTTGATTCAGTGAAGAAAGCACTGGGGAGTGCTCCGTATTCGGTTGACCGGACCTTCGAGCAACGCTTCATTCTGCCCGGCCTGATCGATCAGCATCTGCACCCGATCCTGGGTGCCCTGGCCCTCTCCATTCCGGTGATCGCGCCGGAGGCCTGGGTGCTGCCCGGCAAGACCTGGCCAGCCGCCAATAATCACGAGGAATACATCGCTGCATTGAAGGCGGTCGAAAAAGAAATGAAAGATCCGAACGAGCCTCTGTTTACCTGGGGCTATCACCAGTTCTTCCACGGCGTGGTGCGTCGCAAGGATCTCGACGCCATCAGCATGACGCGGCCCATCATGGTGTGGCATCGTTCCGCCCACGAAGTGGTCTTGAACACGGCAGCGCTCAATAAGTTTGGCATCACCAAGGAGTCTGTCACGGGAAAGGGCCAACCCAGCGAGCAGAGCGATTGGGAGAATGGCTACTTTTATGAAAATGGATTCTTCGTTTTGGTCGCTCCGAAGGTCCTTTCAACTCTTGCGTCTCCGGAGCGAATCGCGTTTGGCATCAAGCAAATGGTCGAGATGCTCCACGACAATGGGGTAACTGCCTACATGGAGCCGGGGGCCGTTGGAACGCCTGCCTTGTTCTCGTACTACCTGAAGGTGCTTGGAGCACCGGACGTCCCGATGTACTCGTTTTTTATCGCGGACGGAAAGACAGGGTACGAGAAGGGAGGTGGTTCGGGTGGCGCCATACAGGCCTCCGAGGCGGCTGTCAGCAGTCTCCCAACGACGGGTAAGGTCAGGCGGTTGCCGAGTGAGATCAAGCTATATGCCGACGGTGCCGTCATCTCGTTGCTCATGCAGATGAACGATGGATACACGGACGGTCATCACGGCGAATGGATTATGAAGCCCGATGATTTCGCCAAGGCCTTCAAAACCTATTGGGACGCGGGTTACCAGATTCATATCCACACCACAGGTGACGAAGGCCTGGAGATGGTCTTGAACACACTCGAGAAGAACCTCAAGGACCATCCGCGCGACGACCACCGTACGGTCATTGTTCACTTTGCCAGCTCCACCGACGCACAGGTGGCCAGGATCGCGAAGGACGGAGCAATCGTCAGCGGCAATCCCTATTACGTGAATGGCTTTGCCGATAACTTTGGGGCGAATGGCCTCGGCAAGGAACGTGCGGACGGGATGGTCCGTCTGGGACCTGTCGAAAAGGCGAGTGTGTCCTTATCACTCCACTCTGACCTGCCAATGGGGCCATCGGAGCCGCTCTATTTGGCGTGGTGCGCAGTGAACCGGATCACAAAATCGGGTCGCAGTGCGCGACCCGATCTTGGGATTTCCGTGGATGAAGCGTTACACGCCATCACGATCAATTCCGCGTACTCGTGGCGAATGGAAAAGGAGCTTGGCTCTATAGAGCCCCATAAGATCGCAAACTTCACGGTACTGGACGAGGATCCGTACGCGGTCGCACCGATGCACCTGAAGGACATCAAGATCTGGGGGACCGTATTCGAGGGTGCCAAATTTCCGATCGTGGCCAATACCGCCAATCCCTAGTTGCTCGGTCTGAATTGCGCCAGTCCGAGTCCCCTTACCAGTCCAGAATAGTGTGCCATCGAGAGGATGATGCCGGGCCTGCTGCAAGTGACATTCCCGAAAATGTATGGTCCGCCGCAGGACTTCAAGGGAAAGCTTGGGCGAGAAGAGAAGGCTGCGCAAATGTATACGGCCTTTGGTTAGGTCTCCTGGCCAGGATGAGTTGCGCGCGTGTCCGTCCCTTCAAAGTCGGTCGGTCGTTGAAGACCATTTTCAGGACCAGGCTGCGGACACGCCGTTGTGACTGTTCTTTCGTCCTTGCTACTCCGTGCAGACTTCGGTGGGGAAATTTTAGTCGTCGTGGTGGCGCGGGAAAGTGGGAGCGCGTAGCGCTTCCAAGCCGAAGGCGTCTTTTCCGCGCGGTTATACGGGAGTAGTTGCTGGCCTGTAGCCGTTACCGCTCGACAGGACTGCCCATGCGAGCCTACTCCGTAATCCGGCGCCATCTTGGGATGCGCTGGGCCGACGATCTAGTGGCAGTGGTCGACGGGAGGGAACCGGACCGTTTGGTTGGCTTTCATTGTTGAACCATTGTTGTGTTACCGGCTAGTTAAATCTCTTTTCGCTGCTTCGCAGCGGGATTAGGTCTGACACGTCATCCCCAATATGGGAACTGCAAAGCTACCCAAAGTTCACGATTGATAACGTATTTGCTTTCAATTGTTTGGTTTTTCGCGTTTCCGGCTGTAAACGCCGGTTGTAGTGGACAACATTTCTTCTTCAACGGCGGCGTTTGCAGAAACCGGTAACGCGGTGGAAGCATCCAAGCGCTTCAAGGGACTACCTGTTCCAGGTGGCAAATCGAATGGCCTCCGGTAACGACAAGCCGCAAGAAACTGCTATGCCGTCGGCATCTACGGTCTCGGGAAATGAGACTTCCCGCGCAAAATCCATTGCCACGCGCCTTACCGAGCGGAGTTCGGTGAGGTTGAGGCAGCAGCCGCGAACGCCGGTAAGAAGGTGGCGGAATGGCTACGCGAGGCTGCGCTCGCCCACGCCCGTGCAGGCTGGTCAGAGGAGCAAACCGATCCGATCCTGCTGGCAGAGATCATGGGGATGCGCTCGCTGATGCTGAATCTGTTTGCCAGAGCGTCAGAAGGCCCATTGACGACCGAAGACTTACGCAAGATGTCAGCCTATTCGGACTCGATTAAGGAGCAGAGGGCGCAAGACTACATGGCGCAGAGGCGTCGCCGGAACAGTCTCAAAACCACGGACAAGCCGTAATGAAACTCTCCCGCATTCGGTTTGCATTTCCTTGGCGGATCGCGCTGATCCTGGCACTCCTTCCATGCCTCCCATTACTCGGCTTCTGGGCTTGGTTGCGGTGGGAAGTGCCGCCACTACAACGGTATTATCTGGTCGCATATTGGCACAGTTCCGAACACGCAAATCAGCCTGATGCCAAGACTCAAATCCGATGGCTCATGGAGACGGCTCCCGGGCGTAAGAGACAGTGGCTGTTCGCCCCCGATGTCACCGAGGGAAGCCAGAATGATCTCCCTTTGGAACTCTCGTCTTTTGCTATTGAACAAGGATGGACGGGCATAGAAAGAACCGCCGTAGAAAGCATGGATTCCACCGAGCTCGAAAAGCTCCTGCGAGAAGATTTTTATGACGGCGAAAGTTTCCGCCAACTCGTCAATGAACCGTTGCTCTATGGTGTCGCGGCTTGGGTGATCGTCGCGTATTTGGCATTCGTGATGAGAGAGGATATTGGGTACGAATGGAGACAACTTCGACGAGCGGTTACGGAGCCCCAATGGTCATCGAATTATGGAAGGGATTGGCCCGAGAATCGAGACGGGATTGTTGCTCGAATTCGGTTGCGAATTGCCCACTGGATTAGTGAGCAGAAGACAGAGCTTGAGTGGCCGAGTTTCGGGCCCGCAATCAGTCGCAGATTCGGTCTCAAGAAGTTGCCAAATCCAGAAACGCTTCGTGGGAGTGACCGACCGGCATCGACTCAAGTTCGCGGCGAGGTTTCTACTGCACGGCAACTCGCTACTCCACCCCCTTCGCACTCCCCAAAACCACCGTCTCAGCGACGCACTATCTTCCCCGGATCGTCTCCATCGGATGCTGCACATTCGCAATCAGAACCGTGGGACGAATCGAAATGGATTGATTGACGAAGAGACTTCCGATGTCTCTGTGTATTCCAGACCGAATCGCGTATCAACCTGGCATCTCTTCGCTCAACTCTAAGCAGCGTAGATAGCCTTCACGTTAATCTCCCTTCAACTCGTCTCAAAGGGCTGCTTGGCGAGAGCTATTTGAGAGGCTGAATGTCCCCGTCGTGAGCATGGAATACACCAGTTAGAACTCACGAGGAAGGTGTTGTTTGAGACTGTTCTCAAGCAGCGTATCGAGCCTCCATTGAGTCAGCTATAACTCTTACATTGGTCGAGTAATTGCCACTCAAATCACTGGTCCATTACTCTGCTAATAGCGTTGCTTAAAGATAGAAATAACCAATAGCCATAGGGGTTTTGTCGATCATGAGCCGAAAAATATTTCGGCAATAACGACCCACTTATCCACGCTTCTCGGCTACGATGTGAACCAAGACAGTAACTAGCTGCTGTCTCATGGGCCAAGGTATGTTGACTATCTCTAAATCGCTGTCGGCTGGACAAGCACGGACGTATCATGCGCGCGAGTTCACGTCCGAACGACAGAACTACTGGAGCCGCGATCAGCAAGGGCATAGCGAGTGGCAGGGGAGCCTCGCGAAGGAGTGGGGCTTAGCATGGCAACGTAGGGGCTGAGGAGTTTGCTCGTTTGAGCGAAGGACGGCATCCCAGCGAACGATGCGCAGCTCGTCAAGCACCAGCCCGCCAGGACCTACGAGAATCAGTACGGCAAGCAGATCACCAGTTCAGAACATCGTGCAGGATGGGATGCGACGTTCTCCGCACCCAAGTCTGTTTCGCTTACAGCCCTTGTGGGTGGCGATGATCGTGTACGTGAGGCGCATCGTGAAAGTGTTCGCGTGGCGTTGCAGGAGTTGGAGCGGTACACACAGGCTCGCATTGGTAACGTCCATGCGCCTGAGACAACAGGCAAGTTCGTCGCCGCTACCTTCGAGCATGACACCGCTCGTCCTGTAGATGGCTATGCTGCGCCGCAGCTTCATACTCACGCAGTAGTCTTCAATGTGACTGAGCGAGACAATGGGCAGACGCGCGCATTGCAAGAGCGCAGCCTCTTCCAGTCGCAACAGTATGCGACAACCGTGTACCGATCCGAGCTTGCGATGAAGCTGCAAGGTCTCGGATATGAAGATTGAACGCGGCAAGCATGGTCAGCCCGAGATCAAGGGATATTCGCAAGAGTATTTGGAAGCATCGAGTCCACGTCGTGTGCAGATCAAAGAACACCTACAGGAGATTGGAAGAGAGGGCGCGGGCGCGGCACAAGTAGCCGCTCATCGCACACGCGACAGCAAGGAGATCCATTCGCCGGAAGAGGTGTTGCAGCAGCACCGCGACCTGGCTGCTCGATTCGGCCATCAAGCAGATCGTGTCGTCGCAAAGGCACACGAACAGCGCCACGTAGTGCAGCCGGAGAAGACGGCTCAACAGTCAGTGACGTATTCGCGCAACCATGTCTTTGAACGCTCTGCTGTTCAGGACGAACGCGCAATCCTGCAAGCGGCGATAGACCGCAGCATGGGGCAGGCTTCCTACAGCCAAGTGCGACAGGAGTTTGAACAGCGGGTGGCGCGTGGGGAGTTTCGGGCGATTGAGCGGACGGATGGCCGAGCAGCGCCGCTGTATACGACTGCCGAGATGATGCGGATGGAGCGGGAGATCGTCGGTCACATGCAGCGCGGCAATCAGCGCGGCTATGACGATCCAATGCTGGTATCGCCGCAGTTGCGAATCTGGACAGAAGATCGCCATCCTGAATTGAATCGTTCACAACGCCAAGCGGTCGATGAGATATTCCTGAGTCGCGAGAAGATCGTCGGCCTGGATGGTGTCGCAGGCGCAGGCAAAACGACGACGCTATCCGTGGTCCGAGAAGGCGCTGAAGCCCAGGGCTACAAGGTGGAAGGATTCGCGCCGACATCTCGCGCAGCACACAAGCTGGCTGAGGCCGGCATGGAGACCTCAACTCTCCAGCGTCACCTTGCGAAAGGCGCGCAGCCCGACACTGGACGAGAAGCGCTTGTATGTACTCGATGAGTCTTCGCTTGCGTCCACGCGCCAGATGCACGAATTCATCGAACGTCTCCATCGGAATGATCGTGTGCTGTTGGTTGGAGACAGCCGCCAACATGAGGCCGTTGAAGCGGGCCGTCCTTTCGCGCAACTACAGGAAGCCGGTATGCGGACGGCGACGCTGAATGACATCGTTCGGCAGCGCGATCCAGAGTTGAAGCAGGTCGTCGAACAGTTGGCGACGCGGCCAGGTTAGAGCCGCAGTTGAGAGCCTTGACCAGCAGGGCCGTGTGCATCAGGTAAAGGGACACGATGAACGCATCGCGGCTATTGCGCGGGAGTATGCCAAGTCACCTAGCGGCACCCTTGTCGTTTCGCCGGACAACCGTTCCCGCAGCGAGATCAATCTGCGGATACATGATGAGTTGCAATCGCGCGGACTTGTGAACAGGCAGGACCATTCCGTGCGGACGCTTGTTCCGCGTCAGGAGATGACCGGCGCGGATCGCAGTTGGGCACAGCAGTACCAGGTCGATGACATCTTGCGGTACTCGCGCACATCGAAGGAGACCGGCATCGAGAAAGGCGAATACTCCCGCGTCCTTGCTGTGAACGCTCAGGCGAACACCTTGACGGTGGTGCGAGGGAACGGGGAGCAGACCACCTATGATCCACGCCGCCAGGTTGGAGTCTCCGTCTACCGAGAGGACGAGAAGAGATTCTCCGTGGGAGATCGCATCCAGTTCACCGCGCCCAGCCAGGAACTGAAGATTGCCAATCGTGACCTGGGGACTGTCGAGAGCATCGGGCGGGATGGAACGATGCGGTTGCGGTTGGATGATGAGCGCAAAGTCGAGTTCAATCCGCAACATCATCCGCATGTCGATCATGGGTATGCCGTCACCAGCTATTCAAGCCAAGGCCAGACGGCGGAGCGTGTGTTGGTCAACGTAGACACGGAGCTTGCGGCAAAGGATCTGCTCAACAGCCGCATGGCATATGTCTCGATCTCGCGTGGCCAATTCGACGCGCAGATATTTACGGACAGTCTGGAGAAGCTGCCAAAGGCATTAGGGCATGATGTTTCGCACCAGAGCGCCTACAAGCCGGAACAGGCTGTTGCTTTACCTCAACCGAAGATCGTGACGCCGAAGCACGACGTGGAGTTGAGTATGGGGTTCGGGTTGAGTCTTTGAACGCATTAGTGCTGGAGAGATGAAGGCGTTCTTGCAGGGGATCGTAGAGAGGGCAGGCAGTGGACGAGCACGACAATTTGGGGACAGGGGATAAAACTATGTCGGCAGAAAGAGTCATTGATTTCGACAGAAGCGGATTGGAGCCCTCGCACAAGGAGAGCACTGGGGTGCCGTTCAAGCCGCAACGCAGAAAGCCCCCGCAGAGGGTCACGGTGGCTCCGGAAGACAAGCTGCTGGTAGGGCGCGAGGAGGCAGCTCAGATGCTATCTATTAGCCAGCGTGCCCTGGACTACCTGATCGCCTCAAAACGTCTGCCTACGAGGCGGATTGGTGGCCGTGTTCTGATCCCGGTAGCCGACCTGCGGAAGTATGCTCGGTGCGACCATCCCGAGAGGATCGTCGGTTGAAGCAACTGCGGCGATGCCGGCAGTGCCGCCGTCTTCTTGGTCGATTCCATCTGAACGTCTCGCAAAGGAATGCGGGCTTCTGTGGAAAATGTCGCTGCGCTTGAACGCTGAGCGGATTTGGTGAATTGTGATCGACGCTGTATCCAAGCTATGATCGGGACAGAACCTCTCACACCCTCGGCTGGGGTCGGAAGGTCTGCGAAGAGGGCCAGGACGGGGTTGCGATGGACGCCTAGGGTGTGGGTGTTTCGACCTAGGCCCAACAAGTTTGTTGTGCTGTTGGTGGCTGTTGTGGTGGCTGTTGGTTTTCGACTTTTCTGCTTTGGGTTGCGGCACACTGCAACGTGCTTGAAGTGCTTATCTGTTGCAAAAGATGAACTTATTCACTGTTGTGCTGCGCTGTGCAATTCGCTGCAACGCATGGAGTATTGGACTTAAAATCCGCAGACCTTAATCGGTCGTGGGGGTTCAAGTCCCCCTCCGGGCACCATAGAAATCTGTACTCTGTAGGTCATTTACGGGAGAACATTTCGTTTGAGCCTGTGTTTGGGGGCTGCACCATTGGTGGCTGTAATCGTTTCCGCCCTGGCGATAATGCGCCTCCAGCGCTGACCAGCCCGTCGCGCCCGATTTATATTCGCCGGGAATTCCGGCGTTGCCCGTACTGACGCCCTCCTCAGCTACCCTCAGTCCGTTGTAATCTTGTTGCGAAATGCTCGCGCCGACGAAGCGTACGCCTCAAAAGTCGCCAACCCACCAGAGGATCCTCATGCCAACAAAGATTGCGGCCAAGACTACACCCAAAGTCCGCCACTCACCTATGGAGCATCCGAGCCATCAGTACCCGCGGGAGACCGCGGCGTTACAAGCGATCGCGCAGAGCTGTGGCCTCACCGAGAAAATCAAGTGGGGCAAGCCTTGCTATACGCATGAAGGTAAGAACGTCGTCCTTATCCAGCGCTTCAATCAATACATCGCCCTGATGTTCTTCAAAGGCGCGCTGCTGAAGGACGCTAAGAAGTTACTCTCCCGCATCGGCGAACATATGCAGGCGCCGCGCCACCTCCGCTTCAGCAGCGTAGTCGAAGTCACACGCCTCGCCCCCATTATCAAGGCTTACATCGAGGAAGCCATCGAGCTCGAGAAATCCGGCGCGAAAGTTCCCCTCAAAAAGGTCGCTGACTACGTGATTCCCGACGAGCTGCAAACAAAATTCAACGCAAATCCCGCCCTGAAAAAAGCCTTTGCCGCCCTGACCCCTGGCCGCCGAAAAGGTTATATTTTCCAAATTGCCGCTGCCAAACAATCCGCCACCCGCGCTTCCCGAGTAGAAAAGTACACCCCACAAATCTTGCCGGTAAAGGGCTAAACGACTAACCCTTCCCCGACGCCTTTGCTCTCGCTGTTGCATCTCCAACAACTCCAACTCCGACAAGATTTTATCGTCAGCTCAACTCAACGCTGAATCAATGAATATCGAGCAACCCTATATGATGAGTGTGCTCGGCTAACGAAGTTGTTTCACTGCGAACCAAGGACCCGGCGTGGATCATCAATGTTAATCCAAAACTCGAAGACTGGCCGTGGTGCCGCTCGCCGTCGATTTTGGTTGGCGATGTCGGGTTTCATAATGGCTCTGGCTTTACTGCCCTTTTCCTACAAGGTCGAACGTCGATTGGAGACGGTAGTTCACATCAAGGGCGGAGAATCCGAAGCTGTAGACACGGAACTGGCGCAGAGTTTCCAGTCTCCTTATGCCCACCGTCTTGTTCTCGTAATCCGCGGTATGCCCGATCCTGATTCAGCAAAGGCAGCCGATACCCTGGGTTTCTTGACCAGTTCATTTCGTAGTGTGCCTGGAGTGTCGGGTGCCATCTCAAGCGTCGATTGGGCAGATCCCCTGTTCACTGGGGATAACGGTGGCGCCTTAATTATTGTCGGGTCTGGATCCGCAGGATCAAGCAGTCGATGCTCTGGTCCCGAAACTCAGGGAAAAAGCGGACTGGATGGAGGCACAACTCAGACCACAATACCCCAACCTTAAACTTGCGATCACGGGTGAAACGCCACTGAACTTCGACCTTCGCAAGGTTAGCGCAGATGATGTCAACCACGCAGAAGAACGGGCGATGCCTGTAACTCTCCTCCTCCTTTTGCTGGCTTTCGGCAGTCTTGTGGCTGCGCTATTGCCGCTGGGAGTGGGGATGCTGTCTATCTCAATGGCGTTAGGTGCAGCTGCTCTCCTATCACACTATCTGCACCTGTCGATCCTTGTGCAGA
>CAWGGW010000002.1:0-1502369 GCA_963822225.1 uncultured Acidobacteriaceae bacterium | reverse complement strand
AGCGCTCTAACCAACTGAGCTACGTCCCCAGGTTGTCTTGCAACAACTTGAGTTTAGATCAGATAAAATGAGCGGTTTCGCTTCACTACCGCGACTCGCACTCCATTCTACCTTGTCGTCGTGATGAACCTTGCGGACCTTTACCCATTATGCCGCAACACGACAACTTATTGAGTTTATCAGATCGGAAGCACCTTTGCTGACTGATGCTTGCAAATCCGGAGCGACCCGAGATGCATGAACCATTTCGATGTCGCCCCGCCCAACACACCCAAATTAGAAATGCGCTTCCATCAACGCCGTCAAAACTTCCCGGCCAGGACGGGTGCGCTCCTGCGGCAAGGTAGCCAAAGGCTCATCCACCATATTCAGCAATTCAGTGAAGTCCGGCTTTTGCGTGTCCACATAGAATATGCCTGTCAATACTTCGCCCTTCTCATGTACATCCATTAGCATCCGGACTGCGTTTGCCTTATCCGTGGGATCGTAGTTCTCATGGATCTTCCGCAAACGCATGTGTGATCCATCGTGCAGTTGCACATCGACTGTCGTATCAGCGTCGTACTCCACCGCGATGTCATCGAAGTACGGAACAAAGCCAACTTCGCTTACCGCCTCTTCGTGTTCCTGCATGTACTTGTAGCTCTTCGTCGAGCCTTCATGATCGTTGAAGGTCACGCATGGCGAGATCACATCCAGCAGCACAGTTCCCTTGTGCGAAAGCGCGGCCTTCAGCATCGTCGAAAGCTGCTTCTTGTCGCCTGAGAACGAGCGACCCACAAACGTCGCCCCCATCTGAATGGCAAGCGCGCAGATGTCGATCGCCGGCAAATCGTTCACGACACCAGTCTTAACTTCGATCCGATGTCGGCGGTTGCAGAAAATTGTCCCTTGGTCAGGCCGTACACGCCGTTGTCCTCAATGATGTAAATCATCGGAACATTGCGGCGCATCAGGTGTATGAATTGGCCCATGCCGATCGATGCCGTGTCGCCATCGCCACTGACGCCGATCGACCGCATGGTCTTATTGGCGAGCAGCGCCCCTGTTGCAACCGAGGGCATGCGTCCGTGAACCGAGTTGAAGCTGAATGAGCGCGACATGAAATATGCGGGCGACTTGGACGAGCAGCCGATGCCGCTCATCTTCATCACGCGCTCGGGCTGAACCCCCATCTCGTAAAACGCTTCGGTAATGCGCTCGGAGATTGCATTGTGACCGCATCCCGCACACAGCGTGGTCTTGCCGCCACGATAATCCAGAATCTGCAGTCCGATACGATTGGTCTTGATTGGCTTAGGTGTAACTGGCGTCGTCGACATGATTACTTGCTCGCTCCTTCTTGTGTGGCGATTACTGATGTGACCGAGCGTGCGTCGATGGGCAGTCCGTTGAAGTGCAGAACAGAACGCAGCTTCACAATCTGAACCGGATCAAGATCGATCTTCAAGAGATTCAGCATCTGGGCATCGCGGTTCTGTTCCACCACATACACCCGGTCATGCTGAGCCACAAATTCGTGAATCTCCTGCGTAAATGGAAACGCGCGGATGCGCAGGTAGTCAGTCGGAATCTGCAACTCGCGCTCAAGCTGGTCACGGCTCTCAACCACTGCAAAATGGCTGGTGCCGAACGCGATGATGCCAACCTTCTCTTTGCCTGTTCCCTCGGCCTTTGGTTTCGGAACCAGAGTCTTCGCCGTCTCGAACTTGCGCGAAAGACGCAGCATGTTGTTCTCGTAGTCCTCAGGACGCTCCGAGTACAACGCCTTCTCATTGTGGCCGGAGCCGCGCGTAAAGTACGCTGCCGCCGGATGGTCAGTTCCAGGCAATGTGCGATAAGGAATCCCATCGCCGTCGACGTCCTTGTAACGGCCAAATCCACCAAGTTCCTTCAGTTGCTCCGCGTTCAGCACCTTGCCTCGCGCAATCGGCTTCTCCGGATACTCGAACGGCTCCGACATCCAGTTGTTCATGCCGAGATCCAGATCCGACAGCACAAACACTGGAGTTTGCAATTGCTCGGTCAGCTCGAAGGCCTCGAGCGCAAACTCGTAACACTCCTTCACCGTCGCGGGCAGAAGGATGACATGCTTGGTGTCGCCATGAGACAGCCCGGCGACAAACGTAAGATCGGCCTGCGATGTCCGCGTCGGCAATCCGGTAGAAGGTCCCGTCCGCTGCACGTCGAAGATGACGCCAGGAATCTCGGCATAATATCCAAGCCCTGCAAACTCCGCCATCAGCGAGATGCCAGGGCCTGACGACGCCGTCATAGAGCGCGCGCCCGCCCATCCCGCACCCAGAACCATACCGATCGCAGCGAGTTCATCCTCGGCCTGCACAATCGCAAAGCTCGCCTTGCCGTCCGCATCCACGCGATAACGCTTCATCAGGTCGATCAAATTCTCGACAACGGAAGACGATGGCGTGATTGGATACCATGGCACCACCGTGACGCCCGCGAACATTGCGCCCATCGCCGCTGCCGCGTTCCCGTCGATGATGATCTTGCCTTCCGTGGCATTCATCGGCTCGACGATATAAGGATCCTGTTTGGTCAGCGTGCTCGCCGCGTAGTCGTAACCCACGCGCACAGCGTTCAGGTTCAGTTCCGCAGCCTTCACCTTCTTCGCAAATTGCTTGCGCACCGTCTTCTCCACCGACTCCATGTCGATGGATAGAACCTTCGCCGCAACGCCGACGTAAACCATGTTCTTCACCAGCTTGCGAAGCTTAGCTTCCGCTCCAGTGGTCGCCGCAAGTTGATCGAAGGGCACCGCATAATAAGCCAGGTCCGAGCGCAGCTCATTCAGCTTCAGCGACTCGTCATAGATCACCGCGCCGCCAGAACCAAGCGACATCACGTCTTCGCGAGCGGTCTCCGCGTTCATCGCGATCAGCACATCAATGTCGGTCTTGCGAGCAACCCAGCCATGCTTGCTGACGCGAATCGTATACCACGTGGGAAGCCCCGCGATATTCGATGGAAACAGGTTCTTTCCTGATACAGGAATGCCCATGCGAAAGATGCTACGCAGCAGGACACTGTTTGCGGACTGCGAACCGGACCCGTTCACCGTTGCAATCTGAATTGAAAAGTCGTTGACGATCTGCTTTACATCACCGACAGGCTTTGATATTGGCTCGGCCTGTGCCACGAGCTGACTTGTAGTCATTTTAAGAACGAATCCCTTCCGTATATAGATAACTCAATTGCAGACTCCGGGTAAGCACGCGATCCCACTCTCATATCTAAGACGCTCAACTTCGCGTCCGATGGAATGGATCCCGATGCACGCAGTCTTAAGCAGTCTCCGTAGCTTTCCACCATCTGTTATTGTAGTCCAGCTTGCCTCACCAACAGGTGTAAATCTCGATTCTGTGGCCCAAAACGATCACGGCACGTGTTTGTAAGCGGCTGATAAAAAGCTACTTGCCCCATTCGTCGCGGTCCGCGCGGCAATCACACCGAAGTAGTTCTGTCATCACTGTCCTTAGACAAACGACGTCGTCGCAGGACGCAATGTATAGCTGCTCAGCGTCTTGATATAGTTGCCGCGTTCGAACGCCGAAGGATCAGGCACAGCCCTTCGGCTAAGACTCCCGCGCATCTGATGGATCGACTCATACTCGTGCTCCTCCATCCAGCGGATAAGGTCGGTCTGCATCGTGGTGAGGTGCGTAATTCCTTTTGCCAGCAGAGACGATGTCGTCATTGCGACCTGCGCGCCAGCCATGATCGACTTCAACACGCCCTCCGCGCTGTGAACACCGCCGGTGACGGCAAGGTCCGCGCGGACATCCCCATAAAGAATCGCAATCCAATGTAATCGCAGCAAAAGCTCATCCGGCCGGCTCAACACCAGTTTGGGTCTGACATCCAGATTCTCAATGTCAAAGTCCGGCTGATAAAAGCGATTGAACAGCACCAGCCCATCCGCGCCTGCGCGATCCAGTTCCATCGCCAGATGCGGAATGCTCGTGTACTGCGGCGAGAGTTTGACTGCAACCGGAATCGAAGTCGCGCTCTTCACCTGCCTCACAAGATCGACAATTCCCTGCTCAATCGTCGCACTGGTCGCACTCGATCCCGTCGCCAATGAGTAAGTGTTCAACTCAAGCGCGTCCGCGCCCGCCTGTTGAATTTCCTTGGCAAAGCGAACCCAGCCGCTGGCCGTAGCGCCATTCAGACTGGCCAGAATCGGAAAGCTGCACGCACTCTTCGCCCGCCGAATCTGGCTCAGGTACACATCCTGTCCATAGCGGAAGTCTTCGTAGTCGGGAAAGTAGCTGAGCCCCTCCGCGTTCGATTCGGCGCCGCGTGATAAATCACTATCCACCGCACTGCTCTCCAGCGTAAGTTGCTCCTCAAAGATCGAAGGCAGCACCACAGCTGCCGCCCCTGCTTCCTCCAACCGCTGAATGTTCTCCAGCGATTCCGTCAGCGGTGAGGAAGAAGCGACCAGCGGACTCTTCAGTTTCAGGCCTAGATACTCAGTCGTAAGATTCATCGTCGTCTACTTCCCCGATCCGAGAGGCGCAATCGCTCCCTCTGGTTCTGGAGGCGCAATATGCGGAGAGGCCGAGCGTCCAGGCATCGCGGCGCGGCCGGAGTAGACTCTCCAAGCACGCTCCACATCATCTTGCGCCTCTTGCAATAGCTTCTTCGCGGTCTCCGGATGACTCCGCGCCAGCATCGTGTATCGCGCCTCGTGATAGCTGTACTCCTTCAGCGGCATCGACGGCGCCCGCGAGTCCAGTTGGAAGGGATTCTTCCCTTCCTCGCGCAGTGCCGGGTTATAGCGCATCAACGGCCAGTAACCCGAGAGCACCGCGTTCTTCTGCTGCTCGTTCCCGTAAGAGAGATCGAACCCGTGAGCGATGCAGTGGCTATAGGCGATGATGATCGCCGGTCCGTTGTAAGCCTCCGCCTCCTGGAACGCCTTCACCGTCTGCGTATCGCTTGCGCCCATGGCGATTCTCGCCACGTACACCGAGCCATAGCTCACAGCCTCCATAGCCAGATCCTTCTTGGCATTGGGCTTACCGCCTTCAGCAAACTTCGCAACCGCGCCGCGAGGCGTCGACTTCGACATCTGCCCGCCAGTGTTCGAGTAAGTCTCGGTATCGAGCACCAGCACCTTGACATTCTGCCCCGACCCAAGCACATGGTCCAATCCGCCAAAGCCGATGTCGTAAGCCCAGCCGTCGCCGCCCACAATCCAGACACTCTTCCGCACCAGTGAGTCAGCAACCGTCCCCAACGCACGAGCCTCAACCGAATCGACCCCAGCCAGCTTCTCGCGAACCAGCCGCACCCGATCCCGCTGCGCCTCAATCTCGATCTCCTTGGCCTGAGGCGCACTCAGAACCGCAGTCACCAGTTCATCGCCCAGCGTCGGTGCCAGCCGGCCAAGCAGATCCTCCGCATACCCCTTCTGCTGATCCAGCGCCAGCCGCATGCCCAACCCGAACTCCGCATTGTCCTCAAACAGTGAGTTCGACCACGTAGGCCCGCGCCCGCTCTTGTTCACCGTGTACGGAGTCGTCGGCAGATTCCCGCCATAAATCGACGAGCATCCAGTAGCGTTCGCGATATACAGCCGGTCGCCAAATAGCTGCGTCAGCAACTTCAGATACGGCGTCTCGCCGCAGCCCGCGCACGCACCGGAAAACTCAAACAGCGGGTCAAGCAACTGAATATCCTTCACCTGACCATGTGACAGGCGGTTGCGATCAACCGAAGGCAGAGATTCGAAGAAGCTCCAGTTCTTCACCTCAGTCTCACGCAGCGGCGCCTGCATCGCCATATTGATGGCCTTGTGCTTGGCTTCGCTCTTGCTCTTTACAGGGCACACTTCCACGCACACGCGGCAGCCGGTGCAATCTTCCGGCGCCACCTGCAGCGTGTAGAGTTCCTGCTCCATGCCCTTCCACTTCGGCTTCGCGCTCTTAAACGTCGCCGGCGCATTCGCCGCCAGTGCCGAGTCGTACACCTTCGCACGAATCACCGCATGCGGGCACACCATCACGCACTTGCCGCATTGGATGCACAGATCCTCATCCCACACGGGAATCTCCTGCGCGATATTCCGCTTCTCCCACTGCGAAGTACCGGTCGGGAACGTCCCACCCGGCGGCAACGCGCTCACCGGCAGCAAATCGCCGCGGCCCGCAGCCATCTCGCCCAGAACATCATGCACAAACGTGGGGGCGTCCTTCGGCAACATCGGCAGGATGTCAAACAGGGCCGTAACCTTGTCTGGCACATTCACCTTATGCAGTGCAGCCACCGCGGCATCCACCGCCGCAAAGTTCTTCTGCACCACCGCGTCTCCGCGTTTGCCATAAGTCTTCTTGATCGACTTCTTGATCTGCGCAATCGCTTCCTCGGACGGCAACACGCCGCTGATCGCGAAGAAGCAAGTCTGCATAATCGTGTTCAGCCGGTTGCCCATGCCTGTTTCGCGAGCCACCGTATTGCCGTCGATCACATAAAACTGGAGCTTCTTCGCGAGGATCGTCTCTTGTGTCTTCCTCGGCAGTTGGTTCCAGATATCATCCGGCCCAAACGGCGAATTCAGCAAAAACACAGCTCCCGGCGCAGCTGCAGCCAGAATGTCCATCCGTTCCAGAAACTGGAACTGATGGCACGCCACAAAATTCGCCTTCGTGATCAGATACGTCGATAGAATCGGATCAGGCCCAAACCGCAGATGCGACGTCGTTACCGACCCCGACTTCTTCGAGTCGTATACAAAGTATCCCTGCGCATACCCTTCCGTCTCCGAACCAATAATCTTGATCGAGTTCTTGTTCGCCCCAACCGTCCCATCCGAACCGAGCCCATAAAACAGCGCCCGCACGGTCTTCGGATCCTCAGACGAAAACTCCGGATCGTAATCCAGGCTAGTATGCGTCACGTCGTCATTGATGCCGATCGTGAAGTGATTCTTCGGTTGCGCACTTCTTCAGTTCGTCGAACACACCCTTCGCCATCGCCGGCGTGAACTCCTTCGACGACAAGCCATAGCGTCCACCCACAATTCGCGGCTGTTTCTCAAACGGAGCCGTTCCACTCGAAAACGCCTCGCTGAATACAGTCAGCACGTCCTGATAAAGCGGCTCGCCCAGCGATCCCGGCTCCTTCGTGCGATCCAGCACAGCAATCGACTTCACCGTCTTCGGCAACGCCGCCAGGAAAGCATCCGCCGCAAATGGCCGGTACAGCCGCACCTTCAGCAGGCCTAGCTTCTCACCCTGCGCGTTCAGGCACTTGATCGTCTCTTCAACCGCGCCCGAGCCCGAGCCCATCAAAATAACTACGCGATCCGCATCCGGCGCACCAACGTAGTCAAAAAGGTGATAAGCCCGCCCAGTCTGCTTCGCGAACGCGTCCATCGCGTTCTGCACAATCGTCGGGCAAGCCAGATAGTA
This sequence comes from uncultured Acidobacteriaceae bacterium, assembly GCA_963822225.1. Classification (GTDB taxonomy): domain Bacteria; phylum Acidobacteriota; class Terriglobia; order Terriglobales; family Acidobacteriaceae; genus Edaphobacter. The sequence goes on along the minus strand of CAWGGW010000002.1, from coordinate 1,494,930 downwards.
CGGATTGCCCGCCTCGCGCGCCTGGAAGTAAACATCGGGATTCTGCGCCGTCCCCCGCAGTATCGGATTATCCGGACTCAGAGCCCGCTGGCGGTGTCCCAGCACGCAATCCTCGTCCAGCAACGCCCGAATCGTCTCATCGGAAATCGCCTTCGCCTTATTGATCTCATGCGAGGTCCTGAACCCGTCGAAAAAGTGCATAAACGGAACCCGCGCGCCCAGCGTCGAGATATGCGCAATCAGCGCCATGTCTCCCGCCTCCTGCACCGAGTTCGAAGCCAGCATCGCGTAACCGGTCGAACGGCACGACATCACATCCGACTGGTCGCCAAAAATCGAGAGCGCATGAGTCGCAATAGCGCGCGCCGTCACATGAATCACGTTCGAAGTCAGCTCGCCCGCGATCTTGTACATATTCGGAATCATCAGCAACAAGCCCTGCGACGCCGTAAAGGTCGTCCCGGAAGCCCCAGCCTGCAATGCCCCGTGCATCGCGCCGGCAGCTCCGCCCTCGCTCTGCATCTCCGCCACCACTGGGATCGTGCCCCAGATGTTTTTGCGTCCCTCTTCTTTCCACTGATCGGCCCACTCAGCCATCGTGGAAGACGGGGTAATCGGGTAAATCGTGATCACCTGCGCCATGCGGTAGGCAACTGAGGCACACGCCTCGTTACCGTCAAGAATTACTGTCTTTTGTTCTGTCATTTTTCCCCTTCGCCAGACCCACTCCATTCTGCGGTCAGGGTGCTCTGGAAAGATGTGAGCGTGATCACAAGCCTCCCTCCGGAGGTCTGCTACAGTAGAGCCAGCTATGACCAACGGCCTTTATCTGCCCGTCATTGTGCTGTTGCTCGCGGCCGTCGCGTTCGCCTTGACGCCGCTGCTTCTGGCCTGGATTTGGGCAAAATCCTTCTCCCCGCACAAACCCGGCATCAGCAAAAACGCCGTCTACGAGTGCGGACTCGAGTCCGAAGGAGATGCCTGGATTCAGTTCAAACCGGGCTACTATCTCTACGGCATCATCTTTCTTGTCTTTGACGTAGAAGCGATATTCCTTCTACCATTCGCCGTCGCCTTCACCGGCTTTTCCCTGGCGGAATCCCTCGCCATGCTCGTCTTCCTCTTTCTGCTCGTGGAGGGGCTCGTCTGGGCCTACCAGAAGAAAGTCCTCGTCTGGACATAACCACCAGCCGGCAGTCAGAAACTTCCGTGCGCAAATCGCCGTCAACCAGTTCGGAATAAAGGATTTCGTGGGTGGATGAACAACTAAAAAACGAATTGAGCAAGCAGGGTATCTTTGCCACAACCCTCCAGGAGGTCTACAACTGGGGTCGCAAAAGCTCAATCTGGCCGCTCAACTTCGGCCTCGCCTGCTGCGCTATCGAGATGATCGCCACCACCATGGCGCGCTACGACCTCGCCCGCTTCGGAGCCGAAGTCTTCCGCCCATCCCCCCGCCAGGCCGACCTCATGATCGTCGCCGGCACCGTCACCAAAAAAATGGCTCCCCAGGTCGTCCGCCTCTATAACCAGATGCCCGAACCAAAATACGTCATCTCCATGGGCGCCTGCGCCATCTCCGGCGGCCCCTTCAAGCAGGGCTACAACGTGCTCAAGGGCATCGACCGCTACATCCCCGTCGACGTCTATATCCCCGGCTGCCCACCCCGCCCCGAAGCCCTCATCGACGCCTTCCTCATGCTCCAGAAAAAAATCGACGAGCAGATGCTTACCGGCGAAACCAGGCCGCGCCATCTCAACGCCGACAAGCCGAGCGAGTTCATCGTTCCCCAGTTCGGCCCGCACGACCTCGAACCAACTCAGAACCCGGCAGTCTGGCAACCGCCGCTGGTCCAAATCTCACAGGCAGGGACGGATGAATCTGGAAAACATTAAATCCGCCCTCGAAACTCACGTTCCCGGTTGTCGTGTGGAGATTATCCCGAATCCCAGCCCATCGGCCCAGCACTCGCTGTTGATCGACCCCGAACACGCCCTCGCCGTCGCCACCTTCCTCCGCGACGACGCCGACACCCGCTTCGACTTCTGCACCAACGTAACCGGCATCGACTGGCCCGCCAGGGAAATCTCCACCAAGATCAAAGTCAAGAAACTCGTCGACGGCCCCAACGGTCCCGAAGAGAAAGAAGTCGACGAAGTTCAGAAGACCGTCACTCCTGGCTACCTCGAAGTCGTCTACCACCTCTTCTCGCAGGAACTGCGTACCGGCCCGCTGCCCATCCGCCTCCGCACCGCCGACCGCGAATCCGGCGTCCATCTCCCCTCGCTCACTCCCGTCTGGCGCAGCGCCGAGTTCCAGGAGCGCGAAATATTCGACCTCTACGGCGTCATCTTCGACGGCCACCCCGACCTCCGCCGCATCCTCATGTGGGACGGCTTCGTCGACCACCCCATGCGCCGCGATTACGTCGACCCCGACGACTACGAGTACGAGCCCACCGCCCACGACGAAGTCCTCAAGCGCGCCAATCAGCACCTCGCAGAAGCAGGTGGCCAATGAGCGCATACACCTCGTCCATCCCGGTTCTCGAGCCCATCGCCGACGGCGCAGAGCAGCTCCTCGAAATCTCCATGGGGCCGCAGCACCCCTCCACCCACGGCGTCTTCCGCATGAACGTCATCCTCGACGGCGAACGCGTGGTCAAGCTCAAGCCCGTCTTCGGCTACCTCCACCGCAACCACGAGAAAATCGCCGAGAACGAAACCTACCTCGGCTCGATGCCCTACACCGATCGGCTCGACTACATCTGCTCCATCACCAACAACTGGGCCTACGCCATCGCCGTCGAAAAACTAGCCGGCATCCAGGTTCCCGAGCGCGCCGAGTACCTCCGCATCATCACCGGCGAACTCACCCGCCTGCAAAACCACGCTTGCCTGCTCGGCTTCCTCCTGCAGGACATGGGCGCCAGCGGCACTCCCCTGATGTATGCCTTCCGCGAGCGCGAAAAAATCCTCGACCTCTTCGAAGCCCTCACCGGCGCCCGCATGATGTGCAACTACATGCGCTTCGGCGGATGCCGCGTCGACATGCCCGCTGGCTGGCTCGATGAAGCGAAGAAGGTTGTCGCAGAATTCCCCAAATTCCTCGACGAATACGAAGCCCTCCTCGTCGGCAACGAAATCCTCATGGAACGGACCCAGAACGTCGGCGTCCTCAGTAAAGAGCTCGCCATCAACGCCGGCATGAGCGGCCCCATGGCCCGCGCCAGCGGCGTCAACTACGACATCCGCAAGGTCGACAAGTACAGCATCTACGACCGCTTCTCTTTCCGCGTCCCTCTAGGCGCCCACGGCGACGTCTACGACCGCTACATGATCCGCTTCCTCGAAATGCGCGAATCGCTCAAAATCCTCAACGACGCCATGCGCGACATCCCCGAAGGCCCCATCATGGACCCGAAGATGAAGCCCCGCGGATTCCGCCCCAAGCCCGGCGAAGCCTATGGCCGCATCGAATCGCCCAAAGGTGAACTCGGCTTCTACCTCATCAGCGACGGCTCGCCCAACCCATATCGTTATCGCGTGCGTCCGCCCAGCCTCATCAACCTAACCGTCCTCGAAGACCTCTGCCTCGGCCAAAACGTAGCAGACGTAGTCGCAATCCTGGGAAGCGTCGACATCGTGCTCGGTGAGGTAGACCGATGACACCACGCACATGGAGGAGCTCCCATGGTCGGTAATGGCATCCTGAAAGGCCTCGCGGAAACCGCCCGCAACTTCCTCGGCAGCTACGTCAGCAAGCAACGCCTCACCACGGTCCAGTACCCCGAAGAGCGTCTGCCCCAGATCGAGGCCACCCGCGACTTCCCCTTCCTCGTCTACGACGGCTCCGACCCCATGCAGGGACTCCGCTGCGTCGCCTGCCAGATCTGCGAAAAAGAGTGTCCGCCCAAGTGCATCTTCATCGAGAAAAGTAAAGATAAGAAGCCCGACGCCGTAGGCAAGCCGCAGGCCTATCCCGCCGTCTTCAACATCGATATCTCCGTCTGCATGAGCTGCCAGATCTGCGTCGAAGTCTGCCCCTTCGATGCCATCAAGATGGACGTCGAATACGACCTCCCCACCGACAACCGCTTCGCCGGCCTGCTCTTCGACAAGCACCGCCTCGCCAAATCCAACGAGTACTACCACCAGATTCATCCCACCGAGGCCGCAGCCGTAGACGCCGCCTTCGCCGAAGAGCGCGCCAAAGCCGAAGCCAAAGCCAAGGCCGCCGCCGAAGCTAAAGCCGCCGCCGCAGCAGCAACCCCGGCTCCCAAGCCTGTCGCCGCGCACCAGCCCGTCGGGAGCGAAACAAAATGACCCTCCCGCTCGATCAGATCTTCGTCATCACCAAACACTGGCTCCTCGGCTACGTCCCACCCATCGCCCAGCCCATCTGCTCGGCAATCCTCTCCGTCATCCCCGTCCTCATCGCCTTCCCGCTCCTCTTCGCCGTCACCACCTGGTTCGAGCGCAAGGGCCTTGGCCGCCTCCAGAATCGTCTCGGCCCAAACCGCACCGGCCCATTCGGCCTCCTGCAGCCCATCGCCGACGCCATCAAGTCCCTCACCAAGGAAGACATCGTCCCGCTCACCGCGGATCACTTCGTCCACTTCGTTGCGCCCCTGCTCCTGGTCGCCGCGGCCTTCCTCGCCTACGCTGTTCTCCCCATCGGCCGCAACATGGTGCTGGCCGACCTCAACGCCGGTGTGCTCTACTTCTTCGCCGTCGGCTCCGTGGTCGAACTCGCAGTCTTCATGGCCGGGTGGTCAAGCCGCAGCAAATACTCCCTCCTCGGAGCCATGCGCGCTATCGCCCAGATGATCAGCTACGAAGTCCCGCTGGTCCTCGCCACCGTCGTCGTCATCATGCAGGCCGGATCGCTCTCCACCGTCACCATCGTCGAGAAGCAGGCCGCCTACACCGGCATCTTCCCCCACTGGTACGTCTTCACACCCTGGGGCTTCGTTGGCTTCGTCCTCTTCATGATCGCCGCCACCGCCGAATCCAACCGCTCGCCCTTCGATCTTCCCGAAGGCGAATCCGAAATCATCGCCGGCTATTACATCGAATACTCCGGCTTCAAATTCGCCCTCTTCTTCCTCGGCGAATACCTCGGCATGTTCGCCACCAGCGGAATGGCCATCACCCTCTTCCTCGGCGGATGGTCCGCCCCGCTCTCATTCCTCACGTTCATCCCAACCTACGTCTGGTTCTTCGCCAAACTCATCGCCCTCATCTTCGGATTCATCTGGATCCGCGGCACCCTGCCCCGTCTGCGCATGGACCAGCTCATGAACCTCGCCTGGGAGTTCATCCTCCCCATGGCTCTGCTCAACATGCTGGTCGCCGGAGTCTGGCACTTCATGCCCAATGGAATCCTGCGCTGGTTAGTCTGCATCGCCATCATCGCAATCCCCTCTACCCTCCTCGCGCGCAGGCTCAAAAGGAAAAAGAAATTCGAAATTCGCACCTACACCTTCGCCGAAGCATGATCCGAAATTAGCCGCACGAAGTAAGAGCTCGAAATGACCGTAACGTTCCTCATCCTCGCCATCCTCACCGTCGCCGGAACCGCCGCAGCCATGGGCATGCGCAACGCAGTCCACTGCGTCCTCGCGCTGACGCTGGGTTTCGCAGGCGTAGCCGCAATCTATCTCCAGCTCGACGCCCAGTTCGTCGGCTTCACCCAGATCATGGTCTACGTCGGAGCGGTCGCCATCCTCGCCGTCTTCGCCATCATGATGACGCACACCCCCGGCCCCGCGAAGCACCCGGCCTATTCGTCCTACTGGTTCATCGGCAGCATCGTCGCCGCCGCCGTCTTCATCGTCCTCGCCTGGGCCATCTCCTCCGCCAACCTCTCCGCGCAAGCCCTGCCCCCAGCGCCTGACGTCACCGTCCAGCAGATCGGCGACGCCCTCATGCATCGCTACGTCCTCCCACTCGAAATCATGGGCCTGCTCCTCACCGCCGCCCTCATCGGAGCCGTAGTCATCGCGATGGACCGCATCGAGGAGCCGAAATGAACTCCTTGCAGAACTACCTGATCCTGTCTTCCCTGCTCTTTTCCATCGGACTCGCCGGCGCGCTCACCCGCCGCAACGCCATCCTCGTCCTCATCGGGATCGAGCTCATGCTCAACTCCGCCAACCTCAACTTCATCGCCTTCTGGCGCTTCGGCCCCAACCCCTCAGCCCTCACCGGCGTCATGTTCGCCATCTTCTCCATCAGCGTCGCAGCCGCAGAAGCCGCCGTCGGCCTCGCAATCATCCTCGCCGCCTACCGTCACTCCCGAACCACCGACCTCGACCAGATGAACTCCCTCAAAGGCTAAGGAACTCCAACCGCAACGGCATTTTCGCCACCTAGCAACCAGCACCTAGCAACTAGTACCTGCCCTTATGACCTGGATCGTAAAAAACCTCTGGCTGATTCCCGCGCTGCCAATCTTCGCCGCCGGAATCGCCGCTCTCCTCAAACAGCGCAGCCGCATCCCCGCTGCCTCCCTCGCCATCGGCTCCATGGCGCTGTCGTTCCTGCTCTCGCTCTGCGCCTTCGCCAACACGCTCGCCCACCCCGCCGTCCAGACCTTCAACTTCAACTGGTTCCAGTTCGGCGACCAGTGGCTGCAACTCGGATGGGTGCTCAACCCCCTCACCGCCGTCATGCTCGTCATGGTCACCTTCGTCGGCCTGCTCATCTTCATCTACAGCACCGGCTACATGGAGCACGACGAGAACTTCACCCGCTTCTTCTGCTTCCTCGCCCTCTTCGCCGGAGCCATGCTCGGCGTCATCATCTCCAACTCCCTGCTCCTCCTCTTCATGTGCTGGGAGATCGTCGGCCTCACCTCCTACCTCCTCATCGGCTTCTGGTACGCCAACCCCGCCGCCGCGGCCGCCGCTAAAAAAGCCTTCATCACCACCCGCATCGGCGACCTCGGATTCCTCATCGGCATGGTCTGGCTCTACTCCCAGACCGGCACCCTCCTCTTCTTCGACGGCGGCGCAGGCGCGCTCGAATCCTCCTCCCTCGCCCACCTCGTCGCGCACACCACCATCCTCGGCCTAACCGTCTCCTCCGCGATCGGCATCCTCATCTTCTGCGGAGCAGCCGGCAAATCCGGACAGGTCCCGCTCCACGTCTGGCTGCCCGACGCCATGGAAGGCCCCACCCCCGTCAGCGCGCTCATCCACGCCGCCACCATGGTCGCCGCCGGCGTCTTCCTCATCGCGCGAATCTATCCGCTCATGGCCGCCCAATCGGCCTTGATCGCTCACGCCCACCATCGCCCTCCAGGTAGTCACCTGGATCGGCGCCATCACCGCCCTCTTCGGCGCCACCATCGCCGTCGCCCAGTGGGACATCAAGCGCATCCTCGCCTACTCCACCGTCTCCCAGCTCGGCTACATGATGATGGGCCTCGGCGTCGGCGGCCCTTCCGTCGGCATGTATCACCTCATCACGCACGCCTTCTTCAAAGCCCTGCTCTTCCTCGGCGCAGGCTCCGTCATCCACGGCTGCTCCGGCGAGCAGGACATCCGCCGCATGGGCGGCCTCCGCAAATACATGCCCGTCACCTTCGCCGTCTACACCACCGGCATGCTCGCCCTCTGCGGATTCCCCTTCTTCTTCTCCGGCTTCTGGTCGAAAGACGCAATCCTCCACGCCGCGCATAACTGGTCCGTCTCTCAAATCCCGTTCTACATGGGCGCGTTAGGCGCTTTCCTCACCGCCTTCTACATGACCCGCCAGATGTACTACGTCTTCGCTGGCAGCAATCGCCTCGCCGCCACCAGCCACGACGACCCGCAACTGGCCTCACACTTCGAAGATCCAACCCACCACGCCGCTCACCACCCGCACGAAAGCCCCGCGGTCATGACCATCCCCCTGATGATCCTCGCCGCCTTCGCCGTGCTTCTCGGCTTCATCGGAACGCCCGCGTGGCCGTGGTTCCAATCCTTCCTCGACGGCACTGCGGCCCCGCTCAGCTTCGCCGCATTCTCCGAGCCTGGAATCATCCCCGTCATGATCTCGTCGTCCCTGCTGGTCTTCCTCGGCCTCGGACTCGGCTGGTTCTTCTACGGACGAAACCCCATCCGCTCCGCCGAATCCCCCGACGCACTCGGCCAACTCCAGCCCGGCATCTTCAACCTCCTCGGCCACGCCTATTACATCGACGCCCTCTACGGCGCGACTTTCATCCGTCTCAACACCTTCTGGTCCCGCGCCTGTGACTGGTTCGATCGCTTCATCTGGAACGGCGCCGTCCAAATCGTCTCCTCCCTCGTCATCGGCTTAGCCTGGTTCGACAACTTCTTCGACGGCGGCGTCGTCAACGGAGCCTTCGACGGCGGCTGCGAAACCGTCGAGCGCAGCGGCGAAACCCTCGCACTCCTCCAGGCCGGCCGCGTCCAAACCTACCTCCGCATCATCGGCTGCGCTCTCATCGCGCTCGTCATCTTCCTGTTGTGGGGAGCGAAAGCATGACCCCCATCCCAATGCTCACTATCCTCACCGTTCTTCCCATCCTCGGCGCACTCATCGTACTCAGCACCGGCCGCAGCCCCAACCTCGCCCGCTCGACCGCCTTCGCCTGCAGCATCCTCTCGCTGGGCCTCACGTTAGTCCTCTGGGCCCACTTCGACCCCACCTCCGGCGCGCTCCAGTTCCAGCAACGCCATCTCTGGATCGCCCCTCTCGGCGTCGAGTACCACGTCGGCATCGACGGCCTCGGCCTCCTGATGCTTCTGCTCTCCTCCATCGTCGTCCCCATCGGCATCCTCGCCTCCTGGAGAATCAGCACCCGCGTCCCGCTCTATTTCGCGCTCGTCCTCATCCTCGAAGCCTGCCTCTTCGGAACCTTCACCGCCCTCAATTTCTTCCACTGGTTCATCTTCTGGGAACTCGGCCTCATCCCCGCCTTCTTCCTCATCAAGCTCTGGGGAGGCCCAAAGAGCAGCAAAGCCGCCACCCAGTTCCTCGTCTACACCATGGTCGGAAGCGTCGGCCTGCTGCTATCCTTCCTCGCACTCTTCCTCGCCACCCGCACCTTCGAATTCACCACCCTCGCCTCGCTCGCCCAAAGCGGTCAGCTAATGCCCGCCGTAATCGCCAAACTAGCCTGGTACCGCTTCACGCCGCGACATCTCGGCGAACTCATCTTCCTCGGAGCCTTTCTCGGATTCGCCGTCAAAGTCCCGCTCGTCCCCTTCCACACCTGGCTCCCCGACGCCTACTCCGAAGCCCCCACCGGCACCACCATCCTCCTCACCGGCGCCATGTCGAAGATGGGCCTCTACGGATTCCTCCGCATCCTGCTCCCCATCTTCTATCCGCAGATGCGCCTCTTCCTCACCCCGCTCCTCTGGCTCGCCGTCGCCACCATCGTCTTCTCCGCCTACGCCGCCCTCGCGCAAAAAGACCTCAAGCGCATCTTCGCCTACTCCTCCATCAATCACCTCGGCATGTGCCTGCTCGCCATCTTCGCAGTAGCCAAATTCACCGGCGCAGACGCCTCTCTCACCGCCGAAAAGTACGCCGCCATGAACGGCGTCTTCCTCCAGATCTTCAACCACGCCCTCACCGCCGCAACCCTCTTCTGGTTCGTCGCCCTCATCGAGCAGCGCACCAACGGCCTCCGCGGACTCGACGACTTCGGCGGCCTGCGCAAAGTCGCCCCCGTCTTCACCGGACTCATGGGCATCGCCATCTTCTCCTCCCTCGGCCTGCCCGGCCTCAACGGCTTCATCGGCGAATTCCTCATCTTCAAGGGCACATTCCCGCTCGTCTCCTGGGCCACTTCAATCTCAGTCCTGGGCCTGCTCGCAACCGCGCTCTTCCTGCTCGGCATCCTCCAGCGCGTCTTCTCCGGCCCCCTCAACCCCAAATGGGCCCACTTCCCCGACCTCTCCACCCGCGAGCGCCTCGCCCTCGCCCCGGCCATCGCCCTCATGTTCGCGCTCGGCCTCTACCCCCAACTCGTGCTCGGAGTCATCAACAGCACGGTCATGCAGATGGTGCAACAAATAAAGTTCTGATTCAGCAATTGGTGTTTTGAATATGCTTGCTTGGACGATCTACATCTCATTCATCGGAGCAGCCGCCCTGCTCCTGCTGCCACGAGGCAGCACGACCTCCGCGCGCATCCTCGCGCTCCTCACGGCCATCGCCGGATTCGCCGTCGCGCTCATAGCCTTCGTCGAAAACCGCACCGGCGAAACTGCGCACCATCGTCGACATCCCCTGGATCCCCTGACCCTCCCTCGGCATCCACTATCACCTCGCCGCAGACGGCATCTCGCTCACCCTCGTCCTCCTCACCGGCATCGTCGCCATCACCGGCATCCTCTTCTCCTGGGACATCACCGACCGCACCAAAGACTTCTTCGCCTTCTACCTGCTCCTCATCGGAGCCGTCTACGGAGTCTTCCTCAGCTACGATCTCTTCCTCCTCTTCGTCTTCTACGAAATCGTCATCATCCCCAAATACTTCCTCATCGCCACCTGGGGTTCCACCCGCCGCGAGTACGGAGCCATGAAACTGGCCATCTACTCCTTCATCGGATCAGCCATGGTCCTCATCGGCATCATCGCCGCCTACGTCACCGCCGGCGCGAAGACCACCTCCCTCACCGAACTCGCCCAGTTCCCCTTTTCGCATCACTTCCAGATGCTCGCCTTCCCCCTGGTCTTCGTCGGATTCGCCATCCTCGCCGGCCTCTGGCCCTTCCACACCTGGGCGCCCACCGGCCACGTCGCCGCGCCCACCGCCGCCTCCATGCTCCTCGCCGGAGTCGTCATGAAGCTCGGCGCCTACGGATGCCTCCGCGTCGCCATGACCCTCTTCCCCGCAGGACTCGGCCCCTGGAGCTTCCACATCCTCGGCCTCGGCTCCTGGCGCGACGTCTTCGCCATCCTCGCCGTCATCGGAATCATCTACGGAGCATCCGTCGCCATAGTCCAGAAGGACTTCAAGTTCGTCATCGGCTACTCCAGCGTCAGCCACATGGGCTTCATCTTGCTCGGCCTCATGACCCTCAACCAGATCGGCCTCTCCGGCGCCGTCATGCAGATGGTCTCCCACGGCCTCCTCGCTGGCCTGCTCTTCGCCGTCGTCGGCCGCATGGTCTACGCCCGAACCCACACCCGCGAGTTCTACCTGCTCGGCCGCATGAACCTCAACCACGCCATCCCCTTCGCCGCCGTCACCTTCGTCCTCGCCGGAATGGCCGCCATGGGCCTTCCCGGCTTCAGCGGCTTCGTTGCCGAACTCATGATCCTCGTCGGAGCCTGGCGCGCCTACCCGCTGCTAGCCCTCTTCGTCGGACTCGGCATCATCCTCGGCGTCGTCTACGTCTGGCGAGCCATGCAGCAGGCCTTCTTCTCCGAGTCGCGCCACAAAGCCCCGCCCCCCGAACATCCGCTCCCGCCCATCACCCTCCCCGAACGCATCGGAGCCATCATCCTCATCGCCTCCAGCGTCCTCGTCGGAATCTACCCTCAAATGCTCTTGAACATCATCATGCCGGCTCTGAACTCTCCTCTGTTTGAAGGCTTGCGCAAAGGGAGCTGGCAATGACTCAGTTCAACTACACCCAGCTCCTCCGACTCGCGCTCCCGCAGGTCATCGTCGTCGTCACCGCCCTCATCGTCATGGCGATCGATCTCCTCGCCCTCCGCAGTCGCCCCACCCGCATCCGCTTCACCGTAGCCGCAACGCTCGGCTCACTAGGCTGCGTATTCGCCATCGTCCGCATCCTCCTCACCCCCGCGCAAGCCAACATCCTCGACGGCACTCTCATCGCGAACCCGCTCACCCACCTCGTTCAGATCGCGCTGCTCGCCCTCACCATCGTCACCCTGCTCATCTCGGCAGACTCTCACTTCACCGAGCACATCGGCGAATTCGTCCTCCTCATCCTGGTCGCAACCGCCGGCATGATGTTCCTCGTCGGAACCCAGGACCTCCTCGTCATCTTCATCTCGCTCGAGCTGCTCAGCCTCTCCCTCTACGTCCTCGCCGCCTTCAACAAGCGCAGCGCGCAATCCTGGGAAGCCGCCCTCAAATACTTCCTCTTCGGCGGAATGTCCGCTGCCTTCCTGCTCTTCGGCTTCAGCCTGCTCTACGGCCTCTCCAACTCCACCAGCCTCACCCACATCGCCGCCGCGTTGCACGGCCCCTCGCTCAATCCTCTGCTGGTCATCGCCATCGTCACTACCGCCATCGGCCTCGGATTCAAAATCGCCGCCGCCCCCTTCCACTTCTGGGCGCCCGACGTCTACCTCGGCGCACCCGCGCCCAGCGCCGCCTTCATCGCGTCCGGCTCCAAGGTCGCCAGCTTCTTCATCTTCTTCCAGATCATGGCCCTCGGCTTCGTAGGAGTCGAAGGCACCGCCTCGCTTCCCCTCGTCCGCGGCTGGATCCCAGTCCTCGCCCTCATGGCCGTCCTCTCCATGCTGCTCGGCAACCTGGTCGCCATCCGCCAGACCAGCCTCCGCCGCCTGCTCGCCTACTCCGCCATCGCCCACGCCGGCTACATGCTGCTCGCCATCCTCAGCCACACCCAGCAAAGCCTGGCCGCGCTCCTCTACTATGTCATCACCTACGCCGTCACCACCCTCGGCGCATTCGCCGTCATCGCCATCGTCGAGCAGCAGCGCGGCTCCGACCACCTCTCCAACTTCAACGGCCTCAGCCGCCAGGCGCCCGTCCTGTCCTTCTCGCTCGGCATCTTCATCCTGTCGCTCGCCGGAATCCCGCCCCTAGCCGGCTTCTTCGGCAAGTTCTACCTCTTCGTCACCGTCATCCGGTCAACGCCAAACCCGGCATCCCTGCTCTGGCTGGTCGTCCTCGCCATCGCCATGAGCGCCGTCTCGCTCTTCTACTACCTCCGCGTCCTCAAGCACGTCTACGTCGCGCCCCCCGCAGACGAACTCCCCACAATCCAATCCCCCCTGCTCACCCAGATCGTCGTCCTCGCCCTCGCCGCCGCCGTCATCCTCCTGGGCTGCGCACCCAACCTCATCCTCAAATGGATCCTCGCCGCCATCCAATCCTCCGGCCTCTAACCTTTCCCGCTCGTCCCTACCGCTCCGCGTTCGTCATTCCCTCAGCGCTCGTCACTCTCCCCCCGCGTCGTCATTCTGACTCGAAGAGTCAGAATCTCCGTATTTGCTTTCACTTAGCCCACCCCACCCCGCGCCCCTCCCCGTTCGTCATTCTGACTCGCAGAGTCAGAATCTCCGTATTTGCCGTAACTTAGCCCCACCCAAAACTTCCCCCGCCCAAAAAACCCACCAAAATTGCACCCGCAAACCGAAAAAGCAGCTAACCCATTCGCTCCGAGCAACATACAAATGACATTTTAGTTCTGTCCAGCTTGCTACACTTGTATATGTAGAGTTAAGAAAAGCTCAGCCCCGCGGCTGGGCTTTTTCATTTAAACACCTCAACATGTCCGTACTTCCGGACCTAACGCTTTTAGAACATGTACTTTAGGACTTAAGTAAGGGGTACACCATGAGCACCGACTACGCCAGAATCGTCCACGAATCCGCCTTCCCGCCCGAACAGCCCATCGATCCCACCCGCCGCTACCGCTGCCGCCACGTCTTCACCGACGGCCACCGCTGCGGCTCGCCCGCCCTCCGCGGCCAGGAACTCTGCTACTACCACGGGCGCACCCGCACCCTCGGAGCCTCCGCCGGCCGCTCCCACACCTTCCAGATGTCCCGCATCGACGACCGCAACGACATCCAGATCGCCCTCTTCGACGTCCTCACCCGCGTCGCCGCCGGCGACATCGAGTACAAGCGAGGCTCCGTCCTCCTCTACGGCCTCCAGATCGCCTCCTCCAACCTCGCCCGTCGAGACCAGCAAAACGCCCAGCATCCCCTCGTCGAAGAAATCACCAGGGACTACGACCTCGGCGACCTCGCCCCCCGCGAAGAATTCCGAGATCCACCTCCGCAAGCCGTTCTCCCACCTGATGCGCCCAGCGCCGACAAGGCGGCCCACCGCACCCCCGCCAGACCGCCGCGAAGGAACTACACCGAAGAGGAAAAGAGCTTCCTCAAACGCACCACCACCATCATGTCCTACGCGCCCGCCGACCGCCCGCGGATGGAGTCCATCACCGACGACGACATCATCGGCGCAATCAACGCCAATCGGCGCGTGCTTCGTCTAGGCCCCGTCGAACAAGAACCGAACTGGAACCCGGCGACCCTGTCAGCCCGCGCTCCCGCCACCCCGCCCCAGGCCGTTCCCACCACTCCGCCTCAAGCTGTTCCTGCCACTGCACCCCACGAGAAACAGGTTGTCATTCTGAGCGAAGCGAAGAACCCCCGCATTTCTCCTGAGGCGCCAGCAAACTCAGCCCACGAAACCGCAGCCGCCCCGCCTCTAGGTAACCCAAGCCTTCAGGCTTGGGCCTCCCCCTCCGCCACAAAAACCGGGGCTTCAGCCCCTGGCGTAGCCGTCGACAGCTTCAGCGAACACCCACCTCATATGTCTTCCACAACTCCAGATACGCCACCTGTCGCACCACATGGAAGAAATCCGATGCCACCAGGTACAGCACCGTCACCACCCCATACCATCGCAGCATAAAGTCCGGCGTAGCCACGCTCTCAAACGGCAGTGGGCACGCCGAAAACACCATCGCCAGCACAATCAGCGCGATCTTCACGATCCCCATCACCAGGTTGATCTCCACCAGCTTCCCGCGCACCTGCCCCAGCCGAAACGCTGCCGCCAGGCTCGCGCCCGCATTCAAATCACGCAACATCGCCAGCAAAGGAGCCACCGACAGAGCCCAACTCACCACCGCCCACAACGTAAACATCCCCAGCGTCGCGACGATCACCATCGCACAGTAGCCCACCAAATTCGGCTCCTGCCCTGCGGCAATCGGCCCATTCACCGCATACCGGCCCGCAGCCTGCAAACACGCGAACCACACCCAAAAACTGCCGGCCAGCGCTACCATCCGCACCGCCTGCAGCACCATCAGCGTCACCGGCCGCGCATGCAATCCCGCATCCGCACGCCGCAGAACCACCGTCCGCCCAACCGACGAAACGACCACCCAAACCGCCAGCAGCAGCGGCACAAGCCACACCGCAACATGCAACACAGGAGGCAAAACCGAATCCGCAGCCTGCGCCAGCGTAGTAGCCGCAGTCATCGGGTCCGCGATCGACATCCGCTTCAGCGCGCCAACATCAACCGGCGTCTCAGCCAGAATCCGCGAACCCTCACGCCACACCAAAGCCGCCGCAGGAACACCAAACAGCCACCGCCAAGCCACCTCCAGCCCAGTCAGCAAAGGCCGCTTCCAGCACTCCGACAAGGTATGCACAAACGACTGCGTCCCACGAACTGGGACAGCATGAACGGGGTGCCCCATGATCAGCGCAGTTTCATCGCGCTTATCGTGGGGTTGTTCTCCTTCTCGACTCGCCACTACCTCACCACAACATTCACAAGCTTGCCCGGAACCACAACCACCTTAACCACCGTCTTCCCCTCGATCCGCGCGACGACCTTCGCATCCGCCAGCGCAGCCGCTTCAATCGTCGCCCCATCGCTTCCCGCGGGAACCTTGACCACTGTCACCAGCTTCCCATTGCTCTGCACGGGAATTTCAACCTCAGCCTCGCGCGCCAGTTCCGCATCCGCAACCGGCCACGGAATACGAAACACCGCGCCTTCACCGCCCATCGCCCCCCACAACTCCGCCGCCAGAAACGGCGCAAACGGAGCCAGCATCAACGTCAAATTCTTGAAGACCTCGGCAGTCACCGCGCCGGAAATCTTGCCCGCTTCCAGCAACGGTTCAGCCGCAGCAATCTCATTCACCAAAATCATGATCGCCGCAATGCAAGTATTGAAGTGCCATCGCCCGCTGAAGTCCTCGGTAATCTTCGCAATCGTCTGGTGAAGCGTCCGCAGCAGCGCAGCCTCCGCGGCAACATCGCTTCCTTCTCCATCGCTCGCAACAACACCATACTTCAACGTCAACCGGTAAACACGCCCGAGGAACCTGCTAATGCCCGCAACACCATCTTCCTGCCACTCCAGATCGCGATCCGGAGGCGCCGCGAACAGTGCATACATCCGCGTAGCATCCGCTCCATACCGCTCAATCATCAGGTCCGGCGAAACAACATTGCCTTTCGACTTCGACATCTTCGCGCCGTCTTTGATCACCATTCCCTGCGTAAACAGCCGCGCCGCAGGCTCATCGTTCTTGATCAGCCCAAGATCCCGCATCACCTTCGTCCAGAAGCGCGAATAGATCAAATGCAGAATCGCATGCTCCACGCCGCCGATGTACTGATCGATCGGAAACCAGTAATTCGCCTTCGCGCTGGCAAACGGAGCCGAATCATTCTTCGCATCCGTATACCGGTAGAAGTACCAGCTCGAATCGACAAACGTGTCCATCGTGTCCGTCTCGCGCCGCGCCGCACCGCCGCACACCGGACAAGTCGTATTCACAAAATCCGCAACCCGTCCCAGCGGCGAACCGCCCTGCTGCGTGATCTCCACTTGCGCGGGCAACACCACCGGCAACGCGCTCTCCGGCAGCGGAACCACTCCTCCAGGCTCAACGCCAGGATGGCCTTTTTCGCAATACACCATGGGAATCGGCGTGCCCCAGTACCTCTGCCGGCTCACGCCCCAGTCCTTCAACCGATATGTAACTGTTTCAGTGCCAAATCCATTTTCCTTCGCAAACGCAGCCATCTTTCGCTGCGCTTCAACACAAGATTCGCCGCTCCACTGGCCCGAATTCACCAATACCGCATCGTCTTCCGCGGTATAAGGCAATCCTGGAAGATCGTCAGGCAACACAGAGCGTTCGTCAGGCAACACAGAGCGTTCGTCAGGCAACACAGAGCGTTCGTCAGGCAACACAGAGCGTTCGTCAGGCAACACAGAGCGTTCGTCAGGCAACACAGAGCGTTCGTCATTCTGAGCTTCGCTCAGAATCTCCGTATTTTGTCTTTGCCCTTTTTCGTTTTTCGCCACAATCACACGCCGCACTTCAAGCCCGTATTTGTTGGCGAACTCAAAATCCCGCTCATCATGCGCCGGAACGCTCATAATCGCACCGGTTCCGTAATCAGCCAGGATGTAATTCGCAACCCAAATTGGCACAAGTTCGCCATTGAACGGATTCACCGCAAACTGCCCCGTATCCACGCCATGTTTTTCGATCGCGCCCAGATCGCCTGCCTCACGCGCAGCCTTTTGTTGAGCGAGCATCTCCTCAATCTGCCCCGCGAGCTTTGCATCGCTCTCAGCGAAACTCTTCGCCACAGCATGTTCCGGAGCCAATTGCACACTAGTCGCGCCAAATATCGTATCCACGCGCGTCGTAAAGACCGTAATCTTTTCTTCCGTACCGTTCACGCGAAAGTCCACCAACGCGCCTTCGCTCCGCCCAATCCAGTTCCGCTGCATCGTGCGAACCTTTTCCGGCCAGCCCTCCAGTTTTTCCAGGCCAGTCAGCAACTCATCTGCATACTTTGTAATCCGCAGGAACCACTGCGTCAGATCGCGCTGCTCCACCAACGTGTCTTCGTGCCGCCAGCAGCGTCCGTCAATTACCTGCTCGTTCGCCAACACCGTTTGACATTCCGGACACCAATTCACCTTGCTCTTCTTCCGGTACGCCAAACCTTTCTCGTACATCTTCAGGAAGAACCACTGGTTCCAGCGGTAATAGTCAGGCAAACACGTCGTGACTTCGGTCGCCCAATCGTAGCTGAGGCCCATTCGCCGCATCTGCTGACGCATCGCAGCAATGTTTCCAAGCGTCCACTCGCGCGGCGGAGTGTTGTTCTTCAGCGCAGCGTTCTCGGCGGGCAATCCAAACGCGTCCCAACCCATCGGATGAAGGACGTTGTGTCCGCGCATCCACATGAATCGCGCCAGCGCGTCGCCGATCGCGTAGTTCCGCACATGACCCATGTGCAACTGGCCGCTTGGATAGGGCAACATCTCGAGGCAGTAGAACTTGGGCTTGGCGGAATCGTGGCCTTCGGCTGCGTACAGATGTTCGTCCGCGTCCCAGCGCGCTTGCCACTTGGGTTCGATCTCTGCCGGATTGTAACGTTGTGTTTCGGTCGCGCTTCTTGCTTGCTCTGACATATTCCTTGATTGTAAAGAATTTGCGACAAACAGATGGCCCCACTCGCGGCGAGTGGGGCCATTTCGCTTTTCTTCACCTTCAGTGGAACTTCGATTGCGCTACTTCGAGAAGATCGTGCTGCCGGGAATATTCTCTTCGTTGTTCAAAATTCGGTTTTGCGCCCTCTTTGCTGCTTTCATGCCAACTTGATCCATCTTTTCCTGCTGATCTTTGCCTGTCAGCTTGCTGGTGCCGATCTTGTTTTCGACTGCCCCGTGCGAGGGCCGCTCTGCACGCTTGCTCGAATTCAATTCCTGCTCCATACATCACCTCTGCTACATAGGAGAGTTTCCTTCACTGGTTGGTTGCCCGCATTCGCACCGCTTCATCTACTTCGACATATCTCAAATCATTGGCTAACTTACAACCGTTTCCGACCCGCTAGAATGGATACTGCGCCGGAAGGAATAACGAAGACAATGGCCCCGAATCCCACGTCAGAGCAAGTGCATGCATCGGCTGTTGTCATTGACACGCATGCAGACACTCCGCAGCGTTTTGTCGACGAGTCCTGGGACTTCACGTCCCCGCTCGGCACTGGCCACCTCAATCTCGAGTCGGCTCGCCGGGGCAATCTGAGCGCCGAGTTTTTCGCCCTTTGGCCAGAGCCCGCTGCATGGAAGGGGCGCTTTGCTCACCGGACGCTTTCGCTGATCGACGGGGTTCTCGAGCAAATTCGCCGTCATCCTGGCGAACTTGCGCTTTGCGTTTCGCCGGCCGAAATTCTTGCAGCGCGCGCTGCCGGCAAGTTTGCCGTGCTGATGGGCGTCGAAGGCGGTCATGCGATCGAGAACTCGCTGGCCCTGCTGCGTGTTTACTACCAGCTTGGCGTGCGATATATGACGCTCACCTGGGCCAACTCCAACGAGTGGGCCGACTCGTCCGGCGACCTCGATGATCCGTCGATTCCGCATCACAACGGCCTCACGGATTTCGGACGCGAAGTCATCGCCGAGATGAATCGGCTCGGCATGATGATCGACGTCTCGCATGTTTCGGACAAGACTTTCGCCGATGTCCTTGATGCGTCTCGTGCGCCTGTCATTGCCTCCCACTCCTGCGCGAGGGCGCTTTGCAACTCGCCGCGCAATTTGACCGACGATCAGCTTCGCGCGCTTGCGGCCAACGGCGGCGTTTGTTTCCTCAACTTCTACGCCGCGTTCGTCGACGAGAACTACCGCCGAGCCGTTCTCACCATCAAGTCCGAGCGTTCCGCCGCACACCAGGCGCTCGTCGCCGAGTATGCCGGGCGACATGAGCCTATGCCGTTTGCCGCTGCCAATCAGATCGACCGCGACTTTGCTGCCCGCTTGCACCGTCCTCCGTTCGAATCGCTGATCGAGCAGTTCGACCACATTATCCGCGTCGCGGGAATCGATCACGTTGGCATTGGGACGGACTTTGACGGCATTTCCTGCCTGCCGGAAGGTATCGATTCTGCTGCAGATCTGCCGAAGATTACCGCTGCGCTACTCGCTCGCGGCCACTCGGCCGAAGATCTGCGTAAGGTTCTTGGCGAGAATCTGATGCGCGTTTTCGGCGATATTCAGGCTGCCGGATCGGTATAGCCTACCCCCCCGTACTTAAGTCCTAAAGTATTCGTTCTAAACAGCTTAAGTCCGGACTAAGTCCTGGAAAGTTGGGTATATCAGGCCAAAGTCTTCATTGCACGCGGCTGAAGTATTTGTAATCAGTGAATTGCATTTTTAGTGTCCCCCGCTTGCGTTACTGAGTCTTCAGGGCCAGGCACGACGCCGCGCTCCTGTGAATCAGGCTTATTTCAACTTTATCGGGTGGATCGGCGGCTGTATGTGTCCGCGGTCACTTGTCTGCGAGGATTTCCATTTTCTCGATTCGCAGTTCGTTGGCGTTTGCGAAGAGGTCGGGAGCGTTGGCCATGAGCGCCTTGGCGATCTCGCCGCTCAGGTGTGCGTCGCGGCCTTCTTCGTCGTCGAAGGTGTCGAAGACGCCGTACATTCCGGGGGCGATCTTGACGCCATACCAGTTGACGGTCTTTGGCTCTTCGAGGCTCATCGCGGCGCCCTGCTTCAGGAAGGCCTCGATGTCTTCTTCTTTGCCCGGCTTCGCCTTCAGCATTACCCAGATTGCGTATTTGGCCATTTCGGTCGCTCCTGTGTATTTGAGAATCGTGATGAGGTTACGATGCACGAAGTTGGGTGGGAATGTCGAGGTTGCGGCCCTACGGCAGTTCTAGCGCGGGCCTTCAGCCCGCTTTCGTTTGGGGCTGGTGTTCCGTCGAGATGAGGACATTTCGGCGAAGACCTCGCGCGCCGGACGGGTGCGGCCTTCGGCGATGTCTTCCAAGCCCTGGCGGATGCCTTCGTCGGGATCGGCGGCGGCGGCGATGTCGAGCAGACGCTGGTAGGCGGCTGGGTCCTGGAGGACGGCCTTCGGCTTTCCGTTGACGGTGAGGACGATGGGGCGCCTGGTTCGCTTGAGCTGCTTGAGGAAGCCGACGGAGTTGTTGCGGAACGTGGTCAGAGGCTGGATGTCTTCGGTGATCTTGAGACGGGTTCTCATGGGGTCCTCCGGCTGGGCTAGAGGTATTTTATCGTACCTGTCCGACTGAATGGGTGGAGCTGAATTGGCGATATCACCATTTGGGAGTCTCTAATTGGTAAGTTGGGCCAGCCGTCCTTACGATATGTTGTTGGAATGGGTTTTCTTGATGGAATGCGCGGCTTGTTTCGGCAGAAGCAGCCAGACGATGACATGCCGTATTCAATCGTGATGCTTTTGCGCAGTCCCTTCGCGATGTCTAAGGAAATCCTAGAAACAGCGGCGAGCAAGGCCTATCGCATGCCATATGACGGCTCGCAAGAGATGTACTACGTCGGGTGGGGCCCTCAGTTCACGCTGATGAAGGCTGGAACTTCGCTGATTAGCGTGCTGGAAGCAGCAGTACCTTATCTAGGCGATCCTGCCGAAGTCGCGGAGGGGTTCAAAAACGAGACGCTTGCGAGCGCGTGGGCCGAGCACCGGACCTGGCTGGCCTTCGACCTGATGAACAAAGACGTGCCGAAAAACAAGCGTACGCTGTGCTGGCAAAACTAGTCGCTGAACTGCTAGATACTCGATGTGCCGGTATATATCTGCCTAAAGAAAATCAATTCACAATTCAAGATCGTGGCGCTGCAGCCGACCACTTACGCAGACTAGCGAAGTAGCATCTGCAGAAGGAATCTTCCGGTCAGTATCTCGCCAAGTCCAGCATGGCTTTGTAGAGGTCTTCGGGTTGGGGGAGGATTACGTCTTCGAGGATGGGCTGGTAGGCGACGAAGGTGTCCATTGCGGCGACGCGGCGGACGGGGGCGTCGAGGGAGTCGAAGAGTTCTTCGCCGATGCGGGCGGCGATTTCGGCGCCGTAGCCCCAGCTGAGCATGTCCTCGTGCGCGACGATGACCTTGCTGGTCTTGCGGACGGATTCGGCGATGGTCTCCCAGTCGTAGGGCGTGAGCGTGCGCAGGTCGATGAGTTCGACATCGACGCCGGTTTCGCGGTGGAGCTTTTCGGCAGCTTGGAGGCCGCGCGGGACGAGGGCACCGTAGGTGACGAGCGTTACGTCCTTGCCGGGTCGAACGATCTTCGCCTTGCCGAAGGGGATCGCGTACTCCGGGCCGGGATAGACGCCGCGGCCGAAGGTTTCGCGGTAGAGGCGCTTGTGCTCGAGGAAGAGCACGGGGTCGTCGCAGCGGATGGCGGTGCGCAGCAGGCCGAGGGCGTCGAGGGCGTTCGACGGCATGACGACGCGCACGCCCGGAGTGTGGGTGAAGATGCTCTCGCCTGACTGCGAGTGATAGATGGAGCCGCCGGTGAGGTAGCCGCCGATGGGCACTCGGATGACCAGCGGGCAACTCCACACGCCGTTCGACCGCCAGCGGACCGTCGATAGCTCATTGCGCATCTGGTGGACGGCCGGCCAGATGTAGTCGAAGAACTGAATCTCGACGACGGGTTTGAGCCCGCGGACGGCCATGCCGATGGCGCGGCCCACGATATTGGCCTCGGCGAGGGGCGAGTTGAAGCAACGGGCTGATCCGAATTCAGTTTGCAGGCCGGCGGTGAGCTTGAAGACTCCGCCCTTGCCTTTGATCTTGCCGGCGCGGAGGGCCTGGTCGCGCGTGGCGTCGGCCACGTCTTCGCCGAAGACGACGATGCGCTCGTCGCGGCGCATCTCGTCCTTGAGGCAGAGGTTGATCAGTTCAGCCATGGTGCGCTCGGCGGGATCGGCCGTCTTTTCTTTTTCGGTGAAGTAGCGGGTGTCCGTGGGCGGCAGATCCTCAGAATACTGATGGCGCAGAATTGCCTCGTGGGTCGCGGCGGGGAGGACGGCCTGGAGGGCGCGGTCGGCGGCGCGCTGGACCTCTTCGTCCACCTTTTGCTCCAGGCGGTTGATACCCTCCGCGTCGAGGATGCCTTCGCGGAGAAGCCACATCTGCATCTTCGCGAGCGGGTCGCGAGCCATCTCGGCCTGAACTTCTTCCTCGCTGCGGTACTGGCGCTCGTCGTCGGAGAGGGAATGCGAGTACGGCCGGACCACGTGGCCATGCACCAGCGCCGGACCGCGGCCTGAGCGGGCATAGGCAACGGCCTCGACCATTGCTGCGTAGCAGGCCTGCGGGTCGGTGCCATCGACTTCGGCGAAGTGGAAGTTGGGGAAGTTTGCGATGAGGCGCGAGATGTTTCCACCGGGCGTGTTGACCTCGACCGGCGTGGAGATGGCGTACTCGTTGTCCTCCACGACGTAGACGACGGGCAGCTTGCCGTTGCTGGCGGTGTTCAGCGACTCCCAGAACTCGCCCTGGCTGGTCGAGCCCTCGCCGATGGAGACGTAGACGACTTCATCGCCGTGGAAGGAGACGTCCTTGTAGTCGCGATAGTCGCCCCAGCCGTTCTCGGGCCTGGGTCCTGCAGCCTCGGGATGGCGGGAGAAGTAGCGGCCTGCCTCAGCGCAGCCGACAGCGTGGAGACATTGCGTCGCGGTGGCGGAACTTGGCGTGACGATGTGGAGCTTCCTGCTGGACCAGTGCGAGGGCATCTGGCGGCCACCGCTGGCGGGGTCGTCCGCCGCACCGACGGATTGCAGGAGTTGCTCCTCCACGGTGTTGCCGAGTGTGAGGCAGATGGCGCGGTCGCGATAGTAGGGGAAGAACCAGTCGTAGCCGGGTTTGAGCGCCATTCCGGCGGCGACGAGGAGGGCTTCGTGTCCCGCGCAGGATATCTGGAAGAAGATTTTCTGCTGGCGCTTGAGCACGATTTCGCGATCGTCGGTGCGGCGCGAGAGGTACATCAGGCGGTAGAACTCGACCAGTTGCTCGCTGGTCAACTTCGGGGCTGGAGCCGGCTTGGCGTCACCTGGTTCTACCGCGATGTCCGCCCCGTTTACGGTCGCCAGCACTGCCGGCTTCCTCAACTCAACGCTCGATCCATTGCGCCGCACCATACCGTGTGTCCCTCGGGGGCCATTCGTGCCGCCGTCAAGATTCTACCCCCAACCCCTACCTAAATGACGTGACGGCGGTCGCTTTCAAAATCTTCGCCGGGCGTTGACAACGGGTGCGGCAATCATGAAACTTCAACCAAGCCTCGACCAACCCAGTTGCTCAGGAGAGTCCATGCGGAGCAACATCCTGCCCGCCGCTGTATTTGCGTTTGCCGCTATCGCCACTCTGCAAGCTGGCGCACAACAAGTGACATCCGCCGATGCGCCCGACAAATACCTGTACCTCGAAGACGTCTCCAGCCCGAAGGCGATGGCCTGGGTGAAGGATCATAACGAGCGCACGGCGAAGATCCTGGAGGCCGATCCGCACTTTGCTCCGTATGTTGCGGAAGCGCTGAAGATCGCCGAAGACCCCAGCAGATTGCCTACTCCGGAGCAGCATGGCAGCGATGTATACAACCTGTGGCACGATGCGGAGCACCTGCACGGCCTGCTGCGCAAGACTACCTTCGCGGACTACATGAATCCCGAGCCGCACTGGCAGACCGTGATCGACTACGACGCGCTGTCGAAACAGGACAACACCAGTTGGGTGGCGAAGGGGCTGAATTGTCTCTATCCGGGCAACGGATTGTGCCTGGTTACTCTTTCCGCGGGTGGCGAGGACGCAGAAACCCTGCGGGAGTTCGATCTGAAGACCGGGCAGTTCGTCGCGGGCGGCTTTGTGCTGCCTCACTCCAAGCAGGACGTGACCTGGGTGGATGCGAATACGCTTTACGTCGCGCGCGACTGGGGGCCGGGAACGATGACCAAGTCCGGCTATCCATTTGTGGTGAAGGAGTGGAAGCGCGGCACGCCGCTGGACTCCGCGAAGGAGGTGTTCCGCGGGCAGGAGTCGGACGTGGCCGTGGAAGCAGGCACGTTGAACGATGCGCAGGGTGACCGGCTGACATACTTTGTGCGCGCCGTCGATTTCTTCGCGCGAGACACCCAGATCCTGACGCCTGCCGGTCTCAAGAGCCTCGCGATTCCGATCAAGAGTTCGATCTCCGGGCTACTCGCGGGCCGTGTGCTGCTGAACATCGATGAGGATTGGACACCTGCCGGACAGGCCAGGACCTTTCGCCAGGGGTCTCTGTTGTCGATGAATTTGAAGGAGGTGCTTGCCGATCCTGCGCACCTGAAGCCGACGGTCGTGTTCGAGCCGACGACGCAGGAGTTCATGGTGAAGACGCCGGACGGCGGGGATGGAACCGCCATCACGCGCAATCACCTGCTGCTGACGACGCTCGATCATGTGCAGGGACGGGCCTATGTTTATACGCCGACCGCGGCAGGTTGGACGCGCAGAGCTCTGCCTGTGCCGGAGAATGTTACGGTCGACCTGACGGACGCCAGCAACACGGACGACTCGTTTTTCCTCATGATTACGGGGTTTCTGACGCCGTCGTCGGTCTTTGCCGGCGATGCCGCGGCCAACACGCTGAAGCTCGCGCACAGCGATCCGAGTCACTTTGACCCGTCCAGTGAGACAGTCCAGCAACTCGACGCTACGTCGAAGGACGGCACGAAGATTCCTTACTTCATCGTGCACTCCAAGTCGATGAAGTATGACGGCAGCAATCCGACGCTGCTTACGGCGTACGGCGGATTCCAGGCGTCCAGCACGCCGACGTATCTGGGATATGCGGGTAAGTTGTGGCTTGAGCATGGCGGCGTGTATGTGGTCGCGAATATTCGCGGCGGAGGCGAGTTCGGTCCCGCGTGGCACGAGGCCGGGCTGAAGACGAAGCGGCAGGTGATCTACGACGACTTCGCCGCTGTGGCGGAGGATCTGATCAGCCGCAATATTACCTCGAGCAAACACCTTGGGATTCAGGGCGGATCGAATGGCGGGCTGTTGATGGGCGTCGAAATGACCCAGCATCCCGATCTGTTTGGCGCCGTCGTGATCCAGGTGCCGCTGCTGGATATGCTGCGCTTCGAGCAGATCGCGGCAGGCGCTTCGTGGGTTGGCGAATACGGGTCGGTCTCCATTCCGGAGCAGCGCGCGTTTCTCGCAGGGATCAGCCCGTATAACCAGTTGAAGCCGGGCGTGAAGTATCCCACGCCGCTGATCTTCACGACCACGAAGGACGACCGCGTGGGGCCACAACATGCGCGCAAGTTCGCAGCGAAGATGGAGGAGTTCAACGACCCCTTCTACTATGACGAGATTGTGGAAGGCGGTCACGCGGCGGGAGCCAACCTGGCTCAGGAAGCGCGCACGCGAGCCGAGGTATACGTCTACCTGACGCGCGAGTTGATGACGCCGTAAGCAGCGGCTACATCCAGGTTCACCCGGTCGCGGAAGTCGTGCGGAGCCAGTACGCGTGCGCGCGGCCCAAAGCCGAGCGCCACAAACTGCGCCTGCGACTGGCTCTCGAAATCGATCTTGTGAACCACCCAGTCGCCGGGAATCTCTCCGCGAGGCAAGCCGGCTGCGGGCGTGAGGCGACACCAGCCACGCAGCGATTGCGCGGCATCGGGAGCCAGCGCCAGCGTCGCCGAATAGCGCTCCTGCATCTCGCTCAGCGCCGCGGTCGATGCCTTCCAATGCTCGGCCAGATTGAACTTCGCTGGACGTTTGAACTTCATCGCGAGCGCCACGGCCTTCGACATGCGCGAGACCCGATAGCTACGCATGCCTGCCGGGGCTCGCGCCACCAGGTACCAGATGTTCTGTTTGCAGACGACGCCGTACGGTTCGACGGTACGCGGCGCAATGTCGCCATCGGCGCGCCGGTACTCGAAAGTCACCTTCACGTCGCGTGCAATCGCGTCCTGCACCACCGGCAGCATGGAGATGTCCTCCGACGAAGGCCGCCAGCCAGTGGGATCGATGTGCAACCGCGCGCGGATGGTTGCGGCCTGATCGCGCAGGCCGCCGGGCAGTGCGGCCATCAGCTTGCCGAAGGCTCGTTCGGCCGCAGCGGCAAGCTTGGGATCGCCCAGCGCACTGGGCTGCGCCATTAAGAGGCCGCGCAACTCAGCCTCGTCCAACCCCGGCACCCGGGTGCGCCAACCCTTGGCAAGCTCCCACCCACCTTGCGCGCCGCGCAGCGCGAACACAGGAATTCCCGCCTCGCTCAGGGCCTCCATGTCGCGATGCGCGGTGCGTTCGGACACTTCAAGTCGCTCCGCAAGCTCACGGCTCGAAAGCCGTCCATGAGCCTGCAGCAGCATGAGTGCGGAAAGCAGCCGGGTTGACTTCATGTCAATCTCACTCCTGAAGACACCTCGCGATTATTCATAAGTATATTTTCTAATTATGACATTAGATGGCATATATAAAAACTTACTCTTCTCTCATGAGACCCGAGGTCTCCGAAGAGAGGTGACATTATGTTGCTGAAGAAATTCTTCCTGGAGCAGTTGGAGCGCGAGGCTGTCGCCTCCCGCAAGGTGATCGAACGCATCCCAGAAGGACAGAGCGCCTGGAAGCCACATGAGCGATCCATGGAGCTCGGCTATCTTGCGTCGCTGGTAGCGACCATGCCGGGCTGGCCGGCGTTGATGATCGATCGCGACGAACTGGATCTCGACGATCCTTCCGGCACGTTCCGCACGAAGACGGTCGAAAGCCGCGACGAGTTGTTGCGACTGCTGGATGAAGGACTCAGCAACTCGCGGAAGGCGCTGGAAACTACAAACGAGCAGCACATGATGGGATCCTGGCGTCTGACCGCGGGCGAAAAAGTGCTGACCGAAGGCCCGCGCTACGAGATGATCGCCGACGGCGCGCTCGCCCACCTGGCGCACCACCGCGGACAACTTACGGTGTATCTGCGCCTCAACGAAGCCAAGGTGCCAGCGATCTACGGCCCCAGCGCGGACGAGTGGCACTAGACCGAAAATCCTCCCGGGTGTGCGGCAACACCCGGGAAGCCCGCTTACTTCTTGACCACCTTCACGACGAGGTAGGTGATCTGCGTTCCCGGCGCCAGGAAGAACTGGTGCGGCACACCCGCTGGAATTTCGATGATGTCGCCCGGTCCTACTTCGTGCTTCACGCCGCCCTTGATTCCCGAGCCCTGAATCTCATTCGGCCCTGTGTCTTTGGGGTCGATTACTTCGCCGCCCGTGACCAGCGTCGCGGTACCGGTCTGGATCACCATGACGTCGGCTTTGACCTTGTGCAACTCAGCCTTGCCGTTCACTTCGCGATGGGAGATCTCCAGCAGGTGATCGCCGAAGTCGGCCTTCACTGTGATTCCGCCGGGAGGCACGCCCTTCGGCCAAACCGTGATCCCGCCGTCCTGCGCCATCGCTACAGAACACCCAAATACCATCGCCAGAATCCATCCATATTTTTTCATGCCCAAAGTCTCCCTCGCGGCGCGCCTGACTGCGCGCTGATCTGCCGAGCAAGTCTAACCCGAGTAACGGGACAAACGTAATCTCCCACTGCTGCACACCCGTGGTTTGAAGGTTCCACACCTCCGATGAATCCATCAGCACTCATCTCCCGAGGTGTACCATCGCCGCACAGCGCCACACCGCATCAGTCCAAGCAGCCACACGCCGCTTCCTGTGGTTTGCCGGCAAGTTCCTCGCGTTCTCGCTATTCGCTGCGACGCTGGCGCCGTCGCAGGAACCCAGCCTGCTTGGCGAGGCGGTCCCTCACCGCTATCTTGTCGCTTATCGCAACAACTCGATACCCACCGCCCAGGCCTATGCACGCGCGCCCGGCATCACTATCTTCCGGCGTTATGAGCCTGTCGGGATGGTCGTGATGCAGACCGCTGCCGGCGAAGATGAACCAGCTATTCTCGCCACACTCCGCGCGGACCCGGCCGTCGAATTCGTGATTCATGACCGCATTCTCTCCGCGCACAATCTGATCCTGCGTCCGAACCTCCCTGCCGTCGTTGCGATCGGCACACCGCCGCCTGCATCCCCACAGGCTCCATACGACACTTACTACACCTCCACGCCACAAGGTTGGGCTGTCATCCAGGCCGGCGGATACGGCGACGCCACGCCCGGAGGCGCCACACACGGCCCATGGGACACAACATTTGGTGCGGGCATTCGCATCGCGATCCTGGACAGCGGAGTCGATGCGACTCATCCGGATATCGCGCCAAACCTTGCGTTAAACTTCACCGAGGTCGATCAGTCTGCGACCGGCCTGCCCAGTCCTTGCGATGACGGCAGCCCGCAGGATCAGCAGGGTCACGGAACATGGGTCGCGTCATTAGCCGCCGGAGCACGCGGCCCCGGTACCGGGCTCATGATCGGCGTCGCTCCCGCTGCAACCATCCTGAACATCAAGGTGCTGGAGCGACTGCCCGACCCCGCCAGCACCGCGCCCGACGTTGCCACGCAATGCGCGACAGGCCAGGCGGGCGGCCTGCTCAGTTGGGTTATCCAGGGCATCGACGATGCAATTGCACAACACGCCGATGTGATCAATCTATCGCTTGGCACGCTGGTCGACCTCGACACGGGCGAAGGCGCTGGGCTCAAAGCTGCGTTCGACCGCGTTACATACGCCGCCAATCAGGCCGGAGCAGTCGTCATCGCGTCGGCGGGAAACGATGGCCTGGACCTGAGCAATCCGCGCTATGTCGAACTTCCCGCACAGGCGCGCGGAGTGCTGGCCGTTGTTGCGTCGACCAATCCCGCCTGCGCTGAAAACCTTGCGCCCGGCGCACAGTGCGCGCCCGGTCCCATCACGTTGCCGTATTACTCGAACTACGGAGCGCCGCTCGACGCCATCGCCGCGCCTGGGGGCAGTTATCCGGACGGCACTGATATCGGTGTGAGCGGATGGACACGCGGAGCCTGCAGCAACGGACTGCCGAATACGCTGGATGGTCCACCCGACTCGACGCACAGCTTTGGGTGCTTCAATCTGGGCCATGCATCTTACCTGCAAGCCATGGGCACCAGTGCCTCAGCCGCGCTTGCCAGCGGCGCCGCCGCATTGGTCCGAGCCGCCCATCCCACGTGGACACCTGATCAGGTTGTCGCCGAACTTCGCGCCACTGCCACTTTTTCCGGATCGCTTCCCGCAACACCTCTACTGAATCCTAGCGCGCTTATTCCCTAAAGCAGTTGCAGGTTGCCAGTGTCAGTTACAGGCTCAAAACCGGAGATTGTCGACGCTGCCATCGTTCGAGAATTCGCCGCTTCGAACCTGTAACTGGCAACCTGCAACTATTAAGTGCCCTTCATCTTCTCTTTCACGTTGTGGGCCAGCTTTTCGATCTCGTCCGCTTTTTTGATTACATCCAGCGAGAGGGTATCTTTGTTTGATTTGTCCACATCCAATTTCAGCTCATTCGCCAGCGCCAGCAACTTCTCCGTGTCGCTCACCAGTTGCTTCTGGCGCTCGACGTTGCGCATCTTCGCCTGATCCTGTTCCATCTGGGGATTGGGCTCCATGTCCGGCGTCATATTCGGCGTGAGCGATGGTCCCTGCTGTGGTTGTAACTGCGGCTGTTGCTGCTGGTTTGTGTTGTTGAGTAGAATTTCTCTGTGCGCTCGACAGTTGGGGCCAGCCCGTCGCCGTGATCAGGAAGCCGGCCACACTCGCGATACGTATACTTTGTAAAACTCTCATTTTCACCCTCCATCGCCGCACGCGCCGCGATGATTCCTCGTTCTTCAGCGTTCGCTTCGAGAGATTTGTACGTCTGAGCTCGTCCGCAACCATCGTCCACTGACAACGTGGATCTTTCTCGCCCGAATACCGCCCAGCCAGTCGAACTCGAAATCTCCGCATCCAACCAACTCAGGCCGGGAGATACTTGTCGTGCAGTCGAAACCCGGGCCGAACCAATAAACGGAGATACCACCATCATGTTCCTTCCGACGGACCTAACGCAAGACGACAAAAACTTTGCCGATGTGGTCCACGACTGGCATCACGATACCCTGTACTTCGTTCGCGACGATGTTCCGCGCATCGTTGTGATCCTGCTTATGGCCTTCGTTCTGACGCGTGTGGTCAACTTTTTCGTCAATCGCATGCGTCGTATTGCCGACCACAATTCGCCTACAAACGCCGGACGCGCCGCGGAACTTCGCACCCTCGCCTCCATCGCGCGGGCCACCGCCTACGGCATCATCGGCTTCATGGTTCTGGTGGATATTCTCAAGGTCTTCAACATCCCGGCTACTTCGCTGCTTGCCTCCGCGGGGTTGGTGGGAGTCGGTATCGGCCTGGGCGCGCAGTCCCTGTTCAAGG
This sequence comes from uncultured Acidobacteriaceae bacterium, assembly GCA_963822225.1. GTDB lineage: Bacteria > Acidobacteriota > Terriglobia > Terriglobales > Acidobacteriaceae > Edaphobacter. The sequence goes on along the minus strand of CAWGGW010000002.1, from coordinate 1,464,011 downwards.
ACATAATTAACGGCATATTCATACTCATCGAGAACCAGTTTAATGTCGGCGAGACGGTCAAGATCGCCTCGCTCACGGGCACCGTCGAGGACCTGACGCTCCGGCTAACAACGCTGCGCGACGGCGACGGCACCCTCTATTTGATTCCCAACTCGCAGATCGCCACTGTCTCTAACCTGTCGCGCGACTTTGCGGTTGCTACTCTTTCGCTAACCGTAGACGCCAGCGCCGATCCCGACCTGGTTCTGAGGATTCTGCGCGAAACCGCGCTCGCCGTACGCAATGAACCCGCGTTCAAAGACATCGCCGTCGCCAATCCCGATGTCCCCGGCGTCGACGCCATCTCCGGCCGCGTCGTCACCTATCCCGTGACTATTCGCGTGCGGGTGAACCAGAAGGATGCAATCCTCCGCGAACTCCGGCGCCGCATATTGCAGTCGTTTGAAGAGAACGGAATCCCGCTTGGCACCGATCCCGCGAACATGCTGATCATGAAGCACGACCCTACCGCGCCGCCCGCCCAGCAACCACTTGTCAGCGCGTAACCGAAAAGGGCTTGGCAATCAGGCCGGGCCCTTTGTACTTGTCTGGTGACTGTGAACTGACGACTGGCTTCTACAGACTCCGTCCCAACTCCTCGACCAGCGACTCCGCAGTTGTCAGGGGCGGCCTGCACGTATTTCCGCTGCAGACCAGCGCGAAGCCGCCGCCAATGGCCGGTACGCGGGACAGCGTCCGCTCCAGCACCGGGGGCAGCGAATTCGCCCGCACCTGCGGGAGTCGCACGACGCTCTTGTTCACAGCGAAGCGCCCCAGCGCCCCATGCTCCAGCGCCGTGGCATTTTCGTCGCTGCCAACCACGCACACCTGGATCGGCTCGCGCACCATTCGCTGCAGAGCAAGCGCGTAGGTGGCGGCGTAGAGACCGAAATGCTCCACCACGCCGGCAAATGCCTCGAGCGTCTCCTGAGCTTTCTCCGCGTAATCCAGGCGTCCATTTAACTCGCCCAACCGCATCAGCAGCATCGCCGACATCGGATTCCCCGCGGGAGTGGGCGAGTCCTGCAGCGGCTTCCGCCGCGCCACCAGCGCGCCCAGCCTGCGCTCGCCGTTGGCCGGATTCTCCGTATCGAAGAACGCGCCGCCCGTCGCGTCGTAGAAACGCTCAAGCGCGCTTTCCATCAACTCGGTGGCTGCGTCGTAGTAGCGTATTTCACCGGTCGACTCCCACGCATCCAGAACTGCGTGCCCGAGAAATACATAATCGTCCAGCACTCCCGCAATGCGCTCCGGCGCACCACCGGTTTCGCCGTACGCCACCACATGCGCAAGACCAATCTTTGGATCCCAAGCACTTAGCACGCGTTCCAGCGATCTCAAAGCAAACACTCGCGCGTCCGGCAGGTCCAGCGCGCGCGCTGCTTCCAGGTAAGCCGAGATACACATCGCATTCCAGGCCACATACATCGTCTTGTCGACGTACGGCGCCGGTCGTTTTAGTCGCGCCGCATACATCTTCCGCTTCGCCGAGTCCAGCAGGGCCTGAGCCTCATCCAGACTCAGATTGGCCTTGCGTGCGATCATGTCCAGCCCGCGCTTCACGTGTAGTACGTTCTTCGCGACGTTATGCTGCATGTCGCCGATCTCGCCGATGTCGTAGTATGCCGCAGCAATGGCCAACTCATCTACAGTCAAGACCTCGGCCGCTTCATCGCGCGTCCAGGTGAAGAAGTCGCCATCGTCATCCAGAGAAAAATCGGCGTCCTGCGATGCATAAAAGCCGCCCAGTTCTCGATCACTCAGCCACTCGTCCATCCAGCGAACAATATCCAGCGCCACTCGCGAGAACTCTTCACCGCCAAACGTCAGGTAGGCGTGCACGTAGTTCTTCAGCAACTCGCTGTTGTCGTACGCCATCTTTTCGAAGTGCGGCACGATCCAATGCTCGTCGACTGAGTAGCGATGAAATCCGCCCGCCAGATGATCGTAGATGCCGCCATTCGCCATCTTCTCCAGCGTTATCTGCACGGCGCGTTTCGCCGCCTCGGGAACGGTCACTGTGCCCTGGCCGTTCAGCTTCACGGTCGTAGTAGCCGGGCGCGATGCCGCATCGATCAGCAGATCGAGCGCCGCGGAGTGGGGAAACTTCGGCTGTCCGCCGAATCCACCGTGCTTCATATCCGCGCTCTTCAGCGCCGACAGCACCATCTTCTCCACCAGGTCGGGCCCGGGATTCCCCGCGCGTCCTGAGAACGATTCATTCAACTCAATCGCGTCCATCACGCTGCCGGCAGACTCGTCCACCTCGGCGCGCCGCGTTGCAAAGGCCTCGGCCATCGTCAGCAGCACGCGCTGAAAACTTGGCCGCCCATGCCTGTCCTCCGGAGGGAAATATGTCCCGCCGAAGTACGGCTTGCCCTCCGGGCTGAGGAACGCGGTCAGCGGCCATCCACCCTGTCCGCTGATCGCCGAGACCGCCGCCTGGTAGCGCGTATCGACATCAGGCCGCTCGTCGCGATCCACCTTCACAGCAACAAAATTCTCGTTGATGATCCGGGCCGTGGTTACGTCTTCATACGACTCTCGATCCATCACGTGGCACCAATGGCACCAGACCGCCCCTATATCCAGCAGGATCGGCTTGTCTTCTCTTGCCGCGCGATCGAACGCAGCCTGTCCCCACTCCATCCAGTCCACCGGTTGATGCATCGCCGAACGCAGGTATGCGGAGGCGGCATTGGCGAGTGCATTGTCGCGTCCTTCCTCCATATCGTCCGCACTGTCTGCCTGCTCCATGCTCGCCGTTGGCCCACTGCTTTGCATTTCACTCATACGATCGACTTACCCCGGGGTCCCCTGCTAACTACACAATCTTGGTACTTTACCAGTCTAGTCAGCACCGACGGGCCGCCAATACAACCGAAGTTCCATCCGCGGCTCCGGGCGGGTCAGGTGAAAGAAAAACAAAGGAAGCCCCGCATCCTGTTTATCCGATGCGGGGCTCACCCGTAAAGCAACTCCTCAGCCACTTCCGCGCTCTACTGCGTCGGAGGAGGTCCGACCGAAATCGGCTTCGGCGGAGCGGGAGCAGTGGGTGCAGTTAGCCCAGGAATTATCGGCGGCGCCCCGATCACTCCCGTTGCAGCCTCAGTAATGCTGATGTGATAAGCGTCCAGTGTGGTCGACGTCAACTGGCGCAGGGCTGCGCGGTCCTTGGCGTAGGCCGCGGTCGCGGAAATCAGCGAGTTTTCCGCGTTTGCCAGGTTCCTCTGCTGCTGCAGAACCAGCGCCGAAGTTGAAGCGCCCAGCTTGTACTTCTTTTGCTCCGCATCCAGCGATTGCGCCGCATAGTCGCGTCCGGCCTGCGCTGCTCCTACCTGGGCGCGGTCGTTGGTCAACGCATACTGCGCATTAATCACCTGAATCCGGATCTGAGTGTACAGCTGCTGCAACCGCATCTGGACCTGGCGGTACTCCATCTGCGACCGCGCCTGATCGGCCTGGGCCACGCGATTGCGGAGCGGAATGGTGATATTCACGCCTGCCCCGTAATCCGGATAACTCCCAGTAAACACGTTTTGCAGCGCCCCGAAGTACCCTCCCGGAATCACACTAGTCGCCGCGGAACACGGGGGCGTCAAGCAGATCGGAATTGCTGATGGATTCAGCGGTCCGGCAACGGAACCGGTCCCGTAGAAGCCATACGCGTCCACCGTCGGCAGCAGTCCGTTCTTCTCGGCCTTGATGGTGATTTCGTTGTTCTTCATGCTGAGAAATGCCTGTTCGATCTGCGGATTGTTGACGTAAGCCTGATGCACCAGGTCCTCAGTCTTCGTATCCTCCTCAGGCAGACGGTCCAGGGTGATCCGGTCAGTCGGAATCACCGGTGCATCGACCAGCACTGGATCCTCCAGGTTTCGCGCAATCGCCTGCTTCATGATCAATTGCTGATACTCGAGGTTCGACTGCGATGCCACCAGCGCCTGCTTGTCGGCCGCCACTGCTGAGTCGGAGTTCACCACATCCAGCGGCGCCAGAGTTCCGATCTGCAACTGCCTGCGATTGTCGTTCGTCAGTTGGGTTGATTGTGCCAGCGCGCGTTCCTTCGCCTGCTCATCTTCGTAGGCGCTCACCAGACCCCAGTAGATGTTCTCGATCTGGTTTACCGTGTAGAGCAATTGCTGCCGGAACGAAGAGTCCGTAATCCTGCGGTCGTTTTTCGCCTGCAGGATAAATCTTCCGTTAATCCCCGGCCCAAAGCCCTGCAACAGGTGCTGCGTAACCTGCGCCCGCAAGGTGGAATTCAAGAGCGGAGAGTACGTGCTGAAGGCATTATTCGTGGTCTGACGCGAGTTGTTGAATGTCACGCCCAGCTGCGTGCCTGTCAGGAATCCCTGTTGATAGCCGAAGTTGCTGGTTATGGTGTTTGTCGTCGAGCTCGGCGAAAAGGGACTCGTCTGCTGGGACTTCACACTCTCATACTGCGTGGTGCCGGTCAGGAACGGATCCAGAGTCTCCGGCGAAGGTCCGCCGCCATTTGTGCTCAGCACCAGACCACCCGCACCGGCGCCGCCTCCGCCCGCGCCGCTCGACGTCCCGCCCGGGCCGCCTCCGCCGGTCACGGTCGTGCCGGAACTGCCCAGGGTGCCTTCGACTAATCCTGTGGAAACGCCGCGCAGGTTCGCGCCCGCCTTCGCCCGCAGAATATCCGTATCGGCGATGTCCAGGTTGATGCGTGCAATCTCGATGTCGAAGTTATTCTCCAACGCGAGCAGCACCGCATCTGACAGACTTAGATAAATCTTGCCATCCCGCACCAGCGTGTCCAGCCGGGGAGTATCCCCGAGCCGCGGCGTCGGGTAATTTGTCGGTCTGAACAGGTTCAACGGGTTGGGAAAGAAACCGTTCAGACGCGTGTAGTCCTTCGCGGTGTCCCGCAGAAACATCGGATCGGTCAGCTTCGGTTCCGGCGTTGCCGGAAGGCCCTGGTCCGCACCGGTCACCGGCTGCGTCGTTGGCTGTGTCGGACTGGTCTGCTGGCCTGTCTGTGCCATCACCGGCTGCGCAATCCCGCTCGTCAGAAGCAGCGCAATCGCCGCCATCCCCTGCATATCCTTTAATCTCACTTGTTTCATCTCCAGCACTTCTTTGCATCGCCGCACCGGCTGCGCACACTCCGATTGAGTCTTTGATTCGCCGCGCGGATGTTGCTGAGTGTTTGTATTAAGACGTGGTTGAGCACTTGAGCGATTCTTAAACGAAGAAGAGGGACAGACGAGCAACCCGCCCCGTTTTCCGGCGGCGCATCGCCGCATACACTGCTACGAAACTGAAGGCAGCTTCGTTCCAGCAATTCGGAGGGCAATCGCTTGTCCGCCACTCCGCTCTCTCAGAATTGCCCAAGTATACCAAGCTAAGTTGTTAGTTCTCAGTTCCCAGTTGCTAGTTGTTGGTTCTCCGGCCCCGCCTTATGCCGCTCGCAACTGACAACTAGCAACTAACAACTGGCAACTGGTCTCCCCCGTGATACCGTGCAAAGCAACACATGACTGACTGGAAGCTCATCCTCGCCTACGACGGCACGCCCTTCCACGGCTGGCAGATTCAGCCCGGCCTGCCAACCGTCCAGGGCCTGTTATCGGACGCTATCCATCGCACCGTGGGCGAGCGAGTCCTGCCCCAAGGCTCGGGCCGCACCGATGCCGGAGTCCACGCGCTGGGCCAGGTCGCGTCCTTCAGCCTCGCTGCTCCCATCCCGGCGACTAATCTCCAAAACGCGCTGAATCGCTGCCTGCCGCCCAGCATCCGAATCCTTTCCGCCGAAATTGCCCCAGCCGGCTTCCACGCGCGTCACTCCGCCACCCGTAAGACCTATGAATACCGTATCTTCCCGTTGAAACCGGATCCCCTGGAGCACCGCATCACCAAGCTGGAACCGGAACTGATCTGTCCACCCACGCTGGCTCCTTTCGTCTGGCCCTGTCCATGGCCTCTCTCGCTCGGCCTGCTCAACGGCGCTGCCGCCCACGTCATCGGCACGCACGACTTCACCACGTTTGCTGCCTCCGATCCTGACCTGGCCACCCGACAGTTGTCAGTTGGAGGTTGCAGGCTGTTGGTTGAAGACAAAAACCCGCAACTACCGGCCGTCTCCAATCGCACCCAGCCGGGTGCCCCACATCTCGCCTCTGAGATGAGGGTCGGATCGCCTCAAGCGCCTGAGGGATGCACTTCGGCATCCGAATTGCCAACCAACATCCGGACCATCACCGAATCCGCGTGGCAAATCCAGGGAAACATCTTCGTCTACCGGGTTACCGCCACAGGATTTCTTCACCACATGGTTCGCAACCTGGTAGGAACGTTCGTGCAGTGTGGCGCGAACCGCCTCGACCCCGACTCCATCCCCGCGCTCCTCGCAGCCCGCAATCGCTCCGTAGCCGGTCCCACCGCCCCGCCGACCGGACTGTTCCTGATTTCAGTCGAATACCCTTCAAATAACAACCTGCAACCTGCAACCTGCAACTCCTTATGACCTCCTCCGCCCAACTTCGCATCGCGCGCCTCGCTGCCACACCCGCGGTGCATCGTGCCTTCCACTGGCTACATCTGCACCAACCCCAACTCCGCAAGTGGCATTTGGAAATCCTGCGTATCCCTGCCCCTCCCTTCGCCGAGCAGGCCCGCGCCGCCTGGTTCCTCGAGCGCTTCCAGCAACTCGGCCTGGCCAACCCGCACATCGACGACGCCGGCAACGTCCTTGCCGAACTCCACCCTCGAACCCCAAACCCGGATCCTCGCCCCTTATCGTACGTCCTCATCTCGGCCCACCTCGACACCGTATTCCCCGCCGGCACTCCCACGGACCCCACCGAAGTCGACACCCGTATCCTCGCCCCGGGCGCCTGCGACAACGCGGCCGGCCTCTCAGCACTGCTTGGCCTGGCCGCGGCTCTGCGCCACGCGGAGCTTGCCCCCGCCGTTCCGATCCTGTTCGCCGCTAACGTCGGCGAGGAAGGAGAAGGCGACCTGCGCGGTATGCGCCATCTCTTCACCGACAGCCTCTATGCGCGGCACATAGCCGCCGCCATCGCCCTTGAAGGCGGCGGTTCTTCGGCCGTCGTCACCCGGGCTCTTGCGTCCCGCCGATTCCGCGTTACCGTCACCGGGCCGGGAGGCCACTCCTGGACCGACGCCGGAGCACCCAATCCCATCCTCATCCTCGGCCGTGCGCTGCTCGCGCTGGAATCCCTCGACCTGCCGCATGCCACCCCGCGCACAACGCTCAACATCGGCCAGATCTCCGGCGGAACCTCGATCAATTCCATTCCAGAATCCGCCACTGCGTGGCTCGACCTCCGCTCCACAGACCCTGAGCAACTCGCGAAGGCTGAAGAAGCGCTCCGCCAGTCGCTCGGCGAGTGGGTCACCCAATGTCTCCCCACCCCGCCGCCCGCGAAGTCCGCCACGCCCGCGCTTTCCATCGAGACCATCGGCGACCGCCCCGGGGGCGCTCTTCCCGACGACGCGCCCCTCCTCACGACCCTCCGCGCGGTCGACCGTCACCTCAATCTGCGCACCGAGCCCGGCCTGGGATCGACCGACGCCAACATTCCGTTGTCTCTCGGCATCCCCGCCATTGCCATCGGAGCCGGCGGTCTTGGCGGCGGCATCCACACCTTGCAGGAGTGGTACGACCCCACCGGCCGCAACGCAGCTCTCCGCCGCATCCTGCTGACCATGCTCGACACCGCCCACCTCGCAGCCCTCGACCGGCGCCCGTAGCCTCCGCCCGGAAATCTCCAGCGTCTTCTCCCCCAAAATTGCGTCTAACCTTATGAATCCGGCCTGCCGCTCGGCTCACATCGCGTCGGCCAACCGACTATACTCAAGAGGAACATCTCCGCTGCCCGGGCCGTATCAATATCCGCCCAGTACGAATGAGGATCGACCTACCCATGGACACACAGAAGCAATCCCCACGCGGTCTCTTCGAGCGAATTCGCCAACATCGCCTCTCCGCAACCTTCGCGTTGCTGGCCACGCTCTCCGTCGGCATCCTTGCCGGCTCAGTCCTGACGCGCTCCGTCAGCGGCAAGGAGCAGACCGTCGACTCGTCCGACGCGCGCCCCCTGGTCGTGCCCAGCCCGGTCAATGAGTCCAACGAGTTCACCAAGATTGCCAAGGCGGTAGGCCCTGCGGTGGTCAACATCAATACGGTGACGCTGCCCAAGCAGTCCGCCAACCCGCGCCGTCGTGGCAGCGGCAAAGCTGCTCCCGCCGATCCCAACGATGACCAAGGCAGCGGTGGCCAGGGCGATATGCAGGACTTCTTCAACCGCTTCTTCGGCGGCCAGGGCGGTGGTGGCGGAGATGACGGCAACGAGCCCGGAGGCGGCGAGCGCGAAGCACTCGGCTCCGGCTTCATCGTCGACTCGCGCGGTTACATCATCACCAACAACCACGTCGTCGACAAAGCCGACAAGATCTACGTCAAGCTCTCCACCGATCCTGACAACGAGACCGATCACGGCCGTCCCGCCCGCGTCGTTGGCGTCGACCCCGAGACCGACATCGCGGTCATCAAGATCGACGCGCCCGAGCCTCTGCCTACCGTCAAGCTTGGCAACTCCGACGGAGCGCAGGTAGGCGACTGGGTGCTGGCCATCGGCAGCCCGTTCTCGCTCTCCGAGACCGTCACCGCAGGCATCGTCTCTGCCAAGAACCGCTCCATTGACGAGCCCGGCCCGAACGGAGCGCCCAATCAGTTCCAGAAATTCATCCAAACCGACGCCGCCATCAACCCCGGCAACTCGGGCGGCCCGCTGGTGGATATGGCCGGCGAGGTCATCGGCATGAATACTGCAATCTACACCCAGTCTATGGGCTCGCAGGGCGTCGGCTTCGCCATGCCGTCGAACATCATCGCCAACATTTACAACATGCTGATCAGTCCTGACCACAAAGTGGTTCGCGGCTCCATTGGCATTAGCTTCCAAGGCGCGGAGTCCTCTGCGGTAAGCCGCGTCTACGGATTCGCATCCGGCGGCGTCCTCGTCAACACCGTCACCCCCAACGGTCCGGCGGCTAAGGGCGGAGTGAAACCCTTCGACGTGATCGTCTCTATCGACGGCAAGGCTGTAAAGGACGGCGATCAGTTGGTCGCCGACATCTCCGCCCGCAAGGTTGGATCCACCGTTCAACTCGGCGTTCTGCGTAATGGCACCAAGCAGAACCTGACCGTCGGCATCGCCGATCGCGCCAAGCTGTTCGCCGATAATGGCAACGCGAACGACGAGAACACCGCGCCGGCAGAGTCTGACGCAGGCGAAGGCAAACTCGGCATTACTGTCACCGCACTGCCCGCCAATCTGGCCTCGAAGCTCGGAGTCAAGGGCGGAGTCATCGTCAACACGGTCCGCCCCGGCTCCTTCGCCGACGAGATCAACCTCGTCAAGGGCACGGTCATCACCGAGATCAACAAGCAGGCCATCACCGACCAAGCCTCCTACCAGTCCATCGTGGCTGGGCTGAAGTCCGGCTCGGATGTAGTCTTCGTCGTGCGGTCTTCAGCTTCTAGCAGCGCGGGCGGGCCCACGATTGTAGGCGGCACCCTCCCATAGGCCACCATAAAAATCGGGTGCCCCATGTTCGACGAGGTCGACCGTGGGGTGTTCACTCACACATCCGCCCTGCCAACTCACCGGCAGGGTTAGTTTTTGGGTTCTAGAATGAGTGGCATGTTCCTCAAGCAGTACTACCTCGGCTGTCTCGCGCACGCCTCGTACCTGATTGCCGACGAAGCCAGCGCCACGGCGATCGTCGTCGATCCTCAGCGCGACATCCAGCAATACCTCGCCGACGCCGAAAAGCTGGGCGTGCAGATCCGCCACGTATTCCTCACGCACTTCCATGCCGACTTCATCGCCGGCCATCTCGAACTGCGCGACCGCTGCGGCGCAAGCATCCACCTCGGCGCCCAGGCCAAGGCCGAGTACGCCTTCGTCCCCATGAAAGACGGCGACACGCTGGAACTTCCCGGCCTGCGTCTCCAGGTCCTCGAAACTCCTGGCCACACCATCGAGTCCATCTCGATCCTGGTTTTCGACCTCAGCAAAGACGTCACACAACCCTACGCAGTCCTCACCGGCGACACGCTCTTCATCGGCGACGTAGGACGCCCCGACCTGCGCGCGTCGCTTGGCTGGACCGCGCAGGCCCTCGGCAGCCATCTCTACGACTCATTGCACAACAAGCTACTGGCGCTGCCCGACGAGACGCTGGTCTACCCGGCCCACGGCGCAGGCTCTCTCTGCGGAAAGAATCTCTCCTCCGACACCGTCTCCACCCTGGGCGAACAGCGCCGCTTCAACTACGCGCTGCAACCAATGTCGAAGGAAGACTTCACGCGCCTCGTCACAACCGACCAGCCCGACGCTCCCGCCTACTTCACCTTTGACGCCATCCTTAACACGCGTGAGCGGCCCACGCTCGACAAAACACTCGAGCAAGTCCTGCAACCCGTCGAATTATCCGAACTTCTAGCGCTCGGCGATGCCGGAGCCCAGATCCTCGACGTCCGCGACGCGTCAGAATATGCCAAGGGCCACATCGCCGGCAGCATCAACATTGCGCTGGACGGCCAATACGCGACGTGGGCCGGCACTATCCTCGACACCGCCAAGCCCATCGTCCTGATCTCCGAACCGGGACGCGAGCAAGAGGCTGCGCTGCGTCTAGGACGTATCGGCTTCGATCACGTGAAGGGTTACCTCAAAGACGGGATGGGCGCGCTTGCAGACCGGCAGGACCTCGTCTGGGCCACGGAAAGAGTGAGCCCGCAGACCCTCGCAGAAGAACTCGTCACCGCCAATCCGCCGCTGATCATCGACATCCGCACTCCGCGTGAGTGGAGCACGAAACACCTCGGCGACAGCATTAACCTGCCGCTCGCCCAACTGCAGCAACGCCTCGCTGAAGTTCCCCGCGATCGCAGACTCGCGGTTCACTGCGCCGGTGGCTACCGCTCATCCATCGCCGTCAGCATCCTCAACCAGCACGGCATCACCAATGTGCTGGAACTCGCGGGCGGCATCACCGCGTGGGAAGTAGCAAAGCTTCCCGTGACCACCGCGATTTAAACACGGTTACTGCGAACCGCGCTGCTTGTCGTGTATCGCCGCAGTAAACGCCTTCCACACTTCCAGGTTCCCGGCGTACTCCTTCAGCATACGTTCCGGATGAAACTGCAGACCCACCGTGAAAGCAGTTTTGGGATCGTAGAAAGCCTCGATCAAGCCATCATCCGCGTGCGCCATCGGTCGGAACCGCGGCGCCAGCTTGCGAATTCCCTGGTGATGATAGCTGTTTACGTGCAGCGTCTTCTGGCCGTACCAATGCGCGAGCGGCGTCTCCGGAACAATCTCCGCCGGATGGCGGTATGTATCGTAGTTGTCGTAGTCGATATGCACACGCGGCGTGCCCTTTTCCTTCTGCACGTCCCCGTACAGCGTTCCTCCGCTGACCACGTTGAGCAGTTGCGATCCGCGGCAGATCCCCATCACCGGCAGTTGCCGGTCGAGCGCATCACGCAGCAGGCGAATCTCAATCTCATCTTTCAGGGGATGCGTCTTTTCCAGGTATTTGAAGTTAGCCTTCCGCGCCGCAAATCGTTTGGGCTCGACGTCGTCACCTTCCACCAGCAGAAGGCCGTCCATCTGCTCCATATACTGGGGCAGACATCCCAGAGTGCCGTGGACCACGGGAACAATCATGGGCAGCGTGTCGAAGTGGATCAGAAGTTCGAGATGCAGTTCGCCGACGTAATCAATCAGCTTGTCTTTCCGCGTCGTGCGACGGGAGACGACGAGAACCACCGGCCGCTTTGTCCTCTTCATCGCACGAACGTCCGCAACGCTTCCACCAGCCGCGTGTCCTTCTCGCGCCCTTGCGACGCCACCCGAATGTGAAACTCGTCCATTCCGAGCTTGTTCGTACAGTCGCGCACGTACATCTCGTGTTCGCTCAGCAACCGTGTCTGAAGTTCGTTGGCAGTCATACCATTCTGGATTTTGAAGAGCAGAAAATTGGCGCCCGTCGGATAGACCTTCAGCCACGGGATAGTCCGTAGTTCGTCGTAGAGGTGGCGCACATCGCCGATCAGCCGTATGCGGCCCTCGTGATACGCGGCAGCCGCGTCCGGCAGCAGCGAAAGAAAATACTGCGCCAGCGTATTCAGATTCCACGTAGGCACAAACCGCCGCAGACGATTCAGAATGTAGAGATTCGCGCTATAACAATACCCCAGCCGCAGGCCAGGAACGCCACAGTGCTTGCTCATGCTGCGCACAATCAGCAGATTCGTAAACTGGTCCGCAACTGGCAGCAGGCTCGGAATCGTCTCCCCGGAGAAATCGATGAACGACTCATCGACAATCACCAACTCCAGGTCGCGCGCCCGGTGCAGGAATTCCACCATCTCTTCCAGCGGAATAAACTGCCCTGTCGGATTGCCGGGATTGATCACCAGCAAGCACTCCAACTTGCGCTGATGCACCCACGCTAAATAGTCATCCAGCCGCAGCTGGTACCCATCGTCCGAATCCAGCGGCAAACAGCTCCGCGTTCCGCAGATCTTTCATCTTCTCGATGTATTCGCCGAAGGTAGGAATGGACACAGCGATCCGGTCGATCAACGTCATGTTGATCAGTCCGATCAACTCCGTCGCGCCATTGCCGATGATTAGACGCTCCGGATCGACGTCCAGCACCGCCGCCAGATGTTTCTGGCTCATCAGAGGATTGCTCGACGGATACGACTTGATCAGGTTTGGCAGGTTCCGCTGCAAATCCTCAAGCATCTCCGGCGTCGGATAATACGGATTCGCGATGAAGCAGAAATCAATAATGTCCGCGGCCTTTTCGTAGCCCACCAGGTCGGTCAGCGCGGGGAAATGCGAGGTCTCATAAAAGAGATGCCTCCTCAATTCCGCCGCCGAACCTTCCTCCACCACATCTTCTACCGATATTGATTTCATCCGTAATGTCCCGCTTCTGGTTACATTCTCAGACGCAGAGCCTATACCGCCCACCCGGCACCGTCAACTGCTCGACACCCGCGGATGCACTCTGCGTCAGGAGATCCATTCATTCGATGCAGATGTCCACTGCGATGCTCTACAACTTCGCTGCCTCAGCCGCCGTCGCTGCAGCCTCCTCCGGCTTTCCCATCGTTGTCAGCAACTTCGCGTGAAACGTCAGCATCCCCTTCAGGACGGGCACATATTGGCGCTTCGCGACGTCGTTATCCGGGCCGCCAGCGTCTTTGATGGCCTTTCTCTCAAAATCTTCCGCCACGCTGAGGTCGTCGGTCGCATCCGCCAGATTCCCCAGTTGCGCTTCCGCCTGGGCGCGCACACTGTATGCCGCGCTCGAATCCTGGGCGGTGTCATGCCCTTCCTCCACCACGGTCACTGCCTTATTCGCATAGTCAAGCGCTTCAGCGAACTGCTTGTTCCGGCGTAGCGCGGTCGACGCGTAGACAAATGCACTGCGGCGTTCGATGAAGCGCTCATCATCCGAAAATGTTTCCGCTAATTGCGCCGCCTTTTGGCAGGCAGCCACCTGTTCGCTGGGATCGACATTGGAAGAGACCGCCTTCACGCAAGCCTGAGACAGCGGCAGATATCGAGAATTGATCTCCTCATCATTCGAACTCTTTGGCTTCATCTGCTCGGCCTTTGGTCCGGACGAGTCGGGCTTTGCCTCCGGAGGATAGGCGTTCTGAGAGAGTTCGGAGGGAACCTGGGCATGGGCAGTGACCAAGCCGAGCAAAATAAAGAGGATAGGAAGCTTTCGCAAAAGAGAACTCCGGCGAGCCATCAGAAGTATCCTTCCGAGCAGCAATTCTACCGTCAGGCAGATGGAGTTTGCGGCGGCCAAATCCTCATTTAAAGTGGGAATGCCAGCACACCGGCACCCGCGAATCATAGTCGATGGAGGTTCACCCGCCATGTGTCGCAACATCAAAATGCTCTTCAACTTCGATCCGCCGGTCACTCCTGAAGAAGTCCGCGCCGCTTCGTTGCAGTTCGTCCGCAAGATCACCGGCTTCAATAAGCCCTCTAAAGCAAACGAAGCCGCCTTCCAGGCGGCGATCGACTCCATCGCCGCTGTGTCCATGAATCTCCTCGCGTCCCTCGAAACCAACGCGCCACCAAAAAACCGGGAAGAAGAAGCCGCTAAAGCCAAAGCCCGCAATGCAGAACGTTTTGCGGTCTGAACCGGATACACCCCCTTTTTGTGTATTGCAGCGGGATGAACAAGAGGTATACGCTAGTCAAATCGATCGGAGCGTCCATCGGCTTGCGCGCCGAGCGGGTCTCTCGTCAAATCTGTCGATGAGGTCGGTATCTACAATGCGGCTTGGTCAATTCGCTCTCTTCGCTTCGATCGCGCTCTCCGTCTCCATCCCCGCGGTCGCCGCCACACGTACCCATCGCGGCCCCAGCGCTGTCTCGCACAAGTCCCTGAAGCACACCGCAGCGAAGCCTAAATTCCAAAGCCAGCGCGGCATCGACGATCAGCGCGCGACCCAAATCCAGGAAGCCCTCATCAAGGCCGGCTACCTTACCGGCGAGCCCAGCGGACACTGGGATTCCGCCTCCGAAGCCGCAATGGGCAAACTCCAGGCGGAAAACGGCTGGCAAACCAAGCTTGTTCCCGATTCCCGCGCCCTCATCAAGCTGGGCCTTGGACCTGCCACTGCTAATCCCGCCGCCCTGGTCTCCAACGGCCCCGAAGCCAGCGCCACGAGCCCCTCCGGCTCATTCACGCAAAACCTTCAATAGCGGCTATTTCAGGCGGCACCTGGGACGTTAGCAACTAACCGACGCCGACCCTTAAGCTACCAGCCGCCCGCTGGCTTTTTTCTTTGTGCTGGAGTTGTCCGTTCTCAAGCCCGCCAGCGCCGCCCGCAGCCGCACCACCGCCGACGAGTGAATCTGCGACACGCGCGACTCCACCACCCCCAGCGTCAGCCCAATCTCTTTCATGGTCAGTTCCTCGTAGTAGTAGAGCGTCAGCACCATCCGCTCTTTCTCCGGAAGCTCCTCGATGGCGTCGGTCAGCCGCTGCTTCATTTCACCTTGCAGACACCGGAACAGCGGATCTTCATCGGGTGCACCGGGAATGTACGACAACTCCTCGTCGCCTGAATCTTCGCTCCGCTCCATGTGCAGGCTGCCGATCTCCAGCCCCTTCAACTCGCCCAGAAGCTGCTGATAGTCGCCCAGGCTCAGTTCCATCTCCTGCGCGATCTCCGGCTCCGACGGCACCCGCCCCAGCTTCTGCGTCACCGACCGGATCGCCTCTTCCACGGCGCGGCCCTTGCGCCGCAGCTCGCGCGGGCTCCAATCCAGTGTGCGCAGCGAGTCCAGAATCGCGCCGCGGATCCGGAACTGCGCGTAGCTCTTGAACTGCACCTTCTTGGTATGGTCGAACTTCGAAAATGCGTCAATCAGGCCCACCACGCCGGCCGAGATCAGATCATCCAGCTCAACATGCTGTGGCAGCCGCTCGTGAATCCGCCGCGCCAGATACCGAACCGTAGGCAGGTGCTCCAGCAGCATCTGATCGCGCTCCGAGGCCAGTCCGCTCTCTGAGTTGCTCCCCTCATCGCCCGATCCGCCCATAAAAGGCCCAGCCCCCATCCCGGCAAGACCTCCAAACCCAGTCCGCCCCGATGATGCCGCCGATGCAAACGCCTGATTCCCCATGCCCAGATTCCCCATGCCCGCTGTCTCCAATCCGGATTGCCTCCCGCATCACGATCACGCGACACGAGAGGCGGGTCCGCCTGAGATTCAACAAGGCACGAGGAGTGCCAGAATAGGTGGGGCGTAGATTAGGCTTCTCTCAAGTTTGGTTTGTATTCGGACGGCCTCGCCGGCACAGAACCTCAATCGCTCTCAGCCTGCTGGCTCGCCCTTAGAATCGAGCGCATCGCTTCCACGCCCTCAACCAGCCGGCTGCACTCTGCCAGCCCAAGTTTCACTGACTCGCGGTAAGCCTCCATGGTGCACAGCAGCTCCGCCATCTCCAGCCGGCACTGCAACGTCGTCAGCGGCTGGCACAGACTGTGCAGCGCCCTGCCGATCTGCTCCATCGCTTCGCCTTCCACGTTCCGCTCACACACACAGTTTCGTCCGCACATACGCCGCCATCCTTTCCGAAATCATCCAGCCATTTGCTCCAGCGCCTGCCCCTGGCTCCAAACGCGGGTCCCAAAGCCGCCGCGCGCCAGGATGTACCCTTCACCGCGCACGGTCCGAATCAGGCACTCGTGCCCCGATTCATGCAGCCCGGCCTGTCCCAGCTTTCGCCGCAGATAATTGATGTAGACCTCAACAATGTTCGTGCCCATTGCCGCGGGCGTCCGCCAAACCTCGCGCAGCAGATCAATCCGGCTGCACACGCGTTCGCCGCGCCGCCGCAGCAGCGACTCCAGCAGCGAGAACTCCGTCGCCGTCAGCTCCACCTCGCGCCCCGCCTGCATCACGCGATGCTCGGCACGGTCCATCTCCACGTCGCCAAACCGCAGCACCGTCTCCTCCGCGCGCCGTCGCCGCCTGTTCACGGCATTCAATCGCGCACGAAGCTCATGGAACGAGAACGGCTTCAGCACCACGTCATCCGCTCCCAGTTCGAGGCACCGCACGCGCTCCTCCATCTCCGCCCGCCCGGTCAGTACCATCACCGACGTCGACCGGAAGCGCCTGCCCATCTCTGTCAACACCTCCAGGCCGTCCATCCGTGGCAAACCCAGGTCCAGAACCATCACCTCCGGTCGCAGCCTCTCCGCAAATTCAAGCGCCGCCTCGCCATCTGTCACCAGCGACACCTGGTGCCCATCAAGCTCTAACCCACGGCCCAGAAAGCTTCCCAGCGCGGCGTCGTCCTCAACAATCAACACATGCATATTTATCCCCGAAGTCAGCAAAAAGTGCTTAGAACTCTCTTATCGGCGGCACTCGCCAACTCATCTGTTTGTGCCCAATGACGGTCTCAGCTGCGCTTGTAGAAGGCGTCCTCAGCCTGTATCCTCAATCCCGTTGAGTGCACCCCGCAATCCCCGTTCTGGAATGGAGATCATGACCGCCGAAAGTTCTGTTGACTTCAACCGCCCTCAGGGCATGACCCACCAACGATGGGTCATCTGCAGCCTGCTTTTCATGGCCATCGCCATCGTTTACATTGGCCGCGGTATCGTCTCGTTTCTGGAGCCCTCGCTGGAAGGCACCGTCCCCGGAATGATTCCCGGCCACGGCTACATCCCCGGACTCACTGCCATCAGCTACGGACGCATCGCCGCCAGTTACATGGCCGCCTACGCCGTGGGCATGGCGCTCTCCGGCGCAGTGCTGGACTGGCTCGGCACCCGCAAGACCTTCATCATGTCTGTCCTGATCTGGGCGACGGCAGAATTGCTCCTCGGCGCGTCTTTCTCGGTCTATTCCTTCGGCGTCTTCATGTTCCTGCTTGGTATCGGTGAAGCCTCTAACTTTCCGGCCTGCATCAAGACCGTAGCTGAGTGGTTTCCCCGCAGGGAGCGTGCCCTCGCGACCGGCATCTTCAACGCGGGCGCGAATATCGGCGCCATCATTGCACCGCTCTTTGTGGCTTTCCTGGTGCTGCACTTCGGCTGGCGTGGTGCATTCCGCTCGGGCGCCGTGCTCGGCCTGATGTGGCTCTGTGGCTGGATCCTCATCTACAAAAATCCCGAGACCAGCCAGTTCATCAGCCAGCCGGAGCTTGACCTCATCCTCAGCGACCCGATCGAGAGAGTGAAGCGCGTTCCCTGGTCCCACATCGTCGCCTTCAAGGAAACCTGGGCGTTCGCCATCGCCAAGTTCCTCACCGACGGCGTCTGGTGGTTCTATCTCTTCTGGCTGCCGCACTACCTCTCGGACGAATACCATCTTGACCTTAACGCCAACCGCCTGCCGGTGATCACCGTCTTCGCCATCTCCTGTATCGGGTCCGTCGGTGGCGGATATATCGCGGCCTTCCTCATTAAGCGCGGGAAGTCGGAGAACGTGGCGCGCAAGACCGCCATGCTCATCTGTGCCGTGGCCGTAGTGCCCGTCTATTTCGCGCCGCACGTTCACCATCTCTGGTGGGTCGTCGCTCTCGTGGGTCTGGCTGCGGCCGCTCACCAGGGCTGGTCAGCCAACCTGTTCACGCTGCCCTCCGACATCTTTCCTAAGGCCGCTGTCGGCAGCGTCACAGGACTTGGCGGCATGATCGGCGCCGGGGGAGGCGCTCTGATGCACGTGATCGTCGGCAGACTCGCCTACAAGCACGACTACTCGCCCGTCTTCGCCTATGCCTGTTCGGCCTACCTGATCGCGCTCATCATCATTCAGATCATCACTCCCAAGCTGGCGCCTGCCAGAGTGGAATAGCTACAGGTCCCTCCGGCGTGCCCCGGAGGGACTTTTTCTCTGCTCGCCATCTCTCAGCTACTCGCTCCTCCCGAGGCGTCCGCATTGTCGCGTCCATAGCCAGCCTGAATGCAGAGCGCATAACGTGATACGCTTCCTCACAAATCTTTGATTCATCTTCGAGCAACGCTGAAGGACGGAACCACCGAATGCCACGGCAGACAAAAAAACAGGCAAGCGAAGATCCAGGCGGCCATAGTCAACTCACCCTCCAGGTCGTAGACCACGTACGCGGCCTCATCGCCAGCGGAGCGCTTCATCCCGGCGATCGGCTTCCGCCCGAGCGCGAACTCGCCCGCGAACTCAAAATCAGCCGCTCGTCGCTGCGCGCCGGCATTGGATTCCTCTCAGCCATGGGCGTGCTCAAGAGCCGCCACGGTGCCGGCACCTTTGTCTCCAGTGGCCCGCCCGCGCTCGACTCCAGTTCGCTCACCGTCCTCGGCGCTCTGCACGGATTCCTTCCCTGGCAGATGTTCGAGGCGCGCCTCGTCATCGAAGCCTCCGTCGCCTCGCTTGCCGCCGAACGCGCCACGGACGAGCACATTGCCGAACTCGCCGAAGAAGTCGCCGAGATGTACGCCGCGCTCGCCGATCCGCACGAGTATCTCATTCACGACGTGCGCTTCCACCGCACCATCGCCCGAGCCTCCGGCAACCCCATCCTCGCCGCGCTGATGGAGACCATCACCGCGAACCTCTACGACGGACGCCGCCTCACCGTCGAGAACTCTCAGGATCTAAAGCAGTCCGCCGAGATGCACCGCGAAATCTATCGCGCCATCCGCTCCCACAACCCGCCGCAGGCCAAGAAGAGCATGGAAGAACACCTCAACCTCGCCCGCATGGCCCAGGCCGCCGAACCCAACACTCCGCAGACCGCGACCCACACACCCGCCGATCCCGCCGACCCACGGTCCTCCATCCGCCCGGCCTGATCCAACACCGCGTCCATCGAAAGACTATGGCCGACAACCAGGCATCCCGATCGCACCTCTTCCTCGGTTACGTCGAAACAGCCATCTACGCGACCCTTGGCGTCCTGCTCGCCGCAACGGCCCTGCTCGCCATCATTGGCTGCCTGCATCTGTTCGTCAGCGGCGTCAGGGACTTCACCGGCACCGCCTCCATCTTCCTCCTCATCGACAGGCTGCTGCTTGTCCTGATGCTGGTCGAACTGCTGCACACGGTCCGCATCTCCATCCGCTCCCACGCTCTGGTGGTCGAGCCCTTCCTCATCATCGGCCTCATCGCAATCATCCGGCGCACGCTGGTGCTCACCCTGCAGGCCGAGGGCTTCACCCAGGGCACACTGTGGACCCCCGACGTCGAGTCCCACTTCCGCGCCTCCATGATCGAGGCCGGCGTGTTGGCCCTGCTCATCACCGTGCTGGTCGCCTCCATCTTCGTCATCCGCAAGACCCGCTCAGAAGCAGAAATCGACATCGCCGGCGACTCCGCTTCGCACCACTAAAAGTCCCGATTATCTCGACCTTGAGCTATGAGATTTGACCGTGGGTGCCCCACATCTCGATTTTGAGATGTGGGATTCCACCGAATCCCGCCTGCCTCACCTCGTACACCGCTCGAACCTCGAACCTTGTGCCTCGAACCTTGGTAAACTGTCCTTTCGGACACCGATGCCAGATAACCCCACGAAAAAGTTTTACCTCACGACGCCGATCTACTACGTCAACGCCCGCCCGCACATCGGCCACGCCTACTCCACCATCGCCGCCGACGTGATCGCCCGACGCCATCGCCTTCTCGGCGACGACACCTTCTTCCTCACCGGAACCGACGAGCACGGCCAAAAAGTCCAGCGCTCCGCCGAAGCTGCCGGCATCCCGCCGCAGCAGTTCGCCGACCAGGTTTCCAAGTCCTTCGAAGACCTCTGGAAGCGCATGGGCATCACCAACGACGACTACATCCGCACCACCGACGAGCGTCACAAGCGCGGCGTCCAGCAACTCTGGCGCGTGCTCGAAGCCAGCGGAGACATCTACCTCTCCAGCTACACCGGCGCCTACTGCGTCTCCGACGAGGCCTTCGTCGACCTGCCCGCCGGCACACCCTGCCCCGACTGCGGCCGACCACTCGAAATCGTCACCGAAGAAAACTACTTCTTCAAGCTCTCGGCTTATCAAGAGAAACTCATCAACCTGATCGAGTCTGGCGAACTCCACGTCCAGCCCGAGACGACAAAAAATGAAGTGCTGAGCTTCATCCGCGGCGGCCTCAAAGACCTCTCCATCTCGCGCACAACGTTCGACTGGGGCATTCCTGTCCCGACTAATCCGAAGCACGTGGTCTACGTCTGGCTCGACGCGCTGGCCAACTACATCACCGCCATCGGTTACGGCAGCGACGATCCGGCCGACAAAGCGAAGTTTGAGAAGTACTGGCCCGCCGACCTGCACCTAGTCGGCAAAGAAATCACGCGCTTCCACTGCGTCTACTGGCCCGCATTCCTGATGGCCGCCGGTATCGCCGTGCCGAAATCGGTAGTCGCCAACGGCTGGCTGCTCTTCGAAGAGTCGAAGATGAGCAAGTCGCGCGGCAACGTAGTCCGCACCGAAACTATCCTCGACGCCTTCGGCGATCGAGGTCGTACGGCAAGCAGTTCCCCGACGAGCACCAAGCCACGAGCGCGACCTCTTCGCCGCCGACGTCCTCCGCTACTTCCTGCTACGCGAAATCCCCTTCGGCCAGGACGGCAGCTTCAGCTTCGACGCCCTGATCACCCGCTATAACGCTGATCTGGCCAACGGCTACGGGAATCTGGTCAGCCGCACTCTCTCAATGGTCGAGAAGTCCCTTCCCCGGTCATCGCACAGTCCCCATGGAGAGCTTCCGACCTGCTCAGAACTATACTATTCAGTTTTATTAGTGGACTCTGGAAAATACGCGTTCGCCAATGAGCAGGACGAGAAACCTCATCAGCTCAGAATATTCGGACTGCGTCTCTCGACGAAAATGGCATCTTCGGCTGCGTTCGAACACTATGACCTCACGCGCATTATCAGAACAGCTCGCATGGGCAATTTCTCACGACAGTCACGAGCCGTGAAACTCGCTAATGGAAAATGCCAGCCGGAGCCGAGAGCGGACGACGTCCTTTACACAGCCGCCGAATCCATCCGCATCATCACCGCCCTCCTCTACCCCGTGATGCCCTACGCCACCGCCTCCGTCTGGCGCCAGCTTGGCCTGGGAAGCATCGAAGAAGCAGCACGCACCGGCAAACTAAGAGACCTCAAGTGGGGCGGCCTGATACCCGGCACCAAACTCGGCCCGCTAGCCCCCATCTTCCCCCGAGCAGACAAAGGACTTGCCCAGATCATGACTGACATGGAAAACCCCATCATCCCACCGGCCATTGAACCAACCCCCGAAGCGAAAGCCTCCGAGCCCACCGCCGAGTCTCTCAACGCCGCCAGCCCGGCCGCCGCCGCCCCAACTGAAAACCTGCAACCTGCAACTCCCTCCACTCCCACCATCACCATCGACGACTTCGTCAAGATCGACCTGCGCGTCGCGCAGATCGTCGTCGCCGAGCGCATCCCCAAAGCCGACAAACTCCTCCGCCTCGAAGTCGACCTCGGCTACGAACGCCGCCAGATCCTCTCCGGCATCGCCGAGTTCTACACCCCCGAAGAACTTCTCGGAAAGCGCATCGCGATCATCGCCAACCTCGCTCCTCGCAAGATGCGCGGCCTGGAATCGCACGGCATGCTGCTCGCCGCCTCCGGCGAAGACCACAGCAGCAAGCCCATCCTCGCCACCTTCTCCGAAGAGATCGCGCTAGGCTCCAAGATCCGCTAGCCACAAAACCGGGTACCCCACATCTCGACTCTTACATGTGGGATAGACTGCCACCCGGCTCCCACAACGTGCCTATCTGGAATCCCCCGCCATCAACGCCTGCGGCACATCCGTCAGCGTCACCTTGCCGTCCTTGTAATCAATCTTCCAAATCCGGTCGAACTGCGTATCCGGCCAGGGTTCGTAGGGCGGAGTCGCCCCCAGAGCCCGGGCGATCGCCGGCATCGACCCGTGGTGCCACGCCACCAGCACCACCTTGCCCGCATACTTCCCACTCATCAACTCCTTCGCCAGCCCCGCAATATCCTTGTCGTCGATCGACGAATTGATCGGCAATCCCAGCGCCTGCGAAACAGGCGTAATCGTCTCCACCGGCCGGTTCGAGTTCTTGCTCTGGTGTGACGCAAACAGGAACTGCGGCACCGGCAGCGCATGCGCCGGCGTCCCAAACAGCATCGGCATCGCCTTCGCCCGCTCAAACCCCTGCGGCGAAAGGTGAATCTGCCCATCCGTCAACTTCTCCGCATGCCGGATCAGCATAATCGTAGCTGGCGGCTGCGGAGCCTGCCCCAGCGCCGGCGGAATTCCAGCCGCACCACCGGCCAGCCCCATGGCCAGCAAAATAACCAGAGCCAAACTTATTCGCCTGCGAATCAAAAGCTTGCACATCTTTGCAGAATCACATACCCGCGGCGCCCGATTGTCAACGCAACGTGAAAACCCGCACTTCCAGCCAGCTCCAACCATCCAACAGTCGTAACCCGCTGAAACTTGGTGATATTCATCACAAGCAAACTTCCCCAAATTGCCGTATTATAAAGAGGACTAAGTTGGTCGGATATGGGCTGGCATTTAGAACGCAGGCGACATGATTGCTGAGACGAAGGTGACGGCTTTGAGCGACGCAAAGGTTGGCAACACGGGTATCGTCGAGTCCATCGACCTGGCCGAAGAGGTCAGCAACTACCTCGCCCACCTGGGTTTCCTGCCCGGCACCCGCGTCGAGGTCCTGCGCCGCGCTCCCGCCGGCGACCCCACCGTCTATCGCATCGACGGCGTTGAAGTCGCCCTCCGCAGCGAAACCGCCCGCCACATCTACCTCAAACTTTCCGCCGGTGCCCGCGCATGAGCTGCCACCCTGCCGCAGTTCTCGAGCCGCTGGAGCCAGCTCCCCCACAGGAGCCCGGCAAGAAGTCGCGCCTCCGCACCGTAGCGCTCATCGGCCCGCCGAACTCCGGCAAATCCACGCTCTTCAATCGCCTCACCGGGCTGCGCCAGAAGGTCGCCAATTACCCCGGCGTCACCGTCGAGCATCACTCCGGCAAGATGAAGTCTATCGGTCGGCCCGATCTCACGCTCATTGACCTGCCCGGCATCTACTCGCCTCGCCACCTACTCCGAGGATGCACGCGTCGCCGTCGAAGTCCTGACCGGCAAGATGCCCGGCGTACCCAAGCCCGACTGCGTGCTGCTGGTTCTCGACGCCACCGCACCTCAACCGCCAGCTCATGCTCGCCGCGCCGGTCTTCTCCATCGGGCTGCCCACGCTGGTGCTGCTGAACATGTCCGACCAGATGGAGGCCCGCGGCGGCAAGCTGGACACACTGGCCCTGGCCCGCGAACTCGGCCACCCGGTCGCGCTCATCAGCGCGTCGCACGGCAACGGTCTGGACGTCATCCCCGAGTTTCTGCTTCAGGCCGACGACACCCTCGCCCATAAACTCGCCCAGTGCAGTTGCCCGTTCTGCAAAGCCCGCCAGCTTGCCGCACCTGGGCCACGCAGGTCACCACGCGCACCAACTACCAGTCGCCGCAGGCCTCGCTGTGGACGCGCCGTCTGGACTCTGTGCTGCTACACCGCGTAGGCGGGCCGCTCATCTTTCTTGCCGTCGTCTTCGCCGTCTTCCAGGTAGTCTTCACCCTCGGCCAACCGCTCTCCGACGGCCTCGGCGTTCTCCTCACCCACGCCGGCGCCAAGGCCGCGCTGCTGCTGCCCGACAACTGGCTCCGCCTGCTCCTGCGCGACGGCCTCTGGAACGGCGTGCAGTCGGTCCTCGTCTTCCTGCCGCAGATCCTGCTGCTCTTCCTCTTTATCGGAGTACTCGAAGACTCGGGCTACCTCGCCCGCGCCGCGCTCATCGCCGATCGCGTCATGCGCTAGCATCGGCCTCAACGGCAAGGCGTTCATCCCTCTGCTCTCGGCCTACGCCTGCGCCGTGCCAGCCATCATGGCCACGCGCACCATCGAGAACAAGCGCGAGCGCATCGCCACCATCCTCATCGCGCCCTTCATGACGTGCTCCGCGCGCCTGCCCATCTACACGCTCATCATCGCGGCGTTCGTGCCCAACCACATGTTCGTGGGCGGCATCGTTGGGCTGCGCGCGCTGGTCATGCTCGGCCTCTACGCCCTCGGCTTCCTCGCTGCGCTCTTCACCGCGAAGCTGCTGAACTCGTCCGTCATGAAGGCGAGCAACGCGCCGTTCATTCTCGAACTGCCGCAATATCGCTGGCCCACCGTGCAGTCGCTCGCGCTGCGCCTCTACGACCGTGGCAAGCTCTTCCTCAAGAAGGCCGGCACCGTCATCCTCGGCGTCACGCTTCCTCGTCTGGATCCTGGGCGTCATCCCGGTCCACTTCGCATCCGGCACGGTGCAACTCGCCGACCTTACCAACAGCGTCATCGGCCACATCGGCCGCTTCATCGAGCCGGTCCTTCGCCCGCTCGGCTTCAACTGGAAGATCGGCATCGGCCTGCTCAGTTCCATCGTCGCGCGCGAAGTCATCGTCGGCACGCTGGGCACGCTCTACGGAGTCGACCCCGCCACCCATTCGCTCGGCCTGCAGGCTGCCCTGCGCCACGACATGACCCTCGGCGGAGCCATTGCCCTGGTCGTCTTCTTCGCCTTCGCGATGCAGTGCACCTCCACGCTCGCCGTAGTCCGCCGCGAAACGAACAGCTGGAAGTTCCCCGCCATGCAGTTCGCCTACATGACCGTCTTCGCCTACGTCGCCGCGCTGATTACCAACCAGGTCATCGTGCATCTGTTCTAGCTTCAACTTCGCGCTCTGCGATAATGGAGACGCTGAATTGCTGCAAGGAGGAATAGACAATGGCCACCGTTCGTATCGATCTTCCCGACCAACTCGCGCAGGAAGCCGAGCGCGCAGGCCTGCTGTCCGCCGCCTCGCTGGAGCAGTTACTTCGTCGACAATTGCAAGCGCGAGCCGCCGAACGACTGCAGGACGCGATCAAGCGGATGGATGCAGCAGACAACACCCCCTACATGTCGCCTGAAGAAGTAGCGGAAGAAATTGCTATCATGCGTGCGGAGAGACGGGCGGCGAAGAAGGTTTGATCCGCTGCGTCCTGGATACGAATGTTGTGGTTTCAGCTCTCCTTTGGAGGGGCCTGCCAAATCAGCTTCTCAACTCTGGCCCGAGCGAAGCGATTGCCTTTTTTTCCAGCCCACCCCTTCTGGCCGAATTAGCCGACGTCCTTTCCCGCCCGAAGCTTCAACATAGAATCGAAGCTTCTCAGCTCTCAGCCGACGACATCCTCAATCTCTATGCGGAGCGCGTATTCTCCGTGCGCCCCCAAGACTTAAGCGGCATCGCGCCCGACCCGGACGATGACGTCGTCATCGGCACTGCGCTAGCTGCCAACGCGGACCTCATTGTTACAGGAGACGGTGGCCTGCTTTCAGTCGGGCAGTATCAGAACATTCGCATAGTCAGCGTCACGACTGCTTTCCACTTGTTCCATGCCGAAGGCTGAAGCAGTGCTTCTTGCTGGTCCTCAACCTTCCTGCGCATATGATCCATACAGGTAGAAGGGGAGTTTCAATAAGCCTATGGCTACCATAGTCCGCCCGCCCAGGCCCAAAACCAAAAGGCATCGTCGGCAACCTGCCCATGGCGCGCCAGACCCGCTCGCTCTCTTCACCGACTGGGCGCACACCTACGGCGACATCTTCCACTACCGCGTCTTCCATCGCCACGTCTACTTCATCAATCACCCTGACCTGATCAAGGAAGTCCTCGTCACCAAGGCGCCCAGCTTCATCAAGGGCATGGCCGTCCGCGCCAACCGCCGCATCTTCGGCAACGGACTGCTTGCCAGCGAGGGCAGCGAATGGCTGAAGAACCGCCGCCTCATCCAGCCCGCCTTCCATCACAGCCACATCGAGTCCTACGCCAACATCATGGTGCGCTACACCGAACGCATGCTCGCCAATTGGTCCGCGAACGAACCGCACAACGGCGAGCCCCGCGACATCCATCACGACATGATGCAGCTCACCCTTGAGATCGTCGCCATGGCCCTCTTCTCCGTCGAGATCGCCTCCGAAAAAGATCGCGTAGCCATCGCGCTCGACTCACTCATGGAACTCAGCATGGGCGCGCGCATGCTCATTCCCGAGTTGTTCCGCCGCCTCCCCACGCGCAGCAATCGCCGCTACGAGGCCGCGGTCCACGAACTCGACGACATCGTCTACACCCTCATTCGCGAGCGCCAGGCAAACCCCAACGCCGAATCTCCCGACGGCTTCGAAGACCTCCTTGGCACCCTGCTCAAGGCCCGCTACGAAGACGGCAGCCCCATGCCCACGCAGCAGATCCGCGACGAGGTAATGACCCTCCTCCTCGCCGGTCACGAAACTACCGCTGTCTCGCTCTCCTGGATCTGGCTTCTCCTATCGCAGCATCCCGAGGTCGAACAACAGCTCTGGGCCGAACTCCGCGCCGTGCTCGACGGTCGCAGCCCCACCATGCGCGACCTCGCCAACCTGCCCTACACCGAGCGTGTCGTCAAAGAGGCCATGCGCATTTACCCACCCGTCTGGGCCACTGTCCGCGAAGCTGCGAAAGACACCGAGATCGGCGGCTACCTTATCCCCGCAAAATCCCCCGTCATCATGAGCCAATGGGTCATGCACCGCGACCCGCGCTACTACGACCGCCCCACCGAATTCCTCCCCGACCGCTGGCTCGACGAGCGCTACAAGACCGCCCCTCGCTTCAGCTACTTCCCCTTCGCCGGAGGCCCGCGCATCTGCATCGGCGCCGCCTTCGCCCAGACCGAAGCCGCGCTCGTCCTCGCCACCATCGCCCAGCAATATCAGATTCGCGTCTCGCCCACCGCAGTCATCCAACCCACACCCAGCATCACCCTGCGCCCCCGCCACGGCATCCCAGCCACCCTAGTCCGCCGCACTGACGCTTCAACCAACTGACAACCTGCAACCTGCAACTGTCCCTACCGCTCGCCCCACTTCAGCTTCGACCGCAGCACGTTAAACAGCCCATTCGGCTTCAGCCGCAGCAGTTTCACGCTGTACTCGCTGCGGCAGCAGCGCACCTCATCCCCCACATGCATCGGCACCGCCTCCTGCCCATCGACAGTGAGGAATATCTCGTTCGCCACGCCCGTTACTCTCACCGCAATCGCCGACTCGCCCGGCACCACAATCGGCCGAATCGTCAGCAGGTGCGGGCAGATCGGCGTCACCACCATGCAATTCACCGTTGGCATCACAATCGGACCATCCGCCGCCAGGTTATATGCAGTCGAACCCGTCGGCGTCGATAAAATCACGCCGTCCGCGCGGAACGCCGCCACTGCCTGCGAGTCAATCTCCACCGCGAAGTCCGCCATGCGCGCGATCGTGCCCTTCGCCACCACCACATCGTTCAGTGCATCCCACTGCCGCGTGATGATTCCGCTGCCCGCGCAGAACAACTCCGCCCGCATCATGCTGCGCTCTTCAATCGCGGCGCAGCCATCGCACCACGCCTGCAGCGTCGCATACAGATCTGCCAGCGGAACCTCGGTCAGAAATCCCAGCGACCCAAGGTTCACGCTCAGTAGCGGAATGTTCGTATGCGCGAACGCTCGCGCTGCGGCCAGCAGCGTACCATCGCCGCCCAGCACGATCACCATATCCGGCTTGCTGCTGCGGCAACTCCACCCGAGCCACACCCGGCCCCGCATCCTGCAGATACGCCGCGCTCTCCTGGTCCAGAACCCAGTTCCACCCGCGCCCAGCAAGCCACGACTGCAGCTCCGGCAGAATCGTTTCCAACTCAGCCTTCTGAGGCTTCGAAATAATCGCAGCTAATGGCATCTCGCCAACCAGTGTACCGCCCGCAAATGCTTAACACCGATCAACACCGATTGAACCGATTTTTCGGGATTCAATTCCAAATAGCTTTGATCGGTAACATCGGTGTAAATCGGTGTTAAGCCTCTTTGCGGCCGAACCGCGCATGCAGCAGATACTCCCGGTTCCCTTCCATCCCGGTAATCGGCGAGTCGATCACCTCAACATCCGTCCCGTCCAACTCCACCACACACTCCTTCACCCGCTCGATCGCAATATCCTGCCCCGCCTGCTCGCGCACGATCCCGCCCTTGCCCACAAACTCGCGCCCCGCCTCAAACTGCGGCTTCACCAGCACCACCGCCTCGCCGCGCCACGCCTCGCCCTCCGTCACCAGCGCTCGCAAAACAGCAGGCAACACCAGCGTCGCCGAAATAAACGAAACATCCATCGCGAGAAAGGAAATCACCTCTATTGATTTGTCATCCCGCAGCGCCTTTTGTTTGTCATTCCGCAGCGCAGCGGAGGAATCTGCTTCTCCAACTGACAACCTGCAACCTGCAACCTGCAACTCGCCACTCCCAAGCAGCCGCGCATTGCACCTCTCCATCAACTTCACCCGCGCATCCACCCGCAGCTTATGCGCAATCTGCCCATACCCCGTATCCACTGCCAGCACGCTCAGCGCACCATTTTGTAGCATGCAGTCCGTAAAGCCGCCGGTAGACGCACCCACATCCAAACACGCTCTTCCCTCCAGCGAAATCCCCCAATACTCCAGCGCCCGCTCCAGCTTTAATCCGCCGCGGCTCACATACTTCAAATCGTCGCCCAGCACGCGCAGTGCAGCATCCTCCGCAATCGCAGTTCCGGGCTTCTCCACCTTCTGCTCGGCGACCATCACCCGCCCAGCCAGAATCAGCGCCTGCGCACGTTCCCGCGACTGCACCAACCCTCGTTCCACCAGCGCTTTATCCAGACGAATCTTCATCTCTGCTATCAAGAGTAGACCGTCCCGCCCGCCAGTCGAATCGAGTACACTAAAACACGATTCCGGATTAGCCGGCTACCGCGATTTCGAAGCACCCTCACCATTTCGCGGCGATGAAGTCGTCTTACTCAAGCCCATGCAATCCAACCAGCCCATGGAAACGTTTGATGTATAGAGAAACCGGAGCCCGCAACATGCCGCCAACCACCGAGGACGACACTTCCCTCCTCGCGTCGGTCCAATCCGGCGATCAGCAAGCCATGGCCTCCCTTTTCGATCGCTACTCGAAGCTCGTCTACTCCGTCGCCCTGCGTGTCCTGCGCGATCCGGCCGCCGCCGAAGACGTCCTCCAGGAAGTTTTCATGCAGATCTGGCGCAATCCCGACAGTTTCACCGCCGCCCGCGGAAGTCTAGGCGGATGGCTCGCCATCGTCTCGCGCAACCGCTCCATCGACACCATTCGCCGCAAACGCCCCATGGTCGACGTCGACGACGTCCCCCTCGCCTCGGCCTTCAATCTCGCCGACGAGGCCGAGCGCAACTCCCTGATGGAGCGCGCTCGCGGCGTCATGGTTCAGCTTCCCATCGAACAACGCAAGACCCTCGAAATGGCGTTCTTCGACGGACTCACCCACTCCGAAATCGCCGAGATGACCGGAGACCCTCTCGGCACCGTCAAGACCCGTATCCGCAGCGCGCTGCTCACGCTGAGAAAGGCCTTTCTGTCATGAGCACACCCGCCAACATCCCCTTCCCTGGCCCAGCCGGCCCGCATCACCCCGCACCCGAAGACCTCGTCCTCTTCGCCATGGAGCTCCTCACGCCGGACGAGTCGGCCGCTATCGCTCAGCACCTCGAAGCCTGTCTCGAATGCCGCGCCGAGCTCGCGCGTATCCACTCCGACCTCGCTCTCACTGCCGCCACCATTGAACTCCAGGCACCGCCTGAGTCCGCACGCCAGCGCCTTACGCAGCAAGTTGCCCGCGAGAAGAAGATCGTCTCCATGCCAAACGCCAAGCCGCAGGCCGAAGCCGAGCCGCATCCGCCCATCGCCTCCTTCGGCCGCAGCGCCTCCATCCTGGCAATCGAAGATCGCCCCGCCAAACGCAGCGTCGGCCGCACCATCCTAGGCGTCGCCGGATGGGCCGTAGCCGCCGGCCTCGCCATCGCCGCAGGCCTGCAATACAAAGATCGCCAATCCCTGCGCGATAGCCTGGCATCACAGTCCGCGCTCGTCCAGCGCCTCACCGCCGACGCCGACAACGCCCATCAACTGATGGATGCCCTCACCGACCCCCGCGCCGTCCGCGTCACGCTCACCACCCGGCCGCAACCGAAGGCAGCCCCCACTGGCGGCGTTACCTATAACGGCGATAAAGGCACGCTCATCTTCCTCGCCACCAATCTCGATCCCCTGCAGACCTACAAGACCTACGAGCTCTGGGTCATCCCCGCCGAAGGCGCACCCATCCCCGCCGGCACCTTCCATCCCGACGACCAGGGCAACGCCAGCGTCATCATGCCCGACCTGCCCAAAGGCGTCACCGCCAAATCCTTCGGCGTAACCATCGAACCCGACGGCGGCTCACAGACCCCCACCGCGCCCATCATCATGTCCGGCAGCTAACTCGACTCGCTCCAGGCAACCTGAATCGCCTCCCTGTTCGGTTGGCTCCTCCGCCGTATATCCACCACAATCGTCTCCGCCAGCCGGTCCTGCGCGCACATCCGATTGCGGTCCCAAAAGAACTGCAGGAATCCCAACCCTCCCTCCAGAATGGCCGCGCCGTACCCCAGTGCGCGCTCAACAGACTGCCATGCGCCCATCCGTTCGCTCGTCAGCGACACCGCGCGCGTGCGCGCCGCCCACTTTCCTGGTGTCTGCCCATTGCCAAAGTAGTTGAACAACCCCCAATACAGCAGCATCACAATGATGTTTCCTTTTTCGTGGAAATCCCAAACCATGTGAATGTCGGACTCGTGGTACACATACCTCCGCAACGCAAACTCCACAGGAGCCCACACCAGCACCGCCAGCATAATGTCAACGGCATACCCAGCCAGTCGCTGCCAGAACGTTGCCAGAGGCAATCCGTTCAGTGCGCCGGCTCTCGCGCTCTCGTGTGCCTGAAACCGGCGCCTGTCCTTCAGTTTTACTGGCTCGCTCACGATCATTCCTTATCGGACCACGACGACCACAGGGTACACGAGAACGTTTGGCGCAACCTGCTGGAACCATAAATAAAATGCCCCACACGGTAGCGTGCGGGGCATTTGGTTCAAGCTCTGAAACCCGACTCTAAGGCGCAGTCATCCGCACGCTGATCCCATACCCCTGCAGCGGAATCGTAGTATCCACCGAGTCCGTATCTGTCTGGATCACCGTCATTACCTGCGAATCCTTGCACACCACGTAGACCTTGCCGGTCGGCGCAGCGTCCGAAGTCGCAAGATAGATCGGGTGCCCACTGATTGGAATCGTCGCCGTCACCGTATTGCTCAGCAGGTTCACCACCGACACCGTGCATGACGTCGAAACGCCAGGCACCGCGACCCCGTTCGTCGCGCAGGGCAGGCCCGCAATTCCCGCGTTAGCTACATATGCCCGTGAGAAGTCGCTCAGCACCGACACCATGATCGGGTTCACTCCAACCGGAACGGTAGCCTCAACAGTGCCAAAGCCGATTGCATCAATCGGGTTCGTCGGATCGCAGTTCGGATTCGTCGGCAGCGCCGTCACCGAGCACAGCGGAATATTAATGATCGACACCGATCCTGGCGTAGCGCCGTTCCCCGTAAATGCCTGTCCCGGCTCAGTCGTCGCCGCGACATTCGCGTGCGTCAGCGATGCTCGAAATGACGTGCCCGAAAGCCCCGTCGCCGAAACCGTCACCACCTGATTATTCAGGAACGTCGACAGCGGAAAGTCCGACAGCGTAACCGATTGGCCGGCCTTCAAACCCTGCGGGCTCGTAGACACCGTCAGCACATTCCCCGCGATCGAATATCCGGTAACCGCAAACACCGGCCCCTCGTTCAACACCACCAACTCATTCAGTCCCGACGCCAGATCAGCCCACACCGGCTCCGTTCCCACCTGAATCGTATTCAGACGGAGTGTCCAGTGCGTTGTTCTGCGCGTTGATCACCGACACCGTCCCATCCGTCTGGTTCATGATGAACACGCGCCGCTGATCCACTGACATCACGCCATACACAGGTCCGCTGCCCACCGGAATCGTCGCCGAGATGTTATTCGGCCCCGTCTCAATCGCCAACGCCTCGCCTGGGCCGCCAGGGGTCACTCCTCCGGCTGCTCCGCCAACCGCCTCGGCCAGCGCATACGCACGCGTTCCCGACGATTGCCCCACCACGTAAACCGGCGAATAACCCGCCGGCACCGGCAGTTGCTGCTTCAACGCCGGAGGTGTGCTCACCAGTTGGTTGATCGAACTCACACCCGGATCCGCAATATAGGTCGAAAGCGGCGTCGTAAAGATGCTCACCGGGTTCGATCCCGGAGGCAGCGTCGACTCCAGCACCTGGCTCGAAATCAACGACGTGCTGATGTCAAAGGAATTCAGTGTCTTGTCGCAATTCAGCGTATAGCCCGTTGTCCCCGATGCGTTCAGCCACAGAAAGTAAGGATTCACGTCCAGCGACGCCGTCACCAGCACAGTGTCGCCGGAGAAATCCACCATCGTCAGCAACCCGTTGGTAGCCACCTGGCCCGCCAGCGGACACTGCTGGGTGGGCGTCAAGAGGCTGGGGCTGGACACCGCCATCGCGTACTTTGTCGGCTGTCCCGCAGGACCCACCACGCCAACTGTGCTCAGTACCGGACGATAGGTGTTTCCGCATCCGGTAACCATCCCCACACAGGCAGCTAATGCCGCCGCTGCCGCCATCCGAATGGCCCGTCTCCCGCTCACTGCTGACTGCGATTGCAATAGGTGCAAAACTTCTCCCACGTTCCCACAAGTACTGTCTAAGCTCAAGGCTTCATTGTAAATCAACCAGCCCCCGCGCGCAGCCGAGTATAGACTTTGGACGAACGAAACAACGCAACGGCGTTTCCACCCAGCCACATGCCCGCCAAAGCCATCCCGCCAGCCCGCGACCGCCTCCAGTCCCAGTTTCTTGTCTCGGTTGTGACGCCGCTGATTTTCATGGCGTGTGTCCAACTGATCCGCTGGATGATCCTCGATGCCCCATCCTGGAATCTTTATCTAGCCAAAGCACTGGCCTTGAGTGCCGTTTTCGCCTTCGCCGCATTGGCCCTCCGCGCCGCAACTCCGGCCGCATCCCTCATCGGGGGAATGATCTGCCTGCTCCTCGCTTGCTTCACGGGATCGCTCGCAAAATCTCTGCTGCATTCTGCCGTCACCCCTTTGCTCACGCTCTTCCTCCTTACCTTCTTCGCCACGCGAGCTGGCCGCAAACAAAAAGCCGAGCGTGGCCTCGAGGAGAGTCGCAGGGGCCGCCGCGCCGCGCAAATTATCGCCAACCTCGGCATGGCTGCCCTGGTATCCAACTTGGTCGGCGACCGAG
This sequence comes from uncultured Acidobacteriaceae bacterium, assembly GCA_963822225.1. Taxonomy (GTDB): domain Bacteria; phylum Acidobacteriota; class Terriglobia; order Terriglobales; family Acidobacteriaceae; genus Edaphobacter. The sequence goes on along the minus strand of CAWGGW010000002.1, from coordinate 1,430,040 downwards.
TAATTAGTTGGCTTCTTCAAAGCCGGAGCACATCAATCGAGCTTGCTGACCTTTGGACCTTGCCGATCATCATCCTGGCAGTGCTCGCCGAAGCGACAGCCGACACCATCTCCTCTGAGATCGGCCAAGCCTTCGGAGGAAAGCCGATCCTCTTGACGACCCTCCACCAAGTCGACACTGGCGTCGACGGCGCAATCACCTTGATCGGATCCGCGGCCGGCATCCTCGCTGCCGCAATCGTCGTTGGAGCCGGCGCATGGTCGATGCACCTTCAAAAGGATCAGGTCTGCATCGCCCTGACCGCCGCCACCCTCGGCCTCTTCTTTGACTCGCTGCTCGGCGCCACCGTCGAGCGCAAAGGTTGGATTGGAAACGACCTCGTCAACTTCGCTTCAACAGGATTCGCCGCCGCCATCGTGTTCCCGATCACACGACTCATTGGGATATTTGCGCACTAGCAAATAACAACCGGCAACTAACAACCAACAACTGCTCTACGCATCCGCCTTCCCATGAATCAACCCATCCAGATGCAGCCTTAGCAGCGTATAGCTCAGCATCTCGTGGAAATATCTCTGCGCCTCATCCCACGCGTCGATATGTCCCAGCGCGGGTCGCGGCGACGTATACACAATCAACCCGGCATCCTGGCACAGTTTCTGAATCCGAAACAGATGCGTCCCATCGCTCACCACCACGATGCTGTTCAGGTGCCGTTCTCCGGCAATCTCCTTCAGGCTCTCCACCTGCTGTTCGGTATCGATGGAATTCGTCTCCGCAACAATCTGGTCATATGGAACCCCCTCCGCCAGCAGGTAATCCCGGCCCACCCCACCCTCGGTCATTCCCTGGTCCCGATCGCTCCCGCCGCCCAGCGTAATCACCACCGGCGCAATCCCCTTGCGGTAAAGCTCCACCGCATGATCCAGCCGCGCATGCAGCACCGGCGAAGGCCGCCCCAAATACTCTGCCGCTCCGAACACCGCAATCGCATCTGCCGTCCGAGCCTCATCCTTCGCAGCCACAGCATTAATCTGGAAGTAGAGCCACCCAACCCAAGCCAGCGCACCCACCAACGCCATCCCCAACGACCACCGCAACACCATGGAAGCCGTAGACTCCGCGCGTCGCGTCGAACTGGAGGATCGCTTCTTCATACCAGGAGAACTCAGCACCAAAAAAACGTTCAAAAACAACAGCGCTTCCACATCCTGCACTCGTGGTTCAAGCAGGAGATCAGGAAGAGTTGCAGAATTTTCACGCTGCACCCAGTATCACCCGCCCCTCCCCCCTGCGACCAGCCCCATCGATCGCTGTCCGATCATCGCCCACCACGTCATGCAAAGACTCTGCCAGGGGTATGCTATGGTTGCGGAATTGTTCTGTTCCCCAATCGCATCGCACCCTCGCACCTTTGGCCCCCGTTCCACCGCACAGGAGAAAGTTTTGACGGCCGAGACACTCTGCATCCACCCCACCGAACCCGAACCTGACCTCATCGCCTACGTAGTCAAGAGTCTCGCCGCTGGCGGCGTCTGCGCGCTGCCCACCGACACCTTCTACGGACTCGCCGTCGACCCCGTCAATCTCTCCGCCGTCGATCGCATCTACGAGATCAAGACCCGCGCCCGCCACAAGCCCCTCTCGTTGCTCATCTCCGAAACCGCCCAGGCCTATGGCCTCGCCCGCGACATCGACACCGCCTTCGACCGCCTCGCCGAGCGCTTCTGGCCCGGCCCCCTCACCATCATCGTCAAGGCCGGCACCCGCCTCCCGCTCCGCGTCACCGCCAACACCGGCAACGTCGCCCTGCGCGTCCCCGAAGCAGCCATCGCCCGCGCCGTAGTCTCCGGCCTCGGCGTCCCCATCACCGCAACCTCCGCCAACCTCCGCGGCATGCCCGAGTGTACCGACGCCCACTTCGTCCGGGCCCAGCTCGGCGACCAGATCCCTCTCATCGTCGACGGCGGCCCCACCGCCCGCTCCATCCCCACCACCATCGTCGACCTATCCGGCGGCGGCAATTCCTGGATGATCCTCCGCGAAGGCGCCATTCCCACTCACGAAATCGCCCTCACCCTCCAGCACTGATTCTCCGCGGTCACTTGGTTGCTGGGTGTTCGATCATCACATGCGCCCAATAGCTGCCGCTGGCCATGACGAAAGGAATCATGGATTGCTGCTCCGCTGGAACATCCGCTTCGTCCGGCAATCCAATCTCAGCAGCCGTATGAAACGGAAAATGGATCGACTGCCAGCACCTGATCTGTGGGCCAACCGAGTTCGTCCCGGGATCATACCCGCTCGACGGTCCCAGGCATCGATAACCAGCAGTTGGCTGATTCGTTATTTGCAGCTTTCCGGCCTTGATCTCAGCCTCAACTTTTGGTCCCGCCACCGAATATCCCAACTGGAACGCCCGGTAGACAGCCGGAATGAACAACTCGTGATAGCAGCGAACGTCGAATGTCGCGCTGCCCGGCTTCTCGGCGATGCACACCATTCCATTTGTGCTCTTCCGAAGAACCACAGGTTGCAGGTCGGCATCCAGACTAACCACGCCGGCATCTTTTCGCATTTGCATCCTTTACCCGGCCCTGCTGGTAGTAGCCGTACTCCAGCCAGATGTCGTAATGTCCGCAGTCGATCTCCGGCTCGCCGGCCGCGCGAGCATGTTCGTCCACCACCCGCATCGCGTTCACATTGGCATCCACCACGTCGTCCCACATCCCCAATGCCATAAAGATGTGTGAACACATATGCTGCGCATGTCCCGCATCCGGAGCGATCTTCGAGAGAGCGCGCGCCGCCTCCAGCGCTCCCGCGGCATGCTGCGGGTCGTCCATCCCATGAATCCAGTAGTGTGCCGCGCCCGGATGGTCCGGGTTCCGTTCAAACGCCGCCTTCGCAATGGCCGCCGCCCTAAGATAGGTCGGCACATCGCGAACGCCTTCACTGCGTCCAAGCAGCGCCAGCGAGTAGAAAAGATGTACTTCATCATCCCCCGGGTACGCGCGGCTCATCTGTTCCATCGCCTCGGAGTACCGCCCATCTCGCTCCCGTTTGGTGCCGTTACCGCTGTATAGAATTTCCAGCGCCCCCATATACGCTCGCTCTCGCGGATCGGCGATGCGGCTCGCACGCGCCTCGGGTGTCGCCGCAAACTTGGCCAGTGCGGCCTGCCCTGCTTTAGCGTCGACCTCGTTCCACACCGGGTGGTTGAACGTCATCGCCTCGCCCCAGTACGCCATGGCGAACCCGGGATCGAGCTTCTCCGCGGTAGCAAACGCCTTTGCTGCGTCAGAGTATTCGAACAGGTGCAGCAGCAACAATCCATGCACGAACTCGTGTTGCGCTTCAGCCGATTGAGTGGAAGTAGGAAAGTTAGCTGTGCCTAGGCCAGGCACCCTTTCCGCCCTTAGGGTCCCCGCAAGGATAGGCAACTGCAGCAACAGAAGCCGCAGAATCATCTTCATTTAACGTTTACCTCTCTCCCCGCGGGTTCACTCGACGCGGGTCTGCCGCTCTAAATCCCATTCTGATCCCATTTGCGCTGAGAGGCCCGGAAGCCCAGAGTGTAACGTACCGCTGGGATGGATGTCATAACGCCATAGCGGCAACCAGATCGCCCCTCACCCTCCAGCACCAGCCCATCGCGTTCACACAAACGAAAGGCACCGGCCTCTTAGCCGATGCCCCTCCAAGTGCAGCAAGTCAGAATAGCTCCGTTACGCCACCTTCCGCCGCCTCGCCAGCACTAGTGCCGGCAGCCCCATCCCCGTTCCCAGCAACAGCAGCGACGAAGGCTCCGGCGTCGGCGCTATCGCATTCAGGAAGTCATCCGCCACAATCGTGTCCGTTGTAGTTGTCGGATGAAATCCATCCCAGAACAGGTACTGATTCGGATTAGCACAGACAGTTGCGCCATTGAAACAGGGATCAGTCACATCCGTAAGCCCATACGCCGAAGGATTGCTGGTCAGCTGATTCAACAGGTTGGCCGTGTCAAAATAAATCGCTCCGCCGGGAAGATCAGCCAGCAGCACCTGGTTGAATGTGTCGCTGTAAGCCGTCGCCGCCGCATCGCCCTGATAATCCGGAGTCAGACCCAGGTTCGGCATTCCAGGCACCAGGATGCTTTCCGCTCCGTCGCCCTCCAACGTCGCCACAATGGCATCGACATTCTGCGCTGCAACCGTAGGCGAGCCGCCCGTTAGAAAATCGTTCGCCCCGCCCCACACCACAAACAGGCTGGTCGAGACAATCGGCGAAGACAGCAACGGAGCCGACTCAGCCAGCTCCAATTGCATCCCAGGCAATCCGTACATGCCCGTACTGGTCTGCCACCCGCCGTCGACGTAATTCCCTATGCCGGAAGTAGCCCCGCCCACCGCAAAGTCATACAGCGGAGCGCCCAGATCGGCGGCCAGCTGTTCCGCAGCCACCGGCCCATTCGAGAAGCGGCCTTGATAATACGGCGGCGAAGGTGGATATCCAATCAGCGAGTAGAGATTCCCGTTGTCAGACAGGCTGTCGCCGTAAACAATCACCGACGAATAGGATGATGCACTGGCGATCGGCGTCATCGCCATCCACGCGGCTGACGGAAACACCGCGAACAAGAGTAATTTGCGCAGTTTCATAAACCCTCCCCTGCTTGTCTGATCACAGATGCAAAGTCTGGCCTGACCAGGGCGTCGACGGGTTCCGGCCTCCTCATTTGCGCCGTCACTCACCACGCGTGGTGTGGAGAAGATAAAAACATCCCCGCAACCAACGCACATCCCTCAAATGAGGTAAGCCGGCATATTAATTTGGAGAAGTGACAGTTCCCCCACTTAACCCCAATCCTGCCTCCGCCAACCCCTCCGGCGAAGCCAACCCGGTCCCCAATCTGGATTCAATAGATAGTTGAGAACTTAAATAGTTGAAATAAGACATGCGGTTCAAGAGACGATTCCGGCCTCCAATATATGAGAGCTAAGTCTTTAGTCCGCCGATATTTCGTACTAATTCTGTCTTACGGTAATAAGAGTCGTAGTTATGTTGCACCTTTAATGAAAGTGGTCGATTATTGGAGCACGCACATGCTAACCTGTCCTCCTCTAATGAATTGCTGGGCTCCGTCTTTCTAGTTGTAATTAAGGCGTGTATGAACGAAAACGTTTTGATTTCCCCGAATGGGCGGGAAAATAGATTTCGCCCTGATCCGTTGATTCCGGCTGGCTCGCACTTCGGCAAGCTCGTCGAGTCGGACTTTATCGGTATCTGCATCCGCGACGGCTTCGGAGCATTCCTCGAGGCGAACGACGAATTCCTTCGCATCATCGGCTACACCCGCGAAGATCTCGCCGCCGGTCTTGTGCGCTTCGCCGTCACCACTCCCGCGGAATACCAGGCTTTGTATGCCTCGCACGTCGCCGAAGCAGACCTCCACGGCACCTGCACTCACTACGAGAAGGAGTTCATCCGCAAGGACGGCTCCCGCGTTCCGGTCCTCTGCGGATGCTCGCAGCTCAAGGGCTCGAAAGACCACTACCTCTATCTCGTACAGGACCTGACTGCTCAGAAAAGCGCGGAAACGGCCCTCAGGCAAAGCGAAGGCCACCTCCACGCCGTCATTGACAACCTGCCACTACTCATCTGGACCAGCGATCCAAAAGGCGTCAAAACCTACTGCAATCCCAACTTCATCAAGTACACCGGCATCACTTCGCACGAGGAGATGCTCTCTTCGTGCTTCAGCCTCATCCACGACGATGACCGCGAAGCCACCATGAAGGCCTGGTCCCGCGCGCTCGAAACCGGAGAAGTCTGCAACGCAGAGTACCGCATGCGCCGTCACGACGGGGAATACCGCTATCAATTCGCCCGCGCAGTTCCTATCCGCGACCAGTCCGGCCAGATCACCCAATGGCTGGGTAGTCTCACCGACATCAACGACCAGAAAAAAGCCGAGGAAGTCCTCCAATCCGCCCCGCGAGTTGGAAGCAGCCGTCCCAGAAGGCCCGCCCCCGATGATGTCGTCCATCCCACCGACGAGATCACATCAGAGCTCAATCACCCCGACATCGTCGGTCAAAGCCCTGCGCTGCGCAAAGTCCTTCTGGACGCCGAAAAAGTCTCTCCTACAGACTCCGCCGTCCTCATCCTCGGCGAAACCGGTACCGGCAAAGAACTCATCGCTCGCACCATCCACCGCAACAGCCGCCGCAAGTCCCGCACCATGGTCAACGTCAATTGCGCCGCGCTGCCCGCATCCCTCGTCGAAAATGAGCTCTTCGGCCGAGAGCGCGGAGCTTACACTGGCGCTCTCACCCGCGAAGTTGGTCGCTTCGAGCTTGCCGACAAATCGACCATCTTCCTCGACGAAGTCGGCGAACTCCCCCTCGAACTCCAAGCCAAGCTCCTCCGCGTCCTCCAGGAAGGCGAGTTCGAGCGCCTCGGCTCTTCCAAAACCCTCCACGTCGACGTCCGCGTCATCGCCGCCACCAGCCGCGACCTCGAAAAGGACGTCAAAGACGGCAAGTTCCGCGAAGACCTCTACTACCGCCTCAGCGTCTTCCCGCTCTGTATTCCTCCGCTGCGCGAGCGACGCGAAGACATCCCCATGCTTACCTGGCACTTCCTTCGCCAACTCGGATTCAAGATGGGCCGCGACGTCGAAACCGTCCAGGCCACCACCATGAAAGCGCTGCAGGATTATTCCTGGCCCGGCAACGTCCGCGAACTCCGCAACGTCATCGAGCGCAACCTGATCACCAATCTGACCTCCGTTTTTTCCGCCGAGCTGCCGCAAGCGAAGAGCCCGCTCCCCACAACGGGCAATACCATCGAGGAGATCGAGCGCGCCCACATTATCCGACTGCTGGAGCGCAGTGGCTGGCGAGTCCGCGGTCCCGGCGCAGCCGCAGAATCCCTTGGCCTCAAACCCACCACGCTCGAAGCCCGCATGAAGAAACTCGGCATCCACAAGAAAACTTAGGCGCGCCCCCACCGCGTCCCGTGCAGCCTTGCCGCATAGTTTCTACTTCGTGTAATGGAACCACTTCAGCAGGTCCGGAGAAAACTCCGCCACAACATCACCGATCGCGGATCCCCCCATCGAATATCCCCAAGACATCATCGTTTGGGTCATACCCCGGTTAACCTGCGGATAGTAGACATTCGTCAGCGCCGCCCCCTCGCCGTTCCCCAAAATCAGCGCGAAGTTTGGCGTCTGCCCACCGCCCATCGTCCGCGTGACAATCGGCCGCGTCCCCGAATAGAACAGGCGCGCAAAGAAATTGTGCTTCGGCCCCATCCGGTAGTACCGAGGATCCTCGTGCATAAGCGACGCATTGACGGAATCGCTCAAAATATCCGAGGTCGAGTCGAGCAACGTAGCCGCACCCAGCCGCTGCCCGAACGCACCCAGATCCGTTCCATAGTTCGGACTGGTGTTCGTCCATTGGTTATATCCCGCTGCAACAAACCATCCCGCAACCGCAATCATGGAAAACGCACTCTTGAAGCCCAGCCGCACAGTCTCACCGGGAGTCAGCACCGGTGCCGTTTGACCCGGAGCAATGTACATCTGCGTGCGCGAAGCCTCGGGCAGAACAGGATCTGCAACGCTGGGCGAATCCGTTGGGCGAGCACCCTTCGCCAACATCAACGACGCGTTCTCCTCCGTCGGAACCACGCTTGAGCTGTACAGAACGGCACTTGGAGCGTCCGGCAATAAGCTCGCCGGAGCAACTGCCCGCGAGCCGCTTTCCAAGCTCATCGCCGCAACTATCGGCTCGGGCGCCGTCAACTCGGCAACTGTCTGCGCCCCACTCGTCATGCAAATAAAGAAGCAAAGTCCAGACAGGACGACTGGCACAAAACCACTCACGATGCGATGAAGAGGAAACGTTCTCATGATGGACTCCTGGCAAACCAATATTCAAAAAGCTCTGAAATTCACACCGGCCGGAGTCCTGAAGGTTGCGGGGCGACTATGGATCGATGATCCCGTGCAAGTTGCCAGAAAACCGCGTGAAGGGTGTCAGCCAAATATACTCTGCCGCACCGCCGTTTCTGCCATAAAATCTGGCCGCGCCGGTGGATTGGCCATCTGACGCTTTGCTAAAGAATCTTTTGAACCACCGCATCGAAGAAGAAAACCCGATTTTCAGTGCCTCAACCGCTCTCCCTGCAAACAGTGGAAGCCCCAAAGCGGTATGCTGGACCGCAAATTCCTCGGAGAAGAGAGAACGCAGTGGCCAAAACTATTTCTGCAGTCTTCACCCTCGGCCTGGTACTCACCGGCCATGCCTGGACCGGCCTCGCGCAAACCTCGCAGCCTACGCCCGAGCTTTTACTCTTCCATCCCTCGGGTCCGCTGGCCGCTTACGAAGTCGCAACTATCAAGCCGATCGACCCCAACACAGCCGATCGCGTGGTCAGGCTCCCGCCAGGAGTCTCTCTCAGCCCGCTTAGCATCCGCCGCTACATCATGAACGCCTACGGCGCGACCTACCCCGCACAGGTCGTCGGCGGTCCCGACTGGCTCAACAAGGACGCTTACGATATCAAGGGCAAGGTCCCCGACAATCTGGAGGCCGCCTTCCAGAACATGAAGTTCAGCGACCGCCTCAACCAGAACCGCAGCATGCAGCAATCGCTCCTCGCCGACCGCTTCCATCTCAAGGCCCACTTCGAGACCCGAGTCCTGCCCGTCTACGAGCTCGTCCCTTCCAAAAGCGGTCTCAAAATCACCGCTGTCCCCGCGCCACCGGAACACAAACCCGGCGACCCGCCTGTCCAGATGCGTCCCGGCGACACCCTGCCGCCGGGCTCTTCGAGAACCATGTTCAACAGCGCCGGCCTCCGCGTCCTCAACGCACGCGCCATCCAAATGTCGCTGCTCGCCCGCATCGTCGGCCCTGACGCAGGCGACCGTCCCATCGTCGACCACACCGGCTTCACCGGCTACTTCGACATCACCGACCTTACCTGGGCGCCCTTGGGTGACGCCACCGCCGCCAGCACTCCCGACGCACCTTCGCTCGCCGTCGCGCTAGAGCACTCCCTCGGTCTCAAAATCGTCGCCGCCAAGGCTCCCATAGAAGTCCTGGTCATCGACAGCATCGACCGCCCCTCCGACAACTAACCTTCCCGCGAGCCAAACTCTCGGCCGCCTCACTGCGTCACCCAGGAGCGTCATTCTGCGCGACGCGCAGAATCTCAGTAGTTGTCTTTCACCCTGGCCCAACACCGAACCAGTAACCACTTTGTTTAGATAATTTTGCATTTTCACTCTCAAACAAAAAAAACACGTTTTTCCGCCGCCAACATCCCGCCATTTCCCCAAAGCGGTATGCTGGACGGCAACCCTTGAGAACGAAGAGGAACAAACCGTGCAATTGGTGAAAATATTTGTTGCGACCCTGACCATCGGATTAGCCGCCGCCGCGCAGACTCCAGCGCCATCCACTCCCGCCCAGAAGATGGCCGCCACCATCCTGCAGCAGCGGCCGCTCGCCAGTTTGCCTCTCGCCAAGGGCTCCATGACATATGAGGAAGGCGTCCTGCTCGACGGCCTTGCCGCCCAGTGGCACGCCACCGCCAACGGAGACGACTTCGCCTATATCAAGGCCGCGGTCGACCGCTACGTCACCCCCGACGGCGCCATCACCGGCTACAACACCGCCACCCACACCCTCGACGACATCGAAATGGGTCGCGCCACGATCCTGCTCTACCGCGTCACCCAGCAGGCCAAATACGCCAAGGCCGCCAAGTTCCTCGAAGACCAACTGGCCGTCCAGCCTCGCACCGCCAGCGGCGGCTACTGGCACAAGCAGATCTACCCCAACCAGATGTGGCTCGACGGCGCCTTCATGGCCGAGCCCTTCCGCGCAGCCTATGCCGCCACCTTCCAGCAGCCACAGGACTTCGACGACATCGCGAAACAGCTCCTGCTGATGGACACCAACATGCGCGATCCCAAATCCGGCCTGCTCAAGCACGGTTGGGACGAGTCCAAATCCATGCCCTGGGCAGACAAGACCACCGGCCTCAGCCCCGAAGTCTGGGCCCGCGCCATGGGCTGGTACGTCGTCGCCCTGGTCGACGTCCTCGACTGGTTTCCCGCTGACCATCCCCAGCGCCCTGCCCTCATCGCCGCCCTCAACCGCAACATAGCCGCCATCCTCAAAGTCCAGGACGCCAAAACCGGCCTCTGGTGGCAGGTCATGACCCTCCCGCCACACAACGGCCCCGGCATGCAGAAGCAGCCCGACGGCAGCATCCGCCTCGGCATCGAGCACTCCGGCGAAGGCAACTTCCTCGAGGCCTCCGCAAGCTGCATGTTTACCTACGCCATCGCCAAGGGAGTCCACGCAGGTTACCTCCCGCAGGCTGACCAGGCCAATGCAGACCGCGCCTGGGAAGGCATCCAGAGTCACTTCGTCACCACCAACCCGGACGGTACCGTCACGCTGCACGGCACCGTCAAAGTAGGCGGCCTAGGCGGCAACCCATACCGCTCCGGAGACTTCAACTATTACATTCACGAACCAGTAGTAGATCAAGACTTAAAAGGCGTAGGAGCCTACCTAATGGCCGGTTCCGAGATGGAGTCCACCCCCATCAAATTCAGCCAGGACGTCAAACCGGCAGCCACTGAGAAGAAGGTAGACAAACCCTCCCAGCCAGCAGTCGCCACCAAGAGCGATCCATTCAACTCGAAGCAGTACCAGGGCGCCCGGCAACCGTCCTTCGACCATCCCGGAGCCGCCGACCACTCAAAAGCAGCCGGCAGCCACTCACGAAGTGGCGTCCTGCACTCACGCCGGTCCGCCTTCAAACCAGAAGGTCACAGCCCTCGTCGACGCCTGGTTCAACTCGCAGACCCGCCAGAACGCATTCGGCCAGACTGAACCCTTCCACTACAAATGGAACGACGATTCCAACAACGGCTACTCCTTCTTCGGCCGGGCGTTCCGCCGCGACGGAGCCTCACTCGCCACCCTGTCCGCCGCACCCACCACCGCAGCCCTCTGCCAGGCGCAGATCTACATCATTGCCTCGCCCGACATCCCCTCAAAGAATCCCAACCCTCATTACATGGATAAATCCAGCGGCGACGCCATCGAAGCCTGGGTCCGCGGCGGCGGCGTCCTCCTGCTCTTCTCCAACGATCGCGATAACACCGAATTCACCCACTTCAACACCCTCAGCGACCGCTTCGGCATCCACTTCAACCCGGTCCTCTCCCACCACGTCATCGACCCCGACCACTCCACCGGCGAAGTCGTCATCCCGCCCGGCACCGGCATCTTCGGCGCAGGCTTCACCGCCTACATGAAGGACACCAGCACCATCACAGTCAGCGGCCCCGCGAAGGCCCTTGTCACCGACCACGGCGACGTCATGATTGCCGTCTCCCACCTGGGCAAGGGCACCGTCCTCGCCGTAGTCGATCCCTGGTTTTATAACGAGTACGCCGACGGCCGCAAGATGCGCCAATACGACGGCTTCGAAGCCGCCCAGGACGTAGCTGCCTGGGCCGTCCACGAATCGCGCAAATGACCTGCGCCAACTCTAACTTTTTGTAATCAGAACCGAGCGCAGCTCAGCAATCAAACCGCCCAGCCGCACCGCATCCGGAGCCGCTCCATTCAGCAGCACCTCAAGCTGACGCGCAACTCGTGTCCCTTCGTCATATCCGTACATGCCCAGCGAGCCCGCGAGGTTATGCGCGTTCGCTGCAGCCTTCTTGCGCAGTTCGTCGCCCAGCGTTCCAGCCGAAGCAGCGGCTGCAGCCTGATCCAGCGTCGCCAGACGCTCCTCGACCAGCGGCTGTATCCGCACCCACAGCGTTGCCAGCAATGCGTCTGTTTTATCTTTTGCGTCGGCCATGTCGGCTGCACGAAGACCGCTTGCGCGATCTAGTCCTTCCACCCAAGCGCGTCCGAAATCTGCGAGGCCAGCGTCAGCGGATCGAACGGCTTGAACAGCACCCCAGAAACTCCCAGCCCGGCAAACCGCCGCTGGTCCACACCCTGAACCTTGGCCGTCAGCAGAATCACCGGAATGCTTGCGATCTCAGGAATCTGCTGCATCTGGCGAAACGTGGTCGGACCGTCCATCCCCGGCATCATCACATCCATCAGGATGGCGTGCGGCCTGCGCTTCGGATCCGACGCAACCCGAATCCCATCGGCCCCGGAACAAGCTGTTGTAATGTCCCACCCAGCCGTTGCCTCAAGAGATAGTGCAGCTACTTCGCGGATATCGTCTTCGTCATCAATAATCAGAATCTGGCGCATTACTCGTATCAGTCTCTCATGCCCTTACGCGACCTGTTCGGCGGAGGCATTCCGCAGACGCTGGACCATCGCAAGCACATGTCCTTGTACCTCCCGAGGTTGGACCTTTCCCTTATCCAGGAATTCAGTCGGCCCCAAACGGAGTTTCTGCATTTCAGCTTCGGAGATCTCGCGACCAGAGTAAACCACCAGTGGCAAGTTCCGAAGACCTGTTTGCCGGCGTAACCAATCTACTAACGAGAAGCCGTCCCCATCCGGCAGCGCCGTATCCAGAATCAACAGATCTGGAGGACCAAGCAGGCACCGATCCACCGCCTGCTGCAACGTTGCCGCGTGGTCGATCCTTACATTCGACTTCTGGAAGCCGTCAAGAATCAACTTCGCCATATCGTTATCCTGCTCCACCAGCAGGATGTGGCCCGAGTCTCCCTTAGCTCGCAGCACCCTGCTCAACTCAGCCAGCAGCAGGTTCTCATTGAATGGCTTCTGCACCCAACCCTGCGAGTTGGCGGCGTGCGCCGGGCGCTCCGTCGGCGGTATCACGCTCAGAATCACGACCGGAACGGACGCTGTCTGCGGCATCTCCCGCAGCTTCTGCAAAGTCTCCCAACCGCTCAGCCCCGGCATGTAGAGATCGAGCAAAATCGCCGAGATCGCCGATTCCGGCCCCTTCGCGCCGTTCGCCTTTGTCGTATGCCGCTTCACCAGCGCGATCACCTCGTCGCCGCTGCCCGCCTCCAGAATGTCGTATCCATGCTGGCGAAGCTGTTCTGCGACCACCACGCGGATCCCAGGATCGTCGTCGCACACCAGGATCAGCCCCTCCCCACGCTCAGAAGGAGTGGCGATCCCCGGCGAAGCCGCATCCGAAGCCCGCGCCGACCGCGACAGCTGTACCCACAGCGTCGTTCCCGGCCCGCCGTGGTTCGCCTGCGCCCAGATCGCCCCGCCATGCTGCTGGATGATGCTCCGGCAGATCGCCAGCCCCAATCCGGTCCCGCCTTTCTTGCTCGAATCCCCCGACTCAACCTGCTGGAATCGGTCAAACACAGCCTCCAGCTTGTCCGCCGGAATTCCGCGCCCGCGATCCACGACTTTTACCAGCAGCGAGTTCGGGTTTGAATCGATCTGCACCGAAACCGTCGAACCCGCAGGCGAGAACTTCACCGCGTTCGACAACAGATTCGTCAACACCTGCAAGATCCGGTCGGAATCCGCATCGAAATAAATCGAGTCCCGCAGCGCGTTGCTGGTCAGCTCAATATGAATCCCCGCGCCTTCGGCCATTGTGGACATCGTCTCCACCGCCTCGCGCGCCAGGTCATACATCGAGCAACGCCGCAGCTTCAACGGCGCACGGCCAGATTCCATCCGCTCCAGATCCAGAATGTCGTTGATCAGCCGGATCAGCCGCTCTGTGTTGCTCGACGCGATCCGCAGCAGGTTCTGCGCCTTGGGATCGACATTGCCCAGCAGCCCCGCCGAAAGCAGCCCCAAAGCCCCGCGAATACTGGTCAGCGGAGTGCGCAGCTCATGCGACACCGTAGAAATGAACTCATCCTTAACCGTGTCCAGATCCGAGCGCATCGCCAGCTTGCTCTTCTGCTGCTCAGCGTACTCCCGGCTCATCCGCAGCGCTTCCTGCAATTCTTCAATCGCATTCTTTTGCTGACGGAGCCGCGACGCGAGCTTCAGCGCAAGAGCGCCGACAAGGAAAAGGCTCACCGTCAATAAAACCGAAAAAAACGTTGCGAGGAATGTCATCGCCGTATGCCCTAATCGAACCATGCAGAAAGCGACGCTGAGAGAAGAAAAGGAAGCAGTTGGGTCAACGTCAACTATATAGCAAGATTCAACCGGGTATATAGCAAGAACGGGTCATGCGGACACTGGTTCGACAACGTGGCTCAGTACCTCGGTCCAATTCTTCCCCTTGCGGGCCTCGGCAGCGCCCTTGTGCAAGGCATAACCCGCGATCAGCGGCAGCGCCAGGGTAGCCTCGGCGTACACCATCTGCTCGTAAGTCGTATCCACCTTGCCCCATGAGCTCGCTTCCTTCAGCGTGGAACCCGACAGAGCGCCATCGCGTGAGTCAGCTACCGTCACCTGGATCGCGTATTTGTGCATCGGGGCGTCCACGCCCAGAATCTCCGCCGCAACCACAATATCCTGCGCAAAGTTCTTCGGCACGCCGCCGCCGATCATCAGCAACCCGGTCGTCGGATTGGCAATCTTCAACTGCGTCAGCTCATAAAAGTCCTTAGCCGAGTCAATCGACACCACAGGCTGTCCGCGCCGCGCGTGCTGGTGAGCCACAAAACCAAACCCCGCCGAGCAGTCCGAGAACGCCGGACAGAAGATCGGCACGCCCTTTTGATACGCCGCAAAAATGATCGAATCGTTGTTGCCATTCTCCGGAGTCCGGCCATTCGCTTCCAGATACGCACCAAACTCGCGAATGATCTCCCGCGAGCTATAAGCCTTCGGCGCCAGCGAGTTGATAATCTTCTCCGTCGTGTCGTCGCAGATGCGCAGCTCTTCTTCATCGATAAACGTGTCGTAGATGCGGTCGATCATCAGCTCGCGCAGATCGCCGTCGCCGTTGCCGTACTTGTACTCATCGCCCGCCATGTAGTGCTTGAAGCCCAGCGCCTCAAAGAAGTCCTGGTCCACGATATTCGCGCCGGTCGACACAATCGCGTCCACCATGTTGTTGCGGATCATGTCCACAAAAACCTTCTGCAGGCCAGCCGAGATCAGCGATCCCGCCAGGCACAGAATCACGCCGCAATCGGTATCGCGCAGCATCATCTCGTAGATCGAGGCCGCGCGCGCAGTGTCGCGCGAGGTGTAGGCCATCGAGGCCATCGCGTCCACCATCGGGACAACGTTGTACTTCGCAATATCAATGTGCTGAATGGGCGTTGTGAGCAGTTCTTTTTTGGTTGGCATGGTCGTCCTCTAGTTTATCGCGCCAGCCCGGTCAAGTGTTCCACCAATGTAAATTTCCTACGGAACCCCCAGCCGTTTTATGCCGTATCTGCGGGAGAACGGCAGCGCGTCAGAAAATTCAGTCACCGGCTCAGTCAGGAAAACTATGAAACAAGTTGTTGCCGCCCTGTTCGTTCCGCTGGCCTGCGTCCTCCTCGCAGTCCCAACCCGCGCCCAGCAACCCAGCTTCGCTGTGGCGAGCATCCGCCCCAGTTCGTCCCAAGTCCAGTTCGAGCACGACGGCAAGACCGAGACCACCCCCGGCACCCTCCGCATGCAGGATGTCAGCGTCGAGACCTGCATCAAGTGGGCCTACGGCGTCCAGTACAGCCAGATATCCGGCCCCGGCTGGATCGATTCCGACAAGTTCGACATCACCGCCAAGGCCGACTCCCCCGCCACCGACGACCAGATGAAGCTGATGATGCAATCCCTGCTCGCCGACCGCTTCAAGCTCAGCTTCCATCATCAAAACAAAGAGTTGAAGGCCTTCGTCCTCACCATCGCCAAGGGAGGCGCAAAGGTCCACCCAGCCGCCAATCCCGACGCCAAGCCCTTCCGCCAGAACTCCGCCAACGGCACCGTCGTCAAATCCATGACCATCCGCCAATTCGGCGACTTCATCTCCGGCCCGCTCCAGATGCCCGTTGTCGACGAAACCGGCCTGACCGGCAAATACGACTTCGCTCTCGACTTCACTCCCTACCTGCCCGACGCGAAAAACATGGGCCCCGACCGCCCCGACACCACCAGCATCCTGATGGCCGCGATGGAGGGTGAACTCGGAATCAAAATGGAAACCCGCAAAACCCAGGTCGACGTCATGGTCATCGACCACGTAGAGAAGCCTTCAGCCAACTAGCCGCCTACGCCGCCTTCAGCCTCTTCAACTTGATCCGCCCGGCAGGCACCTGCGCCAGATCATACTGCGCCTGCTGCACAATCCAGCTTTGCGCACTGCCGCCGAAGACCATCGATATCCGTACCGCCATCTCCGGCGAAATTCCTCTCTTCTCATTGACCAACTCCGAAAGTGTCGTGCGCGTGACCCCGAGAGCCGCGGCAGCTTCCGTAATCGTCAACCCCAAGGGCTCAATGCATAGGCGCAAGACAACGCCTCCAGGATGCGGCGGGTTCTTCATCGGCATACGATTCTCCCCTTCAGTGGTAGTCCACGTAATCGACGTCGAAGACGTCAGCCCCCGAAAAATGGAAGATGACTCTCCAATTTGCTCGCACGGTTACCGCCCACAAGCCCTTCAACTCTCCCTTAAGCGCATGTAACCTCAGGGCCGGTAAGTCCAAATCGGATGGCGCTTCCGCGTGGTCCAATCGGGTCAATATATCGCGCAGCCTTTCAGCGTGCTCGGCGATAACCCCACGCGGGTCATCTTCCTCGTAAAGCCGCTTCAGCCCCTTGTGACGAATCGTGCGGATCACGATCAACCGTAATGCGTTACGTAACGCATGTCAAGACGTTCACGCCCCGTGGCAATGCTTCACCTTGCGCCCACTCCCGCAAACGCAGGCATCATTCCGCCCCAACTTCGCCGCCTCCACCTTCCACTTCGCATCCTCCGCCGCGTACCACCGCATCATCTCCGCCGGAGCCCGCTGCTGCTCCAGCAGTCCCGCCATCATGCGCATCGGCGCTTCCACATACTCGAAGAACCGCTTATACCCCGCACACAAATAATTCAGCCCCGCCTCGCCATCCGGAGTCACCGCAAACCGGTCCTTCGGGCATCCGCCGTTGCACGCATACAGCACACTGCATTCGCGGCAATACTTCGGCAGCAAGTCCCGCTTATCCGCGCCGAACTTCCTCTGCTGCCCCGACGCCACCAGATCCCCCATATGCGTCTCGCGGATATTCCCCAACAAGAATCCCGCCTCCACAAAGTGGTCGCACGAGTACAGATCGCCCGTATGCTCCAGCGCCACCGCATTTCCGCACGTCGGCGAAAACACGCATAGCGAATACTGCCCCACATGCGCGCCCAGCGTCGTGTCGAACATCTGCACATACACCTGCCCCACATCCCGCCGCACCCACTCATCAAAGATATCGATCAGAAACCGCCCCAGTTGCTTCGGCTGAACCGACCGGTCCGTCACCCGGTTCCCCGACTGCACATACAGCGGCCTGGCGTCCGTTCCGCGCGCGTCCCCAGCCCACATCCGCAAGCCGAACCAGATTCGCGTCCCCCCGCTCCACGATCGGGATGAACTGCATAAACCGCGCACCCAGCCCATCGCGAAAGAAGCGGTACACCTCAACGGCGTGCTCCACGTTCCCCGCATGAACCGTACACAGGATGTTGCATTCCACCCCATGCTTCTTCATCAACTCCCAACCGCGAATCACCTGGTCGAACGTGCCCTTGCCGCCCTTGTCCACGCGGTATTCATCATGCAGCTCAGGCGGCCCATCCACGCTCAGCCCCACCAGAAAACTGTGCTGCTTGAAGAACCCACACCACGCATCATCCAGCCGGGTCCCATTCGTTTGAATCGTGTGCTCCACGGTCTGCCCGGGCCGCTTGTGCTTCTCCACCAACTCCATCGCCCGCCGGAAGAATTCCAGCCCCATCAGAGTCGGCTCGCCGCCCTGCCACGCAATCGTCACCTGCTCCGGCTGCGACTCCAGCAGTTGCCGGATATAAATCTCCAGCAGGTCATCCGACATGCGAAAATCGCTATCCGGATACAGCGCCTGCTTCGACAGGAAGAAGCAGTACTTGCAGTCCAGATTGCACACCGCACCCGTCGGCTTCGCCAGCACATGAAAGTTGGCATGCGCGCCATTCGTCATCGGCGGTGAAGCAACGGCGTCCATGCCTTCATTCAATCACGGACCGGCTTCCGTCGCGGCGCATCTAAAATTCATCTGTGGCCACAACCACACAACTCGCCCTACCCACGCGAACGTCAAGCCCCATCGCCCGCTGGCACCTGCTCTCGCTCGACGCGCCCACGGTGGCCGCGCTGTGGGTCTGTTTCATCGCGCGTTCCGCTCACATCCGCCTTCCGCTCGCCGCACCCGCGGCCATGTCCCTGGCCGTCTGGATCCTTTACGCCGCCGACCGCCTGCTCGACGCCGTCCCACTCTGCCGCCCACCGATCTCGAAGCCCGCCATCATCTTCCACCATCGCCACCGCCGGGCCTTCCTCATCGGTATCGCAGTCGCCGCCACCGCCCTCGCCGAGCTTCTGCCCCGCCTCGACCCCGCCGCCATCCGCCTCTATCTCATCGAAGGCGACGCTGCTCATCGCGTGGTTCGTCATCCTGCACGCCACCCGCAGCGCCCATCGCCTGCCCAAAGAAATCGCCGTCGGCCTCTTCTTCTCCGCCGCCGTGTTCATCCCAGCCGTAGCCCGCGAGCCCGCGCTGCGCCCAGACTCTGCTCCCCACCGCAATCCTCTTCGCTGCACTCTGCAGCCTCAACTGCCTCTTCATCTATTCCTGGGAACACAGCAGCCCGCTCGACGCCACCGCGCACGCCACCACGCGCCTCGCGCTTGCCCACCTTCCCGCTCTGGCAATCACAGCAGCGATCATCGGCCCCGCACTCGCAATGCGCACCTCCAGCCAGGCCAGACCCATCGCCGCCGCGTGTACCATCGCCGCTTTGCTGCTTCTCGCGCTTCATCGCAATCGCGGCCGCATCTCCTCCACCGATCTCCGCGCTTCGGCCGATCTCGCTCTCCTCACGCCCGCGCTCCTGCTGCCTTTCCTCCGATGAACTCACGCAAGCGCTCACCCGCTAACTTCGACGCATTGGCCCGCCCCTATCGCTGGATGGAGTACCTCACCTTCGGCCGCGCACTCGAAAATGCCCGCACCCATTTCCTCCCGCAACTCAAAGACCGCCGCCGCGCCCTCGTCCTCGGCGACGGCGACGGCCGCTTCCTCGCCAGTCTCTTCGCCTCCAACCTCAACCTGCAGGCCGACGCAGTCGACACCAGCGCCGCCATGCTCCGTCAACTCACCCGCCGCACCCTTGCAGCTCGATCCCGCCTCCGCACCCATCAGTCCAGCGCCCTCCAGTTCGAGCCACCTCAAACCTGCGACCTCGTCGTCACCCACTTCTTCCTCGACTGCCTCACCCAGTCCGAGACGAACTCCCTCGCCAAACGCATCGCCCCATATCTCACCCCAAACGCCATCTGGCTCATCTCTGACTTCTGCATTCCCACTGGCCCTATGCGCTGGCCCGCCCGAACCCTCGTTCGCGCACTTTATCTTGCCTTCCGCATCCTGACCGGTCTCCGCATCACTGCGCTCCCTGATCACGCCGACGCTCTCACCAGCGCCGGCTTCAGCCCCATCGCCCAACATCGCTCCCTTGCCGGCCTACTCACAACAGAATTGTGGGAGTACACTCCTGCCATGCACCTGCCGCCACAGCGTCCCAAAACGCCCTATCCTCCCGACCCGGTCCCGGATCCGGAGCCCGCGAGCCCGTCTCTTCCAGAGCCCGACCCCGGTGTCTTTCACCCCGAAGTTCCGCCTGCTTCTGCCCAGAAAACGACGCCGTTTCAATAACATCAGCTCGAGCGCGAAATTAACATTCCGGACCCATCAGCGGCCCTAGAATGTTAACAACATATGAATATCTACATCCTCCGCCACGCCAGCGCCGGCCTTCGCCGAGTCAACCCCAAGCTCGACCTCAAGCGCCCACTCGACAAGGAGGGTAAGCGTCACTGCCTGCAATTGGCCCATGTACTCAACGCCATGAAGCTGCAGTTCGACGTCATTATCTCCAGTCCGCTCAAGCGCTCCATGCAGACGGCTTCCATGGTTGGCACCGAAATGGGTTACGAGCAGCCGATTCTCTCCGTGCCCGCCCTCGCTCCCGAGGGCACCTTCGCCCAGTTCCAGAAGCTGCTGCGCGAATATTCGGAATTCGAGAATGTCCTGCTGGTCGGCCACAATCCGAACCTCACCACCTTCGTGGGTTCGCTCATGATCCCTGCATCCGCCTGCCCCGCCATGAGCGCCGACGGCAACGGCGGTCTGGCCCCGGTACGTCTGCGCAAAGGCTCGCTGGTCCGGCTCAACTTCACCCGCGGACCCGCCACGCTGCAATATCTGCTGGACCCGCGCACCGTCCGTGCGCTCTACGCCACTTCGACAGTCAAGTCGCGCCGGAAGACCTCACGGAAGTAAGCCGCCTCTTTCTTCAGCGACCACGCCTCCAACTCCGCGCCACCCCGTCGCGGAATCAGCTCCAGCACCACCCGCTTCGGATACACGTGCGTCTTCATGCGTACCGCCGCGCTTGCCCGGTCCTGGTTCAGCGCCACCGCCATACGTAGCAGTGTCACCGCTCGCAGCACGCTGATATGCTCCTCCGCCGGCACGGTTCGCATGACGCGATCCACCGCATCCGGCCAGCTCTTGCCCAGATACCGCGCAATCGCGCTCACAATCGCCCGCTGCTCCGGAGAGAACCCGAATATTTCCGAGTTCGCAATAATGTACTGCGAGTGCCGATGATGCCCCTGGTGGTTCATGTACTTGCCCACGTCCTGCATCATCGCGGCAGCCTGCATCCACAACCGGTACTCCGGCGGCAACTCATGCACGCGCAGCAACTCGTCATACAACTGCACCACATGCTCGCGAACCGGCTCCGCCTGCTTCTGATCGACACCGTACCGCCGGCAAACCTCCAGCACGCCGGCCCACCGCTCCGTCTCGATCTTCTGGTGGACTGACGCCCGCAGATCCACCTCTGCCAGCATCTGCTCCAGAATTCCATTGCTCAAGCCCAGCGGCGAGTAGCGAAACCCCTTCAGTCCCAGCCGTTCCAGAAGGTGCG
Organism: uncultured Acidobacteriaceae bacterium; assembly: GCA_963822225.1. Taxonomy (GTDB): domain Bacteria; phylum Acidobacteriota; class Terriglobia; order Terriglobales; family Acidobacteriaceae; genus Edaphobacter. The sequence goes on along the minus strand of CAWGGW010000002.1, from coordinate 1,408,916 downwards.
AATACACCGTCGCGCCGCCAATGATGATCTCCGACCGCTTTGGCCCGATCCCCGGAATCGACGAGCGTTGAGCATTGTTCATCTTCGCCAGCTTCTCCGCCAGCTTACGCACGTCCGCCGTATTTGTAATCGCCGGAGCCGCCGCTTTCGCCGCCCTGCCCTTCCGCGCAGGAATCTTGGACGACCCGAGAAACGCGCTCGCCTCCGACAGCGCCGCCGCCGTCCCCGACGTGGCAATCACCAAATTCACCCGCGGCAACCCAATCTTCCGCTCTGCCCGCTTCAACTGCAGGTCGATATATTGCCTCAGCCGCGCAATGTCCTGCTTCTCCGGCGGGTCGCTGCGCAAAAACTCCTGCTGCAGCCGCACCGCCCCCAGCGGCAGGCTCACCATCTCCTTGATCCGCCCCTGGTCCGACAGCGTAATTTCGCAGCTTCCGCCACCCAGGTCGATCAGCACGCACCGCCCGCGCGCTCCCGGCTCCAGAGTCACAATCCCAAGATGAATCAGCCGGCCTTCTTCCAGCCCCGAAATCACCTCCACCTGCCATCCGGTAGCCGACTTCACCCATGCCGTAAACGCCGCCGCGTTCCGCGCATCGCGCATGGCACTCGTAGCCACCACGCGAACCTTGTCGGCCACGTGCAGCTGCACCGCCCTCTGAAACCGCTTCAGCGCCCGAATCGTGTTCGCCATCGCATCCGGCGAAATCACCCCTGTCTGGAACACGCTCTCGCCCAGCCGCACCACCTCGCGGTCTTCATGCAGCGTCTTCAGATGGTGCTGCTGCACCGACGCAATCTTCAGCCGGATAGAGTTGGAACCGATATCGATTGCAGCAAAAGTTGGCATGAATTCAGGCATCTCTCATATTTCTATCGGCTGGAAGACCTTGGCCCGGCCCACGCTTACACATTCCACCCACACAACAAGATACAACGCCCGCGCCACCCATCGCGCATCCAATTGCCACCCGATGCACGGCCGCAGCCCTCGGTAGACGTATGCTGTTAGAGCAAGTAATTTCATGACACTTACCGCCTCCCCCGAACCCGCAACCGCCTCCCGCGTCGCAGAGCGCTCCCACCACGCCCGCGCGATCTCGTGCCTCAGCATCCTCTGGCTCATCCTCTTCGCCGCCTCGCTCTTCTCCCCGCCCGTGCTCGACGACGCCGACGGCACCCACGCCAACGCCGCTCGCCAGATGCTCCTCTCCGGCGACTGGGTCACCCTTCGCGTCAACAACGTCCGCTACCTCGAAAAAGCCCCCCTGCCTTATTGGATCGACGCTTTCAGCTTCCGCCTCTTCGGCTTCAACACCTTCGCCACCCACCTCCCGCAGGCACTCGCCGTCCTGCTGCTCATGCTGCTCGGCTATCGCTGGGCCAATCAAGCCTTCGGCAGCCGCTCCGCTCTCTACACCGGCCTCGGCATCCTCACCTCCGCCGGAGTCTTTCTCTTCACCCGCGTCTTCATCCCCGACGTCCTCCTATCCCTCCTCCTCGCCGCCGCTCTCTACTGCTTCCTGCGTTGCCTGCGTTCGGAACCCCTCGCAACTAGCAACATCGAGTCCGCAACTGACAACCTGCAACCTGCAACTGGCTACTCCATCTACCCCTACGCGATGTGGACCGCCCTCGCCCTCGCCGTCCTCACCAAAGGCCTGGTCGCCATCGTCTTCCTGTTCGGAACCGCCGTCCTCTACCTCGCCATAACCGGCGACCACCGCAACTGGCGCCAACTCAAGCCGCTCACCGGAACACTCCTCTTCCTCGCCATCGCCGCGCCCTGGCACATCCTCGCCGGCCTCCGCAACACCGGCGGCATGAACGGCCACGGCTTCTTCTGGTTCTACTTCATCAACGAGCACGTCCTGCGCTTCCTCGGCCAGCGCATCCCGCGCGACTACAACAAGCTTCCCGGCTACCTCTACTGGTCCCTCCACCTCGTCTGGCTCTTCCCCTGGAGCCTCTTCGTCCCGCTCGGGCTCGTGTCCGCCTACAAAAGTTGGTGCAGCCACTCTGCATCCGAGCTCGCCGAAGAGCGAAAGCTCCCCCGCTTCGCCACCAAAAGTGTCAGATCGAAGGGACGCTTCCGCCACCTGACCACATCCCAGCGCACCACCCTCCTCCTCACAATTTTCTCCGCCTTGGTCCTCGTCTTCTTTTCCCTCTCCACCAATCAGGAGTACTACACCTTCCCCGCCTACCTCCCGCTCCTGATGCTCCTCGCCGCCGCCCTCGCCCGCACCGAGCATTCCTCGAACCTTGAACCTCGAACCTCGAACCTCTTGATCACTTTCGCCCACGCCGCCTTCACCACGCTCGGCCTCCTCATCGCCGCGGCCCTCACCTACGGCCTCTGGACCGCCCGCCACCTCGCCGCCGCACCCAACGTCGGCGACCTCCTCGCCCACCGCGGCGTAGGCGACTACACCCTCTCCATGTCCTCCCTGTTCGACCTCACCGGTCCCAGCTTCGCCGCCCTTCGCCTGCCCGCCGCACTTGCCCTCGCGGCTTTCGCCATCGGCCCAGCCGTCTCCTGGATTCTTCGCGCGCGCCGCCATCACCTCGCCTCGACCGTCACCGTCGCACTCACCTCCGCAGTCTTCCTCATCGCCGCGCACATCGCCTTTGCCCGCTTCGCGCCGATGCTCTCCTCGCAGGACTTCGCCGCCCGCATCCAGCAACTCGAAGCCACCGGCCAGATCTCCCGCGATAACACCCTGCTCCTCTACGGCGACCAGGCGTACGGCTCATCCATCCCCTTCTATCTCAACCGCCCGCTCTCGCGCCCCGCGTTCCTCGTCGACGGCCGCTCTTCCTCCATGCTCTTCGGCTCCACCTTCCCCGACGCGCAATCCCTCTTCCTCACGCCCGCGCAACTCGTCAGCGAATGGGGAACCGGCCCGCGCAAAATTCTCTTCGTCCCCATCAATCACCGCGACGACGTCGACCACCTCCTCGGCTCCCGAGCCATCCTCCTCCAAGAGACCGCAGGCAAAGCCCTCCTAACCGACCGCCCCTTGGATCATTGACCGCACCGGGAAGTCCACCCCGTCAAATGCGAAACGAACAACGCCTTAAACCGTGACCCAAACCGAAACACAAATCGCCGCCCCAACCTCCGCCGCGCACCGCTGGAACCCGCGCTCCATCTCCCTCATCGTCCTCGCCTGGCTTGTCCTGCACATTGGCGGCCTCTTCACCCCCGGCCTGCTCGACGACGTCGACTCCGTCTATCTCGAAATCGCCCGAGAGATGCTCAAGCGACACGACTTCGTCACCCCCTACATCGACGGCATCCGCTTCTTCGACAAGCCGCCGCTGATGTACTGGCTCGCCGCCGGATCCATGCACATCTTCGGAGCCCACGACTGGGCCGGCCGCCTGCCGCTTGCCCTCCTCACCCTCTGCCTTCTGCTCTCCACCTACGCCCTCGGCCTCCGCCTCTTCCGCGGCATCTCGCCCACGGCCCACCCCGACCGCGCCGCCCTTTACTCCGCCCTCGCCCTCGCCACCTGCATCGGCCCCTACCTCTACACCCGCTTCTACATCCCCGACATCGTTGTCGCCCTCTGGCTCACCCTCTCCATCCACACCTTCCTCGTAGCCCTAGAGCGCGTAGTCGCTTATAGAGATAGAGCTGTCATCCTGAGCGAAGCGCGCAGCGCGCAGTCGAAGGACACCGAAACCCTCCGCCCCACCACAGCCTCTCAATCCCTTCAGCCACAAAATCGACACTCAACCAACAACCAACAACTAACAACCAACCACTCGCCCCTCCTCCCCTGCCTCGCCTTCGCCGCCGTAACCGCCCTCAACCTCCTCACCAAGGGCTTCATCGGACTCGTCTTCCCCATCGGCTTCGTCTTCTTCTACCTCGCCATCACCCGCCAACTACGCCTCATCTTCAAATTCCACCTCATCCCATCCACGCTGGTCTTCCTCGCGATAGCCGCCCCGTGGCACATCCTCGCCGCCATCCGCAATCCGCCCATCGCCCTCCCGCCCGGACTCGGCCTGCCCGCCCACGGAGGCTGGGCCTGGTTCTATCTCTACAACGAGCACATCGCCCGCTTCCTCTCCCGCCGTATCCCCCACGACTACGGACAGGTCCCCATCCCGCTCTTCTGGCTCCTCGCCGCCATCTGGATCTTCCCCTGGACAGCCTTCCTCCCCGGCGCCATCCGCCACCACATCCGCACCCTCAGAACCCGGGTGAACCCAAAACATCCGGGTGCCCCATTCATGGCGCGGTTTCATCGCGACATGGGTGGGGTCGACCACGAAGCCGCCCTCACCCTCCTCCTCTGGACCACCCTCGTCCTAGGCTTCTTCACCCTCTCCGCCCGCCAGGAGTACTACTCCCTCCCAGCCCTCCCCGCACTAGCCCTCATGGCCGGAGGCCTCCTCGCCCGCGCCGACCGCGCCTCTGCCACAAACCCGGGTGCCCCACATCTCGATTCTGAGATGTGGGCTAACCATAGCGCTCTCTTCTGGCACAAATGGCTCCTCGTCCCCATCTGTTCACTCTGCGCCATCGTCGCCCTCTTCTTCGCCGTCACCGCGCCGTACACCGATCCCCACACCGACATCGCCACCCTCCTCCAGCAGGGCGCGGACTACAACCTCTCCCTCGGCCATCTCTTCGACCTCACCGGCCGAGCCATGGGCCTCTTCCGCACGCCGCTCACCCTCGCCGGGCTTAGCATGATCGTCATCGGCCCACTCACTTATCTCCTTCGCCGCAATGGCCGCACTTCCGCCGCAAACCTCTCCATCGCAGCCGCCGCCGCCTGCCTCCTGCTCTGCATGCACGAAGGCCTCGTCCGCTTCTACCCAACCCTCGGCTCCAAAGGCCTCGCGGAAGCAATCCTCCAGGCCCAGCGCTCAACCTGCAACCTGCAACCCACAACCTGCAGCTCACCGGGCCAGATCGTCATCGATGGCGAACTCACCTCCGGCTCCACCATCCTCTTCTACACGCAACAGCCCGTCCATCTGATCAACGGACGCGTCAACGGTCCCTGGTACGGCAGCTTCTGGCCCGATTCCCCCGCCATCTTTGAAACGGACGCCTCCCTCGACCGCCTCTGGTCTGGCCCCGGCCGCATCTTCCTCCTCACTTATCACCCCGACGTCCGCATCCCCGAGCTGGGTCACTTCGGCCCCGTCCGCGTAATGGCCTCGGCCGGCGGCAAGTCCATCCTCACCAACCAGCCATGAGCCCCGGAAATGAGTCCGCCCCGTCTTCCCCACATACTGTCAGCCCCACATCCCTCCAGATCGCCTGTAACCGTATAGCAAACAACAACATAGCGGAAGGCTAAGCATGGCATTTTAGTTATGACCAAGCCGGTATAATTGTTTTAGTAATCAAATAAAGAAATGGCCCGGCAGCCAAGCCGGGCCATTCATATTTAACTGATCCCGGAGATGCCGCCGCTTTCGCCATGGCACATCAAGAAACGGACCGGCTTTGCAGCCAAGAGAGCGAGTATGGTAACACGTCCACAAAGGTGTGGTAAAAAGTGGACACATATCCGCTAACAGCAGAAAACAAAATAACTTGAATGGATACCCCCCCGGGGGGGCAGGTCTATTTGCCCCGCACCGGCGCGTCGGGCAGCTTCCCGCCCGGAACGCCCGGCTTCGCTTTTTGCTCCACCGGCTCGAATCGACCGCCCACGCCCAGCGAGTACGCCCCGCCGTGGTACTGCATCGTGTCGCCCATGTAGCTTGCCACCCAAACCGCGAAGCCCAGCAGATCGCGCAGCGGATAGATCAACGTCGGCTTGCCGGCCTGCTCGTCTTGAAGCGCCCAAAGCACCACCGCAGCCATCACCCAGCGGTTCAGACAACTCGCCAGCAACCACAGCAACCCAAGTGCCGGATGCCCGGCAAGGAGGCCCCAAACCAATCCCAGCAGGCCGAAAGGAACCGCGTAGGTCAAGCCGGTACCCAGATGTCCCGCCGGCCGCGACCGCCGCGTACTCTTCATCCACCTCAACTGATCCCGAAACGACGCCCGCAGACCCTGCGGCAGCACCATCAGCCGCACCACGTAGTTCGCCATGCGCACGCCGAAGCCTTGCTCGGCCAGCCGGTTCCCGAGCACGAAGTCCTCGGCGTAGTACTGCCCCAGGTCCTCGTACCCTCCGGCTTTTTCGAACGCGTCGCGCCGCAACACCATGCTGACGCCCAGAGCAAAGTGGGTGCCACCTTCAATCATGTCGGCCACAAATATTCCGCCCGACATCTCCACGCTCTTGCCCACCGCATCAAGCTGTGCCGCCAGTCCGCCTGAAGTCCGCCCAACGTAAAGGCACGACGCCAGTTCGCTCTTCGGATCGGCCAGTTCGCGGACGCATCGCCGCAGGTAATCCCTGGTCACGCGCGCGTCAGCGTCGCTGGTCACCAGCGTCTCGTACGTCGCAGCCTCGCTCAACGTCGCCATCGACCACATCTTGGCATTGGGAAAACGCGGCTCGCCGCAGGTCAGAAACCGGGCGCGAATATCGGGATAACCAGCCGCAACACGCTGCGCCATCTGCAATCCCGCATCACTCGCACTTCGGGCGCAGAACAGCAACTCATACTCTGGATAGTCGAGCTCGAAGAACCGTTTGAGATTCTCTTCCAGATCAGGTTCGGTTCCATGCAGCGGCTTCAACACGCTGACAGGAGGCAAAAAATCGACAGACGTCTCTTCCTCGCGCCGCTTGCGGCGTGCAAAACGCAGCGCCCCGACCAGCACCATCCCGCAATAAATAGCCGACGTCACCGTACCGGCGAGCGCGCTATAAAACACAATCCGGAGAAGCAAACTCATCGCACCTTTTCAGCCGAAAACGTTCTCGCAGCGCGGCGCCCTGCGCTGCACAGCCGTTATCCAGTTTAGTGCATTTCGCCCGCAATTCGCCGACAAAGCGTCTACCTGGTCTTACCCGCCTTGGCCGCAACCTTGTCCACCATAACCGAGCTCTTGAAAGGAGAAGGCTTGCCGAATCCAGCGCCCCGAGGAACCATCATCGGCCGGGCCACAGGAACCAGTCCCGCTCCCGGCTGCTGATGCTGCATCCGCGTCAGCATCTCCGTCCGAACGTAGTCCACAAACCCCTGCATCTGACGGTTCATCTCTTCCATGCGCTCGCGCATCTGCAGCACAATCGCGATCCCGGCGATATTCACACCCAGGTCGCGCGCCAGGTTCAGGATGAACTCCAACCGTTCCAGGTCCTCATCGGTGTAAAGCCGTGTGTTGCCGTCCGAGCGGCTCGGGAGCAACAACCCCTCGCGCTCATACAGCCGCAGAGTCTGCGGATGGATGTCATACATCTCCGCCACCGCCGAGATCATGTACGCGCCTTTGGACTTACGCTTCGTAGCCATTAATCACTTCCGCCTTCTTTGTATACCCGCAAAGAAGAATTGTCTTGAACTTAAACTTCAGCCAGCATCTCCGCCCGCGGATCTTCGGGGTTCAGCTTCGCCAACTCGCGCAGAATTTCCTTCGATCGCTCGTCCTGAACCTTCGGCACAACGATCTTCACCTCGACGATCTCGTCGCCGCGCTTGCCTTCGTGCGCGGCGCTCGGAACGCCCTTCTCGCGCAACCGCAGCTTCTGCCCGTTCTGCGTCCCTGGCGGAATCTTCAACTGCGTCCGTCCGCCGCCGTCGTGCGTATCGATCGTCGGCACCTCGATCTTCGCCCCCAGCGCCGCCTCCGGAACCGTCACCGGAACCGTGACATGGATATCGTCGCCCACGCGGTGAAACACCGGATGCGTCCCGACCTTGATGATGAGGTACAAATCGCCCGCAGCGCCGCCTTCTGTCCCCGCATTGCCCTTGCCCGCCAGCCGAATCCGCTGGCCATCGCGCGTGCCCGGCTTGATGCGAAACTCCAGCGGCTCGCGCTTCGTTACCACGCCCTCGCCGTCGCAGGTCGCACATCCGTTCTGCACTTTGCCCGTCCCGTTGCACCGCGGACACTGGATGTTGAACTTCATCCGGCCGCCCATCTGGGTTACCTGGCCGGTTCCGTGGCACTCCGGACATTCGCTGCTTCCGCCGGTTGTCGATTTTCCCTTGCAACTCGGGCAGGTTTCCTGCCGTTGAATCTCCAGCTTCGCTACGCCGCCGCGCACGGCTGACCAGAAGTCCACGCTGACCTGGTACTCCAGATCGGTTCCCGGCTTCGGTCCGCGCGCAGCCTTGTTTCCGCCGGAAAACATTCCGCCAAAGATGTCGCGGAAGCTCCCGCCAAATCCGCCGCCGCCCGATCCTTCGGCACTGCCTCGCTCGTGCGTTCCGCCCTGGAAGCCGGAGAAGTCGAAGCCGCTAAAGTCGAACGGGACTTCCTGCCCCTGAGCGCCTCGCGCACGTGGCCCAGCGCCTCCGCCGGGAAATCCGCCGCCATATCCGCCGCGCGCCGCAGCCTCGGCCGCCGCCGGATCGATGTTGTCCGAATAGAATCCGAGCTGGTCGTAGATCTTGCGCTTCTTTTCGTCGCTAAGAATGTCGTTCGCTTCGGAGATCTCCTTGAACTTCTCTTCCGCCTTCTTATCGTTCGGATTCACGTCCGGGTGGTATTTGCGCGCGAGTTTGCGGAACGCCTTGCGAATGTCGTCCGCGGTCGCCGTCTTCTTCACACCCAGCGTGCTGTAGTAATCCTTGGTCTGTGTAGCCATCTACGTTCTTTCGCCTCTAACTGTTTTTGCCGAGCCTTCTAAAAAAGGGCACGGCCGAAGCCGCGCCCTTTTCTTTCGAAACGATCTACTCAGTGAATTTCGTACCGTCCAGCACGTCAGTTCCACACCTGCCGCGCATCGATCGCTTCAATTGAGATGGTCTGATCCGGCTCCATCTGCCGCATCCGGTTCATAAACTGTTCGGCCTCTTCGCGCGTGTCGAACATCATCCGGTTATACAGCCGTCCAGCGCGAACCTGGTCGCACCGCCACATGGTTTCCGTCGTCATCTTTGTTGCCCTCCGGGGAATCCGATTGAGTTCCAGGTCTTCGTTCGAACCAGTTCTCTATCCAGCTATCTGTCCAGCGTCGTTCATTTCAGATTGCATCGTGGTTTCTCAAGAGTTCAGGCAGGCAGTAAGGCATCTCCTCAGTGATCTCAATTTGTCTGATCCAATGTCTCACGTCTGCAACAGATTGCACAGCTTAACAAATCAATTTCCTGTGGGGAACCAGTCCGAATTCCCCCAAAACTCCTATTTGCCGGGCGGGCTCTTTAGTTCCACACATGCTGTATCGGCATGGGCTCGATTTTGAACACCAGGTCCGGAGACATCCCGGCGAGCTTGCGCACAAACTCGCGCGCCTGTTCCTCGCTCGTAAACATGTTCTGTTCCTTCACCTTACCGCCGAGCCACTGCTCGCACTTCCATACCATTTGCTGCGTCATAATTACCTCCGCGTTTCCGACCCGGAGACCACCAAGACCAACCGGATGGATAAAAGAAGAGCGCCTTCGACCCAAGGCGCCCTCCTCTGTTGCCCTGCTAATTGGATGCCGGATCGGCCGATATCGATTACAGCCGGTCCGGCCATCCCTTACTTATCGACGTCCACGTACTCGGCGTCAATCACGCCTTCGTCCTTCTTTGCCTCTTCGTGCGGTGCCTCGCCTGCTGCCGGCGCGCCTTCCGCCGGAGGAGCAGCCGCTGCAGCCTTGTACATCGCCTCAGCCAGCTTGTGGCTGGCAGCCGTTAGACGATCCTTCGCAGCATTCAGCTCAGTCGCTCCCGGATCACCCGTCAGCGTGGTCTTGGCATCTGCCAGCGCAGTCTCAACCTCGGACTTGTCGCCTTCCGCAACCTTGTCGCCCGAATCCTTCAGCATCTTCTCGACGTTGTAAACCATCGAGTCGAGGCCATTCCGAGCTTCAACCTTGTCGCGCTGCTCCTTGTCCTCGGCCGCGTGCGCCTCGGCATCCTTGGCCATGCGCTCGACCTCTTCCTTGCTCAGACCCGAAGAACTCGTAATCGTGATCTTCGCGTCCTTGCCCGTGGCGTTATCCTTCGCCGTCACGTTCAGGATGCCGTTGGCGTCGATGTCGAACGTCACCGCAATCTGCGGCACTCCGCGCGGGGCCGGCGGAATTCCGCCCAGCTTGAACTTGCCCAGCGTACGGTTCTGCGCCGCCATCGGACGCTCGCCCTGCATCACGTGCACCTCGACCTCGGTCTGGTTGTCCGCCGCCGTAGAGAACGTCTCCGTCTTCTTCGTCGGAATGGTCGTGTTGCGCGCAATCATGCTCGTCGCAACTCCACCCATCGTTTCGATAGAAAGAGTCAGCGGAGTCACGTCCAGCAGCAGCAGGTCCTTCACATCGCCGGCAAGTACTCCGGCCTGAACCGCCGCTCCAATCGCAACCACCTCATCCGGGTTCACACCCTTATGCGGCTCCTTGCCGAACAACTCCTTCACCAGCTCCTGAATCTTCGGCATGCGAGTCTGTCCGCCAACCAGCACGACCTCGTCGATCTTCGACGCGTCCACACCGGCATCCTTCATCGCCTGCTTGCACGGTCCAACCGACTTCTGCAGCAGATCGTCGACCAGGCTCTCCAGCTTCGCCCGGGTCAGCTTGCGAACCAGGTGCTTCGGCCCACTCGCATCCGCCGTGATGAACGGCAGGTTAATCTCGGTCTCCTGCGCCGTCGAGAGCTCGATCTTGGCGCGCTCCGCGGCATCCTTCAACCGCTGCAGCGCCATCTCGTTGCCCTTCGAATGCAGATCAAGCCCAGTCTCGCTCTTGAACTCAGCAATCAGCCAGTCCACAATGCGCTGGTCGAGATTGTCGCCGCCCAAGTGCGTATCGCCGTTGGTCGACTTCACCTCAATCACGCCTTCGCCAACTTCGAGGATCGAGACATCAAACGTTCCGCCGCCGAAGTCGTACACGGCAATCGTCTCGTCCTTCTTCTTATCCAATCCGTAGGCCAGCGCGGCCGCGGTCGGCTCGTTCACAATGCGCTTGACGTCAAGGCCGGCAATCTTTCCAGCATCCTTGGTCGCCTGCCGCTGCGCGTCGTTGAAGTACGCCGGAACAGTGATAACCGCCTCGCTCACCGACTGCCCGAGATAGTCCTCTGCCGCCTTCTTCAGCTTCTGCAGGATCATCGCCGAAATCTCCGGCGCGGTGTACTCCTTACCCTGCGCGATCACCGCAACGTTGTCGCCCTTGGCGACAACCTTGTATGGCACCATCTTCAGCTCGTCGCCAACTTCGTTCAGACGACGCCCCATGAACCGCTTGATCGAATAGATCGTGTTCTCTGGGTTCGTGATCGCCTGCCGCTTGGCCACCTGGCCAACCAGCCGTTCGCCGCTCTTCGTGAACGCCACGACAGACGGCGTAGTGCGGCCACCTTCCTCATTCGGAATGACTTTCGGCTCGCCGCCTTCCATTACCGCGACGCAGCTATTGGTCGTTCCCAAATCAATTCCAATAATCTTTCCCATAAATTCGCTCCTGGCTCCAAATTTGAATCTAAACTCTTGAAAATAAGCCACTAGCCTGCAATATGCGGCCCATAAACCTATTCATCAACTTACCCAGTCTCACATATGAGTGACTTACTGTCAATGTATCTGATGCTCTGTCTGTAGCCGTGGATGCATCCGATCCGTTCGGTAAGCGGCCTCGATGGAAATAAACTGGTTGCAAGCCAGCCGCTCGGGAGTAGCATTCTGTCTCATCAAAGGATATTGACCATGAAACGCGGGTTCCGTTCAGCGCTGCTTCTTCCTATAGCCGCCCTCATCGGCTGCACAGTTTCCCCGAACTCCACCGACACCACTCCCACAAGCCCCACCGGTGACTGGACCAACTGGCAGATTCAAGCCGGTTCCGCCATCACCTCGCCGCCCAACACTTACCCTGCGTTCCTCGGCGCGATTCAGATCCAAAACACCCAGGCCTCGGGAATCTTCACCGCAGTCAGCGCCACAGGTGCATCCGCAGCAGAAGACTACGGCGGCAACTACGCCTCGACCACCGGCAACGTCACACTCTCCACATACGGCTTCGGACTCGGCTTCACCGAACCGGCCTCGCCGTACACCGTGGTGCCGGCCACCGTCTTCGGAGGATGCGTTTACCCTCCGGGCTACACCGGCGTGGAGTGCCTGGCCCTCGTAGCGTATCCCGCATCGGTCGGCGTTGAGATCGCCCCGCTCAATGGCACTTACACCGGATCCCTGCTGAATAGTTCCTCCCCCAACCTCAGCAATGTCTCGCTCACTCTCACACAGTCCACCACACCAAATGCCAGCGGCCAGTTTCCCCTCACAGGCACTCTGGTCTTCCTCGGCGATCAAGCCAGTTACCCCATGACCGGCACGGTCAGCGGCGAGGGTATAACGCTCAGCTACCTCTCTCCCGCCGTCAGCGGCCCGAACATTACGCTGGCCGGATCAACCAATCCCACCGGCACCCAGATCACGATCTCCAATCTCACCTGGTCACAGCCCAGCCCGGCTTACACGCTCACCGGCATACTCGTCCGCCAATAGCGCTGCCGTTTCTATGACGGAATGATTTCCGTTGCTCCTCCATGGAAGCGCAGCGTACCATCGTCTCCATGCTTTCCAGGCTGCGCCTCATCCTGCTTCTTCCCCTCGCCGCGCTCATGTCGTGCGCCTCGAGTGCACCTGTCTCCGCAGCAAATCCCACTCAATCGGGTGATTACGTCATCGTCATCTCGCCGTCAGGGGTTACGCCTCTCGTCTTCAGCGGCAATCTGAACGTCGTGGGAACCAGCGTGTCTGGTGTCTTCCGCTACACCAATCCAGCCGGAAACTGCGTCTCCAGCGCGCAGGACATCCCCTTCAGCGGGTCGATCGTCAACTCCGTCCTGACCCTGACCTCCGGGACATTTTCCAACGGCACTGCGACCTTTACGGTTGCGATTCCTACCATCTCCACTACGAGCGGCACTCAGATCGGAAACGGCACCGGAGTTATCTCGGGCGGTACCTGTGCAACTGCTTCCAGCCCGCTCCAGTCCACCTTCATACCAACCTTCGGTACGACCTTCAGCGGAACTCTCACCGGTCCGGCCAACGGAAACCTCTCGCTCGCCGTCACGGAGTCAGCCGCCAACGCGGACGGCCAGTTCCCCGCCGTCGCCGCCGTCTCATTTGCCGGCACCAGCTGTTCCTTTAATCTGACTGGCATTACCGGCCTGGTCAGCGGCTATACCTTGAGTCTTGGCAACGGACTCACAGCGCCGAACAACGAGATCGCGGTCACTGCCAACGCCACTACATCGCCGATCAACGTCAGCCTGACCATATTCAGCAGCGCCACCACCTGCCCGACTGGCCAGTACTCCGGCACCATCCACTAGGAGCGCTGCGTCCCGCTTCAACCCGCGATCGCGGCATCGTCGGAAGCCCAGGCCCCCTTGCGTGCCAGGAAGAACGCCAGCAGAATCACCGCGCCCACTGCCCCGACTACCGCTTCCGTCCCGGCTAGTCCGCGCGCACCCCACTTCTCGCCGCCCCAGCCGTCCAGAGCGATCATGTACAGCACCGGCACATTCCCCAGCGAATTGATGATCGAGTAGCGCCCGCTTCCGCTCTTGCCCGAGTGGCCCATGAACTCCAGAACGACCGCGGTAAACATCGCATAGCAAGTGCCCACGGTGAACAGATACAGCGTCACGCCGAGATAATAGGTTGTAGGCCGCATCGGTCCCAGCCACAGCACGCACAGCGCGGCACAGTTGATCAAAGCCAGGATCATATACATCACCGGCGCGCGCATCCTGGCAGGCAGCACAGCCGCGGCGGTCGACCCAGCCGCCATCAGCAAGCCGCCCAGCAGACCATTCATCCAGGCCACGCCATCTCCGCTCACCCCCCATTGGCTGGCCGACCCGCTGATCAGGCCAATGGCCGCGCCACTCGCCATGGGAAATACCATGCAAGCCGCATACGGAAGTGCATCCCAGCGCCAGAACGTCGCCTTGAACTCCGTCCAGATCCGCTGCATCGTCACCCCGAATGACCCGGTCGCGATCGACTCCTGTCGCGGAGCCCACAGCGCCAGCAGCGAAGGCACTCCGATCATCGCCGCAGCCGTCAGGCCAAGCGCGTCGCGTCCAGCCCGCGAACTCAGCCAAACCAGAACCCAGGCCGAAAGCGCGCCGAATCCCATCGATCCAGCCTGATAGAAGCTGCCTGCGACTCGTTTTGGGCGCTCCAGGGTCATGGCGCCCATCATCCCGCCACAACTAGAAACCGCCAGTTGGCTGAAACACGCGCTCAGCAGCATCAGGATCGCCGCACCGGAAGACGTCAGATTCTTCTGGTGAAAGCCGGCCGCCATCAATATCGCTGCCAGCGGTCCGCCGATCAGCAGCCAGGTCCTGCGTCGCACAAAAAAATCCGTAATCGGACTCCAGAGAAAATAGAGGCTCGTCGGCAGTGCCAGCAGATCGATCAGATGCGACTGCCCTTTGCTCCCGACTCCCTGCTGGCTCAGCAGATATGCCAGCACCCCGCCCTGGATAACCCCATTCGCCACCACCGCCGAGGGCCCAATCAGAAATGCGTACAACCAGGGGTGGGCGTTCGCGCCCGCGTCAGCCTCCGGAGGGACCGACGCCACCGCTTCTACGCCTACCGCTTCGATCTCATTCATCCCCAGAATCTACCACGCCGTGTACATCTTCACGATAGTCGTCATTTCGTTGACAATAGAAGGATTCGCACTCATTCCGTCTCTTCGGCAGCACGCGGCGCGCTGCCAAAATGCATCCTCAAGCGCTTTAACCGCCTCTATATCTCTACAGTCTGAATTACACCCCGAAGAAGAGGAGTTACTCCCAGCAGGATGGCTACTGCCGCGAACGCCGCCACTGCCGCCATCGCCCCGCGCGATCAGTCCGCCGAAGTAACTGCGGGCGTCAACCCGTGGCTCATCGCCGCGGCGGTCATGCTCGCGACTTTTATGGAGGTGCTCGACACCGCCATCGCCTCGGTCGCGCTTGCCCTACATCGCCGGCTCGCTCTCAGCCTCCAACGACGAAGCCACATGGGTTCTGACCAGCTACCTCGTTTCGAATGCCATCATCCTGCCGGCCAGCAACTGGTTCTCCCTCAAGTTCGGCCGCAAGCGCTTCCTCATGAGTTGCGTGGCCATCTTCACCGTGGCCAGCTTCGCTTGCGGAGCCGCCCCGACCCTTGCTTTCCTTCTGCTCGCGCGCGTCGTACAGGGCGCTGGTGGCGGCGCCCTGCAACCGCTCTCTCAGGCCATCCTGCTCGAGTCCTTCCCTCCGGCCAAACGCGGAGCCGCCATGGCTGTCTTCGCCTTCGGTGTCGTCGTCGCCCCGGTCCTCGGCCCAACCCTCGGCGGCTGGCTCACTGACTCCTACTCCTGGCGCTACGCCTTCTACATCAATATCCCCATCGGCGTGCTCGCGCTCTTCATGATCAACCGCTTCGTCCACGACCCCGACTACATCAAGAAAGCCAAGGTACCCGCCTTCGATAACCTCGGCTTCGGCGCACTTATCGTCTGGACAGGCCTGCTTCAGGTCGTGCTCGACAAAGGGCAGGAAGACGACTGGTTCGGCGCCCTGTGGATCCGCTGGGCCGTCTTCTTCCTCGTCGCCGCCTTTGTCTACTTCTGCTACCACTCCTGGACCGCGAAGAACCCTCTTGTCGCGCTCAAGGTCTTCAAGGATCGCAACTTCCTCATTGGCTCCATCCTGATCTTCCTCTTCGGCATCGGCATCTATTCCACCATCACAGTGCTTCCGCTCTTCTACCAGGAGTTGCTCGGATATACCGCCTTCACTGCGGGCCTGGTGGTCGCGCCGCGCGGCATCGGCGCCATCTGCGGCATGCCCATCATCGGATTCCTCTCTAACAAAGTCGATCCGCGCTACCTTCTCACCTTCGGCTTCCTCACCTTCGGCCTGACTACGCTTTACTTCGGCAACGTAACGTTCGATCTCTCGCCTACGACACTCCTGGTGCCCATCCTCATCACCGGCTTCGGACTCTCGTTCGTCTTCGTCCCCATCTCCACCGCCGCCTACGGCACCCTGCGCAACGAGCAGATCGGCAACGCCTCCGGCATCTTCAACCTGATGCGCAACGTCGGCGGATCTATCGGTATTTCCATCGCGCAGACGCTCCTCACGCGCCGCACCGACGTTCATCAGAACGAGATTCTGAACTCAGTCCCCGTCACCGGCCAGCAGTTCCAGAACTCCCTCGGCCAAACTCAGCACGCCCTCACGAACACCTTCGGCGCAGCCAATTCCCTCTATCCTGCGCAGGCCGCACTGTACCAGCAACTCGGTCGCCAGGCCGCCATCTGGTCGTTCGTCGACGTCTTCCGCTGGCTCTCGTTGCTGTGCTTCGTCTGCGTCGGCGTCGTCTGGACCTTCAAGAAAGTGAAACCTGGCAAAGCCCCCGCCGGTGCTCATTAGCAGCGAAACCAATCTCTCAAGAGAGGAAGACCACCATGTCCAATCCCTTCGTCCACCTCGAACTCTCCACCCCTGACACCGCCAAAGCCAAAGCGTTCTACTCCGCCCTCTTCGGCTGGGAGTTCACCGACAACAACATGGGCAACGGCATGATCTACTCCACCTTTAAGCCCTCATCCGGCCCAGGCGGCGGCCTGTACTCCATGCCGGACATGCCCACCTTCTGGCTCGCCTACGTCGGCGTCGAAGACATCAATGCCTCCACCGAAAAAGCGAAGTCCCTCGGCGCGACGATCCACAAAGGTCCGATGGAAATTCCCAACATCGGTTGGATGACCATCCTCGCCGACCCAACCGGCGCCACCATTGCCCTCTTCCAACCGACGCAGCCGATGTAGCGCTCAAGCAGTGCGCGTGCTCCGCCGCTCATTCTGGCTGGAAGAGCGCGCGCCAATTTCTTTCGTGCCACCAACCCTCGAGCCGTACAATTTGCCTACGCAGACGAACCGCGCCAACCAGCTTCCACTGTAAGAGGCCTGAATGAACCGAGTACTTCGCTCAATCGCAATCTGCCTGTGTCCTCTCGTCGCAACAATCGCCCACACCCAAACCCAGCCTGCTCCCACTCACGCCGCGGAAATCATGCGTCAGGCGCAGACCGCTGCAGCCTCCCAGCAGAAGAATGTCATGCTCGTCTTCAGCGCGTCGTGGTGCGGCCCCTGCCACATGTTCGAAACCCTACTCAAGGATCCCGGCACGGGCCCCATCATCGACAAGTACTTCACAGTCGCGCGCCTCGACGTAGGTGAAAAGAAGAGTGACCCGCACCACGCCAACACACCAGGCGCGGACACTCTGGAGTCGTCGCTCGGCGGATCAGAAGCCGGCTACCCTTTCATCGTCTTCCTCGACCCCGCCGGCAAGCCCTTCGTCAACTCGTTCCGCCCGGTCAAAGGCCACGCCACCGGCGACAACATCGGCTACCCCGCCCTGCCCGAGGAGATCGACTGGTTCATGCAGATGCTCCACGAGGGAGCCCCGGCCATGTCATCCAAAGAGGCCGTCGTCATCCAGAAATGGCTGCAGGCACGAGGACACGCCTAGCCCCTTACTTCTTCTTCTGGCTCGGCACAAAGTCTTCCATCACCGCCTTGCGCATCAGGTCCGGCGGCAACAGTCCCTGCGCCAGCAGAAAGTCGTGATACTTCTTCTGATCGAACTTCGCTCCCAGCGCGGCTTCCGTATCCTTGCGCAACTGCAACAGCTTTGTGTAACCGTAAAAGTAGCTATTTGCCTGCCCGGTCATGCGATAGGTAAACCGCTCCACCTCTTCGTTCGCGAACGCATGACTCAGCACCACATCGTTCTCCAGCACTTTGTACGCATCCGCCTGAGTCACCTTGCCCGACTGCAACTCCGGATCAAGAAACGCGCGCGCATCCCGCAGCAACCGAAGTTGCAGTGTCAGCAGTTGCCCATCCACCGGCTCATACGGCTGCATCACCCACTCTGAGTACAGCCCCCAGCCCTCAACATTGGTTGAGTTGAACGCATACAGCGCACGCGCCAGACTCACTCCATGTTCCAGCATGGAGTCGAACTGCAACTCATGTCCCGGCCGCGCCTCGTGCGCGGTCATCGTCCACGCCACCGCGTCGAACGTGAAGTCATCGTACTTCTCCGCCTCGCCGCCCGTGGCCGAAGGAACATTCAACGGCAGTACAAACTCGCCCTTCTGTCCCGTGTTATGCAGAAACGGCGGAGGAACCATATGCGGTGCCGGTTGCTGCGCCGTCTCCGCTGCCGTGGCCAGGCGAATAATCGCAGGCCGGTCCGGCAGCGTCACCAGATTCTTCGCCACAATGATGTCTTCAATCGCCTTCAGCCGCGCCTTGTAGAACGGCAGAATCGCATCGCCCGTAATCTGCGTCTTCTTCAACTCGCGAATCACATCGCGGTAGTCCATGCGCCCGCCCGTTACGCTCCATCCATGTTCCTTCGCCACCTGCGCAGCAAGCACCTGCATCTGCGCCTGGTCCTCGGTGAACGCCTTGTGCGCCATCTCCGTCAATTGCGCCGGAGGAATATCAATCCCGTAGCTCTCCAGGCTCAGCGCATACTCTTCAGGAGCCAGCCGGAAGTCGGTCCGCGCCTTCGGCATCACGTTCGCGCGAATCCACGTGTCGTAGTCAGCTAACTGCTCCTGCAGCTTCGCAAAGGAATCCTGCCAGCCGGTCAGCTTGTACTTGATGAATAGTTTCGAGATGCCATCGACGTAGTTCTTATCCCGCCCGAGTTCGGTCTCCATCTCGCCTTGCGACGGATACACCACCCCCGGCTTGGCCATCTGCTCCATCACGCGCTGCTTCAGAACGTCGGTGAATGGCTTGAACCCCGGCTCCACTCCTGCGTACTTACGCAGCCGGATCACCGCCGCAGGCCTCCGTTCCTCCGCTACCTGATCGTCCAGCAACGACTGCAGGCCGCCATATATCGCCTCGCTCGCATCGATAAACGGAACCCTGTGCGCAAGCTGGTAATCGTCCTCGCGAAACTGCAGATTGAATGTCTTCTGGATGATCTCCAGGTCTTCGCGTACGTTCTTGTCCTTCTCCTTCGCCTCCACCTTCTGCAGATTCGCAAGAATCGCTTCCAGTTCGTTGCGCTGCACAATCTCGTCCGCCCGCGTTGCATCTGTAATCAGCGGATCGTACTTCACCAGCCCCTCGCCCGAGCCGCCCTCCGGCGAATGCTTGTACTGCACATCCAGAAGCATCTGCGTGTACTCGTTGCTGCGCTTCACCCACGCAGGCACGGGAGCAGTGACGGCGGGAGTGACCGCCGCAGCAGCAGGCGCCTGCGCGGTGCCCCCGGCAGTCTCAAGCATCAGGGCTAGAGCACACGTCAACAAAACGGCAGTACGGCGCATCGGCAAATTCTCCATTCAAATTGCGATCTGATATCTGTGAGCTTAAAGCTGTCCAGCTTAGAACTCGAGATTGAGTCTTCTGGCGGAAGAGATTCTGTCCATTCAGAATACGATGGCACAGTTAACTGCGCCGCTCTCTCACCCGATCTGCGGCCTCGGCGATGCTCAAGGTTGCGGTTGCGGCGTACCGCTAGCCGGCGTGTTTCCCCCACTGTTCCCATTCGAGTTCGTCGAGTTCGTTCCGTTCGACGTCCCCAACGCTCCCGGCGGCTGTCCCAATGCTCCAGGCGTCTGTCCCAGCGCACCCGCACCCACTGAACCCGCGCCCGCATTCAAAGCCGCCGCCTGTCTCAATTTCTCCAGCCGAGGATCGTATAGGAACTCCCATGTCTCGTACGTCGTCTGCTCGTTTACTACGATGATCGAGTTGCCCGTCGCACTGCTGCCCACTCCCATAAACGGCCCCACCGAACCCGGCAAGCCCGAACCAATGGAGGAGCCAAAGGTTCCACCCGCATTGGTCGAACCCGGCTGGGCGGTGCCTCCCGCCGCTCCAGTCGGACTAGTCGTCGTCCCCGTCGAAGTGTCGCTCCCCGAGGTCGTCGCACCGCCCGCACCCGGAGTTCCCCCAGGCGTCGCCGTCGTTGGCCCAGCGACTCCTGACGACTGCAACCCCGCCGCCGCGCCCAGTCCCGTCGATGCTATTCCTGCCAGAGGTTCGCCGAAGAAACCCTTCACCGTCGTCTTGTTTTGTCCCACCAGAATCAGCCTGTAATCCGCCTTGCCCGTCAGCGGATCGACATACCGCTTCCGCAGATAGCGCACATTGTTCGTATTCTCCAACTGCTCCAGCGAACCGGGATAATGCTGGGTTTTCAAATAGAACCGTCGAATCGCCCGCACATACTGGTCCGCCCTGCGCGCCGACTCCACCTCGCGTTCGCGCCGCAGACTGAACGCCACCTTCGTCGCCGCCGCACCCAGAAAAATCAGGATGATTGCAATCGCCACGATCAGGCCCAGCAGCATGAAACCCTGCTCTCCCTCAGCAACTGCTGCAGCTCGGTCCTTCAATCGGTTTGCGTTGATCGTCATAGTCAGCACACCGGTCCGTATTCCCTCGAACCTCGAACCTTGAACCTCGAACCACCTAATTCACCAGCAGCGGAAGCGTCTGCTTATTATTGTTCTGCATGTCTTCCACTTCGATCGTCTTCGCCCCGACCGAGATCACCTTGTAGCGCCTCATCACAATTTCTCCCGCCGACGCCACAAACACGTTCTCGCCTTGCAACAGCAGAGCCTTGCGCGCTCCATTTGAAGATGTCTCGACACCAAAGAACTTCAGGTCGATAGGCGGAGGAGGAGGCGGTGGCGGACAATTTGGCGGACACGGCAAAACCGGTACCGGCATCGCGGCCGTCAATGGCCTCGCCGGTGCTTTTGGTTGCGGAATCACCACCGGCGGAGCAGAGTTCGGCGAAAAAATATTCCGCCCCGTCCCCGAATAGTCCACCGACTCGCTCACCAGCATCGCATCCATATGCAGCGTCGGATCCAGCGCCGCCGACGTCGTCCCCAATGTCTTTGCAGCCTTCCCCGTCGCCGTCCCTGTGTCCGTCGCCTTTGCGGAAGAAACCGGGGCACTCACCACTACTGTGGATGGCGCGGGCGCCGATGAGCTACCCGCAAACACTTCTTCGTAGATATAAATGCACGAGCCCAGCGCAAAAACTCCCAGCACTCCCCACAGCATCATGTCTTTCCGATTGTCCGTCCCGGTCTTCATCGCCCAGGTCCTCCAATCGTCATCGCCGGTATTCATCGCTTCCGGCCCCGGAGGCTTCGCAGCGCCGTCGTCCGGAGGAGCGTCCTGCGTCCCGCCCGCGCGCAGATACGTCGTCAATCGCAGCCGCAAGCTCACCGTACCGCTCTGTTGCCCGGTCAAAGTCACCGTGTTGATGACGAAGAACATCTTGTCTCGCTCCAGCGAATTCATGAACATAACCAGCGGCCTGTAGTCGCCGCTCAGAGTCGCATCCATGCGAACCTCGGTCAGTTGCGCGCTGGTCCCCGCCAGCACAATCGCCGGCGAATACGCCACGCGCGTCAACCGCACGCCGGCCTTCTTCGACAGCGTCCCAAGCTCGCCCGCAACCTCGGAGTATTTTCCCGGCAGCCGCTCGCCATAGAAACGGTCCGCCTCCGACGTTGCCGTCGCCAGCTTCGCGTCCAGTCCGCGCAAAGGAACCGCCGCAGCCTCCGCAGTCTTCAACTCCATCCGCTGCTCAGCCTGCGCGTCCGCGTTGTAATTCTTCTCGCCATGCCACAGCAGAGCCATGTGCGCCAGCAGATATAGATTCACCAGCGCCAGCAATCCCACTCCGGCCCAGTGCAGGTTCAGCGGACTCATCCAGTCTCGCAACGGACGTGCCGCACCGCCATTCGCGCTCTTCGCCTTTAGAAAGTTCAACGCGCTCACTGGACACCCCGCTTCGCCGCAGGTTTGCCGCTCGTTCCAGGAGTTACTACGCCCGAAGTCTTCGGCTTCGCCGCCTTATGCGCGGGAGCAGTTGAAGCAGCCGCTTCCTTCGCGGCCTTATCTTTCTCCAACGTCGCTTTATCCACCGGCGGAAGCGGATTGTATCCGCTCAAAATATCGAACTGAACTCCACCCGGAACCCCAAGCTGCGCAACCGGAGTCACGCCGCCGTGCTCCTGCGTCTGCGCTGTCTCATTTGCCGGCCGAGGATTCAGGAAGCGCTGGCTCCGTTCCAGATTCCGCACCAGGTCAACCACGCGATCCCGATCGCCGTTCACGCGCAGATGAATATTCACGTCGCGTTCAGCCGAGATCGACGGCTCGATGCTCGTCACCTGCACACCCGCAGGAACTACCCGCTCCAGATCCATCATCACCGAAGTCCAACTGAAGCTCTTGGTGGCAAACAACGTGTTCAGGAACTGAGAGCGTTCCAGCACCGCGCGGTTCTGCGGTTCGCGCATGCGCGTCTCGTTCTTCTGCCGCTCAGCTTCCAGCACTGCAGTCTGCTGCTTCAGCGCATCCATCCGCGCCTGCTCCGCACTCGCCCGCACGCTGAAGTGGTGCAACGTAGTACCCAGTGCAATCGCCAGAAGCGCAAGCCCCACCATCGCCAGCCGAAGCCGCGCAAACAGAGGCCGCAACTCAACAAACGGGCGCGTCGCGAGATTGATTGAAATTCGCATCTAGTTCGCCAGCGCCCCCCGCACTCCCGCCAGCCAGCCCAGCGGAACTCCACCCACCTGCCCCGCCGAAGTCGCTCCCGCGCCCAGCATCTGCGGGCCAACCACCTCCTGCACCGCGACCGTCCCCATGCCCATCCCGACGCCGGCGTCATCCAGAACCCTGATCAGC
Organism: uncultured Acidobacteriaceae bacterium; assembly: GCA_963822225.1. Classification (GTDB taxonomy): domain Bacteria; phylum Acidobacteriota; class Terriglobia; order Terriglobales; family Acidobacteriaceae; genus Edaphobacter. Next base: position 1,386,116 of record CAWGGW010000002.1, on the reverse strand, counting down.
GCCTCCGCCCCCAGCGTTCCCGCCGACAGCACCACCGCAGGAGCAGCCTCCAGCGTGTCTTCAAAGTACGCCGCCGCCACGCTCACCGCCTGCGCCACTTCGCTGGTCGGCGCCGTTGCACTGTTCTCGTAGACCGTCTCCGCCGCAATCGCCGGAACCTGAGCGCCGCCCACAGGAGCATGGCCCCCAGCCGCGGCCAACCGTGCCGCAATCGCAGAAATGCTTGTCTCCTCAACCCTGTCTCTCGCTGGCTCCCCAACGCGTCCCGCCGAACTCGCCGTATCCATACCGAGATCCACCGTCCGGTGCAGCAGCAACATCCCACCCTTAACGATCGCGGTCGTCACACCCTCGACCCCAGCGTTCACAATCAGCCGAGGCATCTCTCCCTCGTCCAGCCCCGCCAGCGCGGCAAGCGTGCTCGGCATCACCGCGCCCGGTTCAAATCCGGCTTCCCGCACCACGCTCTCGTAGTCCGCAAGAACTTCGCGCGGCATCGCCACCGCGATCACCTGCACCACGCCTCGCAACGTCGCCATCACCTGGTAGCTCACCGCCGCATCATCCGCATCGAACGGCAGCAGTTTCTTCAGCCGGAAGCGCACCACCGGCAAGCGCCTCCGCCGCCTTCGCTGGAAGCTCATCGAAGTCCAGTAACAAAACGCGCACCGCAGAATCCGGAACCACCAGCGTCACATCGCGCGTCTTCAGGCTCACCGCTTCCAGCGCACTCCGCACCGCCGCCACCAGCGTCGCACGCCCGGCCGCACCCGCAGCCGCGCTTCCCACAAATCCCTCCGCCGCAGAGCTTCCAATCGTGCTCGCAACCGCGGCACCCGGCTCGCCCACACGCAGATGCGGCACCACCACACCGTCCGCCAACGGCACTCGCGACACCGCGTCCAGAACCGCCGACGCATCCTCAGCCCGCGCCGCCACAACTCCCTCGGCCCGCACCTCACACGCCAGCCGCGGCCGCGTCCCCATCGTTCTCGGCAAAATTTCCATTCAGTCCTAGACTACCTGTTCTTTTCCAGCCGTGATTCCTGTTCGTACTGCATCTGTTCGTCGCGATTTCGGAGGCTAGCGACGATTGCGCTCCATAAGCCGTACACGAACATCCCACCGAAAAATACCGGGTCCACCGATTCCCTCCAGCTACGAAAATGAAGCCCGTACCCGTAAAGAACAGCGGGAATAAGGAAAAGAAAGCCGGATACGACAATCCAGTAGATCGACTGTTCCAACGACATCGATCTCGGTTTCCAACTCATGTCCGTACCCTCGAACCTCGAACCTAGTACCTCGAACCTACCCTACCGCCCCGCCTCAATAAACGTAACCTTATTAATCTCCTTCAAGCGTAGTAATCCCCGCCCGCACCCGCTCCAACGCAGAATCCCGCAGGAACCCCATCCCCTTCTCCTTCGCCTTCTTCCGAATCTCGCTCCCTGGCTTCTTCGACAGCAGCATCTCGCGAATCTCATCGTCCAGTTCCAGCAGCTCGTGGATCGCCGACCGCCCGCGGAACCCAGTCCCCGCGCACTCCATGCATCCCGGCCCTTCCTTGAAAGTGAACCCGCGCCACTCCTCCGGCTCCAGTCCGCTCGCCAACAGTTCCGCATCCGAGTAGTGCACATCCTTCACGCAGAACTCGCACACCGTCCGCACCAGCCGCTGCGCCAGAATGCAGTTCAGCGCCGACACAAAGTTGTAAGGCTCCACGCCCATGTTCAAAAAGCGCCCCAGCACGTCCACCACGTTGTTCGCGTGGACCGTCGTGAACACCAGATGCCCCGTCAGCGCCGAGTTGATCGCAATCTGCGCCGTCTCCGCATCGCGGATTTCGCCGACCAGAATCTTGTCCGGATCATGCCGCAGAATCGACCGCAAGCCGCGCGCAAACGTCAGCCCCTTCTTCTCATTCACCGGAATCTGCGTAATCCCGCGAATCTGGTACTCCACCGGATCCTCAATCGTGATGATCTTGTCTTCTTCACTCTTGATCTCATTCAGCGCCGCATACAAAGTCGTCGTCTTACCCGAACCCGTCGGCCCCGTCACCAGCACCATCCCGTACGGCTCCTTGATATACCGCCGAAACCGCGCCAGATCCTCCGGCGCAAACCCCACCACATCCAGCGACAGCTTCTTGAACTTCTCCGACATCGACTCTTTATCCAGCACGCGCAACACAGCATTCTCGCCATGCACCGTCGGCATAATGCTCACGCGGAAGTCGATCAGCCGCCCCTTGTACCGCACCCGGAAGCGCCCGTCCTGCGGCACGCGCCGCTCCGCAATATCCAGTTCGCTCATCACCTTGATGCGCGACAAAATCGTCTGGTGATGCTCCCGCGCAATCGGAGCCATCGCCTGCTGCAGCACGCCATCAATTCGGTACTTCACCAGCAGCGAGTCGTCCTGCGTCTCCAGATGAATATCGCTAGCTCGCCGCTCCAGCGCCGTAAAGATCGTCGTATCCACCAGCCGGATAATCGGCGAAATATCGTCCTCGCCCGTCAGCCGCTCAATCGAAATATTCTCGTCCGAATTCTCATCGCCCGTCAGAACGTCGAACGCCAGCCCCTCGCTCGCCTCGTCCAGAACCCGCTGGCTCTGCTCCGTCTTCTTCAGCAGGTCCGTAATCTGCGACAGCGTCGCCACCCGAGTCACCAGCCGCTGCCCCAGCAGCCCCGAAATCTCGTCCAGCACCATCAGCTTCGACGGATCGCTCACCGCAATCGCCAGCCGTCCCTCCAGTTGCTCCAGGGGCACAAAGTTGTACCGGAACATCATGTCCACCGGCACGCTCTTGAACAGGTCATGCGAGATCTTGAAGTTCTTCAGATCCACAAAGTCCGCGTGGTACCGCCGCGCCAAAGCCTGCGCCCGCTCCACCTCGGACATCCCCATCTCGCTCACACTGAGCGGCACTGCAACTGGTGTGGCCATATACCTGTAAGACTCCCCTCAAACCAACTCGTTACCGCATTACCCGATGCAATTCACTTCGCCCGACCGGACTATCGGCTTGTCCCGCGTAACCAGCGGTACTCCGTACACAGAGGCCGTCGCTCCGATCAACCTGTCGGCCGGATCTTTCGGGTATTCCTCGGAGAACTGCATGGACCGTTCCGCAATCGCGCCCGATATCGGAAGCACTTGAAACATCTGCTCAACACGCCGCAGATATAAGCCTAGCGGAATCGCCGGCCTGATCCTACCCAGGGTCGTCAATATTGCCAACTCCCAAAGTGTGGTATCCGCAATTGCGATCCCGTCGCTATTCGCCCTGGCCTCCGCAATCAGCCTTCCAGTCGCCTTCGGCAGCTTCTTCGGTTCAATCGTCAACCAGACAACCACGTGCGTGTCCAGCAGAATCATTTCATCGCCTCATAGTCCTCAACCGGGACCACCGGCGACATAATATCGCCCAAAATCTCCCCTCCAACATAAAACGCCTTCAGCGGGTCTTCTTCCAACTCCAACGGAACCATCTTCGCCACCGGCCTGCCGTTTTTTGTTACAGTTACGCACTCCCTCTTTATCTCCACCTCGTCCAGCAGCGCAAGACACTGCGCCTTGAACTTTCCCGCAGCCATCGTCCTCATACCCGCCTCCCAACCATGGTCATCTTACCATGGTCACATCGTGTCATGGCCGATTCTCGATCGACTTCCCAACAAATCCGCCGCCGAACTTGCAACCCGCCGCTCCGCGCCCCGCATCCACCATCACACCGCAACTCTCTGTCAGATTCGCAGAAAAGAGGCCTGCCATGAGCGCGTTCTCCACCCCCGGTCCAGTCCCTCTATCGCCGTCCCTCCGGCCCGCTTTCGGCTGGTCCACAGCCATCGCCATCCTCATCATCCTCGCAGGCTTCTTCTCCATCCTGCTCCCACTCATCTCCGGCATTGCCATCGCACTCATGGTGGGATGGTTCTTCATCATCATAGGAGTCCTCCACCTCCTCTTCGCCTGGAAAACCCACACCACCCGTGGCATCCTATGGGAGGTTCTGCTGGGTATCCTCTACCTGCTCGGCGGCCTCTTCCTCTTTGTTCATCCCATCGCTGGCCTGGCGTCGCTCACCCTGTTCATCGCCACTTACTTCCTGGTCAAAGGCGTCGTTCAGATCATTCATTTCTTCCAGCTCAAGCCCCGACATGGCTCCTGGTGGCTGCTCGTCGATGGCGTCATCGATTTCATCCTCGCCCTGCTCATCTGGTGGACCTGGCCAGTTAGCTCAGCCTGGGTCGCCGGAACCCTCTTCGGCATCAGCCTGCTCTTCTCCGGCTTCTCCCGGCTGATGCTCATCTCCACCGCGCGCCGCATCCTGACCGCTCCGTAAACCGCGAATTCCCGCGCCCAAAAAACTTGTCAAGAAAAAGTCCGTCATCTATAACATTCAAAACAAGATAGCAAGAACATCAATTCGCATCAACGCTGTATAATGGTAATAGGGGGAAAAATCTAAAATGCAAGCGGTGGGATCATCCCTCCAGATAAACGTCAAAAGCCCGGCCATGAGCCGGGCTTATCTCTTTTGCTTACACGATTTTAGCGGCATCCCCTTTGTTTTCAGAGTCCTGGCGGATATCGACACCGCCAAACCCTTGCAAACAAAAGACTTCCCGCCCAAGATCATATAGGAGGGGAGGCCCCCCCACCAACCAGCGCCAGTCATCCACAGAAACCAACCCGCAACTGGCAACCTGCAACCTGCAACTTTTTCCTACTGCCCCCCGCCGCCGCCCCCGGCGCTCAGGCTGAAGATTGGCAGATACAGCGCAATCAGGATGGTCACAACCACCACGCCCATCACGATCAAAATTGCCGGCTCGATCAAGCTCATCGCCGCCGTCAGATTCGTCTGCACGTCCTCTTCGAAGAACTCCGCCACCGAATTCAGCATCTGCGGCAGCGCTCCGGTCGACTCGCCAACCTCGATCATCTCCACCGCAAGCTCGGGAAACATCTTCGTCGCGTTCAGGCTCACCGAAAGTCCCTTGCCCTCGCGCACCGACTCCACGCTGGTAAACACGGCCTTACTGATCTGCTTCGAGTCGATCGATCGTGCCGCCGTCTCCAGACTCGGCACCAGCGGCAAGCCGCCCTTCAGCAGCGTCGACAGCGTTCGCGAGAACAACCCAACCTGGTACTTCAGCCACACATTGCCGATCAGCGGCAGGCTGATCCGAACCTTATCCACCAGCGTCGCGCCCGCATCCGTCTTGATCCACCGCACCAGCAGCACGATCAGGATCGCCGCCACAACCAGCGCATACAGCCCATAGCTCTGCGCCCACCGCCCCAACTGCAGCAGAAACATCGTGATCGCCGGAAGTTGAGTTCCAAGTTGTTCGTACAGCTTCGCAAACTGCGGAACCACATAAGTGATCAGAAAGATGAACATTCCCGTCACCATCACCACCAGAACAGCCGGGTAAATCAGGCTGGCCGTCAGCTTCTTGCGGAACGTCAGATTCACCCGTTGAAAGTCGAGGTAACGTTGCAGCACCTCTTCCAGATTGCCGGATCGCTCGCCCGCCAGCAGCGTGGTCGTATAAACCACCGGAAATCCACCCTGCGCCTCGAACGACTCGGAAATCGACTCCCCGTTCTTTACCCGCGTCGCAACATCTTCGAGTTGCGCACGAAAATGCGGCAGCTTCTGCCGCCGAGCCAGCAGCTCAATCGAGCTCAGAATCGGAAGTCCTGCCCGAATCAGCGTCAGAAACTGCTGGTTGAAGACCAGAAACGTCTCCAGCTTCACCTTCTTCGCCTTGCCCTGACCCGCGAGCACACCGCGCGCCTTCACCGAAAAGACGTGATATCCAGCCTGCGTGAACCGCGCCCGCAGCTCCTCCGCCGTCGCCGCCGCATGCGTCTGCTCCTGCACACGCCCGCGTTCATCCGCCAACCTGATTACGAACTCAGTCATAGATACGAATCAACCAACCCAGACACCTCAAACCGCCTATCGCACAACTCAGTTGCTTTGGCTCTGTCCATCTTAGACGTTTCGCGCAGAGATTCCTCTCGCCATCTCGTCCAGCCGCAGCCGTTAGATGGTCAGCGTCCTGCCCGATGCCGGTTTCGTCCACCACTGGCGCATCCGATAGATCGCCCACTCGAACGGGCTCAGCAGAGGATAAAAGCCGAAGAGGAAATCAGGCAACGGAATCGTCTCCCACATTCGCGCACGAAACAACACCCTCAACAGCAGCTCAAAACGGTAACGGAAGTTGCGCCGCAAGCCCAGTTCAAAGGCAATCGTCGTCGCAATTGGAATCGAATCGCGCTCAGCCAGAAACCCGCCCTTTTCCAGAACCTGGTCGGCATAACGCAGGATGTGCGCGACCGTCGGATCGCTCTCCGCAAGCAGGCGCGCACTCCAATGATCTATCGCCAGGTAGCGCCGCACCAAAATCAACGCCGCGCTCACCTCCGGCAGAACGCCGTAACTCGCCGCGACCGTCGCAAGCGAGTCCAGCTCAGCCTCCGTCATCCCGCGGACCTGCGCCGCGATATCAACCAGCGACTTCAGGTAAAGCCAGCCGTCCAAAGTGCCGTGGACGCACAGGTAAAGCAAGTTCTCCATCCGCGGCAGCGTGTCCACCCGAAACCCGCCAAAAGTGACGCTCGCAGGCTCGACCAGAGCGCACAGACTCCCTCCCGGCATCGCGCTGTTGCGGAAACATCGCCAATGCACATCCACTTCCAATCCGGTCACCGGGTTGAAATAAACCAGATCCTTCCAATGCGACCGGTAGAACGACAGGCGCTTGGCCGAAAGCCCATCGATCTGGAAAAATCCGCGGTATCCGAGTTCGCTCAACAAACGATCAGTCTCGCCAATCGACGATTCGTCGATCAGCAGGTCAAGGTCGCCCGGCGACCGCAAACTGAGATCGCCAAAGACCGATTGCGCCAGCGGCAGACCCTTCAAAACCCGCACTGGCACCGCGTTCGTTTGCAGCTTCTGAACGACGCGCCGCAACTCCGTCAGGCAGCGCAGCGACTGGCGCGCGCTGGCCGCCGAAAGCTGCCGCAGTTGGGCGAAAACATTCTCCAGTCCGGGCTGTTCGGAGTCTGCCAAGCTGCCCAGAAGATTATGCGACACGAGCGGAACAAGTCTATGATGCTGAACCAGTTGCAGGAATCTGGGCCAGTCAATCCGGCTGCACACCCGCGCCCGGATCAATTCGCGATCCTCCGGCCTCTGCGGCCAGCGAACACAAAGCAACAGCAGATCGAGGTCCGGAGAGCGGCCACCCTGCCGAGGTTCCGAAAAATCCGAAGATTGGTCGCGCCTTTCCTGCAATTTACCCGCCCCCGCAGTCGTAGACTTAGACGATACATCAGAGTAGACCACGTACCCGGCGGTCGCGGCCGCTTGAAAAAACGGCTCGGCGCGGCCGATATAGGAGTTGGGTTGCAAACCCGTCTGGCCCTGTATCGTAAAGAAAACACGTTGTTCCGGGTCACATTTCGAGCCGTGTCGGCGTCTGTTAAATCAGAGGAATCGTATTGATGCTTGATCAGGTGATCGGTCAAAATTCCGTTGTCAGTTGGAGCCCGGACGCCGTAGCCACCGAGGTGAACGACGAGGTCGTGCTGATGAACCTCGAGCGCGATCGCTGCTACGGTCTGGGCAGCACTGGAAGCGAAATCTGGCGAAGGTTGCGCGAGCCCATCCAGGTGTCAGATCTCGTGACCCAACTTTGGACCGAATACGATTCAGCACCCGGCCAGATCGAGTCCGACGTGCTGCGAACCCTCAACGAGTTCGCAGCCGAAGGCCTGATCCAGCTATGTTCGACGAAAGGATGACCGACTCAGCTTTGCAGTGAAGCGACCGCAGCCTTTTCTTTCTCCGCGACGTACCACGCAACCGTTTTCCGAAGCCCATCGTGAAAATGAGCCTTCGGCTGGTACCCAAGTTCCTTGGTCGCGCGGCTGATGTCGGCTAAAGAGTGCTTAATGTCGCCGGCGCGTTCCGGTCCGTAGTTCGGCGCCGCAGTGAAACCAAGTTCGCCAGCGATGGCCGCATACACATCGTTAAGCGTGTGGCTGCGACCAGTGCCGATGTTGAACACGCGGCCGGTGGCAACAGAGCTAGAAGCCTGGCAGGCAAGCAGGTTCGCACTGACGGCGTTGTCGACGTAATTGAAGTCGCGGCTGGTGAGTCCGTCGCCGAAGATCGTCGGCGTCTGACCCGCCATCATTTTGAATGTGAACTGCGCGATGACGCCGGAATAAGGCGAGTCGGCCGCTTGGCGCGGTCCAAAGATGTTGAAGTAACGCAGGCAGATTCCTTCAAGTCCGTAAGCGCGGTAAAAGGACTGAATGTAGTACTCACAAGTGAGCTTCTGCACCGCGTAAGGCGACAGCGGCAACGGCAGCATGTCTTCCTGCTTGGGCTGCGTCGGCTGATCGCCATACGCCGAAGACGAAGCAGCATAAACAATGCGGCGAACCTTAGCGTCGCGAGCAGCAATAAGCAGGTTCAACGTCCCATTGATGTTGGACTCGTGCGACGTGAGCGGATCTTTCACTGAACGAGGAACGGAGGCAAGCGCACCCTGATGGAGAACAAAGTCCACACCTTCGCAGGCGGCTTTCATTCCACCGACATCCTGCAGGTCCATCTGCTCGAAGTCAATTTCGCTCCGGATGTCCGCAAGGTTGTCGAGATTCCCGGTAGAAAGATTATCGATCCCGCGAACCTCCTGCCCTTGCTCCACCAATGCGTGGGCAAGAGTGGAACCGATGAAGCCCGCGATTCCCGTAATCAAGTAACGAGCCATCAAACCTCCTAAGCCTGCTTCGTATATAGGTTTCCGTGATTCACGACCGATCGATCTCGGAATCAGCCCGACTTCCGGTCGTTAAGCATTTGACGCGTATCTGCGAGTCGACGTGAGTGTTCAGTCTCGCGAGGAAGTCAAACTCCGTCGATGCAACTTTCGTGCGACTTTCAACCTGTATCCGACCTTCGAATGCACCTGTGTATGAGGGTAAATCCTTCCTGGGTCTATTGATGACTTGTTTTGGACACCCACATTTGGGGGACATGAAGCGAGCCCCAGTCGATGCGATAATCGAGGACATGTCGAATACAGTTCAAGCAGTTCTGCCGCAGATTGCCCAGGAACGCCTCAACCGCCTCGAAGCCCGCACAGCAAAGATCGGGGTCATTGGACTCGGGTACGTCGGATTACCGCTTTCCCTGCTTTTGTCGGAGGCAGGGTTTAAGGTGACAGGCTTCGACATTGATTCCAAGAAGGTGACGGATCTTGAGGCTGGCCGGTCTTACATCTTCCGCATCCAGGCTACCGAGATTGTAAGTGCGCGCGAGCAGGGCTTCACCGCCACCACGGATTTCGCCCATCTTTCCGATCAAGACGCCATCATCATGTGCGTACCGACGCCATTGACAGAACACCGCGAACCAGATCTGAGCTATGTGGAAAACACAGCCAAGGCAGCCGCACCGTGGGTTCGCGAAGGCCAACTGGTCGTACTGGAGAGCACAACTTATCCTGGGACGACGGAAGAGTTGATGATTCCCGTATTGGAGGCGGGTAATACCCAAGGTCTCAAAGTGCAGGGTGCAGGCACACCTGCCGAGCATGGCGTGTTCTATGTTGCTTTTTCCCCGGAGCGGGAAGATCCAGGCAATGTTACGGTCGCGAGGCGCGACATCCCGAAGGTCGTCGGGGGCCACGAAGCGATAGCCACGGAGCTCGCAGCAGTGTTGTACGAGGGTATATTTACGCGGTCGGTCCGTGTTTCCTCAACGCGCGTCGCCGAGATGACCAAACTCCTCGAGAATATCTACCGTTGCGTCAACATAGCGCTGGTCAACGAACTAAAGGTACTTGCGCTTCGCATGGGGGTGGACATCTGGGAAGTGATCGACGCTGCCGCTACCAAGCCTTTTGGATTTCATCCTTTCTATCCGGGGCCCGGCCTGGGCGGACACTGCATTCCCATCGATCCTTTCTATCTCAGCTGGAAGGCAAAGGAATACGACTTCAATACGCGGTTCATCGAACTTGCGGGTGAAGTCAACGAGGCGATGCCCGAGCACGTCGTACAGTACGTGACGAAGGCTCTCAACCAACACAAGAAAGCCATGAACGGCTCGCGAATTCTGATGCTTGGCATGGCGTACAAGAAAGACATCGACGATCTTCGCGAATCGCCATCGTTGACGGTGATTGAGTTACTGCGCGAACAAGGCGCCGAGGTGCTCTACAACGATCCTTACTTCCCAACCGTAGGCCGTGGACGTCATTACAACCTGAACATGACTTGCACGCCTCTTACGGATCTCGATCAATATGATTGCGTCTTGATTATGACTGACCACTCGGACTACAACTATGGTGATATTGTGCGCCAGTCTAATTTGGTTGTAGATTCGCGCAACGCGACCAAAGGTATTCAGTCGGCAAAAATAGTTCGCTGCTAACTGGGCGAGTGTTTTTCCAAGAACGTAACCTAGGACGTGGGCGTGCGCACTTCCATTCTTTCCGTTCCCTTCCGTGAAGATACTTACCAACTTTATTGCCACATTTGTTCTGATCGCACTAACGTGATATAAGAGTCAAAGTTCCACAGCATTTAGCTAGTTGAGAACGCAGATTTACCTATATGGAATTATTTTCTCCTTCCACGGAAATTAGTTCCTACCTGGTTTCCAGGCTTGTTGATTGACCTTTTTTGTTCTGCTGGTTCTGAAGAGTAAGGAGATTGCTCACTCGAGCTATCTATCTCAGGCAGGCGTGAATGATTCTGGTTCAGTACAAGAAATTGCTTCAACCCTTCCAATCCATCATTGATGTCTGCGAACAGCAACTGGACGACACAGGCAATATTCTGCACGTATGTGCGCCATCACCTGGGTAAATAAGACACAGAAGTGAGCGTCGTCCATTGGTAATTGAGAAATGGCTTCGGGAGTGTATGCCCCGAAGTAAGTGACCTTGCGCCTCGATGAGGCCTCAAACACAAACTCGGAGCGCTCATCACTTATCAAACGTCTTGAATTGAGTGCGTAGAGTCTTGCGGGTTTATTCGGATAAAGCGGCACATCCGTCATTGGCCCCGGGGCCAACTTTGGGGGTACCGATGTCACTTCCCTGTCGCGGGGACGAGACACAATTCTGCGAATGCCGCCGATATGACCAGAAAGTGGCAGCGACGAGCAGCCTTTGGGTAGCTGTAACTGGCTTCCTGCGAGATTAGGGTGAAAAGGTAGCACTGCGATACAGGCAAACCAGCCTCGTTCGGTGCGACTACTAACAGGTTTTGATCACGGGCTAGAGGTGAGTTTTGAGAATAGTTAAGGCAATTGGGGCGGGTATCGGGATTTCGGTTTGTTTCATTTATCTAGGCTGTGGCAGCGTACAAATTGCAGAAGCCTCACACAGCACAACAACCGCGCCCTTAACCATCGCCACAAAACAGTTGCCGTCCGGGATCATTGGCACACCATACGTTGCTCCGCTGGAAGCTTCCGGGGGAACGCCAGCTTATAGTTGGAGCATCACGTCAGGTACTCTTCCCTCCGGACTATCAATGTCCTCAGCAACGGGCATCATCTCGGGCACACCGGCGGCAAGTGGGAACTTCTCCTTCAACCTGACCCTGACTGATTCCGCCAGTCCAAGCGCTACTAGATCTTCCGCAGAAACAATCGCGATTGCGGCGCCTCCTTTAAAAATTAGCATTTCAACCCTGCCTTCTGTGACCGTTGGCACTCCGTATTCGCAAACGTTGCAGCCAACCGGCGGAGTAGCGCCCTACACATGGTCGGTCACATCGGGCAAACTGCCTGTGGGTCTGGCCCTGGGATCTTCAACGGGCATCATTTCGGGTACACCAACCACCGTCGGAACGTCGAACTTTACCGTGAAGGTAAAGGATAGCGAGAGCACACCTCAGGGCTACTCCACCGCGATGTCGATCGTGGTCACGCCGGCTCCGATCAAGATCGTGACAACTGCGCTCGCTTCGGCGAGCCGCGGCAAGGTGTATTCGCAAACCTTGCAAGCCAGCGGGGGCACACCTGCTTACAAGTGGTCGGTCGCGTCGGGCAGCCTGCCCACTGGCCTTACCCTTGCGTCAACAGGCACAATCTCGGGCACACCAACGGCCAGCGGCGTTTCGGATTTCACCGCGACCGTTAGCGACAATGGCAACCCCGTACAAACGACATCGGCTCAGCTTTCCATCAGCGTGGCGACGACCCAATTGACAATCGTCACGCCAACACTCAGTTCTGCCACCGTCGGATCTAGCTACTCGCAGACGTTGCAGGCACTTGGCGGAACGGCGCCTTATTCATGGTCTATCACGTCGGGCAGTCTGCCTTCGGGGCTTACGATCTCGTCAGCGACCGGAAGCATCTCGGGTATTCCGACTGCAAGCGGCACGTCTAAATTCACGGCCACCCTGATCGATAGCAGCAGCCCGGTCCAGTCGGCATCCGTTGCTGCCCTGATCGTAGTGGCTCCTAAGCCCGTGACGATTCTTGCTTCGACACTTCCCTCCGTGGTCGTCGGCTCGCCATATTCACAAACGCTGCAGGCGAGTGGAGGTACTGCGCCTTATTCATGGTCGATCACCTCGGGCAGCCTTCCCTCGGGAGTCGCGCTCACTTCAACGACCGGAACGATCTCGGGTACCCCGTCGGTAAGCGGAACCTTTTCCTTCACTGCAACAGTGACGGACAGCAGCAATCCCACCCAAACGGCATCGGCCGCCAAGCAGTTAGTCATCACGGCTACTTCATTGGCCATCGTGCCTTCAACCCTCCCAGCTGTCACTATTGGAGCGCCATTCTCGAATACTCTGAGGGCGACGGGAGGAACTACGCCATACGTGTGGTCAATTACCTCCGGGAAACTGCCCCAGGGTTTGACACTGGCGTCATCGACGGGAACAATCTCTGGCGTCCCCACCGCAAGCGGAATATCGAGCTTTACCGCGACAGCGAGGGACAGCGGCAGCCCCGCGCAGACCGCCTCCGCAAGCGCTTCCGTTGTGGTTGCACCAACACTGCTGGCGATTACGTCGTCGTCGTTTCCCGCAGCAACCGTCGGCACTTCCTACCTGCAATCTCTTCAGGGAACAGGAGGAAGCGCGCCTTACACTTGGGCGATTATTTCAGGCAGTCTGCCGGCCGGCTTAAAGTTGTCGCCGGCAAACGGAGCGATCTCCGGGGTACCGACAGCCAGCGGCACCTCAACCTTCACCGCGACTATAACCGACAGCAGCAACCCCGCCCAGGTTACCTCAACGACTGCCAGCATCGTGGTTGCGCCCAGCTCGCTTCCTCCAACCACAGCCCCACCGATCACAATTACACCTTCACCCCTGACGATCATGACTTCTACCCTACCGTCAGCCAGCGTTGGCACAGGCTACGCCCAGACTCTGCAGGCGACAGGTGGCGTCGCACCCTATGTATGGTCAATCGCATCGGGCCAATTACCCACAGGTCTTTCGATCTCGCCCACCGGCACAATCTCCGGAACGCCAACTTCCAGTGGTTCCTCCAGTTTCACGGTCAGCGTTAGCGACAGCAGCTCTCCGGTGGAGACACAGTCGGCCACACTGACAATTACTGCCACATCGGTCGCACCAAGCCAGCTCACCATCACGTCATCGTCATTGGCATCAGGGACCGCGGGGTCGCCCTATGCGCAAACACTGCTGGCCAGCGGAGGCACGCCTGCCTACACCTGGGCAATCACCTCAGGCAGCCTCCCCTCCGGATTGACCCTCGCGGCAACCACCGGCACTATATCGGGAACGCCTGCCTCAACCGGAGTGAGTACCTTCACAGCAACCGTAAGCGATAACGGCAACCCAGTCCAAGCGCAATCCGTGAATGTCTCGATAACGGTGGCATCGGCCAGCCAATCCAGCGGACCCGGAACAACCTGGTACGTCCAGCCGAACGGAGGGCCACGCTATTCTGCTTTCTACAACAATACGGGCGACTCCTGCAATGGACAATCGAACTCCAACATGGTCGTAGGCGGTGGCCCAAACCAGACTTGCGCTTTCAGTGATCCTCGCTATGTTTGGGCCGATGGCAGCGCAGCGGGTTCGATGGTGATGTCGGGCGGCGACACGCTGATACTGTCCAACATCTATCCCGCTGGGCAAACGGCGTGGAGGTTCGCCGGGCGTGCGGGGCCGAACTCAGGTGACCTGTTCAACGGCTACGCAGGCGTAAGCGGCGGCGATCCTTATACCGACTACAACATCAACTTCCCTGCTGGTACGTCCAGCGCTCATACGCGCATCCTGGGAGCGAACTACGCAAGCTGCGGGGCCGGACAAAAGACGGCGATCTTCGGCGGCTTTGGCACGCTCGCGGTCATCAACCTTCAGCAAACCAGCTACGTTGACGTTCAATGTTTGGACATCACCGATCACAGTAGTTGCATCAAGAATGGCAACGCGGGCCTGCCGTCCGTGTGCAGCAACAACCCACCCATCACGGACTATGCCAACTCCGGCATTATGACCGTTACCAACGCCTCATCTGCCGGATCGCAATTGCCGAGCAATATCGTCCTGGAAGATCTCGACATCCACGGTTTCCCTCACTCTGGAATTGCAGGAGCCATCGGAGGAGCGTTTGAGCTGACTCGCGTGACTTCCAACTACAACGGCTTCGCAGGGTGGGATTTCGATTTCGGAACCGCTGGCAACGGCTATCCGAATAACCCCGCAGCCACGATCAACGCGCAGTACGTGACGATGGATTGGAACGGCTGCAACGAGGAATATCCGATTGTTGATCAAATCCCGGTGACATACTGCTACTCGATCATCAATCAGGGATTTGGGGATGCATGGAGCGGACAGGACTCCGATCTTGCCTCAATGATCTGCAATCACTGCGAGATGGCTTACAACGTAAAGGACGCATTCTTTGGCCCACATACGGCTATAGCCAACGTTACCATCACCAACTCGGCGGCCTATAACAATGGCGGCCAAACGTGGAAGGCGAATCTCGGTTCCTCTGGGCGGTGGCTGATGCAGAATACATTGACAAATGATAACTGCCGCCGCCTTTCACAACCGATAACCGGAGCGCCTTCAACGTTCAACACCTACATCAATGGCGCTGACTACTGTCGCGCAGACGGGGCCGCGCTGGCTGTGGTGTGGCCGGCTACAGGGTCGTTTGAACTGGACAATAACACCTTCGTCTCGGCTTCGACCAACGTATCTTTTGACATCACTTGCTGGAACGCATTTGCCACTGTATCAGTCGGAGCGGGCGGAACGGGATATACGGTTGGAGACGTCCTTTATGTTGGCGGGACACAAGCATCGGTGACAGTCACATCGACGGGCGCGGGAGGTGTCATTACTGGCATCAGCCTGACTACATCAGGACAGGTTACTAACTCCTCAGTGCCATTTACTGAAACCTACATCTTCGGCGGGACCGGGACTGGAGCGCAAATAACCGTCAATACTGTGACTCCGGTCAACTGCGGCGGCGGCAACCGCATCATGCGGAACAACAATTTCATCGGATACACCAACACCAACAACCCATCGTGGAATGACTCCGCCATCAGTGCTTTCTGCTACTCGGGTTGCAACGGCAATCCCGGCACCTCGTCGGATGCGATGTGGACGACTCGCAGTAATAACAATTTCTATGGATACAGATTGGGGAGCGACGGGGCTTGCACCTATGCAGGGGAAGCCTGTAGCGATCCAGTGATGGTAGTCGAACCGTCGCAGACGTGGACCAACGAGACGCAGTTGGACTCGTTCAACCCATTGCTACCTTCTAGCGGTAATAGTTTTTATCCGAGCGGCGGAAGTCCACTGGTTGGGGCAGGAATTGTGTATACGGGGGCTCCTGCAGGAGACTACTACGGCGTGACCACGCCCAACTCGCCTGTAATCGGAGCTGTAGAACGATAGCGCCGTCGCCGCACTGAGAGCATCGGAATCCGTTCGGCGACGGATGCTAGCCGAGTAAAGTTAGGTAGAATAACAGGACCCTCTTGCATGGAGGGCCAGGGAGCCATATGGTTATATTGATATGATAGTTACCGTACGCAATCTACTTAAGCGAAAACTGACTCCCGAAGCTTTTCGCAGCGTTGGCTTATGCTGGTGGTACGGCAAGTTCTACATGCCACGCCGCATTGCTTCGACAGTCGTCCGGCGCAGTGCGGTAGTGCACGGCCCACCTTCTGATTTGGTCGATCAGTTGCGTGCAATCAACACGTTTGCCCCAACGACGATGTGTCGCATCATGACCAAATACGGAAGCGACAAAGGCAATAGCTGGCATAATTACACAACGATTTACTCTGAGATATTTGGAACGCTCCGTAATCGCCCGCTCCGGATTTTCGAGCTAGGCCTCGGCAGGGAGCACCCCAAACTCGCCCCCACCATAGGAATGGATGGGCTGCCGGGGGCCTCTCTTCGCGGGTGGCGCGAGATCTTCCCGCAAGCGCTCGTCTTTGGAGCTGACATTGATCGTGGCATCCTATTCGCGGAGGATCGAATTCAGACCTTTTATTGCGACCAGCTAGACAGCGGGGCGATTCGCGATCTGTGGGCGAACCCTCCGCTCGTGGATAAGATGGATCTCATAATCGAGGACGGTCTGCACACGTTCGAAGCGAACGCATTATTTCTAGCCGGATCCCTGGATCATCTTCGGCCTGGCGGATTCTATGCTGTGGAGGACATCCTAAGCAAAGATCTCGAAGAATGGCACAAGCATTTTCCCAGCTATGTAAACCAGTATCCTAATTGTGACTTCGCCTTGCTGGAATTGCCGAGTTCCTTCAACGACTACGATAACAACCTCCTGATTATTCGAAAGCGGTCCTGATTCAAATCAAAATGGGAGCGCGTTTGCCTTGGAGCCTTGATCCGGATAAAGTCTCGGCAGTTGACCGATCCAGCCACAAAGCGCGCTCCATTCGATTCGTGCGATGTCCGTCGAAATGAATTGATCGCCGCTCGGGATAGTGCGCTCAAGTGCTTCCGCGATGGGGCTATATATTGAACGGTCATTAGTTATTACCCCGTTGTCGGAGCATGCTAAAGTGAAACTTGGTCGCTGCATCCTAAGGCTACTTCTGGTGGTGGCGATCTCGACGCCTCTGTTTGGCAGAACATGGTATGTCCGGCCCGACGGGGGAACACGATATTCCAGCGGCGTCACTTCCGGGCAGTGCGACGGCAAGACTGATGCTCCCTATAGTGGCAAACACGTAAATCAGCATTGCGCCTTCAAAGACTTCCGCTACATGTGGGACGACGGCAGCGGCGGCGTGGGCAGTGGATCGTGGGTCATGGCTGGCGGAGACACGGTCATCATCCGGGGTTGCAGCGCTTCCGCACATCAATCGAAACCGTCGAACCCAGATTGCCGAATAGGGTGGGACGGCCCAACCGGCGCTTCGTCTAATAACTGGTGTTATGGAGTTGGCTCCTACACTTGCTACAACCCGCCAATCCCCGCGGGCACAGCAACTCGTCATACCCGCATTCTCGGGCAGAATTACGCAGCTTGCAATGCGGGCGGCGCGACGAATCCGAAGACCTACGCGAGCAACCTCACCCAGCTTTTCGGTGGCTTCGGCCTGATCTGGACATTCAACCTAAAGTCCGCGAAATATGTGGACATTCAGTGCATCGAACTGACTACCCACAACGGAGTCTGTGTTGTCGCAGGAAGTCCTCAGGACCCGCGAGGCTGCAGCACGAGTCAGCCATTAGACGACTACGCACAGAATGGCTTTCTCACCAATAATGCAACTTCCAATGTGACGTTTCAGGACGTATATATTCATGGCTTCAACTCATCCGGCTTGTTTGGCCCTATCGGCGGCCCGATCACCATGACGCGAATGTTTATCGGTTTCAACGCCTTCGCGGGATGGAACTTCGATGACGGCTCTACAACTCCGGATGGGCCCGGGTCTTCAATTGCGGCAAATCATGTCATCATGGAAGGTAATGGGTGCTACGAACAGTATCCAATTGTGAACGCCTTCCCCGCCCGAGTTTGTTACGACACCAATAGCCAAGGGTTCGGAGATTCTTGGAGTGGGCAGGATACAAAACTCGATTCGTTCATTTGCGACCACTGCGTGATGGCCTACAACACCAAAGATGGCTTTATTGGGCCCCATACCCTCATTAGCAATCTGAAAATCACCAACTCCGAGTCCTATGGCAACATGGGCCAACAATGGAAATGGGGATCCTCGCTGGGGTCGACCACGATCTTTGAAAACAACCTAACCGTGGGAAACTGTCGGCGCATGTCGGAGTCAATGCCCGGCGCTCCTCCCGGTTACAACCGGCACCTCAGTGGCTTCTGCAGAGCGGCGGGTGACGTCTTCTCATTTTTTGCCGCCGCTAACAGCACCGTTCTATTGGCCAACAACACTGTTGTGACGTACTCGGCCACCGTCTTCGACTTGGCCTGCCAACATGCAGGGACTTGTGGCTCAACACCGTTTGCTTTCACCAACAATATCTTTCTCGGATATTCTCTCAAAGGTGCTGAACCTCCCGGTCTCTTCTACTCGGAGGATCGAACCGTCAAGGTTTCGGCGAGCCACAATATCGAGTACGGAAATAGATCTGGAACGGGAAGCGGTTGCCGCAGTGTAATATTCTGCTCCGACCCACGGTTGGTCAACGAACCTCCGCAACAGGGATGGACTAACCAGACATTCTTAGACAACTTCAATTTCCATCCATCCAGCGGCAGCCCTGCAATTGGACGCGGAACCACTGTCAGTGGAATAACAACCGACCACTTTGGGAGCGCAAGACCTGCCCGGCCTTCTATCGGAGCCGTGGAGCCGAACCGGTAAGCGCGTGGGACGGGGAACTAGCTGGTCGGAGTACCATGGGATGGCATCAGATTGAATGTTAATCTTCTCTAGCTAACTGGTTGTGAATCAAAGGCACGACGAGAGAAAGAAGCCAAATGTCCACACAAAACAGCGCAATTGATCTTTCTCAGCGGGGAAAGGGAAACTGGCTTGGGTTCGACTTACCGCTTGAGAATGTCTATAAAGCCGCCGCGGAGTGGAGCCAAGCGCTTGCGGGTGTCAGCCGTCCCTGGTTGTGCTGGAACGTAAGCGACCGCTGGTGCCAGCTTCAACAAAGGCTGATTCAGGAGGTCGGCTGGACGCCGGTCATAGGATTCGATCCTCGATGTGGACCGCCGACTGTGTTGCCTGGCTCGATCCTGATTGACTTCAATGCGCATTTTGGTTTTGCTGTGATGTGGCCACACTTTCCAACGGAATTTGCATTCCTTTTTGCCGAACGCCTGGGGTTTTGGCACGCCGACCTGCTCTGCAGTCTCGATGTAATGCGAGAGCTAAAATCTATCTTCGAATCTTTGCCCGATGGCGCGATGGCTGCAGTTCCCGACTACGGAGGCCGCCGTAATCTCCTCAAGTTCCGCCACCACAGGTACTGGGAGTTGGTGGGCTGCACGACTAGAGCAGCGAGTGAGTCTCAGTTTGAACATGGCTGCGGCTGGTGGCGCCATATCAATCACCATCCTCGATGCACGGATGAGGTTGAACGCCGCCGCCGCGACCGCTACTACTACGATTCCGGAGTTGGAATCATGTACTGGAAGCGGCGCTATGGAGGCAAGGTGATAGACATCCCGGAGAAGTTGGTCGCGGTGGGGCATTGCACCTCGATCAATCGGAAAAACTATCGACAAGTGGATCCGGGAGGCGCCCGTAACCTTGGAGCAGAAATAGACCTTAATTTTGATATTGAGGAAGTTGCAGCGAAGCTCGGGATCGCTCATCTACTCTGACGGTGATCCATAATACTGTTCAGGTATTAACGCTGGTCCTCTGAACTGCGCCCAAGAGAACGAAGCCAATTCACCAACAACGACCCTGCCGCTCTAAGATTGCCCACGCTCAGAGGATAGAGCATCACTGCTTTCAAAGAACTCAGCAGTGCAGCCGGCGCGCGGCCTTGCCACTTGAGGTTGTCAGCCTGCTGCTTGTAGCAGAGAGCCAAAGCGGCCTGCCGGGAACGTAGACCACAGCCATCCTCGCCGTAATGCTTGCGAATGAACTTGAGTTGCGCCTCAAGCATCCGCTTTGGATCTGTGGTCAAAGAGCCAGGCGATGACCTATAAAACGCGAGTACCTTGGGTATAAATGCCACTTCATACCGTTGGGCAATCCGCAGCCAAAGGTCGCGATCTTCCGTAATCTTCAAAGACTCATCGAAAAGGCCGACTGCATCGACGCACTTTCGGCGAAAAGTGATTGTAGGACTTGGGAGTTCGACGGATCGCATGTAAATGTACGGCGCTATATGCCCTTCGGCGTGGTTCCGATTCCCCCCCCACGAACTCCCGGGCCTGCCCTCTGAATCGATATTCGTGAGCAGGCCATAAGCGATGCCCGCGTTCGGCCGATCGACCAGAATCTTCAACGACTCCGAGAGCCGGAAAGGCAACCACACGTCATCCGCATCGAGCAACGCAAGGAACTCAGATGTTGAAGCCAGAATCGCAGTATTTCTTGCCGCTGAAACCCCACGGTTTGGTTGCTTGATATACTTGACCTGGGAGCCCAGGAGATCCAGAAAGGGGGCGACTATTTCTGCAGTTGCATCTGTGCTGCCATCATCCACTAGCACAATTTGCCAATCGTCGAATGTCTGTGCGATGACGCTCTCGATAGCAGCCGGGAGAAACTTCGCAGCATTGAACGCCGGGATAATCACGTCAACAGTTGCCATCTAAATCATTCTCCCACGTGCCCATTTCCGATTTGACTATTTTCAAGCGGGACGGGGCTCCTGGCACCGTTCGATTGTCTGTTATCGCTCAATCCTTTATCCGTTAGCCACAACCCAACGTCCGCCGGTAACTAGTGCCTACTGAGTAGTTCCTTGTATGTTGAGACGATCCGACCCATCATTGCTTCCGTCGTGAACATCTGTCCCGCCAGGGATTTTCCTGCAATTCCCATTTCCCGCGCCTGAGAGGGGTCAGAAATGAGCCGAATGATAGCCGCCGAGAGTGCTACGGGATCCTCCGGCGGAATGACAAAGCCGGTGAGACCATCCTTTACGGCCTCCGCATTTCCGCCAACGTCAGTAGCGACTACCGGGAGAGATGCTGCCATGGCTTCAATTATGGCGTTCGAGAAACCCTCACTGCGTGAAGGAAGCACGAAGATGTCAGCTTCCGTCAGATACCTACGAGTATTTGTGACGCCGCCAGCGAAATGAAACTGATAGTGAGACCTAGATCCCGAACGAGGTCTTGCAATTCAGTGAAATAGTCCTGCTCCAGAACCTCGCCGGCGATGCTAAACGAAACGTCCGGGCACTGACTTCGAGTAAGTGCGGCGGCCCTGACAAAAATGTCGTGCCCCTTCACCCTTCGAATGTTGCCTACTGTCACGACAAGCTTGCCCGGAATCAAGGTAGGCTTAGATGCCGCATCCCACTCGGAGAGATCAAGACCGTTGTAGACAGTTAGGACTCGATTCGCGGGTATCCGATCTACGTCAATAGAGTATTGACGTACTTGCTCAGATACAGAGAAAACAGCGTCTGGACAACCGGCCATGACTCGATAAGCAATCTGGTGCTTTCGGCCCCTGAGAATTCCCATGTCTCTGCGGCTCCATACCAGCCTTGCTTTTGAAAATATTTTGGTCACAAATCCTGCCCATATGTCTGAACTCTCGAAGAATGTCTGCACTATTTTGACGTTCTGATTTTTGAGAAATTGTCTAAGTTCCAAGGCAGCTCGGAACGCTGCAAAATCGTATGTGCGCTGCAAAGGCAAGAGGTAAATCGGGCAAGGAGCTAACTGCAGGACGCGACTATCAGGATGAAGAGAAAACGTGAGTATGGATGCTCTGAAACCGTACTGGGGTAGCAACGCCGCCAATTTCAGAACCATCCGCTCTCCGCCACCGAGAGACTTCGGAAACTGATCGACCACCAACAGGACGTGAGGCAACGCCGGGTCGGGCTTTTGTCCAACGCCTAGCTCATTCAACGTCAAGTCGATGATCATACTTGTCCAGAGATCCTATTGTTCGCTACCGGTACGCCATGTATGGATTCTTGGAAAATGTGACACTTTCCGGCGTCGTTTCCGCCGCGGGATCCAAAGCAGAGAGTTCCAGGGCGCGGATGGCAGCCGCTACGACCACCCAGAGGAGGCGCTGTGATTTCAAGATAGGTCCATCGATCCCCAAAGAAGTTGGCGACGAGGCATGCACACATGGCCAGAAATAGCCCTAGTCCAAGCCCCTGATAGAGACGGTCGGTTCCCCGCTTGAAGAGACGGTAGGACGTTGCAAGCATCTGTTGAAGCATGAAAAAGGCGAATACAAAGCCGATAATCCCGGTTTCCACCAGAACCTTGACGTACCAGTTGTGCGTGTCCTTCAGGTCGCCCACGTGCTCCCCAAATTGGAAGGACGCGAATCCCGTTCCGGCAATCGGATTGTGAAGAATCGACCTTTCGGCATTCTCCCAAAGACTGACTCGTTCTTGTGCGGAGTCCTCGAGTTGTCCATTAGTGTTCTGAGTCATACTGACGCGCTCACGAACCGGTGCGGGCACGACTGTTTGCCAAGTCACCAAAAAAGCTCCGAGGATCAGAAGTATTTTTCGGTCATTTACCAGGCCAAGAACCAAGACACTCAACAGCACAGCAAGATAAGCGCCGCGAGAGAAAGTGTACATACACGTAAACAGAGTGAGGGCTGCAATTCCGTAACTGAGGAGTTTCAATTTAAATCTCTTCAGGAATCGCGCGAACCCCCAAAAGAACATGCCAAATTGAGCAAGAAAGGCAGCTGTTTGATTCGAGCCATAGCCTAGAGGACCACCACCGCGCTTGTTCTCGTCAAAGTTTGTCCAGGTTCTCGTCATGCTCTCGATCAAGCAACTTCGATCAATAAACAAAAGCGAGATTGCGGTAATGATGACAACGAGCCTAACCGCCTTCCGATCCTCGATGACCAAACTCGCCGCTACGAAGACCAGCGGAATGAGCATGTAGTCTTTCCATGCGACAAAGTTCTGATCAGAGAGCCAGAGAGGGGCCGGAGCATTTCCGAGTATCGTCCCTAACCACATCGACAGATATAGATAGATACCAAATGTAAGCCAGATCATGTATAGCTTTGATTTAGGCAGGCGCTTCCCCTGAATGAGAGCTCCAATTAGGATGCAGGAAACCATGATCGTCAACACGTTACTGCCGAGCGGATAGTCCAGAAAATGGTCCCTCATTGTGCGGTATGGGAGAAACGGCATCATGTAATAAAGCCCAAGCAGAGGCCTGCCCGCAAGCGAGACAATGCACATGATCCAGAAGCCTAAATAGGCGACCAACGGAATGTAATGCCCAATACCTGTTCCCACAATCAAATCTCCGTAAACCGGACCCTACGAACAGTAACCTTGTGTGGCTAACGCGACCGCCGCATTACACCCACACTTTATTTCGTCCTGCGATGAAATTGTAGAAACCCACAGCTACTGCTGCGTTGAGAATAACAAAAGTGTTTGCAATTGCGACTGGCCTGAAACGTTTGGTCGACGGGCGCAGTGCCCCAAGAATCGCCAGCAAATAGAACAGAATTTGGAGCCAAAAAGCCAATCGGTAGAACGGTCCGTTGGCCAAGGCAGAGGCTACCAACATTAGGACAAGGAATGCCGGAACTGCCAATCGCATGAGTTTATGGCTTATAAATCGGAAGAACAGAGGGTTCTCCAGCGTAATCAGCCAGGGAGCTAGTCGCACCAACTGGTAATTCCCGGTAAGTGTGCGAACCTTCCGCGAAAATTCCTTCCCTTTCTCGCTGAAAATCCGGTCGCGTGCGATTGCTGTTGGTTGGAATACAACGCGTCTCCCCATGCGCGCGACCTGCATGGGAATAAATACGTCGTCGAGAATGGTTCCTCGAGGTATCTCCGTGTAGAGGTCGCGCCTAATCGCGTAGATGGCACCTGTCACACCCACGACGGATCCTGAAGCCGACTCAAGTTTTCGGACCATCTTTTCGATCTTCCAATAAATGCCGAGCGCGTCCGAACGTGGCGCCGTCGAGTCGCTTTCAAGGAGCAATTCCCCACTCACTGCCCCTACCGTTGAATCGGCGAAACAAGAGACCAACTCGGAAACCGCATTCAAATCCACTGACTGCCTGGCATCCTGAAACACGAGGATCTCCCCCGTCGCCCTCCTCACAGCCTCATTCAACGCGCTGGCTTTTCCATTGGACTCATGAAGGATCACGGGCACAATCCTCCGAGGCATTCTCCTGCAGAATGGCCGCCGTCCGGTCGGTCGAACCATCCGAAGCAATCACAATCTGCAGTCGGTCTTTCGGGTAGTCGAGGCGACTGAGGTTCTCAAGCTTTCCAGGCAGGTTCGCTTCCTCGTTGCGGACAGCGATAATTATCGACACGTCCGCCTCTAATGGTTTCGCCAGTACCGGACGTCTGTGCAGTCGGACCTGGAGCCACAACAAAAGAGCGTAGCCAAAATATGCGTAACCCACGAGTACGAAGCTTGTGTAGAAAATAATCTTCATCATCCGCACCAAGAATGCCGAATCGGCCCGGCAGCCGTAGACGACACCTCTTCATCAACAACCGTTTGCGCTCGACAGGTTTTCACTCGAGGCAGCGCATTTTCACACATAATCATCCTGCACGATTGCAATCCAGATGCGATCGCCCCAAAGCACTTCGTCGCGCGCTCATACCCGATGATACGTCATCTGCTTTGGGCAAGAGAGGCTGCTCTTGCTCCAAAAGTGGCAGATAAAACACTACTTTAGGGCGACTTCCCTCTTTAGCAATTGCCCCGCGACGCTGATACCATCAAATTGATGTCCGGTATTGGTTTCTTGGCACTGTCTCAGTGGCCAACAAGGATAAAGTTGTTTTGTCAAACTTCGAAATTGAGCGCTCGAACTTAGATGGAGCTCCACCTCCGGTGCCGCCTTCACATCCTCGCGCGGGCGCGTCTCGGATCGATGGTCGTCCCGCCGACATTCCTTTGGTCAGCGCCATAATTCCGGCATACAACGCAGCGGGATTTATCCATCGGGCAATCGAGAGCGCTCTGGCGCAAACCCATCATCTGCTTGAAATCATCGTTGTCGACGATGGCTCTCAGGATAATACCGCGGACATCGCTCAGAATTATCCGGTGACAGTGATTCGTAAAACCAATGGCGGTCCTGCAAGCGCTCGAAATGCTGGTGCCTCAGCCGCCAGCGGAGAGTGGCTTGCATTTCTCGATCACGACGACGCGTGGCATTGCGAGAAGACCGAGCAGCAGTTGAAATATGTGCGTCCGGACGTGAGTGCCATCTTCTCAGTAAAGTCGGCTCAAGTGGAAACACTAACCTTTGCAGAACTGTTCGAGCGTAATCATGGCGGCAATCCTAGTTCCACGATCATTCGTGCGGATGTCCTGCGTGATCTGGGGGGGTTTGACGACGATCCCGCGCTCTTTGGGGTGGACGACTACAATCTCTGGCTCCGCTTTCTGATGCGAGGGTACAAGTTTGTTGGGACACCAAATTACTACGACTTCACTCCCGCGGAAAATCACTATGGCGGCAATTACGAGAAGATGTTGGCTGCGGAGTTGGTAAATCTGGAGAAGATCGCAGGCCTCGCAAATCTTGATAAGACCACTTTGGAGCGGCGAATACGCAAATTGCGTCTGTGGTATTTGCCTGATCTGATTGCGACCAGAAATCTGACCGCTGCCAGACAGCAATTGAGAAAGCTTGGCCTGACCGCGGATTCAGCTAAGTACTGGGTGGCGTATCTGCCCGAGTGGGTCTTCAATCTCCGAAAAGCAGTCTTGAAAACCTTCGCCAGGAACTAATACCAGGAGCTTTCCCTCGGAGCGACTCGTGCCAAACAAGATCGTCAATGTTGGTTGCAAGACAGCAAATCGGTTTTTGCGTTCAAATAAGAATCACGTATAGCAGGAAGTTGGGGACACCGCGGATGATTACTCTGAAAGGGCTGACGAAAGGCGTTTTAATCGGATGGATCGCCACGTTTTCATCCATCGCCGTTGGTCTCTTCATGTCTCCTTTCCTCATCCATCACCTGGGTGAAACCGGTTACGGAGTATGGGTTTTGGTGCAATCGACCGTCTCCTATATGTACTTCATGGATCTCGGTTTGAGAACGACCGTAGTGCGCTTTTCCGCGCAGGCACAAGCTCGCGGCGATCATGAGGAAGTTAGTAACGTCGTCTCCGCAGCACTGTGGATTCGCTTATGGACGGCTGCTGCTGTCATGACATTGGCCATCGTACTGGCAATGCTGTTGCCACATCTATTTCGGATTCCATTTCAATACCAATTCACAGCGCGCGTGGCACTCGTCGTTGCAGCAGCAACCCTGTCGTCCACGCTTGTTTTCAGCGTCTTCAACGCGGTGTTGTCTGGCATTGGCCGTTTCGATCTGCTCGGCATGCTCGACTTCGCCCAGATTACTCTCACAAGCCTTGGCCTAATTCCTATCATCCGTTCCGGTCATGGATTGATCGCCATGGCGTGCTGGCAACTATTCGTCGTGCTGGGAATCAACCTCTTGACGACCCTGATTTGCTTTCGTATCAATCCTTTCCTGCGGTGCCATTTTCGCAAACCGGAGCAGCAGATTTTGCGCTCCATGTGGCAGTTGGGGCTTTACGTACTGATCGGCAACGGGGCAGGGCAGCTTATCTTGTACACGGATAACGTTGTCGTTGGCGCGTTCGTCGCCGCCGCGGCC
The DNA here is from genome assembly GCA_963822225.1 of uncultured Acidobacteriaceae bacterium. Classification (GTDB taxonomy): domain Bacteria; phylum Acidobacteriota; class Terriglobia; order Terriglobales; family Acidobacteriaceae; genus Edaphobacter. The sequence continues at coordinate 1,359,242 of CAWGGW010000002.1, read as the reverse complement.
GTCAGTTACTATGCCGTTGCCGGAAAAATGGTGGAATATGTTCGCACGATTGCGTTTTCAGTCCTGCGATATGTCATGCCGCTGGCAAGTTCGTTTGCGGCCCTGAACCAATATGACCGCCTTAGGCGGCTGTATCTGCGAGGTACACAGGCGGTTCTGCTAATAACCTATCCGATTGTAATCACCCTGGCAGTGCGCGGCGATACTTTGCTCAGGTTGTGGATTGGAACACATTTCTCGGATGAAGCGACCCGGATCCTGCAAGTCCTCTCGCTGGCGGCCGCCGTCATGCTGGCAAACTCAAGCGTAAACGGTGTCATGCTCGCTATGGACCGGCAACGAACATTTGCCTTTGTGACTCTAGCCGAAGGTATCGCAAATTTGGTGCTTAGCGTCATTTTGGTTCGGCGCATGGGTGCGCTCGGTGTAGCGTTCGGCACTTTGTTTCCTTGCATGCTGACAGGTTTTCTCTTCTGGCCTCGCTATCTCTGCAAATTACTCGATATGTCGATGATCGATTACCTGCGCGAAGCATGGATCAAACCGGTCATAGCTATGGTCCCGTTTGTCGCCATTTGCTATTGGGCAGAATTTCACTGGGTGCCATCAAGACTTATCTGGTTCATGCTCCAATCGGCAGCTCTTGTGCCGGTGGCAGCGCTCGGAACAGCAGTTGTATTTTGGAAACATGTTCCTCTTGCCTGGCGTCTTCTTACCAAGCGTGAGGCAGCCGTTGTGGAAGGACGAGTTTGATCCGTGACCACCAGACGACTAAATCGTGAGGCAACAACCGCCATCAGGGAAAGGTTGACTGAAAAGTATGAATGACTTTCAGTTGGATATGGAGCGCTACAAAACCAGGGGTTACCGGGGCAAAGAGCTCTGGCTAAACCCCGCTGTGTGGTCGATCGCATCCTATCGGCTCGGTAACTGGCTCCACGTAACCAGACCGTCTGTTTTCATCCGGATCCCCCTGAAGATTGTGTCGTTCCTGGCGAATAAGTTCTGTGAAGTTTTCATGGAGATGTGCATCGACCCCCAAGCCAAGATCGGCCCAGGGTTTTACATCGGTCACATCGGAGGCGTTCATATCAATCCGCAGGCAGTCCTTGGAAGCAACTGCGATCTGGCGCATCGCGTGACCATCGGAGCTTCTGCCATGGGCCGCCAAGGCGCTCCAGTTCTGGGCGATGATGTCTACATCGGCACTGGAGCGACTTTGGTCGGTAAAATCAAGGTGGGCAACGGAGCCAAAATTGCCGCCAATACACTTGTGATCAGCAATATTCCAGCTGGCGCGACTGTGATGGGCGTGCCTGGACGGATCATCATGCGGGCGCCTAAGCCTGTTGAACAGCCGGTGTTGACAACAGCGGAGCGAGCGGATGCAAACTGAATCGACAAATCAGCTCCTTCGACGAGAGATGAGGGATGCCATCGCCCAACGAGATGCGGCCTCCACCGTGAGTTGTGGGCGACGTCTGGTTGCCGATTCGAATAAGCCATCTGATGTTATGTTTTGCGCCTCGTCGTTTGCCAAAGTAGCTGACTCAATCCAACTACAACTCGGAGCTCGAAGGCTCAAAGCCTACATCGTTCGCTCAGTGACGGTCGAACCGATTATTCCGTTCCTGACAACAGAAGCCGTGTTGGCGAACTATTGGCTTGACATTCGCGTAGGAGGATACGGATCTTACGTGGATGAGATGCTGAACTCTGGCAGCACTCTCGCCCAATCGAAGCCCGACTTAGTTCTGGTCGTTCTCGATCTGGAAGACATCGCAGGAAAGTTGCCGACACTCTGCGCGGACGGCAAAGGAGTCGGTGTCGAGGCCGAGATCGCGGAATCGGTGGCCCGAATAGAACAACTGCTTCGTGGCCTTCGCTCTTTCAACTCGGCGCGATTGTTACTTCAGGGCATTGTCGTGCCAGACTTCACCTCGCTCGGCGACGTTGGGGATGGAAACCTCGCCAGCAGCCTGACAAATGCCGTTCAGCGGCTCAATCAAAAGATGGCTGCGCTCTGCGCCACTATCGCGGACTGCGTTTTCTTCGATGTGGATCGTTTGGCGGCTCGTCACGGACGTGCTCGCTGGCGCGATCCTCGAATGTTTCTTGCATCCCGTTTGCCCGTCGCTTCCGAATTCTTCCAGGCTTATTCCCGAGGGCTGGTGCGATCCTTTTCGACATTTTTCCGCGCCCCTCGCAAGGTGCTCTGCACCGACCTGGATAATACGTTCTGGGGAGGCATCCTTGGAGAAGATGGCCCGAGTGGAATCGCTACCGGAGCCGCGTTTCCCGGCAATTGTTATTTCGAATATCAGAAGTATCTGAAACAGTTGTCTTCTCGAGGCATCCTGCTCGCGATCGTTTCAAAAAACAATCCTGGCGATGTGCAGGAGGCGTTTCAAACGCGATCTTCCGACCTTGCATTGAAATTGGATGACTTTGTTGCAACGAAGATCAGCTGGAACGAAAAGGCGCAGTCGATTCGTGAATTGGCCGAAGAGCTCTCTCTGGGACTCGATTCCTTTGTCTTCGTGGATGACAACCCCGTTGAGTGTGAGGCGATTCGGCAGCAATTGCCGGAGGTTGCGGTCGTCGAAGTACCGGTCAACGAGCCGTGGAGAATAGTCGAAGTCATCGCGGGACAGCCGTTCTTCGACGCCGCCATTGTCACCGACGACGATGTCAATCGCGTCGGAGAATACAAGGCGCAAGCCCAGCGAGCAGAGTTGGCCCAATAGCGTTGCCAATCGAGATGAATTCCTCGCCTCGCTCGGCATCGTTTGCACATTCCAAAGTGCGCTGATGGCTCCTCTCTCAAGATCAGTACAGCTGCTGGCCAAGACTAACCAGTTCAACTTGACCACGCGACGGCGCTCTGCCGCGGAGATCGAACAGTTTGCGTCTGCGCCGGGCGGACAGGCAATAGTTGTTCGAGTGCGCGACCGTTTTGGCGATGCTGGAGTTGTCGGGCTCGCTCTCGCGCACAACATCGGTGATTCCTGCTACATTGACTCGCTGCTGCTTTCCTGCCGAGTGATCGGCAGAGGCATCGAGACTGCGCTTCTGGCCTACCTTGGCCGCAACGCGCTGCAAACTGGAGCCACGCGGCTCGTTGGTGAGTTTATACCCACAAAAAAGAACGCTCCTTGCGCAACTTTCTATATCGATCACGGCTTTACGAACTTCGTCCCATCCGACGCGGCTGCGTCCGACGCCGTGTTTTATGAACTCGATCTGACCACCTCGGCTCCAAACAGTCCGGAGTGGATAACCCTGGAAGGAAATGAAACTCATGAGTTCTCAGCAAGTCCCGTCTTCTCTTCGTGACATTCTCGCCGATATCCTCGAGGTTTCGCCTGATCAAGTCACTCCCGACCTAAACACCGACACGGTGGAGACTTGGGATTCGTTTCGGCATTTGCAGGTGATCCTCGCAATTGAAGGGGAATACGGAGTTCAGTTTGATCCGCAGCGGATTCCTGAACTGACCAGCGTTGCCCTCATCCAGGCGGAGTTGGAGAAAAAGGGAGCGGCACTGTGACGTCAAGAATTTCCTGCGGGCCTCAACTTCAAGCTGTTGCACGTTGGCGTAGCAGTGCCGTCTTTGGACACAGACTACCGCGTCACTCGCCTCGTTGTTTGGCTACAAGCTGATGTCGGGGCCGTTCGACGATCCAATCCAAAAGGTCGCTGTGAATTTTCTAACGACATCGGACCATGACGCCGTTGAGATTGAGTTGATCGCGCCGCTCACTGAGGACTCGCCGATTCGCGCCATGCTGGCAAAAGGCGGAGGCGGAGCTTACCACCTCTGCTTTGAAACGAATGACCTCGAGGCAGCGTTGAACCACGCCAGGAAGAACGGCTGCATCATCGTCTCAGGTCCAGTTCCGGCAGTGGCCTTTCAGAATCGCAGAATTGCCTGGATCTATACGAGTTCGCGTCAGTTATTCGAGCTTGTAGAGGAAAAAGCTTCCGAATAAGTCAGTATTGTCGCGGTGGGACTGACCTTTGCATCTTGAATCCATTTCGGCGGAGCAGACGCGGCAGGCTCAGAGACTTTATCTTCTCTACCACGAACTGCGTTGCACCGAGACTCGCTATTCTTACGTCACCGACGCGGCTATGTTTGAGCGGCATCTTGACCTGTACGGTCGCTTGAGGCAGGACGATGGCGCGCGTTTGTCTCCTGAAATCACCTTTGATGACGGGCATGTTTCGAATCTCGAACTGGCGGCGCCGATTCTGCAGTCGCGCGGGATGACGGCGCATTTCTTTATCACCGTCGGATGGACCGGGGAAAAACCGGGTACATGAGCTGGGACCAACTGCGCTCGCTCGAGCAGGCTGGACATACGATCGGCGCGCACGGCTGGACGCATACGCTGCTCACGCACTGCAGTGAGGTTGAACTGCAGAAGGAACTGCGCGACGCCAGGTTGACGCTGGAAGACAAGCTTGGGACTTCGATTACAACCATGTCTTTGCCTGGCGGCCGATTCAACCGTCGCGTTTTGGCGGCCTGCGAGCAAGCCGGTTACAAAGAGATTTATACCTCGATTCCGAGAGCTGAATCGCTGCCGTTAGGAACGACGATTGGACGGCTGAATATTCGCGGCGACATGCAGCCGGAATGGATTGCGAGGCTGTTTGATTCGGACGGTAAACTGTTGGACAGTTTGGGCAAGCAGTACCGAAGAAAAGAAGCGGCGAAGAAACTGCTTGGAGACACGCTGTACGCGAAGCTTTGGGCACTGGTAAATCGCAAAGAAGCTGGCACTGACGGCGAGGAAGATGCAGGATGAAAGTTCTGCACATCATCAGCAGCAGCGGTTTGTATGGCGCAGAAGCCGTGATTCTGAACATGTCGCGGATGCTTCTGGATTCGTCGCATGGCAGCGTTCTGGGCGTGTTCTCAAATTCGGCGAATCCAAATCATCAGCTGCATGAGCGTGCTTTGCAGGACGGCTTTGAGTCGCATCTGATTCCGTGCAACGGGCAGATCGACCGCACAACGATTGCTGCGATTCGCGAACTGGCGGCGCAAACTGGCGCAGATGTTGTTCATGCTCATGGGTTCAAGGCGGACATTTATGTCTATCTTGCTTTGCGCGGATCGCGTATTCCGTTCGTTTCGACTTGTCATACGTGGTACGACAACGATTTGATGGTGACGCTTTACGGCAAGCTGGATCGCTTTGTGCTGCGCAATTTTGCGCGGGTTGTTGCGGTTTCGGACGAGGTGAAACAGCGGCTGCTGAGGGCCGGCGTGCGCGAAGAAAAAATTCGCATGGTTCGCAACGGGATCGATCTGCGGCCGTTTGATGGCGCCGTTCCTTCGTTGCGGGACGATGATTCAACTTTGATTGTCGGGCTCGTCGGGCGGCTGTCGTGGGAGAAGGGCGTTGAGTTTTTCCTCCAGTCGGCGGCTCGCGTTCTGAGCGAGTTTCCGGCGGCTAAATTTGTTGTCGTCGGCGAAGGTCCGGACCGCGAGAAGCTGGATCGGATGATCGGCGAGTTGAAGATCGGTGACAGTGTGAAAATGCTGGGACGGCGCGACGATATGCCTGCCGTATATGCGTCGCTGGACATTATGGTTTCGTCGTCGCGGCAGGAAGGTTTGCCGATGGCGATGTTGGAAGGCGATGGCGAGTTCCCTGCCGCTGGTTGCGTGTGCGGTTGGCGAAGTTCCGACCGTGGTTGAGGACGGCGTGACTGGATTTCTGGTTCCGGCTGAAGATGTGGATCGGTTGACTGCGGGCATTTTGGAGTTGCTGCGCGATGATGAGAAACGGAAGCGGTTTGGTGCGGCTGCGCGGAAACTGATTGAGGATGAGTATTCGGCGGAGCGAATGACGGCGGACTATCTGCGCGTGTACGACGAGGCGATTGCGGCGGTGAAAATTCGTGAGTGCGACGGCTCGACGATTGCGTGTGTTCATGATGGACCTGGTTGCGACCGTGCCTTATTACACGGCATATCTTTCGAAGGCTTTGCTGCGGGAGAACGTGGATGTTGCAGGTCGGCTCGATCTCGTACTATCTCGATCCGAAGTGTTTTTCGAGCCGTGGGATCGAGGTTGATCCGGGGCTGATGAATGTTGTGGGCAGATTCAACCTGCCACGGCTTCCGCGGCGCGTACTGAAGCTGGCAGAGACGATGATGAATCTGGCCGCTTTGCGCGTACGGTTCATGGCGTCGCCGCCGGACGTGATTCATGTGCAGTATCTGCCGATGCTGAGTTCGCGCTTGCCGCTGGATTTTCGTTTGTGCAGTTCTGCAAGCGGCGCGGCGTGAAGGTTGTGCTGACGGTGCATGACCTGATGCCGCATGATACGGGCGAGGCGCACAAGGCGGCGTTTAGAAAACTGTATGCGATGGCGGACGCTTTGATCTGCCATTCGGATTCGATTCGTGCGCGGCTGGGGGCGGAGTTCGGCGTGCCGGAGACGAAGGTCTCGGTGATTGCGCATGGGCCTTTTTTTTATGATCTTCCTCCGGCTGGTTCGGATGATGTGTTGCGCGAGTTTGAGTTGGAGCAGGGAAAGACGATGGTGTTGTGGCAGGGCATCATCTTTCCTTACAAGGGCGTCGATTTGTTGCTGAAGGCCTGGCAGCGAGTTGAGCAACAGAGCGATGCGTGGCTGGTGATTGCGGGTACGGGTTCGCCGGAGTTGCTGGAGCAGATTCGCGCGCAGGTGGCGGAGTTGGGCCTGAAGCGGGTGAAGCTGCATTTCCGGTTTATCTCGACCGAAGAATTGGTGGCGCTGTACCGCGCGGCGGATGTGGTGGTGTATCCGTATCGCGCGATCACGACGAGTGGAGCGCTGGCGACGGGGCTGGCACTGGGTAAGACGATTGTGGCGTCCGACCTGCCGGTGTTTCGCGAGTTGCTGACGGATGGAAAGAACGCGCGGCTGGTTCCGCCGCTGGATACCGATGCGCTCGGCGATGCGCTGGCGGGACTGCTGCAGGATGCGGCGCTGCGGGAGCGACTGGCGGAGCAGGTTCGGGCGATGCGGTTTGGGGATGAGTCGTGGCTGGAGATTGCGGCGAAGACGGTTGCGGTTTATGGGGGAGTAGGTTCGAGGTTCGAGGTTCAAGGTTCGAGGTAGCGGCGGGCGGGGTTGTTGGTTGCTGGTTGTTAGTTGCAGGTTGCAGGTTGTCAGTTGCAGGTTGAGGCGGCGGAATGGTGCTGTCGGTTTCAACTGGGCGGGATTCTTCGGGGTCCTTCGACTGCGGGCTGCGCCCTTCGCTCAGGATGACGGTTTCTGTCTCATGGGTGATGACGGCTATTTCATTACCTTGATCGGTGGGCGTCTTTGCGGCTTTGGCTGTACGTTCCTGGGCGTCCAGGTTGCAGGCTGCGATTTGGAGGGAGTAGAGGATGAGTCCGGCGCGGCGGTCGTCGATGGTTTTGGCGGCTAGGCGGACTGCGATCTCCGCCAGGGCGCCTTGGATGGACTGGCGGTCGTGAGGGCGGTCGAGGGCGAATTCGTCGCAGGCGACGATGGTGGGCGACGGGACCATGCGGTGCTTGTAGCAGAAGTACTCGTTGTGCATGGCGTAGCAGCCGCAGCGGCGGTTTGGGCTGGGCCAGAACATGCACTGGTGCGGGATGAAGGGATCTCGTTCTGTTCCGTCGAAGGCTTGCATGGTGTACCCCCCCCGGGGGTATGAAATTGCAAAGTCTAGAAAACAATGGTGGTTGCGGCTGGGTGTGGCAAATTGACCACACTTTTGCGGTTAAATGCGAAGGCCCGACGCTGTTTGCGCCGGGCCTTTTATTCATTCACTAGATACAGAATAGCAGGGTGGACATAACTAAAATGCCATCCGACCATGGGGTTGGATGTGATTGATTTGGGGTGGCTTAGGATCGAAGTGCGCAGACTGGGGGCTTGCCAGGATTTTTACGAATTGCGCGGGCGAGGCTGAGGGCGAGAATTCCTATCCCGGTGAGGAGGAAGGGTGCCGGTTCGGGGGTGGGGGCAATTTCGCCGAAGAGGCCGTCCTCTTCGTCATTGATGCCGGCGGTGAAGTAGAGAGCATTGGTGCTGTTGCCGGTGCCTCCCGTGCGGAAATCAAGTGCCCAGAGTCCGGGGTCGGCGATGGGCTGGCCGTTGGTTCCGTCGAGTGTGCCGAGGTAGGCGCCAGTGACGGGGTCGAAGGCGTTGATCTCGCCGTTGAGGAAGTTGCCGATGAGGATATCGCCGCCGAAGCCGCCGAAGGTTGATGGGGCGAGCGTGATGCCCCAGGGAGCGTCGAGTGGGCCGCCGGAACTGAAGCGGCTGGCAAAGGTGCCATCGGTGTTGAAGACGTCGACGATGCCGCTGGGAGTCTCATTGCCCATGGAGTCGTAAACGACGTAGGTGACGTAGAGCTGGTTGCCGATGAGTTGGATGTTGTAGGGGACATAGCCGGCGGGGAGGTTGGGATCGGTGAAGGTGCCGGGGAGTGTGGTGGGCGCGAAGGACGAGTTGAACACGTCGATGGAGCCGGCCATATTGGCGGCGTAGAGGTAGTTGTTGCCTCCGCTGGTGGCGAGGGCGAGGCCGGTGTAGCTGGCTCCGGGGACGGAGGCGACGATGGCGGCGTTGGTGCCTTCGCCGCCGTTCCAGCCAGCGATGGTGCCGCCCTGGGTATCGAAGAGGAAGCTGGCCTTGGTGCCGTCAGGGAGTACGAAGCTGGCGGTAGTGCTGTTGAAGACCTGACCGGTTGGGTTTCCGGGGACGGAGACCACCGTGGCGTTGATTGCAGGTGCACCGGTGTATAGGGTTGCGAGGTTGGTGCCGTTATCGGAGACCCAGAAGGGGCTGGTGGCGGAAAAGGCGACTCCCCATGGGTCGACGAGGTTGGGATCGGTTAGGGCGGCGAGGCCGGGGATGTTGGAGACGAGGTTGGTTTGTTCAAATCCCTGTGCCAGAAGAGATGTTGAGAAGATGAAAACGCTGGCGGCGGCTATCGTACACAAATTGCGGTGGATAGACATGCGGAGACGTCCTTTCCTGAGCTCAATTCATTCGGGGACCCTGTTGTTGTGTTGGATTTGGAGCGAGCTTGGGGCTCGATTCCCGATTGACTAGATGGCAGAAGCGTGGCCGAAGTTGGCTGCGCTTGTGAAGTTCCTGTGAAATGCGGGGTTCTGCCTTAGCAGTTGCGGGCGCGCCAGAGGGCTCCGTCGAGAGGGTCGGCGGGGACGGGGTTGACCTGGGCGGCGGGGAGAGTGAGGGCAAGGCTGGAGATCATGGCGGTGCGGACCGGGAGGATGTGGGTGAGGACGCTGCCGGTGAAGGCGACTTCGAGGTTCGAGGTTCGAGGTTCGAGGCTCGAGATGAGAGAAGCGTCGATTTTGCGGGCGACGAGGGCTACCTGAGCGGCGAGGTCTTCGCCGGCGCGGTTGAGGATGGCGGCGGCGATGGGGTTTCCCTGCCCGGCGAGGCGGGCGACGATGGGAGCGAGGGAGGCGAAGTCGGGGGCGGGGCGAGTGGCGTCGCCGCGATGGTTGCCGAGTTCGATGAGTTCGCTGAGGGAGTTGAGGCTCCAAGTGCGCTGGATTTCTGCGAGGAGGATGGTGGAGGGTGTTATTTGGGGGTCTATACATCCCACCCGTGACGGAGAAACTGTCACGGATGGGGCACCCGGAGTGTCTGGGTTGGTCGAAGGTGGCGGACTTAGTTCGCGGTCGTGGGCGCGGAGAGCGGCGCGGATGGCTTCGAGGCCGATCCAGTAGCCGGCGCCTTCGTCGCCGAGGATGGGGCCCCAGCCGCCGGCGGTGTGGAGGGTTCCGTCGGGGGCGCGGCCGACGATGTTGGAACCGGTTCCGGCGATGACGAGGATGCCCGGGCCTCCGTGGAAGGCTGCGTCGAGGGCGATTTCTTCGTCGCCGCAGAGGATGAGCTGGCCTGAGACCTGGGCGGCGATGGCGGCGGTGGCCCAGGCGCGGACGGCGGGGATGGTGAGGCCGGCTAGTCCGAAGCAGGTGCGGGTGATTTGAGAGAGCGAGATGTTGGCGGAGGTGGCGGCTTGGGTGAGCATGCCGTGGAGGCGGGTGGTGGCTTCGGCGATGGAGACGCGCATGAGCTTGACTGAGCCGGTGGAGGCGCGGGCGAGGATTTGGGTGGAGTCGGCGATGAGGCAGTTGGTTTTGGTGCCGCCGGCGTCGATGGCGAGGAAGTAGGGCATCGTCAGCCATCATATGCGAAAGGCTTAACACCGATGAACACCGATTGGACCGATTAAGAACGAAGACGGAAGACGACCACGGATGAACGCGGATGCTCGCGGATTAATAACGAGATAAATGGTCTTCTGAATCCGTGTTCATCCGCGTTGATCCGTGGTCGGGGTTCTTGTTGTTGATCGGTTGAATCGGTGTTCATCGGTGTTAAGCATTTCTTCGCGTGGCTGGGTAGCTATACTCAGGCAATGCCTGTGCGGTTGGGTGCGGTTGATCTCGGCGTAGTGGTGCTGTACCTGGTAGCGATTACGCTGTTTGGGCTGCAGTTTGCGCGGAAGGGCGTGGCGAAGGATCGATCGCTGCGCGGATATTTTCTGGCGGACAAGACGGTGCCGTGGTGGGCGATTGCGCTGTCGATTGTGTCGGCGGAGACGAGTACGCTGACCATTATTGGCACGCCGGGACTGGCGTTTGCAGGGGACTTCGGGTTTCTGCAGATTGTGCTGGGGTATATGTGCGGGCGCGTAGTGGTGGCACTGCTGTTTCTGCCGAAGTATTTTCAGGGCGAGATGCTGACGGCTTATCAGCTGATCGATCGCCGGTTTGGGCAGGCGCTGTATAAGATGACGGCTGGATTGTTTTTGCTGACGCGGGCGGCGGCTGAAGGCGTGCGCGTGTTTGCCGTTTCGATTGTGGTGGGGATCGCGATTGGGACGGGGGATGTGCTGTCGATTGCGATTATTTCGGCGCTGACGCTGCTGTATACGTTTGAGGGCGGGATGGCGGCGGTGATCTGGACGGATGTGGTGCAGATGGCGATCTATGTGGGCGGGACGGTGGTGGCGATGTGGTACGCTGGGGGCAGCATGTGCCGGGTGGGTGGGCGGCAGATCCATGCGGTCGCGGGCGGCGGCGGGCAAGTTTCGGATGCTGAATTTTGCGATGAATTTGACGACGACCTATACGTTCTGGGCGGGAGTGCTGGGCGGGACGTTTTCTGACGATGGCGTCGCATGGGACGGATCAGCTGATGGTGCAGCGATTGCTGGCGGCGAGGAATTTGCAGGAGTCGCGGTTGGCGCTGTTGTCGAGTGGAGTCGTGATCTTCGTTGCAGTTTGCGTATGTTTCTGCTGATTGGGGTGGGGCTTTGGGTTTTCTATGGGCGCAGCCGGGCGGATTGGGGGCGATGTCGGCGGCGGGCATGGGCAACCGGATTTTTCCGGAGTTTATTGTGCGCGAGATGCCGAGGGGCGTGGCGGGGCTGCTGGTGGCGGCTATTTTGGCGGCGGCTATGTCGAATTTGAGTGCGGCGCTGAATTCGCTTTCGTCTACTACGGTGGTGGATTTTTATATGGGCTGGCGGCCGGAGGCGGAGGAACGGGAACGGATGGTGGTGTCGCGGGCGAGCTACTGTGATGTGGGCGATGGTGCTGTTTGCGGTGGCGGTTTATTCAGTGCATGCGGGCGGGAAAGGGAATGTTGTGGAGATTGGATTGTCGATTGCTAGCGTGGCGTATGGGTGTTTGTTGGGGGTGTTTTTGCTGGGGACGCTGACGAAGTTTGCTACGCAGGCGGGGGCGATTGTGGGGATGGTTTGTGGGTTTGTAACTGAATTTGGTGCTGTGGCAGTGGCCGGGGCGCGGGATGATTCCGCGGGTGGCTTGGACGTGGTATGTGCTGATTGGGGCGATGGTGACTTTTGCGGTGGGGTTGGGGGCTAGTGCGGTGCTAAGGAAGAGGGCGAGGGTTGCGGTGGCGGCGGTGGTGTTGGTTGGGATGGTGGTGGTGGGGAGTTTGGGGGCTCAGACCCCACCCGTCAGAATCGACGGATGGGACACCCAGGTACAAGGGAGTATCCCCAGGGTCGACGGTAAAGCTGTCGAACCTGGGGCACCCGATTTCGCGGCTGTATCCGCCGCGATCAACAAGGCTATTGGGGAGAAGAAGCTGCCGGGGGCGGTGCTCGTGGTGGGGCACGGTGGGAAGGTGGTGTTTGAGGAGGCCTATGGGGTTCGGAAGTATGCGGGGGAGCCTGGCTTGGATGGGAAGCCTTCGGCGGCTGAGCCGATGACCGTGGATACGATTTTCGATATGGCTTCGCTGACGAAGTGTCTGGTTACGGCTACGGCGGTGATGCAGCTTGTCGAGCAGGGGAAGGTGGATGTGGATGCTCCGGTGGTGAAGTATCTGCCGGAGTTTGGGGTGAATGGGAAAGAGAAGGTGACGGTGCGGGAGTTGCTGACGCACTACTCGGGTTTGCCGGAGGATGTGAATCTGAAGGATGCGTGGGGGCTGGCGGCGCCGGATAAGGCGGAGGGGATCAAGCGGGCGATGAACGCGGAGTTGAGGAGCGTGCCGGGGACTAAGTTTGTTTATTCGGATATCAACTTCATTACGCTGGGAGCGCTTGTGGAGAAGGTGAGTGGGGAGACGCTGGACGTTTATGCTGCCGTACACATCTTCAATCCGCTGGGGATGAAAGAGACGCGTTATCTCGCATTCGACAAGGTTTGCGGAATGGAACAGGAGATCCCAGTTTCGGTCAGGCCTGAGGAGTTTCTGAACTTCATCAGAAAGAAGAAGCCATCTGTTTCCGATTGGGAGATAGATTGTGGCCGGGTCTCGTGGACCTACAAGAATTGGGCTGAGAGAGCAGCTCCAACGCAACATGACGATCAGGGGACGAAGGAGACGAATCCGGACTTTGATCAGTTGCTGCGAGCGGTCGTGCATGATCCTACAACGCGGCGGATGGGGGGCGTGGCGGGACATGCGGGGGTGTTCTCTACGGCGGAGGATGTGGCATGTTTGCGCAGGCGCTGCTGGATAAGCTGCTGTATGACAAGGGGCCGTTTCCGCTGAAGCAGGCGACGCTGAAGTTGATGACGACGCCGGAGCAGCCGGCGACGGCGCTGGGTGGGGCGACGATCTTTACGGCGGATGGGAAGGCTACTACGGGCGTGGCGGCGCGAGGGTTTGGGTGGGATATCAATTCGGCTTTCTCAAGGCCGCGGGGTGAGGTGTTTCCGATTGGGAGCTTTGGGCATACGGGGTTTACCGGGACGTCGCTTTGGATGGATCCGGGGTTCGGATACTTATGTGGTGTTGCTGGCGAATTCGGTGCATCCGCGGGGGGCGAGTCCGATTTCGCCGTTGCGGGGGGAGGTGGCTACGGCTGTGGCGAAGGCGCTGGGGTTGGTCAACCCCAGGGTCGACGGTGAGGCTGTCGAACCTGGGGCACCCGGTTCTGTGGTGATTGACCCCACTCATCGCGATGATGCCGCGATGAATGGGGCACCCAGAGTGTTGGTTGGGATTGATGTTTTGGAGGGGGATGGGTTTCGTGAGTTGAAGGAGTTGGCGGCGCGGCATGGAGGGAAGCTGCGGGTGGGGTTGCTGACGAATCAGACGGGGGTGGATGCGGCGGGGCGGCGGACGATTGATGTGTTGAAGGGCGCGGGTGGAGGGATTGAGTTGGTGCGCGTTGTTTTCGCCGGAGCATGGGATCTTTGGGGCGAAGGATTCGGAGGCGATTGGGCAGGAGGTGGATCCGGCGACTGGGCTGAAGGTGATGAGTCTTTATGGGCCGAAGGATTCGGACAAGCGGCCAAAGGCTTCGGATCTGGCGGGGTTGGATGCGGTGGTGGTCGACCTGCAGGATGCGGGGGTGCGGTTTTATACGTATGAGAGCGTGGTGGGATATTTTGTCGAGGCGGCGGCTTGCGAGCGGGCGCGGGGGCATGATTTTTCTGTCGTGGTGTTGGATCGGCCGGCTTTGATTGGTGGGCTGGCGGTGCAGGGGCCGGTGTCGGATACGGCAGCTGCGTATATCAACTACATGCCGGAGCCGGTGCGGAATGGGATGACGCTGGGGGAGTTGGCGAGGTTTGATGCGGGGGAGCATGCGGGGGCTTGTGTCGCGCCGGCGCAGGGGCGAGAAGCAGATTCCTCCGCTGCGCTGCGGAATGACAAACAAAAAGACAGAATGAAAAAAAAAGCCGTGGCCGTGGTGAAGATGGAGGGGTGGACGCGGGCGGAGTTTTTTGATGAGACGGGGGTGAAGTGGGTGAATCCTTCGCCGAATTTGCGGAGCGTGGAGGCTGCGGTGTTGTATCCCGGCGTTGGGATGCTGGATTATGCGAATGTTTCGGTAGGGCGTGGGACGGCGATGCCGTTTGAGGTTTTTGGGGCGGGAGTTACGGCGGCGACTAAGACGGCGGCGGAAGTTCCGGCATGGTTCGATGGGAAGACTGTGGCGGATTACCTGACGGCGCGAAAAATTCCTGGGGTGACTTTTGCGGCGACGAAGTTTGCGGTGGCGGAGACGGTGGAGAAGTATCCGTATCACGGGCAGACGATTGAAGGTGTGCGGATGACGGTGACGGATCGCGTAGCTCTGGATTCGCCGGAGATGGGGGTGGAGATTCTGGCGGCGCTGCAGCATCTTTATCCGGCGCAGTTCAAGTTGGAGAAGATAGCGGGTTTGGTGGCGAACACGGAGACGATGGATGGATTGCGGCGGGGGGATGATCCGCGGGTGATTGCGAAAGGGTGGGAGGCGGGGTTGGCGGAGTTTCGGGAGAAGCGGGCGGGGTATTTGTTGTATTAGGTTCGAGGTTCGAGGTTCGAGGTTCGAGGTTCGAGGTTCGAGGTTCGAGGTTCGAGGTTCGAGGTTCGAGGTTCGAGGTTCGAGGTTCAAGGTTCGAGGTTCGAGGTTCGAGGTTCGAGGTTCGAGGTTCGAGGTTCGAGGTTCGAGGTTCGAGGTTCGAGGTTCGAGGAGTTGACGGCGGAATGGTGCCAGAGGTTGTGGCTGGTTGAAAGCGCCGCGGATCCTTCGACTGCGCGCTACGCGCTACGCTCAGGATGACAATGCTTGGTGGTGCGCGCGATGCCAGGGCGGAGCTAGGTGGAGTAGTCGGCGTTGATGGAGACGTATTCCTTGGTGAGGTCGCAGGTGAGGAAGCGGGTGGTGGCTTCGCCTTCGCCTAGGTCGATGGTGATGGTGTATTCGGGCTGCAGCATGGCTTGGTGGGCGGCGGCTTCGTCGAAGGCGGGGGCGCGGACGCCGTACTCGAAGACGGGTTCGGTACTGATCCAGATGCGGACGTGTTCGGGGGTGAAGACTGCTCCGCTGCGGCCGGCGGCGGCCATCAGGCGGCCCCAGTTGGGGTCGCCGGAGGACCAGGCGGTCTTGCAGAGGGGACTGGTGGCGATGGTACGGGCTACGAGTTGCGCGTCCGCGATGGTGGCTGCGCCGCGGATGTCGAGGGTGACGACGTGGGTGACGCCTTCGCCGTCGGCGACGATCTGGTAGGCGAGGGACTGGCAGACTTCGGCGAGGGCTGCGTCGAAGGCTGGGGTCAGTTCCCTGCTGAGCTTGATGCCGCTGGCTCCGCTGGCGACGAGGAGGACGGTGTCGTTGGTGGAGGTGTCGCCGTCGATGGAGATGGAATTGAAGCTGGGCTGGACGGCGGCGGAGAGTGCGGCGTTGAGGTCGGGGACGTCGGCTGCGATGTCGGTGAAGAGATAGACGAGCATGGTGGCGTGCGGCGCGGGGGGTGGCGTGCCGACGGGTGCGCCGACCTGGGGGCCGATCATGCCGGCGCCTTTGGCGCAGCCCCAGATGCGGACTTCTCCGCTGATGGGTGATTCGGGACCAGCGGTGACGCGGATGACGGCGTGGGCCATCTTGACGCGCGTGTCGGTGGTCATGATGGCGTGGGCGAAGGCGGAGGCGTGGTCTGGCGTGGAGCCGACGGCGGCCTTGAGGGCGGGCATGGCGGCTACGACTTTTTCCGCGGGGAAGGGGACGCCGATGATGCCGGTGGATGAGGGGACGACCTCGTCGAAGATGCAGCCGAAGGTTTGCGCGGCGGCGACGCAGGTGGAGATGCAGCCATCGATGCCTGGCTGTCCGGTGGCGCAGTTGGCGTTGCCGGCGTTGACGAGGACTGCTCCGACGCGGCCTCCGGTGGAGGTGAGGTGGCGGCGACCGACGATGACGGGCGCGGCGACGACGCGGTTGGAGGTGTACATGGCTGCGCCGGTTGCGGTGCTTGTGGCGATTGCGATTGCTACATCGGGGTTGCCGCTGGCTTTGATTCCGGCGCGGACTGCGCCCCAGGCGAAGCCGGATGGAAGTTGGATTGCTTCGACGGTCATGTTTCAACTTTAGCAAGTTTGGAGGAGAGAACGCCTTCAACAGACGCATTGGATAGGTGTGGAGTTTATGTGTCGGGCCTTCAGCCCTCGGATTTTCGGCGGGCGGTTACCTAGGCCTTCGGCCTAGGCTGGTATGTTGCGCGCTTTCAGCGCTGGGTGCGGGTTGGTTGTGGCGGATATGTGGCGGGCGTTTCAGCGTTGGTGCGGGTTGGTTGTTTGGGATTGTCCGATGGCGACCTTACACGAAGGTGGTAGATGGCGGCCCACCTAGGTGGGTTCCTTCGGGGTGTGGCGCGTGGAACACTTGCAGGCGAGAGTGATTGCTAACGTTCAGTAATTGCTAACGGTTATCCGCCGATAAAAAGACGAGAGATACTGAATGTCCTTTCTGGCAAACGACGCAGCGCTCGACTTACGTGTAACGCCGACGCTGGCTGAGCGGGTGAAGGCGCATGTGCAGATCATGCGGCTGGATCACTCGATCAAGAACATTTTTGTGATTCCGGGAATTATTGTTCCGCTGAGTATTCTGCGGACGCCGCTGTTGTCGCCTGCGCTGGACCGGAACATTGTGATTGGGTTTCTGGCGACGACGTTGATTGCCTGCAGTAATTATGTTTTGAACGAAGTGCTGGACGCGCCGTTTGACCGGCTGCATCCGAAGAAGGCGAGCCGGCCTGCCGCGCAGGGACTGGTGATTGTGCCTCTGGCTTATGTGCAGTGGGTCGCGATGATGGTTGCGGGGATTGCGCTGGCGCTGATGATCTCGCGGCCGTTTGCGGTGGCGGCGGGCGCGCTGTGGCTGATGGGCTGTCTGTACAACATTGAGCCGTTCCGGATGAAGGACAAGATGTATCTGGACGTGCTGACCGAGTCGGTGAACAACCCGCTGAGGATGCTGCTGGGGTGGTTTATGGTGACGGCGGTGCTGGTGCCTCCGGCTTCCCTGCTGATTTGTTACTGGATGACGGGATGCTACCTGATGGCGCTGAAGCGGTTCAGCGAGTTTCGCGAGATTGCCGATGTGCAGATAGCGGGCGCGTACCGGCGGTCGTTCCGGTACTACAACGAGGTGTCGCTGCTGAGTTCGGTGACGTTCTATGCGGCGGCGGCGATGCTGTTCTTCGGGGCGTTCATTATTCGGTACCGGATTGAGTTGGTGCTGGTGTTTCCGCTGGTGGCGTTCCTGATGTCGACCTATTTCAAGCTGGCGTTTCAGCCGAACAGCGCAGTGCAGAACCCGGAGAAGCTTTATCGGGAGCCGCTGCTGATGGTGGAGGCGGGGTTGATTTCAGTGTCGATGATTGTGCTGCTGTATGTGAATATTCCTGCGATTGGGCGGATCTTTTCGCCTACGCTGCCTTCTGCGCTGGGACACTGAGCCGATTGGGGTGGCTTATGACGAACCGCTAAAAGTAAACCCTGTGCGAATTATTTTGCAAAAAGGGCTTGTGGTTCGCTTTTTATTCGCTACAATCTCGCGCATGGCAATTACGCGGCGGCAAAAAGAAGTTATCGACTTTCTCTCGAGCTTTACGCAGAAGAATGGCTACTCTCCCTCGTATGAAGAGATTGCCCACGGACTTGGTCTGACTTCGTTGGCGACCGTACACAAGCATGTGACCAACCTGCAGAATAAGGGCTTGCTGCAGCGCGCGCACAATCGCAGCCGGTCGATCGATGTGCTTCCGCCGAGGTCCAGCAAGAAAGGGTTCGATCGGCTGCCGCTGCTGGGGCGGATTGCAGCGGGCAGGCCCGTGGAAGCGATTGAGACGGCAGAAAGCATCTCGCTGGCAGACATTATTGGAAACCGCGAGGTGTTTGCGCTGGAGGTGCGGGGCGACTCCATGCGCGACGAGCACATTGTCAGCGGCGATTATGTGCTGGTGGAGCGGACCAAGACCGCGCGTGAGGGCGAGATTATTGTTGCGCTGGTGGATGGATCCGACGCTACGCTGAAGCGGTTCTACCGCGAGGGCGGGATGATCCGGTTGCAGCCGTCGAACCAGGAGATGGCGCCGATCTTCGCGCCGGCGGCAAACGTGAGTATCCAGGGGAAGGTGTTGGGGGTACTCCGCAAGTACGTCTGACGGCTTGTCTGCTCCGCACATCGGCGGATTCTGACGGAGGGATGGATTAGAGGACGTAGCCGAGGTCGCCGTTGTCGCCCTTTTTCAGCAGGCGATTGTAGGAGGCGTCCACGATTCCATAACACTCACACGTTCTGGCCTTAAGTCCGGCCCTGTCGAGGATGTGGATGCGTCCGCGCGAGTAGCCGATGAGGCCACTGCGCTGAAGTTCTCCGGCGGCTACCGTAACTGTGGAGCGCTGCACGCCGAGCATCTGCGAGAGGAACTCCTGGGTCAGGTGGAGGAATTCCGACTCCATGCGATCTGCGGAGCTAAGCAGCCAGCGGGCAAGGCGCGCCTCAACCTCGTGCATCCGGTTGCAGAGGACGGATTGCGTGATCTGAACGAGTTGCAGGTAGGCGAAGGCGTGGACGAGTTTCTGGAAGGTACCGCCCTTGATGAACTCGGCTCGAGCTGCGGCGGAACGGATGCGGAGGCCTTCGCCGGAGCCCTGCATGATGACGCTATGCGACATCTGGGGCTGATCCAACAGCGCGGGCAAGCCGGAGAATCCTTCGCGACCGATCAAGCCGACCTCTACCTGCTCGCCCTTGAGGGTGACAGCGTCGGTGGAGATGAGGCCGGTATTGAGGAAGTAGAGGAACTCGATGGGCTGGTTCGGTTCGGAGAGTTGCTTTTCCAGGGGTAACTCTACTGGAACGAGATGCTTAGCCAGCGCCGCGTATTCGTCGGCGGGTAGCTGCGAGAGGATGAGGTTGCGCGGTCTCGAAGATTTCACTGGCGTAGATATGGGGCCTGTGGGCACGGAGCTCCTTTGCGCGAAGATCTTGTCTCTTACCGCAAAGACCGTTACCCACTGATTGCGGGGCGTTTAGCTGCGATTAATGTCAACCGTACGGCATATGTGGGCTGGATGTCTGTGTGATACAGCACACAAGCTGTTTGAAATCTGAAATTTCCGACTGATTCTGCACAACTTTGTTCAATCGGACGCCGCGCGGGAATACGGTCGGACAATGGGAGTGGTGACGGTGGCGAGGCGGCACGCCGGTTTAGAATGACATCTGGCCCCTGAGGCCGACGCTGCCGATTTCATCGTTGACAGTCGGCAGGCGATTTACAGGAAGTTTGGGGCCGGAAAGTGTCTGCCAATACCCATGCATCGCTGGTCCCAGCTCTTTATTCCGACTCTGCGCGAGGCTCCTACTGACGCGGAGGTAACGAGTCACAAACTGCTGCTGCGCGCCGGTTATGTGCGCCAGCTTGGAGCGGGCCTGTATTCCCAGCTTTTCCTGGGGAACTCGGGCGATCAACAAGATCGTCGCGATCGTTCGCGAGGAGATGGACACGATTGGGCAGGAGTTTCACCTGCCGGCGCTGAATCCTCGCGAGGTTTGGGAGGAGAGCGGACGCTGGACGGTGATGGGCGACAACATGTTCCGGCTGAAGGATCGCAAGGGCGCTGAGTTGTGCCTGGCGATGACCCACGAAGAGGTGATGACGACGATTGCCCGGTCGGAATTGCGCAGCTACAAACAGCTTCCGCAGATCTGGTACCAGATCCAGACGAAGTTTCGCGACGAGCCGCGGCCGAAGTCGGGGCTGCTGCGGGTGCGGCAGTTCCTGATGAAGGATGCTTACTCGTTCGATATCGACGAGGCTGGGCTGGACGAGAGCTACGCGAAGCACGACCGTGTTTATCGCCGGATCTTTACGCGGTGCGGGCTGGAGTTTGTGGCCGTCGATGCGGATTCGGGATCGATGGGCGGGTCGGCGTCGCAGGAGTTCATGGTTTACACGGATGCGGGCGAGGATCTGATCGCGAGTTCTGTCTCGGGGTACGCGGCGAATGTTGAGAAGGCTACGTCGAAACTGCCGCCGGTTGAGGATCTGGCGGCGGCGGGCGATGGGACGCCGCAGGAGGTGCATACACCGAACCAGCGCACCATCGATGAGGTTGGCGCATTTCTTGGCGTGGAGCGCGTGCATCAGATGAAGACGATGGCGTATATCGTCGAGCACTCCGACGCAGATGAGAAGCAGATCAAGACGGTGGGCAAGACGCGCGCCGTGGTGGTTTTCCTGCGCGGAGATCATCAACTGAATGAGACGAAGCTGGCGGCGATTGCCGGCGGCGAACTGCGGCCGATGCAGCCGGAAGAGATTGCGGCGACTTTTGGCGCGCCCGCGGGGTACCTGGGGCCGATTGGACTGACGGCGGCTCCGCACCCGAAGAAGCCGGGGACGCTGGTGATTCTGGATGCGGCGCTGGAAGGTCGGACTAATCTGATCGCGGGCGCCAATAAGGAGGAGTATCACCTGCGGAATGTGACGCCGATGCGCGACTTCAAGCCGACGCTGGTGGCGGACGTGCGCAGCGTGAACGAGGGCGAGCCTGATCCGATTGCGGGCGAACCGCTGCGGATCGGCAAGGCAGTGGAGATTGGGCACATCTTCAAGCTTGGTTATAAGTATTCGAAGTCGATGGGCGCGAGCGTGCTGAACCGCGACGGCAAAGAGACTACGCCGATCATGGGGAGCTATGGCATTGGCGTCGAGCGCATTCTGACTGCGGCGATTGAGCAGTCTGCCGCGACGTTTGCGGCGCGCGGCCAGGCGGATGCGTATGCGCTGCCTGCGTCGATTGCGCCGTTCCAAGTGGTGGTGACCATTACCAATGTGCGCGAGGCAGAACTGCTGGAAGCGGGCGAGCGTATTGCAAAAGAGCTACATGGCGCTGGATTTGATGTACTGCTGGATGACCGCGATGAGCGCGCCGGCGTCAAATTCAAAGATGCCGAGTTGATTGGCGTGCCGTTTCGCATCGCGATCGGCAAGAAGCTAGCCGAGGGCAAGGTGGAACTGCTGAATCGCCTGACGAATCAGACTGACGACATACCGGCAACGGAAGCCGTCCAACACCTGCAGACCGCGATGAGCGGCCGGCAGTAGAACCTGTGAGTTAGCGAAATACCCTATGGCCGTACGAGTCAAGCTTGCTAATCCGCGTTCCTCACAAAAGCCGCAGAGCCTCGGCTTCCGCTTCGTGCGCGGAGTTGTTCTTGTCATCCTGGTGTGCGTCATTCTCGGCGGTCTGGTGTTTGCCTACGACTACTTCAAGTACGAGAAGATCGTGGATGACCGCCTTGCCTCTGGTCCCATCTTCGCGAACGTGTCGCAGATTTATGCCGCGCCACGCGAAGTACGCGTGGGACAGCATCTGACCGCGGCATTCATCGGCCAGGACCTGCTGCGCGCGGGTTATAACGTCAATCCGCAGTTGGGGACTTATCAACTTCACGGCGACAGCATCGAGATTAAACCTGGTCCGCAGAGTTACCACTCGACTGATGGGGCGACGATCACTACTGGCCATACGGCCGACGCTGATGGCGATACGAGCGGCGATTCGGTGGTGCAATCGATTACGGCAGACAATGGTGCGCCACTGGCCGCCTATCAACTTGAGCCGCAACTGATCACAGCGCTGTCTGAAGACAAGGGCCGCACCAAGCGGCGCATCGTGACGTATGAGGAGATTCCTCCGCAGTTAGTTCAGGCCGTGACGGCGATTGAGGATCGGCGTTTCTTCGAGCATGGCGGCATCAACTATGCCCGCACCTTTGAGTGTGCGGTACATGACTTGCTGGCGGGCCGCAGGGATTGCGGCGGATCGACTTTGACCCAGCAACTGGCGAAGAACTTTTTCCTGACTCCGGACAAGACTATTTCGCGCAAGATCGCTGAGTTGATGATTACGTTCCAGCTTGAAGCGCGCTTCAGCAAGCCGCAGATCTTCGCGATGTATGCGAATGAGATGAACCTGGTTCACCGCGGCAGCTACGAGATCAACGGCGTTGCCGAGGCGTCGCAGACGCTTTTCGGGAAAGACCTTCGTCAACTGGATCTGGCGCAGATGGCTACCATTGCGGCGCTGTTTCAGAATCCGAGCTACCGCAATCCTTATCGTCATCCTGAACGCGCGATGGAACGCCGCAACCTGGTGCTGGATACGATGGTGGAGACGGGTGCGATCACAGCTGAGCAGGCCTCGCGCGCGAAGGCAGAGCCGCTTGAGCTTACGCAGTCCAACGTCGATGCGGGCGAGGCGCCTTACTTTGTCGACCTGGTGCATGATCAACTGGTGCAGCGGCTGGGCGATCAGGAGATTGGCCACGACTCGCTGCGCATTTATACGTCGCTCGATCCTGAACTGCAGCGCGCCGCGTCTGAGGCGGTCGAGGCCGGCATGAAGGATGTGGATCGAGCTAGTTCGCAAGCTTCACAAGAAGACCGACACCAACATCACCTATCCGCAGGTTGCGCTGATCGCGATCAATCCGCACACGGGACAGATTCTGGCGCTGGTTGGAGGCCGCAACTACGGCATCGTCGCAACTGAATCATGCTACTGCCGAGCGGCCGACGGGGTCGATCTTCAAGCCGTTTGTCTACGCGGCGGCATATAACACTTCACTGAACGGCATGTCGCTGGGAGACGGCGGAGTGTTCACGGCGCTGACCAAGCTTGACGACGATCCCCGGACTTTTATGTTCGACGGGAAGCCGTATGATCCGGGCAACTTTGAGAAGGGCGAATACCCTGGCATGGTGACGGCGGCGCAGGCTCTCGCACACTCGCTGAACATTGCGACGATTGGACTGGCGGAGGAGGTGGGCTACGAGAATGTGGCTGCGCTGGCCCGTTCGGCGGGCATCGTCAACGCGCGGGGCACACCTTCAGTCGCCATTGGCACGTACAACGCGACGCCGATCGACATGGCGGGGGCCTATACCGTCTTCGCGAATAACGGAGTCCATCTGAAGCCGTGGATGCTGGCCAGCGTGCGCAACGCCAACGGCGACATCGTGGCCGACTTCGCGCCGGAGGCGAAGCAGGTTCTGGACCCGCGCACTGCTTACCTTACCCAGTCGCTGATGGAAGGAGCCATGACGTTCGGCACGGCGGCGGCGGTACGCGGTCACGGATTCACGGCGCCCGGCGCAGGCAAGACGGGAACGAGTCATGACGCGTGGTTTGCGGGCTACACCTCGAATCTGCTCTGCATTATCTGGGTTGGCAACGACGACTACAGCAATCGTGAACCTGGAAGGTGCGAAGGCTGCGGCTCCGATTTGGGCCGAGTTCATGAACCGCGCGAATAAGCTGCCGCAGTATTCGGACATGAAGCCGTTTACTGCGCCGGAAGGCGTTGAGGTGATTCGCGTGGATAAGAACACGTGGCTTCCGGCTGACGAAACTTGCCCTGAGGATTATTCGGTCGGATTCCTGAGCGGAACTGTTCCGGGCAGTACTTGCAGCAAGATGGGGAATTCGCCGCAGACTCTGACCCAGGGCCTGCTGGCTAACGGTACGCCAGGTACGAACGTAACGCCGGCACCGGCTACCCAGCCGAATCCACAATCGCCCGATGCTAGCGAGCCCGCGCCGCCGAAAAAGAAGAACATCTTCCAGAAGATCTTTGGCGGTGGCGACAAGCCAATCCAACCTCAGACTCCCACGCCGCCTCCACAGTAGTTTGCGGCAGGCTGGTCAGGCGGGTCGGCGCGACAGGCTGAAGGCGAGTGCCGCTGCAGTTAGCAGCGCGCAGAGATACGCGAATAAGTCGCCGTGGGCTGCATAGAACGTAACATCGTGCTCATAGTTGAAGCCCGCGCGCAGGCTGGTCATAATGTGGCGCGGGGCAGAGACCACTACGCGGCCATAGGGGTCGATGGATGATGTAACGCCGGTGTTAGTGGCGCGCAGAACCCAGCGATGGTTCTCGATCGCGCGCATGCGCACCATGTTCAGATGCTCCCAGGCGGCGCTGGTATCGCCATACCAACCATCGTCGGAGATATTTACCAGCACATCCGCGCCCAGGTTCTCAAATTGACGAATCTCGTCACCGAAGATGGACTCGTAGCAGATGAACGCACCGTAAGTGTGTCCGCCGGTCTTGAAGACTTGCCTTTGCGTTCCGGGTTCGAACAGGCCGACGTCCTGCAGTAAGCTACCGGCGAAGAAGAACAGGCGCTTGTATGGGGTGTATTCGCCGAAAGGCACTAGATGCATCTTGTCATAGCGTCCGACAAAGCTGCCGTCGGGAGCGATGAAGTCGGCGGAGTTATAGTACTTTCGGCTTTGGTCGTCAGCTTGATCGATGCCGATATTCCCGACAATAATTGGCGCGTTCGCGGCGCGAGCCAACTGAGACATCGTTTCACGAAACTGACGATCAATGTCGAAGAATTGATTGGGGGCTTCCGGCCACACGATCAAATTAGTCGCCTGGAGATAGCGGGTATTATCGGAATTGCCGCTTCCCTCTGGGGGCGAACCTATGCACTGAGTGGATGGGAGTTCGGGGATGCCACTGCATATCTGGCCTGGCTGGGGGAACAGGCTTATCTGGGAATAAATTCTGAGCATGTCGCTCTTAGTAAGTGGCGGGTGCGTTAGCTGCGGCAGCACCTACCTCGATATTCTGCTGCACCAGCGTTGCGACCGCCGATGTTCCCTGTTCTACAGGTCTTTGAAGATGCTTTAGCGAGAGGGCGTAAAGCAACACAACTACAAGACAGGTAACTGCCAGGAGTTCTCTGGTAAAGCGTCGTCGCTTTACGTTGAACCGGAGAAGCCACATAGCGTTGATAGCAGCAATGCAAAACGAAAGGCCATAGGCTCCAGTAAACGGAGCAAGCCGAGTAAGGAGAGGACTATCTACCTGGGTGATTCCGAGTAGGTCCCAGGGAAAACCGGTGATCCTTGCTCGAGCCAGTTCGACAGCCACCCAGGCGAAGGGGCTGAGCAGAAGCGCGCCTTGCACTCCGATGGAGCTTCGCCGAAACGCTGTGATCAGCGCACCAAATAATGCATGGTATAGCGCGAGATAGAGGCAGAAGAGAACCAGAATTCCCGCGGAAGCAGGTGCGGCGATTCCACCGTAAAGGTGCATCGTCTGATAAACCCAGTAGCAATTGCCGAAGTACCAGACGAATCCGCAGCAATATCCCAGGAGCGCTCCCTGGAAGATGCGAAGTGGCTGCCCGGCGGCATTGTTACTGATAAGTGCCTTGAGCAGAGGAGCCAACGCGATCCAGCATAGAGCAGTACGCCAGACTGGAACTGGGCCTGCAATGGGAAAAGGTAGGACCTGTAGAACGCCAGAGAGTATTGCCATTGCCCACAGGCGGGTCGGAATCATTCGCATTGTTACGAAGTCTAACATTTCGGGTCATCGCGCTTTTCGCGCCGGCGGTAAATGCCGCATGAATAGTCCTAAATTCTCGTCAGTTAAAAGGAAGAATTAGCACTTCATTTATCTGGAGATAGAGTTCAATTATTTGCCAGATCGTTTCTAGTTCGGTATCCTTGCGCAGACGCAATTAGCACAAAATTCAGCTTTGAAATAAGTAAGCCTACTAGGTTTTCTGCTGAAGATGGACTGGAAAGACGCGGTCTTGGCTCCTGGATCGCAACAAGGAGGCAACACATGGAAGTAAACCGAATTATTGCAGAGATTGATGCACAGATTTCCAAACTTCAGCAGGCACGCGAGCTACTTGCCGGCACCACCTCGACGATAAGCAGCGGACCTGGCCGCCCCAAGGGAAGCAAGAATGTGAAAGCAGCAGCTTCTAAGCCGGCCGCCCGCAAGCGCAAGCTGAGCCCCGAAGGTCGCAAGCGGATCGCAGAAGCAATGAAACGCCGTTGGGCCGAGCGCAGAAAGCAGGCGGCGAAGGGTACTGGAAGCTCCAAGTAGATTCACCAGATTTGTGATGTCTTGCAGAAACACCTCCCGATCGAAGTATTGATCGGGAGGTGTTTTTATCTGTGGCTCCGACTTAGCGGGTGACCACTACTTCGCGCAGGTTATCTTTGCCAAGAAAGAAATGGTACCCCTTGAAGGATTCGAACAGCTTCTCGATCTGGCGATTGGTGTAGTTGTTGATCAACGGATAATCTCCGGCATGCTGCACGTCGACCTCGCTTCGATCCGTCAGGTGATAGCGGCAGAAATCAGTTCTCGCGGGTCCGGATGCAGATGAACTAGTGGGGGAATGAAACATTGCGAGCATCTGGCCTTCGGGTGCCATCACCTCGTGAATTCTTTCCAGCACTGGCGCCAGCAGCTCATCTGGCAGATAGTCGGCCGTATCCCAAAAGAGGACGACATCAAAGCCGCGGCCTGAGAAGCTGAGATGTGTCGTAAGAAATCGCGCGACATCGAATTTGGGAGGCGTGCCGTCGTCCTGCGGGACCAGCCACTCGCGTTTAGCGGCGTCTTCAACGAGGTTTGCCAGGTAGATGCTGTGTCCAAGGGCGGTGACGAAGTTGATGTTGGTTGAGGAGGTAGCGCCTATATCCAGGATGCGCAACGACTCCTGGTTGCGCATCCGTTCAAGAAGCTGGCCCCAGCCGCTGGAGTGGCGCGCGACGCGCTCGTTGGTCGCCGGCCCTGCGCCCGTCTTGTCCTTTCCACCAAAGAAGCTGGGCATCTTTCGTGCCTCCGTCGGGCTTAGGAGAGGGGCGAAGCGGTGACGCTCGCGCCGGAAGGACCTGCGTCAGACCTCCGCGCGGCGGAGAGTTCGGACAACTCCACTTTGCCCTTGATACTGGCGTTCTCTTCGATGGACAGTCTCTCGGCGACGATGTCGCCTCTCATCACGCGCAGACTCGCGCAACTCAATACGCCCCACGGCTCGAATATTGCCCTCGACCAGTCCGTAGATGACGACGTCGTGTGCCTGGATTTCGGCCTTCACGCGCGCATTCGGACCAATGGTGAGGCGGCTTTCCGGCAGAGAGATGGTTCCTTCCAACACGCCATCCATGTATAGGTCCTCTTTGCCTGACAACTCACCGGTAATAGTGACGGACCTTCCGATTACGGTGGAACCCTCTGGTGGCTTCATGTGCTGATTGCTCTCCCTGTTTTCATGATGGTGCTTGCCCGAACTATACCAGCCTCGGGCGCTGAGGCAAACCGAGCCCGTTCCAAGCAGTAAAGGGCGGCGATATGGTTAGTGCCAAAGCTGTGAGACTCGGACTTCCCTCACCCTGCAGTGGCGGAGGGCTCGGCGGCTGTGCCCGATGCCTGCATCTCCGCGTAGGAAGGGCTCACGGAGTCGAAGGAATGATCCAGGAGGCTGATGTCATGGGCTTCGGCCGATCTCGCCTTGATGCGCCACTTCGCCTCGCGCAGGCCGAGGACGACGAGGATTACGATCTCCGGCTCAATCGGCTGACGGTAGTCCATCAATGGATGCGAGACGTAGTACGCGATGGGGAAGATCGCGATCGCGAGAAGATAAGCGAGGCAGCCGGAACGATCTCTTCGCCACCAGCCGCGCGCGCCAAAGAGCAGCAGCAAGGTGAGAGAGGTACACATGAAGACATTCGGCAGCTGGGTGGGCTCCTGCCGCATATAGGCAGGGTCGAGGCTCCAGAAGCCGGTCCAGTAGCAGAAGATCCGCCGCAGCGTCAGACCGACGAAGAACTCGTGGTGGTGGCTTACGTAGTCGAGGACCATCACCCGCTTCTGGGCGATGTAGGCAAGCTCGCCCTGGCTTATGTAGAGGTCCATTTCCGCGGGATTGCTGGCGGGGTGGGTCCACTCCAGGGTGGGGTTGGAGCCGTCGCCGTTGTTGGCAGACCAAAACTCGTACCAGAAGCAGTCACGGACTGGACAGATTACGTGCATCACCCGGTAATTGCGGATGGTCCAGGGGGTGAGTACCACCAGCATGCCAACGCCGGCGAAGAGCCCACTGCGCAGCCATGAGCCTCCCGTGCGATAAAGCCTCCAAATTGGCAGGAGCAGCAAGACTGGAAAGAGCGAAAATACGGCCGGGTTGGAGAGGCCGGCGACGCCGAACAGAAGTCCGAAGCTAAGCCAGCGCAGGGGTGTGGGCTTCTGATGGAGTAGAAGCGCCAGCCAGAAGCAGGTCGTAATCAGCAACGACGTGAGTGAGAACTCCCAGACGCGCGCGGCGGAGAAGTAGATTGCGAAGGGATAAATAGCCCATCCCCAGGCAGCGAAGGCGGCAACCCGGGCGTTGACGGAAGTGCGCGCGGCCAAGTAGATCGGGATGCAGGTAAGCGCGGAAAACAGGCTATTTAGCGACAGGATAGTCAGCGCGGATTTAAGCGAATAGACGCCAAAGACTTTAAAGATGCCGGCTAGCAACCAGACATAAAGCGGCGGGAGGAGAGCCGTGGGTCCGGTGTACGGGTAGAAAGGCGACGAGAATCCGTGATGTTGCGCGAGTGAACGGGCGATCCAGCCTACTTCGTTGCCAAAGCTCTGGTAGTGGCCGGAGGGATCGGGCAAATCGCGAAAACCGAGGGCCACGACCACTAGCCGGATCGCAAGTGCGACAACAACGGCGAAGAAGAGTGGGCGAATCGACGAACTCTCGAGAGGCGTGCCGGTCGAACCTTTCGTCGCTTCTAAACCCTGTGGCTCAATTGTCGCTGTCGCCATTGATTATGAGTGTTCCTTCACTGGAATAGCTCTGCTTGGATGATTAGGCGTAACTGTACAGCATAGGACGGCTACGACCGGGTTGGTGTCCGGCCGAGTGACGGGTCAGCAATGGACGGTGGAAGGGCGCCATCTCCGATCGTGGGAGGAAATAGCGCTGGTTGGCAGGGGTGCGCGAGCGGCGAACCAATTGGGTTCGAAATACGGCGTCCCCGGGTCGGGATACCTGGCGGCGAAGATGGGAGCAAGTTCCAAGTCGATCGCTAATTCCCTGTCGTCGATGTATGCCGTGTTAATGATAAACCTTTTGACGGTATCAAAGTCTACCAGATTACAAAATGGATCCTTTTTGTCCGCAGAAACATAGGGGTGAGCTACGCCAAACGAGGCGTCGGATGGGGCAGAAGCCACTAAGATGGATTGACTTGAGCAAGGCGCTGGGCTAAGGTTCACTCTCTGCCCACTATTTTCGCCGGACTGAGGGAGGTTGGAGTGTTTCTTCCCGTTAGACGCGGCCGGGCGGATGGACGGAAGCGGGCCGGATGCAATTCAGCCGCTCTGGAGTCGGGATTGGCAGGCCTCGGCGCGAAGGAGCGAAGTCCGCAGGATAGCTGCATATTGTTTTGAATGAGTCTGTTTGGAGCAAAGAGGAATGGCGGCATTGGTTGGACATCCTGAGGTAGAGGCACGTTTTCCCGACCTGCATCCGGCGTTCGATGCGCGAGCGGCTGTGGTGGAGGCGAATCGCTGCCTGAACTGCTTTGATGCGCCCTGCATGAGCGCCTGCCCGACGCATATCGACGTGCCCAGGTTTATCAAGAAGATTGCCTCCGGGAACGTGGCTGGCTCGGCGAGGGCGATCCTGGAGGCGAACGTGCTGGGAGCCAGTTGCTCGCGGGTGTGCCCGGTGGAGGTGCTGTGCGAGGGCTCGTGCGTGATGCACGGGAAGAACGAGCGGGCGATTGAGATTGGCCGTCTGCAGCGCTATGCAATGGAGACTTATTACGGCGGAGGGGGGACGCTGCCGCTACGCAAGCGAGCCGAGCGTCCCGAGCGCGTGGCCTGCATCGGGGCTGGGCCGGCCAGCCTGGCATGCGCGGCGGAGTTGCGGCAACTTGGCCTGCAGGTGGATGTATTTGATCGGCGTCCGCTGCCGGGCGGATTGAACACCTATGGCGTGGCCGAGTACAAGCTACGCGCGGCGGATAGCCTGCGCGAGGTGGAGATGATCCGGCAGTTAGGCGTGGAGTTTCAGGTTCGCAATATCGATGCGACAGCCTTGGCGGAGATTGAGCGCGACTGCGATGCGGTGTTTCTGGGCGTGGGACTGGGTGCGATGCACCGGCTGCAGGTGGAGGGCAACGCGTCTTTCGGAGTTATCGATGCACTGGAGTTTATTGAGGGGTACAAGACTGGGACGCGCCTGAGCGTTGCTCCGAGGGTGATTGTGGTGGGCGCGGGAAACACCGCGATCGACGCGGCCTGCGCGGCAAAGCGGCTGGGCGCAGAGAATGTAACGATCCTGTACCGACGGCAGCGCGAAAATATTTCGGCGTTTGAATTTGAGTACGAGCATGCGTTGCGCGAGGGCGTGAAGTTTCTCTGGGCCGCGGTCCCGATGGGCTTTCATGCAAGCGGAGATGGGATTGCGCTGGCTTGCGTTGCGGTGGCGAAGGATGAGGCGGGGCAATTAGTTCCGCTTGAAGGAACAGAGTTCACCCTGGAATGCGACGTGGTGATTCCAGCTATTGGACAGTCGCCGCTGGTGGAGTTGCTGTCCGAGGCTGCGCGGCGTTGCGATGGAACGTGGGCGAGTAGTGATCGACCGCGCCACGGGGCAGACGACCAACCCGAAATACTTCGCCGGCGGCGACTGCGTGAATGGTGGTCGCGAGGTGGTGGACGCCGTGGCCGACGGCAAACGCGCAGCGCTGGGGATTGCGGCCTCGCTCGGCGTAAAGGAGTTGGCAAATGGCTGATCTGACGACGAATTTTGCGGGCGGCATCAGGTGCCCGAACCCATTCTGGCTAGCCAGCGCTCCGCCGACCAACTGCGGCGAGCAGATTATGCGCGCGTTCGACGCGGGATGGGGCGGAGCGGTGTGGAAGACGATCGGCGAGCCGATTACGAACGTCAGTTCGCGCTACTCGTCGGTGGACTGGAACGCGCAACGGATGATGGGGCTGAACAATATCGAGTTGATCAGCGACCGGCCCATCGAAGTGAACCTGCGCGAGATTGAGGAAGTGAAGAAGCGCTATCCGAAGCATGCAGTGATTGCGTCGCTGATGGTGGAGTCGAAGCGCGAGACGTGGCACGAGATGGTGAAGCGCGCTGAAGGCGCTGGCGCCGACGGGCTGGAATTGAACTTTGGATGCCCGCATGGGATGAGCGAGCGCGGCATGGGATCCGCCGTTGGGCAGGTGCCGGAGTACGCGCAGATGATTACGGAGTGGGTGAAGGAGGCGGCGCGGACACCTGTTCTGGTGAAGCTGACGCCGAACATCACCGACATCCGCGTGGTTGCGCGGGCGGCGAAGCGCGCGAAGGCGGATGGGCTAAGCGCGATCAACACGATCAACTCGATTACGGGGATTGATCTGGATACGTTTGAGCCGCGACCGAATGTGGACGGAAAGAGTTCGCACGGCGGATACTGCGGGCCAGCGGTGAAGCCGATTGCGCTGAACATGATTCAGCAGGTGAACTCGGACTATGTGGATGGACCGCCGATTCCGATGTCGGGAATTGGCGGCGTGAGCAACTGGCGCGACGCGGCGGAGTTCATCCTGATGGGCTGCGGCACGGTGCAGGTATGCACGGCGGCGATGCACTATGGGTATCGCATCGTCGAGGACATGATCGACGGGCTCTCGAACTGGATGGACGAAAAGGGATTTGTAACCATTGATGATTTTCGCGGCAGGAGCCTGCCGAGAGTCACCGAATGGAAGAACCTGAATCTGAACTACAAGATTGTTGCGCAGATCGATGAGGCGCTGTGTATCGGATGCCAGCTATGCCATATTGCTTGCTGGGACGGCGCGCATCAGTGCATTCATCTGGATCGCGTGAGCGGCCCGGTGGATGGACACGTTGAGGTTCACGCGAAGCCGCACGAGAATGGGCGCGAGAGGATCGTGGTCACGCCGATTCCGAAGCTCGATCCGCCCAAGGTGCATGTGGGGCCGTATGCGACGTCGCTGGATCGGATTCCGCGGGTGGATGAGACGGAGTGCGTCGGGTGCAATCTGTGCTCGCTGGTGTGCCCGGTGGACAAGTGCATCACCATGGTCGAGCGGTCGACCGGATTGCCGCCGGAGACCTGGGCGGAGCGGACAAGTGCCGTGGTGGAACGGGCGGGCTAAAGACTTAACACCGATTAGGACGGATGGAACCGATCAAAATACGATTGAATCAATATATTCAATGAAAAGAATTGTCGTTTACGGTTGGATGGTCAATTTCGATAAGGTGGGCTTTACCAAATTTTTGGCGGAGGAATTCAGATACCTGCTTTCCGTCGCCAAGAACATCACCGACGGCATACTCGAAGAGAAGGCCGTCACTCTACAGATCGAAGAGGATAGGGTTCAGGTAGTGGCGCTCAAACTTGAGGACCTCCGAGCAAGTTTCAACGTGGATTAGAAGGGTAGAGATTATGGGAACGTTGATTAAGGGCGGGAAGGTGGTAAGTGCGGCCGGGACAACGCTGGCCGATGTGTTGATTGAAGGCGAAACGATTGCGCGGGTCGCGCCAGGGATCGATGCGGCTGGACATACCGTGGTGGATGCGACCGGGATGCTGATTCTGCCCGGCGGAATCGACGTACACACGCACCTGGACATGCCGTTCGGCGGGACCGTGAGCGCGGACGACTACGAGTGGGGCACGCGCGCGGCGGCCATTGGCGGAACAACTACGGTTATTGATTTTGCGCTGCAGTCGATGGGCAAGCCGATGACGGAGGCCTTCAAGACGTGGCGCGCGAAGTCCGAAGGAAAGGCATGCATCGACTATGGGCTGCACATGGCGGTGACCGATCTGGGACCGAATGATGCATGGCTGGACGACGTCGACAAGATGGTTGAGGAAGGCATTACCAGCTTCAAGATTTTTATGGCGTATCCCAATGTGCTGATGGTGAACGACCGCACGATTTACAAGTTGATGGAACGAACGAAGCAACTGGACGCGCTGGTCTGCGTGCACGCGGAGAATGGGACCGTGATTGACGCCATTGTGCAGGAGGCGTTGGCTGCCGGACATACGGGGCCGCTTTACCATGCTCTGACGCGGCCGACTACAGCAGAGGCGGAGGCGGTGCATCGCGTAGTCGCGATCAGTGAATTGGCCGGGGGAGCCAGCGTTTACATCGTGCACGTCTCCAACGAGTTGGCGATGAACGAAGTAAAGGCGGGGCGCGAGCGCGGACTGCCAGTGATGGGCGAGACCTGCACGCAGTATCTGGTGCTGTCCATCGAGGACGACATGGGCAAGCCGGGGTTCGAGGATGCCAAGTATGTGTTCACGCCGCCATTGCGGGAGAAGAAGAATCAGGCGCCACTGTGGAGCGCGGTGAAGGATGACGTGCTGCAGGTGGTGTCGACCGATCACTGCCCGTTCCGGTTTGCCGATCAGAAGACGCTTGGGCTGCATGACTTTACCAAGATTCCAAATGGCGGTCCGGGCATTGAAAACCGCATGCAGCTGGTGTATCACCACGGCGTGAATGAAGGACGGATGTCGCTGGAGCGTTTTGTTGAGGTTACGGCCGAGGCGCCGGCGAAGATCTTCGGGATGTATCCCAAGAAGGGTGTATTGGCCGCCGGATCGGACGCAGATATTCTGATCTGGGACCCGGAAGCAACGTATACGATTACGGCAGCGACCCAGAATATGCACACGGATTACTCCATCTTCGAGGGCTTTGAAGTGAAGGGAAACGCGCGCCAGGTTTACTCGCGTGGAGAATGTATCGTCGACGGTGGCAAATTCTCGGGACGCGTGGGGCGGGGCGAATATCTGCGTCGCGGACTGGGAGAGGTTATTCGTTAATGAGTCTTTACGTTGAGGGCCCAACCTCACTGACGGACGCATACGGACTGCGCGCCGACCCGCAGTTGTACAACGCGGACCTTGCGCCGACGACGCCGGAGCAACGCACCTGGGGCACCTACAACTATGTTGCGTTGTGGTTCTCGATGTCGATGGAAGTTACCACGTACA
This sequence comes from uncultured Acidobacteriaceae bacterium, assembly GCA_963822225.1. Lineage (GTDB taxonomy): Bacteria > Acidobacteriota > Terriglobia > Terriglobales > Acidobacteriaceae > Edaphobacter. The sequence continues at coordinate 1,325,075 of CAWGGW010000002.1, read as the reverse complement.
TGCTGGCGTCGAGCCTGATCGCCGGCGGCATGAACTGGAAAGAAGCCATTGGGACAATTCTTCTCGGCAATCTGATCGTGCTGATTCCGATGGTGCTGAACGCGCACGCCGGAACCAAGTACGGAATTCCCTTCCCTGTTTTCGTGCGTGCGTCGTTTGGCGTCCGCGGCGCCAACATTCCTGCATTGCTGCGTGCCTTCGTGGCATGCGGCTGGTTCGGCATCCAATCCTGGATCGGCGGCCAATCGATTTACGCAATGCTGAACGTGCTGTGGCCGGCTACCGCTGCCATGCCGTTTGTTCTGTGGATCTGCTTCATCGGGTTCTGGCTGTTGAACATGGCGGTGGTGTGGCGCGGCGTTGAATCGATCCGATTCCTGCAGAGTTTCTCAGCGCCATTCCTGCTGACTATGTCGCTTGTGCTGCTGGCTTTCATGACGCATAAGGCGGGTGGCTTCGGTCCGATGCTGGACGCGCCCAGCCAGTTCAAGAGCACGTCAAGCTTCCTGCACTTCTTCTTCCTCTCACTTACCGGCATGGTGGGCTACTGGGCGACATTGTCACTGAACATTCCTGATTTCACGCGCTACGCCAAGTCGCAGGAGTCGCAGATTGTCGGCCAAACCTTCGGGCTGCCGGTTGCGATGACACTTTACACCTTCATCGGAATCGCATGCACTTCGGCGTCCACGGTGGTGTTCGGCCATCCTATCTGGAGCCCGATCACTCTGCTCGGCCAGTTCCATCAACCGTTCATCGCGTTCCTCGCGCTGATCAGCATTCTGATCGCGACGCTGAACGTCAACATCGGCGCCAATGTTGTAGGTCCGTCGAATGACTTCTCGCATGTTGCGCCGAAGCACATCAGCTTCCGCACCGGCGGTATGATCACGGGCTGCATCGGGCTGGCGATGATGCCGTGGAAGCTGATGGCAAGCCACACCGACTACATCCAGTGGCTGGTGAGTTACTCCGGGCTGCTGGGGCCTGTGGCTGGGATCATGATCTCGGACTACTTCTTCATTCGCGGCACGCGTCTCGATACGGAGTCTTTGTACCGGCGGGAAGGCCCGTACGAGTACATCAAGGGCATCAATCCGCGCGCCCTGATCGCCCTTGCCGCTGGAGTGTTTGCCGCACTGATCGGACTGATCATTCCTGATCTGCGTTTCCTTTACGACTACGCATGGTTCGTCGGCTTCGGCGTTGCGTCGGTGCTGTACGTGATGCTGATGGGAACGGCCACGGGCGCTGGAGGGGCGACGCCACTTGCGCAGCGCATTGCAGCGAAGGCTCTGGTCGATCCCGCACTCAGCAACGGCGCAGGCGCGAAGGCACGCAACGTAACGGGCTAGCACTTCTTTACAAAGACTGCGGCTGATACAAACTTCTAGCGAAGAAACGCGCCGAGTTCAGTTGCGGCGTTGCGCAGGTGCGGCAGGAATCGCGTCTGCATATCGAAGACGGGCATGCGCGGCGCGCTGCCGCTGAGGTTGATGGTGGCAACCACGCGTCCCGTGGGCGAGTAGACCGGGACAGCAAGCGAGCGCAGACCAATCTCGTACTCCTGATCGACCAGCGCGTAGCCGTGGCGGCGAACGTTGCGCAGCGCAAGGCGAAGCTTCTCTATGCTGCTGACTGTGCGCGGCGTGTGCGCAATCAGCGCGACGTGGGCCAGGTACTGCTCCAATTGATCGGCAGGCAGATAGGCCAGCAATACTCGGCCCATGCTGGTGCAGTAGGCGGGCAGGCGGCTGCCGATGTGGAGATCGTCGGACATCACCCGCGAGACGGTTGAACGCGCAATGTAAACGATGTCGTCGCCGTCGAGCGTGGCCACCGAGAAGCTCTCATGCAATGCGGCCGACATGCGTTCGAGGATCGGCTGCGCCGCGGTGGAGAGAGAGTTGGAAGCGGAATACGTGTTCGAGAGCGTCAGCATGCGCGGGCGCAGAGCGTAACGCGAGCCATCCTCGATGCCGGCAAAGCCAAGCTTGGTGAGCGTATAGAGGCAGCGGCGCACAGCGGCGCGTGAGAGGCCGGTTTTTACCGAGAGCTGCGAGATGGTCATCTGCGGGGTCTGTGGAGTGAATGACTGAATCACCAACAATCCGCGGGCGAGCGAAGTCATGAAGTTTGGATCGCCGGCGTATTGGTCGAGCGTTGAAGACGGTGTCAGGTTCAGCGGCGCGGCAGGCGGATCGGCGACGGCGAGAGAAGACGCGTGTGAAGAACCGTTGGTTGAAGATGCGGCTGGAATGGTCCGAACAGCGGTGCGGCGAGTAGCGACGTTCATCGACAGAGAGCCCTCAATTCCACGGCTAGGAACCGGGCATCTGGATGCGGGGTCCTGCGCACTTGGTTAGGACAGAAAATATGCGCGATAGCCGGACTACAATTACGATAAACGCACAGCGCTCAGACCGCAAGTCACAGATTCTGCTTTCGGGATTCAAAGCAGCGGCAATTTCCCGCCGCTTGCCCTCCGTCATTGGATGTCACGAGTCATCACGACTCACTGTGAGAAAATTGACGCCTATGGACACCCAGCCCGCCACCTCTATCCCACTCAACCAGCGGCCTTCATGGAAGGCGCTTGCGTCCCACGCGGAAAAGATGAAGGGGTTGACCCTTCGCGAGATGTTTACGTCCGATCCCGGCCGGGGTGAGCGGCTAACCGCCGAGGCTGTGGGCCTCTTCCTCGACTATTCCAAGAACCGCGTTACCGACGAGACGCTGAAGCTGCTGCTGGCGGTCGCTGAGGAAGCCGGACTGCACGCGAAGACCGAGGCGATGTTTCGCGGCGACAAGATCAACATCACGGAAAACCGCGCCGTCCTCCATGTAGCTCTGCGCGCGCCAAAGACCGAAAAGATCTTTGTGGACGGCGAGGACGTGGTGCCCGGAGTCCATGCGGTGTTGGAGAAGATGGCAGGGTTCTCCAACAAGGTGCGCTCCGGCGAATGGAAGGGCCATACCGGCAAGCGCATTCGCAACGTGATCAACATCGGGATCGGCGGCTCCGATCTCGGTCCGGTGATGGCTTACGAGGCGTTGAAACACTACTCGCAGCGCGACCTGACTTTCCGGTTCGTGTCGAATGTGGATGGCACGGACTTTGCTGAGGCGGTTCGCGACCTGAGTCCGGACGAGACGCTGTTTCTGATTGCCTCCAAAACATTTACGACTCAGGAGACGATGACCAACGCGCACTCGGCGCGCGACTGGTCGCTGGCCGGGCTGGGCGGCGATGAGAAGGCAGTGGCGAAGCACTTCGTGGCGATATCGACCAATGCGAAGCTGGTCGCGCAGTTCGGGATCGATACCGACAACATGTTTGGCTTCTGGGACTGGGTGGGCGGGCGCTACTCGATGGACTCCGCCATTGGGCTTTCGACGATGATCGCGATTGGGCCGGAAAACTTCAACGCAATGCTGGCCGGATTTCACGCGATGGACGTTCACTTCCGCACGACTCCATTTGAGAAGAACCTGCCTGCGCTGATGGGCCTGCTGACGCTCTGGTACACCGATTTCTTCGACGCGCAGACGGTCGCGGTGCTGCCGTATGAGCAATATCTGAAGCGCTTCCCGGCGTACCTGCAGCAATTGACCATGGAGTCGAACGGCAAACATGTAACGCTGGAGGGCACGCACGTTGCCACTGAGACCGGGCCTGTCTACTGGGGAGAACCGGGGACGAATGGGCAGCACTCGTTCTATCAGCTGATCCATCAAGGCACGCGGCTGATTCCCTGCGACTTCATTGGCTTTGCCAAGACACTGAATCCGCTCGGCCGGCACCACGACATGCTGATGGCGAATGTATTTGCGCAGGCCGAAGCCCTGGCCTTTGGCAAGACCGCAGAGCAGGTGAAGGCGGAAGGCACGCCGGACTGGCTGGTTCCGCATCGCGTGTTCGAAGGCAACAGGCCGTCGAACACGATTCTGGCGGACGTCCTGACGCCGGAGGTGCTGGGCAAACTGGTCGCGCTTTACGAGCACTCCGTGTTTACGCAGGGAGTGATCTGGAACATCGACTCGTTCGATCAGTGGGGCGTGGAACTCGGCAAGGTGCTGGCGTCGAAGATCCTGGGTGAGTTGGAGAGCCCGACGGAGCCGCAGATGCAGCATGACTCGTCGACCACGAACTTGATTCGGAGATACCGGAAGAACAAGTAATGACAGGCGCGGCGCTAAGGCGGGACCTGAAAGCAGTGGCAACGCCGGAGCGGGCCGTCGGCGCTGCTCGCTACTTCAAGACCGGACCGGGCGAGTACGGTGAAGGCGATGTCTTCCTTGGCGTCACCGTTCCGGACCTGCGCAAGGTTGTTCGGCGTTACAGGACGCTGAGCCTGGATGAAGTGGAGAAGCTGCTCGCCACTGGCGAACACGAGGTACGGTCCGCCGCGTTGCTTGTCCTGGTAGCGCAGTACGAAAAGGGCGATGCGGTTGCGCGACCGCGGATAGTCGATCTGTACCTACGCAATACGAAGTACATCAACAACTGGGACCTGGTCGATTGCTCGTGCAGGGAGATTGTCGGCGCGCATCTGTTGACCGGATCGCGGAGGCTACTGACGAAGCTGGCAAAGTCGAAGAGTCTTTGGGAGCGGCGGATCGCTATGATCTCGACGATGAGGCTGGTGCGCGAGGGCGATCTTGATGACCCCCTACGCATCGCAGAGATGTTGCTCGATGACCGCCATGACTTGATTCACAAAGCTGTCGGCTGGGTTCTGCGCGAAGTTGGAGATGTGGATCGGCCGACGCTGGTGGCGTTCCTGAAGCAGCACTACGCGCGGGTTCCGCGAACGGCGCTGCGGTACGCGATCGAGCATTTCCCGCCTGGGGATCGCAAGAACATTTTGGCTGGCAATTTCGGCGGCTAGCGTGTCTTGTTTGCAGCGACCGCAGCGAAGACGGCCTCCATTACGTCGGCGGGCTCGGGACGCACATGGAAGTCCGCATGGGCCTCCGAGAATGCGATGGTGCCGTCCTGGTTCACAACGAAGGTAGCCGGAAGCGGCAGATTCCAGCTCGACTCGGCGGCGTTCTTGTACATGTTGCCCGAGTTGACGAATGGAATGTTGACCAGGATTCCCTTGTAGTATTCGCGGTGCGCAGCAGGGACGCTGTAGGCAATGCCGAAGCGCTCAGCCACGGCGGCGTTGGTGTCGGAGAGGATTGGAAACTGCAGCCCATGCTGCTGCAAGGTGAAGTCGTTGTGGCGCTGGGTCTGGGGCGAGATCGCGACGAACAACGCTCCTGCCGCACGGACCTGCGCGTGCAGGTTGCGCCAGACTTCAAGCTCGGTAACGCAATACGGACACCAGCGCCCGCGGAAGAACTTGATCACCAGCGGACCCAGTGCAAGCAGGTCTGCCGAGTTCACCGGCTTGCCGGTCAGCGCGTCCTGCAGCGTGAATTCAGGCGCCTGCGCGCCGGGCTTCAGGATGCGGTCTTCGATGCCGGTAGCGAAGAGCTCGGCGGTGTGCCGCTCGGAGATGGCGAGGCGCTCGGGTTGGACGAGGGCGCGGGTGTTCTGCGTGATGCGGTCGAGTTCATCCTGCAGCGAGGGGATTGTCGGACTGGGCACGGTTTTCACACTTACATTATTGCAGCCATGTCCATTTTTTCCTCGTGCTTTGCGTCACTGGAGGGATTTGCGTCGTGGCACGAGATTCCGGCGACGACCGGTTTCGCCTGGGGGGGACTGGTGCGAGCAGGCTTCTGCAGGCGGCTGGTGGCTCCCGCGTTGAGTTTGTCGATCAATGACGTCAGGCGCGCAAATCCCTGCTCGTAGGCCTTCTTATTCGCGTCGTTGGCATCGGGAGCCTGTCCGGCGCGCATGAATCCATGTCCCGCGCCATCGTAGATCACTGGATCGTACTTTTTGCCGGCGGCCTTCATCGCATCGGTCGTAGCCGGGCACGGTTGCCGAAATACGGTTATCGTTGCTGGCATAGAAGCCATAGACCGGCGCAGTAATCGTTGTCACATCGGCAGGCGGCGGCCCATAGAAGACGAACGCGGCCGTCAGGTCGTGGCGATGCGTCGCGAACGCGAAGGACTTGCCGCCGCCCCAGCAGAATCCAGCCACAAAGATTTTGCCGTTGGCGGAAGGAATCTTCTTGCCGTAGTCGGCCGCGGCGTCGAGGTCCGCGATTACCTGATCAGCGTTCAGACCGGAGACTGCTTTGGTCACCTGATCCTGGCTCGCGAAGGCGTCTGAGCCGCCGCCGTTGGGTCCGGCGCCGCTTAGCAGGTCGGGCGCGATGACGATGTAGCCCTTGGCGGCAAGCTCGTCTGCCATCAATTTTGCCCAGTCGCTTAGCCCGAAGATCTCGTGAATCATTACGATGACGGGCGCTTTGTGGCTTACCTCGGGATAGACGACGAACGCCTGGACGGTGCGGTCGCCGTGTTTCAGGGCGACGTATTCGCGGTGGCGCGGCGACTTCTCCAGCGCCGCTTTCGCCCAGTCTTGCGCGGGCAGCGATGCGGCGGCGGAGACGAGGACAAGGGCGGCGAGAAATTTCACGGCGAGTCGGCTCATGGGCCAAAGTCTAGCCTGCCGCGCGAACACGCGACAAGAGCGTCAGCCGGATTTATTGACCCTGTGGAACGGCAGGCTGAGCAGGGTGTCCGAGCAGGACCTGTACTGCATCGCCGCGCACGACGCGCCGGCCCGCCTGCGGCGTCTGCGCGATCACGACGCCCGGACCCAGTACCGGGGCTGACTGAGGGACAGGAGCGGGCACCGTTACCGGGGAAGGCGTCGCTGTTGGAGATGTAGAAGCATCGGTTGCGGGCGGTGGCGCGGGTGCCTCGGAGGTGGCGAGTAGCTTCAGGCCTGCGGCGCCCGTACTCTCGGCTGCGGAACTGTAGCTAAGACCGATCAGGCTAGGCATTACATAGGCCGAGGCTTCCGAATCGTCGGGATCACTGACCAACAGGCTGACACGCGGGCTGTCCACTCCGCCCGAGTTGACCGGCGGAGTCTGTGCCAGAACGACGTCAGGATCGCCGGGAACAGCGAGGTGCGCGACGGTGCCAAGGTCGAGCGAGAGTCGGCGGATGGAGACGGTCGCGGCTCGCTCCGACTCGCCCGTAAGGTCGGGGATACTGACACGCTGCGCGCCCAGCGATTCGGTAATGCGGACCGGCCAATCGCGGCGGACGCGCGATCCCGGGGCGGGATCCTGCGCCAGAATCTGGCCGGCAGGGATGTTGCTGGAGTAGAAACGGTTCTCGAGCGCAAGGTGAAGACCTTTGCTTGCCGCCGACTTACTGGCGTCGGCAACGCTGAGTCCGGTCAGCGTGGGAACGACCGCCTCGCGGCCATGGATGGCAAACCGCATGGTGATGAACGCCGAGATGAGAGCGACGGCAACCATCGCAAGGGCGCCGAGAACGAGCGTGAAAAAGCGCTTGATGATGACCCTCCCCGCCTGGATGAATCGAAATCATCGAGAATCAGCGCTCCAATTGGAGACTGACGTTGGCGCTGGGAATTCTGAACTGCGCCGCTTTGATTCTACCTCTGCTGTCGGCAGACCCTTAGCGCAATTCCTGTCGTCCAGTCATTTCGAGGGAGGTGCGTGCGAGGAGGTCGGCGTGTCGTGGCCCGAACCGCTGGGGTCGGGGTGAAGGATAAGGAAGGCCACAATCGAGACGATGATGACGCCGAGCATTACCATGACCAGCATCCGGCTCTTGCCGTCGCCCTTCTTTTCCGAGTCTGGAGCGGGCTCATGCATATGTGGTTGGATGCGCGCTGAGAGGCTGCCGCAGTTGTCGCCGCAACTTATTCCGGGCCGTCAACCCGACATGTGCCGGCGGCGGTTTCACAGGCGTTCCATCGCTGCGATATCCTTTCGAGCTATGAGCCACCCCATTCTCGCCTCTCTTTCTTCCTTTCTTCTAGCCGCAACCCTCGCCGCGCAGACACCTGCACCCAGCGCACCGCCAGCCATGGCAGCCGGAATTACTCGTCCGGCTACGACCCAGACGGCACCGCCCGCCGGCTTTGCGCAGACTATAGTTCTGTGGCCGAATGGAGCGCCGGGGGCGCTTGGCACCACCGAAGGCGATATTCCCAAGCTTTTCACCTATCCCACGACCGGAGCCGGGCCGCACCCGACCGTGATCGTGATGCCCGGCGGTGGCTACACGCACCTGGTGATGGAGCAGGAGGGCGCGTATGAGGCACGCTGGCTGGCTGCACATGGCGTGGCGGCGTTTGTCCTAGAGTACAGGCTTGCACCGGCGTATCTCTATCCCACGCAGAGCATCGATGTGTCGCGGGCGATTCGCTACGTGCGCTCGCATGCGGCGGAACTTGCGGTGAAGCCCGATGCGATTGGCGTGTGGGGCTTCTCCGCGGGTGGAAGTCTCGCAGGCTATGCGGCGACCATTCACAACGCCGGCAATCCCACCGCGACGGACCCGATCGATCGCGTCTCGGACCGGCCGGACTTCGAGATCGTGTCCTATGGGCGGATGGATATGAGTGTTCCAACGGCAACCGGCGCGCTGCCGATGGAGAGCATCCTCGGGCATCAACCGAGCCAGGCTGCAATTGATGCGATCGACCCGGTAAAACACGTGTCGGCGGATTCCAGCCCGTCATTCCTCTACTCGACTACGGGAGACAAGACAGTGGACTCGCGCAATGCCGCGAAGTTTTATATCGCGCTGAAGGCTGCGGGCGTTCCTGCCGAGTTGCACATCTTTGAACTAGGTCCGCACGGCACGCATATGGGCGAAGGGCTGGCTCCAGCGTTGAAAGAACTGACTGTGACACCGACTTTGATCGCCAATTGGATGCAATTGCATGGGTGGATGCCTGCGGATGCTCAGTAGCGAAGATTTCTGCACAGGGACTTGGGCAAACGCCCCATTTATGCACAGAATTTGACTTTTTTGCACTTGCATGCACAGGTAGCACGCTCCTAATGTTCTTCTCAACTGATGACACGCAGTAAGTCGGACGTTGGATTCGAAGGCGGCGCCGGACAGGCAATCGGAGACGAAAGTCGAAGATGAAATAGAAGGCAAGCCGGAAGGTTGATTCGAGACGCAAGTCGAAGGTCAACTGGAACGCACCACCCGAGAACACAGCAGTCGACAAGTCGGAGGTTGGGTCCACAGGCTGGGCTGGAAGGTAGATCGTGCGGCGCGAGCCGCAGGTAAGCCGGAAGGCAGCGCCGAAGGGGCACAGCAATCGAGGAGTCGAAGGTTGGATCCGCAGGCGAGGTTGGAAGGTCGATCGGCGGCGCAAGCCAAAGGTTAGCCGGAAGGCAGCCGTAGGGATACAACGAACGATGAGAGTTGGAGGTTGTGGTCGCAGGCAGGGCCGGAAGGTTTGTGAGCGGCGACGGTCGCATATAAACCAGAGGGCAGCGCCAGGCGAACACAGCAGCCGATGAGAGTCGGAGGGTAGGTTTGAAGGCAGAGCCGGAACGTTGGCAGAAGGCGCAAGCCGGACGTGAGCGGGAAAGCTGAGCCGGAAGATTGGCCGAAGGTGCAAGCTGGAGGCAAATCGGAAGGCAGGCCGGAAGATCGGCAAGTGGCGACGGTCGCAGGTCGATTGGAAGGCGGAGCCGGAAGGCCGGTTGAAGGCGAAAGCTGGAGATCGGTTGGAAAGCTGGGCTGAAAGATCGGTTGAAGGCGCAAGCTGGAGATCGGTTGGAAGGCTGGCCAAAGAATCTGGCAGCCGATGAGAGTCGGAGGTTGAGTTGGAAGGCAGAGCCGGAGATCGGCAGGCGGCGCGAGTCGCGGCAGATCGGAAGGCGAGGCCGAACGGTTGAACGCCGGTGCAAACCGGAAGGTTGACTGAACGGTAGCCGGAAAACGCAACGCCGATTAAGAACTGCGGGATCCTCAAGAATGAATGCGCCAGAGACCCACGGTCTCTGGCGTTTTCGTGTGAAGAGAGTAATTTCCTTCGCTTTCCTCGTATCCCGGATACCTTAGAAGCGCGTGCCGAGTCCTACTAACTGCGGCAGGACCATAAGATAGCTTGGCGCGGAGCCAAACTCGTGCGATACTCGGCGAAACTCCGGAACCACGTTTGAACCCCGTGCGTAAGCTACTATCAGATAGGCGGCCACTTGTGGGTTTGCGACGTTGAGCGCCATGCAAACGATTTTGAAGGGAAAGAAATGATCCAGTTTGGAGAGCTGAACTTCGCGGGTAGATTCACCCAGATCGGCAGTGCACTTAGCTCGATGATGAGCGCCATATCCAGGAGCCGTACGAATTATTGGGCGGCTTATGCAGTCGATTTAAGCTGCCCGGTTATCTTCGGGTATCTTGCGATGCGGTATCACCCCACCTGGTTGGGAATTGCAATCGCTACCGTGTTCGGATTCGCGGTGTTCACGCTGGTGGAGTATGCGATCCATCGCTGGCTGCTGCACGATCCGGAGTGCTGGCTGTACCCGCTGCACGAGGCTCATCATATAAATCCGCACGGAGCGGCTGCGTTTCTCGCGCCTACCAGCTTCGTGATCCTGATGCCGATCTGGTGGGTGTTTGCCGACCTGCTGCATATCCCCGGAGCTTCCTTCTTCCTGTGCGGCTTCTCGGCTGGATACTTCTACTTCGGCGCGCTGCATCACCTGGAACACGCTGTGCGGATCAACCAGATCCCATTTCGCTGGATGCAGGGACGCTGGGCCGCGCACAGCGTGCATCACAAGCTTGATTACACCAACTACGGCGTGATGACGTCGTTCTGGGATTACGTTTTCGGGACACATCAGAAGCAGATCAAGCGTAAGTCAATGAACGCATAGCGCGTTATACTCCGCTGCGGTTGGGAGCCTACAGGATCTGCACCAGGCTGGGGACCTCGGGTGAGGATCTGGGCTGGCGTGTGGGCAGGGACAGATTCGAGACCGAGGCAGTTGGGGCGGCTTTGGCTGGCACGGGTGCCGGAAACGGGATGATGCGGGCTCGGTGAGCCACCAAAGCGCCGGGGTGAAGAACGTTTGTCTGAGCTGGCTCGGGCTGGGTTTGATGTGGGGGATCGAGGAGAGAAGTTCGGGCGCGCCGGAATACTATCGCCAGAAGGCTGAAAAAACTTTCGACGAGATCGCTTTGCCCTTGTTTTTGTGTGGCCATTGCCAGCTACGTCTCACCTCATCCAGTTCATCGGCATTGGGCTGGTAGGAATGAGCGGCAAGGAGATTCTGTCTCCCCAAAAAGGACCGCCGGACGAGCCATCTAATGATGGCTGCGTCCGGCGATGATGTTTTACTTGCTCCCGTCGTCCGGGCTCAGCGCGAGAGACGGCGGCGGAAGGCTCCGAGGACTCCGACGAGTCCGGTGCCGAGCAACATGAAACTGCTGGGCTCGGGCGCGGGGCCAGGGGGGTTGGGATTCGTGATGATGTCCTGCGTGTTGATGGCGAACTGCAGCGCAGCCCCCGAGTTATTTATATCGACAAAGAAAATGTCGATGGTGTTGGTGCCGGCGGCAATGGTCGGAGTGGTGCAGGTAACCGATGCAATGCCATGAACGCCACCATCGTCGCAGACAATGTTGCCATCGATGTAAACGAACGCCATGTCATCGGACGCAATCTGGAAGCTCAGGCTTTCGCTGACTGGAGCAATAAGATCGCCACTGAAGACTGCCGCCTGGAACCCGTTGTAGTCGCTTCCCCCCGCTCCGTTCGGTGGATAGAAAGCGTCGTTGGTGTAGGGGAGGCTGACCGTTCCGGTTCCGGTTTCGACCACATCCGATGTTCCACCTGCGCCGCCATTGTTGAGGCTCGGGCTCCAGTAGGTGATTTCACCGGTGCTGGTGAGATCTGTCGGGAGCCCGCCTGGGCTGATGCAGTTCGAAGTACAGCCGTATGCCGTTGTATTCAGAATCGGCAGGCCGTCTGCTCCCAGGGTGTTCTGGACCTCATTGTCGAAGGTTCCCCCGGCCAGGTGGTTTGCGTCTTTATCGCTTTCGGCGATGGTGTAATAGGTGGCACTCAGAGTTTGGGCATGGAGCGCGATGGCAGGAATAAAGAGCACAGCGGCAATGAGGGTTGCCGACGAAAGGCATTTGCGGGAAAGGGACGTCATCGACTTTTTCTCCTTTTAGAGAGCTTTCAAGCGTTGAGACAAGGCCTTTGCACGAACTCAAGGCGAGCCGATAGCTAAAGGTCAATGCGAACCAAGTCCCAGCGCAGCCTGGGCAGGATTCGAATATTTAGTTTTCCCTGGTTTTTGCGAAATTCGCGCGCTCTCTGGAGGAGCACTTCGTTGATTGGAATTACGCTCGTACTGGATGAAGCATTTAAGGGGCCAGACGCTGCCATTATTTCCCTGCGAAAATGTTTGGTAATCGCCTATTGCGTATTCCACCTATGCAGTCTGTTGCACAATCCTGAGCAAATTATTTCGCTCTTTCTGAGTGAAGGAAAGGCCGCGCCACTAGCGCTGATAGATTGAAAAGATATGTTCCTGCCCGGTCACTTTCTGTTCGCTCCCTCGCATCGGATTCACTTTATCGGCATTGGCGGAATCGGCATGAGCGGGATCGCGGAGATTCTGCTGACGATGGGGTATGCCGTGTCGGGGTCGGATTTGCGGCGATCGGCCGTAACCGACCGGCTTGCCGGGATGGGTGCGGTGATCTACGAAGGCCATGCGGCGGAGAATGCCGCGGCGAGCGATGTCGTGGTGACGAGTTCCGCCGTGTCGCCAACGAATCCTGAGGTGCTGGAGGCGAAGGCGCGGAAGATTCCTGTGATTCAGCGGGCGGAGATGCTGGCGGAGCTGATGCGGCTGAAGTACGGGATCGCCGTGGCGGGCATGCACGGGAAGACGACAACGACCTCGATGATTGCGGCGGTGCTGGGAGCGGGCGGCGGCGAGGGGAATCTCGACCCGACCGTGGTGGTAGGCGGGCGAGTGGATGCGCTGGGGTCGAATGCGCGGCTGGGGTCGTCGCAGTATTTAGTGGCCGAGGCGGACGAGAGTGACCGCTGCTTTCTGAAGCTGTCGCCGGTGCTGGCGGTGGTGACGAACCTGGATCGCGAGCACATGGACTGCTATCGCGATATGGCAGATGTGGAGGGCGCGTTTGTTGAGTTCATGGATCGCGTGCCGTTCTACGGGGCGACTACGGCCTGTGTCGACAATGCCCTGCTGCGCGGTGTGCTGGAGCGGGTCCGCAGGAGGGTTTATACGTATGGCGAATCGGCTGGGGCGGACTTCAGGCTGCAGTTGTTGGAGAGATCCCACATCTCAGAATCGAGATGTGGGGCACCCAGTGAGTATGGGCACTGGCAGTTTGAAGTGAACTACCGCGGGCTGGTGCTGGGGCCGTTTGCGCTGCATGTTCCGGGGCGGCATAACGTACTGAACGCCACGGCGGCGGTGGCGATTGGGGTGCAGCTTGGAGTGTCTCCGGATGGGATTGCGGCGGGATTGGCGAGTTTCCGCGGGGTCGACCGGCGGTTCCAGGTGAAGGGAACAGTGCGGGGTGTGACCGTGGTGGATGATTACGGGCACCATCCGACGGAGATTCTGGCAACGCTGCGGGCCGCGCGCGATGCGGGGTATGCGCGGGTGCATGTGCTTTTCCAACCGCATCGGCTATACGCGTACGCGGGATTTGCAGCCGGAGTTTGCGCGGGCATTTGCGGACGCGGATTCGCTGGAGGTGCTGGATATCTACGCGGCGAGCGAGGAGCCGATTGCGGGGGTGGACGCGGCTGCTTTAGCAGATGCGATTCGGCGAACGGGAACTGTGAACGGCGGGGTGGAGTATGCGGAGTCGATGGCGAAGGGGGTAGAGGCTTTGGCCGGGCGCGCGCGCGAAGGGGATGTGATCCTGACCCTGGGCGCGGGCAGTGTTTCGCAGGCGGGGGCGATGTTGTTGGCCGCGCTTTAAGCGCATGGGGTAACGGTAAACCCACATCTCAGACGCGAGATGTGGGGCACCCAGTTTCTTGGTGGCGTTTAGTTGATGGTGGTGACTGCGGCGTAGTTCTTTTCGTAGCCGAGGAGCCAGCGGAAGGCTTTGTGGCGCTCGCGGACGATGGTGCAGACTTCGAAGAGGCGTTCGTCTGAGATATCGACGAGGGGTGCGCCGTCGACGGCTAGATCTCCGCCTTCGAGCAGGGTGAAGCTGCCCGCAACACAGCCATGGACCGTGGAGCCTTTGAGGCGGGACGCGAAGTCGATGCGCTTGTGATCGTCGAGGAAGCGCTCGAGACGCCAGGAGAGTATCTCGTAAGTGAGGGCGCGGGCTTCGATTTCGGCGGTGTCGCGTAAGGTGGCATCACGCAGGACTTCGGGGGCGTGCTGAAAGAGGCCGAGGGCGGATCCGACAGGTGCGCCTTGGCAGCGGGTATCGAAGGACGGCAAGTCGGCCTTGCCAAGAGCCCAGGCCATCACGGCGACGCCTTCGACAGCCCAGCTTAGGGCGACGCGTTCGCGCCGGGGCAACGATCCCCACGGAGCATTGAGCAGCCGCAACTCGGCGGGTTCGTAGGTTTCGTAAATTCCGGTTTCCTGCGTCAGCGGCAGGATCCTGCCGGCAAGTTCCTGGGCGGTGGGATCGGGATCGCCGTCAATCATTGCGCGGCACGCCAGGTAGCACTGACCGAGCGCCATCGAATAAACACATCCAGCTAAATGCAGGGTACCTTCGCCGTGTTGACTCATTGCGCAACAGTAGGTCTGGACAAAAGGCTGCGCTATTCCACGGAGGTGGTATGCATGATTTGAGTGATTTGCGACAAAAAAAACTGGTGCGCCCGGGGGTGAGTTGCTGAGTGGGTACGTCCCCGGTTTCGGTGTGGGCGGCGACGGGGCTGCACTATATGATCTGGGGAGGCGATTCCCGCGCGACCTTTGCTCAAGCGAGTGCGATCAGGCAATCTGTTTTCGAAGCGTGACACTGCGGTGCTCGAGGCGCCTGAGCCGGTTCGCGCCCCGCTGAAGCGGCGGGCGCCGGTGACGGAGATGCCCTTGCGCCGCGACTCGACTTACACGGACGACTACACTGACGGATACGACTCGGACCCGGAGTACGCGGCGCAGGCGCGGCGGCCGGCAGTGCGGGTGAAGTTCCGCGCGGGCCTGGTGCCGAAGACGCTGTGGGGACGAATCGGGGCAGGCCTGGTGTTGGTGGCAGTGGCCACGGTGGGAGTGGCGACCGCGCTGTGGGTGCGAAGTTTCGTGCTGCATGACGAACATTTTGTGATCCCGGGGTCGGATGCGATTCAGATTGCGGGCAATGGACATCTGACGCGGGCTCAGTTGTTGAGCGTTTTTGGCGAAGACGTGGATCGCAACATCTTCAACGTGCCGCTGGCGGAGCGCCGCGCGGAGTTGGAGAGCCTGCCGTGGGTAGCCCATGCGACGGTGATGCGGTTTTTGCCGAACCGGGTGCGGGTGGCAATTGTGGAGCGGACTCCGGTCGCCTTTGTTCGGCAAGGCACTCAGATCGGCCTGGTGGATGAGAATGGCGTACTGTTCGACCTGCCTGCGGATACGAGCGGCGCGAAGAGAGGGCCGGAGTATTCGTTTCCAGTGCTGACGGGAATTTCTGCGGACGACCCGTTGTCGACGCGGGCAGCGCGGATGCGGATTTATCTTGGATTTATGGCAGCGCTGGATGCGACGGGCGAGGGCTGTCACGGCGGTTGAGCGAAGTGGATGTATCGAATCCCGAGGATGTGAAGGCAATTGTTCCTGATCAGGGGTCCGACATCCTTGTACACTTCGGCGAGGAGAAGTATTTGGAGCGATATCACCAGTACCAGGCGCACCTGGCGGAGTGGCGGGCAACGTATCCGAAGCTGGCATCGGTGGATATGCGCTATGAACAGCAGGTAGTGTTGGAGATGGAGAAGGGCGCTGCCACGGCGGCCCCGACCGTTCCCGCGGTACCAGCGGGTGTGGCTGATGAATCCTCAAAGGCGCAACCGGCGGTGGTGAAAGCTTCTCCCGCAAGGACGAAGACGCCGGTGGCCAAAGCGAAGTGGAAACCATCTGCCAGTCCGCATGGGAAGGCAGCCGGAACGGGCACTCAAACTCAGGGGGCTCCGCAATGAATCCGCGGCAGGAAAATCTGATTACAGTGGTGGACGCGGGCAGCAGCAAGATCTGCGTGCTGGTGGCGGAGCTGCAGGATGGAGTGCTGCGGTATCGCGGCCACGGCATTGAGGAATCGCGCGGCATGCGCAAAGGACTGATCGCGGAGCTGGGGCCGGCGGCGGAGGCGATCAACCGGGCGGCGCTGACAGCAGAGCGCGTGGCGCGAGGAGGGATCGAGACAGCAGTGGTAGGCATCGGCGGGACGCATGTGCGCGGAGTGAACTCGCGCGGCGGGATTTCCATGGGCAGCCGGATGCGGGAGATTACGCGCGAAGAGGTAAGAGCGGCCGTCGACCGTGCGCGGTCCGTCGCGCTTCCTCCCGACCGCGAGGTGCTGCACCTGCTGCCGCAGGAGTTCATCCTGGACGACCAGGCTGGGATTCACGACCCGATCGGGATGGTGGGGAACAAGCTTGAAGTGAATCTGCATCTCTCGACCTGCTCGGGCGGCGTTGCGCAGAGCGTAGTGACGTGCGCGAATCGCGCGGGGCTGGAGGTTGCGGACACAATTTACGAGGGCATTGCAGCGGCGGAGTCGGTACTGAGTGCCGATGAGCGCGAACTGGGCGTCTGCGTCGCGGATATCGGGTCCAGCACGACGGAGTTGGCGGTGTTCTTCGAGGGGTCGATCGCGCATACGGCAGTACTTCCAATCGGAGGCGACCACTTTACCAACGATCTTGCGGTGGGGCTGCATGTCTCGGTGGAAGAGGCCGAAGAACTAAAGCGTGTTTATGGGAATTGCGTGGTTACTTCGGTACCGTCGGGCAATGAGATTGAGGTTGGGTCGAACCTGGCTGTGGGCGGCCTGAGCGCGGGCGGACCAGCTACCCGGCTGGTGCGGCAGAGATTTCTGGCGGAGATTCTGGAGCCGCGGGCGCGCGAGCTATTCACGATGCTGCGGGACAACCTGCGGCAGGGCGGGGTGCTGGAGGCGTTGGGCGCGGGGTGCGTCCTTACGGGCGGCGGCGCTCTGATGACGGGTTTGCTGGACAATGCGGAAAGTTTGTTGCGGGTGCCTACGCGGGTTGGTTCGCCTGTGCCGCTGTCGCGGATGCCGGCTGAGTTGGCGCGGCCGGAGTTTTCAGTCGCAATCGGGATGCTGCTGTATACGCATCGCACTCAAGTGCGGAGGGCGAGCGAGGAGCAGGGGCTGCGGGCGAAGTTGAAGGCTATCTTCGCGGGCAGCTATTGATGGCGGTGGAAGGTCAGGGCACGGCTGGCGGCTACCTTTATTTAGTTTGAACTACTTACAATGAGTGCTATCGTGGTGTACTCGGTTCCCTGGGCTAGAGATGAGAGCCCAAGGGAAACTCAAGAAACAAGCGCGGCGGTTGGACCAATTCGCCAGTCATCCACCGGTTTTGATGATTTTTGAAGTTTTCCGAAAGAAGTGCTGGTCAGACTACAAGAAAACAAAGTATGTTGAGGAAAAGTCCCCAGGAAGCTTTAGATATTAGGACGATTTTAGATATCAGCGACATCTGGAGATCGATTGACACCCGGCAAGCTATCTACGTTCTCGCGAACCAAGCTGATGTTGACGCTTGTGCTGTTCGCGTCATTAGCCCTGTTCATCCTGACCGGACCGGGGCCAGCCGCAATTGTGGGTTATTTCGCGGGTAAAGGGCCGGGCTTCGGAACGCAACTGGGGCAGCGCGACCTCAGATTTTCGCTGCTTGCAGATGGGCTGGCCTGGCTGACTTGCCTGGTTGCGTGTTTCTTCGTTGGCCGGTTGACGTATCGGTTGCGCGATCAAGTTCCCTTCTCCTCGACGATTTATGTTCTCGGCCTGGTGCTGATGTACTTCGGCCTGTTGCGCATGGTGGGCTACGCCACTCTGTGGAGTCCCCTTGCACGGTTGAGCCCGGTGCTGCTGACGATTCGGGCATCGGCTGCAGTGGTGGTGACGATGGGCCTCGCGGTGCTCTTCCCTTACATCCAGGCGATGGTGCGGATGGCGATGACCGCCAATAAAGACCACGAAAAGTTCGTGGTGGCCGCGGAGAGCAGCCTGGATGCCTTCTACATCATGGAGAGCGTGCGCGACGCCGCGAACAACATCGCGGACTTCCGCTTCTCGTATGTGAACGCAAACGGAGAGCAGAGGCTTGGCCGGCCGCGCGAAGAGTTGATTGGCGTGCATATGGGCGACCTCCTGCCCTATGTGCGAACCACGGACGTTCTGGAGCGATTCAAGCAGGTAGTCGAAACCGGCGTTCCATTCACCGTACGAGCACCAGGTGCAGCGGGACGGCATCGATCCTTACTGGATCGTGATGCAGGTAGTGAAGCTGGGTGACGGAGTGGCGGTGACGAACCGCGACGTAACCGAAGAGCGCGCGCGCCAGCATCAGATCGCCGACCTGAACGAGTTTACGCAGTCGATGATTGAGAACGCTCCGTTCAGCATCATCGCCACCGACCCGGCGGGAACCGTGACAGCCATGAATCCCGCTGCGGAAAGCCTGACGTTTTACCGCAAGCATGAACTGATAGGGCAGCACTCGGTGGTGCTGCTGCACGACGCGGCAGAGATGAGCGCACGCGCAGTTCAGTTGAGCAAGGACCTGAACGAGCCGGTGCAAGCGGGATTCAGTTCGCTGATCGCCAGGCCACAACACGGACAAACCGACGAGCACGAGTGGACCTACGTGCGCAAGGACGGATCGCGCATCTGGGTGAACCTGGCGATCACCGCGCTGAAGACGCAGGACGAGAAGATCGCCGGCTACCTGGGCATTGCGTTCGACATCACCGAGCGGAAGAAACTGACCGAGTATGTGAATCACCTGGCGCATCATGACCAGTTGACGGGGCTTCCCAACCGGGTTCTGCTGGACGACCGGATGCGGCAGGCCATTCAGCGAGCGAAGCGCAACCGGCACAAGGTCGCGGTGCTGATGGTGGACGTGGATTACTTCAAGCGCATCAACGATTCGCTTGGCCATACCGCGGGCGACGCGCTGCTGGATTCGATTGCGAAGAAGCTGTGTTCGGCGGTGCGGCAGACGGACACGGTGGCACGCATGGGCGGCGACGAGTTTGTGATCGTGATGCCCGAGTTTCGCGACGAGAAGGACGCCGAGAAATGCGCGGAGGCGATCATCCAGAAGATTTCGACTCCGACCATGCTGGGCAATCGCGAGGTAAACGTTACCGTAAGCGTGGGGCTTTGCATCTTCCCCGACTGCGCGCATGATGCGGACAGTCTGCTGAAGAACGCCGATGCAGCGCTGTACGAGGCCAAAGAAGGCGGCCGCAATTCGTTCCACGTGTTCAACCAGAGCATGGTTGTGGCAACGGCGGATAAGCTGGAGTTCGAGCACGATCTGCGCCATGCGCTGATCAACGGCGAACTTTCGCTCAACTATCAGCCGCAGGTTTCGTGCGTAACCGGCGAGGTGATTGGCGTGGAAGCGCTGCTGCGCTGGAATCATCCGCGGCGCGGGTCGATATCGCCGGCTCAGTTCATTCCGCTGGCTGAAGCGACTGGGCTGATTGTGCCCATCGGCGAGTGGGCGATCCGGACAGCGTGCCACGAAGGCAAAGAGTTGCAGGACGCGCTGGGACGGGAACTGATAATCGCAGTGAACCTGTCGCCGAGGCAGTTCCGGCAGAAGACGCTGGCGACTCAGGTGGGCCTGGCGCTGCGAGAGTCGGGATTGCCCGCGCGGAGTCTGGAGATCGAGATCACTGAGCAAACGCTGATGTCCAACTCAGCGGCCACCAATGAGACGCTGATGCAGTTGCGCAAACTGGGCGTCAAGATTGCGATTGATGATTTCGGGACAGGCTTCTCGAGCTTCTCGTATCTGCTGCAGTATGAGGTCGACCGGCTGAAGATCGATCGCAGCTTTGTGAACCGTTCGGCCGACGACCCGAACGCAGCCGCGATTGTGCGGGCAATCATCTCCATGGCGCACGGACTGAATTTGAGAGTGGTGGCCGAGGGTGTGGAGACCAACGGCCAACTGGATTTCCTGCTGCGCCGTCGCTGCGACGAGGCACAGGGATTCTACTTCGGCAAAGCTGTACCCGCCAGTATGGTGCGCGAAGCAGCGCGCCTGATTTCAATTCAGCGGGACGAAGCCGACCGGGCGATCGCGTAAGGCCATCGCAGGTTGTCGGTTACAGCCTGCCAGTTGGCTTACCGGGAAAATTCTTTGCTGCGAATGAGGGCCACGACCGCTTCGAGTGCCGCGGCCCACGTGTCGGACGCTGCGTGCGGGTCGGCTCCTAGCGCCTTGATATAGAGGCTGAATGCATAGCCTTGCTGTGGGCCTTCGAGATCAACCAGCGCGGGGCGGATGATACAGTCGAGCGCGGCGTAGGGATGGTCGAAGCGGAGCGGCCAGGCGGGTCAGGCGGCGCAACATTTGCTCATGCTGATGGAACGACGTAAACAGCGAACGCTCGCGCGCTACCAGGTCGATGTAGCTGGCGAAACCTGCGGGGGCTTCTGCGCGCTCGACGTCGAGATTGAGTTGCAGATGTTCGAGTTCTTCGGATTGGAGAGGCCACGCGTCACACTTCGCCGTGAAGACGGGCGAGCGGGTTGCGTTGAGCGCGCGCAGAGCCTGCATCAGCGGAGGATGATGTTCCGCTTCGGGGATGGCGTCGAAATCGTACGGATTGGCGCGCAGGTCGACGAAGGTCGCGGTGCCGTCGGGGTCCTTCCATGGGACGACGAGGACGGGGTCCTCGGTGGAGCATTCGGCGGACCACTCGGCAAGCATGCCTTTATTATCTCAGGGTTACGGATCCGTTACGCGTGGTCCAGGACGAAGCGCAGCAGCATCGCCTCGGCCCAGTAGCCATCGTCCCCCGTAGCGGGCTCACGCGGAGCCAGGAAGGCGCAATGGCCGCCGTGCTCGGTCTGCGCCAAGGTGATGTTTGGGTTGGCCGCGATGTTGGCCATGGTCTCGCGCGTAATCGTGACGAAGGGGTCGTCGAGCGCCTGGATGATGAGTGTGGGAATCGCGATGCGATCGATGACACGCGCGGCGGCTGCTCGGAAGTAGTAATCCTCGGCGGAGGCGAAGCCAGAGTAGAGCGCAGTGATGCGATCGTCGAAGTCGCGCAGGGACCGTATGCCGTTTGCGCGGTCTGGGATCGAACGCGCGCGGAAAGAGACGGACCTTATGGCGGAAGCGCTTCAACAGGTTGCGCAGGAAGCGACGCTCGTAGAGGCGGTTTTCCGGGCGATGCAGAGCGGTTGCCGAAGCGCCGAGATCGACCGCAGGGGAGACGCCGATGGCGGAACGAAGTTGCGCCGGAGCGTCCGCGCCGAGTTCGCCCGCGAGTTTGAGCACCAGGTTGCCGCCCATGGAGTAGCCAATCAGCGTAATGCTTTGCAGACGCTCGCGGATGAGGAAGTGACGCATTACGGCGTTGACATCTCCCGAGAGGCCGGAGTGATACAGCGTCGGCGTGCGGCGCGCCATCTCGTAGTTGCGTCCGCCGCAGTTGCGCATGTTCATACGAATGACGTTGGCGCCGGCACGCCACAGTTTGTTGGCGTTGCCGACGACGTATTGTGAGTCCGCCGACCCTTCGAGTCCATGCACGATTATCGCGGTGGGCCGCTGGGAACGCACCTCCGCAGGTTGCCAGTGGCAGAGGCAGAGGATCTGGGTGGCAATCTGCGTGGCGCTGGCTGGGCAGACCTCGACCAGTTCTTCCACGGAAGCAGGCAGAGCGTTAGTGCGTGGGAGAAAGTTGCCGAAGATCGTCTGCAAATGTCCGTTACGCAGGAAGCGCCGCGGCACGAACGTCTGCGGTGCGGATCGCGCGGTGTCAGATTTTTGCGGTTGATCAACTGCTTTGGAGGAACTCATCGCTTCCCTGTTCCGGCGGCGCAGGCTTTCAGCAAGGCGGCAGCATTCAGCGCGCCGGTGGGATCGTCTTCGTGTTTGAAGTAGACGAAGACGTCGCGGTCTGTGGCGAGCTCTGAGAATTTTTCAGCAAAAGCCGCAACATCGGCCTCAGTGTATCCCCCGGTAGTGCGCAGGCGATAGCAAGCATGGGTGCGGGCGCATTGGACTTCGGGCGTGCGCAGGTCGTCGCTTTCGGCGATGCAGAGCGCGGCATTGTGCAGGCGGAGAACCGCGTAGGTCTCTTCTGCAAACCATGACTCGTGGCGGAACTCGAAGGCAACCAGCGGCGCGCCAGGGCGTACGAATGCTGCGGCGGAGAGGAAGTCCGCGAGCAGCGTCGGATCGGCCTTGAAGTTAGGTGGAAGCTGGAAGAGCAGCGGGCCGAGCTTTCCCGCGACGCGCATAGGCTCAAGCACATCCACGAAGCGGCCAACTGCCTCGTGGCAGTCGCGCAGACGGGCGAAGTGGGTGATGCGCTGCGGGGCTTTGAAGCTGAAGCGAAAGGTTGCGGGTGTGGCGCCGATCCATCCGGCGAGCGCATTTGCGGTTGGAAAGGCGCGGAAGGTGTAATTGACTTCGACGGAGTTCAGTTGCGAGGAGTAGTACTCGAGGAATCGCTTCGCGGGCAGCTTCGCGGGGTAGAAGACAGGCTTCCACAACGGGTACGCCCATCCGGAGGTCCCGGCATGAATGCGTTCCGGCATAGGAGCGACGGCAGGAAGAGCTTCCGCTGCATCCAATGGAGATGCGGTCGCATCGAGCAGCGGCTGCGAAGACTTGGAAGAGCGGCGCAAGGTGGACTCGGAAAAAGTGCCCGTACGGCATCGAGCGTTCGATCGAGTGAGGATTGGGGCGGCTAGTGGGGGTCGAACCCACGACATCCGCTGCCACAGAGCGGCGTTCTGCCACTGAACTATAGCCGCCGTATACTCGTAATTATAGCATCGGGCGGCTCGGGGCAGGGTGCCCGCAGCCGATCCGAATAGGCCAATCTGACGAACGGTGTGCGGCAGGCCAGTTGGAGGAGATGCAATGGAACTGACCGGCAACCCGCAGATACTCTCCCCGCGCACGCGCCGGGGCAGCAAGGCGTTCGACGACGAAAACCTGGACATGCTGTCGCACCTGCTGGACGACTGGTTTCGCATCCCCGGCACGCAGATTCGGTTTGGCCTGGACGGCATCGTCGGCTTCATCCCCGGCGTCGGCGACGCCATCGGCGGTATTGCGTCGTGCATCATCATCTTCGCGGCCTGGATGCGTGGAGTTTCCTATGTGACCTTGGCGCGAATGCTCGCAAACTGGGGCATCGAGGTCGTGCTGGGTATGGTCCCGGTAGTCGGCAACCTGTTCGACATTGGATGGAAGGCGAACCGGCGGAACTACGCCCTGCTAACCGGCAGCCTGGTCGATCCGCGGGGCGTGCGGCAACGGAGTTGGCTGTTCTTCGCGGTGCTCTGCCTGATCTTCGCCGCATTGCTGGTGCTGCCGATGCTCTTCTTTGGCTGGATCTCGGTGCACCTGCTGCACACGCTTGAAGCGTTGGGACCGCGATGACACTTCCGGGCGCGCGCTTACGGTAAGATTGAAGGAGTCGGGGCGTAGCGCAGCCTGGTAGCGCATCTGCTTTGGGAGCAGAGGGTCGTCAGTTCGAATCTGACCGCCCCGACCAATTCACTCCATCTCCAGCCTCCACCCTCCCAGCCTCGTCCTCCTCGTTAGAGCAACTGCGCCCAGGCTTGGCGAGCCGAAGTATTCTTCAATGCAACGGAGCATTACCTGTCGAATCCCCTCCCTTGAGCAGAGCGATCACTTCCTCTTCCGTGACCTGGGAAAAATCGTTGTAAAACTGGCCCACTGCATAGAAATCTTCCGGTGCGTAGAGGCATATCAGATCGTCAACTTGCGGCCTGAGCCACGCGCAGGTGGATGGCGGAGCCACCGGAATCGCGAGCACAAGCTGCGCTGGTTGCATCAGGCGGAGCGCATGGATGGCAGCGAAGACGCTGGCTCCCGTCGCGACCCCATCATCCGCCACGATAATCGTTCGGCCTCCGAGCTGAAGTGCGGGGCGATTCCCGCGGTAGAGCTCAGCGCGCCGCTCCAGCGTATCTCGCGCCTTCGCCGTCGCATCTGCAATCTGGCTGGGTGTGATCCGCGCGGCCCGAATTGTATTCTCGTCGAGATACCGCCCCTCTCCGACAGCAACTGCGCCGAAGGCCAGTTCCTCATGTCCCGGAACGCCCAGCTTTCGCGATAGAAAAGTGTCCAGCGAAACCTTCAGCGCGGAAGCTATCTCGAAGGCCACCACAACCCCGCCGCGCGGTATCCCGAGGACGATCACATCCTCCCGGTTCGCAAACTTTCCCAGCGCCTTTGCCAGTTGCCGACCCGCATCAGCTCGATCTTCGAAGATCATGGGAGAGGTCCTCCCGCTAGCTCCACTTCTAAGCCCAAATCGGCTTCAGGTCAATTGCGAGTGGCTGTCACAATCGCATCGTTTCGGCGCAAAGGCCCAGTTCTCTCCCGCCAGAAAATTGGCAATGGAGCAGCACAGAATCGCAATACAATTTGCAACGAGTAACGGCAGGCGCGTCCACTGAATCAGCAGCCGCATCATCACTAGGTTTCCCAGCATCGAGATGACTCCGTTGGAGAGATGGAACCGCAGTAACTGCGCCAGGACCGCTGAACTCTCGCGTCGGTCGCGCCAGGTGTAGTGCAGGTGCCAGATGAAGTTGTGGACCAGCGTGAATTCGATCGCCGCGGCCGTCGCGAAGAGGTAGTGCCCAGGCACCAGCCGGCTGATCAGCGCGAGCGCGAGCAGTTGCACTCCCATCCCAATCGCTCCAACGAGATTGAATTTGCCCCAACGGATCAACGGGTTCATGGCAGAGGCTCCTGGCGATAGAGTTCAGCAGTATGTCGCAACGTGACAGCGATGGCCATGGCAAACATCGCAGCCGCGCCAATCGTTCCACCCACATCGAACAGCAGCAGCCTCACACCGAACAGCGTTGCGTAGGGACTGCGCAACAACGCGAGGTTCCCGATGACCAGCAGGATGCGAATCTCTGTCGGACCGAAAAGTCCTTGAGAAAGCTGGAAGCACGACAATGTGTAAGTGGCCAGAAAGCTTTCGCTCGACAGCAGCAGAAACCCAACCAACATCGCGATCGCCACGGGCCAGTGTGCGAGTCCGGAACAGCCCAGGCCGAGCATCAGAGCGATAGAGCCAAAGACGTCCACCATGTGATCGACATAGAAGCCGTAGCGCGGCCGCTGCTGATGGCGCACACGGGCGAGAGTTCCGTCGAGGCTGTCTCCCAGCCAGTTCAGCGCGATGCACACAATCACCAGCAGAAGCGCCCGGCGATCGTAGCGCGCCAGCGCGTAACAGACGCCGGCGGCGATCTGCGCGCCGAGACCGAGCATGGTGAGTTGGTCGGATGTAAGCCACGCGGGGGCATGTTCGGCCATCCAGACCAGCGCACGCCGTTCTATGGAAGCGGTGAGTGCCTGGTTGATACGGCGCGCAGAAGCAAATGCAGGCAGGCTGGCGATTGGGACGGATGGCTCATTCATTTTGCTCATTCCTTTCGAACTGGTTTCGATAACGGATCGCAACGACGCCAAAATCTACTTCCTGAGCGCGTTGCACATTGAGCGCAACGTGAACTGCAGCGAGTCACGCGGCACACTCTCGACAAAGGGGCGAACCGCCCAACCCAGCCCGGTCGGTATCGAACGCGACAGCGAGACCGACTCGACCTGCATGTAGACCCCGCCGTCGCGCTCCTCGTAGCTCCAGTAGGTGTTCTGCCGCCAGAGGTACCCGCGCTCCTCATCGGCGCTCAGCGCACGCTCGGACGCAGTACCGGGCGAAGCAATCTCGGAGATTCGAGTGCTGCGCGACACGCTGTATCCGTGGCGCGCGTCGAGGCGGCCAAAGCTGACGTCGTAAGTCGTGTCCATGACCACCGTGATCACGTGCCGCTGCTCTACGCGCATCGACACCTGCAGGCGGTCGCCGTTCATCACGGTTATCTTCGCCTGAAGTACCTGCGGAGAAAAGCGCCGCGGATAGGAATCGAAGTCACGCAACATTCGCTCGAAGCTGGCAACCGTCGCGCCCGAAACAAAGGCGGTGCCACGCCAGTGATGGAGCATCGCCCCTGGGAGAGCGCTGGCGCCCGCAGGCGTCATCCGCTCGATCACTAACTCTCCTCGGCGTAGCTCTGCCTCGCTCTCCTGACCTTCGTCGGCCGTCGCGAGGAAGCCTTCGGGCGACTGATGCTGCCGTGCCAGATGCGACTCAACCTGTCCGACGTACGCGCCGAAAGCGGAAACTGCGGCAGCGGGAGGTTCCGCCGCTACCCTGCCGCATGCCGCCGCTAGCAGAAGCATGCCCTGCAAAATTCGCGAACCTGGCAACCAATGGCGTTTCATGCATCGCACCTTGCGCCAATGCGGCCAGCAACGCAATGCATGGAAACTCACCTGAGGTAGATTGTTTCTCACCTGACAAGTGGCCTTGGCAGAGCAACTTGCGTGACAGTCTTGATCCGCTTAACCGGAGGAAACGATCTCCCAGTCGAATACACTGGACAAGACATGAGCACCCTATCCCCAGCGCGGCGCTATCGCTTCGGCGCATTTGAAGTGGATGCGGCCACAGGCGAACTTCGTCGTCAGGGCATCCGCATCAAGCTGAACGCGCAGCCGTTTCAAGTGCTCTCCCTGCTGCTGGAGCGGCCCGGCGAACTCCTCACGCGGGAAGAAATCTCGCGCCAACTGTGGCCCGACGGGACGTTTGTCGACTACGAACACGGCGTCAACTCGGCGGTCAACCGCATCCGAGAAGCGCTGGGCGACACCGCAGGCAATCCCCGATTCATCGAGACCCTCGCGCGCCGCGGCTATCGGTTTGTCGCCCCTGTTGAGCGAATCGGGCCAGTCGACGAGCCGATACTCGACGCGCCGCCAGCTTCCGAACCGGCAATTCCCGCGGGTCACGCGAATTCATCCGAGCCGGATGGCGGCGCGTTCGGCAGTTTCCTGGCATCGCCGAACGAGTTGCCAAAGACCTCGTATCCGTTAGTACAAACGCTCTTCATTCTGCTGCAACTGATGTACCTCAGCTTTTACGTGGGCGCTCTGGCCAACCTCGCGGAGATTGAGGATCTGCTCTCGCCGCTGTCGCGCGCCACCGAAATCTACCTCACGATGATCGTCACGGCTGCAATCCTGATTATCGTGCGCGCGTTCATCGTCTGCATGGTGCTCTTGCATGCGCCGCGGGCGCAGGAAAAATTCCTCCGCCTCTGGCCATTCCTGCTGCCCCTCGACGAGCTTTGGTCGCTCGCACCCTTCCTGCTGCTCCACCACATCAACTTCGGACTGGCACTCGCCTGCACCGCCCTGCTGGTCTATTCCCCGTTCGCCCAGCGTTCCCTGGTGCTGATGGGCGCGGGCCGGCCTCAGCCCGAAACGTCCGTGCCTGTGCAGTAAGCGGGCCGCGCAGGTTGGCTGGATTCCCGCTTTCAAGTATGGTCGGAAGGGACTTCCACTGAAGAGGATCTGCGTGCCATGCGCATCGTTGACATTCGCGAAGTAACTCTGCCCATCGCCTCCGCGATTGCGAACGCATACATCGACTTCTCGAAGATGACGTGCTCGCTGGTCGCCGTGGTCACGGATGTAGTTCGCGACGGCAGCACCGTTGTCGGCTATGGATTCAACTCCAACGGCCGCTACGGCCAGGGCGGGCTGATTCGCGAGCGCTTCGCACCGCGCCTGCGCGAGGCGGACCCAGCATCGCTGCTGAACGACGCCGGCGACAATCTCGATCCCGACCGCATCTGGCGCACCCTGATGCGCAACGAAAAGCCCGGCGGCCACGGCGAACGCTCCGTCGCCGTCGGCACCATCGACATGGCAGTCTGGGATGCGGTCGCGAAGATCGCAGGCAAGCCGCTGTTTCGGCTGCTCGCGGAGCGGTATCGGACACGCAGGCCGATCCGCGCGTCTTCGTCTACGCCGCCGGCGGCTACTACTATCCCGGCAAGAACCTCGACGCTCTGCGTGCCGAGATGCGCAGCTATCTCGACCGCGGCTACACCGTCGTGAAGATGAAGATCGGCGGAGCAGACCTCGCCGAAGATCGCAAGCGCATCGAAGCTGTGCTGACCGAGATCGGCGAGCCAGGCCCAACTTGCCGTCGACGCCAACGGCCGCTTCGATCTGGAGACCGCGATCGCCTACGCCAAAATGCTGCGCGAGTATCCGCTCTTCTGGTACGAAGAAGCCGGCGATCCGCTCGACTTCGCACTGCAGGCCGCGCTGGCCGAGTTCTACCCTGCGCCCATGGCGACCGGCGAAAATCTCTTCAGCCACCAGGACGCTCGCAACCTGCTGCGCTACGGCGGCATGCGCGCGGACCGCGACTGGCTGCAGTTCGACTGCGCGCTCTCCTACGGACTCTGCGAGTATCTGCGCACGCTCGAGGTCATCCAGCGCGGCCGGCTGGTCGCCGCGCCGCTGCATCCCGCACGGCGGCCACCAGATGTCGCTGAACATCGCCGCAGGCCTGGGCCTGGGCGGCAACGAGAGCTACCCGGACCTCTTCCAGCCCTTCGGCGGATTTCCCGACGGCGTCCGCGTGGAGAGCGGTTACGTCACCATGCCGGAGCTTGCCCGGCATCGGCTTCGAAGGCAAGTCCGACCTGATCAAAGTGATGCGGCAACTCGCGGAGTAAGCATGAGCGCTCAAGAATCCGCCGTTACGAATCCAACAGCGCGGAAGCAGCCATGGCTCGGCCCGCTCTGGCTGCAAGTCATGGTCGGCATCGCGCTAGGCGTCGCCATCGGCATGCTGTTCCCGCATACCGCGGTCGCGCTGAAGCCGCTGGGCGACGGCTTCGTCAAGCTCATCCGCATGACGCTCGCGCCGATCATCTTCGCCACGGTCGTCGTCGGCATCGCGCGCATGGGAGATATGCGCGAAGTGGGACGCGTCGGCGCAAAGGCACTCATCTACTTCGAGGTCGTCTCCACACTCGCGCTGCTGATGGGGCTGATCGCTGCCAATGTTCTGCGCCCCGGCGCCGGCATGAACATCGACGCAGCCAAACTCGATCCCACATCGATCGCAAGCTACACCGCAACCGCACAGCAGACCGGAGTCGTCGCGTTCCTGCTCGGCATCATTCCATCCAGCATCGGCGAGCCATTCGTCACCGGAAACATTCTGCAGATCATCCTGCTCGGCGTTCTGTTCGGCCTCGCCCTGACGCCGATTCCGCGCGGCCGCAAAGCCCTTGATCGATCTCCTCGACCTGCTGCTGCAGGGCATGTTCGGCATCGTCCGAATGATCATGGTTCTCGCTCCACTCGCTGCGTTCGGCGCGATGGCATACACGGTGGGCCAGTACGGAATCGCGAGCCTGCGCCAGCTCGCAACCTTCACCGCGGAGGTCTGGATCGTCGCCATTCTTGTTCGTCGTCATCGTCCTCGGCGCCATCGCGCGACATCGCCGGCTTCAGCCTCTTTAGGCTGCTCGCATACATTCGCGACGAGCTGCTGATCACCGCCGGAACCTCATCCTCCGAAGCCGTGCTCGCGCCGCTGATGCTGAAGCTGGAGCAACTCGGATGCGCGGAACCCGTGGTTGGAATGGTGATGCCTGCGGGTTACACCTTCAACGCAGACGGCACCGCAATCTATCTCAGCATGGGCGCAATCTTCATCGCACAGGCGACCAACACGCATCTCGAGCCTGCGCGAACAGATCACGTTGATGGTGGTCCTCATGATCACGTCCAAGGGCTCGGCGGGCGTCGCCGGCGCGGGCTTCGTCACGCTCGCCGCAACGCTTGCGCTCCATGCATCACATCCCCGTCGCCGGACTGGTGCTTCTGCTTGGAGTCGAACGCCTGACCAACATCGCGCGCGCCGTCGTCAACGTGATCGGCAGCAGCGTAGCGACCATCGTGATCGCCAAGTGGGAGAACGCCTTCGACAACGAGCGTGCCAGCCTCTACTTCAAGGAGAATCGCCATGGCTGAACACCATGACGATCAACTTGAAAGATGCCGCGCGCGAAATCTTTCTCCAGTCGCTAGCCGACTGCAGCATCGATCGCTCCTTCGACCGCATGATGCGCACCAAACAAGATGCTCGCGGCACCCATCTGATTCTTGACGGCGAGGAGATCCTCGCGCTCGATCGCCTACGGCATGTGCGAATCGTCTCTGTGGGCAAGGCCGCAGCCGCAATGCTTACTTCCCTGCTCGCACGTCTCCCGCTCCCTCCTGCGTGCGATATGCAGGGTGTTCTGATTGCGCCAACTCGCCCCAACAGACCTTCCTGCAACCATTCAATTCTTCGCAGGCGGCCATCCCGTTCCCAACCAGGCGTCGTTTGCCGGAGCTTCGGCAGCACTCGCAGCACTGCAGTCGCTTCACGACAAGCCAGCAGACGAAACCCTCGCCATCTTTCTGGTCAGCGGCGGAGCGTCCGCCATGATGGAACTACCGCTCGATCCATCCATCTCGCTGGCCGACACGGTCGCCTTCCATCAGGCCCTCGTGCACTGCGGAGCATCCATCGTGGAAATGAATTGCGTGCGCAAACATTTCTCCGCAGTCAAGGGAGGACGCCTCGCGCTGGCCGCCGCCACCGCGCCGAAAATATCGCTGTTCGTCTCCGACGTGCCGCCCGCGCACCTTGACGCGCTCGCCTCTGGCCCAACCATCGCCGATCCCACCACGGTCGCGGAGTGCCGCGAGATCATCGCCCGTTACAAATTGCTGGAGCGACTCCCAGCATCGGTCCGCCGCTTCTTTCGAGTCGCCGAACCTGCCCGAAACGCCCAAGCCCGGCGAACTCCACTCGCGCAGTTGGAAGCTGCTCGACAGCGATGAGCTAGCCCATATGGCTCAAAACCACGCGACCAGTCTGGGCTTCCACACCGTGATCGACAACACCTGCGACGACTGGGATTATGAAGCTGCCGCGGATTATCTCCTGAATCGTTTACACCAGCTCCGCCGCGAACATCCTCGCGTCTGCTTGATCTCGACCGGCGAAGTCGCGGTCCAGGTGCCGCCATCTGTCGGCGCGGAATGCGCAGAGGAGGACGCAACCAACACTTCGCGCTATACCTTGCCACCCAGCTTCGCAGCGACGACCCCACCGCTGTGCTCTCAGCCGGCTCCGACGGAATCGACGGCAACAGCACGGCTGCCGGCGCGGTCATCGACGCGCAAACGCTTCGCGGAGATGCATTCGCGGCTCAGCGCGCGCTGGCCAGCTTCGACTCATCGACATTGCTCGGCAATCTCGGAGCCACCATCTTCACCGGCCCCACAGGCCACAATCTGCGCGACCTGCGCATCCTGATCGCCGGCTGACGGCGCTGATGTAAGATTGATAAGAAGCAAACAAACGGCCGAGCCACCAGGCAGCCTGCTTCATGCGTCCCTATCGTCTAGCGGCCCAGGACTCCGCCTGTTCCCGGCGGCAACACAGGTTCGAACCCTGTTGGGGACGCCATTTTCGCGTCACAAATCCAGCAAAATCTCAGTGACAGGAAGGCTCATCCTGAAACTGCTTCGTCGCGGCCATCGAGATCAGCGCTCGTTCGCAGGTCAGCACCTTTTGATCAAGCGGGTTTTTGTCGAACGAGTCCGGCGAAATGTAGCTGGCCTTCGCGTTCATCGCCAGGAACCCATCGCTCATCTGCTGCATCGTACTGAACACGTTTCGCAGCAACTCTACCGCCTTCTGGTCCGGGTCAGTCGAAGCCGCCGCGATAGCCAGTTGCACCTTGGCATCGGCGTTCCGGCGCAACACACTCACCCAACTATCCTTCACCGGATAGTTATTCTGCACCGCATTCACCAGTGCCGCGCGCCACTCGCGAATCTCTGTCAACGCTTCAATCTCTGCGCTCAGAAATCCGCCGGAGAGTTGCGGCACCTTCGCCGACTGCGCTGGACGCGCTCGGTGCGCTCGACGAAGAAGGCAGACTCAGGATGGTCTGACTCCCCTGGAACCGCACCGAGCCATGCGTAATACGAGCCAGCGACTCGATGTCCACGTACGATTTGCCGTTGAGCCGTACCAGCGCAGCCTGGTCGGGTTGGCCGGCGATGATGAGTGTCCCAGCCTGTGTCTGCGTCGTCTGCCCCGCGGCCGCCAGTGGCAATGACAAGAGTAAAGCCAGCTTCAAGATGCGTTTCATAGAACTGCTCCTTAGTGCTTCCGGTTAGATGCACAGGTCGGCTTCTCGGCGGACGGAATCCGTCAGCGGCGCCGCACTGCGCGCTTGATCTGCGCATACTGCAGCAGGATGAAGCTGTCGGTCATGCCGGCGATATAGTCGGCAACCACGCGCGCCAGGCCCTCCGTCTCAATCTCCTCCACATAACCCGACGGCAGTTCCTGCGGCTCGCTGATCCAGAAATTGAACAGCGCAGTGACCACCTCTTCCGCCTTGTCGTGTTCCAGCGAAAGCTCATCGCACGTGTACAGCGTGTCGTACAGATACCGCTTCTCCTGCAAGCGATGCGCCTCGGCCAGCGGGGAAAACGTCGCCAGCCGCGCCGGATGATCCCGCACCTGCTCCAGCGTGGTCGCGCCAATCGCGTGCGTGTTCTTCAGCGTCGTCGCAATAAGATCGTCGGTCAGAACGTTCTGCATCAACTGCAGCGCCTCGTTGAAGAGGAACTTCGCCTCCACGCCGGGGTGCTCCCGCTCAACCTGCGCATAGCAGTGCGCCAGAATATCGACGTTCGCGCGAATGTGCTCGATCTCCAGCAGACCGGACTCAACCCCATCGTCGAGATCGGCGGTAAGATACGCAATCTCGTCGGCCAGGTCGATGATCTGCGCCTCCAGCGGAGGCCGCTGGTCCAGCAGATACTCGGAAAGCTCGGGGTACTGGTCGACGCTATAGTCGCGCGAATGTTTGATGATCCCCTCGCGCACCCCCAGCGTCAGGTTCAGTCCACGATGCGCGGCATAGCGCTGCTCGAAGTGCTCGACGATGCGCAGCGCATGCAGATTGTGGTCGAAGCGCAGCCCATGACGCTTCAGGCATTCATCCAGCGCGCGTTCGCCGGCATGCCCGAACGGCGGATGGCCGATGTCGTGAACCAGCGCCAGCGTCTCCGCCAGATCCTCGTTCAGTCCCAGCGACTCGGCAACGCAGCGCGCAATCTGCATCACTTCAATCGTGTGCGTCAGGCGGCTGCGAAAGTGGTCGGAGGCGCGGCTGGTGAACACCTGAGTCTTGCCTGCCAGGCGGCGGAAGGCGCGCGACTGCACAATGCGTTCGCGGTCCCGCTGGAACGCAGTACGAGTCGGCCGCTCGGGCGCAGGATACACCCGCGTCCTCAGCAGATCGTCCGCGTCTCCGGAAACCGCACATAGATGCAGATCGGAGTTTATCTTTCCATTCAAGGTCACACTTTAAGTGTAACTGGCAGAACGCAATCGAACTTGCCCAACTTCTAGTGACCGTCTTTATTGGACTCGTTCGTCACCTTGGCCAGCTTCACACGCGCATTTTCCAGTTTGTGCTGGACCTTCTGCACGTCTTCGGGATCGGCATCGGCCGGCAGCGAGTGAGCATACTCCGTCATCGACCGCTCCCACTGGGCCACCGCCATCTTCAGGTTGCCGGTCTTCTCGTAAACCTCGCCCAGATGGTCGTGCACCGTCGGATCGGTATTCATGCGCTCGTTGGCCTTGCGCAGATTCTCTTCCGCCTGCGTATATTGCCCGGTCTTGAAGTAGACCCAGCCCAGCGAGTCCAGATATGCGCCATTCTGCGGCTCCAGATCGACCGCCTGGCGAATCATCTTCAGCGCCTCAGGCAGCTTCTCGCCGCGGTCGGCGAGCATGTAGCCCAGATAGTTCAGCACAGCCGCGTTCTGCGGGTCGATCGCCAGCGCCTTGCGGAACTCAGCTTCGGCCTTGTCGTACATCTTCTGCCGATCGTAAAGCTCTCCGCGCAGGAACAGCGCGTACAGCTTTTCGTCCGGCTTGGTCGCCAGGGCTGCGGCCTTGTCCAGTTGCTCGCTCGCCTCGCTGAAGCGCTTCAGCCGGATGTACATCTGCGCGAGTTCTTCTTGCACATCGCGATCGCTTGCCGTTCCCGTCAACTGGGCCTTCGCCAGCGCCAGCCCCTGATCCACCTGCCCCATATCCGCCAGTTGCTGCGCATACATCAACTGGACGATGTGGTCCTTCGGAAGCGCCTTGGCTGCCTCTGCCGCCACCGCGGTGGCATCCTTCCACTGGTGCGCGTCGCGATACGCATCCACCTGGCCCTGGTATCCGTCCCGCGTGTAGCAGGCACGCGTCTCGCTATCGCTGGCCGCATTGCCACTGCAGTCTCCGCCCATGTCGGCGATCTGCTTGTACGCCGCAACCGCCTCAGCCGTCTTGTCCTCTTCCCGGTAGATGCTGCCCAGACGATTCAGGAAGATCGCGCGATTCTGCTTCTCCTGATCCGAGTACTTCCCGTCCGGATGCGACGACCCATCCACCAGCGTCGTCAGAAGCGCGGTGGCCTGATCGTACTTGCCCAGCGCATCGTACATAAGCGCTTCGTTGAAGCTGATCTCAAGCGAATCCGGAGCCTGCGCCTTCGCCTTTTCCAGCGTCGCCAGCGCATCGTCGTAATGTCCCTCGCGCCGCTAGTATCTCCGAGATATGGATCTCCGATTCAGCATCCGTCGGATCCGCCGCAACCAGCGCGGTGAACACCTTCAGCGCCTCATCCACTTGATCGTCCGCCATCAGCGCCTTCGCCAGGCCGCGCTCCGCGTCAGGATTGTCAGGCTCAAGGTCCAGCGAACGGCGATACGCCGCGGCGGCCTCCTTGGGCTTCTTCAACTGGTCATAACTCGCGCCAAGCTCGAACTCCAGGCGCGCCGACCGGTCCGACTCCGGCACCGCGGAGAGCGTATCCACCGAACGCTGCACGTCGCCATTCTGCGCATACAGCCGCGCCATGTTCAGCACT
Source organism: uncultured Acidobacteriaceae bacterium (assembly GCA_963822225.1). Taxonomy (GTDB): domain Bacteria; phylum Acidobacteriota; class Terriglobia; order Terriglobales; family Acidobacteriaceae; genus Edaphobacter. The sequence continues at coordinate 1,290,041 of CAWGGW010000002.1, read as the reverse complement.
ACATCCTCGGAGTCGCCATCGATCTTCTGCGCATCCTTGAACGTCGCCTCCGCCTTCGCGGAGTCATGGTTCAGCGCGTAAAGCTGGCCGAGCAGCAGCTTAGCCTCAAGGTCATTTGGCTTCAGCCGCGCGATCGTCTCGTACTCCGCAATCGCAAGCTGCAGCATCTCGGTCGACTGCGACCCTTGCATGTCCCCCAGCGACCGCAGATATACCTGCCCCAACAAAGTATGCGCGGCCACATCGTTCGGATTCCGCTTCACCTGGTCCTGCGCCGCAGTCACTGCGTCCTTGATCCGGCCAATCTTGAAGTAAAGATCAGCCAGGCCGTCCTGCAGCAACTCCGAATTTGGATCGGCGTCCAGCGCCAGCTTGTACTCTTCCACTGCCTGGGTGGCGTAGTCCGGTCGCCCGGCGTTGATCGCCATCTCCTCGTAGAGATGCGCGAGACCATAGTGGTAGTAGGCGTTGGACCGGCCGGTATCAACCTTCTTCTGGCCTGCATCAGTCGCAGGCGCCTTGGGCGGCGCAGCCAGAAGCATGGGCATGGCAAGCAAAAGAGCAGCAAGCGGAGCCAGCCGGAGAGGGTGAATCCGAGAAGCACGTAAAGGCATAGTCATGGGCAAAGGGTTCCTATCCGGCGGGATCGAGGACGCTAACACTACTTTTAGACGATGCGGTGCTTCAATTGGATGCTGAGCGAGCGTGGCCGAGCATCTCGGTCGATCTAGACATTATATCTACACCCACCCCTTGCGGAGTAGTCGCAATCCTCCTCAACCGTGGCGGAAGTGGCGGATTCCCGTGAAAACCATTGCAATACCCAGCCGGTTTGCCGCCTCAATCACCTCGGCATCGCGCACCGAGCCGCCCGGCTGAATCACCGCCGTCGCACCCGCCTCCGCCACCGTCTCCAGCCCGTCCGGGAAGGGAAAGAACGCATCCGACGCCGCCACCGACCCTGCCAGCGGAAGCACCGCCTTCATCGCGCCAAACCGTGCCGCATCCACCCGGCTCATCTGCCCGGCGCCGATGCCCACCGTCTGCCCATGCCCACGATTGAACCGCGCGTACACAATCGCGTTCGACTTCACGTGCTTGCACACACTCCACGCAAACCTCAGAGCCCGCATCTCCTCAGGCGTCGGCTCCCGCTTCGTCGCAACCACCAGGTCACGCTCGGCGATGTGGTCCGCATCCTGCATCAGGAAGCCGCCCGAAACCTGCTTCAGCATCCGAGCGGGCTTGCCGGAGTCGCCCGAGGCAATCTCCAGCAGCCGCAAATTCTTCTTCGCGGCAAATCGCGCCACCGCCTCCGTCGTAAATCCCGGAGCGATGATCGCCTCAACAAACAGCTTCGCAATCTCCTCGGCCGCCTCCGCGTCCACCTCGCGATTGATCCCGATCACCGACCCGAACGCCGACACCGGATCAGCCTCCAGCGCGCGCCGATACGCCTCCAGCACCGTCGCCCCCGTCGCCGCGCCACACGGATTCGTGTGCTTGATGATCGCCACCGCCGCATCCTGCACGGCATCGAACTCGCTGACCAACTCCCAGCACGCATCCAGGTCGACGATGTTGTTGTAGCTCAACTCCTTGCCCTGCAACTGCTTCGCCGCCGCCACACCGCGCCCGCTTCCATCGACGTACAGCGCGGCCTTCTGGTGCGGATTCTCGCCATAGCGCAGCACCGCCTTCAGCGGATCGATCACCCGAACCGCCTGCGGCATCGCCTCGTCGTCAAAGATCGCCGGCGCTCCATGCGGCATTGGCTCCACGATGCTCTCCAGCGTCGTTGCAATCCCCGCGTCGTACGCGGCCGTCGTCGCAAACGCAGCCTTCGCCAACCGCCAGCGCGTCGCCCGCCCCAGGCTTCCGGCGTTCGCCGCCAGCTCCTCCGCAATCGCCCCATAGTCGGCCACCGAAGTCACAATCGCGACATCCTCAAAATTCTTCGCCGCCGAGCGCACCATCGACGGCCCGCCAATATCGATGTTTTCAATCACGTCCGAAAACGCCACGCCAGGCTTGTTCGCCGTCTTCTCAAACGCGTACAGATTCACCACCACCATGTCGATCGGCTCGATCGCATGCTCCTCCACCGCCGCAACATGCTCCGCATTCCCGCGCATGTGCAGAATCCCGCCATGCACCTTGGGATGAAGCGTCTTCACCCGCCCATCCAGCATCTCCGGAAAGCCGGTCAGATCGCTGATGTCGCGAACCGTCAGTCCAGCCTCGCGCAGCGCCCGCGCCGTCCCGCCCGTCGACACCAGGTCAACGCCATGCCCGGCCAGCGCCCGCGCAAACTCCACCAGGCCCGTCTTGTCGGTTACAGAGAGCAGCGCGCGGCGGATCTTGCGAAGGCCGGCAGCAGATGCGGAGGTCGATTCAACGATGGAAGCGGGCATAGTCTCAGTACTCACCTCTCCATTTTATGACGTCGCCCGCACCAGCCTGTTGAAACCTCGCCTCAAACTGCCCCCATCAGGCCTGTCATTCTGAGTGCAGCGAAGAATCCCCGCATTTCGCTCGCGCCACAAATGCGTTTATTTACCATTTACCACACGACCACTCGCCTCACCTCACCATCGCCCCGGTCAGCCCAGCCACCCGCGGCACATCGTGGCTTCCACACCACTTCCGCAGCCCATTCGAGATATTCTCGACCGCCCGCGGATCGGCATAGCTAGCCGTACCCACCTCCACCGCCGTCGCCCCCGCCAGCATGAACTCCACCGCATCCTCCGCCCCGCACAATCCCGCCCATCCCCACCACCGGAATCCCCACCTGTTGCGCCGCCTCGTACACCATCCGCACCGCAATCGGCCGAATCGCCGGCCCCGACAACCCACCCGTAAAATTCGCAATCCGCGACTTGCGCGTCTCAATATTGATTGCCAGCGCCACAAACGTGTTCACCAGCGAGATCGCCTGCACCCCAGCGTCCGCCGACACCTTCGCCATCAACCGGATATCCGTCACATTAGGCGACAGCTTCACCATCAGCGGCCTCCCGCTCGACTCCGCCGCAGTCCTGCAGGCCACCGACAGTCGGTACAGCGAGTCCGGATCGGTCCCAAACACCATCCCCCCATGGCTCGTATTCGGGCAGCTCGCATTCAGCTCATACATCGCAATCCCCGGCGCGTCGTTCAGCACCTGGATCACCTCAACGCAATCCTCAATCGTGTAGCCAAACACATTCGCGATCACTACTGCGCCCTTGATCTCGCGCAGCTTCGGCATCTTCTCCGCGACAAACGCCCGCACGCCAATATTCTGCAGCCCGATCGAGTTCATCATCCCGGCCGGCGTCTCGATAATCCGCGGGCTCGCGTTCCCCGCCATCGGCTCGCGCGACAAACCCTTCGTCACAAACGCCCCAATGCGGTCGAGCGAGACAATCTCCTCGAACTCCACCCCATACCCAAAAGTCCCGCTGGCCGCAATCACCGGCGAGCGCAACTCCACCCCAGCCACACTCACGCGCATATCAGGCTTGCCATGCATATCACCCAGTCTATCCCCGCCGCCTCCGGTAAAATCATCCCAATGCTAGACCTAGCCTTTGTCCGCTCAAATCTTCCCCTCGTAGAAGAAAAACTCCGCGCCCGCGGAACCGACCCCGCCCAGGTCCTCGGCGACTTCGCCGCCATCGACCGCAATCGCCGCGAAGCCATCACCCAGGCTGAAACCCTCAAGGCCCAGCGCAACGCATACTCCGCTGAGGTTCGGCCAAGTCTGATGCGCGAGGGCCGAGGCGACCTCCGCTGCTCATCGGCGTCCAGCTCCTACGCACTAAAGCAGCAGTCCGACGCCCTCGAAGCTGCCGCAGCCGCCGCCGACGAGCAACTCCGCGAACTCCTGCAGGCCGTCCCCAACCTGCCGCAGGACTCAGTCCCCATCGGCAAATCCGAGCACGACAACACCATCGAAAAAGTCTGGGGCGACGCAACCCACCTTCGACTTCCCCGCCCTCCCGCACTGGGAGATCGGCGAGCGCCTCGGCATCCTCGACTTCGAGCGCGCCGCCAAAATCTCCGGCTCCCGCTTCGTCGTCCACTACGGCCAGGGAGCACGCCTCGAGCGCGCCCTCGCCAACTTCATGCTCGACCTCCACACCCGCGAGCACGGCTACACCGAAGTCCTCCCGCCCTACATGGTCAACTCCAAGTCCCTCTTACGGCACCGGCCAGCTCCCCAAGTTCGCGCCGGACCTCTTCCATTGCGACGACAAGGGCGCCTACGAACCCGGCCAGTATCAGGACTCCGACCACTGGCTGATCCCCACCGCCGAGGTCCCCGTCACCAACCTCTTCCGCGACGAGACCCTCGACGAATCCCAGCTCACCACCAGCTTCTGCGCCTACACGCCCTGCTTCCGCAGCGAAGCCGGCAGCTACGGCAAAGACGTCCGCGGCATGATCCGCCAGCACCAGTTCCAGAAGGTCGAGCTGGTCAAATTCACCACGCCCGACCGTTCCAACGACGAGCACGAAACGCCTCACCCGCGACGCCGAGCACGTCCTCGAAGTCCTCGGCCTGCCCTACCGCCGCATGCTGCTCTGCACTGCGCGACATGGGCTTCTCCTCCGCCAAGACCTACGACCTCGAAGTCTGGCTACCCGGCCAGAACCTCTACCGCGAAATCTCCTCCTGCTCCAACTTCGAAGCCTTCCAGGCCCGCCGCGCCAACATTCGCTTCCGCCCCGCCGGCGCAAAAAAATCCGAGTTCCTCCACACCCTCAACGGCAGCGGCCTCGCCGTCGGACGCACCTACCTCGCCATCCTGGAAAACTACCAGCAAGCCGACGGCACTGTCCGCATCCCCGAAGCCCTCATCCCCTACATGAACAACGAAACCACCATCACCAAACGAAGCTGACACGGGCGCCACATCCAAGCTCAGCTTGGGTGAAAATCTGTCACGCGCCCTGATCAACAGCGATCTCAGCTAAGGCCGAGTCCCCAGGTTGCTTGTCCCATTCAGCGTCGGCGTCGTCGGCAGCCCCGCCACAATCGGCGTAATCACCGGGGTCGCGGCGCCAACGATCTCAACGACGCCGGGATTGCTGGGCGCCCAGACATTGCCCGAGCCATCGACAGCAACGTCGCTGGCCCCACCGGTGCGACCGCTGGTGTAGCCATGTGCCCCGGAAAGAAATGCCCCCGAACTTGAGAGTTCGGCGATGCCCAGGCCGGTGAAGTCGGCGACCCAGACATTGCCCGCGCCATCGATGGAGACGCCATCCGGGTGGGCTAAGCCGCCACCGGAGATACCACTGGTCCCGGAAAGGAACACGCCCGCAGGAGAGACCTCAATGACGACACCGCCGTAGTCCGCAACCCAGGCGTTCCCGGAACTATCCATGGCGATGCTCTCGGGCGAACTGATGCCGCCCCCAACAAAGCCACCGCCGGAAAGAGCTGTGCCGGAATTCGTCAGCTCGGCGATGGCGGGCGTAGGGTTCAGACCTATATATTCGGCGTTTCCCACCCAGACGTTGCCAGAGCCGTCAATCGCGACGCAGGTCGGATCTAGAATCCCGCCCACGTTGTAACCCTCAAATCCCGGCGAAAGTTCGGAGCCGGTATTGGAGAACTTGGTCAGCAACAAGTTATAGCTTCCAACCCAGACCAGGCCGCCTGCGTCGAGGGCGACACTATCGGGCTCGTCCAGGGTGCCGGTGAAGTCGGTAGGCGCGGAGAGAAGGGCGCCCGTAGAGGACAGCTTGGTGACGCTGTTGCCGGTAAAGTTTGTCACGAAGGCGCTACCGCCTACGCCGATCGCGATGCCATAGGGCTCTTTGAGTGTGGCTGCGGTATACCCAGTGGTTCCAGACAGGACAGAACCACTGGGGGAAAGCTCTGTGACGTCGTAAACGCTATTGTTGGTGGGGCTGGACTGGTTGGCGACCCAGACGTCGCCGGCCCCATCGATGGCGATGCCACGGGGCCCCGCCAGGCCACCCGCGGTGAAACCCAGCAAGATCGTAAAGTCGTTCGGCTGGGCGGTCAGCGCCGGCGCAAACGGCGGCGTCCCCGTGGAAAGCGCATACAGAGGTGTGATGTTCGAGACGGGATTGTGCGCCATGTTGATCGCCGCCGTCGCCGTATCGGTCGGCGCCGTTCCGGTCGAACCTCCCGATTTCGCATCGGCGAACAGCGTGGAGCACGCGGTCGAGCCCGGCCCGGTGGAGTTCACGCAACTCGCCAGAATGTTTGCCAGCGTATCGATTGTGGTCTGCGGCACCGTTCCATTCCCCGCCGGCGTCGTCGTCAGGGCAACCCCGGTCGATATATTCTCCAAGTTCGCAGCATTGGCGTCCGCATTGAAAATCCCCGTCATCGCCTTCGCCGTCCCCGAACTCGATATATGCAGGGCGTCCGTCGCAAAACCCGCCATCGAATATGCCGTCGCGATCGTCGAAACCTCGTTCATCACCACATACAGCGACGACGGGAAACTCCCTCCGCTCGGACAGTTCCCCGCCGCCAGCAAACCCGCCGCCGAATTCGCCCCTGACCCTGAATCTCCGCCCAGCGCGTACAGGTAAACCTGGGAATTTAGAGTGCAGGAATAGTCACCCGTTATGCTGAAAGCGCCACCCGCTCCACTGGTCACATAGTAGTCGCCGTTGGTCGGGCCGCCGCTGGTGTCGAGCGTCGTGCTTCCCGGCACGCTGGTCAGCAGCGAGATCGACTGGTTGCTGCTCGACGCTGCAATACCCGCGCCCCCATAACCTGTCACGTTTGCCTGGAGCACATATACACGCGCGCCAACCAGCGGCTGCTGCCCACCCATTACGCGGCCCGTTATCGCCGCTCCAGCGACAGGCGAGGGATCGGCGGTCATGTCCAGCGAGCAGCCGCTCATGATTACGCATAGCAAACAGGCTAGGGAAAAAGAAATAAGACAAGAGAGAGAAGGACGCACAAAGCCTCCATCTGATCAGGGATAGATGGCCCTCGCACCCTTATTTTTTTTGTCGCACCCGGAGTACGGAAATCATTCGCCTAAACAATTCACTTGTCAAGTGAGTTTCCCAGGTTTCTGCCGCGTTTGCCTTGGTTCGCTTATCAAGAGTCTGGCATTGTCTGTTCATAGCCATCGCCGGGTGCCCCATTCGTGACGGCTTCATCGTCACGAGTGGGGTCTGTCCATCGAGGCGACAAGCTGTCCGTCGAGAGGACAGGGCGGGTGACCCATTCGTGACAGCTTCATCGTCACGAGTGGGTCCGTCCATCGAGGCGACAAGCTGTCCGTCGAGAGGACAAGACGGGTGACCCATTCGTGACAGCTTCATCGTCACGAGTGGGGTCCGTCCATCGAGGGGACAATCTGTCCATCGAGGGGACAAGTCGGGTGACCCATTCGTGACAGCTTCATCGTCACGAGTGGGGTCTGTCCATCGAGGCGACAAGCTGTCCGTCGAGAGGACAAGACGGGTGCCCCATTCGTGACAGCTTCATCGTCACGAGTGGGGTCTCGTGGACGACGGCCGCGAACCCCACTCAACCTGCATACGAACGTATCAGCCGATACCTTCGTCCAATAGATTCGATCGTCCCATCTCTGGCCTAATCACCTTGGAGCCCCAGCGCACGAATCTTCGATTTCCAGGCGACACAGCGCGTAAAGCAAATCGAGAGGCACCCATTGACCCAATCTCCCGATCTTCGACTAACAAAGCTGCCGCTCAACAACGGAAGTGGCCAAATACCCGCACTCGGCTTTGGCACGCTCATCCCTGACCTGGCTCTGACAAAAACCGCTACCCGTGACGCACTCGAAGCAGGATTCCGGCACTTCGATTGCGCCGAACGATACCGGAACGAGCGCGAGGTGGGCGAGGCCCTGCAGGCAGGACTCGCCTCCGGAGAAATCGCGCGCGAAGAAATCTTTGTCACCACCAAGCTCTGGAACACCAATCATCGACCCGAACGCGTCCAACCGGCCTTCGAAGCGAGTCTGGATCGCCTCAGGCTCAAGCATCTGGACCTCTACCTCATCCATACTCCATTTGCATTTCAACCAGGTGACGAGCAGGACCCGCGAGATGGCAGCGGCAATGTCCTCTACGACAAGGGAGTGAATTTGCTCGATACCTGGAGTGCGATGGAACATCTCGTGGACGACGGCAAGTGCGGCGCCATCGGATTATCGGACATCAGCCTCGGCGAATTGAAATCTATCTACGAGTCAGCCAGAATCAAACCGGCCGTGGTCCAGGTTGAATCCCACCCATATCTTCCCGAAACCGAGCTTCTCGACTTCTGCGGGCAGAGAGGCATCGTACTTCTGGCCTTCGCACCATTAGGCCACGGAATGAGGCCGGGACTGCTCGACGATCCAGTCATCGCCTCCATCGCCGCACGGGTCGGACAGACTCCGGCACAAGTGTTGCTTGCATGGGCCATCCAACGCGGCACTGCTGTGCTCACTACGCCCAAGAGTGCGGCCCGGGCCCGCGAGAACTATTACATCTCAGCACTCCCGCAAGACGCGTTGGACGAAATCAATCGCATCCCCACCCGGCAAAGGCTCAATCAGGTCGTGAAAACCGGAGTCCCAGGTTTCATCCCCCGTCCCGGCAATTGAAAATCTCGCTCATTACGCGCCCGCTCCCGCATGTCAAGTCTTGCCTCATCATATGTTTTATAATCAATTACTTACATGGACATCCCCTTCTTACAACTCTGCTATACTGTTAATAGTGGGAAAAACAAAAACCTCGGGCACAAGCCCGGGGTTTTCCCGTTCTTGCCACAATAAGTCCAATGGAGAGAGGATTTTAGCAGTAACCCATTTGAATCGAAGATCTTGGCGTAGACCACCACGCGCGAGTTCAACAAAACAAAAGACTTCTCGCCAGAATCATATATAGGGGGGAGGGGTGGGGTACAGTAGAAAAGAGAGGCAATTACGGCAGTGAGCAACATCCTCAGCAAGTATTTCTGGTGGTCCTACGAGCGCGGCAGCTTCCACTACGACATCATGGTGACGCTGATCCTCATCTTCATGTTCGTCTCGCCCCACGTCATCGATTTCAAAGACCGCCCCGTCGAAACCGTCGCCCTCAACTCCAGCGAAGTCCTGGTAAAACCGGCCGGAACCAGCAGCAATGGAAACAGCCGTTTCATCTACCAGATCCGCGCCGATGAAAAAGGCGGCCCGCAGGTCAGCCAGACCGACGCCGAGCGCCAGGCAGCGATCCAGCGCGTAGTCGAACCCATCTCCGGCGCAATGACCATCGAGCGCGTCGAGCCGGTCCTCGATTCCCACAACAAAATCGTCGCCTACAACGCGTGGGTCGTCCGCTGATGCGCCCAGGCCAACAGACGAGTGATCGAGCGCGTCGAACCAACAGGAGCACTTTCGCGATGCCGGTTTCGCCTTCTCGTCTCGCCGCCGCCGCTCTGATCTTTTCCGCGGTCCTCGGCGCGGGCATCGTTCTGGCCAGCCACGCGACCCGTTCTGTCGCAGCCCAAAGCAGACCCGCGGTACTCGACAAGATGAACGCGGCCAGCGCAAAGTTCACCTCCGCCCAGGCCGATCTCCGCCAGGAGGTCTTCACCAAGGCGCTGCACGATACCGAAACCTCGATCGGCCAGATCTATTTCCTGCGCAAAGCCGGCGCAATCCAGATGGGCATGAAAATGCTCCCGCCCGACGCAGCCGCCGGCACGCCGCCCGCGCAGATCATCGAGTATAAGGATGGCAAGCTGCAGGTGCTCAACACCGGCACCAACCAGATCGACCAGTTCACCGCTACGGGCAAGAACCAATCGCTGGCCGAGACCATCATGACCCTCGGTTTTGGCGGCAGCGGCAACGACCTCGAAAAAGCCTGGATCATCACCGATCAAGGCCCAGAAGCGCTCAGCGGCGTGCAGACCGAAAAGCTAGACCTGGTCTCCAAAGACGCCACCATCAAGAACACCTACTACAGCCACATCACCATCTGGGTCGACCCGGTCCGCGACGTCGCCCTCAAACAGATGCTCTTCGCCGCTTCCGACGGCAAACCCACAGGCGACACGCGAACCGTCTACTACACCAACATCCGCGTAAAAGAGCCTGTCGACTTCGCGCAATTCGCCATCAAGTGCAAAGGCAAATGCAATGTCGTCCCGCACTAAAACCTACTCCGCTGGCCGCTCCACGAGCCCAACGCGAACGCGCTCCACCTTGCGGTCCGTCGAAGCCAACACCTGCATCCTCAGCAACTTGCCTTCCACCACTTCGCCCGGCAACGGAATATGCCCGGCAATCTCCGACACCAAACCGCCGATTGTCGTCGCTTCAAAGTGCTGGGGAAAGAGCCACGGCACGCGCGGCTGCGCATCTCGGCCTTCGAGCGCCTCATCATCGTCTGCTGTCTCCCCGTCGTCTTCCGGCTCAGTAAACAGCTCGCGTAGGCGCGATACTTCAAAGCTTCCCGGCACCGCAAACGATCCATCTGGCTCGCGCACCGGCTCGTTCACCTCTTCAGCCTCATCGTGCTCGTCCGCAATCGAGCCGACGATTGCCTCCAGCAGGTCCTCGATCGTTACCAACCCCGCAACGCCGCCGTATTCGTCGATCACCATCCGCATATGCTGCTTCTCGTGCTGCATCTCGCGCAGCAACTCGGCCACGTTCTTCGTCTCCGGCACAAACGCCGTAGGCCGCTGCAGCTCCGCCACCGTTTTGTGCACAGCGTCCGTATCCAGCACCTGCAGAAGATCGCGCGCGAAAACAATCCCCGTAACCTGGTCGAGCGTCCCCGAAAACACCGGTACGCGCGAGAACGCGTTCTCCTTCAGCTTCTCCAGAAAATCCTTCAGCTCAGCGTGTCCGGAACGGCAAAGATGTCCGGCCGCGGCGTCATCACCTCGCGCACCACCTTGTCGCCAAACTCCACCGCGGACCGAACCAGCTCGCGATCGCTCTCCTCGAGAATTCCCTCTTCCTCGCCCGCCTCCAGCAGCGCATCCATCGCCTCCGACGGATGCTCTTCTTCCTCAGCGTCCTCCGGCTCCGCCAGCGCCACGATCGACAGCAGCAACCCAAGCGTCAGCGTCACCGGCAGGATCAGGTAGAACAGTGCCTCCAGCAGATAGCCGAATGCGCGCGATCCAGAAGCCACGCGTCCGTGTGAACAGCAGTTGCGGAATCAGCCGGTCGAAAAACAGAATCAGCAGGATCAGAAAAAATCCAGTGACCGCAATCTCTTCCAAACTGGGCACACGCGCCAGCGCCGGTTGCGCCTTCACATGCACGTACAACCGCAGTCCGGCAACCAGCGCAATTGCCGCCAGCGCAAGTTGCCGAAGAACTGAGGCCGACAGCGCAATCGATTCGCGCCCAAGCCGCAGCCGCGGCTCAACGGCGCGCGTCCACGCATCGATGTTGTCCTGATACTCGCGCGCCAGGAATTTTCCCATCTCGCTGTAGATGCGGTCTACATAGGCCGCCAGAGCGAGGATCACCAGCAGCACGGCGAGCACCAGATCGTTGTAGACGACCCTCATCGCGCGCACCTTCTTGCGCGCCCGACTTTTCGTCCGTCATTCTGAGCAGCGCTCAGAATCTCTGTATTTCGCTTTTGCTTCTTCGCAACCCTGCCAACATGCGCGTTCGCCCGCGCAATCAGGCTCGTTGCAAGCCCCAGCTTCCGCCGCAACTCCGCCTCACGCGCGGCCATCTCGCCTGAGTCCGACTCATGGTCGAACCCCGCCAGATGCAGCACCCCATGCAACAGCAGCACTCGCACCTCATCGCGCAGCGAGTGCCCATACTGTGCCGCCTGCCGCGCCGCGGTCTCCAGCGAGATCGCCAGATCGCCCGCAAGCTCCGGCGCGTCCGGCTCACCGAAGAAGACGGTCGTCGCACCCGCCGGAAATGACAGCACGTCAGTCGCTTTATTCTTGCCGCGAAATGTCTTATTCAGCCGCTTCAGCGTCGCGTCGTCGGCGAGCAGAACATCCACGTGCCGTCCAGCCCCACAGCCTTCTGCGCAGCACGCAGAAACCGTCCCAGCCCAGACCGCGACAGGCCCAGTTGCTGCCAGGAACTCGCCTTGTCTGCCGTGCCTCGCGGGGGATCCAGCGTAATCATGCGTACTCTGATGCTACTAGACCTTCTTCGCTCGCACCTTGCCGAAGTGGGACGCCATCGCCACGGACAGCAAAAACGCACCCAGTCCCACCACTCCCCATCCCTTCGCGGAGTCGATGCCCTGCGGCCGGAAGTAATGCAGCAGAAGCTCGCCGGCGGCGAGGTTGAAGAATCCCCACACCACATTCACTCGCGGCGAAGAGTCTCCCACTCCCGGCCGGTATCGCGAACGGAGTCGGAAACGGATTGCCGCTGATGCCCTGCACAAAGTGCGGCACACCGTTGGCGAGAAACGCTCCCGCAACGAAATTCAGCACGTAGTTGTACCACTCCATGTCCGCGTTCCTCGATCGCTCCGTCTACTGTGGCTTCGAGATCGGCTTGATTGCCGTCTCGCCGGCATCGACCGGACGGAATTCCCGCTCGCTCAACTCCAGCGGCAACTGCTGCTGCGCACGGCCATAGCTGTCGTACGCTCGCACAATCCGCTGGACTAAGTGATGGCGAACCACGTCGACATCCTCGAAGTGGCAGAAGCTGATCCCTTCCACGCCGTCCAGCACGTTCAACGCCTCAAACAAACCGGAGCGCTTCGGATTGGGCAGATCGATCTGCGTCAGGTCGCCCGTGATCACCGCCTTGGAGTTATGCCCCATGCGCGTCACGAACATCTTCATCTGCTCGTTGGTCGTGTTCTGCGCCTCGTCCATGATGATGAATGCGTCGGAGAGCGTGCGCCCGCGCATAAACGCCAGCGGCGCAACCTCGATCACGTTCCGCTCCAGCAGCTTGTCTACCTTGTCCTGATCCAGGAGGTCGTACAGCGCGTCGTATAGCGGCCGCAGATACGGATCGACCTTCTCCTGCAGCGATCCCGGCAGGAATCCGAGCCGCTCGCCCGCCTCCACCGCCGGCCGGACAAGAATAATCCGGCTCACCTTCTTCGCCATCAGCGCCGACACCGCCATCGCCACCGCGAGATACGTCTTGCCCGTACCCGCCGGTCCCAGGCCGAACGTCATGTCACCCTGTTCGATTGCCTCAACGTACTTCCGCTGGTTCGGGCTGCGCGGCTGGACCATCCGCTTCACCCCCGCCGACCGCTGCTTGCCCGAGTCCACCAGCGACTTCAGGTTCACCGCCGGATCGGCGATTACCAGCTTCAACATCCCCTTCAGTTCGCCGTTCTGCAGCGTCACGCCCGATCTGCGAAGACTCTCGTAGTCGGCGAAGATTCGTTCCACCTGCTCCACACCTTCAATCGGACCTGTGATCTCAATGGCATCCGATCGAAGATCGATCGTAACTCTCAGACCATCTTCCATTAGCCGAAGGTTTTCATCGCGGGTCCCGTACAGGGGCTCAATACCAGGCGTGATCTCCAGGGATTTTTTTATCAAGCGGTTTTCTGACCTCCGTCAGGACATGCAGGGGTTGGATGCACCTTGGGAATAAAGCGGTAGTTTTCTGTGGGTTTCGGCTGGAACGTATTTCTCCGCGCAGCACTCACTCTCGTCTGTGGGCCTGCTCCCGGATTGGCGTAGGTTGCCAATAATTTGCCGAAGATGGGCACAGACTAGAACGTAGTCCGCACACAGTCAAGCCAATTTTTAGATGATTCTTGCACCCAGGAAGGTGCACCCCGCCAAACCCGCTGTACACTTCCGCTAACGAAAGGAGACTAATATGCGCGCCTTTCAACCCATCGCCCGCCGCATGGAAGCCGAACACAACCGCAACCTCTGGTCGCCGCCGCCCATCCTGCGCAGAATCGCCTGGTGCGTCATCGCCATCTCCCTCGCGTACGAGATCCTCGCCGGATGGCGGATCGTGCTGTACTCATCCGCGTCCAGCAAAATTCGGACTACGCCTTGACCCACGCATGGCAGGGTTCGCCTTTATTAGCCGTTGCTCCCATAGCCATGCTGCTTTGCATCCCATTCGTCGCCTCGCGCCCGTCTCAGCCCAAGAAGAGACACGTTCCCGACCCAGAGCTATCCATTCGACCACGATGAAAACTGCATTGCTTCTCAGCCTCTGCCTTATCCCCGCCTCCATCGCGGCCCATCCTCAAACCCGGGACACATCCGCGCCACAGCCAGAATTTGAGGTCGCCTCCATCCGCGCAGTCCAACCCCACTCGCTAGAAGACCTGCAGCGAGGCATCGGCGTCGGATCGGTTAGCCCATTTCCAGCAAACCTCTTCACGGCAAACTATATGCCGCTCAGCGTTATCATTTCGATCGCCTATGGTATCGACAGCAACCGGATCATCGACAAGCCCGACTGGCTGGACTCCCAGTTATGGCAGATCAGCGCCAAGGTCGATGGAGATGCGATGTTGACCCACGAACAGATGAAACCACTTCTCCAGGACCTCCTGCGTCAGCGCTTTCATCTGGCCGCTCACCGCGACAGCAGGGCGGTCCCAGGCTACGCTCTCGTCGCCGTCAAAGGAGGCGCCAAGCTTCAAGCCAGCACAGACGACGACAAGCCGTTCTTCTACATCCTTCCGAATGGCGTAGAAGGCAGCGCCTGCAGCATGTCAACCCTGGCCGCAGCGTTGGAGAGGCCATCTGGACGCCCGGTCGTCGACAAGACCGGAATCGCCGGAAAGTACAACATCAAGGTGCGCTATGCACCCGGAAACGATCCGAAATCCGACCTCCCCGACCTCTTCACTGCCCTCCAGGAACAGCTTGGCCTGAAACTCGAACCGCAGAAAGTCCCCGTCGATTACCTGGTCATCGACCACGTCGACAAACTCCCCACGGACAATTAGCACGATCCGCGCTGCCAAAACCAGGGCCACTTCCCTTGTTCGCCAGCCTTGACACAGTGCCAGTAGGTAGATTACTACATAGGTGTGCGGGAGCTTCTTTTCTGAATGTTCTTGGAACCGATCGCCGGCGTGAACCGTTAATCAAAGCGAACATTCCTCGCATCCGCACGTCCAAAAATAATCTCATCGGTCGAAGGTCAAATCCCAGGTTCTAAAAAAGGCGGTTCGTATGATGACCCTCTCTGCACAGCGAACCCTCCGGGCCCTCGCCTTCTTCGTCCTCGCCTCCAGCGTTCTCTTCGCGGAGACACCTGATTCCCCAACTCCGCCAGCCACTCCACCTGCATTCCAGATGGCCGACGTCCACGTCAGCGCAAAAACCACCACGCCCTACATGACCGGAGGCTCGCTGCGCGGCGACCGCTACATCCTGCACAACGCAACCATGGTCGACATGATCTCCCTCGCATACGGCGTGGATGGCGACAACGTACTATCCGGGCCAAACTGGCTCGATCTCAACCGCTACGACGTCTACGCCAGCGCTCCCCGCACCACGTCGCCTGACGATGTCAAGGTGATGCTGCAGGCCCTGCTGGCCGACCGCTTCCACCTCGTCGTCCACAAGGACACCCACCCCATCCCATCCTACGTACTGCGCGTCGACAAGGATGGCCTAAAGATGAAGCCGGCCGCCGAAGATGAGGCCCCCAAACTGGAAGAGCACCATACTCCCTCGGACCTCCCTCCCGGCGTTCCTGCCTACTATTCAGTCACCGTCCACAACTGGACCCTGCCGCGGATCCGCGAGCTGCTCCAGGATTTCGCCAGCCAATACCTGCCGAAGCCGGTCGTCGACGCAACCGATCTCAAGGGTGGCTACGACTTCGACCTGCACTGGACCTGGCAGCCGAAGCCCGACGGCCTCACCATCTTCGACGCTGTACAGAAACAACTCGGTCTCTCGCTCAAGCTGGAGCAGTATCCCACATCCGTCCTCATCGTCGACAAGGTGGACGAGAAGCCCACCCCCAACGCCCCCGGGCTGGACAAAGCTCTTCCGCCGCCACCGCCCTCAGAGTTCGACGTCGCGGTCCTCACTCCCAGCAAGCCCGACGCGCCCTTCCAGGGAAGGATCAGCGGCAATCAAGTCAACGCCTCCGGTATGACCCTGAAGTTCCTGATCGCCTTTGCGTACAACCTCAACTCGAACGATGACGAACTGATCCAGAACGCGCCCAAGTTCATCAATGAGGATCGCTGGGACATCCTTGCCAAGGCGGCTCCGGAGGCACAGGCCATCGGACCCGACGGCAAGCCACAGTTGGACTTCGACCTGCTCCCGCACATGATTCAAACCATGCTTGCGGAACGTTTCCAGATGAAGAGCCACTTCGAAGACCGCACCATCGATGCCTTCACCCTGGTCGCCACCAACCCGAAGATGAAAAAGGCTGACCCGCTGAACCGCACTCACTGCAAGGAAGGCCCCGGCCCCGACGGCAAGGATCCGCGCATTGCAAATCCCATCCTCGGCCGCCTGCTTTACTGCCAGAACATGACCATGGCGCAACTGGCCGACATGCTCCCCAACCTCGCCAACGGATATGTCTTCACGCCCGTCCTTGATAAAACGGGCCTGACGGACGCCTACGACTTCACCTTGAGCTTCTCGACCGCAGGCCAGCTTCACAGCGCTCCCCCGCCTCCACCATCGAGCGACCCCAATGCACCTCGCACCACCGATCCCAACGGCGGCCTCTCGCTGCCTGACGCGATGGCCCGCCAGCTCGGCGTAAAGCTCGTCAGAGAGAAACGCCCATCCCCCGTCCTCGTCATCGACCACATCGAAGAGAAGCCCACCGATAACTAAGCCGCCGCCTTGGACAGCCGCTCACTGCGCCGCATAAACTGATCGTGCACCTGCCTCCCCGACCACGCATTTTGAGCTGCATCCGAAGGCGGTTTCGCATGACCCGGATTTACAACGCACTCAAGAGCGTCTCCTTTCTCATCGTCTTCGCGCTTCCCGCCTTCAGCCAATCTCCGGCATCGGATGCCTCTCCCAAATTCATCGTTGCCGACGTACGCCCCAGCCCCAGTCGCCTTCATCCTGGTATCGATGGCCGCTTCACTCCCGATCACATCGTGCTGCGCGATGCCACCATCACCGACCTCATCGCCATCGCGTACCACGTCGAGCCTTCTGACATCCTCGGCGGCCCGGCCTGGCTCGATTTCGACCGCTTTGACATCAATGCAAAACCTCCGGCTGGCACAAAAATCACCAACGAGGACGACGACCCCGCCGCCGCGGCCATGCTGCGCACACTCCTCACCGATCGCTTTGGTCTCGTCGCCCGAATCGACCAACGACCGCTCCCTGCATTCGTCCTTACGGTCGGCAAACCAAACCTGATGAAGACAGCCGCCGACCCCAACGCTGGCGGTTGCCAATACCAGCAGCAAGCTGCGGGAAGCGCCGGCTCGGCCCCGCCACTGATTCATTTCTCCTGCCGCAACACCTCTATGATTAACTTCGCCGGGTTCCTTCACGACGTCGGCACCCCGTACTTCAACCGCCCCGTGGTCGACCAGACCGGCCTTAAGGGCAACTGGGATTTCGATCTCCAGTGGAGCTACAACAAGCCCACCAGCACCGACGGCATCTCTCTTCCCGGACGCACTCCTGAAGCAGCTCGGCCTCAAGGTCGCATCGAAGCCCGTGCCCACCTCGGTCGTTGTCATTCAGAGCATCAATGAAAAGCCGACGCCAAACGTGGCGGACATCGCAACCCTGCTGCCTCCGCCTCCCCCTCGCCAGTTCGATGTCGCCGTCGTTCGTGTGGCCAATCCGGACGAAAAGCACTTCAACATCGACGTCAACGGCCGTCGCGTCAACGTCCAGTTCGCCACCCTGCTCACCCTCATCTACAAGTCCTTCGATGTGCCTCCTACCGAAATCCAGAACAAACCCAAGTGGCTCGACGACGTGCATTGGGACATTATGGGAACCGTTGCGTCGAATACCACCCAATCCGTTCCCGGCCATGAAGCCGATATCGACGACGACGATGTAAAGGAGTTAGTGCGTTCCCTCCTTGCTGATCGCTTCAAACTCGCCACCCACATGGGCACGGAGCCTGCTACCGTTTTCGCCCTTACCGCCGACTCCCCAAAAATGAAGCTCGCCACCGAATCCGAGCACCCCGGCTGCGCCGAAGGCCCCGGCCCCGATGGCAAAGATCCGCGCATCGACAATCCCCTGCGCAACCGCCTCATCTCCTGCCAGCACATGACGATGGCGCAGTTTGCAATCGAACTTCACAATCTCGCTTCAGGTTTTATCCCCGCGCCGGTCATAGATTCCACAGGTCTTAGCGGCTCCTACGATTTTTCCCTCAGCTTCAGCCGGGCGAATCTGCTGCGCGCCCCAACGTCCGCTCCTTCCGCCGTGGCTCCCTCGGCGTCCGGTGACATCGCCCCGCCTGATCCCGGTAACAGCGGACTCCCGCCCATATCCTTATTCGACGCATTGCAGAAACAGCTTGGCCTCAAACTGGTCAAGAAGGACAGCGTTTCTCGACCAGTTCTGGTCATCGACCACGTCGAAGAACAGCCCACTGAAAATTAGGCGGCTTGGTCAGAATCAAGGTTGACCCAGCCTGCGCTCTCCCATACACTTAACAATTGCAGGGATAGGGCGTTTCCACCTCCGCCCACGCCCCAAATCTCCCGTCATCACGGGTCCAGGAAAAGAGTTTAGATTTCATGGCAAATCATGTCTCATCGCTGAAGCGCGCACGTCAGACCGAAACCAAGACCGCGGCCAACCGCGCCAACAAGACCAAGCTGCGCACCAGCCTGCGCGGATTGCGCGAGGCCATCGCCGCTGGCGACAAGAAGACCATCGCCGCCAACTACTCTCAGACCGTCTCCGTACTCGACAAGAGCGTCCAGAAGGGTGTTCTGCACAAGAACACCGCCAGCCGCTACAAGGCGCGCCTGAACGCCCGCGTCAAGGCAGTCGTCGTCGCGACCAAGGCAGCCTAGGAAATTCTTTACCAAAACAGCCAGCCGGGCGCGAAAACGCGCATGGCTGGCTTTTTTGCGTACTTGAAATCTAATGCGGCTTGCTCGCCGGCTGTTTCTCGTCCGGCCCGTACAGCGTCGGAGGTTGACGGGGCCCGGTGGGCTCGGCATCACCTTCCTCCACGGTATTCACGCCAGGGTCGACCGGAGGCACCGCCGCGACAGCCGGATTCCCCGGCTCTACCGGGGATGGCGACCGGGTAGCGGCCGAATCACTCCCCATCACAACCTTTGCTCCCGAATCCGGCCCCGGCACGCCTTTATCCTGTGTCTCGGCAGTCCGCTCCAACGCAATGTCGATTCGCGCTCCTGTATCCGCCGGAGCATGTTCCTGTGCATCCTTCACTGCAGTCTGATCTTCCTTCGCTAACACAGGTAGCGGATATACCTCCACTCCAACTTCAGTCTGCGTATAAGCCGCATAATCCTTGGTGCCGGGATGCCGCACTTGCGCCTCGCGCACCACTGCCAGCTTCAGCCCGTCGGGCGAGAGAGCAAAATTTTGACCCGCCCGCTCCACCGGCGAACACTCAATCTTGAACAACTGCTTGCCGTTGTAGCTCTGGTACACGCGGACTTCCTCTGTGGCCACGGCCGCGGATGGCAGCGGCAACTCCGGATCGAACGCCCCGTTCACGATTGTTCGCCCCAGCGCAAACCGCCCGGCCTCCGGCGCAAACCCAAACGTCGGATTAACGTATGTGTCGTAGAAGTTCTGCTGCCACATCTCCTCGCCCTTCAGATTGAAACCCGCGAAGTCCACCTTGTCGTCGGTCCCGCGGCACCCGAACGCCACAAACTCGCTGTGCCCGACAAACGTCGGCCGTGGAAAGCAGCTCGTGTCCCACGCCGCCAGCTCATTCACTTTCCCCGCATGCTCATCGAAATTGAACAGCCACCGATTCTTGCCGCCCTCCAGCACATCCAGGCGCCCCGCCGCCGTCATTGGCAACACCACCGCCGTCTTTGTCCGAATGGCCCCAGCATAACTCGCGATCATCCCGTTCGCTGAATCGACGAGCCGGTAGAAGTTGATCTGGACTGGGGCCGGGTCAGCCGAGAATCCCTGGTTTGGATCGTCCGATCCCATCGCCCAGTTCGTTGTCTCGGCAGTCAGCAGATCGCCGTCCGGAGAAACCAGCACCGCCACCAGATGCCGCTCGACCTTGATCAGCCGCGTCTCCCGAAAGGCCTCATTCGGATCCGCCGAAGCCATCGGCGAAAACGTTGTCAACTGATCGCGCACTCGCAATAAAAAATGCCCATGCCCCAGGTTCCACAGGTATTGCGAGCGGTCATGCAAACGCCACTCTGTCCGCGCCATCACTCTGCCTGAGGGCAACTCCACAAGGAACGCCCCGATTGTCCGGTCCGCGTCGTTCACGGGATCGTTCGCCTCACGCTTCATCAGTCTGCGCACGCCAAATGTAATCAGCAGATGATCCTTATCGACGAAGTCCACGGTCAGCATGGAACTGCCCGAGAGCAGAAAATCCTGGGACAGCGTCTGATACCCCATCGGCTCCAGCGGAATCCGTACCGGCTCCGCCGCAGGATCATGCGAAACCGCCCCACTCGCCGACAGCGCCATCCACATCGCCATCGCCGCAATCACGCACCCCGAGCGTCGCCGCGCCTGCCTGCGCCTGCCTGACAACGTTCGATCGACCTCCGGGGCTGGATGGCTTGTAACGCGTACCCTCATGGCGATAGCAATATCTCGAATCCTTACTCTTTCACAGACGCGCGAGCCTCGCCAATGACACCTCCGCGTCTGCGATCATTTAAGCGTATTTCCACCCCGGCGCGATACTAATAGCTGGCGCCCCGGCAGATTTGTAAGCCTGTCCCAAACGCTCGATAATCACCTCTATATATCGCTGTATCAATCACCTCCGTGGAGAAACCCAGCATGAGCGAAGCCCCCGCAAGAATCGCCAGCCCTATCCGCAACCTTTACCGGATCGCCACTCTGGCATGCTCCTCGCTCCTGATTTCTCCTTCCTTCGCCCAGGCGCCCGCGGCCGCTCCGACGCCCGCGCCGGAAAAGCCTCTTCCCTCCCTCGATCTCAGCTCAATGGATCTCACAGCCGACCCCTGCTCCGACATGTACAAGTTCGCCTGCGGCCACTTCAACGCGAACCACCCCATCCCGCCCGACCAGGCCGACGTCGACCCCTTCTACGTGCTCTACAACGTCAACACGCAGGAACTGAACACGATCCTGCAGAAGGCCGAAACCGGCGGCGCTACCCGCTCGCCCGACGAGCAGAAGATCGGCGACTACTTCAAGGCCTGCATGGACACCTCGCTCGTCCAGTCCGAAGGCCTCACCCCCATCCAGCCTATGCTGGACGAGATCGACGCTCTCGATGGAAGTCCCGCCGGTCGCGCCAAACTCGCCGCCCTGCTCGGAGAGTTGCAGCGCCACGGCGTCAACGTCTTCTTCGGATACGGCGAGCAGCAGGACTTCAAGGACGCCTCCAAACAAATCGCCGAAATCGCGCAGGGCGGCCTCGGCCTGCCTGAGAAGGACTACTACCTCCGCACCGGCGCGCAAGGACATCAAGCTCCGCGAGCAATACGTAGCCCACATCACCAAAATGCTCACCTTTGCCGGGAGCCGTCCCGAGCAGGCCCTGCGCGACGCGCAGAACATCCTCGCCATGGAGACCGCGCTCGCCAAGGCGTCCCTCGGCGCCGTCGACATGCGCGACCCCGAGAACACGTACCACCTCCAGCCCGTTGCAACGTTCGAAGCCAGCCTGCCGGGGTTCAACTTCACCGGTTTCGAAGACGCCATCCACTCGCCCCATGTCACCGAAATCAATAACTCCACGCCGCAGTTCTGGCCCGAGATGATCAAGCAGATCCAGACTGCCGACATCGCGACCATCAAGGCCTATCTCCGCTACCAGGTCCTGTCCCTCTCGCCACGCAACATGCCGAAAGAATTCGACGCCGAAAACTTCGACTTCTACGGCCGCATCCTGAACGGCCAGCCCGAGCAGCGAAGCCCGCTGGAAGCGCTGCTCCAACGCGGTCGACGGCGGCCTCGGCGAGGCGCTCGGCAAGGTCTACGTCGATCAGTACTTCGCCGGCGACAGCAAGGCCAAGATCCTGCAAATGGTCCACGACATCGAGGCCGCCATGGGCCGCGACATCGACCAGATCGACTGGATGTCGCCCGCCACCAAAGTCCGAGCCAAAGAGAAACTCGCCGCCGTCGCCAACAAGATCGGCTACCCCGACAAGTGGCGCGACTACTCCAAGCTCACCATCAAGCCCGACGATCCCTACGGCAATACCCTCCGCGCCACCGACTTCGAGAACGATCGCGAGCTCAACAAAATCGGCAAGCCCGTCGACCACGGCGAGTGGGGAATGACTCCGCCCACCGTCAACGCCTACTACGACGACAGCATGAACGACATCAACTTCCCCGCCGGCATCCTGCAGCCGCCGTTCTACGACCACTCCCAGGACATCGCCGTCAACTACGGCCACATCGGCGCCATCATCGGCCACGAACTCACCCACGGCTTCGACGACGAAGGCCGCAAGTTCGACGCCAAGGGCAACCTCAGCGACTGGTGGACCGCCGACGACCTGAAGAAGTTCCAGGCCCGCACCGACTGCCTCGTCAACGAATACAGCTCCTTCACCGCCGTCGACGACGTCAAGGTCAACGGCAAGCTCACCCTCGGCGAAAACACCGCCGACAACGGTGGCCTGCTGCTCGCCTTCATGGCCTACATGCAGCGCGCCAAGGACGACCACATCGATGTGAACGCGAAGAAGGACGGCTTCACCGGCCCGCAGCGCTTCTTCATCGCCTACGCGCAGAACTACTGCCAGAACACCCGCCCCGAAGCCGTCCGCGAACAGGTCCTCACCGACCCGCACTCGCCCGACCAGATCCGCGTCAACGGCGTCATCGTCAACCAACCCGGCTTCGGCGCGGCCTTCGGCTGCAAACAAGGCACCCCCATGGTCCCCGCCAACAGCTGCCGCGTCTGGTAGCTTTTTGAATACTGTAGGTCCGTCATCCTGAGCGAAGGTGCTCACGGGGTTTGCACGCCCGCTCGACCTTTTCTTCCCGCACGCCGGGTGCCCCATTCATCGTAGCCTTATCGCGATGAGTGGGGTCTCGCGCTGATACCCTTTCATTAGCACCCGTGCCTTCCCAACACCGCACCCTCGGCTTCGCCTCCTGCGCCCTCGCCAGTTCCCTCTGGGGCTGCGGCTTCTTCTTCGGCAAGATCGCGCTCGTCGAGATGGGCGTAGGCGCGATGGTCCTCTACCGCTTCCTCTTCGCCGCACTCGCCCTGCTCCCGCTCGCTCTTCACCCACAAGCCCACCTTCAACCGACGCGACTGGGCCACGCTCCTCCTCTGCGCCTTCCTCGGAATCCCGCTCCAGTTCCTCATCCAGTTCACCGGCCTCTCGCTCACCACCGTCTCGCACGCCTCGCTGATGGTCGGCACCATGCCCGTCTTCCTCGCCGTCGCCGCCACCCTCTTTGCACACGAGCGCATGGACGTCATCGGCTGGCTCTCCCTCGTCGTCTCCACCACCGGCGCGGCCCTCATCGCTCTCGGCGCGCGCCACGCTACCGGCTCCAACTCGCCCACGCTCGTCGGCGACCTCCTCGTCGTCTTCTCACTCATGATCGCCCTCGGCTGGGTCCTGCTCAACAAGAGCCTGATGCAGCGCCACAGCGCCATCGTCGTCACCGCCTACGGAGTCATCGCCGGAACCCTGATGCTCTGCATCTGCGTCCCCGCCATCTACGGCCTGCCGCCCATCCACCACGTCTCGCTCAAAGCCTGGCTCGCGCTCGCCGCCAGCGGATTCCTCTGCACCGCCTCCACCACGCTGCTCTGGAACTGGGGCATGACCCAGGTCCCCGCATCGCAGGCCGGAGTCCTGCTCAACATGGAGCCCCTGATCGGCTCCATCCTCGGCGTCTTCATTCTCCACGAAAGCCTTGGCCCCAGCGCTCGTCTCGGCGGAGCACTCATCCTCGCCGCCGCCATCATCATCACCACCCGCTCCCGCACCCGCGTCCGCGAAACCCTCCCCTCCACGTAATACCCAACGGGGTGCCCATGTTCGCGCTGAACGAAGTGAAGTGCGAACATGGGGACTCATTTCGGGCGATCAAGTTTCAACCAACAACCAATAACCAGCAACTAGACTCAACACATGCCCTCCGCCGCACGCCTCGCCGCCACGCTGCGCTCACTGCACTGGCTCCGTGGCCTGCGCGCTGGCTTCGCCGTCGCCACCGCGATGATCGTCTGCCGCCTCCTGCACCAGCCCATGGGATGGGCCGCGCTCGGCGGCTTCGAAGCTACCCTGGTCGACAACGGAGGCCCTTACCGGAGTCGCCTTAACACCATGGCCACCGTCATCTTTGGCGGAGCACTCTGCGGCATCATCGGCACCATCGTCCCGCAGAACCTCGTCATCGCCGCCTTCGTCACAGCAGCGGTCTGCTTCGCCGTCACCTTCGCCCGCGTCGCTTCGCAGCCCATCGCCAACACCGCCGTCATTATCCTCGTCATCTACTTCGCTGGATTCGGCGGTTCGGATCGCACTCTCGCCGCCGCCCTTATCAATACATCTTTCTACGTCCTCGGAGGACTCTGGGCCGCCGTCATCAGCCTCTTCCTGTGGCCAGTCGATCCGTTCCGCCCAGCACGCCTCGAAGTCGCCGCCTGCTACGATCTGCTCAGCGACTACACCACCAATCTGCAAACTGCATCGCCCAATGCAAACCACGCCGAGCATGACGACGATCACGACCACGCCGCCATCTTCAAGCGGCAACTCCGCACCCACATCGAGAGCGCCCACGCCGCCATCAGCGCCACCGCAGCCCGCGCTCCCGTCCGCACCGTCCGCGCCCGCAACCTCAGCGTCCTGCTCGAGACGGTCGATCAGCTCTTCGCCGACACAGTTCGCCTCCTCGAATTTGCCGAGTTCACCCCACCCGGCATCGACCCGGATACCGTAAACACCACCCTCGCCGACATCGCCCGCAACCTCAGCGGAGCCGAGCGCGCCGTCGCCGACAACCTCCGCACGCACCCCGCGGACAACGCAGCATCCTTCGGCCCCAAAGGCTCACACCGCCTGCAATACGTCGTTCGCCCCAGTAAGATTCTCCCGCTGCCCAACCCCGCAGATCCGCTGCAGTCCCATCTTGTCGACGGCCAGCGAGCCACCCTGCAAACCATCGAAATCGCTTTTGAGGCCTTACGCGCTCTCTGGACCGGCGCCGAAATTCGCCCTGACCAATCTACCCTCGCAGGTGCGGCATTCGTACCGGAGTCTCATCCCGGTATGAGTGGGGTACACATCCCCGGCTGGTTCGACGCCTTCCGCCAGAATTGGTCCTTCGACTCCATCATGTTTCGCCACTCGCTGCGCATGGCCGTAGTCGGTGCCGTCGACGTCATCCTCATCCGCGCGCTCCACATCCCCCACGGCTTCTGGCTCGCCATGACCTCCATCATCGTGCTCCAACCCTACAGCGTCGGCGTGGTCCGAAAGAGCGTTCAGCGCGTCGCCGGAACCGTCGGCGGAGGCATCCTCGCTGCAGTGCTCGCAGCCGCCATCCACAGCGAAACCGGCATCATTGTCGTTATCACCGCCAGTTCCGTCCTCACTCTCGCGGTATACGCCATCGACTACGGCTGGTACAGCTTCTTCCTCACGCCAACCTTCGTCCTCATGTCGCTTCCCTACCTGCGCGACTGGAGCTTCGCCGGCGTTCGCATCCTCACCACATTCCTCGGAGCGATCGTCGCCGTCATCGCCATGCGTGTGCTCTGGCCGCAAAGCCTCACCCTGGAACTCAGCCGCCTGCTAAGCCGCAGCGCCTCCGCAAACGCCGCCTACACCAGCGCGGTCCTCCGCTTCTGGGCGGTCGGCCCCGATGAGCGCCCCGCTGCGGACCGCCAAATCCTCGCCCCCGCGCGCCGAGCCTGCGGCCTCACCAGCCAGGATGCCGAAGAAGCCCTCGACCGTATCCTGCTCGAACCCACCCTCCCCGGCATCGCATCCGGCCATTCGACACATACCGAGAGCGCCCTCACTTTTACCACCTACATCCGCCGCCTGACCCAATGCCTCACCACGCTCGCTTTGGTTGGCACGCCCGACGCCCACACCGTCGCACGCCTCGAACAACTCAACCATCGCCTCGTCGCCATTTGCGCCTTGCTGGATCACCAATCGGACTGCGCCTCCACCACCCCGCAGCGCCCACCCGACCCCACCACGCAGACCCCACCCATCGACCCCAGTTCCCTCGCCGGACAGATGCTGCAACGCATGGAACGCCAGGCTGGCACTCTCGAACGCGCCGCCGCTGCCATCGCCGGACCGTCCACATCAGTCGACACGAAGACGGGTGCCCCGTTTATGACAGCTTCATCGTCATGAGCGGGGATCAGTGCGCCACAATCTTGATCTCAAATATCTTCGGCCACTGCTTCCCCGTCACAAAGATCCGGTCCCGCTGTGCATCGTAAGCAATCCCGTTCAGCACTGACTCCGCATCCACCATCTCGCTCGCCGGCAGCAAGCCCGTCATATCGATCCACGCAATCACATGCCCGTCCTTCGGTGAGATCCGCGCAATCCGGTCCGTGTGCCACACATTCGCGAATATCTCGCCGTGAATGAACTCCAGCTCATTCAGCAACTCAATCTTCTTCCCATCATCCATCACCACAATGTGCCGAGTCTCCTTGAATGTCGCCGGATCGCGAAACCGCAGCGTAGCTGTCCCGTCGCTCGTAATCAGCTCCGTCTGCGTTCGCGTCATACCCCAACCCTCACCCGCATAGCTGAACTGCTTCACCGTTCGCATCGAGAAGCGGTCGTACACAAAACACACATGCGACTCCCAAGTCCACTCATAGATATCCGGACCCCAATCCACAATGCCTTCGCCAAAATAAGGCGGCGGCAGATCGTGCCGCTGCCGCACCGTACCCGTTGCCGGATCGATCGCCATCACCGCCGACCGCCCCACCATCCCCGTCCCCTCATAAAACAATCCATCCAGATAGAAAAACCCCTCCGTATAACTCGATGTCGAATGCGGATACGTCGCGACCACCTTGTATCCCTCAACCGGAGCAGCGGCCGCTACGCCGCTCGCAAGCGCCACCAGCAGCGCAAACGCTGCACACACGCTTCTCAGACATCTCGTCAGACCGGGCATCATGTTCCCCTTAGCCTACATCGCGGCAGCAAAACCCCTCCCATCCGCGATACACTCGTCAGCAATTCACTCATGCCCGAGCAAGACCCCAACCCGGCGCCGCTGGACCCCGTTTCCCACGAGCCTGCTTCCAACGATCCCGCCCCACCGCCCGCTGACACTCCGCCCTCAGAGACTCAACCCGAGGAACCCGTCCCCATGCTCGACGTTCATCCCGCCCAACACGCCGCTTCGACCTGGCGCGAATTCTTCGTCCACATCGCCACCATCGTCCTTGGCCTGTTCATCGCCGTCAGCCTCGAACAAACCGTCGAGCTCCTGCACCACCGTCATCAGCGCCATCAGTTGGAAGAAGAACTGCGCGCCGACGGCACCTCCAATGTGCAAATCATCAAGGACGACACGACACACGCGCAGAACGTCATGGATTGGGCAATGGGGCAGGCCGCCGCGATTGAACACGCCGGACCAACCGGCCCATTGCTGCTAAGCCGCATGCCCGCCGGAGGAATCTACCGCCCCGACGCAGGCGTGTGGCTCGCCGCCAAGGCCAACGGCCAGGCCATTCTTCTCCCTGCCGGCGAGCAGAATTGGTTTGAAGATTTGGATCTTCTGCAGAGCCAGCTCTTTGTCTCCAACGCCAGTTCAGTCGCCCAGCTCAATGCCGCGTACGCCACCCTGAATCAGGCCATCGTCGGCCATGCTACAGAAACTCCTTCAGGCGGGCTCGATCTCTCCACGCTCAATCCGGCCGAACGCACCGCCGTCGTCGAGCACCTCCATTCCATCGCCGAGCAGGCACGCAACGTCATGCGGGGTTTGATCTCCTACAACGACGACATCGAGTACATCCTCACCACGCCCGATGACCAGGTGGACCAGTGGGATAGCATGCCGAATTTCTATGCCATCGCCGGCAAGAACGCGGGGGCCCATCCCGGACTCAATTACAGCTTCAGCGCCAAATAAGAATCCACACAGCCTACCTAAACTCTCACCACGCCCCGCCGCACCGCTCTCGCCCAGACCGTAATCAGCGCCACGCCCGCGAACATCAAACCCGCCGCCAGCCCGATCCACAAACCCACCGCGCCCATCTTCCGCCCAAACCCCAGCCACCACCCCAGCGGCACACCGATCACCCAGTACCCAACCAACTGCACATACAGCCCCGCATGCGTATTCCCCGCGCCGCGCAACGCGCCCGTCGCGGTCACCTGCACGCCATCGAAAAACTGAAACGCCGCGCCCACCAGCAGCAGCGGAACCGCCGCCGCAATCACCACCGGATCATGCGTAAACCCACCCGCAATCCGCCCCGGCATGCCCACCAGCAGCGCCGACATGCACAGCATGAACCCAGCGCCAAACCCAATCGCCGTCCATCCCGCTGCCCGAGCCTCGCCGGACGAGCCACGCCCCACCGCCTGCCCCACCCTCACACTCGCCGCCGCCGAAATCGCAAACGGCACCATGAACGTAAAGCTCACGCAGTTCAGCGCAATCTCGTGCCCCGCCAGTTGCACCGGCCCCATCGTCCCAATCAGCGAGGTCACCGCCGCAAAGATCGAAATCTCCACAAAGATCTGCGCGCCCACCGGTCCGCCTAGAGCCACCAACTTCCGCACCCGCGCCCAATCCAGCGCACGCTCTGCCTTGCGCAGCCCATACCCGTGCTTCCGGTCCACCCACCAAACCGCGGTCCCCACAAACGCCGCCAGATACAACCGCGCCAGAGCCGTAGACCATGCCGCCCCCACCACGCCCCACGCCGGAATCCCCACACTCAACGCGCCGACATGAATCCGGTGTCCAAACAGAAACAGCCAGTCCAACCCCGCGTTAACCAGGTTCGCGCTCACCACCGCCGCCGCAATCGGCCGCACATGGTTGAACGCCTGCAGATACCGCCGGAACGTCATGTACAAAAACAGCGGCAGCGTCCCCCAGTTCAGCGCCCACAGAAAACCCTACCGCCTCCCGCATCACCTCGTGGTCAATCGGCATCCGCGTCATCGCGATCGGCCCCACCCACACCATCCCCATCAGCACCGCGCTCAGCAGCGCCGCCAGCACCACGCCGCTCAGCAGCCACTTATTCGCGTCGCCCAACTCGCCCGCGCCATGTGCCTGCGAGATGTATGTATCCAGCCCCAGTAGCACCCCACCAATCCCGAACGCCAGCGTGTTGTACAGCACTTGCCCAATCGCAACCGCCGAAATCGTCAACGCCGGATGCGGCAGATGCCCCACCATAATCGTGTCGACCACACCCATCGACATCCATCCCACCTCCGCCATCACCAGCGGCAGGGCAAGACGCAACATCGGCGCAATCTCTTTCCGTATCGACATAATCTCTCAAGGTGAAGCCGCCCAAAGCAGCCATCTTCGATCCTACCCGACTCCCGCCACTTCGATTTCCGTCCCGTTCACGGCCCCAGGTATATAGTGATGCCACATTCCTATCTGCAGCTTGAGGCGATTCTAATGAGTTCCCCCGCCCGATTTTCTATTCTGCTTGCCTGCCTTCTCGCCCCACGGCTTCCGGCTCAGCAGACCCCTTACGTCGTTGGCAGCGCCGTCTCCGGACACGTTATTTGCGAGGACACCAACGCGCCCGCTCGCTTCGCCAAGGTCCTGCTCAAATCCACGGCCCCCAGCCATGCCGGCGAAGACATGATGAAGAGCCTCACCGACAGCCTGACCAAATCCTCCGGCAAGTCCGCCACTCCACCCAAGCCGCAAACCGAAGACCAGAAAAAAGCCCTCGCCGCCGCATCCAGGGGCATGGATCAGGTCACCGACATGCTCAACTCCTCCACCGTCGGCCTCGACGGCTCTTACAGCTTCGCCGGAGTCAAGCCCGGCACCTACTACGTCCACGCCATCTACACCGGCTACATCGACCCCTTCAGCTCATTCACCGACGAAGACTTCGCCAGCACCGACCCCGCCGTCCGCGCCCGCCTGGCACAGATCCCCACCGTCACCGTCACCGGAACCGACTCAGCCCGCGCCGACCTTCGCCTCGCCCGCGGCGCCGCCATCACCGGCCGCATCCTCTACGACGACGGCACCCCCGCCGTCGGCTGGAGCCTCAGCGTCGTCAAGCCCAAGTCCACTGACGACCCCAATGAAGCCATGTCCGCGGCCATGGCGCCCGCACTCGCGATGATGGGGATCGGCCAGCCATCCAAGTCCGACGACCGCGGCCACTTCCGCATTGCCGGCCTCGCCGCCGGAGAATACGCCCTGCGCGCCTCCCTCACCGCCACGCCAACCGGCATCAGCGCCTCCAATATGGGCGACGCAGGCTCAGGCATCAATCTCGTCGTCTACACAGGCGACACCTTCACGCGCGCCGACGCCAAACCCGTCAAGCTCGCAGCCGGAGACGAAGTCTCCGGCGTCGACATCACCATTCCCTCGCACAAACTCCACAACATCTCCGGCCACGTCGTCGCCAAATCCGACGGCCACACCCTCAACGTCGGCCAGGTCGCTCTCACCGTCAAAGACAATCCCGCGACCCACCTCACGGCCGCCATCCGCGACGACGGCAGCTTCCACTTCGAGTACCTCCCCGGCAACATCACGTACACCCTCACCGTCGCGAACGCCGCTGACGGCCGCAACGACGGGCCACCCAACAACTTCATGGGCATCACCATGCCCAACCCGGAAATCCTGCGCAAATACGGCACCGATACCACCACCGTGCTGCTGACCGATGCCGACGTCGACTCCATCACCTTCCACGTCGACCAGACCGACTGGCAGCCGCCCGCCAAAAGAGCCAAGCCCATCAACCTCACCCCCGGAGACTTCGTCAAAGGCATGATAGGCAATGACGACTCCGACACCCCGGACAAGCCCTGATACCGAGTAGTTCAGGGCGCGCTCCAGCTATGGCAATGGCGTTCCTGCCTGGTGATAGTGCGACTGGTCCGCAAACACCCGCTCTGCCCCGCGCGGATCGTTCTCCACCCGCGGTTTCGTCTCCCACATCATCGTGGCCCTCTTCGTCAGGTCGTAGGCCGGCCACTCCGGCAGCCATTCGGCGCCCCGTTCGGGTTTCCGGTCTTCCCGTACTGTAATCAGCATCCGCGACATGATCGCCGCCAGCGCATTGGCATCCGCCACATGCTGCGGATCGGTCCCAATCTGCCCGCTCGCCATAGCAATGTTGTCGAACATGAAAGGAATATCGATCGTATGCATCGCCCGTCCGTTCGCGCCGGTAAAGTTCATCTGGTAAACCCACGTGTGCTTCTGGCTGATCGGATTCTTCGCCCGCCGCTCAGCCTCCCAGCGCTGCCCCGGCCACGCGCGGAACGCGGTCGCCGCGGCCGTATCCACCTGCATCGGCGTCCAATCCGGATGAATCTTGCGAAACTCCGCCACCGCATCTTCCGCCTTCACCGGCCCCAGATACTCATGGACCGCGGCATCCAGCGCAGCCGCCGCGTTGTCCCAGGTAACCGCGCCGCGCCCGCCAACAGCAGTCTCGTCGTGAACGTTGCCCAGCATCATCGGCACAATCTCCGACTGCACTGGAGCATCCGGATCAAATGGATTGCGGAACAGAATCACATTGTCCACCACCGGCAGCCAGTCCGAGCTCACTGCCCGAGCGCCGTCCTGAATCTGCTCCATGGTCAGCGAATCAATCTTCGCCACCAGTTCCTTACCCTTCAGTCCGCCGCACGCCCATCTTCTCCAGCACGGTCATCGTCCGGCCCGAAGCAATTTCGATCGATGCACCTTTAATCTGCTGCCCGCTCATCGTCATCACGCGATTGAAATAACCCTTCGCCACCGGAGTGGCCATCAGCGCCGCACACTTCGCGCCGCCGCCTGACTGCCCGAAGATCAGCACCCGCGTCGCGTCGCCGCCAAACTCGGCAATGTTCTCGCGAATCCACTTCAGCGCCAGCACCAGGTCCAACTGCCCCGCGTTGCCCGAATCCTTATACTCCGGCGCAAGATCGCCGAGGTACATATACCCAAACGCGTTCAGCCGGTGATTCACCGTCACCACCACCACATCGCCGCGATGGCACAGCCGCTTGCCGTCGTAAAGATCGCTGTTCACCGTCCCGTTGTTATAGGCGCCGCCGTGAAAATAAACCAGCACCGCCCGCTTCTTCCCGTCCCGCAGTCCGGGCGTGAAGACATTCAGCCGCAAACAGTCCTCGCTCTGCACGCCTACGTCGCGTGGCGCGCCGGGGACGCCCGAAGCGGAAGTCGGAAGATTTCCCGTCGGCGAAGTAGCAGGCCGCGCACCGCCAGCGCGCGCCGCAATCAATTGCGGAGCCATGGTGGTAAAAACCGCGCACTCCTTCACGCCGGTCCATTTGTTCGGCACAACCGGAGCCATGAATCGCGTCTTCGCCGTGTCGCCCCCATAAGGCACGCTCCGAAAGACGTTGATGCCGTCCTCCATTACGCCGCTGATCTTCCCGAACTTGGTCGACGCCAAAGGCGCCGCGTCCGCCCACGCGAATGCCTTCCCGTGCAGCGCTACCGAAGCTACAGCCATACCCGAGACCTGCAGCAAAGTTCGACGATTCATCCGATTCATAAGGGGAGATTTCTCCAATGCAAGTTGTCAGACCAATTGCGGCCGCAACCGATCATACCTCCGAGCGGTCCCCTAATGCTCGTCATTCTGAGCGCAGCTCAGAATCTCAGTATTCTCTTTTGCCTGCAACTCGCGCTTAGACTTTCGGCGAGAAATCCGTCAGCTTCAGAAACGTGGATTCGTGCAGCGTGACGAACGCGCCGTCCTTCTCCGTTTCGGCCTTCAGCGCAATCCACTCCGGATCGGCCCCGAACTTCTTCCAGCTTTCGGTCGCCGCATCCCGGCTTTTATGCCGCAGCATGTAAACGATTGTCCGCCCAGCCAACGGTTCGTCCGTCGGCACCCAGTAAGCGACGCCGTGCATGCCACAGCGCGCAAAAAGCTCCGTCTCCTTGCTGCGGAAACGCTCCAGAATCAACGGCTGTTTGCCCTCGTTCAGGTGGTAAATTCGCAACTCATACACGGTCTCATCCGTGACCGCATCCTCGGCCATCGCATCGTAGCCAGCGGTCATCGGAATCAGCGCCGCAAACCCCATCGCCTTCATCAAATCCCGTCGATCCATGTCTCTGCACCCCATAGCCACTATACTCAACTCCACGCCATGAACATGACCCGACGACGCGGTGCAATTGCCCTCTCGATCACCCTCGGAGTGTTGCTCGTCGGCGGCCTCGTCACCTACAACATCGCCTGGATCATCCTCTACAAAGGACGCATCGCCGCCATTATCCTGGGCGTCATCTTCTTCTCCATGCTCACCGCGGGCGTCGTCCTCAATACCGTCTTCCTCGTCCGCGAAGTACGCCGCAACGAGCGTCAGGACTCCTTCCTCAACGCCGTCACTCACGAACTGAAGACGCCCATCGCGTCCATCCGCCTTTACCTCGAAACTCTGCAGCGCCGCGACATCTCGGAAGCTCAGCGCCAGGACTTCTACAAGATTATGCTCGCCGACTCCGACCGATTGCTTGGCACCGTCGAGCAAGTCCTCAAAGCCGGCGAACTCGGCTCGCGCCGCGATCAGCACCGCACCCTGCTCGAACTCGCGCCGCTGGTCGCCGACTGCATCGGCATCACGATCCAGCGCTACCACCTTACCGAGGACGCCATCCAACTCGCGCCAATCCCGCTCGGAGTTCGCCTGCACGTTCTCGCGTTCCCTGAAGATCTCCGCACCGCGATCCTCAATATCCTTGACAACGCAGTCAAATACTCGCCCAACGGAGTCCACGTCACCTGTTCGATCGCCATCTCGCGCTACACGCAGGTCGCGCTCACCATTACCGACAATGGCGTCGGCCTTGACGCAAAATACCTCAAGCGAATTTTCAAACGCTTCTATCGCGTTCCCGGCCGCAACGCTGTCAAGATCAAAGGCACGGGCCTCGGGCTTTTCCTGGTCCGCACCATCGCCCGCCAAAATGGAGGAAGCATCACCGCGACAAGTCCCGGCCCAAATTTGGGCACAACCATCACAATGAAACTCCCACTCGCCGACTCCGCAGTACGAAGGATGACAAAACCAAATACCCTCTTACTAGAGGAATCGAAATGCTAACGCTCTGGGACTATTTCGTGCTCTCATTCAGCGCGCTTCTCCCGCTGATCAACCCGCTTGGCTCGGCGTTGATCTTCCTTACGCTGGTGGGCCAGGTGCCGATCCCGATCTACCATTCGCTGGCGCGTCGTATCGCCATCAACACGGTCCTGTTTCTCATCGTCATTGACCTTGTCGGGGCGACACTGCTGCGCTTCTTCGGCATCTCGCTGCCTATCGTCCAGGTCGCGGGCGGGTTGGTCATCGCCTCCATCGGCTGGTCGTTGCTCAACCAGGAGGACACGGGACCCAGTCCGGAAAAAATGAAAGCCGTCGCGGATGTGAAGCCGGAGGATCTCGTCGGCGATCTTCGTCAAAAGGTTTTCTACCCGTTTACATTTCCCATCACAGCCGGCCCAGGCTGCATCGTCGTCATGCTGACGCTCGCCGCGCACACCCCGCAGCGGCCTCTTCGCGACAACCTCCTCGCCCACGCCGGACTGTTGTTCGCGATTCTCATCCTGTGTCTCGCCGTTTACTTCTGCTATGCGCACGCGCACCGCATCGCACACCACATCTCGCCCGGCACCGTGCACGGAATCCTCCGCGTCACAGCATTTATTCTGCTCTGCATCGGCGTGCAGATCGCGTGGAACGGCCTGGTGCCGCTGCTCGCCGGCGTCGTCCACCCAGCTTCAGGATCGGCACGATGACCACCGACTCTCAATCTCCACTGATTGCGCTGATCGAAGACGAGGAACACCTCGCGCAGGGCCTGCTCTTCAATCTCGAGGCAGAAGGGTTCCGCACGCACCATGAGTCGGACGGCGACGCTGCCCTCGCCTATCTCCTCGAAGCAACCGCGCCCCAGGCGTCCGACCGCATCGGCGTCATCGTCCTTGACTGCATGCTTCCCGGTACCGACGGTTTCGCCATCACGCGCACCCTCCGCGAAGCGCAGCGCTACACGCCCATCCTGATGCTTACCGCACGCACCCATCCCGAAGACATCCTCGAGGGCATCGAAGCCGGGGCCGACGACTACCTCCCCAAGCCCTTCGACCTGAATATCCTCATCGTCCGCATCAAGTCCCTGCTGCGGCGGACGGCATGGCAGGCGGTCGCGCAGCCATCAACACCAGCCGAACCCGTCCACGTCCCTGCTCCGTCCGAGATCTACAGCTTCAACTACCGCACCATCCACTTCGACGCACTGGAACTAATCGCCCCCAACCGGACCACGCAACTGACTGTGATGGAAGCCGAACTCCTTCGCTATCTTACAGATCGCGAAGGACAAATCGTCTCCCGCACCGACATCCTCGAGCAGGTCTGGCACGTCCATGCCGACACCGACACCCGTGCCATCGACAACTTCATCGTCCGTCTGCGCCGCTATATTGAGGACGACCCCGCCAACCCGCAGCACCTCACCACCGTGCGTGGCATCGGCTACCGTTTTCTGGCGAATCCCTAACCATCCCACGAAAAACCCCGCCAATCGCCAACTTTCTCTTGGCCGGAAACATCTTACCTGCGGTAAACTCTGCTGCAGGAGCGGTCGTCTGGAGGCTGGCCATGTCGCGATGCACCCTGCGCAACATCTTCACCGTCCTGATCTACGCAGGCGTGGCGATCTTCCTCTACCCGTACGTCACGGGTCATTTCTCCCATGCGCTCTTCTACCTCGCCGCCGGCATCGGCCTCGCTGTCCTCTGCGGCATCCTGCGCTGCGTCTGCATCGAAGGTGACTGCCCCGATCGTGTCCCCGTCGATCCGGCCAACAGCGCAGGGCACTCACACCAAAGCTAAAACTCACCTGCTTCAAGAACTTTTAGGCATCCGCTAAGTGCGGCCGACCAGAAAGTCCCGCTATACTAACCAGACCCATGCGCCGGTTTCTTGCTATCGCGCTGCTGATCGCCTTCGGTTCGCCCTTGGTTGCGCCGCTCTTCGCCGCCACTGCCGATCCGGAAGCCTCGCTGCCCGCGTGTTGCCGCAGCCACGGCAAGCATCACTGCGCCATGATGCACAGGATGATGGCCTCATCGAGCGGCCCGGCTTTGCAGGCTCCGCCCTGCCCGTTCTATCCCGCCGCACTTACGCTGCCACGTCTCGCAACAGCTTCCTTAGTCGTCACTCCTCAGGCATCAATCGAAATCCGCCGCGACCGCGCCACACTCCCCGCTGTTGGACTACAGGCCGCCCGCACCCTTAGCGCGTCGGCGAACCTCAAGCGCGGCCCCCCGGCCTTATTCGCGTAAGAGCTCTTCCTTAATACCTGTCTCATTCCGGCAGACGTCGCCAAGCGGCGTGCCCCAGCCTCGTCACGATCCAGTGACCGCGGAGCCCTATGCTATTTCCTGCTCAAAAGCACGCTAAGCACCTTGGACTCTTCCTTTTTCTCTGCCTGTTGGGGATGTCTACAGCCCGCGCAAGTGATTTCTCTCAATTGCAGGGCGTCGTCCACGATCCGCAACATCGCCCGCTCCCAGGCGCTCACATCACCTTGGCGGCGGCCCACTCAGATTTCACACAGTCCACGACGACAAACAGCGAGGGCGCCTTCACGCTACCCAGTATCCCGTTGGGCGACTATACCGTCACCATCTCCCACGCCGGTTTCCAGACGCTCCAGCAGACCCTCACTCTCTATTCCGATACGTCGCCCATCCTGCACTTCCAACTTGAGATCGGCAAGGTCTCACAGACCGTAACCGTCACCGCACCTGTCGAAGCCGCCAGTATCGACACGGTTACCCCCACAACCCTCGTCGACCGCCTCGACATCGCGCAGACTCCCGGCGCCGATCGCACCAACTCCATGGCGATGATCACCGACTACGTACCCGGCGCATACATGACCCACGACATGCTGCACATGCGCGGGGGACACCAGGTGTCGTGGCTTCTCGACGGCGTCGAGATCCCGAATACCAACATCGCCTCCAACCTTGCCGCGCAGATCGATCCCAAAGACATCGATTACCTCGAAGTCGAGCGCGGAAGCTACACCGCCGACATCGGAGACCGCACCTACGGCGTCTTCAACGTAGTACCCCGCACCGGATTCGAACGCGACCGCCAGGCCGAACTCGTTCTCTCCGCCGGCAACTTCTTCCAGACCGACGATCAGCTCAGCTTCGGGGACCACACCGAAAAGTTCGCGTGGTACACCAGCCTCAACGGCAACCGCAGCGACTACGGCCTGGCGCCGCCGGTCGGCCAGGTGCTGCACGATGCCACCAACGGCTACGGCGGCTTCGCATCCCTCATCTACAACCGCACGCCCAAGGACCAGTTCCGTCTGATCACGCAGCTACGCCACGACTTCTTCCAGATTCCCATACGACCCTGACCCGAACAGCATCGAAAACCAGCAGTACGACTCCAGCGGTCTACGCGACGACTCAGCACGAGACCGACGGCGTCGTTGCTTTCTCCTGGCTGCATACCTTCAACCCATCGCTCGTGCTGCAAGCTCTCGCCCTTCTACCACTACAACCAGGCCAACTACGACTCGACTCCAACCGACGAGCCCGTCGCGACAACCGACAACCGCACTTCCAACTATGGCGGCGGCCAAATCTCCCTTACCGGCACGATCGCCCATAA
This sequence comes from uncultured Acidobacteriaceae bacterium, assembly GCA_963822225.1. Taxonomy (GTDB): domain Bacteria; phylum Acidobacteriota; class Terriglobia; order Terriglobales; family Acidobacteriaceae; genus Edaphobacter. The sequence goes on along the minus strand of CAWGGW010000002.1, from coordinate 1,252,073 downwards.
CACCCTCCAGGGCGGCACTACTTCTTCGATCAATATGACAACTACTTCTTCGGCGCCATCTTCAACGACGGCAGCGGCACCGCGCCAATCAACGAGCCCGACGGAACCAACGGCAGCGTCGTTGAGGAGTATCTCTCCGACAACTTCAAAGCGACTCCGTGGCTTACTGTAATCGCCGGCGTCCGCCAGACCCGCTTCAAGGGCCAATTCGTCGAGGATTACACTGCTCCGCGTGTCGGCCTTGCGCTTCAAGTCCCCAAGCTGAACTGGGTCTTCCGCGGCTTCTATGGCCGCTACTACCAGCCGCCACCGCTGCTTACCGGCATCACGGCCCGGTGCTAGACTACGCCAACAGTAACAACACCACGCTCACACCCCTGCACGGCGAGCGCGACGAAGAACATCAGTTCGGGGTACAGATTCCATTCCGCGGCTGGATCCTCGACGCCGACACCTTCAAGAACCGCGTCAACAACTTCCTCGACCACTCCAACATCGGCGATTCCAGCATCTACTTCCCGGTCACCGTCGACGGCGCGCTCATCCGCGCCTGGGAACTGACCCTCCGCTCGCCTCGCCTCTGGCACTTCGGCCAGGCGCATCTCGCCTACTCCAACCAGATCGCCGAGCAGCGCGGCAACATCACGGGCGGCCTCATCTGCACGCCCATCGGCGATCCCGCATGCGATGCAGGTTTCGACTACACTCCCGTCGACCACGACCAGCGCAACACTCTAAACGTCGGCTTCAACGCGACGCTGCCCTATTCGATCTACAGCCTCCACCAACGTCTACTACGGCTCCGGTTTCACCAATGGCGGGTACAATCCCGACGGGCCGCCCACCGATCCCCGCTATCCCAACCAATATCTCCCCGCGCACACCACCTTCGACCTCGCAGTGGGAAAGACCATCACGGAGAACATCACGGCCTCCGTCACCGCAACCAACGTCGCCAACCCCCGCGTCCTGCTCGACAACTCCCTCACCTTCGGCGGCTTCCACTACAACGACCCGCGCCAGATCTACGCCGAACTCCACTACCGCTTCAAGTTCTAGGGGTAGGATTGCGATCGGACATTGCGCTGCGCGCTTGAAAGGGCGCGGCGCGCTACACTCAAATCAGCACCGTATGCGCATCTTCACCCGCTACATCCTCCGCGAAGTCACCTCCTACGCCGTGCTCGGCGGAGTCCTCTTTACCTTCGTGCTGTTCATGCGCGACCTCGCCAAGATCCTTGACCTCCTCGTCCGCGATTCTGCCTCGTTCACCGACGCGCTGCGCATCTTCGGCGACATGCTGCCCAACACGCTCACCGTCACTATCCCCACCGCCGTGCTTGCGGGCATCCTGCTCGGCCTCAGCCGCCTTGCCGCCGACTCTGAAGTCACCGCCATGCGTGCCTGCGGAATCGGCGCCCTCAGCTTCGTCCGCATCGTCTCGATCCTCTCCTTTGCCGCACTTGCTGTAGGCCTGGTGAACGCTCTCTACTTCGCGCCGCACGGCGCCAGCGACCTGCTGAAACTGGAAGACAAGCTCAAGTCATCGCAGGCCTCCGTCGCCGTTGAGCCACGCGTCTTCTACGAAGACTTCAAGAACTACGTCCTCTACGTGCAGGACGTGCAGCCTACCGCCAATGCGGCATGGCGGCATGTCTTCCTCGCCGACCTCACTCAACCTGCGAACCCTAACATCACCACAGCCGACCGGGCCATCGTCGCCGCTCCCGACGCCGATTCACAGACCTTGCGCCTTCATCTGCTCAACGGCGGCCAGCACGAGATATCCCCTACCGATCCCAACCAGTACAACATCGCCACCTTCGCCGCCACCGATCAACCGCTGCAGCTCGAATCACAGGATGAGACCCACATCTCTCGCCTGAACACTCATCTGCAGGCGCTCCCGCTTAACGAACTTTGGCAGCGCGCTCATGGAATCGCGCCCGGCGCCGATCCTCCAACGGCCGCCGAAGTTCGCGCCGCACGAATCGAACTCAACACGCGCTTCTCCTATCCATTCGCGTGCCTCGTTCTCATGCTCATCGGCGTGCCCCTGGGTCTCTCCTCCAAACGCGGTGGCAAGAGCACCGGCTTCGTCCTCACTCTGCTGCTGGTCTTCACCTACTACCTGCTCACGAACATCGGTGTTGCGTTCGCAAAGTCCGGCAAGCTCTCCCCATTCCTCGGAGTCTGGGCAGCCAACATCATCTTTGCCGCCTTTGGTGTCGCCCTGCTGCAGCAACTCGCCGGAGGCGGCGTTCTGCTCAACTTCTTCACCGCCGTCGGAGCATCGCTCGGCAAGAGCCTCTCGCACATCGCACCCAGTCGCCTTGCCGCAGCCCTCTCGAGAATCGGCAGCCCGCCCGACAATCCCGACGCGGCCGAAGCCGCATCGGCCCATCCCGCCCCGAATATCTCGGCACATCATCCTGCGCCCACACTTGTTCAGCGCATGAGGCGAATCTTCAAAACCAGCTTCCCTCTGCTGCTCGACGAGTATGTCATGCGCGCTTACGCCACCAACTTCCTGCTCTCTCTCGGCACCTTCGCGCTGCTCTACGTCGTCTTCACCTTCTTCGAGCTCATGGGCGACATCGTCCGCAATCAGACGCCCTTCATCATCGTCGGCGAGTACCTCATCAATCTCATCCCCTTCATCGTCAACGCGGTCACTCCGCTCTGCTCGCTGCTCGCGGTGCTCATCACCTTCGGCGCGCTCAACCGCTCCTCCGAGCTCACCGCGATGAAGGCCACCGGCATCTCGCTCTATCGCGTCGTCGCGCCCGTGCTGGTCGTAGCAGCTCTTCTCGCAGCCGCCCTCTTCGCCTTCGACGAGTCCTACCTGCCCGACGCCAACCGCCGCCAGGAACAGTACCGCGCCGAAATCAAAGACAAGCCCGCCCAGACCTTCCTGCTTCCAGGTCGCAGATGGATCTCCGGCCAGAGCGACAAGCAGGGTGAGCCCACGCGCATCTTCTACTACCAGGCATTCGATCCGGACCCCGACCACTACGCCTTCGCAAATCTCACCGTCTTCGAGTTCGATCCCCAGACCTTTGCTCTCGAGCGGCGCATCTTTGCCGAGAGCGTCCGTTGGGATCCCACCGTCAACCGATGGATCTTCGATAACGGATGGCAGCGCACCTTTTCCGGCGAGGCCATATCCAGCTACCAGACCTTCACAGTCGCCACCTTTCCAGAGATTCGCGAGCAACCCGGCTACTTCAAGAAGGAAGACAAGCCCTCCGACGAGATGTCCTACGGCGAGCTGACCAAGTACATCGCCGATCTCCGCCAGTCCGGCTTCGACACCATCAAGCTCGAGGTGCAACTGGCGAATAAGATCGCCGTCCCCGCCATTACGCTGGTCATGGCCATCATCGCCGTGCCGTTCGCCGTGTCCATGGGCAAGCGCGGCGGCCTCGCCGGCATCGCCACCGCCATCGGAGTCGCCATCGCCTACTGGGTCGTCGCCGGTATCTTCAGCTCCATGGGCAACATCAACACCCTTCCGCCAATGCTTGCCGCCTGGTCGCCTGATCTCCTGTTCGCCATCACCGGCTCCTACCTTCTGCTTCGCACCCCTACCTAAACCAAGCGGATCGCGTCTAAGCCTCCGGCGGCGTTCGCCACCTCATCTTTCACCGACTCATTTACGATAGGAACACTATGAAATTTATCTCTACCCTGCTCTTTGCCACAGTAGCGCTCGCCCAAAACGCGGTCATTGCACAATCGCCGTCCCCGGCCAAGCCCGCCTCCACTCCTCACGCCGTCACCACCGCCGCGCGCACCTGCGTCAAGGTGCCGAACCTGAGCCCCAAGATTCCAGCTCTGCCCGCCAGTGCAGGCTGCGCCAAGGCCCTCTACACCATCAAGACCGTTCCCTCCGTCATCCTGAGCGACGTCTCTCCAATTCAGGATCCCGGCCTTCGCGATGCCCTCGGCATTCCGACCGCGTCCACCTTCACACTGGCCTACATCGACTACAAGACCGGCACCGGCGAACTCGCCGCTCCGCACAAGTGGTACAGCATCCAGTACACCGGCTACACCCCCGACGGCTTCAAATTCGACTCCTCCGACGATCACCCGGGCAAGGAGCCGCTGACCTTCCAGCAAGGCCCTAGCGGTCCGCAGAATCGTCGCCAGGTCGTAGTCGGCATGGACACAGGCATCGCAGGGATGCGCATCGGCGGCAAGCGCCGCCTGTTTATCCCCTTCCAGCTTGGCTATGGCCCCGCCGGCAATCCCGCGGCAAAAATTCCGGCGAAATCCTGGCTCGTCTTCGACATCGAACTGGTAGCCCAAAGCGACAAGGAACCTGCCCCCAAGATGCCGCCAACTCCGCCGACCTCCTCTGCAGCGCCTCAGCCTCCGGCAGCAGCCAAGCCGGCCACGCCTTCAGCCTCCGCACAGCCAGCTGCCGCGCCGACCACATCTGCACCGGTCGCTCCGGCTTCCGCTCCGCCGGCCACAACCCCTGCGGCTCCGCCACAGAAGCCGCAATAAGAATCCCCGACTTGCTGCGGATCATCGAAACAAAGCAGCCCTCCCAACCACCATGCTTGATCGCATCCGACCGCTGGCACCTTACCTCAGACGCTACTGGAAGAACCTCGCCTGGGGAGGTGCCGCGGTCGTCGCGTACAACGTGGTGCGCGTCATGCTTCCTCTCATCGTCGGCCACGCCATCGATGACATGGGCCACGGCGTCACCCAGGCCAAGATCATCCACCACGCGCTGCGCCTGCTGCTGGTCGCCGCGCTTATGCGGCATCTTCCTCTACATCACCCGCCAGGTCATCATCGGCGCCTCGCGCGAGATCGAGTTCGACCTCCGCAACGACCTCTTCGCCAACCTCGAACGCCAGTCGGCCGGCTTCTATCACACCCATCGCACCGGCGACATCATGGCCCGGACGACCAACGACCTCAACGCGGTCCGCCAACTGCTCGGCCCGGCCATCATGTACTGCGCCAACTGCCTCGTCTTCACCGCCGCCGCGCTGCCCTTCATGATCCACATCAGCCCGTTTCTGACGCTGTGCGCCGTCGGCCCGCTGCCACTCGCATCCGTCCTCGTCCAGTCCTTCGGCCAGCGCATCCATCGCCGCTTCGAGCGCATCCAGGCCATGTTCTCCGACATCTCCGCCAAGGCCCAGGAGAACTTCTCCGGCGCGCGCCTCATCCGCGCCTTCGCGCAGGAAGATGCCGAGATCGCCTCCTTCGAGAACGCCAATCAGGAATACATCGGCCGTTCGCTCCACCTCGTCCGCCTCATGGCCATGCTCTGGCCATCGCTCGAACTCGTGCTCGGCCTCGGCATGATGATCACCCTCCTGGTCGGCGGCCACCTGGTTGTCCTGCACAATCAGGACATCCACAAAGGCATCTCAGTCGGAGACTTCGCCGCCTTCAACGTCTACATGGTCCAGCTCATCTGGCCCATGATCGCCATCGGCTGGGTCGTCAACCTCTTCCAGCGCGGCACCGCCTCCGTCCTCCGCATCGACGAACTGCTGAAGCAGCAGCCCAGCATCGCCGACGAACCCGGCCTGATCCCCGCCACACCTATCACCGCTGGCGAGATCGAGTTTCGCAACCTCAACTTCACCTACCCGACGGGCGGCCCCGAAGTCCTGCACAACATCAACCTGCGCATCCCCGCAGGCTCATCGCTCGCCATCGTCGGCCCCACCGGCTCGGGCAAGTCCACGCTCGTCGGCCTGATCCCACGCCTGCACGACGCGCCGCCCGGCACCATCCTCATCGACGGCCATCCCATCCGCGAGCACGCGCTCCAGGAGCTTCGCAGCAACATCGGCTTCGTTCCGCAGGAGACCTTTCTCTTCTCCGACTCCATCGCCCAGAACATCGCCTTCGGACGGCCCGACGCAACCCAACCCGAGATCCTCGACGCCGCCACCACCGCACACATCGCCAACGAGATCCTCGAGTTCCCCCACGGCTTCGAAACCAAGGTCGGCGAGCGCGGCATCACCCTTTCCGGCGGCCAGAAGCAGCGCACCGCCATCGCGCGCGCCGTCATCCGCAACCCGCGCATCCTCATCCTCGACGACGCCCTCGCCTCCGTCGACACCTACACCGAGGAGCGCATCCTCTCCGGCCTGCGCGAGATCATGCGCGACCGCACCACCATCTTCATCTCCCACCGCATCTCCACCGCGCGCAACGCCGACCAGATCGCCGTCCTCGTCGACGGCCGCATCGCAGAACTAGGCACCCACGACGAACTCATCGCGCGCAACGGCTACTACACCGCCCTCGCCGAAAAGCAGCAACTCGAAGAAGAACTCGCCGTCACCACCTGATCCAAACCAAAGTGGGTTGGGCAGGCGTCTAATAGTGGATAGATGGCTGCGCTGAAAACAAGCATCGGGATAACAGTACTCATCCTCGCGTGGTGTGGCGCCACATGCCTGGGTGTTCGAGCACAGACCACAACTCCTCCTTCAACGCAGACGACGGATCAGAGTACAGAGAGCCCCCTTGGGAAATCGCCAGCGGAAACTGACAAGCCGCTGCCCGACGTCGTCACCCTGATGCACGACGTCGAGACCAACCAACGCAACGCTGAGGCCGTCCAGAAGGATTACATCTATCACTCGGTCGCAACCGAGCAGGAGCTAGACAGCCATGGCCAAGTCAAGAAGACTACCGTGACCGAATCAGACGTCTTCTGGATAAACGGTGTGCCAGTACGCCGCACAGTGAAGAAAGATGGCAAGCCCCTCACCCCGGACGAGATAACAAAGGAAAACGAGCGCATCGACAAAATCTCCGCCAAAGCCAACGAAAAGCGCGACAAGGCCGACGCTCAAGGCAAGGAAACCGATCCCCGCGGCAACGAAGAGGTCACCGTCTCGCGCCTGCTCGAACTGGGGGCTTTCACTAATCCGCGACGCGTGCAACTGAACGGACGCGACACCATCGCCGTCGACTTCACCGGCGACCCAAAAGCAAAGACCCGCAACCGGGCCGAAGATGTTATTCGAGACCTCGCCGGAACCGCATGGATCGACGAGCAGGACCACGTCCTCGCCCGCGTCGAGGGACACTTCGTCAACTCATTCAAGATTGGTGCCGGCCTGATCGCGAACGTCCAGAAGGACACGCGATTCACCATGGCCCAGATCAAAGTAAACGACGAAGTATGGCTGCCGGCCCATTTTGAGGGTCAGGGCTCGTTCCACGCCCTGCTCTTCATAGGCTTCAACGGCCGAGGCGAGATTGTGAACTCCGACTACCGGAAATTCCGCGCAACGTCCACTATTCTTCCCGGCGTCACGCAGGTAGACCCGCCGCAGTCTCAGGGAGACCACGCGCAACCCTAACTCCAGCTAAATCAGAACGGAAAGTTAAACGGCGAAAAGGGATAGCCGCAGCCATCCCTCCCGCAAAACTTGGTTATAGCTGACTGCCCGGATCAGAACCGGAGACTAGAGAGGCTGAACGTCAGACGCCTGCCAACCCTTGGGCCCCTTGACCACGTTGAACTGTACAGCCTGACCTTCTTGAAGGCTCTTGAAACCGTTCGAATTGATCGCCGAGTAGTGAACAAACACGTCCTCGCCGTTCTGACGGCTGATAAAGCCAAACCCCTTGGCGTCGTTAAACCACTTCACTGTTCCCTGTTCCATTGTGTTGATTTCCTTAGTACTGATGAATTTGCCGCAAGATCCAAATCGGGGTCGACATTGCACAAACGTCGCAGAAACCAATCTGTTTCAAACGATGTGTGAAGGTTAGCACAGTTGGCAAGGATTTGTGACACAAAAAATGCAAATAGCCGCAATTGCACTAAAAATTAGTGCAAACCAGCTGTTATCTGGCAGACACAGACCGCGCTCACGCCGCCAGCCATCCAGCGTCAGACCGACGGCAGATGAGCCAGAACAATCTTCTCTGCTTGCGCCAGAACCTCCTCCAGCGTCATCGCTGTCGAGTCCAAAATCACCGCATCCTCCGCCGGCCGCAAAGGCGACTCCGCCCGATTGCGATCCCGCCGATCCCGCTCACGCATCTCCTCCAGAATCGCCTGCTGAGCCACACGCTGCTCTTCCGCAGTCTGCGCATCAGGTTGTTGACGCCCCTCAGCCTGCCGCGCCGTAGTCGTCTCCGTCGGAAGTACCTGGCGAAAACGCCGGTTGCCCCGCACTTCAGGAGCCGCATCGAGAAATATCTTCACTTCGGCATCCGGAAATACCGCAGTCCCAATATCGCGGCCCTCCATCACCACACCGCCGGCCGCGCCCAGCGCACGCTGCTGCTCGACCATCCATGCCCGCAGCCGAGGATGCACCGAAACCCGCGACGCCGCCGAAGTCACGTCCGCCTCGCGAATCCGCCGCGAAACGTCCGTGCCGTCCAGCAAAACACGGTTGCCCTCAACCTGCGGCTGAAGCTCGAATGCGCGTCGACTCCGCCAATTCGAGCAACGGCTCCTCTTCGTCGAACGAGAAGTCGTTCTCGATCGCCTTCAGAGCCAGAGCGCGGTACATGGCGCCCGTCTCCAGGTTGAGGAAACCGAAGCGCCGCGCCAGATGCGCCGCCAACGTGCTCTTACCCGCGCCCGCCGGGCCATCAATAGCAATTACAGGCTTGCTGCGCCGTGCTGTTTGTTCGTTCTTGTCGCTCATCCGGCCGACTCACCCTTGCCAGGCTTGAACTTCCGCGCCGGCGCCCGCTTGCCGAAGGGCTTCTTGTTCCCAACGAACTTCTCAAACGTGCTGCTCGGCTTCCCGCTGAAAGGCTTGTCGGACGACCTTGAGAAAGATTTCTTCCCCCCGAACCCGCCCGGTTTGCCGCTGCTCTTGCCACCAAATCCGCCGGGCTTGCCCGAGGGCTTGCCGCCGAACTTGCGCTTCGCAAAGTCGCCCGCTGGCTTCCTCGCTTCTCCACCTTCCGCACGCGCGGGCCGATCCGAAGAGTAGCTCCGCGCAGGCCTATCCGAGGAATAAGGCCGCGCTGCCTTGTCACGCGGCGCATCGAACTTGCGGTACACCCGCTTGCCTTCGCCGCCCTCACGCGGCTCTCTTGCCGGCCCGTCGGATGTACGCGGCTTATTGCTGAAGAATCCCGCTCCACGTGGAGCATACGGCTTCCGCGGCGCGGATCCCTCACCCTCGGTGCGCCGAGGCCGATCGCCTTGCGGACGCGGCGAATAGCTCCCACCACTACGCCCGCCCCCAAACGCCGGCCGCTCGCCGCGATCCGGTCGTGGACCCGGCCGCCGATCCCCGCCCTGGCCGGGACGCGGAGAAAATTCGCGCCGTGCCGGACGTTCATCTCCTGCGCCAGCACGAGATCCAAATCCCTCGCGCTTCCGCCCGAAAGTTCCCGGCTTCGAAAACGTCTTCCGTGGAGGACGCGCATCGCCTCCCTCACCCTCCGCGCGCGGAGCAAAATCCCGGCGCGGCGGACGCCCCTCGCCAAACGAAGGCTTCCCACGGAAAGATGGCTTGCTACCAAACGCTGGCTTATCCCCGAACGAAGGCTTGCCGCGGAACGCAGGCTTGTCACCAAAAGAAGGCTTGCCGCGGAAAGCAGGCTTACCCCGATCCGCACCGCCCTCCGTACGCGGCTTATACACGCGTGGAGCACGTTGCTCAGTCGATTCACCTGCCTCGCCTGTAACCTCCGAGGGCTTCCGCGCCGCAGTCAACCGACGCGCCTTCTCCTCATCCCACGGCTTGTCGAACCCGCCCCCTGCAGGCTTGGCGAAAGGCCGCCGCTCGCGGTCAGGCGCAGGACCCGATCCCGAACGCGGCTTGAACCCCGGCTTCGCACCAAACGCCGGCTTAGAACCACGCTCGAAAGGTCCTGGCTTAGCCGCAAACTTCGATGGCTTGGCCTTCGCCAGGTAGCCCGTTCCAATCTTGCGCGGCTTGGGCACATACTTCGTAATGCGCTCCGAAGGTTCTCCGCTCTCATCCGCGTCCGCAGCGCCTGCTTCAACTGCAATCGCGCCCACAGCAGCCGCGTCCGCCTCCGCAATTACCGCCGGAACCAGGAACGCCGGCAGCGCGCCAGCCACGTGCAGCATGGTCCGGCCTTCTACCGCAATCGTCTCCAACTCACGTGCAGCCAGCAACGCATGGATCACGTCGCGAATCCGCGACCGCGAAGCCAGCGGCGACAGGAAGCTCTCAATCTCCTCCTCTGACGCAACCACCGCCTGCCCCAGGTAGAGCGAAATCAGCGCCGACAAAGCCGAAGGCTGTCCCGCATTCGCCCCCGCCTTGATCTGCTTCGTAAAGCGTGCGCCCGCCAGTTCCCAAATCGTAGCAGCGCCATCGGGCTGCGTCAGCGGAAGCACCCGCAGATGCGTCCAAAGCTCGCCCAGCGCCCGCAGCACCGCCGCCTCGGTCACTTCCTTGCCGACTTCGGTCGTCAGATCGTAAGCCGACAGCGCCCCACGCCGCGTAAGCGCCTCATAAGATCGCCAGCGCCAGGTTCGAAACCTTCATCGCGCCCGGAGGTCGAAGGCGGCTGCTTCCACGCCTTATCGCCACGCAATGTGAAGACATACGAGAAAACCGCAGTCGACGCAACAAAATCCGGAGTATCGCCCGGCGCCCCCGCATGAACCGTCCCCACACCCGGCCCCAGCAGGTTCAGCGGCACTGCAAGCCCTTCCGCCACCAGCCGCGCCAGCAGGCTGCGAGCCGCAACAGTCTCTTCAATTGTAGGAGTGGGATTAGGAGCACCCAGCACAGCCTCAACCAGCGAAGGCGCCGGCGAAACAATCTGTGGGCGCGGCGCAAACAGAACCAGGCCCGCGGCGTTAATCCACCCCCGCAGGTTCTCAATCGTCAACAAGGCTTCGCCCTGCTGATGCCATTGTTTCAGCCGTGTTTCGGCCAGTTGCGCCGCCGTCGGAATTGCTGTTGTCGATGGTTCGTTGGTTCCTTGGTCACTCAAAATTTGTTGCCTTCCTGCTGGACGCAATGTGAAGCGACAGCAATCCCTCGCACGGGCGATGGAGAATATCTAACGGTTCTGGGCCGAAGTTCAGGCCGGTGGATTATTTTTCAAAGATCGAAATACAAAATGTCGAGCAAAAATCGCTACCTGTAATGCTGGGCAAAATCGTCGTAGAGCTTTGATCCCGACGTCATTTCCGGGAATCCGCGCCGTTCCTAGATCCGCTGGAACGCGCGTTGTATGTCTTTATGAGAATACCGCAATGCGATGGGTCGGCCGTGCGGGCAACTCGTCGGATGCTCGGTTTTGCCCAATTCCGCCAGCAGCCAGTCGATCTTCTTCGGCTCCAGCGGCATATTTACCTTGATCGCCGCGTGACACGCAATCGAAGCAGCAATCCGCCGCCGCCGCGTCTCCGCGTTCTCCGTCTGCTGCTCCCGCTCCGGAACCGCCAGCACCTCCTCCAGCATCCGCTCCAGTTCGCGCCCCTCCAGACCCACCGGGGCCGCCTTGATAGCAAGCGTGTTAGGCCCAAAAGGCTCGGCCTCGAACCCATTCAGATCCAGTTCATGCGCAATCTCCGCAAACGACACCATCTGCGCCGGCAGCAGATCCACCAGAACCGGCATCAACAGCCGCTGCCGCTGCACCTGCTCTACCTCGCGATCGCGCAGAATCTTCTCAAACAGCACGCGCTCATGCGCCACATGCTGATCGATAATCCACAGCCCCTCGTCATTCGCGGCCAAAATAAACGAGTCCCGCAACTGGCCCAGCGGCCTCAAGGTAGCCAGCGCGTTCAGCGTCTCACCGGGCGCATCGGCAACCTCCGCCCCAACACTCTCTTGCGCCTCATACCCAACCGCAATGCCATTGTCCGAAAACGCCAGCCGCCCCGGCGAAGGCGGCACCACCGGCGCGCGCAACACAAACGCATCCGCATCGCCATCCACCGGCTGCCCCTCAGACTCCAGCCCCGCCCGCGCAGAGAACACCACCTCCTCCGGAGGCCCCGGCATCGGGCTCACATCGATCAGCAGCGACGCGCTCGCATGCGGAGCCGAAGTCAGCGCCGCAGCAAAGCTCGCCGCCGGACGCGCCGTCATCAGCGTCGTTCGCACCGTGTCGCGGATAAAATCGTGCACAAACCCCGGCTGCCGGAAGCGCACCTCGGTCTTCGCCGGATGCACATTCACATCCACCTCCTGCGGCGGCATCTCCAGAAACAGCAGCACCACCGGAAACGAAGTCGGCGGAATAATGTTGCGGTACGCCTCGGTCAGCGCATGCAGCACCACCCGGTCGCGCACCAGGCGGTGATTCACAAACACATAAATCGAGTTGCGATTCAGCTTCTGCAGCTCCGGCTTGGACACAAATCCCGTGATCCGCAGAAATCCAGGGTCCGGCGGCGTATAGTCCGCCTCGCGCTTCCACGGCGGCGGCTCCGGCAACCCGGCCCGCGCGAAGTCAATCTCCGCCGCCGTCGCAAGCATCAGCCCCGCCGTCTCGCGCCCGAAGATCTGGAACATCCGGTCGCCCGTCGACGACACCGCCGGCGCCACCAGCAACGCCTGCGTAGCCGAATGCAGTTCAAAATGCCGCTCCGGATGCGCCAGCGCATAGTGCGTCACCAGCGCCGCGATATGCGCCAGTTCCGTCTGCTCCGACTTCAAAAACTTCCGCCGCGCCGGAGTGTTGTAGAACAAATCCCGCACCGCGATCGTCGTCCCCGCGGGCATCCCCGCATCCTCCACGCGCTGCATGTTGCCGCCGTTGATCTCCACCAGCGTCCCCGCCGCATCCTCCGCCGCGCGAGTCTCCAGCGTCAGCCGCGACACGCTCGCAATCGACGGCAGCGCCTCCCCACGAAACCCCAGCGTCCGAATCGACAGCAGATCGTCCGAGCTACGCAGCTTTGAAGTGGCATGCCGCTCAAACGCCAGCAGCGCGTCATCCCGCACCATGCCACACCCGTTGTCAACAATGCGGATCAGCTTGCGTCCGCCGCCCTCCACCTCAATCCGGATTCGGGTCGCCCCCGCATCCAGCGAGTTCTCCAGCAGTTCCTTCACCACCGACGCAGGCCGCTCCACCACTTCGCCGGCGGCGATCTGGTTAGCCACCTGGTCGGAAAGTACTCGGATGCGCCCCATGCATCGATTGTAGGCCGCAGAGCGCTGCGGAAAACCCGTCCCTATCGCTGCACTGCCGCGACCGAGACGGGTTTATGAATCGAGTTGTTTCTACTTCTTTTTGCGCTTGACCGGCGGGGTGGCCTTCTTTGTCGCCGGAATCCGCTTCTTCGCAGGCTTCACGCCAATTTCGCGATCGCCGATCATGTGCAGGCGCATGAAGTTCGTCGCGCCGGACTTGGTCCGCGTCCCGGCAACAATGCCCACAATCTGGCTGCGATGAACATACCCATGCGACTCCAGGATCTCGCTCAGCCATGTCCACCAGTTTGTCGGTGTCGCGGAAGCGTTCGCACAAGATCGGGAACGTCCCCCACAGCAGCATGCCGCGATTTACAACCTTCTGGTACGGGGACAGCGCAAAGATCGGCGGCTCAGGGTGATACTTCGAGAGCAGCCGCGCCGTAGAGCCCGTCTCCGTAAAGATCGCGATTGCGGAAAGTTCAAGATCCACCGCCGAGTGCGCCATGCACTCGCAGATCGTCTCCGCAACAGAGAGCCGTGTTGTCTGCTTGGCATTCCGGTTCGGGGGCGGATCGAGCCGGATCTGATGCTCCGTCTCGGCCACAATCTTCGCCATCATCGCGACGGTCTGCACCGGATACTTGCCCGCCGCCGTCTCGCCCGAGAGCATCACCGCATCCGTGCCGTCGTAAATCGCATTGGCAACGTCCGACGCCTCCGCCCGGGTTGGCCGAGGATTCTCAATCATCGACTCCAGCATCTGCGTCGCCGTGATCACAGGCTTGCGATACTCCGCCGCCCGCCGAATGATGTGCTTCTGAATCGCCGGAACCTTCTCCGGCGGCACCTCAACGCCAAGATCGCCGCGCGCCACCATAATCGCGTCCGCGACCTCGAGAATCGAGTCCAGATGCTCAACCGCCTGCGGCTTCTCCAGCTTGGCAATGATCCAGCAATCGGACTTCACCGCGTCCAAACGCCGCCTGACATGGCGCACATCGTCCGCAGTCCGTACAAATGAAACAGCGACCGCATCAACCCCTTCGCCAACCGCGAAGATCAGATCTTCCTCGTCTTTCTCCGTCAGCGAAGGCACCTTAACCGGAATGCCCGGAAGATTGATGCCCTTGTTCTCGCCCAGCATGCCTCCATTTACGATCTCGGCAGACGACGTCCAGCTTATCGATCCGTTCAACGTGCAGTTCGATCAGCCCATCCGAAAGCAGAATCCGCGAACCCGGCCCAAGATTCTCCGCCAGCGTCTTGAAGGTTGTCCCCACCAGCGCGGCCGTGCCGGGAACCTCGCGCGGCGTAATCGTCAGGCGTTCGCCTTCAACCAGCAACACCGGCTTGTGATCCTTCAACTTGCCGGTACGAATCTTCGGCCCCTGCAGGTCCGCAAGAATGCAGATCGGCTTTTGTTCGGCGGACGACACTGAACGAACCATGCGGATCAGTTCGGCCTTCTGTGCGTGAGTGCCATGCGAGAAGTTGAGCCGAGCCACGTCCAGCCCCGCGCGAACCATCTTCCGGAAAACATCCGGCGTGCTGCATGCCGGTCCCAGGGTCGCGACAATCTTGGCCCGGCGGTTGTACTTCAAAGCCGCAAAACCAAGGGCATTGCCTGGACGAGCGCCGTCTGAACGTTTCGTAGTTTCCATAGATGAGTTCAATTTCCTTTAAGTGTCTGCTGGTTTCGGAGTCGCTTGCTCAAATCGGTCAGCCACGGCATGACACATGAGTCCGGCGTCATCTGCCATTCTAACCGCACATAGCGTGAACTGCGCGGTGACGCCAGATACGGTGCAACCTTGACCCAATCTTTACAATCGAACCCGACTCAAACCCTGCCACCTAGCACCCCGCCGCATCCCGCGACTCTTCCGCTGCCGTCGCCCGCGTGCGGTTCCCTCCGCGCCGGCCAAAGTGAGCATGAAACTGGCTGTCGAACTGCGCGTTGAACTCCGCGCCGCATAGCACGCTCAGCGACACAAGATATAGCCAGAACAACAACGCGATCGCCGCCCCAATCGACCCATACACCTCGGAATAGTTTGCGAATCGCGTTACGTACCAACCAAATCCAAGCGTCGTAGCAAACCACATGATGGTCGCCATCACCGCCCCCGGCAGAATCGTTCGCCACGCTCGCCTCACTCTCACCGATCCAACACCGCCCACCAGCGGTGCGTTCAAATACCCGTCAGGAACCCCCAGGTGATAGATCATCCCGATCAGTCCCACGCTCGCGCTCAACGCAACCACCCAGCGAATCAGAAACGAGATCACAAAAATCGGCGTCCGCACCTCAGGCCCGATGCTCGACAGCAACCACGTCGTAACCGCATGGCCGAACATGATCAGCACGCTGAACAACGCAAGCGGAAACAGCGACAACGGAACCAGTTCAAAGGCGCGGCGGCGGCGCTGCCAGAAAGTCCAGCTATCTACAGGCAGTTCGCGCGCGCGGCGCAATCCTTCCATCAGCGTTGCGATCACGTTGGACGCACCCAGAAAACTCACAATCCCCGCGCTCACCAACGCCCGCACCGAGTGCGCATGCAACGGCGAGTTCACAAACGCCGTGTCCAGCAGCGGACTCACTCCAGGCGGCAGCACCCGGTCGAAGAACGCCGCCATCTGGAAGCGCACCGGAGCCGTATCCGGCAGCAATCCAATCACCGCAGCCGCCACAATCAGCGCGGGAAACAGCGCCACAATCGCCGAGTACGCCGTCGATTGCGCCACATTCAGGCAATCGTGATCGATCACGCTCAGAAAGGTTCTGTGCAGAGCCCGCGACAGAACCGCCCACCATCGCGTAAGCAGATTGGAGCGAACGCGACGGCTGCGCGACCGGGTCGTCGGACTCGGGCTCTCGGCCGCACGCGACTCGCTTAGCCTTTCCACTTGGTCAGAAACTCGGTCACCGATGCAGAATCCATGTGCCGCATATCTTCAAACTCGCCCGTGGCCTGCGCAAATACCACCTTGCCGTCCGCAGACAGAACCGCAAGCGCCGGCACGCCCTTGCTGATCGGCACGCCATACTTCGCCGCCACATCGATGTTCTTGTCCTCGTGGCCGATCGAAACATGGACCAGAACAAAATGCTTCGCCAGCAAATCCGCGTTCGGCGACTGGTGGAAGTAAATGTCCAGTACCTGGCAATCCCCGCACCAGTCCCCGCCAAAATCCAGAATCACCCGCTTATGCTCGCGCTTCGCCTGCGCCAGCCCGGCCGCAATGTCCGTCTTCGCATCCGCAGTATCCGAATAAATATGCTTCGCCGTCGGCGGAGTGCCAAGGATCTGGGCCGAAAGCGGCGCCATCCCCGCCAAAAACGAAACAATCGCCACCAATCCGGCAATCCGGGCCTTCCGGTAAACTGCGTGCGTTTGATCGACAGCTTGGAAGATTGGCATAGGGTGTCTCCTTCGCGGCGCCATCCCAGCCCGGCGCAAGCGGATTCGTCTCCATCATGCACGACCAGCACCCCCCGACGCAAAGCCGCCCTGCGCCAACCCCAATCCGCACTGGTGTATTCTGGAAGAAAGCGATGATTTTCTCTAAAGATTACGTTGGATATCTGGCACGCCAGACTGTAAAGCATCTCATCGATGCGAAGATGATCGAGACCGCGAAGCCCGCAGTCCTGAACGAGCAGGTAACTGCGGCGATGATCGAAGAGCTCGCTCTCGAAGACCGCATCAACGAAGAAGTCCGCGTCATCCTCGACGCCTTCCAGGAAGACATGCGCAAAACCGGCGCAAGCTATCCCGAGATGTTCAAGAAGGTAAAAAACGAGCTCGCGCGCAAGTACAAGGCGGTCCTGTGAGAATCTCGCGCGACAAAGTAAACAAGCTCGCTCATACCGTGGCAGACACCCTCGCCGACATCCCCGAGTGTGACTTCCTCGAAGATCGCAACACCATCCGCCAGGAAGCCCGCAAAGCCCTCGAAGAGCTCCTCACCGCCGAGACCAAACTCGACGCCGCAGCCCGCCAGAAGATCGCCTCCCAGCGCAAGATCATCCTGGAAGGCTCGCAAGAGTGGGAGATCCTCTACCGCAAGTACTATAACGACGAAGTCAAGAAACTCGGCTTGTAGGATTCGCCCAGCCGCTTAGTGCTTGTCAGGACGGACTAGACCGATCGACGCTTGTGATGGCTTGTCATTCTGAGCGCAGCGAAGTATCCCCGTATTTGTGCTCAAGGGCACGCGTTTACCCGTGCCGTAAGAGCCGCAAAATCAATTGGGCTTCAGCCCCTGAGGTTGCGCTCACCCCGCTCCCCATTTGAGTCCCCCGCCCCACGCTGATATACTCAACACTGCACTGGAGAGCCCACCCTCCCGTAGCGAACATGGCGTTATGGTGTAACTGGTTAACACGTCGCCCTCTCAAGGCGAAGAGTCCGGGTTCGAGCCCCGGTAACGCTACCAACCCCCGAAAATCTACGCAGCCAACTCTTCAACGCAAACTTGCCGTTCTGTAGTCCTCACCGCACCAGCCACAATTCTGGTCACACCGCGCCCTTCACCGGAAGCCCCTGAAACTCGGACGCAAAGTAACGGCGGCGAATCCAGAAAGCGACATTCACAAGAGCGATCAGCGCGGGAACTTCGATGAGCGGGCCCACCACCCCGACGAAAGCTTCGCCGGAGTTGATGCCGAAGACGGCGACGGCGACCGCGATGGCCAGTTCGAAGTTGTTTCCGGCCGCAGTAAAGGACAGCGTGGCCGACTGCGCGTACTTGGCGCCGAGCCGCCGCCCCATCCAGAAACTGACCAGAAACATGATCAGGAAGTAGATGACCAGCGGGATGGCAATGTGGACAACAACGAGCGGCAGCCGAACGATAAGGTCGCCTTTGAGGGAGAACATCACTAGAATTGTGAACAGCAGCGCGATCAGAGTGAGCGGGCTGATGCGTGGGAGGAAGTGCGTGCGGTACCAGTCTTCCCCTCGAACCCGGATAAGGATGAAACGAGTCAGAAATCCGGCGACGCACGGAATGCCCAGGTAGATGCCGACGCTTTTTGCGATCTGCCCGATGCCGACATCGACCGCGGCTCCATGAAGGCCAAGCCAGCGGGGCAGCGCGGTGACGAAAACCCAGGCATAGAGGCTGTAGAACAGCACCTGGAAGATGCTGTTCAGCGCGACCAGGCCGGCAACGTAGTCGGTGTCACCCTCCGCCAGCTCGTTCCAGACGAGGACCATTGCGATGCAGCGGGCGATGCCGATAAGTATGAGGCCTCGCATGTAAGCTGGTTCGCCGCGGAGAAAAATGATCGCGAGGGCAAACATGAGCGTCGGCCCAATAAGCCAGTTTTGGATGAGCGACAGACTGAGCACACGCTTGTTTCGGAAGACGTCGTGGAGCTTTTCGTAGCGGACCTTCGCCAGTGGCGGGAACATCATGATGATGAGTCCGATGGCAATGGGGATGTTAGTGGTTCCGCTCTGGAAGCGGTTGACGAAGGCAGCGGAACCATGAACAAGATGGCCGATGGAAACCCCGACAGCCATTGCGAGGAAGATCCAGAGCGTGAGAAAACGGTCAAGGAAAGAAAGGTGTTTGCGCTGGTGGGGAGCGCACACCTGGCCTTGGGTTTTGGGTCTGTCAGCCATCATTAGGACTTTCCGATCTCGGTAATCTCTTTCTGGATCGCCAGATTTCCGAGCGTCGCCAGCGGAAGTGCGAGGAAGAGGCTGATGCGGCGGTCGAGGATGGTAAAGGCGTCGCGGAAAGCTCGCTCGATCTCCTCTGGAGTGCCCTTGACGGCGGCGGGATCGGGAATGCCCCAGTGGGCCGTCATCGGCTGGCCCGGCCAATACGGGCAGGCCTCGTTGGCGGCGTTGTCGCAGACGGTAAAGACAAAATCGAGATGCGGCGCACCAGGGGCGGCGAACTCGTCCCAGGACTTGCTGCGCAGACCCTCGATAGAGATGCCGGCGGAAGCGAGTTGTGCGAGGGCCTCGGGGCGCGGAGCGCCGGATGGGTGGCTGCCGGCGCTGTAGGCGGTGAAGATGCCGCGCCCTTTGTGGTTCAGGATGCCCTCGGCCATGATGGAGCGGGCCGAGTTGCCGGTGCACAGGAAAAGAACATTATAGGTGGGAGTTGTCATCATACCCTCGCTTGCGTTGTGTCGCAGCATCCCGGCGCGCAGCACGCGGCCTTCGGTTTCGTTGCCCGGATGAATGCGCTCAGGAACTTGCCTTCCACCTGCGCAGCGATATCGTCTACGGCGATTCCGGCTTCGGTCAGAAACACCCGCGCGTCTTCAATGTCGTAGGTGCGCGTCGGCTCAAGGTCTACGTCTACAAACCCGGCGGCAACCAACTTCGCCCGATAGTCAGACTCTTCCAACGCGCCTGCGATGCAGCCCACCCACAGCATCATGCTCCGCCGGATGGAGTCCGGAACTTCGCCACGCGTGACGACGTCCGAGACGGCGAAACGGCCGCCGGGCCGAAGCACGCGGAAAGCTTCGCGTAAAACGCGGGACTTGTCAGCGGAAAGATTGATGACGCAATTAGAGATGACTACGTCGACGGAGTTGTCCGGCAGCGGGATATTCTCCATCTCGCCCTTTAGGAACTCGACGTTGGTCGCGCCCGCCTGCCGCTGGTTTTCGCGCGCAAGCGCCAGCATGTCGTCCGTCATGTCGAGGCCGTAAGCCTTGCCCGTCGGCCCCACACGCCTGGCGGAAAGCAACACGTCGATGCCGCCGCCCGAGCCAAGATCCAGCACTGTCTCGCCTTCTCGGAGTTCGATCAGCGCCGTCGGGTTGCCGCATCCGAGAGAGGCCAGAACGGCGTTCTCAGGGAGCACTCCAGTCTCGGAGGAGTCGTACAAATTCTTCGTGATTGGATCGCAGCAACGCATCGCCGGATCGCAGCACGCACTCGCTTGAGAATTGGTCACGCTCCTCGCAATAGAACCGTACTTCTCGCGAACAGCAGTTTGATTATCCATTGTCCGGCGTCCTTATATTCGCCAACACGAATGTATTCTCCGCAATCATATCTGTCAAGGCGTATATTATTTCCATGAGCCCCGCCGCAAAACCATTCGACATGGTTCAACTCTTCGCTGCGCTGGCCGACCCCACCCGCCTGCGCCTGCTGAACCTGATGAACGGCCGCGAGGTCTGCGTCTGCTACTTTGTCGAGATTCTGAAGCAGGGCCAGCCCAAAATCTCCCGCCACCTCGCCTACCTTCGCCGTGCGGGAATCGTGGAAGCCAGGCGCGAGGGTAAATGGATGCACTACCGCATCGAGCCACCGGCCGATCCGGGAGCAGCTTCCATTCTTCAGACAACATTCAAGTCATTCGAGGCAGACCGGATCATGCAAGCCGACCTCGCCAGGTTAGGGAAAGCCTGTTGCCAGCCGCAGAGGTTCGTCACCCTGCTAGGCGCACCCATGCCAACCGTCAGGACTGCCTGACATCCAGCTTCAATTTGCAGGGCAATTTTGAGCAAATGCCGTGGGCGACACCCCTCCATCCGCAAATCAGCTGCTTTGAGCTGGTAGCTTACAGCTTTCAAGCTCATAGCTCAGGATTCAAGCCTCTTTGTCCTTAGAGATCTATCAAATGCGATTGCCCTGCCGAAACCGCTTCGCCCCTCGATCTTCTCCACTGCAAAGGCCGTAACCCATGACATATGAGTATTTTGCGTCTAACCCCAAGCCGGTGAGTGTTTTAGCGCCCCCTCTTTTGGCTAAGCCTTTGAAGATAGATATTTTGAGCCAAACACCCAAATAAGAAAATCCCTGCAATCTGGCCCACTGGCCCAACCTGATCCCGCCCGAAACCGCTCTCTTTCCCCTATCCAAACCAGTTCGGTGAAATACTTGTTCCGGCACAAAATATTTAAACGCCCCGCGGGCGATGATTCGGAGAGAGCTTCAATGGAAAAGGCAAGTTGCGACATCGGTTTGATTGGTCTGGCCGTCATGGGACAAAATCTCGTCCTCAATATGAACGACCACGGATACAAAGTTGCGGTCTTCAACCGCACCGTCTCCAAGGTGGACGACTTCATCAACAATGAAGCCAAAGGCACGCAGGTCGTCGGCGCCCACTCAATGGAAGAGTTCTGTGGCCTCCTCAAGAGTCCCCGCCGCGTCATGATCATGGTCAAGGCCGGCGACGTCGTCGACCAGACCATCGACCACGTTCTTCCCTTCCTCGAAAAGGGCGACATCATCATCGACGGCGGCAACTCGCTCTTCACCGACTCCAACCGCCGCACCAAAGACCTCGCAGCCAAAGGCATCCTATTCATCGGCACCGGCGTCTCCGGCGGAGAAGAAGGCGCGCGCTTCGGTCCCTCCATCATGCCCGGCGGAAATCCAGGAAGCATGGCCCCACGTCAAGGAGATCTTCCAGGCCATCGCCGCCAAGGTCAGCGACGGAACCCCTTGCTGCGACTGGGTCGGCGAAGACGGCGCAGGCCACTACGTCAAGATGGTCCACAACGGCATCGAGTACGGCGACATCCAGCTCATCTGCGAAGCCTACCAACTCCTCAAGGACGCGCTCGGCCTCACCGCCGACGAGCTCCACGACATCTTCGCCGAGTGGAACAAGGGCGAACTCGACAGCTACCTCATCGAGATCTCCACCACCATCTTCGCCAAGAAGGACGAAGACGGCCAGCCCATGATCGACAAGATCCTCGACACCGCCGGCCAGAAAGGCACCGGCAAGTGGACCGCGATCTCCGCGCTCGACCTCGGCATGCCGCTCACCCTCATCGGCGAGAGCGTCTTTGCACGCTGCCTCTCCGCACTCAAGGACGAGCGCGTCGCCGCCTCCAAGGTCCTCAACGGCCCCGCCAAGACCAAAACCGTCGCAGAGAAGAAGGCGTTCATCGAAGACGTTCGCCGCGCGCTCTACTGCTCCAAGATGATCAGCTACGCGCAGGGCTACATGCTCCTCCGCGCCGCCGAAAAGGATCAGGGCTGGCACCTCAACATGGGCGGCATCGCGCTCATGTGGCGCGGCGGCTGCATCATCCGCTCCGTCTTCCTCGGCGACATCAAGGCCGCCTTCGACAAGAATCCCGACCTCACCAACCTGCTGCTCGACGGCTTCTTCTCCGGCGCGCTCAACAAGTACCAGGCAAGCTGGCGCAAGGCCATCATCCACGCCATCGAGATCGGCGTTCCCACTCCCGCCTTCTCAACCGCTCTCGCCTTCTACGATGGCTATCGCACCGAACGTCTCCCCGCGAACCTGCTCCAGGCCCAGCGCGACTTCTTCGGCGCTCACACCTACGAGCGAGTCGACAAGCCGCGCGGCGAGTTCTTCCACACCAACTGGACCGGACGCGGCGGACGCGTTTCCTCATCCACCTACAACGCATAAATCACGAAGGAGCCAGTTTCGCGCACAGCGAAACTGGCTCTCTACCTTTAATCAACCCTCGCTTGCGACCATCGGTAGCACCACGCGCAGCCCAATACCCGTCACGAAGTGACCTATTCCTGAATCTTCTTCCACGCATCCAGCGTGTAGATCGCGACAATCACCACGGTCATCACGGCGGACAAGGTTCCAAGCGCCTTGATGTATGGCGTCACCTTCGTAATCTTGTTCAGGATCGAAGACTGCTGCTGCTTCTCAACCGCGTTGGCATCGTCCAGGAATAACTGGTTTTCCTCGTAACGAGTCAATGTACCGTTATAAGCAAGCAACGCCAGAAATACTCCCGTAAAGACAGCCCAGACAATAATCAAAACAGGTAGTGCACTCATCATGGGAAGCCTCCTAAAGGGCCTGTGAGCAGGACGATTGCGAACAGAATGGGGAGCGGAATCGCCCGGCAGCGCCCGAATCCACGGGCCACCGCCAACATCATAGCCCGGACTCAGCGCCGTAATCCAGCATTTCCTGTGACCATGGACACACTTGTTGGCAAGCCGGATTCGGGGCTTCAGCGCAGAAATGCGGCCCGCAGCAGCCCACGCAACCGCCGCCAGAAGCAGAAACACCCCAACCAGCATCCCCGCAATTACGCGCCCTGCGCGAGCCTGATTCTCCGCCGTCGGCGGCGTGATGCCGAAAGTGTTCACAAACAGGTCGACGATGAAATTTAGGAGTCTCACGCGTGTTCGATGGCCGCAGACGCCCCGAAGATGCTGAATATCCGTTCCTCTGCATCCGGAGAATACCCGGAACCATCCAATAGATGTTGCAAGGTTTACTTGCGGCGACTGAATTGGTCGCATATACTTTAGAAGTAGAGTTCATAAGGAGATTCATCCATGTCCACAGCAGCTGTCACCCCTGAAGTCGTCACCGGCGCACCCGCAGTCAAGTCGACGCCCGTTACCCTGACGCCCGCGGCGATCGCCAAGGTGAAGGAAATCATGGCGACCCAGGACCCAGTCCCCGCTGGCCTGCGGATCGGCGTGGTCGGCGGCGGATGCTCCGGCTTCCAGTACTCCATGTCCTTCGAAAACCAGTCCGGCATGATGGACAAGGTCTACAAGTTCGACGACCTCAAGGTCTTCCTCGACGCAACCTCCGCCATGTATCTCAGCAACTGCGTGGTTGACTACGTTGAGACACTCGAAGCCGCCGGCTTCAAGTTCGAAAACGCCGCCGTCAAGAGCACCTGCGGCTGCGGTTCCTCCTTCAGCGTCTAATTTCGATTGAGATTGAGCAGTCCGAGGCACCCTTCCGAGGGTGCCTTTTCTGCACCGGATTTCGGTTCTGGAAGCTTCCGGCTGGGAGCATACTAGGTCATGGCCTCTCTGGGCACAGTTCGTGAGTTGATCTCCGCGGAGGATCCGGTTCCGGCGATGATGTCGCTGGAACACTACCTGCGCTCGATTTTCCATCCGGATTGCGACTTTGTCGATGGGCGGATCGAGGAACGGAACGTGGGCGAGTACGAACACAGCATTGTTCAGAAGATGCTGATGCGATGGTTTGGGGATCGAGAGCGGGAGTGGGGAGTCATCTGCATCCCGGAATGTAGGTTGCAGGTTGCGACAACGCGCTGCCGGGTCCCCGACGTAATGGTTTTGCGGCGCGGGAAGTACAGCGGCGTGATTCAGGAAACACCCTTGATCTGCATGGAAGTGCTGAGCCCCGAGGACACCTGGGCGCGCATGAGGGAACGTCTCGACGACTACCTGCGAATGGGCGTGGAACATGTGTGGTGCTTTGAGCCCGAGGCGCGAGAGGTTCGGCGCTACACCGCGGATGGCTTCGTAAAGGTGAGGGAACCAGAGTTGACGGTTGCGGGCACGGCAATCCGCGTTAGCATCGCCGAGGTCTTCTCGGCGCTGGATCAGGATTAGGCTCACGGCTTCGCTCCCTGCGGAAGTCCTCGAGGGCCGTCGGCTTCAACTCCCCCGCCCGCAACTTCCCGATCCGCCCATGCGGCCCGACTCGCACACCGCTGGACAGCCGAGAGGATGGCTGGAATGGACAGCCTTGATACAGTCGAATTCGTCATGCGTTGCGAGGAATCGTTTGGAATCGGGTTGGGCGAAGACCGTCGTAGGGTCGGTGCGAACTGATTGCGCGATCTGTTCGAGCTAATCTGCGCTGAACTGGACTGCTCCCGATGGGTCCGCAACCATCAATAGGTCACCCGAAACCCATGCCCCATCGCCACCGCATGAGGGATGGATCTCCGTGATGCGCTGTGCGGCTGCAACTCGTGCAGATTCGCGCCAGCAACCAATTCAAGTCCCACCGATATGAAATCACCTATACCTTACGCAGTTCAGGATTCGATCTGACGCCATGATTTGACGGTCATGACGGGATCGCCCGATAGTCTCCGCCAGGTGGTTGGTTAGCCAAGAATAGTTATTGCCTCTGCTGTAAATATTTGATTCCTCGGTAGTTTATAGCCAAATATTAGACACTAAAAGACTTGTTGCCAATTGCGCGCTATTTCCGGATTTGACCGACGTTCCGCAGACGAGTCACGCTTTGCCCAGAAGATCATTGTTAAGCCCCCGAAGCCCTCGGGTATGAGTAGGCAGGGCCAGGCACAAAGCCGCGCTCCTGCGATTTCCGCTTCCTTGATGATGCTAGCGGGTGTGTCGGGATTTCGATGTGTCCGTCGTCACACAATGTGAGGATGGATTTTCGCGTCTGCGGTATGCTGGTCGCGCCGCTCAATCGCCTGAGGAACACCATGCAGCCATTCCGTCCAGCTCTGTTTGCACTTGCCTTCGCCTTGGTTGTCGCCCAGACTGCTTCTGCCCAGACGGCAACCGCAACGCCGCCAGCCGGGTCGAATCCTCCAGTCGCTGCTGGCCAGGGCCGTCCGCCGATGGCCGCCATTGGAGTGCCGGTGCTTGGCATGCCGTTCGTCCACGATCCTTCGACCGTCGTGCGCTTCCATGGGAAGTATTACGTCTTCTCGACCGGCCGGGGTGCGCCGTTC
This sequence comes from uncultured Acidobacteriaceae bacterium, assembly GCA_963822225.1. GTDB lineage: Bacteria > Acidobacteriota > Terriglobia > Terriglobales > Acidobacteriaceae > Edaphobacter. The sequence continues at coordinate 1,226,531 of CAWGGW010000002.1, read as the reverse complement.
TATTCCTCGCCAGACGGACTGACGTGGACGCGCGAAGGCTCCGTCTTCAACGCCGACCCGAACGCTCCGGCCGGCGGATATCAGGGGGCGATTCCGGAGGCGGTCCACGCTGCTGTTCCGAAGAACAACGGATCCGATGTGTGGGCGCCGGACATTGTTCGGCTGAACGGGCAGTTCTATCTCTACTATGCGGTGTCCAGCTGGGGCTCGTTCCAATCTGTCGTCGCGCTCGCTACCAATCCTGTCCTCGATCCCAAGGATCCTGCGTACAAATGGACGGATCGCGGTGTCGTCGTCTCCTCCAATGGCAACGAGGACCTGAACGCGATCGATCCCGGCGTCATCCTTGCGCCCGACGGCACGCTGTGGATCTGCTATGGCTCGTACCACGGCAGCATCCGCATTACGCAGCTTGATCCCAAGACCGGCCTGGCACTGCGTCCGAACGAGCTTGGCGCTCCGGTCGCAACCGCACGCGAGTCCGAAGCCTCCGACATCATCTTCCACGATGGCTATTACTACCTGTTTGTGAATCACAACAGTTGCTGCAAGGGGAAGAACAGCGAGTACAACATCCGCGTGGGCCGCGCAAAAAACATCACCGGACCCTACCTCGACAAGCACGGCAATCCAATGGCGCAAGGCGGAGGCTCACTCTTCCTCTCCGCGCACGATCATCGCATCGGCCCCGGACACTTCGGACGCCTGCTCGATTACGACGCGAACCCAACAGACAGCGAAGGTGGTCCCGAACGCTTCAGCGTCCACTACGAGGCGGACCTCACCCGCAATGGACGGTCCGTCCTCGACATTCGCCCTCTGCTCTGGTCGGTCGATGGCTGGCCGGTCCCGGGCGACAACCTGGCCGACGGAACCTACGAGATTCTGTCCCGCCAGTCTGAAAATACCCTGCAGGTCCACACGCCAACTGCGCCGCCTCCTCCACCGCCAGCGGGAACACCTCCGCCGCGCGGGCCGGTTCAGGACGTTCCCGGCGTGCCGATTGGGCCGCCTGCGGTGGTACTGGGCCGCTACCTGACGCTGGACAACCAGAAGTGGACCATCGCAGCGGCAGGCGGAGGCTTCTACAAGATCGTCAACCTTGGCGCGGATTCCGCAATGGGAGCCAGCGCCAGTGGAGCAATCGAACTCGCTCCGTTCACCGGCGCAGACGCCCAGCTTTGGCGTCTGGACCAGTTTCCGGATGGCGGTTACCGCATCCGCAACAAGGCCACTGGCGGCAGCCTGACAACAGCCGACAAAGGCGGAGTTGTGGCGGGCGATTTCACCCGCGACGACCTGCACCTGTGGACGATCACAACCCCCTGAGCAGTGTACGAATTTCGGACTCGGACCGAAGGTATAGGAACCCTGTAAACCTTTGAGTCACAAAGAAATGCCGCCTTCGGGGGAGTGCGCGCCTATGAGCAGAACGTTAAGATTCAACTCATAGATGTAGAGCCTTTTCCGTCGTTGAACCAGAGCAGTTTTCGCAGTCGACAGGCCCTCGGAGTGCTGAGCGACGTGGCCGTTGCGAAACCGCTCTCCAAAGTGCCCTGCTAGCATCTGCATCGGCTGCGATCCAAGCGTTGAGGAATATGTCCGATTGCGACTCAGGTACGATGCGGAGCGAAACGGCATTGGGAAACACTCCCTTTAGCCGGGCGACGGATGGACGAAAAACTCCCAACTGGGTTCGGCGGACAAGGCTAGTCAGCGCGATTCTGCTTGCGTCGATTGGCGGCATTCACGGCTGGGCGAGCCAACCACCGCAGGCAAAAACAGAGCGGCAGACACAGAACGAGACTGAGGCAATCACCGGAGTTGTGATGGATCCTTCGGGCGCGGTGGTTCGCGGCGCGTCGGTGACGCTGATGTCCAGCGAAGATCCCACTGCCGAACTGAACGGCACAACCACCGGCGAACTGGGCAGGTATCGCCTGGAAGCCGGAACCGGAACCTACATCGTAGTAGTCGAAGCTCCGGGATTCGCTCCGTTTGAGAGCGGGCCGATTCGCGTTGAGGACGTTGGCGGCGATGCGCGAGCGACGCGGTCGGTGGACATTCGGCTGAAGGTCGCAACGCGAGTGGACAAGATCGATGTTCCGGATGAGTCCATGGGCGGCAGCAACTCAAACGGCAGCACGACTGTGCTGAGCAGGCAAGACATTGAGCACATGCCATTGGACCCGGCAGCCCTGCTGAGCGAGTTGCAGGGGATTGCAGGCGGCCCGGATGCGCAGCTGTTCGTGGGTGGATTCTCGGGCAACAAACTACCTCCGCGGGCGAGCATCAGCCAGATACGCATCAAGCAGAATCCCTACTCGGCTGAAAACGATACCGACCCGGGAACAGGCACCATCCAGGTTTCGACCCGAGCGGGAACGGACCAACTGCACGGCGAACTGTATCTGTACGGAGATGCCTCCGCGATGAACGCGCAGAACCCATTTGCACCGGACGAGCCCGGATACTACGCCTACGGAACGGGCGGGTCGGTGACTGGCTCGCTGAACAAAAAGGCCTCCTACTTCGCGGGATGGGATCAACTGCAACTGGCGATGAACTCTGCCGTCGACGCACAGGCCCTGGATGACAACCTGAACCCGATTCTGGTGAGCTATGCGGTCCGGAGTCCGCGGTCGACGATAAGTGCCTCGTCCAGGCTGGACCTGCAGCCGGGAACAAACAGCGCGGTTATGGTGCGGTATACGTTCGATCGCTTCGCGCAGACGAATGGCGGGATCGGACAGCTTGCGCTGGAGAGCCAGGGATTCTCGAACACCACGGTGGCGCAGACTTTGCAGATCTCGAACACGCAGTTGATTGGGACGAAGATCGTGAATGAGACGCGCTTCCAGTACATACACGCTCGGGCGGAGCAAACGCCTGCCAGTACAGATCCAACCATCCTTGTGGAAGGCGCGTTCCTCGGCGGCGGCAACGATCAGGGGGCGTTCAGCGATCATCAGGACCGGTACGAGCTGCAGAACTATGTGTCGCTGGCGGAGGGCCGGCACTACCTGAATTTTGGCGGGAGGCTTCGTGTGGCTCGCGATGCGAATTATTCGCTGGCAAACTTCAACGGCGAGTTCATCTTCTCGTCGATGAGTGCATACCAGGCTATGGCGCAGGGGATGGCCGCAAAGAAGAGCTATGCCGAGATTGACAGCGAGGGAGGCGGCGCGAGCGAGTTCAGCCTGAATGCCGGAAGCCCGAACGCGGTTGCGACGGTTGTGGACGCCGGCCTTTTTCGTTCAGGACGACTGGAAGGCGAAGCAAAACCTGACGCTGAGCTACGGCTTGCGCTTCGAGACCCAGAACGATATTGCGGATCATGCCGACTGGGCACCGCGGGCCGCGTTCTCGTGGGTCTTCGGCAAGCCAGCGAAGGGCGGAACGAAAGCCGCGCCAAACTACATGCTTCACGGTGGCGCGGGCGTGTTCTATCGCCGGTTTACGACGGATTCAGAGTTGCAGGTGCAGAGGCTAAATGGACTGACGCAACAGGAGTACGTGGTGGAGTCACCTGAATTCTGCCCGGGGGCCGTGGGCCCGACGGCGCCGGGGTGTCCCCGCGTCCCGGACATTGCAGTGCTGGCGGCACAGTCGGAAGCGGCGACGATCTACAGCGTCAGCCCCAGATTCCACGCTCCGTATTACATCGGCGCGAGTCTGGGGCTGGATCGCAGGCTGGGACACTTTGGGACCGTCGGCGTGACCTATCTGAATAATCGCGGTGTTCATACGCAGGTCACGGAGAACGTTAACGCTCCGCTGCCCGGGACGTACAACTACGTCAATCCGCAAAGCGGCATACGCCCTATAAATCAAAATCAGAACATCTACCAATACGTATCCGAGGGAGTATACCGATCGAGCCGACTGACGACTCACGTTGCGGTTCGGGCCAGCAGGTTCACTATCTACGGCGATTACGTCCTGCGGTTCGACAAATGCGACGGGGATATCAATGGGGGCTTTCCCTCCAACCAGTATGACCTCGGTGCGGACTACGGGCGGTCGCTCGACGACGTACGAAATATGGTCACGGTAGGAGAGAATTCGACACTACCCTATGGCATCGAGACCTCTGGCTATTTGCAGGCCGCAAGCGGCGCACCGTTCGACATTGTGGTGGGCCAGGACCTGAATGGGGATACACAATTTAACGACCGACCTACGTTTGCAACTGATCTGACGCGCCCGAGCGTTGTGGCAACCAAATGGGGTGCGTTCGACACAAGTCCGTTCGCGGGGCAGACAATTATTCCCCGCAACTACGGGCAAGGACCGGGGCTGTTCGTCGTAAATCTTGCGGTCGGCAGGAAGTGGAATGTGGGGCCCGAAGCAAAAGGAATGGACCCGCAGTCCAGCGGACCGGTCCCTCGCAGATACGAGGTGGAGTTCTGGGCGGAGTCGCAGAACCTGCTGAACCATCCCAACCTGACCGCGCCGATCGGAACTCTGAACTCGTGCGGTTCGGCTCAGCCTGCGGGAACGCCTGCCTGCAACGCCATCTTCGGACAATCCCTCGGAGTGACCGGCGGTAGCTCGTTGTCGCCGGACCGCGTTGTGGATCTGCAACTCTCGATGCGATTTTGACATGACTCGCAAGATTTGCGAGTTGGTGGAACCGATGTTGACTGTTCGATTGAAGCTTCGTGCCGGGCCGGATGGAACGTGTAAGAATCTTGTCATGCGGATGAGACTTGCGGCAGCGATGGTTGCGGCGATGATGACCTGCACCTTTGGGACTGGCATCGTGAGCGCGGCTGCGCGAGTGACATCGGAGTATTCGGCTGGACCGGCCGCGAGCGCAGATAGTGCAAAGGTCCTGTTCGATCGTGCGCGCAAGCTTGGCTTTCCTGCCGCAGGCCAGAGCACGCCGTATGTCCTGCAAGCACAGTTCACAACGCGCGGAAGTTCGGGCGCGGTAGAGACCGGCACGTACACGGACACCTGGTTGAGCGATACGAAATGGCGGCGCGATGCTGTTCTGGGCAAGAGCCATTTCGCGCGCAGCCGGAACGGCAAGAAGTTCTACCGCATGGACGTGGGGCCGGACGCGGCACTGCTGCAGTTCGTGTTGACCGCAATGGAGCCGATTCCGTCGACCAATTCGTTTTCCGATTCGGATTGGAAGATCAAGCCCGAGACGGCGGACGGAGTGGAAACCATACGTGTGTCGCGCGGACGAGAGAATTCTGATGGAACACCCAATCCGAAATCGTTCGAGGCCTATTGGTTCGACGGTACAGGCGAGCTAGTGAAGACCTACCTGAGCGCCCTGCAGACGCAGCGGTCGGACTTCGAAGACTTCAACGGGATGCAGGTCGCGCGCAAGGTTGAAGTTATGCTGGATGACAAGGTGGGGATGAAGATCACCGTGACCGGGCTGATTCCTGCAGGGCCGGTCGATCCGCATATTTTCACCATGAAGGGCGACGAGTGGACGCGGCAATTTATGTCAGAAGTACGCTAGTCTGACGAAGTATGAACGCCGTGAGACTGGCCTCCGTCTGGTAACTTAGCAACCATGCCTTCGTCCGCGACACCTGATCTCGACTCTGCATTGGTGGGACACGCCGCTGAGGGAACATTCCCGACGTGGGGGATACCGGCTCTACCTGGAGCACAGCATTGCGCCTGATGCGCTTCACGGCCAGTGTCGATCCACGCGCTTTCTGGCTCTCGATTGCTACGGCGTTGGCAGGATCCCTTGCAGAGGGAACCGGTCTGGTGCTGCTGCTGCCGTTGCTTGCGGTCGCGGGAATCGATTTCGGCGGCTCTTCCACTGCGAGCCGACTGGCGATCGAGTCGCAGCAACTTCTGGTGCGCAGCGGTCTGCCGCACTGGCTGTGGCTGCCGGTGGTGCTCGGCATCTTCCTGGCGACCGCGACGGTGCGGTCGGTGCTGCGCCGGTCGCAGGCGACGATGGTTTATTCGATAACTACCAAGGCGGAACTCGCGCTGAGCCGGCGTGTGTATGCGGCGGTGGTGAAGGCGCAATGGGGATTCCTGGTGCGGCAGCGGACAGGCAGGCTTACCCATCTGCTGACGGGCGAGTTGCGCCGCGTCGCGGATTCGATCAACCTGTCGCTCTCGGTGATCAACACGGGCTGCCTGACGCTGCTGTATCTTGCTGGTGGCGCTGAAGCTCTCCGCTGCGATGACACTGCTGGTGCTGGCTCTGGGCGGTGGCCTGATGCTGCTGCAGCGACGCTCGCTGGAACGGATGCGGGCGAGCGGCGAGGACTTGTACGAGAGCGTTGGCGAGGTCTATGCAGCCACCGAAGAACACCTGCTGAATACGAAGAGCGTGAAGACCTACAACAACGAAGATCGCGATGTGGAGCTCTTCGGCAAGCTGTGCGATCAGGTCGCGGCACACACCGTAGAGAACGCGAAACATCAGGCGGCATCTGCATTCCGGTTCGAGATGGGCTCGCTGATCGCTCTGGGCGCGGTCATCTTCCTCGCGCTGGGCGTCCTGCATGTGCAGCCAGCGACGATGCTGCTTCTGCTGGCGATCTTTACCCGGCTGATGCCGCAGCTTGCGAGCATGCAAAGTGGGATTCACCAGGTCGCGGCGACGCTGCCATCGTACAACCACGTGCTCGCGATCGAGGCGGAATGCCTGGGACATGCCGAGGCCACGGGGCCTGAGTCCGCCGACGCAGCCCCGCTGAGCCTGAAGCGGGAACTCCATCTGGAGGATGTTTGGTTTGCCTATCAGCGCGGAGATGCGGAAGCTCCGGTCGAGCCGGAGTATGTTCTGCGCGGGATCGACCTGCGGATTGAGTCGGGCATGCTTACCGCCGTCATTGGGCCGTCGGGCGCAGGCAAGAGCACCATCGCGGATATTGCGAACGGGCTTCTGCTGCCGACGCGCGGACGGCTTGTTGCTGGATGGAAGTGTGCTGGGCCCGGCCGAGATGCGGCAATGGCGCCGCCAGATGGGATACGTGGGTCAGGATACAGTCCTCTTTCATCAGAGTGTGCGCGAGAACCTGCTGTGGGCGCGGCCGGAAGCGACCGAAGAGGATTTGCGCGAGGCGCTGCTGATGGCGTCGGCCGATTTTGTGTACGACCTGCCGGGCGGGTTGGAATCGATTGTCGGCGATCGCGGGATTCTGCTGTCGAGCGGGCAGCGGCAACGCATTTCTCTGGCACGCGCTCTGCTGCGCAAGCCTACGCTGCTCATCCTCGACGAAGCGACGAACGCGCTGGACGTGGAGAACGAAGGGCGTGTGCTGGACGCACTTCGCGATTTACTGCGGGAGCGCGGGGAGCGCTCACAGTGCTGATGATTGCCCACAGGGCGAACGCGATTCGCCGCGCCGACCGCATCTTCGAGTTGGCCGACGGGCGAGTTGCGCGCGCCTGTACCTGGCAGGAACTGAATTCGAGACAGCGCAATGACGCTGCCTGGCAAGATCGTGCGGCATGGGCCAGCGGACCTGCTGCTGGCAGTTGAGGCGCTGGTGCTGCTGGTGGTATTCCGCGTTTGCCTGGCGCTGATTCCAGTTCGCCGAATCATCAAAGCCATTACTCCTTCACCCAGGACGGATGGCTCAGATCCCGCCCACGGCACGGCCTCGGATCGCGATTTGCAGGTTGCGCGCCGGGTGCAGTGGGCGGTGAGCGCGGTGGCGCGTCACTCTTCGTGGAGTTCGTATGCTTTCCGCAGACGCTTGCGGCCTACACGCTGCTGCGCCGGCGCGGGGTGACAAGCACGATGGTGTATGGCGTGGCGCGGTCGCCCGAACGCGAGTTGATTGCGCACACGTGGCTGCAGGTGGGCGACAAGATCGTGACTGGCGGCGACAGCGCGGTGAAATTCACGCCTGTTGAACGCTGGAGTTAACCTAAATAGCCGTTTTCAATCGGTTTCAGCGGACGGAAATATTCCGGACGGGAAATATTTCCAATCCGTATATCGGCTCTGCTAGCATGGCGGGCGACATGAAAACCTTTGACTCCGCCCGCCGCGATCTTTTGAGACTTAGCAGCATGGGTCTTGCCGCCTCAGCCGTATCCGCCATTCCTGCCCTGGCCGCGTCCAAAAAGGCCGCTACGCCCGCGCTTTCGCCGCTGATGTTCGACGTGCGCACCTATGGTGCAACCGGCGATGGCAAGACCGTCGATTCGCCTGCGATCAACAAAGCCATCGAGGCGGCAGAGGCAGCCGGCGGCGGAACCGTGATCTTCCCGCCGGGAGTCTACATGTCGTTCTCGATCCGGCTGAAGAGCAAGGTCAACCTGTACCTCGACCAGGGGTCGACGATCATCGCGGCGGACTCGCCCAAGCCCGGCGAGACTACAGGCTACATGGGCGGGACGTACGACGCCGCCGAGCCGAAGACGGCGTGGGATGCTTATCAGGACTACGGCCACAACCACTGGCACAACTCGCTGATCTGGGGCGAAGGCATCACCGATGTCTCGATCACGGGGCCGGGGCTGATCTGGGGCAAGGGACTGAGTTTTGGCGCAGGGCCAGGACGGCCACCCGCAGGCGCAGGCGCTTCGGGACCAGGCTTTGGGCCAGGCAGGCCTGCCGCTGCTCCTGGCGCTCCGGCACCGGTGCGGGCAGACTCCGGGGACGGCTGCAGCCGCGGTCCCGGCGCGGGCGCGGGAGCTGCTGGCGCTGCCGCCAGGCCCGGCGGATTCACACCCCGTTCGCGCGGAAACTACCCAATGTTCCAGGCCGAGCAGCCCGGCGTCGGGAACAAAGCCATCGCGCTGAAGAATTGCCGCAACGTGATCTTCCGCGACTTTTCTATCCTGAAGGGCGGTCACTTCGGCCTGCTGCTGACGGGCGTAGACAACCTGACCATCGACAACCTGAAAATCGACACCGACCGCGACGGCATGGACATCGACTGCTGCAAGAACGTGCGCGTGTCGAACTGCACGGTCAACTCGCCGTGGGACGACGGCATCTGCCCGAAGTCGAGCTTCGCGCTTGGCTACAACCGCTCCACCGACAACGTGAACATCACCAACTGCTACGTCACGCGGCTGCTACCAGCTCGGGACCGTGCTGGATGGGACGTGGAAGAAGTTCACCATGGAGGCGGATCGCAAGGTCGGCGGCACAGGCCGCATCAAGTGCGGGACCGAGTCGAACGGCGGCTTCAGAAATATCTCCATCTCGAACTGCGTCTTCGAGGGCTGCCAGGGGCTGGCGCTGGAGACAGTGGACGGCGCGCTGCTGGAGGATATCGCCGTCAGCAATATCACCATGCGCGACATCATCAGCTGCCCCATTTATATGAGACTTGGCTCGCGTCTGCGAGGGCCTAAAGGCACAGGCGATCAGAGTACCGTCGTGGGCACGCTGCAGCGCGTGTTGATCTCCAACATCAATTGCTTCAACTCCGCCGCGAAGTTTGGATCGAATATCACCGGCATCCCAGGCTATAACGTCAAGGACATCAAGATCGCCGATGTCTACGTGCAGAACGTGGGCGGCGGCACGGAAGCGGACGCCAAGATCGTCGTGCCGGAGAAGGAAAATGCGTATCCCGAACCGGGGATGCTGGGCACGCTGCCGGCGCTATGGCTTCTACTTCCGCCACGTTGACCATCTGGAGATGAGCCACGTCGAAGTGCAGCCGGCTGTACCGGACGCGCGCGCCATGCATCTATACCGACGACGTTCATCGCGCGGACTTCTTCGCTATTACCGCGCCAGCGACCCCTGCAGCGTTCTCCTTCAACAAGTCGACGGACATTCGCGTGCTGATGAGCCGTGCCGCGCCGGATTCCACCATCGCCGTAAATCGGGAGCAATTCGCCAGAGCCTGTTAACATAGCCTTGAAGTCGTGCGCGGCCAGTACGGTCTGCGCGCAAAGGCGGACGCGGATTGCTCTATTGGCTGCTGTATCAGAAGTTGTTTCCTTACTTTCGGCGTGTTCCGGATCTTCCGGTATCTGACGTTTCGGACGGCGTTTGCGAGCCTGACGGCGCTGCTGATCGGGCTGCTGATCGGGCCGTTCGTGATTGAGCGGCTGCGCGAGTTTCAGATCGGCCAGTATGTCCGCGAGGACGGCCCGCAGACCCACCTGAAGAAGGGCGGCACGCCGACGATGGGCGGCGTGCTGATCTGCATTTCGATCCTGGTGCCGACGCTGCTGTGGGCGGACCTGTCGAATCCGGCTGTGTGGATGGCGATGCTGTCGACGCTGGCGTTTGGGGCGATTGGGTTTGCCGACGACTACATCAAGGTGGTGAAGAAGCGCAGCATGGGGCTGACGGCGCGGGCAGAAGCTGGGGCTGCAGTTGCTGGCGAGCGCGCGCGGTGGCGGTTGCGCTGCTGCATGCTGGAGAAGCGTGGCAGCTACTCGACGCGGCTGATGGTGCCGTTTGTGAAGAAGTTCCGGCCGGACCTGGTGTGGGAGTGGATGGGGCACATTCCGCATATGCACTGGCTGGCGTTTCTGCCGTTCGTGGTGTTCGTGATGCTCGTGATCACGCGGAGCGAGCAACGCGGTGAACCTGACCGACGGGCTGGATGGGCTGGCGATCGGCTGCACGATCATCGCGGCGGGCGCGCTGGCGGTGCTGACGTACGTCAGCGGCCACGTGGTGTTTTCGGACTACCTGGAGCTGCGACCGCATGCCGCTGGTGAGCGAGGTGACCGTCTTCTGCGGGTCGATGGTGGGGGCGAGCATCGGCTTCCTTTGGTACAACGCGCATCCGGCCGAGGTGTTTATGGGCGATGTGGGATCGCTGGCGCTGGGCGGCGCGATTGGGACGGTCGCGGTGATCATCAAGCAGGAGCTGCTGCTGCCGTTTATTGGCGGCGTGTTCATCTGGAGGCGATGAGCGTGATCCTGCAGGTGGGGAGCTACAAGCTGCGCGGCGGCAAGCGCATCTTCAAGATGGCTCCGCTGCACCATCACTTTGAGCTGCTGGGCTGGAGCGAGTCCAAGGTGATTGCGCGGTTCTGGATTATGGCGCTGGTGTTTGCGCTGTTTGCGCTGACGACGCTGAAGCTGAGGTAGAGAAGGCTTAACGCCGATGGATCATCGATTCTTTTGGAGCGGTATGAGTTGCTTGCGATCTCAGCTTATACGCTATTGCGGCGGGTTCCTGGCCGGATCAATATGGCTGCTGGAATACACTGAGCATTCGACTAATGGGTCGTGTTGACGCCGAAAATTCTGGCGAATGATCGGTCAGTTCTGCGAGTCGCTCGTCAATCTCGCGCGGAGCATTGCTTTCTGCTCTTGGTCTGGGATCGTTGAGGAGATATCTTGGAGACGTGCTACATCGGCAGTTCGGATTGAAGCACGTCGGTGCGTATGGTATCTACTGGACTATTGGTCCACGCTGATCTACTATGACTTCTGCGGCATAGCTATCTCGCCATGGATTCTCGACGCGGTTGAACGGCTGACGATTGGAGTGAGAACGAGATGGAACTGAAGAATAAGCGCGTGCTGGTGGTGGGGTTGGGGAAGTCGGGGATGGCGGCGGCGCTGTTTCTGCGCGACAAGGGCGCGCGGGTGACGGTGTCGGATACGCGCAGCGCGGTGGCGCTGGCGGCGGAGATTCCGACGCTGCTGGACGCGGGGATCATGGTGGAGTCGGGCGGGCATGGGCTGCTGACGTTCCGGCGGCAGGATCTGATTGTGGTTTCGCCGGGCGTGCCGTTCGATACGCCGGAGCTGAAGCAGGTGCGGGCGTTTGGGCTGCCGATCATTGGCGAGCTGGAGCTGGCGAGCCGGTTTCTGCAGGGCCAGATCGTCGCGATTACGGGGTCGAATGGGAAGACGACGACCACTTCCCTGCTGGGCAAGATCTTCGCCGACGCGGGCCGCGCCGACGCTGGTGGGCGGGAATATCGGCGTGCCGGTGATCGAGTCTGGTCGAGAAGAGTACGGCTGGAGACGATGAGCGTCCTTGAGGTTTCGAGCTTTCAGTTGGAGACGGTCGAGGAGTTTCATCCGCACATTGCGGTGGTGCTGAATATTACGCCGGACCACCTGGATCGGCATGGGACGTTTGAGAACTATGCGGCGATGAAGGCGCGGATCACGGAGAATCAGACGGCGGACGGATTTCCTGGTGCTGAACGGCGAAGATCACGCCGACGCAGATGGTCGCGGCGAAGACGAAGGCGCAGATGTTCTGGTTCAGCGGGCGGCGGCCGATCAAGCAGGGAGCGTTTGTGCATGGCGAGAGCATCCTGTTCATTCCACGCGAGGGCGCGAAGGCCGAGCCGGTGATGCCGGTGGCGCGAGATTCCGCTGAAGGGCGCGCATAACGTGGAGAATGTGCTGGCGGCGGTGTGCGCGGCGCGGCTGGGCGGTGTATCGGCCGAGTCGATTCGCGCTTCGGTGGCGAGCTTCAAGGCGGTGGAGCACCGGCTGGAGTTTGTGGCGCAACGTGCGCGGCGTCGAGTTCTATAACGACTCCAAGGCGACGAATGTGGACGCGACGAAGAAGGCGCTGGAGGCGTTTCGCGGGCGGCGTTCACCTGATTCTTGGCGGGAAGGACAAGAACTCGGATTACGCCGAATTGAGCGATCTGCTGCGCGCGGGTGAAAACTGTTTACACAATTGGTTCAGCGGCGGAAAAGATCGAGCGGCAACTGGCGGGAGTCGTCAAGATAGTTTCAGCGGGAACGCTGGACGTTGCGGTGCGCAAGGCCGCGGAGGACGCGGTGGCCGGCGATGTGGTGCTGCTTGCTCCGGCTTGCTCGAGCTTCGATCAGTTTGAGAACTATGAGCATCGCGGCCGGGTGTTCAAGGAATCTGGTAGCAGCGGCAAGTCAGCAAGTCAGCGAGTTAGCAACTCGGCGAAGTGCGAGCGGATGTGGGAGCGGGATGGCGAAGCGGGTTGGGGTCGACAAATGGCTGTTCGGGACTGTGCTGCTGCTGGTGCTGTTTGGGCTGGTGATGGTGTTTTCGGCGTCGGCGGTGATGGCGCAGGCAGACGTGGGGATCGCCGTATACATATGTGGCGAAGCAGGCGCTCTGGGCGCTGCTGGGCATGGTGGCGATGTTCGGCCTGATGCGCGTGGACTACCGCAAGTATAACAGCTATCCGGTCGTGGTCTCGGCGATTGCGGTGACGACGGTGCTGCTGCTGGCGGTGTTCGCGATGCACGGGCATGAATCGGCGCGCATCGCTGGATCACGCGTGGCGGCGTGACGCTGCAGCCGTCGGAGATTGCGAAGCCGGTGATTGTGCTGTTCCTGGCCTACTTTCTGCAGAAGCGAATCCACATGATGGACGACTGGAAGGGCACGATTCTGCGCGCGGTCGCTGCCGCCGCTGGTGTTTCATCGCGCTGATTCTGAAGGAGCCGGACCTGGGAACGGCGCTGGTGTGCGCGGCGGTGACGCTGGCGATGCTGTATCTCGCCGGGATGCAGTTGAAGTGGATCGGCGTTGCGGTGCTGGCGTCTTCGCCGGTGATGTACTACATGCTGTTGCATGGTGCCGTTCCGGCGTGCGCGCATGGTGACCTTCTTCCATCCGGAGCTCGATCCGCGGGGCACGGGCTTCCACATTATGCAGTCGCTGATTGCAGTGGGGACGGGCGGTGTTTTCGGGCGCGGGTTGATGGAGGGGCGTGCAGAAGCTGTTCTATCTGCCGGAGTCGCAGACGGACTTTATCTTCGCCAATATCTGCGAGGAGCTGGGGCTGATGGGCGCGCTGCTGTTGGTCGGGCTGTTCTGCATGTTCGGCTATCGCGGGCTGCGGGCGGCGTTTCTTTCGACCGATCCGTTTGCGCGGTTCCTGGCGTTCGGGCTGACGACGGCGGTGCTGATTCAGGCGTTCTTCAACATGAGCGTGGTGCTGGCGCTGGTGCCGACGAAAGGGATTACGCTGCCGTTTATCTCGTTCGGCGGAACGTCGCTGTTTTTACGCTGGCGTCGATGGGCGTGCTGCTGAATATCACGCGAGAGATTGATTGAAGAACCAGGTTCGAGGTTCAAGGTTCGAGGTTCAGAGGGGCATGAGCGCGCTGCGGGTTTTGATTGCCGGTGGAGGGACCGGCGGGCATGTGATTCCGGCGCTGGCGATTGCGCGGGAGTTGCGCGATGCGCATGGCGCCGAGGTGCGGTTTGTCGGGACGGCGCGCGGGTTGGAGACGCAGCTGGTTCCGGAGGCCGGGTTCAGGCTGGAGCTGGTGCGGTCGGGGCAACTGAAGAATGTGAGCCTCGCTACGCGGCTGCGGACGGCGTTCGATCTGCCGCTGGGGGTGGTGCGAGTGCGTGCGGTTGCTGCGCGAGTTCAAGCCGCAGGTTGTGGTTGGCGTGGGCGGATACGCGAGCGGGCCGGGCATGCTGGCGGCGATTTTGCTGCGCGTTCCGACGCTGGCGTTTGAGCCGAATGCAGTGCCGGGGCTGGCGAATCGGCTGGTAGGGCATGCGGGTGAGCGCCGCGGCGGTGAACTTCGAGCAGACGCGGCGATATTTCCGCAATGCGCGCGTGACGGGGATTCCGGTTCGCTCTGAGTTCTTCAAGATTGAGCCGAAGATCGCTGGGAACCTGCGACTGCTTGTTTTTGGTGGAAGCCAGGGCGCTCGAGTGCTGAACGAGGCGATGCCGAAGGCTGCTGGCCGGCTGCTGAAGCGGTTTCCTGATCTGGAGATACTGCACCAGGCGGGCGGCCGGCATGGGGCGTCTACCGCCAAGACATACGAATCGGCTGGGCTGATCGGTGAGCGAGTTGAGCGGCGCGTTACGGTGCAACCGTATCTGGATGACATGCCTGCGGAGTTTGCCGCGGCTGACTTGATTCTGTGCCGCAGCGGGGCGAGTACAGTGGCGGAGTTGGCGGCGGCAGGCAAAGCTTCGCTGCTGGTCCCGTTTGCGCTGGCTGCGGACGACCACCAGAGGAGAAACGCAGAGGTCTTTCGCGACGCGGGCGCGGCAAAGATGCTGACGGAGACGGAGATTGCCGATCCCGAAAGATTGCTCGGCGAGTTGAGCACTTTGCTGAGCAATCGCGGGACACTGCTGGCAATGGGTGAGAGGGCGCGAACGTTGGGGCACACCGACGCTGTGCATGAGATTGCGGAGATCGTCGTCGCGCTGGCGTAGCTGGCCCATCGTGGTCCCCCCTAGAACGGGGATCGAAAAGGAAGGGCTGAGGATTGCTCCTCAGCCCTTTTTTTCTGTGCTGCGGTTCTGTTACCGGTGTCCGCCTCCACCGCCGCCGTGGAATCCCCCGCCACCACCGCCGCCGCCGCTAAAGCTGGCGTGGGGAGCGCCTCCACCGTAGCTTCCGCCGCCGGAGAAGGAACGCGCTTGCGGTGCTGCCGCGTAGTTTCCGCCGCCCTGGAAGGAGCGGGCTTGCGGTGCTGCGTAGTTTCCGCCGCCCTGGTAGGAGCGGGTTTGCGGAGCTGCGTAGTTGCCGCCGCCCTGGTACGAGCGAGCCTGCGAGGTTGGGGCGGCGTAGTTGCCGCGGGCCGCGTAGCTGTTGCTGGCTCCGTTATAGCTGTGGTTCTGTTCGCCTGCATTGGCTCCAGCGTAGGCAGGACGTGCGCCGCCGTTGGCATAGGTGCCACGATTGGTGGCGAAGCTGTTGCCGTTTACCGACGAGCCACGGTAGTTTTCCGCTCCGTGGTTGGAGGAGTAGGACGTTCCGCCGGGGTGTCCGTCGAAGCCGTTGACGTGCTGATTGTAGACGTAGCCGTTATGAAAGCCGATGTGGTTGTAGGCTCCATTGCAGTAGTAGTGGCCGCCGTTCCAGTATCCGCCGTAGTAGCCGGTGCCGAAGTATCCGAAGCCGTAGTTAATGCCGCCGTAGAAGCCGACGCTGAGGCCCCAGTAACCGGGATACCAGAGATAGTTGCCGCCGCCCCAACCCCAGTAGCCGGGCGTCCAGAGAGCGCCGACGTAGGGCGGGTAGACCCAGGCGCCGTCGACCCAGTAGTAGCCGGAGTCATCGTAGGCCCAGTAACCGGGCGTCCAGATATATCCGTAGCCGGGAGCGATGGGCTGCGCGTAGACGGGGATCACCGGGGGAGCGATGCCGACCGAGACAAACACGCGTGCGCTTGCTGGAGAGGGAGTCATCAGCATAACGCCGGCGATGAGGACCGCAACGATCGTGCTCTTGAGAACTCGCGTGACTTTCATACTTTTCCTTGTCCTGCCGATCCTTCGATTGCCCGGTCGAGCTCGGTGGCGACGGGTTGCGCGGATTGCGAGGGCCTCTGTTCATCGCGCTTCCGCTGCGGTGAACATCTATTGGATTAGACACACGATACGCCAATTCGTTGCGGTATGGCGAGACGACGTTGGCCTGGTCCCCGGATGACCTGAGAAGAACTTTCGGCCCACGCTCGCTCTCAGAGCCGGCGTTCAAGATTCTCGAATTTGCCACCTACCCCCCTCCCCCCTTTTGCGCATAATCTTCCAAACAAAGCACTTAGGTCCGGACCGACTTCGTAAGATATTGAAAACAAAGGAGCTTGTTTTGCAAAGTATTCACAGCATTGGGCTTAGAGCTTCTTTGGAGCTTTGGGAGACACAAACCTGGAGCTGGCGGATTCTGTCTCGACCTGTATTTGGTTATACGCAGGGTGTCAGGAGATTGTTCCGTCCCCTCGCCGACTACCAGAGGACTTTGACGGGGTAGAGGCGGAATTTTTCGTCGTTGGTAAGGATGGGGAGCGATTCGGCGAGGGCCTGGGCGATGAGGAGGCGGTCGAAGGGGTCGCTGTGGTGGGCGGGGAGGATTTCGAGCGCGAGGATGTGCTCGTAGCGGATGGGCAGGAGTTGCATGCTGTAGTTCTCCATCTCGTCGCGGAGATAGGAGACTGAGGAGCCGAGGGCGTTGAGCTTGCCGGTCTTGATCTTGATGGCGACCTCCCAGAGGGAGACCAGGGAAAAGTAGAGTTCGTGCTCGTCGGACTTGAGGATCTGCTTGGCGAGGCGGGAGCTTCGGTGATCGCCTAAGAGGTCCCAGAGGAAGGTGTGGGTGTCGACCAGCACCTTCATTTGGATTTCTTCTTGCGCGAGAGGGGTGGGGCGGGCTCGAAGGTTAGCAGTGGGTCTTCGGTGCCTTCGAAGAGCTTCTGGATTTCGAGGTCGGTTTGGGGCGAGAAGGCGTCGTCAGCCATCCAGAGCTTTCCGATGCCGGAGCCGCGGAGGTGCTTGCGCGACTTGCGGACGGGCGGGGTGACGAGGACCAGTTTGACGGCGGGCTTGCCGTTGCGCGCGATGATGACCTCTTCCCCGCTCTCGGCCGCGGCGATGAGTTTGGAGAGGTTGGTCTTGGCGTGATGGATGTTGACTTCCATGGATCTAGTCTAGCTAAGTAAGTTAGCTAAGGCAAGAAGGATCGGGTCGCTATGCTGCATTTCCCGCTTGCGAAGAGTTATATGTCGGGCCTTCAGCCCTCGGGATCATTGGGGCTGAGTACCTGGGCCTTCGGCCCAGGCTGGTATATGGTCGGGCCTTTGGCCCTCAGACTGATGGAGGGATCGGGTTTGATGCGATTGAGAAGCCGTCACTGACAGACACGTTCCGCGCACCCGCTATGCGACAGGCTCAACGGGTGGCGGACTTGCGGGGGCGGCCGCCGAGGGCTCCGTTGGCGCGGGCGGCGGTGCGCTTGGCGAGCGAGCGGGCTTTGCCGCCCTGGGCTCCGAGGCGGGCGGCCATCCATTTGCGGGAGCCGAAGACACCTTCGAGGAGCGAGGGTATCCAGAGATCGGCGTCGAGTTTTTCGAAGTGCAGGCCCAATCCGGATGGAGTGAGTTCCACGTCGCTGAGTTGCGCGGCGGTCGCGCCTTCCAAACCCTGAGCATCTTCCGGCGAGAAGAAGATGCCGAGACCGTTGGCAAGTTTGATGATTACGCTCTTAGTTCTGCGGTCGTAGTGGGCCGCAGTCGCAAAAGGAGTGCTGGCGCGGAGCGCTTCCATGCGCTCGCCCGCTTCTTTGACTTCCTTACTGGTAATGCCCATGCATCTCCTTCCATGTCGCGCAGAGAGAGGCGACGTGCGGTGTGAGTTTCGCCCGGATACGCGTCAGTTCGCTCGGATTGAAGCGAAAGTTGCCGCGCAGTTCGGGCGGGCCGCCTCCCTATTCAATGCTGCCTCGCTTTCAGTAGCCGAACAGATGGACTGCGTTGACGTTGACGTAGTTCTTCGGCTCGTCAAAAAAGACGCCTAGCCTTCTTTTGACTTGTTGAAAGCACCGGAGCACCGTTCCGTTGGCGCTTGTTCGCTTTTGGGGAACCAAGAGAAACAGGTATTCTGCGTGCTCACAGATGTGGCACTTCCAAAAGTCGAGAAGATCCATATTGTTGGTGGTGGTTTTTCCACGCTCCACTTCCAGCAGGATTCCCGAGAAGTCGCCCATCGGGCAATAGTAGTCGGGTCGTAAGGCAGGCACCTCGTAGTTAGCGAAGAGTCCTTTTTTCTCGCCCACGAAGCCGAGGGTAGTGACCTTATCCAATACGAGAGCCTGAATGAGGGCACTGGAGGCCCCGAGAACATGGCAACCAAGGATCTGCTGCTGCGTTTCTTCTTGTTCGAGGTGCTGCCGTAGCTCTTCGGCCATTGCATTGGCGCGTGTAAAGGATTCGAGGCTCTCCACGTCCTTCTTTTTCAGGACAGCGAATTCAATGGCCATCGAGCATTGTCCTTTCTTGCAGCTTACTGGAAGGTCATTTCGAGTTTGACGCCGGAGTAGTTTACGCGTGGAGCGATCTGGCGGCCGGGGCGTTGCTCAAAGTAGACAAGGCCGTAGCGCTCCATGGTCTTGAGAGTTCGGGAGAGGTTGGATTTGGCGCGTCCGGTCTTCTCGGCCAGTTCCGCGAGCGATTGCGGTTGCGTCTTCACAATCAGCGCCAGGAGGGCCCGATTCTTGTCCGAGAGAACCTGTGACATGGTCTCAAGAGACTGGAACCAGACCTTCGGCTCGTTACGGGCAGGGACGTACTCTCCGCGCGCGATGGCCATGGTGCGCTGCTTGTACTGTTCGAGGGTGGCGATACCGACTTTGAGCGTAGTCATGACTGGGCACTCCTTTTCTTCAAGATGGCTTCAACCTCTGTCCAGAAGTCCGCGAGGAGCGTGGCGGCATCTGCGTAAATATAAAACCGCACCCTTTTGCCGGAGTGCTTATGGTCGTATTCGATGCGAGTTTGAGCTCCCGGCCCGGAGCCCTCGCGAACGGCATGTGCGTTATCGAAGCCGAGCAACCGCTCCCCGTCCTCATCATGCAGCGTCAGTGAATAATCCAGCCCGCGCGGTCGCTCCGGCGACACGGGAACCTGCTTTACAACGAACTTGACCCAACATTTTCCGTCCGCTTCTACGACGAAGGTCTCGCCATCGAGCAGCAAGAGCGTGTCGAGGCTAGGATCACGAATTGTCACTATCAAATGTTATCACTGGATGATAACTACGTCAAGAGCGGCAAAGCCGAGAAGCAGATTCCCTTCGGGAATGACAAACAAAAAGAAACGGCAGAGCCGAAGCTCTGCCGTTTGGTTTTGATACGCGAAGCGTCGAGAACGGTACGGAGTACTATTCGGCGGCCATTTCTTCTTGTTCGCCTTCCATGCGCATCAGTTCGAGTTCGCGCTCTTCGGCTTCGATGGCTGCGGTGACTTCCTGCTGGACCTGGGCTGCCGCTTCTTCCAGCTCTGGGGAGAGCTGGACGTTGCGGTAGTACTCCATGCCGGTGCCGGCGGGAATGAGGCGGCCGACGATGACGTTTTCCTTGAGGCCGCGGAGCGTGTCGATGGAGCCGTTGATGCTGGCCTCGGTGAGGACGCGGGTGGTCTCCTGGAAGCTGGCGGCCGAGATGAAGCTGTCGGTGGAGAGCGACGCCTTGGTGATGCCGAGGAGCAGCGAGCGGCCGATGGCAGGACGTCCGCCGGACATCAGCACGCGCTGGTTCTCGTCGTTGAAGCGGAAGCGGTCGGTCTGCTGCTCGAGCAGGAAGGTGGTGTCGCCAACCTCTTCGATCTTGACCCAGCGGAGCATCTGGCGAACGATGGTCTCGATGTGCTTGTCGGAGATGGTGACGCCCTGGAGCCGGTAGACTTCCTGGATTTCGTTGACGAGGTACATCTGCAGAGCGCGCTCGCCGAGGACTTCGAGGATGTCGTGCGGGTTGCGGGGACCGTCGATGAGTGCGTCGCCGGCACGGAGGCGTTCGCCTTCCTGCACGTTGACGTAGACACCGCGAGGAACGCTGTACTCCTCTTCCTGGCCGTTGTCCGCGGTGACGTAGACCTTGCGCTGACCCTTGGAGACTTCGCCGAAGCGAACGACGCCATCGATCTTGCTGATGATTGCCGGGTCGCGGGGCTTGCGGGCCTCGAAGAGTTCGACGACGCGCGGGCAGACCGCCGGTGATGTCCTTGGTGCGGGTGGTTTCGCGTGGGATCTTGGCAAGGATGTCGCCGGGGAAGACCTCGTCGCCGTCGGCGACCATGAGGTGGGCGCGCGAAGGCATGAGGTAGCGCTTGTTGCCGGATGCCGCCTTGATGATGATGGCGGGCTGACGCTTCTCGTCGGAGGAGTCGGCGACGACGAGGCGGCTGAGGCCGGTGACTTCGTCGACTTCTTCGTTGAGGGTGACGCCTTCCTGCAGGTCCTTGAACTGGACGGTGCCGGCGATCTCGGTGAGGAGGGAGAAGGTGTAGGGATCCCACTCGCCGAGGCGTGCGCCCTGCGTGACCTTGGCTCCTTCTTCGACCTTGAGCTTGGCGCCGTAGACGATGGCGTAACGCTCCTTCTCGCGGCCCTTGTCGTCGATGATGGCGATGGAGCCGTTGCGGTTCATCGCGACCAGGCCGCCGTCCTTGGAGCGAACGGTGACGAGGTTGATGAAGCGCACGGTGCCGGCGTTCTTGGCTTCGAGGTGCGAAGCGTCGGAGACGCGCGATGCGGTTCCGCCGATGTGGAAGGTACGCATGGTGAGCTGGGTGCCGGGCTCGCCGATGGACTGCGCCGCGATGACGCCGACGGCTTCGCCCATCTCCACCATCTTGCCGGAGCCGAGGTTACGGCCGTAGCAGAGGATGCAGACGCCGCGCTTGGACTCGCAGGTGAGGACGGAGCGAATCTTGACGCGCTCGATGCCTGCGGCCTGAACGGCGGAGGCGAGGTCTTCGTCGATCTCCTGGTTGACTTCGACGATGGTCTTGCCCTCGAAGTCCTTGAGCTTCTCGAGCGAGACGCGGCCGATGATGCGGTCGCGCAGGGGCTCGATGGTCTCGCCGGCTTCGATGATGGGGGTGACGTAGATGCCTTCGACGGTGCCGCAGTCGTGGTGCGAGATGATGACGTCCTGCGCCACGTCGACCAGACGGCGGGTGAGGTAGCCCGAGTCGGCGGTCTTGAGTGCGGTGTCGGCGAGGCCCTTACGCGCGCCGTGCGTGGAGATGAAGTACTGCAGCACGGTGAGGCCTTCACGGAAGTTCGCCGTGATGGGGGTCTCGATGATTTCGCCGGAGGGCTTGGCCATGAGGCCGCGCATGCCGGAGAGCTGACGGATCTGCTGTTTGGAACCGCGGGCGCCGGAGTCGGCCATGATGTAGATCGGGTTCATGGCTCCTTCCTTGTCGGCCTGCTTCATGTTGTTGAACATCTCGTCGGCGACGCGCTCGGTGACGCCGGACCACATCTGGATGACCTTGTTGGAGCGCTCACCGTTGGTGATGGCGCCGTCGAGGTACTGCTGCTGCATGGCGAGGACGGTCTTTTCGGCGTCGCCGACCAGGGTGTACTTGGAGTCGGGGATGACCATGTCGTCGAGGCCGACGGAGAGGCCGGACCGGGTGGCATAGCGGAAGCCGAGGTCCTTGATCCGGTCGAGCGTCTTGACGGTGACTTCGAGGCCGAGGTTCAGGTAGCAGTAGTTGACGAGCTGGCCGATTCCCTTCTTCTTGAGCAGGCCGTTGACGTAGGGCATGCCTTCGGGGAGCGCATCGTTGAGGATGGCGCGGCCGACGGTGGTGTTGATGTACTGCTTGTTGAACTCGACCGGCTCGGTGTGGGTGAGGTCCTGATCGTCGTACGCGGTGGTCATGTCGAGGACAGGGCCGGTGTAGCGCAGACGGATCGGGCGTGAGCGTCTCGACCTGCTTGGCTTCGAGCGCCATGAAGACTTCTTCGATGTTGGCGAAGACGCGGCCTTCACCCTTGGCGTTGACCTTGGCCTTGGTGAGGTAGTAGAGGCCGAGGACGAGGTCCTGCGTGGGCACGGTGATGGGCTGGCCGCTGGCGGGCGAGAGGATGTTGTGCGAGGCGAGCATCAGGACGCGAGGCTTCGATCTGGGCTTCGGGCGAGAGCGGGATGTGCACGGCCATCTGGTCGCCGTCGAAGTCGGCGTTGAAGGCGGTGCAGACCAGCGGGTGGATCTTGATGGCCTTGCCTTCGACGAGCACCGGCTCAAACGCCTGGATGCCGAGGCGGTGGAGGGTCGGGGCGCGGTTGAGCAGGATCGGGTGATCCTTGATGACCTCTTCGAGGATGTCCCAGACGATGGGCTCCTGCATCTCGACCATCTCTTTGGCCTGCTTGATGGTGGTGCAGTGGCCGGTCTGCTCGAGGCGGTGATAGATGAAGGGCTTGAAGAGCTCGAGCGCCATCTTCTTGGGCAGGCCGCACTGGTGCAGCTTGAGCTCGGGACCGACGACGATGACCGAACGGCCGGAGTAGTCGACGCGCTTGCCGAGGAGGTTCTGACGGAAGCGGCCCTGCTTGCCCTTGAGGGTGTCGGAGAGCGACTTGAGCGGACGGTTGTTCGCGCCGCGCAGGACGCGGCCACGGCGGCCGTTGTCGAAGAGAGCGTCGACGGCTTCCTGCAGCATGCGCTTTTCGTTGCGGACGATGACCTCAGGTGCGTGCAGGTCCATCAGCTTCTTGAGGCGGTTGTTGCGGTTGATGACGCGGCGATAGAGGTCGTTGAGGTCGGAGGTGGCGAAGCGGCCGCCGTCCAGCGGCACGAGGGGGCGAAGCTCTGGCGGGATCACGGGGATCACGTCGAGGATCATCCACTGCGGCTTGTTGTCGGACTTGCGGAAGGCCTCGACGATCTTGAGGCGCTTGGAGTACTTGAGCTTCTTCTGCAGCGAGGTCTCGGTCTTCATGCGCTCGCGGAGCTCGATGGAGAGCTCGGTGACTTCGACGCGCTTGAGGAGTTCCTTGATGGCCTCGGCGCCCATCATGGCCTTGAAGCCGGAGGGGCGGTACTGCTGGTCGAGCTCGCGGAAGCGGGTCTCGTCCTTGATGACTTCGCGCTCCTTGACGGGCGCGTCGCCTGGATCGACGACGACGTAGGACTCGAAGTAGAGGACGGCTTCGAGCTCACGCAGGCGAGATGTCGAGCAGGTGGCCGATGCGCGACGGCAGGCCCTTGAAGAACCAGACGTGCGAGCAGGGGCTGGCGAGCTCGATGTGGCCGAGGCGTTCGCGGCGGACCTTGCTGAGGGTGACTTCGACGCCGCACTTGTCGCAGATGACGCCGCGGTGCTTCATGCGCTTGTACTTGCCGCAGAGGCACTCCCAGTCGGTGATGGGTCCAAAGATGCGGGCGCAGAAGAGGCCGTCGCGCTCGGGCTTGAAGGTGCGGTAGTTGATGGTCTCGGGCTTGGTGACTTCGCCGTGCGACCAGCGAGCGGATCTTCTCCGGGGATGGCGAGCTGGATCTTGATGGCGTCGAAGTCGGTGATGGGGCCGAGTAGTTCGAAGGGGCTGGAGCGGAACATATTGGGCGTCTCCGTTTGGCAGCGGTGCTTGGCTGCGGTTGCAATTCTGTTCGCGATGACTTTCGGCGCATCGCGATGCCGGTGGTTCTGGTGCAGGTGCTTTGTCTTCGATTGTGGTGTTGCTTGTCTATTCTTGCCGGGGCTAAAGCCCCTATTTATTTGGCCCCGGAGAGTCACGGACTAAGGTCCGGGCCTACTCCGGGGCTGATGCGTTAGTCGGCTGCGGCGATCGAGGGCAGCGGTACCTTCTTCTGGTCGGCGTGCTTGATCAGCTCGACGTCGAGGCAGAGCGACTGCAGTTCGCGGATGAGCACGTTGAACGACTCGGGCACGCCGGGCTCGATCGCAGCCTCGCCCTTGACGATGGCCTCGTAGATCTTGGTACGGCCGAAGACGTCGTCGGACTTGGCGGTGAGCAGCTCCTGCAGGATGTAGGCGGCGCCGTAGGCTTCGAGCGCCCAGACTTCCATCTCGCCGAAGCGCTGTCCGCCGAACTGCGCCTTACCACCGAGCGGCTGCTGGGTGATGAGCGAGTACGGTCCGATGGAGCGAGCGTGGATCTTGTCGTCGACAAGGTGCGAGAGCTTGAGCATGTAGATGTAGCCGACGGTGACGGGCTGCTCGAACTCGTTCGCCGGTCATGCCGTCGAACATCAGCGTCTTGCCCGAGCTGGGCAGACCAGCGGCCTTGAGCAGCGCCTTGATCTCGGTCTCGCGCGCGCCGTCGAAGACCGCGGTGCCGAACCAGATGCCGCGCTTCATGCCGGCGGCGACGCGCATGGTCTGCTCGTCGTCGAGGTCAAGAAGCTGGTTGAGAGCGGCGGTGCCGGCGAAGCGCGCCTTGAAGAGCTCGCGGACTTCGCTGGCCTTGGCTCATCGGCTGCGGCGAGCTCGGCGACCTGCTTGCCGAGTTCGTGCGCAGCCCAGCCGAGGTGCGTCTCGAGGATCTGACCGACGTTCATACGGGAAGGCACGCCGAGCGGGTTGAGGACGATCTCGACCGGCGTTCCATCGGGGAGGTACGGCATATCCTCTTCCGGCAGGATGCGAGCGATGACGCCCTTGTTACCGTGGCGGCCGGCCATCTTGTCGCCGACAGAGAGCTTGCGCTTCATGGCGATGTAGACCTTGACCATCTTGATGACGCCGGGCGAAAGCTCGTCGCCCTTCTGCATCTTGCCGATCTTCTCGTTGGTGATCTTGCGCAGAACGTCGATCTGGCGCGAGGTCATCTCCTCGATCTCGTCGATCTGCTCGTTGACGCGGGGGTCCTTGTCGGCGTAGCGGATGCGCTTGAGGTTACGAGTGCTGATGAGCTCGATGGTGTCGCGGTCGAGGATGTCGCCCTTGTTGAGCAGCTTCTTGTTGGTGCGCTCGTCGTGCAGGTCGGCCAGGACTTCCTTGGCGCCGAGAATGGCTTCGAGACGCTTGAGGCGCTCGTCGGTGAGAATGCGGATCTCGTCGGCGAGGTTGCGCTCCAGCTTCTCGATCTGCTCCTGCTCGATCTGCTTGGCGCGCTCGTCCTTCTCCTGACCCTTGCGGGAGAAGATGCGGACGTCGACGACGGTGCCCTCGATGCCCGGAGGGCACGTGAGCGAGGCGTCGCGAACGTCGCCGGCCTTCTCGCCGAAGATGGCGCGGAGCAGCTTCTCTTCCGGGGTGAGCTGCGTTTCGCCCTTGGGCGTTACCTTGCCGACGAGGATGTCGTTGTGGCCGACCTTGGCGCCGATGCGGATGATGCCCGACTCGTCGAGATCGCGCAGGGCGTGCTCGCTGACGTTGGGAATATCGCGCGTGATCTCTTCCGGCCCGAGCTTGGTGTCGCGGGCTTCGATCTCGAACTCCTCGATGTGGATCGAGGTGTAGTAGTCGTCGCGGACCAGCTTCTCGGAGATGAGGATCGCGTCCTCGAAGTTGTACCCGCGCCACGGCATGAAGGCGACCAGGACGTTGCGGCCGAGGCCGAGTTCGCCCTGCTCCGTGCATGGACCGTCGGCGATGACCTGACCCTTGATGACGCGGTCGCCCTGGCGAACGATCGGCTTCTGGTTGATGCAGGTGTTCTGGTTGGAGCGCTTGAACTTGGTGAGCTGATAGATGTCCGAGCCGACCTCACGCGAGAGCTGCGTGGGGTGGTGCTCGCCTTCGACGCGCACGATGATGCGCTCGGAGTCGACCGAATCGACGATGCCGTTGCGCTTGGCCAGGATGACGGCGCCGGAGTCGCGGGCGGTGACGCCTTCCATGCCGGTACCGACGAAGGGAGCTTCGGAGACGAGCAGCGGAACGGACTGGCGCTGCATGTTGGCGCCCATCAGCGCGCGGTTGGCGTCGTCGTGCTCGAGGAACGGAACCAGCGAGGCGGCGACCGAGACGAGCTGCTTCGGCGAGACGTCGACGTAGTCCACTTCGCCCTTGTTGACCAGGACGAAGTTGCCCTGGCGGCGGGCGTCGACGACGTCCTGGACGATGTGTCAGCTTGGCGTCGAGCTCGATGTTGGCCTGCGCGATGGTGTGGCGATCCTCTTCCCACGCGGAGAGATAGAAGCTGAAGGGCTCGAGATCCATGGTGCGCTTCTTGTCCTTCTTCAGCTGCTCGTTCAGCTTGCGGGCCTCGTTGACCTCGAGGTGATCGCCCTGGCGCAGACCGGACTCGCCGGCGTTGGCGACGGAGACGAAGTCGAGCACCTTGCCGTCCTTGACGCGGCGGTAGGGCGACTCGATGAAGCCGTACTCGTTGATGCGCGCGAAGCAGGAGAGCGAGCGAGATGAGGCCGATGTTCGGGCCTTCCGGCGTCTCAATCGGGCAGATGCGGCCGTAGTGGGTCGGGTGCACGTCGCGGACTTCGAAGCCGGCGCGCTCACGGGACAGACCACCGGGCCCAAGGGCCGACAGGCGGCGCTTGTGCGTGATCTCCGAGAGCGGGTTGGTCTGGTCCATGAACTGCGAGAGCTGCGAGGAGCCGAAGAACTCGCGGATCGCGGCCATGACCGGCTTGGCGTTGATGAGGTCGTGCGGCATGGCCGTCGACATCTCCTGGTAGACCGACATCTTTTCCTTGATGGCGCGCTCCATGCGGACGAGGCCGATGCGGAACTGGTTCTCCATCAACTCGCCGACGGCGCGGACGCGGCGGTTGCCGAGATGATCGATGTCATCGACGGTGCCGATGTTCTTGCGCAGCTTGAGCAGGTAGCGGATGGTGCCGTAGAAGTCCTCGGGGGTCAGCGTGCGCTTGTCGAGGCCGGTGGCGTCCTGGTTCTCGTAGAGCTTGATGTTGAACTTGAGGCGGCCGACGCGCGAGAAGTCGTACTTGCGCGGATCGAAGAACATGCCTTCGAAGAGCGCAGTCGCGGTGTCGAGCGTCGGTGGGTCGCCGGGACGCAGCTTGCGGTAGATCTCGATGAGCGCTTCCTCGGGCTTGCGCACGGAGTCGCGGCGGAGGGTGTTGGTGATGATGTTGCCCACGTCGTCGCGCTCGGGGAAGAAGACCTCGAAGCGTGGTGACGCCGGACTGGAGGATCTTGTGCAGCTTGTCGGCGGTGAGCTCCTGGTTGGCCTCGTAGAGCAGCTCGCCGGTGGTGAGGTCGACGACGTCGGCGGCGGTCATGGCGCCGTCGAACTCGGAGGTCTCAACTTCGACCGCATCGATCTTGTGCTGCGCAGAGCAGCTTGATGCGAGTGGGCCGAGATCTTGCGGGTGGCGGGCGCAAGCTCCTCACCCTTGGCGGTGATGGCGTGGGCCGGACGCGTGCCCTGCAGGTTGGTGGGCTGGCCTTCGGGAGCGACCTTCCAGCTGCAGCTTGCCGTCCTTCACGTTGATGGTGTCGACGGTGTAGAAGGTCTTGAGGATCTCCTCGTCGGTGCGCAGGCCGAGGGCGCGCAGGAAGATGGTGCCGAGGAACTTGCGCTTGCGGTCGATGCGGACGTAGAGGGTGTTCTTCTGGTCGTACTCGAACTCGACCCAGCTGCCGCGGTAGGGAATGATCTTGCCGAGGAAGTAGGTGCGGTTGTTCGCCGTCTCGAAGAAGACGCCGGGCGAACGGTGGAGCTGCGAGACGATGACGCGCTCGGTGCCGTTGACGATGAAGGTGCCGTTCTGGCTCATCAGCGGGATGTCGCCGAAGAAGACTTCCTGCTCCTTCATGTCGCGCAGGCTCTTGACGCCGGTCTCGGGGTCCTTGTCGTAGATCTTCAGGCGGATGGTGACCTTGAGCGGAGCGGAGTAGGTCATGCCGCGCTCTTCGCACTCGGCCTGGTCGTACTTCAGCTGCAGGCCGACGGGGTCGCCGCACTTGGTGCAGAAGTCAGGGGTGTTCTTGTTGTAGGTTCCGCAGAACGTTGCAGAGCACGTCGCCCGGGTGGAACGGGTCGGTGATGACCATGTGGCCGCAGTTGGAGCAGGCCGTGCGCAGGTGGTTGAGACCCTTGAGGTAGCCGCACTTGCACTCCCAGTTGCCGATGGAGAAGTCGACGAACTCGAGTTCGGAGACGTTGCGGAAGTCGGTGATGGGGAAGACCGAGGTGAAGACGGACTGAAGGCCGTTGTCCTCGCGCTCCTGGGGAAGCTTGTCCATCTGCAGGAAGCGCTCGTAGCTGCGGCGCTGGACCTCGATGAGGTTGGGAATCTGGATGGAGGTGGGGATCTTGGAAAAATCGAGGCGGCTGCGGATCGCGCGCATTTCGCTGGGCATGAATGAGTCTCCTGAACTTCGTGGGCAACTACTGCTGCTCGAGGCCTTCTTATGTGGCGGCCGTCAATCTGGGGGGCGCGCCGGGTTTCGAAGGTGGAGAGCCGCATTGCAGCTCTCCGGGTTTGCTTCCGATTGCGCTTGTTTTGCCTCGCCGCCCTCGATGCGGTCTGGCCTGTGCGCGTGTCTGTTTCGAACTGACGTTGCAGGGCGGCGGAAATCTTTAACTTTCGCCAGCCTGCGGGAACTGCTATAAAGACCGCGTGACGGATGATTTTTGGGGCTTCTGTTTGGAGCATGGAGAGTTGCGCGCTACACACGCAGAAAAGCGCTCGCAGGGACAGCACCTCCCGTGAGCGCAATGATCGACTTGTGCACTGTTTCCGTATCTGAATGGATGCCTGCCACCCTTTGAGGCTCGCCTAGCCTCAAAGTTTTGCTGCCGCTACTGTTCCTGTGTCACCATGCATGTCCGCCGCCAGACGCATGATGGCCGGCCCCGTAGCCTGCGCACGCAGGATGGACCGGAAATTACCGTATATAGAATCGATGTATCGAGTGTCCGGAAGCGCTGTCTGCCTATGAGCACACCAAGGCAGGGGCGGTTCTCCAACGAGAAGGATACCGCCTTCTGCATTAAAGTGCAAGCGGACAGGAAAACTGCCGGGGCACGAGGCCCCGGCCGATTCGAAACGACCTGCTTTTTGCGGGGGTCAAGGCGTCGGAGCTAAAGCTCGTCCGCCCGTAACCTCCGCTAAACGCGGAGGTTACTTGATTTCGACAGTCGCGACGCCTTCGAACTTCTTGGCGATGGCGGCCGCGTCTTCCTTCGAGATGTTCTCCTTCAAGGGCTTGGGAGCGCCGTCGACCAGGTCCTTGGCTTCCTTCAAGCCCAGGGCGGTGACTTCGCGAACAGCCTTGATGGTGGAGATCTTGTTCGCGCCGGCATCCTTGAGGATGACGGTGAACTCGGTCTTCTCTTCGACCGGAGCCGCTGCTGCTGCGCCGCCGCCTGCTGCCGGGGCCGCGACGGCTGCTGCTGCCGAGACGCCGAGACGGGCTTCGAGCTTCTTGACCAGAGCTCGGATGCCTCGAGCAGGCTCAGGCTAACGATCTGATCTTCCAACTGCTGAATGTCTGCCATTTTGTTTCTCCTAATAAAGTCGATTCAGAACTTATGTTGCGTGGTGCCGATTTGCGTCTCCAAAGCTGACTTGCGCTTCGGTTGCCTCATCCCGCCGGGTTTCCGTTGCGCCCAGACAAGCGCACCCGAGGGGACGAGACGAAACTTTTATGCGCCTTCCGCCGGATCGGAGGCGGCTGCTTCGCCGGCCTGCGATGCGGTTGCGTTCTCAGGCTGAGCTGCGCCCGAAGGCTGCTCGCCCGCGGCTGCCTCTTCGACATGAGCAGCTTCGACTGCGGCCGCTTCAGCGGCTGGCGCTGCAGCTTCCGCAACCGGCGCTTCGGCTGCTTCTGCGGCCGGAGCTTCGGCAGCGCGGCTGCAGCAACAGGTGCGGCGGCAGGGCCAGCGAACTTGCCCTTCTCGACGCCCTGGTTGATGACGACGGCGAGATCGCGGCCGGTGGCGTTGATGACCGTGGCCAGACGCTGCGCGGGCGACTGAATCAGGAAGAGGAGCTTCGAGAAGAGCTCTTCCTTGCCCGGCAGGGTGGCGAGGGCCTTGATCTCTTCGACGGTGATGACCTTGCCGTCGACGATGCCCAGCTTGAAGGTGAACTCCGCGTTGTCCTTCACCCAGGTCGAAAGCGCCTTGGCGAGAGCGACCGGATCGCCGGAGGTGTAGGCGACCGACGAGACGCCCTTGAGGCCCTGCAGTGCGGCCTCGATCTTGGTGCCCTTGGCCGACACGTGCGGCCAGCTTGTTCTTGACGACGTGGTAGCTGCCGCCGGCCTCGCGAACGGTCTTGCGCAGGTCGAAGTCCTTCGACGCGGTGAGCGCCTTGAAGGTGCCGATGATGGCAGAGGTGGAGTGCTCGAGCTCGCTGGCGAGCTCCGTCACCTTCTCCGTCTTCTTTGCTCTGGTCAATGCCATAATGAATTCCTAGCCTTTGGCTATTCGCTTTTCAGCTCGTAGCTCTTCAAAATTTGTATGCGCAGGGATTGGTTGCGCCTGAATTCTCAATGCAGCAGGCTGTTTACGCCTTGCCGGCCAAATCGGTGACGGACGAGTCAAGCTGGATGCCGGGGCCCATCGTGGAGCTGACGTGACATGCCCTTGACGTACTTGCCCTTGGCAGCCGACGGCTTGGCCTTCAGCACCGAGGTGATGACGGTCATGGCGTTGTCGACCAGCTTCTGCGGGTCGAACGAGAGCTTGCCGACGGGAACGTGAACCAGCGCCGTCTTGTCCGTGCGGAACTCGACCTTACCGGCCTTGATTTCCTTGATCGCGGCGACGACGTCGGTGGTGACGGTTCCGGTCTTGGGGTTGGGCATCAGGCCCTTGGGTCCGAGCACCTTGCCCAGACGGCCGACGGACTTCATCATGTCGGGCGTCGCGATCAGGGCGTCGAAGGCGGTCCAGTTTTCCTTCTGGATCTTCTCGACCAGCTCTTCGCCGCCGGCGAACTCGGCGCCGGCAGCCTTGGCGTGCTGCAATCTTATCGCCCGAGGCGATGACGGCGACGATCTTGGACTTGCCCAGGCCGTGGGGCAGAACGACCGTGCCGCGGACCATCTGGTCGGCGTGCTTGGGGTCGACGCCAAGGCGCATGGTCAGGTCGACGGTCTCGTCGAACTTGGCGTACTTGGCTTTCTTGAGGAGGGGAACTGCGTCGATCAGGGTGTACGGACGGGGCTCAACGAGCGCGCGCGCCTTCACCAGATTCTTTGAGAGCTTCTTTGCCATTTTTC
This sequence comes from uncultured Acidobacteriaceae bacterium, assembly GCA_963822225.1. Classification (GTDB taxonomy): domain Bacteria; phylum Acidobacteriota; class Terriglobia; order Terriglobales; family Acidobacteriaceae; genus Edaphobacter. Next base: position 1,195,250 of record CAWGGW010000002.1, on the reverse strand, counting down.
CTCGTCTCCCACCGCTCGAACCCTGCAGCGACTGTTGCGCGCTGAACCCATCCGGAATTGCTTTTCTTCAACTGCTGGCTGGATGAGCCGTTCGGCCGTGGTGATGTGACTGGCCACCGCCTGAGGCGGAGGCACTCTTACGAGTATGCAGGAAAATGGATTTTGCGTCAATAAATGATCTACTCGTGCGAGAATCCCGACAAATGAAACTACGCCCTGTCGCAACGCTTCTTGTTCTCGCCATTGCAATCCCAAATGCCTTTGCCGATGATGCGGCAGCCGCGATTGGCGCCGGTGGGTTGGTTGTCCTCAAGCGTGAAGACCGGATCACCATGGCTCGCGAGGTTCTGACCATCAGCCTCAAGAAAGTGAGGGTTGACTATGAGTTTCGAAATGACACCGACGAGGACGTAACGACAGTTGTGGCTTTTCCCATCCCGCCATACGAGCTCGAAGCAGAAGAACGCTCAATCAAGGAGCAGGGATTCGATGACTTTCGGCTGACTATCGAAGGTCAACCAGCTCACTTCCAGGTTGAATCGAGGGCATCGCTAAAAGGCCGCGATGTGACTACGACCCTGAACAAAAACGGTATCGACGTCGCCACATTTGGGAATTTTGATGACGTTCACGGCCAGGCAAAGGACATTCGGCGGCTGTCTCTTACCCAAAGAAACCTACTCATCAAGGCCGGGCTGATTAGCTCGGACGTTGGCAGTGACTATGCAAACTGGACAGTGGAGAAGAAGTACTACTGGTCTCAGACCTTTCCGGCGCACAGCACCATTCACATTTCTCACGAATACACGCCGGTTGTCGGTTACAACTACGTTTCGACAGACGAGTTTCGAACGATCAGGCAGGGCGCGTCGGTGCCGGCTCGGGATGTCCAGATCGACAAATTCACCGTCGAGGAACTCAAGTCCGTCTGTCTTGACGAGGGACTTCGGGGCAATTTAGAGGCCGCCAGCATTCACAATCGGAACGGCGATGGTTACGGGCACATCAACTACGTCGATTTCATTCTGACCAGCGCGAATACGTGGAAACAACCTATTGTCGATTTCACGCTCTTTGTTGAAAGATCTGCCGCCGACGACCAGCGAGATGTTGTGAGTTTCTGCTGGCCGAGTCAACTGGAGAAGGTCAGTGCCAACCGCTTCAGAGCGACCGCGACCAATCTGATTCCGCAGCATGAGTTGAGGGTTGGATTCTTCCAAATCGATAAGTGATCAATCCCAGATGCGTGACATCACCAGTTCGAACCCGGCGATGGGGCCGGTGCCCTGGACGGAGGTGGGGTGCGTGAGGTGTTCGGGCTGGCCGCCGGGGCGGTAGATGGTGACGGCTTTCTCGATGGGGTCGATGAGCCAGGCGACTTCGGCTCCGTTGGCGATCCACATCTTCATCTTTTCCTGCAGGGGAGCCAGACGATCCGATTCCGAACGGACCTCTATTACAAACTCAGGGCAAGCCCTGGCAAAGCGCTTTAGTTCTTCGGCATCCAACGCATCCCACCGCGACAAACTCATCCAGGCAGCATCGGCGGCGCGAACCGAGCTGTCGGGAAGCTTGAAACCCGTATTGGAACCAGCCGCTTCACCTCTGCCATCCGCTCGAGCCCAGATTCCCAATTCCAGATACACGCGACTCTCGATTCGGCCGCCTCCCGTTCCCGTCGGCGTCATCACAATTACTTCTCCGTTCGCATCCCGCTCAAAGCGCATCGGCTCGTTCTCGGCCGAAAGCCGCATCAATTCCTCATCCGTCACGGGACGATCCTGACTGATGCGGATCGGCAGTTCGAATTGATTGAGCGCGAGGTTCATGGAGACAGTCTACTCCGCGGTTCCACAGGAACCGAGTCCCAAATTGGCAATCGGTTGGCGGATTCTTTAGAGTGGCGTGACTGGGGTTTGCCCCGGCAGAGTGGTTGCGGGGGATTTTTGCATGTGGCAGATAGCAACGATCAATGAGGCGTTCCTGAAGGTGGCGGGGCGCGGCGATAAGGTTGTGTGGAAGTGGCAGGACAAGGACGGCGCGTGGAAGCCGATCACCTCGGCCGATATGTATGGCCGGGTGCGGGCGCTAGCTGCGATGCTGGCCGGGTGGGGAGTTGGTAAGGGCGATCGCGTGGTGCTGCTGAGCGAGAATCGCTGGGAGTGGCCGGTGGTCGACTTCGCCACGCTCGCGCTGGGCGCCGTGGATGTGCCGCTGTATCTGACGCTGACGGTGGAGCAGGTGGGATATATGCTGCGCGACTCGGGCGCGAAGGTGGCGGTGGTGTCGAACCGCGAGCAGTACGAGAAGATTTGCGCGGCGGGGGATCTGCCGGCGCTCGAGCATGTGGTGGTGATGGATGGGGATTGTGAAGGCGCGGAGAGTTTTGCCGCGCTGATCGCTGGGGCGGAGGGTTTGCAGACGCGGGATGCCGCGTTCGACGCGAAGGTGCGCGAGGTGCAGCCGGGCGACCTGGCGACGATCATCTACACCTCCGGGACGACTGGCGAGCCGAAGGGCGTGATGCTGACCCACGGTAATCTGGCCAGCAACGTCTCGCTTTCTACCAAGCCTTTCGGGTTCAACGAGACGGATACGTGCATCTCGTTTCTGCCGCTGTCGCATGTGACGGCGCGGCACCTGGACTACGCGTTGATGTGCGATGAGAGCACGCTGGCGTACTGCCCCAAATTCGACCTGCTGCGCGACGCGATGCAGGCTGTCAGGCCGACCATCATGGTGGCCGTGCCGCGTGTGTACGAGAAGATTCGCCAGGGAGTGGAAGGCAAGTCGCACGGCTTGAAGAAGCGGATTCTGAACTGGGCGATCGGTGTCGGCAATGCGCACCGGCAGGAGACGCTGGCGGGCAGGCAGCCGGGCGGGTTGAGTTGGAAGCTGGCGAACAAGCTGGTCTTCTCGAAGATTCGCGAGGCGTTTGGCGGGCAGGTGAATATCTTCGTCTCGGGCGGCGCGCCGCTGGGGATGGATACGGCGGGGTGGTTCGCCGATGTTGGCATCCGCATACTCGAAGGCTACGGGTTGACGGAGACTTCCCCGGTGATCGGGCTGAACACGCCGCAGAAGAACCGCATCGGGACCGTGGGGCCGGTGTTGAGCAATGTCCAGGTACGGTTTGCGGCGGACGGCGAACTGGAAGTGCGCGGGCCGTCCGTCTTCCCCGGCTACTGGAATAAGCCGACAGGAGACAGCCGAGTCTTTCACCCCGGACGGCTGGCTCAAGACCGGCGACATCGGCAACCTTGACTTGGATGGCTTCCTCTCGATCACCGATCGCAAGAAGGAGTTGCTGAAGACCAGCGGCGGCAAGCTGATTGCGCCGCAGCCGATCGAGAACAAGTTGAAGGCGCACATGCTGGTGGGCAACGCGGCGCTGGTTGGCGACAAACATAAGTTTGCGTGCGTGCTGATCTCGCCCAACTTCGCCGCGCTGGAGGGTTGGGCGAAGGTGCATGGCGTTACCGCGGAGGGCCGCATGGCGCTGGTGCAGGATGCCCAGGTGCTGGCGCGGTACCGACGGATCATCGACGAGGTGAACGCCACACTTGCTCCCTACGAGACGATCAAGCGGCTGGCCGTGGTGGCGGACGAGTGGTCGGTCGAAACCGACGAGTTGACGCCCAGCATGAAGCTGAAGCGGCGGGTGGTGGAGAAGAAGTACGCAGCCGAGATTGCAGCCTTCTATAAAGATGAGGCGACGTCGGCGGCGTAGTTTCTTTGCAATCCATGCGCCGGATGGCCGAGCGGGGCATCGAATCTGATATATGACGACGATGACAGCGACGATGTTGCGGCGAGCCGAGAAGGTTGGGCGGAAGTATCAGAACCCGGTGCCTACAACTGTGGGCGGCGGCGAGATGATCTTCAAGATTCTGCCGCTGTATCTCTCCAATAAAGAAGAGCGCGTGCCGAAACTGCCGCTGGGGCCCTTCAGGACGGACGTTTCGTTGTATGAGAAGCCGCCGGCGAGCGGACTGCGCGTGACGTGGATGGGGCACTCGTCGATGCTGTTGGAGATCGATGGCGTGCGCCTGCTGGTCGATCCGGTGTGGGACGAGCGCGCGTCGCCGGTGCAGTGGTTCGGGCCAAAGCGGTTCTTCGCTCCGCCGCTTGCGTTGGAGGATATGCCGCAGCTCGATGTGGTGCTTGTGTCGCATGACCACTACGACCACCTGGGCGCGGGAACGGTGCGGCGGCTGGCTGAGTTGCAGCCTGAGGCGCGATGGGTGACATCGGTTGGGGTAGGAGCGGTCCTTAGTGGTTTTGGAGTGCCGTTAGAGCGAATCACCGAGCTGGATTGGACGGAATCTGCGCGGATCAACGCGGCCGGCGGTGCGGGCTGCGAAATCACTTCCCTGCCCTCGCGGCATTTTTCGGGGCGCAGCGCGTTCAACCGGTTTGAGACCTTGTGGGGATCGTTTGTGCTGCGAGGGAGCAGCCATAACGTATATTTCGGGGCGGACTCCGGGTGGTGGGAGGGCTTCGCCGAGATTGGCGCGGAATATGGTCCGTTCGATCTGACCATGCTGGAGATTGGCGCGTTCAACGAGATGTGGAAGCAGATCCACATGGGTCCGGACGGCGCGGCCCAGGCGTTTAAGGACATGGGCACCGCAGGGCTGCTGATGCCGATCCACTGGGCGCTGTTCGACCTGGCGCTGCATGCGTGGCGCTGGCCGATTGAGCGGATGATCGAGATCGCCGACGCAGACGGGCTAAAGTTGTGGTCGCCGGAGCCTGGCGCGCCGACCGAGGTGGTGCGCGGCGTCGAACTGCGGTCGGAGTGGTGGCGGCAGGAAACGTTCCGCGGCTCCAGCGTGGAACCGTTAGAGGTGTTGGGATAGGAAGCGCGCCGTCGTCATCAGGATCTGGAGTTGGGTGGTAGGGCTGAAGAAGTGACCCTGGTTGCTAAAGATGTGGGCCTCATGTTTCACCTTCAGTGCGGTGAGCTTCGCGATCAGCTTTTCGGCGTCGCTGACGGTGACGTAAGTGTCCGTCGCGCCGTGGAAGATGAGGGTTGGCGGGAACGCCGACGTGGCGATACCGGCGTATGGATCGGGCAGGCCGCCGGAGAGTTCCACGATGGCGCGAATGTTGGCGGCCGGATCGGTCGCGAGCGAGAGCGCAAGGAATGCTCCCAACGAGATGCCTATCAGGGCGATGCGGTTGGGGTCGACGTTGGGCTGGGTGCGCATCCAGGCGAGCGCGTCGGCGATGGTGGCGAGCCACTTGGGAAAATGGACGCCGTCGATGATGGTGTCGTAGTCAGCGCGCACAGTGCCAGTGCTTTCGAAGTAGTGCACCGCGTAGAGAGAGGTGTTGCGGCTGGTGACGTACGGAGCGATCTGGTCCGCCCAGAAGCCAATGTTGCCGCCGGAGCCGTGCAGCAGCAGGATGGCAGGATGTCGCCCGGGAGTGGTGGGCTCATGCTGGTCGATGTGGATGCGTTTGTCGCCGGAGAGGAACGTGGGCATACAGATTGGATGCCCCAGCAGCGTTGTGGCACCAGCCGGTCGCATGTTCGACGATCTCACAATGGCAGTGATCGGGGTCACAGACCAGGTTATGTTGGCGGAGCCATACTCCTCCTAGTCATGAAGAGGATTCTCCAGTCCGTTGCTTTGGCGCTTGCAGTGTTGCTGTCTGCAAATCCCGCTTTGGCGACCATGACTTGCGCTCAGAAGATGTGCGCAGACGGTAGTTCCACCCTGGATTGCTGCCTGCCCTCGAGCGATGCGCCGATGCCCGGCATGTCCAACGACGCTATGGCATCCATGAGCGCATCCGGGCAGGCCCCGTCACTTTCCGCCGAGGCCGGGATGAGTTGCAGCTCTCAAGGATGCTGCACTGTCTCCACTGTCACCTCGCCACAACTAGCCGCGCCGGTGAAGTTCGTCGTCGGCAGCGTCGTCTCGTTCGCGTCGGTGAGCGAGGTATCCGCCGCCGTGGCTCCAGTTCGAGCGGTGGCGCGATCGGCGGACACGCTTGCCCCCAGCCCTCCCCGCACCATCCTGTTTCGCGTCTTCCGAATCTAGATATCTCCTTGCAGGTCAGCGCTCCGTATTGCGGCTGCTGTTCGTATGCCAAGCGGCATGGACCCAGCGGCGCGCATTGCCTCTGAACATTTTTTGATTCCAAGGAGATTTCCATGAACACGTTCGCAAAAAACATCCTCGTCAGCAGCATCCTGTCTCTCGGCCTCACCGCCGCAATGGTCGCGCAGCCCGGCACCAGCCAGTATGACCAGTGGTATCGCGCAAAGTATGGCCGCCCGGCTCCCACCGCGCAGGCAAGCGTAACGCCACAGTCGCCTTCGACTTCATCTGAAGCTGCACAACAGACCGTCCCGGCGACAGATTTCGAGTTCTGGTACCGCGCGAAGTACGGCCGTCCTTCGCCCACAGAGCAGGTGGCTGTGCAGGCCCCTCAGGTGATGTCGGCTGACGCGATGCCGTCGATGGCGATGCCGGTCGTTGTGGTTGTGTCCGACAAGGATGTAGCGGCAAATACCCCAGCCGAGCACGCCCGCATCGCCCAGAGCTACCGCGGCCAGGCGAGCGATTACCTCGCCGAGGCCAGGAAACACCAGGCCATGATCGCGGTGTACCAGTCCAGCCCGAACATGACGGACAAGAACCAGGCTGCGACCATCGGTCACTGCGAGTACTTTGTTGCGAAGTACAATGATCTGGCAGCGAAGTCGCAGGAACTTGCCCAACTTCATGACCAGATGGCGAAGGCAGCGGTGAAACAGTAACGCCTCGCTCTGCAGGGTTCGGAGGCTTAGCGTCTTCGAACCCTGGATCGAGCGGCGGTTCTCATTCCAAACCACTTACGTCGTGTGACATAGCGCACCGGACGAGTCGCCTCATCAGAGTAAAATTCACTTGATTGAGAATTTTCCAGAACGAGAGGAATTGAGATGCGGATTGGTATGTTGACGGGGGGCGGGGATTGCCCCGGCCTGAATGCCGTGATTCGTGCGGCTGTACGCAAGGGAATCTGGCACTACGGCGATGAGTTCATCGGCTTCATGCAGGGTTGGCGCGGCGTGCTGGACGACGTTACGATGCCGCTGAACCTGGAGACGACGAGCGGGATTCTGCAGCGCGGCGGCACGATCCTGAAGTCTTCGCGCACCAATGTGAAGAAGATTGAAGGCGGATTTGAGCGCTGCCTCAAGGTGCTGCAGGACGAGAAGCTGGATGCCCTGATCGCCCTCGGCGGCGACGACACGCAGTCCATCTCGCTGGAACTGATCAAGCGCGGCGTGCCCTGCGTGGGCGTGCCCAAGACCATCGACAACGATCTGAACGGTACCGACGCCTGCTTCGGCTTCGATACGGCCGTGACGATTGCCACCGAGGCCGTCGACCGCCTGCACTCCACCACCGAGGCGCACAGCCGTGTGCAGGTGGTTGAGGTGATGGGCCGCGACGCGGGCTGGATCGCCGTGACCGCCGGAATCGCCGGCGGCGCCGACGTGATCCTCGCTCCTGAGAAGGAGATCGACATCGAAGACGTTGTGCCGCCTGGTCAAGGCGCGCTACGAAAGCAGCAAGAAGTTCGCCATCGTCGTCGTCGCCGAGGGCGCGAAGCTTCCCCACGTCGAAGGCCAGTTGACCGTCGGCGACAAGAAGGACTCGTTCGGGCACGCACGGCTCAGCGGCATCGGGCAGGCGCTCGCCGAGGAGATCGAGAAGCGCACCGGCTTCGAGACCCGGTCCGTCAACCTGGGCCACACTCAGCGCGGCGGAACGCCCACGGCATACGACCGCATGCTGGCCACACGCTACGGCGTCGCGGCCATCGACCTGGTCCACGAGGGCAGGTTCGGCCAGTTGGTCGTGCTCCAGGGCAACAAGATCACGAGCATTCCCATTGAAGAGGCGATCGCCAAGAATCGCACGGTGGACGAGAGCTACTTCGACGTGATCAAGAGCCTGCAGCCGAAGAAATAGTTGTCAGTTGCAGGTTGCAGGTTCGTAAGTTGAAGACGGCGGCAGTTCCCGATTTGGGCTGCCGCCGTTTTGTTTACCGAACCGTTAGCCTTTGTTTATCAGATCGTTAGTATCGCGGACGGGCATGGCGCAGAAGCGGTAGAGAAAGCTGTTGTCTCGGCGCCGGATTGGGGATACAAAGGAGTTCCGGCCTCGTAGGTTTTTGGGCGGGTATCTTCGGCATTTAGGAGCGGCTTCGATGGCAGGTGCGGTGCAGCAGATGTTGCGCGAGGTGATGGATATCCGGCAGGCCGCGGAGTACCTGGGCATCAGCGGAGACACGCTCTACCGGTACGCCTCGGAGGGCTTCATCCCGGCGTTCAAACTGGGCAACCGCTGGCGCTTCAAACGCAGCCTGCTCGACGCCTGGATGGTGAAGATGAGCAGCCCGGCTGCGGCGTCAAACGTCTCCGTGATGCCGAAACAGAAAAAGCCGGCAGGGCGTGCGCGGTAAACCCAGTTTGCAGGTTGTTTGTTACCTGGCGCCTAAGCTCTTTCCAGCGTGAACAGCGTAATCTCCGGGGGGCAGTTTAGGCGGAATGGCACGCCGATGGCCCCGATGCCTTTGTTCACATAAAGCTGCATCTGGTTGAGGCGGAACATGCCCTCGACATATTTCTGGCCGCCCAGCGGAAGATGATAGAGCGGCATAAACGGAATGCGGACCTGGCCGCCGTGGGTGTGGCCGGAGAACATCATGTCGACCAGGTGTCCGCGCGGATGCCTGACAACCACGTCGGCGTAGTCGGGCTCGTGGCACATCAGCAGGACCGGGCCGTCGGGCGCAGTCGGAAGGGTAAGGTCCAGGTCTGGTCTCTCCGTAAGGGCATCGCCTATGCCGCAGAGCCACATGCGCTGGCCGTCGCGCTCGATGGGTAGATGCTGGTTCATCAGCAGCGGGATGTCGTAGCGGGCGAAGATGGGATGGAGCAGCGGCGCGCCGATGATGGAGTCGTGGTTGCCCATGCAGGCGAAGCGCGGGGCGGCGATGCCGCGCAGGATGTCCAGACAGCGAAAGATCGCGCCATAGGCGAAGTCGCGGCCCAGAGGGTTCATGGTGATGAAGTCGCCGGTCAGCACCACCAGGTCCGGCCGCAGCGAGTTAACCCGGTCGATGACGCGGCGCACGAAGAATGGCTCGGTGTACTCGTCGAAGTGAATATCTGAAATCTGGGCGATGCGGAAGCCGTGAAAGGCATCCGGCAGATTGTTGATTCCGACGGTGTGGGTGAGGATGCTGAGTTCGTGGCGGGCGATCTCAGCGGAGTACAGCGCCAGTCCCGCGGCAGCGATTGCGGAGCCGCGCAGGAAGTTGCGCCGGGTGAGGAGGGGTTTTGGTCTCTGTCAACGGCTGATCGGCCACATTTCCGGTCATAGTCCATGATACCGGGTTTGGCAAGAGGTGTCGCTGCGCCGATTGGTCACTCTGATTCGCTTTCCTGACGACAAAGAAAGACAGTTGAGTAGAATTGACCGGATGAGTCTGAAGCGGCGAAGAAAACAGGCAGCCGACGCGGCAAAGGCAGCGGGCGTAGATGCCCTGCTGGTAACGCATCTCCCGGATGTGCGCTGGCTGTGCGGGTTTACCGGGTCGAACGCGGCGCTGGTGCTGCTATGCGGACCGAACGCGCGCGGCCGTGCAATCCTCTTCACCGACGGGCGCTACACCACGCAGGCCAAAGCCGAGGCCGTGGGCACGCAGGTAGTCATCGCGCAGCAGGTGGTCAAGGCAGCCTGCGAGTGGATGGCCGCCGCAAAAGTGGCCCGCTGCGGCTTCGACGACGGCAACACCACTGTTGCCGCGCTGAAACAGATGCGCGCGGCGGTTCCTGCTTCGCTTCGGCGAAAGATGTTTGAGCCGGTAGGCTGGCTGGTGGCAAAGCTGCGCTGGATCAAGGACGCGGACGAGATCGCCAAAATGCGTGCTGCGGCGGCACTCGGCTGCGGGCTGTTCGAAGGCGTACTTTCCACCATCGAACCTGGGATGACCGAAACCGCGGTCGCCGCGGAATGGAGTTTGCAGCGCGGCTCGCAGGCGCGGAGGGGATGTCGTTTCCGACCATCGTCGCCAGCGGAGAGCGCAGCGCGCTTGCCCCACGGCCAGGCTTCTACCGCAAAGCTGCCCAGACGCGGTTTCGTCACCCTCGACTTTGGCGTCGTGCTGGATGGCTATTGCTCCGATATGACCCGCACCGTGCATCTTGGCCCGGCGCGTCCGGGCGAGCGGGACGCGTATGATGCTGTGCTGGAGGCGCAGGAGGCCGGCGTCGCCGCTGTCCGCGCGGGCGTTTCGGCTGGCGATGTGGATGAGGCGGCACGCAGCGTGCTGCGCAAAGCGGGGCTCGCGGACTGGTTTACCCACTCGACCGGCCACGGCGTCGGGCTGGAGATTCACGAGGGCCCAAGGCTCGCCGCGAAGCAAACACAGCCACTCGAAGCCGGAATGGTGGTTACAATTGAACCCGGTATCTATATGCCGGGCAAGTTTGGAGTTCGCATCGAAGATATGGTCCTGGTGACGGCCAAAGGCGCAGAGATCCTGACGCCGAGCACCAAGGCCTGGATTGAGTTGTAAGCTCGTCAGAGATAACTTGAGGCTAGCGCGCAATGTGCGCGGGAAGAGTTGGGCATGGAAGACAATAAGCTGGATAAATTGCGGGAGCTGGTCGATTTCCTGAAGGACAATGGAATCGCAGAGTTCGATATCGACCGCGCCGGACCTGAAGATGCGCATCAAGTTTGCCGGTGCGGCCGGAGCCGGTGCGGGCATCGATCTTGCATTGGCGCAGCAGTTACTTGCAGCGCGGTGGAGGCAGTTCCCAGCTCTGCGGCGGCGCCGGCGGCTGCGACGGCTCCCGCTGAGCCCGAGGAGAAGCTGCACGAAGTGAAGTCGCCCATCGTAGGCACCTTCTATGACACTCCGTCTCCCGGCTCGCCGCCGTTCGTCAAGATCGGCGACCAGGTCGAGGTAGGCCAGATCCTGTGCATCGTCGAGGCAATGAAGCTGATGAACGAGATCGAGTGCGACGTGGCCGGCGAGGTCGTCAAGCGGATCGCGACCACCGGCCAGCCAGTGGAATACGGCCAGCCGCTGTTCGCGATCCGGCCGCGATAATTCAAGCCGAGCAGCGATGTTTTGGGCGAACGGAAAGCTTTAGGTGAGCATGTTTCGTAAGGTATTGATTGCAAATCGTGGTGAAATCGCCCTGCGCGTGATCTCCGCGTGCAAGGAGATGGGCATCCGCACCGTCGCCATCTACAGCGAGGCGGACAAGCACAGCCTGCATGTGAAGTTTGCCGACGAGGCCATCTGCATCGGGCCGCCGCGCTCCGCGGAGAGCTACCTCAACGTCCCCGCCGTCATCTCGGCCGCGGAGATCGCCGACGTCGACGCCATCCATCCCGGCTACGGCCTGCTGAGCGAGAATGCCAACTTCGCCGAAGTGTGCCGCGCCTCCAACATCAAGTTCATCGGACCGCCCCCCGAGGTGACGCGCCTGATGGGCGAAAAATCCACCGCGCGCCAGACCATGAAGAAGGCCAAGGTTCCGATCCTGCCCGGCTCTGACGGCATCATCGAGAACGAAGCCAGCGCGCTGAACTGGGCGAAGAGCGTCGGCTATCCCGTCATCCTGAAAGCCGTGGCCGGTGGCGGCGGCCGAGGCATGCGCATCGTGCGGACGCCAGACGAACTCCCCGGCCTCTTCCAGCAAGCCTCCAGCGAAGCCCTGGGCGCCTTCGGCAACGGCGACCTCTACATGGAGAAATTCATCGAGCGCCCGCGCCACATCGAGTTCCAGGTCCTGGCCGACGAGCACGGCAACGTGATGAGCCTGGGCGAGCGCGAGTGCTCCATCCAGCGCCGTCACCAGAAGCTGATCGAAGAAGCGCCCAGCCTGATGGTGACGCCGAAGATGCGGGCCGATCTTGGAAGCACGATTGAGAAGTGCCTGAAACACGTCGGCTACTGGAACGCGGGTACCATCGAGTTCCTGATGGACGAGGACGGCGAGATTTACTTTATCGAGATGAACACTCGCATCCAGGTGGAACATTGCGTAACCGAGATGGTTACAGGCATTGACCTGGTGAAAGCGCAGATCAGGATTGCCGCGGGCGAAAAGCTCTCCAATATTGTGACCAAGCCGGTCACGATCACGGGTCACGCCATCGAGTGCCGCATCAACGCCGAGCATCCGGAGAAGTTCACGCCGTCCGCGGGCAAGATCACCGCGTTTAACCTGCCGGGCGGCAATGGCGTCCGCGTCGACACCGCCCAGTACGCCGAAGGTGTCGTCCCCCCGTACTACGACTCGCTGATCGCCAAGCTCATCTGCCACGGCAAGGACCGCGACCGAGGCGATCGCCAAGACCCAGCGCGCGCTCAGCCAGTTCGTCGTGCAAGGCATCCACACGTCGATCCCGCTGCACGAGAAAATCTTTGCCGACGCCGAGTTCCGCTCCGGCCAGTTCGACACCAAGTTTATGGAGCGGTTCTTCGAGCGCGAAGGTCACAAGAAGGACGCCGCATCGAAGACCACTTCTCGCCCAACGAACCGATTCGCACCACCGGGACACTCGCACGGATGATTCCGCGGCTCTATGCAATCGTGGACGCGCAGGTACTTGCGAAACGTAGCGTCGCGCTCGCAGACTTCGCCCCGAACTGCGCGCCGCGGGTGTCAGCCTCTTGCAGTATCGCGACAAGAAAGGTTCGCCGCAGGCGATCCTGCAGGCAGCAGCAGCCCTGAGTGACGCTTTCGCCGGAACCTCGTGCCGTCTCATCATGAATGACCGCGCCGACCTCGCCGTGCTGGCGGGTTTCGACGGAGTTCACGTCGGACACCTCGACCTCTGCCCGAAGATGCTCGCCGCGTCGTAGGCGCAAGCCGCTGGGTCGGCGTCTCCACGCACACCGACGACCAGGTGCGCGCCGCTAACCTTACCGGCGCAGACTACATCGCCATCGGCCCCGTCTTCGCCACCGGCACCAAGCTGGACACCGAGCCGGTCGTTGGCCTCGAGGGCATCCGCCGCGCACGAGCCCTCACCCGCAAACCACTGGTCGCCATCGGCGGAATCACCCGCGCCAACGCTCGCAGCGTCATCGACGCCGGAGCGGATTCAGTCGCGGTCATCTCCGCGCTCTTCGCCCCCGGCGAAAGCGCCGAGAAGGTTGCGCGGGACTTTCTTGAGCTTCTGGGGTAGAACTGAGGGAAGTGACTCCTTCGGCCATTCCACAGGAACCAACGTCCGCGACGCCGCACTTCGTTCGTGGCATGGGACTGTTCTCCGCCACCGCCATTGTCATGGGCTCGATGATCGGCTCTGGCATCTTCATCGTCTCGGCGGACATGAGCCGCACCGTCGGCTCGCCCGCGCTGCTGATCGCCGCCTGGCTCGTGACCGCCGCCATGACCATCATCGGCGCACTCAGCTACGGCGAGCTCGCCGCGATGATGCCCAAAGCCGGCGGCCAGTATGTCTACCTCCGCGAAGCCCTTGGTCCGCTCTGGGGATTTCTCTATGGCTGGACCCTCTTCCTCGTCATCCAGACCGGAACCATCGCTGCGGTCGGCGTGGCGTTCGGCAAATTCCTCGGCGTCTTCTTCCCTTCCGTCAGCGCACAGAACTGGCTGTGGCACATCGGCCATGTGCCGGCGATCCCGATCGGCCCCATGGTTCTGGGCAACATGGACATCGGCCTCAACACCGCGAACCTCGCCGCGATCCTGATCATCACGCTGCTGACGCTGCTGAACACATTCGGCGTGAAGCTCGGCTCGTCCGTGCAGAATGTCTTCACCAGCGCAAAGGTTCTGGCGCTGCTGGCTGTAGTTGCCGTCGGATTAGTTGCCAGAAACGCCGCAGCCGTCGCAGCAAATTTTGGCGCGGGCTGGCACCATTCTTCGCCAACTCCGGATGGCACTCGCAGCACGCGGTTCAGGTAGGCGTGGGCGGCCCAACAGCGTACGTAGGCCTGCTCACCGTAATTGCCGTAGTGCAGGTCGGCAGCCTCTTTTCATCAGACGCGTGGAACAACGTCACCTTCACCGCGGGCGAGATCGAGAATCCCCGCCGCAATCTGCCACTCTCGCTCGCCATCGGGCACGGGTGTCGTTCTGCTGCTCTACATCGCCTGCAACTTCGTCTACCTCAGCGTGCTGCCGATGGCCGGTTCCGAAACCGCCGCGACCATCGCCGGACGCGGCATCCAGTTCGCCGCGCAGGACCGCGTTGCCACCGCTGTCATGCAGTCCGCTTTCGGCGCCATCGGCGCCAAGCTGATGGCCGCCGCCATCCTCGTCTCCACCTTCGGCTGCGTCAACGGCATGCTGCTCGCCGGAGCTCGCGTCTACTACGCGATGAGCCAGGACGGCCTCTTCTTCCAATCCGTCGGCAAGCTCAGTCCGCGCAGCGGAGTGCCCGTCAACTCGCTCTGGATTCAGTGTGTGTGGACCTGCCTGCTCTGCCTCAGCGGAAGCTACGGACAGTTGCTGGACTACGTCATCTTTGCTGCGCTGGCGTTCTACCTCCTCACCGTGGCTGGGCTGTTTGTGCTGCGGCGGACGCGGCCGGACGTCGCGCGCCCGTACCGCGCCATTGGCTATCCCGTGCTTCCGGCGCTCTATATTGCGATGGCCGCATGGGTTTGTGTTGTACTCTTGCGATACAAACCCCAGTACACGTGGCCGGGACTGATCCTTGTGTTGATCGGCGTACCGGTATATCTGATCTGGAAGCGAACGGGAACGGCAACCGCCGAACCGGCATCAGAAAGCTAACCTCGTAACGCGGGAGAGCGAAGAAACGAATGGCGAATCTATTTGTAACCAAGCCGCTGGACTCAATCCTCGGCGAAGCGGCGGAGACGGGCGACCACACGCTGAAGCGCACCCTCGGCGCAGGCAGCTTGATCGCGCTTGGCATCGGCGCCATCATCGGCACCGGAATCTTCGTGCTCACCGGGCCGGCAGCCGCGCGCTATGCAGGCCCCGGCGTGGTTTACTCTTTCATCGTCGCGGCCATCGGATGCGTCTTCGCCGGACTCTGCTACGCGGAGTTCGCCGCCATGATCCCCGTGGCCGGCTCTGCCTACACCTACGGCTACGCGACGCTCGGCGAAATCTTCGCCTGGATCATCGGCTGGGATCTTGTCCTGGAATACGCCTTCGGCGCCGCCACTGTCTGCTCCGGATGGAGCGGCTACGTCCTCTCGCTCGGTCAGGACTTCGGCCTGCGCCTGCCGCCTGAATTAGCGGGAACACCCGGCTCAACCTTCGTGCTCTATCAAGGGCATTGGGAGTTTCTCGGCCGCGTCGCGAAAAAGCTCGCGCAATTGAATATCGATCCCGCGACGCTGCCTCAGCGCCACGGTGTCTTCAACCTGATTGCCTTCCTCGGCATCCTGTTCGTAACTACCATCCTCGTCGTCGGCATTAAGGAGTCGGCACAGTTCAACAGCGTCATCGTCGCGGTCAAGCTGGTTGTGCTGGTGATCTTCCTCGTCATCGGCGGCGTGACCATTCTGCATCATCCTGAGCTGCCCAGCATCAACTGGCATCCGTTCCTGCCTCCCAATACTGGAACCTTCGGGTCCTTCGGATGGTCAGGCGTACTGCGTGGCGCCGGCGTCATCTTTTTCGCGTATATCGGCTTCGATGCTGTATCGACTGCCGCGCAGGAGGCCAAGACGCCCAAGCGCGACATGCCCATCGGCATCCTCGGCTCGCTGGTCATCTGTACGATCCTCTACATCCTGGTCGCGCTGGTCCTGACGGCGCTGGTCAACTACCGCTACCTCAACGTGCCCGACTCGCTCGCGGTCGGCATCGACCAGACCGGCGTGAAGTGGGGCAGCCTGCTGGTAAAACTTGGCGCGCTCGGCGGCCTCACCAGCACCATGGTCGTCATGTTGCTCGGCCAAAGCCGCGTCTTTTTCTCCATGTCCAAAGACGGTCTTCTGCCGAAGATCTTCAGCAAGGTGCATCCGAAGTTCCGAACGCCGTACCTGTCATCCATCACCGTAGGTCTTGTCGTCGCGGTCTTTGCGTCCACCATTCCGCTGGACAAACTCGGCGAGATGACCAGCATCGGCACGCTGCTGGCGTTCATCATCGTATGCGCGGGTGTGCTGGTTCTGCGTTCGCGCAGGCCGGACCTGCCGCGTCCCTTCCGCGCGCCGTTCTCGCCGCTTACGCCTATCCTCGGCATCCTCATCTCGTTTGCGATGATGCTTGGCCTGCCTGGCGAGACGTGGCTGCGACTGGTCATCTGGCTAGTTGTCGGCCTGGTGATTTATTTCATGTATGGCCGCAATCACAGCAAGGTGCAGATCACGTGGCAACTCGCCGAGGCCATCGAGGAAGAAATGGCACACGCCGTAATTCCACTGGGCACCGACGAGCACAAAGACGGTCCGAAGACCTAGAGCGGACCCGCAGGCAGCGAGATCGTGTCGACGTTCTTCGGATCGTCGCGCAGGCGCACGTAGTACACCGCGCCCGTCGGCGGTGGAACGTCCAGCGACGAACCTACGAATCCATCCGGCACGCGCGTGGGATTTGTAAACGCCTCATCTGTCGAAATCGCATCGACGAAGTAGAGGCCCGACCCGCTCAACGTGCACGATGCCGGCGGTGCAACGGCCTGCGCTGACGCCGCATCTGCAGCGCCCACGGCACTCGTCGCGGACACATTCGGGGTCGGCGAACCAGCTGCGTCCGGAGCCATCGCAGGTGAAGCGTCCGGTGTGGCCGATCCAGGCTCACCGGGCGAAGTTCGCCCCCGCCGAAGCCAGAGAGCCTGCCTTAGTCGCAGAAGCCTTCGCCGCCTTCCCGTGTGGCACGGCAACAGGCGGTGGCGCCTCCGCGACGGGGCAACTGAGCCGCGTAAAAGTGGGCAGCCGAACCAGTGTCACCAGCGGCAGCCAGTCGCCCGCAGTGCCGTCCGGCGCGACCGCCCGCATCTGAATCGGGCCAAACGCCGACGGCCCGAACGCCTTCAACGGCTGCAGCGTCGCCAGCAGCGTATCCGGCCCTTCAAGAATCAACGACGAGCCCGAATCAGCCACGCTCAAAGTCGTGTGCAGCGAATCATCTGGGCTGGCGATCTCGACCTTACCCGTACGCGGAAACGGCTTCGCGGCTTTCAAAGAAAAGATCAGCCCATCACTCACTGGCAGATCGTCCGGACTAGCCAGCCGAATGTTGTACGCAGTCCGCGATTCATTATCCGCCGGCACATCCGCCTTGCCGAGCAACGAAACATTGGGCCGCGGCGCCTCCACCGTAAGCGGCAGATGCAGCGTGCGCCCATCGTTCAACGCCACATGCGCGGTCAGCGCATCTCCCGCAGGCAGCGCAGGCGCCCGTGCATCGGCGGGTAGCGTCAACCGCAGCTCGGCCTTGGCATCCGTCTTCGGTACAGGATTCGTTCCCTGCTCCGCCGGCTTCATCTTCAAGCCACCAAACTCCACTTCCCGCACCTGCTCCAGACTCGTCCCGGTCAGCGTGGCGATGGTGTCACCAGCATGGAAGCTGAGCCCATCCAACTTCGCCGGTGGGCTGTACGAGACCAGACTCACCGTTGCAGGCTTCGACTCGCCGTATTGGTGAATCGCCAAGATGCACCGCGCCGGCATCGTGCGCCGGAACGTCCAGCGTCACGTCGATCTGATTCGGTTTATCCGCATGCTTCCACGTCTCCGGCCTATCTGGCCCCGGTTCCAGCGCGATGCTCTCGATGCACGCTGTCCCGGTCGAACTGACCACGATGTGCTGGTTCTTCCCGGCGATCACAGGCTCGTCACCCGCCAGCTTCCAATCCTTGCCCGGCGTATCCTCCAGCGGCATCGTCGGTCCATTGAAAGCATCGAAGCCCCAGAATCCCTTGATCGTCCCCGTCAACTCCGCACCTGTAGCAGGATCGGGCAGCGGAATCAGTGGCGTTGCCGGCGCGCTCGACTCATCCGTCTTAGCCTGCTCAGCGGAAACCATCGGCAGAGCGTGCCGCTTCGGAATCGTCGCCAGCACCAGCCCGCCGCGCGAAGGATCCGCCGTAAGCGGAATATCCTGCGCCTCGCCTTTTGCCCCGGCGGGATCGTTCAAATGCAGCACCAGGTCATGCGCAAATCCCGTAGAAAATACCAGCGGCGCGCCTTCCACCGGAAGCACCACACCCGGTTTCTGCAGGCAAGACACGTGCTTCGGATCAGCCGCACGCAGCGGCGGCGGCACGGTTGCCTGGATCGACGGCAGCCCAATCACGATCACCGACTTTGGATTGTGAAATGACGGCGGCGTATTCAGCCGCAGATTCAGAGCCGCCTGCTGCGGAAACGCAATCGCCGGAATGTACTGGTACTGCGCCGTGTGCAGCGACCCCATAATGTGCACCAGGTCAACAATGCTGCCTACGTAAGCCGAGTACATCCCGCCGCCCAACATCTGCGTTGTCGAAGCCGTACTGATCAGCCCTTGACTGGTGCTGCCAGTAAGCGCATCGACAATGGTCTGGCCGTGGCCGTCATCCAGCAGCGTCTGCCCGCCTGTCTGCGTCAGGCAAGTGTACTGCTGGTCCGGGGGAAGCTTCATGCAGTCGCCGTTCGGCTTCAACGCCAGCCGCGCGGCAATCAGGTTGGAGTGTGCCTGCAACTGCTTCGGGTCAGCCGCCTCCTCCGGCGTAAGTTGCTTCATCGACTCAATGTACTTCTCAATCCGTCCCTGCTCGAAGCCCGCCGCCGCCAAATCCTGCGACGCCCGCACAAAGATTCCCGGCCGTCCCTGCACTGCCGACCGCAGCGTGCCGAAGTCCCCGCCCGTCACCGGCGCGAGAAACAGCACAGCCTGCTGCGCCTCGTCCGGAACCGTCACCCAGACACCCTCGGCGCGCACCTTCTTGTCCCAGGTTTCGATGCGAATGAACCAGTGGTCTGGTGGCGGATTCGTCGTCCCACGCAAAAACGCCAGTACCATCAGATAACGAACCGACTGCGTGGCAGGCAGATCCGGATGCAGCCAGAGACGGTCGCCCGGCTGCAAATTTGGCACGGAAGCAATTGGCAGCGTAACGCCCGCCCGGGTCACGCGAACATCGATCTTCGGCCCGGTCAGATCGAATCGCGCGCTCGGCCCTTGAGCCGCCAAAGATGCGCCAAGCATCAATCCTCCCACTAAGCAAAGCCAGAGACGGACCAGCCAACCCCTGGCAATCCGGGAACGTGTGCGCGAAGTTGCTGCAATATAAAACCTCAGTCGGCGAACCTTGACCATTCTGCAATGTTAGACGTTCCCGGGGCACCACGTGATGCCGGATCGAAACGCAAGAACACCGTATAAATACGGGCGAAAACCAGACGAAATCGCGACGCTATCTTCATGCAGCAGTTGCACATGGCGTGGTACCATTTGCATCTCTCGACCAATCCCCAAGAAAGCGATGGTTACGCATATGTCCTTATTCAAACGCAGCATAGCTGAATTGTTTGGAACATTCTGGCTGGTCTTCGGAGGTTGCGGCGCAGTCATCTTCGCGGCTGCTTACCCAACGCTCGGTATTGGATTCGCCGGAATTTCCCTGGCCTTCGGACTCACTGTCCTCACCATGGCGTTCGCTATTGGTCACGTCTCCGGTTGCCACCTGAACCCTGCCATATCGGTTGGCCTGGTTGTCGCCAAGCGCTTCCCTATCAGTGAACTCCCGGCTTATGTCATCGCACAGTGTGCAGGAGCCATCTTTGGCGCGGGAGCCCTCTATGCCATCGCAAGTGGCAAACCCACCTGGGTGTTGGGTCGATTCGCCTGCAACGGCTACGGCGATTTCTCTCCCGACCACTACTCGCTCGCAGCTTGCTTTATCTGCGAGGTTATCTGCACCGCCTTCTTCCTGCTCATCATTTTAGGCTCAACCGACGAGCGCGCCCCCAAGGGCTTTGCCCCCATCGCCATCGGCCTCGGGCTCACCCTCATCCACCTCATCTCGATCCCCGTCACTGGCACTTCGGTCAACCCGGCGCGCTCGCTCGGCCCGGCAGTTTTCCTCCGCGGCACGGCTCTTTCGCAACTTTGGCTCTTCTGGGTCGCACCCATCTTTGGCGCCATTGCCGGAGCAGTCATCTCCAACGTCTTCTTCGCCGCACCGCAGGAACCCGTCCGCGAAGCAATGTCGAAGGACTAATCCCACGCAACACAGGTGCCGCTCCACTCGGGGCGGCGCCTTTTTTGATTCTCCGTCGGGCTCTTCTCCACGTTACTTGATCTTCTCCGGATCCCAGCCGTCGGTCCCCGCCAGCCACATCTTGGTCGAGTACTTCGAAACATCGACCTTCGTCAACTGCTTGCTCGGCGCAATCCGCTTGGACACATCCCCTGCCTCACCATGCGAGTCGTACTCCGCGTAGTCGCTGGTCGCCAGAGCCCCATTCCACTCTTTCCACCCAGCCGGATCGAGCGGAGCCTTGAAGTCAGTGTTCAGGAAGATCACGGTCGAGTACGCCCGCCAGGGACGCCCCAGCAGGATGTCCTGCGAGCCCGGCTCGGCCGTCACCGTGCAGTCGCGGAAGACATAGCCCGAATCCTCGCTCGGCCGTACCCGGCTCTGCGCTGTGATGGTGTCCATTACGTGCGGCATGGTATGGATCTCGCAGCGATCGAACACCGCCTTGGCGTCGCCGAAGATGAAGTCTACGTGGCCTTCGATGTAGCAATCCGAGTAATACTGCCGCGCCGCTTGGCAGGGCGCGGGCTCTACAGCGCCTCCTGCTGCAGCCGGTGCGCTCATCGGCGTGTGGCAAAGCTTCGAGTCGGCGTACAGCGTGTCCTGAAACCCCAGAATTCGAACCCTGCCGAAACACCTCGCGGTCGCCGGTAACGTGCAGCGCCACCGCCTGCGACCCCTGGTTCGATCGCTCGTGGTGCTTCTCGAAGTCGTTCGCCATGGTCAGGTTCTCGGCCAGAAAATCGTCGCCGGTCACCATCACCGTCGTCGAGCGGCCCGTGCCAAGCTGCCTGCCGTCCGGCCCCGGAGTTCCGGCTGAGTTGTCATAAACCAGCACGACGTCCTGCGGCGTCTTGCCCAGCCCGCGCAGTTCCACGCCGTTCGCGCTGACGTTGACCAGATTGCGATACTCGCCTGGCTTGATGTTGATCCGCACATTGCCGTCCGGAGCCGAGTCCACCGCCTCCTGCACCGTCTTGAACTGGCCGGAACCGTCCGCCGCGACGACGATCGTCTTCTTCGCCACTGGCTTTTGCGCGAAAGCCGCCGGAAGCAGCAGAACAACAACTACGGCCGCAATGAGCTGTTTGATTCTCGGAGATTTCACGCTATGCCTCGTCAGAAAAGAGCAGATCAATCCGGCCCACTATACCGCGCCGAGGCGATCCCAGAACAGCCGCGCCCATCAAGCTCCGGATCGCGTAGCCAACTCCGGCGGCACCCACTCCACGTGCCGTGCCTGCGCCACGCCCATCACGATCAGCCCCACGATCACGCTTCCCATCGCTGCCACCTGCGCATTGCTCATCGTGCCGTGGAAGTACAGCTTGGGATTGATCCGCACAAACTCCACCAGAAAACGCCCAACCCCGGCCAGAGCCAGGTAGAGTCCGGTCAGCCAGCCCACAGGCCGCGACCTCTTGCCCAGTTGCCACAGCAGCCAGAACAGCACCAGCGAAAACAGCAGCTCGTAAATCGGCGTCGGCTGAACCAGCGCGTTCGGCGGATTCGGCGGCACCAGCGCGTCCTTCGCCATATGCACGCCCCACGGCAGCGTAGTGTTGATGCCGTAGTCGCCATCGCCCGAAAGCAGGCAGCCGATACGCCCGACGCCATAGCCGATAGCCGCAGCCGGCGCAGCCAGATCCAGCATGCGGATAGCTCCCACACGCGCTCCCGGCACCGTGCCCGGATCGTCGATGGACTTCCAGCCCGGTCCTTTGAAGCGCGAACTGTGCCCCTGCATCATCAGCACAATAATGCCAGCGGTCATGCCGCCGAACCAGGCAAAACCGTCGCGGAACCACTGCAGGAAAAGCATCGCGACTTCCAGTGGATGATGCCATCCAGGCCGTCCGATCATATGCAGCGCGTACTCAAGTTCGCGAATATTCTGCAGCTCGTGCCACACCTTCGCGCCGATCACTCCGGCGACCACCACCAGCGCCACCACGTTCAGCGCGTCGGCATCCACGCCGTTGCGGGCGAAGTTCTTGTGCAGCACAACCGTCCCGGCCACCGCGGCCAGCCACAAAAGCAACCCGAACATGCCAAGATGCACGGGCCCGATATTCAGATAGGGATACATAAACCTCGCTTCTCCTAAAAGTATATCTGCCAACGCGATTCGCCCCGGCATCGCCGCAAAATCGGCCTCCGCAGAAAAAGCGGACTCGACCGCTGGCCCGTGCTTACGCTACCCTTATCCCCATGTCGACGAGCACGCCTGCCTTCCCTCCCGCCGCCCAAATGGATGTCCTTTACTCCGCCTCAGAGATTGCAGACCGCAGTCGCGGAACTCGGCCGCCAGATCACCGCCGACTACGAAGGCCAAACCACGGAGCACCCGCTGGTGCTGATCGGAGTTCTCAAAGGCGCGGCCATCTTCCTCTCCGACCTCGCCCGCGCGATCAAAATCGACAACACCTTCGACTTCGTCGCCGTCTCCAGCTACGGCCGTGCGCGCGTCTCGTCCGGCGCGGTAAAGCTGATCAAGGACATCGACAACCCGATCGAAGGCCGCCACGTCATCATCGTCGAAGACATCCTCGACACCGGCCTGACGCTGAGCTACCTGCGCGGCCTGATGCTGCAGCACAAGCCGGCGTCGCTGAAGATCGCAACCTGCCTGGACAAGCCGGAGCGGCGACTGGTCCCCATCGAGGCCGATTACGTCGGCTTCAAAATTCCCAACCAGTTCGTCATCGGCTACGGCATGGACTATTCCGAGGTCTACCGCAACGTGCCCGACATCCGCCTCTTCCCTAACGACGCCGGGCACTGAGATTCCCCAGCCGTTTACTTCGCCGCAGCCTCATGCTGCAGGCTTGCGTCGACGTTGGTCTTATCCACCAGCGTCACGCCCGTATCGACAAACGCCGGGAAAGGTGCGTACGCATCGAGCGAGTAGTCTTGCGCCAACGGCTTCACCGGGTAGTGATATACGTCGTCCAGCTCTTTCAAGCCCAGCAGAGCCATGGTGTACGGCTTCTGCGAAATGGTCGAGTCGATGGTGCCGTCCTTGACCAGTTCCAGCGTAGCCTGATCGACATCCATGGCCACCAGCAGCGTGTCTTTTGCATTCGCCCGCTTGAACGCCTCGCCAACGTCCTTGCCCGCGGTCGACTCCAGGCAGATGACCGCATCGATCTTCGCCGCGCCAGTCCTGCTCAGATAGTCGCGCGTCTGATCCATTGCGACGCCCGAGTCTCCTTTCATATCGAAGACTTCCACAACCTTGATGCCAGGATAGCTTGCAAACGCATCCTTG
Organism: uncultured Acidobacteriaceae bacterium; assembly: GCA_963822225.1. Lineage (GTDB taxonomy): Bacteria > Acidobacteriota > Terriglobia > Terriglobales > Acidobacteriaceae > Edaphobacter. The sequence continues at coordinate 1,171,745 of CAWGGW010000002.1, read as the reverse complement.
TACCCTTTCAGCCGCTCATCGAGATTGGGCTGTCCAGGGTTGGTAAAGAAGACCACGTTGCCTTTGCCGTTCAGCTTCGCCGCAACCCGCGCGCCTCCCAGCCGTCCTGCTTGCAGGTTGTTGGTGCCGATGAAGAACAGCCGGCGACTCGACGGAGCATCCGAGTCAATCGTGATCACAGGAATGCCTGCGTTCACTGCCGCGTCGATCTCGGGCTGCATCAGCTTCTCGTCGGCCACCGAGACAAGGATGCCCGCAGGCTTCAGAGCCACCGCCTGGCGAAACTCAGTCACCTCGCCCTGCGGATCAAACCCGTCCGGACCGCGCATGTCCACGCTGACACCATACTCGTCGGCGGCCTTCTGAAAGCCTGCCCAGGCTGACTGCCAGTAAGCGTGTTTGGTATTGGTCGCAACCAGGTAGAAGTGCTCGCTTTTGCTATGCCGCATGCATCCCGCCAATGGCAGGACGCTTATCAAGAGCGCGAAACTAATCTGTTTCTTCACTGAGTTCATCATTAACCTCCGGACAGACTTTCATTCGGCCTACCGCAGTCTGCACAATCTTGCAACCGCGCGAGCCGTCAATTTGTGTGCGGGCCAGATATTACTCCAAACTGATCCGCTGTGGCTTGGCGACCTCTATCGGGCGCGCATTTAATCGCTGCGCTTCAACCAATTGATTCTGCGATGAGGAACGGCCATCCTTATGTGACCCGCATCACGCCGCAATCCTTTGCATCCAATCGCAGGGCGCGTTGAGCCAAACGCAACAAGCCTATGATAGAAAATAGCGGGTCGCAGTTGACCCGCAGGAGCAACACAACCAGATGAACACGCAGACTCTCTCCATCGCCGAGCCATCGCCTTTCGATGCAAATGCCTTCGCCTCCCATGCACTCTCTTCCGCCGCAGCGCTGGCCGCGGTGCTTGACCACACCCTGCTGAAGCCCGAAGCGACGCGAGCCCAGGTAATCCACCTCTGCCACGAGGCCGCCGAACATCGCTTTGCCTGCGCCATGGTCAACCCCACCTGGGTCAAGGTCGCGGCCGAGACGCTCGCCGGAACCGGCGTGCCCGTGGGAGTCGTAATCGGATTTCCCCTCGGCGCGACGTTATCCGCATCCAAACGCGACGAGGCCGCGCGCGTGCTGAAGCTGGGCGCCCATGACGTCGACATGGTGATGAATATCGGCTTCCTCAAGTCCGGCACAAAAGAAGACTACGAGGCGGTCAAACAAGACATCCGCGGCGTGGTTGAACTCGCACACGGCGCCGGCGGCATTGTGAAGGTAATCCTCGAAACCTGCCTGCTCAGCTTCGAGGAGAAACTGCGCGCATCTGAACTCGCCCTGGCAGCAGGCGCGGACTTCATCAAGACGTCGACCGGCTTCTCCACTGGCGGCGCGACGGTTGACGACATTACGCTGATGCGCGGAGTCGCAGGCACACGGGCCGGAGTAAAGGCGTCAGGTGGCATTCGCTCGCTAGCCGACGCCTCTGCCATGCTGCACGCAGGCGCATCGCGCATCGGAGCCAGCGCGAGCGTAAAGATCCTCGCTGAGTTAGCCGGACACGCGCCGGCGCCCACTTCGAAAAGTGGCTATTAGTCAACCAAAACTCAACACAGGATCGGTTTCATCCGTGCTCATCGTGTGAAGTTTTTGGACTCTATGCCCCGGTTAGAGCACGCGCAACACGACGAGCGTCTCATCGTCGAAGTGCGCCGTGCCCGCCTGGAAGTCGCTGACCGCCGCCAGGATCGCGTCCACAGTGGCCTGCGCGGAGTTGCAAGCGGAAGGATGCTCGCGCAGCACCGCCGTCAAGCGCTCCGTGCCGAACATATCACCCTCCGTGTTCTCCGCATCCACGATGCCATCGGAGAAAAAGACCAGCACGTCACCCGGCTTGGCCTGAATCGTTACCTCGTCATACTCGGCATTGGGGAACATGCCGAGCGGGAAGCCTTCGGCCTGAATGGTCGTCACGGAGAACTCGGCATCCGAAGGAGGAGGGCAATCCGCCGGCGGTCCGCTTGAGCGTTTGCCCGACGCATGAGGCGCATCCGGCCGCAGGTTGGTGACATACAGCGGCTGCACCGAACCGGCGTTCGCAATCTGCAGCGTGCGCGAATCGTCGTTCCACACAGCCATCAACATGGTGACGTACTGCGAGTCCAGCTTCCGTTCCTGCAACTGATTATTCAACTCGGCCAGCAGGTCCGCCGGAGGCAGGTGCCGCGCCGCCAGGGACCGCAGGATTCCCGACACCAGCGCCGCATACAGCGCAGCCGGAGCTGCCTTGCCGGAAACATCGCCCAGCACAATGGCGATGCGCTTGCGCTGCGACGTCTTGTACAGCGCATTGCCGGGCGCGCCATAGTCGATGAAGTCATAAACATCGCCGCCGATGGAGCGGGCCGGTAGGAACGCAGTCGCAATCTCCGCACGCCGCGGCTGCGGAGCCGAAGAAGGCAGCAGCCGCAGTTGCACCTCGCGCGCCATCGCCAGGTCGCGCTCCAGGCGCTGCTCCTCCTCGGAGATTCGCTGGTACAGGCGCGCGTTCGCAATCGAGATGGCAACCTGCGACGCGAGCGTGGAGAGCGTCGTCTGGTGATCCTCGTTGTAATAGTTCACACGCGTGTGTTCCAGATCGATAACACCGATGACCTTGCCCTTGTAGATCAGCGGCACCGAAAGTTCCGACCGCACCTCGGGATTCGCGACGATGTAGCGCGGATCCTTGCGCACGTCGGGCAGCCAGGACAGGAGTTCGCTGCTCAGCCGCGTGGCCGATGATACCCTCGCCCAGCCTGACATTGTGTTCCCGCTTGATGCGCTCGCCGAAACGCGAACTGAAGCGATGCTCGAACCGTTCAGTACGCTCGTTCCACAACAGAATGGTAAACATCTGGAAGTCAATGACGCGCTTCATCAGCACGCCGATGCGTTCCAGCAGGTCGTCCAGATCGAGAATGCTGGTGAACTCGCGCGAGATATCGTTCAGCACGGACAATGTCTGCGCCTGGCGCGAAACCCGCGTGTAGAGACGCGCATTCTCCACCGCGATCGCCATGCGCGAGGCGGTTAATTCCAACAGCCGCTGATGCTCTTCGGTGAAGTAACCCTGCTGCTCTGATTGAAGATCGATCACACCGATGACGCGATTCTTCACGATCAGCGGCACCGCCAGTTCCGACTGGACATTCGGATTGGCGTCGATGTAGTTCTCCCGCGTGCGCACGTTCTCCACCAGGATGGAGCGCCGTTGACTCGCCGCCTCTCCCACAATGCCGCGCCCGGGCTTGATCCTCATGCGTTCCACTTCAGGCGTGTGCCCGGTCTGGAAACGCATGCGCAGGTCGCCGGTGCGGTCGTTCACCAGCAGGATGGCAAAGATGCGGTAGTCGATGACGGCGCGCACCAGGTCAGCAACGCGATGCATCAATGTGTTCAGATCGAGCGTCGTGTTCAACGCGTCGGCGAGGCGCATCAGAAAGTCGAGTTGCAGCGGCTCCAGCCGGATATTCGGGGTTCGAGACAACTCGGCAGATGCAGGACCGGGCGCCCCGGGCACATCGGTCAGCGCGGGGCGGTAATCTCCTTCGAACGCCTCCAGGGAACTCCCTGCGTGTGGATCGGATTTGTGCGTGGAAGCCATTCTGATAGATTTTACGCGCCGTTACGGCGGGAACACTCCATTGACAAGCTTAAGTTTGCCGATCTCCAAAACTCTGCGGTTCCCCTGCCATTTCCCGGATTCGGGTCTTCCCGGCGTGGCAATTCGATAGCGTAACTTTTTTTGAGCCCCTTGCAGGTAAACGCTTCCCTAGCCACTATGAGTCCGTCTATGATGTCGGGCATGTCCGCTTCCCGGTTCACCCGCCGCCGCCTGCTGAAGTCCGCTCTCGCCGCCGCACCTGCGGCCGCCCTCGCTTCGAGGATGGCTCCCGGTCTGCTGGCCCAAGCGCCCTCCGGCATCCACATTGCCCCCGGTCCATTCCAGCCAACTTGGGATTCTCTCAAGGCCGGCTATAAGGCGCCCGACTGGTTCCGCGACGCCAAGTTCGGAATCTGGAACCACTGGACCGCGCAGTGCGTGCCCGAGCAGGGCGACTGGTACGCCCGCAACATGTACATCCAGGGCAATCGCCAATACGACCACCACCTGAAGACCTACGGCCATCCCTCCAAGGTCGGCTGGATGGAGATCGACAATCTCTGGAAGGCCGAGAACTGGAAGCCCGACGAGCTGATGGACATGTACGTTGCGGCCGGAGCGAAATACTTTGCCGCGCTCGCCAATCACCACGACAACTTCGACAACTACAACTCCCGCTTCCACAACTGGAACTCGGTAAAGATCGGCCCGAAGAAGGACATCGTCGGCATCTACACGAAACTCGCCCGCGAGCGAGGCCTGCGTGTCGCCGTCACCAACCATTCCTCCCACGCGTGGCACTGGCTGCAGACCGCCTACGACTACGACCCCGAGGGCCCACTCGCCGGCGTTCGCTACGACGCATACAACCTGACCAAAGCCGACGGCAAGGGCAAATGGTGGGAGGGCTTCGATCCGCAGGAGCTTTACACCGGCCGAAATCTTGTCATGCCCGACGGCGTCACCACCATCGCCGCCGCGGACGCGTTCCACAAAGCCAACGACGGCCATTGGCACGAAGAGATTCCGCCGATGAACCCGGAGTTCGCCCACAACTGGTTCCTCCGCGTCCAGGACCTGCTCGACACCTACAAGCCTGACCTCCTTTACTTCGACGACACCGAGCTTCCCTTCGAAGGCTACGGCCTCGCCACCGCCGCGCACTATGTACAACTCCTCCATCCGCGACAAGGGCCGCAACGAGGCCGTCGTCACCGGCAAAGGCCTGCGGCCGGACCACGTCGGCGCCATCACCCTGGACATCGAGCGCGGCAAGGCGCAAGGCATCCTCGCCGATCCCTGGCAGACCGACACCTGCATCGGCGACTGGCACTACAACATTGCCGTCTTCGAGCAACATCGCTACAAAACGCCGAAGTCGGTCATCCACTCGCTGATCGACATCGTCAGCAAGAACGGCAACCTGATGCTCAACATCCCGGTGAAGGGCGACGGCACCATCGACTCCGACGAGCGCGCCTTCCTCGAAGCAATCGCCACCTGGATTCCCAAACATGGCGAGGCAATCTACGGAACGCGCCCATTCGCGGTATTTGGCGAAGGCCCACCGGACGTCACCAGCAACGCGAATTTCAACGAGCGCAATCAGCGCGCCTATACCGCCGAAGACATCCGCTTCACCCGCAAGGGCGACATCGTCTATGCATTCGGCTTCGTCTGGCCCGACAACGGCAAGTATGTGATCAAGACCCTCGCCGCTGGCTCCTCCGCGCTGCCCAAGCCGATCCAGCGCGTGGAACTGATCGGCGGCGGGCCGATCAAGTTCACCCAGGAGCCGTCCGGCCTCACGCTCAACCTGCCGGACAAGGCGCCCAACGAATACGCCTACGCCTTCATCATCCGGACCTAAATCCCGCGGGTGCGACCCGACATCTGCGATGCTTGAGATGTCGGAATTGGACGCCACGAAGTTCGCAATCCGCCGCCTTACGCGGTGCGGCGGCGGCCTGCAGCCAGTTCGCGAACGTGATTCAGGAAGATCGAGCGCTGCAGTTCATTCAGCTGCGAGGTATACGCGGCGATCTCGGCCAGGAACGGGTCGGCGGTCAGCACGGCCGTCTCGTCGGAGTGGCGATTGTTGGCGTCGCGCAGCAGCGAGGCGATATCCACCTTCAGCGCGCGCGCCAGGCGATCGAGCGACGACAGCGTCGGCATGGCCTTGCCGTTCTCGATCTTCGAGATGTAGGTGCGCGGCACGCCCATGCGCGCGGCGAGCTGGCGCTGAGAGAGATTGCGAACGTGGCGGAGATCGCGAACCGCGGTTGCGACCTGAAGGCCGTCCTCTTTGTCCGATTGTGGGGGAACAAGCGCGAGCGGAGCTGGTTCAGGCTCCGGCAGTTCCACTTCAAGACACTTGTGGCAACGCCGGCACATCGCGTTGGCTGTGCGGAATTGCACCAGACTGCAGTGGTCGCAACGGAGCACCTCCCGTTGTTCGACAGACGCCATCATGGTTGCCATAAGTTGTAGTTGCGGGCGGACCCAGAGCAAGGACCGCAGCACATGTCCGATAACATCAGTCGCGCGATGTGCCTAGAGTGACACTGGGGATCCAAAGAGTCAAGGGGTACTGCCGAAGATTCCCGAAGAAAAAAGGAAGAAACCCGAAGTGGAACCACAGGAGTAAACAGCCAGTTTCGTTGGTTCGCTCAGTTACTCGACGCAGCCCTATGTAAGCTGGAAAGCGGAGGAATTCAATGGCTGGTGAGTATTCGCGAGCACGCGCGCTGGAGTTGCTGGAAGAGTGGACCAAGGGCGAGAGTCTGCGCAAGCACGGTCTCGCCGTCTCGGTCTGCACCGAGGCCTATGGCGTCAAAGGAAGCAGCGCGTCTCGGCCTCACAGGCGACGAAGCCGCAGACCTCGTCGCGCTCTATGCCAGCGCCGGCCTGCTGCACGACATGGACTACGAGCGGCACCCCACCCAGGAGGAGCATCCCTTCGTCGCCGTCGCCGCATTGCGCGAGCAGGGATGGCCGGAGCCGGTCCTGCACGCGATCCTGGCCCACGCCGACTACTCTGGCGTCGTCCCGGAGTCGCATCTGGATAAAGCGCTCTTCGCCTGCGATGAATTGGCGGGTTTCCTCACCGCCTGCGCGCTGGTCAAGCCGACAAAATCCATCCGCGACGTAGAAGTAAGAGGCGTGCTGAAGAAGATGAAGGACAAAGCCTTCGCCCGCGCCGTCAAGCGCGAAGACATGACCGCCGGCGCCGCCCTGCTCGGCCTCAGCATCGAAGAGCACGTCGGCAATTGCCTCGCCGCAATGCAGGCGCGGGCCGAGGAACTTGGCCTCCAGGGCATCGAGCCCGGCTAGAAAGTGAGAATATCCTCGGCCCGGATGCGCTGGATCCCTGCCTCCTCGAACGCCTGGTCGGTCGCCTTGACGACTTCCGGACAGACCCACCGCACGGCACGCATCCTCGATCACAATGCATTCGAAGTCCAGCGCCGTACCGTCGATCGCCGAGAAGCGCACGCAAAAATCATAAGCCAGCCCGCACAGGAACAGCCGCCGCAAGCCGCGCTCCCTTAGGTAGCCCGCTAGCCCGGTGGCAGTGAAATGGTCGTTCTCCAGAAACGCCGAGTACGAATCGATATCCACGCGAAAGCCTTTGCGCAGGATCAGCTCCGCGTGCGGGACTGAAAGCCCAGGATGCAGTTCCGCGCCCCGAGTGCCCTGCACGCAGTGATCCGGCCACAGCGTCTGCGTCCCATAAGGCGCCTGGACCGCACTAAATGGCTGCGAGCCCGGGTGAGCACTGGCAAACGAAATATGCTTCAGCGGATGCCAGTCCTGCGTCAGCAGCACATGTTCAAAACGCCGCGCCAGCGCGTTGACTGTGGGTACGATCTCGTCGCCCTCTGCCACCGCCAGCGCGCCGCGGGGGCAGAAGTCGTTCTGCAGGTCGATAACCAGCAGCGCGTCCGTAGAAGAGTTGAGCAGCATCTTGAGTTCGATGCTAATTCAGCCGCCTTCCGCTGGCTATTCCTGTACGCTAGGGTCATTCGGAGGCAAGCCGTGATCTCGCGCGTGACCCTTTTTTCGCTGCTGCTGGGCCTGATGCTTGGCGCCGGGATACGCCTGTGGGATGCACGGCAAAAAGATAACTGCTCGCTCTACATGGCCGGGGACAAGACCCTCTCCGCCTCGCAGATGGTCGTGTCGGGAACGCGGCAGATCGTTGTCCCCTGCAACGACTGGATCATGCGCCAGCCGATGCGCGTGCAGATACTCTGCCTGCTGGACTTCGTGCTCCTGGTAGTCTTCTTCCTCAACGCCCTGGCGGATCTGCAGCGCTCGCTCCGGTCGCGAAGCCGAATGCGCGGCTAGGAATAACGAATTACTATGTCGGCCATCGGCTCCCGACGTCTGCCAGTGCTCCGGTAGACTGGCAGGATGAGCAAGCATGTGGAAATGCACCACGCCATCAGCGAGGCACGCGTGCGCGTACGCTACGCGGAGACCGACCAGATGGGCGTGGTCTATCACGCGAATTACCTGGTCTGGTTCGAAATAGGACGAGTCGAGTTGATGCGCCAGCGTGGGCTCGACTACAAGCAACTGGAGATCGAAGAGGGCTGCTGGATCGCAGTGGTCGAGGCGGTTGCGCGCTACAAAGCACCCGCTCGTTATGACGATGAATTGATCATCGAGACCGTCGTCTGCAGCCTCCGTGGTCCCATCATCCGCTTCGGTTACAGAATCCTGCGCGCCGCGGATAAGGTCCTTCTGTGCGAAGGCGAAACCGTCCACATCGTGCTTGGCCGCGACATGAAACGCCGCGCCATTCCGAAAAAATATGCAGAGATTCTGGCCGCCGCCGCATCTGATCGCTTGTCTGACACTTCGGACGGAGATGGAACAAGATGAGCAATTCGACCGGGAAGATTGCGCTGATTACCGGCGCCAATAAGGGCATCGGCCTGGAAACCGCCAGGCAACTCGGCAAACTTGGAGTCACGATCCTGGTAGGCTCCCGCGACCTAGCGCGCGGCGAGGAGGCAGCGGAAGTCCTGAGCGGCATCGGCGTAGACGCACGGGCAGTCAAACTTGACGTCGTCAACCAAGCCGACCGCGCCGCAGTGGCGAAATACATCGAGAAGGAATTCGGCCGGCTGGACATCCTCATCAACAACGCAGGCGTCATGCTGGACGCAAGGACCGGCAACGAAACCAGCAAGACCTCATCGAGGATTCTCCGCGAGACCTTCGAAACCAACTTCTTTGCCGTCGTCGAATTGACGCAGAAACTGCTTCCGCTCATCCGCAAAAGCGCCGCCGGCCGCATCGTCAACCTTTCCAGCATCCTCGCATCGCAGACGTTGCATGCCACCCCGGGCTCGCCCATCTACGACGCCAAGACCTTCGCCTACGACGCGTCGAAGACCGCCCTAAATTCATTCACCATCCACCTCGCGCACGAGCTAAAGGACACAAAGATCAAAGTGAACTCCGCGCACCCCGGCTGGGTGAAGACGGACATGGGCGGCGAAGGCGCGCAGATGGAGATCGTCGACGGCGCAAAGACCAGCGTCGAACTGGCCACGCTCCCTGAGAATGGGCCCACAGGCGGCTACTTCCACATGGGCAAAGCGCTGCCCTGGTAGCAGCGAGCCAAATCAGCCGATAGGCACGCGAGGGTTTGGCGCGGGCTGCGGTTGCGTCCGTGTCACACGCGCAGTCTGCCACGCCTTCGCATACTTCCAGCTGGTGTACGTCGCGTGATACAGATGCAACAGCAGCCCCTCGCGGCCATCCAGAAAGCCCAGCCGGAAGAGATAGTTCCACATGAACGTGAGTTGTGGAATCAGGAACACGTTGCAGATGAAGGCCGGCAGCGACCGGCTCACCTTGCCTGCGTTCACCAGCAGGCCGCAGCCCAGCGTGCTGTACCGGTCCATGTGTTCGATGTAGGTTTCCAGCGTCGGATACGCATGGTGGATGATGTCGTAGTCCAGCGTAGAGGCCTCGCCGCTGAACGAAATCGTCTCGTGTACCGGCCGGTTCTCGAACTGGGGCGGCGTGGTGAAGTTCGCGGCTGTACGCCGAAACAGCCGCAGCTTCGGATCGGGGTAGAACCCTCCATGCTTGATCCAGCGCCCCAGAAAAAGATTGCGCCGCCGCAGGTAGTACGCGTCCGTCGGCGGATTCGACGGCAGCAAGCGTCTTGATCTGCGTCTGCAGCTTCGGGCTCAACTCCTCGTCCGCGTCCAGCGAAAGGATCCAAGTGCCCGTACACTTGGCGATCGCAGAGTTCTTCGAGCCCGCGAATCCCTTCCAGTCCTCGTCATACACCTTGGCGTTGAATTCGCGCGCAATCTCAACTGTCCGGTCGGTCGAGGCGGAGTCCAGGATGATGATCTCGTCAGCAAACTGGACGCTGGCCAGCGTGCGAGCGAGGTTTGCCTCCTCGTTCTTGGTGATGATGGCGACCGACAGTGTCTGCGGCTGCGACAAGGGTGTCACGGTCCTCTCCCGATTGCTTCGCGGTTGGCGCAGCGTTTCGGAGATGCGGCAAGATATTCAGGCCAAATGAATTATCGCAAGTTCGACCTGCAGGCGATGCCGCGATTTTAGTGCTTAACGGTTTGGACGAGATTCAGCGTTCAAGAGTCGCAGCGTTGCTGATGTGATTCTCTTCGGGTAACTCGGATCACGCACTGCTACGGTTCAGGCCAATCACCAACAGTTTAGCGGATTCAAGGCGTGCTGCACACAGGAAAGTGGACCTTGGAGGCCACGCCAGAGCCGTTTATCGAACCGGAACCCTTATGCCAGCTTGATCGAAGCATCGCCCAGATGCTCCCGCAACAGCCGCTCCGTCAGCGGAATCAGCGCCTCGCCCGTCTTCGGCAGCACGAACGCCCCAGCCGCATCCGACCACTCCAGTTTGTAGCTGGTCGCCTGCGCGGAGATCCATATCTGCCGCACCGGCGTATTCGGCGTAACCACAAACTTGCTGGAGCCGTTCTCGAAGATCATGTTCATCACGCCGTTATTGTCCTCAAACTCGAAGCTGCCCGAGTCGTCCTCAGCTTCAATCAGCGCCTGCTTCAGCGCCTCAAGCGCATTGTCGGATTCGCGGCGGAACTGGGCTTCATCAAGCATAGCTCTAGTGTAGCGGCTCACGCCGTCCTTTGGCTCAACCGCAATGCCGCCGAACTAAAAGGGAATATCGTCGTCCGTGATGCCCTGGTCGGCAAAGTCAGGAGCCGCCGCCGGAGCACCCGATCCATAGCTCGTGCTCGAAGACTTCGAGTAGCCACCGCCGCCGCCGCCCTCACCGCCGCCCTTGCTGTCGAGCAGGCTCAGGTCGTTCACCAGAATCTCAGTCCGGTACTTCTTCTGGCCGGACTCCTTGTCATCCCACGACCGCGTCTGGATCTTCCCTTCCACAAAGATCTGCGAACCCTTCTTGCAGTAGTCGCGAACGATCTCGGCGGTCCGCTGGAACGCGACCAGATTGTGCCACTCGGTCTTGTCCGCCCAGTTGCCCTGGGCGTCTTTTGCGCGGTCCGAGGTTGCGAGGGTAAAGCTCGCGATAGTCATGCCGCCCGCAGTGGCCCGCATCTCCGGATCTTTGCCGAGTCTGCCGAGAAGAAATACTTTGTTGACGCCTTTTGCCATTTCTATATGCTCCAGTTCACTGTTGATTCGAAGGATGAGAATAGCAGATGCAGCTTTGTGGACAAGGGGGACCGGCTAACTCAGTTATTTCCTGCGGTCCCCAATCAACTTCGCGATCGCCAGCGCCAGCGTCAGCGTCCCCGTTGGCAGACACCCCATCGCAACCATCAGCGCCAGCCACCCCGAGTTCGTATGCGGCCCCTGCCGCCCGATCCCGCCGCAAACAGTCAGCGCCAGCAGAGCCGCAACCGCGCCCGTCCCGAAGATCCCGATTCCCGTCCGCAGCAGTTGGCGAGTATCTCGCTGCATGGTCATTACCGGCATGCTGCCTGCATCACGTACACGATCACGCCCGTCACCGAAACGTACAGCCAGATCGGAAAAGTCCACCGCGCCAGCCTCTTGTGCGCCGGAAAGCGCCCCGTAAGCGACAGGAAAAACGTGATCAAAATCAACGGCAGCGCCACCGTCGACAGCACGATATGCGACGCCAGCAGCTTCCAATAAAACGGCCACCAATGATTCAGCCGGTCGAAACGCGTCTCGCCATGCAGCGTAAAGTTCACCAAATACGACACCAGGAAGATCGACGAGAAGAAGAACGCCCCAAACATCGAAGCGCGATGCTGCAGTATCCGCCGCTCGCGAATCTCGTGGTATCCCGTAACCAGCGCAATGGTCGCCAGCGCATTCAGCACCGCATTTACCAGCGGCAGCGACCGAAGCTGCGTGTGCCCCACATCCGTCGGCGCATGGAAGTAAACCAGCCAGCAGATCAGCGCGCTGGCAGCGGCCGAGACGGCAATAATGCCCACGATCACGCCGGGAGGAGTTCGAAGCTGTGCGGATTTCGGAATTGCGGCAGACATGATTTTCGTTCCCAGTTCAAACCTAAAACAGCAGCCGCCCGCGCGCATCCAGCATCATGAAAGCGAGCAGCAGCGGCAGATAGATGATAGAAGCGTGCAGAAGATCGCGCGCCGGAACGCGATGCGACACCGCATCCACGTCGTGCAAATCCGGACTGCGCACAATGCGCGCAAATCGAATCGTGTACCAGAGATACCCCAGCGACAGCACCCCAGCCGCGACCGCGTACACATATCCCGCAGTACCCAGTTCAAAGGGCCATAAACTCACAGCCACCATCAACACCGCATAAAACAGCGCCTGAACCACGGTGGATCGCGCGGCATAGCGCGTGTCCGCAATAGTCGAACGTCAGCCGTATCCCCGCGCGCGAGTAATCCTCGCGATACATCCACCCAATCGCCATGAAGTGGGGAAACTGCCACACAAAAAGAATGGCGAACAGCGCAACGCCCGGCCACTCGATCGCCCCCCGCGCGGCCGTCCATCCAATCAGCGGAGGCAGCGCTCCCGGAAATGCGCCAATAAACGTGTTCAAAGTCGTCAAAGTCTTCAGCGGCGTATAGATCGCCACATACGCAGCCGCCGTCAGTAACGTCAGCATTGCGGTCAGCAGATTCGTCTCGCGCGCCAGATACAACGTGCCCAGAAACGTCGCCAGAAATCCCACAATCAGCCCGTGCGCCAGGCTGATCCGCCCTGCCGCCATCGGCCGATTCTTCGTCCGTCGCATCAGTCGATCGGTCTTGCGTTCCAGCGCCTGGTTCAGCGCGCTCGCCCCGCACGTCACCACCGCAATCCCGCCCAGCGCTTTCAACATCTCCATGTTGAACGGGCTGATCCCCGAACGCAAACTGCCCAGATAAAACCCGGCCGCCGAAGTAATGATCACCATCGTCGACACGCGCAGCTTGAACAGCGTCGCATAATCAGCGAGCAAGCTCGGCCGCGCCTCCGCTAAAGAAATAGCAGCGATCGGGTCACTTCGAGTTTCAGGGGTCGCAATAACAGCCACAGCCTTCAGCATAACGCGAACCGGCACACACCGCCTCCAGCTCGCCTAGCCGATAACCGAACTACGGCTTCGGTCGCAGTTGGGCCAGAAACGCCTCAGCCGTGGGCAGCGTGTTCAGTACATCGCCAGCCGTAAGCCATGCCCGCCGAAGTTGCGTAATCCCGTACCGCATCTGATCCAGCTCCTCGGTAGAGTGCGCGTCCGTATCCACCACAATCTTGCATCCCAGTTCCTTCGCACGCCGCAAATTCACATCATTCAAATCCGCCCGAGCCGGGCTCGCATTATGCTCCACCGCAACACCCAGCGCAGCCGCCCGCTGCAGCACTTGCTCGATGTCCAGCGCGTAGCTCTCGCGACTCAGCACCTTCCGCCCCGTAGGATGCCCCAGAATTCGCACATGCGGATTCTCCATAGCCTTTAGTACCCGCGCCGTCATCTCCGCCGACGTCTGGGTAAAGTGCGAATGAACGCTCGCCACCACAACATCCATCTCAGCCAGCGTCGAATTCTCCAGGTCCAGCGCCCCGTCCGCCAGGATGTCCACCTCGATCCCAGCCAGAACGCGGATGCGTCCCTTCATCTCCTTATCAACCTCACGAATCCGCTTCACATGCGCCAACGCCCGCGCATCGTCGAGTCCATTCGTCATCGCGAGATTCTTCGAGTGATCTGTAATCGCGATGTACTTCAACCCGCGTTCCGCCGCCGCGTCCGCCATCTGCCGAATCGTGTCGCGCCCATCCGTAGCCTCGGTATGCATGTGCAGATCGCCGCGAATATCAGCCAGCGTAATCAGCTGCGGAAGCCCACCCGCCTCGGCGTGCGCAAAGCTCGCAGCAGACGCCTCAATCTCGCCGCAATTCTCGCGCAGCTCTGGCGGAATATATTCCAACTCCAGCGCCCGGTAGATATCTTCCTCGCTTGCAGCCGCTACAATCACGTTGTCTTCAAGGCGGAGCAGTGCGTACTCGCTCAGGGTGAGCCCGCGCTTGATCGCCCTCTGCCTCAGAGCCACATTGTGGTGCTTCGAGCCGGTGAAGTATTGCAACGCCGCGCCATAGCTTGCCCGCGGAAGCAGCCGCACATCCACCTGTAGATTGTCCCGGAGCGTAAAACTCACCTTGTTCTGCCCGCGCGCCAGCAGCTTGTCGATCAGCGGCAGAGTCGCCACATGTTCCACCGCGGCAGCCACCACGTCCGCCTCACAGGCCGGTCCCGTTGCCAGCAGGTCCAGATCGCCCACCGTCTCGCGCCCGCGCCGCAACGAACCCGCCGGAGTAATCTCATCAATCCCCGGAAAAGCACGAATCAGCGCTGAAATTCGCTCCGCCTGCTCCCGCGCCGCATCAATTCGAAACCGCCCCGAGTTCCGCCGGTAGTCCTCAATCCCCTTCAGCAGCTTCGTTGCAAACTTCTCGCCCATCCGCGGCAACTCCGCGAGTTTGCCTTGCTTCGCCGCAGTCTCCAGCGCATCGATGTCGCACACTCCCAGCGCGGACCACACCAGCGCAACCGTCTTCGGACCCATTCCCGGAAGTCTCAGCAGCACCAGCATGCTCGGCTTGTACTTCGCGAGCAACTCCGCCCGGATCGGCATGTCGCCGGTCTCCACAAGTAGGCAGATATTCGCCGCCATTCCTTTTCCAATACCTGGAATAGCCAACAATTGTTTTGGATCGGACGCCGCCAGCGCGGCAAGCTGCGTCGTCTGTTGCTCCACCGCCTCGGCCGCACGGCGGTACGAGCGAATCCGAAAAGGATCCGCCGCATCAATCTCCAGTAGCGCAGCCGTCTCGTCCAGCAGTCGCGCAATTTCAATATTTTCCATAAACATGGGTTAAGCCGGGATCTCGCACTCGCCGCTGACATGCGGGATCCCAGACCCATATCCTAACGCTCCCTCGCCCCCACAGGTGGTATGCAACGCAGGTTACGCGGCTTCTTCGGCTCCGGCCGACGACCCGGACCCCGCATCCTTCGCACCCGCATCCTTCAGCCGGACCACTTGGTCTGCCTGCGGCCCCTTACTTCCCTGAATGATGTCGAATTCAACCTCGTCGCCTTCCTTCAGACTTTTGTAGCCGTCGATCTGAATTGAGCTGTAATGCACAAAGACGTCCGCTCCGCCTTCACGACCGAGAAAGCCGTAGCCTTTCGCGTTGTTGAACCACTTGACCGTACCCTTATATTGCGCCAATTGAGTGCTCTCCTTACGTTTGTTGGCTGCCCCGATTTTGCAAGAACCTAACTGACTACGACGCACAACATGGGGTGGATGGTTTTCTCCGGCCGCGACTTATCGGTTAACACCCCGGGAAAACTTCACGCTATGTCGCCCGAAAAACATAACCTGAATAGGACGCTCCGCCCCCCGCGGAAGTTTCTCTAGCTTTCCACACCCCGCCCGCAGCCCCGGACCGCAAGCTTTCCATCGCCCCAGCATGTATCCTGCTTGAGGCTCATGAAACGAATCGTTACCGCAGTTCTTCTCATCGCCGTCGTCCTCGCTCTCATCTTCCTGGGCCAGCTTTGGATGCTTACGCTGTTCGCCTGCCTCATCGCGGAACTGGCGGCCTACGAATACCTCACCTTGGCCAACTCCTTTGGCGCGCATGTCCCGGGCTGGTGGATGGCCGCCGCCACTGCCCTCTTGTTCCCTTTCACGCTTCCCGGCTTCCACTACGAGGCTGAACTCCCGGCCCTGAGCGCTCTGGCATTCGTCCTGCTCGCCTGGACTGCTTTCCGCGGCAAGCTCGACCGCGTCCTCCCCGACGCCGCCCTCGGCCTCTTCGGCCTGCTCTATGTTGCTTATCCACTTACGCTTATCCCCATGATCTGGAACCGCGAGCAGGGTGACGGCAAGCAGCTCCTCATCTTCCTCATGGTCTGTGTCTGGGCAGGAGATTCGGCCGCGCTCTACGTCGGCAAAGCCTTCGGCCGCCACAAGCTTTCCGCGCTCTCCCCGAATAAAACCTGGGAAGGCTCCATCGCCTCAGTCGCCGGCAGTGTCCTGGCCGCCCTCGTCGTCGTCTACATCGGCGACGCCCTCTCTGCCCGCGGCAACACCGTCCTGCACGTCCTCGAACCCATCTGGCAGACCATCGTCCTCGCCGTCATCATCAACATCGCCGCCCAGTTAGGCGACCTGCTCGAATCCGCCATCAAGCGCGGCGCCAACGTCAAAGACTCCGGCACCCTCCTCCCCGGCCACGGCGGAGTCCTCGACCGCATCGACGCCCTCCTGCTCGCCGCACCCGCCCTGTGGTGCGTCCTCCTGCTCAAGGACGCCTTCGGCCTCGGCCGCTTCTAACGCATCAACGTAGAATGGTCCGCCATGCGATACCAGCTGGAAGATGATTACGGCCGCCCGTGGACTGCCTCGGCGAGCCTCGGCTGGCTCACCCTCCTGGCCGTCCTCACCTGCGGCATCGCTGCCCCGCTCCTCGGCATCTACCTCTCGCTCTGGATTCGCCGCAAAGGCGGTTCCATCTGGCCGCTGGTCTTCTTCTCGTTCCCGTTCGCCTCGTTCGTTATCAGCTTCCCGCTGGGGAGCATACTTCCCAAATCCTTCTTTCTGACTGATCTACTCGGATTCACGGGCATGATGTGGATAGCAGGCGCCTTCTCCCTCCGCTACGAAATCCGGCGCTATTACAAAGAAAAAGAAGGCTGGGACATCGAAATCGGCCCCTTCTTCACCTTCTTCTTCTCCGTCCTCTACATCAACTATTGCCTCAACCCGGTCACCTTCCGCGAAAGAGACCCAGCCACCACCCTCAATCTGCGAAAATAACCCTCGGCGGCGACCATCGGGAGCACCACGCGAAGCGGTATACGCGTCACGAAGTGACATCTGCGAAAATAGCTAAGTGAAGAAGCTCGCCATCCTCGGCTCGACCGGCTCTATCGGCCAGAGCACCCTCTCCATCTGCGAGTCCTTCCCCGACCGCTACGAAGTCGTCTCCCTGGCCGCCGGCCGCAACCTCGAAGAAGCCTTCGCCCAGTGCGTCCGCTGGCAGCCCCGAGTCGTCTCGCTCGCCACAGAGGAACTAGCATCGGCACTCACCGCCCGTCTCCGCGAAGCCGGCCACTCCTCCATCGAAGTCGTCCACGGCTCCGCCGGCACGGTCCGCGTCGCCACCCTGCCCGAAGTCAACTTCGTAGTCTCCGCCATCGTCGGGGTCGCCGGCCTCGAAGCCACCTACGCCGCTGTCTGCGCCGGCAAAACCATCGGCCTCGCCAACAAGGAATGCCTCGTCGCAGCCGGCGACCTCATCCTCAAAGCCGCCCATCAGCACAACGTCGCCTTGCTCCCCATCGATTCCGAGCACAACGCCGTCCACCAGTGCATGCGCGGCGGTAAACCGTCCGAAGTCAAACAGATATGGCTCACTGCATCCGGCGGACCATTCCGCAACACACCCTTAGCCGGCTTCGAAGACATCACCCCTGCCCAGGCCCTCAAGCATCCCACCTGGGTCATGGGCCAGCGCATCACCATCGACTCCGCCACCATGATGAACAAGGGCTTCGAGATCATCGAGGCTTGCCGCCTCTTCGACCTGCCTCCCGCCAAGGTCCGCGTCACCATCCACCCCCAATCCACCGTCCACTCTCTCGTAGAGTTCATCGACGGCAGCATCCTCGCGCAAATCTCCGTCACCGACATGCGCCTGCCCATCCTCTACGCGCTCGCCTACCCCGAGCGTCCGGCCGCGCCCCAGCTTTCCTTCGACCTCGCCGCGCTCAGCCAACTCGACTTCGCCGAGCCCGACCCAGTCCGCTTCCCCTGCCTCCGTCTCGCCTACGAAGCCGCCGAAGCCGGCCCGGCCGCCTGCATTGCCCTCAATGCAGCCGACGAAATCGCCGTCGCCGCCTTCCTCGAAGGTCGCATACCCTTCCTCGGAATTCCACGTACAATCGAGGAGGTGCTGGCAGAAACCCCTTCCCGCGTTCCTGCGTCTATCCATGACGTGCTCGCGGCCGACGAAGCGGCAAGAGCTTGCGCACGCAACGTCATAGGGCGGCACGCAACCTCCTCCGTCAGCGCCTGACCCCGCCCAATGCCGGCCCAATAAGAGGACTTCTACCTGTCTATGATCACCACCATCGTCCAACTCCTCCTCGTGCTAGGCCTCATGGTCCTCGTTCACGAGTTCGGCCACTTCATCGTGGCCAAATGGTGCGGCGTCCGCGTCGAAACCTTCGCCATCGGATTCGGCAAACGCATCGTCGGCTTCCGCCGCGGCGAAACCGACTACCAGATCAACGCCCTGCCCCTCGGCGGCTACGTCAAGATGGCCGGCGAAATCCCAGGCGAAGAAGTCTCCAACGATCCCGGCGAACTCAACAACCATCCCCGCTGGCAGCGCATGCTCATCGCGCTCGCGGGCCCCGTCGCCAATTTCTTCCTGGCCTTCGCCCTCATGATCGGCGTCTGCATGACCCACTTCGAGGTCAACGAGTATCAGGCAGGCCCCGCCGTCACCGACTACATCTCCCCAGATACTGCGGTCGCTGCCACAGGCATCCAGACCGGCGACACCATCGTCAACTTCGACGGCATCGAGAATCCCAACTGGGACGACGTCTTCAACGAGGCCGCACTCAACCTCAATCGCAGCGTGCCCTTCTCCTACGTGCACGACGGCAAGCGCGTCAACACCGATTTCAAAATCGTCACCACCGCGACCTCGCCCGACCAGTTCGATCCCTTCACCCTCGGCTTCGTTCCCAAGATGCAGAACAGCCCCGTGCAGGTCTCCGCCCTCGTCGCCGGACAACCCGCGGAAAAGGCAGGCCTCAAACCAGGCGACCAGATCGTCAGCATCGATCGTCTCCCAGTCCACTCCGTCAACTCGCTGCTCGCCTACATGCAGGACCAGCAAGGCAAGCCCGCACTGCTTGACGTCGTCCGCGATGGCCAGCACGTCGCCGTTCCCATCACGCCAACCCTCACCGACATCGGCGACGGAACCAAGGGCTACCGCCTCGGCTTCGAGTTCGTTCCGCCCCCGGTCAAAATCGAGCACCTCTCCTTCGCCAAGGCCGCCAAATTCTCGTACACCTTCAACAAGAAGAGCTCACGCCTCATCGTCGATGTGCTCAAAGGCATGTTCGAGCGCCATATCTCGGTCAAGAGCCTCTCCGGCCCCATTGGCATCGCCCAGGTCGTACACCAGGCCGCCAAGCTCGGCTGGATGCCCCTCGTCCAGACTATGGCCGGAATCTCCATCAACCTCGGCGTCTTCAACCTGCTGCCCTTCCCCATCCTCGACGGCGGCATGATCTTCCTCCTCCTCATCGAAAGCGCCTTCGGACGCGACCTGCCCATGCCCATCAAGGAACGTATCTACCAGGTCGCGTTCGTCTGCATCCTCCTCTTCGCCGCCATGGTCATCTTCAACGACATCACCAAACTCCCCTTCTTCGTAAAGTTCAAGTCGTAAGCCGCTCCCCTGGCAGAGCGCGCGGAATCGTTCCTACTGCGCTCTGCCCATAGGGCCGCGCCGGAACGCGAATTCATCCTGCCTGGCATATGGACCCCTACATTTCCTGTCGAACCAAAATGCTCCTAAACCTATGATTCAAAGATGGATCACCATGACATTTTGGTTTTGTCCACCCTGCTATGATTAAAGTGTTGAGTTAAGAAAAGAAAGCCCGGCAGACACACCGGGCTTTTCATTTTGACGCCCCGCATCAGGGGCGTGGCAAATCAACCACAGGGTGTGTGGTAAAAAGTGGACACATATCCACAAGTAACTGTAAATAAACAGTTTAGATAGATACCCCCCGGGGGGGGTATACCTTAAGCCTTGGCCTTCAGCTCCGCAGCAATCTCCGCCGCAGCCTTCCGCGCGTCATCTTCCCTGTCCGGCGGAAAGCTGACCGCGCCCACGCGAGCATGTCCGCCGCCGCCGTACCGCTCGCAGATCGCCGCCAGATTCACCAACTCGGCCACTGGAACCTTGGTCCACGGATTCGTCCCGACTGCAACCTTGGTCCTGAAGGTCGATCGGCTCAGCCCGACGTTGTAAGTCGCCGCCGGATGCAGGTAGTAAGGAATGAATTTGTTGTAGCCCTCGGTCAGCTTGTCCGTAATGTCGAACGTCACCACGCCGCGATCCAGCGAAGTTCGCTCCCGCAGCAGTTCGATGCCGGCGATATGTCGCTCCATCAGCGGCCCCAGCTCAGCCTGGATAAATGGCTGGTCGAGCACCGCCTGCAGACTCATCTCGGTCAGCAGCGGAATTACCCGCGGCACAAAGCCCTCGCCCGAAGCCTCGATCACCATGGTCAGCTTCATCGCCGGCGCGGCCATGCCGACCGCAGCTTCGGCGCTTTCATACCGAGCGCCGTCCACAATGTCGGCCCAGTGAATCAGCTCGGCCAGCGGCGCCGTATCGAACCCGAACTTGTCGCGCGCAACATCCGCGATCAGGCTGGTGCAGGAGACGTAAAGCGGGTCGTAAAACTTGCCGCCGAACACCTCCGGGCCGGGACCTTCGGCCTGTCTCTGCCAGGCCAGAAAGTTCTGATGATCCGCCGGAGTAAGAAAGGCACTTTGATGATGATCGAACCACCACGTCACCTTCGGCGAAGCCGAATACTTGAAGTCCACAATCGCGTTCTCGCCCTCGACAAAAGCCGTCTCGTCGAACAGCGCACCCGCGCGATGCATCAACCCCGAATACGAGAAGTCCTGCGCCGTGCCGATGCATTCGCGGTGAAAGCGTGTAAATACCGACGCCGAGCACGCGCCATCGAAGCAATGATCATGATAAAAAACCCGGCACTCCAAGCAGCAGACCCTCCGTTTAATCGCGCTGCCGCATTCGCAGGCAAATCTCTGCAACTGCAGCACGAAACTCTAAGCATTGACGCAGCGCGCCTTTGTGTCAAGCGGCGAAGCAGAATAGGAGACCCGAACACGAAGAACCCGGGCAGATACACTGGAAACCAAGATGAATCCAGCCCAATCTGCAACCTCCGGCGAACCGGAGCGAATCAACCAAAACGACTCCAATCCGCCGCCAAAACCACCCTTCACTATCGCTGACGTGTTCCTCGACGCCGACGGTCTGCGCGCAATCTGGGGAATCGCGCTCTTCCTCCTGCTTCGCGAAGTGCTGAGCTATTGCGTAGTTCCGATGCTGCATCTGCTCTTTCCGCCCGCGCCCGACAAAGACGGCCTGATCACGCCGCAATGGACCTTCGTATTCGAAGGCGGCAACCTGATCTGCCTCGCTGCAGCAACCTGGCTGATGGCACTCGTCGAACTGCGTCCGGTTGCGGCATACGGCTTCAGCCGGAATCGCGGCCTGCGTTATTTCCTTGCCGGCACTGCCTGGGGCGTTGCACTGCTCTCGCTGCTGGTGTTCGCGCTCCATGCCAGCGGATTTCTCGTCTTCGACGCGCGCCTGCTCTTCGGCCGAGGCATCCTGCATTACGGAGTCGTCTGGTTCATCGGCTTTCTGCTCGTAGCGCTCTCGGAGGAAGTCTTCCTCCGAGGCTATCTGCAGTACGCCGGAACTCGCGCTATCAGTGAGATCTATCGCTGGTTGTTCGGCGCCGCGAACGCCAACATCCTCGGTTTCTGGACCGCGGCCGCAATCCTGTCCTTCGTCTTCGGCTTCGGCCACAGTTCTAACGGAGGCGAGTCGCCAATCGGCTTGGCAGCCGCCGGAATCATCGGCCTGGTCTTCTGTCTCAGCCTGTGGCGAACCGGCTCGCTCTGGTGGGCGATCGGATTCCACGCAGCTTGGGATTGGGCGCAATCGTTCCTCTACGGCGTTGCAGACAGCGGCCTGGTCGTCCGAGGCCGTTTGTTCGCCACGCATCCTGTGGGACGGCCATTTCTCTCCGGTGGCCTCACCGGTCCGGAAGGCAGCGTCTACATTCTGGCCGTCGTGCTTCTGGTCGCACTGGTTATCCTGCTGACGCTGCCGCGAACGCACAGCGGCTACTCGCCGCGCGACGCTTCAAATCAGCCTGCTGCATTAGACTTGGCATAACCTATGAGACCTGAAGATTCAAACAAAAGTAGCGAAGACCGCGTTACCGAACCTGAAACCCTCCGCGACGAAGAGCCTCAACTCGCAACCCGCGAAGATCCGCCCGCGACAGTTCGATCCGGCCGCAAGCTCAGAATCGCCGGCATCGTCTTGCTGGTGCTGGTTGTCCTGGCAATCGCAGGATTTTTGCTCGAGCGCCACCACGTCGGCTCCGTAATGCGCGCGAATCTGCCGCAACTCGATGGTTCGCTCACGGTCTATGGTCTCGCCGCGCCGGTAACCGTTCAGCGCGATGCGCAAGGCGTTCCGCACATTCACGCCGGTTCCATGGACGACCTGATCTTCGCGCAGGGCTACATCACCGCGCAGGATCGCCTTTGGCAAATGGACACCATGCGTCGTCACGCAGCCGGCGAACTGGCCGAGATCCTCGGCCGCAGCGCGCTCGAAATCGACCGCTTCCAGCGCACGCTGCAGTTGCGCACCGCCGCCGACCGCGCCGTTGCGGTTCTGCCCGCCGATCAGAAACACTGGCTCGATGTCTATGCGCGCGGAGTCAACGCTTCCATCATCGCCCAGCACGATCACCTGCCCGTCGAGTTTCGCCTGCTGGGCTATCAACCTGCAGCGTGGACGCCGCGCGACTCCATCCTGATCGAGCTCAACATGTTTCAACAGCTCACCAGCGGATTTCCGGAGAAGCTCGCTCATGAGTCGCTGGCCGCGCACCTTCCGCCCGACCTGATCGCGGATATGTATCCCATTGGCTCGTGGCGCGATCATGCTCCAGGTCAGCCGATTCCTGATCTAACCGCGCCACAGCAAGACATTCCGGACGTTCCGCTGGATGAATCGCAATCCAGGCTGCTCGGTCCAGCCGCAATGTCTCCCGAGAACCTGCTCGCGCTCAAGCAGACCGTAGCGTTGGTCAAGGGTTCATGCAACACATGCGTCGCCGGTTCTAACGGCTGGGCTGTCTCCGGCGCGCGCACCGCATCCGGAAAGCCGATCCTCTCGAACGACCAGCACCTCACGCTCTCGGTGCCGGATACCTGGTACGAAGCCGATCTGCAGGCCGAGAATCCTGCGCCAATGGCCGCCTTCCACGTCGCCGGCATTACGATGCCGGGTTCGCCATTCGTAATCTTCGGCCACAATCAGCACATAGCCTGGGGATTCACGAATCTCGGCGCGGACGTGCAGGACCTCTACATCGAGCACACACGCGGCACGCCGTCAGGAGCTGAATACGAAACCAGCACTGGCCTTTGGCGCCCGGTCCGCTATCAGTCTGAAGTCATCCACGTCCGTGGCAGCGCAGATGTCACACTCGATGTGCCGTTGACGCACCACGGCAACAGCGACACGCCAATCATCACCAGCCTGTATCCCAACGAGCGCCGTTCACTAAGCCTGCAATGGACGATCTACGATCCTGCAAACCTTACCGCGCCGTTCTTCGCCGTCGACTTTGCCAGCGACTGGACGTCCGTCCTCAGCGCGTTCTCCAGTTGGGGACTTCCGCTGAACCTGATGTACGCCGACGACCAGGGACACATCGGCTACCACGCGGTCGGTCGCATCCCGCTTCGTGGAGACGCCAACAATCCCAGTCCGCTCTCGCCCGTTCCCGTCGATGCTGCGGCATCGGATGCCTCGTTGCATGAGTGGGCCGGATATATTCCCTTCGATCAGCTTCCCCAGGCGTTCGACCCGCCGGACGGCGTACTTGCCACCGCCAACGCGCGGATCACACTCGACGGCTATCGCTATCCGATCACCTTGGACTGGGCGGCGCCGTACCGCACCGAGCGCATTTATAAAGTGCTCGAGGCAAGCCAGTCTGCTGAAACGAGCACAGAAAAGCGCCCCGAGGCTGGATCGGGCGGAACACTTGCGCCTATCCACAAGCTGACGCCTGCCGACATGCTCGCGCTTCAGAACGACGTCTTCTCCGAGTTGGACCAGGTCATTGCACAGCGGCTCGCCTACTCCATCGACCACGCCGACAGCCCACTGAAGAATGACAAGCAGCTTCGCCAGGCCGCCGATCTGCTGCGCAAATGGAACGGCAACGTCGATGCAAACTCCGCTGCAGCGGCAATCGTCAACGCGGAGCGCGAGGCTTTCTGGGCGATGCTGCTGATCCCCAAGCTCGCGCCTCAGTTCGCTCCGCTGATTGCGCAGGGCGCGGACCTCTCCAAGATAAAAGACGTGCAGCCGGACGCGATGAAGACGGCCAACCTCTGGCAACTCTATACCTGGGGCGAACGCGGCGCGGTTGAAGAGCAGCTACTGATGCATACACCCGCACGCTGGCTGCCTGCGGGCTTCGCCACCTGGAACGACTTCCTCGCCGCAGTGGTAAAACGCGGTCTGAGCGACGCGCATGCACCCAGCGATCTCAGCACGTGGCAGCAGGGCAAGGCCTTCCCGCTGAATATCCAGCACCCGATCTTCTCGCGGACACGTCCGCTTCAGTGGCTGGTTGGCAGGCCAACCGAGACCGGGCCGCAGCCACATAGCGGGGATGGAACTACCGTCAAGCAGCTTGGAGGTGTGTCATTTGGACCATCCGAACGCTTCACTACCGATCTCAGTAACCCGGATATCACCACGCTCGACGTCGTTCTCGGTCAATCCGGCAATCCCGCCAGCCCTTGGTTCATGGACCAGTTCGAGGCCTGGCTGCATGGCACCACCTACTCGCTGCCCTTCAGCCCGGCCTCAATCCAGGCCGCAACAACTCATACTTTGACGCTCAATCCTCGATGACTCCGGATAGAGCGCCAGACCGCCGACGACCATGGCTGGTCCCCATCGCCAGTCTGCTCGCGGTGATGCCGCTCATCCATCACGGCTGCTCGTGCGGCCACGATTTTGATTTTCATCTGTTGAACTGGATGGAGGTCGCGCGCCAGTTCAGCCACGGCAATCTGTATCCACACTGGGCATTCACACCTGCTTTCAACGCAGGTGAGCCAAGATTCGTATTCTATCCGCCAATGTCGTGGGTTCTGGGTGCACTGCTCGGGCTGCTGCTGACACATCTGCCCGGCGTTTCTCAGGCAGCCGCCTGGAGCGCCACACCGATCCTCTTCACATGGATCGCGCTAACCGCTTCGGGCATTACGATGTACAGGCTCGCTCGCATGTACGCCAATGCGAATGTGGCGCTGCTCGCGTCGATCATTTATCTCGCCAACCCGTACATGCTGTTCACAGCGTATGAGCGGACGGCCTACGCCGAGCTTCTGGCCGCCGCGTGGATTCCGCTTCTGCTCCACGCCATCCTGCGCGATCGCATTTCGATTCCGCGCATTGCGCTGCCTGTGGCGCTTCTATGGCTCACCAATGCGCCCGCAGCCGTTATGGGCTGTTACACGCTGGCTCTGCTCGCGATCCTCCGGATCATTGCCACGTATCGAAGCGAGTCTCCACGGCGTGCATGGCTACTCGCACTGGAGACCTTCGCCGGAACAACGCTTGGTCTGGCCTTAGCAGCCTTCTACATCGTTCCCGCTGCGTATGAGCGCCGCCACGTCCAGATTTCGATGGCCACCATCACAGGCATGCGCATCGACCAGAACTTCCTGTTCGAGCACACCGGAAACTCGGCAGACGCGTTATTGCACGATCAGGTGCTTCACACCGCCTCGATCATCGCTGTTGTTCTGCTTGCCGCAACCGCAATTGCACTTGCCGCT
Organism: uncultured Acidobacteriaceae bacterium; assembly: GCA_963822225.1. Taxonomy (GTDB): domain Bacteria; phylum Acidobacteriota; class Terriglobia; order Terriglobales; family Acidobacteriaceae; genus Edaphobacter. The sequence continues at coordinate 1,145,827 of CAWGGW010000002.1, read as the reverse complement.
TCGGTCATGATGCGCAAATCGGGGCCGCCTAAACCCGCCTTCCCTGCGCTGCAACTCGCAATCCTGTCCGCCGGCATCGCGTTCCTTCTCACTCCGTTGAGCCTGCCGGTCTGGGACCATGCGCCACAGGCCGTTTTCCTGCAATTCACATGGCGCCTGCTCGCGATTCTTGCGCCTGTCTTCGCGCTGGCGACAGCCGCCGCGCTCGATCGCTTCAAACTCGCGCTTATTCCAACCGTGGTCGCAGCGATCATCTTAGCTGTCTCGCTCAGTCATCCGGCATACAGTCAATTCCGACAGCCCTGCGATGACGAAGACACCCCGCCCGCGCGCCTCGCGCTCTTTCACTCCAACTCGGGCACTGATCCCACCGACGAGTACACCCCTGTCGGCGCCGATAACGACGCGCTCGCTCCAAACCTTCCGCCCGACTGGCTCGCCGCTAAACCCGACGATCCGCCGCCATCCGCAGCCGTATCCGGGCCGGTTCCGATGCATCTCGAACTGACCGCGCCACACGACGAGGATCTGATCCTCAATCTGCGCGACTATCCGGCGTGGTATATCTTCTTGGATAACCAGCCCGACTTTATGCGCATGCACCGCCCGGACGGCTTGATCGCCATCCCCGTTCCAGCGGGAACTTCCACCGTCGATATTCGTTACACGCACATGCCGGATGAGACGATCGGCGACGCGATTTCTTTGCTGGCACTTGGATTCCTGTTCGTCGCCCAAGGCCGGAGAAATCGAGGCCCTAACCTGACCGACCATGAAAGTCGGCGCTAGAATAGCCGGAGACAAGGGGCCTGCCGCATGTTTCGGAGTAGATACTGCAATTGGGCCGCAGCGATCATTCTGTTGCCGGCATCGGTCGCAATAAGTCAGGACAAGCCGTCTCGGCTGACGTTCGACGTGGCGTCGATCAGGCCATCGCAGCCCGACCAGGACGGCGGAGGGATAAAGCCGCTGCCTAACGGCACGGGATACATCGCGCAGAATATGTCGGTAAAGGCAATGATCTCCATTGTCTATCGGATCCCCATGCGGCAGGTTACGGGAGGTCCAGACTGGACGTTATCCGACCCGTACGACGTGGAGGCGAAGACCGAACAAAGCTACAACATCGACGACCTGCACATCATGTTTCAACACCTTCTGGAAGACCGATTCGACCTGAAGCTCCGGAAAGAAATCAAGGAAGGTCCGGTCTACGAACTGTTGGTTGCCAAGTCAGGCATTAAAATGAAGCTCGACGAACGAGGCAAAGACCTGAACATCCCCATTACTTCAGGTGTAGGCGACGAGGTGACCGGGACACAAGTACCCATGGATTACCTTTGTTATTGGCTGGGGCTTCAGTTGCGTGGCGCGCAACGGCCCGTGATCAATAAGACTGGACTCGACAAGACCTACGACTTCAAGCTCGCGTTCCTGCCGGAACTCCCCCCGAACATGTCGCGAGACAGTCTTCCTCCAGAATTCCAGAACCTGCCATCGGTCTTTGAGGCGCTAAAAGATCAGCTCGGGCTCGAACTGCGCCCTGCCAGGGGACCATTTACGACCCTGGTCATCGACCACATTGACCGCCCTTCGCCGAATTAGCGGAATTAAGTGGCCGCAGGCTTCGGAACCAGAGGCGCGAAGCTCGCAGTCTGCGGCGAATAGGCGAGCAATTCGCCCGCGTCGATATCGAAGTACCAGCCGTGTAGCGCCAGCGTCCCCGTCTCCACGCGTTCGCGGATCCAGGGGAACGACATCAGGTTATCCAGCGAGAGTGAGATTGCCCAGTGCTCGCAAGCCCTCGTCTGCACCGCAGCGGATTCGCCGGCAAGTTCGCGCAACACCCGCTCCCGCGCGGCGCGGGCGATGCTCACCCAGGTGCCGATGAACTCATAGTGGTGCTCCGTGATTCCTTCGCCATCCATCAAAGCGCGAATTCCGCCGCAACCCGAGTGGCCGAGAATAATGATGTGCTCGACGTTCAGGCTCTTTACCGCGAACTCGATGTCCGCGCGGATGCCGGGCATCTCCGCCCCGTTGCGGTATGGCGGAACGAGGTTGGCGACATTGCGCACAACGAAGATGTCTCCCGGTCCGGCGCCCATCAACATGCCTGGATCAGCGCGAGAATCGCAGCAGGAGATGACCAGCGCACGCGGGTTCTGGCCTTGCCGTAGCCGCGTAAAGACGCTGTCATCGCCAGCAAAGTACTTCTCCTGAAACCGCTCGAACCCCGCCATGAATGTTGAAATGTCCGCCAAATCATCCTCACTCTACGCGCTTTGAACGCCGTCTACTCTAGCATCGCATGAACCGGAGGTCCCTGGACAACCCCTGCCGGGACCTCTCGCAGGAGCAGGGCATGTCCGCGCTCGCGCTCGTCGTCATTTATCATCAAAGTCGATGGATTCCCCGGTACGATCCCTTCTAGCCTCCGGCGTCACGCTCACCGACGCAGCCCTCGAACGACTTCTCCCCTCGCCCGATACGCTGCCTCATTCCATTCACCGCGCCATGCGCCACAGCGTCTTCGCGGGCGGCAAACGTCTGCGACCGATCCTGTGCATGGAAGCCGCGCGCATGGTCGCCGGAGATGGCGCACTACCGCCGGGCGTCGAAAGCCTGGGTGCCGCGCTGGAGATGCTGCACACATACTCGCTGATCCATGATGACCTGCCCGCACTCGATAACGACGACCTGCGCCGCGGCCATCCAACCTGCCACGTTGCATATGGAGAAGCCATCGCTATCCTTGCCGGGGACGCGCTGCAGACGCTTGCGTTCCAGACGATTTCTCAGCTGCCCGCGCCTGCGGAAAAGGTCGTTGCCATCCTTCGCGAAGTTTCCGTCGCGGTAGGGACAGGCATTGGCCGTTATGGCTCGATAGATACCGGCCTGGCGCCCGGCATGATTGGCGGCCAGGTGGTCGACATCGAGTCCGAAGGCGTCGCGCCCACCGCCGACTTAGTCGAGACCATTCACCGGGCCAAGACTGGTGCCCTGATCACGACAGCTATCGTCAGCGGAGCACTGTACGGCTCATCGCGGCAACCGCTTCCCGCGGCGAACCTCGCGCGCATCCGCGAGTTCGGCGAAAAGGCCGGCCTCGCATTCCAGATTGTCGACGACATCCTCGACATGACCCAGTCATCAGAGGAACTCGGCAAGACCGCAGGCAAGGACACGGCCAGCGTAAAAGCCACATGGCCGGCCGTCTACGGCATTGAGCAGTCGCGCCGCGACGCCGACGAATTGATCGCCGACGCCTTCGCGGCTCTGGAGCCCTTCGGCTCTGCCGCCGATCCGCTCAAATCCCTGGCCCAATACCTGACCGAGCGAACCCACTAAGCCTTCCCGTCGTGTCGATTTCCGCTAACGAGGGCCAGCAGGCAAACTCGACGGCCGAAGCGGTAACATTCGCTATGGCGATCGGAACCAATGCGAGCCTGGATGCGGGACGCGCATCGGCCACGAACCAAAAGCACCGCGATTGGGTCGAATTGGCGGTCGGATACGCGCTGATCCTGATTGTGATCTGGACTCCGCGGCCATGGCAGCAGATTGTCTACTTTGTCGCGGCGACATTCATCATTGGCGCCACGTGGCGATCCTTCCCCGGCCGGAGTGCGATGGGACTGAGCGCGCGAAACCTTGTGCGCTCAAGTTGGATCATCGGCGCTGCGTTGCTCGTGGCGGCGGCATCAATCGCCGCCGCCTGCTGGATGCAAACGCTGCACGCTCCTGCCGGTCCATCCATGTTCGCTAAGCGCTATGCGGGATACATCCTCTTCGCCTGTGTGCAGCAGGCTCTGTTGCAGGACTTCTTCCTTCTGCGCTTTCTGCGGCTTATGCGCGCGCCCAATGCCGCCGCGATGGCAGCGGCTGCCATCTTCTCGCTTGCTCACCTGCCCAATCCCATTCTGACGGTGATCACGTTTGTTTGGGGACTAACGGCTTGCCTGGTCTTCCTGCGCTACCGAAGTTTATATACACTGGCTGTCGCCCATGCCATCCTTGGCGTTACTTTAGCGATGTCCGTGCCGGGGCCGGTTATCCGCAATATGAGGGTCGGCCTGGGCTACCTCACGTACGATCCGCATCGTCTCCGTCAACGCAGCCACTAAGACGAATCTACAGAACCCCTCGTGTTCGGTCAGGCTTCATTTGTAAGCGAAGCCAGAGCACGCTCAAGCTTCACGCCACGCGAAGCTTTCAGCAGCACAGCGTCGTGGGGTCTCAAGTTCGCCTTCAGCCATGCTCCGGCCTCTTCCGGTGTCGCCAGAAAGATCGCTTCAACTCCGCGTTGCTTTGCACCGTCGACCAGCGCCTGAGCCAGTCCACGCACGCCAACCACGAGGTCCACGCCGCGTTCGGCCATGTGCTGACCGCTGGCCCGGTGCAGCGCTTCGCCCTCCGGCCCAAGCTCCAGCATCTCTCCGGCAACCACGATGTGCCTGCCATCGTTCGCCACCGGCATCGCCAGCAACGCGTCGACCATTGCATCCAGCGCACGCGGATTGGAGTTGTAACTGTCGTTGATCAACGGTCGCGCCGCGCCATTCCGAGATCTCGCCACGCTTATCGCCGGCTCGCATCTCGCCCAGCGCAGCCGCACACTCGGTCAGCGTCATCCCGCTGCGCAGCCCCACCGCAATCGCCGCCAGCGCATTGTGTACATTGTGCCGGCCCAGCATATGAAGCTGCACGCTCGCCCGTTCTCCATACGCCGTCACGGTAAAAACGACGCCCTCCGCACCGATCTCCGCGATCTGCACGGCCCGGACAGCGGCACACTCGCCCGTCCCATAAAAAACGGCGCGATCGCCCATCCCCTCGCCGAACCTCGCCACATGCTCGTCGTCGCAGTTCAGGACCGCAACGCCATCTGCAGGCAGCGCCTCCACCAACTCATACTTCGCGCGCGCAATACCCGCGATGCCATCGGGAAAGAACTCCAGATGCACCGGCGCGACATTCGAGACGACCGCCCAATCCGGCTCCGCGATGCTTGCGCCAGCGCGGCAATCTCGCCCGCATGGTTCATCCCCATCTCGATCACCGCAACGTCGTGCTCGGCTTCCAGCCGCAGCAGTTGCAGCGGCAGACCAAAGCCATTGTTCAGATTCCCCTGCGACTTCAGCACCCGAAACTTCGCGCCGAGCACCTGCGCCACCGCCTCCTTGGTCGTCGTCTTCCCCGCCGACCCCGTAATGCCGATCACGCGCCCGCCCCAGCTGCCGCCGCACCGCGTGCGCCAACTTCTGCAGGCTGTCGAGCACGCCGCAGCCATCGTGGTCCGGCACGCGCAGCAACTGGCTTGCCTGCAATCCCGCCGGCTGCAGCCATCGCATGCTGACCACCGCGGCAACCGCGCCATTCGCAAGCGCAGCCTCCACATAGTCGTGGCCATCCAGCCGCTCGCCCCGCACCGCGAAGAACAGCTCGCCCGCCGCAATCGTGCGCGAGTCGATCGAGTAACCCAACGCCTCGGCAGTCGGTACGGAAGTCGCCCTCCGCATGAATCCAATCGGCCACCTGTCCCAGCGTCAGCTTCATTGCAATCTCCTTCAAAACTTAGCTCGCGCAACGAAGGGCGGCCTCAGCGACATCGTCAAACGGCACCGTCCGGTCGCGCAAATATCTGCATCTTCTCGTGTCCCTTGCCCGCCATCAACACGATGTCCCCAGGCTGCGCCGCACCGATCGCGATCTCAATCGCCGCATGCTCGATCTGCCTCAATCAATGCACGTCGCCATCGGTCTCGCGCACTCCCACCAGCGCCTCTTCGATGATCGCCATCGGATCTTCGCTGCGCGGATTGTCGCTCGTCAGCACCACCAGATCGCTTCCTTCAGCAGCAGCCCGCCCCATCTTCGGCCGCTTCGTCCTATCGCGATCCCCACCGCATCCAAACATGTGATCACCCGCCCGCCGCGCTCTTCAACCAACTCGCGAGCCAGCGCAATCAAATTCCGCAGCGCATCATCGGTATGCGCATAGTCCACTACCACCGTAAATCCGGCCTCGCCCGAACCAGGAACAACCTCGAACCGCCCAGGCACCTGCTTCAGCCTTCGGTCGCGCTGCAGCAATCTCGTCTAGCGTCAAGCCTCTGGCCATAGCGCGCGCACATGCGCAGCCAGCAGGTTGTGAGACATTCACGCGCCCGGTCAGCGGAGAGTGGATCGGCAATGTTGCCAACGGGTGTCTCGAATGCAAAGATTGTCTCGCCAGCAGGCATGCCTAACACTCAAATCGCGCAATAAACCACGCCTCCGGGCTCTGCCAATCCCGTAGGTCCATCAACTCTCTAGGATCTCTACTCGCGAATCGCTGCGCTGCATAGAACCGCCATGAGAGTCGTCAATGTTGATCACCGCCACCCGCGGCGGCGTTGCCCCGACTCCCTCAAACAACCGCGCCTTCGCATCGAAAGTACCGCTCCATCGTCCCGTGATAATCCAGATGATCCTGCGTCAGATTCGTGAAGATCGCCACATCCACCGGAATCCCCCACACCCGCTCCTGGTCCAGCGCATGCGAACTCATCTCCATCACCGCCTCGGTCGCCCCCGCCGCAACGCCATCCGCAAATATCTTCAGCATATCCGAAGCCTCCGGAGTCGTGTGCTCACTCGCGCGCACCTCGTCGCCGACATGCGTCTCAATCGTCCCAATCAGCACGCACTTGCGCCCCACACTGCGCAGCATCTGCTCCAGCAGATACGCGGTCGTCGTCTTCCCGTTCGTCCCGGTCACCGCGCTGACGGCAAGCTTCCGTTCCGGATGCCCCAGCACCGCCGCGCTCAGCTCGGCCAGCGCACGCCGCCCATGCTCAACGTGCGCCGCAGCCATCTCCGGATGTTCCCGGCGAAGCTTCTCATAAGCCTCACGCGAGTCAGTCACGATCGCCGCCGCACCCTGCGCGATCGCCGCATCAATATACCGATTGCCGTCGGTCGTCCCACCCCGCATGGCGACAAACGCAGCCGCCGGGACGCACACGGCGCGAGTCATACTCGACAGCAGATATGTCCCCCGCCGCACCCGCGCTCTCGATCACCGACACTTCCTTGAGCGCCTCAACCCAATCCATGAGTTCGATTCTATGTCCGCGCAAGCAAAAGGCCGCAGCTCGCTAACGCTCGAAACGCACGACCACTTCAGTACCCAACGGGACCTCGTACCCGCCGCGGGAGCCTGTTCACGCGCGATCCCGCTGCCCACTGGCTCAACCCGCAGGCCCAGTCCTGCCGCCGTCTCCACCACCTTCCGCAGCGCATCCCCTGAAAACGCCGGCACGGCGACGCGCTGGCCTGCATCGACCACCACCGAGCCGTTGGCGCGCGACTGGACCGGCGGCACAACTACGGGAGTATGGAGCGGAGGCGACGTCCCAGACCCTGTAGCCATCACCGAATTCGTCCCACCCGTCGCCTGAAATGCGGCCACCACCTTCGCCGGCAACAGATTCAAAATGCGCGAAGTACCCGCAGACTGAGTCGAAGCCGCAGCTCGCGCTGGACACGCTCGCTGGATTCGCCACATGAGCGGCAGTCGGATCGGCCGCCGACACTCGCCGAAGCACGCAGCGGATCGTCCGCGGGCAGATTATTCATCTCATCGAACATCGCGTTCAGATCGCCCGCGTTCTCACTGGGAGCATCGTCGGGCATGGCCTCCGGCCCGGCCGCCGCAAGCAACTGCTTCGGTGTCTTCAGCGGCTGATCGTGCGGCACGCCCAGATACTCCAGCACCTCCTGCGCCACCACCTGAAAGACCGGCGCGGAAGTCTCCGCGCCATATCCGCTTCCCACCGTCGGCGTGTCGATCACCACCGCCATTGAGATCGCCGGAGAGCTGACCGGCGCAAACCCTGCAAAGCTCGCCACCAACTTGGTGTGCGAGTAGGTATGCGTCACCGGATCGACCTTCTGCGCCGTTCCGGTCTTTCCACCCGCGCTGTAACCGTTCAGCGCGGCCAGCTCTGCCCGTGCCTTCCACCACGATGCCCTCCATCATGTTGCGCATCTTGGCGGCGGTCAGCTCCTTGATCACTCGATGCGCGCCGTCCGGCAGCGTTGCAGGCAGCTGATTTGCCGGCCGGAACGCCGCCGGCTTCAACCGCGCATCGCCCTTCAACTCGTCGGTCGACTGCAGCAGCACGTGCGGCGGCATGTACACACCACCATTGGCAATTGTGCTCACCATAGTTACAAGCTGAACCGGCGTCACGCCAACCTCCTGGCCGATCGCCATCGACAGGATGCTGGTCGAGCCCCACTTCCGCGGAGCAGCCAGCAGACCCCGCGTCTCGCTGGGCAGTTCAATGCCGGAGCGGTCGCCAAATCCGAACGCCTTCATGTATTTGTAAAAAGTGTCTGGCCCCATCTTCAGCGCCATCTTCGCCGCGCCCACGTCGCTCGAGTGCTCCAGCGCGTACTGCACCGTTACCACGCCGAAGTGGTCGGACTTGTCGTCGTGCAGCGTCCGGCCAAACATGGTCATCGAGCCGCCCTGGCAGTCCACCATGTCCGTTGGCTCAACCCCGGCGCCATCAATCGCCGCCGAATACGTCACCAGCTTGAAAGTCGAACCCGGCTCATAGATATCGCTCACGGCGAGGTTCGTCAGCGACCCCGGCTCCATGTGCCGCGAATCGTTTGGATTGAAGCGCGGCGAGATCGCCAGCGCCAGAATCTGCCCGGTATGCGGATCCTGCACCACCACCGTGCCGTGCAGCGCCTTCATCTTCTCCATCTGCGCGTCCAGCGCGCGCTCCGCCATGTGCTGGATATTCGCGTCGATGCGTCAGCACCAGGTTCTCGCCCGGCATCGGCTCGCTCTCCACGCTGCGCATCACGTGGCGCTTGGCATCGACTGCGGTCAGCATGTGGCCCGGCGTCGCCATGCAGATCGTCGTCGAACTTCGCCTCCAGCCCGCCCAAGCCCGGTATCCTCCGTGCCCACATAGCCCAGCACCTGCGCCGCCAGATCATTATTCGGATAGAACCGCTTGAACTCCTTCTGGAAATAGACACCCTTCAGATTCAGCTCGCGCACGCGGTCTGCCGTATCCGCGTCAACCCTCCGCGCCACCCACGCAAAGTTCTTCGAATCGTTGAAGCGCGCCAACATCTGCTGCTGCGGAGGTAAACTCGTCGCCAGCGGATCTGTATGCACGATCTTGGCCAGCATCTCCGCCGCGTTCGCCGTTATTCGCGCCCAGTTCCGATAGGCACCGCAAAGATGGAATCCACCTGCACCGTCATCGCCAGCTCACGCAGGTTGCGGTCGTAGAGCACCCCGCGCTGCGGCGCAACCTCAAACGTCGCTGTGCTGCTGGCGCTCGGCTTTGTCGACCCACTCCGCATGGCGAATAACCTGCAGCCATACCAGTCGGCCGCCAATCAGCACGGCCCAAAAGCAAAATGACAACGCCACCCATGCAAATCGCACCCTGCGTACAGGTGCGGTCATGGGACTGCGTTGGGTCTGGCGTGGAGCTCTGTTCATGAAAGAAGTTCCCAGTTAGTGAGTCCTCAGTTCAACATCAGCCCCTCGAACGACTGCCGCTGAGAACGATTGCTTAGTTGACCGGGAGAGTTGGCGTCGAAGCCTGCGCCAGCACCGGAACATTGGATCCCGATCCGTCCGGGCGCACCACCTGGCCGGGCTGCGGTGCGTCCAGCCCAAGCTGCCGGGCGATCTGGTCGATCCGGCCGGGATCACTCAGCTGAGCCTCGGTCAATCGCAATTGCCGGTTCTGCTCCTGCATCTGCTCGCACCTGCTGCTTCTGCGTCTCCACCTGGTAGCCAACCTCGATCGCCGAGAAGTGCTGCCACACATAGACCATCACCAGCAGAAACAGCACGCTCATGGCCGCGGTAAAGGTGCGCATCTCGCGCCGGCGCTCCGGATCGTCCGCCTTCACGATGCGGCTGTTGTCGATGTGCTTCACGAAGAAGACCTCAGGCGTTGGCCCGCGGCGAGCGCGTCTCTGCAGCTCAAACAACTCGCGGTTGCGCTGCGGCGACGGCGCCTGCGCACGCGATGGCTCGCGGCCTCGCCGTGCCGCCATCCCATCTCCGAAGCATCTGTTCTCCTGCCCTGCCATCTGGCATCGTCGCCATCGCCCCTCCCTCCGTTGCGTCCCTATCTTCTGTACTTGTTCTTCGTTACTTGCTGCCTCGTACCAACTTCTAACTCTCTCTGCCGCTCGCATCTTCGCGCTTCTCGATCGCGGGTTCCGCATCTGCTCCTGCTCTTCGGCAACTACCGGCTTCTTCGTCAAAACCTCATAAATCCCTTCGTCGAGCCGCCCTCGCGGAACGCATCCTTCACTAGCCGGTCCTCCAACGAGTGGAAACTGATCAGCACCAGCCTTCCGCCCGGCTTCAACAGAGATGGCGCGCTTTCAGCAGCGACCGGATCTCTCCCAACTCGTTATTCACTCGAATTCGAAGTGCTTGAAAGGTTCTCGTCGCCGGATGAATCTTGTCGCCTTTCATTGAAGGGGCCGCGGCCGATACGATCTCAGCCAATTCCGCTGTTGTCGATATCGGCCGGGCCCTCACAATGGCTCTGGCGATTCTCCGCGACCTCCTTTCCTCTCCGAATTCGTAAATCAGGTCGGCGAGTTCGTTTTCGTCTTCCTGATTTACCACTTGCCCGGCCGTCTCCCCGCTGCGCGTATCCATCCGCATATCAAGGGGTCCTTCTGACCGAAAACTGAATCCTCTGTGCGCCTCGTCCAACTGCAGGCTGCTGACTCCAAAATCCGCGAGCAAGCCGTCCAGACTTCCCGGCTCAATCACGCTGGCCGCCTCCGAGAACGCCCGCGGCTCAAACACCACCTCGGGCATCTCGCCGCCAACCTCGGCCCTTACCTCATCCAACCGGGCCTTCGCCAACTCCATCGCCTCCGGGTCGCGATCGAAGCAGATCAGCTTGCCCTTCGCTCCCAGCCTCTTCGCGATCTCCGCCGAATGCCCGCCAAGCCCGACGGTCGCATCAGCAATCACGCCGCCCGGGCCGCACATTGAGGTACTGCAAAACTTCATCTAAAAGAACCGGCACATGTTGCGGTTTATTCATGCTCCGCCTCTGTGCTGCCCCTGGGGGCCATCATCCCTACAACCCCGGAATCGCCAGCGAGTCCAGGTCCGCTGCCGTCAACGGAGCCATCTTTTCCTGCGCCCGCTCATCGTTGATCACCACTAACTTCTTGTTTTGTCCCAATACCGCAACATCGCCCTTCAGGTTCGCCTTCTCTCGCAGCAGTTGCGGCATCAGCAGCCGACCCTGCGAATCCATCTCAACTTCCTGACCGTAGTAGTTCGTCACGTCCAGAAATCTCTGTTTCGCACCGCTGGAGGGCGCCAACGCCAGCGACTCTTCAATCCGTTCCCATTCCTTCAGCGGCCAAATCTCGGCACTCTCGCCATCCTTGCTGGTGATGTAAAACTTTGGTCCATATATCTCGTCGAACCCGCGCTTGAAGTCCGCCGGCAGCTTAAGCCGGCCTTTTTCGTCAACTCGCGCTGGGATATTGCCTCGGAACATTCCAACCTCAACGGTCTGAACCATACTTGACAGCCCGAAAAAAGCGGCTGCGGGGGTACATTCAAGTCATGCGGGTAGCGCTCTTCCAATCGCGGGGTGTTGATCATTTGAGCCGACTGACTCCGCCTTGGCCACTGTCTGCTACTTTTTTCTACTTTCGACCACTTTGTGCCACAACGCAATCCTGACGTAGGGAATCAGGGATAGCAAGCCCTAATTTGGGAAAAACCTATTCTTTTCTGAGGATGGATGTGGAAAACCCTACCCCTAGGGGAATCTAGCCAGATTCCACTATATGTAGTGTTTTATTCGGTGGTTCGCCGCGGAAGTCGATCTTGCCGACCGCTGGAAGTTCTGGTAGGCGAAGTAAAAGCGAAAACCGGTGCAGGCGTCACACCCGCCGTTCAGCACCCCGATTGCGCTTCAACCACCATAGCAAGTATCCCAGCACAATCAGATTCACCGCGAAGAGGCCGATCCGGATCAAGTCCGGCCTCCGGCATATCTCAAAGAGTTCCCATGGCAAAAATGACATGGTGACGCCCACGGTCAGGTATTCGGCCCAGGTCTTCTCCATGACCAGACCCACTCCCTCGGTCACTCGCAAGCCCGCATAGAGGAAGGTTGCCACGCCGATCTGCTTCAGCCGGTGAGCCGTCACGTCATCCAGATGGTCGAGCACCCAGGTCATCACCCGGCCGTCCACATCCATCCGAAGCCTCTCAGCCAGACGTGTCGCCGCGTCCCCAAGGTCGTGATGGATGAAATGGATCGCGCCAATGCCAACCAGAAAAAAGAAGACAGCCTCAATCAGTTTCAGAAGGCCGATCGCCAGCAGACCGCGGTCGTGATGTTTGACGGCGTGGCCATGCTTCTTCGCCGTGCCCGTCTCCTCCATCTCGATCCCACTCCCCATGACACACACGTATCCCGGCTTCCTGGCAGAAATTTCCTACATCCAGTTGACGAGGCCCCCGCGCGATTGTCAATGCGGCCGCTCGCGGAAGCGAATTGATCTTGTCAACAACCTCGCCGTCGTTCTGCGGCCCTGCCCACATACGCCCACATCCCTCGGTTCACCGTCCTTATTTGACACATCCGATAGGAACCACCAATCCAGTCGCGACACCTTCACGTAGATGAGAGTGAGCGCTCTGAACAGATACATAAACTCTTTACGGAATCGAAAGGAAACACCATGAAAAAGACATTCCTCGCACCCATGGCCGTAGCGGCCCTCGCGATCACGGCTCTTAGCGCATCTGCCCAGATGGACATGAAGGATCCCACGGTTGGCGGCGCAGCAATGTATCCCTCCAAAACAATCGTCGAGAACGCAGTCAACTCGCCGATTCACACCACGCTGGTTGCGGCGGTCAAGGCCGCCGGCCTGGTCGACACACTCAACTCGCCCGGTCCCTTCACGGTATTCGCGCCCACCAACGACGCCTTTGCCAAGCTGCCTGCCGGCACAGTCGATACGCTCCTGAAGCCTGAAAACAAGGCCACCCTAACCAAGATCCTCACCTACCACGTCGTGCCGGGCAAGCTCAGCACCAAGGACATAATTGACGGCATCAAAGCCGGCGGCGGAAAGTACGAGATGACAACCGTCGAGGGCGGCAAGCTCACCGCAACCATGAAGGGCAAGAAGATTATGCTGACCGATGAAAAGGGCGGCATGGCAACCATCACCACAGCGAATGTGTATCAGTCGAATGGCGTGATCGATGTCATCGACACCGTATTGATGCCGAGCTAAACGAAACATCCTCCCCGGCGCTACGGCAAGGCGTCCATCGTGGGCGCCTTGCCGATTGTTTTGAATGTGCATCTCATCGTCAGGAACGCATGCGCTTCTCGTACCACACCGAACAATCGCTTCCGTATCCGGTCGAGCGAGTCTTCGATTTCTTCGCCAACTCGGAAAATCTTCCCGCTGCTGATGCCTTCAACTGGCAAGGTGCGCGCATCGACACGGCGTCCCTTGTCATTCCTCCGCAGCGCGTGCAGGCGCGATTTCCTGGCGCATTGGACTCGACCTCAACTGCGGCCGGAATCGGGAGCAGGCTGACTCTCAGTTTCCGGCCCTTCCCTTACGCTCCGTTCCGCCTTCACTGGGAAGCAGAGATCAGCGAGTTCGTCTGGGACGAGCACTTCTGCGACCGACAGGTCCGAGGCCCGTTCGCCTACTGGAACCACGCCCACTATGTCCGCCGAGTCAGTCCCGACACCACCCTCATCTCCGACGACATCGAATACGAAATCCCCTTCGGTGTCGCTGGACAGCTCGCGCATCGACTTTTTCTTCGCCGCCAGATCGAGCACACCTTCGCATATCGGCAAGCTCAGCTCACCCGCATCTTCGGCGGAATTACGTCGTCATCTCAGCCGCGGCTGACAAATCCCGGCGCACCCACACCCCGCTGAACGCACAAGCCGAGCACGCAATCAGGATCGGCATCGCCTCCAGCGTGTACCGCGGCTCAGAGTTCTCCATCGTACTCAGCAACACGCACCGCAACACCAGATAGACCAGGGAAAACGCGACCCAGGGCACGCGTCTTCTCACCATTGCGACCAGAGCCAGCGCCACCAGCGCAACATTCATCAGACCGAGCACTACCAACTCAACCAACTCCAGCGGCGGCGATTGAAAGTGCCACCAATCCGGCTTGAGGGTGAACACCTCGGTGCGCGGCCGCAAAAACATGTCTGCAACGCGCAACGCAGGAACCCACACCAGGCAAAGAAACGGATGCGCACGCACACGCGCCCGGGCCAACTCTGCGAACTTCGCGTCGAGTTCCGGCGTCACCGTCTTCACCGCGTTGTATTCGTTCAGCAGTTCCGCTGTCTGGGCTCGCTGCACAGGGGAGTCAAACGCGCGCGACGGCAGATCGTTGATATCGATTACGTCCGAACCCATATTCCAGAAGACCGCACCCGTCGACACAATATCCACCGACCACGTGTTCATCCAGCGATAAAAGCCATACGTGACGTACTCGCCCGGATCGTTCACTCGTCGCGGCGCAAGCGGCTGGATCACGTGGAACGTCCTCCAGTTGCGCACTGCCCACGGAGCCAGCGGCAGCACGGCCAGCAAGCCGCACAGCAGAGCCGTCTTGATTCCCGCCTGCAGCCGTCCCTCGCGCCACGCATACCAAAGAATCGCGGCCAGAACTGCCACCGCAACCAATGCGCCGTCCGGACGAAGCAGCATCGCCATCGCCATGGCAAGCGCAGCAAGAAAGACGGCCCCGCGATCCCTGATCCCGTCAGCCTGCGCGCGGAGCAGCCGTCCCGACGCCCACAGCGCCAGTGACACCGCAAACACGCTCAGGCATTCGGTCAGCACCATCGTCGAATAGGCCGCCGTGAAGGGACACAGCGCCGCCAGCACCAGCGCCACCGTTCCCGCGCGCTCCGACACATAGGCCCGCACAAAGCTGGCAATCAGCCAGCAACCCAGCAGGTCGATCCCGATCTGCGCAAGGATGACCGCGTTCGCATTTCCCCATCCCCATAGCGAATAGACCAGCGCAAGGAACAACGGATATCCAGGCAGCCGAATCAGCGTTGGATCGATAACCCCGTTGGTCGCGATGCCATAGGTTCCGTGATGAAAAAGATTTCCAGCCAGTTCCGCATAGACGTCGCTGTCGTCATCCGGCGTCATCTGGTTCCGCATGAAATACAGGCGTAGCAGCAAACCGGATGTCAGCACCGCCAGCCACATAGCGTTACGGCGCAGAACTCCCCCGGGGCCGAGCCACCTGCTCAATGTTGGCATGGCGGCAGCATACCATCCTTCCATAACGAAGATCAGTTCCGCGCCGCATCCCCGTCGCGACCTATCGGCATCCTAGCTTGCAGGAAAGCAGGAGCGCAATGACCACGTCACCGGATCCGAAAGTCAACGACACAACCACGGTCCCACCCGGCACGAAGAAGATTAATCCTGACGCACTTCGCGGGAAGCAAGAACTCCCTTGGCGAAGAAAGCGTCCGCGACGGGCGCCCCTCCACCGACGACAGCACCGTCGAAGCTATCGATGAAGAAACTCCGGCTGTTCCCGGCCTGCCAGAGCGCTGAAATGATTCCCGACGCTTACCGCAGCGCCAGGCGCCGGCTATCCATGTCGCCAGATAAGGCCGCGCCTTCTCCAGCGCCGCCTCGGCGGTCAGCCCATATTTCTCGCGCAGCGCCTCCACCTTGCCGTGCTCGATGAACGCATCCGGCCATCCCACCCGCACCACCGGAACTGGCAAGCTCCAGTTCGTTCAGCGTCTCCAGCACCGCCGACCCGAACCCGCCCGCCAGCACATGATCCTCCAGCGTAATCAGCAGCCCGCATTGCCGCGCCAAACTCCGCGACGCACTCGCGGTCGATCGGCTTCGCAAATCGCGGATTGATCACCGCAGCCGAAAAGCCCTCACGCTCCAGCATCGCCGCCAGCCGCTGCGCCTCCGGCAGCATCGCGCCCAGCCCGAAGATCGCAACGTCGTGGCCATCCTTCACCACCTCGGCCATGCCAATCTCCAGCGCCTTCGGCTGCTCCTTCACCTTCACGCCCGGCCCCGTCCCGCGCGGATAACGAATCGCCGATGGCCCATCGTGCAGCATCGCCGTATACATCATGTCCGCCAGCTCGTCCTCGTCCTTCGGAACCATGTGGACGATGTTCGGCACGCTGCGCAGATAGCTGATGTCGAACAGCCCATGATGCGTCGGCCCATCGTCGCCGGATCAACCCGCCGCGATCCATGCAGAACACCACCGGCAGATTCTGCAGGCACACATCATGCACCACCTGGTCGAACGCCCGCTGCAGGAACGTCGAGTAGATCGCGCAGAACGGCTTGTATCCCTTCGTCGCCATGCCCGCCGCGAAGATCACCGCATGCTCCTCCGCGATCCCCACATCGAAGTAGCGCTTCGGATGCTGCGGCCGGAACAGATCCAGCGCCGTGCCGTTCGGCATCGCCGCCGTAATCGCGACAACCTTGTCGTTCGCCGTCAGCCAGCTTCGTCAGCTCTCGGCAAATATCTCCGAATAAGTCTTCTGCCCCGTCGGCTTGGTCTCGCCCGTCTCCGGATCGTACGGCCCCAGCCCATGAAACTTCTTCTGCTTCTCCATCGCCGGCTGAAACCCGCGGCCCTTCTGCGTAATCGCGTGCAGCACCACCGGCTTGTTCTGCTGCTTCAGAAACTTGAACGTCTCAATCAGCAGCGGCAGATTATGCCCATCCACCGGCCCGTAGTAGCTCAGCCCAAACTCCTCGAACAGCATGCCCGGCCCGATCAACCCCTTGGCCGCCTCTTCCGCCTTGCGCGCCACATGCCGCAACCGCCTTGCCGCCAAACCGCTCCAGCAACCCCGCCGCGCGGTCATGCAAGCCCGCAATCGTCGGATTCGTCACAATCTTGTGGAAGTACTCCGCAATCGCGCCCACATTCTTGTCGATCGACCAGGCATTGTCGTTCAGCACCACGATCAGCCGCCGCGTCTGCGCAGCAATATTGTTCAGCGCCTCAAACGAGATGCCGTTGGTAAACGCCGCGTCCCCGCACAGCGCCACAATATGTTCCTTGCCGCCCGACATGTCCCGCGCCACGGCCATCCCCAGCGCCGCGCTCAGCGCCGTTCCGGCATGCCCCGCGCCATAGCTGTCGTGCTCGCTCTCCGTCCGCAGCATGAAGCCGTTCAGCCCGCCCGGCTGCCGAATCGTCTCGAACTGCTTCTTGCGCCCAGTCAACAGCTTATGCACGTAAGCCTGGTGGCTCACATCGAACACAAAGCTGTCGCGCGGCGTGTCGAACACGTAGTGCATCGCCAGCGTCAGTTCCACCACGCCCAGGTTCGGCCCAATATGTCCGCCGGTCTTGGAAACCCCGACAATCAGCCGCTCGCGAATCTCTTCAGCAAGTTGAGTCAGTTGTGCAACGGTCAACCGTTTTACGTCTGCCGGAGACTCGATATTGCTCAACAATTCTGCCATTCTCTCGCCTGACTAGAAGATCGTACCGCTTTCGTGCGCGAAACCACCACAGAAGTCACAGCCTCTAAGTATACCAACCCTCTAAGCCGGCATGTCTTAGTCTTGTTAGACGCGCCACACACGATACGGCTCTGTCCCCCGTTTTACGCGCCGGCAGTTCAGGCCCTGAAGTACCATACCGTTCCCCGAAAGTACCAGTGCTTCAGGAAGATGCAAGCCATACCATAGATCAGGTACGATGAACGGCACCTTGGCAAAAAGCGAAGCTACACGGAGTGAGGCCCTGCGCCTCGAGACTCTGGATCGATATCAGGTCCTCGACGCTGCGCCCGATCCTGCAATCGACGACCTCGCCGAGATGGCTGCCAAAATTTGCAATGCCCAGGTGGCTGGAGTTTCGTTCGCCGGCGCTGACCGCATCTCCATCTACGCCCGCTATGGCATCTCCGATCTCGACCTTCCGCTCGGCGCATTGCCCTCCGAACCTCCCTTTCGAGCCCATAACGTGTACGAAATCCCCGACACGCGCCAGCACCCGGCGTTTGCTCCATCGGGAATCACCCTCGCCGGCCGTACCTTCCGCTTCTACGCCGGAGCTCCGCTCATCACGCAGTCCGGAGTACGCTTAGGCGCCCTCTTTGTCCTCGACGGGCCCAATCGCAGGCTCACACCCTTCCAAACTCAGTCGCTCAGCGTACTTGGCCGCCAGGCCATGACCTCCATCGAACTCAACCACTCGCTCCGCCAGATGGAGAGCGTCGCGCGCTCCCGCCAGCGCATCGAGTCCGCCCTCACGGTCGAACGCAACTTCGTCTCCACTGTGCTCGACACCGTCGACGCCCTGGTCGCCGTCTTCGACACCGCTGGCCGCATCGTCCGCTTCAATCGCGCCTGCGAGGCCGCCTCCGGATACGACTTCCCCACCCTCGTCGGCCGCTACCTGTGGGACAAGCTCATCCCCCACTCCGACATCCCCGCCGCCATCCAGCACTTCGAGCGCCTCCGCGCCGACGGCTTCCCCGTCGCCTACGAGAATCAATGGCTGCACAAAGACGGAGGCCTGCGCCGCATCGCCTGGTCGGCCTCGCCGCTGCTGGACGAGCAGGGCCACATCAACTTCATCATCGCCACCGGCATCGACGTCACCGTCCAGCGCGCCGCCGAAGAAACCCTGCGCGAGAGCGAAGCCCGCTACCGCCAACTCGTCGAAGGATCCCTCGGCATGGTCTGCACCCACGACCTCAAGGGCTTCATCCTCTCCGTCAACACCCACGGCGCGCAAAGCATCGGCCGCACCCGCGAGGACATGGTCGGCCATCGCCTCTCCGAATTCATGCCAGACGACCGCCGCCTCGGCTTCGAGAAATATCTCAGCGACATCCTGCGTCGCGGCGAGGTCCAGGGCCTGCTCCACCTTCGCCACACCAACGGCGAAGTTCGCGTCGTCGCCTACCGCAACAAGCTCATCGAGATCCCCGGCCGCGAACCCTACGTCCTCGGCTTCGGCGTCGACATCAGCGAGCAGGTCCGCGCCGAGGACCAACTCCGCGCCCTCAGCCGCCAGTCCAACTCCATCCTCGAGTCCGTCGGCGACGGCATCTACGGTATCGACCTCGACGGCAACTGCACCGTCATCAACCCGGCCGCCTCGCAGATGCTCGGCTTCAAACCCGAAGAGGTCCTCGGCCGCAACATGCACGACCTCATCCATCACAGCCGCCCCGACGGCAGCCCCTACCCTATCGCCGAGTGCCCCATCCAGAACACGCTCAACGATCTCGACACCGTTCGCGTCTCCAACGAGGTCTTCTGGCGCAAGGACGGCACCAGCTTCCCGGTCGAATACGTCGCTCGCCCCCAAATCGAGTTCGATCCCGAAGCCCAGCCTAACCCTGACGCTCCCGACGCCAAACCCAGCGGCAAAGCGTCGGCGTCGTCGTCGCCTTCACCGACACCACCGAGCGCCGCGCCCTCGACCGCATGAAGGACGAGTTCATCTCCACCGTCTCGCACGAGCTGCGCACGCCGCTCACCTCGCTCCGCGCCGCCCTCGGCCTCATCACCGGAGGCTCCCTCGCCGCCCGCCCGGAAAAGCTGCAGCAGATGCTCGACATCGCCACCGGCAACACCGACCGCCTCGTCCGCCTGGTCAACGACATCCTCGAACTCGAGCGCATCGGCTCCGGCAAAGCCGAACTGCACTACACCATGTGCTCCGCCGACGACCTCTTCCGCCGCGCCGCCGGCCTGCAGCAGACCGGCGCCTCAAAAGCCCAGCTCCGCATCACCTTCAACTCTCAAGGCGTCAACGTCTGGGCCGACCCCGACCGCATCCTGCAGACCCTCACCAACCTCATCTCCAACGCCATCAAGTTCTCGCCGCCCGGCACCGAGATCCACCTCCGCTCGCGCCGCATCGACGCCAACGAAGCCGAGATCCAGGTCCGCGACCAGGGCCGCGGCATCCCCGAAGACAAGCTCGAATCCATCTTCGAGCGCTTCCACCAGGTCGACGCCTCCGACTCCCGCACCATGGGCGGCACCGGCCTCGGCCTCGCCATCTGCCGCTCCATCGTCAACCAGCACGGAGGCCGCATCTGGGCCACCAGCACCCTCGGCAAAGGCTCGACCTTCCACTTCACCCTGCCCACCCGCCCCGCCAGTAACCTGCTTTGATCACCTCGCCGACTGCGATTGCCTTCGCATCCCGCGCCTGTTCGCATCTATCTTGAACAAGGCCAACAATGATCCCGTCATCCCTGGGCCACATTCTGCTTCCGTTGATCGTCACCGTCAGCATCATCTTGATGCTCGTCCGCCCGCGCGGCATCCCTGAGGTCTACTGGATCGGCGCGGGATCGCTGCTGCTCGTCTCCCTGCGGCTCATTCCCTTGCGCCTCGCCGGCCACGCCATTGCGGAAGGCTTGGATGTCTACCTCTTCCTGATCGGCATGATGCTTCTCTCCGAATTGGCTCGCGTTCACGGCGTATTCCACTGGCTCGCATCGGTCGCCGTCCGCCGAGCCGAAGGCTCCTGCCTCCGCCTCTTCGCGCTGGTCTATGGCATCGGCACGCTCACCACCATCTTCATGTCGAACGACGCTACAGCCGTTGTCCTCACACCAGCCATCCTTGCTGCCGTCCGCAAAGCCAAGGTCGGTCCGCTGCCCTATCTCTTCGCATGCGCCATGATCGCCAATGCCGCCTCGTTCGTCCTGCCCATCTCCAACCCCGCCAATCTGGTCGTATTTCACACAGGAATCCCCCCGCTCGGACGCTGGCTGCTGGCCTTCGCACTCCCATCCTTCTTGTCCATCGCCACCACCTTCATTGTCCTGCGGCTAGTCTTCCGTAAAGAACTTCAAGCGTCCATCGAAGCAGCGAGTCGACGACGCTCCCGCTGAATCATTCCGGCAAGCTCGTACTTGCAGGCCTAGCGCTCGTGGTCGCGGTCCTGCTCACCGCCTCCGCCTTCAACAAGGACCTCGGCCTGCCCACTTGCCTCTCAGCTCTTGTCATTGCAGCTCTCATCTCGCTGAAAGCGAAATCCAATCCGATCCCGCTCTTCAAAGAGGTTAGCTGGGCGACCATCGCTCTCGTCGCCGGCCTCTTCATCCTGGTCGATGCAGTCGAAAGTCAGGGCGCCCTCAACCTCACCCAGGCAGCCCTCGGCTGGGCTCAAGAGCCTCCCTTACGCGGCCGGAGCCCTGATCACCGGCTCGGTCGTTGCCGTCGCCAACAACCTGGTCAACAATCTCCCGCTGGGCCTCATCGCTGGCGCCACAGTTCAGGCCGCACACGTCCACGGACTCTTGGCCAACGCAGTCCTCATCGGCGTCGACCTCGGTCCAAACCTGGCCGTAACGGGCTCGCTCGCCACCATCCTCTGGCTCATCGCACTGCGGAAAGAAAACCTTGACGTCAGCTTCTGGGACTTCCTCAAGATCGGCGCCATCGCCATGCCGGCCGCGCTGGTCACCTCACTCGGCGCATCCATCTTGATGCATGCAATGTCCCCTGCCAGCACTTTCTAAGCCAAAAGCTCACGTCCCTGGTCCCACATTCGGGTGATTTACTCCCTGAGAACCTGCCCGTTAACTGTTCTCAACTGCCAGCAGGCTTCCCACCCTTCTCGCGGAGCACCACTAAACCAAGGAGAAAACCATATGAAGCACTTCGCCGCAAAGCTCATGAACGATGAATCCGGCCAGGATCTCATTGAATACGCCCTCGTCGCAGCCCTGGTAGGACTTGGCGCCGTCGCCGCCATGAAGGGTCTTAGCAACTCGATCGGCACTGCATTCAACGGCGTAGGCACGTCGCTCGCAAACGCCTAAAACCTACTGGACAGCCCACGACCGGCGCCCCGATCGCGGAACCACCTCTACTCGTCGCCTTCGCGCAACTTGGCAAGCACACCGAAGTCTTCGAGCGTAGTGGTATCGCCCTTCACCTCGCCCGTCGTCGCCAGTTCCCGCAGAAGCCTGCGCATGATCTTGCCTGATCGCGTCTTGGGCAGCATCTGCGTGAAGCGCAGGTCGTCGGGCCGCGCCAGCGCACCAATCTCCTTCGCCACCCACTGGCGCAGCTCCTGGCGCAGTGCGTCGCTCGGTTCCTGTCCCTGATCCAGCGTCACGAACGCCGCGATCGCCTGCCCCTTCATGTCGTCCGGACGGCCAACCACCGCCGCCTCGGCCACCTTCGGGTGCGCCACCAGCGCCGACTCGATCTCCATCGTGCCCAGCCGGTGCCCGCTCACGTTGATCACGTCGTCCACCCGGCCCATCAGCCAGTAGTAGCCGTCCGCATCCCAGCGCGCGCCATCGCCGGTGAAGTAGCTGCCCGGGAATATCCGAGAAGTAAGTCTGCTTGTATCGCTCCTCATCGCCCCACACCGTCCGCGCCATCGACGGCCACGGCTTGCGCACCACCAGCAGCCCGCCCTGTCCCAGCGGCACCGCCTCGCCTTCGCGTGTCACCACCTCCGGAACAATGCCAAAGAACGGTCGCGTAGCCGACCCCGGCTTTGTCGCCACCGCTCCCGGAATCGGCGAAATCATGATCGTGCCCGTCTCCGTCTGCCACCACGTATCCACAATCGGGCAGCGCTCCTTGCCAATCTCGCGGTGATACCACATCCACGCCTCAGGGTTGATCGGCTCGCCCACCGTCCCCAGCAGCCGCAGCGATGCCAGCGAGTGCTTATGCACCCACTCGTCGCCCCACTTGATGAACGCCCGGATCGCCGTCGGCGCGGTATAAAAAATGCTCACCTTGTGGTCGTCGATGATCTTCCAGAACCGCCCGTTGTCCGGAAAGTTCGGCGCGCCCTCGTACATCAACACCGTCGCACCGTTCTGCAGCGGCCCATAAACAACGTAGGAGTGGCCCGTCACCCAGCCGACAGTCCGCCGTGCACCAGTACACATCGTCTTCGCGCAGATCGAAGACGTACTTGCTGGTCAGATAGCTCTGCACCGAGTAGCCGCCGGTCGTATGCACCAAGCCCTTCGGCTTGCCCGTCGTCCCCGAGGTGTACAGGATATAAAGCAGGTCTTCGGCGTCCATCCACTCCGCGGGACACTCTGGGTCCGCCTTCGCCATCAACTCCTGCCACCAAAGATCGCGCCCGTGCCTCATCGGCACCTGCGGACCATCGGCCGGTGCCCGCCGGTAGACCACCACGTTGCGTATCGTAGGACAGCGGTCGATCGCCTCGTCCACAATCTCCTTCAGCCTCACCTCGGTGCCGCGCCGGTAGCTGATGTCCTGCGTCAGCAGCGCAACGCACGCCGAGTCGTTCACCCGGTCCACAATCGCCTGCGCCGCGAAGCCTCCAAAGATCACCGAATGCACCGCGCCAATCCGCGCACACGCCAGCATCGCAATCGCCAGCTCCGGACACATGCCCATGTAGATCGCTACGCGATCGCCCTTCTTCACGCCAAGCCACTTCAGCACGTTCGCGAACCTCTGCACCTGCACATGCAATTCGCCGAATGTGAGCCGCCGCACCTCGCCCGGCTCACCCTCCCACAGCAACGCCACCTTATCCCGCCGCGCGCCGTTCGCATGCCGGTCGACGCAGTTGTGGCTGATGTTCAGCTTGCCGCCCGTAAACCACTTCGCCGAACCCATCTCTCCATCCAGCACCTTGGTCCACGGCGCGAACCACTCCAACTCGCCGGCGGCCTCCGCCCAGAATGCCTCCGGGTTCTCGACGCTGCGCCTGTACATCGCTTCATACTCTTCGAGGCTCTTGATGTGCGCCTTTGCCGCGAACTCGGCGGGAGGCTGAAACACCCGGTTCTCCCGCAACAGCGATTCCATATTCGTACCGTCCGACGTATGCACGCACATCTCCCCGTGGTCGTTATGTCGCTAACGATCTTCCATCCGCTATGACCCGCAAAAAAAAGGTACGCTATGCCCGCTGTGATGGGCAAACTTCGTCGCCCGATCAGCTCACTGTTAGACTTGCCCCCATGAACGTCTTCGCCTCCGCTGCCATTGGCTACTTCATGGGCTTCTTCTTCGGCGTCGGCTGCGCCCTGGCTGTCATGTATTCCATCTACATGGGCGGATACCGCGCCGCAGTGAAGGACTCCACCCTCACCCCGCCGCCCGAGCGCCTCGCCCGCGCACTCGCCAAACTTTCCCGCTGAAGATTCCCTCGCAGATCACGCGTAGCGTTTCTGGTGCCAACCCCAGGCGCTGGCGATGATCGTATCCAGATCCGCAAACTTTGGCTTCCAGCCCAACTCCCGCTTGATCTTCTCCGAACCTGCCACCAGCACCGCGGGATCGCCGGGCCGCCGCGGACACTCCTCCACCGGAATCGGCCTTCCCGTCACCCGCCCCACTGAGTCGATCACTTCGCGCACCGTGAAGCCCTGCCCGTTGCCGATGTTGTAAATCACGCGGTCTTTCTCTTCCAAAGCAGCAAGCGCCAACAAATGCGCGTCCGCAAGATCGCTCACATGGATATAGTCGCGGATGCAAGTCCCATCCGGCGTCGGATAGTCCTGCCCAAAAATCTTGATCTTCTCCCGCCGTCCCAGCGCAACGTCCAGCACCAGGGGTATCAAGTGTGATTCCGGCTCATGCGCCTCGCCATACCCATCGATCGCCCCGGCCACGTTGAAATACCGCAGGCTCGCATAACGGAATCCATGCACCAGATTGAACCAGCGCAGCATGTCTTCCACCAGCAGTTTGCTCTCGCCGTATGCATTGGTCGGCTCCAGCTTCGCGTCCTCAAGTATCGGCGTCGACACCGGTTCGCCATAGCAGGCCGCAGTCGAACTGAACACCAGACGGTTATGCCCCGTGGCCAACATCGCCTCCAGCAGCGAGAGCGTCCCGGCCGTATTGTTGCGGAAGTAAATCTCCGGCTTCTGCATGCTTTCGCCCGCTTCGATCAACGCCGCAAAGTGCATCACCCCGTCAAATCGGCCCGACTCGAGTGTCTCCTCCATCAGCTTCCGGTCGGCGATATCGCCTTCCACAAACCTGGCTCCAGCAGCGACTGACGACCGCCTGCTGTGACACAAATTGTCGTAGATGGTGACGTCATGTCCGCCGGACAGCAGCAGTCGTGCCACGGTGCCGCCGATATAGCCGGCCCCGCCAGTGATCAGAATCTTCATTGCTTCTCCACGCAAAGGGTTTTCCCTACAACCAAAGTATAGGAATTTGATCTCAAAAGAGTGATTCCGACAGAGTCCGGGTTGAATGAAGATGACAGAGATAAGAAGTGCGGGGAATAAGGGTAATTCAGGCCATTACGTCCAATCCCAATTCAGTCCGCTTCAACGGTAAGCGAAACACAACAATGGTATGCTCGGTTCACACCGTTCCGAGTAGTTCCAGATGACATTGGTAACCGCACAGGGATGGGCTAACCTGATTGCGCAGGAAGGGCCGCCCTAATGTTCGCTTTTTGAAGGGTTTGTCGATCAATCTGACGGTTAGTCACCTTAAAATAATGGTCTAATAAAGGTCGATTGTAAGCGCACTTTGTTACTTCGGCGTCTCAGATTGCGTCATACTTAACTCATCCCGCCGCTCACCTGCAGGGCGACTCGAAATAAGGAAGTTTCCAGACCATGGCAGCGCCACTTCGAAGCGCAAATCCCGGACCCCAGAAAAGCGTGCAGTTTGCTCATTTCGGCGTTCTCGATGCCGGAGCTCAAAGCAAGGCTTCAACAGCCACGTCCCTGATCCTCAACGTTGCCATCGCGTGCGTCGTCATCATCATCAGCATGGCAAGTGCGAAGCGAACGATCGAGCGCAATAAGCTCCTCACAAACCTGGTCGCGCCCGTCGTCGAGAAGAAGGTCGAGCCAGTCAAGCCCAAGATCGTTCCACCCAAGCCTAAGCTTCCGGAACTCGCCAAGCTCGAGCCGCCCAAGATCACCCTCCCTCAAGTCAAGCTCCCGGAGCTGCCGAAACAGCCCATCGTCAAGATGGACAATCCCAAGCCGATCATCACTCCCCCCGCGCCCAAGCAGATCATCGCTCCCGCAGCCCCGGTCGCGGTCAGCCTCGCTCATCCTGAGGCCGCATCTGTCCCCAACCACGACGCCCATCCCTCTGCAGTCCGTCTGGGCAACTCGACCAGCCCGCTGAACAACCTCCATGGGCCTGCGGTCGCTTCCGTGAACCTCGCAGCCGGCATGCCCGGCATGAACTCCGCCAACACCGGAAACGGACCTGCGGCAACCAACGTCGTCCTCGGCAACGGCGCCCCTCAAAGCACCTCCATCAAAGGCAACGGCGTAGTCGCTGTCGCAGGCATCCCGCACGGTGTTCCCAATGGAACGGGTACGGGCCACGTCGCCGGAGGTCAGCAGGTCAGCCTTGGCCAGGCGCCCCCGCCGCCCGCGCAGAAGCAGGCCACCATCGCCAGCCCGGTCCAGCGCACCAACCCCAAGGTCATCTACAAGCCCAAGCCGGACTACACCGCCGAGGCAAAGCAGCAGCACGTCGAAGGTGTCGTTACCCTCCACATCCGCGTTCTACCCAACGGCTCAGTCGAAGTCATCGGCGTCACCAAGCCACTTGGCTATGGTCTCGACGACTCCGCCAAGCGCGCCATCCTGGCCACCAAGTTTGAACCCGCAACCGATGCATCAGGAACCCCGATCACCTGGGATGGCATCGTCAATGTCGACCTTCCAGCTCGCTGGATAGTCACTGATCCAATTTCTTGTTTTGAGCAGTCTATTTTTTTTGAGTTACTCGTTTCACGACTACGCTGACTTTACTTACGAAGGTGGCATAAACGCCACGATAGGGAGCCGCAAATCATGATTTCTCGTTCAAGATCAACCGCTGGCGCAACGATGCTGGCGCTTCTGCTCGCGGCAAGCTTTCCCGCAATTGCGGGTGCGTCCATCTTCGGAAAGAAGAAGGTCGAACAGGACACCATGCCTGGCCGCAAGCTGACCCCGGCCCAGAACGCCCTGATCGACAAGGCCATCGTCCGCGAGAAAGAAGTGATCAAGGTCGTAAAGGAGCGCGCTCCACTCGTCGAAACCTACATCCAGAACATGAAGCCCGATCCCATCTTCCTTCAGGTTCCCGAGTCCGATGAGCACCACTTGGCCCGTGTTGACTTCGCCAAGGTCATCAACGACGACGCGTACAAGGAGAATAAGGGCAACTTCGAAGCCAAGAAGAGCAAGATGTCGTTCTTCAAGAACTCCTTCGGTGCCCTCGGCGGCATCTCCGACAGCCTTCGTCTCACCTTCCATGAGTCCGGCTTCGTCCAGATGATTCTCATGGACTCCAACAGCTTTGACCGTGAGCACTACACCTTCACCTTCATCCGCAACGATTTTCTCGGAAATATCCCCACCGCCGTCTTCGACGTTCAGCCCATCAGCGGCAAGCGCGAATACGGTCGCTTCTTCGGACGTATCTGGGTCGAAACGCGCGACGGCAACGTAGTCCGCTTCAACGGCGACTTCGCCGGCTCCATCGAGACCATGAAGGAGTTCTACCACTTCGATAGCTGGCGCACGAACGTCCAGCCCAACCTCTGGCTCCCCACCTCCTTCTACGTCGAAGAGAGCGATCCAAAGAGTCCCGAGAGCACGCTGAAGTTCAAAGCCATCAATTACGTCTGGGGCTACGTGCTCAAGGTTCCCGACACCAACGCCGCCAACACGTCTCTCGACGTAGTCAACGCGAATGACGTCTCCAACGATGCTCCCGACGTCAGCCCGCTCGGCGCGCAGCGCGAGTGGGTCCAGCAGGCCGAGGACAACGTCATCGAGCGTCTCTTCCAGGCCGGTCTGCTCGACGCCCCCAGCGAATTCGACAAGACGCTCGAAGCGCTCGCCAACAACATCCTCGTCTACAACAATATTCAAACCAGCCGCCCCATCCGAGTCCGCACCCTGCTCACCGAGCCGCTTGAGTCCCTCGCCGTCGGCAACACCATCATCCTCTCCAAGAGCCTCATCGACACCACAGCCGTCATGTCCACCGATGGCGCACAGCAGATGGGCAATCTGAACGCGATTCTGGCCTTCCAGCTCGCCCACATCATCCTCGGCCATCGCCTCGACACCAAGTACGCGTTCAGCGATCGCCTGCTCTTCCCCTCCACCTCGGTCTTCGAGCGCATCCCCATGCACCACACCGACAAGGACAACGAAGAAGCCGCCAAGAAGGCCCTCGAACTGCTCAACGCCAAGGAACTCGCCGGCGGACAGCAGTACTTCGGACTCTACCTGCAGCAGCTTCAAACCCGCTTGAAGACGCTTCCCGCGCTCAACACCCCCATGATCGGCGACGCCCTCATCAAGAGCGACAAGGACGATACCTTCTGGATGGCCGCCATGGTTCCCAAAGGGATCAAGCTCGACATGAAGGATCTAAAGCAGCAGGCAGCAATGCCTCTGGCCAGCTTCTTGCGGTTCGATCCCTGGACCGATCAGGTGGTCCAGATGCACACCAGCTTTGAGCCCATCCTCAACCCGCGCGACAAAATGCCGTTTGAAGTTGAGCCCGTCTACCTCAAGCTGACCTACTATACCCAGCCTGCGCCGCCCGCAGCTCCCGCGGCCGCACCCGCGTCCTCTGCCCCGGCAGCAACCGCGCCGGCTGCCGACCCAAACCAGGCACCTCCGGCAACCACAGCCGCTGACACTGGAAATCAGCAGGCCGCCCCGGCAACCGCAACGCCACAATAATTAACTTACTCATGTGAGCGATGCGCGATTCTGCATCCTATTGAGAGGTCTAACGATACGAAGTGGACCCATCCAACCCGGAGCATCGGGTTTTTCAGGAGATCGGAATGCTGAAGAATTTGTTGACGATAGGGTCACTTGCTAGTGTGCTCTCTTTCGCCTCGATCGGCCATTCTCAGGCATTGCCCACCGCAACCGCACGCGGTGCCTTGCAGGCAGGAGTCGGCTGGACTTACGCTGAGCCCGACTATGGCCAGAAAGCAATTCAGGGAGTAACGATATTTGGAGACTTCGATTTTCGCGTCCATCTTGGAGCCGAAGCGGAGTATCACTATATCGCGCTCGAAACTCCGACAGATCTTGCTGAGAACTCATTCTTAGTCGGACCGCAGATTTGTCTTTCCTCATGGGCGTTTCAGCCCCTATGGGAAAGCCCTTGTAGGCACCGGCGACCTCGTCATCCAGGACATTCACGGCACGCTGTTTGGCGGTAATGGACGATATTTTGCCTACGCCCTCGGCGGAGGCCTTGATTACAAAGTGACAAGGCACCTCGTCCGCGCGCGCCGATTACGAATATCAGCACTGGAGCTACCAGACAGGCCTAACGCCGACGGCCCTCACCGTCGGAGCCGCTTACCGCTTCCGCTAGAACACGCCAACTCAATCACCGTCCGATGCACCGAAACGAGAGCGATTGAGCAGTTCCACAGTCGGTTTTCCTCGAAGGGATTAACCTTGCCGGGGATAGCCACTGTAGAACCGCTCTATAATCGCTCTCGTTGCCTTTAACCGCAGCACATCGGGGTGCGCTCTCTTGATCGGACGACTGACGCTTTCGTTCCTTCTCGCGGGAGCATCTATCCTGAACGCCCAGGCCATCCCAACTGCGTCACGCGCAGGCGACGCCCAAATCGGCATCGGCTACAGCATAGGCAGACCCGACTACATCCCCCAGAATTTCCAGGGAGTCTCCGCCTACGCCGACTTCGACTTCAGACCCCACTTCGGCATCGAAGGCGAGTTCCACCAGATCAACAACACCAGTGGCTACGAAAGCTTTCAAAGAACCTTCGAAATCGGCGGACGCTACCTGCGCACCTACGGCCCAGTCGTCCCCTACGTCAAAGCCATGATCGGTCACGGACAATTCGAATATCCCTACGGCGAAACTGAAGCCGGCTACACCATGTACGCCGGGGGAGCGGGCGCAGACTTCAAGCTCGGCGACTACGTCAGAGTTCGCGCGGAGTACGAGTTCCAGAAATGGACCAGTTTTCCGAACGGGGGCCTTACCCCTCAGATCGTGACCATCGGCGTCGCATACCACCTCGCCG
Organism: uncultured Acidobacteriaceae bacterium; assembly: GCA_963822225.1. Taxonomy (GTDB): domain Bacteria; phylum Acidobacteriota; class Terriglobia; order Terriglobales; family Acidobacteriaceae; genus Edaphobacter. The sequence goes on along the minus strand of CAWGGW010000002.1, from coordinate 1,115,709 downwards.
GTGGATCGAAACACAGGTAGCTCCCAACCCGCCCAATGCAAAAGCCCCAAATCCTCAGAGAGGTTTGGGGCTTTGCCGCCAACTGACAACTAGCAACTAGAAGTGGTATGCCACGCCCAGCGTGGGCATCGAGATAATCTCGTACCGGTTCGTAGAGAAATCGCTTTGACCGAAGTTCGGCGTCTTCACCAGGATTCCCCGATATTCAGCCCGAATATCGAAACTGGGACTGAGTTCATACGCCAGTCCGCCGCCGAAGATGCCAGTAATGCCCTTCGTGCTCTTGGTCCCCAGCAGATTGGTCCCATTATCCAGAACCGGCGTGAAGATCATCGTGCCGACTCCCACTTCAGCAAAAGGACTGTAGCGCTTGAAGTTGAGACTGTAAACATACGCGCCGCTGGCCTCCTGCTGGCGGGAGTGCACCCGGGCGTACGGCTGGAAACTCGTCGCGTACTTCTGCGAGTCCTGCGCAAAACTGTAGTTCAACTCAAGAGCGCTACGCGGAGTCAACATGTACCGGTAGCTCAACAACAACCCTAGCGCCCCGGTCATACTCTGCTGCACGTTCCCGGCGCCATGTATCGTGGGACCGAAGATTCCGGTGCCGCTGAAGCTCACATCTTGCCGACTCTCCTGCGCATACCCTGCAGCGGCCGACAGCATCAGCACGCCCAACAACATCGTCTTCTTCATTCTTCGTTTCTACCCCTTCTTATTCCTTCGCAACTATGCTCCTGGATTCAAAGCCCGAAGCCCCGAAGGCGATGCTCTTCGCGCATCCGGTCGAACACTGTCACGGTCGCTTCCATCATTGTACCCGTAGCCCGGCCCTCGTGGGGCAACCCACACGCAAGAAGGCCGGAGAGTTGAATTCACTCCCCGGCCCGTTTCCGTTCCTTGAAAGTAAATTACTGCGGAGGCGCCGGTGGCGGAGCGCCTGCCGGAGGTCCGCCGCCAGGACGGCGCTGTGGCAGCGACGCAAGGTACGCATCGTACTTCGGCTTCTGATCGTCCGTCAGCATCGCCTTGATCTGCGTATTCTCGTCCGCCCGCATCGCCTGCATCTTCGGCATCATGGTCGAGCGGTCTTCGCCCGAAGCCATCATGTCCTGCATCTTCTTCTGATCCGCCGTGAACAGCGCTGTGATCTTCGTCTTCTGGTCGTCCGTCAGCGTTACGGCCTTGTCAATCGCCGCCACTCGATCTGTCCGGGGTCATCCTCATCCCGCCACCACCGCCGCCCTGCGCCATCATCGGCACCGTGCTCAGCGCGGCAGCTACACAATGCCACAACGCCCATGCGCGCGGCATACTTACGAATCATCATCTTGTTCATTGGCAATTCTCCAGTGTCGATGCCGGCTTTACATTCTCCGGCGGACAAGTCTACCGCTACAGACGGACCACCCGCCACAAGAGTTTGAGTAAACGAAAACAAATTTCGTGATTGGAACAACGTCCCCCATTCACCCGGACGTTCCGCGTCTCCCGCTCTGACCGGCACACCTTACGCTCCTCGTTCCGGCACAAAACAATAGGGATCGCCATGCGCCGCGGCATACGCCTCCACAATCTTCAGAAACGCCACAGCCACATGCGACAAACTCGCCTGCCGCCGATACACCAGCCGCAGCTTCCGCTCCAGTTGCAACTCCTTCACCCTGCACCCGCACCAGCGCCCCGCTCGCCAGCTCCGTCCGCACCGTCAGCCCCGGCACCAGCGCCACCCCATTCCCCATCTCCACAAATCGCTTGATCGCCTCCAGCGAAGGCAGCTCCACCCCCATCCGCAGCGGCGTCTTATGCCGCTCGAAACGTGTCAATCACCTTCTGCCGCTGCGGCGAAGATATATTGTGCGCAATAAAGTTCTGCGCCCCCAACTGCCCGATCGACACCTCCTCCGCCTTCGCCAGCGGGCTCTTCGGATTCACCACAAAATCCAGCTCATCCCGATACACCACCACCGACCGAATCTGCTCATCGTCCGGCCGGAAACTCAACACCCCAATCTCCACCGAATGCATCAGCACCTCATCCGAAATCCGGCTCGCCAGCGCCCGCTGCACCGTCACCTTGATCCGCGGATTCTTCCGCCGGAACTCATCCAGCAGCGGCAACAGATAAAGACAGGTGTACTCATTCGCCGCCAGATTCAGCCGCCCGCGATGCAGCTCCCGCAACTCATTCAGCGCACCCGTAGCCTCGCTGCGCAGATTCAGCAGCTTCTGCGCATACTCCCGCAGCACCTCGCCCGCATCCGTCAGCGTCCCATCCCGCGACGACCGCTCCAGCAGCACCTCGCCCAGCTCCGCCTCCAGCTTCGCAATCGCCTGGCTCACCGCCGGCTGCGTCCGATGCAGCCGCGTAGCCGCCCGCGAAAAACTCCGCTCCTCCGCCACCGCCAGAAACGTCTCCAACTGAAACAAATCCATTGTCAGTCGCCTTGCTTGAGCGCTGAACCGCTCAGATCGGAAATACTTGGCACTCGCTCTCGGTGCCAACTGAAAGGGCCGAAGGCCCGACATATACCAGCCTAGGCCGAAGGCCTAGGTCCAGGCCCCACGAAGCGAGGGCTGAAGGCCCGACATATTGCACCTTCGCCAACCTCGAATATATCAATTAGAAATATTGATACCTCGTCAACATACTATAAGCATGCGTTATTCTAACATCCGAGGAGCCGAGGTCAACCTATGTCCGACAGATCCCGCAGTCATCCCAGCCAGATCAGCCGCAAGGGCCCCGCGTCTACTTCTTCGACACCACCCTCCGCGACGGCGAGCAGTCCCCCGGCTGCACCATGCACCGCGGCGAAAAGCTGCGCCTGGCCCACCAGATCGCCTCCCTCGGCGTCGACATCCTCGAGGCCGGATTCGCCATCGCCTCCGAAGGCGACTCCGAATCCATCCGCACCATCGCCCGCGAGTCGGACAGTCCGCGGCCCCATCATCGCCTCCCTCGCCCGCTGCAAGCGCGAGGACATCGAGGCCGCCGCCCGCTCCGTCGAGCCCGCCCACCGCGCCCGCATCCACACCTTCCTCTCCACCTCCGACCTGCACCTCGCCGCCAAGCTCCAGATCACCCGCGCAGCAAGCCCTCGACCAGATCGCCGAAATGGTCGCCCTCGCCCGCACCTATCGCGACGACGTCGAGTTCTCCCCCGAGGACGCCACCCGCACCGACCGCGACTTCCTCATCCAGGTCTGCGAGGTCGCCATCCAGGCCGGCGCCACCACCCTCAACCTCCCCGACACCGTCGGCTACTGCATCCCGCAGGACTACGCGCAGATGTTCCTCGACGTCCGCGCCCGCGTCCCCGGCATCGAGAACATCATCCTCTCCGCGCACTGCCACGACGACCTCGGCCTCGCCGTAGCCAATACCATCGCCTCCGTCGAAGCCGGCGTCCGCCAGGTCGAATGCGCCATCAACGGCATCGGCGAACGCGCCGGCAACGCCTCGCTGGAAGAACTCGCCGCCATCTTCACCACCCGCAAGCGACAAGCTGCCCTACCAGCACAACATCGTCATGAACAAGCTCTACCCCACCAGCCAGATGCTCGCCGAGTGCATCACCTTCGGCGCCGCGCCCAACAAGGCCATCGTCGGAGCCAACGCCTTCGCCCACGCCGCCGGAATCCACCAGCACGGCGTCATGGTCAACCCGCTCACCTACGAGATCATGACCCCCGAGTCCGTGGGCGTCGCCCACAACTCCCTCGTCCTCGGCAAACACTCCGGCCGCCGCGCCCTCGAACAGCGCTACGTCGAACTAGGCCAGCCCCTCACCCGCGAACAACTCAACGCCGTCTACACCCGCTTCACCGAACTCGCCGACCGCAAAAAAACCATCTACGACCAGGACCTGCTAAGCCCTGCTCAAACCCGAACCCAAAGTCTCCGTCATCGCCTAGTCCGCATGTCACTGACTCATAGACCCCGATCCAGTTCGTTGCACCGAAGCAGTACTATGGCAAACATCGCGACTCTGATCAACGCGACGACTCCTGACGACTCTGGCGGAATCGCTGGCGCAGATAGCACGATTCATAAGCAGTGGCACTGGATTATCGCATTGGCCTTCGCTGCGTTGTCATCTCGCTGTGCATATCGCCATCTTCCATCAATGGCACCGACTCTGGATCATTTGAACACGCTGACATTGTTCCGTATTCTGGTCCGGCTGCTCTCTAGATCCAGGTCAACTGCATCTGTCGTATAACGCGCTACTTACCCTTAGGAGTAAGTAAATGCGTCTCAAGATAGCCATCCTCGCCGGCGACGGCATCGGCCCCGAAGTCACCAACGAAGCCGTCAACATCCTCAAAGCCGTCGCCGAGCTCGGCGGCCACGACTTCACCTTCACCCCACTCCTCCTCGGCGGAGTAGCCATCACCGCCACCGGCTCGCCGCTCCCCACCGCGACCCTCGAAGCCGCGCTCGAGTCCGACGCCGTCCTCCTCGGCGCCGTCGGCGACAACAAGTTCAACGCCCTCCCCCCCGACAAGCGCCCCGAAGCCGGCCTGCTCCAGATCCGCCAGGCCCTCGGCGGCTTCGCCAACCTGCGCCCGTCCATCGCCTACCCCGCGCTCGCCGAAAACTCGCCCGCTCCGCCCCGAAGTCACCAAAGACGCCAACATCCTCTTCGTCCGCGAACTCCTCGGCGGCCTCTACTTCGGCTCGCCCCGCTGGTGGAACAAGGAGACCGGCGAAGCCATCAACACCATGCGCTACACCAAGGCCGAAGTCGTCCGCGTAGCCCGCGTCGCCTTCGAACTCGCCGCCAAGCGCCGCAAGAAAGTCACCTCCGTCGACAAGGCCAACGTCCTCGAAGTCTCCCAACTCTGGCGCGCCACCGTCACCGAAGTCGCCAAGGACTACCCCGACGTCACCCTCGAGCACCAGCTCGTCGACTCCATGGCGATGCACATCATGAACATCCCCCGCAACTTCGACGTCGTCCTCACCGAGAACCTCTTCGGCGACATCCTCTCCGACGAGGCCGGCGTCATCACCGGCTCGCTCGGCATGCTGCCCTCCGCCACCATCGGCGGCGCGGTCAACCTCTACGAGCCCGTCCACGGCTCCGCGCCCGACATCGCCGGCACAGGCAAGGCCAACCCGCTCGGCGCCATCCTCACCGCCGCCATGGTCCTCCGCCACTCCGCCAACCTCGAAGCAGGACGCCGCAGCCATCGAAGCCGCCGTCGCCAAAGTCCTCGCCGCCGGCCACCGCACCGCCGACATCGCCCGCGGCAATGCCACCGGCCAACACCTCGTCTCCACCACCGAGATGGGCAAACTAGTCCACCAGGCGCTCGCCGAATCCATCGACCGCCGCCAATCCATGCACGCCGTCTAGCACACTACTCTCGCTAACGCTCGTCATTCTGACGACGCAGCGAATGAAGCCCCGACTGCTTTTGCTATCTGCCATTGTCTGTTCAGCCGTCGTATTCGTCCAACAGAATGAATCGCCTCCTCCAACTCGCCGCCGCCCTCCTCCTCACGACGACGCTGGCGCACGCCCAGACCCAACCCCTCGCCCCCACGCCCCACCGCAACCCAAGCCCAACAAAAAAGAAAAGCCCCAGCACGAAGACGTCGAATGGCTCTGGCAGTACACCCCCGACGACGCCCACAAGGACGGCCGCGAGAACGACCTCGTCCAGGACCCGCGCTTCATGCCGTTCCTCGAGCAGTTCCTCACCGCCCCGCAGACCTTCTGGGGCTACCCCATCAACGGCCGCTACCGCTCGCTCGCCAACACCGCGCTCGACCACCTCACTGTCCCCGGCCAGGTCTTCGCCGACGACGAACCGCTACATCTCCATCTCCGGCTGCGTCGTCCACTTCTGTCCCGCGCGCGGCCTGCTCTGGGTCGACCTCGGCACGGCCGCACCACCTCGTCGTCTTCGCCGCCATCGACTGGATCAAGGAAGGCCGCCCCACCACCGACCCCGCCGCCGAATACACGCTCTGGGTCTTCCCCAACCAGCCTCTCACCATCGCCGCCGGCCCAGCCCAACATCCACCGCCAGCGCTTGATGAAGTCCATCGCCCGCTGGACCGCCGCACCGCTCGCCGGCTCCGGCATCGTCCAGAACATCACCCACGCCATCCTCGTCGACCCCGACGGCACGCCCCACGAAGTCCCACCCTCAGCCCTCGGCGTCCAACCACCACCCAGCCCCACCGACACGGATAACAGCGGACCCGTACTCAAACCCCGCAACTGACAACCTGCAACCTGCAACTGAGAACTCAAACTATGACCACATCGACCACCCCCCGCACCCTCTTCGAAAAAGTCTGGCAGTCTCACCTCGTCGCCGAACCGCAGGGCGAACCGTCATCCTCTACATCGACCTCCACCTCGTCCACGAGGTCACCTCGCCCGCAGGCCTTCGACGGCCTCCGCCTCGCCGGCCGCAAGCTCCGCCGCCCCGACCGCACCATCGCCACGGTCGACCACAACGTCCCCACCACCTCCGTGCAGGACCGCCTCGTCATCACCGACCAGATCTCCAACGCCCAGGTCAACGCCCTGCGCAAGAACTGCGCCGAGTTCGGCATCGACTTCTTCGACGTCCAGGACGCCGACCAGGGCATCGTCCACATGATCGGACCCGAGCTCGGCGCCACCAAGCCCGGCATGCACCATCGTCTGCGGCGACTCCCACACCGCCACCCACGGAGCCTTCGGCGCTCTCGCCTTCGGCATCGGCACCAGCGAAGTCGAGCACGTCCTGGCCACGCAGACCCTGCCGCAGTCCAAGCCCAAAACCTTCCGCATCACCGTCGACGGCGAACTCCCCTTCGGCGTCACCGCCAAGGACATCATCCTCGACATCATCGGCCGCATCGGCACCGACGGCGCCACCGGCTACGTCATCGAATACGCCGGCTCCGCCATCCGCGCCCTCTCCATGGAAGGCCGCATGACCGTCTGCAACATGAGCATCGAAGCCGGAGCCCGCGCCGGCCTGATCGCCCCCGACGACACCACCTTCGCCTACCTCAAAGGCCGCCGCTTCTCGCCCACAGGCGCCGCGTGGGACGAGGCCGTCGCCCACTGGAAGACCCTCCCGTACCGACCCCGGCGCAATCTTCGACCGCGAACTCCACATCGACGCCGCCACCCTCGCGCCCGCCGTCACCTGGGGCACCTCGCCCGGCATGACCACCACCATCGACGCCACCGTCCCCACGCTCGCCGACGCCAAATCCGAAGCCGACAAGAAGTCCTTCGAGCGCGCCTACGAGTACATGGGCCTCAAGCCCGGCACGCCCATCGAAGACATCAAGATCGACACCGTCTTCCTCGGCTCCTGCACCAACGGCCGCATCGAAGACCTCCGCGCCGCCGCCGCCATCGTCAAGGGCCACCACGTCGCCACCAAGATCCGCGCCATGGTCGTCCCCGGCTCGCAGGCGGTCAAGCGCCAGGCCGAAGCAGAAGGCCTCGACGCCATCTTCAAGACCGCCGGCTTCGAGTGGCGCGAGCCCGGCTGCTCCATGTGCCTCGCCATGAACCCCGACATCCTCCAGCCCGGCGAGCGCTGCGCCTCCACCAGCAACCGCAACTTCGAAGGCCGCCAGGGCCGCGGAGGCCGCACCCACCTCGTCAGCCCGCAGATGGCCGCCGCCGCCGCCATCACCGGCCACTTCACCGACATCCGCACCTGGAAAGGATAACGGACTTGTTGTCATTTGAAGCGAGATCCCTGTTTCGTATAACAATAGCATAACACTGCCGAAGGAACCTATGATCCCATCAACGTCCTCACCTCCACCGCCGTCCCCCTGCCGCTGCCCAACATCGACACGGACCAGATCATCCCCAAGCAGTTCCTCAAGCGCATCGAGCGCACCGGCTACGGCGACTTCCTCTTCTACGACTGGCGCCGCATCCAGGAAGGCCCCGACGCCGGCAAGCCCGACCCGGCCTTCGTCCTCAACAACCCCGCCTACAAGGGCTCGCAGATCCTCATCGCCGAACGCAACTTCGGCTGCGGCAGCTCCCGCGAGCACGCCGCCTGGGCGCTCAACCAGTACGGCTTCCTCGCCGTCATCGCCCCCACCTTCGCCGACATCTTCTTCTCCAACGCCGGCAAGAACGGCATCATCCTCGTCCGCCTCAGCGAAGAGGACGTCCAAACCCTCCTCGCCCGCAGCACCGCAAACCCCGCAGCACAAACTCACCATCAACCTCGAAGCCCAGACCGTCACCGACGACCAAGGCTTCAGCGCCCACTTCGACATCGACCCGTTCCGCAAATACTGCCTGCTCAACGGCCTCGACGACATCGGCCTCACCCTCCGCCACGCAGCCGCCCTCGACACCTTCGAATCCGCCCACGACAAAGAATTCTGGTCACACCAAACTCGCAACCGCTACTTCGAAGGCACGCATCGCCAACGCACAGCACGTATTGCTGAACCCCTGAGGCATTCTCAGCAGACACGACTCACGTGCGAAGACGTCAATGCCTTGCGAAGACTCTACGATGCGACGCAGAGCTCGACCGATCAATGTTCGCCGAACCTCTGTGCAACGGATTATCGCCGTAAGCATCATGCCCCATGAACGTCGCATGCTCGGAATCGATTCGAGACGTGGATACGACTTGGCAAGCTGCATTTACGCATCGACAGCTTCGGACAGCTCGCTTTCACATGATCAGTCGAACGGCAAAATCGAACTCATAGAACCAGAAGGAACATTGAGCAACAACTCGATCCCGCAAAGAAGAACTCCATCGTCCTCACCGAAGGCCCCTACCGCGCCGCCGCCCGCACCTACTTCCGCTGCGTCGGCTTCACCAAGGAAGACCTGCACAAGCCCATCATCGGCATCGCCAACACCTGGACCGAGATCGGCCCCTGCAACTTCCATCTCCGCCAGGTCGCCGAGGCCGTCAAGCAGGGCATCCGCGAGGCCGGCGGCACGCCCATGGAGTTCAACACCATCACCATCCACGACGGCATCACCATGGGCACCGCAGGGCATGAAGGCCTCGCTCATCTCCCGCGAAGTCATCGCCGACTCCATCGAACTCGTCGCCCGCGGCAACTCCTTCGACGGCCTCGTCTGCATCGCCGGCTGCGACAAGAACATGCCCGCCGCCATCATGGCCCTCGCCCGCCTCGACATCCCCGGCCTCATGCTCTACGGCGGCTGCATCGCCCCCGGCAACCTCAAGCAGCCCGACGGCTCCAACAAAGAAATCACCATCCTCCAGGTCTTCGAAGGCATGGGCTCGCACGCCGCCGGCAAGATCAACGACGACCAGCTCGAAGCCCTCGAAGCCGCCGCCTGCCCCGGCCCCGGAGCCTGCGGCGGCCAGTTCACCGCCAACACCATGGCCATGGCCGGCGAGTTCCTCGGCATCTCGCCCATGCTAACTCTCCGGCGTCCCCGCCATGTCGCCCGAAAAGCACGAAGCCTCCCGCGCCGCCGGCCGCATGGTCATGGACCTCGCCCGCCGCGGCCTCAAGCCCGCGCAAGATCCTCACCCGCAAGTCCATCGAGAACGCCATCGCCGCCGTCGCCGCATCCGGCGGCAGCACCAACGCCGTCCTCCACCTCATCGCCATCGCGCACGAGCTCAACATCCCGCTCACCATGGAAGACTTCGACCGCATCTCCGAGCGCACGCCCTTCATCTGCGACCTCTCCCCCGGCGGCAAGTACGCAGCCAAGGACTACCAGGACGCCGGCGGCTCGCGTCTCCTCGCCAAGCGCCTCCTCGACGCAGGCAGCTCACACGACGGCCCGACACCGTCTCCGGCAAGACCCTCGCACGAAGAAGCCGCGCTCGCCGTCGAAACCCCCGGCCAGCCCGTCATCTACACCTGGGACAAGCCCGCTCAAGCCCACCGGCGGCCTCGTCATCCTGCGCGGCAACCTCGCCCCCGACGGCTGCGTCATCAAGGTCGCCGGCCACGAGCGCCTCATCCACACCGGCACCGCCCGCGTCTTCGACAACGAAGACGACTGCCACGCCGCCGTCGAAGCCGGCAAGATCAACCCCGGCGACGTCCTCGTCATCCGCTACGAAGGCCCCCGCGGCGGCCCCGGCATGCGCGAGATGCTCGCCGTCACCGCCGCCGTCAAAGGCATCCCCGCCCTCTCCGACACCGTCGCCCTCTTAACCGACGGCCGTTTCTCCGGAGCCACCCGCGGCCTCATGGCCGGCCACGTCGCCCCCGAAGCCTTCCTCGGAGGCCCCATCGCCGCCGTCCACGAAGGCGACACCATCACCTTCGACATCCCCGCACCGCAAGCTAACCCTCAACGTCCCCGACGCCGAGATCGCCGCCCGCCTCAAGTCCTTCGCAGCCGCCCGACCCCCGCTTCAACCGCGGCGTCTTCGCCAAATACGCCAACACCGTCTCCTCCGCCAGCCAAGGAGCCATCACCAGCTAGTACGAGTACCCCCCTCCGCCCATTTTTATGCAAAATCCTAGAAACAAAGGAGTTAGGTCCGACGCCCAAAGCTAAAATATTGATAACAAAGGGGCGAACATCTGCAAAATATTCATTGCAAAGGAGATAGCCTCATCACGGCATGCACTCGTAAAACTCGACCGTGGCATCCGGTTCATCAAGCGCCGAAGGCGCGACAACATACCAGCCTAGGCCGAAGGCCTAGGTTGGCGGCAAGGAAAAGCCAGGAGGGCTGAAAGCCCGACACATCGCAAACGGTCAGTCCCACACGTACCGCTCATCGAACGCAATATGATACTTCTCGAAAAACGCGCGCATCTCGTCCCGGAAGTCTCGCTTGCGGTGGTGCGCCTTCTGCCCATCGATGTAGCTCAGGAGCGCGCCAATATCCGCAGGACTCACGGAAAACAGAGCGTATCCGCGTTGCCAGGCGAAACTGCGAACTCCTTGCGCCTTCATCCAAATGGACGAACCGGTCTTGATCTCGGACACGATCCTAGCCGCGGTTTTTGTCGTTCCCAATCGAATCGCAAGGTGAACATGGTCAGCAACTCCGCCGATGCGGAAGCATTCGCAGTCCAACTTGCGCGCGATTCCCGCGAGATAAGCGTGAAGACCGTCTCCGATTTCATCGTTGATCAGCGGAGCACGATTCTTCGTGCTGAAAATGATGTGCACCAGGTTAAAGCTCAGCGTCTGCGGCATCGGGAGGATTATATGTCGGGCCTTCAGCCCTCCACGGTGTTGGCGGACACTTACCTAGGCCTGCGGCCTAGGCTGGTATGTGGTCAGGCCTTCGGCCTTCAACTTCTGCGCGAGCCGATGATTATGAGTCAGCCCGAAATCGAGCAGCGCATCGATTCGAAGCCCGACCTTACGAATGCAGATTTTCGAACCACACTAGGTTCGCAGGCCCCGCAAGAAATGAGCGCCAAAGGCGCGACGACATACCAGCCTGGGCCGCAGGCCCAGGTGGGCCACAGTCGACCATGCCGAGGGCTGAAGGCCCGACACATCGCAGTTCCAAAATCTTCAATGGCACGGCTTCAGCCGTGCCGCAGCACGCACCAGTAATAAATCGGGCTTTAGCCCCTGAGGTCCACAACATGACGCAGCAGAAAAATATCACGCCGAAAAATCAACACCCCACCCTAACCGGAGCCGAAATCCTCTGGGCCACCCTCGTCGGCGAAGGCACCACCACCGTCTTCGGCTATCCCGGCGGAGCCATCCTGCCCGCCTACGACGCGCTGCGCAAGTTCCCCATCCACCACGTCCTCGTCCGCCACGAGCAGGGCGCCGCGCACATGGCCGACGGCTACGCCCGCGCCTCCGGCAAGGTCGGCGTCTGCATCGCCACCTCCGGCCCCGGCGCCACCAACCTCGTCACCGGCATCGCCACGGCCATGCTCGACTCCATCCCCATCGTCTGCATCACCGGCCAGGTCTCCTCCAAAGTCCTCGGCACCGACGCGTTCCAGGAGATCGACATCACCGGCATCACCCTGCCCATCACCAAGCACAACTTCCTCGTCACCCGCGCCGAAGACATCGCCCCCACCATCCGCGAAGCCTTCCAGATCGCCGCCACCGGCCGTCCCGGTCCGGTTCTCGTCGACATCACGAAAGACGCCCAGCAGGCCACCGCCACCTTCGACTTCGAAGCCGCCGCGCCCGCGCCCCACCGCCCGCACCCCATGCTGCGCGCCGAATCCGACTCCATCCAGCGACGCCGTCGAACTCATCAAGTCCGCCAAGAAGCCCGTCATCCTCGCCGGCCACGGCATCATCGCCTCCGGAGCCCGCGACCAGGTCATCGCCTTCGCCGAAAGCCGCAAGATCCCCGTCGCCAGCACCCTGCTCGGCCTCGGCGCCTTCCCCACCGACCATCCCCTCTCGCTCGGCATGATGGGCATGCACGGCGAATCCTGGGTCAACAACGCCATCCAGCAGTCCGACCTCCTCCTCGCCTTCGGCATGCGCTTCGACGACCGCGTCACCGGCAACCTCGCCAGCTACGCGCCCAACGCCAAGAAGATCCACATCGAGATCGACCCCGCCGAGATCAACAAGAACGTCCGCGCCGACGTAGCCCTCATCGGCGACCTCGCGCCAGATCCTCGACACGCTGCTCCCGCTCGTCCCCAAGAAGTCCGACGCCAAGCTGGATCTCCGACGTCAATGAAGATGAAGGGCGTCGCCAGCGTCCACGACATCATCAACCTGCCCGACCTCGGCCACCTCTACGCCGCCCACGTCATCCACGACATCTGGCGCGAAGCCAAGGCCGCCGGCCGCCTCGAACAAACCATCATCGTCACCGACGTAGGCCAGCACCAGATGTGGGAGGCCCAGTACTACCGCCACGACTACCCCGCGCACGCTCATCACCTCCGGCGGCCTCGGCACCATGGGCTTCGCGCTGCCCGCCGCCATCGGCGCCAAGTTCGCCTGCCCCGAAAAAGACGTCTGGGTCATCGCCGGCGACGGCGGCTTCCAGATGACCGCCTCCGAACTCTCCACCATCGTGCAGGAAAACATCGCCATCAACATCGCCGTCATCAACAACGGCTTCCTCGGCATGGTCCGCCAGTGGCAGGAGACCTTCTACGACAAGAACTACGCGTGCACTCGCCCATCCTCTCGCCGGACTTCGTGCTGCTCGCCGCCGCCCACGGCATCGCCGGCGCCCACGTCAACACAGCGCGCCGAATGTCACCCCCACCGTCACCCAAGCCCGCACCTCCGGCAAAACCTTCCTCATCAACTTCCAGGTCGAAAAAGAAGACGGCGTCTACCCCATGATCGCCCCCGGCGCCGCCCTCCACGAAATGACCCGCCGCCCCACCCCCAACCCCCTCCTCGAACTCCCCGAGGACGCATAATCGTGGGCCGGATCAAACCAGTCCGTTGCTGTCATTGTGAGCGAAGCGAAGAACCCCCGTATTTCGCCTTTGCTGTTGCATGTTCCCTTGCATTGATGGCCGGATGCAATCAAAGCGCATATTCACCCCAGCGTCCAACAACGTATCCGGAGATGCCACCTACGATTCAGGGACCAGATGGACATGCGCAATGGGCAGTCTGTGAGTTCATCAATTCACAAGATCATTGCATATCTGGACCGTGAGCGGCACATCGCTCGCCGACAGCGTCTTCGTTCCATATGACGATGGCGCAGAAGTAAAGCAGCAAGACTTACGAATTGCGCAACAAGGCGATGCTGACGTCATTGCTCAAGACGGGCGTTATCTGATCCCTGCAAATGGCGATAGCCACGCAGCAGCTATCAGATACCTCGACTTTATGACCGGCAAAACGAAGAGCTTCGACAGCGCGAACGAGAATGACAAGTGATGCTCCGTAGTGTCGTAGCCTGCCTCCACAACAAGCGCGGCCTATCGTCCTCACGCGCCCAGCATCCCGCTGCTTCCTCCTGCCGCTCCTCCTCATCGGCTGCAAATCCGCGCCCCCACCCGCGCCCACCCCCACCACCGAAACCACCCCCGCCATCAACCTACCCCACCCGCCCCACCACCCCACCCGCCCCATTCAAAATCTTCCACCACGCCAACTCCACCTTCACCCTCACCGTCCCTGAAAAAGCCACCGACGACGAAATCTCCGCCCTCGTCTGGCAGCTCCGCGACGCCGCCCGCACCCACACCTTCGACACCATCCACATCCCGCAGAAGCAAGTCGACGCCGACGGCTCCACCGTCTGGTTCCACATCTACCGCGGCCCCAAATGCGCGCCCGAAAAATACGCCCCCGGCGACCCACCCTGCGGAGCCAGCTACCACGCCGCCGGAGACTACACCCTCGCCCCCACCGCCAACCCGCCCTGGGACAAAGGCCAGCTCAACCACGGCGAAGCCCAAACCGACCTCTGGAACCCCGACGCCCCCTACACCCCACCCGCAACCCAACTAACCCATGCGCCTCCGCCTCCAACTCGCCCTCCTCCTCACCCTCCTGCTAGCCGCCCGCAGCAGCCCGCCCTCAATCCGCCGCCACCACCAACCAGACCCCTGGTACAACCACGCCGTCATCTACGAAATCTACCCCCGCAGCTTCCAGGACTCGAACGGCGACGGCATCGGCGACCTCAACGGCATCACCCAGCGCCTCGACTACCTCCAGTCCCTCGGCGTCGACGCCATCTGGATCGCCCCCATGTACCCATCGCCCCAGGTCGACTTCGGCTACGACATCTCCAACTACACCGCCGTCGACCCCCAATACGGCACCCTCGCCGACTTCGACCGCCTCGCTCGCCGCCGCCAAGACCCGCCACATCCGCATCCTGCTCGACATGGTGCTCAACCACACCTCCGACAAGCACCCCTGGTTCCTCGACTCCGCCAGCTCCCGCACCAACCCCCACGCCGACTGGTACATCTGGAACGACGGCAAGCCCACCACCGACCCGCCACGCCCTCAACGCCCACCACGGCCCCAAAGGCTGGGTCGTCCCGCCCAACAACTGGTCCTCCCTCTTCCAGGGCTCCGCATGGGAGTGGGTCCCCGCCCGCGGCCAGTTCTACTACCACTTCTTCTACAAGCAGCAGCCCGACCTCAACTGGCGCAACCCCGCCGTCGAAAAAGCCATGTTCGACGCCATGCGCTTCTGGCTCGACCGCGGCGTCGCCGGCTTCCGTCTCGACGCCATCACCACCCTCTTCGAAGACCCCAAGCTCCACGACGAGCCCCTCACCGGCAAGCTCGACCCCTCCGGCTTCCCCGAGTCCAACCACACCCTCACCAGCGGCCTGCCCGAAGTCCACGACGTCCTCCGCCGCCTCGCGCAAGATGACCGACTCCTACCCTGACCAGCGCGTCCTCGTCGGCGAAATCTACGTCCCCAAAACCTCCGACCTGCTCCAGTGGTACGGCACACCCTCCGCCCCCGAACTCCAGCTCCCCATGGACACCCTCGTCGGCTTCCACCAGGAAGGCAACGGCCTCACCGACGCCCCCAACGTCCAGCTCAACCTCGCCCACTTCCGCCAATCCATCAACGAGATGGAAACCGACCTCAACGGCCACCAGCCCCTGCTCGTCTTCGACAACCACGACAACACCCGCTCCTGGGACCGCTTCGGCGACGGCGCGACGCCGGAAAACAAGCTCCGCATCGCCAAGCTGATCGCCACCATCCTCTACACCACCCGCTCCACCGCCCTCACCTACTACGGCGCCGAGATCGGCATGACCACCCACACACCCACCCGCAAAGAAGACGTCCGCGACCCCATCGGCATCACCGGCTGGCCCAAGGAAAAAGGCCGCGACGGCGAGCGCACCCCCATGCAGTGGACGCCCAACCCGCCCGCCGCCGGCTTCAGCACCAACCCCCACACCTGGCTCCCCATCGGCGCCGACTACCCCACCGTCAACGTCCAGTCCGAAACCGGCCAGCCCGACACCCTCCTCACCTGGACCCACGACCTCATCGACCTCCGCCGCAGCTATCCCGCGCTGCACGACGGCGGCTTCACCCTCCTCGACACCACCAACCCCGGCGTCCTTGCCTACGTCCGCACCGCACCCGCCGGCCCACCGGACGATGCCCACCCCGTCTTCATCGCCGTCAACTTCACCGACAAGCCCAGGTCGTCCACCCCAACCTCGCCGCCGCCGGCCTGCCCGACCACTACACCTGGGTCCACCTCGACGCACCCATCGAGTTCAACTCCGGCAAAACCCTCACCACCATCACCCTGCCCCCCTACGCCGCCTCATCACGGGGTTGCAGTAGCCAGTTCCTGATCCGTGCTTCTATCCGCGTTCATCCGTGTTAAGCCTCTTCTCCAGGACCACCGATTGCCGATCCTCCTCCAACTCGAAACCCCACGCCTCATCCTCCGGCCCTGGCGCGATTCCGACCGCGCGCCCTTCGCTGTCATGAACGCCGACCCCATCCGTCATGACCTACTTCGCCTCCGCTATGACACCCCAAGAAAGCGACGAAGCCATCGACCGCTACCAGATGCAACTCGATCGCGACGGCTTCACCTTGTTCGCCGCAGAACTCCGCTCCACCGGCGAATTGGCTGGCCTCATCGGCGCCCAGACCATGCGCGACGCAATCCCCAACCTATCGCAGCCCGCCGTAGAAATCGGCTGGCGTCTCCCTCGCGCCCTCCACGGCCAAGGCCTCGCCACCGAAGGCGCCCGCGCCACCGTCGACTTCTGCTTCAGCCAGCTCAAGCTCCCCGAAATAGTAGCCATCACCGCCCTTGGCAACCAACCCTCCCGCCACGTCATGGAAAAACTAAACATGACGCACCGCCCCGACCTCGACTTCGACCACCCACGCATCCCAGCCGGCCACCCACACCTCGGCCACACTCTATATCAACTCCGTAACCCCGCCTTCAACTCACATATCGTCCCGAAAACCGCTGCCTCGCTAACTTGCTAGCTCGCTGACTTGCTAAGAAAGGCCACCATGCTCCACACCTTCGTCGCCCTCGTACAAGACAAACCCGGCGTCCTCACCCGCGTCGCCTCGCTCTTCCGCCGCCTCAATATCAACATCGTCTCGCTGACGGTCGGCGAATCAGAGCGCGCCGACACCTCGCGCATGACCATCGTCTGCGAGGCTCCCGACACCGCCGCCCACCGCATCCGCGCCTCGCTCTACAAGCTCGAGATCACCGTCGACGTCGACGAGGTTGGCCGCTCCGAAGCCGTCATCCGCGAGCTCTGCCTCATCAAGGTCGCCGCCGGCCCCAACGCACCCAACGGCATCCACTCCCGCTCCCAGATCTTCGAGCTGGCCACCGTCTTCCACGCCCGCGTCGTCGACCTCGCCACCGAGTCCATCATGCTCGAGACTCACCGGCAGCTCCTCCAAGATCGAAGGCCTCATCCAGGTCCTCGCGCGAGTCCGGCTACACCATCCTCGAAGTCTCCCGCACCGGCCGCATGGCCATGCGCCGCGGCGTCCACACCGGCCGCGTCCTCAAAGCCCTCGGCACCCCCAACGGCACCAACAAACCCGCCCCACCCCCAGACCTCTCTCCCGACGAGATCATCCCCACCGAATTCCCCGCCATCAACGAAGAAGAGGAATAACTCCGCCCAAACCCCCTGGGCGACCGCAGAAACCCTCTCCGGTTGCTAAACTTATAAAGGTCCATTGACTGCATTACTAACCTGCGCGCCTCAACTCAGCCCAAACAGCCCCTCGCTGACTCGCTGACTTGCTGACCCGCCACCTCGCTAAGGAAAAATCATGGCAAAGACCTACCACGACGCAGACGCAGACCTCTCACTCATCCAGGCAAAGAAAGTCGCCATCATCGGCTACGGCTCCCAGGGCCACGCCCACGCCCTCAACCTCAAGGACTCCGGCGTCGACGTCCGCGTCGGCCTCCGCCCCGACTCCACCAACGCCGACCGCGCGCGCAAGGCCGGCCTCGTGGTCGGCACCGTCGCCGAAGTCTCCAAATGGGCCGACGTCATCATGAACCTCACGCCCGACCAGACCGCGGCCAAGGTCTACCACGCCGACATCGCGCCCAACATGAAGCCCAACGTCACGCTCATGTTCGCGCACGGCTTCAACATCCGCTTCCGCACCATCACAGCCGCCCGCCACCGTCGACGTCTCCCTCGTCGCGCCCAAGGCCCCCGGCCACCGTGTCCGCGAAGTCTTCACCGAAGGCGGCGGCGTGCCCGGCCCTGGTCGCAGTCGAGCAGGATGCCAGCGGCACCGCCCTCGCACTCGCCCTCAGCTACGCCAAGGGCATCGGCTGCACCCGCGCCGGAGTCCTCGCAACCACCTTCACCGAGGAGACCGAAACCGACCTCTTCGGCGAGCAGGCTGTCCTCTGCGGCGGCACCTCCGCCCTGGTCAAGGCGGGCTTCGAGACCCTGGTCGAGGCCGGCTACCAGCCCGAACTCGCCTACTTCGAGGTCCTCCACGAGCTCAAGCTCATCGTCGACCTCATGTACCGCGGCGGCCTCGAATACATGCGCTACTCCATCTCCGACACCGCCGAGTGGGGCGACTACGTCAGCCGGCCCGCGCATCGTCACCCCCGACCGTGAAGGCCGCCATGAAGGAAGCTCCTCAACGACATCCAGAGACGGCGCCTTCGCCGAGCGCTTCATCGCCGACCAGAACGAGACCGGCCGCAAGGAGTTCGCAGAATTCCGCAAGCAGGAGCGCGGCCACCAGATCGAAACCGTCGGTGCCGGTCTCCGCGCCGCCATGCCCTTCCTCGACCCCGTCAAAGTCGTGGACGGCGCCGTCCAGAAAGCCTGACCGAAGCATTTCCTCCGAGAACGCCCCACCTCGCCGCGGCTTCCGCGAGCGAAGCTGGGGCGTTTTCCTCCTCAACTCCAACCAGAATCAGTGGTTTATCTTCGGAGCGGCATCACGCTCGACAAGTGCCGTCATTCACAAATGCCTGTTATCTATATGTAAAGCAGACGGTTACCAGTTACCAAAGATTCGAACCCGCGACTCCATTTTGACGGGTAGGAAGTTGGAAGCCTATGTTAGTTTCACAACAAGTCCACATAAGCCTGAAAGTGTCTGCCCGTCCGCTTATCAGGTAGATTGCCGTCGCAACGGAGCTTTATGCTGCTGCTGAAGAAACTGCCTCTGATCCTCCTGGTTCTCCTCGGTACCTGCGCCGCTCAGGAACCTGTATCCTCGCTCGCCCAGCTCCAGACCAACTCGCGCATGCTGCTCGTCTTCTCGCCCGACGCCAACAGCCCCAACTTCAAGATGCAGCTCGAACTTATCCAGCGCCACAGCTTCGAGCTCTCTGCCCGCAACACCGTCTTCGTCCCCGTTTCCACCGCCTC
Source organism: uncultured Acidobacteriaceae bacterium (assembly GCA_963822225.1). GTDB lineage: Bacteria > Acidobacteriota > Terriglobia > Terriglobales > Acidobacteriaceae > Edaphobacter. Next base: position 1,096,426 of record CAWGGW010000002.1, on the reverse strand, counting down.
CAAGTACGGCGAAGAGAAGTTCAGCTTCGAGAATCTCCCCGTCGGCAGCGCCCGCGAGCAGGCCGAAGCCCGCAGCCGGTTCCACGTCCAGCCCGGCGAGTTCCTGGTCATCCTGCTCGACGAAAATGGCACCCAGCAGATCCGCTCAGCCGTGCCCGTAGATATCCACGAACTGACCGCCAGCCTGGACTCCTTGCCCCCGCGTCAATAGCTTTCTGTAACCGGAAATTCACTCGCTGCGCCCGCCGTTCCCGCAAAAAGGAGCTGGGCACACGCCCTTTAGCTCGCCCAGTTCGGGTAAACTCGACCGATGGAGACCACTTCCGAACTCGACCTCGAGCTGGGGACTCTCCCCCCGGAACAACGCACTCCACCCGAAGAAATCGCCGCGGCCCTGCGCGGAATCCCGGCTCTCGACGGCATGTCCGACCACGACTACATGTGGCTCGCCACGCACGGCATCGAGCGCAAACTCGCCCCCGGGACCATCCTCTTCCGCGAGGGCGACGCGCCCATCGGAATGAACATCATGCTTCGCGGCGAAGTCCACATCCGCCGTGCCCAGAGCGGAAACGCCTCCTTCTTCATCGCCCGCATGGGCCAGATGTCCGGCGTCCTGCCCTACTCCCGTATGAAGGGTTACGGTGGTTCCGGATACGCCGTCGGCGAGGTCTGGACACTCGACATCCTCAAGGAGAACTTCCCGGAGATGCTCGCCGCCATCCCTTCCATGGCCCAGCGCTGCGTCACCGTCCTGCTCAATCGCGTCCGCGAAGTCACCCGCATCGAGATGCAGGCCGAAAAGCTCACCGCCCTCGGCAAGCTCGCCGCCAACCTTGCCCACGAGCTCAACAACCCCGCCTCAGCCGCCCAGCGCTCCGCCGCCAGCCTCTTCGGCGAACTGCGCCAGCTTCGGCGACCAGAAGCAGCAGCTCGGCGCCACGCTCGCCGAAGCCGGCCAGTTTGAGCTCTACCTGGACTGGGCCGCGCGCACCCGCGAGAAGATGGCCGGCTACACCAGCCGCGCCATCCTGCCCGACAACGCGCATCGACCTCAGCGACCGCGAAGAGATGTTCCGCGCCTGGCTCGAGGCCCACGGCGTCCCCGAGCCCTGGGTCATCGCCAGCGTCATCGCCGAGTCGCCCATGACCCTCGCTCACCTCGAGGAGCTCGCCTCGATCCTCTCGCCGCAGGCTCTTGCCGTCTCCGCCGCCGCATTCTCCAGCTCCATCAAGGTCGAGCGCATGGCCGAGACGGTCGTCAACTCCACCGTCCGCATCTTCGACTTCATCTCCGCCATCAAGGACTACTCCTACATGGACCAGGCGCCGATCCAGGAAGTCGACCTTGCCCAGTCGCTGGACATCACCCTGACCATGTTCAACTCGCGCCTGGAGCACATCGTCGTCGAGCGTCACTACGACCCGGACCTGCCGCTCATCAGCGCCTACGGAAGTGAGCTGAACCAGGTCTGGACGGAGCTCATCGCGAACGCTCTGGATGCCATGCAAGGCTCAGGAACCCTGACACTCACGACCCGCGCAATGGGCGAAACGGTTGCCGTGGAAATCAGAAATAGTGGTCCGGGGATTCCGCCCGAGATCACATCGCGCATCTTCGAGCCGTTTTTCACCACCAAGCCCGTCGGCCAGGGGCTCGGACTCGGACTCGATGCAGTCAACCGGATCGTCAGCAAGCACAACGGAAGCATCTCGGTTGAATCCAAACCGGGAACCACCTGCTTTCAGGTCCGCCTGCCTGTCGAGCGCGCCCAAGCCTATTGATTCAATAGGTTACGTGGTGGTCACTTCGACGCCACGCCAGAATGCCACATGGTGCTTCACATTCCGCGCCGCCGGTTTCGGATCAGGGTAATACCACGCCGCGTCAGGGTTCTCCTGACCATCCACCACCAGGGTGTAGTACCGCGCCTGGCCCTTCCAGGTACAACTTGAAGTCGTCGAACTCGCCCGGAAGTACTCTCGTTTCACCGATTCGTCGGGAAAATAGACATTTCCCTCAACTGTTTCGTAAGTCTCGCTCTCGGCGAGAGTCTGACCGTTCCACACTGCCTTAGCCATATGAATCCCGCGTTCTTTCAATGAGTTACCGATGCCACACACCCTGAGGGCGGGGCAGAGACCACAGGGATACAAAATCCCTGAAGCCCCCTTGCATTTGTAGCAGAAATGTAGCATTAAAGGGAAGCGCACCAAGGCGTCACGAGCCAGGCAAAGCCGCTCGGATCACCTTGATCCACCGTCGTCTCAATCACTTCCGGGCTTCGCGTCAGCCTGCGATTTTCCCCGGACCGAAGGTCTTCAGGAACGCTTCATACCGCGCCTGCGCTGTAGGATACTTCGCGATCAATGCTGCCGTGTGCCGCATGAACGGATTGCCCGATTCCTTCTCCGTTTCGGCATGAAAATGGTGAAATTTGGCGTAGAGCAGGATTCCCTCGCCGTTCGAGTCCAGGAACAGGTCAGGGTCAACCGCCCCCTGCAGCACAAACGACGCCGCCATCTCCCAATAGCTGATCGCCTGCCGCCAGTAGACGTTATCCTTCGCCTTCACGTCCCGCGAGACCGCCCGCAGCTCCTCCAGCGTCTTCGGCTGGAACTCGAAGACCATAAAATGACGTGCCTTCCGCAGCGCTTCGTCGCGCCGAAGCTCGTAAAGCCGCATCACTACCTCTGCATCTGCCGTCGTTGCCATGGATCCTCTCTCCTTACTGATAGGTTGACTACGCGACGCTCTCGACCACAGCCCGCGTCTTGTCCGGGTCCGGCATCTCCAGAACGGGCACTTCCGCTGACTTAGGCGGCCCAACCTTCTTCTGGTAGCTGCACTCCGGCGTCGTCGGAGCCTCAACTCGGCGCACCCTTCTTCGGCCGCCGCTTGGGCAGTGCTTCCCGGTTGTTCGGGCAAACCAGGAACGTCCCCTTCTGGTTCGACACTTCCAGCAGATAAGCGCTGTCGCACTTCGGGCACGTCTCGTTCACCAGCTTCAGGTTGCTGGCAAAGTCGCACTTCGGATAGTTGGTGCAGCCATAGAACGTGTCGCCGCGCTTGGTCTTGCGCACCGCGATATCGCCGCCGTCCTTCGGGCAGGGCACCTCCAGCAGCTCCTGCTTCACGTACTTGCACTTCGGATACCCGCTGCATGCAATGAACTCGCCATACTGCCCATCGCGCCGCAGCAGCGGCTTGCCGCACTTCGGACACGCCTCATCCAACTGCACCGGCGGCTTCTGCTGCACCTTCTGCGTCAGCTTGCGGATCGTCTTGCACGGCGGATCGGCCGAGTAGTCCGGGCAGCTCATAAACGGACCCCACGGCCCATTCTTCAGCACCATCACCTTGCCGCAGTTGTCGCAGAACTCCTCCTCAGGAACGTCATCCGCTCCCGGAGCGCTCAGATCCGGCTTCGCCGCAAAGTTCTCCTTCGTGAAGTCGCAGCTCACCTGCTCGACAGTCACCTTCTTGCCCTGCACGCTGCGCCAGTTCAATCGCCGCAACCATCTCCTTCACATCGGCAACGTCCTTCGAGAACTCGGTCACATCTTCGACCATCGCCTTCACCGTCATGGGGAAGCTCAACGCCTTGGTGATCTTCTTCACCACCGCCTTCGAGTCCTTCTTCCACGGACCAGCAGCCACCGTAATCGGCTTCACCTTGGTGAAGTTCGAGCACGAGTAGAAGCTGCCGAACTTGCCCCACTTCAGACACCAGCGGGCTCCCGCACTTGTCGCAGACCTCGCTGGTCGCCTGCTCCATGCGCTTGATGTCTTCCATGTTCTTGCCCGCGACCACCAGCTCCTCTTCAAAGTGGTCGTAGAAGCCGTTCAGCAGATCGGTCCAGCGCTCTTCGCCTTCCTCCACCGCATCCAGCTCGCTCTCCAGCTTCGCGGTATATGCAGTGTCGAAGATGTACGGAAAATTCTTCACCAGCAGCTTCGTTACGACCGTCCCAATCTCCGTCGGCACAAACTTTGCCTGCGATCTTCTTCACGTAGTCGCGGTCCTGGATTGTATTAATGATGGACGCATAGGTCGAAGGCCGTCCGATCCCCCGCTCCTCCAGCACCTTCACCAGGCTCGCTTCGTTGTAGCGCGGCGGAGGCTGCGTGAACTTCTGCTCGTGCATCAGCCTTCTCAAGTCGCAAAGCCTCGCCATCGCTCAGCTCCGGCAAGCCTGCGCTCCGAGTCGTCCTCATCGGCCGCCGACCCTCCACCGCCTCGCCTGCGAGCTTCTTCGCCTGCGCTGCCTCGGCCTGGGTCGCTTCCTTTTTCGCGGCCTCGCGAGCCTTCTTATCCTCTTCCTCAAACTTCAGGAAGCCATCGAACTTCAACACGCTTCCCGTCACGCGGAAGTCATACGAGCTGTCCGCCTTCGCCTCAATATCCACCGTCGTCTGGTCGAACACCGCCGGAGTCATCTGGCTCGATACAAACCGCTGCCAGATCAGCCTGTACAGCCGGAACTGCTCCTCGCTCAGATACCGCGCGAATCGACTCCGGCGTGAAGCTCACATTCGTCGGCCGAATCGCTTCGTGCGCATCCTGCGCATCCTTCTTGCCCTTGTACTCATTCGCCGTCGCCGGCAGATACGCTCGGTCCCAGCTTCGCCGATGTACTCGCGAGCCTCCGCAATCGCATCCGGGCTCACGCGCGTCGAATCGGTACGCATATAGGTGATCAGACCGACCGTGCCCTCACTCCCAATCTCCACGCCTTCATACAAGCCGCTGCGCCACGCCCATCGTGCGCCGCACATTGAAGCCCAGCCGGCTCGACGCATCCTGCTGCAGCTTGCTGGTCGTATAAGGAGCCGACGGATTGCGTCTCCGCTCCTTCTTCTCGACCGACCGCACGCTCCACTTCGCATTCTCCAAGCTGCGCCGACAACCTCGTCCGTCGCCTCCTTATCCGGAAGCGCATTTGCAAGGAACATCTCCTTGCCGTCTTTATCCGTCCCATTCGCAACGCGCAGCGGCTCGCCATTCACGCCGACCAGACGCGCCACAAATGTCTGCCGGACTTTTCCTGCGCTAGCCTCGGCATCCAGCTCCGCGTCAATCGTCCAGTACTCCACCGGCTTGAACGTCGTTGATCTCCTGCTCGCGTTCCACAATCAACCGCAGCGCCACCGTCTGCACGCGCCCTGCACTCAGCCCGCGCCGCACCTTGTCCCACAGCAGCGGAGAGATCTGATATCCAACCAGCCGATCCAACACTCGCCGCGTCTGCTGCGCATCGACGAGATTCTCATCCACATCGCGCGAGTGCTGAAACGCAGCCTTCACCGCCTTCTGCGTAATCTCGTTGAAGGTCACGCGCCGCAGCTTCGACTTGTCCTTCATCATCGGCTTCAGCTGCATCGACAGATGCGCCGCAATCGCCTCGCCTTCGCGATCCGGGTCAGGCGCCAGGTACACCCAGTCCGCCTTCGCCGCCAGCTTCTTCAGGTGGGCCACTACCTTCTCTTTGCCGGGAGACACGATCAGCGTCGGCTCAAACGTCCGGTTCAACAGCTCCACACCAATGTCGTTCTTCGGCAGATCCATGATGTGGCCAATCGAGGCCTCCACCAAGTAATCGTTGCCGAGATATTTATTGATCGTCTTCGCCTTCGCAGGCGATTCCACGATCACCAGTGACTTTGCCATTCGTTCCCTTCAAAACCCAAAAAACATCTGCCGGAAGACAACCTTCGCCTTCCATCTTTCAAATGCGAACCTAACACGGATGCGCCAAACATGCGAACCCACCCGCCCCGAAAAAATCTCAAGGGCCAGTCGAGAATCTACACCCATAGACTGCTTTTCTTCAATTCCGTTTCATCCGCAGCGCATCAAAAACAAAGCTGTCTCACAGTCCTCCGTGAAGACAAGCTCCTCAATCTGCACTTGTTTTATCCGTGTTCATCCGTGCAAATCCGCGGTCGTCTTTGCTTTCGCCCGTCAGAAACAGCGCACATAATTCTTTCCCGGCATCTGCTTCACCCGGCCGCGCAGTTCCAATTCGAACAACGCAGTAAAAATCTCAGCGGAACCCAGCTTCGTTTCCAGCCCTTCAATTAACTCGTCCAGCTGCATCGACTCATCCCGCCGCAGTTTGTCCAGCACCAAACGCTCATGTTCTGGAAGCTGCTCGTCCTCAGCGCTCGTAAATAAGGATGCAGTGCCACCTGCTTTCGATTCATTCCCGCCCCGCAACACCCATCTCATCTTCAAGTTCGTGCTTCACCTCCGAAGGCAGATCCTCCCACACATCCTCCCACGTCGCGGTCAGCTTCGCGCCCTGCTTGATCAGCGTATTCGGCCCCCACGCATTTTTGTTGGTCACGTTCCCCGGCACCGCGTACACATCGCGATTCTGCTCCATCGCGCAGCGCGCCGTAATCCGCGTGCCCGAGTACTCCCCCGCCTCCACCACCAGCACGCCGATGCTCATCCCGCTCAGAATCCGATTGCGCAAAGGAAAATTCTGCGGCGCCGGAAACGTCCCCAGCGGAAACTCACTCACAATCGCCCCACCCGACTCCACAATCCTCTCCGCCAGCTTCTTGTTCTCCTTCGGATACACCACATCGATCCCCGTCCCCCACACCGCAACCGTCTTTCCGCCCGCATCCAGCGCGCCCTTGTGCGCAGCCGAATCCACGCCACGCGCCATCCCGCTGATGATCACCAACCGCCGGTTCGCCAGATCGCGCGACAACATCTCCGCCATCCCCGCGCCGTACGGCGAAGGCTGCCGCGTTCCAACCACCGCAATCCCCGGTCGGGCCAGCAGCGAGGCATCGCCGCGAATCCAAAGCACTGCCGGCGGATCATAAATCTCCAGCAACCGCTCCGGATACGCCGCATCCTCGCGCGTCAGAAATGATCCGCCCGCCTCCGCAACCCGTTTCGCCTCTTCCTCGGCAGCCTTGAAAGCGCGTCCCTCAAACACAAACTGCGCCGCGCGCGCAGGCATCCCTGCAGCCTCAAGCTCTGTCAGCGATGCCTCGAACACGCGCTCCGCCGCGCCCAATCGCTCAATCGCCCTGGCGATCCGTGTCGGCCCCATCTCCGGCGTCAGCATCAACGCCATCCACCCCAGCCTCGCCGTTTCTTGTGCCTTCAGCGCGTACTGCTCTGCGTCGCTGCTCGTCGTCATCTCACTCCACTTACTTACTTCCCAGCGGCTGCAATCCCGCCGCAGACAGCATGTCGAAGAACTGCCGCTGCGTCCGCATGTCGATAGACTCAGCCACCAGCTTGCCATCGCGATCGAACACAAACGATCGCGGCAGTCCATCCACATGGAACTGCTTCGCAACCTTGCCGCTGTCATCCAGCAGCACTGGCGGATGATAGCTCTTTCCATTCATATACGAGCCGACCGTAAACGGATTCTCGGCTGACAACGACAGGATCACTAATCCCTCGGGCTGATAGTGCGTGTAGATCAGGTCGAGATCGGCCATCTCTTTCCGGCACGGCGGACACCACGTCGCCCAGAAGTTCACCAGCACAATCTTGCCCTTCAAGGCCGACAGCGTCCACTTCTTTCCGTTCAGATCCTTCAGCGTAAAGTCCGCCTTCTGAACGTCCGCATCATTCGCGATCAGCAGTTGGCCCGCCTGCGTAAACATTGGGTCCTTGAAGTCCGTCGTCACCCCTTCATACCGCACCAGCCGCGCCAGGTCCAGGTACGGCCTCGCCGGACTTCCATCCTTCGCCGCCGGTTGCGGAGTCTCCTTCAGCGATTGCGCCAGCGTGTCCCCGACTGCCTGCAAAGTGTCGTGGCCGGGATCGCCTTCAGTCGACAAATTTGTCAACGCATCCGCCAGCTTCACCTTGCTGTTTCCCGCCGGCAAAGTGCGAATGTCCATCGCAATCTTCGTCGTCGCAGCAGGCCGATCCGCATCCGGTAACGCGCGAAGACCGTCAATCTGTTTCTTGATGGAACTCTCTGTCGCTTGCCCCCGAACCACGGGAGCAACAAGCAAAAGAAGGGCAACTGGAAGCATGTAGCGAAATCTGTTCATAAAGGTCTCTCGGTTCTATTGATTTTCGAAATAATTGTAACGGCTGCCGCTTTTGTTTGAATACAGAGCCTCGATCCTTTGTCCGCCACCGCAATCGCTTGGATCGTGTGTCCGTGGGTTCTGACGTGATATAACTGGCCATCCCAAAATTGTGGAGGCCAAGGGTGTTCAAGTTCAAACCGTACGGCCCATTTGAGGTGCCCTCAGATGAAGGCCTCGTCCCTACCGATAAGCTAAGAGCCTTCTGGGGAGGGATCGGAGCAACACCCGGGACTACAGGACGCCATTGGATGCTACATATTCGGGATGCGCGCGGGAAAGGGTGCTCTCCCTTGGTACGTCGGCAAGACTACGTGCGAGCTTCAAGCGCGAAGCGTTCCAGCCGCAGAAGTTGCTCTTATACCAAAAAGCTTTGAAGGGGAAACGCAAGGGAACCCCGCTGCTCTATTTGATCGCACGCCTCACGCCAGCGGGCAAGCTTCGTGGAGCCGCGAAGGGGAGACCCTTTCTGCCCTCTTCCGTCACCACCCACTCGCGCACCATCCACGGCGGATTATGTCGCGTACATGCTGCACCGTGCCCGCACTCCAGCACGCGCCACCCAGTGCCCTTCCTCATCCTGCTCGAATCCGATTACCGAACGCATGCATCCGCACTCCACTTCCGCATCCCATAAACTAGTCTCTTGGGCCTGCACACCTCAAATCGCCTCCGCGTCGCCGCCATCGACTTCCTCAACCCCGCGCCTCTCATGTGGGACTTCGAACACCCGCCCCGCAACGCCGCACTCGCCCAGCGCTACGACATCCACTACACCCAGCCCTCGCTCTGCGCCGAAGACCTGCTCAACAACCGCGCCGACCTCGGCCTCATCCCCATCGCATCGCTCACGCCCGAACTCGCCATCGTCCCCGGCTGCACCATCGCATCGCTCGACTGCGTCCGCTCCATCCAACTCATCGTCAAACTCGATCAACCACAAAATCGGGTGCCCCATGTTCTGCGCAACGCGCAGAACATGGGGAGTTCGCCTTCCCACGCGGACGCACTCGCCCAGGTCCGCACCATCGCCGCCGACACCGCATCCCGCAGTTCCCTCGCCTACGCGCAAATCCTCTTCCGCAAATTCATCGCCACCGACCCCGAGTTCCTCCCCGCACCGGCCGATCCCATCGCCATGCTCGCCAACGCCGACGCCGCGCTCCTCATCGGCGACCCCGCCCTGCTCGCACTCGAAGCCCGCGAGCAAATCGAAGCCGCCGCCGGCCCCTGCCTCTGGATCGACATGGCCCACGAGTGGCGCACCCGCACCGCCCTTCCCTGGGTCGCCGCCGTCTGGGCCGTCCGCCCCGAAGCCCTCAACGGCCGTCACCCCCGCACAACTCATCAGCGACCTCCAGCAATCCCGCGACAACGGCCTCGCCAACATCGAGTCCCTCGTCGACGAGTGGACCCCTCGCATCGCCATCCCGCCCGCCACCATCCGCCACTACCTCACCCGCAACATCCACTACACGCTTTCGTCCGACTGCATCGCCACCATCGAACTCTTTCGCCGCTACGCCGCAGAAGTTGATATCCTGCCTCCACTCCCGCTTCTTCGCTTCCTCTAATCCGAATTACCGCGACTTCCTCTCTTCCCCGCGCGTCTTAACCTCCATGATGCCTGTCTTCGCATCTGCGATCGCCGCTATCCGCCCCACCTTCCAGGCGCTCGCCGCAGCCACGCCCGCAGCCGCCCATCATCCCAATACGCTCATCCATGTCCTGCTGTCCTTCGGCATCGTCGGCGTGTTCCTCGTCTCCATCGTCGACTCGTCCTTCGTGCCTCTGCCCATCCCCGGCATCACCGACATCATGATCGTCGTGCTCGCCGCCCAGCACGCCAACCTCTTCCTCCTCATCGGAGCAGCCACCGGCAGGCTCCTTCCTCGGCGGCTTCTTCAGCTACAAGGTCGGACAATCCGGCGGCATGGCCTTCCTTGAGAAGCACGTTCCCCCGCGCATCTTCAAACCCGTCACCCACTGGATGGAGACGCACGCCATCCTCTCCGTCGCGCTGCCGGCCGTCCTGCCGCCCCCGATGCCGCTATCGCCGTTCGTCCTCGCCGCTGGCGCGCTCAAGATGCCACGCAACAAGTTCCTCACCACGTTCACGGCCAGCCGATTCGTTCGCCACGCATTCTTCGCCTGGCTCGGAGTCCACTACGGCCGCCACGTCCTGCGCGTCTGGAACATGTTCACGCGCAAGTACTCCGCCGCCATCCTCATCACCATCTGGAGCATCATCCTCATCAGCGCCGGCATCGCCTTCTACAAGATCTGGAAGACATCCCGCACCGTCAGCGCCGCCAAGCCCCAACCCACCCCCGCGGCCCCACCCGCCGAAGCGTAGTTCCCTAGCACCTAGTGACTAGCAACTAACAACTGCTTTTCAAAACTCCCACCGCAGCAGCGTAGCCCCCACAGTAAATCCCGCCCCCACGCTGGCCAGCAGCACCAGGTCGCCCTTCTTCAGCTTGCCTTCGTCCAGCGCCGTCTGCATCGCCATCGGAATCGTCGCCGCCGTGGTATTCCCATAGCGATCGATGTTGATGATCACGTTCTCCAGCGGCATTCCCAGTCGGTCCGCCGTCGACAAGATAATCCGCTTGTTCGCCTGGTGCGGAATGAAGCAAGCCAGGTCCTTGCCCGTCACGCCATGGCGCGTCAGCACCGTCTCCGCCGCCTCCGCCATCTTGCGCACCGCAAACTTGTACACCGCCTGCCCATCCTGGTGCACCACGTGCATATTCGCCGCCACGGTCTCCGCCGTCGGAGGATGCAGACTTCCGCCTCCCGGCATATTCAACGCAGGCGCGCCCGACCCATCAATCTCGTGGTAGTAGTCGATCATTCCAATCTCATCGCTCTTCGCACGGCTCCAGCAGCACCGCGCCCGCGCCATCGCCGAAGATCACGCACGTAGCCCGGTCCGTGTAGTCGATGATCGAGCTCATCACATCCGCCCCGATCACCATCACCTTCTTCTGCATCCCGCTCTCGACCAGCTTCGCGCCCATCTGCAGCGCATACGGAAACCCCGAGCACGCCGCCGACAGATCGAACCCCCACGCGCCCTTCGCCCCGATCTTGTCCTGCACCAGGCAAGCCGTCGCCGGAAACAACATGTCCGGAGTCACCGTCGCAACGATGATCACCTCCAGATCCGTCGCCGCGATCCCGCGCTTCGCCAGGCACACCCGCGCCGCCTCAGCAGCCAGATCGCTGGTCGCCACACCCTTGTCCACAATGTGCCGCTCGCGGATCCCAGTCCGTTCCGTGATCCACTGGTCGCTGGTCGCGACCATCTTCTCGAGATCGGCATTGGTCAGCAGCCGCGGCGGAACGTACGTCCCCACACGAACTGATCTTCGCCCGCACCTGCGGGTGCGGCTTCAACGTCAGACTCAAACTCTCACCTCACTGCCTCTTTCAACGCTCCGTAACTCGATCTGCGAAACGCTTCCCGCATCTTCAGGTCGCTATAGGTCCCGCCGATCATTCTCTCTGACCCGCGCCCTAAGAACAAGTGCGCATCGTCACGCACCCGATTTCACGCAGCCCAAACTGCGCCACGCACTCACGCAAGAACTGCATCTCAAATTGTTCAGGGGGGACCGCAGACGCGAACAGCCTCAGTCTTCAACTAGCAACTAACAACCAGCAACTGACAACTGCATTAAAAAGTACCGGGCGACCTACTGCGCCCATAATTACCCGTTACCGTTGCTTCCTTCCGGACCTGGCGGGGTTGGCGGGATTACGTCGCGTAGGACCCGGCACTGCTCTAGTCTTACCACTCCACGCGCGCTTCGCCAATCGCCTTCAGCCCTGCCTCGCGCAGTAACCTCATCCGCATGCAACCGCATCGCTCATCTCGCCATGAACTCTCCTATTCGCGCATCCTCTCGCCTTCCGCCCCTCGCCGCCTTCGCCGATCAGGACGTCCACGTCCGCGTCGATCCCTCCGCCCGCCCCGCCGCACCCGGCAACGAAAACCTCACCACCTTCCCCACCATCCAGAACGCTCTCGACCACCATCCCTTCGCCACGCCCGACGCCCACGGCAAACCCGGCCGCGTCTTCATCGAGATCGCCCCCGGCACCTACCACGAGCGCGTCATCATCACGCAGAACCACACCAACATCACCCTCATCGGCCTCGGCAAATCGCCCGACGAAGTCGTCATCACCAACTCGCTCAACGCCAAAACCGCCGGCGGCACCTTCTTCACCGAAACCGTCGAGATCAACGGCACCGGCTTCGAAGCCGACAACATCACCTTCGAGAACACCGCCGGCAACACCGGCCAGGCCGTCGCCGTAGCCGATCGCGCCGACCGCAGCATCTTCAAGCACTGCCGCTTCCTCGGCCATCAGGACACCCTCTTCGCCGACTACGGCCGCCAGTACTACGTCGACTCCTACATCGAGGGCGGCGTCGACTACATCTTCGGCAACGCCGCCGCCGTCTTCGATCGCGACGAGCTCCACTCCAACGGCCCCGGCTTCGTCACCGCGCAGTCCCGCACCTCGCCCACGCAGACCACCGGCTACGTCATCCTCAACAGCAAAGTCACCGCGGACCTCAACGCCCCACCGATCGACCCGCAACGCACCCGGCGCCCGATCCACCAACTCCGCCCGCCGCATGATCGGCCTCGGCCGCCCCTGGCGCGCCTACTCCCGCGTCATCTACATCAACACCGAACTCCCCGCCGAAATGAACCCCGCCGGCTGGAACAACTGGGGCAACACCGCCAACGAGTCCACCGCCTACTACGCCGAATCAAACTCCACCGGCCCCGGCGCATCACCGTCCACGCGCGTCCCCTGGTCCCACCAACTCACCCCCGCCGAAGCGAAGCAGTATCTCCCAGCCACGTTCCTCGCAGGCCCCAAATCCGGCCCCGACCACTGGAACCCCATAGCCGAAGCCGCCAAGCTGCCATAAGCCAAAGGACCGAAGGTCCAAAATATTACAGCCCGCATCGCCCAGCCAAAGCAACCAATTCCTGCGTCGTCATTCTGACTCGAAGAGTCAGCAATCTCTGTATTTGCTTCTTCCCGCCGCCATCACATTCCGCATCCAACGACCAGCCCTCACCCGGGCCGCAACTCAAAACTCGTTGAACGGAGTCATCGCATGCTCATTCTTCTCCTCATCCTTATTCTTGTCTTCGGCTTTGGTGGCTATCGCATGGGCCCCGGCATCGGATACTACGGCGGCGGAGGCATCTCGCTCGTCCTCCTCATCGTCCTCGTCCTCCTGCTGATGCACGTCATCTGACCAGCACTGAATAAATCCGCGCGCCTACCTGCCGGGTGCCCCATGTTCGACGCGCGTTTTTCGCGTCGACCATGGGGTTCCTCACTTCCACTACCACAGCAACGTTGAGAGCCATGCGCGTCACCGCGAACCTGAACCTGAGCTAAAAACACAAGGGCGTACCATTCTCTGCGAGGTTCAGAGAATGTTCAGACGTATCCGCATCGCAGGCCTGGTTGGCATAGGCCTCGCGCTCGCCGCTTCCATTACCCTCGCCCAGCACGCCTCGATCCCGAACGTCTGCGACCATACACAAGCTCTCCCCGCACCCGCCGCAGCGCTCGTCTACGATGTCGCCTCCATCCGCCCCCACCCCGCCGGCGACGGCAGCATGTCCATATCCGAACCTCCTCACCTCGCCCGCCTCACCCTTACCGGCGTCACCATGTCCAACATCGTCCAGATCGCATATGGCATCAACGAATTCCAGTTGCTCGGAGGCCCTTCCTGGCTCCAGTCCCAACGCTTCGACCTCCTGGCCCGATCCGACTCCGCCGCCGACGACCTCCTTGCCAAACTCACCCCATGTCAGCAGCGCCTCACAAAAGAACACATGCTCCAGCTCCTGCTCGCCGACCGCACCCATCTCGCCATCCACAACGCCACGAAGGAAGTCTCCGGCTACAGCCTCGTCATCGCCAAATCGGGCCCCAAACTCCACGAGTCCCCGCCCAACCCCGACCCTCAACACGGCAGCGGCATGAGCGTCCGCAACAACAAACTCGGCTTCCAGCTCTCCGCAAACAACTATGGGTTGGACTATCTCGCCGCGTGGCTCGCCGATGAAACCCACTCCCCTGTCGCCGACAAGACCGGCCTCACTGCAAAGTACGACCTCGCCCTCCAGTGGTCCGAAGACCTCGCCGCCAACCCCTCCGCCGGCGACGCTCCTTACCCACTCATCTTCACAGCTATCCAAGAGCAACTCGGCCTCAAACTCGAGCCAACCAAGGTCCCCATCGACACCGTCATCATCGACCACATCGAGCTTCCTTCTGCAAACTAGCCAACGGGAGGATATGTTGAAGCTATTCGGAACCCGACATGTCGAGTTCCGAATATCGATGAGACGGCCGTCCCCCCAACTGATAGCTCCCCAGTGTGGCCGCGTGCTCGTGGTCACCGCCGCTTCGGAGTCGAACCAGTAGGATTTCTCCATGCGCTGCGACCTGCCAGTTTGGCCTCAGCAGCCGCCAAAAATTGCGCTTGAAAGCATATGCGTCAAGGAGCATAATTAAAAGTAGAATGGGAAGTCTTCTTCGAACCGGAGTTCTACCCCGAGTACAAAAGTTTGCCGTTGGGTGTGCAGGACGAGTTGATGGCCAGAACAATGTGGATCGAACGTTTTGGACCCCAAACTGGCCGTCCTTGGGTTGATACATTGAAAGGTTCCCGATTCGCGAATATGAAAGAGCTTCGATTTGATGCAGCGGATGGCGTTTGGCGAGTTGCGTTCGCGTTTGATCCCAAACGTCGAGCCATCCTGCTCGTCGCAGGCGATAAGTCTGGTGTAAACGAGAAGAAGTTTTACAAACATCTGATCGAGAAGTCGGATTTGAGATACGCCCGACATCTGGCCAACCTCAATTTCGATCCCAGGAGAGTGAAGGAGGACCACCAATGAGAAGTTTGAAAGAAGAGCTGGCCTCGCTCCCGGCGGTTCGCCGCAAGCGGATCGAAAAGCGCGCCGCACAACTCATCGCCGAGGAACTGACCCTCCGCGAATTGCGCAAAGCACGAAAGATCACTCAAACCCAGATGGCGAAGAAACTCGGAGTCAAGCAGGAGCAGATCTCCCGCATCGAAAAACGAACCGACCTCCACATCTCTACCCTCCGCCGCTCCGTCGAGGCTCTCGGTGGAAGCCTTTCCCTGGTTGCAGAGTTTCCCGACGGTGCTGCGGTTAAACTGTCCGGCCTCAGCGACTTAGCCCAGTAATCCGCACGAAATGCTTGACACAGGGGCATATACTTAAGATATGGGGCAAAGAACGGAAGAAGGGTGACCCGTCCTTTCCCTAAGGCACTGTCAGGTATCGCTAACTTACTGATTCCGGATATTTTAGGAGTAAAATACCTTGGAATCAACACTTTACGAATCGAAAAGCCGCAGGTCCGGACCTAAGTTGTTTAGTTTGAATATTTTGAGAACAAAGAAGGGGAGGGGGTAGAAATGAAAACGGCAAACGAAAGCGCCCAAAAACCCATCCTCCTCAGTTGGAGCGGAGGCAAAGACAGTGCCTGGGCCCTCCATCTCCTCCGCCAGAACCCCGAATACGAGGTCGTAGCCCTCCTCACCACCCTCAACGAGAAGTTCCGCCGCGTCGCCATCCACGGCTTCCGCGAGGAGCTCCTCGACCAGCAGGCAGCCTCCATCGGCCTGCCCCTCTGGAAGGTAGACCTGCCCTTCCCTTGCTCCAACGCCGAGTACGAGTCCCGCATGGCCCAGGTCTGCGCGCGAGCCGTCGCCGAAGGCCTCCACGGCGTAGCCTTCGGAGATCTCTTCCTCGAAGACATTCGCGCCTACCGCATCGAAAAACTCGCGGGAATCGGCCTCGAACCCATCTTTCCCGTCTGGTGCCCGTCGCTTGGCATCTCGACCGCAGAACTCGCCCGCCAGATGATCGCCGCCGGCCTGCGCGCCCACCTCACCTGCATCGACCCGCGTTCGCTCCATTCATCCTTCGCCGGCCGCACCTTCGACGCCGAACTCCTCGCCGACCTGCCAGCCGAAGTCGACCCCTGCGGCGAACGAGGCGAGTTCCACACCTTCGCCTTTGCCGGCCCAATCTTCTCGCGTACCCTATCCGTACTTCCCGCCGAGACCGTGGAGCGCGACAATTTCATCTATGCAGAACTCGTCCCCACAAGCGCCGTCCAGACTTCGCCGCTGGCTTCCAGCCTGTCTGCTATTAGCAACAGTCACCTGCATCAGCTCCGCGCAGATCCTGGCTAAGCCCGGCTACAAGGGCGCTTCGGCAAAGAACGATCAGTGGTGGAAGAACGCAATCTTCTACAACATCTCCACCGACCCGATCGATTACAAAGAGATCGCCGTCCGCCTCGACGCCATTCGTGCCCTCAATGTCGACGCCCTGATCCTCCCGGCGCCCACGCTGCCCGCACCAGGTTCCAACGGCCCGATGCCGAACCTCGATGACTTCGACAGCTTGCTTCGCCAGGCCAGCGCCCACGGAATTCGCGTCCTGCTCACGATCCACTCAACCGGCAACGCCGCGGATCTCTCCGGCCTCGCCCGCTTCTGGCTGAATCGCGGTGTCGCCGGACTGCACATCGCAACCATGCCAGGCGAGGACGCTCAGGCAACAGTTCAGTCCGTTCGCAAGCTCGCCTCCAGCGTCGTCGGTCAGCGCATCATCATCTCCGATGCCGATCTCACGCCGCCAGACGCCGCCAACAAAACGCATCATGCATCTGCGGCTCGCGCGTCGGTCTCGCAACTCCAGATCGACAAGCGCGCGGCAAGCTTTCCTGCCCTCGATGCCGCAAGCCTTCGCCCGCTCCTGACTCAGGCAATCGCGCAACCAAGCCTGATGCTCGACCTCCGCACGCCGGGTTCGTCCGAGCCGGTTGCAGAGGCGATTGCAACGCTCGCCCTGATCCCGCAGCCGGCAGCGCTGATCGATTCATCCGCGAACCTGCTGCTTCAACCCACGCCGGAACTCCAAAGGCAGACGAAGAACCTGCCAAACCGGCTGCTCCGCCACCACCGCCGCCGCAAGCGCCGCCTGGAACTTACGCGCCTTACACGCCTTATGTTGCGCCGCCCAGGCCGAAGCCAGTTGTTGTAGTCAAGCCGATTCCCGACGACCCGCTGACCACCTGGTACAAGCAGCTTTCAGCGCTGCATCACGACAATGGTGTGCTGAAGACCGGCAGC
The DNA here is from genome assembly GCA_963822225.1 of uncultured Acidobacteriaceae bacterium. Lineage (GTDB taxonomy): Bacteria > Acidobacteriota > Terriglobia > Terriglobales > Acidobacteriaceae > Edaphobacter. The sequence continues at coordinate 1,079,114 of CAWGGW010000002.1, read as the reverse complement.
AAAATCTTCCTCGATTTCGACGCGCAGAACGCGGTGGTCTGGGTCACAAAACCGGCTGCGAACTCGCCTCGTCTTACGGCCCCGGTTGTTGTGATCTGCAACCTGTCCGCGGCGCCGCTGCAGCTCTCGCTTGCGGATGCGATGAAGAAACTTGGCCTGCGCGGCTTCTACCTGCGAACGCTGTTGCGAACGGATCATGCGATGGGCGCGCAGGACTTGAACACGATCAACGTTCCGGCGTTCAGCGTCTATATCGGCGAGCTGCATTTGTAGCTCATTTTGACGCTTTTTCAAGACGCTTGATCTGATCAGGGTCCATCTCTTTTCGCAGTTGTAGAAGATAATGCGTGGTCGTCTTTTCCAGTTCGGCGTGCGCCTGGGCGACACGATCGATCTGGGCGAATAACGCAGCTTCGTCAGGCGTCGACGACTTGGACAGTTCTTCCATCTGCGCCTGAGCCTGCTGGACGTTCTGGAAGCTAGAAATCAGCGCGCCGCGGTTCTGCTCAAAGATTGCGTCCATGCGTTGCTGCTGCTCGGGACGCAGTTTCAGGTTCTTCGCGAAACTGTGGTCATCCCACCAGCGTCCCGGCGGACCTACCTGGAGTCCAACGCGGCCATCTGACGGCTGAGTTTGCTGGCGGGGCACGTTTCCGTAGTTTGGCGCTCCGGGATTGCCGGGATTTCCATTTGGAAATGGAGCACCCATTCCACCGCCCGGGCCTCCCATTCCTGGGCCACCTGGAGGTCCTCCGCCTCCTGGCCCGCCTCCAGGCGGACCTCCGCCCCGGCCCTGGGCGAGGGATGGCGATGCTGCGGCTAGAGCGAGGCAGGCCGCGGCTGCGAGCGTGCGCGCGAGTGCCCCGTGCGTGCGTTTCATTCGTTGATCATCCTCTTCGCAGGCCGGGTGCGAGATTCGCGCGCGGCTGTACTGAGGCCGTATGCACTGGCAGGTGTGGACTCATCAGCGCGCAACTCACCGTCAATGGCGGAAAGCAGATCGTTGTCGGCCTTCAGGGTTGCGGGCGAGACTGCCGGTGCGGGCTGAGCCGTCGCGACCTGATTTTGCGCAGTCGAAGCATGATGGTTGCGCGCGGAGATGCCTACGCCAACGGTAAGCGCGATTGCAAGTGCTGCGGCGGTCCAGGCCTGCGGGCGATGCAGCCATTCGAAGACGGGAACGTGAGTTGGTGCGTTCAGGGGGCGGGTTGCAGCGCGGCGCTCGGCCCAGACGCGGCTGTGCTGCGCGAAGCTTCCAATGGCTCCTGAGACGCGCTCGGCCTCTTCCGCGCAGGCGGAGCAGGTTTTGAGGTGTTCCTGAACTGTGGCGGGGCTGGTGCCGAGCAGAAGGTCGGTGAACTGTTCGTCCGTGAGGTGTGTGGTGAGGTGGCGTTCCATTAGTTTTTCCCTCCCAGCTTGAGCCTAACCGCTTTCACGGCTCGGTGGAGATGGGTTTTGACGGTGCTGATCTGCATGCCGGTGGCTTCGCAGATCTCCTGCAGATCCATCTCTTCGATGAAGCGCATGAGGAAGATGGTGCGTTGATTGGTGGAAAGTGTTTCGAGGGCGATGGATACCTGCTGGGCGCGCTCGCGGGCGAGGAACTGTGACTCGGGCGAGCTTTCGCGGCTGGGCAGAAGCGAGCCCATTTCGCTGAGGTCGGGCGCGGTCTTCTGGACTTTGCGCCAGAACTGGAACTTACGGGTGCGCTGATGGTCGCGGACCAGGTTGAGCGCGATGTGCGCGAGCCAGGTGTAGACGGCGCAGTCGCCGCGGAAGGAGTCGCGGTTGTTGTAGGCCTTGAGCAGGCAGTCCTGAACGATCGATTCGGCGAGGTCGGCGTCGCCGGTGGAGTAGGCGACGAAACGGAGCAGGCGGGAGCGATAAATGCGATCGAGCGCCTCGATGTCGTTCAGCTCGGTCAGCGTCGGCTCACCTGTCACGCAGGCGATGATATCGGGATCGAGAGCAAGCTGCATATCGAATGTAGACGCCTGCCTTTCAAGGCGCGATTACAGCAGTTGAAAAGATTGATTCGAGGACAGGTTAGAGGAGATTCGGGGACGACCTCGAAGCGCCTCAACTTGCCCGGAATGTGGTACCCCCCCGGGGGGGGTGGTGGTGTTAAAACGGCTTTTTATCAGCCACTTGCTAAATTTTACTCCTGTAAATATTTGATTCCAGGTTGGTTATAGTCAAATATCTCCATTCATTGGAGTTAGGTTGTGCTGTTGTACTTCCCGGTCGAAAATGTCTCTGGACCGGAGCTCCTCGCAAGGAGCGACGAAGGTGCAGTTTCTGGCGAGATTGTTGTTCCATTTGTCCACCCATGGTGCGGGGAGATTAGCACGCTCAGGTCCTGTCCGGATGATTTGGGCACGACGCTGAGGCACATTTGCCCCTTTTCTTAATTATACGAAGGGTGTCAAGCAGTGGCCGGTGGAGAGGCGGTTATCCATTGGCTGTAGCTGCCCGGCGGAGGGTTTCGTGTGGTGATTCGCCGAAGAGTTCGTGGTATTGCTTAGCGAAACGGCTGAGGTGCCAGAAGCCGTGATCGAGCGCAATATCCGTCACAGTCTTCGATTCCGGCTCAAGTCTTTGCAGCGTACGGCGGGCGTTGTTCAGTCGCACGCGGCGAACATAGGTGGCCGGTCCCATCCCAGTTGATTCCTGGAGTGCACGATTGAGAGTCCGCCGCGGGACTTCACATGTGGCGCTGAGTTGGGCCACCGTAGAGCCGTCGATGTCTGGCGTCTGCGCATACTCATCAATCTGACGCACCATCGCGGCGGCACGCCGCTTCAGTTCATTGGGATGCACCAGCAGCTGTTGCTCAACGGCGCCCAGATAATCACGCACCAAATCCTCCTCGAACTTTGCCACCGCGCTAGCAGAGTTGCGGACTCGCGGATCAGCCTGAATGATCGCGGTGGCCTCAGCAAAGTGATCGATGAGCTTCTGCCGTATGGCGGCTGCGGGCTCATACACCGAGTATGGTGGCCGCAACAGTGCATCCTGAAGTTGCGGGGTCAGTTGGCGCATGTACCTGCCGAAGGAATCGTCGCGAATTGCAAGGTAAAAGATCTTGCTGTTCCGGCCATAGACCCCGTCGAGTTCCGTCCCTGGCGGATGAACCACCATGGAGCCAGGTTGAACTTCGATTCCGTGGCGCAGCGACGGGCGAGTACAGTCCAAAACCATCGAGAAGGTCCACTGATTGCTAAACGCGCCTCTGCCCCTCAGCAACAAGTTGGTCTCCGCATAGGAAACCTGACCGCCTGGCAAGCCAAGGCGCACATGGCGTCCCTTCAATATGCCGGGTTCAAGTTGTGAGGCTTGCAAATTGGATTGTGCGAGCAGGGCCATGTAGGATTCCGCGTCGCGAATGATGTATTCGGAGTAATCGGCTGGTCTCGGTCCTGGTGCGGCAGGCTTGGCCGACATGGGTGTCCTCCAATATGTTGTGGGCGCTCCAACGGTCCGGCGACTGCCGGGGAGGACAACCGCGGAAGCCAATGTGTCGGATAGCTGACGAATCAACTACATCCGGCTTCGCGCTGGGGCGGCCAAAGCTCTTGCAGATTAAGAAGTGCAAGCAGGGGGCCGAACTACCCACTTGGAAGCTCACAAACTTAATCTTGCGATTGGCCCAAAACGGATATCCCCCTCCTTCGAGCCGCAGATAGGTTGGTACCGTTCAGGAGCCACGCAAGCTCCGTCCAGGCAGTTTCTGGGGAACCAGCACGGCAGCGAGAAAGAAGGAACGCACGATGGCAGCGAAACAACCGAATATTCTGATTCTCTGGGGCGACGACATTGGCTGGTTCAATATCAGCGCCTACAACCATGGCTTGATGGGGTACAAGACCCCCAACATCGACCGCATCGCCAAAGAAGGCGCGATGTTCACCGACTGGTACGGACAGCAAAGCTGTACCGCCGGCCGCGCAGCCTTCATTACGGGGCAGTCGCCCATCCGCACCGGCCTCACCAAGGTAGGTCTGCCCGGCGCAAAGCTCGGTATCCAGCCTGAGGATCCAACCATCGCCGAACTTCTGAAGCCACAAGGTTACGCGTGCGGTCAGTTCGGCAAGAACCATCTGGGAGACCGCGACGAGTTTCTGCCGACGGTCCATGGATTCGACGAGTTCTTTGGCAATCTCTATCACCTGAATGCGGAAGAAGAGCCGGAGTGCCCTGACTATCCCAAGAACCCCGAGTTCAGGAAGAGATTCGGACCGCGCGGCGTGCTGCACACCTTCGCCAATGCGGACGGCACCCAGACGATCGAAGATACAGGTCCACTGACGACCAAGCGTATGGAGACGATGGACGAGGAAATCACAGCCGGCGCCATGGACTTTATGGAGCGCCAGGTGAAGGCCGACAAGCCCTTCTTCCTGTGGTGGAACTCGACCAAGATGCACATCTGGACGCACCTGAAGCCGGGCGTCGAAGGTGCCACGGGCCTTGGCCTGTTTCCAGACGGAATGGTCGAGCACGATCGTCAGGTGGGCCAGATGCTGGCCAAGCTCGAAGAGTTGGGCATCGCCGATAACACTATCGTGATGTATTCCACCGACAACGGGGCGGAGGAGTTGAGTTGGCCCGATGGCGGAACGACTCCGTTCCGCAGCGAGAAGGACACCAACTGGGATGGTGGCTGGCGCGTACCCTGCGCAATCCGCTGGCCGGGCGTGATCCAGCCGGGGACTGTCTCCAACGAGCTGTTCACCCACCAGGACATGCTGCCCACGTTGTTAGCCGCGGCTGGTGTTCCGGACGTTGCAGAACAATTGAAGACCGGATACAAGGCAGGCGACAAAACCTTCAAGGTGCATATCGACGGGTTCAACCTGATTCCGCACTTCCAGGGCAAGGCGGACAATCCGCGTCCTGGTTTCCTCTACTGGGGCGACGAAGGCGACCTGATGGCGCTGCGTTACGGCAACTGGAAGATTCATTTTGCCGAACAACGCACCGAAGGGTTGAATGCCTGGCAGGACCCGTTGGTGGAGTTGAGGCTGCCGAAGCTCTTCAACATCCGGACCGATCCGTTCGAGAACGCGGAGATCTCGCTTTTCTACGGGAAGTGGCGTGCAGACCGCGTCTTCCTGCTGGCTCCGGCTGGAGCGCTGGTCGGCCAGTTCATGCAATCGCTGGCGCAATTCCCGCCACGCCAGAGTCCGGAAAGCTGGAGCCCGGGCAAGGTGTTGGAGAAGCTGCGCCAGCATCAGGCCGCACTGGAAACCGGCAACGGAGCCGGCGTTAAGTAACAGGGCTAACCCATGCCTCCGATCGTTTTCGGTTGCGATTGGAGATGTGGTCGCAGGTTGCCGGGGCGGACGAGTGGTGCGCCTCGGCACTGCCTGTATGCAGATAGCTGGGCTGACCAGAGAAGAGAGAACCATGACTATGAAACTCCGCACGCGCCTTTGCACAATGATTTCCCTTGGCCTGTTGCTCGCATCCATCTCCCTCCCGGCCCAGCAAGCCAAGCCGGCCGCTTCTCCTGATACTCCGGCTGTCGACGCCCAAGGCACCCAGGTGGCCACCCAGGCAACACCCGCGGCAGCCGCAAGCTCCGATGCGCTGAGAAAGGCGTCCCAGAATCCCATCGCCAGCCTGGTCAGCGTGCCGATTCAAAATATTGACAACTTCGGCATCACGCCGGGCTACAGGACTGCCAATATTATCAATATCCAGCCTGTCATCCCCGTGAGCCTCAACAAGGATTTCCTGGTGGTCGTCCGCTGGATCACGCCTATCATCTACCAGCCGCTGCCGAACGTGACACCGCCCAACGGCACTGGGGTATTCGGCCTGGGCGATATGCAGCCGTCGTTCTTCCTGGTCCCAAAAAAGACGACCAAGATCATCTACGGAGGTGGCCTTTTTGCCCAGATACCCAGCGCGACCAGCCGATATACCGGCCAGGGAAAGTTTGGCCTGGGACCAACCGTCGTCGCCTTGATGCAACCCGGCAAGTGGACCTTTGGTTTCCTTACCAATAATGTCACCTCAGTCGCAGGGGGCGGGCAGCGCACGCAGGTGAATCAGTTTCTGCTGCAGTGGTTCGTCAACTACAACCTGAATAAGGGCTACTATCTCACCACCGCTCCGGTGGTTACCGCCAACTGGAATGGCGGCTCCAGTGGCACCTGGACGATTCCCTTCGGCGGCGGCATCGGCAGAATCATGAAGATGGGATTCCAGCCGGTGAACATCAGCGCGCAGTTTTACGGCAACGCAGCCACACCTTCCGGCGCCTCGACGTGGGCCCTGAAGTGTCAGCTCGCGCTCCTTTTCCCCAAACTCACGCCGCAGCAGCAGATCGGAATGATGGAGCAACAACTGAAGCGGCTGAAAGCAGCGCCACCACCACCAACGAAGTAGCACGTTACGTCAAATTGACCTCCACCTGACTCACCAGGTGAGGTGGAGGAGGGAGGTGGATTCGCGGGGGAGGGTGGTGGGGATGGTGACGGTGCCGTTGGTGACGTCGAGCCACTGTGGGCGAGGTGAGGAGTTGGAGTTGGCCGGCGGCTTTGAGCTGGGCGTACTGGTCGGGCGTGGGCGACTGGGGCGAGCCCATGGCTAGCCAGACGGTGTAGGCGTTGGAGTGGGTGTCGTCGATGCGGAAGTGCTCGAGCAGGACCTTGTGGACGCCGGCGGGGATGCCGGAGATGGTGACCGTGACGGGCGAGGCGGGGACGGGGAGATCTTCGTCGTGGTAGTTCCAGAGCATGACGGCGGCTTCGTGGGTGGATTTGGTGGCGAAGGCGTCGATGTCGGGCTGGGCGCGGACGCCGGACTTGGCGATGTCGTCGGCGGGGACTTCGGAGGAGCTGGTGGCGGCGACGCGATCGCCGGAGAAGCAGGCCGGCCATGCGGAAGACGTTGAGGACGGGCTTGTCGATGCCGTTGGTGGCGAGGGTGCGGAAGCCTTCGAAGTACTGCTTGCCTTCGAACTCGAAGGCCCAGGTGACCATGCCGATGAGGTTGACCTTATATTCGGCGGCGAGGTCGGCGAGGGCCTTCATGGCGGCGGCGGTGTAGGTGGGGTAGACGGGGCCGTTGCGGTAGGCGTTGTTGGGGTTCTCTTTGGCGGAGCAGGCGGCGCAGCCTTCGGGGTCGGCTTCGGAGAGGATGATGGGCAGGTTGTGCCACTTGGCCGAGGCGGCTACGGTGCGGAAGCCGTTGGCTGCGGCGCGAGATTTCGTTTTGCAGGCCCATGCGGATGTGGGCGGTTTCGCCGGGGCCGGGAGGGACGAGGCGCGGGCTGCCCTTGGGGTGGAAGGAGATGAAGTCGAGCGGGATGGGATCGCCGGTGGCGGCGGATTTGTCGTTGGCGCAGTGGTTGAGGAAGTTGGTGAGGAAGGTGATGGCGCGCTGGGAGCCGGGGCCGGTAGAGCCGGGGCCGCCGACGCGGGCTTCGGGGAGGGCCTTGCGGACGCCGGCGACGGAGTAGTCGTAGAGCTTGAAGTACTGCTCGGGCGTGCCCTGCCAGTAGGAGATGTCGGGCTCGTTCCAGACTTCGAAGTACCAGGTGGCGACTTCGGCGCGGCCGTAGCGCTGGACGAAGTGCTCAACTACGCTTGCGGCAGAGTTCGCCCCACATGGCGTAGTCCTTCGGCGGGGACTGGACGGAGCCTTTGATGGTGTTGGGGTAGGGGTACTCGTAGTCCATGGTGCCGGAGGCGAGGTCTTTGGGCATGAAGCCGAGCTCGACCATGGGACGGACGCCGGCGGCTTTGTACTCGTCGAAGATCTGGTCGAGGATGGTGAAGTTGTAGACGGGCTTGCCGCTGGCGTCGAGCGAGAAGACGTTGGTGGAGGACCACTTGAGTTTGGCGGTGCCGTCGCCGGAGGTGAAGAGGTGGTGGGCGCGGATGTAGACGGGGACGGGCGAGAGGTCGTGCAGCTCGGGAAGGAGCTGGCGGCCGTACTTCATGGTGGTGAAGTTGGACTCGTCGTAGCCGAACCAGGACGCCGATGGGGTTGTAAGGGCCGAGGGATTTGGCTGAGGTCGACCTGGATGGCGACGGGGGTTGCGTCGGCGGGAGCGGCAGGAGTTTGCGCCTGCGCGTAGCAAGCGAGAGCGCAAAGTAGAGCTGGAGCGAGTCGACGCATCGGGAGCCTCATCGGTAGGTGGAAGTCGCGCTGCGCACGGACGGGCGCGGCGGAACAATTCTACCGTTTGGGAGGTTGCGGAAACCTACTGAGTGGTGATGGGCTTGGCGGGTACGTTGTCGCCGCAGTCGGGACCTTTGTAGACGGAGGTCGACGCGGCAGTCCACTCTATTTTGATTGGAGGCTGGGCGAGAGACATCTCTCCGCTGAAGTGTAGAGTTCCCTTGCTGTGCTCGCTGTCGGTCCAGGTGACATCGAGCGCCCCTTTGCCAGTTATTCCGCCGCTGCAGACCATGTCCGCGGTCATCCCATCCGCCTTTTTGACGACGTTGACCAACTGGCAGGAGCGGGTAAGCGTTTCAGGGACGATCGCCCCATACTTGTCGATCATCTCCTGAGTGAGGCAGGCGGGGCGAGTGCGCGGGGGAAAAACCGCGGCAGCAGGCAGAACGGTGGTGGTGGTAATAGTGAGATCGTACAGGCCAGGTTTCCGCTGCTGTTGCGCCGACGCTGGCAGACTGAGGCCGAAAAGTGGGCCTACGAGGATTGCAATCAGAATCGTTCTCATTGTGTATTCCCAGAAGTGCAGATTTGCCTCACCACTGTACGCTCTGTGGGGCCAGTCGGGGAATGGACGCCAAGCTTATGGTCGTATGTCTGGCAGAAGACTTAGAAGAGTGTTACTTCGACGCGATGCACTTCTTCATGATGGCGGCATGGAGACGTTCGCGGAGGTCGGTGGGAAACTCGTAGACCTCATGTTCGCGGTAGATGGCGATGGTCTGGCGGGTGGTGTCGAGGACGACTTCGCAGTGGTGGCACTCGCAGATGTGGGCCTGGACTTCGGCGAGGAGCTTGGGGTCGACCTTGCCGTCGAAGTAATCGGTGAGCTGGGCGAGGAAATCGGTGCAGGTCACGGCTTGGCCCCTCCGTTTTTCTGCTTGAAGTAGCGGCTGAGGCGCTCGCGGAGTTGAAGGCGGGCGCGCAGCAATCTCGATTTTACGGCGGGGACGCTCAAGCCGAGTGCCTCTGCAGTCTCTTCGGTTGAGAGATTTTCGACGTCGCGCAGAGTGAAGACGGTGCGGAAGCCGGGAGGCAGGCCCTGGATGGTCTTGCGGAGGATGTCGCCGAGTTCGTTCTGGCCATAAAGCTGCTCCGGGTTAGGTCTCCACTCGGCGAAATCGCGCGGGATGGAGCCATCTTCCGTCTGGACGTCCTCATCCATGGAGACGGTCTTGCTGGTCTTACGCTTGCGCAGGCGCATAAGACTTTCGTTCACTGCGATGCGGACCAGCCAGGTGGAGAACTTGGAGTTGCCCTGGAACTGATCCAGCTTTTCGTACGCCTTGAGGAACGCATCCTGCGTGATATCTTCCGCGTCCTCACGGTTCTGGGTAATGTGCTGCGCTACCCGAAAAATCTGACGTTCGTACTGCCGGACCAGCTGCTCAAATGCCGCTGTGTCACCCTTTTTGGCGCGCTCGACCAGCGCAACGTCGGGGTGGATCTCTTCGGTGACTGGGGATTGGATGGCTGGCATAGGCAAAAGTTGCAATTGAGACGTCTAAATCGAAGCCGCCCGGGTGCAACTTACGACCAGGGACGGCTGACGCCTCCGGTCCTAGTGTAAATGGCTGCCGGAGCAGGGGCAAATGGAGCCGCCAGCAGCGGAACTCGAGCGGGGTGGAAGCGGCAAGGCGGGGATTCGGGCATGTATCTGTGGTGGTTCAGGCGTGCGTAGCGGGCAGCGCGGAAGGCTGGCGCGGCTTTAGAGTCGTAGTGTGGGCGTGTTTAGTTGGGTGCGGGTGGCGAGCCGAAGTCGGAGAGTGAAGAAATGCGGGACAGAATGACTTTGTATAGAGTGGCTGCGGTTTTGATCTGTCTGCTCTGGCCTGGGGTGAGGCTGGCGGCGACGGACACCACCGGCACGGCCACAACTCCCGCTGCGAAGAAGGCGGATGCTTCCGCGACTCCTTCTGCGAAGAAGAAAACGACTGCGAAGAAATCGACCTCGAAGTCCGGTAAAACGACGACCACCGTCTCGGCGAAGAAGACCTCGCACGCGAGCGTACATTCACTCTCCAAGGCGCCGACGGCCAAGAGCATCAAGCTGACAAGCGCGTTTCTGGCGTCCGACGCAACTGCGGCCGATGGCGCAGCAGCTTGCTTCGACACGCTCCGCGGCGGCGTATGCGGGCGTGTTGAACTATGCGCAGGGACATCCCGGCGAGGGCGCGGCGGCGGCATATCTGGCGCTGGGGCACGCTTACTCGCTGGACCATCGCTATGCGGATGCGACCGCGGACTTCGCCCAGGCAAAGCGCGCGGGCGAAGCGCTGGACGATTATGCCGACTATCTGGGCGCGCAGGCGGCGATTCAGGCCGGGCACGGCGCGGAGGCTTACGGGCTGCTGGATCATTTCGCGGATCGCTATCCGGACAGCATCTTTGTCCCGACGGCGCCGGTGCTGCTGGCGAATGCGCATCTGCAGCAGAACGATCCGCGGGGCGCGCTGGCCGTGCTGGAGCCGTTGTTGAATGCTCCGCAGGCCGACGCAGGCGGACTTCCGCTATGCGCTGGGGCGGGCGTATCAACTTGCCGGGAGATTCGGCACATGCGGCGCCCGTCTATCGCAGTTTGTATGCTGACGCAGCCGCTGAGCTATGAGGCAACGCAGGCGGCGGCGCAGTTGCAGGCGATGGGAACTCCGCTGAGCGCGGGTGAGCGGAAGGCGCATGCGGATGTGCTGTTCAATGCGAAACGGTATGGCGAGGCGAGCGCGGAGTACAACGCCATCGGCAAGAATAATCCGCAACTGAGCGCGGCGGATCGCGATGCGCTGATGATCTACGCGGCGGTGTGCGACTTCAAGCTGAAGCATCTGAGCCGGCGCGATGTCGAGAAGCTTCCCGACACGAGCGACGACAGCGCGGCGCTGAAGCTGTATATGCTGGCGGAGCTGTCGCGCAACGAGAACGACCAGGCCGGGCATGATGCGCTGATCGCGCAGATGGTCGCAGCGCTTCCCGAAGAGCCGCTGGCTGGAAGAGGCGCTCTATTCGGGCGGCAACATGTACCTGCTGAAGCACGATGCGAAGCAGGCGATCTATCACTACGCCACGCTGGTGAAGATGTTTCCGAACAGCACGTATGCGCCTTCGGCGCACTGGCGCGCGGCGTGGATGGACTATCGCACGCGGAACTACCCTGAAGCGGCGCGGCTGATGGATGAGCAGATTGTGCGTTACGCCGGGGGCAGCGAGATTCCCGATGCGCTTTACTGGCGCGGACGGATCTACGAGGAAGAGGAGCACAACTTCGGGCAGGCGGTGAACTACTACCGCAAGCTGACGGAGGTCTATCCCAACTACTACTACGCGCTCCTGGCCAGGCAGCGGCTGCAGTGCTGGGCACGCAGCCTGCTACGGCGCCGGCCGCTGCGCTGAGTGCCGCTGCAGAAAGGCCCGGCGCATGAGTTGACCGGCGAGTTGCCGGAGAACGACATCCATCTGATCAAGGCGCGGCTGCTGGCGAATGCCGCGCTGAATGAGTACATCGCGCCGGAGATTCGCGCGAGTCCGACTTCGGCGCGAGTGGGGAGCGCTGGCGCAGGCGGAGATCTACGTCTCGTATGGCGAGTACACGCGGGCGCTGCAGTCGATGAAGCACAGCGGCATCTCGTTCTTTACGCAGCCGGTGGATCAGGTGCCGGATATCTATTGGCACCTGCTGTTTCCGCAGCCTTACTGGACTGAGCTGGTGGCGAACTCAGGAGCCAATGGACTCGATCCCTATCTGGTGGCATCGCTGATCCGGCAGGAGTCGGAGTTCAACGCCGGGGCGGTGAGCCACGCGAACGCTTACGGGCTGATGCAGACTGCTGCCGTCGGTCGGAAAATCGATGGCGAAGAAGCACGGCATGAAGGGATTTCGATACGCGACAGCTGCTGGATCCCGTCGACGAATCTGCAGTTGGGGACGCCGAACCTGAAGCAGGTGCTGGACCGATTTGGCGGCCAGGTGGAGTATGCGCTGGCGGCCTATAACGCTGGAGATACGCCGGTGCGGCAATGGCTGGCGAGCAACGATTACAAGGATGTGCCGGAGTTCGTTGAGTCGATTCCCTATACGGAGACGCGGGACTATGTGCAGGCGATTCTGCGCAACCGGGAGATGTATCGCGCGCTGTATCCAACGAAATAAGGCGTGCACATCTGTACACGGTATTTTCCAAAACAGTACTTATGGAATGGCCTTTTGTATCGACACTCTAGCGCACGTTTATGCGCTGTAGAATCGGAGCGTGGCCCGTTAGTCTGACGTGTGCGTTACCGCACGTCGTATGGAGCGAAGGTCTAATGTCGAATCACGCTGAGGCTCCTTCGCCGCAAGCTCGGACTAGTCCTAAACCATCTGCCGTTGTGCTTCCTGACGCACCCCGCAACCTCACCGGCCCCGTTGTGGCATGGCAGCAGCCTGTTGAGATCCTCACCTATAAGCCAGCAGAGCCAGACCTGAATCCAATGTTTCTGGAGAAAAGGGTCTATCAGGGGAGCACCGGGCGCGTGTACCCTCTCCCATTTATCGATCGCATCGCCTCCGAGCCTACGCAACGCACATGGCAAGCGATTCATATCGAAAACGAATTCTTGCGGCTCATGATTTTGCCCGAGATCGGCGGACGCATCCATATTGGTTACGACAAGACTACGGGTTATGACTTCTTCTACCGGCAGAACGTAATCAAGCCCGCGCTTGTCGGGCTGGCGGGGCCTTGGATCTCGGGTGGCGTCGAATTCAACTGGCCGCAACATCACCGGCCGGCGACATTTATGCCCGTATCTACCGAGATCGAGAACCACGATGACGGCTCGGTCACTGTATGGTGCAGTGACCATGACCCCATGCTCCGCATGAAGGGGATGCATGGGGTGTGCCTTCATCCGGGGAGAGCGGTGCTCGAGCTGAAGGTTCGCCTGTACAACCGGACCCAGTTGCCCCAGACGTTTCTCTGGTGGGCCAACGTCGCGACCCGAGTCCATGAGAAGTACCAATCCTTCTTTCCCCCGGACGTTCGATTCGTTGCCGACCATGCAAAGCGCGCTGCGACGACGTTCCCGCAGAGCAATGGCGTGTACTACGGGGTCGACTATGCTGATCGCGAGCGGAACGGCGTGCCCGAAGAAGAGGCGCCCGAGGCTTTCAAACCCGACGGCTCGTATCCAGCCAACGATCTGAGCTGGTATGCCAACATCCCGGTGCCGACAAGCTATATGGTCGCGGGGACGCAACAGGATTTCTTCGGCGGGTACGACCACGCGTCTGATACCGGAGTAGTGCATGTGGCCAACCATCACATCGCGCCTGGTAAGAAGCAATGGACCTGGGGAAACCACGAGTTCGGGTACGCATGGGATCGGAGCCTCACGGATAGGGACGGACCCTACATCGAACTGATGGCTGGGGTATACACGGACAATCAGCCAGACTTCTCATTCCTGGCTCCATGGGAAACCAAGACCTTCGTCCAGAACTGGTTCCCCATTCGTGCGATTGGAACGCCTCAAGCATGCAATGTTGATGCTGCGCTCAGCTTGCGATCTGTCGACGGCCAGGCTCATTTCGGGCTTTATGTGACCAGCGACATTGGAAAAGTGCAGATTGTTATTAAGGCCGGCGCGAAGAAACTTTGGGATACCGAAGCATGCGTTGATGTAGTAAATCCGCTTCGGCTTTATCTCGATATACCTCCAGAGGCGGCTGGTCTTCCGCTAAGCGCCACGGTCCTCTCTCGCAACGGCATGTTGATCGAGTACGACGAGTCGAAGGTCGTTCCCGCCGCGGCGCCTGTTGTGGCGGTTGAGCCTCCATCTCCGCAGAACGTCGCCAGTAGCGAAGAGCTCTATCTGATTGGACTCCATCTTCACCAATATCGACACGCCACAAGACTGCCTGAGTTGTATTGGGAAGAAGCTCTCAAGAGAGATTCGGACGATTCGCGATCCAACAATGCGTTGGGGCTCTGGCGTCTTCGTCGCGGTGAGTTCCAATTAGCGAAGGACCATTTCAGTCGCGCGATCGCGCGTTTGACCCGTCTGAATCCTAATCCGTATGACGGCGAGCCGTATTACAACCTGGGTCTTGCCGAGAGGTTCTGTGGGAACGACAACTTAGCTTACGACGCACTATACAAGGCCACTTGGAACGCAGCCTGGATCGCTCCAGCCTATTTCGCATTGGCCGAGATCGACGCAACTCGCGGAGACTGGTCAAAAGCACAGGACCATCTACAGCGATCTCTGGCCGCAAACGCAGATAATCTTGGGGCTCGCAATCTCCTTGTGTTGGCCTTGAACCAACTGGGTCGCCCGGGTGACGCGGAAGAGGAGCATCGGAGTATTCGGAAACTTGATCCGCTCGATCTGATTTCCAGGTACCGAGACGGAATTCTTCCGGCGAACGGCCAGGAGACGCTGGATCTCGCATTCGACTTGATGCGAATCGGGCAGAAGGATGCGGCGGCGAACGTTCTAAGATGCCTCGCGCAATCCACCCGTGACGGTTCGCTTCCCATTGCTCTCTTTCTGCTTGCGCAGGTTGAGTCTGAACTCCGCCAGGCGAGCGCCTCAGCAACTCTCGATACCGCCAATCATGCATCGCTCGACTACTGTTTCCCCTCCCGGATTGAAGAACTGATTCTGCTGCAAAAAGCAGGGGACGCCGCACCCGGCGAGCCTGCTCCTCACTACCTGCTCGGCAATTGGATGTATGACCGCCGCCGACATGAAGATGCCATTCGAGCTTGGGAAACAGCCGTGCGTCTTGATCCTTCCAACGCGATCGCCTGGAGAAATCTTGGTATCGCATTCTTCAATGTGCGTCGGGATGCGCAACACGCGAAAGATGCATTCGAACGCGCCATCGAAGCAAATCCGAAAGACGGTCGGCTCTGGTACGAGCGAGATCAGCTCTGGAAACGCACCGGCGTTGATCCCGTGCGGAGATTGGCCGAGTTGAAGAAGCATCCTGAGATCACGAGCCAGAGAGACGACCTTTCGGTTGAATTGGCCACGCTTTATAACCAGCTTGGTCAGCCGGCGGAGGCTTTGCAAATCCTCACAAACCGCCAATTCCAGCCGTGGGAAGGAGGGGAAGGCCTGGTCCTTGGTCAATATGTTCGCGCACATTTACTAATCGGTCGGCGCCTGTTGCGAGACGGATTTCCCGAAGAGAGCCCTGATTCACTTTGAGGCGACCCTGACTCCACCCCGCAATTTGAGCGAAGCTCGGCATCTTCTTGCAAATCAGAGCGACGTCTTCTACTGGCTCGGCAGGGCACATGATGCGCTTGGCGATCACTCCGGTGCGAGCGCAAACTGGCAATCCGGCACGCGCCAGCGAGGCGACTTTCAGCAGATGGCCGTGCGCACCGTTTCAGACATGACCTACTGGATCGGAATGGCGCAGCGCGCGCTCGGAAATTCGTTGGAGGCATCGCGAATCTTCCAGGAAATCTATGACTATTCGCTCGGGCTGGAGCGCACAGAACCAAAGATCGACTATTTCGCGACCTCGCTTCCTGCAATGTTGCTCTTTGAAGAGGATCTGGTGCGACGCAACCAGGCGGAGGCCTTATTCCTACGCGCTCAAGCTTTGGCGGGACTGGGCCGCGAGAACGAGAGCGCTGCTCACCTTCATGAAGTGCTCAAGCTCAACAGTAACCACGCCGGTGCGGCAGACCTCGCGAGCCAACTAAGCATTGAGCACAACGAAACGAGATAGCATGCAAATCGTCGCTCCTATATCTTCCTCAACCTCAACTTTCCAGCACGACTTGCGAATTCGTTACATCTGGATGATTGCCTTCGTGGCAGCCATGGGAGGACTGCTCTTTGGGTACGACTGGGTGGTCATAGGAGGCGCCAAGCCATTCTACGAATCCTACTTTCATCTTAATTCCGCCGCGAAGGTCGGCTGGGCCAACAGTTGCGCCCTGCTTGGATGCTTCGCCGGATCGCTGCTCGCTGGCCGTCTCAGTGACCGGCTAGGCCGCAAGAAAGTATTGTTGATTTCCGCGCTGTTGTTCGCTGTGTCGGCCATACTTACAGGCTGGTCTTTCAGCTTTACTGCGTTTATCGTCTGGCGGCTCACTGGTGGCGTTGCTATAGGTCTTGCGTCCAATGTGTCGCCGATGTACATCGCTGAGATTAGCCCGGCGGCTTGGCGCGGCCGACTCGTGAGCCTGAACCAGCTTGCGCTCGTCGTGGGTATCCTTGCCGCTCAGATTGCAAATTGGCGTATAGCCGAGCGGATTCCCGACGGCATCTCGCAGGCCGCGATGGCCGCTTCGTGGAACGTGCAGTTCGGCTGGCGCTGGATGTTCACCGCAGTCGCAATCCCTGCCACCATTTTCCTCGTAACTACGCCCTTGATCCCCGAGAGTCCTCGCTGGCTGGTTGCTCGGGGAAGAATTGCGGATGCCGAACGAGTACTGACCCGGATCGGCGGACGCGCTTACTGCGAACATGAACTCCATGCCGTCTCGGAATCGCTGGCTGCATCAAACAGCAAGAGCGACTGGCGGGCGTTTCGCGCGCCAAATATTCGAAAACTGCTGTGGATTGGCATTGCGCTCGCAGTTCTTCAACAATTCAGCGGGATCAATATCCTCTTCAATTACGCAGAGGAAGTCTATCGGAGCGCCGGGTACGGTGTGAATGACATCATGTTCAACATCGTCATCACCGGAACCATCAACCTCGTCTTCACGGTTCTGGCGATGTTTCTCGTCGACAAGTTCGGGCGCCGCCGCCTGATGCTTCTTGGCTGTCTCGGTGTGGGCTTCTCTCACGTCGCTGCAAGTTTCGCCTACCGTCAGGGTCTCCAAGGATTTTGGGTGCTGGCGCTAACACTCTGCGCGATCGCATGCTATGCAATGTCCCTTGCCCCCGTCACATGGGTGTTGATCACGGAAATCTTTCCGAATCGCGTCCGTGCAACGTCGGTCTCCATCTCCGTTGCAGCCTTGTGGGTCGCGTCCTTTGTCTTGACCTACACCTTCCCGCTCTTGAATCGAAGCATTGGGACCTCGGGAACATTTCTCACGTACGGTACAGTCTGCTTTCTTGGTGCCGTCTTCATTCTGTTGTTCGTGCCTGAAACAAAAGGGCGCTCTCTCGAAGAAATCGAAGATGCCGGCATTTGACGGGAACCGACATAGAGATTGTCCACCGCCGAGGTGTATATGCAGGCGATCCCGAGAGCGTGCAGTCAGCCGTCAACTCCATCCATATGGAGTTGCGGAAGCAGCCATTAAAAGAACGTCGCGGCGAGGCGAAGACTACGCCAAAGGCGGCGTTTGCAGTGGACGTGAACTCAAGCGTGAAGGCACATCCGTAAAAGTGTTTGGAAATTTGACGCCAAACGACACCAAACGCTCCGGGAAGGAGGTCGTTAGCTTTCGCTAATCTATTGATTTGTAATGGGTTGATTGGTGGACCTGATCGGGATCGAACCGATGACCTCTTCCATGCCATGGAAGCGCGCTCCCAGCTGCGCCACAGGCCCACTCCTTAGGAAGGACTGTATCTATTCTCAGACCTTCGGCCCGCTTAGTCAAACTCGGAACGAATTGCAAGCGGCTCTGAATTGACACTCCGCTAGCGCGGCCAGGCTGCCCGAGTGCGGCTCTGCGGGAGCAATCAAGCCGTCGATGCGCTGGCAGGAACATATTTCACCACGTTCGGGAACTAATCCGCAGGTCGCCGGTGTCTAAGTTAGTAGAGTGAGCGAGCACTCGGCCGCCGGCGGCGCAGTTTCTCAGCTTTCTCGTCCTGGGCTTCGGGTCGTGACGAGCCCAGCTACAAGGTTTCGGTCGGCCAGGTTTGCAACAGGTTCGTTGAAGTCGTAACTTTAAGGACACCCGGTATGCAGGCGGGCAGCGTAATGGACAATCTGGCTGAGCGCGGTCGCCGTCGCGAGCGAAGAGGCTCTTGTCGCCGAGCTTCGTGCCGGCTCCGAGCGCGCTTTTGCCGAATTGATCGCGCAGTATCATCAGCCGCTGTACTCGCTGATTGCGCGCAGCCTGCAGGACCCCGCCGACGCCTCCGACATCACCCAGGAAGTCTTCATCAAGGTGTTCCGCAACATCCGCAGCTTCCATGGCGACGCCAGCCTGCGCACGTGGCTGTACCGCATTGCGCTGCACGAGGCCTCCAACCAGCGGCGCTGGTGGTCGCGGCACAAGCGGCAGGAGAGTCGCCATCGAAGCGCCGTATTGCTCGCACTGCGACTCCGACGCCGATAGCGACGCGCAGTCCCTTGGATGCCACCCTCGCAGACGGCGGCGGTTCGCCGTTCGACTGCGCGGCGCAGGAAGAAGTCCGCGAGCGCGTCGAGGCGGCACTCCGGCAGGTTCCCGAAGTGTTCCGCACCGTCGTGGTGCTTCGCGAGATCGAAGGCTTCACCTACGAGGAGATCGCCGATATTCTGCACGTGAACCTGGGTACGGTGAAGTCGAGACTCACGCGCGGGCGCGCCGTATTGCGTGGCCTGCTCGCTCCGGAAAAGCGTAAACCGCACGGCATCGGTCGCACCGGCGTCCATGGAGGTGTCGCGATGAATCTGAAGTCATGTACGGAAATCCAGGCCCGCTTCTCCTCCTATCTCGACGGCACCATCAGCGGCCACGAGATGCATGGAGATCGCGCGCCATATTGAAGGGATTGAAGGCGAGGCTGGCGCCGGCCGCGTCGGCGGATGCGAGACCTGCGCGCGTGAATTGGCCGCGTGGCGGCTCACCCAGAACGCCGTTGCCGCGCTTGGGCCGGCGAAGGCCCCGGCCGACCTTCGCGCTGAAGCTTCGCATTGCCATCTCGCGGGAACACGCACGGCGCGAGTCGCGCTTTCTCGACCGGCTCAGCCTGGCGTGGGACAACGCGGTGCGCCCGCGGCTGGTGCAGGTTTCCGCGGGGCTTGCGGGTTCCGTCGTGCTGGGCAGCGTCGCCCTGCTGCTGGGCGTGGTTGCGGCGCCGCAGCCTGTGCTGGCGAACGATGAGCCTCTGGGCGCGATCACTGCGCCGCATATCTATATTCCACCGTCTCGCCGGGAGACTTTGTCACGGCGCATGACTCCCCGATCGTGGTGGAAGCGCTGGTCGACGCCAATGGGCGCGTCTACGACTTCACCATCGTCTCCGGTCCCCAGGACCGAAGCGGTCAAGACGCAGGTCGCCGATCAGCTTCTGGGCAGCGTCTTCCAGCCCGCCAGCGCATTTGGCGTGCCCGTCCGCGGCCGCGTTGTGGTCACCTACTCCGGAATCTCCGTGCACGGTTAGTACAAAACCATGCAGATGCGGCACTTGCGCGGCCGTCCCTTGCTATCCCGGCCACGCTCTCTTAAGCTTGGGATGAGCGTCGAATCAATATTGTGTTTTGTTTGAACCGTCCTTCCCTATCCCGCCAATTTCCGATCGCCACCGCCGCGGTCGTCCTTGTTGCCCTCAGTGCGATTTCGCCGGCAGCGCTGCTTGCCCAGACATCCTCATCCGGTTCCTCGTCCAGCACTCCGGACTCCGCTGCTCCGGTTGCCGGTGCCGCGCATCGCGCAGCCTGAGGCCGGCGGCTCCGCCATCACGCTGGAGACAAGCGAGCCTCTGTTCTATCTGGCGCACCGCCTTGAATGCCTGCGGCTACGACGCGGGCCTCGCCGAATCGAGTCCCGTCCGGCGCAGGGTGCGCGAAGAGATCAATGCGGAACTGGCCGCATCCGCCCCGGCGCGCGATGCCCGCGACGCACTCTGCACCTTCATCCGCGAGCACGCTCTCAACGATCCCGGCCGCTCGCTCGCACAATATGTCTCGCTCGCCCTGTACCTCGGGCCGCCGCCGATGCTGACCCCGACGGTGGACGAGAGCGAACTTCCGCCCGACTCCACCCCGGTGGTCGATGTGCTTCCCCTGCTGCGAACCTTCGCCGAGAGCAGTCCATCTGGACGCGCTCTGGTTCGAACACCGTCCCGAGTACGAAGGCTTCGTCGACCGCATTCACGATCCCCTTACCAAGATGGTGCTGGACACCAACATCTATCTGCACCTGCCCGTAACCAGCTACGAAGGCCGGCGCTTCCTGGTCCTGCTGGAGCCGATGCTCTCGCCCGCGGCCACCAACGCGCGCATATACGGCGTCGACTCGTCGTCGTGGTCTCGCCTGCCGCCCAGCCTCCGAACGGCGTGCCGATGGACCTGATCCGGCACACCTACCTTCACTTCACCGTCGAGCCGCTGGTCTACGCCCACACCAGCACCTGGAGCGCCTCGCTCCGCTGCTGAAGTCGGTGCAGAACGCGCCGCTCGAGTTCGCCTACAAGTCCGACATCGCCGCGCTGCTGACCGAGTGCCTGATCAAAGCCATCGAGATCCAGACGATGGACGTGGGCATCCCGAAACCGGTGCAGCCCGATTCGCTCAAGGACCGTTCCGAGGTCGAGCACTACCAGGACCGAGATGACTGTTTACGACCGCCAGGCTGAGGCGGTGCGCCGCAAGGCCGTCGACCTGGACATGCGCCAGGGCTGGGTGCTGGTCGAGTACTTCTACGACCAGCTCGGCATGATGGCGAAGGATGGCGTCAGCCTGAAGGACAACATCGGCCCGATGGTCTATCGGCATGGATGTGGGCCGCGAGACGCCACCGTGCCGAGCAGATCGCTTTTCTGCCGGAGGGCTCAGGCAGCGATATCGCGCTCCGCGAAGCCGTTACCCACACGCCGCCTCCGATGACAGGACTCGACCTGGCCGAGATGAAGCTGATGAAGGGCGACATCAATGGCGCCGGCGAACTCGCCGACGCGGCATTGAAGACCGACCCGAAGAATGCCGAGGCACATTTCCTGCTTGGCCGTATCGACCTGATTCAGGGTAATCCGGACGGAGCTCTGGAAAACCTTACCGAGACAGTCCAGCTTTCGCACGATCCCCGGACCATAGCCTGGGCGCATATCTATCTCGGTCGCATGTACGACATTGCGCGCGACCCGAACAATCCGGACGCGATCCCGCCCCAGCGCGACAAGGCCATCGCCGAGTACAAGGCAGCCCTCGCCAACCGCGACAGCCGGCCCGACACCAAGGAAGCCGCGGAAAAAGGCCTCAAGCAGCCATTTGCGCCACCGAAACGCACGGCTGCTTCATCTGATGAACAGCGCGGCGATGACTCGGCGCCGCTCGATCCGACAGGCAAGGCCGAAAAGGAATCTTATCGGCCAACGTCACCTCAGTAAGTCTCCCGTCCGCGAGCTGCGCCGGGCTGCCGGCTCCGGTAAACTTGAGGCACAAATGAGTCAGGGGGATGGAATTGACGACGCGCAATGACAATGCCGGGCAGTCCCGCCACTCGCCGCGAGCGGCTTCGGAGACTGTGCGTGGCAACCACCAGCAGAAGCAGCCGTCGCGCCCAGGCTGCAACCGCCTCCCCTGAGCCGGATGTCACCAGCTTTTTCGACTATAAGTTCAAGGATCCAAGCCTGCTTAAAGCTCGCCCTCACGCACAGCTCGCTTGCCTATGAAAACAATCCGGAGGGCACGCGCCAGCCGGGTACAGACAACGAGCAACTCGAGTTCATCGGCGACGCCGTGCTCGGGCTGGTGGTCGCCGAGGCGCTCTTCCGCCGCTTTCCCGGATCACGCGAAGGCGATCTGACCCGGCTCCGCGCATCGCTGGTCAGCAGCCGGAATCTCGCTCAGGTCGCAGCGCAGATTCAGCTCGGTCCCATGCTTCGCCTTGGCCGCGGAGAAGAGCACAGCGGCGGCCAGAGGAAGCCTGCCCTGCTCGCGAACGCGCTGGAGGCGGTCATCGCGGCCATGTATCTCGACGGCGGCCTCGCCCCCGCGCGCGACTTCATCCAACGCCACATCGTCGAGCCGGCCGACGCCGACCTGATGAGCGTGCTCGACTCCACCGAGCCATTCTCCGGCGCCGTAGGCGACTACAAGTCCGCTCTGCAGGAGCACCTGCAGGCCGAAGGCGCGGGCCAGCCCAAGTACGTCATGACCGACCAGAGCGGCCCCGACCACAAGAAGCGCTTCCGCATCGAGGTGCGCGTGGCCGATCGCTCAGGCGGATTCATCACCCTCGCCGACGCGGAAGGCACCACCAAGAAGCTCGCCCAGCAGGAGGCGGCGCGCCGTGCGCTTGCAGGCCTGCTGCTCTCCGGCACCCTCCTTCCCGCCACCAGCACCACCGAGTTGCTTGCAACCAAGCCGCCCAGTCACGCGACTCCAGAGGCCGCGCAATGAAACTCGCTGCTGAGTCCGGCGGCGAAACTGCCCGGCTCGGCAGCGAGCAGGATCCTGAACCGCCCGTGAACCTTCCATCGCCAATCGGAGTCTCCGCGTCGCCCCGGCCAATCAACCCAGTCGTCGCCCCCGCTGCCCCGGCCGCGCATCGCCACGGACTGCTGCAGGCATTCCAGTCCCTGATGAACATCCTGATCATCGCGCTGTTCATCATCACTTTCACGGTGCAGCCCTTCCGCATCCCCTCGGCATCCATGGAGCCAACCCTCCTCGTCGGTGATTTTCTTCTGGTCAATAAGCAGGTTGGCCCGGAGGTTTCGCCCCACATCTATCCTCCGACCGATGTCATTCATCGCGGCGACCTGATCGTCTTCCACTACCCGGTCGACACCTCGCTGCATCTGGTCAAGCGCGTCATCGGCCTGCCCGGCGACCGCCTTCGCCTGCGCGACGGCCACGTCTTCATCAACGGCGCCCCTCACCGAGCCCTACGCCGTCTACCGCCCCGCCCTGCCGGACAGCTATCGCGACGATTTCCCGCTCCTGGCAAGCGCCGATCCGGGCGTCGACTCGCGCTGGTGGATCCAAATGCATTCGCTCGTCTCGCAAGGCGAACTCACCGTCCCGCCGGACAGCTACTTCGTCCTCGGCGACAACCGCAACGACAGCGAGGACAGCCGCTACTGGGGATTCGTCCCCCGCGCAGCCATCGTCGGCAAGCCCTTCCTGGTCTACTTCTCGCTGAATGACACCGGCTCCGCCCCCGGACAGACGACGGCCGCAGCTATGCCCGGCAACAGTCGCGCCCAACACACAGGCCCCGCCGACTCCATCATCAACTTCGCTCGATGGGACCGCGCAATGCGCATCGTCCGGTAAGAAAATTTACTTGGCGTGGCCCGTCGGGCTGCAGCGGCGCCTCACCCTCTTTGCGCGGCACAAAATGCCCAGCCACCACTGCATCCGCTTCCTTGCCCCGCCCCGCCTGACGCAACGTATCCACCAGCGCCCGTATGAATTCAGGCGTCATGTTTGCTGGATCGGGAAAGGTCTCCATCATGTCAGCGCGCTGCGACAGACTCTTGCCAGTCTGTGCCATCGCCTCGTTCAGTTGCAGATAAACAGCTGGATTGGCCGCATCGAATTCGCGCCCGCGTTCCAACTCGGCCGCAGCTTCCTTCGGCTGTTTCTTCAGCTCCAGCAACGCCCGCCCCATGCTGGCCTGCAACGACGGAATCTTCGGGTTCAGCGCCTCCGCGGTCTTCCATTCAGCAAGAGCAGGATCAACAATCCGCTTCGAGAAATAGAGATCTCCCAGCAAAAAGTGCGCGGAAGCATCCGAAGGATTGGCCGCGATCGCCGCCCGCAGCACTGCAAACGTATCGGCCTCATCCGGAAACACGTACAGCAGGGACATATGCGATGCCAAGTCATAATCGGCCTGTCCGGACTGCCCCATCTTCTCTTTCGCGAATCCCCGATAGTAAGCAAGCAGCGGATCGTTCGCCGGAGTAATCGCACTCGGTTCAGCTTGCTCAGGCGGCACGGCAGGATAGCTACGCGTCAGCAGATCCAGCGA
The DNA here is from genome assembly GCA_963822225.1 of uncultured Acidobacteriaceae bacterium. Classification (GTDB taxonomy): domain Bacteria; phylum Acidobacteriota; class Terriglobia; order Terriglobales; family Acidobacteriaceae; genus Edaphobacter. Next base: position 1,055,106 of record CAWGGW010000002.1, on the reverse strand, counting down.
GTCAGCATACAAGCCCAGCCGGTTGTACTGGATCACCAGGTTCAGGATTCTGCTCGTATCCGCCCCGAGGTGTCGATTGAGATCCGGCGCGGGCGTGCCCATCTTCGTCAGTTCATTCTCGAGAAAAGCGCTGGTTGGAAATTTGCCCAGTGCAGCTTGCGCCAGAGTCTTGGCATGCACCGCGTCTCCGCTTGTCCGCTCCAGCGCTACGGTGTCTTCAATGCAGCGCAGATCGCCGTACTTCTCAGGACATGACGCAGCCAGTTCCTTCAGCGCCCCGTCGACGTCCTTGCCCCGGGCCAGCATCTCCGCCAGCAGAACTCCACTGGCAACCCGAAACTCAGGAGCATCGTGCGCGGCCTCGAGTTCCTTCCGCGCATCGGCCGCACGCTCCAGCGTCTCCAGGGCAACCCCGCGATAGTAATGAACCTCGCCATCCGAACTCACCTGCTGTTCCGCCTTGTCGAGATAAGCGGCCGATTCCTCGAAGTGAAACTGGCTTACCCCAAGCCGTCCCGCGGCCTTCAGCAGATCAAAGCTCGCAGGAAACTTCGCCAGTCCCGCTTGATATGCATCCCAGGCCATCAGGTAGTCGCCCCCGATCTCCTGACCTGCTCCATCGGCCAGATAGTTTTTGTCCGTCCAGTCTTTCTGTGCGGGCGGCTGAGGAACTGGCGCATCAGACTTCACCCGATCAACGTCATACGTATCCTCCGTATGCTTCAGCAGAACGTCACCCTTCTCGCTGCTCAGCACGAAGGTGTATTTCTTCTCAGCCTGCAGATCGGGAACCTCGTGCGTCCATGTAGTCGCAGGTGTCAGCGACGCACTCTCCGCGAATAGGCTCGTCTCTCCGTCGAAGATCTCCATCTTCGCGCCGGCGATCGCGTGGTTGGCATTGAAGCCGACCTTCAGCGTAATCTTTCCGCCCGGCTGCGGCGCCCGGGTCATCGCAGCCACGCCATCCAGATTCGCCCGGGAGATAGCACCAATGCCGCGCGCGGGCATCCAGTATTCGCTGAAACGCACCGTCTGTTGCGGCTCAAGATAGCCGAACGTGTCCTGATCCTTGAACAGGCCGCCCTGCACCTCAACATAAGCGCTGTTGTTGTCCGAAAGAGAGTGCCGCCACTCTAGGTCTGGAGGATCGACGCCCCACGACCATATCTTCTGCCCGGGAACCTTGCTCGTGTCCGCGTAGTGTACGGTCCCAGCATCGGTATGCGGATTGTAGATGCCCATAAACGGTTCGCGGCTGCCGTAGGCAAACAGCGACACCTGCCCCGCAACTTCATTGGAGATCAGGCTCTGGTCAACCCCCTTGGCATCGATCGGCCAGGTCTGCCCTTCAACCGTCATCCGCATCGGGTACCAGATTCGGGAATCGTCCCACACCTGCACCGCACCGTTATTCCACCAGAAAAAATGGTGCCGCAGATCGGTGCGATTGGCCAGCGTCACACGTTCCTCCAGCACCGTGCTCCCCGGCCGCAGGATCACCTGCACTGTCCAATCCATCCCATACACCCGGTCGCGATTGCCCACCGTAACCGAGGCGCTGCCGTCTGCCGCCTTGCTATATGCGAAGTCAACCGGCGAAATCGTCACCCAGTTATGCGACACAGGAAAGTTGAACTCGACGCCAAACGCAGACCACGCGCCGCGATACGCCACCAGCGCCTTCTTCAGCGATGGATTCGCATAAAACATCGGCTTGCCATTGATCTTGTCGATGCAGGTATAAAGGTGGCCGCCAACATCGGGCAAAACGCTGCACTTCAAATACTCATTCTCCAGGAACACCGCCCGCCAGTTATGCGTCGTCTCCGTACTCCTCACCAACTGCCGCATCGTGTACGGATAGTTTTCCAACTCGGAGAAGACATCGAACGGCGGATTCTCGTCAGGCGCCCCTTCATCGGAAGATGCCAGCGGCATGGTCCCCTCCCACACCTTCACCTGGCTCTGCGCAATCAACGGGCTGAGCAGCAGCAGAATCCACAGCAACCGTCCATATCGCATCGTTCGTCCCGCCTCATTGTGGAACAGAATTTAGAGCGGCTCTACCCTTGAATTTGTAGACCGCCGCAACAGCGTGGTCAAGAGTCACCAACCTACCGCGTTTCACGCCACGAACCTATCCCCTCAAAGGGTTACGAGGCGCTGCAAAAACAAATCCCGCCGCAAATTGCGGCGGGACTGGTTTGAAATATGATTTTGCTGCTAGACGCCGACAGGCTCCGCCGCCGGAACCTTTACCGGCGTCAGCCAGTCGTAGAGATCCGGCTTGGTGCCATTCACGATGGCGAAGAACTCATCATGGATCGCGGTAGTCACCGGGCCCATAGTCCCATCGCCCACCAGAATTCTGTCCACCGACCGCAGGTGCGTCACCTCGGCTGCGGTCCCGGTGAAGAACGCCTCGTCGCAGATATAAAGCATCTCGCGCGGCAGCGCCTGCTCCACCACCGGAATATCCAGCGACTTCGCGATGGTCAACACCGATGCGCGCGTAATGCCGCTGAGCACCGAGTTCGCCAGCGGCGTCGTGTACAGCACGCCTCCGCGGATGACAAACAGGTTCTCGCCCGAGCCTTCAGAAAGATAGCCGTTCACATCCAGCGCAATGCCTTCGGAGTAGCCGTTGATCTCGGCCTCCATCCGGATAAGCTGCGAGTTCATATAATTCGCGCCTGCCTTCGCCAGCGACGGCATGGTGTTCGGCGCCAGGCGATTCCAACTCGAAATGCACACATCCGCGCCATCGTTGCCCGGAACATACTTGCCCCACGGGAAGTTGGCGATATAAACCTCGACCGGAGCCTTCAGCGGGTTCACGCCAATCTCGCCGTAACCGCGAAACGCGATCGGACGGATGTAGCAAGGCGCGATTCCGTTCGCCTCTACCAGGTCAACTACGCCCGAGCACAGCTCTTCCAGCGTGTACTTGATCGGCATGCGATAGATCTTCGCCGAGTCCAGCAGCCGCTGCATATGCTCCTGCAGGCGGAAGATTCCCGGCCCGTAACAGCGCAGCCCTTCAAACACCGAAGAGCCGTAGTGGATGACGTGGGACATAACATGGATCTGGGCTTGTTCCCAGGCCAACATTCGCCCGTTATGCCAGATGTTTTTTGTGGTTGCTAATGGCATTCGAAAACTCCTCGCCCGCGGCTACGAGATTGTGCCGCCGCCGGCCCCAATACCTGATTATACCGACGTTCGATTCTCTCCCTCCAAATCATCAATGCAACAATAGATGTGTGGCCTTCGATCCTCAATCTATTTCGTTCTACGGACTTCAGCACTCGGTCTACGTCCGTTTCTCGCTGCTCGCGCTCAGTTCCATCTTCTTCCTGGTAGACCCCTTCGCGGCGCTGCCCAACCTTCCTCGCCATCACCGAGGGCGACGACCCGCCCGCGCGCAAGCGAACCGCCCGCAAAGGCGCTCTAACCGCGCTCATCGTGCTGAGCGCGTTCGCCTTCGCAGGCGAGCAGCTATTCCGGCTCTTCGGCATCACGCTGCCCGCCTTCGAACTCGCCGGCGGCATCGTCCTTCTCCTCATCGGCCTCGACATGCTCCAGGCCAAACGCTCACCCACGCAGGAAACACCAGGCGACACCGAAGCAGCCGCCGCAAAAAGAAGATGCCGGCATCGTGCCGCTCGGCGTTCCCATGCTCGCCGGCCCCGGCGCAATCACCTCGGTCATGGTGCTGGTCGGCCAGGCGCAGTCGAAGTGGCAGATGGCCGCGATCCTCATCTCCATCGCGCTGACGGCGCTGATCTGCTACCTCGTGCTCGGCCACTCCAGCATCGTTGTCGCGCGTGCTCGGCGATACCGGCATTCGCATCCTCGTACGCGTCATGGGTCTGCTGCTCGTCGCGCTCGCCGCGCAGTATTTCGTCAACGGATTGGCCGATCTCGGCGTCATCGCGCATCCGGCCGAATAATAGCGCCGCAAGTTTTCCATGACGTCGAAACCCCAACGATAGACTGTGCGAATGACCGAACTCCCTCAGGCCCTGCGCAACCTGGCCGACGATCCCCGCGTCACCATTCGCCGCAGCGGCCCACCTGATCCCAACGGCAAGTGCGTCGTCTACTGGATGCAGCGCGCCCAGCGCGGCCGCGATAACCACGCCGTCGACATCGCGGTTCACATAGCAAACCAGCTCGACCTCCCGCTGGTCGTCTACTTCGCCGGCATCGCCAACTTCCCCCACGCCAATCTCCGCCACTACGCATTCCTCAACCGCGGCCTCGTAGACATCGAAGAAGACCTTGCCGAGCGCAACATCGCATTCATCCTGCGCAACGCCCCGCACGAGTCGCACCAGCAATTCCTCAGCGACGTCGGCGCAGCCTTCCTCATCGGCGACGAGAACCCCATGCGAGAGCCCGAAAAGTGGCGCCAGTCCCTCGCCGCGAAAATCAAAATCCCCTTCTGGACCGTCGATGCCGACGTCGTCGTTCCCGTCAAAACTCATCGAGCACGCACAGTACGGCGCCTACACCATCCGTCCGCGCCTCTATCGCATGCTGCCCGAATTCCTCAAGCCGTACGAAAATCCGAAGGCCCAAAAGGAATGGAAGCAACCCAAAAGCTTTCATGCCGACTCGCCCCGAGACGACATGACCCGCAATTGGAAGGACCTCGACCGCAGCGTTCAGCCCGTCGAAGCCTGGATCGGCGGACACCACGCCGCGGTCAAGCGCCTCCGCCACTTCTGCAGCAAGCTCCTGAAGAATTACGACTCAGACCGCAATAAACCCGAAGTCGACGGAACCTCCGCCCTGTCTCCCTATCTGCACTTCGGTCACATCGGCCCGCTAACAATCGCACTCGCCGTCGATGCCGCCGCAAAAAAAGATTCCTCGCTCAAACCCGCCCGCGATGGCTACTTCAACGAGCTCATCGCCTGGCGCGAGCTAGCCGTCAACTTCGTAAAATACACGCCCAACTACGACTCCGCCGACTGCGCCGAAGACTGGGCCAAAAAGACCATCGCCGAACACGCCCGCGATGAACGCGAACACCTCTACTCACTCAAGCAACTCGAAGCCGGCGAAACCCACGACGACCTCTGGAACGCCGCGCAGACCCAGATGGTCGAGTACGGCTGGATGCACAATTACCTCCGCATGTACTGGGCAAAGAAAATCCTGGAGTGGACCCCCGACGTCAAAACCGCCGTCAAGTGGGCCATTCACCTGAACGACAAATACTTCCTCGACGGCCGCGACCCCAACGGCTACGCAGGAATCGCCTGGTCCATGCTCGGCAAATTCGACCGCGCCTGGGGCGAGCGCCCCATCTTCGGCAAGATCCGCTACATGTCCGGCGCCAGCACCGGCAGAAAGTTCGACTCCAAACTCTACATCCAACAGATGCAGGCATTGAAAGGCGAACAGTTCCGCCTCCGCTAGTCCGCCAGGCCGTGACACTCCCGCTATCGATCAGGCAGAGCGGTTCAACTGCGAGCGCAACTCATCGGGATGGTAGCAATGCGCCAGCGCGGTCTCGCGATCAATCCGCCGCAGCTGCACCAGCTCCGCCAGCGATTGGTCCATCGTCATCATGCCCTCGGCCTTGCCCGTCGAGATCAGCGACCGCATCTGGTGATCTTGCCCGGTCCGGATCAGGTTGCGAATCGCGGTCGTCGCAATCATCACTTCGACCGCAGGATAGAGCCCGCTGTTGCCGATCGCCGGCACCAGTTGCTGCGCGATCACCGCCAGCAGCGCAAGCGAAAGTTGCTGCCGAATCTGCGCCTGGTTCCCGCCGGAAAAGCTGTCCAGAATCCGCGACATCGTCTGCGCCGCGTCGTTAGTATGCAGCGACGAAAGCACCAGGTGCCCCGTCTCAGCCGCAGTCAGCGCGGCCGCCATCGTCTCCGCATCGCGCATCTCGCCAATAAGAATCACGTCAGGATTCTGTCTCAGCACCGCCCGCACGGCCTCCGCGAAAGATGGCGTGTCGTGCCCCACCTCGATCTGCTCCACGATAGAGTTCCGGTTCGCATGCTGATATTCCACCGGGTCCTCGATCGTGATGATGTGGTCGCGCCGCCGCGCATTGATGATGTCGATCAGCGCAGCCATCGTGGAGGTCTTCCCGCAGCCCGTCGGCCCCGTCAGCAGCACCAGGCCCTGCTTGCGCTCCATCAGGCGACCCAGGATCGCCGGCAGATGCAGCGATTCAATCGTGGGAACCTGTGCCGGCAGCAGGCGGATACTCGCCGCCAGCGTCCCCCGCTGGTAATGAAGATTGGCGCGGAACCGCCCAACCGTGCCGCGCACAAAACAGAAATCCAAAGCGCGATCGGCCTCAAGCTCCTTCGCCTGCTCCGCATCAAGAAGCGGCAACAGCATCGCGCGAAGTTCATCCGCCGAAAGCACCTTAGCCGAAGCCAGCGTAAGCGAGCCATTGATGCGAAAAGCAACCACCGCCCCGGCAACCAGGATTACGTCAGAAGCCCCTTGCTCAGCCGCCAGCCCCAGCAGCTTATCCAGCGAGGCCGTCTTGTCCGATTTCAACTCCGGCGCAGAGCGATTAAGTTCGTAGACGATCTGCGACAGATCGCTTTCGTAGGCTGACATTCGGTGTCCTCACTTATTTAGACGACGATTGCGCAGCTAGAGTATCAGCCATAAGCTGGCCGAGACGCCATGCCCTATCCACCCCCAGCCCCGCTCCGCCCCCGAACCTTGAACCTTGAACCTGTCTTCTCGCTTACACTTGTAACCGTTGCTTTTTCACTGAAGAGGAATCGCCTGTGCCCGCAGCTCCCCGCCCCCTCGATCTGGTCCCGCATCGCCGCTACAACCCTCTCCTCCGCCAGTGGATCCTCGTCTCTCCGCAGCGCACCCAGCGCCCCTGGCAGGGCGAAACCACCAAGCCCGTCACCACCGCCCGGCCTCGCCTACGACCCCACCTGCTACCTCTGTCCCGGCAACGCCCGCTCCGGCGGCCAGCACAATCCCGGCCTACACCCGCGTCTTCGCCTTCAACAACGACTTCCCTGCCCTGCTGCCGGAAATCCAGGCGGACGACCAGCCCAACCCATCCCCGCTCCTCGTCGCCGAGCCCGAACGCGGCCTCTGCCGCGTCCTCTGCTTCCACCCCAACCACTCCCTCACCCTCGCCCGCATGGCCGTCCCCGACATCGCCCGCGTCGTCGACGCCTGGGCCGACGAAACCGCCTCGCTCGGCGACCTTCCCTGGATCAACCACATCCAGATCTTCGAGAACCGCGGCGCCATGATGGGCGCCTCCAACCCCCACCCTCATTGCCAGATCTGGGCCACCGAGCACATCCCCGACGAGCCTCTCCGCGAGCTCGCCGCCCAGCAGGCCTACCAGCGAAGAGCACGGCGCCTGCCTCCTCTGCGACTACCTCGCGACGGAACTCGCACATCCCGACGCCCGCATCGTCGTCGAGAACGACCTCTTCGTCGCCCTCGTCCCCTACTGGGCCACCTGGCCCTTCGAAACCCTGGTCCTCCCCCGCCGCCACCTCGGCAGCTTCACCGACCTCACCCGCCCCGAGCGCACCGCCCTCGCCGCCATCCTCAAAGCCGTCACCACCCGCTACGACAATCTCTTCGAAGTCAGCTTCCCTTACACCATGGGCTTCCACCAGCGCCCCACCCACGGTCAGGGCCACGACGCGATGCACTTCCACGCCCACTTCTATCCGCCACTGCTGCGCTCCGCCGAGATCCGCAAATTCATGGTCGGCTTCGAAATGCTCGGCATGCCCCAGCGCGACCTAACCCCGGAAACCGCCGCCGCCCGCCTCCGCGCCCTCCCCGACAAACACTACGCCGACTAGACTCAAACGCCGGGCAGCGACCCAAACCCTCCAACTCCGGTTCAGGCTCTGAAACGGCGCAATACTCGCCCTGGGAAATTGATGACTCAACCCACTTAAAGCGCTGAAAGCGCGCAACATACCAGCCTAGGCCGAAGGCCTAGGCTGGCCCGGAGAAAAGCCGGAGGGCTGAAGGGCCCGACACAAATGCCGCCGCGCCCCCATAGAGGCAAATCCTCCGGTCAACCCCAAAATCGAACCATCCCCCTCATTCCAAAGAAAATAGACTTTGCATTCGAGTTCTGTCCCAAGGCGTATTCTTAAAATAGAGGGAAAAAACAAATATCCAAACCCGCTCTGAATGGAATAAGTCATTACAAGTCAAATATTTGCCTATAACCGGCATCGAATCAAATATTTACAGCAAGCAATTTTTACATGTAACTGAAAAACAACAACTTAGACATACCACCCCCCCGGGGGGGGTACCACAGGAAAGCCTACATGCAGACGCCAGCCGAACTCGCCGCCCTCCACCTCGCCACCTACAACGCCCAGGCCGCCGTCTACTCCGCACCCGGCCGCGTCAACCTCATCGGCGAGCACACCGACTACTCCGGCGGCTTCGTCATGCCTGCCGCCATCGACTTCTCCACCCTCATCGCCATCTCCCCGCGCACCGACGGCCGCTTCCTCGCCCACTCCATCAACTTCAACCAGCACGTCGATCAATCCATCTCCGAACTCCTCTTCGCCCGGTCGAGAACCTGGACCGACTACCCCGCCGGAGTCCTCTGGGCCCTCGAGGAAAAAGGCATCGACGTCACTCAGGGCTTCTCCCTCACCATCGTCGGAGACGTGCCGCTCGGCGCCGGCCTCAGCTCCTCCGCCTCGGTCGAAGTCTGCACCGCCTTCGCCGTCCTCGGCACCCTCGGCGTCGACGATGCCCCTCAACGAAATCGCCCTCCTCTGCCAGCGCGCAGAAAACGCCTTCGTCGGAGCCAACGTCGGCATCATGGACCAGTTCGTCATCTGCTGCGGCAAGCAGGACAACGCCGTCATGATCGACACCCGCTTCCTCACCTACACCCTGGCACCCATCCCCTCCAACGTCCGCATCGTCATCTGCAATTCCATGGTCAAGCACACCCTGGCCGACGGCGGAGGCTACAACACCCGCCGAGCCGAGATGGAAGCCGGCCTCGCCATCCTCCAGCAGCACCGTCCCGAGATCGTAGCCCTGCGCGACGCCACCATGGCCGACCTCGAAAAATGGGGCGCCGAGATGAAGCCCGAATCCCTCCGCCGCTGCCGCCACGTCATCACCGAAGACAACCGCGTCCTCGCCGCCGTCGATGCCTTCAAGGCCAACGACCTCGCCCGCTTCGGCGCAACTCATGTACGAAGCGCAACTCAGCTTCCGCGACGACTTCGAAGCCTCCTGCCCGGAGATCGACATCCTCATCGACCTCGCGAACAAACAGCCCGGCTGCTTCGGCGCGCGCCTCACCGGCGGAGGCTTCGGCGGATGCACCGTCAACCTCGTCGCCGCCGACCACGCCGCCGCCTTCGTCGAAGCCATGCGCACAGGCTACTTCAACGCCACCGGCATCACCGCCGAAATCTACACCAGCCGTGCCTCCGCCGGAGCCCACAAGGTTTCACTCCCATGAAGCCGATTCGGGTGCCCCACATCTCGCTCTTGAGATGTGGGAACACAAACACGAAAGCCCGGCACTCGGCCGGGCCTCCGCACTGCAAAAATGCAACGTCCTTAGTGTGCAGCAGCCTTATGATGCACAGGAGGCTTCGGTGTAGCAGCCTTGGGCAACACGACCTCGCCGTCGCTCATTGTGATCATGATCGGCTTCGGCGTGTAGGAGTCGTAAGTACCATCCAGCGTCACCGTCTTGCCAACCTGCGTAGCGTCCGCAATCGCGTCCTGCTGCTTCTTGGTCTGCAGCCTTCTGCGCCGCGGTCCCGGTCGGGCTCTTCCGCGGGCTTCAGGTTGAACGTGAAATCAGCCGTCTTCGACTGCACCGCATCGTCGGAGATCGCAACCTGCAACTGAGTCGGAGTCGCCGCAATAATCAGCGCACCCGGAATCTCAACCGACTTGCCCTTGATCGTGTCCCAAACCTTCGCAGCCTGGTCCGGAGTGCCGTTGGCCATGATGAATTCCTTGTCGCCAACCGCCAGCGTTCCAAGATCGGGCGTCGACGCAATCACCTGGTTCACAATGTCGGCCGCAGTCGGCGCAGGCTTCACTGTGCTGGCAAAGTCCGCCGGAGGATTCAGGTTCGCCGTCGCAGCAGCAACCACCGCATCGTACCCGTCGTCGGCGCCGTGGTACTTCTTGTAGCAGTACTTCGCCGTCGGCGAAATAACCGGCTTGTAGCTATCCGGCGCATACGCCACCGCACGGCTGGTATAGAAAGCGCAGGTCAGGTAGTCCGGCGGAGTCGACTGCATGTAAGCAACGCCCAGGTAGTAGATGTCCTGCAGAACGTTGCCAGGCGTCTTCGTTGCCTCGGGAGAAACCAGTGCGAGTTCCTTCTTGTACGCATCGATCGCCGCAGCGGAGTCCTTCTTCAACAGCGCGTCATATCCGATCGCGCTGTAGAAGGCCGGATACTCGGCAGCCTTCAGCGTCGCAAAGTCGGCATCAGACATGCAAGCCGGCTTCGGAGCCGCGAGACCCTTCTGCGCATAGCTCGCCACGGTGTCCATCGCAGCCTGCTTCGCAGCCGGATCAGTCAGATTTCCCGCCGCGGAATTCCGCAGCAAAGTCTCAGCGTAAAGCGCCTTCACATTCGTCGGATCGACCTGCAGCAAGCGGTCCGCCGCGTCCTGCGTCTTGGCCGCGTCAAATGTGCTGTACAGCGACATCAGCGCCTCCAGCACAGTCGCCTTTACCGACGATTGCGGAAATTGTGTGAGGTACTGTTCCAATCCACCAGCCTTCGCCTGTGGCGTGGCCTGGGTCATGGCATTGTTGTAGACAGCGTATTCAGCAGCCGGCATCTGTGCCGGTGCAGCACAGTTTGCCGCGGCACTCGCTGCAGCGGCCGACGAAGCGCCCTGAGCAGACGCGATTGGCAGACCTGATGCAATGGCAGCACACGCCAGAAATGACGCTAAGACGACCTTCTTCATGCAAGACTCCTCAGTCATTTAATAAGTAGTTAGATACCGGCCACGCCACCGGGAGTCCCGGAGTAAAAAGATGATGCTCTGATCCGCGCTTTGAATGTGGTCTGCCTTCGCCGCACGCACGGTTGCGAGGCATATGATGCTGATTATAGGAAGCAAGCTCTCCGGTGGCAAGTCTCAACAAGTCCTTTGTCAGCGGTCTTGCCCTCATTCTCATCCTGCACCCACCGCTCCATCGCATCCTACCACCACCTTTACCATCGCAGGTATACTAAGACGCTGTTTCGGGCTGCATCCGCACGTTCCTTGGCGGAGTGGCACTGGAGAACACCATGAGCGTTACCCAACTTCGCGCCAGCGGAACCTCGACCCCGCGTTTCCCGCCTCACATCCGACTCCCTCCTGCAGAAAAAGCGAGCCGGAATTCCAATTACCGCTCTCACCGCGTACGACTATCCCACCGCGCGCCTGCTCGACGAAGCCGGAATCGACATGATCCTGGTCGGCGACTCGCTCGGCATGGTCGTCCTCGGCTACGAAAACACGCTCCCAGTCACTGTAGACGAGATGCTGCACCACACCCGCGCCGTCGCCCGCGGCCTGCACCGCTCTTTCCTGGTCGCCGACATGCCCTACGGCTCCTACCACGCCTCCATCGACGACGCCGTCCGCAACGCCATCCGCTTCATCAAGGAAGCCGGTGCGCAGGCCGTCAAGATCGAAGGCGGCGCAACCGCGCCGAACTCGTCCGTCGGCTGACCGACGCCGAAGTTCCGGTCGTCGCCCACATCGGCCTCACTCCGCAGTCCGTCCACAGCATGGGCGGCTACCGCGTTCAGGGCAAAACCCTCGAGGCTATCGACCGCCTCTCCGCCGATGCCCGCGCGCTCGAAGACGCCGGCGCCATCGCCATCGTCCTCGAAGGCATCCCCCGCGAACTCGCCGCCATCATCACCTCACAATCGGGCGTCCCGACCATCGGTATCGGAGCAGGCCCAGACTGCGATGGCCAGATCCTCGTCTTCCACGATCTCTTCAACCTCACCTTCGGGCCGCCCGCGAAGTTTAGCCGCCAATATGGCGACGGCGCAGCCTTCTTCGCCGACGCGCTTCAGCAATACCGCGAGGACGTCGCCGCGCACCGCTTCCCTTCCGACGCCGAGAGCTACCACCTGCCCCGCGAAGTCCAACTAGCCGTCGCATCTTCCGTGCCCCGCGCCCGCAAAGCATGAAAATCTGCACCACTCCATTCGATATGCACACCACCTGCCGCGGCCTCCGCGAGTCCGGCAGCGCGCTGGGCCTTGTCCCCACCATGGGCGCGCTGCACGCGGGCCATCTCTCGCTCGTCTCCGCCGCCCGCGCCGAGTGCGACTACACAGCCGCCTCCATCTTCGTCAACCCCACCCAATTCGGCCCTAACGAAGACTTCGCATCCTACCCGCGCACCTTCGACGAAGACTGCCGCAAGCTGGAATCCGCCGGCGTCGACGTCCTCTTCGCACCCTCCGCCGACGAGCATGTACCCCGCCGGCAACACCACTTTCGTCGACCCCGGCGACATCGCCACCCGCCTTGACGGCGCATCCCGCCCCGGCCACTTCCGCGGAGTCGCCACCATCGTCACGCGCCTCTTCAACATCGTCGCTCCGGACCGCGCCTACTTCGGCCAGAAGGATGCCGCCCAGGTCGCCGTCCTGCGCCACATCGTCCGCGACCTCAACCTTCCCGTGCACATCGCCGTCTGCCCCATCGTTCGCGAGCCCGACGGCCTCGCCATGAGTTCCCGCAACCGCTATCTCTCACCGACTGAACGCTCCCGCGCCCTCATCCTGTCCCGCGCCCTCGCCGCGGCGCAGAGCCTCTCCGCTCACGGGGAAACCAACGCCGAAGCCCTTCGTCTCGCCATGCTTCAAGTCTTCGCCAGCGATCCCGAGACTCGCATGGACTACGTCGCCATCGTCGACCCCAACACGCTGCTACCCATCGCCGACACCACCCACGGCGCCCTCATCGCCGTCGCCGCGTTCATCGGCGCCACCCGTCTCATCGACAACCTCATCATTCCTGCGCGATAAGCAGGGTGCCCGTAGCCTGCCCTCAGCCGGTCGAAGGGTTGGGCGCAGTTTCATCGCGTCGACCATGGGGTGTCATCCATTCCTCCTTCAGCAGATTCATCCCTCAAACCGTGATAGCTTGGCAGCGGAGAGCCTAATGCATCAGCCCCGTACCAAGCTCGCAATCTCGATCACCCTCGCCGCCATCTTCTCCGCCACATCCGTTGTCCAGGCTCAGAAACCAACCGAAGTCCGCGCCATCCAGATCGAGTCCGGCAAGCTTCTTGGAGTCCTCACTCCCGACCAGAAAGTCATCGCCTACAAAGGCATTCCCTACGCGCAGCCGCCCGTCGACGAACTTCGCTGGCGCCCGCCGATGCCGGTCGGCAAGTGGAAGAAAGTCCTCTTCGCCCGCGACTTCGGCCCGCACTGCATCCAGTCCGGCGGCTATCCCGACATGGTCTTCCACGATCCTGGCCCATCTGAAGACTGCCTCACCCTCAACGTCTGGGCGCCCTTCGACGCCAAGCCCCAAAAGAAATCTCCCGGCCTCCCCGTTATGGTCTGGATCTACGGTGGCGGCTTCTACACCGGAGGCACCTCCGAGAATCGCCAGGATGGCCAGTTCCTCGCGCATCGCGGCGTCATCGTCGTCTCCATGAACTACCGCCTGGGCATCTTCGGCTTCTTCGCCCATCCTGAACTCACAGCCGAGTCGTCCAACCACACCTCCGGAAACTACGGCCTGATGGACCAGACCGCCGCCATCGCCTGGGTTCGCCGCAACATTGCTGAATTCGGCGGCGACCCCGCCAACATCACCATCTTCGGAGAGTCCGCCGGCTCCATGTCCGTCAGTGCGCTGATGGCCTCGCCCATCTGCAAAAGACTTCTTCGCCAAAGCCATCGGCGAGAGCGGTGCGATCCTCGGCAACCGCGCCCTCGGCATGCAAACGGTGGAGCAGGCCGGGCAAGACAGACGCGGACTGGGCTGAGCGCGCCTTCGGATCCAGTAAGCTCTTCTTCCTGCGCGAGCTCCCTGCCGACGAGGTTCTCAAGGCCGCAATGGACCGCTCACGCTACGCCGTTCCGCCCTTCTTCCCCGTCATCGACAACTACTTCCTTCCCGACACCATCCCCAACATCTACGCCGACGGCAAACAGGCTCACATCCCCATGATCGCAGGCTGGAACGCCAACGAAAATCGCCCCGCCACGGTTCCAACAGCAGATAGCTTCACCGTGCAGGCCCACACCGACTACGGTCCGGACGCGCTCAAGTTCCTCGCCGCTTATCCCGCCAGCACCGACGCTGAAGCCATCCAATCCGCGGGCGACTACGCAGGCGATCAGTTCATCGCCTTCTCTACCTGGGCCTGGCTCGAAGCGCAAACCAGGACCGGCAACGCTCCCGTCTACCGCTACTTCTTCGATCTCCCATCACCCGGCGACCGCAACCACTCCGTCGCCATGGGCGCCTTCCACTCCGACGACATCGAGTACGTCTTCGGCACCCTTGACTCCCGCGCCGGCATGCACGTCCGCCCCGAAGACCGCGCGCTCTCCGACCTGATGCAGCAGTACTGGACCAACTTCGCCAAAACCGGCGACCCTAACGCCGCCGGCCTCCCCAAGTGGCCCATCTACAGCCCCACAGACAACTACCCCGTCATGCACCTCGACGCCACTCCCGCCGCGCAACCCGACAAGCTCCGCCCGCGCTACCTCTTCCTCGACAGTGTCTGGGGCAGTGGCGACGGCAAATAATCGCTGCTTTTTCCCGTCGTCATTCTGATCCGCAGGATCAGAATCTCTGTATTTCGCGTTTAGCTAACCCGCGCTCGCCCACAGATCATGCAGATGCACCACCCCAAGCGCCTCACCCTTCGCCCCGACAACAATCAGCGAAGTAATCTTGCGCGCCTCCATCAACGCCAGCGCCTCACCCGCAAAAGCCTCCGGCGCAATCGTCACCGGCTTCGGATTCATGATCTCGCCTGCGGTATGCGCTAACGCCCCCGGCCCGTCGCGCTCCAGCAGCCGCCGCAGGTCGCCATCCGAGATCATCCCCAGCAGCTTGTACCCCTCACCAACCACCGTCGTCATGCCGAGCTTCTTATGCGACATCTCGTGGATCACCTGCGTCATCACGGTGTCCACTGTGACCTCGCGGCATCGCATCGCCGCTATGCATCACGCTGCCGACCCGAGCCAGCCGCTTGCCCAGCCGTCCACCCGGATGCAGTTCCGCAAAATCCCCCGCCGCGAATCCTCTTTGCCGCGAAACCTCCAGCGCCAGCGCATCGCCCAGCGCCAGCATCACCGTCGTCGAAGCCGTCGGCGCGAGATTCATCGCGCAAGCCTCTGCCGTCACGCTCGCATCCAGAACCACCGCGCTCGCCTGCGCCAGCGTCGACTCCGCCGCGCCGCAAAAACTGATCACGGTAGTCCCAAGCCGCTGTAACGCAGGCAGCAACGACAGCAACTCCTCTGTCTCGCCGCTCGACGACAGCGCCACCACCACATCGCCCTTGGCAACGATTCCCAAGTCGCCGTGCAGAGCCTCAGCCGGATGCAGAAAATGCGCCGGCGTCCCGGTCGAGCACAGCGTCGCAGCAATCTTCCGCGCAATCAACCCGCTCTTGCCCATCCCGACCACGATCACGCGCCCCCCGTGCCCCGCCGCTTCCACCGCCAACTCCACGGCCCGCGCAAACGGAGCCTGCATTGCCCCGTCCAGCCGCATCGCCAGTTCCAGCAGCGCGCGCGCCTCCGTCCTCACCAACTCCGACGGCCGCGTCCGTTCGTTTTGTCCGATGCTTTCCATTCGCTTGAGAACCCTTCCGATGCTAAAGCATTTTCGAAAATGCCGTAACCGAGTGTTTTAATGCTCTTGATGAGTTCTGCGCAATCACGCCTCCGTCAATACCTGCTGATCGTCCTGTCTATCCTGAGCGTCGCCTGGATCTCCGGCGAAGCCTTGCAACTCCTTCTCCGTTGGCGCGCGCAAAGGCTGCTCACTCAGCATCGCCAGCCTCCAAGCCGGCCGCAGCACCTGGTCCGACGTCCAGCCCATCATGAAGAAATGGGATAAGTGGAGCACACCCAAAGGCGCATGCATACCTGACTCCTGCGTCTACCAGATCGACCTCGTACAGACCCTTCCGCCGCTCATGGTCGGCGATCCCACCCAGGGAGCGAAGAACTACTCCCTCGCCTCATCGACCACGTCGGTCTGCGCAGTTCCGCCGCCCGGGCCGGCTTCACCGTCGAGCACGGCATCGTCACGCTGCGTTGGTTCGGAATACAGATGACGCCGCCCGTGCGTGATTGGGGCATCTCCGACGGCTACATCCCCTACGTTTCCGCCTCCTCCGCGCAGACGTCCCAGTTCCGCGAACGCGCCGGAAATCAGCAACTTCTCCACCCCAACCGCATGGCCCAGCATAAAGATAGCCTGGTGGCCGTAACCTTCTCGTCAGACGAAGATCCAGCCGTGCAATCCGCCCTCATGGACTTCCACTTCGCCTGCATTACCCGCCTGAGCCCCTGCGAGAGTGAGGCGGATCTTCTGCCGGAAGCCATGCGCATGTGGCAGGAGCAGGTGCTCTCCAGCGCCTCGCGGTAAACTGAAAGGACGGGGCAGCGCGAAAACCGCTCGCCCGGAAGGATGCCCTCGAAGTGATGCGAAGAGCGCTCTTGCTGTTGACCATGTTCGCCGGCCTTGCGCTCGTCTTTTGGTCCGGCTACCACAACCTGCGCGACCGCCGCGCCGCCGCACTGCCGCAGGCAAACAAAGTCACCCTCGTCCCGGACACGGCCGCCACCACTTCAACCGACTCGCCCACAACCGACTCGCCTCTGCGCGGCAAACCCGCACCCGCCTTCACCCTCGCCGATCTGCAAGGCAAACAAGTCTCGCTCGCCGACTTCAAGGGCCACCCCATGGTCGTCAACTTCTGGGGAACTTACTGCGCGCCCTGCAAACTCGAGATGCCATGGCTTGAAGAGTTCAGCCACAAATATGCGAGCGACGGCTTCAAGGTGGTCGGCGTTACTTACGATTCCGAAGTTGGCGCTCCCACCATCTCCAAAGACGTACAGAAACTCGGCGTCACCTACCCCATCCTGCTCTCAACGCCCAAAGCGGAGAAAGACTGGCTGAGCGATTCCGAGGTCCTGCCCATGTCCTTCTACCTCGACAAGACCGGCAAGGTCATCGAAGTCACCGCCGGGCTCGGCAGCAAAGACCAGTTGGAAGCTATGGTGAAAGAGACCGTAACAGCCCAATGATGAAAACGCTTAAACGCACATTCGCCTCCGTCGCCGCGCTCGTAATCGTCGCGGGCCTCGCTCACGCCCAGCTCAACATGGACTCGCCCTCGAAGCCCAAGGCCTACGTCCAGTTCGCAGCCGAACCGCAATCCGTCCCCGCAGGCAAGCCCGCCACGGTTGAGCTTCGCTTCCACATGGTGCCCGGCTACCACGTCAACTCGCACACACCCAAGTCGGAGCTCCTCATACCCACCACGCTCACCTTGCAGCAAGCCGACGGCGTCAAGCCGGGCGCGCTCCAGTACCCAGCGGGAAAGCCCTACGCCTTCAGCTTTGCCCCCGACGACAAGCTCGATGTCTACATGGGCGACTTCACCGTCAAGCTGCCCGTCGTCGCCACCGCCGGCGTCCATACCCTCGACGGATCGCTGAAGTACCAGGCCTGCGACAACGCCTCCTGCTACCCGCCGCGAACCCTGCCCGTCAAGGTTGTGTTTACCGCGAAATAAAAACGTTGGCGTACGATGTACGGCGCGAGCGGATCGCCTGCGCAGAGATACCTCCGCGCTGTTTCAATAAAGTAAGAACGAATCACGAAGAGGACCACGGGACGAGCATGGAAGAGTTTAGAAGGCTGAAGCGTCTCCCCGCATACGTATTCAACATCACAGGCGAACTGAAAGCCTCCGCCCGCAAACGGGGCGAAGACATCATCGACTTCGGCATGGGCAACCCCGACGGCGCCACGCCCAAACACATCGTCGACAAGCTCATCGAGGCCGCGCAGAAGACCGCGACCCACCGCTACTCGCTCTCCCGCGGCCTGCCCCGCCTGCGCAAGTCCATCTGCGACTGGTACAAGCGCCGCTACAACGTCGACCTCGATCCCGAGACCGAGGCCATCGTCACCATCGGCTCCAAGGAAGGCATCGCCCACCTCTGCATCGCCACGCTCGACGAGCGAAGACACCGTCGCCGTCCCCAACCCCAGCTACCCCATCCACATCTTCGGCCCCGTCATCGCCGACTCCAAAATCCAGAGCATCGCCCTCGACGACATCAGCACCTCCGACGAACTCATCGCCGCGCATCGAGTACGAACTCCCGCGCATGAACCCGCGCCCCAAGCTGCTCATCCTCAACTTCCCCGCCAACCCCACCACCCAGTGCGTCGACCTCAGCTTCTTCGAGCGCCTCGTCCCGCTCTGCAAGGATCTCGGCATCTACATCATCCACGACCTCGCCTACGCCGACCTCGTCTTCGACGGCTACCGCGCGCCCTCCATCCTCGAAGTCCCCGGCGCCAAGGACATCGCCGTCGAATTCTTCACCCTCTCCAAGTCCTACAACATGCCCGGCTGGCGCGTCGGCTTCATGGTCGGCAACAAGAAACTCGTCGCCGCCCTCGGCCGCATCAAGAGCTACTTCGACTACGGCACCTTTACCCCCATCCAGGTCGCCTCCATCGCCGCCCTTGACGGCCCGCAGGAGTGCGTCGCCGAAATCGTCGCAACCTACAAATCCCGCCGCGACGTCCTCGTCAACGGAATGAACAAGCTCGGCTGGCAGGTCGAAATGCCCAAGGCCACCATGTTCGTCTGGGCCAAAATTCCCGAGCAGTTCCGCGCCATGGGCTCGCTCGACTTCTCCAAGAAACTCCTCATCGACGCCAAAACCGCAGTCAGCCCCGGCATCGGCTTCGGAGAGTACGGCGATAACCACGTCCGCTTCTCCCTCATCGAGAACGAAGAGCGCACCCGCCAGGCACTCCGCGGCATCAAGCAGATGTTCAAAGCCGGCTGAAACACTAATGAGACGTTGACGAGTCGCAAGGTGGAATCATAGACACCGCGTCCCAAGCAGTCTTTGCGTCTTGCGGAATGTGTTTCTCTTCTAGTGGTAAGGCTTTCACCCCCTCCTGGTGAGCGACTTGGCAGGTTACGGAACTGAGTAGTCCCTTCGGAACATCAACGATTACTATCCCACGCGACTCTGCAACTGCACGGACAAAGTAACTGCCATTGGATATCAGATCGAGGGTGAACTGGGAGTTTGCCGCGGGGTGATTGCTAAAGCTCGCTGAAAATGTGTGGGTGCCCGGGGAAAGGCGAAAGGTGACGAACCGGCCGTGACGGATATAAGCGAGGGGCTGGTTCCCGTCAAACAGGGCACCCATGAAGATCCCCGACTTTGGTCCGGGCAGGCCGGTCGTCCAATAATTGCCACTGGAATAGAAAGTAACCTGCGCCTTAGGTGCCGTTGAGGTCGCATTCTGCGTGAAAGCGGGCGATGCTATCAGCGCAAAAAAAAGAGTTGTAATTCCCAGCCTACTCATTTTCCCCTCGACGCAAGCAATATTAGCAAATCCAGTCGCAAATCCCGGCCATGCCTACTCATCACACCCAAACCCCGGAGAGCTATACTCTTGGCGTGGCGTGGAGGCGGCGGTGGAAAACCTTCAGGAGCGAATCGCATCGCACGCGGTCTGGCTCAGTAGTCTGGGCTTTCGCGGCATCCGCCTCGATCTCTCCGACCAGAACAGGCTCGGCATAAATCTTCGCGGAGCGATGCTGACAGGCGCGCGTCTCCGCGGCGCTGACCTCCGCCAGGCCGACCTCGCAGGCGCTGACTTCACCGGCGCAGATCTCCGCGGCACCGACCTGCGCTTCGCCGACCTCGCCGACGCCAACTTCTCTGTCGCCAACCTCAAAGGCATCCGCCTGCGCGGCGCAAACCTCAACTTCGCCAACCTCTACCACGCACAACTTTCCTTTGCAGACCTGCGCTTCGCTTCACTGGTCGAAGCGAACCTACCGGCGCGCAACTTATGGCCGCGCAACTCGAAGGCGTCGATATGAGTCGCTCGCGATTTGGAGGAGCGAACCTCGGTGGCGCCGATCTGCGCAAAGTCATTCTGCGCGGCACCGACCTCACGGGTGCAAGTTTGCGGGGAACCTCCCTAGCCGGCGCCATCGTGGATCGCAAAACTAACTTCACCGGCGCCCACGGCGTCATCCCTCTCTTCACGTCCCCTCAGCCACAGGGACCTTATCTACAACACCGGCGAATCATTCCCCAGCATCGCCTTCCGGATCACCTTGATCGGCGCGAACCCCTGCCGCATGAAGTTGTCGTGGAAGCCCTGAATCGTATACGCCGCGCCCATCTTCTTCTTGTAATCCTCGCGCAGCTTCATAATCTCCAGTTTGCCCAGCGTGTAGTACAGATACGTCGGATCGCCCGTCCCGCGCTTCGTCTCCACCTCGCCAATCTCGCGCGTCTGGTATCCCTGGGTCACAAAAAAATCCTCCGCCTGCTCCAGAGTCCACGTCCCATTCGTCTCGCCTTGACCCGTGTGCAGCTTGATCGAATTCACAAACCGCGCATCCCGCAGCAGCGCATCCATCAACTGCCCCAGCCGGATCAGCTTCGCCTGCTTCACCTGCTCGGGCGTCGCCCCAGCCGGAGCCGCGGCATACCCCTCGTCCAGCATCATCTGTTCGCAGTAGTGCGCCCATCCCTCAATGTTCGTATTCGCGCCCAGCACCTTGCGAATCTTGCTGCCGAACTGCGGCATCCACAAAAACTGCACATAGTGCCCGGGATACGCTTCGTGCACGCTGGTCGAAACAATCGTCCCCACATTGAACTGCGCCATGTGTCCGGCAATCCGCTCCGCCGGCCAATCCTTCTCCGGCAACGTCACGTTGAAGTAAGCCTTCTTCGAGTGCGTCTCGAACGCGCCGGGAGGATCCATCGACGCAAAAGTAGTGGCCCTCATAAACGGCGGCGTCTCTTCCAGCACTGGCTGCACGTCGCTCGGAATCGTAATAATGTGATTCGCCCGAATGAATCCGACCAGCGAATCAAACGTCTGGTGAAACGTGTTCAACAACTGGTCCGGCGGCGGATACATCTTCTGCAACTCCGCCAACTCCTGCTCGGCAGTCTTCGTCGGATCGATCTCCTTCGCCACCCGCGCAAACTCCGCCTGGTTCTTGTGCAGATCGTCCATCGCAATCTGCAGCAACCGATCCAGCGGCAGGTCCACCATCTCGTCATACTGCAACTTCTTCTCAAACGTATCCGCGCCCAGCCGAAAATCCCCATTCGACCGCGGCAACAAATCCGTCTTCATCCAGGCCGCATAACTCTTCAGCGCCGCAATCACCGCAGCATTCGTCTTCGCAAACTCCGCCTTCGCCGCCCCATCATTTGCGACCTCCGCACCATCCGCCCCGCTGAAGAACGCACTCGGCACGTCGTTCTCAAAAAAACTCACATCGCCGTCAATCTGTTCCAGCGCAATCTCGGTAAAAATCTTCGGTGGATTCTTCAAATTCTTCCGCGCTTCTTCAAACACCTGCGGCATCAGCTTCTCGCGCTCCACCAGCGCATGCAACCGTGTATTCGCGCTCGCATACGGCCGCTCCATGATCACAAACGCCGAGTTCGTAATCCCCGACGAGTACTCATCCGGATTCTTTTCCCACCCGCGAATCGCCTCCAGGCTCAGTAGCTCGCTCTTGATGTTGTTCAGCAGAATCTCCCGGTCCCCCGCCACCGGAGCATCCAGCGCGCTTCCGTCGATCGCCTCCACCTTCTTTTCGAACTCGTGCAGCGCCGCAACCTCACGCGCCACCCCGGCAGCCGAGTAGTCCTCCAACTGCGTGTCGTACTGGTGCAGTCCATCCGCAGTCCCCGCCGTCGGCGCAAACTTGAAGTACACATCCGTGAAGAATTGATCCTCAAGAAAATTAAACGTCTGCATCGCCCCATCCGCAGAAACCTTCTGCGCAGGCGCGTTGCCAGACAACATCAGGAATCCGAATAGGGCGACGTCGATTGCAATTCGTCTCATCATGGCTGATGCCAGTCTAGGACAAATCGCGACATCCACTCCACTAGTGTTGAAAGAAGCCCTGGGTCGGCACTACCGGCGAGGTTGTCGGCGGCGCCGGTACCGCCCGCATGAACTGCTGCCTAGACTGCTCAATCTGTCCCCGCAGGTTGTCCGATCCGGGGCTTGGAGGCAGGCCATCCACAATCTTTTGCGCGTTGTCGGCATGCTGCATCGCCAGATCGAAATTCCCTGCCGCCGCCTCCGATCCGCCCCAGAAGAGTTCTGTACTAATGTTAGTCGACGCTACCGTGTACGGATCGTAGTTCGGGTACTTCGCGAAGATGTTCAATGCCTGCTGATATCTGACTCGTCCCGCCTGCGGCTGACCAGTCAGAAATTCAAGAAATCCGCTCGACCGCACTGCCCCAATCTCATCGTTGAAGTTGTTCGCCTTGTCCAGAGCCATCTGCAGAAATTCCTTCGCCGCCGCCAAGTTGTACGAAGTCTGGAACGCCACCGCGATCGCATAGCATTCTGTTGCTGACACCACGTTCTTCGGCAATCGCTTCACAATCTCACCCGCCTGCCGCGAAAGCACGGTGCTCTCCTGGTTGTAGAGCTGGCTCATCCCCGTAATCGCCCCGGGATCGCCCTGATACTTCTTCGTCGCGTCCAACATCTCTCTCGGAATCGCGCTGAGCCGCTGCAGAATCCCACGCAACTCCTGCCGCGACGACTGAACGTCCTGCATTTCCGCTCTACGGTATGACACGGCTGTTGTTCCAAATGAGAACGCCAGCGCGGTCACAGAAATCACAGTCGAAATACTTCGATACCACGGAACACTCTCGCTCGGCGGAGCCGCTCCCCCCGCCGCCTCCACTCGGGCGCGAGCCACGACGCAAAACACCCCGACCGCCAGCGCCGCTAGAAAACCAAACTTGAAAATCGCTTTGCTGAACTTGACGCCCATAGAAACCACCTCGCATTCCGCAGTCCGAACTTGGCCCCAAGTTGCGAACAGGCTATCACGTTAGCACTTCTGCAGACGATCGTCAGCGTGTCTCAAGCACTACTGCAACCGCGAGTTTGACAGTCCAATTTTCAAACTGATACTTTCGCCGCGCTTCCCGCTGCGCCATTCCGGCGTGCCCAAATCCTCAGGAGCCACCCATGCCCGCACCTGCCGTATCGCGCCGCAGCTTCCTCAATTCCTCTGCCGCAACGCTCGCAGCCGCCACCGCCGGCGTCCTCGCCGACCCCGCAGCCGCAGCCGCGCAAAACGTGGGCGTCAAGCCCGCCGACCTTCCCGACCTCACGATCAAGGAAGTCAAAGTCTACGTCATCAATCGCAAGCCCACGCGCCCCGCGAACACTGCCAGCCCCACACGCCCACCCGCCACCGAACAAGTAGCCTCCATCGTTACAAATAGCGGCATCGAAGGAAACTACTCGCTCGACACTCGCTACTTCCATCCCAACTGGAGCAACCTCGGCTGGCTCGAGTACGCCAAGCGCACCCTGCCCGGCAAGTCGGTGCTCGACCTCCCAGCGCTCACCTCGCAGTGGGAGCCCGACCTCCGCCGCCAGGGCCAACTCTCCTACGCCTCCGCCATCGACAACTGCTGCTGGGACATCCTCGGCAAAGCCGTCAACCTTCCCGTCTACCGCATCCTCGGCGCCTACCGCGACAAAGTCATGGCCTACGGCAGCACCCAGCACCACACCAAAATCGAAGAGTTCGTCGACGAAGCCCTGCGCTGCAAAGCAGCCGGCTTCAAGGCCTACAAGATTCACCCGCCCGGAGGCACCGCGCCCAACCTCGACGACTACAAGGTCGACATGGAGCTCTGCAAAGCCGTCCGCCAGGCCGTTGGCGACGACTTCATCCTGCTCATGGATCCCGTTGGAGTCTACGATCGTCGCGAAGCCCTCGAAGTCGGCCGCCTGCTCGACAAGCTAGGCTATGTCGCCTTCGAAGACCCGCTTCCCACCACCGACATCGACGGTCTCGTCGAGCTAGCCGCCAAAGTCGACGTTCCCCTCCACATTGGCGAGTTCATCTTCTCCCCCTACAACTACGGCGAATACATCCGCCGCGGCGCCACCGACGCCGTCCGCTTCGTCGTCGACAACGTCGGCGGCATAACCTCCGGCATGAAGATCGGACACCTCGCCGAGTGCTTCGGCTTGCCCTGCGTCCCCCACAACTGGGGCAACGTCTTCGACCACTCCGTCCACTTCCAATGCGAACTCGCCATGCCCAACGCGCCGTGGTTCGAGAAGACCCTCCCCAACAACGCCGCGGACGACCTGCAATCCGCCTGCGACCTCCCCTACGTCAAGGACACATTCCGCGTCCAACCCGATGGCTACGTCCACGCCTCCACCAAGCCCGGCCTCGGCTGCGAGATCGACCACGACGTCCTCGACAAGATGCTCGCCCGCGTCGACACGTAGCCCTTATCCACTTCACCCTGCCAACTGCTCATAGTCTTTGCTACTCTTGCGTGCATGTTCACCCGTATGGTTTCGTGCACGCTCGTTCTCGGCTGCTCCACTCTCTTCGCGCAATCCTTCACCCCCGTCCGCGAGCTGAAAAACCTCTCGCCCGCCGCGATCGAAAAGCTCCACACGCTCGAAACCCTCAACGCACTCCCCGCCACTGAATGGCGCTTCCACGCGGGCGATCTCGCCCACGGCGAATCCACCACGCTCGACGACTCCTCCTGGCCCACCGTCACTGCACCCTCCAAAGCTCCCAAGGACGCAGTCTGGTACCGCCGCACTATCGAGGTCCCCAAAACCCTCCACGGCTACGACATCACCGGCTCGCGCATCTGGTTCCAGTTCCGCGCCGAAGCCAACGGCCCCATGCCTGAGATCATCTACTTCAACGGCCGCCGCGTCGCCCTCGGCGATGACCTCGAGCCCATCATCCTCTTCGAACCCGCCAAGCCCGGCGACAAGATACTCGTCGCCGTCAAGCTCCTCCACACCGTCGATGAAAAATCCTTCCGCGGCGTGACCCTCCGCATCGAGCCGATCGCCGACGACCACAACATCCCGGCCGAACCCCGACGACATCCGCATCCAGTGCATCACCGCCGCCAACCTGCTTCCCAACCTCGCCACGCCCCGCCCCGATCTGCTCCCCAAGGTCGAAGCCGCTGTAGCCGCCATCGACACGCAGGCCCTCGCCAACGCCAACCAATCCTCCTTTGACGCATCGCTACAAAAAGCGCAGTCCATCCTCTCCACGCTCGCGCCCATCCTCGCGCAAGCCAAAATCATCGAAGCCGGCAACTCCCACATCGACGCCGCCTGGCTCTGGCCGCGCTCGGAAACCATCGACGTCGTCAAGCGCACCTTTACCACCGCGCTGCAGTTGATGAACGAGTATCCCGACTACACCTTCACCCAATCCGCCGCGCAGTACTCCGCCTGGATGGCCGACAAATATCCCGAACTCAACGACCAGATTCGCCAGCGCATCAAGGAAGGCCGCTGGGAGATCGTCGGCGGCATGTGGGTCGAGCCCGACCTCAACATCCCCGACGGCGAATCCCTCGTCCGCCAGCTCCTCGTCGGCCAGCGCTACTTCCAGAAGGAGTACGGCGTCGCCGCCCGCATCGGCTGGAACCCGGACTCCTTCGGCTACAACTGGCAGCTCCCGCAGATCTACAAGCGCTCCGGCCTCGACTACTTCGTCACCCAGAAGATGCACTGGAACGACACCAACCAGCTTCCCTTCCGCCTCTTCTGGTGGCAGTCGCCCGACGGCAGCAAGGTCCTCACCTACTTCCCCACCGACTACGTCCACGACAACGTCAACCCCACCCGCATCTCCGCCGACTTCGCCGAATCCGCCCAGCGCAACCCCGGCACCACCGAGATGCTCGACCTCTACGGCATCGGCGACCACGGCGGCGGCCCCACCCGCGACATGCTCGACCAGGCCGACCACTGGATCGCCGCCGGGAAGACCGCATGACGCCGCAATCCCCACATGCGCTACGGCACCGCGCAACACTACTTCACCGACGTCGAAAAACAACTCAACCCCGACTCCCCCACCTGGAACTACGCCTCCCTCGCCAAGGGCTACACCCCACCACCCACCACCCCCGGCAAGATGGGCCTCCCCACCTGGAACGACGAGCTCTACTTCGAATACCACCGCGGCGTCTACACCACCCAAGCCAAACACAAAGCCGCCAACCGCGAGTCCGAAGCCGCCACCCTCAACGCCGAAAAGCTAGCCTCCTTCGCCTGGCTCTACGGCCAACCCTACCCCGCCGCCGACCTCACCGAAAACTGGAAGAAGATCACCTTCAACCAATTCCACGACCTCGCCGCCGGCTCCGGCATCGCCGTCATCTACCGCGACGCCCAGGACGACTACAAACAAGTCTTCGACACCGACCAGCGATATCACAGACTCCGCCCTCAAACACTATGCGCCGCAGATCGACACCCAGTCAAAGACGGCGTACCCAGTCCTCGTCTTCAACTACGCTCGCCATGGCCGCGCAGCGAAGTCGTCGACTGTCAACGTCCAGCTGCCCGGCCAAGCCGAACGTCGGATGCGATTCGTCGACTCGATCAGAGAACCGCAGCTGCCCGACCAGATCATGCCGACCACGACGCCGGTCAGCCACACTTCGAGCGTCCTCGCGCGACGTCCGACGTTCCCGCGCTCGGATACACCGTTCTCCACGCGCTCACCGCAAGAGCCGACCATGAGCCAGCACTCGATCAACCTCAAGATCGACACCAGACACTCGACCAATTCATCCTCTCAGCAACGACGAAACTCAACATCGACCGTCGACACGAAAGACCGGCTGCATCACTCAGCTCGATCACGCTCGCCGCACAACACCGAGTACCTCGCCCCCAACTCCTGCGGCAACCAACTCCAAGCCTTCGCCGACACCCCCAAGCAATACGACGCCTGGAACATCGACCCCGGCACCCTCGACGTCCCATGACCACCATCATCGACAACGTCGACTCCATCGTCCGTCCTCACCGACGGCCCGCTCCGCAAGACCATCCGCATCACAGCGCACCTGGCAATCCTCCCACTTCATCCAGGACATCTCCCTCGACGCCGGCGCCGACACCGTCCGCATCGACAACACCATCGACTGGCACGAGAAACACATCCTCCTCAAAGCCGCCTTCCCGCTAGCCCACACCTCCGACAACGCCACCTACGAAATCCCCTACGGCTCCATCACCGCCCCACCACCCGCAACAACAGCTTCGAGAAAGCCAAGTTCGAAGTCCCCGCCCTCCGCTGGGCCGACCTCGGCGACGCCACCGCCGGCCTCTCCATCCTCAACGACTCCAAGTACGGCTACGACGCCGCTCGGCAACACCCTCCGCATCACCCTCCTCCGCTCGCCCACCTGGCCCGACCCCGACGCCGACCAGGGCACGCAGCACTTCACCTACGAGCTCTACCCCCACACCGGCACCTGGAAGCAAGCCGAAACCGTCCACCGCGCCTACGAGCTCAACAACCCGCTCACCGCGCAGCAAGTCTTCCCCCACACCGGCACGCTGCCCGCCACGCACTCCTTCGCCAGCGTCGAAAACAAGAACGTCACCCTAACCGCCATCAAGAAAGCCGAAGACTCCGACGCCCTCGTCTTCCGCATGTACGAGTGGGCCGGCACCGCCACCGAAGTCAAACTCCACGTCCCGCCCGGCGCCACCTACGCCGTCGAATCCAACCTGATGGAGAAACCCGAAGGCCCCCACCTCCCGCTCTCCGCCGACACAGTCACCGTCCCCATCAACCCCTACGAGATCCTCACCCTCCAGGTCTTCTACCCCACAAAAACCGTCGCCGCGAACTAGCGATTCATGCTCGGGCTTTTAACGTTAAGACCACATAATCGATCCGGTTCGTTCTCCGCCCAATCCTGCGTCGGCTCAACTATATTGACCGATTCAATTCGCGTCGATCAACCGCAATCGATGGGCAACAAATTTCCACAGTGGATTGCAATTTCTTGCAGCGGAACCGTGCTGCCTACTGAGATCTGTCTAGTTTTCCGCGCGTACCAATTGGTAACAAAATTGCATTAACGCGGATCGGGCTAATGCACGATTCGGATGCTCCGCTCGATCCAGTGAGGTGGAGCACGTAAGTCGAGATTCACTGGGACATGGGCTACGACTCTGTCCAGGTTGTCCTTCTCGCCGTAACGTTGCGCCTTAGAAAGTCTGGCCTTCGCTCCCGACGTCTTCGACCGCCACAGCAGCCGTCATAAATCCGCGCGTGGCCTCATCCGAACGATGAGTTCGCTGTGCCACGTCAATTTGGTCGTCGCGCCACTTCTCAACGTGGCGCGTGCGATCGCGCTCGACCCAAAATAGATCGACATCGGAGGAACATCGTGAACAAAACTCTTTGCGTTTTATTTACTGCCTCGGCACTTACCCTTGGCGTCGCGTATGGACAAACCCAGGCCCCCGCCAAGCACAAAAAGGCGCAACCCATCAGCGACACCCAGATGGACAAAGTCACTGCTGCCGGCGAAGAAAACTCGGCGATCGCGGCTAACAACTCGACCGTTACTGAAAACAACTCTGGCACGGTAAATCTCTCTGGAACTGCGCTCCAGGGTTCCTCAGGCGTCAACATCGTCAGTTCGTCCGACGCGCTTGTCGGCGATGGCGCAAACATTTACGACAGCAGCGCGTTGAGCAATGCCTCAGCCGACAAAACTGATGTGAGCCAGGGCAACTCAATCGATCAGACCAGCGATTCGACGGCCACGCTCACGGGTTACTCGCGCGGGCAGAACAGCCAGCTGACCGTCAACAAGAGCTCCAATGTAACCAAGACCCAGTCCTCGTCGAGCAGCATCAACTCTTCGCTGAACCACTCGACCACAGACGTCTCGACGTATAGCGACACCAGCTCGAAGACACACAGTTCTTCGACTACCGCCAGCTCCACCAGCAACAAGGCACAGCAGGCAGGCGCGCAATCGGCGTCTTCGGGGACGGAGTCGTCATCGGCTTCCGCCAGCTCCAATAAGTCCAGCGGAACAACCAATGTCTTTGCAGCGAATGCCGCAAAGAACAGCGCAACGACCAATAGTGCAGCCGAAAACGCCAGCAAGTCGAGCGGGACAACCAATACCTTCGCAACCAACGGATCCGTCACAGCCGGTAGCACTCAGACCGCCGCTGGGACCCTTGCGGCCGCGGCAAACCTGTCGAGCTCGCATAACAACACGTCTACCTCTGGGTCGACTGCGAACTCTGCCACCGCCCTCACCAACGGCACCGCAAACACGTATGGCAACTCCACCTATAACAACACCTCGTCGGGTGGCGGCAGCAGCTCAGGCGGCGTAGGAACTGCGGCGAACAACACCACAGCATCCGGCGGCGCGTCAGCAGCCAACTCTACTTCGAACGCCTCCAGCACCAATGCAGGTTCCACCAGTGGCGCAGCCTCCCTCAACGCCAGCTTGAACACGTCCTCCAACAAGACCCTGTCTGCAAGCACAGCCACAGGCGACAACTTTGCAACCCAGAGTGGGTCGTCTCAGGCAGCAAGCGACAACTTCGCAACCAACTCTGCGTCGTCTCAGTCTGTAGGCGATAACTTCGCAACCAACTCCTCTTCCGCTCAGGCAGCACAACAAGCGCAGACGGCCTCGGCGCAAAAGTCGTCCTCCTGGGGTGAGTCTTCAAGCAGTTCCGACAGCAAAAACTACTCCACTTCTGACAACTCTGCCTCAACCAACGATGTAAGCAAGTCGGATAACTTCGCCACCAGCACGGTCGCGACGCTCGTCTCCAGCGACACGAAGTCGAGTTCCAGCACCTCGGTGAAGGATACCGCTGTGACGAAGGACGTTGAGGGCGCAGTCAGCTTCGACTCAGCCTCGGCGAAGAACATCGCCGTCGATGGATCCACCGTCACCGATACCAATAACTACAGCGTAACTCTGGCCGGTTCTGCCGAACAGAATGCAACCGCGCTGAACCTCGTAAACGCAGCCGGCGGAATGGTTGCCAATGGGCTGAACATTGCCCACACCACCAACCTCACCACAATGCCAACCCTTACCCAGGTCAATACCATCTCGCAGGTTCGCTAAAGATGGCAGCAGGCGCGGCTCTCCAACCCGGGAGCCACGCCTGCGCTTCTCTCTGTTTCAAGGAGGATTTATGCGTCATCTTTTGATCATTGCGAGTCTTATGCTTCTCATCCCGGCAGGCATGGCCCAAACAACAGCCACGCATAAAGCCCAGCCGTTGAACGATGCCGCTATGGATCGTGTGACCGCAGGGAGCGTGACTGCAGGACTGTCTGACGGAGTCGTGAAGTTTCAAGGATCGGTGCCAACCAAGAATGGCCTGGTTTCAGCAGCCGGCACAATGGCGGTACTGACCGGACCGGTAACCCAGAACCAGGGCACGTTGTCGTTGAATGGCGGAGCACAGCAAAACCTGACTTCGCTGGTAAACATTAACGCGGTCAACTCCAACGTCAACGTTCTCCTCAACCTCAACGTCAATATCGATTCGACGATAGGAACCATCCTGCAGTCGAACTCCACTGGAAAACACTGATGCGATCTGGCTTATCCATGTTCGCCGCAGGGCTGCTTTACTTCACCCTCTCGCTTACTCCCGCCCTCACGCAAACCAGCGTGAACCAGGCGGGAGTAACTGGAGATAAGCCCATCCGCACCCTGAAAGACATCCGCAACGAAGGTGTAGTGCGTCAGCGTTGGGACATGAGTTGTGGCGCCGCGGCGCTGAGCACTTTGTTAACTTACGACTTCAAGGACAACACCCCCGAATCAGCCATCGTCGTCTGGATTCTCCACCGCACCGATCCGGCAGTAGTGCGCGCCAGGGGTGGCTTCTCACTGCTCGAACTCAAGCATTTTGTGCAAGCTCGCGGATACCAGGCCGAAGGCTTCAGCGACATGTCACTGGACGAGTTGGCGAGCCAGAAGTCCTCCGTCATCGTACCCATCCGCCTGAAAGGTTTTGACCATTTCGTCGTCGTGAAGAGCATCAGCGGTGACCGCGTATTTTTAGCTGACCCCGGATTCGGCAACGTCACCATGAAGACAAATCGCTTTACCGAAATATGGAAGAACGGAATCGTGTTCATCGTTCACCCTCCGGATGAGCGGATGCAGGTACCCAAGAGTATTTCCACCGCTGCCACCATCATTCCTGATGAGACCTTGATCACTCGCAAGATTGGGATCACCACCCCGAGCAACGGGCTGTACTGAGAACAAAGAGAAAAATCATGCGACTGCCTTCTTACCTCGTGAGTTTGGTGCTTATCCTGGCGACTTACCCCTTGCTTTCTCAATCTCCCAGCACTCCGGCAAAATCCCCTGCCCAGTCCGGCCTGGTCGCGCACACTCCCGCCCCGGATCCTGTCGACATCAAAATTCAGGATGCTCTGCGAGAACGGGATGCCATTATTCGCAATCTATTGGAGCGCGTTCAGGAACTTGAAAACCGTCTCAATGCGGAAAATGGAAACACGCTCCGCACCAACGCCAGCAGCAGTGCCGCAGCACCGGTTAAGTCTGCGGCACTCGTTACTTCCGCTGCCGCCAAAGAAGCGGCCGTCGTTAACAACTCCGCTTACGACGAAGACGAACGCCGTGCATCCGAGGCCCTGGATCAAGCGCTACTGGTTCACGGCGGCCTGCTCCTTCCAAACGGCTTGCTCGAGGCCGACAATACCGCCTCGTACTTCAGCATGTCCTCCGATCACCTCACCGTGGATGGATTCGCACTGCTGCCCATCCTGGTCGTAGGGGACATCACCTCGGAACGACTGCGCAGGGACATCCTCATTCATTCACTCACTACGCGGCTTGGACTCCCGGGGCGATTCCAACTGGATGTCATCGTTCCCTACGGCTACATCCTCAACCGCACAGTCGACGCTACCGGTAACCAGACATCAGAAAGCCAGTTCGGCCTCGGCGATATCGGTGCCGGCCTGTCCCGGCAACTAACCTTCGAACACGGAAAAGTTCCTGACCTCCTCGGGAACTTCCGCTACAAATCAAACACGGGTACAAACTCCTATGACCTGCAAAGCGCCGAAACCTCTCTCGGCACCGGCTTCAACTCCTTCCAGGCAAGCCTCACCGCCGCCAAAACAAGCGATCCCGTAGTCTTCTTTGGCGATCTCTCCTATACAAGAAGTCTGCCCGCACATCACACAATTCCAGCGAGCGACCCAACCGATCCAAGTGTCACCAGTACCATCGGCTATCTGCGACCGGGCGACGCCTTCGGCTTCCAGTTGGGCACCATTCTCGCCCTGAATACCGAAACCTCCCTCACCCTGGGCTGGGACCAGCGCTTTACGCAGGAAACTAAGTTGAACGGAGTGCAGGTGCCCGCTTCATACCTGGTGGAAGGCTCTCTTCGAATCGGCACATCCTACATGTATGCACCCGGCCGCATGGTGGATCTCAGCTTCGGCGTCGGCCTCACCCCCGACACGCCAAACCTTCAGTTCTCCGTCGGCTTCCCCATCCGTAGACAGCTTTGGAAGCCCAGGCAACACTTTACCGCCGTCCACTAATCCACTCATTTTTCTTCCGGAACAAGGTTCGACGCCGGCCAATGCAAAGGCTGCGCGTTCAAATTCGGCGCAATTGAAACCGCCCCATCCACAGCTTGCACATCCACATTGAAACCATCCACCAGGATCAGCGCCGAGCCCTTGCCTAAATCTTTCGTAGCCGCCTGGATCGTCAGGCTCCGCGACTCCCCCGGCATCAACGTAATGTAGTTGTCCGAATAGAACACCGGCAAAACTCGCAAGCCCGACTTCTTCTGATGCAGTTGCAGATGCGTCATCAACGCAATCGACGTCGTCGGATTCACAATCGTCACATCCATCACAGCGTTCCCGCCCTCAACCCGCGATCTGGCCTTCACCTGCACCTTCGCTGTGGGCAACTCCGCCAGACCCGTGAAGTCATCCTGCACCGCGCTCTGCCAATAAACATTCGAAGACAGAACCTGTCCATCGCCGCTCATCAGATCAAGCTTGACGAAATAGATCCCCGACCCACCCGCACTCGCATCCATCTGCGCAGCTTTTACGGTCGAGCTTCCATGCACCTCCGCCAGCGCATACATCTTCTCCGCGTTCAGCTTGCCATCCAACCCATACACGCGCGAGCGCACTGTCACGTTCGACAAACTTTCCGGCTTATTGTTGACAACCTGAATCGCGCCATTCGCCTCGTTCAACTGAACGTGAACCGTCTCCGAAGCCTCCTTCGCCCCGTACAGCGAAGCATTCGGCTCCAGATCATAGTGATAAAGCTGCCATACAAAACTCGGCTGCGCGGGATGGCTCATCCACGTCAACACGCCGGTAGTCTGCGTAAACATCTCCGCGTTCCTGCCTTCATACATCGCGCGAAAAGCCTCGTAATTCGCCAGCTGCGCCTTGCGAACAAAATCCGCCAGATTACGAATCGTCCCATATCGCTTCGCCAGAGTGAACGGATAGGTATCTCCATGCTGCGCGCCCTTCGCCATATCATGCTGCGCCCAGTCGTCGTCGATCGTCTCCCAATCCTTCTGCGGCATCATCCCCTGGATCGACTCGATCGTCGGCACCGACATCGACCCCGTCTCTGTCTTGAAGCTCTCCGTCAGCTTGTAAAAAGTACGTGGCTCCCGCCAGTAATAAGGCCCATGCGACGACACCCCCCGCCCATCCGCCGAGTTCGACTGATACAGCCGCGTAGGATCCAGCTCCGCCATCATCGTCTTCAACGTGTCATCAAGATCCTTCGGCGGATAGCCCTCATTGCGCGCACACCACACCGCAATCGAAGGATGATTCCTGAACCTCACAACCTTGTCCTTCACATTCGCCAGATACGTCGGAATGTCATCCGGATCTGGCCCATCGCTCGGATTCGGCTGGAAAAACTCATCCCACAGCAACATCCCGTACTTGTCCGCCATATCGTAAAAATCCGGATTCGTACTCTGTCCCACCCAGTTGCGAATCATGTTCAGATTCGCCAGCGCATGCAGATGAAACTGCGCATCCAGTCGCTCCCGCGGAACCCGCTTCATCGCCTCATCCAGACCCCAGTCTCCGCCGCGCACCATCACCTTCACGCCGTTCACTGAGATCGTCAGATTCTCCGAGTCCGCCACCTGGTACTCAATCTTGCGAATCCCAAACGTCGCCGTCTGGCTCGACGAAACCTGCTTCCCCACCTGAAACTCCAGCCGCAGCTTGTAAAGATTCTGCGGCCCATATCCATTCGGCCACCACAGCTTCGCATCGGCAATATGCAACGCCGCCGTCGTCTCGCGATCGAACGCAATCGCCGCGCTACCATGCGCCTCAATCGTCACCTCTTTGCGAAATACAATCGGCGCTCCCTGCCCCGATATCGTCCCAACCACCGTCCCGCTCACCGCCTTCGCCGAAGCATTCACCAGCGTAGCCGCCACGCTCAGATCAGCCGTATGCCCCAACAGATCCACCGTGCTCTTCACCACCGGATCCCTCACCACCACTGGCCCCGTAGAAGAAAGCGTCACCGGAAGCCATATCCCCGTATCGCGATCCCGCACCGCCGGCAGCCAGTCCCATCCAATCGTCGACAGAAAAGTCGGCCCGTCCAGCGCTGTCTCGCCGCCATTCTTGCCTACGCCGTTCGCCACCGTATGCTCATGCGGCACTCCCGGATGAGGCTGAGGCGCAACCACCGCCAGCACTGCCGCCACGCCGCCCGGCTTCACATACTCACTGATATCGAAATCGCCGCGAAGAAACGCTCCGCGCATCGATCCCACATCATGCCCATTCACCCAGATCTCCGCGCTATAGTTGATCCCCGCAAAATGCAGCCACGTCATCCTGCCCTTATAAGTCGCAGGAATCGTCAAGGTAGTCCGATAGAAATAAGTAGCCTTATTCAAACTCTCCGGAATCGCCCGCATGTTCTCGCCATACAACGGCTCGGGATAAACCTTGTTGTCCACCAGTGTCGTCAGCACCGTCCCCGGAACAGTAGCCGCATACCATCCCTCCGGCTTATACCCCGCCAGCGACACCACCTCCGGCGCCGCCGCAACCTTGGCAGCATCCTGCAACCGCCACCCACCCACGTTCTGCTCCCCCTGCGCGAAACCCGCAGCCTCAGTCAAACAGAACAAGAAAAATGCCGCGCCGAACAGACCTATCCCGCCGCGCCTCCGGCTTAGCCCAGGAAAACAAAGATTGAACATAGTGGATGAGTGTACACATCTGCGAAACGACCTGAGAACCACCTCGAGATGGTCCGCCAGTCGATTCAGAACAGCCGCTTCACGGACTCCAACTATTCGCTCCAGTTGCAGCTACAACCCCGTGATATTCTTGGCCCGAATCCCAACGGCCACCTATGCCCTTCCGTCGATCTTCTCCTGTGCAACACTATCGCGGCCGACGCGCTTGCACCCGCAAGCCGTCGTCATCGCACCGCCCTCGCTCAACCGCCGCAGTCCTGAGCCTTTTCCTCGCCCTCCTCTTCTTACTCCCCACGGCGCGTGCCCAGACAACCATCCACGTCCCCGCCGACCAGCCCACCATCCAGGCCGCCATCAACGCCGCCAACACCGGCGACACCGTCCTCGTCTCCCCCGGCACCTACTACGAAAACATCGACTTCAAAGGCAAAGCCATCACCGTTACCAGTTCCGCCGGCTCCGCCACCACCATCATCGACGGCGGAAACATCACTTCAACCGTGACCTTCGCCACAGGCGAACTGCGTTCCAGCATCTTGAATGGCTTTACCATCCAGCACGGTCAGAACCCGGGCAGCCCCGCCATTGAAGGCGGCCCTGCTGGCGGAGGCATTTACATCTTCCAGGCTGCACCTACAATTCTCAACAACGTCGTCACGCAAAACCTTTGCTCCGGAATTCTGTCACTCTATGGAGCTCCCCTCATACAGGGCAATACCATCAACCAAACCGACGACACTCCCAGCGGATGCGACTTCCACGACAATGCTCCCATTATGTTCCAGTGGGATCTCCAGTCTGTCGACAAAACCACCACCCTCATCTCCTCTGTCATCGGCAACACCATCGAACACAATTCCCTGCTGGGTGATTCCACCACCAGCCAGGATTTTGCCGGGGGCATCGGCGTCATGTGGGCGTCTGCCACGATCCAGAACAACATCATCCGCTTTAATACCGTCAACGACGATGACGGCGGAATAAGAATCGACTCCAGTCCAGGTACGTCGTCCGCACCTACCTTTATCGTCCAGAACCTCATCTACGGCAATAGTTCCTATTGCGGCGGAGCTGGGCTTTCCTTCGAATTCTTCTCTCCTGCCAACGTCGGCGCCGTCTACGACTTCGTCATCAACAACACCATCGCCAACAACATCAGCCTCACCAACACCTGCCCCACCGACAATCTCAGCCCCGGCAACGTCGACACTTACTGGGTTACCAATCAGGTCGCATTCATCAATAACATCATCAGCACCACCGGCCCGCTGCCCGCTCTCTTCTGCCACAATCGCACCGGCTTCACGTCATCGATTCCGATGACCATCTTTGACCACAACGATTTTTACAGCTCTGCAGGCAACACCTACTCCGCTGGCTGCGCACCGGAGGATCTCTCCTTCGGAAATATCTCCGCTGACCCCCAATTCGTCGACTCAGCATCCGGCAACTTCCATCTCAAAATCGGTTCACCCGCCATCGACGCTGGAAATAACAGCGCGTCTCCGTTGCCCACGCTCGACCTCGCTGGCCAGCCAAGAATTCAGGACTCGACCGGCCAGGGAACGCCAATCATCGACATGGGCGCGTACGAAGCTTCAGGCGCGCAGGACGCCACCCCTGGCACTCTTCTCCTTACACCCTCCGCCTACGAAGTCAGCGGCGGCCATCCCCTCACCCTGACCGCGACCCTTCTTTCTCCATTCGGAGCGATATCGGGCCCCGTCTCATTCTTCGAAGACCATCAGCTTTTCACATCCGGCGTAACCGACTCCACAGGCTCTCTGCTTGTGCAATCACCGCCGCTCGCACCAGGCATCCATCACTTCACTGCCACCTACGCGGGCCAGGGAAGCTTTGCACCCACAACTTCTGTCGAAGTTATCGTTCTCGTTGACCTCTATGTGCCTTCCATCACTATTACGTCCAGCCTGAACCCTTCGACGCTCAACCAATCCGTCACCTTCACCCTGACCGCTTCGTCACCGGACAACTTCATCCCTTCGCCGATCGCGCTCATCGACTCGACCACCAACACCACGCTCGCCACACTCAACCCCAACTCAGCCGGCGTCGCCACTTTCACTACAACCTCTCTTTCCCTCGGCTCGCACCTCATCCAGGCAGAATATGGTGGCGACTCAACTCACAATCCAGCGCAGGCGAACCTGCTGCAGCAAGTCTTAGCCGGAACATCCACCACAACCACCCTCACTTCGTCTCTTAACCCAGCCACCTTCGGTCAGTCCGTAACCTTCACCGCCGCCGTCACCAGCACTTCCACAATCCCCGTCGGCACCATCACCTTCTCCGATGGAACCACGGTCCTCGCCACTCAACCCATCATCTCCGCCGGTGGATTTACCGTCATCGCCAGTTTCTCCACCAACACGCTAACTGTAGGCGCGCACACCATCACTGCAACTTACAACCCCGGCACAGGCTTCGCTGGCAGCAGTGCCACGCTCACCCAGAACATCACCGGCATCGCCACCACCGCCACTCTCACCTCATCCCTCAACCCCGCACCCTACGCCCAATCCGTCACCTTCACATCCACCATCACCTCCGCCTCCACAGCCCCCACCGGCGCCATCACCTTCTCCGACGGAGCCACCGTCATTGCCACCCTCCCTCTCGCAGCCACCAACGCGACAACCTCCACCGCGTCATTCTCCAGCAGCGCCCTGACCGTCGGCACCCACAACATCACCGCCTCCTACTCGCCCACAGGAGGTTACTCGCCCATCACCTCTAACCTCTCCCAGGTCATCACTGCGCTTCCCACCACGACCTCGCTCACTGGGACGCCAAATCCGCAACTCGCCGGACAACCCGTCACACTCACCGCCTCCATCTCCGGCAGCGGCGCCACTCCCACCGGCAGCGTTACGTTCTACGACGGCACATTCCAACTCGGAACCTCGCTGGCCGTAGCAGGCAACGCCACCTTCACGTTCTCGACCCTTACCCCCGGCACTCACACCCTCACCGCCGTCTATGCCGGCAGCGCCATCTTCTCCACCAGCACATCAGCTCCATTCACCGAAACCATCACCGCCCCGCCGCCAGACTTCACCATCTCCCTCGCCAGTCCCACCATCACCATCCAGACCCAGCACCAC
The DNA here is from genome assembly GCA_963822225.1 of uncultured Acidobacteriaceae bacterium. Classification (GTDB taxonomy): domain Bacteria; phylum Acidobacteriota; class Terriglobia; order Terriglobales; family Acidobacteriaceae; genus Edaphobacter. The sequence continues at coordinate 1,016,537 of CAWGGW010000002.1, read as the reverse complement.
CTCACCACCACCCTCGCCCTCACCAGCCTCAACAACTTCGCCGACTCCCTCGCCATTGCCTGCGCCAACCTGCCTGCCTACGTCACCTGCAAGCCCAGCCCCACTCCATCCAGCCTTACAGCAGGTTCCACCAACACCATCTCCCTCTATCTCGACACCGATTCCGTCCTTGGCTACGCGCACCTCACCCCAGCCCCACCCCGCAGCAAACCCACCTCGCCCATCAACCTCGCCCTCATCCTCTCGCCCTTCGGACTCTTCGCCGCCATCGCGTCCCGCCGCGCCGCAAAATCCCCCCTCCGCCTGCTCACAATCCTCCTCGCGGCGACGATCCTCACCGCCGCCCTCGGCTGTGGAGAGGTCATCTATCCCTACGACGTCCCACCCTTCGCCGCGACGGGAACCTACACCATTCCCATCACCGCAACCGGAGCCGCCTCCGGCGTCACGCACACCGCCAATCTGACCCTCCAGATCACCCCGTAACCACCTGATTCCAAGCCCCCTAAAACCCGTCAAAAAAGCCTATAATCAGTACATAAATCATGGCTGACGATCTCTTCCCAGAAGACCCCAAAAACCCCTCCTCGCAGGACGCCAACTCCAACACTCCGCCGCCCTGCCGGATCACCCCCCGACGGCCCTCCCCCGAGCACCGTCCAGGGTCGCGGCGCCGCGTTCATGCTTCCCGTCAACATTGAAGACGAGATGCGCCGCAGCTATCTCGACTACTCCATGTCGGTCATCATCGGCCGAGCCCTGCCCGACGTCCGCGACGGCCTCAAGCCCGTCCACCGCCGCATCCTCTACGGCATGCAGGAGATGGGCCTCCAGTTCAACAAGAAGTACACCAAGTCCGCCAAGGTCGTCGGCCACGTCATGGGCAACTACCATCCCCACGGCGACTCCGCCATCTACGACACCATGGTCCGCCTCGCGCAGCCCTTCTCCCTCCGCTACCCCATGGTCGACGGCCAGGGCAACTTCGGCTCCGTCGACGGCGACCCACCCGCCGCCATGCGTTACACCGAGTCGCGCCTCACCCGCGTCGCCGGCGAGATGCTCTCCGACATCGACTCCGACACCGTCGACTTCGCCCCCAACTACGACGAGTCCTCCGTCGAGCCCACCGTCCTGCCCGCGCGCATCCCCAACCTCATCGTCAACGGCAGCTCCGGCATCGCCGTCGGCATGGCCACCAACATCCCGCCGCACAACCTCACCGAAGTCATCAACGCCGCCATCGCCGTCCTCGACAAATCCAAGGAAGAGACTCCGCTCCGACCTCGAACTCGTCCTCGAGCACGTCAAAGGCCCCGACTTCCCCACCGGCGGATTCATCTTCGGCAAGACCAACATCCGCCAGCGCCTACAAGACCGGCCGCGGCCGCTTCCTCATGCGCGCCAAGTGCGCCATCGAAAACATCTCCGGCGGACGCCAGGCCATCATCGTCACCGAGATCCCCTACCAGGTCAACAAGGCCAAGCTCATCGAGCGCATCGCCGAGCTCGTCAACGAAGGCGTCATCACCGACATCGCCCGCGACGAATTCCGCGACGAGTCCGACCGCGACGGCATGCGCATCGTCATCGGCCTCAAGCGCGGAGCCGAGCACCAGATCGTCCTCAACCAGCTCCACAAGCACACCCAGATGCAGGAGTCCTTCAGCATGATCTTCCTGGCCGTCCACAACGGCCAGCCCAAGGAACTCCCGCTCGACGCCGCCATCCGCGCCTTCCTCGATCACCGCACCGAAGTCGTCCGCCGCCGCACCGCCTTCCTCCTCGGCAAGGCCCGCGACCGCGAGCACATCCTCCTCGGCTACCAGATCGCCCTCGACCACCTCGACAACGTCATCAAGATCATCCGCCAGTCGTCCTGCCGCGCCGACGCCCGCGAAAATCTCTTCCAGTACTTCTCCGGCAAGAAGCATCTCCCTCCGCGGCACCGAACTCGCAGGCGTCAAGCTCGACCCCACCAAGTACGGCGTCGACATGACCTTCGCCACCACCGCCACGCTCATCCTCAGCTACAAGCAGATCGACGCCATCCTCGAACTGCAGCTCTACCGCCTCACCCAGCTCTCCATCGACGAGCTCCTCAACGAACTCCGCGCCGTCCGCGACAACATCGCCGAGTACGAGTCCATCCTCGCCTCCGCAGCGAAGCTCCGCAAAGTCATCATCAAAGAGCTCACCGAAATCCGCGACAAGTACGGCGACGCCCGCCGCACCCAGATCCTCGACGAGACCGCCGAGCTCGGCCTCGAAGACCTCATCGCCGACGAGCAGGTCGCCGTCACCGTCACCAACACCGGCTACCTCAAGCGCACGCCCATCTCCATCTACCGCCAGCAGCGTCGCGGCGGCACCGGCCGCCTCGGCATGAAGACCCGCGAAGAGGACTTCGTCGCCCAGCTCATCATCGACTCCACCCACGCCTACCTGCTCTGCTTCACCAACACCGGCCGCGTCTACTGGGTCAAAGTCTACGAAGTCCCCGACGTCGGCGCCGCCGGCAAGGGCAAGGCCATGGCCTCGCTCGTCGACCTCCAGCCCGGCGAAAAAGTCGTCACCATCCTCCCCGTCACGGACCTCGAAGAAGAATCCAAGTACGTCCTCTTCGCCACCCGCAACGGCACCGTCAAGAAGACCGCGCTCAAGGACTTCTCCAACGTCATGGCCCGCGGCATCATCGCCATCAACATCGAGAAGGACGACGAGCTCGTCACCGCCCGCATCACCGACGGCCAGCAAATCATCTTCCTCGCCACCCACGACGGCATGGCCATCCGCTTCAACGAGCAGGACCTCCGCCCCATGGGCCGCCCCGCCACCGGCAACCGCGGCATCAACCTCCGCAAGGGCGACTACGTCATCGGAGCCGCCGTCACTCCCTCCAACGAAGCCCGCAACAAGCAGCGCCTCGAACGCGCCGCAGCCGCACGGCCTCACCTCCCAGGTCAAGGACGCCATCGACGAAGCCGCCGACTCCGCCTCCGCCCAGCCCCTCGAACTCGCCACCGGAGACGACACCCCAGCCGCACCCGTCATCTCCGAAGCCGCCGCAGGCCAAGCTCGCCAAGCTCGACGAGAAGCTCGGCCTCACCCCCTGCCTCATCCTCTCCGTCTCCGACAACGGCTACGGCAAGCGCACCGACGTCGACGCCTACCGCCTCCAGTCCCGCGGCGGCAAGGGCGTCATCAACATGAAGACCACCCCCAAGATCGGCAAAGTCTCCGCCATCAACCTCGTCGACGACACCACCGAGATGATGCTCATCAGCCAGTTCGGCAAAATCATCCGCATCGACACCAAAACCATCCGCTCCGCCGGCCGCTCCACCTCCGGCGTCAAACTCCTCAACCTCGACACCGACGACAAAGTAGCCGCCGCCGTAGTCATCCCCCCCGAAGACGCCAAAGTCCAACCCGAGAATGGAACGCTATTGCAGTAAGGGCATTGCTTCTGGGTAAGCCAAGGCTTTAGCCTTGGCCCTCCTCGACACCGACGACAAAGTAGCAGCCGCCGTAGTCATCCCCCCAGAAGACGCCAAAGTCCAACCCGAAAACGGCACGCTACTGCAATAGGAAGGCAAAGGCTCAAAACGATCCGCGATCAGAATGAGTCCAATGACTGTGAGCTATATTGATTGTGTAGTTTAGGGTGAAGAATTGGCTTCGAACGGAGAGGTTTACAAGAACGCACCGATAAAGGAGGCAGCACTCGATATCAGAGTGCGCTCTTCGGTTGATCTGGATCCTGAAAGCCTCGAAACGGCCAAAGACCCAAACTATCCGGAACTTTTTCTAAAACCAACCAAGGTAGAAGTTCGAGTCGAAGCGAACAACGTAACACTGGCAGCCTCGGCGGCTGCAGACAATACACTTCTTGGATACGGATTTAGGAGCGAGGATCAAAAGCAGATTTATCAGATTCGAACTGATGGGTTTACTCACAATCGCTTAGCTCCCTATCAGGAATGGGATGTTTTTGCAGCCGAGGCAAGACGCCTTTGGAATGTTTATAACGGTGCGCTTCATCCAGAAGTGATTGAGTTGGCAGGACTCAACTATATCAACGAGATTCCTATACCATTTGGAGTTGACTTCAGCGAGTATGTGAAGACTTACATAGAGGTTCCGAGGGGACTCCCGCAAAGCCTGAACACATTCAATTTTGGCTATCAACTTACGATTCCGGACGGCGGTGGGTTCCTGTTTATATCTCAAGGTTACGGGCCGCCAAAGACAGAGGGGTTTGTAAACCTGATCCTGAATATTCAAGCATTCAAGCAGCTACACTTGCCTACCACCGAGCTGGCCACTGAAGAAATCCTCTGGTCTACGTTTGAGGCTCTTCGAAAAGCAAAGAGCGACGCGTTCGAAGCATGTATCACTGATAAAGTCCGGGAGATGATTCGATGATCCCAACAACATGTTATGCGGAAGCACCATTACCTCGATACGTGTCGACGCTGGTGTCGAACCGCGTCCCAAGCGAACGGGTAGCTTCTATCTATAGTCCGCGAGGACTTGGTGTGCAGCTTACAGAGACCGCCAGCCGGGCCGAAGAATTGCAATCCTTGATCATGTCGAGTTCCTTGGCTCTTGGCGATCCAACACGAAATATTTCGGCTCGCATCATCGAGATCAGAAACGATGAAGACGAGGATTCTCCCCCGACGGAGTACGCCATCTCGCAGGCCCTACACCTCACTGAAGACTCCGCTAATCTTCTGGCACAAAAGTGGCGCGCTCCGCGTGTCGCGACCGACGGCTATGGGGGACTACGTTTGAGTTGGAGAGATGGACAACGCGAGCTGCGAGCAGTCATTGCAGGGAATAAAGATAAAGAGCGGTACTTGTATTGGGAGGATATTGGCGGTTATGGCTCGATCCCAAATTTTACGGCTACTACGCTCTTTACTTACCTGGATCGGTTTACCAGCAAACGTGCCCTTTCAGGAGCCTGAGGTCGCATGCACCGAGATTCTGACTCGATTGCTTAGAAACAAAAATAACCTCGACGACGAAGGTAATCTAACGGAAGAAGCTTTCTTGCTCCGCGCAGCGGATGAAGGAGAGTTTTCCGTCTTTCGACAGTCTCTCGTATCAGTAGCGATCTGCAAAACTACGCTGAAGAAAACCTTCGGAGCAGCCAGCATGCACACTGGCCGCGTCAGATCGCTGAACACTATCCACCCTTTGGATATCGACGTACTCTCTCGGGAATTAGCTCCGCCGAACTGTCTTGGACACGCATCAATTATCAATCTTCCCGATGCACACAAGAATCCGTCCCAGAGAGACTTTGCAGAACATATCGCCTCCCTCTTGAGGGACCAGAGCCGCCTTATTCCACCCGAATGAACGAGTGCGGGGGGCACCCCAGAACCACCACCCTACCGCCCCTCCAAATCCTTCAACATCAATTCCCGCAGCATCCGGTTCACCCGCGTCTGATACCCTTGCCCATCCTTCTTCAGCCAAGCCAGCACATCCGCATCCAGCCGCAGACTCACCGCCTCCTTCAGCGGACGATAGAACCTTCCCCGCACCGCATGCTTCCACGCATCCGCCGGCAACTCCGGAATATCCGACGTATCGATCTTCCGATTCGGATTTGCCAGCAACTCCTCAATGTTGGCCTTCACCACATCCGGAATCGGATCGCCCGGACTCCGACGGTACGTCACCATGCGCCCCTTCTCGCTAATGGCCGTTTTCATAAAGTCTCCTTTCATGAGCACTCACTTCGCGAGCAGAGATGATCCGAACCATCTCCTCCTCGTCCTCCGCTAGAAACGTATGCACGACCAGGAGCACCAAGACACCCATCACCCTCCCAATCGTGTGCCAGCGTTCCTCTCCATCAATCTCCCGGTCCACATACATCACAAAATCTGGATCGTCGAAAACCTGCGCAGCCGTCTCAAACCTGATGCCATGTTTCCGATGATTCTCCAGGGCCTTCCCGGGATCCCAATCAAAGCGCACGTACACCGCCTATACACTATTGTATATACAAAACTGTCTATCTACACAATAAAACTCTATGCGTCAGTCACCCAATCTGATGTATCCGCCGTCACAGACCGCCATCCACAACACCCGTACACTTACACCTGTAAGCTAGAGCCGTCGTGCGCCCAGCGCAGGACCTCCAGCCCCGGGAACCCAGGTTCTCCGCACTAGCATCCTCATTGATAACCCGCGACCATCCAGACCTGCGCCGACAAACCCAGACCACACCCCAAACGTTGGTCCGGACCTAAGTCCTTATTCCTGAATATTTTGCGTGTTTTAGGGGGGAGGGGGGGGTAGAACCGGGGTGCCCCATGTTCGACGCGGTCGACGATGGGGTTACTCAACGGGCGCTGCCATCAACTGATAACCTGCAACTGACAACCGCTCTACTGCCCCGCCACCATCTCCGCCTGCAGATGCACCGCCCCACCCGACACATTCACGCTGCGCGTCCAGTCCTTATACCCAGTCTTCTTCACGACAATCTCGTGTTTCCCCGCAGCCAGGTTTAACGTAGAAGGAGTATTCCCGACAAACCCGCCATCCACCTCGATATCGCAGTTCGCCACATTCGCATCAATGGTCAACCCCGAAGCCGAAGCCGCAGCAGCAACCGGAGCAGGCGCAAACTTCGCCAAATCCAGCTTCATATCCCCCTGCACAAACGCCGTCACCTCGGTCCCCTCCGGAATCACAATGTCCTTCCCATGGATAAACAGAAACAGCGGAGCGGCCGGAAAAAACACAATCGAAGTCGCCACCATCGCGCCCGTCATCGCGCCCACGTGTCCGCCGCCTTTGGCTTCCTGCGACGCGCGCAGCTGCGCCTTCTCGCCGTCCAGCAGCCGCATCGAATCCACATTCACATCCAGCTTCCCGCCGCGCCCCATGCTCTTCTTCGGCGAAGCGTCCGTCACCGTCGCCACTGCCTGCGCGCCCTTCGCCGCCACCATCACGCCGTCCACGTCGACCTCTTCGGTCACCTCGAACGACACCTGCTGGCCCGCCTTCGCCGTCGCCGACGACAGATTCTCCGCCAGCCGCAGCTTCACCGCCGTCCCATCCAGCAGCGTATTCGGAGCCGGAACCGCTGCCGGCTTCGCCTCCTGCGCCGCCGCATCCTTCGCCGGAGCCGCCGTCTCCGCCTGCTGTGCGATGGCAAAATTGCCCCAACCAAGCAGTACGATCAGCGAACACGCAACGACACGGCGCATTTTCAACACCTGGGCCCTACAGATTTCAATTCGACGCCAAGGTAGTCCCGAGGCCGCCCCCAATCTGTGTCGGCCGACACATCAGAAGGCTACAATCCCAACCATGCGCCCCCTCATTCTCGCCGCCCTGCTCACCCTCACCGCGCTCGCCCCCGCCCAAACCGCCAAACCCACCGCGCCGCCGCCAACCCTCCGCTCCATCCTCCTCAGCCAACTCCGCTCCACGCACACCAGCGAAGAATGGTTCGTCCCCATCAACATCGCCGTCGCCGGCCTCACGCCCGAGCAGGCCCGCTGGATCCCCCACTCCGAACTCGGCGCCAAGAATCCCGCCCCCGCCGACCACTCCGTCGGCATGATCACCTATCACCTCCTCTTCTGGAACGCCGCCTCCCTCGCCCAGATGAAAGGCGAGAAACCCGCGCCCATTCCCGCCGACAACAAGGACACCTTCAACAAATTCGACGCCTCCACCTGGCCCTCGACCGCCGAAAAACTCGACGCCGTCCTCACCGAAATGGAGCACCTCGTCGAAACCGCCGACGACGCCCAACTCAACAAGTGGGCCAACACCATCGCCCACATCTCCGCCCACAACGCCTACCACGTCGGTCAGATCATCTACATCCGCAAACTCCAGGGCACCTGGGACCCCGACAAAGGCGTCAAGCAATAAACCTGCGGTAGACTCTTCTGACCACGCGCCAACGAGGTTTCCATGGAACTAACGCTGAATTCACGCTTTGCGGGCAACGTCTACATCATCGAATGCAAAGGCCGCATCGTCCTCGGCCCCGAAGCTAAAGCCCTCGAAGCCGCACTCGACATGGCCGCGCACGAGTTCCGCCAGTTCGTCCTCTCCCTCGCCGAACTCACTCGCCTCGACAGCATCGGCGTTGGCCTCATCGCCCGCTACGCCGAGCGCCAGCGCAAGCGCGGCGGCGACGTCCGCCTGGCAGCCCCGCCACAGTTCCTCGTCCACCTGCTCAACCTCACCAGAATCTCCGACTCGCTCATCAGCTATCCCACCGAAGAGGCAGCGATCCTCTCATTCCTGCGCCAGCCACGCACCGCCGACGCACCCCACTCCCAAGGCCAACGCGTCCTCTTCGTCGACGAGTCTGCCGACCTTGGAGTCTTCGTCCGCACCATCCTCGGCCAGCATGGCTTCGACGTCCGCGCCTCCTGCCTCCTGCGCGACGCCAAAGTTCTCCTCCAGGCCGATACCGTGGATTACATTCTCGCCGGCCCCGGTTCCGTCGCGCGCCCCGCCGAAACCGTCCTCATTACCCTCCGGCCCCTCGCCCCCAAAGCCGTCGCCCTCTCGCTCGCCGACGATTTCAAGACCCTCGACGCAGAGTCCGCCACCGCCGCCCTCCTCAACGTCTTCAAGTCCTACGCCCCCGCCTGAGCCTACATCCAAGGTGGTTACCAAAGTTTTCGCTCAAGTAGTGGTCGATAGTAATGGTGCGCGCGTAAGATTCAAGCTTCCCCGGCCCCAAAAGAACTTAAAGGAGAACTCAACATGCGTCTGCATCGTCTGATCGTCTGCTCCACGTCCGCCATCGCCATCGCGCTCTGTGCGGCTTCCACTCCCTTCGCGCACGCCGACAACATCGCCTGGGCCACCTGGACCTCCGAAACTCCCGGCTCGCCCGGCACTGCCACCGGCAACATCAGCGGCACTATCGGAATCACATACTCCGGCCAGTTCAGCGGGTACGCCACCGGCACCAGCTGGAATCCAACCGGCACCTTCACCGGCGGCGTCGTCGGCAATCAGCCTCCGCCATACGTCGGAATCGCCATGGAAGGCGGTGTCACCTACACCGAAACCATCACCTTCTCGCAGGTAGTCGCCGATCCCATCTTCGCAGTCTGGAGCCTCGGATCCGGCAGCACGGCCGCATCCTTCGACTTCACGAGCAGCGAGCCCTTCACCGTCCAGGGTGGAGGCCCATCCTATGAGTATGGCGGCACCGCGCTTTATATCAATGGAGAAGACGTCGAAGGCAACGAAGGCAACGGAATCATCCAGTTCAATGGAGATTTCAGCTCCATCACCTTCACCACGCCCCAGTACGAGAACTACTACGCCTTCACCGTAGGCGAAGACCAAACCCTTACCAGCCAGCTTCCTTCAGGCCCTGCGCCGGAACCGGCCAGCCTCTCGCTTCTCGGACTCGGCCTCGCAGCACTCCCATTTGTCCGCGCCCGGCTCGCCCGCTCCAAGTCGTAGCCCAAACAAAATCGCCCATCCCGCCCAGGGGATGGGCATCACCCCTTGTGCTCGGCGGCTGCCTTTTCCCGAATGTCAACGTACTCTTCCGTGAATGGCTTCTTGCGAAACGTCGTCCAGAAGTAGTTGATGGTGTACCGTCCCGCCATCGTCAGCATGCCTTCCTTTTTCAGACGCCGCGCCGACGAAAACATCTTCAGTTTGAACGTAAACTTCACCGTCCCCACCTCGTTCATCCGCCGCGCTATATCAGTATCCTCGCCGTAAAACGAAATCGACGTGTCGAATCCGCCGATCTTCAAGAGAGCATCCCGCCGCAGCACGAAATTGCCGCCCTGCACCATCGATCCCGCCCGCAGAACATACCGGTTAAACCCATAAACCAGGAATGCAATCGCGTAGAACACCTGCACGCTCACCCGCTGCGACGGTGAGAGGTCGTAATAGATAAACGGCCCGCTCAGCGCAACCAGCTTCGGCTCGTTCTCAAAGTCCTTCAGCACGGTCGCAACCCAGCCCGGCGTCAAACGCGAATCCGAATCCACATTCGCAATCAGATCGCCCGTGCTCGCCGCGAACCCTGCCTGCCGCGCGAACGTCAGCCCCTTCCGCGGCTCATCCACCACGCGAACGCCCGGATATTCCAGCGCAACCTCGCGCGTCCGGTCGGTGCTCGCATTGTTGACGACGATGATCTCAACGGCATCGCCCAGCTCTTGCGTCTGCGCCAGAATCGACTTCAGACAGTCCGGAAGATAAGCCTCTTCGTTGTACGCAGGCACCACAAAGCTTAGCCGCATACCTCAACGCTACGCAGCGCATGTTACAGGAAGCTCACAATCCCACCCGGAATCCATCCATATACCCCCCACAAACCGGGTGCCCCACATCTCGACTCTGAGATGTGGGTTTACGGGACTCTGAGATATGGGTTCTCCACCTACTGCACCGGAGCATCCTCAGGCATCACCGCACCGGCCTTCACCCACTGCTCAATCACCGCGATATCCGCATCGCTGATCTTCGGGCTCTTCGGCGGCATCGGCATCGGATCGTCCGCCGGCCCTTCATGCCGGATCAATTTAATCAGCAGGCTGTTCGCAGGATCGCCCGGCACTATCACCACGCCGTCGCGTCCACCCTTCATAAAGCTCGCCCGTGTATCCATCGCCAGGCCGCCCTTGTGGTTCATATCCAGATGGCACTTGCCACAGTTCGTCTGCAGAATCGGTTTCACCTTCTCCGTGTAGAACGCCGGTTTACTCGCCGGATCCTGCGCCGCCGTAACTCCGTGCAGCCCAGCCCCCACCAGCACAGCCACTGCGGTTACACCAACTCCTGCAAGAACTCGACGCATCCATCCTCCTTGAAATTTGCCCTTCGCTCGAGATTGCAGTCTCTCCCCGTCGCCCGGCTGCCCAGGTTGAAGAAAAACCGGTTTGCTTGAAATCTCCCCACGTACCCGGATGGCTTACAAACCAGATCCACTCGCCATCGCAAATATAGACGTTCTGCTCAGGGCGCTCGATGCAGCTTTCCTTCTAGATTAACCGATTTCCAGCCGCATTAACCGATCGGTACACAGAACCTGCATCGTCACTTACCCCTTGTCTACGATCCAGATAACGTAGGAGTTGCTCTGGTGCCTCCGCACCTCCACAATTTATATGCGCGCAAAAGCCGCTGTTGCTGCCTGCATGGCGCTGGCCACGATCTACTGCACGGTGCCATCGCTTGCCAAGCCGACGAGGACGCTCGCCCGGCCCACCTCGCGCAAACTGGTCGCCACCCAGCCCGCGCCGCATCCCTCTCACGCGCGAGTCGAGCACCCAAATGATGCAGGCCGCTCGACCAAACCTGCTTCTGCGCGATCCGGCGAATCTGCCGCCCTCCACCCTTCCAGTCGCCACGCCCAGCCGCGCACCCTTGCTGAGGAGCGCGCGCTAGCCGCCCGCTCCGCTATCGCCGCCGCCGATCGGGACGCGCACTTGCAACCCCGCACCTCGCACCTCCGCCATTCCGAACCCGTTCAGACTGTCGCGGCCTCGCCCGTTCCCCGCAGGCGCGAGACCACGCCGTCCCCTGACTTCTTCCCCGCCCCGGATGAGTTCGCGTCGCGCCCCACAGCCCTCACCAACGTTGGAGGCGTTCTCCGTCCCGCCGCGCCCGGCTACGTTCCCGCCACCTCCTCCGCAGCCGTTCCAATTAACTCCCTCAGCGAAGTGGTTGTTACCACGCCGGTCCTCCTTCCGAAGATTCGCCTCTCGACGCTCTACGACAGCCACGGCCGCCTCATCATGCCTGCGCCGCTCTACGGCTCTCGCGAAATCCTCCTTCACCAGAACGAGATGGCCGATCACGACGGCCTCGACCGCGTACGCGACGACGCCGACCTGCTCGATCTGCGCCGCGAGAAGAAACTCGTTCCGCTTCCCGAGAACGAAACCCTCCGCGTCGACTATCGCCTGCCTGAGAATCGCCGCTACTCCCGCCCCTGGACGGTCGCGTTCCTCACCGTGCTCGCCACCGACTTCTACTCCAGCTTCCACGCCCCGCTCCAGGTTGACTCTGCCGTTCGCACCGTCGAGGTCCAGCAACGCCTCCTCCGCACCAACGGCAACGCCGCACCCGTCGACGGAGATACCGCCTCACCTCACCTCACCGGACAGGCCGTCGACATCGCCAAAGGCAACCTCTCGCGCATCCAGGTCGCCTGGCTCCGCACCTACCTCCAGCCTCTTATCGACCTCGGGAAAATCGACGTCGAGGAGGAGTTCCAGCAGTCCTGCTTCCACATCAGTGTCTACAAAAGCTTCCTTCCGAGCACGACGGAACGCCTCAGCGTAGCCACCCGCCAGCCTCCTCCTGAATCCCTCACGCTATCCGAAAGGCCAACCGAATGAGTCCGCTCGTCCAGCTACGTAAGGATCCCAGAGCAGTCGAAACCTCCGAAGGCCAATTCCGCCGCACCTCCCAGCTCCCCGCCACCCACATCCCCACCTCCGTCCTGAAGATCCTCGGCCTCAAATCCGCCTGAACGGGCCGGTGTCCCCATAACGGTCCAGTGTCGTCATTCCGACTCGCAGAGTCAGAATCTCCGTATTGTGCCCTTATGCCGGGTGCCCCACATCTCGCTTCTGAGATGTGGGATCAGAAGTCCGCACGCCACGCTGGGTGCCCCATCCGTGACAGCTACACCGTCACGGGTGGGAAGTACAAATCTCCCTAACCCCGCATCTCGCTTTTCAGATGTGGTTCCTCCACTCCCTGCTAACATCATCCCCAATGCCCGCGCCCGAGAACCCCGTTCCCAACAAGCTCTACTACGGAGACAACCTCGCCGTCCTCCGCGACTACATCCCCTCCAACTCCGTCGACCTCATCTACCTCGACCCGCCCTTCAACTCCCGCCAGGACTACAACGTCCTCTTCGCCGAGAAAGACGGCGCCCGCTCCGCTTCCCAGATCACCGCCTTCAAAGACACCTGGGAGTGGAACGAAGAAGCCGCCCGCAGCTACGAGCAAGTCGTCGAAGCCGGAGGCCGCGTAGCCGAAGCCATGCGCGCCTTCCGCACCCTCCTCGGCGGCTCCGACATGCTCGCCTACCTCGCCATGATGGCCCCGCGCCTCGTCGAACTCCGCCGCGTCCTCAAAGACACAGGCTCCATCTACCTCCACTGCGACCCCACCGCCAGCCACGCGGCTTGAATCGGCCACGTCCAAAGCGCCGCCAAAATCTCCCCCAGCCACGTTTCGCTTAAGGGCACGGCTTCAGCCGTGCCATAAACAACCGGGTCGCAGACCCGCACCGCTCTGCCGAAGGCTGTAGTGGAGCGCAAAGCGCGCACGACTGATTCGCCTTCCTCCTTGAAGGCCGAAACTGGATACCTTGCACGCCAGTGTCCGTGCTACCCTCGTCCCGAATGACCCCACATCCGATCCCCGCACCCAAGGAGTGCGCCCTATGTCTGACCCAAGGGCCACTAGCCCGAAGCCACATAATACCGGCATTCGTCGGGCGATACCTCAAAGAAACCTCAGCGACGGGCTACATGCGTGGGGCGGAACCAAACAAGCGAATGCAAGATTTTCCCACTCGACGCCTTCTCTGCGGTGAATGCGAACAGCGTTTCTCAGTTCTAGAAAAGGCGTTCAGTAATAAGTACTTCGCACACCTACAGAGCGATCATTTCAAAGAGTTGGAATATGACAACGATCTTTACCGCTTCGCGATAAGCCTCAGTTGGAGATGCCTCGTCTGTGACTTGGATCTGTTGGCCTCTGATGTTCCTCAGCACCTGAAGATCGCGAATCAGACATTGGAGCAGTGGCGACTCTATCTGCTAGGAATGCACCGTAGAATTCCTACAGAAATACATCTCTTTGTGTTCGCCGGTATTCCTGTCGGTGCCCCAGAGGACTCACACCCCAAGTCACTTCATTACATGCTGCGCACAGTCGATATGACACCGATGTTCAGCCAGCGCTCTCTCGCGACCTACGTTAAGCTCATACGCTCACTTTTTTTCACGCCAATCGCCCCTAGCAAAGCGCACGGCTGGAAAAACACCCGCATCCACCAAGACGGCGGCAAGCTAATCAACCCCCAAATCGTGACGAATGCGCGATTCGGATCGTTTCTCACGTCAAGAATCGAAGGTGCTTTCAAAAAGCCCATTTCCGAAAAACAGGCGGATCGTATCGACGACGCGATGCGCCAGAATCCGTCGCGCGCCCTCCGATCAGAATCAATCCGAGTGTCGCTAGCAAGCCTCAAACTACAGAAGAACAAATGACAAGCGCACCCCTTTACTTCCACGACGACAACTCCGGCTCCTCCCGCCAGATCATCTTCTCCATCAAGGGAGGCCACAACATCGGCGTCGCCGAAGTCCGCGACCTCATCGGAGTCCTCCAGCGCGAGAAGGCCGAAATCGGCGTCTATATCTCCTTCGAAGAACCCACCGCACCCATGCGCCGCGAAGCCGCCGAGGCCGGCTTCTACACTTCGCCCGGTGTCTCCGGCGCACCCGGCCAGAAATACCCCCGCATCCAGCTCCTCTCCATTAAAGACCTCATCGAAGGCAACAAAACCGTCCAGCGCCCCCTCCACGTCCGCGACGTAACCTTCCGCAAAGCCCCCCGCAACCGCCCCACCGCCCCCGAAAACCTAACCCTCAACCTCTCCAGCGATTCCGAATGATCCGCAGCATCCAACAAAACGGCAAGCTAACGTTCCCGCTCTACCACGGTACCGGCAGCGTCTTCATCGACCAGATCATGTCTACAGGCCTCGGAGCCAAGGACGGGATGGAGGCGTTTGGACTTCGCAAGATGGCCGGAATCCTCGTAGGACTTAGCGCTCCATTCGCTGGAAAAGAGGATTGGATTGAGGACATAGATGGCTGCGAACGCGCAGCTAAGGCGCCGGAGAGCCAGAAACTGAAACATACCACTGGATTCAACTTTCGTTACGGAGGAGCATACGTAACTCCAAGCCGTCAAAGCGCTATCTTTTACGCAATCTCCAACCCGCGAGGGTCGGAGGCGCTTAGGTCGATCCTGTCGCTCCATAACCATCTCATACGGATCAAGCCCGAAATAGAGGGAATGCCCGATCTCAGGATTCTGCGAGACTTGGCGCAATTCCCCAAAACTCCAATCCTGATTCAGGCCAACGATGTTAATATCGCATCGCTGCGGGCGGAACAGGGCGGCCCACCGGACGATGCTCTTCGCTGGATACAGGAAACACTCGAAGAAACGGACTGCGACGCAGAGTACTTCGATATGATGACCCAACAATCAAACTTCGAACTAGCCTGTCCAGTTCCACCCAGCCAGCTAAACTCGTTCTTGATAGAAACTGAACCCAGTAGCGACTATCGCCCACGCAAGGTGCGACTTGCCCCATACCATCCTTAGCCGGGTGCCCCATTCATGACGGTCTCATCTGTTCAGTCTCATGACATGCTTTACATGTTGTTATCAGGACATTCTTTACATCTGGCCTTTTTGGCTGGTCGAGGTGAGGGATGTCTTGGAGGCAGGCTGGAGTGCGGGATCAGCGGGTGGAGTTCGTTGTCCGTGTAAGCCGTGGCGAGTCGTTGAGCGTTTTGTGCCGGGAGTATGACATTACGCGACCGACCGGGTATCTGTGGTTGCGTCGGTTTCGGGATCAAGGCGTGGCTGGGGTGGAGGAGCGCAGCCGGCGGCCGCATGTGAGTCCGAGCCAGACCCTGCCGGAGATGGAGGACCGGATCGTGGCGCTTCGCCGTCAGCGACCGGACTGGGGTGCGCGCAAGCTGGCGGTTTTGCTGGAACGTGAGGGCATCCGGTTGCCGGTGATCACGGTGCATCGGGTGCTGGTGCGGCACGGCCTGGTGTTGGACCAGGAGCGGCGCAGGCAGGCGACCAGGCGCTTCGAACGCGAGCGTCCCAACCAACTGTGGCAGATGGACTTCAAGGGGCAGAAGGATAGCGAAGCAGCGATCGGGCCGCTATCGGTACTGGACGATCACAGCCGCTATCTGGTGGCACTGGAGCAGACCGGAACCACGCGCAGCGAAGTGGTGCGCGAGCGCCTGGAAGGAATCTTCACCAGCAACGGCGTGCCGGAAGCGATGCTGATGGACCACGGCGTGCCCTGGTGGAGCGCCCGCGCCTCCAGCGGTTGGACGCAGTTGATGGTGTGGCTGATGAAGCAAGGCGTGCAATGCTGTTTTTCCGGCACCCGTCATCCCCAGACGCAGGGCAAGGTGGAGCGGTTCCACGGTGCACTGGAGCGAGCACGCAGTAGACCCGACGCCGGCCGGTGGCTGGAGCAGAGCTGGCTGGATGACTTCCGCCACGAGTACAACCAGCTGCGTCCGCACGAGGCGCTGGGCATGCTCACCCCGGCCAGTCTATGGCAGCCCAGCCCACGAAAGTACGATCCGAACCCCGCCGCCTGGGACTATGGCGAGCGCGCCGAGCTAAGGAAAGTCGGCCAACAGGGAGAAATCTATCTCACCGATCGGCCCTGGAAGGTTAGCCGGGCTCTGGCATCGGAAACAGTCCAGTTGCAGCGCGTGGACCAACGCGTGCTCGTCTACTTCTGCACCACCCTGGTCCGCCAAATCGACCTCGGCGCCCAGCGATCCACTGCAGTGGATCGCTGAGCGCCGAACGAAACTGTAAAGGATGTCCTGATAACAATGTGTAAAGGATCTCCTGGAACTTGACAGGTCTCATCGTCATGAGTGGGTTCGTGCCACCAAACCCGCCCCACAAACCCACCAGATAGGCCGGGACTTCAGTCCCGGCACTAAGACGCCGCCGCCAAAGGCGCTCCCGCTCTGCCGAAGGCCGGAGTGAAGCGCAAAGCGCGGAACGACCGATCTGCCTTCCCCCGTGCCACCGAAAAGACCTCCGCCCACTAACCACCGAAGCACCTTTCGCAAGAACTGACCGCCAGGATCACCCCTGACAATGGCAGCAGAAATAGCTTTCACGAGAAACGACGGTAAGCGGCTACTTACGTTCCGGCTGGGTGCCGCGCCGAACATAAAATCCCGACGGGTCCCCCCCGCCAGATGTCCTACGTCGCGCGCTTGAAATATGGGTGTTCGCCACCGCCGCCGCCGAGCCCAGAATCGGAAGGGCACGGCTTCAGCCGTGCCAAAAACAGCCGCGCCGAGGGCGCTCCCGCTCTGCCGAAGGCCGGAGTGAAGCCGCAGCCGGAACGACTGATCTGCCTTCCTCCGCACCGCCAAAATCCGGCCCCTCCCACCATCGGAGACCCGCAGACAAGCACGAAGCGCGCAGAACCCCCGAATTGCCCCTTCCCCTCGACACAGGAATCAATGGTAAGTCACAACTTACGCTTCGTCCTGATCCGGTACACGCAACCCTTCGAGCCCCGACCCTCGAAAAAACTTTCTCAAAAAATGGGCCAAACTCCAATATCAAACAAGAATTTGCCTAACCAACTGATACACAATGAGATATCCGACGACATATAGCTATGCCGAAACGCATATAATAGAACTATGGGGAAATTTGCGCGCACTTTTGGCGCTGCATACGCGGCCGTCAAGGCCACCCATCCCGTCCATAACCCAAATAGTTTCACAATCTTAGGGGTAAGCCCTTTGAATCGACGATCTTGGCCATACCGACACCTTCTAACCACCTCATTCCAAATAGCTTCTCGCCAAGATCATATAGGGGGGAGGGGGTCCCTCCTTGCACTCCAATCACACTCTCAAGCGTTTTCACGCTACCTTAAGCTTCCGTGGTCTATCCTCGCCGATGCCACGAGGAACAGCTTTTCCGTTCGTGCCAAACCAGATTCGCAGCACAATATCAGCCGCCCAGACTTTCAGGAGAAGCAACATGGTTCGTAAATCGCTAGCACTCGCCGCAGCCGCCGCCCTCGCCCTGCTTCCGCTCGCCCTCCACGCCCAGAGCGCGGACCAGCCCGGCCCATACAAAGTGCTGCAGACCATCAAGGTAGGCGGCGACGGCGGATTCGACTACGTCACGGCGGACTCGGCAGGCCGCAACCTGTACGTCGCGCGCTCTGGCCCCGCCGGGCACATCGGCGTGTTCTCGCTGGATACCTTCGCCCAGGTCGGCGACATCCCCGGCGTCAGCGCACACGGCGCCATGGTCGATCCCGCGACCGGCAACGGCTTCGCCACCTCCAAGCCGATCACCATGTTCGACGCCAAGACCTTCGCCATCCTGAAGAAGATCGACGTTCAGGGCAATCCTGACGGCTACCTCGTCGACTCGTTCAATCACCGCTTTTACGACCTCTCGCACTCGCAGCCCAACATCACCGTCATCGACACCAAGGACGGCTCCATCCTCGGCACCATCGACATCGGCGGCGCGCCGGAGCAGGCAGTCACCGACGGCAAGGGCCACATCTACGTCGACATTGAAGACAAGGCCGCAATCGCCGTCATCGATGCCAAAACCATGACCATGACCGGCAAGTACGACATCTCCGCCAGGGGCAGCGGATGTGCCGGCCTCGCCATGGATACGAAGAACAACATCCTGTTCGCCGCCTGCCGCGACAAGAATAATATGGTCATCCTCTCCGCCACCGACGGCCACATCATCACCGACCTTCCCATCGGTCAAGGCTGCGACGGAGCCACATTCAATCCCGCCACCATGGAGACGTTCAGTTCCCAGGGCGACGGCACTCTCACCGTCATCAAGGAAAATTCGCCAACCAGCTTCGTGGTCGAGCAGACAGTCAAAACTCCGGTCCGCGCCAAGACACTCACCCTGGACGCCAAGACCGGCCACATCCTCCTGATCACAGCGGAATATGGCCCGGTCCCTGCACCGCCGGCGCCCGCAGCAGGTGCGGCTCCAGCTGAGGGTCAGCGTCCCGCAGGCGGCCCCGGAGGTTTCCGCGGTCCGCGCGCCCCCATGATTCCCGGCTCGTTCTCGATCGTCGTCGTTGGAAAATAAGGCAGGTAGCGAGACTGGTAATGCAACTAAGGTTGAAGCGTCGCCCTCAGCGGTCTGCTCTAAACTAGAAGAGACATGTTGACGCTCGACACTCTCGCCACAGAAGCACGCAACCCGCAGTCGGACCATATCGATGAGCTCTCCACGCTGGAGATGCTGACCGTGATCAACCAGGAGGATGCGACCGTAGCCGCTGCAGTCGCATCCGAACTGCCCAGAATCGCCGCTGCCGTCGACACCATCGTCGAGCATTTCGCCCAGGGCGGACGCCTTTTTTATATTGGCGCTGGAACCAGCGGACGGCTCGGCGTGCTGGACGCGTCTGAATGTCCGCCAACGTTTTCCGTCCCGCCGACACTGGTTCAGGGCCTGATCGCAGGCGGCGACTCCGCGCTGCGCAACTCGTCCGAACATTCCGAGGATTCGCCCGAAGAAGGCGCGCGCGACCTGATCGCAGCCGGCTTCGGCGTACCGAACAAAGACGACGCAACCGCGGCAACGCCGGACATCCTGGTAGGAATCGCCGCCAGCGGACGCACGCCGTATGTACTTGGCGCCCTGCTGCACGCGCGCTCGTTGAAGGCTTTTACCATCGGCCTCGCCTGCGTCGCAGGTTCGCCGATCTCCAAGGTCGCCGACCTCACAATCGCGCCGGTTACCGGGCCCGAAGTGATCACCGGATCCACCAGGATGAAGGCAGGCACTGCGACCAAGATGGTCCTGAACATGCTCTCGACCGGCGTGATGATCCGTGGCGGAGCCGTCTACGGCAACCTGATGATCAACGTGAAACCGACCAACGACAAGTTGATCGACCGCGCTCATCGCATCATCATGACGACGACCGGCGTAGATCGGCCAACCGCAATCCGGCTGCTGTTTGAAGCAGGCAGCGTAAAGACCGCAATCGCGATGTACAAGCTGTCGCTCTCGCGCGCGGCTGCCGAAGAGCGGCTCGCAAGAGCGGGCGGAAGCCTCAGCAAAGCGCTGCGCCCGATTTTAATAATCCCGCGCTGCGGCCGAACCTGCATCCAAACAAGCAGGTATGCTGACGCTCCGCAAGTGCTTTGTTCTCCCGCTGCTGTTGACGATTATCCTGCTCCCGACGCAGCAAGCCGGCGGCTACGCGCTGTTGACGCACGAGGAGATTATCGACCTGACCTGGGCCGATTCAATCCAGCCTCTACTGTTGAAGCGCTTTCCGAATCTGACTCCCGCCCAGCTTGAGGATGCTCATGCTTACGCATACGGCGGATGCTTGATTCAGGATCTGGGTTACTACCCGTTCGGCAAGCCGAACTTCTCCAACCTGCTGCACTACGTTCGCACCGGCGACTTTGTTCGCGCTCTGTTCCGCGAATCGAAGGATGCCAATGACGTAGCCTTCGCGATTGGCGCACTGTCGCATTACCTTGGCGATACGCTAGGCCATCCTGAAGCGATTAACCTCGCAGTTGGCAAGTCGTTTCCTGATCTGGCGGCCAAGTATGGGCCGAACGTTAATTATGCCGAGGGAGAGCATCAGCATGTTCGCGCCGAATTCGCGTTCGATATCAACGACATCACGAAACATCGGCTTGCGCCGGAGAAGTATCTCAACCACATTGGCTTCGCGGTTCCGGTTCCACTCTTGACGCGAGCGTTCTACGACACATACGGCCTCGATCTGGCGAAGGTGCTCCACCAGAACCCGCCGAACCTGCGCGGCTACCGCTACGCGGTTCGGACCTTGCTGCCCCGCGTTGCATACGCCGAAACGCAGCTCTACCGCAAACACATGCCGCCGGACGTGCCGAGCCCGGCTCTGGATGAGTTCAACCATGAAGTCGCCACCCTGGCCGCAGCCAACAACTGGAACGCCTACCGCGGGCACGCTGGAATCGGAACGCACTTTCTAGCTGGATTCATCTTTGTGCTGCCGAAAATCGGGCCTCTGTCGGACCTATCGCTGCGAGGGCCAACGCCATCGGCCGAGCAAGACTACGTGAACTCGCTGATGAAAACGACGGCGGTGTTGCGGCAGAAACTGGCGACCGCGACGACTCAGGATGGTTTGCCGAACAAGGATCTGGATACCGGCGACCTGGTTTACCCAGGGACTTATTCGCTGGAGGATTACACCTATGCCGATCTTCTGCACGCGATGACACGCGACCCGTCCACACCGATCCCATTTGGAATCAAGCGGGATCTACTTGCCTACTTCGCCGACCCCGAAAAGGCGAGGTATCTGGAGCGCAAGCCAAAACTGCTCGCTGAGGTGAAGGCCGATCTCCCTGTCCTGGAGAAAATGTCGACCAAGGCGGCGTATCCGGATACGGCGTTTCTGCCCGAGCCAACCACCGATATGGCCCCAAACCAGTCTTCGGATGCGACTCCAGCGCAGACAGGCACTCCGGCTACGCCGGAGGGAGCCTCCGGCGCTGGACCGGCCTCCAAGCAAGCACAAGCGTCAGTGCCGCAGGCTACTGGACCTAAGCTCTGATTTTGGGCCTGGCGGCACGGCGACAGACGCGCGACGATGCCGAAGACAACCCTCGCGCGTGCAGGTTCATCCTATGTTGTTTAGCTGACATTCTTTCATCCCAGGACAAGTTATGCCCGCCAAAAAGGCAGCAAAGAAAGCCGCGAAGAAGATGGCTAAGAAATCCGCGCACCATCTTCCCTCCAATGACCTTCGTCGAGCGTATGAACACCTCGGTCGTGTCGACATCCTCGAGGGCGCGCTGGCAGGCACGCATTTTGTCCAGGTGTCCGCGCTGGCAACGCTGGCCCAACAGCAGTTGAGCGCTGGGTACGCCCGTGACGCGGCTAATCTGCTGCGCGCTGCCGAGCACATTTGCTTTGCGGCGCTTGCTCCCGAAGACCGCCCCGGGACTGTCCCGATGGTCTCGCCCGATTTGAAGGGTGCAATTGCGGCAGAGTTAAATCACCTTATGCGCCGGGCCGAAGATCACTGGGACGAAGCTGAGTCGGACGAAGATGAGGCGTATGAGGCGATTGCCGCAATATACAGTGCCGCACTAAATCAGGCACTCTCCGAGTTTGCGCGCGGCGCGTATCGTCCGGCTTTGGAGTTGGCACGTGCCGCTGAGGCGCTCAGTCACGTGGACACGCGGTCGAGGGCGGGACTTTCGGAAGGCCGGCGGCCACAGCGTCTCGCCTCCTGAATTCGGCCTCGCGCTAGAGCACGCGGCTGTGTTTATAACCTTCTGCGGTGAGCGCTTCAAGCAACTGTGCGACCTGTTCGCGACCGCGCGTTTCCATGGTGATGTCGATGACCGTGTCGCCCAAGTTTACGCCGTAGTATGCGCGGTTGTGCAACGTATCGACAATGTTCGCGCGATGGCTGGCGATCAAACGGGTGAGATCGTGGAGCGCGCCGGGCTTGTCCAACAGGTGAATGCGCAGGCGAATGAGGCGGCCATCCTGGACCAGGCCGCGCTCGATGATGCGCGACAGCAGTGTGACGTCGATGTTGCCGCCGCATACGAGGACTGCGGTGTGCGCGCCCTTGAGGCTGGTCCGGTACTGCAGGAGCGCGGCCAGGGCAGCGGCGCCTGCCCCCTCGGCGAGGGTCTTCTCGCGCTCCAGCAACATGAGGATTGCGGAGGCAATTTCGTCTTCGTCGACCGTTACGATCTCGTCGACGTAGCGCTCGACCATTGGCAGGGTGAGGTCGCCAGCGCGCCGGACTGCGATGCCGTCGGCAATAGTGGTCGCAGGATCGATTGTCACAGGGCGATGTGCTTCGACCGCAGCGGCCATTGAAGCGAGTCGCGCGGCCTGAACGCCGACGATGCGGATCTCGGGACGCGTCTGCTTGATGGCGCAGGCGATGCCACCGATGAGGCCACCGCCACCGATAGGCACGACGACTGCTTCAAGGTTCGGCACTTGTTCAAGGAGTTCGAGGCCGATGGTTCCCTGCCCCGCCATCACGTCAGGGTCGTCGAAGGGATGAATGAAGGTGAGGGTTTGTTCAGCGCATAGACGCATCGCCTCGACGAACGCTTCGTCGTAGTTCGCTCCGTGAAGGACAACTTCTGCGCCGAAGTCGCGCGTGGCCGTCACCTTGACCAGCGGCGTGGTGAGAGGCATGACGATGATTGCGCGGATGCCGCGCTTGGTTGCATGGTAGGCAACGCCCTGCGCGTGATTGCCTGCGCTGGCCGCGATGACCCCGCGGCTGGCCTGCTCCGGTGTGAGTTTGGCGATGCGGTTGAGGGCGCCGCGCTCTTTGAAGCTACCCGTCATCTGCAGGTTTTCCAGCTTAAGGTAGACCTGCTGACCGGTGAGAGCGGATAGCATGACCGAGTGCGGGCAGGGCGAGTAGTAGATTGCATCGCGCAGGCGCTCGCGCGCAGCCAATACATCCGTGAGGTCAATGCTTAGTTTTGGATTTGTCGGTGTAACCATCGTCGACTTTGATGTTATCGCGTCTGAGTGCTAGTCGCGGCGCTTGCGGAAGTCGTTGGCCAGTCGGAACTCTTCCCTGAGCTCGGGTGTGCGGAGGTTTTCGCGGACGTGGGCGAGGCGCTGCTCGAGTGCGTGGAGGGTTGCGGCGATGGGGTCGGTGTTGGAGAGGGCGATATCGCGCCACATGCTGTAAGGACTTGCGCCGAGGCGAGTAGTTTCGCGGAGGGCACGGCCACCGATTGCGGCAATTTCGTCGCGGCTGCGCGGATCGGAGCCGAAGGTCTCTTCGAGCAGCGCTGCAAGTGCCGTCGAGATCATCTGCGGCAGGTGGCTGACCCAGGCGCAGATCTCATCGTGCCGGGTGGGGTCGAGGTCCATGGTACGGGCGCCGAACTTTGCGACCCATTCGCGCCATTCGGATTCGAGCGCTGAGGGATTGGCGGCGGGAGTGAAGAGCCACATGGCGTTATGGAAGAGGGTGGATTCGGCGAGCGCTGCGCCACCGGATTCCTTGCCCGCCATGGGATGGCCGGGCAGGAAGCGCGCGCGGCCGGGCTGGTTGTAGAGCCTCCCCGCCAGTTCCGCGATTTGTACCTTTGTGCTGCCAACGTCGGTGACGAGTTGGTGCTGGCCGAGTCGCGGAGCGAGGCGCTGCATCCAGTCGAGGATGGAGAGCACGGGACCGGCCAAGAGAATCAGGTCACTTGCGGCCGCGGCCGTGTCGGCGGATTCTCGCGGATGCCAGGAGTCAATGGCTCCGATCGCCTGGGCGGTTCTGAGCGTTTCGACCGTAGGGCCGGTGCCGACGATCTCGCCTTCGAAGCCTGCCGCACGCAACGCAAGGCCGACCGATGCTCCGATCAGACCGGTGCCGACGATGAAGACGCGGCGGATCATAAGCTAGGCGACCCTTCGCCCGACCACGGGTGCGAGCAGCCGAAGCTGTTCGATCAGCTTCTGTAACTGATCTGGATACAGACTTTGGGCGCCGTCGCTCATGGCTTTGTCAGGGTTGGGATGCATTTCCATCAGCAAGCCGTCTGCGCCAGCAGCGACCGAGGCGAGGGCCATTGGGGGGACAAGGTCGCGGATGCCAACGCCGTGGGATGGGTCGGCCATGACGGGAAGGTGAGTCAGCTTCTGCAGAACCGGGATCGCCGAGATGTCCATTGTGTTGCGGGTGTAGGTTTCGTAGGTACGGATGCCGCGCTCGCAGAGCATGAGGTCGTAGTTGCCGCCGGAGAGGATGTATTCGGCGGAGAGCAGGACTTCTTCGATGGTGGCGGACATGCCGCGCTTCATCAGGACGGGCGTGCGGGTGTGGCCGAGCTCGCGCAGGAGGTTGAAGTTCTGCATGTTGCGCGCGCCGACCTGGAAGCAATCGATATACGGGATCATCGACTCGATCTGCGAGATCTCCATGACCTCGGTGATGACCAGCAGGCCGGTCTCGTCGGCGACTTCGCGGAGAAGCTTGAGGCCTTCGAGGCCCATGCCCTGGAAGCTGTAGGGCGAACTGCGGGGCTTGTACGCTCCGCCGCGCAGAAACTTAGCGCCTGCCGCGGCGGACAGCTTCGCGCTCTGAAGAATCTGCTCGCGGGATTCGACCGAGCAGGGACCGGCCATGACGACGATCTCTTCACCGCCGACGACGACGCCGTTGGGGAAGGTGATGGTCGTGCCTTCGGGGCGGAAGTTGCGGCCGGCGAGCTTGTAAGGCGACGAGATGCGGTAGGCATCGTGGACGCCGGGAAGGACTTTGAACTCGACGACGTCGAAGTGCGCGGGCGTTCCTACGCCGGCGAGGATGGTCTGCTGGGTGCCGGTGGTGCGGTGCACGTTGAATCCGAGCTCGACCATGCGCTCGATTACGTGCTGAATATGCTGTTCGGTAGCTTCGTCCTGCATTGCAACGATCATCGCGTCCGTCCACTCTCTTTTATTGGTAACTTTCTTTGACTTCTGATTTGGGCAGTTGCTGCTCAGCCATCGCGGTTCTGTAGAGTTCGCATCACATCAATGACCCGCTCGTATATGTGCAACATTTCGGCGTCATCCAAGGGCCCTGGGTTTACTGCTTTTACGTGATTGAAGACTGTCTGCTCGCGATTTGGCTCGTAGACCGGAAGCTGCGAGCCGCGTTTCAGTTCACCGATGGCCTTGGCTGCTTCTGCGCGCTTGCTGATGAGCGCCACAATCTGTTCGTCCAGTTCATCGATTTTCTTCCTCCAGTCGGAGATGTCCATCTTGATTGAGTCCTTCGAATGCGAATGTGGTGCGGCCCATCCATGATAATCGGCGATTCATGCTGCTGGCGTGCGGCCGAGCAGGCTTGCAACAAAATCTCCAACCGCTTTTGGCGGCTTCGGCTGGCGGCGTGCTTTCGATGAGTTGCACTACGGCGGAGCCGACTGACGGCCGCGTCGGCAAAGGCATTCACTGCGCGTACGTGCTCGGCGGTGGAGATGCCGAAGCCGAGTGCGATCGGCAGGGTAGTGAACCTGCGGATTCGATCTACGAGGGACTTGGCATCGCTTGCGAGTTCGGTCTGGGTGCCAGTAATGCCGACGCGGGAGATGGCGTAGATGAATCCATGTGAATTTTCGGCGATGGCTTTGAGGCGTTCGTCGGGTGAGGTTGGGGCGGCCAGGAAGACCGGCGCGAGGCTGTTTTCGTGCATTGCGCGGAGATATTCGTCTGCTTCTTCGACGATCATGTCGGTCAGGAGGACGCCGTCCGCGCCGGCTTCTTTTGCGGCTTTTGCGAAGGCGGGCATGCCCATGCGGACGACCGGGTTGAGGTAGCTGAAGAGAATGATTCCGGCGTTGGGGCGCGCAGTGCGGATTTCCTTGCAGGTCGCCAGCACGTCGGTGAGGCGCGTGCCGCGGGCGACGGCACGTTCGGATGCGCGCTGGATGACAGGCCCATCGGCGAGTGGATCGCTGAAGGGGACGCCTAGTTCGATGACGTCGGCGCCGTTGTCGATGGCGGCGAGGGCCATGTCGCGGGTGGTGGCGAGGTCGGGGTCTCCGCTGGTGAAGTAGATTACGAGGCCGGGCTTGCCTGGCTTGCTGTTGAAGGAGATTGGCATCAGGCGTTCTTTTCCTTTGCTCCGTCTAATTTCATTTCGCGGGCGAGGATGCCCATGTCTTTGTCGCCGCGCCCGGAGAGGTTGACCATAATCACGTCTGTCTTTGCCATCTTCGGGGCCATCTTCATTGCTTCGGCTACGGCGTGGGCGCTTTCGAGTGCGGGCAGGATGCCTTCGGTACGGGCGAGGGCGGAGGTGGCGGCGAGGGCTTCGGCGTCGCTGGCGGAGGTGTATTCGGCGCGGCCTGAGTCGTGGAGCATGGCGTGCTCGGGGCCTACGCTGGCGTAGTCGAGGCCGGCGCTGACGGAGTGCGTGGTTGCGACCTGGCCCGCGTCATTCTGCAGGACGTAGCTGTAGGTTCCCTGGAGTACGCCGGGGAGTCCGCCGCCGATCTTCTGGAAGCGGGCGGCGTGTTCGCCGAGGGCGGTGCCGCGGCCGCCGGCTTCTACGCCAATGAGGCGGACATCCTTGTCGCCGAGGAACTCGTAGAACGCGCCGATCGCGTTGGAGCCGCCGCCTACGCAGGCGACGATCGCGGTGGGCAACTTGCCTTCCTGCTCAAGCATCTGCACGCGGGCTTCTTTGCTGATAACGCGGTGGAAGTTGCGCACCATGGTGGGGTAAGGATGCGCGCCGAGAGCGCTGCCGAGGATGTAGTAGGTGTCGCGGACGTTGGTGACCCAGTCGCGCATGGCCTCGTTGATGGCGTCCTTCAGCGTGGCGGAGCCTGCGCCAACGCCGCGAACCTCCGCGCCGAGCAGGCGCATGCGGAAGACGTTGAGTTCCTGGCGGCGCATGTCTTCCTCGCCCATGTAGATGACGCAGTCGAGGCCGAAGAGTGCGCAGACGGTGGCGGTGGCGACGCCGTGCTGGCCCGCGCCGGTTTCGGCGATGATGCGCTGCTTGCCCATGCGGCGGGCGAGCAGGCCCTGGCCGAGGGCGTTGTTGATCTTGTGCGCGCCGGTGTGGAGCAGGTCTTCGCGCTTGAGGTAGATCTTCGCGCCGCCCAGTTGCTCGGACATGCGTTTTGCGAAGTAGAGTGGGGTGGGGCGTCCGCAGTAGTGGTGCAGCAGGCCATCCAGTTCCACGTGGAACGCGGGATCGGCGTCGGCCACTGCATATGCCTGTTCCAGCTCTTCGAGAGCCGCCATCAGCGTCTCCGGCACATAGCGGCCACCGTATATGCCAAACCGCCCCGCTTTCGCGTTCACGGGGGAAACTATCGGCGATGTCAGATCCGGCTGTCACGCCCATTTTTGCTGTCCTCCGAAACATGCTTGCCACACAATACAAAAGCCGCGACAGGTAGGTCGCGGCTCGCTTGGATGTCGAATCAACTGAAGATTTCGGATCGTTGTTCCAGATCGTTCAGATGAAGCTACTCCGCCGAGCCCGCTATTGTGCGCCAATAGCGGAACGTAAACACGAAGCTGAAGTTGGCTGTCATCTTGAAATCTACGATATATCGTTCCGCACCGCTGCGCAACCTGAGCTGGCTCGGCTCGCGAGTTCAGATACCCTCGGGTTCTCGGAGCATTCGGCGGATGATTACCACGTGGGCACCCGGCTGCACTTCCTTTTTTTCCGAATCCAAACCATTGCCTGGCGCGTCAGATACATGTAGGCTGAAGGGACATTGTAATGAAATCTTTATCTCAAATCGGGCTTGCGTCCGTGCTTGCTGTTCTGACGATTTTGGTGCCAGCTAACGCCTTCGCATCGAAAAACTCGGGAGTGGCGCATCCGCATAGCGAGACAGTGCATGATCGGACTCCGACTGTGCATGTTCACGGCGAACACTCTCACCGCCATTAAACAAACCAACATTTGGAAGCAGGAAAATCCCGCCAGATTCAGGGCGTTTGAGTCCCGCGCGCATTCGCAATAAAGCGCTGCAAGAGCGCGGGATCTTTCCTGCGTGGCGAGGTCTCGACACCGCTGCTGACGTCCACTCCCCACGGGGCGAGCCGGGCGATAGCCTGAGCAATGTTATCCGGGTTCAGGCCGCCTGCCACGATGAGTTGCAGGTTGCTGGGCGCCGAGGCGAAGACCTCCTTGGCGGCGTCCCAGTCAAACGAAACGCCCGTTCCGCCACCTGCCGAACCCACTTTGGAGTCGACCAGAACCCGGTCGGCGATGCCGGATGCGGCAATATGCAGAATTTGTTGCTCGAGTTGAACTGCGGGTGACTGGCTCGTTTGCGAGGCGTCTGGGGGCGGCTGGACGACCCAGTGGACTGTCTGAATGATTCGGACGCCGCCGGCGAATCTCTCGGCGAGTTGTTCTGACAATTTGTCGTCCAGGCCTCCGTGGAGTTGGACGGCAGTAAGCCCGGCTCGCAACGCCGTTTCGGCGATCTCGTCTATGTCGTGCGAGTAGAAGACACCGACGCGCTCCACGCCGGGCGGCAGATACGGTGTGATTGCGGCCACCTGGGCGCAAGTGACTTGGCGCTTGCTCTCGGCGAAGACGAATCCGACCGCGTCCGCACCCAACTCAGCGGCTAGCGCGGCGTCTTCGAGATTGGTGTTGCCGCAGATTTTCACCCACATCGGAGGAATCTCATTTTCCGGATACGTGCTCGGGTTGCAACAGGGCCATCAGCGCTGCCGCGGGATTGGGTTGGCGCATGAGTGATTCGCCTATGAGGAAAGCATCGTAGCCTGCTTTGACCATCTGAGCGATGTCCGACGCATGGCGGATTCCGCTTTCGGCGACGCGCAACGCAGTTGTCGGGAGCAGTTGTACCAGGTCAATCTGGGTTTGCGGATCGACCTGCATGGTGTGCAGGTTGCGGCTGTTGACGCCGATTACGGTGAATCCAAGAGCGACCGCTCGATTTAGTTCGTCGCGGTCGTGGATCTCGCAGAGGACATCCAATTCCATGCGCGTGGCCTCTGCGCAGAGTGACTTTAGCTCCGCGTCTGCCAGTGCGGCGACGATCAGTAGAATCGCGTCCGCGCCTGCGGCTCGCGCCTCGAGGATCTGGAATGGATCGACGATGAAGTCTTTGCGGAGGCATGGGATTCTGACCGCGGTAGAAGCCAGAGTGAGGTTTTCGAGTGAGCCCTGGAAGAACTCGCTGTCTGTGAGTACCGAAAGAGCTGCTGCACCCGCAGCCTGAAGGGAACGGGCGAGTGCGACGGGATCGAAGTCAGGGCGGATGAGTCCCCGGGAAGGCGACGCCTTCTTCAGCTCTGCAATTATGGCGGGGCCGCTTACCGCGGCCTTGCGTAGCGCAGCCTCGAAGCCTCGGGGACGGTGACCTGCAGCCTGACGCTCGAGCAGGGCTACGTCCGCTGTTGCGCGGCGGCCTCGCACCTCGAGCATGGTATGCGCGAGAATTTTGTCAAGCTGTGTCGACATTCAGAGTGTGTCGCTGGAAAGAAAATTTGGTGCCGAAGGGGGGACTCGAACCCCCACACCCTTGCGAGTACATGGACCTGAACCATGCGCGTCTGCCAATTCCGCCACTTCGGCTGTTGCGTGTCTCGAACCGTGAAAGGCAGGACACGGCAGTCGTGAGTCCTTAGTCTTTCAAACACGGTGGCTGCTGTCAATTGTGCGCGGCATGTCTTACACTGAGACGGTTTCCATGACTATGACTCCGCGACGAGGCATGTGCGCCGAATATGACTGAACCTAAACCGACGACAGGCCAGACAAGCGCCGCCGAGATTCCTGAGGATCTCGCTCTGGAGATTCGCAAGCTTGCGCACGATCTCTCCAATGCGCTGGAGATTATCGTGCAGACCAGCTATCTGCTGGGAACAGTGGAAATGAAGGAGCCGGGCACGGAGTGGCTGCGCATGCTGGATAACGGCGTACGCAAGGCATTGGACATCAACCTTGCGCTGCGCAGTTACATCAAGTCCCACTCGCCGCACTGAGACGCTATCGCTTGGTGACTTTCGCCGTTCGTTTCGCGATTGGCTTCCTGGCCGCTGCCTTCGGTTTCGCGGTCTTGCCTGCGATTCGCTTCGCAGCAGGCTTGCGCGCGGTTGCCTTTTTCTTTCCAGCGGGTGTCGCGGAGGTGGCCGATTTAGGCGCGGGTGTGCTCCAAATGCTGAGCTTTGCCTCGTGGGCGGCAAGCAGTTTTTCAATCTGCTCCAACAGGATGCGGGTGTGCATGGGCTTCACCAGCATTTTGTCGGCGCCCATGGTCTGCCAGTCTTCGTCCGCGACCGGGAATGCGGTCAGCATTGCGATGGCTGGATGGTAGCTGGCAGAGCGGGCCGCCGCAATGACTTCGCGGCCAGCCTCGTCGCTTTCCATGCGCATGTCAGTGATGATCATGTGGTACTCGTGGTTGCGGAGTTTGCTTTTGCCCTCGCGCCCTGATGCTGCTGTATCCACGTCGAAACCGCTGATCTCGAGCACAGCCTTGAGCGTGAGCAGCACGGCCACTTCATCATCTACAAGCAGGATTCTGCGCTTCATTCCATCTCCTTGATCCTATGGGTATGACCGGTGGACGAGTCCAAGGCATCCCCCAATATTGCCCGATGGAGCTACCTTCTGCAACACTTGGCCTTATGGTACGCGTTGGAGTCGACGACAATCTTGCGGCGGAGCTGTTGGCGGACTTTCCGCCGGAGGCCGAGATCGTCCGCCTGCCCAGGACGATTCTTTCACCGGTCGATGTTGATTTCTGGATTTTGCCGTTCTACCGCAAGGATGCGGCGAACGGGTTTCTGCAGCTTCGTGGAGTAAAGGTTGCGCAGTCGCTGATGGCGGGAGTGGACTGGATTCTGCCATGGCTTCCAAAGGAAGTGACACTGTGCGATGGACGGGGGATTCACGACATCTCTGCGTCGGAGTGGGTGATGGCGGCCATTATGGCTACGATGAAGCGAATTCCGCTCTATCGCGATCTGCAGAATAAGCAGCAGTGGCGGGGCTTTGCCACGGTGACAGACGGCTTTCTAAACGAGCCTGGCAATGCGCGCGGACAGTACACCGTGCTGGCCGAAGATCTTTCGGGAAAGACTGTGCTGATTATCGGATACGGATCGATCGGGGCGGCGATTGAGGCGCGGCTGACTCCGTTTGGGGTGACGGTGCTGCGCGTCGCCCGCAGTGCTCGTGAACAGCCGCAGGTGAGTGCCATTGGCGAGTTGCAGTCGCTGCTGCCGGAGGCTGACATCGTGGTTGTGATTGTGCCGCTGACGGAGGCGACTCGCGGGCTGATCGCAAGGACAGAGATCAGCCTGATGAAGCATGGGGCGCTGCTGGTGAACGCGGCGCGCGGGCCTGTGGTGGATACGGATGCTTTGGTGGAAGCGTTGGAACAGCACCGGATTCGTGCTGCAGTAGATGTGACCGATCCGGAACCACTGCCTGCGGGGCATCCCTTGTGGTCAGCGCCGAACTGCCTGATTACGCCCCATATTGGGGGATCGACGCCCGAGTTCATTCACCGGGCATTTCGGTTTGCTGCGCAACAGGTGCGGCGGTTTGTTGCGGGCGAGCCGCTGGAGAACGTAGTGTCAGACGCGGGCTACTGACCAGAGCTTTTTTGCGGAGTCAGGATCGCCCTCATCCTCGTCCGGGTCGTCCTCGTCCTCTTCCTCGTCGTCGTCATCTTCCGGCTCTTCTTCTTCATCATCCTCAATGATGATGTCGTCGTCCTCGTCGTCGTCTTCATCATCATCTTCTTCGTATTCGTCGTCGCTCTCCTCGTCCTCTTCTTCGTCGAGGTCATCCTCCTCTTCCTCCGGTTCGTCTTCGTCCTCCTCCTCGTCATCGTCGATCGGTGCGGCGATGAGCGAGTTGGTGCAAAGACCCTGGAATATCTCGAAAAACTCACTCTTCAGGGTTGGATCGAGGAGGGCTGTGAGTTGTGGATGGCTTGAAGTGAGGTTCTGTGTGGTTAGCATTGGAACTGTCTCCTGAGGATGCGAAAGCTAATGGGCAGTTGGACGCTGGCACCGCCGCTTCGGGTGCAAAGCATCCGGAAAGTTGTCACTCCGGCGGCCGCCAGACCTCACGCCGGGCACACGTCAATCCAACTAGCGGCACGTCGCTGGTTGTATACGTTGATACCATACGCCAACTGATTGAATGGTAAGTTTCAGAAATCGGGCAGTTTTTGGTCCTGAGGGGATCAGGTCGTGCGGAGGGCGGCTTCGATGTGCGAGTTGACTTCGGCCTGGGCGAACTCGGCGGCTACGCGGATGCCGTTCATCACGGCCTTTTCGTTGGAGGACCCGTGACCGACGATGCAGACTCCGCGAACGCCAAGCAGAGGCGCGCCGCCATACTCGGAGTAGTCGAGACGCTTCTTGAAGTCGTTGAAGGCGCGGCGTGAGAGCAGCGCGCCAACCTGCGAAGTGACGGTTGACTTGAGTGCTTCGCGCAGGAGCGTGCTGACCAGTTTGGCCGTGCCTTCGATGGTCTTGATGGCGACGTTCCCAACGAAGCCGTCGCAAACGGCGACGTCGGTACGGCCGTTGAAGAGGTCGCGGCCTTCCACGTTGCCGATGAAGTCCATGCCGGCAAGATTGCGGAGCAGCGGAAAGGAGTCGTGAGTGAGGGCGTTGCCCTTGGAATCCTCTTCGCCGATAGAGAGGAGGCCGACGCGGGGATGAGAAATGCGCAGCACGTTGCGCGCGTACATGTGTCCCATCACCGCAAACTGGACAAGGTTGTCGGGGTCGCAGTCGACGTTGGCGCCGACGTCGAGCAGGAGTGACGGACTGCCGGTGACGGTGGGGACGATGGTGGCAAGCGCGGGGCGATGAACTCCTGCGAGCATGCCCAGAACCATCTTGGCGGTGGCCATGGCGGCGCCAGTGTTCCCAGCGGTGAAGAAGCCGCGTGCGGAGCCTTCGCGGACCATGCGCAGGCCGACTCGCATGGAAGAGTCGCGCTTGGCGCGGACGGCCTGGGCGGCCTTGTCGTCCATGCTGATCCACTCGGATGCGTGGACGATGTGGATCTTTGGCTCTGCGGAGCCTGGCCAGCGCGGAGCGCGCAGGGCGCGGTCGAGCGCAGGGCGCAGAACGTCCTCGGGCCCCACAAGGTGGACCCGGACGTCGTAGTGGCGGCATGCAAGGACAGCCCCGCGAACCTCAGGCTCTGGGGCTTTGTCGGAACCCATTCCGTCTACGACGATGTCGATCGGCATCAGGAGGGACTTGCGATTGCGGGGACTAGCTGGCTTCCTTGGCTGCGATCACTTGCGGCCCTTGTACTGTCCGCACTTGCGGCAGATGCGGTGGGGCAGCTTGCGCTCGTGGCAGTTGGGGCACTCGGAGGTGCTGACCGGCGTCAGGAAGTCGTGGCTGCGACGCTTGGCGGTGCGTTGTTTGGAGTGGCGGCGTTTCGGATTCGGCATTGCGGTTCCCTTTCAAGTGGCCGGGCGCGCAGCGATGATCGCGCTACGGCAGTGGGCCGATGATGCGAAGATCTTGTTCTAGCTGGATTTGACTGTGCTGGCCAGACCCGCGAGCGCATTCCACCGGGGATCTGAAGTGGGGTTGCAGTTGCAGGTTTCAAGGTTCAGATTCTGGCCGCAGCGCGGGCAAAGTCCCTTGCAGTCCTCTTTGCAGAGCGTACGGCTGGGCAGGGAGAGAAGCACCTGTTCGCGCACGACATCCTCAAGCGAAAGACCGCTCTCTTCATAGTACCCGATTTCGGTCTCGTCGAGTGTAATTGCTCGCTCGCCGGATTCGGCATCTGCAGCCTGGGGGCGGAAGATGAGGTCGAAATTGCCTGCAAGCGGGATGCGGACAGGCTCCACGCATCGGGCGCAGAGCACCTCGAAGTCGCCCTTATAGGCGGCACGGATGCGGATATCTGCGATCTGCTCGTTATGGCCACGGTGTTCGACGATAAGGTCTGCGCGGCCAGTGACGGGCAGAGGGCCGATCTGGGTAACATCGGAGGCATAGTCCAGGGCACCGGCGGGGATGGATTCGTTGAAGAGGAGGGGTTCTTGTTCGAGTTGGAGCGGGGTGATCAGCACGTCTTAAGCGTAGGGCGTCGGGGGGTGCAGGTCAATGGCGCATTCGAAGGGGTCTTTGATTTGATTCCGGCAACCTGTCGTGCGCCGCCGAGCCCGGGGCCGGAAAGGGGAAAGCGGGAGGGAGAAACATGCGGATTGCCGCAATGCCGGCAGCTCCTGCGGCGAGGATCGCGGAGGTGTTTTCGGGGGTAATCCCGCCGAGAGCAAGCACGGGCGTGGGTGCCGCTGCGGCAGAGGCCAGATTGAGGAGGTTGAGGCCAACTCCCTCTGAGACAAGAACTTCGTTTGGGGCATGTGGCGGTCTGCCGTACACAACCTTCTCGAAGACGGGTCCGAAGAGGATGAGGGTGGCGTCGGCGTCGCGGGCCGCCGGAATTTCGCTGAGGGCGTGACAGGAGACGCTGACGATTGGCCGGGGAAGCCCCGCCGAGGCGTAGAGCTTGCGGATATCGCCGGGCGTGAGTTCGCCGGTTGAGGAGGTGAGGTGGACGCCGTCTGCTGCGGCAGCGACCGCGACGTCGGCACGCGAATTGATGAGGAGCTTAGGGGACTTGGCGTAGGAACGGAGCACCGCCAGTACTTTGCGGGCCAGTGAGGCGAGCGAACCGGCCTCGAGGTCCTTTTCGCGGAGTTGCACGAAATCGACACCGCTTTCCGCCAGTGCCGCAGCCTGCCGAAGCACAGCTTGCTCCTGCGACGGTAGGTCGCTCGAAGCACGGGCGCGGTCGGTGATGGCGTAGCGCAGCATCGTTTTAGCGTTAGACGCGCGGGCCCGTATTTATTTCGCTTTTGATGCGATGAAATTCGTAGAGGATTAGTTGTCCGGTAAGCTTCGGACAGTATATCGCCCGGAACGGAAACGTTGGGTTCGCACGGCTGTGGTACTTTCAAGGCAGGCAACGCCCCCTACACGATGAAGCAGAAAGACATATACACAGTATGGATAGTGTTTACGATCTGATCGTCATCGGATCCGGCCCGGCAGGACAGCGGGCGGCGATCTATGGCGCCAAGCTGGGCAAGAAGGTCGCGGTGGTGGAGATCGCGCGAGGTGGTGGGCGGCGCCTGCATCAACACCGGCACCATCCCTTCCAAGACGATGCGCGAGGCGGTGCTGCACCTCTCCGGGTATAACTACAAGTCCATCTACGGGATGAACTACCGGGTGAAGGAAAAGATCACCATGGCGGACCTTGCGTTCCGGGTGCAGCATGTGATCAAGACCGAGGTGGACGTTACCGAGGCCCAGCTCTCGCGCAACAACATTGAGATGCTGGTGGGGATCGCGAGCTTTGAGGACGCGACCCACGTCAAGGTTACGAACTCGCGCGGCAGCAATGTTTACGAGACGAAAAACGTGCTGATCGCGACAGGGACCAAGCCGGCCGCTTCGCGCAAAGGTGCCGATCAACGGGCGCAGCATCATCAACTCCGACCAGGTGCTGGAATTGCCCAGCCTGCCGAAGTCGCTGATCGTCGTTGGCGGCGGCGTGATTGGCGTGGAGTACACGTGCATGTTCTCGGCGCTTGGCGTGCGGGTGACGCTGATCGAGCGGCGGCCCAGGCTGCTGGAGTTTGCCGACCAGGAGATCGTCGAGGCGCTGAGCTACCACCTGCGCGATTCGCGCGTGACGATGCGGCTGAACGAAGAGGTCGAGTCGGTGGAAGAGTTGCCGGACGGAACCGTGGTCGCGAATCTCGAGAGCAAGAAAAAGGTTCAGGGCGACGCGCTGCTGTACGCCGTCGGGCGGCAGGGCAATGTGGATGAGCTGAACCTGGCGGCGATTGGGCTGGAAGCGGACAAGCGCGGCAGAATTCCGGTGGACAAGGACTTCCGGACGAAGGTTCCGAATGTCTTTGCGGCGGGCGATGTGATCGGCTTCCCCTCGCTGGCCTCGGTGTCGATGGAACAGGGCCGGATTGCTTCGGCGCGGGCTTTTGGCGACGAGACGGTGCTGTCCAATCCCGAGCTTCTACCCGTATGGCATCTATACGATTCCCGAGATCAGCTTCATCGGCAAGACCGAGGAGCAGTTGACCGAAGAGGACGTTCCATACGAGGTGGGCGTGGCGTACTATCGCGAGATTGCGCGCGGGCAGATTCGCGGCGATACGACGGGGCGGCTGAAGATCATCTTCCACCGCATGAGCACGCGATTCTGGGCGTGCACATCATCGGCGAGGGCGCCAGCGAGTTGCTGCACATCGGCCAGGCAGTGATGGCGCTGGGCGGAACGACTCGACTACTTCGTGGATACGGTGTTCAACTATCCAACGCTGGCGGAATGTTATAAAGTGGCGGCGTTCAATGGATTGAACCGCGTGAGCAAGTTCGAGTAATCGGTGGCAACGATGGCGAAGATTGTTGGTCGTGACTTTATCGGAGCGAGTGGTAGCCGGGTTGGTCGTGGATCATGTCCTAGCCGGCGAGCCTACGTACATTTCCCGAGGCTCACGACGACGAGTATGCGCTGGTGGAGATGCCGGCCGAGGCGATCGTCGAGACGATGTGCGAGCAGGTGATGGCCGCAGCCGGCAAGGAGCGCGCGCTGGCCGGCAGTTGGCGTGGGCGTGCCAGGCCTGGTGCGGAATGGCGTGGTGGAAGAGGCTCCGAACCTGCCGCAGTTGAAGGGCGCGCGCATGGCGGAGATGCTGGCTGCGCAGCTTCGCGGCGCAGGGTATCGACGCGCCGGTATCGATCATTAACGATGCGGATGGATTTGCCGCGGGGATTGCCGCATCGATTGGCAAGCTGGACAGCATGATCCGCGTGTGGACGCTGGGCGTGGGGATTGGCTACGGGCGCTATCCGTTGACCGAGGGCGTCTGGGAGGGCGGCCACACAGTAGTGACGCTCGACGATAAAGAGAATTACTGCGGATGCGGCGGGCGCGGGCATCTGGAAGGCATCATGGGCCACCGCGCGATGCGTCTGCGCTTCCTGGACATGGAGCCGGAAGAAGTGTTTGAGGCGGCGAAGGAAGGCGACCTGCGCTGCCTGGAGTTCAAGAAGCTATGGCATAAAGCGCTGGCCGCCGCCACGGCGACATCGATCCACTTGCGCGGGCCGGGCAAGTTCTTCCTGGCTGGATTCAACGTACGCTTCGTCGATATGCCGATGCTGAAGGACTACCTGCAGAAGATGGTGAAGATGAGCCCGCTGCAGAGCTACTCGATCGAGATCGTGGAAGATGATCAGCAGACCCGGGTGATCGGCGCGGCTGTGAGTGCCGAACGAACGGCCTGTTAATGACTATTTTTGGCAGGTGGGGCAGAAGTGAGTTCCACGCCCGCCGACGACGATCTTTTTGATGGGTGTGCCGCAGGTAGTGCAAGGGTCTCCTCCGTGGCCGTAGACCTTGTGCTCGATCTGGAAGTAGCCACGCATTCCTTCTGCGTCCACGTAATCTGAAACCGAAGAGCCACCTAGTTTAATTGCGCGACGAAGGACGTCGATGAGAGCCTTGCGAAGGCGGGTGAGTTCTTCGTGGGTGACGCGGGCGGCTTGGCGGCGGGGGCGAATTCCGGCGCGGAAGAGGGCTTCGTCGGCGTAGATGTTACCCACTCCGTGGAGCAGGGACTGGTTGAGTAAGGCGGCCTTGATCGGGGTTTTGCGGCCGCGAAAAAGGGCAACGAAATCATCGAGAGAGATGGTCAGCGGTTCGCGGCCGGGGCCGGTGTAGGAAGTTGCAGGTTGCAGGTTGCCGGCTGCAGGTTGGTGGATAGAGAGGCGCCCGAAGCGGCGAGGGTCGACGAACCGGATCTCACGAGCGTCGGCCAAGGTGAGGACGGCGTGGGTGTGCGGAGGCTGGGGAACCGCGGGGTCGGATACGAGAAGGCGACCGGTCATGCCGAGGTGAATGAGGAATTCTGATTTGGTTTCGATCTTCTTTGAGTCGATCCGCTTGACGGTCATCACGATGGTCTTGCCCACGCGGCGGACGCTTTCGATGGTCGCTCCCGCCAACGCTTCGGCGAGTTCAGGTTCGGGCGATTTGAAGGTCTGGGGTTTGCCACTGGTCCATACGGCGGCTATGCGCTGGCCATGGACGCGGGCGTGTACTCCGTTGGCGATGGTTTCAACTTCGGGGAGTTCGGGCATGTGTAAGTCTTTCCTTGGTTGCGAATGGTCGGGCGTTCTCTGTATTGTTTGCTGTCTATGAAGATAATCGCGCGGTTGGTGGTTGTGGCGGCAGGCTTGTCGATGGGGGCTGGGATGGCAATGGCGCAAAGCACGGGTGGCCCGTTGCTGCTGGTGGCGAATCAGACCGATCACACGCTGAGCCTGATCGACCCGGTTGCGGGCAAACAGATTGCGTCGATTCCGGTAGGCGGCGTTACCGGGCATGAAGTGACTGCGTCGCGGGATGGCAAGCTCGCGTTTGTGCCGATTTATGGCGACTCGGGGGTGGGCCGTCCGGGCACGGATGGCAGCAGCATGTCGGTGATAGATCTGGCATCGCGCAAGGTGGTAGCAACAGTCGACTTCGGGCACGGAGTGAGGCCTCATATGCCGCTGTATGACCCGGCGAGCGGGATCCTGTATGTAACGACGGAGTTGGACAAGGCGGTCACGATCGTCGATCCCAAGACGCTGCAGATTGTGGGGAAGATCCCCACAGGTCAGGAACAGTCGCACATGCTGGCGGTTTCGCAGGACGGCAAGCGGGGATATACAGCGAATGTGGGTCCGGGGACGGTTTCGGTGCTGGATATGGCGGAGCGGACGACGGTGGCGGTGATTCCGGTGTCGGGGATGACGCAGCGGATTTCGATCTCGCCCGACGGGTCGATGGTGTTTACGGCGGATCAGACTAAGCCGCAGGTGGCGGTGATCGATACGGCGACGAACACGGTGAAAACCTGGATTGCGCTTCCGAGTGTGGGTTATGGGACGACCGTAACTCCGGATGGGCGATGGCTGCTGGTGGGGATGCGACCTGCGAAGCAGGTGGCGGCGATTGACCTTGGGACGATGAAGGTGGTGCACATGTTGGATGTGCCGGCGGCCACGGGCGAGATTCTCGTGCGTCCGGACGGCAAGGTCGCCTTTGTGTCGTGCCCGGCTGTTGGCAAGGTGGCGGAGATTGATCTGGCAACCTGGAAGGTGGCGCGGGTGATAGACGCGGGGGCAGGAGCGGATGGACTCGCCTGGGTGAAGTAGCCGATCCCCGGATTCAGGCGGTCGGGCCCAGTAACTTGGGCAGGTCAGCCTCGAATTGACTTCGCATGGAGAAGTGATCACGGCCGCGCGGTCCCGAGACGTGATTCCTGGCGTCGGCGTGCTCGATGCTGACCAGCGACTTCGCGTCGGCGTAAAAGCATCCGAACGTTTGATTGGGGTTATCGGCAGGCAGGGCTGACTCGACCTTGTCGAAGATCAGATGCCGGGAGCCGTCCATGTCCCGGGAGGCGCACAGAAGTTGGGCGACAACCTCGCGGCCATCGTCGAATCTCATCCGGACGCGTTCTCCCTGGAGCTTGCGAACTTCCTTGAATGACGCAGTCATAGATGTACCCTCAGAGTCGGTTGGAAGCAGTATAGAATGGGATATGGGCGCCCGTGTGAATGCCGCGTGCGGACCTACCCTTCCGGAGTAAATCCTTTTGAGTCAACGTAAATCAGCAGTGATCCTTGGCGCCCAGTGGGGCGATGAGGGCAAAGGCAAGATCGTCGACGTGCTGAGCGAGAAGTTCTCGGTGGTCGCTCGCTATGCTGGCGGACACAACGCCGGCCACACCGTCATCATTGCCGGCAAGAAGTTTGTGCTGCAGTTGATTCCCTGCGGAGTCCTGCGGCCGGAATGTAAGGGAGTGATCGGCAACGGCGTGGTGCTCGATCCCATGGCCTTCCTGAGCGAGGTGAAGAAGCTGAAGGACGCCGGGCTGAAGATCGATGGCCAGCTGTTTGTCTCCAACCGCGCGCAGGTGATTCTTCCCTACCACCGCATGATCGAGTTGGCGGCGGAGAATGCGCCGGGGCGGACGAAGATTGGGACCACCAGCCGCGGCATTGGCCCGGCGTATGAAGACAAGATGCACCGCAGCGGGCTGCGCGTCGTCGACCTGCTGAACCCAGCGCTGCTGCGCACCCACATCAACAACGCCTGCTACGAGAAGAACACCATCGCGCAGGCACTGTTCGGCACCGAGCCACTGGACCCCAAGGCGATCTACGAGGAGTATGCCCGCGCGGCCGAGCAGATCGCTCCGTTCGTCACCGACACGGCCGTGCTGCTGAACGAAGCCATTCGCGCCGGCGAAAAGGTGATGTTCGAAGGCGCGCAGGGTGCGCTGCTCGACATCGACCACGGAACCTATCCCTTTGTCACATCTTCGTCGGCGACTGCGGGCGGTGCGGTGACCGGGACCGGCGTTGGGCCAACCTCGCATCGGCACGGTCATCGGCGTGACCAAGGCTTACGTCACGCGGGTCGGCGAAGGGCCGTTTCCAACTGAAATTCATGACGACTCCGCAACGCTGATCCGCGCGCGCGGACAGGAGTACGGCGCTGTTACCGGCCGTCCGCGACGCTGCGGCTGGCTGGACCTGCCACTGCTGCGCTACTCCAACATGATCAACGGCACAGAGTGGCTCGTCGTCACCAAGATGGACGTGCTGGACGAGTGCGCGGAGATTCCTGTTTGCACCGGCTACAAGATCAACGGCAAGCTGACCGACACAATTCCGGCCGACATGCGCGGGTTTGAGGCAATCCATCCCGTCTACACCACGCTTGAAGGGCTGGAACGCCTCGACCGAGGGAATCACCGAATTCGACAAGCTGCCGAAGCTGGCGCAGGAGTATCTGCACTTCCTGGAGCGCGAATCCGGCGCGAAGATCGGCATGGTTTCGACCGGTCCGGAGCGCGACCAGACGATGACGTTGCCGGCTTTTGAAGAAGCCCTGCAGTCTTGACTGTGCGAGGGATTCGATGATCAGTTTTACGGTTCGTCTGACGTTTAAGGCCGGTGATCGCGATGAGGTTGCCCGCCTGCTGCGGTTGTTGACTCCCTCGTCCCGACAGGAGTCCGGTTGCGTCAACTACATTCCCCACTTTGTGGAGGGCGAACCGGCGACGGTGCTGATCTATGAGCAGTACACGGACGAGGCGGCGCTCGAGTTCCATCGCAACTCGCTGCACTTTCATCAATACGCCGCTGGCGGACTCTACAAGCTGGAGCACACGCGGCAACTGGAGCACCTTGAGCCGGCCGGTTGATTTGGACTGAAGGCCGTCGAAATAGCCGATTTAGCAGAGTAATTTCCGTTCACGTTACTTTATTTTGACTCCGCACATCAAAGCAGACTACTATCCGGTACGTCTTATGGTGCGGCAAGTTCTCCAGTCTCGTAATTTTCGGCTCGCGGTCGGCTTGATGGCTGTTCTAGCCGCGACGGTTTTGGCCCGACCCGCTGGCGCAGACGGACCCCACCCGAAGAGGCACGATCAGTACAAGCATCAGGTCGAGCAGTTGGAGGAAGCCTGGCGGACGGCCGAGATTAATTGCGACGTCGACGCCATGGACAAGCTACTCTCTGACGATTATGTCGGTATCACCATGACAGGTCAGGTAGTTACCAAGACCCAGCAATTGGAACGGATGAAGAGACGGGCTTTGGTACTGACCAAAATCGACGCTCAGGACGTAAAAGTAAAGCTGATAGGAACCACCGCCATAGTGACCTCCCTTTCCGAGGTCGAAGGGACCAATGACGGCGAGCCGATGCACGGTAAGTTCCGGTCGACGCGGGTCTACACACGGCTGCCTAGTGGGACTTGGAAGATTACGAACTTCGAAGCCACCCGAGTAGGGCCGCCTCCTTCGCCTCCGGAAGGTACGCCGACGCGGACTGAAGCGCCAAAATCTGACTAAGTTAAACTTATCTGATTGAAATCAGGCAGCGGCCGGGCGGCGAGGAAGGTTGGGCCGTTCCGAACGGGCCTCAACTTTCGCAGGCATCTCCGCAAAATTCAGCGCGAGCAGACGGCGATCGAGCGATCGTGTTCCACCTGTCAGTCCGGCGTCTTCCGGTTCCTTTGCTAAAGAACGCAGGATCGAAGGGTAGTCGCTCGCAGGCTTTCGGTTGGGAGTCGGCCGGCGTGCACTTCCGGTGGTCATTGTCGCACCGGAATCAAGCCAGCTGGGTTGAGAGGAGGGCTGGAGACGGTTGAAATTGCTCGGGATCGTAGCCATGTTTTCCTCCAGGTTTGTCGCCGCAAACTTGGTAACCGTAATCCGATGTCCCAATCGGACGTCCGGTTGCATTTTTCAGCGAGAAGGCGGCGTCAATTCGTCTAGAAATTTCAGGAAGGTTTAGGAATTTCCTGCTCAACTAACTGAGGTCGAGCTCGCTCCAGGCTGCGCGGATCTTGTCCCAGGTGGTGTCAAGAGCCTCCGGAAGAACACGCGTATTGGCGACTGCGGTCATGAAATTGGTGTCGCCGATCCAGCGTGGAAGTGCGTGCATATGGATGTGTCCAGCGATTCCCGCGCCGCCCGCCTCTCCCAGATTGAGGCCAAAGTTCATTCCCGCTGGGCGATAAACGGTCCGCAGAACGACTTCAACCCGCTGCGCCAGGTCCATCATCTCGCCGGCGTCGCTGCCCGGGAGGGCAGCCAACGAATCGACGTGGACGTAGGGGACGATGAGAATATGTCCAGTTGCGTACGGATACGCGTTCAGGCAAAGGAAACATGATCTGCTACGAACAAGGATGTGTGCAGCTTTTTCAGCCTCTTCGACCGGCATCCCGCAGGCGATGGCGTGGTCCACAGCGGCGATCATGTTGCAGAAGACGCAGTCGGAGTTCCCGGCGCTGAATCCGGGCCATGCGCTGAGTGCCTCAGGCACACCGGGGCGGGATGAATCCTGGGCGCGGCTCACATACTCGTAGCGCCAGGGAGTCCAGAGACGTTCCATTCGCCGGAGTATAGCGGAACGGTACCCGTCTTTAGTCCCAATTCATCTCAGCGCCATCTTTTGTCTGCGGAATCCGGCTCCATCCGTGCAAGTGATGGCCAGCCATCTTGCTGAACCCGTCAGACGCGCATGATTAAAACACTGTTGATTTGCCGATTCTGGCGGCAGAAGTGCATTGACTCTGCCCCACCAACCGTATATGCTTTGTATAAGCCACTGCGTGTGGGATCCAAGTGCAGCAGCTCCTATGTAAGATTTCTCATTCCTGCCTGCCGAAGCTGCTTCGGAAAACAATCAGCGCGTTCGCGATTGAGCCACTGATTGAGATGTTGCCAGCGCCGCACGAATGGAATGATTCTTGGATCCCGGAGTAACGCACTGATGACCGTAGAAGTCCACAATCCTGAGCCAACCGAGAGTAAACCCCTGAATACCGAACTGGAAACCCTAGCGCCCGAAGTGACAGCGGAGCAAGCCGACCTGTCTTCCGAAACCAACTCCACGCATCAGCACTCCGATGATGCCGCAAACGCCGTTGACAGCCTATCTGCTTCGAGCGACGATGCAAACGCCGGGACCAGCCCGGGTGCATCTTCGCAGTCCGAGCCGGACTACGACGCAGCGGACTTTGCCGCTGCCCTGGCGAACTTCGACCGCGAGCAGGCTGCCGAGACCGCGGCCGCCCAGAACCTGACCGCCGAAGAGGTTGTCGTCACCGGCACCGTGGTCAAGGTCACCGACAAGCACGTGGTGGTCGACATCGGACTCAAGTCCGAGGGGCTGATTCCGCTGGAGCAGGTGCTAGACCTGCAGGGCAACTCCAAGTTCAATGCTGGAGACTCGGTCGACGTTGTGGTGGAGCGCGAGGAGCCGGAAGGCGGCTACCTGGTCAGCTACGAGAAGGCTCTCCGTCACAAGATTTGGGACAAGCTGGAGAAGGCCGCGAACGATAAGACTCCCGTCAAGGGAATGGTCGTCGAGCCGCGTCAAGGGCGGTCTGACCGTCGACATCGGCATCAAGGCGTTCCTGCCCGGCTCGCAGATCGAGGTTCGCCCGGTGCGCAACCTCGACGGCTACATCGGCACCGAGATTGAAGTCCGCGTCATCAAGCTGAACAAGAAGCGCGGCAACGTCGTCATCAGCCGCAAGGAGATCCTCGAAGAGGAGCAGAACGCGAAGAAGTCAGTCACGCTCGCGACCCTCGA
Source organism: uncultured Acidobacteriaceae bacterium (assembly GCA_963822225.1). Lineage (GTDB taxonomy): Bacteria > Acidobacteriota > Terriglobia > Terriglobales > Acidobacteriaceae > Edaphobacter. The sequence continues at coordinate 971,968 of CAWGGW010000002.1, read as the reverse complement.
AGAGGGCAGCTGTCCTCACCGGCACGGTGAAGAACCTGACCGACTACGGCGCGTTCGTCGATCTGGGCGGCCTGGACGGCCTGCTCCACATCACCGACATGAGCTGGGGCCGGCTGACTCATCCGCGCGACCTAGTCAACGTCGGCGACGAGATCCAGGTGAAGGTGCTGAAGTTCGACAAGGATAAGCAGCGCGTCTCGCTCGGCTTCAAGCAGTTGACGCCTGATCCGTGGCTCGACGCGACCGAGCGCTACCCGATCGGTGCGCAGGTTCGCGGCCGCGTTCTCTCGGTCACCGACTACGGCGCGTTCGTTGAGCTCGAGCAGGGCATCGAAGGCCTCGTTCACGTCTCCGAGATGACCTGGTCGAAGCGGATGAAGCATCCGTCGAAGATGGTCAAGCCCGGCGACGAGGTCGACACCATCATCCTCAGCGTCAACCCGAACGACCGCCGCATCTCGCTCGGCATGAAGCAGCTCCAGGACAATCCCTGGGAGCAGCTTGAGGACAAGTACCCAATCGGCGCCATCATCGAGGGCCGCGTACGCAACCTGACCGACTTCGGCGCGTTCATCGAGATCGAAGACGGAATCGACGGCCTGGTGCATGTCTCGAACCTGAGCTGGACCAAGCGCATCAAGCATCCTTCCGAAGTGCTGAAGAAGGGCGAGAAGGTTCGCGCTATCGTTCTCGGCGTTGAGCCGGAGAACCGCCGCCTGTCGCTTGGCGTCAAGCAGCTTCAGCCGGATGTCTGGGATACCTTCTTCGCACAGCACCGCGTCGGCGATGTCATCAAGGGCAAGATTCTGCGCACCGCGCAGTTCGGCGCGTTCGTCGAGATTGCCGAAGGCGTCGAGGGTCTCTGCCACGTCTCCGAGGCGGTCGACCAGAACCACCAGCCGGTCAAACTGGACGTGGACTCAGAGCACGAGTTCAAGATCGTCAAGATGAATCAGGAAGAGAAGAAGGTCGGCCTCAGCATCCGGGCAGTCGGAGAAGAGGCCAGCCGCGCCGAAGTCGAAAGCTACAAGGAACGCAGCGACAAGGACCACAAAGACCACAAGAACTCTTCCTCATCGAGCAGCAGCACCACGCTGGGCGACCTGATCAACTGGAAGCGATCTGAACGCGAATAGCACCATTCGGTAGAGAGCAACGCAGAAGGCCTTCCCCTCGGGGAAGGCCTTCTTATTGTGCGCGTCTGGGATGATTCGTGAAGTTATTGGACCGGGGGGATCGCCCGCCAAATCCTCGGGTCACACTAGATCGCTCTTGAAGCGCTCAGACGCTCTCCTGAGAGCGCGGACACTGGAAACTGGGCAACCGTAGGAGTCGTCATCTTCAGGGACGCGCGGCGCATTACTTCAATCTCGGCCGGTGCGAAGAGTTCGGGAGGAACTCCTCCGATTGCGACAAATCCAGGGTTGTCACCGAGCGCCTGAGAAATCTGGTTCCACCGCAGGAACGGCGACGTGGTCGGCAAAACGATGATGCGACGTTTAGGCTCTGGCAGCGCGAAGTAGCCTGACCAGGTAGCGAGGATCACGCAGCCAACCACCCCGTTAATTACGTCGTAAGTCGTTCCCATTTGGGGGCGGAACGTGAGCCACGCTGACTGAACCAAATCATTCGTCGCCATCATGCCAAGTCCGAGGCTCACACCGAAGATCCGGCTGCTATATGAAAGCCCCATTGGACGGATAGCGAAGCAGACAAAAAGCAGGAGGCATAATGTGAGAATGCTCTGCGTACGCTGCAACTGCGAGATAGCATTGACCAAAAGGTCGGTTCCCTTCAGGCCCGGCGAGAAGGCCGAACCAAGCGCAACCGCAACCGATATTCCGGCAGCCCACTTGAACACCAGCATTCCGAGCGCCTGAAGCCCCTTGAGCGGAGCCATCGCTAGCTTAAAAATGCTATAGACGACCACCAAAGCAAGCACCGACTCAACCGCAAAACTCGGCCAGTACACATAGAAATAGATGTCATACGCAGTGGCCTTGCTGATCAGCGTGGGCAGCGCCGGCCTTAGCTGAATAAATATGGACGCAATTGGAAAATATCCTTACTGCGAGAAACCACCCCAGAGAGGCGTAGTCCGACCACTGCTTTCTGGCGATTAACACCCAAAGGCCCGCCGCGCATAGAACCACTTCAACGTAGCAAAGAATATGAAGTAAGGCAGTTAGGTTCACGCACGAATCCCCCTGGATAGATTTGAGGATACCTCATCCAGGGGGAACGTCAACCAAATTTTCTGCAACTTAGTCGTTACCAGCCGTCAGTAATGCCACAGCCGTTCGGATCGCCGGGAGGGCAGCGGGGGACGGGCTGCGCGCTGGTCTTGCCTGCGATCGCGGTCGTCTTGGCGGTGGAACCGTTGGCCGATGTGGTGGCGATAGCGCCGGTAACTGCGAGTGCGATGACGAAGAGGCGAACGATAAGTTTCATTTTAGTACTCCCTTGGGTTACTGCGAATGGTGCCGAACTAAAAATTTCTCTGGACTCGCCAGATGGAACAACCTTAGGATGTCTATGGTCTGAAGTCTACGAAAATCAATTACATAACTGGGTATGAAATAAGAATGGTTACTAAGGTAACTATTTCAGTCACCTATTTCCTATTTTGCTGGGTTTTTCGCATTGCAGCCTGCATAACTACCCTGCCGACCCAGTGGATTGCGAGCCGTATTCCATCCATTACCGAGCGTATTTCTGGCAAGAACTACATCCTTTGGGGGATGCGAGCTGGGAAGGTGCGTGGGATGGTGGCGAACGCTGGGGTACAGCGAGACTACAACTTATGGGGTACGCAGTCCAATCGGTAATCGCGCTGCAGCGCAAGTAGCCAAATCAATTCAATTCCAGGTCGCCAGCACCGGGTAATGTGCGAGGGTGATATTTCTTTTGTGGACCTCCGGGGCTAAAATATCCAGATTCAATGAGTTAGTGGATTTGCTTGGCCGTAAAATATTGATTCCACGTAATTTGTGCATAAAATATCTGGAATCAGCGGGTTGCGTGTGGGGTTGGCTGCGGTTGGCGAAGGCCAGCTTGATCGGTGGGAGATCAGGTGGGCCTTCTTGGAGCGAAAGAGCAATGAAGAAGCCCGGCGGGAGGGACCGCCCCCCGCCGGGTGATCCGCGCTTAGTCGGATAGAGTTCCGTGTTCGACGGGGTAGGGCAGGCGCGGTGGGTCTTCGTAGCGGGTCGTTTTGCGGCCGGTGTGGACTGGTTCGGCTGGTTGGGCGGGTGGAGGCGGCGGGTATGGGGAAGCGTGGCGCGCTCGCTCCGCGGCGTAGTCGCGGAGGAAGGTCGGGTCGCTGAAGAGATTGTGGTTGGAGAGGACGACGGGCGGGACTTTGGCTGACATTGAAGCTCCTTTTGGCGTTAAATGAGGAGGGCCGCAACGCCGGTTCCCTTGCGGGGGCGGCTTGCGGCCCTTCTTTCTCTAATTTTTATCTACAAGTTAATTGTAGCCAGTTGGACATAACTAAAATGTCATTGACCATAGGCGGACTTTTAGCCTTTGGTTTGTGCAGGTTGGGCGCTTGTACGCTCTACTGGAGGTTTGACTGGATTCTCAGGGGTTCATCCGGGCGGGGCACGGTCGATGGCAGCTTCGATGATGGTGACTGGCCCCTCCCGGACCTGCCGGAACATGCGTCCGAGATATTCGCCGATTATGCCCAGCAACATGGCGTTGACGCTGATGGATAGCAGGATGAGCGCGGCGAGGGTGGTGAATCCAGCAGGCCATTGGGTACCAAGAGTGATGCGCAGGATGGTGTAGATGACGATGGCCAGCAGCGTGGCTGCGGAGACAAAGAGGCCAAAGTACGTGGCGAAGCGCAACGGGACGGTGGAGTGGTTGAGGATGCCATCGATGGCGAGCGACATGAGCTTGGAGAAGGGGAATTTGCTTTCGCCACGCTCACGGGCGTGACGGACGTATTCGACGCCGACCTGCTTAAAACCGAGGGTTGCTATGGTGCCGCGAAGGTAGGGATTAGCATCGCGGTATTTGCAGAGGAGGTCGATTACGCGGCGACTGATGAGGCGGAAGTCGCCGGCATCGACGGGGAGCTTTTCTTCGCTGAGAGTGTCGACCAGGCGATAGAAGAGGGAGCGGGCGGCGGTGATGCCAAAGCCTTCGGCACGCTGGGTGCGGACGCCGAAAACGACGTCTGCACCCTGCTGCCAGTGGTCAAGGAAGGTTTCAATGAGCTCGGGCGGGTCCTGGAGATCGACATCGAGCTGGATGGCGGCGGCGCCGTGACAATTCATGTAGCCGGTGAGGATGGAGCGCTGGTAGCCGAAGTTTTTTGAGAAACGGAACACCCGGACGCTGAGGTCGGACTCAGCGAGAGCCGAGAGGAGCGAGAAAGTCTGATCGGTGGAGTGGTTGTCGGTAAAGACGTACTCAAAACGGAAGCGGGAGGCCAACGGCGTGAGGGTAGCCGTGACCTTGTCGTAGAAAGGCAGGATGTTCACTTCTTCGTTGTAGACGGGGACCACGATAGAGATGAGCGGCAAGTTCGGCATAAGGCCATCTTATTCGGTGGGAGATTGGACGGTTGCGGGATTTCGCTCCTGGATCACGGCCTGGATGCCGGATATGGGGTCGACGGTAGGTTGCCAGCCGGGGAGGAGTGGGCCGTGCCAGGGCTCGAATATCTGGCCGGGCCAATAAGGGATGGCTCCCCAGTCGAAGATAAGGTCAAGCTTGGCACGCTGTTGAATCTGCTCGAGTAACTGGCGAAGGGTGAGGCGGACGCCAGATCGAATTGCATGGAAAGGTTCGAGAGGAACGCCATCAAGGAGCAGAGCCGCGGCGTGGCGAAAGGCGCGGGCGATGTCGGATACGTGGACGAGTTCGATGAATTGGCGGCCTTCGGAGACGGGAAAGACGGCGCCGGGTTCAGCGTCGCGGATCTTCGACCAGAGCTTGGGACGGGTATCGCCGGGGCCGAAGATGTCGTAGAGGACGAGGGTGACGCTGGGGATGGTGTGAGCGCGGTGGTAGTAGGTGAGGAGGTCGTGGAGAGCCTGCTTGGCCGAGGCGTAGAAGGTGTTGGGCTGATAGACGCCTTCGTTGAACTGCCAATAAGTGCCTGCGTGAACGAATACTGGGCGATTCCGGCAGGCCTGCGCGCCGTGGAGCAGAGCAACACCGAGCATGAGAGAGCAGTTGATCATGCCCATCATCTCGTCGAAGGTTGGGGGCTCGGAGTGAATGGCAGCGAGATGGAAGATCGCGTCCGGCTGGATGTTCTGGACCAGGGCATCGATGGCGGGAAAGTCGGAAGAGATGGGATAGATGTGGTCAGTTGGGCAGGAGTTCGCGGAGGCGATTGGTGTTGTGGTGGGCAATCGCATGGACTTCTACACCTTCGGCCAGGAGTTGGCGAATGAGCTCGGAACCAACGTAGCCGTTGCCGCCGGTGATGATGACCTGGTGCGGACGCGGGAGTTCCATCGCAGAGGTATATGGATAAACCATTCATGCTAGCATAAGGCATCCAAATGGAACGCGAGGCGAACGCTGCCACTCTACATTCCTGCTCTTATTCAGAAGTGTTCAGGAGGAGCTTTGCCAGTTGATCGGAAGGGCGAGAGGGATTCCATTCCTAAGCTCGCAGTTGTTGGTTGCGCAACTACAGTCTCGCTCTGGGTGATTTGTCTTAGCCTTATGGGGTATTGGCGCCACGTGCTCCGTTTGCCTTACCCTTACAATTTCCCGTTCTTTCCTGTAAACCACTTCTATGATCTATGGTGCTTCAACCTCCGCTTTCAACACCTTCACTCTCGCGCGTTCTTCTCGCCGGATTTAGGGCTGCCATTCCAATACCCTGGATCCGCCGCACTCATATACGCGGCCCTGACCCTTTCCGGACACCCTTATTGGTATTTTCCCGCCGTTACCCTCTCGCTCATACTGTTACTGGGGTTCGTTCTGGGCAAGCACATGATTGCGTCGGGCCTAACCCGAAATGATACGGTAGCCCTGCTTCTTGCGTCTTTTATTTTCAGCTACCCGTTCTGGTACGAATACGTTCAGTCAAACATAGAAGTGGTGATTTTCGCAGTCATCGCTGGGGGTATTTTTGCTTTTCTAAGCGGCAAAACATATTTAGCAGCTGCATTGTTTGGATTCGCAGCTTCGGCCAAGATATTCCCTTTTGTTTTCTTCGCCCTATTGGTGTCCAGAAGGAGGTGGCGTGAGGTTGGCGTAGGATTGGCGATAGGGGCCGCTGCCGAGGTCGCGGGCCTTTGGATGCTATGCCCCGACATCGCCTACGCACACCGCGGGGTAAGTGCGGGATTAACCGCCAACCGTGCCGATATCGTGCTGTATTTCGATCGCCTCGCAATCGGATTCGACCATTCACTGTTCGGGATGATGAAACGGCTTCTGTTCCATTCCTATGGAAGTCACTATCCGCTTTTTTTGCTCTATTCTTATTTGGCAGGCGTTGCCCTGCTAGGTATTACTTTGTGGATCGTACGAATTCGTAAACTGCCTCTGCTGAATCAGATCGTATGCCTGACCATCTGCGCTATCCTCCTACCCCCAACTTCCTACGAGTACACTCTGATGCACATGTACGTGCCTTGGGGCTTGTTAGTCTTGTACATTGCTAATCATCGAACTAAGGGTGGTGCGGTTGCGCGAGGATTGATGTCTATGTTCGTGTGTTTCGGGGTGTTGTTCGGGCCCTGCACCGAGTTGATTGTTCATGGCGTCAATGCCGGAGGGCAACTGAAGTGTCTGGTTCTTGTGACTATGCTGATCGTGGCATTGAGGTACCCATGGTACGGCATCGAAGACCTGTGGAGCCTGAAACCTAATAGGCCATCTGGCCATACTGAACGTTTTGAGGTTTAGCCCGCATGAAACTGCGACTAGTTGTGCTTTTGTGTCTTTTCTCCACTGTTGCTCATACCGTGGGACAAAAGGTCAAGCCTTTGGAGAAGCAATGGTCGACGTATGGCGGCGACCCGGGGGGGCAGAGGTATTCCAGCGCAGCGCAGATCACGAAGAGCAACGTCAAACGGCTGAAGGTGGCTTGGATTTTCAACACAGGGGCAACCGAGAGCGATCCAAACCGGGTCGGCTCGTTCGAGGCAACGCCAATTATCTTAAAGGGGTCGATGTATCTAAGCTCTCCACAGGATGTGGTGTACGCAATTGACCCCGAAACGGGGGCGCGGCACTGGAGCTTTGACCCACAACTCGATTGGACACGAAACCTCGGCATCATCACTTCGCGTGGCGTAGCGTCATGGTCATCCTCCAGCGAAGAAGGCGGTAAAACCGCAACAAGGGGCAGGTGCTCCGACCGTATTTTTCTGGGTACGCTGGATGGCCGGTTGATAGCCCTCGACGCTGCCACAGGAGAACGTTGCGTGGACTTCGGAAAGAATGGCGTTGTAGATCTTACACGGGATATCGACTATCGCCAGGGGGACGACTATGCCGTGACGTCGCCACCGACAGTGATTGGTGATGTCGTCGTAGTAGGAGCAGGCATCGAGGATAACCTACGGGTTGATGTGGAGCTAGGAGATGTGAGGGGCTTCGATGTGCATACGGGGAAGCTGCTGTGGACATGGGAGCCTATTCCCTGGGCAAAGCACCAGAAGCTGCGCACGGGAGCTGCTAACACGTGGAGCGTGATTGCGGCTGACCAGGACCACGGCCTGATATTTCTGCCGACGAGCAGTCCGAGCCCCGACTACTACGGCGGCTTGCGGCCCGGCGACAACCAGGACGCAGATTCGATAGTTGCGCTGAATGCGCAGACCGGTCGAAAGGTTTGGGCGTTTCAAGTTGTTCATCACAATGTATGGGACTATGACATTGCGGCCGAGCCACTGCTGTTCACTTTTCGCGGTGAAGTACCGGCGGTAGCGGTGGCTACAAAGATGGGCCTGGTTTTTGTGTTCAATAGGCTAACGGGAGACCCGTTGTACCCGATTCACGAAAAGCCGGTGCCGACAAGTGATTTACCGGGAGAGGTAACGTCTCCCACCCAGCCCTTTGCTGACCTACCGCCTCTCTCACCGATCACACTAGATCTCAAAGGGCCTTTGGGCGCGACCGCAGAAGACGATGCGGACTGCCGAAAGGTGGCCTCCACACTGAATTACCATGGGATATACACACCACCGACGCTGGGATGGACTCTGCTCTTTCCGAGCAACGTGGGGGGAGTGAACTGGGGCTCGACAGCCTTCGATCCAGAGACGGGTATTCTTTACGCGAATACGAACCGGGTGCCATTTTTGGTCAAGCTCCAGAAGCGCCCTCTGATCGACACGGAGCGACCTCTGTTGGCGAACAATGCGACGGAACAAAAGCTCGTGCGTCGGGTAATCTGGATCGCCGTATGCGTGCTGGTAGCAACGTGGCTGGTACGTCGCCGCATCGACGCAGTGCCATCGATCACAATCATCGCAGTCCTCGCGCTGGCCTACTTGGCGACGAGTGACAAGCTGAATGAGCGTCTGCGGGCGAATCATTTCCTAGGTGACAGCGTGTTGGTCGCTCCGCATTTCGGAAAGGAGTTCGGTCGCAATGCTGGCGCGCCGTATGTATTGCTGAGAGAGCCATGGACGGCGCGGGGAATACGACCCTGCGGGCCGACGCCGTGGGGCGCGGTTTCTGCGCTAAACCTGGACACAGGAAAGACCGCTTGGCAAACGCCGCTCGGAACGAAAATCCCTGGAATGAAGACAGGAACAATGAATGTCGGAGGACCAATCGTCACGGCCGGCGGCTTAGTGTTTACGGCAGCTTCTCAGGAGCCTTTGCTACGCGCCTTTGATGCGGCCACAGGCAAGGAATTATGGGATGGAAAACTCCCCGTGCCTGCACAGGCGACTCCCATGACCTATAAGATCAACGGCAAGCAGTACGTCGTTGTGTCTGATGGAGGATCTTCAAGTTTTGGGACAGCAACGGGAAACTCAGTGGTGGCCTTTGCGTTGCCTTAGAAGAGAACGTCATTGTGCTGCGCAGATTCACCGTCGCCCTTCACTCCTTGACTTTCTTTTTGTTTCTGGGGCGGGTTTTGAACCAGATGGGGGAGCCTATGAAGCCGAAGGCTTCGCGGATCTGGTTGGCGAGGAAGCGCTCGAAGGCGAAGTGGAGTTTGACGTCCTTGTCGGTGAAGAGGACGAAGGTGGGGGGCGCGACGGCGGCCTGGGTCATGTAGTAGATCCTGACGCGGCGGTTCATGGGGACGACGGCGCGCTGGAAGTCGACCTTGGCCAGGAAGCGGTTCATCTGGCCGGTGGTGACGCGTTTGCGGCGCTCGCGGGAGACCAGCTCGATTTTCTTGAAGAGGCCTTCGATTCCCTTGCCGTTGACGGCGGAGAGGAAGACGATGGGGGCGTAGTCGAGGTACTTGAGGTGGTCGCGGACTTGCTGCTCGTAGATTTTCTGGTCGGCGGGAGCGGCGGAGGTGCCTGAGCGTTTCGCATCCCAGCCCTGGCCGGTCGGTCCGGATGGAGAGGCGGAAGCGGGTCGCCGGGTTGCGTGTCGGGGATGGCGAGTTGGCGGGGGGTGGGTGACGAGGTCCCACTTGTTGACGACGATGATGACGGAGCGGCCGGACTCGTGGGCGTAGCCTCCGATGTTGGCGTCGAGGGCGGTGACGCCTTCGGTGGCGTCGAGGACGAGGAGGCTGACGTCAGCAGCTTCCAGATGCTTGCGGGCCATGATGACGGAGAGCTTCTCGGCCATGAGGTGGGTTTTGCCCTTGCGGCGGATGCCGGCGGTATCGACGAAGCGGAAGTCGTGCTTGTCGCGGGTGACGACTTCGTCCACGGCGTCGCGGGTGGTGCCGGCGATCGGACTGACGATGGCGCGGTTGGTTCCGGTGAGGGCGTTGAGCAGGGTGGACTTGCCCACGTTGGGACGGCCGATGATGGCGATGCGGGTTTCGTGCTCTTCGAAGGTGCCGTGGGAACGGAGTTTGCGGGGACGGTTGGGATCGTCGGAGTTGCTAGGTTGCTAGGTTCGTTAGGTTTGAAGGCAAGAGCGCGGAGCCGGCGGGCTCGGTGTAGTCGGGGCCGGTGGCGTCTTCTTCCATTTCGTCTTGCTCGGTGAGGAAGGCTTCGGGGGGGATGACTTCGTGGGCGCGGGCAGGACGGCGAAGACTTCGTCGAGGAGGTCGCCGATGCCGACGTTGTGTTCGGCGGAGATGGCCTGGACGTTGGCGAAACCGAGGCGGCGGAAGTTTTCGGCAGCAGGGGCGAGGGCTTCGGTGTCGATCTTGTTGACGGCGAGGAAGACGGGCTTGCCTCCGCGAAGGAGCAGGCGGGCGAGTTCCATGTCGGGCGAGGCAAGTTCGGTGCGGCCGTCTACGACCATGACGATGGCGTTGGCTTCTTCGAGGGCGACCTGGGCCTGGCGAAAGATTTCGGAGGGGATGAGGGCTTCGTCGTCGGGGACTACGCCGCCGGTGTCGACGATGCGGGCGTCTGCGCCCATCCACTCGATTTCGCCGTAGATGCGGTCGCGGGTGATGCCGGGCTCGTCGCCTACGATGGAGCGGCGCGAGCCGGTAAGGCGATTGAAGAGGGTGGATTTGCCTACGTTGGGGCGTCCGCAGATGGCGATCAGAGGCAGTTGGGAAGTTGCAAGTTGCAGGTTGTCAGTGGGAGGAGCAAGTGCCATTTGTTCGGCTAGTTGCTCGGCGCGGTCCCAGGCGCGGAGGTCGGTGTCGTCGGCGTCGGGTTCGGGGCGGCCGATGTTGGTGGAGTGCGGGGTCTGGCGGCCGACGATGTTGTCGGCTGGGCGGGAAGGCTTCTTGGGGGCTGGCTTGGGGGCGATGGTGCGGCGGGATTCGTTTTCGGGCGAGCGGGTGGGAGTGCGCTTCTTCTTCTCAGCGGCGGCCTTTTTTGTGGCGAGGACTTTGCGTTTGCGCGGGTCTACGGCTCCGGTGGTGGGCGTGACGCGCGGGGCGCGGCCTTTCTTGGGGCGGGTGGATGCGTCGCGGTGCTTCTTGCCAAGTCGTTTGCGGTCGTCGCGTTGCGCCATTGTGATCTGCCTTCTCTCGACGCAAGGCGCCAAGACCATTATAGGGAGGTGGAAGCGGAGCGGAGGGTTGGGGGATGGTAGGATTTTGGCTAACTTGACCAAACCTGGGAGGGCTGCGATGGAACAGATCAAGGGTGAAGGTGTGAGCCGGCGGCGGTTTGTGGGTGGGGCGCTGGGAACTGCGGCAGTGGCCGCGGCCCCGAGTGGATTGACGGCCTTTGCGCAGGGTGCGGCCGCCGATGCGGACAAGAAGGTAGTGCTGGCCGAGATTCCGGGGATGCATGCGGAGAACATCAAGCGGCTGCAGGAGTGGATTGCGCTGCCCTCAATCGCGACGGAGAACAGGAACTATCCGCAGGGGCCGGAGTACATGGCGAAACTGGCTCGGGATGCCGGCTTTACCGATGTGCGGGTGATGCCGACGGCAGGCAAGGCGGGCGTGTTTGGCAAGATCGACGCGGGCGCGAAGTCTACGGTCGGGATTTACTTCATGTACGACGTGAAGGCGTTCATCGATTCTGAGTGGAGTTCGCCGCCACTGGAGGCGAGGCTGGTGCCAAAGCCGGGGCTGGGCACGGTTTGCATGGGACGCGGCGCGGTGAATCAGAAGGGGCCGGAGAATTCTTTCTTGAGCGCGCTGATGGCGTTTGAAAAGGCGGGCAAGAAGCTGCCGGTAAACCTGGTGCTGGTGTGCGAGGGCGAAGAGGAGATTGCGTCGCCGCACTTTGGCGAGGTGGTTCGTGCGCCGGAGGTGATGGCAGAGTTGAAAAAGTGTGTTGGCGTCTTTATGCCGGAGGCTGGGCAAGGGCCGGACGGCGGTGTACAGGTGCAGCTGGGCGCGAAGGGCGTGGTGGAACTTGAGCTGGTGTCGAGCGGCGAGAAGTGGGGGCGCGGACCGAAACATGATGTTCACTCGAGCCTGGAGGCGCAGGTGGATTCGCCGACCTGGCATCTGGTGCAGGCTCTGAACACGCTGGTAGAGAAGGATGGGCATACTCCCGCGGTCGAGGGTTTCTTCGATCTGGTGAAGCCGCTGAATGAGGATCAGAAGAAGATGATCGCCGCCTATGCAGCGAGGACCAGTGAGAAGACCGATATGGCGGGGCTCGGCGTGGAGCACTGGGTCCACGATGCGAGTTGGGTCGACTCGCTGATGCTGCTGGAGGGTAAGCCGACGATCAATATTGAAGGGCTGGTTGCGGGGTACACGGGGCCGGGAGGAAAGACCGTGCTGCCGCATCGCGCAGTGGCGAAGATCGATATGCGGCTGGTTCCGGATATGACGGCGGAGGATACTCTGGCCAAGCTGAAGGCTCACCTGGCGAAGCATGGGTTTGGGGATATCGAGGTGAACGTGGGCGGGATGTATGACCCAAACACGACGAGTGCGGACAGCAAGTTTATCCAGACGGAGTTGGCGACCTACCGGAAGCTTGGCTACGATCCGGGACTGTGGCCGCGGTCCGCGGGGTCATGGCCGGGATATTTATTTACGACGGCTCCGCTGAGTCTGCCGGCGGGACACTTTGGGTTGGGACATGGGACGGGAGCGCATGCTCCGGATGAGTATTACCTGATCGAGTCGACCAACCCGAAGGTGCAGGGGCTGGATGGGGCGGTGGGTTCGTTTGTGGAGTTTTTGTACGCGCTGGCGTGAGGGCTAGGCGGCTGCTCACCTGGGTGTATTGGCATCATTATTTTCTCCTCTCAGTGGTAGTCCACGATCTCGACATTGGAGGGCCCTTTTGCGCCTTCGGGCCACTCGAAACAGATTCTCCATTGGTCGTTGATGCGGATGCTGTATTGGGTCTTGCGGCCCCTTTTTCAGTGCTTCGAAGCGGTTTCCCGGCAATGAGGATAGATCTTTCAGTGACGTCGCAGCATCCATCCGGTCCATTTTCATCTGTGCTGCACGTTCGAAGCCAGAAAACGCCTTTACTCTCCTGCCTGAGGCAATTGCGGATCAGCCGGTGTTGCGGAGGCCGGCGGAGATGCCGTTGATGGTGGCGGTGATGGCGCGGTCGAGTTCGGGGGTGACGGGGTGGCCGGCGTGGATGGCGGCGCGTTTGCGGCGGAGGAGTTCGACCTGGATGAGGGACATGGGGTCGACGTAGGGGTTGCGCAGCCGGATGGAGTGGTCGAGGACGGCGTTCGTTTCGAGCAGTCGCGACTGTCCGAGTGATGGCGAGGACCATGCGCTGGGTGAGGTCGAACTCGGCTTGGAGCACGTGTGAAGACGCGGTCGCGGAGGGCCTTGTCTTCGACCAGTGTCGGAGTAGAGGCGGGCGATGGCGAAGTCGGCCTTGGCGATGCGCCATTTCGACGTTGCGGATGATGTCGATGAAGAGCGGGAAAGTTGCGGGCCATGGATTGGAGCTGGGCGAGGTTGGCGGCTTCACGTGCGGCCTGGTCGAGTTGCGACTCGGCGTTGTTGTTCTGGATGAAGTGGTCCAGCGCGTGGCCTACGCCGAAGTAGGCGGGGACGACTGGCGGGACTGCATCCAGCCGAAGACCCAGGGGATGGCGCGGAGGTCTTCCATGCTGCGCTTCCTGGCGCTGCTGGCGTCGGTGCGCTTGGCGGGGCGGGAGCCGATGCGGGCGTGTTCGAGTTCGGCGACGGGAGTGGCCTGCTCGAAGTAGGTGAAGGTGTCGGGGTTGTCGACGATGTGTTTGCGGTAGAAGGCGTAGGAGGTGGCGGAGAGCTGGTCGAGGGCCGCCTCCCATTCGGGGAGGATTTCGCCGGTGAGGTGGGGTACATAGGGCTTCAGTCGCCCTCTTTGTGCTGCAGGATGGCGTCGGGGCGGGCGAGGGCGTCGAGCGAGGCGGCGATCATCAGCTCAAGGTTGCGCTCGGCGAGGACGACGTCGGAGTACTTCCAGTTGAGGACTTCGCCCTGCTCGGTGATGCGGAGTTCGCCGGAGAAGCTGTCCATGGGCTGGGCGAAGATGGCGCGATGGGTGGGGCCGCCGCCGCGGCCTACTGTGCCTCCGCGGCCGTGGAAGAGGCGCAGAGTGACGCCGCACTCGCGGGCAACCTGGTGGAGAGCGCGATGCGCCTTCCATATCTCCCAGGTGCTGGTGATCATGCCGCCGTCCTTGTTGGAGTCGGAGTAGCCGAGCATGACCTCCTGCTGATGGTTCCAGGATTCGAGCAGGGGCTTGTAGGCCGGCGATGTCCAGAGCTCGCGCATGATGGCTGGCGCGTTCTGGAGATCTTCGATGGACTCGAAGAGCGGGACAGGTTGGAGGCCGGGGTCGGAGGAGTTGGGATCGGAGCTGCCTTCGACGCGGACTCCGCCGAGGCGGGCGAGCCGGATGACGTTGAGGACATCTTCGGCGGACGTGGCCCCGCTGATGACGTACCGCGGGAGGGATTCGGGAACGTAGGTGCGCTTGAGTTCGGCGATGGCGCGGAAGGTGTCGAGAACCTCGGTGGTCTGGGCAGTGAGTGCCGGCGGGAGGTTGCGGCGTGTTCGACTGCGGATGGCATGCGGAGATCTCGGCGATGGCCGCGGCATGGACTCGGGCATGCTGGCGGATGTCGAGCGTCTGCAGGTGCAGGCCGTAGGTGCGGACCTCGAGCAGCAGCGGGTCGATGAGCATCTGCGGCGAGGCGGCGGCCCTTGTTGCGGATGAGGCTGTTGCGCAGGACGCTGAGGTCGCTGAGCAGGTCGGCGGCGCGAGTGTAGGGCTTGAGGCGGACTCGGTGGGCAGCGGGACGGAGATGTGCGGCGGCGCCGCCGAGGCGCATCATGATGCAGCCGATGAGCAGGCGGACGGACTCGTAGGGGAATGCGGTTCTCAAAGGCGGTCTGGCCGGCATCGCGGAGTTGCTGGAGGTAGCTGTCCAGCAGCAGCGAGAGTTCGGGCGAGACGGCGACCAGTCGAGTGGAGCTGGCGAGCTGATCGAAGATGTTCTGCAGGCGACGGCGGTAGTGGGTGAGAAGCAGGCGCGCGAGCCATGGCGAGCGCTTCGCGGGTGGCCTCCGGAGTGACGAAGGGATTGCCGTCGCGGTCGCCGCCGATCCAGGAGCCGAAGCTGACCAGCTGGGGAAGTTCGGCGAGGGAGGGTTCGATGCCGTACTCGGTGGAGAGGGCGGCGGCGACTTCGGAGTAAAGGACGGGCAGCGTGTCGAAGATGGCGGACTCGTAGTAGTCGAGCGCCATGCGGATCTCGTCGCGAACAGTGGGGCGTGCTGGCGGACGTCGTCGGTCTGCCAGAGGGCGGTGATCTCGGCGATGACGTCCTGCTCGAGGGTTTCGAGCTGCGCTTCGGGAACGGGGATGCGGTCGAGCTGCTCGAGCAGGTCGGAGATGCGGCGGCGCTTGAACATGACGACGCGGCGCGCGACTTCGGTGGGGTGCGCGGTGAAGACGGGCGAGATGCAGATGCGCTCGAGCAGGGCGCGGGCCTGGTCGGCGGAGAGGCCGGCCAGCTTGAGTTGGCGGAGGGCTCCGCGCAGAGAGCCGCGCTGGGGTTCGGCCGTTGGGTTGAGCTGGCTGGAGAGGCGGCGGCGCTTGCGGTGGTTGGTTTCGGCGAGGTTGATGAGCTCGAAGTAGAAGCCAAAGGCGCGGGCCAACTGGTAGGCGGCAGCCTCGTTGAGGCCGGCGACACAGCGCTGCGCGTGCTGGAGCGGGTCCGCTGGAGTGGCTCGCGGCTTGGAGCCAAGCGCGCGGGCAGCAACGCCAGCGGTGCCTTCACGATAGGCGATGGCGGTCTGGCGAAGTTCTTCGACCGCGTCGAAGATCGGGTCGCCGGCCTGCTCGCGCAGGACTTCGCCGAGCAGCATGCCGAGCGAGCGGACGTCGCGGCGCAGAGGGGCTTCCTTGAGCTCGCCGGTGGGCGCTTGCAGTTCGGCGAGGCGCTGGGGCCAGTTGGGAGGGGTCCAAAGTGAGGGCATAAGTGATTATGCCCTGTGCGGCGGATTGACCGTTAGTACGAGCTATATTTTCGAATGCATTTCGGTATTCACAGATAAGCTGGATGCCGCTATAGCCCGGCGGCACGGCAGAGGGGTTCCTGGCGGATGTCGGCGAGAAAAGGGGTTGTGGCGTACTCGGCGGCGAGGTTGTTGAGCGTCAGACGCAGTGTTGGGAGCGACATCAGGTAGCGCAGAAAGTAGGAGACTTCTTCAAGGTTGGTGGACCCGGCGCTGGGTGGGTTGTACCGGTAGAGCGAGGGCGCCTCGGCGGGGATTTCCCACTGGCGGTGGAAGGGCTTGACGTGGGTGTAGCCGAGAAAGTCCATGGTGATGGTGACTTTTTCGGTGCGCGGCGGAAACAGGTCGTGCGAATCAACGGGTTTCCACGGTGGGTAGAAGGCAAGGTCGGCAGTGCCTCCGAACGTGGTGAAGACCTCAAAGAGATATTTTCCGCTGGGGCGCAGCGAGCACTGGGCGATGAGGATGGGCGGCGAGTCGGGAGTGGGCGGGTCGGGCGCGCCTTTGGCTGCGGGGTGGAGTGTGCCCCTGAGGATAAGGCGCGCATATTGGATTTGCGATGACGGCTCGGTGCCGGCCAGGCGCTGAACGCCGGAGGGGAGCGTGGTGATTTGCGGCTGCGCGGCGGATTGATCCGCCTGTTGGCCGCGCAGTGGTAAGCAGGCAAAGACGACGATGCCCATCAGCGCTGGGAGCAAACATTTGAGCATCAGTTGAGATTAGCGCAAACGGCTGCGAATAAGGCTGAGTCCGACGCCGCAGCACTAGCACTACATGACGAGCGCGAGTTTTTCGAGTTCTTCCTGCATGAGCGGGAGCGAGAAGCGGACGGACTCGATGCGTGCGGCTGCTCCGCGCGCGGCGTGGTGCGAGACACCATACCCTCTGATGCTGAGGAACGAACTGATGAGTTCGGCTGCCTGCCAGGAATCGAGGCCGGACTGTGTGAGTTCCTCGCGCAGGGAGGACAGGTCAGTTGCGGTGAATTTCTCTATTGCGCCAGTTATGGGTGAATAGTTTTCCATGGCCATCCTCCTTCCCGACTCCAGCTCTCTCAATTGGTTTCGCCGAACCAGTCTTGAGTCGAAGCGAACAAACTTAGGTATTTAGACGCCAAAAACGGCTGCAAGTTGCTAAATATTCGCTGCTTCCATTGAACGGCGCCATAGAACTTTCGTGTCATCGAATACTACGCAAGGTGCTTATCGGAAGTTCTGTGAAGAAGTTCTATCCCAGATGCTGAGTCCGCCGGAAATGGATTACCTTTGGTTCCCGATTCAGGATGCGCGATCTACAAGCAGGACGGGAATCCCGTCGACCACGGGATACCGGCGATGACAGCCGGTGCATTCAACGAAGTCATCCTCCAGAGCCAGAGACCGGCGGCATACGGGGCAGACGAGCCATTTCAGGTCCTCCTGCCTGATAACGCATGGAAGAGCTGTTTGGATTCGGTCGGGCATGATTAGTCCCAAGATTACTAGGTTCGGGGCGGGGTAACATTGAATCCAGATGACTAAGACGGCGAGAGTATTGAACGGGATCGAGATTGCAGCGAAGATCAAAGCCGAAGTTGCGGCACAGGCAACAGCGCTGAAGACCGCGGGAGTGACTCCTGGACTGGTGGTGGTGCTGGTGGGGCATGTTGCGGCGTCGGAGATTTACGTGCGCAGCAAGGTGAAGGCTTCGGGCGAGTTGGGTATTCGCAGCGAGATGCTGAAGCCGCCGGAGAGCGTGACGACCGAGGAGATGCTGGCTCTGATTGCAGACCTGAACGCGCGCGAAGATGTGGATGGGATTCTGATTCAGCTGCCGCTGCCGAAGCATGTGGATACGCGACGCTTGCTGGAGGCGGTGTCGCCCGATAAGGATGTGGATGGGTTCCATCCGGTGAATGCGGGCCGCTTGCAGAGCGGTCAGCCCGGGCTGCGGCCGTGCACACCTGCGGGGATAATGGAGATTCTGCGGCGAAGCGGGCTGCCGGTGGAAGGAAAACATGCGGTGGTGTTGGGACGGAGCGACATTGTGGGCAAGCCGGTGGCGATGATGCTGCTGCATGGGAACGCGACCGTGACAGTGTGCCACTCGAAGACGGTGGATATCGGGCGTTATACGCGGGATGCAGACATCCTGGTGGCGGCGATTGGGCGGCCGGGATTTGTGACGGCGGATATGGTGAAGCCGGGGGCGACTCTGATCGACGTGGGCATCAACCGGGTGACCGATGCGGCTGAGGTGGCGAAGTTCTTTCCCGGCGATGTGGAGCGGGCGGCGCAGTTTGAGAAGCGAGGGTCGACGCTGGTGGGGGATATCGATCCTGCTGCGTTTGAGTTGGCGGGGGCATATACGCCGGTGCCTGGCGGCGTGGGCGCGCTGACGATCGCGATGCTGATGCACAACACGGTCCAGGCGGCGAAGGCGCGGCGCGGCGCGGCTGCGGCGCGGGTCTAGCAATGCTGCGGGTGGGGCTCACCGGCGGGCTGGGCAGCGGAAAGACGACTGCAGCGCAGATGTTTGCGAAGTGCGGTGCGCATGTGTTCTATGCGGATGAGATTGGGCGGGAACTGATGCAGCCCGGCCAAGCCGTCTACGCGGAGATTGTGAAGCACTTCGGGCCGGGAGTGGTAGCCGCGGACGGAGCGCTTGACCGGGCGGCGCTGGCGAAAATTGCGTTCGGGGATGGGCGGGTTGAGGAGTTGAACGCGATTGTGCATCCGGCTGTGATTGCACGGCAGGCGGAGTTGATTGCGGAACTCGCGGTCAGCGATCCGGATGCAGTGGCGATCGTGGAGTCGGCCCTGATCTTTGAGACGAAACACGGCGGTGCGGGAGGTTGGCACACGCGCTTCGACAAGGTGATCTTCGTGAAGGGGAAGGAAGAACTGAGGATTGCACGGTTTATCGAACGGACGTCGCGCGGCAGGACACTGAGTGATGTGGAACGGGCGGCGATAGAGGCTGAGGCTCGGCGACGGCTGGCGAACCAGCGCGAAACTGAACGGAACGCAGAGCGTTGCGATTACGTATTAACCAATGACGGCCCCCTGGAACGGTTGCGATTGCAGGTGGTTGCGCTGTGGCCAATATTGCGGGATGCGGCGACCCAGAGGGTTTGACTGAGACTTTCGGCAGCCCGCGCCGTATGGATTGAATAGAATTGAATCGTGCGGGAAGGCTCCGCCAACTACGACTTTCAGGTGCTGGCACGGATGAAATTACGACCTGTCCTTCTGGTGGTTCTGCTGCTAACGGGCTTTTACTTTGTGACGACGCATCTGGCGTCGACGGGCGCGCTTTCGCCTTTGTTCAATGTGGCGCATGCCCCTGGGGATGCTGAAAGCACGGTTGAGTCGGTGAAAGGGTCTAGTGGCGCCTTTGACCTGACGGTTGCGTCGGCTGCTCCAGCATATGACGACGAAGAGCAGCAGAATATTGCGGTCTACAAAAAGGCGCTGCCAAGCGTTGTGAATATCACCTCGACTGAGGTGACATTCAATTTCTTTTATGGTCCGGTGCCTCAGACCGGCCAGGGCTCGGGTTTCATTCTGAATAAGCAGGGCCTGATTCTGACCAACAACCATGTCATCGAAGGATCGCAGCGCGGCGGCAGCGTGGAAGTGACGCTGTACAACAAGCACAAATACAAGGCGCAGGTGGTGACGGTCGATCGAGGGCACGATCTCGCACTGCTCAAGATCGACGCACCCGACCTGGTTCCAGCGACGCTGGCGGAGACCAGCACCGGGCTGACGGTGGGACAGCGTGTGTATGCAATCGGCAATCCGTTTGGACTCTCGGGCACGATGACGCGCGGAATTATTTCGGCGATTCGGTCGGTGCGCGGGCCGGAAAACAATCCGATTGAGGACGCAATCCAGACGGACGCTTCGGTAAACCCGGGCAACTCGGGCGGCCCGCTGCTGAACTCGCGCGGCGAGGTGATCGGGATTACGACCATGATTGCGTCGAATGGCGCGGACCAGTCTTCGGGGATCGGGTTTGCGATTCCGATCAACACAGCGAAGGCGGTGCTGGACGACTTCGCGAAATACGGGCGGGTCCGCCGGCCGACGCTGGATATTGTGACGCTGCCGATTGGGCCGGATGTGGCGGAGCAGATCGGATTACCGGCGGATTATGGGCTGTTGATCGAGAAGGTGTTGCCGGGCGGTGCCGCGGAGAAGGCCGGACTGCGCGGCGGCAATCAGCGTGCGTATGAAGGAAACACCCCGGTGATGTTGGGTGGCGATTTGATTGTGAAGTTCGATGGGCAGGATATCGAAAGCGGGCCGGATCTTGCGACGGAGATGAATCGGCACCGGGCGGGCGATACGGTGACGGTGAGGGTTTTCCGGGGACAGCGGCAGATGGACTTCAAGGTGACGTTGGGCGACGCGAAGGATCAGGCGCAAGGGCCGCAGATTTAGGAACAGTTGCAGGTTGCTGGTTGTCGGTTGATGAAACGGCTGGGGGCTGTTGTGCGGCGAAAGGTGCTTTACGCGGTTCTCGTCGTGGGGATGGTCGCCTGCTGTGCGGTGGCGTGGCCGTTTACGAAGGCGCATCTGCAAGCGGTGGCTGTTCTGCGCGAGGTTTCAGGGCAGCCTGTTCCCTGGGTTGCGCGCGCCGTGACAGATCCGGTGACAACCGAGGACGTGAGCTTTCCGATCAAGACGCCGGCGGGACAGCAGCAGGTAAGGGCGCGGCTGTATCTGCCGCAGGAGAAGCCAAACGCGCCGGCAATGGTGATCTTTCATGGCGTGCATCACCTGGGGATCGATGAACCGCGACTTGTGGGGTTTGCCGCGGCTATGGCGAGTTGCGGAATCCGCGTCCTGACGCCGGAGTTGCCGGGGATCAAGGACTACCACGTGAGCGAGGACTCAGTTCATACGATTGCAGAGTCGGCGAAGTGGTATGCGGGCCAGACCGGTGGCCCGGTAGGCGTGATGGGGCTGAGCTTTGCGGGTGGGCTGGCGTTGGTGGCGGCGGCCAACCCCGCATATCACGCGGACTTCAAGTTAGTGATCGCGGTAGGCTCGCAGGATTCGATGGCGCGCGTGGCGAACTACTACCTGACTGGGCGCGACGTCAGGCCCGATGGCACGGTTGAATTGCTGGCGGCGCATGAATACGGCCCGCTGGTGCTGGAGTACGAGCATCTGGAGGACTTTGTACCTCCACAGGATTTGGAGCCGGTGCGGGCCGTGTTGCGGGCCCATCTGTACGAGGATAAGAAGGGTGAGGCTGCCGCTTCGTTGGGTCTGAATGAAAAGCAGAAGCTGGAGACGCTGGAGTTGATGGATGCGACTTCGGCGAAGACGCGCGCGAAGATTGCGGCGATGACGCGAAAGCATACAGACGAGATGCCCGGCTTGTCTCCGCTGGGGCGCCTCCAGACGCTGGGCACGCCGGTGTATCTGCTGCATGGCGAGGGGGACAACATCATTCCCGCCGCGGAGACACTGTGGATGGCGAGTGAGTTGCGGTCCGCCGATTTGCAGGCAGTGCTGGTAAGCCCGGCGCTCTCGCACCTGGATCTGGATGGAGCCGAGCCGGGGTTGATGGATAATTGGCGGCTGGTGCACTTCTTCGCGCTGATTCTCCGCGCGGCGGAGCGGTGACGAATTTCTCTGCTGTTACTTCCCTGTTGCTATGTTCCGCCCGAAGTGGAAGCTGGGGCCGATGGAATATCGGAAGGTCCAGCGGCCATTGGCGAGGATGTCGTTAAAGGGGTGGTTCCAGACAACGTCCATCTGCGCGCGGAGGCCGATGTGTTTGGTGAGCGAGAAGTCTGCGCCGCCGCCTACGCCATAAAATCCGGTCCAGTCGAGTTTGAAGCCGGCGGGCGCAAGTTGGGCGACCACGACCTGTTGGAAGGGATCGGCGGGACGGGGAACTGCGCGTTCGCGCAGGGCGCCGAGGGACGGGCGTAAAAACAGCGTGGCTTTTGAAAAATGCCGATAGGCTAGCTGCGGTCCGAAGGCGAAGGTCTGCGTGCCTGCGTCGGTTGGAACGGCAAGATAGTAGTTGGCGGGCAGCAGGCCGAGGGCGATGTAGTATGCCTGGGCGGCGTTGATCTGCGCCTGAAGAGCGGCGGGCAGCAGATCGGTGGTGAGGACTTCGTGGCCGGAGCCGACGCTGTAGTCTCCGCCGAGGGAGAGCCAGCGATGCAGGTTGATGCCGGCCTGAACGTGGAAGCCATTGTGTTCGTTGAGGCCGAGGGCGGGACTGTCGATGTCCGCGAAGCCCGTGTAGAGATCGTAGCGGCTTATGTAATTCTGCTGAGCGAATCCGGAGGCCGGACTGAACAAGACGGCGGCCAAAAAAGTGGCGCCAAGAAAACGAAGCGGGAATGTATGCATCTAGGGGCCCTCGTGGGTTGCGGCAGGTGAAAGCCGCGTGGTCCACTGCGCGGGTAAATTTACCCGAAGCGGAGTTGGATTGTCACCCAGGAGCCTTGCGTGGGTTGCTCAAGGCGGTTCAGCGCCGCACAATGGAAAGCGTGACTACAACATTGGTTTCCTTGGATGAGATTCGAGAGGCGCAGCGGCGGATCGCCGGGATTGCGGTGCGGACGGGGATGTACCGCGTTTCTGCTGACAAGCTGCAGGGGGCGGGAGTTGCGAGGCTGCCATTTGAGCTTTGGATCAAGGCGGAGAGTGAACAGCCGATTGGAAGCTTCAAGTTGCGCGGGGCCTACAACCGGATCGCGCAGCTCTCGGCGGAAGAACTGGGACGCGGCGTGATTACGTACTCCAGCGGCAACCATGCGCAGGGGGTGGCGTATGCGGCGCGGGCTCTGGGAGCGAAGGCCGTGATCGTGATGCCGGAGAACGCTCCTGTGGTGAAGATTGAAGCGACGCGAGCGCTGGGCGCGGAGGTGGTGTTTGTAGGGCCGGCGAGTTCGGCGCGGAAAGCAAAAGCAGAGGAGTTGGCCGCGACGCGTGGGTACACGATTATTCCCCCGTACGATGATCCGGCGATTATCGCGGGCCAGGGAACGTGCGGGCTGGAGATTGTGGAGCAGCTTGGCAATTTGGCGGGCGGCGTAGTTGTGCTGTCGCCAGTGTCGGGCGGCGGCCTGCTGAGCGGGATCGCGACCGCGGTGAAGCTGGTGACGAACGGCGTGGGCGTACAGGTTTGGGGCGCGGAGCCGGAGTTGGCGGCGGATGCGAAGGAGTCCTTCGACACGAAGACGCTGGTGGAGTGGCCGGCAGCGAAGACGACGCGCACAATCTCGGATGGGCTGCGAACGCAGTCGCTGGGTGTGCTGAATTTTGAGCACATTCTGCGATATGTGGATGGAATTGTGACCGTCACCGAGGAAGAGATTGTGCGCGCGATGCGGTTGATGCTGACCGCAACAGGGTTGGTGGCGGAGCCGAGCGGCGCGGTGACAATGGCGGCGGCGCTGTTTCATCATGCGGAGCTGCCGCAGTGTGCCAGGATGGTTGCCGTGCTGAGCGGCGGCAATATCGAGCCGGACATGCAGCACAAGGTCGAGGCCGGACTTGCTTCCGCGTGACGCGGGTGTGAGTCTAAGAGCAAGTTGTCAGTTGTCAGTGGCCGGTGATTCGTGAGGATGGGATGGGAAGCAGGCGGACTGAGATGCGGTTGACGGCGGTGGCATTGGTTGCTGTGCTGGTTTGTGGAACGGCATACGCTCAGAAGAAGCCGAAGGACAAGATGGCCGGGTACGACCGGGCAGCGCGCGCGACCATGGTGCATCCGGCAATTGTGTACACCACGGCGGATGACAACGCTCCGCATATCGCGCAGGTGGATCCCGGGCACGAAGTGGTTGTGATCGAGCGCAATGGCGCGTGGGTGCGCGTGTTTGCAAACACCGATGTTGGGGATGAAACGAGTGACACGGACAAGCCGGAGTTCAGCACGGACGACACGGTGACGCCGGCGTCGGGGTGGATTCGCGACAAGGGGATCGTGACGCCGGCGACCGCAAATGGCGATGCGATTCTGTTTGGAACGGCCGCAAATCTTGAGTACGAGGCGTCACAACCGCATCCTCCGAAGGATGCAGCCGAGGAGGCTCACCTGCTGTACCGGCGGGTAGCTGAGTACTATCCGGACTCGCCGCTGGCCGCTGAGGCCATGTTCCGCTCGGCCGATGTGCGCTGGCAGTTGGATAAGGCCGACATCAGCACGCTGCCCTCGGCAAAGGAGCAGGAGGCATATCTGCGGCCGCAAATCTACGAAGGCGAGATGCAGAAGGTGATGAAGCTGTATCCGAATACGCAGTTTGCGGCGCTGGCTGCCTACGACGAGATCGACAACAAACTGTGCGGCGATTGGCAGGGATTGCCGAAGTGTCCGGAGATGGAGGCGGGGCTGTACCAGAAATATGCCGACCGCTATCCGGATTCGCCCAAGGCCGCGGAGGCTCTGTACCAGGCGACGTACCGCGAAGGCGTTCTGGTAGAGATGTATCTGGTGCAGGAAGAGAAGAAGCGGTCGGATGCGGCGGCCGGAAACGTGCAGGGGCTGGCGAATGAGTTGAAGCAGCGGTATCCGCAGTCGGACTATGCGGCGCGGGCGGCGAGCATTGCCTATCGTGTGGCGCAGGGTATTCCGGTGTACGGGAATGATAGGGAGTAGCTTCAAGGTCCGAGGAGTTGATGCGTGAGCTTTGGCAAAGAGCATCATTATTCGGTGACAGTGCGTGGACTGGGAATACAGGGACGGGAACGTCCACGTATCGCAGTTACGAGCGGGCACACGAGATTTCAGCGGAGGGCAAGCCGGCGATTGCGGCCTCGTCCGACCGGGCATTTCGCGGCGACCCGGCAAGGTGGAATCCGGAGGAGTTGTTGTTGGCGGCGCTGTCCTCGTGCCATCAGTTATCGTATCTGCATCTGTGCGCGGTGGCGGGGATCGTCGTGACAGCCTACGAAGATCATGCCGAGGGTTGGATGGAAGAAACGGCAGACGGTGCCGGGCAGTTTACACGGGTGATGTTGCGGCCAAAGGTATCGATTTCTGCCGGCGATCGCGGCGAAAGCGAAGCAATTGCATCACGAGGCGCATTCGCTGTGCTTCATTGCGCAACTCGGTAAACTTCCCCGTAGAAAATGACGCGGAGATCGTTGCCGCTTGAGATGCTCGCGAGTGCTATTTCCCGGATCGTCACAACGCCCCCTTAGAATAGAAGCATGCCAATCTATCAGGTCATTGTGCTTGCCATTGTGCAGGGACTCGCCGAGCTGCTGCCGGTTTCGAGTTCCGCCCACGTTGTAGTTGCCGAGAAACTGATGGGGCTGGACCCGTCGACTCCGCAGATGACGCTGTTGCTGGTGATGCTGCATACCGGCACGATGTTCGCGGTGATCGCGTACTTCTGGAAGCAGTGGATGCAGACGTATTTTTCGTCGGCGGACGCGTTCAAGCGGTTTGCGGTGCGGGTGGTCTGGGCGACGTTGCTGACGGGCATCGTCGGCGAAGGCCTGATCAAAGTGATCGAGCACACGCTGTTCAAGGGCCAACCCAAGGCCGTGATTGAAGACCTGTTTGGACGGCTCGATCTGGTGGCTCCGGCGCTGGCGTGCGCGGGAATCCTGATCCTGATTGCTGGGCTGCGCGAGAAGAAGGGCGAGGTCGCCTCGGAGAAGCAAGCGGCAACCAGCCTGACGGGCAGCATCACCCGGCGGCCCAGCGGCAACGTGACCATGTCGCAGGCCGGATGGATGGGCTTTGTGCAGGGTCTGGCACTTCCCTTCCGCGGATTTTCACGCTCGGGCGTGACCATCTCGGCGGGCATGCTGACGGGTGCGGCGAAGGAGCGGGCGGAGCGGTTCAGCTTTGCGCATGGCGGTGGTCATCACTCCGCTGGCGATTGGCCGCGAGGCGATGCGACTGCTGAAGGCGACCCACGAGGCCGCGGCCACCGGTGCGCCGATCGATCTGCACGGCACGCTTGTGTTCAGCCTGCTGGGCGCGGCGTTCGCGTTCCTGGCTGGCCTGGTTGCGCTGAAGTGGCTGAGCAACTGGCTGGAGAACGGGCGGTGGTATCTCTTCGGGATTTATTGTCTGGTGGCAAGCGCAGTCGTGTTCTACCTGCATACGCGCGGATACTGACGGCGCAACCGGAGAAAGCCGGCCAAACCTGGAAGGATTCGACCGGCAAGTGTGCCACGAGTCGGACATTTGTTGAAACGGTGAACCCGTCCGTGGAACACCGCATCTCTGAAGGAACCAGAGCACCGACTGGTTAGCCGATACCTCTCAAGCTCGCGTTCGCGGCCCAAGCAAGGTCTAAGCGGAATGGACGCAAAAAACAGGTTTGGGTATGTCCAGGAAAAGGCATTAGTTACTAAAGATTGAGACGTAACCTATGCAATCTCTTGCACGTAGCCCCGTCAATGGAACAGGCGTACCACGCGCCAACCTCTCACGCATTGAGCGGCATCGACCACTGCGCGCCAACCACTACCAGCTGTTGCCTTGCTGCAGGAACTCGGGGCTGACGGGGTTCTCGTAGACGGAGTAGTCGCGGGTGACGACGGTGAGGCCGCTGGCGGAGACGAAGTAGTTCTTCTTGTCTTCGTTGGGGTCGTAGCCGATGACGGTGCCGTCGGGGATGTGGACGTCGCGGTCGATGATGGCGTGGCGGATGCGGCAGTGGCGGCCGATGTTGACGTGGGAGAAGATGATGCTGGAGTCGACGTCGGCGTAGGAGTTGACGCGGACGTCCTGGGAGACGACGGAGTTGCGCACGACGGAGCCGGAGACGATGGAGCCGGCGGCAGACGATGGAGTTGATGGCCATGCCGGTGCGTCCGGGCTCGCCGAAGACGAACTTGGCGGGCGGGTACTGGTAGGGGCGGGTGCGCATGGGCCAGGACTTGTCGTAGAGGTTGAAGATGGGGGTGACGCCGGCGACGTCCATGTTGGCCTCGAAGTAGGCCTCGAGGGTGCCGACGTCGCGCCAGTAGAGGGCGCTGCTGCTTGTTCTCGTCGACGAAGTTGTAGGCGTGCATCTTGAAGCGGCCGAGCAGCTTGGGCAGGATGTCGTGGCCGAAGTCGTGCGTGGAGTCGGGGTCTTCGGCGTCCTTCATGAGCTCGGGCAGGAGGATGTCGGTGTTGAAGAGGTAGATGCCCATGGAGACGTCGACCATGTCGGGATTGAAGGGCGAGCGGAGGTCGGTCTCTTTGGGCTTTTCGACGAAGCCGGTGACCTCGCCGTTGCGGGCGACCTCGACGACGCCGAAGCGCGGAGACCTCGTCCGGGGTGATGGGCAGGGTGGCGAGGGTGACGTCGGCGCCGGAGTCGCTGATGCTGCTCGAGCATGAGGGCGTAGTTCATCTTGTAGATGTGGTCGCCGGAGAGGATGAGGACGTGCTTGGGCTCCTCGGAGCCGATGGAGTAGATGTTCTGGTAGACGGCGTCGGCGGTGCCCTGGTACCAGGACTTGGAGACGCGCTGCATGGGCGGAAGGATCTCGATGAACTCGCCGAGTTCGTTGGCGACGACCGGGCCCCAGCCTTCGCGGATGTGGCGGTTGAGCGAGAGCGCCTTGTACTGGGTGAGGATGTAGACGTGGCGCAGATCGGAGTTGATGCAGTTGGAGAGGGTGATGTCGATGATGCGGTACTGGCCGGCGAAGGGAACGGCGGGCTTGGCGCGATCGCGGGTGAGGGGAAAGAGCCGTTCGCCAGCACCACCGGCAAGCAGCACACCGAGTGTATCTCTCATCGTCCTACCTCAAATCTCTAGTGCAACTTAGCATACGACAATAGCAGAGCGAATTACGGTTGCTCTGCAGTTCCCGGAGAATTGTCTACCGGACGTCCTTGTCCCGGCAATGGCACCGACGTGCATATACCCAGCGAGGTTTTGACGGTCAATCCATGCGACGACTGGAACGAATCGAGAGTCTACCACGCGATAGTTTCTTTTTGCTTCGACGCTCCATGGAAGCGAGGGCGGAATTGGGAGTTAAAAGACACGGCCCGGCGTTTGAAGGCCGGGCGCGGCAAAAGCGGTGTTCGATAGGTCTAGAGCTCGGCGGGGGGATTTGCCGCAGAATCCGTCGGGAGCATCGATGTCCAGGCTCGTCTGCTTCCTCTTCGGGCAGAGCTGATGCGGAGCGACTTCAGGAAGGTGAGGTCATTGCGGGTGAAGGCGCTGAGCGGATCCTCGGTGGCCGTCTCGGCGGCGTCATCTTCGGTCTCGACCTGGTTGAGGCCGATGGTCGCCTCCAGCATCAGCATGACATCGAAGCCCTGGTCGCGAATGTTTTTGACCACGCCAGCGATGTTTTCCGATTCGGAGACAGACTCGTGGATCGCCTCGCCCAATTTCTGGATCAGGTTCTTCACTTTTTGATTCAATGCCACCTCCGGGCTGCCCTGGGATTGAACGTCAACGTACGATTCATCCGCATCGGGTATTCCCGGCCCATAGGAGACCGGCGGGAACGGCATTGCGGGCCAAACTGGCCAACGCTTCGGTTTAGCATACGCCGGGTCGCAGCTGCCGCAACGCAATTTCCGCAGTGCAGATTTCGAACGTCTTCCCGTCAGAGGCCGGAGGTGCCCGCTGGAGAAGCGAGTGCCCATACGTCTATTTAGCCGGCTAAACGACGGTGTGGTGGTCGGCCCACGCCTCTTCGAGCGACTGGGCGAGATCCACGACGTCGGGGGTTCGCTGCGATCTCCATACCAGAATCCCGGCAGCAGCGGCACAAAATCCAGCCACGGTCCAGAGTAAGTTCTTCATCTCCGCTCTCCTTATTCGTTGGACCGTCAGGTCCTTCTGCCTTGGATGCAGATCCGGAGAGGTGGGGACGCGGGCCGCCCATGGGAAAGGGAGCGGTCCGAACCGGCGCCGGGGGTATAGCGAGCTCAGAGACTCAAATTGCTCTACACTTCGAAGCATGGACCGGGTTCGTCTAGGACGTGCGCTTGGGTTTGGGGCGCGGCAGGCAGTGAAGACGCTAGTGACTGCGGTGGACGCGGCGACGGCGGAGAATCCATCCGCCAGAAGCCCCGGCGCCAAGGCCAGCCAGGTTGGCGCGCCCGGTGACACCGGCGAATCCCGCCAGGGCAAGTGACGGACGCGATGGACAGCCGGCACGGACAGCTAACCCGGTCGGGGGCCCAGCGCAGACGGCAGCCAGGACGGTGGTGCAGGCGCGCGAGGTGCAGAAGGGGTTGAAGCGCGGGAGCAGGCAGTTCGGCCAGGCGGTATGGCGCCCCTTCGTGCGGCTCTCGGGAGTGCTTTGGCTCGAAGTTACCGGCGTCTTCTTCGGATTGTTTGCGCTGATCGCGGTCGGCTATCTGTGGAAATTGCGCGGCGCCTGGCATACCGGCGCGGCCGACCCGGCCGCCCATCGCAGCCTGATGGGAGCGGTGGTGATGCTGGTGCTGTTCGGCTACTTCTGCGTGAGCAGCTTTGTGCGGGCGCGGCGGCGGGAACGGCGGCGCTAACAACGCAGTGCGAAGCGTCACTCGAGCCAGTCTGATCGCTGCAGCATATGA
This sequence comes from uncultured Acidobacteriaceae bacterium, assembly GCA_963822225.1. Taxonomy (GTDB): domain Bacteria; phylum Acidobacteriota; class Terriglobia; order Terriglobales; family Acidobacteriaceae; genus Edaphobacter. The sequence goes on along the minus strand of CAWGGW010000002.1, from coordinate 942,483 downwards.
TTCTCTGTGCCGATGAGAAGTGGCAGGGGAACGAGATGAACGTGTGGCGACTGATTGCGGGATTTGGCGTTTTCGATTCTTGTGGGTCATCTGGTGTTGTGGTCGCTGATCGAGAAGACGCTGTGGCCCTATGTGAGTAAGCACCATCCGCCCGACCCGAATCACCATAAATCGCGGCTGAGTTGGCTGGTGGGAGTGCTGGAGCGGGCGATCTACACCGGTGCGTTGATGGTGCCAGGCAGCGGTATTCAACTGGTCGCTGGCTTTCTTGCGCTGAAGGTAGCGTCCCGATGGCATAGCTCCTCCGGTCCGCGTTCAACGGTGGACAGTGACAACATCTGGATGATTGGGACCTGCCTGTCGGTGCTGTTTGGGTTGGCAGGCGCGTGGATTGCGCTGGGGCATGTGCCCGGCGCTGACGAACATCAAGACGATCAACCCGGTGCAGTAGGGCTACATGTGGCTTGCGGCCAGAACACCCGGATAGAATCAGCGCATGTCGATTCGCGGGTGGGCAATCTCCTGGATGGTATTGCTTGGCGGCATACTCTGTGCCGTGGGGCGCGCGCAGACGACGATTCCCAGGTCGCAGGTGACGGCACTGGCCGGCAACACGGTGGCTTTGCCGGACGCGCTGCACGGCAAGTTTGGCGTACTGGTGGTGGGGTTCAGCCACGCGTCGGAAGATCAGGTCGCAGCCTGGGGACGCCTGCTGGAAGCGGACTACGGGCAATCGCACGACGTGACCTACTTCGAAATTGCCATGCTCGCCGGCGCGCCGAAGATGGTGCGCGGAATGATCGTGAAGAGCATGACCAAGTCGGTCCCGGCGGCGGAGCGGCCGCATTTCCTGCCCATGGTGGAAGGCGAACCAGCCTGGCGAGCCGTGGCGCACTATGAAAAACCCGACGACGCCTACGTGCTGATTGTGGACGAGAGAGGGACCGTGCGCTGGCAGACAGAAGGCGAAGCCACGGACGCAGCGTATAGCGACTTCAAGAAGAATCTAGTTGACGTAATGGCGCAGATTACCGTGCCTTGATTGACCGTGTGAACGATTCCAGCGGCACGGGTTTGCTGTGACGCAATAGGAGTGAGCGATACTAATATCTGGGTCGTGGAGTCCGGCGGCCGGAAGGAATTGGCATGGCTGAGATGACAGCAACGTTGCGCAAGACCGCCCTGAATGCGACGCATCGCGCGCACAAGGCGAAGATGGTCGACTTCGGCGGCTGGGATATGCCGGTCGAGTACTCGGGTCTGGTCGCCGAACATATGGCGGTGCGGACCGGTGTGGGCCTGTTCGACGTGTCGCATATGGGGGACATCCAGTTTCGCGGGCCGGGATCGCTGGCGGCGGTGCAGCGGCTGTGCATGAACGACGCGTCGAAGCTGCAGGTGGGGCAGGCGCACTACTCGGCGATGCTGTATCCGGATGGGACGTTTGTCGACGATGTGGTGGTGCACAAGCTGAGCGACAACGACTACCTGATCGTGATCAACGCGGGCACGCGCGAGAAGGATGTGCAGTGGGTGCGGAAGACGGTGGGGCACATGCCGGCGATCCACATCAACGACTACTCGCGACTATGTACACGCAGCTTGCGATCCAGGGGCCGCGCGCGGCGGAGACGCTGCAGAAGCTGACCGACACCGACCTGAGCACGATCAAGAACTACTGGTTTACCTGGGGCAAGGTCTGCGGGCTGCTACAACGTGATGATCGCGCGCACGGGCTACACCGGCGAGGACGGGTTCGAGATTTACATCCCATCCGACGAGCCGACCAGCGGACGCGTATGGGGCGAGGTGCTGGAGGCAGGCAAGGAGTTCGGCATCCTGCCCTGCGGGCTGGGCGCGCGGAATACGCTGCGGCTGGAGTCCGCGATGGCGCTGTATGGGCACGAGATCTCCGAGACGATCAACGTGTTCGAGGCTGGGCTGGGCCGCTACGCGAAGCTGGACAAGGGCTCGGACTTTGTAGGCCGCGACGCGCTGGTCGACGATCGAGCGCGACGGCGGCCCGAAGCGCAAGCTGGTGGGGCTCGAGATGATCGAGCGCGGCATCGGGCGCGACGGCTATCCGGTCTGCGCCGTGAGCGGCGAGAAGATCGGGCACATCACCAGCGGATCGCCGGCGCCGTTTCTGAAGAAGAACATCGCGCTGGCCTATGTGCCGGTGCAATACGCCGGCCTGGATGAAGTGGTCGCGGTGGAGATTCGCGGCCAACTGGTGAAGGCGCGCGTGGTGCCGACGCCGTTCTATAAGCGGCCAAAGAAGACGGCTTAGCGATTTCGGCCAGGAAATCCACTCGGCCGAACGGCTACACTGGAAGTGCAGCTACACACAGGATTGGAGAACGCGCGAATGGCTTACCCAGCAGATTACAAGTACACCAAGGAACATGAGTGGATCTCGGTCGAAGGCAAGATCGGGACCGTGGGAATCACAGACTACGCGCAGAACTCGCTGGGCGACATCGTCTTCGTCGAGCTGCCCAAGGTGGGCGACGCGCTGGAAGCGGGCAAGATCTTCGGCTCGGTGGAGAGCGTGAAGGCGGTCAGCGATCTGTATTCGCCGGTCTCGGGCACGGTGACCGAGGTGAATGAAGAGTTGAAGGACGCTCCGGAGAGCGTCAACGCGGACGCGAACACCACCTGGATGCTGAAGCTCGAGCTGAAGGACGCGAGCGAACTGGATTCGCTGCTGTCTGCCGCGGACTACGAGAAGTTTGTCAGCGAGGAGACCGGACACTAAGCGATGCGCTATCTGCCCAAGAGTCCGGCGGACCGCGAGGAGATGCTCGCCGCAATTAATGAGGTCACGCCTGGTGTCGATTCGATCGACGATCTGTTTGCGACGATCCCAGCCGAGTACCAACTGAAGCGCGATCTGAACATTCCGCGGCAGCAGTCGGAGTCGGAGATTATCGAGCGCTTCCGCGAGTTTGCGGAGAACAATGCGACCGGTTATGCGAGCTTTCTGGGCGCGGGCGTGTATCGGCACTACAAGCCGGTGATCATCGACTCGCTTGGTGCTGCGCGGCGAGTTCCTGACCAGCTACACGCCATACCAGCCGGAGATCTCGCAGGGCACGCTGCAGGCGATGTTCGAGTTCCAGACCATGATCTGCGAGCTGACCGGCATGGAGATCGCCAACGCGTCCATGTACGACGGCTCGACCGGCGCGGCCGAGGCGATGATGATGGCCGTCCGCGTCACCGGCCGCGACAAGGCAGTGATTGCCCGGACGGTGCATCCGGAGTATCGCGAAGTGATCGCGACCTACGCGCAGCACCAGGAGATTCCGATCAGCGAAGTTGGCTACGCGGCGAACGGGCGCGTGGATATGGCTGCGCTCGACGCCGCGATCACCAAGGAAACGGCCTGCGTGATGATCCAGTCGCCGAACTTCTTCGGGACGATTGAGGATGTTGCCGCGATTGCCGAGATGGCGCATGCCAAGGGCGCGCTGCTGATCGTTTCGATCGCCGAGGCGGTGTCGCTGGGCATCGTGAAGCCGCCGGCCGAGGCGGACATCGTCTCCATGGAGGCGCAGTCGTTTGGCGTGGCGCTTCAGCTACGGCGGCCCGTACTGCGGCGTAATTGCCTGCAAGGAGAAGTTCCTGCGGCAGATGCCCGGACGCATCGTTGGCGAGACCAAGGACATGGACGGCAAGCGCGGCTATGTGCTGACGCTGTCGACGCGCGAGCAGCATATCCGCCGCGAGAAGGCCACATAGCAACATCTGCACCAACCAGGCGCTGGTCGCGATGATGGTGACGATCTTCCTGACCGTCTACGGCAAGCAGGGCCTGCGGGAACTGGCCGAGCATAATCTGGCCAAGGCGGCGTATCTGAAGGGCGTGCTGGGCGCGGATGCGAAGGTGCTGTTCGATGGCGCGCCGCGGTTCCACGAGTTTGTGCTGGATCTGCCAGCGGGCGCGGAGGAGACGAACGCTGCGCTGCTGGACAACAAGATTATTGGCGGCCTGCCGCTGGCGAAGTGGTATCCGGAACTGGGGCCGAATGCGAGCCTGTGGTGCGCGACCGAGTTGACAACACGCAAGCAGATGGATGCCGCTGCGGATGCGTTGAAGGCAATCGTTCCAGCCGCGGAGTTGACCAGAGCGCGATGACCCAAGAACGAAATACGGAGAGAGTAATGTCAAGCCGGTACAGGCGTCGTAAGCGCTGAAAGCGCGCCATATACCAGCCTAGGCCGAAGGCCTAGGTACCGAAACCAAAAAGAACCAGAGGGCTGAAGGCCCGACACAAGGTACAGTCACGAACCATGGATATTTCGGCGATTGAAGGCGAAGAACTGAAGGCGGTGGAGTTTGTAGAGGACTATCTGCAACTCCGCTTTGGCGAGCCTCTGCTGAAGCTCTACCACTGGCCTTATGTCATGCTGACGGATTTTTCCGTGGCGTTTGGCGAGCCGGAGTATCGCAATGCGCTGTGCGCGCAGATCGGCGAGCAGGTTTCGACGGCATCGCTGGAAGAAGATGATGCGCTGACGATTGAGTTGGCCAACGGCGTGGTGCTTGGGCTTTCGCTGCGCGAAGAAGATTTGGATGGGCCGGAGTCGGGAGCTATTCCGAGACCGGCGATGAGACGGATGCGCAGGAGTTTTGGGTACGATGGCGCTGATTCGAAGAGGAGTCCGAATGTCGGCGGGGTCAGCTTGTCGTATCGCGGTAGCCATCATTCGTGACGTGGATTTCCAGCTGGAAGTTGATGGCTCAGAGCTGTCCTGAGGCATCGCCTTGACTATCTGGTAGCTTTGACCGATCTGAGCGTGACATCAGTCGCAAGATCGTGCATTAGGAACGTATTGGATCAAGATGAGGAATCAGACAGCAGACAAAGTTTGTAGGCACACCGAAGAAGGCGACGACGCACGTCAACCAGAACGAGGGGTTGATCTTTGAGAAGTCTTCGCCGGGCAAGAAGGCGTATCGGCTGGCGGAGCTGGATGTGCCGGCGGTGGATGCCGCTTCCCTGCTGGGAGCGAGCGCGCGTACGGACCTCGGCGTGATGCCCGAGCTGTCCGAGATTGAGATCATCCGCCACTTCACGCGGCTCTCCACCTGGAACTACGCCATCGACCTGGGCATGTATCCGCTGGGCTCCTGCACGATGAAGTACAACCCGCGCGTGAACGAGTTGGTGGCGCGCCTTGAAGGCATTGCCGAGGCGCATCCGTATCAGCCGGAGTCGCTGTCGCAGGGCTGCCTTGGCATCATGAAGACTGCTGAGCGAGTGCCTGATCGAGATCACCGGCATGGATACGATCACGCTGCAGCCGGCCGCGGGCGCGCATGGCGAGTTCACCGGCATCCTGCTGGTGCGCGCGTATCACGAGTCCAAGGGCAACGCCCGCAAGAAGATTCTGATTCCCGACTCGGCGCATGGCACGAACCCGGCGACGGCCGCGGTCGTCGGCTATCAGGTCGCGAACCTGAAGTCGAACGCGCAGGGCATGGTGGATATCGCCGAGCTGGAGCGCATGGTGGATGAAGATACCGCCGCGCTGATGCTCACCAACCCCTCGACCATCGGCGTCTTCGAGAGCGAGATTCATAAGATCGCCGACATCCTGCACGCGAAGGGCGCGCTGCTCTACATGGACGGCGCGAACATGAACGCGCTGGTGGGCAAGACGCGCCCGGGCGACTTCGGCGTGGACGTGATGCACCTGAACCTGCACAAGACGTTTTCGACTCCGCATGGAGGCGGTGGCCCGGGCTCGGGCCCGGTGGCTTGCAAGAAGATCCTGGAGCCGTTTCTGCCGACCCCAGTAGTCACGACACAGCACTGACGGCTCGCTCGGCCTCGACTACAACCGCCCGCAGAGCGTCGGCCGGGTGCGCGCCTTCTATGGCAACTTCGGCATGTTCGTGCGGGCGCTGGCCTACATCCTGGCCAACGGCCCCGACGGCCTGCGCCAGACCACCGAGGACGCTGTCCTGAACGCCAACTACATCCGCGCCAAGCTCGACGGTACATTCGAGCTCCCCTTCAAGACGCCGACGCTGCACGAAGTCGTCTTCAGCGATCGCCTGCAGGCGAGCAACGGCGTGAAGACCGGCGACATGGGCAAACGGCTGATCGACTATGGCTTCCACGCGTACACGGTTAGCTTCCCCATGATCGTTCCCGGCGCGATGATGATCGAGCCGACAGAGAGCGAGAGCCGCGAAGAACTGGACCTGCTGATCGACGCGCTGAAACAGATCGCGCAGGAAGCAGCCGAGAATCCAGAGCTGGTCCAAACCGCTCCGCACATGACCCGCGTCCGCCGCATGGACGAGACCGCAGCAGCCCGCAAACCCGTCCTGCGCTGGAAAGGTCCAGCCGAAGATGTAGTCGCCGACTCCGCAGCCAAGGAGTGGTGACGTAGACCGGCGGGATAAAGAACCAGTCTGAAATAATGAGCAGCCGTCATTCTGACTCGCAGAGTCAGGATCTCCGTCGTTGTGTTCGGTCCTCCCATTTCGGACCAATCAACGGGCTGAAGGCCCGCGCTGATCTAGCCTGGGGCAGCGCCCCAGGTCAGGTCGCTCATAGTAAACGGCGGGCTGTAAGCTCGGGCTAAAAATACTCGAGACCCGCCCAACGGGTGTGACCCAGATCACATCCATCTCAAGCCAACTCGCATAGGCTAATACCTGCCTGAGAAAAACAGGAGCGCGGCTCTGCGCCTGGCCCTGACTCGGGAGCTTACTTTTCAAATTCGATTGAGATTGCGGTGGACGGATGAATTCTGATGCGAGGGCAACCGGGAAGTCGGCTGTTCAGAACGATGGACCAGCCCTCCCGGAATCTGGACCTTTCGGGTCGGTCCGGACCTAAGTCATCAAGATTGAATATTTTAGGACTTAAGTACGGGGGGGGTAGGGATGGGGGGGAGAACAATCAGGCGCCGCCGCGACGGAGTTCCTTCGTCTTCAGAACGATCATGTACTCGTAGAAGGACTGCAGCGTCGCATACGTGACACCCGCTGCGCCGTCGAGAACCGCGCCTCGCAGGAACATCATGTAGCACCACTTGATCAGCGGTCGCCCGGGCAGGCGGTAAAACAACGCCTTCTGGTGCAGTCGGCGAGTGTGGAAGTCAGGATCGCGCAGCGCCGCCCGCAGGCTCGGATTCTGCAGGCCCTGCTGCCGGAAGATCAGCTCGGCTTCCATGGTGGAGTACGTATTGTGCTTGGCAACCCAATGCGCGATGCCCTTGGAGAACGGGTAGTGATCGAGCGGGTGGATGAGTTCGGCAACGGGTCCGTCCACTTCGAGGACTTCGTTGATGGCGCGAGTGTACTTCGCGCGTTCCGGACGAACCAGCCGGATGTAGTACGGCGAGATCTGCGCGTGCTTCAGCCACGTGCCGAAGAGGAAGTCGCGGCGCCGAACGCGGAATCCAGCCGTATTCGCCGGCGCCTCGAGGACGACGCGCTGCATCTCGGCGGAGAGTTCAGGCGTAGGGCGCTCATCCGCGTCAGGCAGAAAGACCCATGGGTGCTTGAAGGGGACGGCAAGCGCGGCATTGCGATGGGTCGCATAGTCGTCGAAGACGCGGGTGTGGACCTGTGCGCCGGCGGCGCGGGCGATCTCAGCGGTTGCGTCGGTGGAGTGCGAATCGAAGACGTGGATATCGTCCGACCATGCGACGGACGCGAGCGTGGCAGGCAAGTCGTGCTGCTCGTTCTTCGTGAGGATCAGGACGGAGATGCCGGGCGCGTTCACTTCGGTTATGGTATCGCGCCTAGCTGACGAAGCGGCGGATCGCGAGGACTGCATTGAGCCCGCCGAACGCCAGGGAGTTGGAAAGCGCAATGTCTTTCCCCGTCTCCAGCGGACGCGGCTCGCCGATGAGGATATCCAGATTGAGCGCTGGATCCACTTCGCTGACGCCGGGAGTGTGGGGCAAGCTGGCCGCGTCGAGCGCGAGGACGGTCGCCAGCGCCTCGATGGATCCGGCCGCGCCGATCGAGTGGCCAGTGAGGGACTTGGTTGCTCCGACGGGGATGTGAGGCGCAAGTTCTCCCAGCGCCTGGTGGATGGCAGCGGCTTCCACGGCGTCGTTGGTCTGCGTGCCGGTGCCGTGCGCGTTGATATAGCCGACGCGGTTGGCTGCCGAGTCGACGCCGGATTGCGCAGCGTCATCGAGCGCCTGACGGATGGCCTGTGCCGCGCCTTCCGCGTGGGGCTGGGTGATGTGGTGAGCGTCGGCAGACATGCCGAAGCCGACGATCTCAGCGTAGATGCGAGCGCCACGGGCCAGGGCGGCGTCGAGCGGCTCGATGGTCAACATGGCTGCACCCTCGCCAAGGGTCATGCCATCGCGATCCACCGAGAATGGCCGGCAGGAAGTCGGCGAGACAACGCGCATGGAGTCCCACGCGCGAAGGAAGCCGAAAGTAAGCGCGGCTTCGTACCCACCGGTGATGGCAGCCGGCGCCATCCCTCCGCGCACCATCTGGAACGCCAGTCCGATGGCGTGCGTGCCAGAGGCGCAGGCGGTGGAGATGTTCAGCACGGGGCCGGTGACCCCCATCTCGATGGCGATGTTGCTGGTACCCGAACTGGCCATGGTTCGCAGGATCGCGGTGGGCGGGACGCGCGCGTTCCGGGTATAGAGATGGCGGTTCGCATCTTCGTCTGCGGCACGCCCACCGCAGGCGCAGCCGGTTACGATGGCGATCCTCGCCGGATCGTGATGCTTCAGAAGTTCGCTCTCCGCAGCAGCCTGACGCGCGGCGATAATGCCGAACTGGGCGCTGGTGTCGGCAGAGATAATAACGCCGGAGGTGAGGTGCTGTGCCGGATTGTGTACCGGGTCGAAGTTTTTGACCTTACCCGTGGTCTTGAAGCGCAGGCCGGGGTCGGGCGAGAGTGCGCCGACAAAGTTGGGATCGAATGGGGCAATGCCGCTGCGTCCCGCATAGAGCGACTCTCGGAATTCAGAGACTGAGTTGCCGATCGGAGTGATGCATCCGAGGCCGGTCACTACGACGCGCTTCACTTGATCCTCACACTTCGGTGGCGGGGCGCAGCCCGCGTTATGAGACAGGCGGTGCGGCAGCGCGGAGGCTAGCGACACCACGAACGACGTCGCCAACCGTCTTCAAGGAGTTCAGGCTCTCGTCCGGAATCTCAATGGAGAACATCTCCTCCACCGCGAAGCTCAGGTTGATCTTGTCCAGCGAATCGATCTGCAGCTCGTCGAATGTAGTGTCCATATGGACGTCCGACGCCGGCAGGTTCTTCGACTTGGCGACGAGTTCGATGATGCGGGACCCGATGTCGTCCATACTTTCCCCCATTTTCTCCGTGAAGCAATGCTGCGCGCGATCTGAAACTCTATGTGCGCTGTCAGACAGTTTTACCACCAGCGGGTGTTAGTGGCGCAAGAGTTATTCGCGAGCTACCACTGCAACAGCACCAGTTCGAGGCAAAAGCCGGGGCCCATTGCCGCCAGAATGCTGTAGCTTCCGGGGGCGCCGCGATGGTTCTCCAGGGTGTCGGCAAGGACCATCAGGACGGACGCTGCAGAGAGATTGCCGACCTCGCGCAGGCTCTTCCAGGAGCCGGCCAGCGCGTCCTTGGGCAGTTCGAGCGTTGCCTCGACCGCCTCAAGTACCTTGGGGCCGCCGGAGTGGAAGATCCAGCTTGATATGTCACTCAATCCGATCCCATTCGCCGCCAGGAAGCTCTCAGCATCGCCGCGCAGATTGTCGATCACAACCTTGGGCACGTCAGGCGAAAGCACGATGGTGAAGCCGGTGTCGCCGATGTCCCAGCCCATAACGTACTCGGTATTGCGGTAAAACGTGGAGCGGGTGGCGAGGATGCGTGGGCCGGGCTTGGCGGTTGAGGCGGGCAGTTGAACCTTGTCGCCGGTGATGACGACAGCCGCGGCTCCGTCGCCGAACAGGCCGCAGGAGATGAGGTTAGCGATCGACTGGTCGTTGTCCTGCCAGGTGAGCGAGCACAACTCGACCGAAAGCAGCAGAGCAACCTGGTCCGGGTAGGCACGAACGTAGTCCGATGCGCGGGAAATGCCCGCGGCACCCGCGACGCATCCCAACCCGAAGATGGGCGTGCGTTTGACGTTTGCGGGAAACGGCATCAGATTGATGAGGCGGGCGTCGACGGTAGGGCTGGCGATGCCCGTGACCGAGGCGAAGAAGATCGCCGAAACGTCTGCCGCCGTAAGACCCAAAGGCGCGAGGGCACCGTCGATGGCAGGTCTGGGCGAGTTCGACTGCGTTGGTGATCCAGACGTCGTTTGTAGCTTTGAAGCCAATCAAAGCGGGGTAGGACTGAAGAGGCAGCACGAAGCTGCGGAACTCGACGCCGCAGTTTGCGTGCAGGCGGCTGAGCAGGCGCGGCTCAGGAAGTTTTCCCTCCCAGCGTTCCAGCAGAGCTTGTGCGACTTCGGCTTGAGAGTAGCGATGGGGAGGGAGGGCGGTACCGACGGAAGAAATTCGCATTCGAGTGAAGAGCCTATTTCCTTGCGCGTGATGGGGTCGTGACCCGGCGGAGTGGTTGGAACCGCTACTGTGACTCTACAGGAGTTTAAATCTTAGTCCTTAAGAATCTAGCGGGTCCGCTTCCCGCTAGCCGGTGTAGGGACTAATTCTGCGGAATTGAACCAGCTTCGACCCCTCTCCGGGTACGCGAATGGGGTTGGTGGGCCCACCAGGACTTGAACCTGGAACCAACGGATTATGAGTCCGCTGCTCTAACCAATTGAGCTATAGGCCCTTCAATATTTATTGATTGTAACGGCGCGAAGGAGTTGGGGGATAGCGAACGGATGTAGTTTCACGTTGGCAGTGGGCGACGCCGGGCTGGCTTCGCCGTTTATACTTGAAGGGATGGCACCAGTCGGGACGATTCAGGCTCCAGAGCGAGAAACTCCCCCAGCGAATGGGAAGAGGCCGATGCCGGCACGGCGCCGGCTAAAGGCCGTTACGCGCAAGCTGCGCGAGCTGGGATCGATCGGATCGGCGCTGCTTTCCACCGGCCACCCCTATATGGCGCATATTGTGCCCATGCGGCGGTGCAACCTGGCTTGCACCTACTGCAACGAGTTCGACGACGTCTCGGACCCGGTGCCGATCGAGGAGATGGAGCGGCGAATCGACGAATTGGGGCGGCTGGGGACCTCGGTGATCACCATCTCGGGCGGCGAACCTCTGCTGCACCCGGAACTTGACCGGGTGATCGCGCGCATCCGCAAGACGGGCGCAATTGCAGGGATGATCACCAACGGCTATCTGCTGATGCCGGAACGGATCGAACGCCTGAACCGCGCCGGGCTCGACCACATGCAGATCTCGATCGACAATGTGATGCCGGATGCGGTGTCGAAGAAGAGTCTGAAGGTACTGGACGCGAAGCTGAAGATGCTCGCCGAGCACGCCGATTTCCACGTGAACATCAACTCTGTGGTGGGCGGCGGAATCGCCAATCCGACCGACGCGCTGACCGTGAGCGAGCGTGCGCTGGCGCTGGGATTCTCATCGACTATCGGGATCATTCACGATGGCAGCGGGCAGTTGAAGCCGCTCGGAGACGCGGAGCGCACCGTCTGGAACAAGGTGCGGCAGCTGACGCGGCGCAGCTATTCGCGCTTCAATCATTTTCAGGAGGCGATCGCCAACGGCCAGCCGAACGACTGGCGATGCCGCGCTGGCGGCCGTTATCTCTACATCTGCGAGTTCGGGCTGGTGCATTACTGCTCGCAGCAGCGCGGGTACCCGGGTGTACCGATTGCGGAGTACAGCACGGCGGATGTGAAGCGCGAATTCCTGACGGAGAAGAGTTGCGCGCCGAACTGCACGATCAGCTGCGTTCACCAGGTCAGCTATATCGATCACTGGCGCGCGCCGCAGACCTCGCACGTGACCCCGGGGCCATCGCATGGCGGCGCGGGAGCCGATGCCGGGCTGGTGCAGATACGTTGAATCGCACCAACATCTGATCCGGGACGTAGGAAACGGGTCTCAGCTCTTGACTTGAGAATTGCGGGCGATCTCCCTCAGGCTTTCATCCATGCCCTTGAGGGTTTTGACGATCATCCACATCACCCAGAGTACGAAGATGTAAAGAATTCCGGAGATTGCGAACAACGGTATAGCGAATGCGGTCAAGATCATTGCGTGTTACCTCGGGGTGAGCATATACCCCGGCCTGTTGGGCCGAAGCACTATTCATGGACAGGTAGCGAGTGGGTTAGTAACTTGCCGATTGGGACAAAATCAACAAATTCAGCGGGCCAGCTAAATTTCGCAACCCGCGGGGGTCCACAACACTCTAAACTTACAGTGAACGTGGCGAATTCTTTTCAGTTCAGGGTTGCAGGCGCGACAGAGCGAGAGCGATGGGGTCGTCGCCTGGTCGCAGGTGTAGTCCTTGTGGGGCTTGGATTCTGTCCAGATGTCCAGGCACAGGAGAATGCGGCGCTCCCGATGGCTCCGAGTGCGATTGCGGCTGCGCTGCCGGGGCGATCGCTCTCTCAATCTTCCAGTTCAGGGTCTGCCGTCGCGCCCTCGCAGACCCTATTCGCGGGCAACGTTACAGTTCCGGCTACGACTGCAGACCCGCTGCCCCTGGGACTCGATGAAGCTATTGATCGGGCACTCAAAGGCAACCTTCAGGTGCTGCTCGCCAATCAGGAAGAGCGCACCGTGCGCGGTCAGATTTCTACGGTGTTTTATCAGCTTCTGCCCAATCTGAAGGCCAGCGCGTACACCAGTACGCAGGAGATTGATTTGGCGGCGCTTGGATTCAAGCCATCGTCGCTTGCAGGCTTCGGATTTCCTCCGGGATCGATTGACACCATTGTGAAGGTGGATACAACCGATGCGCAATTGAGCGCGGACCAGGTGCTGTTTAACCTACCGGACTTTTACCTTTACGCCGCGGCGAAGAAGGCTGACAGAGTCTACGAAATGAATGTGCTGAACCAGCGTGGTGACGTGGTTCAGGCGGTGGGAACGCAGTATCTCGCGGCGCTGGCGGACCGGGCTCAAATCGCTAACCACCAGGCTCTGCTGACTGCAGATGATGAGGTTTTGCGACAGGCGACGCTCTCTCACGACGCAGGCGTGGGCACCAACCTCGACGTACTGCGCGCCAAGGTGGAGTTGCAGTCTGAGCAACAGGCGCTGGTACGGACCGAGAACCAGTTTGCGAAAGACAAGATCGCGCTGAACCGGCTGATTGGACTTCCCGCAGATCAGCAGTTAACGCTGACCGACACGGTCCCCTACTCCGATCTGGCGCAGAAGCCTTTGGACGAGGTCAAGGCGCTGGCGTATGAGCGGCGCAAGGATCTGCTTGCGCTTGAGGCGCAACTGGAGGTCGCCCAGCGGGCGCGCAAGGCGGTGAAGTACGAATATGTGCCGCAGCTTGCCTTCAATGGATTCTATGGCGTGCTGGGCGAGACACAAGGCATGTACCACGGGGTTTTCACGGCGCAGGGTGTGCTGAAGATTCCAATCTTCGAAGAGGGTCGTTTTCGTGGCGAGAGAGAGATCGCCGCCTCCCAGGAGATTGGTCTAACGCACCAGATCGAATCACTAAGGGTGACGATCGACGCCCAGATTCGCGCCAGCAGGCTGGATGTGGAGTCATCCGCAGAATTGGTCAAGGTTGCGCGCAGTAATGTCGATCTGGCCACACAGGAACTGTCTGACACACGCGATCGCTTTGCCGCGGGCGTGGATGACAACCTGCCGGTGGTAAGAGCCCAGGCTACGCTCGAGGACGCGCAGAGCCGCTTGGTTGCGACGGAGTTCCAGTTCAATCAGGCGAAGCTGGCATTGGCGCGGAATACGGGTGTGGTGGAGACGCAGTACAAACAGTATCTGGGGCGGTAAAGCGGGTTCTCCCTATCAGGCATTTGTCAGTGCGGTGCCGACGCCGTTATAGGTGTTCTTGACAGAGTTCGACAAGCCTTTCATCGCGGCGACCGCTCCGAGCCCAACCAGTGCGGCAACTAAGGCGTATTCGATCAGATCTTGACCGGACTCTTCTTTGACAAGATTCTGGAGCAGTTGCTTCATTTTCAGTCCTCGGCTTTCCGTCCCCGACGGGGTGGCGGCGCTTTTATGATATGTCCGATGATAGACGGATTCCGAAAGGCAACAGTATCCCCGGAAAGTGTTAGCGATTCGAACACGGATACGGATTGAAACGAACTTTCGAGAAAACCTGAAGGGCGAGAATGCCGTCCTTCCCCACATGGACAATAAACCAGAAGATGACCCACGCATTTACTTCGCGGCCGAGCGGACCTTGCTGGCATGGCTCCGGACCGGTCTCGGGCTAATGGGCGTGGGCTTCGCTGTGGCTCGGTTTGGGTTGTTTCTGCGGCAGATGCAGGCAGTCGATTCCCACGCTCCGGCCAACGCGACCGGGCTGTCGTTATGGTCCGGCGTAGCGCTGGTAGCTCTGGGCGTAATCGTCAACGTCAGCGCAGTGATGCGGCATATTCATACTGTTCGCCAGTTGAGCATGGGCACCTGGGAGCCGGGCAAGGTATCCAAACAGGCGGTCGCACTGGCGCTGGTGCTGGCCGCAATCGGGGTAGGGATGGCGATCTACCTGGTACTGATGCGCTGAGCGGGCTGATTTGCGAACCCGAAATATGCAACCATAAACAGATATGGCTGAAGGTCCGAACGGGGTGGCGGGCTTGGGTGCGGGCAGCGCGTTTCTATCGCGCGACTTCCGCCTCTACCAAAGCGCACGGCTGCTGGTAATCCTGGGCGCAGAGGCTCAATCCGTCGCGGTAGCATGGCAGGTCTACCAGATCACGCACTCCGCGCTCGACCTCGGCCTGACCGGGCTGGCTCTGTTTGCCCCGGGAATCTTCTTCATGCTTGCAGCAGGGCATGTGGCCGACCGCTACGATCGGCGCTCAATCATTTTGACCTGTTACGCGGTCCAGGCGGTGTGTACGCTGGCACTGCTGCGTTTTGGCCTGCATCCGACGGGGCATGTCTGGCCGATCTATGCGGTGCTTCTGGGCGTTGGCCTGGGGCGAGCGTTCAGCGGGCCGGCTTCTTCGGCGTTTCTTCCCAGCCTGGTGCCGCAGCATCATTTCGTAAACGCGGTTACCTGGGGTGCGATCGTCTTCCAGATCGCCAACATTGCCGGACCGGCGGTGGGCGGACTTCTGTTCACCCTCCGGCTCACAGGACGGATAGCGCGCGTGGAACGGCGCGCCCGTGGTGTACGCCTTCAGCCTGGTGACATTGGTAGCGTTACCTGGTGCTGGTAGGCGCGATGAGGACGCGGCCGGCGCGGATCGTGAAGAACGCCTTCAATCTGGAGACGATGCTGGCCGGCTTTCGGCATGTGTGGCAGTCGAAACTGCTGCTGGGCTCGATCTCGCTGGACCTGTTTGCGGTGCTGCTGGGCGGCGCGACGGCGCTGCTGCCGATCTACGCCACCGACATCCTGCATGCCGGGCCGCGGGCGCTCGGATTGCTGCGGGCGATGCCGGCGCTGGGCGCGCTGATGGTGTCGCTGGTAATGACGGTGAAGCCGATCAAGCGGGACGCGGGTAAGTTGATGCTGTTCTGCGTGGGCTGTATGGTGCGGCTACGGTTGTCTTCGGGCTGTCGACGACGATGTGGATTAGCCTGCTGGCGCTGGTGATCGTCGGCGCGAGCGACATGGTGAGCGTGGTGATCCGCGCGAGCATTCTGCAACTGGCGACGCCGCCGGAGATGCGCGGCCGGGTGAGCGCGGTCAACTGGCTCTTCGTTGGCGCATCCAACGAGTTTGGCGGCTTCGAGAGCGGCGTGACCGCGCAGTGGTGGGGCGCCGTCCGGGCGGTCGTTATAGGCGGCATCGGGTCGCTGATCGTGACGGGCGTGGCCGGCAGCGCTTTTTCCGGCCCTACGCAAGGCCGACGCGCTGTCGGCGGAGTCGCTGATGGAGTCTAATATGCAGCAGAGTATTGCGGAGCCGGTGGACTAGATCGCCAGGGAAAAGGGAGACGAGCGAATGACTTCAGGACAAAAGTGGGCGATCGGAGGGACGGCGCTGGCGCTGGCTGCAATTGCAGGTGAGATTTTGTACCTGCACCACGAACGGAACTCGACGTGGGTGCCTCCTAACGCCGTCGTGCAACAGCAAATGACTGACCCTGACGACCTGGTATTTCTGAAGAAGCAGCGGCCATCGACGCCAGAGGATCTGAAGGATCTGGATGGCAAGACGGTGTGGGTTTCGGCCGGCGGCCAGATGGACTACTACCCCTACGCCGCGCATCATGCGGATTTTGCGAAACCCGTGGGCACGCTTCTGGGCGCCGAGCCGTTGGTGATCAAGGATAATTTCGAGCAGGCAAAGCCGAAGTCGGTCGACGACCGCATTGCAGCGGGCGACAAGCAGGTGCTGCTCGCCTTCACCATGCCCAAGTCGGCTGACCCGGCGAAGGAGTATCGCAGTCCCCGTGGGTTACAAAGATGGCAAGGACTACACGTTTTACACGGACGACATCTTCTTTTACGAAGACCCGCACGTCCTATATCAGTACTGGGGACCACAGATTTGGCAGGCTGTCGATTCGCACCAGGTGCTGCTGGGGATGAACGAGCGTCAAGTTCAGCTTTCGCTCGGCCAGGTGTTCAAGAGCGATAGCGACAAGTACGGCGACCGTACGTCCACATTCGATAACGTGGGCCACCCGATCGACGTGACCTTCGTGAAGAACAAGGTGACCGCGTTCCGGCCCGACTAGGAATATTGCCGAGCACCGCGCAGCGAGTCCCCGGCGGGGTTCATTCGGACCGGCGGAGGCTTTGGCGTATTCTCTTGAGCGAAATTTGGCGTTCCCTCAGGCAAAATACCCGCGGTCTTGCTCTATACTCTAGTTCCCATGCAACCAGCCCAGACAAAACAGTTCGAGCACGCGGCACTGAAAAACTATCTGCTGGACCATGCCTACGACGAGATGTTCGCCGGCCCGGATGAGCTGCATCGTCACTATGAGCCGCTGTTTGAGCGCTTTTCGTCGCTGCCGGCCGATGAACTGCAGCGCCGCAAGCACGCGGCCGAACTCAGCTTCCTGAACCAGGGCATCACGTTTACCGTGTATGGGCGCGACGAGGAGGCAAGGAACACATCTTCCCGTACGATCTCGTTCCGCGCATCATCACCGCGGCGGAGTGGGCGACCGTGGAACGCGGCCTGACCCAGCGCATGACCGCGCTGAACATGTTCCTGCGCGACATCTACAACGAGGGCCGCATCCTGAAGGACGGCATCGTGCCGCGCGAGATGGTCTACAGCTGCAAGCACTTCCGCCGGCAGATGGTGGGCCTGCAGGTGCCGCGCAACGTGTATGTCGCCATCTGCGGCACCGACCTGATCCGCATGGAGAATGGCGAGTTCGTGGTGCTGGAGGACAACCTGCGCGTGCCGTCGGGCGTGAGCTACATGCTGACCAACCGGCGCGTGATGAAGCGGATCTTTCCGCAGCTGTTCCGCAGCTACAACGTGCGGCCGATCGAGCAGTACACGCAGCTGCTGCTGGGCACGCTGCGGTCGCTTGCACCCGAGGGCAGGCCGGAGCCGAACATCGTGCTGCTGTCGCCGGGCGTCTTCAACTCCGCCTACTTCGAGCACGCGTACCTCGCGCGCCAGATGGGCATCGAGCTGGTGGAAGGGCGCGACCTGGTGACGCACGACAACATCATCTACATGCGCACCACCAGCGGACTGCGGCGCGTGGACGTGATCTACCGCCGCGTGGATGACGACTTCATCGATCCGCTGGCGTTTCGCGGCGATTCGATCCTCGGCGTGGCCGGCCTGTTCAATGCGTATCGCGCGGGCAATGTGACGCTGGCGAATGCGTTTGGCACCGGCGTGGCCGACGACAAGGCGCTGTATGCGTATGTCCCGAGCATCATCAAGTACTACCTCTCCGAAGAGCCGGTGCTGCAGAACGTGAAGACGTATCTTCTGACCGAGCCGAAGGAGCGCCAGCATGTGCTGCAGAATCTCGACAAGCTGGTGGTGAAGGCTGTGGGCGAGAGCGGCGGCTACGGGATGCTGATCGGGCCGCAGTCGACCGCGGCGCAGCGCGAGGAGTTTGCGCGGAAGATCGAGGCCGATCCGCGCAACTACATCGCGCAGCCGACGATCTCGTTTTCGCGCGCGCCGTGCCTGATCGGCGACGAGCTGGAGCCGCGCCACGTCGATCTGCGGCCCTACATTCTTTACGGCGACAAGGTGAACGATCGTGCCCGGCGGTCTGACGCGGGTGGCGCTGACAGCGCGGATCGCTGGTGGTGAACTCGTCGCAGGGCGGCGGCAGCAAGGATACGTGGGTGCTGAGCCAGTGATAAAACTGTTACCGGAGGAGGGCCAATGCTGAGCCGCGTTGCCGATAGTCTGTACTGGATGAGCCGCTATCTGAGCGCGCGGAGCATACGACGCGCCTGCTCGATGTGAACCTGAACCTGATGCTGGACGAGAGCGCGACCAGCGCAGATCGACGCTGGCAGCGCATGCTGCAGGCGCTGGGCAAGCCCGAAGGACATCGGAGTGGACGGGCGATCCGTATGCGCTGACGCAATCGCTCACCTTCGACACGGAGAACAAGGCTTCGATCCTCTCCTGCATCATCTGCTGCGCGCGAGAACTCGCGCCACGTGCGCGAGCAGATTTCGACCGAACAGTGGCACCGGCTGAACAGCCTCTATCTGCAGGTGACGCGGCCCGAGATGCAGCAGCGAGCATGCAGGCCGAGGCCATCATGGCGGACTCAGGCCAGCCCACGCGAGTTTCTGCAGCAGGTGATGGAGGCGGTGCACCAGTTTCAGGGCGTCAGCGACTCGACGATGAGCCACGGCGAGGGCTGGCAGTTCATCCAGGTGGGACGCTACATCGAACGCGCCTCGGCGACGGCGTTGCTGCTGGAGGCTTATCACGAGGATCTGTGGCGGCATCCCGATCGCATCCCCGAAGGCAATGAGTATCTGGACTGGATGGGCCTGCTGCGCTCGGCGACCGCGTTCGAGGCGTACTGCAAGGTGTATACGGCGGACCTGACGCCGGACCGGATCCTCGAATTCCTGCTGCTCGATGAAGAGTTTCCGCACTCGCTGCGATTCTCGATCGACACGCTGCAATATGCGCTCGAGACGATCCAGGGAGAAAGCGGCAAGAGCCGCGCCGAGCCGCTGCGGCGTCTGGTCGGGCAGGCTGCAGGCTTCGCTGAACTACTCGCAGCGTGGAGGAGATTCTCAGCGGGGATGTGGTCGGCATATCTGCGCGGCATTCAGGTCCAGTGCCGCGGCATTCACGAGACGATCTACGAGCTTTACATCGACTACAGCATTCAGGCCGCGCTGGCGGGATAGACTTCGCAGGAGCGATTCAAGGAGCAGAATGTACTATTCGATTCGCCATCTGACGAAGTTTCTGTACTCGCAACCCGGTGAGCGAGAGCATGATGGAGACGCGCATGCATCCGCGCTCGCGACCAGAACCAGCGCTGCCTGACGTTTCATCTTTCGGTGAGCCCGCGCTGCCGTGTCTTCAGCTACCGCGACCATCTCGCCAACCAGGTGCATCACTTCGACATTCCGGGGCAGCACGGGCAGCTTGGTGATCGTGGCCGAGTCGCTGGTCGAGGTGCAGCCCGCGACGCAGGTTCCCGCATTCCTCGCGCCCGACGCGTGGGACGAGCTCGACGCGCATGGTCGAGCAGGGCGACTACTGGGAGATGCTTCTGCCGAGCGAGTTCTGCCGCGCCGACACCGGCGCTGGATGCGCTCGCCGAAGAGTTGGATGTTCGCCGCCGAGACGATCCGCTGATGGTGCTGCATCAACTGAACCAGCAGATGTACGACCACTTCGAGTACGTGCCGAAGTCGACCAAGGCGGACTCGCCGATCGATCTCGCGCTGCTGACCCACGCAGGCGTGTGCCAGGACTTCGCGCACATCATGATTACGCTGGTGCGGTCGAAGCTGCGGATTCCCTGCCGCTACGTCAGCGGCTACCTGTTCCATGGCCAGAGCGATCATGACCGCTCGGTCAACTCAGCGACGCACGCCTGGGTCGAGGCGCTGCTTCCGCAGCTTGGGTGGGTCGGATTCGATCCGACGAACTGGCTGGTTGCAGGCGACCGGCACATTCGCACCGCGATCGGCCGCGACTACGCCGACGTTCCGCCGACGCACGGCATCTTCCGCGGCCGCGCCAACAGCGAACTGACCGTGCCGTGCGGGTGACGCCGAGCCAGGGCACTCCGCCGCTCGATCAGGAGCTGCCGGTGCCGGAAGACTGGTCGATCCTGGTGGAGAAGGCTACGGCGCTTCCCGAGCAGCCGCCGCCGCCCACACGGCAGCAGCAGATGGCGCAGCAACAACAGCAGCAATAGGGTCAGAGATTCAGTTTCTTGAAGATGCGCTCCGGGATGTTGCGGATGACGAACATGATCGGCGCCCACTGGAACGGGACGTAGAGGTTGTCCTTCTGCGCTTGTCGATGGCGTTGACGATGGTCGCGGCGACCTTGTTCACGTCGGCGAACTTTTCGAGCCCTTCATGCCGGCGGTCATGGCGGTCTTCACCGGGCCGGGCTTGATGGTCAGGACGGTGACGCCTTCGCGGTCGACGCGGTTGCGCAGGCCGGCGAGGAATGCGGAGAGGCCGGCCTTCGACGAGCCGTAGAGGTAGTTCGACTTGCGGCCGCGATCGCCGGCTACGGACGAGATCACGGCGAGCATGCCGGCGTGGCGCTGGACGCAGAAGTTCGCCAGCCAGGTGAGCAGCGAGACCGGCGCGACGAAGTTGGTGTGGAGAATCTGCGCGGCGTGTTCGAAGTCCTGCTCGGCGCGCGGCTGGTCGCCGAGGATGCCGTAGGCGAGGTAGGCGATGTCCATGCCGGTGAGCGAGTTGACGGCGTGGGCGAGCAGCTCGGCGTGCTTGTCGGTGTCGTCGAGGTCGGCGACGGCGGTGCCGACGTAGCCTGCGCCGCGGAGTCTTCAGGTCCGCGGCCACGGCGGCGAGTTTTTCCGGCATTGCGCGCGACCAGGAAGAGCTGCGCGCCCTGCGCGGCCCAGATGCGGCAGGTGGCTTCGGCGATGCCGGAGGTCGCGCCGAGGACGAGGATCTTCTTCGTGATCTTGTCATTCGGTTCGCAGGAGTCGCAGCGAAGGTGCAGATCGGACGGCTGTGGGTCGTGGGCGTCAAAGTGCTCATAGGCTTGATTATGCTCCGGTCGGAATCGGTGACGCGCTCCCAGAAGCTGGAGGTGAGGAGTGGATCGCGGAAGCGGGCGAATCGCTGCCACTCGGGATAGAAGGTCTGGAACTGCGTCGGCGGTCATGGCGGCATCCTTGGCGGGGTAGAGGCGGCCGCCGAACTCGCAGCGTCATGTCGCCGAGGCGCTGCGAGCAGCGGAAAGCGTGATGTCGGGCTTGATGGGAAAGTCGAGCGCGAGCATGATGCCGGGCCTGCGGAAAGCTCATCATGCCGAGCGAGGGAATGTCGCCGAAGGCCTTGAGCACGGCGAGGAAGCTGGCGAGGCCGGACTTGGCGATCTCGCGCAGGATGGCGATGGTGCCTTCCTTGGCGTGCTCCCACGGGATGGCGTACTGGAACTGCACCAGGCCGCGCTTGCCGTACATGCGGTTCCAGTGCAGCACCGCGTCCAGCGGATAGAAGAAGGGCTCGTAGTCCTGCACCGTCTTCGACATGCGCCTTGCCGCTGCTTGTGGAAGAAGACGCGTATTGAACAGGCTGACGGTGGTGTGGTTCAGCGCGAAGCCGGGCGCGTCGAACGGGAAGACCAGCTTGGGCTCGGGCGACGGCTTGAGTTCGCCGGGAACCTTGGAGTGGTCGCCCTGCATGAAGATGCCGCGCGCGAAGTTCCTGCCGGTGGAGGCGCAGTCGACCCAGCTGACGGTGTACTCGACGTTGCTGTAGCGCTGCTTCAGGTCGAGGAACTCGTCGATGCCGTGGAACTGGATGCCCTCGTAGTCGATCATGCGCGAGACGATGGGCTTGAGGCGAAGCTGCGCCCAGGTGATGAGGCCGGTCAGGCCCATGCCGCCGATGGTGGCGGCGTACCAGTCGGGATTCTCGGTGCGCGAGCAGAGGCGGCGGGTGCCGTCGGACCGGACCAGTTCGAAGCACGGAACGTGGTAGCCGAAGGTTCCGGCGACGTCGTGGTTCTTGCCGTGGATGTCGTTGGCGATTGCGCCGCCCAGGGTGACGTACTTGGTTCCGGGAGTGACCGGCAGGAAGAAGCCGCGCGGCACGGCGAAGTCGAGGATCTGCGCGAGGGTGATGCCGGACTCGGCGGTCAGGAGGCCGGTCTCGGGATCGAAGTCGATCAGGCGATTCATGCCGGTGGTCTGCAGCAGCGTGCCGTCCTTCAGCAGGCAGACATCGCCGTAGCTGCGGCCCAGCCCGACGGGCAGCGCAGAATCGTGGGAACCGGCGATGGCGGCGGGAAAGTCGCTCCGCCAGTTCAGTGGGATCACCTTGGCGTTGTACTTGGGATAGCGCCCCCAGGACTCAAAACTGGGCTTCCCGGCAGGCTGCTCCGGACTGGCCAGGGATACGGCGGGTGCTTCAGGTTCAGCGGTCGTCAAAGACATACCTCTAGGATAGCCGCTTGCGCCTTCGGGTGGTTCCGAGCTTGAAGAAAGGTACGTCTGGTTGACGGAGCACGCTGTCCGATGAACGCACAGATCAGAGCACGTGCGCTGAGAGCTTCTCCGCCCAGTGCTTCTTTCCGGCAGAGTACAAGTCATTGATCAGAAGCGCAGAGATCTCATCGTCAAACTGCTCCAGCACCTCGAAACTGAACGCCTCCTCGCCGTGCTGTTTCCACGCGCCCTGCAGCTGCGAATTGCGGTAGCGTCCGGTGCCCAGCTGGAACCAGTAGCGAATTCTGTGCAGCAGCAAGATTCGGCGAAGACCCGACCCACGCCTCGCCGTTAGCCGAACAGCGGACTGCGAAGATGCCTCTGGGCACCTTGCGTCTCCTTGAACTCCTCGGTTATCTGGCGGCGTGCGGCCTTGCTTGTCGTCGCGATGGACATCGGGAGCCTCCTTTTTCAACTTAAACAACGAAGGCGTGGCCCTTGAGCCACACCCGCTGCGAAACATAGGTTCCTTGGAGCTTCTAGGCAGCCCTGGCGCGAGTTTCCTTTGCCGAGGCGAGTGCAGACTTGGCCGTCTCGGTCAGCGCGGCAAAGCCCGCGGCGTCGTGGGCGGCAATCTCGGCGAGAATCTTGCGATCCAGCGTGTTACCGGCCAGTTTGAGCCCGTTGATGAAGGTCGAGTAGCTCATGCCGTTGGCGTGGCAGGCCGCGTTGATGCGGACGATCCACAGGGCGCGATACTGGCGCTTCTTCTGCTTGCGGCCGGTGTAGGCGAACATAAGTCCGCGCTCGACGGCCTCTTGCGCTGCCTGGTAGAGCTTGGATTTGGTGAGGAAGTAGCCGCTTGCGCGTTTCAGAATCTTCTTGCGGCGGTCGGTGCGCTTTGTACTCCGTTTTACACGGGGCATCCTGGTTCTCCTTTTGCGTGTTTCGGTTAAGCGGCTGGAGGTAAGGTATGGCCTCTTCACTCGCTATGCAACTTCAAGTCTCGGTGGGCTTTACATCGCAAATCCCAGGGGCCGTAACGCTTTGACTGGCCCTTTGTCCTGACTTCAGAACGGCTTGACTTGAAAAACTTGGAACTTCCCTGCCCTGAAATCAGGCGTAGGGAAGCATCCGGGCGATCTTCGGGGTATCCGCCTTGGAGATCAGGACCTGCGCGCCGAGGTGGCGCTTGGTCTTGGTGGCCTTCGAGGTGAGGATGTGGCGCATCTTCGACTGGCCGCGCTTGAACTTACCCGACGCGGTCTTGGAGAAGCGCTTGGCTGCGCCCGAATGGGTCTTCAACTTTGGCATGGTGTTTCCTGACGAAAAGCTACGTTGGACAGCATTTTTAAGTGTACCAGAGTATGGCGCCGTTGCGCCCCTGAAATCGCCGTGTTTTGCACGGATCACAGGTGCGCCGACGAGCGGAAAATGATGCCTCCAAACGTGCTATAATTAGGAGAAAAACAAAGGTCCTGGAAACGCAGAAACTGCTGATTTGGCGCACCTTTTGTGGAAATACCGGGTCAAAGCTCGTCCCCCGTTTCAAGACCCGAATTTTGCGGCATCCCAAGGCCGCATGGAGTGTGAATGGCATCGTCCGTAATCAGCCCGGAACTCGAGGCAAAAACAACAGTCGCAACCCCGCCCCCCGCCCCAGAGCACAAAGACGGCGGCGGCTACTCGGCCGAAAACATCACCGTGCTCGAAGGCCTCGCGGCGGTCCGCCTGCGCCCGGCCATGTACATCGGCTCGACCGGCGAGATGGGCCTGCACCACCTGGTCTATGAGGTCGTCGACAACTCGGTCGACGAGGCGCTGGGCGGCCACGCGACGCGCATCGACGTCACCATCCACGTCGACAACTCCATCACCGTCGTCGACGACGGCCGCGGCATCCCGGTCGACGACAAGGTCATCAACGGCGAGAAGATGCCGGCGGTGCAGGTGGTGCTCACCATGCTGCACGCCGGCGGCAAGTTCGACGCGTCCAACTACAAGGTCTCGGGCGGTCTGCACGGCGTCGGCGTAAGCTGCGTCAACGCGCTCACGCAGGAGTTCGACGTCGAGATCTGGCGCGATGGCTTTGCCTGGGAGCAGGACTACTGCCAAGGGCGCGCCCACCAGCAAGCTGCGCAAGATGGGCCCGTCGAAACGCCGCGGCACCAAGGTCCACTTCCTGCCCGACAAGTCCATCTTCACCGTCACCGAGTTCAACTACGACACGCTGGCGCAGCGGCTGCGCGAACTTGCGTTCCTGAACAAGGGCCTGGAGATCACGCTTACCGACGAGCGCACCACCGACACCAAGACCGGCGAGAGCAAGCGTCCAGACTTCAAGTACGCCGGCGGCATCGCGGAGTTCATCAAGCACCTGAACCGCGGCAAGCAGGTGCTG
Organism: uncultured Acidobacteriaceae bacterium; assembly: GCA_963822225.1. Classification (GTDB taxonomy): domain Bacteria; phylum Acidobacteriota; class Terriglobia; order Terriglobales; family Acidobacteriaceae; genus Edaphobacter. Next base: position 917,438 of record CAWGGW010000002.1, on the reverse strand, counting down.
CACGACAAGCCGATCTACATGGAGGCCGAGCGCGACAACGTGGCCATGGAGATCGCGCTGCAGTACAACGACGCCTACTCCGAGACCGTCTTCTGCTTCGCCAACAACATCAACACCGTCGACGGCGGCACGCATCTCTCCGGCTTCAAGACCGCGCTGACGCGCACCATCAACGCCGTCGGCCAGTCAGCTGGGCCTGTTCAAGGACGTGAAGGAAAACCTCTCCGGCGACGACGTGCGCGAAGGCCTGGTGGTCGTCATCTCGCGTCAAGCTGTCGCAGCCGCAGTTCGAAGGCCAGACCAAGGGCAAGCTGAACTCCGACATCGCCGGCACGGTGCAGGCGTTCGTGAACGAGCGGCTGGGCGCGTTCCTGGAGCAGAACCCCTCCGTCGCGAAGAAGATCATCAACAAGGCGATCGACGCCGCGCGCGCGCGCGAGGCCGCGCGCAAGGCTCGCGACCTCACTCGGCGCAAGGGCGCGCTGGATGGCGGCGGCCTGCCCGGCAAGCTCGCCGACTGCTCCGAGCGCCAGCCTGACCGCTGCGAGCTCTACCTGGTCGAGGGCGAGTCCGCCGGCGGCACCGCCAAGCAGGGCCGCGACCGCCGTTCCAGGCCATCCTGCCGCTGAAGGGCAAGATCCTCAACGTCGAGAAGGCCCGCTACGACAAGATGCTGGGCCACGAAGAAATTCGCGCCATGATTACGGCGCTCGGCTGCGGCATCGGCAAGGACGACTTCGACGCCACCAAGCTGCGCTACGGCAAGCTGATCCTGATGACCGACGCCGACGTCGACGGCTCGCACATCCGCACGCTGCTGCTCACCTTCTTCTTCCGCCACATGACGGAGCTGATCAAGCGCGGACACGTCTACATCGCGCAGCCGCCGCTGTATCAAGATCAAGAAGGGCAAGTTCGAGCAGTACATCAAGGACGAGCGCGAGTACGTGCAGGTGATGGTGAAGCGCGCCTCCGACGGCATGGTGCTGCGCTACGGCGAGGGCGGCGCGAAGCTCGAAGGCGCCGAGCTGACGAAGTTCATGTCGCAGCTCAAGGACTACCTCGGCTTCTTCGACAAGGTGCAGAAGCGCCTGCGCAACGAGGAAGTGACCGAGGCCTTCGCGCAGATCTTCGCGCAGGAGGGCAAGGACTCGGCCCGCCGCGTGGACTTCGAATCGCCGGCGAAGCTGAAGGAGATGCGCAGCCGGCTGAAGGACCTGGTGAAGCACGTACCAGTTCCGCGAAGTCAGCGACGTGCTGCTCGACGAGGAGCACAAGACCTACTCGGTCACCTTCACCGACGCGCAGGGCGCGGTGCGCAAGATCGACTGGGCGCTCGCCTCAACTGCCGAGAGCCGCCAGATGCTGGCCAAGCACGCGCAGCTCCAGGACCAGCTGGAGCCGCCCGTTCCTGATCGAGTACGCCGCCAAGACCGCGAAGGCCGAAGCCGAAGAAGAGGCCGAGGAGGTTGCGTCCGAAGAAGGCGTTGCCGCTGAAGCAGCCGCTCCGGGAACCGTGGCCGAGGTCAAGCCGGCCAAGCGCAACAGCAAGGTCTCGCAGGACCCAGTCGAGAAGAAGACGGCGCGCGAGGTCTTCGACTACGTCATCGAGCAGGGCAGCAAGGAATATCAGTCCAGCGCTACAAGGGCCTGGGCGAGATGACCGCACCGCAGCTCTGGGAGACCACGATGGACCCCGAACGCCGCACGCTGCTGCAGGTGAAGCTCGAAGACATCGCCGCCTGCGAGGAGATCTTCACCACGCTGATGGGCGAAGATGTCGAGAGCCGCCGCAAGTTCATCGAAGAGAACGCGCTGGACGTGAAGAACCTGGACATCTAAAGAGCCTCTCGTCGTTACAACCCCAGACAGCAATACCAAAGGCTCTCCACATGGAGAGCCTTTGGTATTGCGAACCACGAGGAATCAACCTACATCAGCTCTTCGACAAACTTCTTAGCCACGTCCGGCGGGATATGCAGTTCGCGACTGATCATCGGTCCCGCTTCGAGCACCGGCTCCGTCTCCTCCAGCGAAGGCAGGTCGGTGCGCTCGTAGAACTTGCCGATGGGAATCTCCTCGCCCCACACTGTCGCCTTCTCCATGGCAGCGATCCAATTCGTCGCGTCGTACTCCGCGTTGTCTTCCAGCTTCTTCACGCGCGGCCGGAACCACTGGAAGGTGTTGTCGTTGTTGTAGGTGACGCACGGGCTGAAGATGTCGAGGAACGAGAAGCCCTTGTGCTGAATCGCCGCTTGATCAGCTCGGTCAGGTGCTTCTGATCGCCGCTGAAGCCGCGACCGACGAAGGTGGCGCCCGCCGACAGAGCAAGCGTGATGGGGTTCACTGGCGTATCCATGTTGCCGTAGGGATTGCTCTTGGTCTTCATGCCGATGCGGCTGGTGGGCGAAGTCTGCCCGGTGGTGAGGCCGTAGATCTGGTTGTCCAGCACGAAGTAGTTCAGGTTGATATTGCGGCGCATGGCATGGACGAAGTGGCCGCAGCCGATGCCGAAGCCGTCGCCGTCGCCGCCCGTCACCAGCACGGTCAGTTCGTGGTTGGCCAGCTTCAGGCCGCTGGCCACCGGCAGCGAACGCCCATGCAGTGTGTGCATGCCGTAGGTATTGATGAAGCCGGGGAAGTTCGAGGAGCAGCCGATGCCGCTGACCGTCGCCACCTGGTGGTTGGGAATCTGCAGCTCGACCAGCGCCTTCTGCACTGCCGCGAGCACGCCGAAGTCGCCGCAACCGGGGCACCAGTCGGGATCGACCTTGCCCTTGAGATCCGCCATCACCATCGGCTTGGGAGCCGTAATATTGATCGTCGCCATTGTCGATTTCTCCTTAGACCATCACTTCGTGGGTTGGCACGGAAAGGGTAGTTGTGCCGGCAAGCTGTTCCCGCACCGCTTCAACAATGTGGTGCGGCATAAAGGGCTCGCCGTCGTATTTGCGAATGTGGCCGTCGGGGACGAAGCTGGTTTCGCTGCGCAGGTAGCGGGCGAACTGGCCGCTGAAGTTGTTCTCAACGATGATCGTGTGCTTCGCCTTGCCGAGGATGTCGACGATGGCATCGCCATGCAGCGGCACCAGCCAGCGAATCTGCAACTGGTTCGACGTGATGCCCTGCTCGGCCAGCTGCGCGCGTGCCTCGCGGATCGTGCCGTCGGTCGAGCCCCAGCCGATCAGTGTCACATCGGCGTCGGCGCGAGCCTTCGAGCACCGGCTTCGGCACCGATGGCCTCAATCCCTTGCACCTTGCGCATGCGCTTCTCCATCATGGCGCGGCGCTTGGCGTGGTTGGTGTACTCGTCGCTGATCAGCACGCCATTCTCTTCGTGCTCGTCGCTGGAAACCACGTGCATGAAGCCGGGAATGCCGGGAATCGCGCGCGGAGAGACGCCGCTCTCGGTGATCTTGTAGCGCAGGTACTCGTCGTGGGCGTCGCCGTTCGAGGTGATCAACTCGCCGCGATCGATGGGCGGGTCAAAGTCCAGCAGCTCGGGCTCGACGCTCAGCCGGCCCTCGGAGAGCAGCAAGTCGCAGAGCACGATTCCCGGACACTGGAACTTGTCCGTGATGTTGAAGATCTCCGGCATCAGCGTGAAGCAGTCGCCGATATCCAGCGGCGCCGCGATGACGCGCGGGAAGTCGCCAAAGGCCGCGCCCAGCGCCTGCCACAGGTCGCCCTGCTCGGTCTTGGTCGGCACGCCGGTCGACGGGCCGGCGCGCATGCAGTTGATCGCGACCACGGGAATCTCCGCCATCGCCGACAGGCCGAGGCCCTCGGTCATCAGCGCGAAGCCGCCGCCGGAGGTCGCGCACATGGAGCGCACGCCGCCGTGCGCCGCGCCGATCGCCATATTGATGACGCCGATCTCGTCTTCCACCTGGCGCACCATGATGCCGGCCTTGCGTCCGTGCGACGCCATCCAGTGCAGCACGCCGGTCGAGGGACTCATCGGATATGCGCAGTAGAACTTGCATCCCGCCGCCGCCCCGCCCATGGCCATTGCAGCGTTGCCGCTGAGCACCGCATACCTCTTCTCAGTCATCGGCAGCGGCTTTTCAAAGGGCCTGAAGTTCGCTGTGGCGTAGTCGTATCCGGCGCGTGCGATATCGACATTCTCCTTGACAACAGCTTCGCCCTTGCGCCCAAACTGCGCCGCCAGCACGCTCTCCAGCGACTGGAATCCGACGCCCATCATGCTGAGCGCCGCCCCCAGTGCGAGCGTGTTCTGCGCCACCTTATTGCGCGTAATGTCCGCGAGCGTACTGACCGGCAGCGGACAAAGCTGCACGCCGGCAGCGGCGTGCACCGGGCTTGATCGAGTCCGCGTTATAAATGCATGCGCCGCCCGCCGTAAGCAACCGCAGATGGCGATCCATCGTGTCCTGATTCAGCGGAATCAGAAGATCGATGCCGTCGCCGATGCTCTCCACCGGGTCGACGCCGGTGCGGATCGTCAGAAACGTATGGCCGCCGCGAATGATCGACTGGTACGCGTTGTAGGCGTTCAGATGTAGCCCGCGCCGGCTGAAGATCAAAGCAAAGATATCGCCCGGTGTAGCCACGCCCTGTCCCGCGGCGCCGCCAATTCCCAGGGCGAAAGTCTGTTGACTCATAGAAATCCTCTTTCACCTCAAGCCGCCGAAGTTATCTCTGGTGGAGTTGGAATCGCCTCAGAAGTCACATCGGCCATAAGGTAAACCAGGCCAGCCGTTTAGGACAGACTTCAGGGATACCACGTCGCACCAGGACACTCGTACAGCGAAAAAAATAGCCCAGTAAGAACCGCCTCTCTTCTGGGTGGCGATAAGCATACACGAATCGATGCAGACTCGGCATGTAGCGCGAAAGGTTGATCTTCGTCTCTGTCAGCTGCCGAGAAGCAGGGAAGCTACTTGCCGGGCTCGCCCATATGCCGCACCGTCATCTGCAGGATGCGCGCATTTCGCGGCTGCATGCAGGCAAAGACGATCGCGTCAGCGACCTCATGCGGTTCCATCATGTAGGAGGCCTTTACGCCTTCCTCGGTGCGGCCCTTGCCCACGGCAAACTCCGTCTTTACGCCGCCCGGGCAGATCGTCCCCACCTTGATACCGAACTTCCGCAGCTCCCCATCCAAAGCCTGCGCAAAGCCGACCTGCGCAAACTTACTGGCACAATAAACCGCCTCGCCCGCATAGCCCTGCAGCCCTGCCACGGACGAGATGAATAGAATCTCGCCGCTCTTCTGCTCGATCATCACCGGCGCAGCATGGCGCGCGAACAGAAAGCTGCTCTTCATGTTCGAGTCCATCAGCGCGTCATATTCCTCGGCGCTGGTGTCGACCAGGTTCTTGTAGTTCCCCGCCCCGGCATTGTTGATCAGGATATCCAGCCGGCCATACTGCCTCACCGCCAGCGCCACGCACTTCTGCGCGGTCGCCTCCTCCGCTGCATCGCCGGCAAGATAAACCGCCTTGCCGCCCTGCTCACCGATCCGGTCGCATAGCTCGTGCAGCCTCTGTTCCCGACGCGCAGTTACCACCACATTCGCATGTTTCGCCGCCATTGCAAGTGCAGTCGCCCAACCGATTCCCGCGCTGGCTCCCGTGATTAGCACTGTCTTCCCTGCAAGGCTCGCGACATCTGGCATAGCTACATGGCTCCTGGATCTGTAAGTAATTCGGCAGGCCCGCAATCATGGAGACCAGCCCATAGGGATGCTACCATTCCGCCTATGCCCGCACTTGACGAAGGCGTCGAACATCGCACGGAATCGAGCGTATCCGCACTCGTCCAGGCGCGAGGACTCACCAAGGAGTACCCACGCGAAAGCGCCACAACCCGTGTGGTAGATGATGTCTCGTTCGTCATTCACCAGGGCGAAACGCTTGGCCTGGTGGGAGAATCCGGCTCTGGAAAGAGCACCGTGGCCCGTATGCTGCTTCGCCTGATCGAACCCACCGCCGGCGAGGTCCTTTTCGACGGCCAACCCCTGCCGCCGGCGTCATCCACACAGATGCGTAACCTGCGCCGTCGCATGCAGATCGTCTTCCAGGACCCCTACGCCGCCCTCAATCCGCGCATGACCGTCCGCCAGATCCTCGCCGAACCGTTCGCCATCCACCGCGAGCCGCCGCCCGAAGGCATCACCGCCCGCCTGGCCGAACTACTCCGCTCCGTCGGTCTCGACGACTCCGCCCTGCCACGTTACCCGCACGAGTTCTCCGGCGGTCAGCGCCAGCGCATCAACATCGCCCGCGCACTGGCTCTGCGCCCACGCTTCCTAGTTCTCGACGAGCCGGTGAGCGCACTGGATGTCTCAGTCGGCGCGCAGGTGATCAACCTGCTTCGCGATCTGCAACGCTCGCTCGGCCTGACATATCTCTTCATCTCGCACTCCATGCCGCTGGTCCGATACCTCTGCGACCGCGTCGCGGTTATGCAGCGCGGCCGGCTCGTCGAGATAGGCGACTGCCTGCAAGTCTGCGAATCTCCACAGAATCCCTACACCCGCCAACTCATCGCCGCGACGCCCGAAATGCCTCTGTGCGACCCACTCCTCCGCTGACTCGTTACAATAGAAGCAGATGATTTCCAGCCTGAGCGCACACGTACCTTATCTTTGGCTGGTCGCGGCCTCGCTCATCGCGGGCGTTATCAACGCGATGGCCGGAGGCGGCTCCTTCATCTCTTTCCCCGCGATGCTAGCCATCGGCGTCCCGCCCATTCAGGCCAATGCCACCAACACGGTAGCGCTGTGGCCAGGCCAACTCGCCTCGGTTTGGGCCTTGCACGGCGACCTACGCCGCGACTTGGTCGCGGTCGTCGTCACTGCCTCCGTCCTGGGAGGAGTCAGCGGCGCGTTCGTCCTGCTGCATACGCCTCAGGTCACCTTCATGCACATGGTCCCGTGGCTGCTCCTCAGCGCATCGCTCCTGTTTTGGATCAGCGGCCCGATCTCGCGTTGGCTGCGTCGGCGTTCCGATGAGCCGCACATCCCGCGTACGCCGGCGATGGTTCCGCTTTTCATCGCGATCTTCCCGGTCACCTTCTACATCGGCTACTTCGGCGCCGGGGCCGGATTCCTTCTGATGAGCGCTCTCGCCCTCTTCGGCGTCGAAGAAATGAATTCCCTGAACTCATTGAAAGTACTGGCCGCCTGCCTCTCCAACTTCTGCGCGGTCGTCACCTTCATCTTCGGCGGCGCAATCGTATGGCACTATTGCCTTGTCTCCATGGTCTTCGCCGGCATCGGCGGATACGTCGGCGCGCAGTATGCTCGAAGAATGAACCCGACCGTCCTTCGCACCATCGTCGTCGTCACCGGATGCACCATGGCCGCGTACTTCTTCTGGAGACAGGCTTGAGCCTTTCGAAGACAGCCTTAGATTATTGGAGACTGCCATGAGCGTCCTTCTCTCACTACCGATGACGCACTTCAGTTCTCAGTCAGCCCAGAATCTGGGCTTCATCGCGGCCTTCTGCACCACCGCCGCGTTCGTCCCGCAGTTAGCGCGAGTCATCCGATTGCGTTCTGCGCGCGATATCTCGCTTCCCACATTCCTTCTTTTCTCTGTAGGCGTCTTTCTCTGGCTGCTCTATGGACTCGATACCGGCTCGAAGCCTGTCATCGCGTCCAACTGCGTCACGCTTGTGCTTTCACTCAGCATCCTGGCGCTCAAGCTCCGCTTTGGCCGCGGTGAGGCGGAAAGGATCAAGCCATGAGCCACGAAGGAATCCGCTTCGTAAGCGCCGATCAAGCGCAGGCCGCGAGCCAACAGGAAGAGCGCCTGCCCGTAGACGCCGTCACGCCGCTCAAGGTGCGCGTCAGGAAGACCGAAGGAACTGGCGTCGAGATCGACTGGCGCGACGGCCACAAGAGTTCATGGACGTTTCGTTGGCTGCGAGATGCCTGCCCTTGTGCCACCTGCCACGAAGAGCGCGAGCAGAATGGCCGCGCTCCCGGTGAACCTAAACCCAAAGCCCAAGATTTACTGATGTTGTATCAGGAGCCGCCGCGGCCGACCGAAGTTACTCCAGTTGGCAAGTACGCACTCAAGTTCAAATGGAACGACGGCCACGAAGCCGGCATCTACTCCTGGGACTATCTCCGCCGGGTCTGCCAATGCGTTATATGCCACCCGCCTCGCGGTTAGTACAACACGCCCAACATACCGAAGCGCCTCATCAACGCTCTTCGCCACCAGCACAATATCCCGCTTTTGCTGGCTCAGCATCCCCTGCTCCACGCAATAGTCGAGAAACCCCAATAGCTGGTCATAAAAACCATTCGTGTTCAGCAGCAATATCGGCTTGGCATGAATCTTCAGCGTCTGCCACGCCAGCACCTCGAACAATTCCTCCAACGTTCCAAATCCGCCCGGTAACGCAATAAATGCATCCGACCGCTCGCCCATCAATGCTTTGCGCGTGTGCATCGTGTCGGTCACGTGCAGTTCGGTTAATCCATCATGCGCCACTTCCAAGTCGACCAGCACGGTAGGAATAACGCCGACGACACGGCCGCCACGCTCCAGCGCCGCTTCGGCAACAGCGCACATCAGCCCGACCTTTGCCCCGCCATACACGATGCCGACTTGACGTTCAGCAAGCGCACGGCCAAGTTCGATAGCAGCAGATCGATAAGCCGGATCGGCCCCATCCGCCGACGCACAGAAGACAGCAATGTTGCGGATCATCCTTCGAGGATAACAAGCGGCTAAGGAAAGCCAGCCACCCGGGCCCCGGGGGCTGGCTCCCTCATTCAATCTTTCCGCTATAAGAGGTCGGCGTCTTACTTGATCGCGACGGTTGAGTTGTCCAGTGCAGGTGTCGCTTCAGCGATCAATTCGCCCACCTGGTGCGTGGAGGTTGCTGCGTTTACTACAATGCGTGTTCCAGCCGGCACCTTTACCGCAACGGTCTTGCCTGCATCGATCGACATAACCTGCTCGCCCACTTTCAACTGTATCTGCGACGTGGAGTCATTCCGCAAAGAAACCTTAACCGTCTGGGTCTTTGCAAACATCGCGTGAACAGGCGATTGAATCTGGGTGGGTGCGGCGTAAACAGCAGCGGATGCCATGAAACCCGCGACGACAACAGCGATTGGAAATACGGAACGAATGCGCATAACACCTCTTTTTTGCTTCTGGATTTTGACGGACTTCACTGCCATGGTTCAGTAATGTCCGTCGCACTTACCACTACGCACCCCACTCCACTCCGGTTCCACAAAATTGTCAAAAAATGTCCGCGTATCGCACAATTCGCTATCCACATCACGGCCTATTAACATAGTTATTGGAGTTGCCCACCGTGTCCCGCCTTCTCGAAAACATGAACCCGCAGCAACGCGAAGGCATCCAGGCCGTCGACGGCCCCGTCCTGTTGCTCGCCGGCGCCGGCTCTGGCAAGACACGCGTCATCACCCACCGCATCGCCTATCTGATTGAAGAGCGAGGCGTCCCCGCAGACTCCATCCTCGCTGTCACCTTCACCAATAAGGCTGCCAGCGAGATGGCCGAGCGCGTCGACAAGATCCTCGGCCACAGTTCCCTCGCCAAGCCATTGCTATCCACGTTCCACAGCTTCTGCGTGCGCGTGCTGCGACGCGACATCGAAGCGCTGCGCGTGAACAACGTAGGCCTCACCCGCAACTTCGCCATCTACGACGAGACCGACCAGCAGGCCGTTGTGAAAGCCGCGCTAAAACGCCTGGCCATCGACGATAAATCCCTCAAACCCCGCGTCGCCCTCGGCCGAATCTCCTGGGCCAAGAACCACATGATCGATCCGCAGGAGTATTTCCTTGCCTCGACCAATCCCATGGAAGAAAAGATCGCGCACATCTTCGAGATCTATCGAAAAGAACTCTTCAAAGCCAACGCACTCGACTTCGACGACCTGTTGCTGGAAACGGTACGCCTGCTGAAGTCTTCGGCAGAGGTTCGCGAACGCTATAACCGCCGCTTACAAATACCTCCTCATCGACGAGTACCAGGACACCAACCGCCCGCAGTACGAACTGATGAAGCTGCTCGCCGGAACCGCGCACAACGTCTGCGTCGTCGGCGACGAAGATCAGTCGATCTATAGCTGGCGCGGCGCCGACATCAAGAACATCCTCGAGTTCGAAAAAGACTTCCCCGAAGTCCGCACCATTCGCCTCGAGCAGAACTACCGCTCCACGCAGATCATCCTCGAAGGCGCCTCCGCAGTCGTCGCCAACAACACCCAGCGCAAGGGCAAGACGCTCTTCACCACGCGCGAGGGCGGCTCGCTCATCGGCTACTACGAAGCCCCCGACGGCGAGAATGAAGCCCTCTTCATCGCCGACCGCATCCAGCAATACATCCGCGCTGCGGGCGGCGCCGAAGACCTTCCCCGTTGCGCCGTCCTCTATCGCACCAACTCGCAGTCGCGGCTGGTGGAAGAGGCGTTGCGCCGCTATCAGATCCAGTACCACATGGTCGGCGGCTTCTCCTTCTACGACCGCGCCGAAGTCAAAGACATCCTCAGCTACATGAAGCTGGTCCTCAACCCGCACGATTCTATCGCGCTCGCCCGCGTGGTCAACTCGCCCGCCCGCGGCATCGGCAAAACCACGATGGAGACGCTGGAGCGCATCGCCCTCACCACCGGCATCAGCACCTGGGACGCCATCGCCCGCGCCACCGAAGACCAGCTTCTGCCCGCGCGCGCGCTCACGGCCCTCAGCAACTTCCGCCGCCTCATCAAAGACGCCCGCGCCATGCTCGGCCCCAACTTCGCCGAGACCCTCACCGCGGAAGTCGCCCACAAATTCGGGTGCCCCACGTCTCGACTCTGAGACGTGGGATGACGCGGCACAGCAGATCGCGCAAACCGCAGATGCAGATTTCAACCCCGAAGAATTCGCAACCGAATCCGTCACAGAAGATTCCGCCACCGAACCCGACACCTCCTTCGACACCAGCTTCAACTTCGGCTTCGACTTCGGCCCCACCGAAGAAATCTCTACCATCGCTCCGGAAAACGCCCGCGACACCGACGCCGCCCACGCCATCAGCGCGGACTTCAATCCCTTCGCCCCTGTCATCCTCAAGCGCTCCGCCAACACCACGCCCGAGCGCGCTGCCGAAATCGTGATGGCAGAGCGAGCCCGAACGAGTAGAAGGCTTCCGCAAACCCGGCGACCCAGCCACACTCCCCGAACTCATCAAGTTCCTCAACGATCGCTCCGGCTACATCCGCGCCCTCGAAGAAGAGGCCACGCCCGAATCCTTCTCCCGCATCGAGAACCTGAAGGAACTCGCCAACGCCGCGCAGGACGCGCAGGAACGTGGCGAGACCCTCACCGAATTCCTCGATCACGCCGCGCTCGTCTCCGACGCCGACTCCTACTCAGCCGAAGCCCGCGTCACGCTGATGACCCTCCACGCCGCCAAGGGCCTGGAGTTCCCGCTCGTCTTTCTCGCCGGCATGGAAGAAGGCCTCTTCCCCAGCTCGCGCACGCTGGTCGACCCTAACGGCCTCGAAGAGGAGCGCCGCCTCTGCTACGTCGGCATGACCCGCGCCATGGATACCCTCATCATGACGCGCGCCCGCTATCGCCGCCGCTACGGCTCCGACATGCCCGACGTCAGCATCCCGTCGCGCTTCCTCGAAGAAGTTCCGTCGCGCCTGATCGAAGACCTCGGCAGCCCGCCCGCTCGTCCTCAGTTTTCCAGCAGCCAGTTCTCTGGCTCCCCTTACGCGACTCCCTACCCCCAGCGCAATCGCTTCGGCCGCCCCACCGACACCGACGAAGCCGTGGAACGCCATTACAGCTACGAAGACGAGGATCAATCCTCTCCAAATACCCCACGAAGCCCGGCCGCCAACAGATTCTCCACCACCCGCGTCGCCCCGGGCTCGCGCCCCGTCTCCGCCGCAGGCTCCGTAGACAACATCGCCAACTTCTTCGCCGCCCGCGGACAGAAGAGCGCCGGCGGCCTGAGACCAGCCCGCCCCAAACTCGACATCCCCGCCCCCACCGGCAAGACCGGCCTGCGCCAGGGCTCGCGCGTCCGCCACCCCAAATATGGCGAAGGAACCGTCTTTCGTCGCGAAGGCGATGGGGATGACGCGAAGATTACAGTACAATTTCAACAGCACGGCGTTAAAAAGCTGGTGGAGAAGTTCGCCCAGCTCGAAGTTCTCTAAACCTACGCCCTGTAACCTATCTTCAGGAAAGCACACAGAAAACTCATGGCAGACACCACCAGCATCACCGATAAAGATCGAGCGCAAGAAGATCAAGCGCGCAGCACGCAAAGCAGCTCCGCCCAAGGCAAAGCGCACCGGCGCTCGCGGCGAGAACAAAGCCAAGATCAAGAAGGCTGCTCGCGGCAAGAGCAAGCGCTAACCGCAGGCGAACCAGGGCGCTCCCGCCTCTGAAACAGGCTGGGAGCGCCGCTTTCATTGCTTCGCCGCAACGGCACCTAAGACTTCGCCTCCAGGAGCACGAAGCTGCCCAGGCAAATCTTCGCCACCAAATCCATCGACAAGCTGATCTCCGACTCGGAGCGGCCCGAGCACGCCCTCCACAAGACGCTCGGCCCCGTCTCCCTAACCGCGCTCGGCATCGGTGCCGTCATCGGGTCGGGCATCTTCACGGTCATCGGCACCGCCATCGGCGGCAACCCCGCACAACTCGCCGACTGGGTCGACTCGCCCGTCATCGACCTCTTCATCGGCTGGCTGCACCACACCAGCGGAGCCGTCGCCGGCCGCCCGGGCGCAGGTCCAGCCCTCGCGCTGTCCCTCGTCCTCGTCGCATTCGTCTGCGCCCTCACCGGCCTCTGCTATGCAGAGCTAGCCAGCATGATCCCCATCGCCGGCTCTGCCTACACCTACACCTACGCCACCATGGGCGAACTCATCGCCTGGATCATCGGCTGGGACCTCATCCTCGAATACGCCTTCTCCAACATGAGCGTCTCCGTAGGCTTCGCCGCGCATATTGTCGACCTGCTCGACTGGCTCGGCATCAACCTCTCGCCCAAATGGCTCTCCCCCGCCTTCCTTCCGCTAGGCCTGCAGGACCTCGCCGGCAAAGACATCTACGCCCCCGGCTGGCACTCCGGCTTCGACATTCCCGCCTTCCTCGTCGTGATGATCCTCACCGTCGTCCTGGTCCGCGGCATCCGCGAGTCGGCCCGCACCAACAACATCATGGTGCTCATCAAGATCGCCGCCATCCTCGCTCTTCGTCTCCTTCGGCGCTCAGCTTCATTCATCCGGCGAACTACCACCCCTTCTCGCCCAACGGCTGGACCGGCGTCCTCGCCGGCGGGTCCATCATCTTCTTCACCTACATCGGCTTCGACTCCGTCTCTACCGCCAGCGAGGAGTGCAAGAACCCGCGCCGCGACGTCCCCATCGGCATCATCGCCACGCTCATCGTCTGCACCATCCTCTACGTCGGCGTCGCCGTGGTCCTCACCGGCATCGTCCCGTGGCAGACAGTCGCGGGCGACGGCGCACCCGTAGTCAACGCGCTCAAACGAGTCTCACTCCTCCCCGGCGGACACCGCCTCCACTACGTCCGCCTCGCCGTCCTGCTCGGCGCGCTCGTCGGCATGATCTCGTCGATTCTGGTCTTTCAACTTGGCCAGGCGCGCGTCTGGTTCGCCATGTCGCGCGACCGCCTGCTCCCAGACGTCTTCAGCCGCGTTCATCCCCGCTTCCGCACTCCCGCCTTCGCCACCTGGGTCGCCGGCATCCTCGTCGCCATCCCCGCCGGCCTCTTCGACGTTGGCACCCTCGCCGAGATGTCCAACATCGGCACCCTCTTCGCCTTCGTCCTCGTCTCCATCGGCGTCATCGTCCTGCGCTACAAGGATCCCCACCGCCATCGCGGCTTCCGCGTCCCGTTCGGCCCGGTCATTCCGATCCTCAGCGTCCTCTGCTGCATCCTTCTGATGGCCGGCCTGCCCGCCCGCACCTGGATCCGCTTCTTCGTCTGGCTCGTCATCGGCCTCTTCGTCTACGTCCTCTACAGCCGCAAACGCAGCGAATTCTACAATGGGTAAGGAACGAAATGCCGACACTAAATGTGGCTCTATTAGCTTGTTGATTCTACTTGCCGCTAGTCTTGGCTACCCTTCGCTTGGTGTATCGCTCTTAGCTCAAAGCTCCGTCCAGCCAGATCCACATCAATCTATCGATGACAATACTAAGGCCTGTGCCGTAGCCGATGAGCGACATTGGGTGGAACTTGGCAGGCAATATGCCGCCGGACAATGCGTCGAACAAAGCTACCCAAAGGCCCTGGCCCTGTTTCGTAAAGCCTGCGACAATCACGACCCCAGAGGGTGCCTCCAGCTTGGCTATCTGTACTTCGAAGGGAACGGCGTAGCCCAGGATAAGCTCGAAGCATCCCTCTTCTATCGCAAGGCCTGTGAATCCAAGCTCGAGGTCGCCTGCAATAATCTCGGGATGCTCTACAGCGAAGGCAATGGCGTCGCCCAAAACAAAGAACAAGCTGCCGTTCTTTTTCGCGAAGCTTGCGATCACGACGTGCCTACCGGTTGCTATAACCTGGGGCTGCTCTATGAACAGGGAGCCGGAGTTGCAATGGATGTGCATCAGGCGGAGGCAATCTATCGAAAAGCCTGCGACCTGGGAGATACGACAGGCTGCATGAATCTAGCCGTCTTTTTTCTCAACGGGAGCAGCGGTACCAAGGATCCAGCGCAAGCCGTAAGCCTCATGCTGAAAGCTTGCACCGGCGGTGAGACGCTCGCTTGTTCCAATCTGGGCCACATCTACGGTCGCGGCGAAGTTGTTCCGATAGACTACGCCAAGGCCGCCGGGTTCTGGACAAAAGCCTGCGATGGAGCAATGGCTGAGGCTTGCTCGAATCTGGCTGTGCTTTACGAGGGCGGCTGGGGTGTCACTAAAGACAGGCAGCACGCCAAAGTCCTGTATGAGAAAGCTTGTGGCCTCGGCGATCAGGAGTCCTGCAGTTGGATAAAGGACCATCAGGCGCACTGAGAGCCGGAGCGCCCGACGACTACCGGCAGCCGCATCACACCGTAAACACCATCCTCCGCCCGCTCTCCATGCTCCCCCACTTCGCCTCCACCTCGCTCAGCGGAACCACCTCCATCTCAATCTTCAGCCCCGTCGAAGCTGCTGCCTCAAACATCTTCTTCAACGCCTGCACAATCGCCGCCGCCGACAAACTCCCCAGCCCGCTCCCCATCACTTCCAGCCCGGAACTCCGCAGCAGTGACGCAGAGAGTGAAATCGTCTCTCCGCTGATCGACCCAATCTGCACATAGCGGATTCGTGGCTCGCCTCCCATCCCTCCCCGTCCTTGCGCCCCCCCCAGCAAAGCCTCCGCAGACGGCCCCCACAAATAATCCAGCACCACATCCACACCCGCCCCAAGCGCCTCCCGAAATGCCGCAGCCAAAGCCCCGTCCGGTTGCCGCAGAGAGATCGTTTCATCCGCACCCAGTTCTCGAAGTCGCTCCAACGCCGCCTCATCGCGTCCGGTCGCGATCACCTTCCGCGCACCAAGATACTTCGCCACCTGCACCGCCTGTTGCCCGGCAACCCCTGTGGCCCCGTTCACCAGCACAACCTCGCCCGCCTGCAGCCGAGCCCGTCCAATCAGCGCTCCCCACGATGCGAGCCCAGGATTCCCCAGAGCAGCAGCCGTCACATCGTCAATTCCATCGGGCAGCTCAATCGTCCGCCGTGGCGAAATCAAACTCCACTCCGCCATCGTTCCAAACGGCGCTGGCGGTCCAATGAAATACACCCGCCGCCCGTCCGGCAGCGTGCCCACCCCGTCATTTCCCGGCACAAACGGCAACTCACCGCCGCTACTGTAGTGCCTGCCGCTCGCCTGCCCCTTCACCAGGTTACTCAGCGCCGCCGCCCTTACCTTTAACCAGCACATTGCCATCGCTCGCAACAGGATCGCGAAACGTCCCATACTGCGGTGGTTTATCGAAACTCTCGACAACAGCTGCTCTCATCTCGCTGCACTCCTGATCCGAATTTTTCACCCATCGCACCCGCCATCAGATTACCGCCATCTCCCTGCATCGCTCCAATCCGCACCACATCCAACTAGCTGACATGCCCCGCATCTTCCTCACTGCCGAATGGCGCAAGCTCATCATGGCCCAATACGAGGTCCATCCCACCACCCTCGCTCCATGGCTGCCGCCCGGCGTCGAACTCGACTTATTCCAGCACCGCTGCTACGTCTCCCTCGTCGGCTTCCTCTTCGACCGCGTCCGTGTCCTCGGCCTCCCCATCCCTTTCCATACCAGCTTCGAAGAGGTGAACCTACGCTTTTACGTCACCCGCACCGAACCCGACGGTACCCGCAAGCGCGGCGTAGTCTTCATCCGCGAATTTGTCCCTCGCGCCGCAATTACCCTCATCGCCAACTCGGCCTACGAGGAGCCGTATTCGACCCTCCCCATGCGCCACAACATTGCCTCCACGTCCAACGCGCTCAGCGTCAGCTACTCGTGGCGCTCCAACCGCGTCTGGCACTCGATCGCCGCCGAAGCCTCGCCTACTCCGCAGCCCATCGCTCCCGGCAGCGAAGAGGAGTTCATCACAGAGCACTACTGGGGCTACACCAGGCGCTCCCACGGTACGACCTCCGAATACGCCGTCCAACATCCGCGCTGGCAGGTCTACCCCATCCTCAGCTTCTCCATCGAAGCCGACTTCGCCGCGCTCTACAGCCCGGCCTTTGCAGCGCTCAATCGGCAACCGCACTCAAGCGTCCTCCTCGCCGAGGGTTCCGCCGTCAGCGTCTCCAGCGGCATGCGCTTCCCCGGCTGATCCAGCCAAAAGCATCCAAATTGGTGCCAAATTGGGCCGGGAACCTCATTTGGTACCCGATATCCACGAGTTTCTGGTGAACAGACGGTGAACCCCCTTGCCTCGGGCGGCTTCCCGACGCATACTCCAATCAGAAGTCCCGAACGAGCATTGCACGGTTCCTGTCGAGACCCATACGTGACCCGATACAGCCGTCAAGACGTACTACGAATTCTCCATCTCCGCGCACGCCAACTCACGGCGTGGGAGCAAGCGGGCCTGATTCCCGCCAACGAGAATTATTCCTTCGAAGACCTCGCACAACTGCGCACGCTCCGCGCCGCTGCGCGCCACTCGCATCACCGCCAAAAGCATTCGCGAATCCGTAGAAGCCATGCGTAAGGCCGCAGGCATGGGCAATCCTCTCATCGAAGCCAGCGCGGTCGGCCAGGGCTCTCGCCTCGCCTTCCGCCACAGCGGCGCGCTGGTCGATCCCGTAACCCAGCAACTCGCCTTCGACTTCGACGCACCCCAGCGCCACCTAAGCATCGTTGGACCGCCCGTCCGTCAGGCCGATGTGCAGGAGATGTTCCAGCGCGCTGTCCAACTCGAAGAGAACCCCGCAACCATTCCGGAAGCCGCCGAAATGTATCGCCGTATCCTCGCCCTCCGGCCCGGATACGCCGCTGCCGCGATCAACCTCGGCACCATCCATTACAACCTGCACGAATTCTCCATGGCCGAGCAGTTCTACCGCCGCGCCACCGAGGCCGACCCGGAATACGCGCTTGCCTTCTTCGACCTCGGCAACGTGCTCGACGAACTCAAGCGCCTCTCCGACGCCATCGCAGCCTACCAGCGCGCCATCGTCCTCGTCCCCCAGTATGCCGACGCACACTACAATCTCGCGCTCGCCCTCGAGCGCCAGGGCCACCGCCGCCGCGCCCTCCGTCACTGGCTCACCTACGTCCGGCTCGATCCCGTAGGCCCCTGGGCCAACCACGCCAAAGCACAGGCAAAGAAAATCCTCAGCACGGAACGCCTCTCCATCGTCAGCCGGGCAGGACGCCTGGTTCAGGCAGGCTAGAGACCAGCGCCGAAGAGAGCTTTGTCGTCTGCCTCCATCGTGCTCTAATCGATCTGTCCTCTAAGATAGGGAAACGTTGTGTCGGCCTGTGCGGCCGCGAGGGAGGCAAATCCATGCTGTATCACGTCTCACGCAACGGGCAGAACTACGGTCCGTACACACTGGAAGACCTGCGCAAGTACGTCTCCACTGGCAACATCACGCCCACCGACCTGGCCAAAAGCGACGACATGGCCGAGTGGGTTCCCGTCTCGCAGATCCTCGGCATGCCTTCCGCCGCCCCGGCTGCGCCCGCGTACGAGAATCCGCTCGCCCCGGCCTACCCGGTGTCCAGTGTGACTGCGTACCCGGACGCGCCCAACCTCTCCTGGGGCCTCGTCCTGCTATTCGCAATCTTCACCTGCACCCTGTTCATGTGGGTCTGGAACCTCGTCCTCGCAGCGTGGATGAAGCGCGTTCAACCCAACAGCAAGGCCATACTCTATTACGCAGCCGCCGCAGTCCTGGGCGCGTGCCAGTTCGTCCTCTCCAGCCACACCCGCGTAGTCTTCCAACCGGGAGTGCATTGGTGGGTCACCTACTACGGAGGCCATCCGCTAAGAAACATCCTCGGCATCACCGTCTGGGTAATCCGCCTCATCGCGCGCTTCACCATGCGGTCAGAACTCGAGCAGCACTTCAACACCGCGGAACCTGTCGGCCTCCGCCTCA
This sequence comes from uncultured Acidobacteriaceae bacterium, assembly GCA_963822225.1. GTDB lineage: Bacteria > Acidobacteriota > Terriglobia > Terriglobales > Acidobacteriaceae > Edaphobacter. The sequence continues at coordinate 898,828 of CAWGGW010000002.1, read as the reverse complement.
GCGGCGTGATGACATTCTTCTTCGGCGGCCTCTACTTCCAGTACCACCTCAACCGCATCAACGAACTCAAGCGCATGGCCCGCTACCGCGGAGCCGCAATTTGATCCGCAATCCGTTGCTAAAGCGAAGATACGTGGCCAACGCATTGGCGATGTCTGCGCTCCTGCTCCTCGCTGTGTTGTTCGTATACCCGCCCACGTCGGCGCGCTTCTACCCCACCTGCCCCATCCGCGAGTTCCTCGGCATCGACTGCCCCGGATGCGGCGCCACCCGCGCGCTAGCCGCCCTGCTCCACGGCCACCTCGCCGAAGCGCTCCGCCTCAACGCTCTCTTCGTCCTGCTTCTACCCGTCGCGCTCGCGCCCGCAGCCACAACCTATCGCCAAGCCATCCGCCCCGGAGCCTTCCGCTGGCCAAGCCTGCCCGCTCCGGCCATCTACGCAACCCTAGCCGCCGCCGCAATCTTCACCATAGCTCGCAATATTCCGAGCTAGTCGAAAACTCAGATGGCCCTCGGCTCATAGCTGGATAGCTGTCAGCTTACAGCTCGAGAATCAAGCTTTTCACCTCGTCATCCTCAGAGATGCCCAGCTCGTCATCTCCCGCTGGCGATTACGTCCCAGCCACATCCGGCCCCGGATTATGCCAACGCTCCCCCGGCCCAAGCAACTTGTCAGCCTCTTTCGGCCCCCACGTACCGCGCTTATACACGCGAGCCTTACTATGCTTCTTCAGCACTGGATCGACCACTGCCCAAGCAGCTTCAACCGCATCCTCCCGAGTAAACAGCGCTCCATCCCCGGCCATCGCATCGCTCAGAAGCCGCTGATAGGGCGCCTCCTGCCCCGCCAGGTGCTCGCATAAAAACAATTCCTGTTCTTCGCCGATATACTCCTTGCCCGGCAAGCTTAACCCGCGCCGCAAGTGCAATCGACGAATCCGGCGAGCATCGAAACCGGAAATAGTTCGCCCGTCCGGCCTTCGGCGCCGAGTCCTCAAACAGCCTCTGCGGAGGCACCTTCAACTCCACCAGCACCTCCGTCGCAGTCTGCGGCAGATACTTGCCCGACCGCAGATAAAACGGCACGCCCTGCCAGCGCCACGAATCCACAAACAGCCGCACCGCGCAAAAAGTCTCCACATCCGAGTTCTTCGCCACGTCCGGCTCCTGCCGATAACCCGCGTACTGCCCTCGCACCACGTCTTCCGGCTTCAGAGGCCGCATCGCCTCGAACACCTTCGCCTTTTCCGTCTGCACCGCGCCATAGTTCCGCGTCGCAGGGGGCTCCATCGCCAGCAGCGCAGCGATCTGGAACAGATGGTTCTCAATCACGTCGCGCAGGCAACCGGCCGTCTCGTAAAACGCACCCCGCCCCTTTATGCCGAAGTTCTCCGCCATCGTAATCTGCACGCTCTCCACATAATTGCGATTCCAGATCGGCTCCAGAAACGAATTCGCAAAACGGAAGTACAGAATATTCATGATCGCTTCCTTGCCCAGGAAGTGATCGATGCGGAAGATCGCATCCTCCGGAAACACCGAATGAGCCACCTCGTTCAGCTCTTTCGCCGAAGCCAGATCGCGCCCAAACGGCTTCTCCACGATCACCCGCGCGTTCTTTGCCAGCCCCGCTGCTCCCAAATTCCGAATCACCGTCTCGAACAGCGAAGGTGGAATCGCCAGGTAGTGTGCGGGCCGTTTCGCGCCGGCCAGTGCCTGCTTGATCTTGGCAAACGTCGCCGGGTCCTTATAGTCACCGCTCACATAGCTCAGGTTCGCCAGCAGCGTCTTCAGCGCACCCTTGTTGTCGATCCCGCCATTGCGCTTGATGCTGTCCGTCACGCGCCTTTGCAACCGCTCCAGGCTCCAGTTCGGAAAGGCAACGCCAATCACAGGCGTCTTCAGTTCGCCGCTCTTCACCATCGCGTAGAGGGCCGGAAAAATCTGTTTGTGCGCCAGGTCCCCAGTAACTCCGAAGACCACCAATGCATCTGAATGCGGTCGAGCCATCAGCTATTTCCTTTCGCTGGTGCAGTCTTCTCCACATGTCCGCCAAACTGGAACCGCAAGGCCGATAACAGTTTGTCCGCGAACTCATCCTCGCCGCGCGAACTGAAGCGCTCGTACAACGCCGCGCTCAGCACCGGAGCAGGCACGCTCTCGTCGATCGCAGCGCGAATCGTCCACCGCCCCTCACCCGAGTCCGACACGTGCCCAGAAAAACCATCCAGGTCGTGGCTATCGACCAGTGCCCGCGCTGCCAAATCCAGCAGCCACGAAGCCACTACGCTGCCGCGCCGCCACACCTCGGTAATGTCCGCCAGGTTCAGATCGTACTGGTAGTACTCCGGACACCGCAGCGGAGTAGTCTCCGCATCGATCGCATCCTTATTCTTCCCCACATTGGCGTTTCGCAGGATGTTCAACCCCTCCGCGTACGCCGCCATCATTCCATACTCAATTCCGTTGTGGACCATCTTCACCATGTGCCCGGCCCCGCTTGGCCCGCAGTGCAGGTAACCCTGTTCCGCCGTCCCGCCCATCTTTTCCCGCCCCGGCGTCCGCGGAATGTCCCCAATCCCCGGAGCCAGGCTCTTGAAGATCGGATCCAGGTGCTCAACCACCGCATCCTCGCCGCCGATCATCAGGCAGTACCCGCGATCCGCACCCCAAACGCCGCCGCTGGTCCCCGCGTCGACGTAGTGAATCCCCTTCGGCTTCAGCTCTCCCGCCCGCCGAATATCATCGTGGTAGTACGAGTTCCCGCCATCAATGATGATGTCGTCCTTCTCCAGCAGCGGCACCAGTTTGTCCAGCGTCTCATCCACCACGCCCGCCGGAACCATCAGCCAGATCGCCCGCGGCTTCTGCATCTTCTTCACCATGTCTTCCAGCGAAGACGCCCCCGTCGCACCCTGCGCCGCCGACGCCTGCACCGCCTTCTCGGACATATCGAAAACCACGCATTGATGTCCCGCCTTCTCCAGCCGCAGGACCATGCTCGCCCCCATCCTGCCCAGCCCAATCATGCCAAGTTCCATGGTGCCCCCTTCAATGTCTGCTGTGTCCCAACTCTACGTCAGATGCGCCAGCCCCGTCCCACGAATCCATTCTGCATGAATGAAATTAAAAAGAAAAAGCCCGGACTCTTTCGTCCGGGCTTTCCTTATCGACCTGTTATAAGTGCTACGCCTTGTCCGCCTCTGCTGCAACCTTTGCCTGTGCGACAGTCCAATCGTTCGCACCAACCTTGAACCGCGCAAACCGCCGAACCGAAATATTCTCGCCCAGCTTGCCAACCTTGGTCGCAATGATCTGCGCGATCGTCTGCGCCTGGTCCTTGATGAACGGCTGGTCCAGCAGGCAGAACTCCTCGTAGAACTTCCCCAGTTTGCCCTCGAGCATCTTCTCGATGATGTTCGCCGGCTTGCCCGATGCCGCAGCCTGCGCGCGATAGATCTCCTTCTCACGCTCGATGTCGGCCTCGGTCACATCCTCACGGCTCACAAAGCGCGGATCGGTTGCAGCGATATGCATCGCCACATCGCGCAGCAACTCCTGGAAGTCATCCGTGCGCGCCACAAAGTCCGACTCGCAGTTCAGTTCCAGCAGCACGCCGACCTTGCCGCCCGCGTGAATATACGTGCCCACTGCGCCTTCGTTGGTGGTGCGGCTGGCCTTCTTCGCCGCCGACGCCATGCCGCGCTTGCGCAGCACCACGAACGCGTTCTCCATGTCGCCCGCGGCCTCTTGCAGCGCCTTCAGGCAATCGCCCATCGGCGCGCCCGACTTCTCGCGAAGTTCCTTCACCTGCTTGGCGTCAATTTTCACTGCTGTCTCCGTAGTCATTTGTCTGTTCCTTCTCCTGTTACTCGCACGCGCCCTGCTGATCGCATCCTACGCGTGGGTTATTTCATTCCTGTGTCGCAACGCAGAAAGAGCGTGGAGCGCATCGTCGCGGTCTCCACGCTCTCGTGTTGAGAAATATGGAGTCTTACGCGCCAGTCGCGGCATGCGCCGGTTCGGGCTCGATCTCGTCCTCGGTCGCAGCCACGGGAGCCTTGCGGATGTTCCCGCCAAGCACCGCTTCCAGGTCAATATTGTCGTCGTCGCAACTTCCTCAGTCGCCGCAGCCACAGGCTCGATCTCTGCGCCTTCTTCGCCCTCTTCGCCGACATACTCCGGAGAAACTTCGGCCTGCTGAACATCCGCAACCTCAGTCGCAAACGCCTTCTCCGAAACCATCTGCACGCCTTCGGCAGCCGAGTCCGCAATCTTCGTCGTAAACAGACGAATCGCACGCAGCGCATCGTCGTTGCCCGGAATCACGTAGTCGACCACAGTCGGATCGCAGTTCGTATCCACAACCGCAACCACCGGGATTCCCAGCTTGCGAGCCTCGGCAACCGCAATGGCCTCGTTGTTCGAGTCCACGATGAACAGCGCATCCGGCAGCCGCTTCATGCTCTTGATACCAGCCAGGTTGGTCGAGAGATGCTTGCGCTCGCGCTCCAGCTTGATGACTTCCTTCTTGGTCAGCAGGTCATACCGGCCGTCCGTCGACATATCGTCGAGTTCCTGCAGCCGCTTCACCGACTTCTGCACCGTGACCCAATTCGTCAGCAACCCGCCCAGCCAGCGGCTGTTGATGTACGGCATCCCGCAGCGGTTCGCCTCTTCGGCAATCGCATCCTGCGCCTGCCGCTTGGTGCCCACAAACAACACCAGCTTGCCCGTCGCCGTCAGCTCAGTCACAAACTTCGACGCTTCCTTGAACATCTTCAGCGTCTTCTGCAGATCGATGATGTAAATCCCATTGCGCTCGCCAAAGATATATTCCTTCATCTTCGGATTCCAGCGCTTCGTCTGATGTCCGAAATGAACACCAGCTTCCAGCAGTTCCTTCATGGTTATGTTTGCCAATGTAGTCTCCTTAGTTAAGGCAGCCAGGCTCGTGAACCGCGCTGGTGCCTGGATTAATCCCTCGTAAGGGAGATTTGACTCCGTGCCCCGAAGCCGTCTCCAGCTCCGGGGTTGTTTCGAAAAACCGTTGCTCGTGCCGTTGCAAAACTACAACTACATCGCAGAACTAGAACGTATTACCGCTTCGAGAACTGGAACCGTGCGCGCGCGCCCTTCTGTCCGTACTTCTTCCGTTCCTTGCCGCGCGAATCGCGCGTAACCAGATCCCTCGGCCTTCAGCGTCTTCCGCAGCTCAGGGTTGAACTCCATCAGCGCGCGCGCGATGCCCAGCTTGACCGCATCCGCCTGGCCCATCACGCCGCCGCCGCGAACCGTGGTGATCACATCGAAGGTCTCTTCGATGCCGGCAATGCCCAGTGACCGCTTCGCCGCCGCGCGCTGCTGCGCCGTCACGAAGTACACATCGCATTCCTTCTTGTTCACCGTGAACTTGCCGCTGCCGGGACGAAGAAACACACGCGCAATCGAACGACTTGCGCCGCCCGGTTCCGTAGTACTGAACTAAATCCGCCATATCGCTCCTTAAATCCTTCTAGCTGACCCGCTGATAGCCGATCGCTGATAGCCGAAATCAAAACCTTAAGCTCTTGGCTCTTCCCTCGAACCTCGAACCGAGAACCTGCTTCTGAACCTAGCCTTCGAGCTCGTCCCTGTGGTGCGGCTTGGGCGCGTTGGAGGCATGAAACTCAAGCGCAACCGGCTGCTGCGCCAGGTGCGGATGATGCGGCCCCTTGTAAACCTTCAGCTTGGTCGCCATCTGCCGGCCCATCTTCGACTTCGGCAGCATGCCCTTGATCGACTGCTCCACAATCGCCTCAGGGCGACGTGCCAGCAGCTTCACAAACGACTCTTCGCGCAACCCGCCCGGGAATCCCGTATACCGGCGATACAGCTTCTTGTCCGCCTTCAGCCCGGTCAGCACAATCTTTTCGCAGTTCACCACGATCACGTGGTCGCCCATGTCGATGTAAGGCGTGTACAGCACATTGTTCTTGCCTGCCAGGATGGACGCTGCCTGCGTCGACAAGCCGGCCCAGCGTCTTGCCCGTAGCGTCCAGCACAAACCACTTGCGCTGAATATCTTTGCCGCTCGGTATGGTGGTGGTGTTATTCATAAAGCTCGCTTACTCCCTGCTTCTGCCGTCTTCCCTCTCAGCCCGGCGTCCTACGGAAGAGATGACTCGTCGCCCTGCGTTGAACTTTCCATGCGAACCGCTCAAAACGCGCGAAACGCCAATCCAATATCCAAACAGACCTGATCCAGACGAAACGGCACAGCGCCAAGCCAGAGTGGAGCCCAGATTCGCTCCCTGCTCAAACGCGGAAAACCCGAACCGCCTGGAATACGCACATTGCCTGGTAAGTGGGTGCTTCAGGGGCGGCTCGCTTGCCAGCTGCTCCCGGTGAATCCACCACGGTGCCCCATCTTGCTGCAGTGCCTACAGAAAACCGCCCAAACTGGACATGCCTATCCGTAAACACGCAGACGCGGGACTGCGCGAGCTTCCAGAATACCCAACCACCCACCCTAAGTCAACCATTTCCGGCGCCGGCCAGAGTCACTTAGGCCGCCCCAGCCAGCCGTATTGCCACGACACCGACACATTCTGATAGTTGCCGCCAAACTCGATGTGGACCCCATTGCTATAACTGAATTTCAGCGACTGGTATTTCGTGATCGGGATCGCAGCCGTGACTCCGACCCGCGAGTTCTTCTCCCTGGTGTCATCGTTCTCCACGCCCCCCACAGTTGTCGCTCCCCCAAACCAGTAGTTGCCGTCAGCTGAGATCCACATTCGCCGCCTGAAGTCATAACTCAGGTGCCCCTCCAGTGCTCCTACCGGACTCTGCGATTCTGACCGCGTCCCGGGATAGTAAATATTGTTGGACCAGTATTCCGGATTGGTCGTAAAGAACCAGACCCCGCCGTACCCATCAAGAACAAGTTTGCCGAAGCGTTGGGAATAGCCCAGCTCCGGCTTGAAACTCCAGCGGTTCGTTCCCCAGCCGATCAGCTTGGTCGGATCGTACTGGCCCGTCGGAGCCGTCACCTTCAGACTGGCCCCGATCAGCACCTTCTGCTTCCACTTCATAAATTCCCGCGGCTCCATCGCCGGACCGCCTTTCAGGTTCACCTCCAACCGGTAGACTGAATCGGCAAGACCGGACCGATACAGACTCTGTCCCGCTCCGGAGATGGTTCCCTGGAAGTTCCCGACCGCGTAGGGCAGCGCGGCGACGGCGTTGGCCGACCTCCCGAAGAAGCTGAAGGAGTGGTACAAGCTGACCAGGCTGATATTGTATGTGCCAGTCGCGTCGGTGGCCGGAAGCACGCCGTTGAAGTCAATACTGCCGTCGAAGAACGACCATGTGAGATTGACCGCATTGTAGTGATTCGGCGTGATCAAGTACGCTCGCGGCGCAAGGTCCTGCGCAGGCATTCCGCGTGGCGCACCCAATAGCAACACCGCCGCGAATCCCAGCCACATCCGTCGCTTGCCGCACCCAATGCTGCTTATCACCACCCTTTGGCCTCTCTTGTCGGACGAACCTGCCTTCTTCCAGCGAATCGCCTGCCAGGTGCACCCATCAGTGACGTCGATCCCTAACCAGAATATGGAACTAGTCTCTCATCCATGTTTGCCCGCCTAAGCTGGGGGACGGTAACCCGGCGCTCCTCCCGACGTAGGTACCAGGCGCTTGGCCGCCAGTTGCTCCAGCAGGAGTCGGTGCATACGCGCCTGCAGCCTGCGCGAGTGATCCGTCGCATTGCTCGGATACGCCAGGTTAATCTGCTCCATCGGGTCCAGGGTCAGGTCGTAAAGCTCATACTCGTCAGGGCTAGGCCCGGTGACGGTGACGATCTTGTTGCCCTTGACGAGACGCTCGTCGCGTACTCCGGGCACCGTCCAGAACTGCGGGTTGTCATAGTACCGCGCAAGCTTAACCAGGTGCTCCTCGCCGTCCACGTCCACCTTCGCAACCACGCATTGGATATGATTCGGCTGCACAATCCACGTGTACGTGCCCCTCGCCCGCGCATAGTGCTGGAACGGGCTGGGAGCTGTCTCGCTGCCTTCGCTGATCTCGTCGTCTGTGGTAAACAGCACAGGCTCGGGCTTCGGTTTCTCAGCAGTCCCGCGAATGACACCAGAAAGGTCGCGGCCGACCAGCGGGCGTGCTTCCGTATGAGTCGCGGCCACCTTCTCCAGGGCTGCGCCCGGATCGATACCCGCAAAGCCCAGCAGTGTGGGCAGCAGGTCAGCATGACTAGTCGGAAGATTGCCCTGCTCCAATCCACCCGGAAACAGTGGGCTGGCAACGACGAACGGAACGTGGATGCTCTCTTCGTAGGCGTTGTGCCACTTCTGATGCATGCCGCCGTGGGCGCCTTGCATGTCCCCATGGTCCGAGGAGAAAATAACGATCGTGTTTTCGAAGGCGCTGGTCGCCCGCAAGGCGTCGAGCACCTTGCCCAGTTCTTTGTCGACGGTGCGCTGCAACTGATAGTAGTTCTTCCGCTGTGCTTCGACCCATGGCTGCGGCGCAAGGATCTTGCCCCACATGTCAACATAGCTTTGCTGGCACGCAGGCTTCGTGGAAAGATCCTCCTCCTGGGTAGGCGCAGGCGGAACGCCAGGCACCCCTTCAAAGTCTGGGCGCAGCCCCTGAGCCAGCCCAAAGGCTCCAAAAAGCGCAATATCATGGGGGTTGAGGAACGAGCACACCGTCAGCCAAGGCTGATCGCTCTTCTCCCGATCCAGGCGTTGCAGCAGAGCTGCCGTCTCGTCCGCGGTAAAGACATCGCGTATCGTTCCTGTGTTCTGGTCCCCCAGGCCGTGCGCCTCAGGACCAACCCACTCCGAGAATCCGTACGCGTCCAGCAGGTCTGCCTTCAGATATGCTGCAACGTTCTCCTCATTCACTTTGCCGTTCTTGTCGATCGTTTGCAGGTAGCCTTCGCCTTTGGGCCCGGGCAGGTGCGCGTGCGAGACATGCCACTTGCCCTTGAAATAGGTCCGGTAGCCTCCGGCGCGGAACCAGTCGCCAAGCGTCGGAACCGTGTCCGGTGCAAGCCAGAACATGTCGGGACTATCTGCGCTCTTGGCGATGCCGTCGGTCTGCGTGACTCCGTGAAGCGATGGATACTGTCCGGTGAACAGGGAGGCGCGCGCCGGGGCGCAAGCCGCGGACATGGTGTAGTGACGCTCCAGCGCGACGCCCGAGTCGCGCATGCTGGTCTGGGCAGTCAGCTGCTCGCGGCGAAAATGCCGGAGGTCTGCATTTTCATACGCAGTCGCCTGGGTCAACTGATCCGTCATGATGAGGAGGATATTGGGTCGTGCGGTAGACATGGTCGAGCTCACTTTCAGATAAGGCTGCACCAAATTCAATGCCACTCAGCACGCGGTGCGTAGCGTTCCCGCAAGCCGCCTGAGAATACACGATTTACCTGCAATCCGCGGTGACGGCGGCAGGCACAGTCCGACGACCATTTCCAGGCGGACTCCGACACATTGGGGGCCGGTAGTCCCACTCAACCGTGCTCAGGGAATATTCCTAGCACAGAAGCCGAACAGACAGCGTGACTATCGTCACAGACTCGCCTGAGACGCACCCTCATAGTTCGAGATAGGTTGTATCGAGTGAGGGGTAACGGACACATGTCTAGAAGATTGCTATGCTCAATAGCGTTATTGAGCTTTTCGATGTCTCTATCGGGACAGACTAATTCTGCGCAGAAAAATGCCAGCATCGATCCCGGTGCCATGGACGCACTCAACAAAATGGGGGCCTACCTTCGAACCCTCAGCACATTTCAAGTCAAGTCCGTGCAGACGAAGGACGACGTACTGGACAACGGGCAAGCGATCCAATCAGGGCAGGTTATCGATCTACTTGCGGCGAGACCGAATCGCCTGCGCGCCCGCATCACCAGCGATGAGGTTGACAGGCTGCTTCTGTTCGACGGTAAGAACTTCACCATGTATGGCGCATTGGTCAACTATTACGCGACTGTTCCAGCGCCACCCACGATCGGTGAACTGATCGATGTGCTCGACGACAAGTATGGCGTTGAGCTGCCGTTGGTGGACATATTCATGTGGGGCTCACCGCAATCCTCCGCCGCCCAGGCGATCACCAGCGCGATCGATATCGGTCCCGGCACTATCGACGGCACCACCTGCGAACAATACGCATTCCGGCAGAAAGGGTTGGATTGGCAAATCTGGATCCAATTGGGCAGCTATCCCTTGCCACGGAAGCTGATTCTGACTACCACGGACGAGGAAGCACGTCCGCGTTTCAGCCAGGTTTTGACCTGGAATCTCGCGCCGTCATTCGACGACGAGGCCTTTACCTTTTACCCTCCAAATGGCGCGGAGAGAATTGCGATCGCGGAAGTCCTCGCGGCGCCTGACACAGATAAGAAAACACCACAGGGAGGCGTCAAGTGAATCATTCAACTAGGTGTGCAATCTCAATTTCTCTCGCATTGATGCTCTCGGGCGCGCAAATGTTCGCCCAGAACGGCAGCACTCGGACCAGCGTCAATAAGAACACCAACGTCAATGCGAACAAGAACACCAACGTGAACGTCAACAATAATTACAACGCGAACGTGAATAAGAACGTCAACGTCAATACCAACCAGAACGTCAACGTGAACGTGAACAAAAACGTCAACGTCAATACAAACCAGAACGTCTATGTCCACGGCGGCTGCTGCTACAACTCGGCTCCTGTAGGTGTTGCCGTGGTTGGGACGACGACGACCGCGGTTGTGGTCGGAACCAGGGTGACCGTTCTTCCAGCCTCCTGTACCGTCGTCCGCATAAATGGGTTCACCTACTCACACTGCGGGAGCGTTTGGTACCAACCGCAGTTTGTCGGCACAACTACCTCGTATGTTGTCGTCACCGCGCCTCGCTAGACGTCTAGTTGGATCGAAGCTCCGACCTGCCGGGTGCCCCATTCATGACAGCATCACCGTCATGAGTGGGTCCACCAGAAAACTCGAACGCCTCACGCACAAGTGACCGCGGACACATCCAAACTCTGACTCCCCAGCTAATCTTATGAAAGAAGCGGAAATCGCAGGAGCGCGGCTGTGCGCCTGGCCCTCGAACCCGCCTTTTGGATCCGTGGGGGATTCGTAAGCTCAAACTACTGATTCTGGATACTTTATAAAATAAGCCATCTGGAATGAATATTTTACGGTAGAGGTCCGGACCTAAGTTGTTTGTTTATAATATTTTGCGATTTTCGGCGGGGGGGAGGGGACCCGCAATCGACGTCACGCACCACACCTAATGCGTCAACTGCACCGGGTTCGGCTGCTCGCCAACCTTTGTCCGCAAACGGTTCGGCACTGCCAAAGACCGTCGCCGCCCCGGCCGACCCTTCGGTCCAGGCGAGGTCACAGCGTCCAGCCGATACAGAATCAGCAGGTTGCGCTCCGGATCGTCAAACGCCGGATAAGCCCCAACCCGCACCAGCCGAAACATCGGAGAGAGCGCGTCCATCTTGTCGTCCTCAACGTAGTTCCAGGTCGCAAACCACCCCGGTTTGTACGCCGCCACACGGTCCGGCAGCGTCATCGTGCCAAAATCGTCGCAAATCGCCGGCAGTCCCTCCATCAGCGCCAGATCCGACCCGCTTATCGACAATACCAGCCGCGAATGCCCCGACCGAACCGCCTCGCGATCCACTACCTCGCGAATCCTCGCCGCCGCATTCACCCATCCGTATTCCGGATGCCGCACAAACCCAATCGTCTCGCTCCCCCCATGGATCGCGGCGAACACCAGAGCCGCGCCACCAGCCGAAGCCACCAGCCGAAGCCACCAGTCACCATCAACGGCTGCAGCCAGCACCGCATCGAACGCAACCGCCACCAGCACGATCAGCGGAATCGCGAGCACCAGGTAATACCGAGGCTGCAGATTGGCGTGGTAAGCCAGAAACGCTCCATACCCGAAGATCCAAAGCAGCAGCGCCACCACCAGCGGACTGCCCAAAGCGCCACTGCTCAGCCGCGGAAAGCACAGGCAAACCAGAGAACCAATCACCGCCGCCATCGCCACCCAGAACAGCGTCTGTCCAATCCAGGTCGCGTAGAAAAGCGTGTCGTGCAGCACCGTCCAGAACGTAGCCCGCGTAATCCCGGTATAAGCATTTGCGCTGAACAAATAACGGTAGTCGATGAGGTAACGTGGCCGCACAAATAGCAGATAATACGCGCCCCAACCCGCGACGCCGACGCCGCTCGCCAACGCCGCCGCCCGAATCGCCTGCCGAAAGCGATATCCGTTCGCAGCCCAAAGCAGCCAGAAAATCGCCGGAAACAGAAATATCCCGGTCGTCTTCGTCAGCACTATCAGCGGCAGCAGCAGTCCCAGCGCAACCAGCCGCGCAATTAGCCGCCGATTCCATCCTTCCTCGGCAGCACCCGCCGAAGAAGCCACCAGCATCGCCGCCAGTGTCAACAGGATCAGCAGCGGCTCAAGAATCGCCAGCCGCGAAAATACGTAGCAGAAAGGACTGACAGCCAGCAGCAAAACCGCAATAGCAGGAGCCAACGATGGCAAACGCGTCCAACGCCGGATCAGCAGATAGCTGCAAACCATGATCAGCCCGAACACAATCACGGTCAGCGCCCGCGCCGCAATCAGGCTCACACCTGTGAATCGAAACAACACCAGTTCCAGCGCTGGCCACACCGGCAGAGCAGCCCCTGCGTTGAAGTCGCCAGGAACATTCCAGTGGCCAAGTTGGTAGTGCCGGATCGCGGCGTCGCCGTACCAGCCTTCATCGGTGTACTTCGACCAGTCCATCCACAGGGAATGATTGGGAAAGTCGGCCCTCAGATGGACGAAATGCAGTACGAAGAAAACCGCCGCGGCCAGCAACAACCCTGCTTCCACCAGCGACGAAAACGCCCCGCTTTTTGCAGGTATCCGGTGCGTCACATCGACAGGCTCAGCAAAACTGGTAGAGGGAATCTCGGGCATCGTGCACAGGCGCCCGGACAAATCTCAAAAGGGAGAAATCGTGGGCGTACGCTTGAGGTTATACCTTTAGGCCCTATTTCCAAAACTCCCTCGACCAATACTGCTACGCCGCGCCGACCTCGTACCCAACCTGTGCTGGCGGGACAATCGTGCCGTCCTCGCGCACCTCCGTGCTCTCCACGTAAAAGTGCGTCAGTTGCGCATTTCCGAACGATGTCGTAATCGCGACGTCTGCCGCGTCCCTTCCGGTCGCCATCAGCACGCGTCCTGGCCGAGCCTCATTATGCCGCGCATCCATCGTCCACCAGCGCCCGTCAAGAAACACTTCGTACCACGCGCTGAAATCTCCGGCACCCGTATAAGGCCAACGAATATCGCCCAGATATCCGGTCACGTAGCGCGCCGGAATATTCTGGCAGCGCGACAGGGTGACAGCCAGATGCTGGAAGTCGCGGCACACGCCGACCCGCTCGGTGAACACGTCCATCGCTGTCTTCGTCGGTCTGGCCGTGCTGTAGTCGAACCTCACCTTCTCGTGCACCCAGTCGCGAATCGCCGCCGCGCGTTCCCAACCCGGCTTCATCCAGCCAAACAGATCGTGCGAAACCTGCACAAACCTGTCCACCTCGCAGTACCTGCTGGGCAACAGGAATCGCAGCACATCGGACGGCAGATCCTGAATCGGAGCCTGCTGCAGGTTTGGATTGACGGGGTCAGGCATGCCGTCCACGTCGATGGTGCTCGTCCCGCTCAACCTCAGGTGGCCAGCCGGCGCGACAAAACGCGAGCAGCGATTGCCAAAACTATCGTGATACTCCTGCGTTCCGATCAATTCGCCGAATCCGGGCGAAACACCCCATGGCAGATGTTCGATCACAAGTACGTTCCCTTGCCTCACGTACCGCTCAAGCGAAGGGTGAAGATGCAGCAGCGCCAGCATCGCGGCCGGCTGGGCAAGCTGAAATTGAATATCGAAATCGGATTTGATGAGCATCCGTCGTCCTCGTTTCCTAGATATGTTCCTTGTTGTGATGCAATAAAACCGCGATTCCGCTGTCTGTACTGTCTACCTTGGCTAGGCTTCGCCCGCAAATACGGCCTCCGGCTCCGCCGGGTCCGACACGCGCAGTCCAAACCTGCGGAAAGCCAGCAGCAGCGTCGTCCCCACGACAATGCTCGTGATCCCATCCACCGCCAGCATCCCGCTCAGCCCGTGCGTGGTATGGAAGTGTCCGTCGACCGCGGTCATGTAGCTGATTGGCAAATTCGAAGCTGCGGTGAGCAGCGCAATCTGCGTCGAGGCAAGCGGGTTTCCCGGCCCTACAATCTCGTAGCTCAGCGCAGTCATCGCCGTGTAGTTGATCCCTTGAAAGAAGTTATAGACCAGCACCCCGGCAGCAAAGAATGCCAGAGTATGCGGCATCCAGATAAGCGACAGCGCCGCTGCAGCCCCGCCGAATCCGGCCGCGATGTAAACGGTTCGACGCAGAACCCGACCGCAGATCCAAATCCCCAGCAGGCAACCCGCCGAGCAGACAGCCGCTACTCCCGGCCCATTCAGTGCCGTCACCCACCGCTCCGGCGTATGAAAGTCCGCCCCCATCCCCGAAAAGAGATTGGTAAGCGCGAAGCATGCGGTCGGAGACAGAAAACAGATCAGCCCCAGAATGCATCCGGGCCGTTTACAAACACGATACAGATCGCCAAAAAAGTTGCCGAACATCTCCCTCGCTCTACGCGTCGGCTTTGCCGGCAGTGGGATGAAAAACAACATCGCCGTCGGCGCAAGAATTGCCAGCCCCAACAATATCGCCGCCAGCGACGGTGTCAACGTCCTCACCAACACCACCGTCAGCGTCGCGAACAGCCCAGCCGCACCCAGATTGGCCACGTTCGCAGTTCCGCCAACGTGCGAGTAGTGCCGGTCATCGATTACATCCGGCATCCATCCGCCGTGCGCGTTGCCGAAGATCACAACCGCCGCGCACCCCACGGTTACAACTGCAGTGAAGGCAACCAGGTTCGCCGTCAGCAGCGTCGACACCCCCAGGCACATCGCCGCCACCGTAGCGAAGAACAGAGCATACGTCCGCTTGCTGAAGTGAACATCGAGAATCGGGCACAGCAGAAACGCCCAGAAAGAGGGCGAGAATCCAACAGCCGACACCTCTGCGATCTTACCTACCGACACGCCCTTCGCGGCTAGCAGGATTGGCATCGCCGTCGACACGAAGCCGAAGTAAAACCCAAGCGGCGCAATCGCCAGTCCCATCGCCCAGGGTGGTAGCTGTCGCCGCATCCAATCCTCCCCCTGCCCTCACCCTATCGCAACTTGAAACCGCCACGCATCGCGTCAGCAATCACGAAAAGAAACGGGCGGACCGTTTGGTCCGCCCGTCCGTTCCTGTTTCCTCGTAACCTACCTGGCCGCAACCGCCTCCGCCGCGCCCGCCTTCAACGCTTCGGCCTTGTCCGTTGCTTCCCAGGTAAAGTCCTTGCCCTCGCGTCCAAAGTGTCCGTACGCCGCGGTCGCCTTGTAGATCGGCCGCCGCAGGTTGAGGCTCTCGATGATGCCCTTCGGAGTCAGCGAGAAGTTCGCCCGCACCAATGCCTCCAGCTTGTCCTCGTCAACCGTACCGGTTCCAAACGTGTCAACCAGGACGCTGACCGGCTCAGCCACGCCGATGGCATAAGCCAGTTGCACCTCGCAGCGCTCCGCCAGCCCCGCCGCGACGATGTTCTTCGCAACGTAGCGCGCCATGTAAGCCGCCGACCGGTCCACTTTGGTTGGGTCCTTGCCGCTGAACGCGCCGCCGCCGTGACGGCCCATGCCGCCGTAGGTATCGACGATGATCTTGCGCCCGGTCAGACCCGTGTCGCCCATCGGTCCACCGATGACGAACCGCCCTGTCGGATTGATGTGGTACTTGGTGCCGGCATCCAGCAACGCCGCCGGAATCACCGCCTGAATCACGTGCTTCAAGATGTCGGCCCGCAGTTCGTCGTTGGTCACCGTCTCCGAGTGCTGGGTCGAAATCACTACCGCGTCCACGCGGACCGGCTTGTTGTTCGAGTCGTACTCCACGGTCACCTGGCTCTTGCCGTCGGGCCGCAGATACGACATCAAGCCGGACTTGCGCACCTCAGAGAGCCGCCGCGCCAGTTTGTGCGCCAGCGAAATCGGCGTCGGCATCAGCTCGGGAGTCTCGTTGGTGGCATACCCGAACATCATGCCCTGGTCGCCCGCGCCGCCTGTATCCACGCCCATGGCGATATCGCCCGATTGCTTGTTGATGGTCGAGATCACCGCGCAAGTATTTGAATCGAAGCCATACAGGGCATTGTCGTAGCCAATCGACGCAACCGTCCCGCGAACCAGGCTCTGGAAGTCCACATAGGCCTTGGTTGTGATCTCGCCCGCAATCACCACCAGACCAGTACAGGTCAGCGTCTCGCACGCCACCCGGCTGAACGGATCTTCAGCCAGGCAGGCGTCCAGAATCGCGTCCGAGATCTGGTCGGCAATCTTATCGGGGTGACCCTCGGTCACGGATTCACTGGTAAACAAAAAGCGGTCGCGCTTTGCCAAATTAACTCCTCCAATACAACTGGTCCTGATTCCCAACTAACCCTCCAATTTTACCCTCCCGGCAGATTCGCGGCAAAAATCAGCCGCCCTCCGGCGATAACCAGCCGTCGAACAGCGAGATCCTGCATTTTCCGGGAGATGAAAATCGCTTTGAGCCGCGGCGGATATCGCGCCACAGCGCCTCTAACGTGTTTACAAATGGTCCCAAAGAGTAATGGCGCCTGCCCGGGAAGGCAGGCGCCATTCGATTGCGACTTCGTTAGAAGTTAAGTCTTGCCGGCAACCTGCAGGATTCGCGGATCACGTGTTGCCGTCACTTGTCCAAACGTGCTGCTGGTTGACGTTGTTCCGACCGTGCCCCAGTTTGTGTGGTTCATGATGTTGTATCCCTCGCCGCGCAGCGTGAAGGTCGAATTGCGATAGACCTTGAAGTTGCGGAAGATACCGAGGTCCATACGGTTGTAGCCCGGACCGTCAACCACACCACGCTTTTCGTTTCCAACCTGGAAGCTCGCCGCCGAAGGCGCGAGGAACGCCGTCTGGTTGAACCAGTGCAGCCTCTTCCTCAGGTTCACCTGGTTGTATCCGTCGTTCGGGTTCAGCACCTGGTTTGGACGAAGGCTAGCAGCGCTCGGCCCAAGAATTCCCAGGCCAGCCGCGTCGCTGGCCAGCCCGCCGTTGGTTTGGCCGTTGTAGATGCTGGTCAGGCCGCCATAGTTCACCGTGCTTCCACCGGACATGGTAGGCGTCAGAGGCAATCCGGAGTTCACCACATACAGGCCCGAAATCTCCCAGCCGCCCACGATCTTGCCCACAATTCCCTCCTGCTCGCGATACCACGGCAATTCCCATACTCCGTCGATCGCCAGGATGTCGTTGCGGTTGTAAACGCTTGGCCCATACTCGGCCGCCAGGTTATAGGTGTTCTGAGGCGCACTGGAATAGTCGTTCTGTGAATTGGTGAGTCCTCGGCTGTAGGTATAGTTGGCGTCGAGCATAGCTCTTGCCGCTGAACCTCTTCGTCATCTTTACTTGCAGCGAGTTGTAGTTCGAATTGAAGATGGTCTGCACTGCGTTGATCGCCGTGTAGCCGGGATAGGGACGGATCTGATTCAGCGGTCCCTCGCAGTTCTGGCTGGTAAAGGCGGCGCATCCAGGCTGCTGGCGCGAAACCGATGTTGGTGTGGACGAACGCTCCCGGATACACCTCGTTGAGATCGACAACGCCTTGCAGATGCGTGCCGTGGTCCCCGAAATAACCCACATCCAACGTCATGGTGGGCGTCACCGCCTGCTGCACGTCCAACGAGAACTGCTGCACGTAAGGCGTCTGGAAGATCACCGGCGTCGCGCGCAGCGACGGAGGAGCGAGGTTGATAGCGGCCGTGCCACTGGCAGGGTTGTCCAGTACCGCAATTGGATAGGTATTCAGCACGACATACGGCGGATTGTTGAAGATTGCCTGTTCGTATTCGCTGACCGATCCGAGTCGTCATAGGCCATTCCGTAGCCGCCACGCAGTGCGGTCTTGCCGTTTCCGTAGACATCCCACGCGAACCCAATGCGCGGAGCGAAGTCACGCTTCTCTGCGTGCCCCACGTTGAGCCCGAAAGGCGAGCCGTGGCTCTCGATTGACGGCGGTTGCGGCGTACCCGACGGAGCTGTTGGTTCAACAAACGGGTATTGTTTAGACCCATTAGCGTTCTCCTGCTTGATGAAGTCCGGAGAAGCGAGGATGATCCCGTTCAGCGGATCCGCCACCGTATTCGGCTGGTACGCGTTCAAGCCATTCACGTTCGGGCAGTTGTTCAGTGTGTAAGTCGTCACAACGCCGGTCGAGGTAAACGACGTCGTGTAGGTCGTCTGTCCGGCCATGGTGCAGAGATTTCCATTGCTGGAAATTGTCTCCGCGTTGAGCTTGTTGAACGTCGACGGGCTGAAGTTGGACAACTCGTTATTGATGTCGTAAGGCTGGCCGAAGTAGCTGTAGCGCACGCCCAGGTTCACCGTCAAACGCCGCGTCGCTCTCCAGTCATCCTGCACATACAATTCGATCTGGTTTCAGTTGATATTCGCCACCGGCGCGAGGGACGCCTGCGAGAAGCCTCCATTGACGTTGCCGATCAGGAAATTCGCCCATTCGGCATCGAACTGGCTCGGTGCGCTTGCGCCCAGCGACGCAAGGGTGCTGCTCGACGGGGAAGTCGGATTGGTAAAGCTGAAGCTGCCCTGGTTGCTCGTGCCCGTAGCGTTCTCGATCTTCTGATAGTGGTTGTACGAAAGCCCGAACTTGAAAGTGTGCTGGCCCTTGATCTTCGTGAGACTGCCAAAACCATTTTGATTGGTATTGTGGTCGTTATAAATACCCTGCGCTCGAAATGCCGGTCACATTTCCCGAAGAACGTGAGGGACGGAATCACGCCCAAGCGTAGCCGGGAAAGGAAGCGTCGGCTTGACATCCGGCGAGACTGCGCTCGATACCAAACCAATCGGCGTGCTGATCACGGCGCCATAGCTGTACGCGTAGCCCATATCGGCCAACAGAGTCGGGCGGATCGCAATCGTCGCGTGTCCCATCTGCTGGGTGCCGGGTGAAACGGTCGAAGTAGTCGACACGCCGGTGATTCCGCCGCCGATAAACAGGCCGCCGCCTTCAGTCGTCGGAAGGCTGTCGTGAATGAAGCGATAGAACAGGTTCGTCTTCGAATTCAGAGCGTGGTCGATGCGCACGACCTCTTGCGCATCGTTGAAGATATTGTGAATGTTGTTGATCAACGTGTGTGGATCGGTGCCCGCGGTAACTTGTGCCGCGCTGATGTTGGGCAGCGGAACCTTACCGTAGACGTCCTTCACGTACGCCTGGGCCGTAGGCGAAAGGCCGGTCAGGCTCGTCGTGTAGGAGGTACAAACCCCGTTGGAAGAAGAAGCGCAAATAGCGACCGGACCGGTGGCGCCGGTGTAGTTGGACCCGCCCGCCGTGCCCGTCAGGTAGGAATTGGTGAATATGCCGTTTCTCTCCTCTGCTGTCGGCACATAGGCAGTCGCGGTCGCGTAGCTAACCACACGGCGAACCTCTTCAGAGAAGAAGAAGAATGTCTTGTCCTTGCCGTTGTAAACGTGAGGAATGATGACCGGGCCGCCGATCGTTCCGCCGAAATCGTTATACCGCAGCACGGGCACCGGCGTGTAAGGCGTCGACAGCTTATTGAAGTAGTTGTTCGCGTTGAAAATATTGTTGCGGAAGAACTCGTAGGCTCCGCCGTGGAAGTCGTTCGTGCCAGAACGGGTTACGACGTTGATCTGCCCGCCGGCGTTACGGCCATACTCCGCCTCGTAAGTGCCGCGCAGAGTCTGAATTTCGGCAATCGCGTCCACGCTGGGATAGGCCAGCAACGTCAAATTGGCTCCGCGATCCACATTGTCCGCACCGTCAATCGTCCAATTATTCGCTGTCGGTCGAGCCCCCCCGACGGAGAACTGCACCTGGTTGGACGGTCCAAGCGGGTTGGACACGCCGAGATACAGCTGATCGCTGGTGGCATTGCCGTACGAAACGCCAGGCTGCAGAGTGAGCAACTGCTCGTAATTCCGGTTGTTCAACACGAGTTCGCGAATCTGGGTGCCACTGATCAGACTCTGCGTCATGCCGTTTTCCAGGTTCAGCTGTGCCTGGTTGGCGACGACCGTCAAGTTCTCGGTTGGTGCGCCCACGATCAGCTGCTGGTTGACTTTCAGAGCGTCGCTGGCATGCAGGGCCAGCCCGCTGACGGTAGACGTCTTGAACCCCTTCATGGAGATCGTTACCGAGTAGTTTCCCAGAGGAAGCAAAGTCGCTGTATAGAAACCCGCCTTGTCCGTAGTTACGGTGCGCTCAACATAGGCGCGGTCGGTATTCGTCACGGTGACCTTGGCACCGCTCACGCTGGCGCCTGTTGCATCCACTACGGTACCGGAGATGCTCCCGGTGGCTGCTCCCTGCGCAAGGGCCGCAACCGAACCCACCATCAACAGTACAACCCACACAGCACCGCGAACCCAGCGTCTAGACAGCGTCATCATCATCTCCTGAAAAACTTACCCTACTTGCAATTCCGACGGGCTTTGCCAGCCTTGTTATCTGCATTAAGCTTCAGCTCGCCGGCCCTCGTTACACACAAATCCCGAAGGGCGGTCATGCCGTGAATGTAGCGCGCGATGGCAAATTTATTTCTCAGCGCGCGGTTACAAACAATTTCAATCGAGGAAACAGTAAATTACCTGGACGGGCCATTGTCAACCCAAGAATTCAGAAACGCCCAAACACATGGGTGCAGGGAGTAAACGGCGATGGGTCGCCAATCTCCACCCACAGCCACCCAGCCAGCACTAGCACCGAGCAGCACCAGCCCAACCATCACCCATCTCAGGCCCGCCCGGCGGCGGGGAGCCACCCGGCTATTCTTTACGTTTTCAGCAAATGTTACCCACTCCATCTCAGCAGGATCGAGCATCCCGCTCGCCCGGCAACTCTCTTCAAAGCGCTCCATCCATGCGTTTTCTTCCAGCCCCAGGACTCTTAGATAGCTGCGCACAAAGCCCCGCCGGAACACGCCTCCTGGCAATTCCTTCAGCGCCCCCGCCTCCAAAGCACGAATATGCTTCGCCGATACCTTGGTCGCGTCGCAGATGGTCTCGACGGCCATCCCGCGCTCCTCGCGCGCCCGCCGTAACTCCTCGCCGAATGCCGCCATTCCGCCCTCTTGCACCATGTCCCGCCGGCCGCTACACGCTCCATAGCCTAAGCGATTACGGGTCCCAAATCAAAGGAATTTGCCCATCCTGGCTTCCCCAGAACCTGCATAGTCCACTCCGCAAACATGCTTTCTTGCCCCTCCAGGAGTTTGTCCGTGCCTCATTCTCCCCTGCTACACTGGGGCGAAAGCGCGTGCATACCCCCTATCCAGAACGTATCCCAGCCGTCGGCGTCGGAAGCACTTGTGCGGTGAACGCGCATGGAACAACGTGCGGCCCAAAGACTGCAATTCCGCCCCGTCAGGCTCAGTTGCTCCTCCCGGCGCTTCAATCGGCCAGCGACTCTCATATTCTGAGGCCTCTAGGCGAGTAAAAATGCCAAATCAGGCCACCTCGGCACCAGCGACGCAAGAATCCCTCGGGCAGGCAGAAAAATGGCTGGGCAGGGCCCTCGCTGTCGCCTCTTGGAGCTTCATCCTGCTCTTCCTGTACACCGCTCTGCGGCGTATAGCCTACCCGTTCTCATTCGATCAGATCGAAGGTGGAATGGCCACCTCGGTCTGGCGCGTCGCTCACGGGTATCCCCTCTACACAAAGCCGACCACTGACTTCGTTCCCTATCTCTACGCCCCACTCTACTTTTATCTCGCAGCCGCGTTCAGCAAGATAGTCGGCGCCGGATATGCCGGACTCCGGCTGGTATCCATCCTTGGAACACTGGGCAGTTGCGCAGTCATCTACGCCCTCGTCCACGGAGAAACCAAGTCCCGCCTGGCAGCGATCGCCGGCGCGGGTCTGTATGCGGCTTGCTACCTGCCGCTGATGGGTTGGTTTGACCTCGGCCGCGTCGACTCGCTCTTCATCTTCCTTCTGCTGCTAGCCATCTACTGCACGCGCCGCACTCCCATCCTCATCGCTGTGCTGGTCTGGCTGGTTGCATTTCAAGTCAAGCAGACTATTTTGCCCGTTGCCGTACTCGTCCTGTGCGCCGACTGGCAACGACCCCGCCGCATGGCTCTCGGCCTGGTCACGCTGCTAGCAGGATTCGGCGCCAGCATGCTGCTGATGAACCACCTCACCGGCGGTTGGTACAGCTTCTACCTCTTCGGCACTGCCAAAGGCCTGGGTTGGGTTCTCCGCACATTTGTTCTATATGTTCCTTCCGACCTGCTCCAGCCCTTTGGCCTCGCTTTCCTGATCTTGCTGGCGTCTTTACTCTGCGTTCCGCCGACTCTGCGCAGCCGCCGCACACAGTTCTACATTGTCGTTTCCTTCGCCATTTACGCGTCCATTTGGTACCTACGAGGCCACGCAGGCTCCGCCGTCAACACCCTGATGCCTGCATACGCATGGACTGCGGTTCTGTTCGGCCTGGCAATCCATCGCCTTAAGCTCATGGCTCGGCGCACAGTCCTCACGTGCAGCGCAGCTCTGCCAGGTCCTTCTGTTGGCAGCGGCCACCGTCCAGATCATCGGTTTCATCTACCACCCAGGCAGGTTCGACCCATCCGCCACCACCCGCGACGCCCGCCAGCAATTTGAGCAGCAGCTCGCCGCGCTCCCCGGAGACATCTACGTCCTCAATCACAGCTACGACGCCATTCTCGCCGGTAAAAAGCCCCACGCCGTGATCGATGCCTTCGGCATCATCCAGGACAGTCCTCCATCCCCGATGCGCGACGCTTACCTGGCCGACTTCCAGCGAGCGGTCGACAGCCACGTCTTCGGCGGCTTCGTCCTCGACGACACAGCCGACACCTACAAGCCGGGCTCCGGTTGGATGCCCGCCGACTTCCTCGACCAATATCCAGTCCGCATCCTTGCCAACTCAACCTTCGTACACGGCGTCATGCCCCAGCCCGAGGAAAGAGTGGATCTACCTCCCCTGCTCTGTCCTTGATCACGACACCAGCAGCTTCATCACCCCGACGACGGTCATCTCCTACGGCAATTGCCCCAACGCACCTTGGCGTCAGAGATAGTCGCACTCCAGAAGCGTCGCCCTCAGCCACGTTGAAACCGACCGCCCCCTCAGCTCCCGGTAAACTGGAATAGATGACTCTATCTCAGCCGCAAACCATCGCGGAAACAGCAATTCGGCGCCCCCGCCACTTCGTCCATATTCGCGAATTGGACGGAATTCGTGGTATCGCCGCCCTGATGGTCTTCTTTCATCACGTCTGCTTCGCGTCGATCCAGTCCACCGGCTGGTCCGCCCCCATCGCGTTCCTGCATACTCTCTCCGAGCCCGGTCGCTACGGGGTGGATCTTTTTTTCGTACTCTCCGGCTTCCTCATCACGTCGCTCCTCATCGATGCGCGTGAACAGCCTTCCTACTACCACGACTTTTATTGGAAACGTGTCCTGCGCATCTTGCCGGTCTACGTCATCTGCCTCCTCGGAATACTCATCTTCATCCCCGGTTCGTGGAGATTTGTGCTCCTCTCAGCCCTCTTCCTTGCCAATTTCTCCGGCATCTTTCACCTCGGCGCCAACGGTCCATTCTGGACGCTCGCCATCGAAGAGCAGTTCTATCTTATTTGGCCCGCTGTCGTGCGCCGCCAGACTGTCGCCCAACTCCGCCGCTGGGCCATCGCGACCGCCACCACGGCTTTCCTGCTCCGCCTGCTCGCCGCCTCCATCGGACACTTCAGCTACTACTTCACCTTCTTTCACTGCGACGGCCTCGCCCTGGGAGCCTTGCTCGCCTGCTGGTACTTCCAGCGCGATCCAGTCAACCCCAGCCGCGCGCTGGAAAATCGCGTCATCGCCATTGCCTTTGCCCTCGGCGGCATCCTGATCGCCATCCCCGCGCCCAGTTCGACCGTCGTCGCCTTCGCCTTTTGGGCAGCCTTCCAACAAACCGGCGTCACCCTACTCTTCGGCTCCATAGTAGCCTTCATAATCAGCCACTCCGGCCAACGGATCCTCGCTATGTTTCGCACACCGCTCCTAACGTTCTTCGGCCTCATCAGCTACGCCATGTACATGATTCACGCCTATGTGATGGAAGGATACGACCGCCTCCGCGGCCCGCTCGCCGGCGGAAACACCATAGCCTGGGCGGTCCGGTTCGTCTCAATCCTCGCCATCACCATCGCCCTATGCCTGCTCTCGCGCTACCTGATCGAACTCCCCGCGATGTCCCTCCGCCGCTTCGTCCTCGCCAAACCCTCCCCCCCAAACCCCGCCGACCCACCCCTCCCACTCGGAAACATGTAGCAAGTCGGTGCGACCCCAATCCCATTGCCGAGTAGAGAACGCCTCGACTGCACGCGCTATGATCTGTTGTAGTGACAAACATCACCGACCCTAGGAATCCGGTCCCCGCCGCCGGTGTACCCAGATTGCCGGTTCTCAAGGCGCTCACCTCTGTTCGTTTTTTCGTGGCTCTGCACGTAGCCCTCTACCACCTTGTCAGGCCGTTCTCTCTCTGGGGACCGCTTAGCTCCTTCATGAGTGCCGGCTACCAGGCTGTCGGCTTCTTCTTCTTCCTTTCCGGATTCATCCTTGCTTACAGCCATGCACCCGAGTACGAACTTGGCAAGGGCAATCCACGTAGGTTCTGGATCGCACGTTTTGCACGTATCTATCCTGTATATCTGCTCAGCATGATCTTCGCCGGCTATGTCGGCTTTCAGTACTTTCGCCAGCCGATCCACGCGCTTGCCTATATCGCCGACTTGCTCATGGTGCAGTCCTGGTCGGTCCGCATGGTCAACTTTTTCCACGTCGTCGCCTGGTCGCTCTCGGTCGAGATGTTTTTCTACTTCCTCTTCCCTTTCCTGCTCCTGCCCCTTCGCCCGGCCACTCGTACAAAAAGCTATCTCGCTGTTTTCGGGTTCTGGCTCCTCGCGATGCTTCCTCCTCTGCTCTGCGTCTTGTTCGATCCCGCAGGTTCCTGGACAGAAGGTGCACGCCAATCGATTCAGACGTTTCGTGTCCACCGCCTCCCAATTTTGGCGCTTCCGGAATTCCTGGCTGGTGTCTCGCTCGGCTGGATGCACCTTCGATTTCCCCCCGCCCCGCGCATCGCAAAGTATCTTGCGCCCATCGGTACAGCCGCCTTTGTTGTGAGCCCTCTTCCTTTCGCCTCACTTTCCGAACGTTATGATCAGTAATGGTCTCTTTATTCCGCTTTATTCCTTGATCATCCTGGGCCTGAGCGACCGCAACTGGATGTCCCGGGCTCTCTCTGTTTCTTGGCTGGTCCTGCTTGGCGAAGCCAGTTACTCTCTTTATCTTTTTCACTTTCTCTTCAACGACTGGACAATGAACCGTTTCGGGGCAAGCGAAAGCCTCGCTCTCGGCAATATGGAAACTCGCAATTCTCATTCCACTCTCGGTCGGACTGCATCTCTTCGTCGAACGTCCTGCACGCAAAGTGATTCTCCAATGGTGGAATCAGCGCCAAACGAGACAACCAAAGCCGCTCCCAGCACGGTCTTGACTTCGTCTGCCAGTGTCATGCAGTAAACACGTCCCCTGCTAAACTGGGCTTGGCCTGTGCGCATCCCCTTCCCAGAACGCGTTCCCCTCGATAGAGTCGCTCTCTTCGCCGCAGCTCTCTTCCTGATTCAGGTATTCGAAGGCACAGCCATGTACTTCGCTGTAGGATGCGCCGCCTTCATCCTGATAGCCGCCCTTGCGTTCAACGCTGCTGGCGGCCTCACTCGCGCCTCAGGTGCATACGTTTTTTTCTATTCGATCCTGGTCCTGATTATTGGCATTTGCTACAAAGCCCTCCTCGGGGAACCTGCCCAATCTAACTTGCTCGCACCCAAAACTGATATCGCTGTATATGTGGGAGGCATCACGGCGATGTTGGCTGCGGTCCTTGTCAGCCGTCGCCTCTCGCGTAAGTCTGGCTTGCTTCAGGATATTTTGAAAGACAACCAGATGTACCGCGCTTCGGTGGGATGCGTCATTTTCGGTATCTCGGCGGGATTCATCTTTGCTTTGCTCGGAGAAAGTGTTGCCGGACTAGCAAAGCGCCTTCAACCAACTCAATCAGTTGATTCAGCTTGGCATCATCATCGGCGTCATCTACGAGATCCGTCGAAGCGGCGGCTCTCGTAGTATTAACCTCCCGATCATTGTCGGCAGCATGTTTCTCTTCTTCAACGGAATCACGGGCTTCTCCAAGCAGGCCCTTGCTGACCCCGTTTCTTTGCTGGCTCCTCCCTGTATGCGCGCTGCGATACCGGCTCTCCGTCATGGCAGGTGCTGTCCTGCGTTCTTACTCTTTTTGTTTTTTTTCACTACCTCACCCCTTTCGCCCAGTATGGGCGTGGTCAGGTTCCGGAAGACGCAACCCTCACATCAAAGATGGGAAATCGCAACATCGCTTCTTGAGCACCCTGAACAAACGGTCCGAACTATATAACGAACGTGAGGAAGCTATCGAGGGACCAACGGGCCTCAATGAGTACTACAACACTCCCCAGGGATTTTGGGAACGCCTGCAAATGATCTCGGTCGACGACAAACTGAACGACGTCACTGATCGCGGCCACGTCTTCGGCCTACTTCCTATCAAACTGGCGTTCATCAACGCGATTCCGCATTTTTTGTGGCCGAACAAGCCCGGAATAAACCCTGGAAACGCCTACGCCCACGAGATCACCGGAACGGCCCAAGGCGAGGGAGACGTCACCACCGGCATCTCTTTCAGTCCCACGGGGGAGGCTTACCATTTGGCTCGTTGGACAGGCGTTCTCATCCTCGCACCTCTTCTGTGGTGCCTGCTATTCATCGAGTTCGACTCGATCCTTGGCGACCTTCGCACTACCCCGTGGGGACTTCTTGCCTTGGCTCTAATTACTCACGTCGCCCCCGAAGGGGCCCTCAGCAACATGATTTATCTCATGACGTTCGGGGTGGAGATCATCGTTTTTTGCGCATTCTTCGCCGCTTGGTTTGCGCCGCTAATCGCGACCAGTCTGTTAGGACCCGATCGCGCGAGAAGTCAGCGCCCTGTATTTCGACCTACTCCGACTCGACCTTGAGCACGCGTATTTTAGAAGTCCAGAATTGCTGTCCCAGTTCTTGGGGTCAGGAACCGCTGCGTCGCGCACACGCAGGTAAGCGGAATAAGTGCCAAAGCGTAGGGTAGAAATATCCGGACTTCGTCGATCTTTCCCACTACCGACCACAGAACAACATAGATCGCCGAACCGACAACAAGCGCGATGCCCGGCGAATCTGACGTCGTCGACGACCTTCGCAGCAAAGTGATCACTAGCCACATCCAAGGCATCATAAATAAGGCCGTTGGAATCCACCTTATCGGAAGCGTAAGGTTAGCTATAAGTTGAAATACCGGGGTTGTCCCGTAGGTCGCGTGCGGAAAGGCAACATGTATTAGGTAAAACTGAATCCCGCCCGCTACGAGTAACGCACCGCCGCTGACAAGAGCCTGCAAGCCCCAAGGAAGAGAAAGGCCGCTGCCCCTTCGGGTCGCGCACACCAACAGAATTCCCAGATGAGCCACAACGGCAACATCCGCTCGAATGAACCCCTGAATCCCCGCCAACGCCAGCATAGAAGCCGACGTAACCAGAATAGAGACGGTCTGCGAAAAACGCAGCGGAACGGTCAGCAGCCACAACGTCGCAGCCAGCACGGCTGCACTCGCCATAGTTTCTGGCCTTTGATACCACCGGATCCAAGCAAAGTTGTACTGAACCAAACATACAAAGACCGCGGCTCCGAACCACCGAGCAGTCTCCCCGACTGCGCGATAAGTCACCGCACGTTCGAGTAGCGAGAACAGCAGATACACTGCAACCGCCGCGCATAAGAGGTCGATAAACGTAAAGGCGTGACGCAATCCCATATGCCCGTGTCGCCGAAGCAGGTCGGCGAATCGCACCACCCCGATGCGGTATTGCATTGGGGCTCCGCCGGTCCCATGGATGATGTCCATCCAGGCATTCGGATCGGCATGGTACTGCCCGCTATATTCCCAATAGTCTGAAAAGATTGTTGAACAGATGACGAACGCCAGAACGACTTTCGCTACTCTGCGCGGGCTTTGCATAGTGTCTGGCTCTATCCCTTCTCCAGACGACAGTATAATCTGACAGTTATCGACTAGGGAGTGGTCTTCAGTGCGCCGATTCGCCGCAATTCTCCTTCTTCTCTGCGCTACCACCCACTGCGTCCTCTCCATCTTTTACGTCAATACGTCCTACCTGAATCTTGACGACTATACCCACGGCACCGCGCCTGAGCCCTTCCAGCGCCGCTTCCTGATGGTCCCCGTGCTGCGTGCGGCCGAATCCAGCCACATCCTTCAGGCCGCCGCCGCCCGCTATGGAGTCAATGTACCGCAGCCCGAACCCATGTCCGCCGCCAAGCTCGCCTGCATTCTCATCAGCCTAATCCTCCTCAGTGCCCTCGGCCTATGGACCGTCCGCATCTCCTCGCATCTTTCCATTCGCCACTGGTGGCTGCTTTGGTCGCTCATGCTCGCCATCCTATACGCGAGCTATGCCGCACGATACGAGCAGTGCGTCTGGTATCCCTACGACATCCCCCACCTGGTGCTCTTCGGTATCGCAACCATCTTCCTGCTCACAGATCGTCCACTGCTCTTCGCCATCGCCTTCGCTTTCGACGCCCCCATGCGCGAGACTTCCATCTTCCTCGTCGCTCTCGCGGTCATCGTCCACTTCCGTTCGAAGCAGTGGCGCATAGCCGCGTCCGCGTGTACCGTTTTCTGGATTCTCACCCGCATACTCGCCCAGCACCTCTACCCCGGCGGCGCACATCAGTGGAACGCGCTGCACTGGTACAACGAGATCAAGCCCTGGCACCTTCCCCAGGTGTTCAGCATCGCCGGCTTCCTCTGGCTACCCGTCTGGCTCGGCGTGAAATATCTCACCCAGCCAGAGCGGCTCGCCCTCTACGCAGCCACCGCGATGATCTTCTTTACCTTCTTCTTCGCCACGTGGAACGAGACCCGCGCCTGGTCAGAATGGACCGTCCTCTTCGCCATCCTCGCGGCGGTCCAGCTCGAGCGCTCTTTCGCTGCCCCAGCACTCATCCAAAAATAGCCCCTGCATATATCCATGAACATTGCGGAGTGTCCCGCTAGGCCGCGCGCTGCATGATACTGGATATGAGAGCCCACGCCATGTCCAACCAGCGCCGCCCCGAACCACCGCAGCCCGTCGCCATCTCGAATCCCAAGCCCGCTGTCCCCAGCCTGTTCCCCGGCCGCCAGTGGCAGCAGGTCCTCGCCCGCGACTCCGGCGCCGACGGCCAGTTCTTCTATGCCGTCAAATCGACGAAAGTCTACTGCCGCCCCAGTTGCCCCAGCCGTCGGCCCACGCGCAAGAACGTCACTTTCTTCGCCAGTGCCGCCGCAGCCGAGCAGGCTGGCTTTCGCGCCTGCAAGCGCTGCGAGCCCGACCTCGCCACTCCGCGTCCCGACCCTCAGGCCGCCGTCATTGCCGCCGCCACAGAATACCTCGCCGAGCACGCCACCGAACGCACTCGCCTCGCTGACCTCGCCAGAGCCACCGGCGTAGGTCGCCTCACCATCCTCCGCGGATTCCGCCGCGTCCTGGGCGTCTCCCCCGGCGAGTACGCCAAGGCCCAGCGCGTAGCCCGCTTCAAAGACGCCCTCCGCCCAGCCGCAAATAAGACGGAAAAGTCCGCGCGCTCCACACCAGAACCCAAACGCATCACAGACGCCATCTACGAAGCCGGCTTCGGCTCTTCCAGCCGCCTCTATGAGTCCAGCAACGAACGCCCTCGGCATGACCCCGCGCACCATGCGCGAAGGCGGTGCTGGTCTCGTCATCCGCTACGCCACCGCGCCCAGCCCGCTTGGCCGTATGCTGGTCGCCGCAACACCCTCCGGCATCTGCGCCATCGCCTTCGGTCGCGACGATGCCGAGCTCACCGCCGACCTCCGCCAGCGCTTCAACCAGGCCCAACTCGTTCCGGCGAAAGGTAACACCGGCTGGCTCGCCGACGCGGTCGCCTTCGTCGCCAGCCAGACCACCGAGCATCCCCTCGCCGCCACCTTCCCCCTCGACGTCCGCGCCACCGCCTTCCAGCAGCGCGTCTGGAAAGCTCTCCAGCAGATCCCGCGCGGCGAAACCCGCAGCTACTCCGAACTCGCCCGCGAGCTGGGCCAACCCACCGCCGTCCGCGCGGTCGCCTCTGCCATTGCCTCCAACCCCGTCGCCATCGCCGTCCCCTGCCACCGCGTTATCGGCAAAGACGGCAGCCTCACCGGCTACCGCTGGGGCGTCGACCGCAAACGCAAACTCCTCGCCGCCGAGGTCACGAAGTGACCGCCCCACGCGCGGCAGGCCCGTCCGGCAGGACCCATGCGTCGACCGTCACAAACTGAGTAGCTGTCCCATCCAGCCTGCTCACCAGCCGTTCCACCGCTCTCACCGTATCCATGCGCGCCGCACCCATCCCGAGATGGCCGCCATCATGTAGCAGTAAATTCGAAGCCCGCCCAATCCGCTGGTTCCGCGCCACGCCATCCCGCAGTCTCTTCAGAATCCCCTCCACCCCAATGGGATTCCAGTCGGACCCACTCACATTCCACATCACCGGCGTCAAACCAAGCTCCCGGCAATGCGGAGCACCACCGGCCGTCGCGCCCCAAAGGGAGGCCGAAAAATCGCACCTTCACCCCTGCTATATCCTCCAGCAACGCATTGCAATCCGTCAGCTCCTGCCTTACCCGCCCCACTGGCGCCGTCGAAAGCTTCGGATGGCTCATCGTGTGATTTCCTATCAGATGCCCCGCCGCAGCCACCGCCCGCACGATCTCCGGCCTCTGCCGCGCAAAGTCCCCCATCATAAAAAAGGTCGCCCGCACGTCGTGCCGCGCCAACACCTCCAGCAGCAACGGAGTAGCAGCATCGTTTGGTCCATCGTCAAACGTCAGCGCCACATCGCGTGGATCGTCCCCGCAACCAGGGTCCGCCCAAACAACTGCGAAGTGGGCCACATGGAAGCGTACAAAAGGCCCCCGGCCGCCAACCCGACCGCCGCGCCCGCCACTGCGCCTCCAACCACTCCGGGCACTTACTTTTTCCCCGCATCCTTCAGCAGCGCAAACACCTCGTCCGCATGCCCTGCCGGGGTCACCTTCTCAAACACATGCAGCAGCTTCTGCCCGTCGCCTTTATCCGGCCCGATCAGGTATGTCGTCCGAGCCACGCCCGTCACCGGCTTGCCATACATCGTCTTGTTTACCAGCAGGCCATAGCGATTGATCAAAACCATGTCAGGATCGGCCAGCAGATCATAGGGCAGGTCGTATTTGTCCTTGAACTTCTTCTGATCCTTCACCGTGTCGCGCGAGATCCCCAGCACCACGATCCCGGCCTTCTGGAACTTCTCAAACGCATCGCGAAAACCGCAAGACTCAATCGTGCAGCCCGGCGTATCCGCCCGCGGATAGAAAAACAGCACCACCGGCGACTTCTTGTAGTCACTCAAGTGAACCGTCTTGCCATCCTGATTCTGAAGCGTAAAATCTTCAACGACGTCGCCAGCTTGCATTTGCACTCTCCGCGAATAGTCTAACTCCCAGCGCCCAGGCATCTAAACCCCGGAGGCTGTGCACGCCACGAGCGCCTCCCTCGGACAGGTCATCCATGCCGACTCCAATCCGTCTAGCCGTCGCGCTGCTCAGCTTCATCCTCTTCCCCGCCGTTGCCCACAACCAGGAACTCGCCCAAAACCCGCCCCCACAAGCCACCACCCACAAGATCTCCCTCGACGTCGTCGTAACCCCCAAATCCGGCAAGCCCGTCACCGGTCTCGAAAAGAAGGACTTCACCCTCCTCGACAACAACTCTCCCCAGCCCATCACCAGCTTCGAAGCCATCACCAACAGTCAGACCCCCACCGAAATTATCTTGCTGGTCGACGCCGTCAACGCCAACTATCGCGACATGGCCATCGAGCGCCAGCAGATCGACATCTTCCTCAAGGCCAACGGCGGCCATCTCGCACAGCCCGTCACCCTGGCCCTCTTTACCGACACCGGCACAGAGATTCAGCAGGGCGCAAGCACGGATGGCAATCTGATCAGCGCCACCCTCGACAACAACCAGACCGGCCTGCGCGAGATCCACCGCGACAGCGAATACCAGGGAGAAGACCGCCTCAACCTGTCTCTGCAAGCCCTACAGTCCCTCATCGCCAGGGAGTCTGCACTTCCCGGCCGAAAAATTATCTTTTGGGTGTCACCCGGCTGGCCTATCCTCTCGGGTCCAGGCATCAACCTTGATGGTCGCCAGGAACAGCAGGTCTTTTCTCAGGTGGTCGCCATCTCAACCATCCTCCGCAAGAACGACATTACCCTCTACAGCATCGATCCGCTCGGACCAGGTGAGAATGTCGGCGCGGAGTTCTATTACGAGGGATTCGTCAATGGCCTGAAGAAGCCCGGCCAGGCCCAACTCGGCAACCTCGCCTTGCAGGTCCTCGCCATCCAGACCGGCGGCCTCGCCCTCACCGCCGGCAACGACCTCGCCGTCCACCTCCAGCAGGCGATGAACGACACCACCGCCTACTACCGCATCTCCTATGAAGCGCCCCCATCCGATCGCCCCAACGAATATCGCCGCATCGACGTCCGCGTATCCACTCCCGGCCTGGTCGCCCGCACCCGGACCGGCTACTACACCGAACCCTGATTCTCGCCACCTGAAACCAGCGGTCTACGCGCCCTTGAGCCCTGCCACTGTCTTCTCCAACGATTCCGCGTCCTCCACATGCAGCACGGGCACCGCCGAATCTTTCCCCAGAATCTGTTTCATCAAGCCGCTCAGCACCTTACCCGGCCCCACTTCAATAAAGTGCGTCGCCCCTTCGGCCGCCAGCAGCTGAATGCACTCAACCCACCGCACCGCGCCTGTAACCTGCGCCACCAGGGCCCTGCGAGCCTCGTCGCCCGTCGTCACCAGCGTGGCATTCACATTCGCCGCCACCGGAAACGCCGGATCGTGAAACTCCAGCCGCGCCAGATCCAGCGCCAGCAGATCCTGTGCCGGCTGCATCAACGCGCAATGGAAAGGAGCGCTCACCGGCAGCATCACGGTCCGCTTCGCGCCCGCCTGTTTGCACAGCTCTGCCGCCCTCTCCACCGCACCCTTGGCGCCGGAAATCACGGTCTGCCCCGGCGAGTTCAAATTCGCCGCCGACACCACCGCCAGCTTCCGATCGAACCCCTCCGCCCCGGGAGTCTTCGGCAACGGCGTCATCTGGTCCTCAACCTGTTCGCAAATCACCTTGATCAATCCCGGATCGAGCCCAAGCACCGCCGCCATCGCGCCCTGGCCCGCCGGAACCGCCTGCTGCATGTAGCTTCCGCGCAGCCGCACCGCCCGCACCGCATCCGCAAAGCTCAGCGTGCCCGCCGACACATGCGCCGAATACTCGCCCAGCGAATGTCCCGCAGCCAAAGCCGGCCCAACGCCCGCCTCGCGCAACACACGTTCCGCTGCAACCGACACCGTCACAATCGCCGGCTGCGTATGCTCCGTCAGCTTCAGCGTCTCCTCCGGCCCTTCGAAGATCAGCTTCGACAGCGCAAACCCAAGGGCGTCATCAGCCTCATCGAAAACAGCACGCGCAACCGGAAAACGCTCATAAAGCTCACGGCCCATCCCCACGTACTGAGAGCCCTGGCCAGGAAAGAGAAAAACTGATTTATTCACGACACCAATCGTAAATCAAGCCGGATTGGTAGCGAACCCTGCCTCGCGCTAAACGCCCTCAAATAAACGAGCCCTAAGCCCTTGGCCTTCGCGCGTGCCCTGGAAAACTAAATCCCCACCCCAAAATCCACATCCGGCAGCTCATCACCCGAGTGCGAGTACAAATCATACGGCGTCCGGCGATTGAACTTGTACCGCAGTCGCAGTTCACGGCCCACAATCAGCCCTAGAGCCACCGCGCCCAGAGCCGCGGACACCCACCCAACTGTCTTCAGAAGATTCGATTCCTCGGAACTCATAGTCTCGTCCGCCACCTCGGCCACATCCCCGTCCTCAGCACCGCCCGCTACGCCATCTACTTCTGTCGAACCTTCGCAGCAACCGAACTTTGGCAGCAACCTCATGCCAAACATGATAGCGCAGCACGCTCTGCATTGTGGGTGAGTTTCGTTACACAAGTGTCATTTCATGGACACTTTCGTGGGATATCGGTTTTCTAAGTGACATCCACGTGCTCAAACCCGAGCGAATACAGCAACGAAGTCACCGTGGCCCGCGCATTCTTCCGCGCCGCATCCAGAATCCCATCCGACAGCGCCGCCTGCTGTAACTGCTCCTGCGCCTTCGCCCGTGTGTCCGACTCCAGATTCTGGTCCACTGGAACCAGCAGCCCCGTAGTCCGCGCATAAACCCGCGTGTGCTCGTTATCCAGCGTCGTCACAAATACCTGCGACGCCGGCAACGTCACATGGATACTGTGCCCTCCGGAATCAATTCGCACGTCCTCCGGCTTCAGTTGCCCAAAATCAATCCCCGCAATCGACTGCCCATGCACCACCAGCAGAATCTTGTCCCCCGCCAGCGCATCCGGCAGCAGCGGCGTCGTCCGCTCGCCCTCCACAATCGTGTCCAGCGAGTACACCACCGTCTCCATCCGGCTCAGCTTCTGAATCCTGTCCACCACCACCGGCACCGACGTATCAAAGCTGGTCGACCGCCCCACGATCAGCGTAGCCAGCCGCCCCAGCGCGCCCGACGTCGCATGCCGCACCACCAGCACCACCGCCCCCGCACCCAGCAGCAATGCCAGCAGTAGAGAGATAAACCTGCCGCCATAGTTAGGACCAGAATAGTATTGCGTTGTCATCGTTTCTCCGCACCCAATCATACCTGTCCCCGCTGCCCACTCCGCCTTGCGCATCTTCAATTTGAAGTGGTACCGTCTCGTACAGCCATAGTAGATGCGTAGACAAAGATAGTAGCCACCATGCCCTCCAGCTCCGCGCAGACCGCGCCTCACGCCCTCCCCAAATGCATTGCGCACCCTCTCGTCTCCGCCGCAATGCTCCTCATCGCGATGCCCGTCGCTCTCGCCCAATCGCAGGTCCAGGCCGCCCCAACATCGACGGGCCCGCAATACACCCTGCGCACCCGCGTCCCCCTCACCATCGTCGACGTCAACGTCACCGACGCCAAGGGCCGTCCCGTCCACGATCTCAAGCAGTCCGACTTCACCCTCCTCGAAGATAATCAGCCCATGAAGCTCCAAAGCTTCGACGAGCACCGCACCGACACAGCCACCACCGCGCCGGAACCCATCCAGCAAATCCTCCCTCCCAATACCTTCACCAACGCGATCCCCAGCCCGCCCAATCCCACACCCATCAACATCCTCCTGCTCGACAATCTCAATACTCCTCCGCAAATGCAGCAGCAGGTCACCCAGCGCATGATCGACTTTGTCGACAAGATGGCTCCCGGAACGCAGGTGGCAGTCTTCCGTCTTACCACCCACCTCTCCATACTCCAGGGATTCACATCCGACCAAGCGCTTTTGAAAGCCGCGCTCACCAGCAAGAGTAACTTCGCATGGCCTACGCCAATTGGTGATGAGGAAATCGATGGGATCCCGATGTCCCCCGAAGCGCTCGTCGCAATGGAGGGGAACCATTCTGCATTGCAGGGCCAATACACCATCTCGGCGATGCGACAGATCGCCCGATACGTCTCCGGTATGCCCGGCCGCAAAAATCTCATCTGGTTCTCCGGCTCGTTCCCGCTTCAATTCCCGCCAGTCACCGATCCCATCGCTTTCCCCGGCACTACCGTTCAAGGCAGCATGTACGATCTCACCGCGGATCTGAAATCTGCCACGGATCTGATGGCACAAGCGCACTTAGCGCTTTATCCCATCGACTGGCGCGGACCGAAACGGTTTGACCCTAGTTCGAAGACATTAAGCGGGCTGACGAACGGCGGCAACATGCTCTTCGCCGAACGCGGCACCATGCAGGACATGGCCGACCAGACCGGCGGCAAATTCTTCTACAACACCAATGACTACGTGGGAGCGGTCCAGCAATCCATCGACACTGGCTCCAACTTCTACACCCTCACCTACACCCCCACCAATCAAAACCTCGACACCCGCTTCCGCACCATCAAGGTCAAAGTCTCGCAACCCGACCTCCACCTCACCTACCGCAACGGCTACTACGCCGTAGCCCCCGAACTCGACTCCAAAGGCCACAAAATCGAAACCGTCACTCCCATGCAATCCGCCATGATGCGCGGCGCGCTTCCCGCGACCCAGATACTCTTCCGCGTCAAAGTCGTCGAATCACCCGCCTCCACCATCCTCGCCGCCGAGAACCAGCCCGACCCCAAGCAGATGCAAGCCCCCTACCGCCACTATTCCATCTCCTACAACATCGATGTCCACAGCATCGACTTTGCCCCCGGCCCTGACGGCAACTACCGCGGCGACTTCGAGTACGGTGTCCGTGTCTACAACGCCGACGGCGACGAGATCGTCAACTCCACCAGCAAAACCGTCAGCCCCATCCTGCTCCCCGCCGTCTACCATTCCATGCTCCAGACCGGAGCCAACGCCCACCGCGACATCGACGTCCCCGCCACCGGCGACTACTTCCTCCGCATTGCCGTCCACGACCTCACCACCAACCGCGTAGGCTCCCTCGAAATCCCAACATCTTTCATCACCCCAATCTCAGCGGTGCCCCATGATCAACACAAGCGCAGCGCGTGTTTATCGTGGGAACACTCTCTTCCCCCACTCCGCCTCGTCGATAATTGCCCTCGCCCTCTTCCTGGCGCTTCCCACTCACGGACCATCGCAGTCCGTTCCACCCGCAAAAGAGGCTACCGCCCCCACCCTCCACGTCAACGCCCGCGAAACCATCGTCGATGTCACCGTGACCGACAAGAAGGACAACCCCGTCCACAACCTCACCCGCGACGACTTCACCATCTCCGAGGACGGCCACCCTCAACCCATCCGCGCCTTCTCCGAAACCAGCCCTGACCACGCCACCCGAGCCATCGCGCCCCGCAAACTCCCGCCCAACACCTACACCAACCTACAACCCGCACCATCCACCGGAGCAGCCAACATCCTCCTGCTCGACGACCTCAACGTCACCGACTTCTATGACCGTGGGCGCGAGCGTCAGCACGCCATCGACTACATCAAATCCATGCCATCCGGCACGCAAGTCGCCGTCATGCAACTCTCGGGCGGTCTCCGCATAGTCCAGGGCTTCACCACCGACCCGGCCGTCCTCATCGCGGCCATCAACGACAAGCAAAGCATCTCCTTCTTTCCGCCCCCTGGAAGTACGACCTACGACTGTTTACCGGAATACCTCGACCAGACCACCCTCAAAGCCCTGCGCGATATCGCCGGAGTCGTCGCCGGAACCAGGGGCAGAAAAAACCTCGTCTGGTTCACCGTCGGTATGAAGCGCGTCACCGACCCCCAATTCCTCCCACCCTGTGAGATCGACCCCACCCCCGCTCTCCACCAAACTTACGCCCTGCTAGCCGACGCCCAGATCGCCGTCTACTCCGTCGACCCGCGCGGCGTCCAGAACATTGCCATGGACGCCATGGCACCGATCAATGCATCCTCCGGCCCAATCTCAAACCGGTCGGGCGCCGCGGCATCCGCCGCGCTCGCGGGTACATCTGCCGTCCATGCCGGCGACCTCCTCTCCATGGAGTCCATTGCCGAATCCACCGGCGGCGGTGCCTTCTACAACACCAACGACCTCAAAGCCGCCATCTCCCACGCCATCGACAATGGCTCCAGCTTCTACTCCATCTCCTACATCCCGCCCAGCGCCGCCTACGACGGCCGCCACCACATGATCAACGTCAAGGTCGACCGCCCGGGCCTCCATCTCGTCTACCGCACCAGCTACTACGCCGAGGATCCCTACAAAGTCCTCAACGGCCCCACACCCAAACTCACCACCGCAGCCGCCAGCCCAAACGCAGAACACACATCTCAGCCCAACGCAATCACGGCCTCCATGGCACGCTTTGCCGTGCCTGCCACCCAGCTCCTGTTCGACGTCAAAGTCCTCCCTGCTTCCGAGGGTCCTCTCCCTACCGACCCACCCGTCATGGGTGTCCCCGCACCCCGCTTCAAAGACAAGCCTCTCACCCGATACGACATCCTCTTCTCCCTGCCATCCGAACAGATCGGCTTCGCCGACACCGCCGGCGACACCCACTCCGGCTCACTGGAGTTCGACGCAGTCGCCTACGACGTCTCTGGTTCCCTGCTCACCAGCCGCAGCCAATCCATGCTCCTCCCGCTCACCGCGGCCGAGTATGCCCAGTTCCTCACCACCCCGTTCCAGTTCTACGAGCAGCTCGACCTGCCCCCGGGCCAAGCCTTCCTCCGCCTTGGTATCCTCGATCGCACCTCTAACAAAATCGGAACCATCGAAATCCCCCTCACCGTCCCAAGAATCCCAGGTGCTCGATGACCCCGCGCATGCCCCGCACCATCGGAACAGCCCTCGCCGCAGCCATTCTCTGCGCCCTACCCACTTGCGCCCAAGAATCCAACCTCCCCGGCGCCGGCTTCGACCAACCCAAGACCGCCCAGCAAACCACAACCGCAACCCTCCACGTCTACTCCCGCGAAACCATCCTCGATGTCCTCGTAACCGACGACAAAGGCCAGCCCGTCCGCGGCCTCACCCGCTCCGATTTCAAAGTCGAGGAAGACGGCAAGCCTCAACCCATCCGCAGCTTCTACGAGTACGACAAAGAAACGCCTCCCGCTCCTGGACGTACCCTCCCGCCCAATACCTACACAAACGCCCATGCCCTGCCCGCCAACGGGCCCGTCCAGATCTTCCTCTTCGACTTGCTGGGGAGTCCGCCAGATTGCATGGAAGGCGCCTCAAAGTTCATCGCCGACTATCTCCGCACAATGCCCGCAGGCACTCAGGTCGCCCTCTTCGCCTTCTCCCACAGCAAAGGCCTCCTTCTCCTGCATGACTTCACCACCGACGGCCCCGCAGCCGCAGCCACAGTCGACAAACTCAACGTCGAATGGATTCACGACCCTGTCATGGCCAAGCCCATCGCCATCGCCGGCATGAACCAGATCGCCGACTACGTTGCCGCGATCCACGGCCGAAAGAATCTCATCTGGGTCGTCCCCGGCATGCCCCTCATGATTACCCGCGACGGCGGCTACGCCCAAGCCACGGCCGCACCCCCCGACATGACCATCGTCCATCGCCTGATGGACCTCTACGACCGTTTTACGCGGGAACAGATCGCCGTCTATCCCCTAAACCCATGCGGCGTGCATCTTCCCTTCGGCAACGACCAGGAGGTCGCCGACGCCACCGGCGGTGCCACCGGCAACACCAATGACTTCAAAAGCGAAGCCGCAAAGTTTGTTGACAGCACCTCACACATTTACACCCTCTCCTATGTCCCGACGCGGCCAGACGAGGACGGCCACTTCCACCCAATCAAGATCACGATTATCGACCGACCCGGCCTCCACCTCGTTTATCGCTCTGGCTACAACGATGAGCAACCGAGCCCGCCCGCTCCCGCGCTCATCCACGACATGATCCAGGGCCCCATGCGCCTCGGCGCGATCCCCTCAACCCAGATCCTCTTCGACCTCAATATCCAACCCGCCTCATCATCCAAGCCAGAAGTCGCCGCAAAAGCTGCTCCCCACACCAAGGGCGCCCCGTACAGCACCGTCTTCGTCTTCGACCCCAGCCAAATCGCCCTCACCCAAGCCCCCGATGGCACCCGCACCGCCGCCTTCGAGCTCGACCTCGGCGCCTACGACTCCTTCGGCCAACTCGTAGCCACCCGCAGCCAGGTCTTCAACCTCACCATCACCCCGGCGCAGTACGCAGGATTCCTCCGGGCACCCCTGAAATTTCCCCTCGCCATCGACCTGCCCCACGGCGAACTCACCCTCCGCGCCGGACTCTTCGACACGCTCGCAAACAAAGCCGGCACTCTGGAAATCCCTCTCACCATCCTGAAGAAGTAAACCTTCCGACGAAACGTTCCGGGATGAGGGTCTCAGAACTCCAGCCGAAGCCCCATCTGCACCTGCCGCTCTCGAGCCTGGTTCGTTCCCGCCGCGGTATACGCCCCGAACGGCAGCACATTCAGCCCTTCGCTCGCCACTGTGGCCGCATCCTGAAACACCAGCGGCGTAACAGCCGGCCCCGTTGTCCCGCTCAGCGGCACCGGCGTCCCCACCAGGAAAGCCCGTCTGCGTCACCCCCGAGTAATTCACACGATTCGTCACGTTGAACGCCTCCACCGCACCGCGCAGCCGCACCGTCTCACCCAGCCGGAAGCTTCGACTCAACCGCAGGTCCAGGTTCATCGAGTCCGGCAGCCGCA
The DNA here is from genome assembly GCA_963822225.1 of uncultured Acidobacteriaceae bacterium. GTDB lineage: Bacteria > Acidobacteriota > Terriglobia > Terriglobales > Acidobacteriaceae > Edaphobacter. Next base: position 858,095 of record CAWGGW010000002.1, on the reverse strand, counting down.
GCGTATTGCGCCCCACCGTCGGCAGCACCGTCGAGCCACCCGAACCATTGATGCTCTCGCGCCCACCCGCAAGCCGCGTCCCGCCGAAGACGTCATAGCTATATCCACGCCCGCTCGCCTCGGTGAATATCCCGGCCAGCGACCAGCCATCCAGCACTCGCCAAACCGCCCGTTCCGCCGTAGCCGCCACATCCGATCCCGCCCCGGCGAACCGCGGCGACCAGATCATCGTCGCCACCACGCGATGCGGAAAATTCAAAGCAGAAAGTCCCTTGTCGTACCGCACATTGAACGGATCGAACTGCCCATTCGTCCGCGGCACCGCACCCGAATTCTGCCCAAAATCGATCGCCTTCGACCACGTCCACGCCGCGCGGAAATCAAGCCCCCGGCCTGCGCCGCCGTAGCCCGATCGCCCCGAGCCCGCACCGCGCCGCGCCTCCACAGTCAGTCCGTTGTAGCTCGCATTCGCGTTCGAAACCACGTCCGTCACCGGCCCAAAGCTCGCACTCACGCGCGCCGTATAAACCGGAACCGCGAACGTCTCGCCATCGCGCGCTCCCACCGCGCCCGTCCCACCCTGCAACTGAAATTCCTGCGCATCCGTCGCCGGAGCAATATTGACATCCACTGAGTTCGGCAGTTGCCGGTCCAGATTCACATCGTAGCTTGCGCTTCCCAGCACGCCCCAACCAAGTTCGTGCTCTAGCGAAACCGTTCCCTGCTGCACCATCGGTAGCCGAAATCTCCGGTCGAACACCACCGCCGACGTAGTCGCCGCCACCACGCCGCCCGGCGCCGCCAGATACGAGCACGCATATCCAAATCCCACCGTCGTATTCTGCGGACACACCGTCTCCGTCTTCGGCAATATCCGCACCCGCGTCACCGAACTCGGCAGTGCGGTATCCAGCAGCGCCGCGCGAATCGTCGCACCCGGCAGCTTGCCGAAGTACACGCCATATCCCACCCGAACCACCCCATGTCCCACACCAAACGGAGCCCACTCCGCCCCCAATCTCGGCCCAAAGTTATTGCGATCCTCTGGAAACACGCTCGTCGCTCCCAGCCGCCCCAAACTCCGCATCCAGCCCCGCATTTGGCTGCTGCGGCAGCGGCAGAAACTCATATTCATACCGTAGCCCGGCATGCAGCGTCAGCCTCTCAGCCGCTCGCCAGTCATCCTGCACAAATCCCGCCCACTCCTGCGTGTTGAAGCTCAGGCTCTGCTCGCCAAAGCTCTGCGAATAAGACCGGAAGCAAAAATCGTGTACCGCCGCCGTAATCGAAGGACAACCCCCATTCGGATACGCATTCACGTTGAACGTATAATCCGTAATCCAATCCACCAGCCCGCCCGCCTTGCCGCCCGTCACGCCGCTGTCGTAGCTGAACGTTCCCGCTACGTTTGTCAGCGAATCGGTATAGTCGCTCAACGCGCTGAAGTCTCCGCCAACCTGCAGTAACTGCCGCCCCCGCACCCACGCCAGCACATCCGCAACCTCGAACCGCCGCTCATCCGGATAAGCCTTCTGCCCCAGCGCCGCCGGTGTTCCAAACACAAACCCCTCAGGCCCAATCGACACCTCCGGCGGCATCCCTCCCGGCCCGACATTCGGCTCCTGCGGCAGCGGCGCCTGCGCCGTCTCCCACAGCAACTCGCGCCCGATCTGCGCTCGCACCTCGTTACTCAAGCCGCGACCCCAAAACTGCACCCACCTCCCAACGCCAGCGTCCACCTTGCCGTAACTCGACCCGATGCTCGCCAGTCCGCGATCCACCACCGCCCCCGATCGCGCCGCGCCCGGCCCGCTCCACCGCGTCCGGTTGTACTCAAGCGCCACTCTTCCCCCGCTCTTGCGCTGCCAGTCCAGCCGCCCGAAGTTCACCGTCTGGTCCGCCGTCCGCGCCACGGTTCCCGTCAGGCTGTCCAGATAATTCAACGCCGCATTCGTCTTCGCCAGCGTCACTCCGCGATTCGCCAGCAGCGCCGTCTGAGTCGCCGTCAGCGAATAAAACCCCGCATACCCCGGCGCAGAGATCGCCGGAAAATTCCGCCGTTGCGCATCGAACGCATAAAAGAAAAACAGCCTTTGCCGTTGCCCTTGATCCGCGTTTATCCGTGCCGATCCGCGGTCGCCTTTCCACTGAACCGGCCCACCCAGACTCCCCCCAAACTGCTGCCGCAAATCCTCCGGCTTCACCAGCGCGCTCGTCACCACCCCACCCGCGTAGTTCGAAGCAATCGCAAACGGGTTCACCGCGGCCCACGCGCTGTCCCGCACCGTATAAAACACCATGCCATGCAGCGTCGTCCCGCCCGAGCGCGACACCGTCGTCACCACCCCACCCACGCCATGCCCATACAGAGCAGACCCATACGCCGCCGCATTGCCCTGCCCCTGCACGCGAAACTCACGCACGCCCGCCTGCGAAAACGCGTACGACGAGCCCGCCCTCTGCCCGCCATCCGCTACCGAACCAGCCCCGCTCCCCACCCCGGCCGCACCGTCGTGCACCGCGTCCGATCCCGAGTCCCCGTCCTCGACGACACCTGCGCCAACGCGTCCGCCACTGAAGCTTTCATCCCCATTCGCGCCGTCGATGCTCCCGCTGTTCTGAGCAGCATCGACGCCGCGAAAGCTCAGATCCCCAACATCGTCGTCCGACGCAGCCACGCCGTTCGCTCCCGCCACGGTCAGCGCCAGCGACCTCCACTCACCGCCATTCACCGGCAGCGCGGCCATCTCTCCGTCGCTCAGCGTTCGCCCCGAACTTCTCGCAACACTCGCGCTGACCCCAGCCGCATGCAGCCGCACCTCGACCTCCGACACCTCACCCAGCCCAACCGCAACCGGCTCCCCGAACTCCGTCGCCCCGCCGACATCCTCAGCCGACAGCACATAATCGCCCACCGGCAGCCGCACCACCAGGAACTCGCCATGCGCTCCCGACACCGCTCGCATCGCCAGCCCCGTCTCCAACCCGCGCACTGCTACCACCACGCCCCGTACCGGCTCTCCGGCACTGCTCACCACGCGACCGCCAATAGCGCCATCGACCCCACTCTGAGCCATCATTGCAGGCGCGTAGCCCATCGCAGACACAACGAGCACCCACACCGACACAGCCGCCGACCACCCCACCCAACCGCGACCGTGCCCCATTACCATCGACCCTCGTTCCAAAACACAAGGGCCGCTCGAAGACATTCCGGACTCGATCCAGACGAGCCGGCAAAACCGCCTTCACGCGCCCTCCGATACAACCCTGCGGGAGAGAGATACAACGCGTTATCCGCCGGCAAACGCAATGCAGGCAAGATAAAAACCAGCCGACCGCCCGTTTCAGCGCAAACTGAAACCGGACGCCAAGCCAGCCGAAGACTAACCGACTTTTCCCAATATGGAAAGCACAGCCATCACACAACTTGAATCCTGACCCAGCCCCCACTCCAAAAAGAAAGGGCGGCAGCCGAAGCCACCGCCCTTCCAAACAAAGCGTACAGGTTAGAACAGGAACTTGAAGCCGATCTGTACCTGCCGAGGCGTGTACAGGAAGCCGCTCGAGTTCGAGTTGTTCGCAGTGCCGAAATTCGCTGTGCCGGCAATTCCGTTCTGGAACGTCGCCGTCGATACATTCGGGTTGGTTGAAGAAGTCCCGCCGAGCACATATGCCGTACTCTGCACGCCGGTGACGTTCTGATGGTTGTAGATGTTGAAAAGGTCCACCCGCGCCTCGCCCTTGTACCGCTCGGTGAACGAGAACTGCTTCTGCACCCGCAGGTCCTGCACGATATCCCGGGGATACTTGTAGGTGTTGCGGCCGATTACTGGAATCCACGATGTTCCGCCAGCTCCGTTCCAGCTGCTGTTCAGCGCGTTGTAAGAGGGATAGCTGCTCAGCGAAGCGGAGTAAGGCAATCCGCTCTGCGCCTGGAACGCAGTGTTGATCGCCCAGTCATTGATCAGATACTTCACCCAGTCGCCACGCTGAGAGTTCGGCAGATTGTAGAGAACATATCCAGCCACGCGGTTAGGAACGTTGTAGTTGGAGTTTCCGTAATCGGCCGCTTGCCCGTTGTACGGATCGTACTGGTTATTCGTCGACGTGGTCGTCGTCGCGTTCTGGTTGTAGTCCAGAGCATGAGACCAAACATAGTTCACATCGAACTGAATCGACTTCAGCGACTTATTCTGTACTTCAACTGCAACCGCGTTGTAACTCGAGTTAACGTTGCTGACCACCTCGGTGATGCTCGTATAGGCTGTGTTCAGGTATCCAGTCGGGTGAGTGCAGAGCGCATTTGTAGCCGCGCTGCAGGTTGCATACTGGGGAACCGTATACACGGCGCCGTTCGGAAGAGGTCCCTTGCCCGTGGGGTCGCTGATCGTAATGACTGCGTTAGAAACCGAAGGAGCCAGGTTCGTATTGACGAAGTTCGTCAACTCGCGGCCCAGCGCGCCCAGGTAACTCACCGAAAACACCGTTCCCTTGCCCAACTCCTGCTGCACAATCATGTCGAACTGATGAACCATCGGGTTCTGCAGGTCGTGCGCCAGGAAATACGAGCTCGGGGTAGGAGGCGTAGCCGCCGAGATAATGTTCGGGAAGATTGGAGCGCCTGTCCGCATTCGGCTTCAGCGACCGCGGTGTACTGGCCGAGCGGGCTGCCCGTGTTCAGCAGAACGTTCAGCAGCACGCCATTGGTGATACGGCCATAGAACATCCCGTAGCCGCCGCGCACAACCGTCTTGCCAGTGCCGAATACGATCGTAAGAGAAACCAAGACGCGGTCCCAGATTGTTCTTGTCGCTAGGCGCGTTGGTGAGCCCCGCATACGGGGTAAACGTAACTGCCGGCGATGTCGACGAGTAGGGCGCCGTCAAGGTCGCGTTCGCACCCGCACCCGGAAGCTTTTCATAGTCATAGCGGAGGCCCAACTCGAGAGTCATCCGTGGGCTGATCTTCCAGTTGTCCTGCGCATAGAACCCGTAGTCCATGGTCGAGATCGCGAATACCGGCGGACCAAAGCCCTGAGTAAAGGTGCCGTAGCACGGATACGGTCCCACCGCGCTCACAGTTGCGGTTCCCGTCTGAGCAGCGGTGCTGTTGCATGAATCCGCCGCCTTGCCTTCCGAGTTCAGGTCAGCCAGGAAATTGCCGACGTAGCTGTAGGAAATGTATCCGTTGCTCTCGTACGTGTTATTGATCAGGTCGTAGTTATGCACCATGTCCACACCGAACTTCAAGCTGTGGTTGCCATGGCTCACATACAGCGTGTCGCCGATCTGCCACTTGCGCTCATCCGGCAGCGCCTTGCGGTAAGAATAGTACGGCGAGCCGAGATAGAAGCCAGTGGAAGTCGCTAGCGCCACTTCCGGCACATTCCCGCCCGCGCCTACCAGATATTTTTGCGTGAAAGCGCTGTAGGGCTGCTGTCCTTCGTCGTTCAACTCGCGGCCGTACTGGTAGAGAACCTCGTTGCTGATGTTCGAATTAACCAGGCTGGTCAGCTTCGCCACGCCGTAATCCAGCTTCACGAAATCTGTGCCGAAGGTGTCAACCGCATAGTTGTTGGTCGCCTGTGTCTGCACGCCGCCCGGCGAGTCCCAACGCAGCCGGTTGTACAAAGCGCTTACGTGATTCTTGCTGTTGATCGCGTAGTCCAGCTTCGGCATGTTCACTTCCTGGTAGCCCGCGCGCGGGACCGAACCCAGATCCGTCAGCAGAAGTCCCAGCCCCGAGCCGTACGCTGAAGCACCGGCGGAATAGCTGGCCAGTCCTTCGCGTGCCGCCAGAGTGCAGGCCTGCCCATCCAGCGCGGGTGCCGCTGGAGCAGCGGGCGCCGGCGGAACCACGGCCGGAGGCGTCAAATACCCGGTCGCCAGGTTGCAGGTGTAAGTGTAGGCACTCCCCGCAGGCGTCACGCTGTTCGGAACGCCCGAAACTGCCGCATCCGGCTGGGTAAAGAACGAAGAAGGCGAGTTCGCCTTCGCCGTGCCAGGGAAGATACGCCGATGCTGGTCGTAGGTGTACGACCAGAAAAGCTTGTCCTTGATCAGAGCGCCGCCAGCATTAAAGCCCCAGATCCTGCGCGAATCCTCCGGCTTGTAAGGCGTAGTCGTGAAGGTATACGCGCCCGCCGAATTCTGCGTGCCCACCGTATTCGTGGTGTAGTCGTTGTACGCGCCCCATGCGCTCTCGCGGTCGTAAAAATAAGCCTGGCCGTGAAGCTGGTTGCCGCCGCTCTTGGTCACCGAGTTGATGACACCGCCAGCCGCCCGGCCAAACTCAGCCTGGTACACGCCAGTGTTTACCGTGAACTCCTGGATCGCCGAGGGAGGTGTCGAATATGCCTCACGGGTACGTCCGCGCTCTTCCGCGTAATAGGCCTGGTTGTCGTCCGCGCCGTCGATCAGAACGTTATTCAAAATCGGGCTGATACCGCGAATACTCACCAGTCCAAAGCCGTTCGAATCCGAAACCACGCCCGGAGTCGTCAGCGCAAGGCTCGACCAACGCAAATTGTTCACCGGAACATTCTCCAGCGCCCGCGTATTCAGGGTCGAAGTGAAATCAGGCGAATCGAAGTTCAGAATCGGCACCTGCGCCACAACTTCTACCACCGATGTCGCCGAGCCCGTGGTCACGTGAGGCGATACCTCGGTCGTCTGACCAAGAATGACCACAGCCGCCGCCTTGTATGCATTGAATCCAGGAGCGTTCACCGAAACCGTATAGTTGCCCGGCTGCAGCAGCGGAGCCTTGTAGTAGCCGCTCGCGTCAGTTACCACAACCTGTTCCTGGTTCGTCGCATCGTTGTGAATCGTCACCTTGGCACTCGCGATCACAGCGCCCGTCGCGTCAAATACCGTTCCGCCGATCGCGCCCTGGGTAGTCGATTGTGCCAGCGCACCGATCGTCGCAACGCATAGCAGCGCGATACAAAGCGCCGTCATCCTGGTCTTGCTCATCTATCATCTTCAACATTGGCTCTCCTGATACTTCAAACAGCATTTGGTCCTAGTCCAGCCTATGCAGGACGCACTTGAATCAGCGCCCGCCTGTCGCAGGAACACTTCGAACTGTGGTTTGGTGTCTCGTTGACGCTCCCATGTTCCCATCGCAGCATCAACGGAAAGTTACGATCGAGGTCAACGAATCAAATTAAAGAACTCAACGTGCGGGCAAAACCCGCGCGCGAATCTTTACACAATTCAAGGTATGCAACCAGCTTACCCTGCTTCCGCTACACTGGGAAGTGAAAAATGTTTATCGATGAAGCAAGAATCCGCGTAAAAGCCGGGGATGGCGGCAATGGCTGCATGGCCTTCCGCCGCGAAAAGTTCGTCCCCCGCGGCGGTCCCTCAGGTGGTGACGGCGGTCACGGCGGCGACGTCCTCATGTCTTCCTCGCTCTCCCACAACACTTTAGTCCACTTCCGCTTCAATCCCGAGCACAAAGCCGAGCGCGGTGGCCACGGCCTCGGCTCCAACATGTCCGGAGCCACCGCCGAGCCCACCACCCTCAACGTCCCCGTCGGCACCCTCCTCTTCGACGACGCCACCGGCGAGCTCGTCCACGACTTCGCCCACCCCAACGACACCATCGTCATCGCCCGCGGAGGTCGCGGAGGCCGCGGCAATCAACACTTCGCCACCAGCACGCATCAAGCCCCGCGCGAGCACGAACTCGGCCGCGCCGGCGAAGAGCGCGCCTACCGCCTCGAACTCCGTCTGCTTGCCGACGCAGGCCTCGTCGGCTATCCCAACGTCGGCAAGTCGACACTCATCTCCCGCATCTCCGCGGCCAAGCCCAAAATCGCCAACTACGCCTTCACCACCCTCGAACCCAACCTCGGCGTCGTTCAGGTCGGCGACTTCCCCCACGAACTCTCCTTCACCATCGCCGACCTCCCCGGCCTCATCGAAGGCGCACACCTCGGCCACGGACTCGGCATCCAGTTCCTCAAGCACATCGAGCGCACCTCCGTCATCGTCCACCTCGTCGACGTCTCCGACGCCAGCGCCGCGGAAGGCACCTCCCGCCCAGACCCCGTCGCCGACTTCAAAGCCATCACCGCCGAACTAAAATCCTTCGACCCCGCGCTCGCCGCCAAGCCCACCATCCTCGTCGCCGCCAAAGCCGACGTCGCCAATCCCGACAAGCTGAAAAAACTCGCCGCCTTCGCCAAGCGCCGCAAGCTTCCCTTCTTCACCATCTCCGCCGTCTCCGGCGAAGGCATCGAGCCGCTCAAGTACGCGATCGCCGATCTCGTCGCCGCTCACCGCCCCGCTCCCATCGATCTCGGCGAACCCAAACCCATTGCCTTCGTCAAGCCCGCCAAGCTCAAGCCCGCCTATCCGCCGCCCGCCCCAAGAGCCCGCGGACGCTCCCGCTAGCAGTGATAAAACCCATGCCCCACAATGAGCTTCTTTCGTTAAGGGCACGCCTTCAGCCGTGCCGTGGGCGCCCGCATCAAAACCGGCTTTAGCCGCTGAGGTCATCCATTCCGTTTCTTCAACTGTCAGCCCGGGCTTCATTCACCGCATCCAGCCAAATCTTTCTATAGACTTGGTATTGCGCTCCTACCCGGACGCCACACGCACCACCAGCATTTCTTTTTGAGGATCCATTTGATGAAGCTTCGGTACCTTGCCACTGTCGTCGTTCTCGTTCTGACGACCGTCGCGGCACACGCCCAGGATCAGAAACCCGAACAGGGCAATGTCGGCATTTATATGAACCCCATCGCCATCCGCGTCAGCAACTCCAATGCAGACACAGGCCCCTTCGCCTTCCTCGGCCAGAACTCTACCTCCAACGTCTTTTACGGGTTCAATCTCGGCGGATACTACGACTTCTACCACCAGGGCAAGCTCAACGTCGGCCTCGACGCCCGCTACGCAGACCTCCATGCCAACGGCGCCCTGCTGCGCGATTTCCTCGCCGGCGTCCGCGTCTCCGGCCAGCCCTCCAAACGGCCCTTCAAGCCCTACGGCGAGATCACCCTCGGCTCCGGAACCACCAAAGCCCCCGACGCCACCGTCAAAGTCAGAAAGCTCGACTACGCCATCTTCGGTGGAGTTGACTACACCCTCGCCCGCCACGTCGACTGGCGCATCTTCGAGGTCGGATACGGCTCTCTCGTCACCGTCAGCACCGCCACCGTCGGCGCCGGAGGCCCCTTTCCCACTACCGCCTCCAAGCTCATTAACTTCAGCGCGGGACTCGTCTTCCGCTTCTAAGAGCCTCCACATCGCGTCGAATACCGCGCTGCGACGCCCCAATATCGTCAGTTTTCGCCAGCGGAATCTTTCCGCTATAGAAATTATTTGCTGACATTGCCCTTCCAGTTCTATATGCTCATCGGTGCCGCAAAACTCCTGGAAAAGGAACATCGATGAAACTGCGAACCATAGCTCTTGTTCTTGCCGTCACCCTTGCGTCAGCCGCTGCCCACGCGCAGTCCGGAGTGTATCTGACCTTCAACGCCCAGCAGTTTACTCAGGAGGGCGTCCTCGCAAATCCGGGTACGCACGGCAACATCGACCGCCCCTGGCTCTTCGGCCCAGGCTACGGCATTTACTATGACGTTACCCGTCTCCCCTTCCTGGGAAAGCTTAAAACCGGCCCAGTCCTTGTCGGCATCGACGGGCGTGGAGAAACCCTCCGCCGCTCCGAATACGGATCCACCTTCAACCGCCAGGACGGTCTCTTCAGCATCCGAGTATCCGCCAGAGATAAGATGAAAGGCGGCCTCGTCCCCTACTTCCAGGGCGGCTTCGGCGTTGGCCACACCAAGGTTCCCTTTCGCACCTCCTACAGCAACAACTTCTTCTATCAGTTTTCCCTCGGAGCCGATAAAAAGATCCACAAGAACATCGACTGGCGCGTAGTCGAAGCAAGCGCCGGCACCCTCGCGGATTACAACACCGGCTATTACCCCCTCGGCGTAGGCCCCGGCCAGAGCAACTACAACATCACGCTCGCTACGGGTCTCGTCTTCCGCCTCAAATAACTCGGAGCCTCGGAAATCCCCGAAAATGGCCCGGCTCCCGCGCCTGCGAGTAGCAATGGGGCTGTGAAGGGTGCCGAGAGCCTGGTTCCTGAGATGGGCCGGGACTTTTCAGTCCCGGCGCAACCCCAGTACCGGTTCCATGGGGCTGGGTGCTGAAAAGCCCTTTCGATTAGCGTAGATCTCACAACCCCACAAAAAGCAAATTAGCAGGGCTTTAGAGGGTGCTCAAAGCCTTTTCGGATTAGCGTGCGGTTTCAACCCCACGAATAAAAGCCACAGAATCAGCCGGGCTTTAGCCCTGGGCTCTCCTCTCGAACCTCGAACCTTGAACCTTGAACCTCGTTCTTGCCGTAGCATAATCAGAATGCGCGTAGCCCTCTTCGGCGGCACATTCGACCCCATCCATCGCGGCCACCTCCGCCTTGCCGCCGCCGCCGCCGGCACCTTCGCCCTCGATCGTGTCCTCTTCGCCCCAGTCGGCCATCAACCCCTCAAGTCCGATGGCGCCATGGCCTCCTACGAAGACCGCCTCGAAATGACCTCTCTGGCGCTCGCCTCAACCAGCAGCCTGAAACCTGCAACCTGCAACTTTGCAGTCTCCACCCTCGACGCACCCCACTCCGACGGCTCCCCCAACTACACCGTCGACACCCTCGCCGCCCTCGCCCTCGAATACCCTGCCGACCAACTCTTCGTCCTCACCGGAGCCGACAGCTTCCTCGATCTCCGCCGCTGGCGCTCGCCCGACCGCCTCCTCGCCCTGGCCGAATGGATCGTAGCCAGCCGCCCCGAATTCCCCCTCACCGAAGCCCAGCTAGCCCCGCTCGCTCTCACCCCCGGGCAGCGCGCCCGCGTCCACCTCCTCACCACCCTCCACGAGAACGTCTCCGCCACCGATCTCCGCCAACGCCTCCGCTTGGGAGATCCATGCCCAGGCCTGCTCGCAACCCCCGTCGCCGCCTACATCCGAGCCCACCGTCTCTACCTTTGAGCGCCGCGGTAATCTTCCTGCCGCCCGCACCCTCAAACAATTCCCTGCTGAAAATGGGCAAAAGTCGCTCGTCCACTCCACAATCGACCTAACCATCTGATACAGCAGGAGATATCGTTGACATTTTAGTTATGTCCGGCCAACTAGAATAGAATTAAGATGAGAAAAAAGAGTGATTCGCTTTCCATGGTCGAACCGTCCAACTATCTCATTCCAGATACTTTGCATATTAAGTCATGTGGAATCAATATTTTGCGTCGGCGGTCCGGACCTAACTTCCCTGTTTTGAATATTTTAGGATTTTTGAATAGGGGGGGTACCCACAGACTTCTGAACCGCTTTGACCTCAGCCGTCAAAGAGCCCTGGGCCAACCGGGCTCGGATGCTCTGCCCTGGCTGTACCTCGGCCGCGTCGCGCAGAAGCTTGCCGCCCTCGCCGTAGACCAGCGCATAGCCCCGGCTTAGTACCGCAAGGGGTGAAAGAGCCTGCAGCCGCCCTGAAGCTTGCTCCAGCCGCCGCATCCGGTTCGCGATCGCCGCCGCCCGAAGTCGCCCGATCGATTGCTCAGCCCGGTCCAGACGCCGCCTCGCCAAAGCCAGCCGCACCGACGGGTTCTGCTGTTCTATCCGGGCTGTCACGCTGGCAACCCGGTTCGCCGAAGTCCGCAGCCGACGCCCCATCGCCGACTCGAGCCGGTACCGCAAGTCATCAACCCTCTGGCCCCGACGCCCGATCAGCGTCAGCAGCCGGTCCTGCATCGGTCCGATCGAGGCCGCCGCAAAACGCTGGCGCAACAGCATGAACTGGTAGCGAATCGCGCGCTGCACCCGCTCGTCGAGCGCCTGCACCCGTTCCTCAATCCGGTGTTGCGCCGCGGTAATCACTTCAGCAGCGGCCGAAGGCGTCGGTGCCCGCAGATCGGCCACAAAATCGGCGATCGTAAAGTCGGTTTCGTGCCCGATCGCCGAAACCACCGGCAACTCCGACGCCGCGATCGTCCGCGCCAGCATCTCGTCGTTGAAGCCGGCCAAATCTTCAATCGATCCGCCACCGCGCGCGATCAGAATCACGTCGGCCAAACCGCGATTGGCGTTGAACCACCGAACACCGGCTGCAACCGAAGCCGCGCATCCAGCCCCCTGCATCGTGGCCGGATAAACCAGCAGGTTCAGCCGTGCATGTCGCCGCCGAACCACCTTGACGATGTCGTGCAACACCGCACCGCCGGTCGAAGTCACCACGCCGATGCAATGCGGAAACGCCGGCAGCGGCCGCTTTCGCTCGGCGGCAAACAGCCCTTCGGCCAGCAACCGTGCTTTCAGTTGCTCGAATGCAAGCTGCAAAGCGCCGGCGCCGCGAGGTTCGAGCCGTTCAGCGATCAGCTGTAGTTGGCCGCGAGATTCGTAAACCGAAACCCGACCGCGCGCCAGCACCGCAAGCCCGTCCTGCGGCCGGAAACGCAGCAGCCCAGCCTGCCGCCGAAACAGCACCACCGGAAGCTGAGCCTCGCCGTCCTTGAGCGTGAAGTAAATGTGGCCCGAAGGCGCCAGCCGACAGTTCGAGATCTCGCCCTCAACCCAGATGTCCTGGTAGGCGCCCTCAACCTGCTCGCGGATGCCAGCAACCAGTTCGCCGACTCGCCACGGCGCCGAAGCACTGCCGCTCTTCGGAGTTTCGACCGTAACTATTGGAGCAGTGACCGCAAGCTTCGGCACCTTGCGCTCCCGCTTCGGCGAAGCGTCTTTCAGCCAAAGGTCCGCGAAACTGGCCTGCCGGTCGTCGCTGTCTTTCCTTACCGCCATCGCCTGAGTCTAGCATCGGCGACCGAGCCTGGATGAGCATGCAGCCAGCCGCGCAAAACGGCATAATGAAAGGAGACTGTTAGTGATCGCAACCCGGCCGTTGGCCGAGATTTACTCAAGAGAAATTGCCCATGTTGTCATTTAAAGAGATGTCGGTTCTGAGTTCAATCGTCGGCGCGGCCGTGGTCATGGCCTGGCGCGTCCGCGAAGGTCGAACCGCCGTCACCATCAAGAAGATCGTCATTCCGCCGCTCGGCATGGCGACCGGATTCTGCATGTTCCTGGTCCCGGCCTTCAGGATCCCCTGGGCATGGGCTGGATGCGCCTTCCTGCTTGGAGCCACCGTTCTCGCCTATCCGCTGCTGCGGACATCGCGCCTGGTCCGCGACGGCGAAGCCATCATGATGCAGCGCTCCAACGCGTTCTTTCTGGTCGTCGTCGCGCTCGCCGTCATCCGCATCGCCGCCCGCACCTATATCGACCGCTTCGTCGACGTCAGCCAGACAGGCGCCTTGTTCTTTGTGCTCGCCTTCGGCATGATCCTGCACTGGCGCATGCGCATGTACTTCGAATACCGCCATCTCACAGGCATGGAACCGGCCAGCTAAGGCAGCGTAAACGCAAAGATGTCGTCGCCCGCAGCAACCGCAAAATACTGCTTGCCGCCGATGCCGTAAGACATCGGCGAAGCATGCATCGACACTCCGAGATTGAACTTCCACAGCGACTTTCCGCTCCGCGCATCGACGATCTCGAACCCCTTGGCATCGTTGCCGAATGCAACCAGTCCGCCGGCGGTCGACATCACGCCGGCCACGGCGTTGTCGTCGCCGAACAGCCGATTGCGCCAGATAAAGTCGAGCGAATCCAGGCTGAACGCGTTCAGGTATCCCCAATCCGGATGCTCGCCCACTGGCCGCGACGTTCCCGTTGCATAGTAATCCTGGCCCTCAACAAATGGCTGCGGTTTGGACTGGTACAGGCTGCACTCCTCGAGGGAGCGAAAGTAGAACATGTTCGTTGCCGGATCGTAGCTGGGCGAGTACCAGTTGGTTGCGCCGCTGTAACTCGGGCACACCGTCACTCCCTTTTCATCCGGGATCAGATTGTTGGAGATTGGCCGGCCATTCTCGTCGATGCCCTTTGCCCAGTTCTGAATTTCGCTGAATTGTTTCGAGAAGAGGTACTTTCCGTCGGTGCGATCCAGGATGTAGAGAAAGCCGTTGCGATTTGCCGTCACCACCAGCTTGCGTGGCTGCCCCCTGAAGTTCGCGTCCACCAGTACCGGCGTCTGCACCGAGTCGAAGTCGTACAGGTCATGCGGATTGAACTGGAAGTACCACTTCAGCTTGCCCGTGTCCGGATCGAGCGCCAGCAGCGAACTAGTGTAAAGGTCGTCGCCCGGGCGGACGCTGCCGTCAAAGTCAGGGCTCGGATTGCTTGTGCCCCAGTAGATTGTGTTCAGTTCGGCGTCAAACGTGCCTGGCATCCAGGTCGTCCCGCCGCCGTGCAGATACATCTCGCCGGGCCAACTCTCTGAACCTTTTTCGCCGGGCGCGGGTATCGTCCAAAACCGCCAAGCCTCTTTGCCCGTTTGAGCATCGTAGGCAGCGACAAAGCCGCGCACGCCATCGTCGCCACCTGAGGTCCCAACCAGCACCTTGTTTTTCACAATCAGCGGAGCACTGGTTGCCCCGTAGTTTTTGTTCCCGGTCGCGTAAGCGACATCCCAGATCTGTTTTCCTGTGCGCGCGTCCAGACACAGCAGATGCGCGTTATCCGTCTCCATGTAAACATGTGTGCCCAGCACTGCAACGCCGCGGTTGATATGCCCGGATGCATCGTCGATCAGGCCCTCCGATACCGCGCGTGCATGATGCCACAACAGCTTACCGGTCGCCGCATCGAGCGCCCACGCATCGTTCGATCGCGTCACAAACATCACACCGGCCACAACGACTGGAGTAACCTCCATGACACCGGTGCCAACTGCCCGAAACCGCCACTTCACGGCAAGTCGCTCAACGTTTGCCAGGAGTTACTTCGCCTGTGCTGCTGTATCGTCGCCCCGTGTAGTCGCCGTTGTAAGAAACCCAATTTTCCCGAATCTCCTTCTGGTTCAGGTCGCTCTGCTGCACATCGATCGGAACAGCGCTCACGACCTCTTGCGAGACGTCCGCGACGGCAGCCTGTTCCTTCGTCGGCGCCGCCGGTCCGGAGCTGACCTTGGTGTTCGCTGCTGGCGCGGTGCCGGTCACTCCCTGAAGTGTGCGCAGGTATTGAACCACCTCCCGGATGTTCTCGTCGCCGAGCGCGGCCAGCGGCGGCATTCCCTTGCCCGGAACGCCGTTCCGCACAATAGCGATCAATTCCTCATTCGACCGCGCAATCACAGCGGGCAGCCTCGCGATAGCTGAGCCCTTCGCGCTGCCCGAACCATCCAGACCATGGCAACCCGCGCAGGTCACCGCGTACTGCCTCGCCCCGCTGCCAGTGCGACAGTCTGCGCAAGCATCGACAGCGCGGCCAACATCATCCCAGCAGCAACGAGTTCCCTCAACCGCACGCATGACCTCAATTCAGCACTAACCGCAACCTACTTCGTCACTTCTTTGACCACGGTGACCGGACCAATAAGTCCTGAATCCTGCAGCGGCGATCCGGCAGTGTACGGAGTGATATCCGCAAAGGTGTACTTGGTCGCGTTCGGCTGCTGATCGCCGATCAGCCGGTTGACCCATGTGTTCACGACGCCGATTTCGATTTCATTCGCTCCTGGCTTCAATGCCTTAGTCACATCAATCCGGTATGGCGCATGCCAAACCACTCCGACCGACACTCCATTCACCCTTACCTCAGCCAGTTCCCTCACTTCGCCCAAATCGATCCAGAGGCGCGCGCCCGGTTTGAACCAATCCGCAGGTGCCTGAATGCTCTTGGTGTAAGTACCCGCTCCCGAGAAGTACTTCACGCCCGCGTTCGTACTGTCGCTCCATGAAACCAGCTTGTCGAGAGTGATCGATGCAGGTGCACCTCGGCTTTCCTGGAATCTCACATCCCACGGTCCATCGATCGTTGTCAACACCGTTTCCTCAACCCCAGGCAGCGTTCGACTAAGCGCCGCCGCCGGCTTGCGGAACACAATGAACACCGTACCCCACGGCTCAAGATGCAGCGGGACAGTCGTGCGCCCGTCGGCGATCTTGTAAGAGACTGCCTCTGACTTGCCGGTCTCCGCATGCCACAGTTCTGGCAACTTTCCATTCACGCGGAAGGTTGCATCCACGGTTTCGTCGCGGTCGTTGCGATTGTCCAGAAAATAGATATCCCCATCCGCCAGTTTGCGATGGACAAACGCGATTCGCGTATCGCTCTCAGGTTTACTGTGGTCGAAATCCGGCATGATGTTCAGGGCCTTCAGCGCCGCGTCAGCGTTCTGCCCTGCGTAAACTTTGCCTTTGCCGACAGTGTGTAAGCCGCTTCCATCCCCGAACAACTCATCGTTGAGCCTGCTGAATTCGGCCTGATCATCGGCGAGACTTGGGGTATCCGAAGGTTTCTGCCCTGCAACCACTGCGCCCTGTTCCACCAACTTATAGATCGCGCGCAGTACCGGCAGCGACATATGTTTGCTGTAGGGATCGAGCACGAGCAGCCGATAGTTCATTCCGCTGGCCGTCGTGATCCGCCCATTCGCCGCACTGAACATGTGAATCAAGGCGTCCGCGTTGACATAATCGAACCCGTATCCGTCGGGAACATCCGGAGCTTTAGTTCGCAAAGATCGCCGTCAGGTTCGAGTCTTCGCCATAGAAGTACAGTATGTCCGCCGCAAAATGTCCCTGCTGCAACATGTAGCTGCTGCGCGCGAGATAATCCACCCACGGCCGAGCCTGTTCCGCCCATGTCTCATTGCGATTGAACCATTGCCCGTATGGTCCCAAGCGTCAATCCCGGAGCCTTGTCGACCAGCGGCTGATGCGCGGATTCATGAATGACGAAGCGGTTGATGCCGTTCACCAACTCCTGGTCCGCGGTCGGCTTCAGTGTTCCCGGCGACCACGCCCAAGCGCTGTTGATGCGCGCGGTCATTGACTCCGCCGCCGCCAAATTCTGGCCATAAATATGCGCTACCGAAGCCGACTCGCGATCGTCCGCATCGTAGTTGTAGTGTTCCTTGTTCACGCCGGGCGCCTGCAGCCCACATCGCGCTCATCGGGATATCGTTGTACTTCTTCACTTCCATGCCATCTGCGATGAACGCGCGTCCTGATTCATGCGACTCGCCATAGTGGCCCATGCCGCGCTCTTTCAGCGTCGCCTCCAACTGGCCGTAGTGTTCGGTCGCGGTCAGGTCGGCAATGGTCTTGCGCAGGTCCCAGAGAAACTGGTCGCTCGCCTGGGCGCTCTCCACAACGTGGCCCGCGAGAACAGGCAACCACGGGATGGGATCGTAGCCACGCAGGCGAGTGAAGTCGGCAATCATGTTGTCGGTCCAGTTCTGCGTGCCCGCCTCCCAACTGTCGTTGATTACGTAGCGGATGCCGCGCTTGCCCATGAACTCCGCACCGACGGTATCTTTGTAGCTGTCGAGGTACTTGTCCATGTAATCCTTCACGTAGCGTGCGTCGAGCTTGTCCACCTCGAGCCCGGTCGCCTCCTTGCGTTGCAGGGTGATTCGTGATGCCGAGCAACGAATAGCCGATTCGGAGCACAACCCACCGACCGGGTGGCGGCGTCCAGTCCAGCGTGCCGTCCGGTGCGCATCCTGCCGGTCAGGTCGATCACGTCGCTCTTACGAATCACGTCTGACGGCTGGCAACGATCCGGCGTCGCGAAGCCGTATAGGTCCGGCATCTGCGTGAACGCGGCCTTCTCCTCGAAGCGGTTCACGCGCGCGTCAGGATGCAGCACCAGTTCCGCGAGCGCGATGTCCGCCGGAGGCCTTGCAGCCGCGCCAGCCCTGATCGGCGCCAGACGTCGTCTTGAATGTCATTCGGAAATACTTAGCCGTAACCGGCGCAAACGCGATCGTATGCTCGGCCGATCCGCCTTTGGGCACTCCTGCAACAACGCGGAAGTTGACGCCATCGTCGCTTGCCTCCAACGCTTCGCCAGAGTCGGGACTGCCTCCACGCGCAAAATATTCATCGCCCGGGCCGCTCGAGACGTCGCACAATCGTCAACGCACAGATCCTCTGCGGCTGCGGGAATTCATATTGAATCCACGCCTTGTCTCCCACTGCGGCCGCTCTTGGCAGACGACGTTGGCTTCGTCAGATCGCCGTCGCTCAGCAACGCGGTGTCGATTGTCCCGCCGCTCCACGTGATCTTCGGCTGAGCCGAAGCGACGGCTGGAGCAGCGATATGCAACCACCGCGCTGTCCGCATAAAACTGCGGCTGAGCGAACGCGCTGCTGGCGGCCGGAAGATTTTGAAATGGCCCATTATTCGTTGGCGGATGCGCCAGCGTCCCAGTGAACGGCTTGCCTCCTTCCACCATCGTCTCGCTCCACACATACTTCTTCATTGCCTCCGGCCCCGTCACCCATGGTCCGCCGCTCTCGCTCCATCCAGGCGAGCCTGCAATCGCTTCTTCCATACCCAGTTGGTCGGCGAGCGTCGTTGCGTATTTGAACGCATCCTTCCACTCCGGCGTCATGTAGGCCAGGCGCTTGTCCACCACCTGGGGCGTCGCCAGGGCCGCATCGAAGTTCTGGAATCCGCCGATGCCCACCCGGTGCATCCACTCCAGGTCGAGCTTGATTCCTTCTTTGCTGATATTGCCATTCATCCAGTGCCACCACACCAGAGGACGCGCGCTTTGGGGCGGATTCTCGAAGCCACTCTTCAGCGAATCTGCCTTGGAGTTCATTCTTGCGGCCGTGCTCTGCGCCAATGCGGATTGCGGGCCCAGCAGCAAAGTCACCGCAAGATAACCGACCCATATTTTCGTGGAGCGAAGGAATGTATTGACGATCCTCATGCGCGCGAATCCTCTTCAGACGCCCTTTGCGTCGCTTTTCAAGGCTGAGGCGCACTATATCAGAGCGATCTCGTCGCGCGGAACGCCCTTCACCAGCTTGATTGCAGTCGCGCGCATTCAGCGATTGAAGTGGGCAGGCTCAAAGGGTGCAAAGTGATGGCTCGTCTAGCTGGGAGGATTCGTAGATGGGGTCCGCACGAAGATTACTGACTTCTGGTCGGAGTAGACGGCCTTCCAGTTCGGTAACAGGGGCAGAACGGTAGCCATCGGTGACTCGCGCTGCAGAAGGCAGAAGCTGATTCCATATTTATTTAGCAGGCCTGCCGGGCCCACCCGGAATGTTGCCCATTCGCCGTATTCCTGGAGTATCCCCGTCCACTCGAATATATCCGTCCGGCCATCGATAAAGACCGGGTATGCCGGTGCAGACCAGATGAGGTATCCACCGAAGGCGTAGTCGTTCAGCATGGGTCCGGATAGATGGTGGTCTTTAATGAATGCGACCGCACCTGCCGGACTATTTCGTTCGACCTGCGCAGTCAGATTTGCAAGGTCAGGAAAGGCGAAAAAGGCAATCGTCAGAGATGCCGCAATTAGCACCGCGTTGGGCAGCAACAGTCTCCGCTCAGACTCGTATTCTCTCCAGTATGAAGCCAGCAGTCGCGATAGAGTCGGGGCGACCAGTATCCCGAAGACAAAGACCATACGCTCGTGACTGGCCGCCAGCCAAGTTGCCAAAGCCAAAGTTAGGAGCTCAGTCCACTGTAGTTCCACTCGGCGCACGAGCATAAACACGAAAATAAATCCGAGAACTCCCAAAAAAGCTAAACCGCGAGGATCCGTCAGGCGAAGTGATTGCCATTCCTGCACGTTGCCGATATTGATGGGTTGATTCATCAGAAGATTCAGCGGATACAGAATCAACTTCAGACCCACGGGGTTCAGGAACAATGCAAACACCGATCCGATAAGCGCCAGGGTCAGCGCCCTTCGTCGAACTGGGACCCACGACTTGGCTGTGAGTAATCCGCTTCGGAAATTGAAGCAAGAACTGAATGCGATGACTCCCGCCACCACAATTCCCAGGAAGAACGAGCCGTGGCAATTTACCCAGATTGCGAACAGTGGAGGAAGCAGAAAGAACCAGCGCGGATTTCGAGTCCGGCCAAGCTCAATCAGCAGCAGTTCTATGACGAGAAGGAGATAGCCGATCATTTGTGGACGAATCGCGAGTCCGATGGTCGCGAACAGCCAGATTGTCATCGCTCCCAGAAAGCCGACTTTGACGTTCCCGGAATAGAGCGAGCACAGGATATATCCAGCGACCAGCAGAGCTGAGCTGAAGACGCATAGCCACAGCATCAGACCTGAGTAGCCTGCGAATTTGTAAGCTCCATAAATCAGGAACTGCGACAGCCACTCATGCGGAATGTAGGCATGGTGATTGGTTGTATAGGAGAAGATATCCGCCCGCGGAATGGTGTGGGTGGTCCAGATGATCTGGCCCATCTTCAGGTGCCACCACATGTCGGGATCATCGAATCGCGATCGGACCGTGACCACGGCGAGCAGTACCAGCAAACTGGCCAACATAACGGGGAATGAAAGCAGCTTCCGCATGATGCGAAAATTCACTGACTCAAGAGTTTGGTCAGGAATCCGGTATGTCGTGCTCACGCTATTTCCAGCTTATGACTTTCCGGTTCAACCAATTCCGGTCCGGCGCTACGAATCAGACGATGCAGGTACGCACGCGAGATCTGCAGACTTCGAGCTGCCAGAGTCTTATTCCCATTGTGGTCCCGCACGGCCGCGACTGCCAGCTTGAGCTTGTAGTCGCGAAGTTGACGCTCGAATGATCCTGCAGGCTGGTAGTCATCAATGCTGACGACTCCGTCCTCCTGGATCTGTGCGGGCAAATCTTCGACTCTGATTCGGGCGGTACGCGACAGAATGATGGCACGTTGAATCACATTCTCCAATTCACGCACGTTGCCGGGCCACGAGTAGTTCTCCAGCATGGCCATCGCATCCGGGTCAAAACACTCCATCGGCTTCTGATACATCTCCGAATAATGCTGCAGAAAATGATTGGCAATCTGCGGCAAGTCTTCCCTGTGATCCTGCAGCGCGGGTGCTTCGATTCGCATCACGTTGATGCGATAGTAGAGATCCTGGCGGAACTTGCCTTGCGCTACCATGTCAGCAAGATCTTGATGGGTGGCGAAGATCATGCGTGCTTTGAGCGGTATCAGACGGTTACTGCCCAATCGGCTGAACTGCCGTTCCTGAATCACGCGCAGCAGCTTGACCTGCGTCGCCAGGCTAAGTTCGCCAATCTCGTCCAGAAACACAGTGCCCTCACCAGCCTGTTCCAGTAGACCTATCCGCGTTCCGACGGTGCCGGTGAACGCCCCTTTTTCATGACCAAACAGCTCAGCTTCGATAAGCGTCTCGGGAATGGCTCCGCAGCAGACTGGCATGAATGGATGA
Organism: uncultured Acidobacteriaceae bacterium; assembly: GCA_963822225.1. Classification (GTDB taxonomy): domain Bacteria; phylum Acidobacteriota; class Terriglobia; order Terriglobales; family Acidobacteriaceae; genus Edaphobacter. Next base: position 836,798 of record CAWGGW010000002.1, on the reverse strand, counting down.
CCGGAGCGGTCACCAAGATTATGAATGGCGTTGGCAATTAGTTCCTTGCCTGTGCCACTTTCTCCGGTTACCAGCACCGAGGCATTGATGTTGGCGACGCGGCGGACCAGATCATAAACTTCAAGCATCCGGGGGCTGGAGCCGATCATTCGGTCGCAGCTATTGACGGAGTTCAGACGCTGCTGAGCTGTTTTGAGGTCCCTCTTGAGCGAAGAATGTTCGTACGCTCGACGCAGCATCGTCTTGAGGTCGCGAATGGATGGCGGTCTGCGACAATAGCCGTAAGCCCCCATACGCACCAGTTCGGCCGCTGTCGAACGCAGGCTGTCATCCGCCATCACGATGGTGAGTGACGAGTCGCTGGAGGCGATGATGCGGCGGGCACACTCGACCCTGTGCTTCAGCGATTCCTTGTTTGCGTCCAGGTCGAGGATCACAAGATCGCAGCTCCCAGACTCGAGCATGCTCTTGATTCCATCTTCGCTTGATTCGCAAAAGACTTTGAATTCCCTGCCCAAAGCAGATGAAAGAATGGGCTGTAGCGCGCGATCTTCTGAGTGAATCCCGACGTTGATCATTATTAACTAGTCCCCAATCTTGTTGAGGTTCCGCGTTGCTGACCTTTGGCTATTGCTCTTCATCAGTGGAAGAAACAATCAGGGAGAAATACCGCAAGGTGGTGTATCCGACAGAGCTACGGCGCTTTCCGGTCCATCTCGTTGCTTTATTAGGAACTATGACGAACGGAAAGTGTTCAGCGGCACAGAAAGCCTATCGCAACCTATTTTTTAAGACGCTCAGCGTGAGGTTGACAGGAGATGCAATCTGGGTGCCAAAGTCCGCGAGTGCCTAACTGCAGGGAAAGTTCGTTATTTAGTTTGATTCGGTATTGAATGTGCAAAATTGTGCACATTATTGTGAAAAGTATTCTATCGACGCAGGCAGGGTATTTTCCACGCGGCCGAAACAAATCTCTTGAGACCAGGGGCGGGAACGAGTTGCCCGCCGGTGTATATCCTCTGCTTCACTCGCGAAAGGTGGATGTAAACAGCCGTGAACACCCGTTCGCGCAGAAACTCTCTAAGCTCTTGAAAGCAGGGCTCTGCCAGGCGCTGCCATTTGGATTGAGAATTGCAGTTACCCGCTTGATCCCCGGACCGTGGGAGAGAGGTTTGGATATGCACTCGATTGCATGGTGGCCAACATTAATTGTTCTCGTTGTCGCGACCTACACTGATTTGCGGAGTCGCCGCATCCCGAACTGGCTTGTGCTCCCATTCATGGTAGGGGGAGTCGCAATTTCGGGTTGGTCGCGCGGTTGGCACGGGATCTGTCAGAGTCTGGCAGGCGTAGCAATCGGCGCGGTGCTGGTTGGGATTCTCGGTCTGATGGGCGGCATGGGTATGGGTGATGTCAAACTCTGTGCCGCGGTCGGCGCATGGATCGGCCCTTCCCAACTGATCGTAGCGCTTGTCATTACCGGCCTGGCGGGCGGGGTCATGGCGCTGTGCTGGGCCGCGGCGGGCGGATTCCTTGGTGATCTCTTCAAGAACACTGGAAGTCTTCTGGTTGGCTTCAAGGATCGCGGACTTCGTCCCCATCCCGAGTTGGTCCTCGATAATCCACTTGCACGCAAGATGCCCTATGCCCCTGCAATTGCCATTGGAACGCTCGTCTCCTTTTTTTCCCGATAGGGGTTGAAACATACACATGGTGAGTTCTCCGATATGTCAGTCTCAGAAAAATCTCCGGAAATGCGGCACCCCGCTGGAAGTCGGTCATCCATGAATTCACCCATGGCCAGGCATCCAGACGCGCTCGGCAGCGGGATCTTATCGATCGCCTTGATCGGCCCCACTGATGGGCGGCGCAAGAATATCGCTACTGCGCTCGCCACCCTGACAGGGACGGCGATGCGCGAGTTTGTTGCGTATCCCGAGTTAGACGACGTACCGCGTCTGCTCGATGCCGAGTACGACGTCATCATTGTCGAACTGGACAGCAATCCAGAACACGCATTGGACCTGGTGGAAAACATCTGCGGAAGCAGCGCTGTAACCGTGATGGTTTATTCAGACCAAACAAATCCGGAGATGCTAGTGCGCTGCATGAGGGCCGGAGCGAGGGAGTTTCTCACCCACCCTGTCACCTCAGGTTCAATAGCCGAAGCGATGGTTCGCGCGTCAGTGCGGCGACCTTCAAACCATACGGTCAAGAAGGTGGCCGGCAAACTATTGGTATTTGCAGGTGCCAAAGGGGGCTCAGGCACCACCACGATCGCCAGCAATTTCGCCGTGTCGCTCTCCCAGGAGTCCGGACAAAAAATCGTCTTGATCGATCTTAACCTTCAACTCGGCGACGCGGCGCTCGGCCTGGGATTGACCTCTCAGTATTCAACACTCAACGCTTTGACAAACTACAACCGCCTGGACTCAAACTACCTGTCGACGCTGTTGGTCAAACATAGTTCAGGGCTGTCTGTGCTCGCGGCGCCGGACCGATACTCGACCGCTCAGATCACGGAAGAAGCCCTCGACCGGCTCTTGTATATTGCGCGCCAGGATTTCGACTATGTCGTGGTCGATGCGGGCTCGCGGTTCGACTCAACTGGAAAGACGCTCTTCGTCGCCGGCTCGACTGTCTATTTAGTTCTGCAGGTCAGCGTCGCCGAGTTGCGCAACGCAAATCGCCTCATTGCGGATGTCTTGAGGCCGAGCGGCGCAAAGATCGAAGTGGTGCTCAACCGGTATTCGTCGCGCACTCTGACCATTGATGAAGCAAGCATTACCCGGGCGCTTACGATGTCACCTACCTGGAAAGTTCCTGGGGATTACCCCGCGGCCCGGGATGCGCAGAATACAGCGACTCCACTGGTTCTGGAAGTCTCGGCCATTTCTCGAGTCATCCGGGAGTTGAGCAAGTCGGCGACAGGGGCAAACGAGACGCCCGAGAAGAAGAAGCGGTTTCAACTTTTTAAATAGTGCTTAGCTTGAGTTACGGGGATACATAACGTGGAACAACCAGAACTAGAAAAACTGAAAACCGAGATACATCGAACTCTGATCTCAAAGCTGGATCTGGAAAAGCTGTCTCGCGTCAACTCCAGTCAAGCGAGGCAGGCCGTAGCCGGGATGATCACGGAGATCGTAGTTGCGCAGCGCGTGCCCTTAAGCTACGACGAGCAAGAGAAAGTCCAAGACGATTTGCTGGATGAGGTATTCGGTCTCGGGCCCCTCGAACCGCTGCTCAACGATCCGACGATTTCAGACATCCTGGTTAACGATAGAGATCATGTCTTTATTGAGAGGCGCGGAATCCTGCAGAGGGTGAATGTGGCGTTCCGGGATGACCGCCATCTGCTTCAGATCATCGACCGCATCGTGTCGCGCGTGGGGCGCAGAGTGGATGAGTCCTCGCCCATGGTCGACGCTCGCCTGCCTGACGGGTCCCGCGTCAATGCCATTATTCCGCCTTTGACACTCGATGGACCTGCACTATCCATCCGACGCTTCGCGACCGGTCCTTTGACTCCGAGTCAACTGGTGGAACTCAAGAGTATTTCCCAGGAGATGATGGAAACGCTGGCCGCCGCCGTGCGGGCACGTATCAGCATCCTAGTGTCGGGCGGCACGGGAGCAGGGAAGACCACCCTATTAAACATCCTGTCGCAACATGTGCCTAAAGGGGAGCGAATCGTCACCATAGAGGATGCGGCTGAGTTGCAGTTGGCGATGGAGAACATTGTGCGTTGCGAGACGCGCCCACCCAACATCGAAGGCCAGGGAGCGGTCCGCCAACGCCAGTTACTCATTAATAGCCTGCGTATGCGTCCCGATCGCATCATCATCGGCGAGGTCCGCGGAGAGGAAGCTTTCGACATGCTGCAGGCGATGAACACTGGCCACGAAGGCTCAATGACGACCATTCACGCAAACAGTCCGCGCGACGCCCTAACCAGGCTCGAGTCTATGGTCGCAATGAGTAATTTGAACGTACCCGAGAGAACGGTGCGACAGCAGATCGCTTCGGCAATCGCGATCATCGTTCAGGTTTCGCGAATGAGCGACGGCACCCGCAAAGTAGTCAATATCTCGGAAATCACGGGGATGGAAGAAAACGTCGTCAGTATGCAGGAGATATTCCGTTTCAATCGCAGAGGTGTCGGGCCGGACGGCAAAGTTGTCGGCGTATTCCAGCCGACTCAAATACGTCCTAAGTTCCTGGAACGGCTTCGAATCGCAGGCATTTTCCTTCCGCACAGCTTGTTTGAGCAGACTCTGGAAGTGAACTGAGAAGGTGAGGTAACGATATGTTCATGATCGTGGTAATTGTCTTCGTGGGCGTATTCGCGGTGTTCGCCTTGCTGATGATGGCCGGCGGAGTTAATGCTTCCCAACGAGCGAAGCAGACTCTCTCAAACCTAGAGTCGGCTCTCGCATCGATTACTCGGGAATCGCGCGACCAGATAGTAGATCTCCGCAAGAACGAAATGCTGAGCGCGGTTCCGTGGCTGAATAGCTGGCTGCAGAATGTTGAACTCGCGCCGCGATTGCGCCTGCTGCTTAAGCAGGCGGATCTCAACTGGACAGCTGGACGACTGCTGCTGATGTCGCTGATTTGCTTTGTGGTCCCCTCATACCTGATCTATAAGCGAACTGAAGCCCTGATCTTCTCGCTAATGCTCGGGGCACTCCTAGGGTACGCTCCGATCGCTTTTGTTTTATCGAAGCGACGGCGGCGATTCAACGCATTTGAGCAAGGACTCCCTGAGGCTCTGGATCTGATGGTAAGTGCTCTGCGCGCCGGCCATAGTTTGGTTGCCGCGCTTCGCCTCGTCGCCCAGGAATCTCCTGACCCAATCGGAGCAGAATTCCGCCTCTGTTTCGAGGAGCAAAATTATGGACTCGATCTGAGAAATGCCTTGGAGAATATGGTCACCCGAATGCCCCTTCAGGACCTCAGGCTGGTGTCGACGGCGATCCTCATCCAGAAAGAAAGTGGAGGGAATTTGGCCGAGGTTTTGGACAAGGCAGCGCAGTTAATTAGGGATAGATTCCGCTTGAAACGGCAAGTCCGGGTGCACACCGCCCAGGGACGCTTGACCGGATGGATTCTGTCTTTCCTGCCTGTAGTTTTGGGAGTGCTGCTTTATCTCGTCAATTCTGAAACGATGAGCATTTTATGGAAGCGCCCGATCGGTCTCAAGCTGCTCTATATCGCCGCTGGCATGACGCTCGCGGGCGCAGCGATCATTCGTAAGATCGTCAACATGGAAGTGTGAGGACAAGCAAATGGCGATCGCGCTATTCAGTTTTGTAGTGATCTTTCTACTGTGTACCAGCGCCGGCCTGCTTCTGTTTTATCGACAAGCCATGCTTCAGCGCATCAGCGCAGTCGTCAGTCCTCGCCCTAAGAGGGGTGACTTCCTGAACACTATTCAGCAAACCGGCTCCTCCATCGGAGGAATCGTGGAACGGCTGGACCGCGTGCTGCCGAAGAGCGACGCGGAGGTTTCGATCGTGGAAAAGCGCCTAATCCGCGCTGGATTTCGCAAGGAATCCGCGGTTAAGGTCTTCTACGGGGCGAAAGTACTGGTGCCTCTGACTCTCTGCTTCCTGGCAATTATTACCGGGGCTGCCAGCTATAGCCCTTTCTTCGCCTATGTCTCTACGTTGGGACTTGGGTTCCTGCTGCCGGACTTCTGGCTTGGCAGAGAGATATCGAAACGACAGAAGGAGATCAGACTCGGCCTGCCGGATGCACTGGATTTTCTGGTAATCTGCATCGAAGCTGGCCTCAGCATGGACCAGGCGACATCGCGGACGGCGGAGGAACTTCGGTTAGCGCGCCCAGCCCTCAGTGACGAAATGGACATTGTCGTACTGGAGCAACGGGCGGGACGCCTTCGCTCTGACGCCTGGAAGCAGTTTGCGGATCGCACCGACGTTGACACGGTGCGTGTCCTGGTTTCTGTACTCGTGCAATCCGAACAGCTCGGGACGAGTATCTCCAAGACCTTGCGGGTTCATTCCGACACCCTCAGGACTCAACGCCGCCAACAAATCGAAGAGCAGGCGGCAAAGACCAGTATCAAGCTCATCTTCCCACTTGTTTTCTTTATCTTTCCCTCACTCTTCGTGGTCACGCTTGGCCCTGAGGCGATTATTATGGCTGAGTCTTTTCAGAAGTATCTTTCCCACTAGACAGAAAGGAGGATCGACGTGGACAACGTAACGATTATTAGAGTAGTTGCAGGCGTTCTTGTTGTGATTGTGCTGCTATTTCTCATTCAGCGCCGGCGCACCAAGGTTCACTAAAGACGCGTTTTGTCAATTCCCGTAAATGGCCCGTGGTGTAAGCCGCTCGTCAGAAGAGATTCCAGGCAGCTAATTATAGGAAGCAATTGGGAGTGCTTGTAGTTTTCTGGCTTTACCACGGGCCTTAGTTGCAATACCCGAGATTGGCTTTCGTCCCCGGGCAGACTCGGTGGCGGCTAGTGTCTCTCCGAATATGGTGGTCGAAAAGATGTGAAAGGCGACATCCGAGAATGGGCCGCTTAGGTTACGGCGCTCGCTGATAGCGGGGTATATATGGAACGACAGAAATATTGTATCTACAACCAAACCCGCGAATGTTTTCTTAGTCTCGGCGTTACTGCCGCAGCCACCCCGTTCGCACGCCTCAGAGGATTAATCGGTAAACTCAGCCTGAAATCCGATGAAGGCATTTGGGTTGTACCCTCCAGCGGTGTACACACGATTGGCGTTCTCGTCCCTCTTGACCTGATATATCTAGATGACCAGCATCGGGTCATTCACCTGATGGAGCATTTCCCCACATTCCGCATCGCGCCGCTGCGAACCCAGGCGCACAGTGTTCTGGAACTGGCGGCACACACGATCTATTCGACACAAACGCAGGTTGGAGACCAGTTGTTAATCTGCATCGCAGAAGAGATGGAGCGATGGCTGAGCCGCACCTCGCCGCAGGCGACGGGAACAGGTTGAGAACAAACCCGGAGGTACGTCGTGAACCTGGTGAAAAATTGCCTTCAATGGCTGTTTGCGGAGGACCGGCGGCATGCCGAACGCCATAAGTTGCTTCCGGTGGTCGCTTATTACTGGGATGGGGCAGAACCAATTGCACACGGCGTCCTTGATGTGAGCATGTCAGGGCTATACCTTCTCACAAAACAGCGATGGTATCCGGACACCGTGTTGGCAATGACATTGCAAAGGGTCCGCGCCGAGGCCACCGATCCCCATCGCGCGATCGCTGTAAATGCGATGGTAATTCGATCCAGCGTAGATGGGGTCGGCTTCGCATTCATCTTTCCGGAAAAAGATTCTCCTAAAATGCGGAGCCTGCCAACGGCAACGGCAGGTGCAAGGGACATTCAAGCGTTTCTGAAGTACGTCCAAGCTGACAAAAGATTACCCCAATGAGGGGATGAAAATCCTCCGAAGAGACAATCGTGGGGGCATCGCGCGGATTGGCTTGCAGTCGATACAAACGGAGTCTAAAAGCTCCGGTGAGCCCTCACTCCGTCTCTTCCGGAATGATCAACAGAACCTCCACCGCGGCGGCCTGCCCATTCTGACGCGCAGGCCTGAACTCCCATTGCTGCAGGGCGCTTAGCAGAAACTTAGCTTTGGCAAACTCGGTAGGAAACACAAGTGCAAGCCGCTCGAAGTGTCCCGCTGAATTAACGAAGCCATGGACTAGCAACGCGTCCGAGTTGAAGTCGTTCGGGTCGAAACGAGGCCGTACGATGTCGAATGGCCAAGGCGCATCCGGCCGCACGTTGCCCGCCCCGCCGGTTGCAGTTGGAACAGAGTATTGGAGGATCCAGTTCTTGCCTCCTCCCACATGCAGGTATACCGAATAGACCAGCCTACCGCCCCAAACATTGATGATTTCGGGATATTGCTCGGCAAGCGACGATCCCACGACCACGACTCCGAACTGCCCATCTTTGGGCAAAACGATGTGAGTTACGGGACCAGCAAGCGGCGTGCCCGAACCGCCGCCAGACTCCTGACCCGGCCCTGGATTTGCGGCAGCCTGTGTACCCGCTCCCCCAACGCCTTTGCCTGTGGCGGCAAGCTTAGAATCCGCTCCGGTTCCGGTGGTGCCCTTATTCGAGTTAGCTCCGGCCTGAGCATTCGTGCCACTCCCGGCAGCGCCTTTATTCACTGAAACAACCGAATTCTGCGAAGATCCTGAGCCTTGTCCCGAGCCTACGCCCGCCTTATTATTGTCCTGGCTGCTATGGCTGGCGTCTGCGGAGTTCGTCGCCCTGCCCGTCGATAGTGAATTTGAAGTTGAGGGGCGCGAGGTCGCGTTAGCCAGCGGGATCGCAACAGGTCCCTGTTGCTGAAAGTCGGAGAGAGACATCATTCGGACTGGAGTGGGTTCCGCCCCGGGCTTCAAGACGGTCTCGGGTATCTGTTGCTTGACTGGTTCAGGTGCGCTGACGACAATCGGCGAGGTCGTACTTGCTGCCAGGGACTTCAATGCAGTCGTGACATTGGTCGATGCCAGCCGGATGTCGGCCACGTTCACTTCGCGATTAGGCGGCTCGATCGATGGCCTAAGTTTGGCGACAATTGACTTCTGCTGCGGAGCCTGGACGATCGGCTTGACGACTCGAGAGTTCTCGGCAGTCCACAGAAAGACGGTAGGCACGGGCATCCTTCGCTGGAGAACCACGTCGGGTGGGGCATCGGGCTGCACCAGAATCTGCGACTGATGGACCGGGCTAGTCGGCTGCGCCGCAGCCGAAGGGGCGGGAGCCGGAGATTCGTCCGCCGCAAGGGCGCGGGCGACCGCCTCCGAGGCGCCTTTTGCAGTGGCGCTCTGCCCCGATGCCTGTCGGGGCTGTGGAACGGTTTCAGGCACCTCCAGAAGCCGTACGGAAAACCGCCGTAAATTGGGTTTTGTGTCGATTTGCGGGGTGTGGCTGAGTCCGAAGAATAACCATGCGAAGCCCACGACGTGCGCCAGAATCGACACGAGGTATGAGGACGCCCCTTTAGGAGGCGGGGACTGCGACGGGGCGAAAAGCGTAATCAGGCTGCTAGGTTTCATGGTCGGCGGAACTCCTAAGCGCCGATATCGCAAGTTTGAGACTAAACCTAAGGTTTACGGAGCTCGTCGAAACGCCTTTCGCCGAGGAGGCTTCCGCTAGGAAAGTTGCAATTATTAGACCATCCAATATCCTCGCAAGTCTCTGCAAAATAGGGAGCTGCGGGCAGACAACGTGTCTACCCGGCTACACAGGGGGGACGGTTGGTATACAAGCGTTCACACTTGCATTTGCACCCAATCTGTAAACCCCTGATTTGACGACAGCTTCAGGTCCCCTGTTTTGGCACAGGAATTGCCACTAGGCATGTAAAAGCAGAACTGGCTCGACAGCCAGTTCGAACAGGTCCCTCAATGAACAGAAGAGTTCAGTTGATTCTTTTGAGCGCTTTCGTGATCGCTGCGGTATGCAGCTATGTGGTCTACCGTGTCGTAGACAGCCATATCGCAGCAGCGCAGCCCAAGACTACCCAGGTGATCGTAGCGGCAACAGACATCAAGCTCGGAAGTGTACTTCGCGATTCCGATCTTGGGACTGTGGAAATCGGAGGAACTTTGCCCGAAGGGGCGATCGTCTCTCGTCAAGAAGCTGTTGGCCGAGGAGTAATCTCCGATCTATACAAAGGAGAGCCGATTCTCGAGAACCGTCTTGCGGCACCCGGAGCGGGCGGAGGTCTCGCAGCGACTATCCCTCCCGGCATGAGGGCTTGTGCCATCAAGGTGGATGAAGTCGTAGGCGTGGCTGGGTTTGTAACGCCAGGGATGCGCGTTGACGTTCTCATTTCGGGTAACCCTCCCGGATCGACAGACCCGATCGATGGACCAAGAGTGAAGACACTGCTCCAGAACATAGAAGTTCTGTCGGCGGGTACCGATATTCAGAAAGATGGAGAAGGAAAGCCGCAACAGGTTCAGGTGGTCAATCTACTGGTCACCCCTGACCAAGCAGAAGACCTGAGCCTTGCGAGCAGCCAGACCCATATCCAACTCGTCCTGCGAAATCCCCTGGACACCCAGGTCGCTGCACCAACAGGAACGGCTGTCGCCAATCTCTATCAGGACAAGAACGCCGCACCACCTCCCCCGAAGCCACATCTCGCCGCCCCTGCTGCACCCCACACAGAGCCCAAGAAGGCACCCGAGGTCTATGTGATCCAGGTCTACAACGGTTCGAAGCAGAGCGAGCAGAAATTTGCCCCAGGTGAGGAGAAACAGTGAAAGCGAGAATCGAGATCTCTGTTGTTTTGCTGTACGCGTTTTCTCTCGCGTTTCAGCCGGCTCTTCACGCCCAAGCTCCACCTTCCTCGTCCGCGGGAGTCTCCGCGGAGGACTCCGCAAACGACCTCGTGGTCGCGGTAGGAAAATCTGTGCTGGTCGATTGCGCCCAGCCGATTCAGCGCGTCGCGGTAGGCTCGAGCGATATCGCTGAAGCCACGGCGGTCAGCCCCACCGAGATCATGCTGAACGGCAAAGTAGCCGGCGAAACCAGCCTCATCGTCTGGCAACGCGGAGGGGGTAGGCAATTCTTCAACGTTCAGGTTCGCCCGAACAGCTACGTCATGAACGACAAGCTAGACTCCCTGCGCCGCGAGTTGCGTACTGAGCTTCCTGGGCAAAATCTCCGTATCACTTCGGAAAATGGCCTCGTCTTTCTTCGCGGCACAGTCAAGGACCTAACCAGCTCTGAACGCGCCGTTCAGATTGCTTCCACCGGCGGTAAGGTCGTTAATCTGCTCTACGTCGATGTGCCTGCCCCTCAACCGCAGATCCTATTGAAGGTGCGATTCGCCAGCCTCGACCGCACCCGAATGAAGCAACTCGGCATCAACTTTTACAGCCTTGGGGCAGCAAATACTGTCGGCTCGGTCACTACCCAGCAGTACTCGCCCCCTACCATTACTCCGGGAACTGCAGGGGCGGGGTCTACCGCCGGAACTGCAGCTACAGCGGCATTAACCAATTTGCTCAATATCTTTGTCTTCCGCTCGGATATCAACCTGGGCGCGACGATTCAGGCGCTCGAATCGAACCAAATCGTTCAGATTCTGGCGGAGCCGAACGTCCTTACCGAGAATGGAAAACAGGGAAGCATTCTCGCCGGCGGTCAGTATCCATATCCCGTAGTGCAGGGCACCTCGGGAGCAGGAAATGCCGTGACAATTCAGTTCAAGGAATTCGGCGTCCGCTTGAATTTCATTCCTACGATCACGCCGCGCAATACCATTCAACTGCAGGTCGCTCCGGAAGTCAGTTCGCTCGACTACGCGAATGGTGTAACGGTTTCGGGATTTACCATCCCAGGCCTCGACGTTCGTAGAGTCAAAACCGAAGTTGAGTTGGCCGAAGGGCAGAGCTTCGCCATCGGCGGACTACTCGATAATCGCGAGAATCAGACGTTATCGAAGATACCTTTCATCGGCGATGTGCCCATCCTCGGCAAATTTTTTCAGTCGATCAACAAGACCCAGACCAATACCGAATTGATCGTGATTGTAACCCCCGAGATCGTAAACCCCATGCCGGTTGGCGCGCCGCTGCCGGCGCTCAAGTATCCGGAGACCTTCCTTCCGTCCGCGTCGGGAATCCCGATGACCACGCCAGATGAGTCGGCGGCCGAGTCCAAGACGCCCGTGCCGACCATGCCCGTGGAGAAACTGATCGAGAGCATGCAGCCCGAGCAGCCTTTGCAGATCGACAGCAGCATGTCTCCAGGAGGAGGCACAACAGGAGCAACTCAATCTACGGCACCCTCCGCGTCGCCACCGCCTCAGTGATGACTGCCGATCCTAACATTCGATCGCGACACAACGAGGAATAGTCGCAATGAACAGCTTTTTCGACCGAGGGCTATCGGCTGAGGGCGTGCGGTGCGCGACGAAATCGAGAAGCTTGTGGGTACTGGCTGATTTCATAGTCGTCGGTGTCTGCACACTCGCGTTTACCCTTACCACTGCTGGGATCTGTGCATCGCTTCTCGGAAAGAGCTCCGCGGGCTTGTGCGACTTTGTTACGTACTGGTCCGCCGGACATCAGCTTGTACATCGGGCAAACCCCTACGATGCGAGCGCCGTGTCCCGGATGGAACGATTCGCGGGCTACCCAACCTCCGAGCCGCCGCTCATTATGAGAAATCCGCCGACTTCTCTGGCCCTGGTGCTACCACTCGGCTTCCTTGGGCCACAATGGGCATTCCTATTCTGGACGCTGGCCTCGATTTGTTGCCTGACCGGTTCTGTCGTCGTGATTTGGAACATGCACGGCCGTCCACCCACCCCACTCAACCTGTTGGGGTATTCATTCGGTCCCGCGATGGTTTGTCTGGCCTGCGGCCAAATGTCGCTGATCGTTTTGCTCGGCTTGGTGCTTTTCCTCAGGCTCCATGGCTCGCGTCCGCTCTACGCGGGAGCCTCACTTTGGTTTTGCATGCTGAAACCACATCTCTTTGTACCCTTCGGTGTTGTGCTCTTGGCTTGGGTGATCGCCAGTCGAAACTACAAAATTCTTGTTGGGCTGACTGCTGCCCTCTGCATCAGCGCCGCCATTGCAACGAGGCTCGATCCGCTGGTATGGACGCACTACCACCAGATGATGAGCGTGGCGCGCGCCGACCGGGTGCCTATTCCATGCTTCAGCATTGCGTTGCGCCGGGACCTCAGCCCGGAGGCCACGTGGCTCCAGTTTCTTCCGGTCTCATGTGGAATCGTCTGGGCTCTAGACCACTACCGGAGGCACCGAGACGATTGGGATTGGATCAAACATGGTTCGCCAGTGATGATTCTCTCGGTGCTCGTCGCTCCATATACGTGGCTCGTCGATCAGGCTATCCTGATCCCGGCCCTACTCCACGCCGTCTACACCACACGGTCCCGGGCCTTAGTTGCCCTGCTTGCGTTGGCCAGCGCTGCGGTCCAAATCGGCATCTTTCAAGGGGGCACGCAGATGCTTCATTCGCCCTTCTATCTCTGGACAGCGCCCGCGTGGCTTGCGTGGTATCTCTGCGCCGTCCACGAAGCGAATCGGGCGCGCGAAAACAAAACCGTCGAAGTTACCACATGAGCCTCGTCGGGCTCGTCCGTAGCTCTCTCGATAAGTTACTTCGGTGTCTGTATACACCCCGCACCGGTCAAACCCAGATGTATACACCTGTAAACACCGCCAGCCCGCGTCCAGGCCCGTAAGCCAGCCTAATTACAATAATATGCAACTACAACGAAAGTGGCATGAAGCTTGCATATTCCATGGCTATCAGCCAATGGCTGGAATCTCAATTTATCCATGGAGAAAGAAAATGAAGAATTATTTTTTGATGCTTTCTGTCAAGGTTCAGAGCCTGCTGAGCGAGGAAGACGGTCAAGACCTGATCGAGTATGCGCTCGTCGTCGCTCTCATTGCTCTCGCAGCGACCGCAGGCATGGGCACGCTTGCAGGCGACATCAACGCAGCCTTTTCCAACATCGGTGCGAAGCTTACCGGCTACACCGGCTGATTTGGCTCCGAACGCAGGGTTTCACGAGAGCAGGCAGGTCTTATTTGCAGGGGGAGACGCGTCCGGTTCAGGGCGGTTCCGACGTCGTCTCCCTCCGCAGCTCCCGTAAGAAAAGGACGCCTCATATGACTATCGATCTGATAAAAATCCACACTGTTTTTCAGAAGCTCGCCGGCAATCAAGACGGCCAGGATCTGATCGAATACGCACTGATCGTCGCTCTTATTGCTCTTGCAGCAACTGCGGGTATGAATACAGTCGCTTCCGACATCAACTCCGCGTTTTCTTCACTTGGCGCAGCTCTCACAGGCTACACCGGCTGATCAATCGGTACTCCTTGTTGTCGGACCGAGAATCATGGAAGGCTAGACATGTTCCTTTCTGTCGTCATCCCGGTGCTGAACGAGGCGGAGGCAATCCCACTGCTTCTTCCCCGCCTTCGCGAGACGCTCTGCCACCTGACCTGGGAGATTGTTTTCGTCGACGATGGCAGTACGGATGCCACTTCATTCCTGCTCGAACAAGCGGCCCTCGAAGATCCTCGTATCAAGCTTCTGCGCTTCAGCAGGAACTTCGGCCATCAGGCAGCCGTCACGGCCGGCCTTGATTTTGCCAACGGCGATGCAGTTGTCGTAATGGACGCCGATCTACAGGATCCTCCTGAGCTTCTTCCGCGAATGCTGGAACTCTTCGGGCAGGGCTACGATATCGTCTCTCCGCAGAGAATCTCGCGGGAAGCGGAAAGCCGATTCAAGAGGTGGACAGCTGCAATTTTTTACCGCCTGTTGTCGCGGATGGCGAGCCAACGCTTGACGCCGGACGTCGGCGATTTCCGCCTCTTCAGCCGCAGAGCCGTGCGAGCTATCCGTTCTCTTCGAGAGCAACATAGATACATGCGCGGCATGGTGGCATGGCTCGGCCTTAAGGAAGCGGTCGTTCCATTCGAACGCCGGGCGCGGGCAGCCGGAGAAACCAAGTATCCGTTGATCAAGATGCTTCGCTTCGCATGGACAGGCATCTCCTCATTCTCGGCATTCCCACTGCGTATCAGCATCGGCGCAGGTTGTTTTCTTAGCCTTGCGGGATTTCTCTATCTACTCCGCGTCGTGTATCTGGCACTTTTCACTTCAACGCTGGTGCCCGGTTGGGCCTCGGTCGTTGCCATGCAATGCGCGTTTTCGGGAGTGATTCTGCTTGCGCTCGGCGGCATTGGAGACTATCTCGCCCGAACCTATGAGGAAGCCAAGGGCCGACCGCTTTATGTCGTCACCGAAGCCTGTAATGTCCAGCTGCCCGCCGTCTCCTTGACCCGCGCCGTCGTGCTCGCAGAACCCTGGCCCCGGATCGCTGTAGACGCAGCCCACGCTGAAGTACTCCGCCTCGATGTGCCACCCGAGCCGGTCTACTCCCCCATCGTCCGGACGCGGTCATGAACCAGGTCGCTCGCTTCCGGACTATTCCCTCAGTGTCGAGTTAGGTCGCGACATGTCGGTAACGACTGCCTCTCCCGTTGGGTCATCTTCAAACCGCACGACGGTGCAGCGGACATTTAAGAGCTACATGATCTTCACGATCTGGGCCTGCATCTACATCCTGCCCCTCATCCGCTTCTTCTTGGTCGGGACCGATGAAGGAACGCTCGACTATGGAGCCGTCCGAATCGTTCATGGCCAGGTGTTCGCGCGAGACTTCTTTGAAGTCATGGGCCCCGGCACCTTTTATTGGCTAGCATGCTTCTTCAAGATCTTCGGCGTCACATTCTTCGCCTCTCGAATCTGCCTTTTCATCAGCTCCATGGGGAGCGCACTCCTCATGTTCTTCCTCTCGCGTCGAGTATGCCGCTCGTACCAGGCACTGCCTTCCATCATCTTGGCCGGAACCATCTTCAGCGGATTGTGGCCTGCGACCAGCCATCACATCGACAGCACATTTTTCGCTCTGCTGGCGGTTGCATGCATCGCCTTGTGGCGGGATTCACGCAACGTTGCCCTGTTGTTTGCAGCCGGCGCTCTCGCCGGATGCACTACGGCGTTTCTCCAACCCAAGGGCATGTTCCTGTTTCTCGCCTTCCTGGTGTGGCTGGCGATCCTCTGTCACCGTCGGCTCGCTGAATTCTCCACGCTCGGAATCCTGACCGCGGGCTATCTCAGCGTGTTGGGAGTCATCGTCCTTTACTTCTGGAGTAAAGGGGCGTTGGGCAGCGTCATATATACCAACTTTACCTGGCCAGCCCAACACTACGGATCGGTAAATTCGGTCCCATACGCGCACGGAATTCTTTCCAGCTATTTCGATCATTGGATCATCAATCAGGCCGGGTTCAGATGGACGCTCCTGCTGGCTGGCCTCATGATCGTCTCGTTACTGTTCGTGGCGGTGTTGCCCGTGTTGTTGCTGATTCTTGGGGTACCGTCTCGCTGGGACTTGAAGAAGCCAGACGTTCTACTCTACTGGCTGTGCGGGCTTGCCATCTGGATCTCCGAACTTCACCGCATGGACATGCCCCGGCTAGTATTCGGTTCACCCTTACTGATTATCCTCGGCGTCTACTTCCTGACCGAAGACCATCGGACAATCGCTAACTCGGCATTGAAAATGCTAGCGGTGAGCGCAGTAACTCTTACCATCTTCAATCTGATGTGCGGCCTGTTGGCGGGTAAGACCATCCCCACCCGGGTGGGCTCGGTGAGAATGTTTCAAGCCGCCCCTGTCCTTGCTTACCTGGACGAACATATCGCGCCCGGCGAGGAGATATTCGCCTACCCGTACTGCCCGCGCTATTACTTTCTCTCGGCCACGATCAACCCGACTCCGTACAGCATCCTCGTTTATAACTACAACACGCCATCCCAGTTCCAGGACGTCGTCCGCATACTGGAGCAGCGCAAGGTCAAATACGTCTTGTGGGATGACAACTTTGCCAAGGCCACAACTGATGTCTTCCCGGGCGCGACGCGGCCCCCTTCAGGCGGCCTGATCGTCGAGCCATACCTGGAGTCACACTACAAACTCGTTCAAATCGTCGGTGGGATCAAAATTATGGAACGAAACACCGAATCCCGCTCCGACTAATTCGAAGCCCTGTGGGTAAGAGATGAGCGCTACGTCTGCACCTCAGATGGTCGACACGTCGATGCCAAGGGCGTCTTGGCTCCGGCGTGTCCGTGTTTACATGGTCTTCCTGCTCTACGCGACTCTGTATCTAATCCCGTTCATGCGGCTCCTATTAGGAGGGTCGGACGAAGGACTGCTCGTATCCGGAGCCCTCAGGATCGCCCACGGTCAAGTATTTGCGCGTGATTTCTTTGAGATCGTTGGTCCGGGAACGTTCTACTGGTTGGCATTCTTCTTTAGGATCTTCGGCGTTACATTCTTTGCAGAGCGCCTATGTCTCTTCATTAGCTCAATCGGGACTGCCTTCCTGATGTATTGGCTGTCCCGGAGAATATGCAGCGAATACCGAGCATTGCCATGCATCGTTTTTGCGGCCACGTGCTTCGGAGTCGTGTGGCCAACCATTAGCCATCACATCGATAGCAACTTCTTCGCTTTGCTGTCGGTCGCGTTCGCTGTCTTATGGATCGAGAAACGTGGAAGCGGCTTTATATTTGTCGCTGGGGCCTTAGCTGGGCTGACGACTTGTTTTCTCCAACCTAAAGGTATCCTTCTGCTCCTGGCGCTTCTCGTTTGGCTTTTGTTACTTCATATCCGCGCAGCGACTCCTCTCTCGTTCATCGGCCTACTCTTCGCCGGCTACATCAGCACGGTTGGCGTTATGATTCTATATTTCTGGGGCCATCACGCCCTCTATGACCTGATCTACGCTAACTACTTGTGGCCTTCGAAGCATTACGCCGCAGCAAATGTCGTCTTCTATGCACAAGGCATCTTCCGCGACTATTGGAGCAGTTGGGCGGCCCCGACGAGCACTGTCAGATGGACTGCCGTAACAGCGTCGATACTGGTTATACCGTTCGTATTCATCGCAATATTGCCCGCGCTCCTTGTGATCTTCGGGCTTTGGAAAATCCGCGACGCTCAGAGATCTGAAATTTTGCTCTACTGGCTTTGCGGGTGGGCCCTGTGGTTCGCTGAGATTCACCGGAAAGACATCTGCCACCTGGTCTTTGGATCACCTCTGCTCATCATTCTCTGTGTTTACTACCTAGCAATGTTAGGCATTCCCGGACGTCAAACGTTGCAGGTCCTAGCTATTGGTTCCGTAGGTTTGGCCGGCCTCAATTTTCTCTTGGCTGTATCCGCCCATCCCATGGCGACTCGAGTGGGCAGCGTAATGGTATTCAAGAGCGACCCAGTCCTGGCCTTTCTGGACACCCACGTTGCTCCAGGGCAGGAAGTATTTGTGTATCCCGACGCGCCGATCTATTACTACTTGTCCGCTACCACCAATCCCACCCGCTGGAGTGGCCTCGGCTATAACTACAACAGTCCTTCCGACTTTCGGGAGGTTGTCGAGACGCTGGAGCAACGTCGCGTAAGGTATGTAGTGTGGGATACGCTTTTGGAGGACAGGGCGCTTAAGCTATTCTTCTCGCTAAAACGAGCCCGCCCGGAAGAGCACATCATCGAGCCATACTTTGAGTCACACTACAAAACCGTGTGGGAGCGAGACGGCGTCCGCATTATGGAGCGAATCGGCGATGACCCAAACCACTAAGCAAAAGGACTCGCCAGAATTCGATCACTATGCTCACTCCTATACCGAGTTGCTGAACGATCCACTGCGAGATAGATTCTCCCGCGATCCGCTCCACTTTCACCGACGCAAGGTGACCGTGATTGATTCGTTTCTGAGACGGCTTGGTGTAAACCCCGCAACGCAAACGTGGCTCGACGTAGGTTGTGGCCAGGGCCAGTTGCTCGAACTTGCCGGTAGCAGGTTCAAGCAAGCAACGGGATGCGACCCATCCGCGGGCATGCTCTCTTCGAATTCGTCTTTCACGGTATATCAGCAACCTTCGCCCACTAAACTGCCGTTTGCGGATGCCTCATTCGACTTCGTGACTGCGGTCTGCGTATTTCATCATGTTCATGGCCAGGACAGAATTCTGCTCACCGAAGAGATCAGAAGAGTCCTTGCTCCGGGTGGTCTATGCTGCATCGTCGAGCACAACCCACGGAACCCCGTCACCCGCGCGATCGTTCGCAGATGCCCAGTAGACGTAGACGCAGAGCTTCTGACAGCCAAAACAACGAGGGATCTGCTCCGCAACTCAGGCCTCGAGCCCCTAAACACCGAATACTTTCTCTACGTACCTGAGTCTCTCTTCCCAATGCTCGGCGCAACGGAACGACTGCTCCGCAACATCCCCTTCGGGGGTCAATATGTGTCTGTGGCTCGGCTGCCACGCCGATAAAAGCCCCGGTTAGGCCGCCGCACCGTCCACTTTCCCGCCAGCTGAAAATATCCCCCTCTCCGATTGAGCAGTTTTTCTATTCCCCTGTCCAGCACGGCAGCCGCCCTGCATCCTTTGTGGTATCGACCCCGCCGCCTCGCTCAAGCATCCTCTTTGTTATGTGGCGATAGCACGCCTAAGGTTTTGCGAGACCGGGCCATATCCCTCGCACGACACGTCACGTTACAAGACGCATCCTACACATCGGCAGTGAATTGGAAGGCCCAACGGGACCATGACGACGATCGTTCAACTTATTCTTGTACTCGGCTTCATGGTACTGGTTCACGAATTCGGCCATTTCGCCGCAGCCAAGCTTTGCGGCGTCCGGGTTCAGGCCTTCGCGCTTGGCTTTGGCAAACGCCTCTGCGGCTTCTGCCATGCCGGAACTGAGTACCGCATCAACATGCTGCCGTTCGGCGGATACGTCAAGATGGCTGGCGAACTGCCAGGTGAGGAAAGCAGCAACGACCCTGGCGATCTGAACAACCATCCCCGTTGGCAACGCATCTTCATCGCGTTCGCCGGCCCCCTCGCGAACTTCCTGCTGGCCATATGCCTAATGACCGGTGCCTTTCTAATGCACGATCAGGTCAATCAGTACGATTCAGGCCCTGCGACCACGGACTATATCTCACCCACAACCGCAGTCGCGAAAACAGGCATTCGTACCGGTGACACCATTGTCCACTTCGACACCATCGAAAACCCGACCTGGATCGACATCTTCAATCACGCCTCTTTGAACATTAATCAGACAATCCCATTCTCGTTCATGCACGATGGCGAGCGCACCAACACCAGCAGTATTCCTTCCATTCGCTGGCGGATCAGGGAAGTTCAGTGTTGAGTCTGCTCTCTCGCTTGGTTTGGTTCCGCGGATGCAGGAAGCGGCTATTCGCGTCGAATCGCTCGCCGCGAGCGGCCCATCCGAACGTGCCGGTCTGAAGCCGAACGACCAGATCCTAAGTGTCGACGGCATCGCGATCCGCTCCATCCCCGCACTCTTTTGGTACCTGCAGGACCAGCAGGGAAAACCCGCCGCGCTTGACGTCCTTCGCGGAGATCACGATCTCCGCATCATAGCTACGCCCGAGATGGGCGATGCCGACGATGGGTCAGCGGGTTATCGCCTCGGATTCACGGCATCCAAACCGCCCGTCACTTTGCAACACCTCTCCCTGGCAGCCTCGCTCGGTGCATCATTGGAGTTCAGCCGAAAAAACTCCGTCCTGGTCTTCGACGTGTTCAGAAGCATGTTTCAGCGGCACGTTTCCGTCAAAAGCCTCTCCGGCCCTATCGGGATTGGCCAGGCCGTACACCACGCCGCGGCTGCCCCTGGCTGGGCAGCTCTCATTGCTACTGTGTCATCGATCTCGATTAATCTCGGCATTTTCAATCTTTTGCCTTTCCCCATCCTCGACGGCGGGATGATCTTCCTCTTGTTGGTCGAGGGCACGTTCCGCCGCGACCTTCCCCTCCAGTTCAAGAAGCACATTTACCAGGCCGCATTCGTCTGCATTCTGCTATTCGCTGTGATGGTCATCTTCAACGACATCACCAAGCTTCCCTTTTTCATCAAGCTGAAGTCGTAATTCAGCATCGCCAGCCCAGGATGGTGGTCCTGGGCTAACGCGCAGTTCCAAATTCCCTCTTGATTCCTGTGGCGCGACTGCCCTTTCTGCCGAGGCGGTATAGCGGTTCCGCCCCAAGCGTAAGTGATCAGAGTCACAGACGATGCTTCCTCAGATCGATATCCTGACTGCGACCAGACGAAATTCAAAACCGTGCCGTATAACTTCGCACGAGAAAATCTCGTGACGAGAAAGTGCACCACCAGAAGGATCAGCAAGATTTAGTTGATGAACACCCACGCATAGAAGGGCTTTGCGAATGAATGGTTTTCCGAACGTCGACCCTATCCCCTTACCAGCTCCGATCTGGCTGTTCAAACTTCTTCACATCGTTACCCTCTCGCTTCATTTCGTTGCCATGGAAATACTGGTCGGCGGCCTGCTCATCGCAGTCCTGCTGAACATCTTCGGCCGCTCGGTCTCCGCCGCTACGGCCGCCTCTGCGATCTCCCGCCGCCTCACTATCGTCATGACGTACGTCATCAATCTTGGCGTCCCACCGCTGCTCTTCGCACAGGTGCTCTACGGACGCGCCATCTACACCAGCAGTGTCATGATCGGCTTGCGATGGATCGCAGTCATCCCAGCACTCATCCTCGCCTACTGGCTGCTCTACCGCTTCGCCGCCTACGCTCGAAGCCGGCAGCAAGGCATGGTGGATAGGCCTCATCGCGTGGATCATCATCGGCGCCATCGCACATGTCTACTCCACCAACATGACTCTGATGCTTCGTCCCGAAGCCTGGCAAAGCATGTACTCCGTCTCGCTCGCTCGGGACGCATCTCCCCGCAGGCGACCCCACCACTATCCCGCGCTTCCTCTTCATGATCATCAGCGGATTCGTAGCCGCTGGCCTCTGGCTTGTCTATCTCGGTGGACGCAAATCCTTCTCCGAAGCCGATGGCAAATTCCTCTCGCGCGCTTGGCGGCCGCATCGCCGCCGTAGCCGCCATCGCTCAGATCGCCGCAGCCTTCGCCGTCTATCACGCGCAGCCGGCCATCGTGCAGGCCGGCCTGAACGACCACGCGCTCTACAAATTCGCCGGCCTTGGCTGGCTCGCGCTCACGGCCGTCATCCTTCTCTTCGCAGCGTTCGCCGCCTTTACCAAACCCACCGGCGCGCTCACCAGTTGGATCGCCGCCCTCATCGGCGTTCCTGCCCATCGCGCTGATGACCATCTACCGCGATGGCATTCGCGACCTCACGTTGCTCAGCAAGGGCTACGACGTCTGGAACCGAGTCGTCGTCACCAACTGGAGCGTCGTTGGAATCTTCCTCGTCGTCTTCGTCGCCGGCCTCGCAACAATTGGCTGGCTCATTTCCGTCGTCGCCCGAGCCACACGTGTTATGGAGAGTGCCGTCTAGCCATGAGCGATTTCCCCGTCATCATCGAAACTCCGACTCCCGCGGACACCGAGAGCACCCCCACCCGGCGCGCCTTCCTTGGCATCGCAACCGCAGCCGGCCTCTGCTACGCCGGAGCCATCGGCTATCCAATCTACCGCTACCTCGCGTCGCCCGCGGAGATGGCCGCCAACGAGACCGCCGTCACCGAAGTCACGCTCGATAAAGCGCAGGACCTGCCGGTGGCCTCTGCTCTGATGTTCAAATTCGGCAGCTCGCCCGCCATGCTCATTCACAACGCGGACGATACCTGGGTCGCCTTCAGTGCCGTCTGCACCCATCTGGGATGCACCGTCAAATTCGAGCCGGACAAGAACCGCATCCACTGCTCCTGCCATGGCGGAGTCTACGACCCACACACCGGCAAAAACGTCAGCGGTCCACCGCCCAAGCCGCTCAAGCCATACAAAGTCAACGTCGGCGCCGCCAACGTCGTAGTCTCGCGCGCCTGAACCCTCAGAAAGGATATATGCATGTCCAGACCGATCTATACATGGCTTGATGAACGTCTCGGTCTCGGTGACGTAGTCGAACTTGCGCGGCACAAACGCATCCCCGTCCACTCCCAGTCCTTCTGGTACTACTGGGGCGGAATCTCGCTCTTCCTCTTCCTCGTCCAGATCTTCACCGGCATCCTGCTGCTCGTCTACTACCGCCCCGGCGCCGAAGCCTTCGAAAGCGTCCGCCAGATCACCTACGTCATGCATTTCGGATGGCTCATTCGTTCCGCCCATTCCTGGTGCGCGAATCTCTTCATCTTCTCCATCCTCGTCCACATGTTCTCGGTCTACTTCATGAAGGCGTATCGCAAGCCGCGCGAAGTCGGCTGGTTCACCGGCATCGGTCTGCTCTTCCTCGGCGCGATCTTCGGCTTCAGCGGATATCTCCTTCCCATGGATGAGCTAAGCTACTACGCCACCAAGGTTGGCCTGCAGATTCCCGCCTCCATCCCGCTCATGGGCTCTTTCACCACCACCATCCTCCGCGGCGGACCAGAAGTCAGCGACTTCACCGTCCAGCGCTTCTTCGCCCTACACGTCGTCATCCTCCCGCTGCTCTTCCTGCCTCTGCTCGGCCTGCACCTCTACATGGTCCAGAAGCACGGCAACGCACTTCCCCCTGCTGAGGAAGCCAAGCCGATCGCCACTCGCAAGAGCATCCCCTTCTTCCCGAACTTCTTCCAGAAAGACCTGGCGATGTGGCTCATCTCGCTCAACGTCCTCGCCCTCCTCGCTTCGGTCTTCCCCTGGGATCTCGGCAAGCAAGCCGATTCGCTCGTCCCCGCGCCCGCTGGCATTCATCCCGAGTGGTACTTCATGGCGCCCTTCCACATGCTCAAGATCCTCGGCAACATCCTTCCCGGCGCCAGCGGAGAAGTCGTCGGCATCCTGCTCTTCACCGTAGGCCTCGCGCTCTGGGTCGTCATCCCGTTCTACGACGGCGAAAACAAGACCGGCTCACGCGGACGCAACGCCCACTACTTCGGCCTCTTCGCCGTAGTCGCCCTTATCGTCACCACCGCCCTCGGCTACTGGGGCATCCGCTAATGCAAGACCGTACACGGAGTTCGGCCTGCGACCATCGGGAACACGACGCGAAGCCCAACACTCGTCACGAAGTGACCGCAGCCCGCGCAGGGCGCCCGCCCGGCATGACAGTATTTGAAGATTCTGGAGAAAGACGCACATGAACTATCCATTCTGGGAAGTACCTTGGCTCGGCAGTAGCTGCGTCATCGCCATTATCGCCGTCTTCCACGTCATGATCTCCCAGTTCGCGGTCGGTGGCGGCCTTTACCTCCCCATGGCCGAGCGCAAAGCTCTCCGCGAAGGCCGCACCGATTGGCTTGACCAGCTCAAGAAGCACTCCCGCTTCTTCCTTCTCGTCACCGGCGTCTTCGGCACCGTCAGCGGAGTCGGCATCTGGTTCGCCATCGGCCTCACCCAGCCCGAAGCCACCAGCACCCTCATCCACAACTTCGTCTTCGGTTGGGCCATCGAGTGGGTCTTCTTCCTCGTCGAACTCACCACCATCGCCGTCTACTACTACACCTGGGACCGCATCCCCGCAAAACTTCACCTCACCGTAGGCTGGGTCTATGCCGTCTCCTCCGTCTGCACGCTGATCATCATCAACGGCATCCTCACCTTCATGCTCACTCCCGGCGACACCTGGCTTGCCGTCGCCGGCACCGGCCACGAAGCCTCGAAGTTCTGGAATGCCTTCTTCAATCCCACCTATTGGCCCAGCCTCTTGATGCGAACCCTGGTCTGCATCACACTGGCAGGCGTTTGGGCGCTCATCTCCAGCGCTCGCATCGATGGCGAAAAGCAACTCGCCCTCAAAGCCAGCTTCCTTCGCTGGACCACAGGCTGGCTCGTCCCCGCCTTCGTACTCATGCCGCTCACGCTCGTCTGGTACCTCCACATGGTGCCCGAGTCGCAGCGAGCCCTGCTCTCCCTCGGCATCTCCACCATCGGGCCCGGAACCTTCTCCCAGGTCACCCGCCTGGTGCTGGTCATGGTCATCACCACGGCGACCATGGTCCTCGTCACCTACTACCTGGCCTACAAGAATCCCAAGGACTTCACCGTCGCCCACGCCTGCGCCGTGTTGATGATCGCCCTCATGGCTACCGGAAGCGGCGAGCAGGCCCGCGAGATGCTCCGCAAGCCCTATGTCATCGGCCGTCACATGTACTCCAACGGAACCCGCGTCAGCGAAGTCGCCAACAAGAATCAATTCGGCTATCTGCAAAACACCCTTTGGCTCAACCAGAACACCAGCGCCCATTTCGCTATGGGAGAAGCCATGTACCGCGGCGAATGTGGCTCCTGCCACACCCTCACCGGCTATCGCTCGCTCAACCACCTCCTTGCCGGACGCGATCGCGAGTCCATCGGCAACCTGCTCACCATGCTCCACGAGTACAAACCCGACACCTCCTACCGCAAGTTCATGCCACCGCTGACCGGCACTCCGCAAGAGATCGACGCCCTCGGCGATTACCTCTACGCCCAATCCAGCGCCCAATCGCAATCCCGCGCCAACGCTCAAGGCCCAGAAATAGCGCGCACCTAAGACGCAGCAACTCGGTCGGCTGAAAGTTGAGAACTCCCCCGCTCGATCTATAGGATGGTATCTTACCCCGTTGTTGCCAAACTCCGGGAGATTGAAGGGAGCCACATCGCATGCCGAAGGCGAAGGAATTCACCATAACGATTGCCGACAAGCCGGGAGCGTTAGGCAAGTGCTTTCAGGCTCTAGCGGACCGCGGCATCAATGTCCTCGCCTTTCAATCCTATGTGGAAGAAGGCGAAAGCCTCGCGCGCATCGTCGTCGACCACCCCAACACCGCCAAGTCGGAACTCGGCAACCTTGCGCATGATCTTCGAAGAGACGGAAGTCGCTGTCGTCAAACTCCCGCACCGCCCTGGTGAGTTAGGCCGCGCAGCCACTGCTCTTGGCGAAAAGAAGATCAACATCGACTACTCCTACTGCGGCATCGAACCGGATACTATGCAGGCGTTCCTCGTATTCGGCGTCGACCACATCACAACCGCCACAAAAGCTCTCGACGAACTAGCCGCCGAATCACTGACTCGCTGAGATATCCAGATCAATCCGGTTCAAAGTCCCCGTAAACAGAAACGGACTTTCGTAGTCTCCAACCGGCGACGCACTATCCTCGCCAATATCGAACGTCTCTTCAAAAGAAAACGCCGTCGGCACCGTCTGCGGAATCCTCGCCACACCGGCAACTTTGTCGTTCACCACCAGAGTAGCCGTCGCACCCTTACCTTTCCCGCCGCCATCATAGACGAACTTCAGCACAATCTTCGCCGGCCCCGGCGGCAGAGCGTCCGCAGCAGCAACCGTAGTCACAGTCCTCTCAAAGTAGTTATATGTGTACGCCGGCCTGCCATCTTTCAGATACAGTGAAAAACCGCCACCGCTCCCCCCATCGCACATCAGCACACCATTCGCTCCATCTTTAGGGACCACGATCGAAGCTGTGATCGTGTGCGACCGATTCTCATACTGAGGCGTCATCGACAGGTACAGATGTCCCGTCTTTCCGTAGTAAGTGAAATGCGTTCCTTCAGGCCGTGGCTGGCGCCCGCCAAAGTTCGGATTCAGCGGATATACCTGATTTTCCCTCGCCTGTTCATCAAACAGCGTCTGCAACTCCTTTAACTTTTCCGGGTTCTGCTTAGCCAGATCATTTGACTCAGAGTAATCTTCGCTCAGGTGATACAGTTCCCACGGCTGCTGCATCATCGTCTCCGGCCCAGCGGTGTAAACCCACGCCAGTTGTCCGCTTCGCGCTGCCGCCATCCATCCATCCTGATAAATCGCGCGATTCCCCAGCATCTCGAAGTATTGCGTTGTTCTCTTGCCTGGCGCGCTCACAGACTCAAACGTGGACAGCATACTAATCCCATCGACTCGCTGCTGTTTCACTCCGTCCACCTCAACCGGCTCAGGCAGTCCCGCGGCTTCCAGGATCGTCGGCGCAATATCCGTCACATCTTCGAACTGATAGCGCACACCGCCGGCATCTTTGATCCGCTCCGGCCACGACACTACCATCGGATCGCGCGTCCCTCCCAGGTGGGATGCAATCCGCTTGCCCCATTGAAATGGCGCATTTCCAGCCCACGCCCAACCCACCGGATAGTGCGGCGTTGTGTTTGCTCCGCCCAACTCATCCAGCTTGCCCAGCATGTCAGCCGTACTCTCCGGCAGTCCGTTAATCTGCGCCATCAGGTTCGCCGTACCGTGCAGTCCACCTTCCAGACTCGCGCCATTGTCGCCTGCAATGTAGATGATCAGCGTGTTATCCAACTGCCCTGTGTCCGCAATCGCATCGATTACCCGCCCCAGCTCATGATCGCTCTGCGCCGTAAACCCCGCGTACACCTCCATCAGCCGTGCAGCAACCTTCTTCTCATCCGGGCTCAGCGAATCCCACGCCGGAATCTGCGGCGGCCGCGGCGTCAGCTTCGTATCCAGCGGCACCACTCCCAGTTTCTTCTGCCTCTCCAACACAATCTCCCGATACTTGTCCCACCCCATATCGAACTGGCCCTTGAACTTGTCCACCCACTCCTTCGGAGCCTGCAGGGGCGCGTGGCTCGCACCCGGCGCATAGTAGACGAAGAAAGGCTCATCCGGCGCCAGCGACTTTTCCGCCTTGATCCACGCAATCGATTTATCCGCGAGATCCTCGTTCAGCGTGTAATCGCCCTTGCGTCCAGGCGGCGCCTCCATCTCCACCGGCTGCGTCCCCAGCGTCAGTTCCGGATGCCACTGATCCGTCTCGCCATTCAAAAATCCGTAGTAATAATCGAAGCCCTGATGCGTAGGCCAATGATCCAGCGGCCCCGCGGCGATATTCTCCTGCTCCGGAATCAAATGCCACTTCCCAAATGCCGCCGTCGCATATCCGTTCTCCCACAGCACTTCCGGCAGCAACGCTGCGCTCTTCGGAATCGAACCCGTATACCCCGGGAAGTCCGTCGCCAGATTCGTAATCACGCCCATCCCAACCGCATGATTATTCCGTCCAGTCAACAGCGCCGCTCGCGTAGGCGAGCATAACGCTGTCACATGAAACCGCGTATACCGCAACCCACCGGCCGCCAGCCGATCCAGCGTAGGCGTAGGAATTAGTCCCCCAAATGTCCCCGACTGCCCGTACCCCTCATCATCCAACAGTACAACCAACACATTCGGCGCTCCCGCAGGAGCATGCAACGGAGGAATAGCATAAGCAGTCGACTCCTTATACGTCGTCCCTACCGTCCCCCGAAATGGCGGCGGCGCGATTGGCAACACAGTTCGATCCGGCTCCTGCGCCACAACCGCATGCGCAGCCGCAAATACGCACGCCGTCACGCCGGCGCAAAACACTTCCATCGGCCTCTTCGATGACCGCACAGTCGCGGGAGACGAAGATGTTTTGCGGTCGTCCATAGCAGCCTCCATACAATCCATTCTCGTTGCAGACGGAAGATAATGATACGAAATGGACCCCTTCTAGGATTCATACGGTCGCGTTTACTGGCTCCATGTCCACACCCACCCGCAGCGTATGATCTCCGCCGCCCAACACGAGCCCGCGCAGAGGACTCACATCGCCATAGTCCCGTCCCCAGGCCAGCGTCACGTGCCCATCTGAAGGCACAACGTTATTCGTCGGGTCGACATCCATCCATCCGCTCCCTGGACAATAGGCCGACACCCAGGCATGCGACGCGTCCGCCCCAATCAGGCGTGGCCGTCCCGGCGGAGGATAGGTCCGCAGATATCCGCTCACATATCGGGCCGGCAGATTTAGCGAGCGCAAGCAAGCAATCTGCACGTGCGCGAAGTCCTGGCAAACTCCCCGACGCTTCTTGAAAACCTCTTCCGCAGGTGTACGAACATTCGTCACCTTGGAGTCAAAACGAAAATCCCTGTAAATACGGGCGGTTAAATCCACTAACGCCTCCTGCATCGGGCGCCCCGGAGTAAAAGACTCACGCGCATATTCCGCAAACTCCGGTCGAATCCGGATGCGAGGCGACTCAAACGCGAACTGTTCGGCCTCCAACCCTTCATGGCTCAAATCAGAAGGTAGCGACCGCACTACCTCTTCCCATGCAATCGTATTCCGCGTTAGTGCTTTCGTAGGTGCCAATTCAACTTCACTTCGCGCCTCCACCACCAGCTCTTTATGCGGCTCCTGGATTGTGAAGACCGTGAGCTTGTTGCCGTAGTAGTCCTTGCGTTCCACACAAATCGCGGGAGGAGGCTGTATGCTCACCTCCGCCCGGACCACTTTTTGTCGCACCGTTTCCCGCGGCTTCAGGCAAGCCACATGGTTCCCCACCGACACGGAGTGTTTATACCTGTACGTTGTCCGGTGGATGATTTTGTAGATCATTGGCCTATTGTGATGGGCAGGCTGCGCGCGTGGCTGAAGTACCTGCTGGATAAATTATTCGACCACGAAGGCAGCAAACGTTCCACGTTACGAAGAAATTGTTCGAGCCGCGATAGACCGTCGAGCCCATCCGTCCCCGTCACTGCGCCAGGCAGAGGATACCTTATCTCGTTCAGGTCAAATCCGCGAAGCGAAGTCGTCGCCGCACGCATCGCTTGCAGATCGTCTCCCAGATGCCGAGGCAGCTTCTCGTACAAATCCGCGAGATGCCGCAGTTGAAAGTCCAGCGAGCGTGGATTCATCTCATCCGACATCAGCAAATCCAGCACTGCCAACGGCTGCAGCGTGGTAAAGTAGCGCGTCCTGTACGAAACCGAGCTATCCGCAACCTCCAACAGCATCTCCAGAAAGGGCCAGTCATCCTGCGCCAGCGGCGTAGCAACATCTCTCAGTTGTCGCGTCAGATAGATCGCCCGTTCAAGCCGCCGCCCAATGCTCATAAACAGCCAACCCGACCCCCGATTGATATTCTCGCGCTCCATCCCCGAAAACGCGGACAATAGTTCCAGACACTTCGTCAGCGTCGCCGGATACTCCAGAAATTGAGCGCCCTTCTCCACTTCAATCGAATCGCGCAACTGGCTGATCAGAAAATTCATGTCGCTCGACAACCGGTCGCGCACATTGCCACCCACCCGCGAAATCTCTGCCAGCGTCGAAGCCAGGCTGTCTCCTCGCTTCATGTTGCTCACCATCGAGATCAACTCCCGCTCCAGTTCCTTCCCAGTCGCCTTCCTGCCCTTCGCCTTCGGCAACCTGCTATGGCGAGACTCGAGACAGCTGTGCAGTCGAAGCAGACACCCAAGCTCCGCCTCATCCGCCCGCCGAACGCGTGGAATCATCGCACGCAAGACCCGCGCAATATTTTCCGCCCGCTCCACATACCTGCCCAACCAGAAAACATTGTCCGCCACTCTGCTTGGCACAGCCTGGGCCGCCCGATGCAGTTCCAGCGGTTCGGTACGCGGACGCAACAAGCTGAACGTATCTACTGGCCCATCCCACAGCACCCACGCATCCTTGCTATGTCCGCCACGCTGCATCGAAACAACAGACCCTTCTGTTTCTGCAACGCGCGTCAGGCCGCCCGGCATCGCGACCCACCCGTTGCCTGTGTTCAGCACATAGGCCCGCAACACAACGCTACGCGGAAGCAGATGGCCGCTCTCCCAAACAGGCGCGGTCGACAATGTGATCTGTTCTTGCGCCACATACTCGTGAGGCCGCGTTCGCAGCTCCTCGGCGAACTTGCTCTTCTCCGACTGCGGAATCTCCGCGCCAAACACCGGCTCCTTCCCCCGCATCGGAAACGCCGGCTTCACCACCACCGAATCCAGATGGCTCAAAACCCACTCCAGCGCAGGCGCCTGACCGCACCACCATGTCGCCACCGAAGGAAGCTTCAACTCCTCGCCCAGCAAATGCTTCGACAACCCAGGCAAGAATGGCATCACCGCTGCAGTCTCAATCACGCCACTGCCCAGCGCATTCGCAACGCGAACATTCCCCGCCACAATTGCATCCACTAAACCCGGCACGCCCAGCAAAGATTCGCCTCGTAACTCCAGCGGATCGCAAAAACTGTCATCGACGCGACGCAGAATTACATCCACCTTTTCCAGCCCATCCACTGTCTTCAAGAAAACGCTGCGGTCGCGCACCGTAAGGTCAGCACCCTCCACCAAGGTGAATCCGAGATACCGCGCAATGTACGAGTGTTCGAAATACGTCTCGTTGTGCGGCCCCGGCGTCAGCAGCACGATGCGCGGGTTATTGCACGGAGCCAGATTCATCAGCGCATCACGCTGAGCCCGGAAGAACGGAGCCAGCCGCTGCACATTCGAAGTCCGGAAAATATCAGGCAGCACGTCCGCCACGATCGTGCGATTCTCCAGCGCATATCCACTGCCCGCCGGAGCCTGGGTGCGATCCGCTAGCACCCACCACTGCCCGTCCGGCGACCGCGCCAAATCAACCGCAAGCATATGCAGATAACTCTGCGCCGGAACCTTCACGCCAACCAGCGGTCGAAGAAATGCCGGATTCGCATAAAGCAGCGCCGCCGGAAACCGCCCACTCGCCACCAGATCCTGCGAGCCGTAAAGATCCTCCAGAACCAAATTCAGCAGCCTAGCCCGCTGCAGAATCCCTTCCTCAATAAATCTCCACTCATTTGCCGAAATCAGAAATGGAACAATATCGATCTTCCACGGCCGGTTCGCTCCCAGCGGATCGCTGTAGATGTTGTACGTGATTCCGTTCTCGCGGATCCGGCGTTCAGCGCGACTCCAGCGGCTGCCCAATTCCTCCGGGCCAATCTCGCGCAACGATTCCATCAAATGCGCCCAGTGCGAACGAGGCATCACGCCATCCGACGACAGCTCGTTGTACGACGAGCCATACGCCAGCGGAGTCTGATCCAGATCAGTGATCATCGCGCCACGCCTGACCTTTCCGGCACAGGCAGCCGAAAATCGAGTGTCAGCGGAAAACTCGCATTCATCTCTTTTTCCGGCGCCTCCATCACTCCCGCCGCAGGAGCAGCCTCTGCAAAACGCTCCCTACGCCGCTCCTCGGCCTCGGTTGCATTGGCTCGGCCGCGCCGTGTACACGCGTCCATTCGGGGGTGTCGTGTGGTAGATGCATCGCCCGATCGAACGATCCTTCCAGCCGTCAATAAGGTCGAACACCAACGGCGCATGCACAGGCACCGTCGGATGTAGTAGCGCCGACAACTGCCGCGCGCGAAACCTCACCCCCGCCACGAACTCGCCTGGCATACCCGTAGCCGTCAGCGGCACACGTCGGCCATTGCATGCAACCGCGTAACGCCCTTCCGTCATGAATCCCGATACCTTCACCTGGATCCGCTCCAGCGATGAGTCCACGCTGCGCACCGTTCCACCCGAAGTCGTCTCTTCCGCCAGCACGTTCCAGGGCTCCAAACCGTGCCGCAACTCCAGCCCGACTCCCTCCGCCGCAATCGAACCGATCTTCGGAAAACGAAACTCAAACTGCGCCGCAAACCACCGCTCATCGAAATCGTATCCAGCACGCGCGCAGCAGCGCCAGCACTTCGGCAAAATCCTTTCGCACAAAATGCGGCAGCATAAACCGGTCATGCAGCGCAGTACCCCACCGCACCAAGCTCGCCCTCAAACGGCTCTCTCCAGAACGTCGCCACCAGCGCCCGGATCAGCAACAGATTCAGCCAACCCCATGCGCAAATGCGGAGTCATCTCAAACGCGCGCAACTCCAGCAACCCAAGCCGAAGCCCGCGTCCCTCCGGCGGAAAAAGCTTGTCCAGGCAAAACTCAGCCCGATGCGAATTCCCCGTCACATCCACCAGCAGGTTGCGAAACAATCCATCCACAATCCACGGCTCGCAGTCCTTCACCGGCAGATTTCTGAACGCAACCTCCAACTCATACAGCCCATCCATCCGCGCCTCATCCACCCGCGGATACTGGCTCGTCGGCCCCACGTACATCCCCGAAAACAAGTACGACAGCGAAGGATGGTTCTGCCAGAACGCCACCATGCTCCGCAACAGATCCGGCCGTCGGAGCAGCGGGCTATCCAGCACCGTCGCTCCGCCAATCACGATGTGGCTGCCTCCGCCCGTCGCCACATGGCCGCCGTCATAATTGAACTTCTCCGCCGTCAACCGCTCCGCCCGAGCCTCCTCGAACAGCAGCGCATTCAGCGCCTCCAACTCGTCCCAAGTGCTGGCCGGCGGCAGATTCACCTCGAGCACTCCGGGATCCGGCGTAACGCTGAAGAAACGAAGCCGCGGATCAGCAGGCGGCGTGTAACCCTCCAGCCAAACCGGCATATCCAGATAACGGGCAGTATCCTCCACCGCCGATACCACATCCAGATAATCCGCCAGCTTCGACGCGTACGGCAGAAACACATGCATCCGCCCCTCACGCGCCTCGATGCAGAGCGAAGGCCGTATCAACTCCGTAGCCGTCTCCGCCGTGCTCGACAACGGCGGCAGCGGATCGGCCTCCGGCTCAACCCGGAACAAACTAGGCCGTCTCGGCCGGACGAATCGGAAGCCTCACCCGATCCTCAAACGGCGCTGCCTCATGCTCATAAGTCAGTTCATCAGGAGCGACCCACGGCATCACTTCCATCGGTATCCGAAACCCTATCGGCGAATCCCCCACAAGCAGCACAACCCGTTCGGGCCGCTCAAACCAAAGCTGGCTCGACCAGCTCAATTTCCCTCCTGGTTGTCTCCGCCTCAGCGGTAGCACATATCCAGCAGGCTCCGCCGCTTCTTCAGCCGGTTCGTAAACAGGTAGCAGATTCTTCGCCGTCACCTGCAGCCGCCGCGCCAGAGCCTCGCCGAACTTCAGCGCATCGCCCACGCTAAACCCATAGTCTTTGCCTTCATCCGCTATCAGTTCGCGCTTTTCCCACACCGGCACGCCGTCCGCTCTCCAGTAGCAACTCAGCGCCCATCGCGGCAGCGGCTCCCCCGGGTACCACTTCCCTTGCCCGTAATGCAGCATCGCTCCCGGCGCAACTTTGTCGCGCAGCCGCTGAATCAGCGCCAGCCCACGCAGCCGCTTCTCCGGTCCCATCGCATCGATATTCCACTGTGGACTCTCCGGCTCATCCAGCCCCACAAAGGTCGGCTCGCCACCCATCGTCAACCGCACATCCTCGGCCGCAAGATCCGCGTCCACCTTGTGCGCAACCTCTTCAACCTTCGCCCAGTCCTCTTCGCTGAACGGCCGCGACACCCGCGGAACATCATTCAATCGCTTCACCGTCATCAAGTAGCCAAACTCCACGCCCGCGGGTTCCACCGTCCCGCCAATCGGAGCAGCATTTGCCGCACTCGGCGTGCACACCAGTGGAATGTGTCCCTCCGCCGCGAACATCCCCGACGTCGCATCCATCCCAATCCACCCTGCTCCCGGCAGATAGGCCTCCGCCCACGCATGCAGGTCAGCCGAATCAGCCTTCGGCCCGTCTTCATCGTCCGTCGCCAGCTGGATCAGATACCCAGACACAAATCGCGCCGCAACTCCCAGGTGCCGCAGTGCCTGCACCAGCAGCCATGCCGAATCGCGACACGATCCCAGCTTCTTCTCCAGAGTCTCCTCGCAGCCCTGCACCCCCGGCTCCATCCGGGATCCATAGGCGACCTTGTCCCTCACTCCCTTGTTCAGATCCGCAAGAAACGCAACCGTCCCACGTTTCTTTCCCGCAAACTCCGCAAGAAATTCGCTTAGCAGGGGCCCAGCCGGCTCCTTCGCAAGATACGGCTTCAAATCCCCAACCAGCTCCGCCGCATACTCAAACGGATACTCCGCAACCTGCGGTTCTAGAAAAAAATCGAATGGATTGAATGGCGATAATTCCGCAACCAGGTTCACCTCGACGCAGAATTCCGTCGTTTTCCGGGAGAACAGCACGCGCGCAACATGGTTCGAAAATGGATCAAGCTGCCACTTCAGAATGTTGTCCGCCGGAACCACGCTCAGCGAGTAGCTCAGGATCGGCGTTCGGCAATGCGGGGCCGGGCGCAACTGTATCACCTGTGGACCGAGGAAGACCGCTTTGTCGTACCGGTACTCTGTCCGGTGATTGAGAGCTACCTGTATTCCCATCCACCCTCATAAGGCCTGGAATTTTTGCTCTTCCGGCCGACACACCAAGCCCTATAGGACTCCGGCGCCGCGCAGAAGTTGTTCTTGTAAGGCTACCTTAACATATCAATCCCGCTGATAATAGACAGGGAGATCCATTTGATGAAGAAGCTCTTCGGAACCGACGGCATTCGTGGAGTCGCGGGCCAGTCCCCCCTCGACCCCGCCACCATCCACGCCGTCGGCCTCGCTCTCGCCCACCACCTCGGCAGCTCACCAAAGGTCATCATCGGCCAGGACACTCGCGAGTCCTCCGACTGGATCGCCGCCGGCCTCACCGCCGGCCTCACCGCAGGAGGCGCTACCGTCGAATCCGCAGGCGTCATCACCACCCCGGCCGTAGCCTTTCTCGCTCACGCCCACTCCTTCTCCGCTGGCATCGTCATTTCCGCCTCCCACAACCCCTGGCAGGACAACGGAATCAAGCTCTTCGGCGCCGACGGCTTCAAACTCCCGGATTCCACCGAAATCGCCATCGAAACCGAAATCTTCCGCCACCTCGATTTGTCATCCCGCAGCGAAGCGAAGGGATCTGCTTCTCCAGTGCCTCCCCCCGTCAACGATTCCGACCGCGCCGAATATATCCGCTTCCTCCTCGCCGCCGTCCCCAACCTCTCTCTCGACGGCCGCTGCATCGTCGTCGACTGCGCCAACGGAGCAGCCTCCGCCATCGCCCCTCAACTCTTCGCCGAACTCAACCACAACGGCGGAGGAGAAGTTATCCTCACCCACTCCTCCCCCAACGGGCGCAACATCAACGAGAACTGCGGCGCCCTCCACCCTAACGTCGTCGCCGCCGAAGTCGTCAAGCACAAAGCCTCCATGGGCATCACCTTCGACGGAGACGCCGACCGCGCCCTCTTTGCCGATGAGAACGGCAAAGTCGTCAACGGAGACGCCGTCCTCCTCCTCGCCGCCCGCCACCTAAAAGCCCTCAACCTCCTCACCAACTCCACCGTGGTCGCCACCACCATGTCCAACATGGGTCTCGAAGCCGCCCTCAAGCGCAGCGAAATCAAGATGCTGCGCGCCCCCGTCGGCGACAAGTACGTCCTCGAGCAGATGCTCTCCACCGGCGCGGCTCTCGGCGGCGAACAATCCGGCCATATCATCTTCTCCGGCCGCTCCACCACCGGTGACGGCCTCCTCACCGCCCTCCTGCTGCTCGACATCGTCCACAGATCGGGCAAAACACTAGCCGAACTGACAGCCGACCTAAAGACCTTCCCACAGGTAATCGTCAACGTGCACGTCCGCGAAAAGCGCCCGCTCGACCAGATCCCCACCATAGCCGCCGCCATCGCCGCTGCCGAACTCGCTCTCGCCGACTCGGGCCGGGTCGTCATCCGCTATTCCGGCACCGAAGCCCTCGCGCGCGTCATGATCGAGGCCGAGTCCGAACCTCTCATGCACCACCACGCCCAAACCATCGCCAATGCTATCCGCACCGAACTCGGCGCCTAAGCTCGACGCCAACCCGAGCGGAACGCAGTAATCCCCGCCTTCGCGTTTACTGCCATTTTCGAACAATACACGCGCACTTAATCTAGGCGTATGCCCTCCGTAAATATGAGACGATCTCGTTCGCCGCGCATTCGAACAAGGAAGGGAAAAACCCCATCCACGACGGTGGAATCGTCATGAATGGGAGTCCGGAGTTGTTATTAAAAGCTTATTTTGACGGATGCCTGGAGAATGCGTGGACCGCCTACGCCATTCACGTTGCCGACGCCGCTGCCGAGGGTGCCGGTGATCTTGCCGAGGTTGGAGCCAAGCGAGCCGTTGGGTAGGCCGAAGGCAGGAGTGTTGGACATGTTGAAGGCATCGAATCGCGCTTCCAGATTGGATTCGCGCCACATGGGAAAGCTCTTGAAGAGGGACAGATTGTCAGAGAAGTAAGCGGGGCCACGGAACTGATTGCGCTGCGTGTTGCCGACGGCGCAAGGGACAGGATTCGCAGGTGTGTAGGCAACGCAGGTGGGTGGTGCGGCGAACGAGGCGGGATTGAACCACGTAACCGCGGCATTGGTACCGCCCGCGACGGCATGCGTGACCTGATAGGGCGCAACCTGATTGACGGTCTGGGTCGTACCACCGGTAGCGCTGCCGGTGGAAATGGTAAAGGGCAGACCGGAGACTGCGGAGATGATTGCCGAGAGTCTCCAACCTCCAAGGATGTAAGCGGTCGGTCCGGTAGCGAAGAGATCGTGGCCAGGTCCTGCCGGCAGTTCGTAGGTGATTGTCTGCTCGAAGTTGAGCTTGCGGTCGAAGTCGACCAGGTTGTAGTTGCGGCGCACAGGGCCACTCCAGAACATTATGTTGCCGTCCTGGGGACCGGTTCCGTAACCCTGCGCTTTGCCCCAGGTGAGAGCCGACATGAAAGCCAGGTGATTATGCATGCGACGGGTCAGTTGGATCTGGAGCGATTCGTAGTTGGTGGAGTAGCCGATGAAGTATTGCGTGACCGCGGCGGTCTTGAGGAAGGTCGGGGTTACGCCATCGGCTGCGTGGTTATAGGGATCGTAGGTTGCGCTCTGACCATAGATCAGAGGCTGATTGACGTTCTGCGCGACGTCGATGCGGGTGCCGTGGTTGGCAACGTAGGCAACCTGCAGGGACATATCGTGCTTCAGTGCCTGCTGCACGACCGCATTCCAGGAGGAAACGTAGGCGTTCCTGAAGTTGAGCGGGATGTAGAGATTGGCAAGGCCGATGGTGCCGTTGGCTGCGGTTTCGATGAGGGTTCCGTTTGACGGGAATGCAACAGTTGGGGTGGCTGGAACGCCGGTGACGAGATTGACGACGCCGCCCGCGGGATTAAGTGCCGCTCCGTAAGTTGGGGTGATGGTGTAAAATGTGCTGGTTTTGATGGGGTAGTTATAGGCGTAGGAGTTGTCGATGAAGGGGACGTAGCTGACGCCGAATCCGGCGCGAACGACGGTGGTTTCCGAAGCGCGATAGGACACGCCGAGGCGGGGAGCCCAATTCCTGTAGTCGGTCTGCATGCCCAGGTTGGAAGGATTTCCATAGAGGCCGGCCATTACGAGGCCGTTATTGGTTGGGTTGTAGTTTACGAAGCCGCCGGGTTTGCGTGGCGTGGCGGGTGGATAGAGTTCCCAGCGGAGGCCGAGATCGACTGTGAGTTTGGAAGTGGCCTGCCATTTATCTGAAGCGAAGAAGAAGAGCCAAGTTTGCCGATAGCAGGGGAACGTGCTGTTGGTATCCTGGCCGACCTGATATGGGACGTCGAATAGAACGCCTGCGACGTCATTGGCCTGACCGGTTACAGCGCCGTTAAATGAAGAAGCGCCGGGGGCTGAGGTTGGATTTTCGTTGAAGTAGAACTGTCCGGCGGCTGCGTTGTTGTTTCCCTGAAGGAGATCATCTCGAACGCGACGTATGTCCGCGCCAGCCTTGAGTGCGTGATTGCCAATGATCTTGGTCCAGTTGTTGGCGAAGTCGATATTCGACTCCGCGCGAAGCCAAGGCAACGATGCGGAGTAGCCAATGAACGGAGAGGTGAAGTTATTTACGGAGAAGGCTACCTGCCCGCTGCTGGTGATGACATTGTTGGTGCCGTTGGGGCCGTTGCCGGGGATGCCAAGCGCCTTAGCGTCGTTGCTGCCGTAGTCAGTTTGCTGGGCAGAATTGCGCAGGTGAGCTACACCTATGCGTGCCTCAGTGAAGAGTGTGGGCGAGAAGATATGGTCGTAGTTGCCGCCGGTGCTGTAGGCATTGGCGATTCCGGTCGCTTCAAATCCTCCGCCTGCGGGGCCTCCGTAGAACGCACCAAAAAGCGGCGCCTGAAATGTTGTCGTGCTCTGGTGGCTATAGCGGCCACTCAAATGGTCCTTCTTGGTGATGTTGTAGTCACCTTTGATGTCGTAACTCCATGAATCCTTACTGAAGGGAAGATTCTGCGAGAAGTTGTTGGTGGTTGTGCCAGCGATGTACTTAGCGGAGGCCAGGTTCTTCGCGGGATTTCTTGCCAAGGCATCGATGTCGGTTAGAACCTTGAGGCCAACAGGGTTAATTCCCGAATTCGTCAGCGGGATGATGTTGCCAGCAAAGGGAACGCGGCCAGTGCCGCAAGCATTAGCATTTGCTCCGCCGAGACAATCTGCCGTATCGCCGGTGTTGGGGTCGTAAACCTGCCCGGAGTAGCCCGAAAGATTGAGATTGTTGCCGACGACATTGAAGAATGGGATATTTGCGTTGACTGTACTGGATTCGTGATCGGAGACACGAAGGAAGTCGCCGAAGATAAATAGCTTGTCCTTGAAGATGGGGCCGCCGATAGAGGCGCCGGTGTAGTTATAGACGAGGCGTCCGTTGGGGCCAGTGGCGAAGTAGTTGCGAGCGTTGACGCCGTTGTTTTCCATGTTCTGGAAGAGAGAGCCATGAAACTGATTGGTGCCGGATTTGAGAGTGACGTTGACGACGGTGCCTACGGCGCGGCCAAACTCGGCTTCGAAGTTGTTTGTGGTGATGTCGACACTCTGGATGGCGGCGGCAGGTGGGACAAGAATGATGTGGATACCAGTGCGCTGGTCGTCGTCGATACCCTCAATCTGGTAGAGGTTGACGTAAGAGGATTGACCGTTGGCGTTAGTGGATAGATCGTTGTTGGCGTTGTAGAACTGCGAGTTGTTGAATACCACAGGCGCCATGCCGGGTACGACGTTGAGCAGCGACTGGAAGCTGTTACCGGAACTCAGCGGCAGGTTTGCGATCTGGTGCGCTTCGATGTTGGTGGAGATGTCGGCGCGGTCGGTTTGCAGCAACGCAGGGGCGGTGGTGACGGTGATAGTTTCAGCCACGCTGCCAGTCGTAAGGCTGACATCGACGCGTGATGTGGTGTTCGTAAGCAGCTCGATGTTCTCGCGTGTTTCTTTCTTGAAACCCGGGGCGGCGACCGTGACATTGTATGTGCCCGGGGGAAGATCAGGTTCGGTGAAATTGCCACTCTCATTCGTGACCGAAGTGTGAACAATATTCTGACCCGTCAACTCGATGGTGACCTGAGCGTTTGCAACGGTGGCGCCAGTCGGATCCGTGACCGTGCCCAAAATAGTGCCATTGACCGCTTGAGCAGAGGTGAATCTGCAGGCGAAAACGCAGACAAGAAAGAGAGTGAAAGCGACGCTTAACCTACGAATCCGCATTTGAAGCCTCCAATAAGTTCACACTTGCGAGGAAGTGGATAGTTGTCCGCCGCGGAGTGTATAGGCTTGCAGATGAAACAGTCCAGTGAATAACGCGACAGAATCGACCCGCAGTTGTGTGGTTTGCGGGCGATATTTGTCGTTGGTTAAGTGGTCAGACCGCAAACCGAAACCTGGGGTCCCGGCGATGAGATCGCGACGGTCCGATGTCTCGGCTAATGTAGGCGAACCGCGAGCAATCTCGCGATGCGGATAGGCGTTCAAAGGCTGGTGTTCAACGTTTCTTTAGGCCAAGTCCTGCGCGCTTGTACTACCTCTCGACGTCAACTCGATGTTGTGCCTGCGGGTTCATCACGCATCCTATCCGGCGAGCAGCTCGTCCACGATTGCTTTCGGGGCGCTTGGCACCCCTTCTTGGCCCTTGACCGAGTCGGAAGACGCAGCACATCGCGGAAGCGTCTCGGGCGTAACGAGAGCGCTGTGAGAATGGAGTTCGCGGATGGGATGTCGGGCGAGCCAATCCAGCATGATACGATTTGACGCCTCGGGCATCTCCTCGAAGACGGAGTGGCCTCCAAGCGGCAGCACCGCGAGTTCGGAGTTGCGGAGCTTGCGGCTGAGCTTGACACCGGAGTCCAGACTGACCGTGCAGTCACAATCGCCCCACACGAGGAGGGTTGGCGTCCTCTTGACCCGGCGTAGCGCGGTTTTCAGCTTTGTCATTTCGGCGAACCAGCAGCGGATGATGCAGAGGACATGACGTAGGGTGGCCGGGCTTCGAAGGCTGTCAACAATTTCCTGCAGACATTTGTCGGGGACGCGGTGTGATCCTCCGTACATTTCTCCGAGAGCAATGCGCTGGAGGGGAGAGGGAAGGTAGGGCAGCATATGTCCGAGGACGCCGCCCCAGCGCGAACTGTAAACGCGGACCATGAGATCGCTGGAGCGACTATACGGATTGGCGGGTGCGAAGAGGAGGAGCCTACGAACGCGAGTGGGGTGCAGCGCAGCCAACATCAAGGCCACCGATCCGCCATGCGAGTGCGCAACGATGTCGGCAGCAGCGAGGTTGAGTGCGTCCATTACGGCCATGAGGCGATTCGCGGTGGCTTTTAGAGTGGGATCGACTCCGGTGACGCGTTGGGATTTGCCCATGTTGACCAGGTCGATGGCGTAAACGCTGGCGTGCTGGGCGAGGACTTCGACATTGCCACGCCAATTTTCACTGGAGCCGACCATGCCGTGGACAAGGAGCATTGGGGCACCGATTCCCGCATGCAGAAAATGCACCCGGGCGCCGGGGATGTCGGCGTAGCCTGCTTCGTATCCTGTATGCGGGGTCTCCTGCTGCATGGCAAGAAATCCTTTCTCGCGATTCTTGTAAACACTACATGGCTCGGAAATACTTCATGGCCGGTGTGCCTGCGAACTAACTCAGAGCGAATGATTGGATGTCTCGGGCGACAAAAGCGTGACCTGAGGTTTCGAATAAACTTGCCAAGGAGTGCTCAGGGTGATTCATGGACAAAACAACCGGCGGAACACTCACCCCCGAGACGAGGCGGGTTTTTCGGATTGGACATCGCGGGGCCGCGGGACATGCTCCCGAAAACACCATCGCCGCCATACAGAAGGGGATTTCCCTCAACGCCGACTTGGTCGAACTGGATGTTCGGCGGACCCGTGATGGCTGCCTGGTGGTGATTCATGATGAACAAGTAGATCGGACGACGGATGGCAGCGGACTGGTTTCGGCTCTGACCTGCGAGCAGTTGCGAAGGCTTGATGCCGGAGATGGGCAAGGCGTCCCACGTCTGGAGGCAGCGTTGTCGGCGGCGAGTGGGCTTACGGGCTTGATGCTGGAGGTCAAGGCGCCGGGGATCGCTGCGGAGGTTTGCAATCTGGTTCAGGGGTCGGGGTATTCAGGTCCGGTGATTTACGCGTCGTTTCTCCACGAGGAGATGCTCGCCATACGTGAAATCGATCCGCTGGCGCGAACGATGGTGCTGGTGGACGACGACGCGCCTTCCGAAGCGGCGTTCGCGCAAGATGTAAAGGCACAGATGGTGGGGCTGGATCACAAGTTGGCGAGCGAGGATTTGGTCGCCATGCTACATGAGGCGGGGCTCGACGTGTGGATGTTTACGGTGAATGAGAGGATTGCGATTCGGCGGGCCATCGATCTCGGAGCGGATGGGATTATTTCGGATTATCCGGAGATGATTCCGAAGATCCGAAGCTAGCGGCTTCCGGCCCTTGCAACGACTCCCGAAAGAGATCAGGTGATCTTAGCCGGATCCGGCGGCGGTTGTGTAGTTCGGGCCGGAGGCGCAGAGCCCAGCGCAGTCTTGGTGAAGGACTGGATTAGAGTCTCAAGGAAGGCGTAGAAGACGTCCACCGCATAACCGACGAGGAACGCGGTAGCAAGGGGTGAAGCCTTGACACCTTGTCCTACCGTGAAATTCGCGAACAAGCCAACGACAGCGCCGCCTATCGCTGCAATCACAAACCGTGCCGAGTCTGTGGCCGAAGGGACGTAACTTCGTGCACTGACCTGCCGCTCGAAGGTTCGCACGATATAGGCGAAAGTACCTAATAACGCATAGAGGACGGGAAGGATGCAGGAGGATAGCGCTCCATAGTAAAAGGAGACGTCGTCCGCCAGCTTTTGGCCATAAAAGCGGACTCTCTGGTATGTCATCGTGCGATCCAAGGTGGCCTGAGCATAGTCGGTCAACGGCAACGGGAGTTCAAATTGGCTGGTCATCTGGTTCGGATAGGAATCGCATGCAGTAGTACGGATCGATGCCTTGACGGTGGTGGCTACTCCAATTAGGAGGCCAATAACTGCTGAGTTCGCGAGCGTGCGTATCGACATCGCGGATGGTCGCGGCGAATAGCTGGAGGTCTTTGATGGCTGCGAATCTGGATCGTGTCCCTCCGGGCCCATGGGCGGGAGCTTCCCCTTCGCCGGGCTGTGACGGATTTGCTGCCCCCGGTGTTTTTGGGAGGCTGACCCCATCACCAGTAAGCGGGCAAGGAGGATCTTTGACGCTCGGACCCATCCCATCGGTCGGCGGAAATTCGGAGTTGAGTTTGACTGCCAAATCGTTCGCGGTCTGGATGTCTATGCGAATGGAGTTCGCTATTCCAGAGGTCACAAAACTGATGGTGGAATACACAACGATTAAGACAGCCAGAGCTATTGCCCGGCCCGCATAATGGTGCGGCACGTCTTTCGCGCGTTTGGATTTTCCTACACTTTCCGGCGTGACGGGCGAAAGTACGGAGGCGAGCTTAGCGAGAGCTGTCAGGAGTCTGGCAGTCGCGATCTCATCCAGCCCTTTAGCGTAGGCTGCTCTAGCGTCCAAGACGCTTTTCTGCGTGTCGTCGTCGACGGGTATACCAGTCTCCGATGCGAACTGAAGCAGGGTTTCTGCGTCCTGGAGCGCTTCCTGGACATACGTGAGCTTGCTGAAGGTGTTGTCGGCGGCGGCTGGCTCCATAGTTTGCCTCCCTGCGACGTGCCTGCGTACTGGAAAGGCATGAAGAATAGCGGAAAAAGCAATTAGGTGCAAGCTGCGATTGACAGGTCAGAAGAGAGCTATGGCCCGGGTCAATTCGTGGGGCGGGCGCGCTGGAGGAAGTCGAAGTCGCAGCCTTCGGGGGCCTGGAGAATGTGGTCCTCGAAGAGGCGGGCATACCCTCGGGTGGAGATTTCGCGCTTGGGTGGGTTCGCGTGCCAGGCGGCGAGGCGGGCGGCCATTTCGTCTTCGGGGATGAGGAGGTCGATGCGGCGGGCTTCGACGTCGAGAGCGATGCGGTCGCCGGTGCGGACGATGGCGAGTGGGCCTCCGATGGCGGACTCGGGTGCGATGTGGAGGACGATGGTTCCGAAGGCGGTGCCGGACATGCGGGCGTCGGAGATGCGGACCATGTCCTTTATGCCCTGGCGTGGCGAGTTTGAGGGGAATGGGGAGATAGCCGGCTTCGGGCATGCCGGGTGCGCCGCGGGGGCCCGCGTTGCGGAGGACGAGTATGTCGTCGGCTTGTACGTCGAGGTCGGGAGAATCGATGCGGGTGGCGAGGTCTTCGAGTGAGTCGAAGACTACGGCGCGGCCGGTGTGCTGGAGGAGATGGGGCGAGGCGGCGGAGTGTTTGATGACGGCGGAAGCGGGAGCGAGATTGCCGCGGAGGATCGCCATCGCGCCTTCTTTTTTTAGGGGTGCGGTGAGGGGGCGGATGACGTCCTGATTGGGGACTTCTTCGGCTTCGGCGATGATTTCAGCGACCGTGAAGCCGGAGATGGTGGCGACGGAGGTGTCGAGGAGGGGGTTGAGTTCACGAAGGAGGGCGGGGAGGCCGCCGGCCTGGTGGAGATGCTCCATGTAGTGCGCGCCGGAGGGCTTGAG
Organism: uncultured Acidobacteriaceae bacterium; assembly: GCA_963822225.1. Classification (GTDB taxonomy): domain Bacteria; phylum Acidobacteriota; class Terriglobia; order Terriglobales; family Acidobacteriaceae; genus Edaphobacter. Next base: position 792,530 of record CAWGGW010000002.1, on the reverse strand, counting down.
GTTGAGGAGGACAGGGACCTCGCGGGAGAGCCTGTCGAAGGCGGCGAGGGAGAAGGGGACGTCGGCTCGGTTGGCTATGGCGGTGAGATGGATGAGGGCGTTGGTGGATCCGCCTATCGCCTGAAGGACGATCATGGCGTTGCGGATGGCGGCAGGGGTGAGGATGTCGGTTGGGCCTGGGGCGTGGATTGAGGCGAGTTCGGCGGCGCGGCGGCCGGTGGATTCGGCGATGCGTCGGCGGTCTGCGGAGACAGCGGGGGCGGTGGCGGACATCGGAAGGCTGAGGCCGAGGGCTTCGACGAGAAGGGCCATGGTGCTGGCGGTGCCCATGCTGCTGCAGGTACCGATGGTGGGACAGAGCCGTCCGGAGATGAGTTCAGTTTCGGCGACGTCGATTTGTCCGGCGCGGTGCTGCGCCCAGAAACGGCGGCAGTCGGTGCAGGCGCCGATGGTTTTACCTTTGTAATTGCCGACGAGCATGGGGCCGGTGGGGAGGACGATGGCGGGGATGTTGGCGAAGACGGCAGCCATGACCTGCGCGGGGAGGTTCTTGTCACACCCGCCGATGAGGACGACGGCGTCCATGGGCTGCGCGCGGATCATCTCCTCGGTGTCCATCGCGAGGAGGTTGCGGAGATACATGGATGTGGGGTGGGCGAAGGATTCGGCGATGGAGATGGTGGGGAAGACCATCGGAAGCGCGCCGGCGAGGAGGACTCCGCGCTTGACGGAGTCGATGAGGTCGGGGACGTTGCCGTGGCATGGGTTGTAGTCGGAGGCGGTGTTGGTGATGCCGACGATGGGGCGGTCGAAGGCGTCGTCGGAGTAGCCGGCGGCCTTGATGAAGGCTTTGCGGAGGAAGAGAGAGAAGGCGGCGTCGCCGTAAGCGGTGAGTCCTTTGTGGAGGCCGGTCGGATTGAGTTTGTGTCATAGTGTGGTCGCCTGTGGATGGCTCCTAGACAGCGGTGGGGACTTCGTCGATGGAGTCAATGACGATGGTTTCGAGGGGATCTTCTGCGGCTCAAGCATTAGCTCGGTTGCCTGTTCGAGAGCTACGTCGAGCGTCGGGAGTGTCGCTGTCGGCTTCGGGTTTCGGGTTGTAGCTGAAGCTGATGTCATAGCTGCCGGTGATAACGGTCTGGTCGACGACTGGTAAACCGACCGCGGGAGTCGAGATACTTCGCCATTTCTGGGATTGACCAGTTAGTCCAGCGCATTTCGACCTTTCGAACGTTGACGCGTAAGCCGTGAATTGCTCCCCCTTGGTGAGGTCAGGTGCCGATCGCCTTGAAGATACGGCGCTGTCGAGTGTTTGGTCGGATGATGGTGAAGTGCTGCACAGTCATTCAGGAGCGCCTCGGGGCTTGGGCATGGGCGGCTGGCGTCTATGAGCGGTTCAGGAGCCAGTGCTAAAGACATTAATCACCCAGGAGGTTAAGACCTCGGTAGAAGGCTGCCAAGACGTCAGAACTGATGCAATCGTTTGTGGGAGGAATGGCTAACTTGAGCATCGGGTTCTTTGGCGTCATCGGTTGACCAGCTTTGCAGGGACTAGCGTGAGGATGAGGGTGGCGGAGGCTAGCATGCAGGCGGCGATGAGGATGAGGCCGGAGTTGAGCGTGCCGGTGTGAGTTTTGAGGGAGCCGATGATGAGGGGGCTGAAGAATCCTCCGAGGTTTCCGGTGCAGTTGACGAGGGCGATGCCGGCGGCTGCGGCGGCTCCGCCGAGGAAGGATGTGGGGAGGGCCCAGAAGGTGGGGACCGAAGTGACTACTCCGATGACGGCGAGGTTCATGCCGATGGCGGCGGCGAGTGGGCTCGCGGCGCCCTGGGTGCAGAGGACGAAGCCGATGGCGGCGATGATGCAGGGGACGACGAGGTGCCAGCGGCGTTCGCGGGTCTGGTCGGCGTGGCGGCCGGTGAGGACCATGAAGATGAGGGCGAGCGAGTAGGGGGCGATGGTGCGGAGGCCGATCTGGAAGGGGTCTTTGACGCCGGTTTCGCGGATGATGGTGGGAAGCCAGAAGCCAATGGCGTAGGATCCCATCTCGATGCCGAAGTAGATCAGGGCCATGAGCCAGACGCGCGGGCTGAGGAAGATGGAGAGGATGGTGGTGTGGGTTTTGGCAGCGGCTTCGGCGTCAATTTCGGCGGCGACGGCGGACTTTTCTTCGGGGGTGAGCCAGGTGGCGTGGAGAACGCGGTCGTCGAAGACGAAGAGGACGATGATGCCGAGGATGATGGCCGGGATGGCTTCGAGGAGGAAGAGCCATTGCCATCCGGCGATGCCGTGGGTGCCGTTCGAAGAAGCGCATGATGGCGCCGGAGAGCGGGCCGCCGATGATGCCGGCGATGGGGTTGCCGGTCATGAGGAGGGCGAGCATTTTGGCGCGGCGGTGCGAGGGGAACCAGTAGGTGAGGTAGAGGATCATGCCGGGGAAGAAGCCGGCCTCGGCGACGCCGAGCAGGAGGCGCATGGTGTAGAACTCGGCGGGAGTGCGGACGAGCGCGGTGCAGCCGGAGATGATTCCCCAGGTGACCAGTACGCGGCATATCCAGACGCGCGCGCCGACTTTGTGCAGGATGAGATTGCTGGGCACTTCGAAGATGAAGTAGCCGAGGAAGAAGATTCCGGCGCCGAGGCCGTAGATGCTCTCAGTGAATTTGAGATCAGCGAGCATCTGCAGTTTGGCGAAGCTGACATTGACGCGATCAATGTAGGCGATGATGTAGCCGAAGAAGAGAATGGGCAAGATACGAAGGGCTATCTTGCGATAGAGCGCGTCGTTGGCGGTCACGCGTATTTGGCGCTTCGTTACGGGCTAATGGCAAATTCTTCCCCTAAGCGTCGACGTTTATTTTGTGGCGTTGCGTTGGTTGTCGCGGAAGGCCTCGTAGCGGGCTTTGTTTTCTGCGTTGATGGGATAGAGACCGGGGAGCGATGCGCCGGCCCGTACTTCATTGACGATCCAGGCTTCGAGTTTTTCCTGCTCGACGGCCTCCTCAACTACTTCTTTGAGGATGGCAGCAGGAATAACGACGGCTCCATCTTCGTCGGCGACAATCGTGTCGTTGGGGAAGATGGCGACCCCGCCGCAGCCGATCGGTTGTTGCCATGCGACGAAGGTGAGGCCAGCGACGGACGGAGGTGCCGCGACTCCGGCAGACCAGACGGGAAGATCGGTGCGTAGAACCCCGGCAACGTCACGCACGACTCCGTCGGTAATGAGGGCTGCGATGCCGCGGACTCGCATTCGCTCGCACAGGATGTCGCCGAAGATGCCGGCGTCGGTGACGCCCATGGCGTCGACTACGGCGATGCAGTCGGGCGGCATGGCTTCGATGGCGGCGCGGGTGGAGGTGGGGGACGACCAGGATTCGGGTGTTGCGAGGTCTTCGCGGGCCGGAACGAAGCGCAGGGTAAAGGCGGGGCCGACGACGCGCTTCTGGCCGGGGCGCAGGGGTTTGGCTCCGCGGAGCCAGACGTTGCGGAGGCCCTTTTTAAGGAGGACCGTGGTGAGGGTTGCGGTGGCGACGCCGGAGAGAGTTTCTAGTACGTTCTGGTCTAAGTCCATAAGTCGAGTGTCCCGGGGGCGATTGCGTGTAGGCCATCATACATTTCCAGTCATTCTGCCTGCAGTGCTGCGCGGTGTGGACTGGAGCGGTGGAGAGCGGTGCAGGTGGCGGGATACAATCCTCGCACCCAACGGGTGCGGAATTTACTTTCAGCAGCGTTTGTCGACGCGGAACGGCGAATAGACGATGGCGTTTGTATCCGGACCCGAGACTACGATCGATCGCGAGACGAAGGGATGGAAGCTGGCGGTCGGCTCTGGGAGTCTGGGTTGGGTTCTGGACTCATTCGATTTTTTTGTGCTGGTCTTTTTGTTCGATGTGCTGGCGGCGCGGTTCCATGTGTCGAAGGCGTCGGTGGTGTACACGCTGACTTTGACGCTGGCGATGCGGCCGCTGGGCGCGTTGTTCTTTGGCGCACTGGCGGACCGGTTCGGGCGCAGGCGTCCGCTGATATTTTGCGTGGCGTATTTCTCGCTGTGCACGGTGATGAGCGGGCTGGCGCCGACGTTCGCGATCTTTGTGGTGTGCCGGGCGCTGTATGGGATTGGCATGGGCGGGTATTGGGGGATTGGCGCGTCGTATGCGATGGAGAGTTCGCCGCGGCGGTTTCGGGGTGTGCTTTCGGGATTGATGCAGGCTGGCTATCCTATGGGCTACCTGCTGGCGGCGGTAGCAGTACAGACGCTGGCACCGGCGTTTGGATGGAGGGTGGTGTTTTTTGCGGGGGCTCCGGTTGCGGTGCTGATTGTGGTGTTGACGCTGCTTGCGCCGGAGTCCGAGGCGTGGAAGCAGCATCGGCCGGCTTCTATGAGACGGATCTTTGGGGCGGTAGCTGATCACAAAGGGATGTTTCTTTATCTGCTTGCGATGATGGGCGTAATGCTGAGTATTCCGCACGGCACGCAGGATTTGTATCCGGATTTTCTGAAGTCGCTGCCGGGGATTGCGGCGAAGACCGTGATGGGCATGAAGGCGCCGTACGGGATGCCAATTCTGTATACCGTTGGCGGAATTGTGGGGTGCCTGTTTTTCGGGAATCTGTCGCAGAAGTTTGGACGGCGCAGAGCGATTGTGCTGGGGTTGGCTGATTGCGCTGGCGTCGATTCCGGCCTGGGCGTTTGGTACGTCGCTGGGGGTGCTGGTTGTTGGCTCGATATTGATGCAGTTTGGAGTGCAGGGGTCGATGGGCGTGGTTCCGGCGCATTTGAATGAACTTTCACCGGATGCGGTGCGGAGCTTATTTCCGGGATTTGTGTATCAGGCTGGCGTGCTGCTGGCGTCGCCGGCGACGGCCATAGAATTCGTGCTGCGCGATCATTTTGGATATCCGTGGGCGTTGACGATGTTCGAAACGAGCGCGATTGTTCTGACGATTATGCTGATCTGGTTTGGGGCGGAGGCGCGCGATCGGAGTTTTGTGCGCGTGGCCGAGTGCGACCCAGCGACGGCGATGGCTGCGAGTGAGGGATAAGGGGACGATGGACGAGCGACGGATTGGCATCATCATGAACGGCGTGACGGGACGCATGGGGCTGAACCAGCATCTGGTTCGGTCAGTGTTGGCGATTCGCAATCAGGGCGGGGTTGTGCTGGCGGATGGATCGCGGCTAATGCCTGATCCGATCCTGGTTGGGCGCAACGCGGCGAAGCTGGAGCAGATTGGCGCCGAGCATGGCGTGGCGCGATGGACTACGGACTTGCGCGGGGCGCTTGCGGATAAGGATGATGCGATTTATTTCGATGCGCAGTTGACTGCTTTGCGCGCGCCGAGTGTCGAGGCGGCGATTGCGGCGGGGAAGCATGTCTATTGCGAAAAGCCGCTGGCTGAGGAGTCGGCAGTGGCGATGCGACTGGCTGCGTTGGCCAAGTCAGCAGGAGTGAAACATGGAGTGGTGCAGGACAAGCTGTTTCTGCCGGGGATGCGCAAGTTGAAGAGGCTCGTGGATAGCGGATTCTTCGGTAGGATACATTCGGTCCGCGGCGAGTTTGGATATTGGGTGTTCGAAGGGGATTGGCAGGCGGCGCAGCGACCCTCGTGGAACTACCGCAAGGAAGATGGTGGCGGGATCATCATGGATATGTTCTGCCACTGGCGGTACGTTCTGGATCACACGTTTGGCAGGGTGCGCGCGGTGCAATGCCTGGGTGGAACGGCGATTCCTGAACGATGGGATGAGTCTGGGAAGCGATACGACAGCACCGCAGACGATACGGCTTACGGGACGTTTGAGCTCGAGGGCGGGATCGTTGCGCAGATCAATTCTTCGTGGTCGTTTCGGGTTTATCGCGATGAGTTGTTCAGTATTCAAGTGGATGGGACGCTGGGCAGTGCGGTCGCGGGATTACGCGAGTGCAGGACTCAGCATCGAGTGAGCACTCCCCGTCCCGTTTGGAATCCGGATATCGAGAATCCGTTTCGTTTTCGCGATGGCTGGGTGGATGTGCCGGATAATCAGGCATTCGACAACGGGTTCAAAGTACAGTGGGAGCTCTTTTTGCGACACGTCGCAGAGGGGGCTGAGTTTCCGCATGATTTTGTGGAGGGGGCCCGCGGCGTGCAACTGGCAGAGCTTGGATTAAAGTCGTGGCACGAGCGCCGGTGGCTGGATGTGCCAGAGTTGGGGGCATGAAGATGGAGTCGGTGAAGCTGGTGCGCACGGACGGGGCACTATACGATTACACGCCCTCGCGCGAACCTCTCCCGACGATGCCGCGTGGCCCGTTTGAGAAGCGAGTGGCGTTTGCGGCGGCGCACGTGGTGGTGGATCCGTTGCGCACTGCGGACCCGCTGACGGAGGCGGTGATCGATTGGGACGCGACGATTGCGTATCGCGAATATCTTTGGTCGTTGGGGTTCGGTGTGGCGGAAGCGATGGACACGGCCCAGCGGGGGATGGGATTGGATTGGCCGCTGGCGCTGGAGTTGGTCCGGCGGAGTACGGCGGCGGCGAAGGTGCGTGGAGCGCTGGTAGCGAGCGGGGCCGGGACGGATCATCTGGCGGCGGGCAGGACTTATACGTTACAGGATGTGATCGAGGCCTACCTGGAGCAGTGCGCGGCGATCGAGGCTGTAGGCGGCCGAATCATTTTGATGGCGAGCCGGGCATTGGCGAGTGTGGCTCGCGATGCGGACGATTATGCGGCAGTATATGCGACCGTGTTGAGACAGGTGCGCGAGCCGGTGATACTGCATTGGCTCGGGCCAATGTTTGATCCAGCGCTGAAGGGGTATTGGGGCGCTGCGGGATATCTCTGCGGCGATGGAGAATTGCCTTAGCGTGATTCGCGCGCATCTGCGAGAAGATTGACGGCATCAAGATTTCGCTGCTGGATGCAGAATTGGAGATTGCGATGCGGCGGCAGCTTCCCGATGGCGTGCGGATGTATACGGGGGACGACTTCAACTATGACCGCTTGATCTTGGGGGATGAGGTGGGATACAGCGATGCGCTGCTGGGGATATTTGATGCGATTGCGCCGGCAGCTTCTCTGGCCTTGGGCGCGCTGGACTGCGGGGATACTCGGCGCTACGAACAACTGCTTGCGCCGACGGTTGCGCTGTCGCGGCACATCTTCGCGGCCCCGACGCAACACTACAAGGCAGGAGTTGTATTTCTCGCGTTCTTGAATGGGTTTCAGAGTCACTTCCGCATGGTGCGTGGACTGGAGAGTGCTCGGTCCATCGCGCATTTGTGCGAGTTGTTCGTGCTGGCGGATGAGGCTGGAGTGTTGCGCGATCCGGAATTCGCGGCGAGGCGAATGCGTGGTTTTCTTATGACGGCGGGTCTGGCATGAGTATCCTCGAGCGGTTGAGCTTCAACCAGATGACGGCTGATCCTTGGTCTCTGGACGAGGCAGTGAGGCACTGCTCGCGTGCGGAAGTGGCCAATATCGGCGTTTGGCGACATAAGCTAGGAGGAAATGCGGCGAGTGCAGCGGCGATGATTCGCGGAGAGGGGCTTCACGTGTCGAGTTTGTGCCGAGGTGGGTGGTTCTCTGCGCCAACCGCGGAGGAGCGGCGAAAGCGGATTGAGGACAATCGCGCTGCCATTGAGGAGGCGACGATCCTGGGCGCGCCAGTGCTCGTGATTGTATCGGGGCCGGCGAATGGGCAGACATTGAGCGATGCACGCGCAACGGTGCTGGATGGATTGATGGAAGTGCTACCGGATGCGGAGAAGGCCGGCGTCGTGTTAGGGATTGAGCCGTTGCATCCGATGTACGCGGCGGAACGGTCGGTGGTGGTGACGTTAGGACAGGCCAACGACATAGTCGATAGGCTGGCGAGCAGGGCCGCGGGGGTAGTGGTGGATGCGTTCCACGTTTGGTGGGATCCCGAATTGGCGGTCGAGATCGAGCGGGCGCGCGGGCGGATTGTCGGCTTCCATGTCTCCGATTGGTCTGTGCCGCTGCCGGGGATATTGATGGGACGCAGCATGATGGGCGATGGAGTGATCGAACTGCGCACGATGCGGCAGCTTGTGGATGCGGCGGGGTACGACGGACCAATCGAAGTGGAGATATTCAACGAGGAGATTTGGAAGAGCGCGAATGCGGAGCTAATGGAATTGATGAAACGAAGGTTCGTCGAGTGTGTTTAAGGAGGGTGAGATGCGTTTGAGCAAATCGATTATATCCGCTGCGGTGTGTATGGCCTTTGCGCGGCCGGTTTTTGCGGCATCGAGTCTGGAGAAGATCCGAAACGACAAAGTCGTAGTGATGGAAGAGACGTTGCTTCCAGGTGAATCCGAGGCCACGCCAGAAAAGCTGCCGAGCCTGCTGGTCTACTTGACAGACGGGATGGTATTGAACGGTACCGTGCGCAACGGCACCCAATCCCGACATGTCGCGAAGGGCGAGATTGCGGGTTTTCTAACGCCGGCGCTAGCGATCCGCAACATGGGAAGCGCGCCGCTGCATTTCGTGCGGATTGAGTTTCTGACAGATGGCAGCGACGAGACGTGGGGGAAAGCGGGCTTGGCGCCGAGTTACTTGATCATGCATGAAGATCGTTACGAACGGACTTACTTGATCAAGATTCCTGCTGGAGCCTATGAGCCGCAACATACGCATCACGACCGGGTAGTGGTCTGTCTCTCGGGGGCGGAGTTGGAGCACATTCTGCCAGACGGGACGAGGCAACCGTCGACGCTTAAGACGGGGGATGTGGTCTGGCGGCCAGGAGCGACGCACGTTGGACATAACCTGGGGCAAACAGATCTGTGGGTGATAGCGGTAGAGCCAAAGTAACAAGCAGGCGGAGGGATTGACGTGATGAAGAATGGACTGATCGGAGTGTTAGCAACGGTGCTGATAGCCGCCGGTACGTTGTACGGGCAGGAGACGCGGAGGTCGATCAAGAACCCTTCGGCGAATCCGACTGATGACAGCAAGGCAAACAGTAGCGCTGTTCCGGATGCATACGCGCTGGTTGGGCACTTTGACAGGATCGTGCTGATCCGTCTGAAGTACAAAGCGAACTTGCTGGATGGAATGAACAGAGTGATCAAGGAGCAGCACATTCAGAACGGCGTGATTCTATCCGCGGTTGGGTCCCTGCGCGGATATGAAATCCACACAGTTTCGAATCGCGACATGCCAAGCGAGGACACGTTTGTGAAGAATCCGACGCAGCCGGCAGACCTGGTAAGCATGAACGGATATGTTATCAACGGCCGTATTCATGCACACATGACAATTGCAACTCCGGATCGGGTAATCGCCGGGCATCTCGAAGAGGGCAACGAGGTTTTCACCTTTGCGATCGTCACGATTGGCGTGATGGACGACACTAATTTGGGGAAGATCGATGACAAGACTTATCGCTGAGCGACCGCGGTGACTCTCATCTCCGGAGCGAAAGGCACCGATGGACGGAACTTCCGGAACTGCCGCTCCAATGACGCGCCGGGAGTGGACGATCGTGTTACTGCTGGTTGCTTCTGTGGTCATCAACTACATCGATCGTAGCAATCTGGCGCTGGCGATGCCCGTGATCCAGCAACAATTCGCAATGTCCCCGGTTCAGATTGGCGAGCTGCTGTCGGCTTTCTTCTGGACATACTCGTTGATGCAGTTGTTTGGCGTTGTGGGGTGGTTGACGGATCGTTTTCCGGTGGGTTGGGTGATGGTTGGAGGTTACCTGGTGTGGTCAGGCGCAACGATTGCCACCGGGCTGGTATCAAGCTTCGCGTCAATTTACGCGATGAGATTGCTGCTTGGAGCTGGTGAGTCTGTCGCCTACCCATGTTACTCGCGGGTGTTCGCCGAACTGCCGCAGGAACATCGCGGGCGAGCGAACTCGTTGATTGACGTGGGTACCAAGCTCGGGCCTTCGATCGGTGCATTCGTTGGTGGCCTGCTGTTAGTGCATCTGGGATGGCGAATGCTCTTCGTCGTGCTGGGCGGCGTAGGGCTGGTGTGGCTGTTGCCGTGGATCAGGATGATGCCTCGCGTTGAACCCATAGCGGAAGAGACGAATGCGACAGCGCATCCGTCAATCGCAAAGCTGCTGCGGTTGAGGTGCGCCTGGGGAGCATTCTTCGGGCACTTCTGCGGGAATTACTTTTTCTATTTTCTGCTAGCGTGGCTTCCTACATACCTCGTAGCCGAAGAGAAGATGTCTATTGGGTCGATGTCCAGGCTCACATCGGCCGTGTTTCTTGTGATCGCGACAGTTACGCTGACCACTGGGTGGACCTCCGACCGCCTGATTGCAGCTGGATATCCTGCGACACGGGTTCGGCGTGCAGCCGTGATCGGCGGGCTGAGCGTCGCTTCGAGTCTATTGCTGCTAGCGTTTATTCATCAAAATCTGGCGCTTTCCGTTTGCGTGATCGCAGTGGCTTGCGTGGGCTACGGGGCCTTTGCGTCGAACCATTGGGCGATCACTCAGACGCTGGCGGGTACTCAGATGGCTGGACGATGGGCTAGTTTGCAGAATGGGGTCGCGAACCTCTCGGGGATTGCTGCACCGTGGGTCTCGGGACTAATTATGCAGAAGAGTGGAAGTTCCCGCTTGGCGTTTGTGATGACAGGCGGGGTCGCGTTGGCAGGTGCCTGTTCCTGGGGGCTGCTGGTGCGGCGGGTCGAGCCAGTCAATTGGGACACCGTCTAGGTCGAAATTTCACGACGAACGTCTTGGACGGGGATACATCGAATAAGGGTCGAAGCTCAGCCATCTCGAAGAGAGCCGTTCTTTGAGACCCGTCCACCAACGCCGCCCCACGAGGTTGAAATACCAGGCCGACGTTGCCTGAAATGGCCGGGGTGCCCTATTAGCGGAGATGGAAGGCATAGGCACAGACCATGACTTCGACGCCGACAAGAGCGGCCAAAAAGATGCTGTGGCGCAGGGTAAAGCGAAATAGCTTCGACTGGTCGGCGGTTGACATTCCGGTTGCCGCGGCCGCAACTGCAATGGTCTGCAGGCTGATCATCTTGCCCATAACCCCGCCGGCGGAGTTCGCCGCGGCGATGAGCACGGGGTCGAAGCCAAGGCGGGTTGCGCTGACGACCTGCAAATTGCCGAAGAGCGCGTTGGCGGAGGTGTCCGAGCCGGTGAGAAAGACACCGAGCCATCCCATAATGGGGCTGAAGAATGGGAAGGCTCGGCCGGTGGCGGAGAAGGCGAGGCCCAGGGTTCCGGTGGCGCCGCTGTAGTTCATGACGAAGGCCATGGCCAGCATGGAGGCTACAGTGATGGTGGGGCGGATGAGTTTGCGGGCGACGGAGAGGATGATGGCGCCGAGTGCGCGGGGCTCCATGCCGGAGAAGGCTGCAGCGAGGAGTGAGGCGCACATGCAGGAGGTGCCGGAGGCAGAGAGCCAGTTGAAGTTGAAGACCGCAGCATAGCGCGCCGGAGTGCGGACCACTGGCGGCATGCGGAGGATTTCGTTGTGCAGTGCCGGCCAGGGAAAGGAGATATTTGCGCGATTGAGGATGGCTGCGAAGGTGGGATATCCCCAGGCGAGGACGAAGATTACCAGGAGCGCGTAAGGCATCCATGCGAGCCAGATTTGGCGCGTTGAATAGTGCGGGCCTGAGCGGAGGTCGTGTTGGCGCAGAGGGAGTTCGTCCGAGGACTGCTTCATGGATTCGTCGACGTCGCGATCATGGGCGTCGATGTGGCGCGGCTCCCAAAAACGGAGCAGCAGGACGAGTGCAGCCATGGCTCCGATGGAGCTAAGTATGTCTGTCAGCTGTGGACCGATGAAATTGGAGACGTAAAAGTGAGTGGCAGCGAAGACGGTTCCACAAGTCAGTACTGCGGGCCAGACTTCGATGGTTGCCGCGAGACCGCTGGTGACGAGGATCAGGTAGGCCGGGAGAATGAAGGCAATCGGGGTGGTCAGGGTGCCTGCGACTCCGCTTAAGCCGGCGACTCCGTTTACGCGCAAAAGAGGGAGGCCGGTGATGCCGGCGAGGGTGATCACGGGTATTCCGATGGAGCCGAAGGCGACGGGAGCGGTGTTGGCGAGGAGGCAGATCGATGAGGCGTACAACGACGAGAAACCGAGACCGACCATCATTGCGGCCGCGACGGCGACGGGAGTTCCGAAGCCGGCACAGCCTTCAATAAAGGCGCCGAACGCGAACGCGATGAGGAGCGCCTGCATCCGTTTGTCGGATGTGATGGAGCCGATCGAGTCCTTGATGATTTCAAATTTGCCGGTGGTTACGGTGATCTCATAAAGGACGAGAGCCCAGAAGACAATCCATGAGATGGGAAAGATGCCGAAGCAGGCGCCATAACCAGCGCTGCTGACGGTGTGACGCAGGGACATGCCGTAGGCCAGTTTCGCCAGCACCAGTGTTGCGCTGAGTCCCGAGAGTGCCGCTATCCACGAGGCCTTGCGCTTGACTGCGAGCAGGTAAAGCAGCAATAGTGTGGGGACGACCGCAAGCAAGGCCGAAGGTCCGAGGCCCATGCCGAACAGATAGTAAGACTGAGACCAGGTTGCATGCATCAATGAGACCTCAGTTCAGCGCTCCAAGCGACTGACATTTCCTTGAGGGGAATGATTTGTAAGCTAATCCAATTCTGGCAGGTCGCAGGAATCAAAGGCTATTCAACTTAGCACAGTTGTAGCGACGATCCCAATTGTCGGATTGGCGGTCTACCTGGCAGTCTAGAGCTATCCGCATTCAAGATAGCGTGCCGAAGGGACTTTGTGCGCGCACATTCATTCGGCGCCAACGAGCACTCGTGGCGCGGTCCCGCTCCTCCTATGGCGGGCTTGGGAAGCTAGCAATTGTCGCATGTGAATCCGCGGTTTTTTCTTGCTAACTAGTCTGCTATCGGGGACCAAGACGGAAGGTCAGGCCACTGCTGACGCGGAGATCATTCTGAAGATTGTTTTGCGCGTTCGGTATGTAGGAATGGACCCAATCCGCCTCGAAGATGGTCCAGCCGAAATGGGGTTTGATTGTCGTGCTGACCCCGCCGCCTACGCTGAAGGCCGCTCCATGAAGGGTCTGTGCCGATGAATAACTCGAGAATTCCTCCGAGCCTCCACCGAGGGCCTGACCGTACGGCAAGTAGCGTTTGAAGAGCGGGCGAAACGTGTACCGCGGGCCAAAGAGGTAGTTGAAGACGGTGATCGACTGAGGTGCAGAACCGACGTTGGTGGAATGCACGGCTGCGAGATCTGCAACCAGTGCGAAGTTGCGAGGCAAATGGAACACAACTGACCCATAACCGCCGTTTGCCGAGAAGCAGCCGCATTGGCCCGGAGGAGCATTAGCGTGAATAAAGGTGTAGCCCACGCTAGTCTCCAACACCGGCGTCTGGCCAGGTTCAACGCCGAAAGTTTCCTGCGCGGAGAGAGACTGGGCAAAAAGGGCGACCGAGAGTGCGATGAAGGCCGTGAGGGAAACTGTCTTGTCGAAGCGCATCTGTTCATCTCCTACTGCACGGTCAGGCTGATGGTTGTTGATTCCTGGAGCGTGCCGCTGGTTCCGGTCACGGTGATGTTGTACGTCTGAGGAGCAGGACCAAAGTAACCTCCGCCGCATCCGCCAAGTACCAGCATGGGAAGGATCGCCAGCGCTGCGAGACCCAGGAGCATCCATCGTTGACTGGACCTGCGGAGCCGGCGGAGGTTGCCGGCAAGACCCATGAGGGGGAGACCGGCGAGGAGTGCCAGCAGAGGGAAATCCCTCTGCCGATTTGAATTCTGGGAGAGCCGTACGTGCGAGGCCTGAGGACGTCTGGATGGACATCACGCTCGGCGCGCCTGCGGTTCCGGGAATGACTGCGGGCGGTGCGAACGAAACTTGTGCCCCGGCGGGGAGGCCCGTGGCGGAGAGATTGACCAGATTATTGAAGCTTCCTCCGAGCGGGGCAACAACAAGGTTGAACTGAGCTACGCCCCCCGGCTGTGTGGTAGCCGAAGGAGTAGATGCGTTGACGACATACGTTCCGGCACTACCTATGCCCGTGATAGCGTCCAATTGTGGAGAGCCGGCGGCGTTGTCAACAACGGAGACGGAGGCTGAGAGGCTAGCCGCCGAAGTTGGATTAAAGCTTACGGTGATAGTGCAGCTTGCTCCGGCCGCGAGTGAGGCGCCGCAGTTATTCGTTTGGCCGAAGTTGCTGGCGTTTGCCCCGGTAATCGAGATGCTGGTAATGGCGAGGGCGGTGTTGCCTGGATTCGACAGCGTCACGGGGAGAGTTGTAGCCGGGGTGTTGATGGTGGTGCTGGGGAACGTGAGCCCGTTCGGGCTTAGAACAGCTTGGGGCACGAGCGGGGCGGTGCCCGTACCGGTAACCGTGGCAGTCTGCGGTGAGCCAGAAGCGCTGTCGGCGACGGAGATCGCAGCCGCGAGTGCGGCGGCAGAGGCTGGAGTGAAGCTAACTGTAATGGTGCAGGTTGCTCCAGCCGCCAGCGACGCGGGGCAGTTATTGGTTTCGCCGAAGCTGTTGGCGTTGGTGCCTGTGACGGAGATGCTGGTGATCGCAAGCGCTGCGGTTCCAGGATTGGAGAGCGTCATGGGGAGTGCTGTTGCGGACGAGCCGACGGTGGTGTTAGCGAAGGCTAGAGGATTCGGGCTCAGGGTAGCCTGCGGGGCCGTTCCCGTTCCGGTAAGCGTAGCCGTTTGTGGCGATCCGGTTGCGTTGTCAGCGACCGAGAGCGTGGCGCTAAGACTGCCTGCAGAGACAGGAGTAAACGAGACGGTAATGGTGCAGGTAGCGCCTACCGCGAGTGATGTGCCGCAGTTGTTGGATTGACTAAAGCTGCTGGCATTGGTTCCGGTGATCGAGATGCCGGTCGTCGTCAGCGCTGCGGTTCCTGGATTCGACAGCGTCGTAGTCAGCGAGCCGGCCGAGGTTCCAACCAGCGCGGCTGGGAAAGCTAGTGTGCTTGAAGTGAGAGTGGCTTGAGGCGCCGTTCCGGTTCCAGTCAAGGAGGCGGTGTGCGGCGATCCAGTCGCATTGTCGGTGACCGAGACGGCGGCGGTTAGGCTGCCCGTAGCGGACGGAGTGAAGGTGACAGTGATGGTGCAGGTGGATCCCGCAGCCAGCGAAGCGCCGCAGTTATTGCTCTGGCCGAAGCTGCTGGCGTTGGCTCCGGCTACTGAGATGCTGGTAATACCTAACGCGGCAGTTCCAGGATTCGACAGTGTCATTGGCAACGCTGCCGCCGCTGTACCGACCAGCGTTCCAGGGAATGAGAGCGGATTAGGACTGAGGACAGCTTGTGGCGTGGGAGCGGCTGTGCCTGTGCCGGTAAGCGTGACGGTCTGCGGGGAACCCGCTGCATTGTCTGAGACGGAGAGAGCCGCGGTGAATCCGGCGACGGATGCCGGAGTGAAGCTGACGTAGATGGTGCAGGTCGTGCCGGCGGCGAGCGTTGGGCCGCAGGTTGAAGCTGAAGTGGTCGCAAAATCTGTGGGATTGGCTCCGACGATGCTAAAAGATATCCCGGTGAGCGTTGCGTTACCGGTGTTCGACAACGTCACCGGCAGAGCCGTCGCAGACGAACCCACCGTCGTACTCGGGAAAGCAAGCGGGTTAGGGCTCAGCGCGGCGACAGGCGCAGTCGCGGGAATCCCGGTGCCATTGAGCGTGAAGGAGATCGGCGTGGGCGGGGTACCTCCGCCTGAACTGGAGTAGGGCACGCTGACTGTAACGTTGTTGTACGCCTGCGCTGCGGTGGGAGTAAATGTGATGCTGAGATTGCAGCTCGCGCCGACCGCAACTCCTGAAGTGCAGGTCCCGAGGCCGATTGAGTAAACGGGGCTTGTAGAAGTTGGGGTGCCCAGACTGGCACTGTAGAGATCTCCGTTATTGGTGAGCGTGATGGTCTGAGCGGCGCTGGCGGTGTTTACGATCTGATTGGGAAAGGTGAGAGACGTGGGCGAAGGAGTTACGTACACACCATATGTGAAGGCGGTAAGCGCGATTGTTTGCGTCGTGGCTGTCGTGTTCAGCGAGTTGCTGGTGACAGTAATGCTGCCGTTGAAAACACCGGCATGCTGAGGCGTTACCACTACGGCGATCTGGCAAAGCGCGCCGGGGGCGACTGTGCTTCCGCCAGTGCAGTTGGTGCCAGTCGCCGCCTGTATGCTGAATGGGTTGCCGGTAATCGCGATGTTGGAAATCGTCAGCGTCTGATTGCCGCCGTTGTAGATGGTAACAATCTGCGGTGTGCCCGCTGTTCCGAGAGCCTGGTTCTGCTCGCCAAATGCGATCAGTCCCCGCGTACGATCGACTTTGTCCAGATTGGTGTAGTTGCCCACATACACAGTGCCGTCAGGACCTACGGACGCTCCAAGAGGGGGCGCGGTGGGATCCAGTGAGGCCTCAAGTGTGCCGTAACCTGTAGCCGGGAGTTCAGCGACGCCGCCTGTTCCCGTGTACCGAGTGGCGTAAAGCGTGTCTGCTGCGTCCACACCGAGGCCGTCCCCGGCGCCGATGGTGTTGACTTGAGTCTCCGTGCCGCCTGAGGTGATTTCGTTGATCTGATAGCCGGCTACGAATACGTTCTCGTTGCTGTCGACCGCCATGATGGAGGCCTGGGTGATGGCGGGGTTGATGGCTTTCGTCGAAGCGGTGCCCGAACCAACGATAGGTAATGTGTAAACGTTGACGCTATCGGTTTCGTATATGTTGCCGGTGTTACCTACCGTGAGGCTCTGAATATAGACGGACGGAACGGGGAATGGAACGGTGCCGCGCACGTTCTGGACCGTGTCCCAGGTGATGGTCGGGCCGTTGTAGGTCTGGTCGGCGATGTAGAGAACACCGGCGCCGTCGATGCCGATGCCGCGCGGGGAGTTGAGACCGGTGATCGGCAGTGTGCCCGTCACTCCGGCTTTGGTAACGGTATAAACAGTATTTGAGTTATCGCCCAGGATGTAGACGGTGCCGTTTTCGTCGACGATGGACGTGTAGAGGTAGTTTGCGTTATTCAGGATCGGGTTGGTGACAACGCCGGGCTGAACCATCGCGAATGGAGCTTGGCCGATGCCGTAGATCAGCAGAGTGGAAAGGCGCGTGGTCCCGTTCATCAGGAAGATAGCGTCTCTGCGACCGCCAGGATACTGCGGCTGGAAGGTGACGGGGACGGAACAGGCTTCGCTGCCTGCTGTTCCTGTGCAACTTACCGCTCCAATGCTGTAGCTGAGGCCGTAGTGGAGTTGGGCCGTGGGCGTGAAGCCTGCGGCGAAGCCATTTACCTGAAACGTAGCCGTCAACGTCTGCGCTGAGGCAGCCGAGATGCCGACGGGCGCTGGGTTGAAGACCAGCGGCGACGGAGCGACGACGTTGGCTGCGATTCCGGTTCCAGTGAGTGGAACCGTCTGTGGCGACCCGGTGGCGCTGTCGGAAATGCTGAGGCTTGCGGAGTTGGCACCCACAGTGGTGGGGGCGAAGTCGAGTGAGATATTGCAACTGGCTCCAGCAGTTAAGGTGGTCCCACACGCACTGCTGTTCAGTCCAAATGCGTTGGCGTTGGTCCCGGTGACGGAGATAGCGATGCCAGTGAGCGAAGCGTTGCCAGTGTTCATCAACACGACTACCTTCGCTGGCGAACTGGTCGTGTTGACAGTCTGATTGCCGAACGCCAGAGGAGATGGACTGAGCGATACAACAGGCGCGGGCACAGAGACGCCAGTACCTGCAAGAGAGATGGTCTGTGCGGCGATGGTGCCGTTGCTATTGACTGCGATGGAGCCTGTAAATGTTGTTGCGGAAGTTGGAGTAAATGTGACCGTCAATGTGCATGTTGCGCCGGAGGCAAGGGAGGTGAGGCCGACGCAGGTACCTCCGGTGACGTTGAATGCACCTGTCGCTGAATAGGTCGTCTGCGATAGGGTCAACCTGGCGTTGCCGGTGTTCTCGAAAACGATGGTTTGAGGCGCGCTGGTGCTCCCTACATTGATGCTGCCGAACTGGAGATAGCCAGCCGGCCCGGTGGTGAGCACGGCGTCGGTGTTGAGGTTGGAGCCGTAGTCGGGAATGATCAATGTTCCATTGCTGTCAACGACCGGGTAGCCGATTCCGCCCAACTGGGCTAACGTAGCCTCGCCGCCCGTAGGGCCAGTACCGCCGCCCGCGACGGTGCTGATGTTGCCGTTTACATCAACCTTTCGCATCGCATCGAAGTAAGGCGCATTTCCACTTGAGTTGGAAGGGATAAAGATGTCCCCAGCCAGGTTGAGAGCGACCCCTGACGCATAGATCTCTGCGCTGGTCGCGGCGGCGCCATCGCCGGTGTCGCCTGCGGTTCCATTGCCGGCGACCGTAGTGATCATTCCTGTCGAGACGGTGATCTTACGGACGCGGTTGTTGTTGGTGTCAGCGATGTAGACATTCCCCGCCTGATCGGTGGCAACGTTGTTCGGGAAGTAGACCTCTGCGGTATTGGCGAGGATGTTGTCGCCGTTGTAACCAGGAGTGCCGCTGCCGCTGGTGCCGATCACGCCGGCGACAATAGTGGTGACGCCCGCAGGCGTTATTTTTAAGACGAGGGACGAGTTGGTGCAGGCGATATAGAGATTATTAGCCGAATCGAATGCGATGCCGTTCGGTCCGGGAATCACCGTGTTGGGTGCGTTGGCGCCGGTGAAAAAACCGTTGCCTGTTCCGGCGTAGGTCGTGATGATGCCTGTGGACGGAACGACCTTACGGATGCGGAAATTGCCATAGTCGGCGATGTAGACATTGCCTGCTGAGTCGATTGCAATCCCGATCGGGTTGCTGAGGTGAGCCAGTGTGGCTTGTCCGTTGTCTCCGCTAAAGCTGCCCGGTCCGTAGCCGGGTACACCGGCGAACGCCGTGATATTGCCATTGACATCGAACTTGCGAACGTAGTTGGCGTCCTGATCGACCACATAGATGTTTCCCGACGCGTCCTGGGCAACGCTGGCAGGCGCATCAAAAGTCGCGGATAGCGCCGGGCCGCCGTCACCGGTGCCGTTTACCGTGCCCGAGCCGGTTCCGGCTATGACTTTTAGCTGCGACGGCGTGAACTGGAGTTGCGCCACCTGGCCCAAAACGCTCTGCGATGCCGCGGCCATGAATATGACAAGAGCTACGCCCAGGCAGAAACAGGTCCGAGATCGAAAGCAGGTGACAAGACTCTGGCGAAATAAATGCTTGCTGTGATTCGCGGACGTGGCCTTTGGGGCTTCGGTTCTCATGGCAACTCCTTCGGGGGGACCGTTTTCAGCGACTCGGAACAGATGAAGACAGTTCCGGTCGGAGATTCCTGGAAGTGAACCTTGTTTTCGTCGATCCAGCGGTAGATTTCCCGTGGGGAGATGCTCCGGGTTGCTGCTGCAGCGTCTGCACTCAGAAGCAGGACATCCTTGCCGCACTGCTCACACCGCCCGGTGATGTTCGGCGCCGGTTGGTAGACGACGGAGACGACCTCGCGCTCGACCGTGACCTCAACACGGCGGTGAACCACCGTTCTGTTGATCGGTTCGTCTGCGTCGGACAAGAGGTTGTGAAGCGACGGCGTCATGCGGAGCTCCGGCGGGAAGCGTCAGGCCTTCATTGATATGAAGGCACTAGACACGACCGGCCGGCTTGAAGTCATCAATCCGGATCAAAAGTTATTAATTGTTCTTTAGAGGGAGTTATATGACTGATTAGACAGGACATTAGAGTCACGGGCGACCCGTGCTCTGTAGGAAAAGTCTTAAGCTGTCGAAAGGAGTGGTGGCCAGAGACGGGATCGAACCGCCGACGCCGGCCTTTTCAGGGCCGCGCTCTACCACTGAGCTATCTGGCCTTGGCATGGAGCGCCTGATTCGGGACAGCCAAGTGTAGCCCGCGGCGGGGAGCAGGACGTCCGCATAAGACTGTGTCGTCGGCGGGTTTCCAGCGTCCCTCTAAGTATAGCAACCCATCGCGTTCATCGCCAAACGCGGGCCGGCGATCACCCATCCGGCGCGGTATGCTGAGTGTCTATAAATTATTGAGGAGACTCGTATGACTCGCATTCGCCGTGCAAGAAAGCGTTCGCTCTTTGCGCTGACCACCCTTCTTGGAATCACACTGGCCGCGGCGAGTTTGACCTCCTGCACCAACACATCCAGACAGGTCAGTCCGCAGTATCGACCCCACGTGCCGACTGCCGGCGAAACGCGCGCCGAGAACGCCCTAAATGCCGCGAAACACTATGGAATGCCCGAGTTGTATGCCTTTCTGAAGCCCTTCCCCAAAGGGGCCGATCTGCATATGCACCTGTCAGGTGCCGTCTACGCTGAAAGTTTCATCGACGAAGCTGTCCGGCAAGGTCTCTGTATCGCGCCTGTGGATGAGGGAAAGCCCGCGTCGCCAACCGGAAAAGACGCTGTGAAATTCGTCGCCCCCGTCTCCGGAGAGCACTGCGGCCCTGGAGCAGTTCCGGCGTCCACTGCCCTATCCAACCAGGCGCTGTACGACAACTTGATCGACAGCTTCTCGATGCGCGCTTTTGTCCCGACCGAAGGCATCGACGGTCATGACCAGTTTTTCTCGACATTCGATCGCTTCGGCGGCATGAAGGATGTCGCGGGCGAGTGGCTGGACGAGGTCGCCACTCGCGCCGCCGGCCAGAATGAGCAGTACCTCGAGATCATGCAGACGCCTGCCTTCTCGAATGCAGCCAGGCTAGGAAATCAGATCGGCTGGCCCGCAGGTTCGGAAAAAAATGTCGCGCGGCAAACTCTCGCCGAGCTGCGCAACCAGTTGCTCGCAGCCGGACTTCGCTCCGAGGTTGCCGTAGATATTAAGCAACTGACGGATGCCAAGGCCGCGCGCCAGTCGTTGGAGCACTGCGCCGGGGGTGGCCCAGCCAGTCCGGCATGCGGTGTCAGAATTCACTTCCTTTATCAAGTCCTACGCGGATTCCCGCCGCAACAGGTTTTTGCCCAGACGCTTCTGGGTTTCGAGGTTGCATCAGCGGATCCCGATGTGGTTGGCATCAACTTCGTCATGCCGGAGGATGGTCGGATCTCCATGCGCGATTACCACATTCACATGCAGATGCTCGACTATCTGCACTCCGTCTACCCGCGAGTTCACATCTCGCTCCATGCGGGCGAACTTGCGCCTGGACTGGTCCCGCCTGAGGGTCTTCGCTTCCACATCCGCGAGGCGGTCGAATTGGGCCACGCCGAACGTATTGGCCACGGCGTCGATGTGCTCTACGAGGACAATCCCCGTGATCTGCTCAAAGAGATGGCGGCCAAACACATCGACGTCGAGGTCAACCTCACGTCCAACGACGGCATTCTCGGAGTCAAAGGCAGCGACCATCCACTTCCCGCATACCTCGCCGCTCACGTGCCCTTCTCGCTGTCAACGGATGACGAAGGAGTTTCCCGCATCGACCTCACCCATGAATACGCTCGCGCCGCCGACGAACAGGATCTAAGCTACGTAGACCTCAAGCACTCCGCTCGCGACTCACTCGAGCACAGCTTCCTGCTAGGCGAGAGCCTGTGGGTCGCGCCCGACGATTATTACCATCCCAAATCCGTATGTAGCGCCGCCATCAATGCAGACAGCAGGCCATCAGACGCGTGTCGTCAGTTTCTCGATGCAAACGAGAAGGCCGCGCTGCAATGGGAGCTGGAACGGCGCTTGGCCGCCTTTGAAGCAAATATCCGCTGACTGGTTGCATTTCGTGATGAAGATACAGGCTGGCCGATTCACGGAGTTTTAGCGTGGATAAAACTGAAGTCTCCGTAAAGGACAACGCGAGCAGTTGAGAAGAAATCACACCTCGAGTGAGTAGCGCGTTGCGCTGCTTTCCAGGAGGTTGCGATGATTCTTCGAAGAGCAAGCTTGGCCGGATTAGCCGTTGCCTGTGTGCTTTCACTTGGCACCAACCAATCGGTACGAGCGCAGGCCCAGACCACTACAACGAAAGACCAGACGACGACTACCACCACGGAAACTCGCTCGTACGATGACTCGAATTGGCAGGCGCCGCGCGGCTACGACGAAGCCTATCCAGAGAACGGCACACCAAACATGGTCGCTCGCCAGGGATACGCTGCCGGCTTCAATGAGGGCCAGGCAGATGCGTCGCGTGGAAAGAAGTTCAGTCCCACTGATTCCGAAGCCTACGCCAAAGCGGTAATTCCGAAGGGCATGAACAAGGACGAGTTCAAGCAGACCTTCCGACAAGCTTTTGTGAAGGGCTATACCAACGGTTACAAGCAGTAGCTCCAGCAGTCGTTCTCGAGGTCGCAATCAGCAGGGCCGGCTCTATTCGCCGGCCCTATTGGTTGTCGCTATTGGAAATTGTCACAGCCGGCTTTATTTCTTAGAGCAGGATGGCTAGTGGTAGGACCAGCGAGGTAATATGCTCCAGTGCGATAGCGCGCGAGGAGACGGAATGAAGACGAGTAACAGAGTGCAGTTGTTGGCGGCGGTGGTGTTGCTTGCGTCCGCTCTACCGGCGTTCGCCGGCCCGAAAGTTTGCGAGGCAAGAAAGTTTGGCGCTAAAGGTGACGGCAAGACGAAGGATACGGCGGCCATCCAGAAGGCGATCGACGCCTGCACCGCTGGCAAGGGCGGCGGCATCGTCGAGGTACCGGACGGGACGTTTGTGATTGGCCCAATATTGTTGAAGAGCAATATGACGCTGCACCTTGAGAAGGCTGCGACACTGCTGGGCTCGCCAGACAGGTCAGACTATGCGAAGTACACGTTCGCACGTCACGAGACAGTCCAGCCGCTGGTCAGTTCGCTGAACGCCGAAAACATCACCATCAGCGGCGACGGCACCATCGACGGCAACGGCCAGATATGGTGGGACTATGTAAAGGGTGTCCGCGATTCGGGTGTGCTCGGTACGGATCATCCGCGACCGATGCTCGTGGTCTTCGACCACTCCAAGCATATTAAGATGGATGGCGTAACAGTGCAGAACTCCGGCTTCTGGCAGATCGTGCCGTACTATGCGCAGGACCTCGTCTTTCATAACATTCGCGTTCTGGCGCCCAGATCGCCGAACACCGATGCGATTGATCCGTTCAGTTCCAGCGACATCGTCATTGATCACGTGTTCTCCAGCGTTGGCGACGACAACATCGCGATCAAGAGCGGGGAGATTAACTCGCCCGGTCCGGACGCGCCCAGCAAGAACATCACGATTACCGACTGCACGTTTGAGAACGGCCACGGTCTCTCGATTGGAAGCGAAGTCGCAGGCGGAGTTCAGAACGTTCATGCCGAGCGGATTCATTTCAAGGGCACAGACCAGGGCATTCGCATCAAGGCTGCTCGCGACCGCGGCAACGATGTCTCCAACATCTCCTACAAGGACATCACCATGGAGGACGTGAAGACTGCGATCCTGATTACGGAATACTATCCACATCCCGCACCTGAGGGCGAGGTTCCATCCGAGCCGATTGGGCGGCTGACTCCGAAGTTCCACAACATCACGATCGAGAATGTGACGGCTACGAACAGTGGATCGGCAGGCACAATTGTGGGCCTTCCCGAGTCGCCGGTGCTTGGAGTTACGATGAAGAACGTTCATCTCGCCGGCAAGACTGGCTTGTCAATCGCGTACGCAACGGTGTCGATGGATGGCGTTACAGTCAACGCAGACACGGGTGAATCGATTATGATTGCGCCGACCGCGAACGTGATGGAGAAGTAGAGCTACCTAGAAGCAGACAGCGCGGCCTGAACCTCGGCCGCGCTTTTTGCTGTGATGAGTAGCGTCTTGGTGCGGCTTGTCGCGCCGGTAAGAAGCGTGATTCGAGATCGCGGCACACGTAAGCGGCCCGCGATGAAGGCTACCAGAGCTTCGTTGGCGCGTCCGTCAGTTGGTGGGGTGGTGAGGGAGATTTTCAGCGATCCATCGTGCACGCCGCTAATCTCATTCCTGCGCGCGCCTGGATGAACACGAACGGGCAATATGCAGCCATCGACAGTTTCACGAAGCGTGATGGGCGAAGTCATTCCTTCTCTGTCCCCTTCTGATATTGCCGCTTGCCGAACAGGGCGGTCCCGATGCGGACACAGGTGCTGCCTTCTTCGATAGCGACGGTGAAGTCGTTCGACATGCCCATGGAAAGCTGGGTCAGCGTTGGGCAGGCGGCAAGCGACTGATCGCGCAACCGGCGAAGTTCGCGGAAGTAGGATCGTGCCGACTCAGGATCTTCGGACCAGGGCGGAACGGTCATCAGTCCCGAGGGCAGAAGCGATTCAAACTTTGCCAACTGCTCGAGCAGCGTGGGAAGTTCGTCCGGCAAAATGCCGTGCTTGGACTCCTCGTGGCTAAGCTTGATCTCGATCAGAATTGGAATCTTCTTGCCCAGCTGCGCTGCACCACTGTTCAGACGGCTGGCAATCTTCTGCGAGTCGACTGAATCGATGGCATCGAACAGTTCGGCAGCGCGGGTGGTTTTATTGGATTGCAGCGGCCCAATAAGATGAACTCTCGCGTCGGTGAGTTCAGTCAACGCCGCGGACTTTTCCTGCCATTCCTGAACTCGGTTCTCGCCGAAGAGGCGAAGGCCTGCAGCATACGCCTCGAAGATCGCGGAGGCCGGATGCATCTTGCTGACGGCCATTAGCGCGACTTCGGATTCGGACCGGCTGGAGCGACGACAGGCTTCGGCAATCTGTTGCTGGATTCGGGCGAGGTTCGCGGAGAGTGGCATCCTGAATCTATGTTATTGGTTTTCAGGAAGCTTGATGCGGCCATGTCCTAAGGGGCCATGCGCTGTTTTTCGCATGACCCCTCCGGGTGAAGAAGTTAAAATTTTCGATCCGGCTAGTTGAAGATGGCGCCGACAGTATCATTGGTTGTCAGCGAAACGGTGCAGACGTTCGGCCCTGTCGCAGTGACTATGCCCTGGTTCAAGCAGTTGTAGGTCCATCCGCCGAAGCTGGCTCCAGTGTTCGGAGCGGTAAGTGTGACTGTGGTTCCGATGGGATAGGTTGCGGTGCAAACCGATCCACCTGTTCCGCCGTTGAGTGTCCAACCCGGACCGCAATGGAGCACGTTTGGCGTACCCGTAGCGGAGGAGGCGGTTACTTCCCAATTAGTGGTGTTCAGGCCTTCGTTATAGACAGTCAGGGTCGCCAGCAACGCAGGGGCCTGCGAGCCCGGGAAGCAGGAGCCCGGAGTCGGTGGGTTAGCCGTCGTATTTGGGAGGACCAGTGGGCAATTGAATGTCGCCGTGGCAGTCTGTATGGTGCCGTCCGCCGGGTTCGTTGCTTCCGCAATGATGGTGGCACTTCCATTTCCGAAGGCAGTGACAATCCCGGCGCTCGACCCCGAATTGCCGCCCGTGTTGCTATTCACTGGGAAGACGCTGGGGAAGGCAGATATCCACGTGAGATTCTGTGAGTTTGTCAGATCGCGGACGTAGGGCGGAGTTGAGTACGTTCCGATCGCCAGGAACTGCGCGGTGTCCTGCAGGTTGCCTACCGTCACGCTGGCCGGAATGATGGTGAGCGAAAGCAGAGGTTCCGGCGCGGCTGTCGTCGAAACAGTGACGCCCGCACTACTCGACACCACAGTTCCGTCGGCGTTGGTCAGCACTGCTGTGATGGTGCTGGTGCCTGGACTAACTCCGGTGACAAGCCCCGCAGCGGTGACAGTCGCAATGCTGGGAATGCTCGAACTCCACTGGATCTGGCCCGAATTGCTGACATTGGTCAGCAACCCCGTGCTTCCCGATGCGGCCAGCGCAATGAACTGGCCCGTTTGACCTGATGCCGACAACGCTTGGCTACCCGGCGTAATCGAAACCGAGGTGTACTTCTCGGTGGCTCCGCTGGCTATTGTTAACGCCCCTGTTCCCACTACTACCGATCCGCCGCTGTTTCCGTAGATGGCCGTGATTGTAGCGGTACCCTGACCGACTCCCGTTGCAAGTCCGGTGTTGGCGCCGACTGTCGCGATCTGCGTGCTGCTGGAACTCCAGGTCGCCTGACTGGTCAGGTTGTATGTCGCTCCCGATGACGATGTTCCGATGGCAAGGAACTGAGTGGTTTGACTCGGTGATGCGATCGATTGCGATCCTGGAATGACGCTGATCGCGGTGATTACGCTTCCGCTCGGTGTGCCTCCGCCGCTCCCTGCGATGCTCACGGTCAGATCCGAACTGGCAGTGATTCCGTCTGATTCCGCGTTGATTTCCGTGTAACCCGGACCAATCGCGGTGGCGAGACCTGAAGAGGAGATCGTCGCGACACTTGGATTGGTCACTGACCAGTTCACACTGACGGTTCCGGTGGTTGGCGCTGCCGACCCCATCTGGCTGGTACCAATCGCGGTGAACTGAATTGTCTGTCCCACTGCGCTTAGCACCGCGGAACCCGCCGCCGGAGTTACCGTAATGGACTGCAGCGAACTGCAACCAGCGAGCGAAAGCAGTACTGGGAACGCGAGAATCGAGAACAGTATGGACACGTGACGACGCAGGATCATCGGAAATCTCCTGCATCCAAACTAGTTAGCCTAGTTGGGGAGCACCATTCCACTTTCGCGAAGAGGCTGCAACTTTGGTATCAAGGTCAGTTGCCGGAATTCCCGCGATTTGGTTTCCAAATGCTCCTTTCCCATCTTGTGTCCCCCCGGGGGGGTAAGTGCTAAATACTCTGGATTCTTACATCTAGCCAGAATCATGCAGGTAAATATAAGAATCAACACGGGTTACAGTTATATATAAGAAAACAAATAACAAACCCCGGGGAATGACCGGGGTCTATTCGCATATCTTTTATTTCCTACTATCTTAAAGAATACCAGCGCGAGACATAACTGAAACGTCAACGGTATCTCCTTATGAATCATGAATGTTAGGTGAAATTTGATTTGACGTGCGATTTTGGCCCGAATTTGAGATGATCCGCGGAGATTCTGACCGAGGTCAACATGGCACCTCGCCGGAAGGGTAAAGCAAGCCCTGGGGAATAAGGCCACGGCCGAGCTACCGTGCGGGCGGCGGCGCCGTTCGAGGAGCGGGCGGCATAGGCGCCTTGCTGCTGGGCGGATCGGTGGGATTGAACTTCCTCGCCAGTTCGGGGGTTGAAACCACGTCCTGGGCGGGCGGGTTGACGGCTTTTTCGACTTCGGCGCCGAAGACGTAGCTGGGCCCGAACATGTTGCTGGTGAAGATGACGAGCTTCTTATCCGGAGAGAAGCGGACGTTGGGCTCCTCGCGATAGTAGTGGTGGGACATGTTGACGAGGCGCTCGGAGTGGAAGACGCCGGGCTGCCAGAAGTTGGGCGAGTTGAGTGCGCCTTTGGCAATGGGCTGCATTGACGGGGTGAAAGAGCTCGATCCACTCGCCGTCCTTGGCGTGGGCCACCTGGCCGGGATCGCCGCCGTCGCCGGTGAAGAGGTCGAGGTCCTTGGTGAGGTTGAAGTGAATCGACCACTCGTCGCGCTGCATGTGGTAGGCGGTGCGCTTGCCGGTCTTGAGGTTGTAGCCGGCGAGGAAGAAGTCTTCGCCCTTGGGATACTGCCAGTCGTACCAGATGGTCTCGCCGTCGAGGCCCCAGAACTCGTGGCCGGCGATCTCCATTGACCATGGTGCGCTTGTGGATGAGGGTGTTGTGGGTGCCGTCGGTGTGGATCATCCAGATGCGGTCGACCTTCTGCCATGAGCCTTCGTGGCAGTACATCAGGAGGTGCGGATCGGTGGGCGAGAAGAGGAGGTGGTTGACCCAGTCGGTGGAGTGGAGCAGCGGGGTCAACAGGCCGGGCTTTTGCCGTTCGGGCCGGGCTCGAGGCGCAGGGTGAAGAGGACGAGG
Source organism: uncultured Acidobacteriaceae bacterium (assembly GCA_963822225.1). GTDB lineage: Bacteria > Acidobacteriota > Terriglobia > Terriglobales > Acidobacteriaceae > Edaphobacter. Next base: position 764,721 of record CAWGGW010000002.1, on the reverse strand, counting down.
GGCAGGTGGGCGGCGAGGCGGACCGCCATCATCTGGCCCTTGTTCATGGCCTGATAGTGCGGGCCCTTGGGCGGCGCTGCCGACTCGATTGTCGGTTGCGCCCGCAGGTTGAGCCGGGGCGGGAATGGCGGCTGCGCCGTATTCCTTGCCGGTGGGCGGGCCGTGATGTAGGTGCCGGCGACGAGGGTCTCGTCCGCGTTGACGCTGACGACACTGACGTCGTGGGTGTTCGGGATTTTGGGTACGTTGACGAGCTTGGGATGGCTCCGGTGTTGGTGTCGGCCTTGTAGATGGAGGTGACCCCGGCCGGCATCGGTCGCGGTGTAGAAGACGCTGTTGGTTTTGTGTCCGACGACCATGGCGTGGACGACGCCGGGTGCACGGCCTTCGGCTGGGGTACCATCGGGCTGCTTCGGGTTGGCGACGAGGAGTTTGGTGGCGCGTGTGTCCATGTCCAAGACGTGGATGCCGTCGGGCGCGGTGTAGATCATCTGCTTGTTGTCGGGCGTGTAGGCGTTGATGTTGAAGTAGAAGCCGCCGGAGTTGGGCTCGTCGGAGAGGCGCCAGACGCGGTGGCCGGTGTCTTTATCGACCCAGGAGCGTGGCGGCATGGGATCGCCGGGTTTGGTCTGGGCGATGCAGGTGAGAGGAATCAGGACGAGCGGCGACGGAAGTAAGCGTAAGGAGGCGCATAGGCGGATTGGTCTAGGAGACGGCGGCGCCTGATGAAAAGACTCGATCCGGGAAAGAGTTTCGATGGAGAATTCGCGATTGCCTGTCGAAGACTCCAATTCCCCTCTGGATTGACAGAAAAAAGCGAGGCCGCCGAGCGTTTACCCGGATTCGGCCTCGCGAAGGTCAGGTGCGAGGCTCAACCTACGTTCAACTTACATTGCAGGGAGTTCCGTGATGCAGTGGTGCAGACTTCGTACCTGACGTCTGGGGCAGTTCCACGTTGAGTTTGGCTCCGCGAAGTTGCCATTCGGTTAGCGGAGCGTGAGAACTGCGCGAATGTTGTGGGCGCGAGAGCCCGCAACCGGGATACGCCTAGCGATACCCGTACGGGCGCTCGTAGCGGTGAGCACGGAGCCACTCCTCGTGCCGGATGTACGCGTCTCGACGGTAAACGACATACGGTGCAGGCGCGACGTAGACCGGCGCGGGTGCGACATAGACCGGAGCAGGGTGGCCGAAGCGGAGTCCGACGAAGACCTGAGCCTGAGACTTGGTTGGGGCCGCGAAGAGGAGCGCGCCTGCGGCGACTGCGGCGACCAGAGTTTTTGTAACCATTCCCTTTACGTTTGCGATTTTCATAACGGCCTCCGTGTTACATGAGACTGAACACGGGATGGAGCGATGGTGTTTCGCGCAACTTCGCTTGCATGGCTGGGTTGCGCGGCGGCGACTTGGCGTGGGCGGGCGAAACGAGTAGAAGGGAGGAATGAAGATTCTGACAGCAGAGGAGATGGGCGCGGCGGACCGGCGGACGGCGGAGGAGTTCGGTACGCCGCTGACGTACGCTGATGGAAAACGCGGGCACGGCGGTGGCGCAGTTCTGCTTGCGGCAGTATCCCGCGGCGGAGCGGGTGGTGGTGCTGTGCGGAAAGGGGAATAACGGAGGCGACGGGTTTGTGGCGGCGCGCGTGTTGGCCGAGGCCGGCGTGGGGGTGCGAGTTCTACTGCTGGGGCGTCGCGACGAGGTGAAGGGCGAGGCGGCGGAGGCGCTGCAGCAGGCTGCCGGCGGAGGCTCTGGGGGTTCGGCTGCGGGAGGTGGTGGATGACGCGGCGCTGGATGGGGTGAAAGAGGACTTGGAGTCGGCGGAACTGATTGTGGATGCGGTGGTGGGGACGGGGTTCAAGCCTCCGCTGCGCGGACTGGCGGCGGCGGTGCGGGATGTGGTGGCGAAGGTGGATGCGGCGGTGGTGGCGGTGGATCTGCCGAGCGGGTGGGATGCGGATTCGATGGAGCAGAAGGCGGACGGGGCGTTTCGCGCGGATGCGGTGGTGACGTTTACGGCTCCGAAGATGGCGCATGTGTTTGGGCATCTGACGGGGAAGGCGTTCGGGCCGGTGGTGGTGGCGGAGATCGGATCGCCGGACGCGGCGGTGATTTCAGACGAGCGGACTGACGCTGGACGGGAGCGGCGAAGGCGATTGCGGAGCAGGCCGCGCGATGTGAATTCGAATAAGGGAATGTATGGGCATGTGCTGGTGGTGGGTGGGAGTTATGGCAAGGCGGGTGCGCCGGCGATGGCGTCGCTGGCCGCGATGCGGACAGGGGCGGGGTTGGTGACGGCGGCGGTGCCGAGAGCATTGTGGATACGGTGGCGCGAGTTGCGCCGGAGTTGATGGTGGCGTCCGCTGATGCGAAGGTGGAGGGGTCGGCGAGTCGTTGAAGAATCTGGATGGAAGCTGGAGGAGCTGACTGAAGAGGCATCAAGGTGGTGGCGATGGGGCCGGGATTGTCGACCAAGGGTGATGCTTCGGAGTTTGCGCGTGGAGTTGGTGGAGAAGACGAGTCTGCCGATCGTGATCGATGCGGATGCGCTGAATGCATTTGCAGGCAAGGCTGAATTGCTGAATGGTAGCGGGCGGGTGATGGTGCTGACGCCGCATCCGGGAGAGATGGCGCGGCTGGCGGGGATGACGGTGAAGGAGGTTGAGGCGGATCGCGTGGGGCTGGCGCGGCGGTTTGCGACGGAGCATAAGCTGACGCTGGTGCTGAAGGGATGGCGGACGCTGGTGGCGCATCCGGATGGGCGGGTTGCGGTGAATACCAGCGGGAATCCGGCGATGGCGAAGGGTGGGAGCGGAGATATTCTGACGGGGATTGTGGCGGCGATGCTGGCGCAGTTTCCGGACGACGTGGCGAGAGCGGTGGAGGCGGCGGTGTATCTGCATGGGCTGGCGGGAGATTTTGCTGCGCAGGCGATGGACGAGCATACGGTGCTTGCGACCGATACGGTTGACACATCTTGTCGGATGCGTTTCGTTACCGGGTGAAGGATGAGGATGGAATGACTTGGATTTGCGGGGTGCATGCGATGAGGGAGACGACGGTTCAGGACGCGGTCGGTGGAGGGGACGCTGGCGCTGGGCGAGCGGATTGCGGAGATGCTCGCAGCCTGCCGCTAGTTGGTGATTCTGCGGGGCGAGGTTGGTGCGGGGAAGACGACGCTGGTGAAGGGGATTGCGGCGGCGCTGGGAGCGGCGGCTGAAGATGAGGTGACGAGCCCAACGTTCACGATCGTGCATGAGTATGTGGGCACGAAGGTGCGGCTGTTTCATCTCGATCTGTACCGGTTGGAGACGGAGGAGCAGATTGCCGTGCTGGGGCTGGACGAGATGGCGGGCTATGAGAATTCGCTGGTGCTGGTGGAGTGGGGCGAGCGGTTTGAGAGCGTGGTGAAGATGGCGGGCGGCGAAATTTATATGGAGCACGGCGAGGGCGATGAGCGCGGGCTGACTGTGCGGCTGAAGAACGTAGGCGGCGGGCTTGAAGATGGGGCCTTTGGCGCGGCCGGTGTAGCGGTAGATGGCGCACTCTTCGTCGCCGGTGGAGCCGTATTCCTTTTGGCGGGCGATGGCTTCGAGGTCGGCGGCGTGGTCTTCGGGGGTCATTTTGACGTTGTCGAGGAAGAGCTGGGTGAAGGCGGGATTGCGGTCGAGGACGTTGGCGCACTCGGCGTTGACGTAGATGAGGTCGAGGCTGGGTGTTCGGGCGGCCTGGCGAACTGGGTTTCGATGCGGCGGAGGAGTTGCTTGAGGACGGGCGCTTCGAAGGGGTGGAAGAGGAAGAGCAGCACGGGCGTGGAGGGGAAATCGAAGTCGAGAGCGTCCTGCTCGAGGACTTCGATGGGCGCGAGGCGGCGGCGCGGTGGAGTCGGCCTCGTGGGTTTCGATCCAGTGGTCGACGTTGGTGCGGGCGATGGCGGCGAGGTTGGGGTTGAGCTCGATGCCGATGACTTTGCGGAAGCGGAATTCGCTGGCGACGAGCAGGCCGCGGCCTTTGCCGGCACCGATGTCGATGAAGGTGTAGCTGGAGATGGGGTGGGGGGGGATGGTCTCGCGCCATTGGTCGATGAGGGTGCGCAGGATGCTGGGCGCGACGCCGTAGTAGGCGGTGACGTGCTCGTCGTTGGCGTGGCCGGTGATGAGGTGCTTGGCGGGGACGAGGCCGCTGGTGTCGACGCCGTGCATCTGGTCGAAGGGATGGATGGGGAAGCTGGTGAGCTTGAGCAGGTCGCGGGGGCGCGGCTTGGCGGGTGCGATGCTAAGCATTGGTTTTGCCTGGCTGGATTTGGATCTGGACGAGGGCATTCGCGGGCTTCTTCGATGGTATTTGGCTGCCGAGACGGGCGCGGCCTTCGGGGGAGATGCGGCCGGGATTCCAGGCGGGTTCGGTGAGGAGGACGACTTCGGTGCGGCTGATGGTCTCGAAGGCGGCGAGGCGGTTCTGGATTTGCGCGATGAGCGGAGTGTCTTGAGAATCCGAGGGGTCTGCGATCTGGGCGAGGGTGAGTGCGATGCGGACGCGATGACGGGGTGGGACGCCGGCGATTCCGGCTCCGGGCGCGTCGAGGTCGGGCGCGATGGCGATGCTGTGGACGAGGCCGAGGTCGACGATGTTGAGGGAAATCCCGGGGTCGTAGCAGTCGCGCAGGGCGGCGAGGATGTCGGCTTGGGTGAGCATGAGGGGCGGAAGCGGCGATTTTGCGACCGCTGCTCTCAGTCTATCGTTATGGAACGAATGACTCATGTTCGGCTCCTCGGCTACCCCCTCCCCTATACCAAAACTCTAAAATATTGAAAACATATGAGTTAGGTCCGGACCACAATCTCAAGATATTGATTATAAATGGCTTAAAAAACAAAATCTCTGGAATGAGATAGTTGGAGGCTCCGACGCGAGAAACCGGCTCAACTCTTTTTCTCATCTAAGTTCTATTCTACGTGGCTGGACGCAACTAAAATGCCAAGTTTATGTCTTTGTGAATCAATAAGTTATGTCGTTTACGGTTTGACCTTCATTTATGGCCCGTTTTCTCCCGAATAGTGCGGAGGCACACAGAACACGTCAGAGTTACGCTGATCGCGCTTCCCCGAGATCAGGGGTTGCTTGCGGATTGGATGTCGAGGTGGCCGATGGTGAGGTTGTCGATGTGGAGTTGCTTGACACGGCCTTTGCCGATGGCGAGTTTGCGGATGGCGAGGGCTCCAATGGCGAGCGCGCCGATGGCGAAGGCTCCGACAGCGAGGGCTCCAAAGGCGAGTGCGCCGGCCGAGAGGGTGCCGATTTGGGCGGCTCCGGTTTTGGAGGTGAGAGTGGTTTGGTGGGTTGGCATGGGTGGAATTGTATGCCCATTTTGGGAATGCGTGATGATGCCGGTAGCAAAACAAGGGCGTATAGCGTAGCGTTACGGTATACGATGGTTTCGTGATCAAGACTTTCCGGCATATAGGCATTCAGAAGTTCTTTGAGACGGGGTCGAAGGCGGGGATCCAGCCGAAGCATGCGAGCAGGCTGAATACGCAGCTTACTGCCTTAGAACTTGCCCGGTCATCAGAAGAGATGGACGTAGCCGGGTGGGAATGGCATGCGTTGAAGGGCGATATGGGCGGGATTTGGGCCGTCAAGGTCAACGGCAACTGGCGCTTGACGTTCGGATTCGAAGGTGAAGACGCTGTCCTGGTCGACTACCAGGACTACCACTAGGAGAGACACTATGACGATGTTCAATCCGGCGCACCCGGGGAAACTCATTGCAGACGTTCTCGAAAACGGGAACCTGAGCGTGGGTAACTCGGTAACAGCACTGGCAAAACATATTGGTGTGACGCGAGCGACATTGTCCCGCGTGATCAACGGTCGAGCCGCCGTGTCCGCAGATATGGCTTTGAGGCTGCAAGATGCGCTTGGTGTAAAGGCCGAGTTGTGGCTGCGGATGCAAGTGCACCGCGATTTGTGGGTGGCTTCGAGGAAGCGGCGGAAGAAGGTGAAGAGCGTGGTGATTCCTGAGCAGCGGAAGGCGGCTTAGCGAAGGGAGAAATCTCATGTGTTTCATGCTTTATGCGGGGACGGATCGGCCACTGGCGCGAAGGGAGTGGAGCAAGGATGCCCCCGAGGAGTTAGGCGTGTGGTCGCTGAAGGAGGGTGAAGAGCAAATCCAAGCACACTTCACTAAGCCAGAGGTGCAAAACATCGGCTCGACTACTGGATGTGGTTGTGGCTTTCCTTCGATCATGTTCGCCAACGGGGAGTGGCCCTGGTGGGATGGTTGCCTTGAGCAGGATCAAATTGAGGACGAACAGGCCAATAGAGACGCTCTGGTTCGGGTGTTGCGCTCGAGTGGAGAGACGACTGTCGAGTTGTATGGGGTGTGGTATTCCGACTGTGAGAAGGCGTCGAAGATCACGGAGGAGATTTTGCTAAGTTCGATTCTTGACCCTTCGTTTCGATTTAAGGAGCAGGGCTTTTATCGCGTTGACTTCAGGGGTTGACCCTGGGCGGCGCTGTTAGGACTTTGGATGCTGTGTTCGAGTTGGTGCCAGTTCCGGCTGGTACTTTCAGCTTGCTATGCCGATCCGGGACGGGAACCGACTATGAAGTTAGACCACACAGCCAAAGGCGTCTTCGCGATCGCGGTTACACCCTTCACCCCGGACGGCGCGGTCGACGCCGGCTCCATCGATCGCATGACTGATTTTTATCAGTCCTGCGGAGTCACGGGTCTCACCATCCTCGGCATGATGGGCGAGGCGCCCAAACTCAATGCTGACGAGTCGCTTGCCATCGCTCGCCAGGTCGTCCGTCGAGCCAGCGTTCCTGTAGTCGTCGGTGTCTCCGCTCCCGGCTTTGCAGCTATGCGCTCGCTCGCCCGCGGTGTTATGGACGCAGGCGCCGCAGGCGTGATGATCGCGCCGCCGCCATCGCTGCGCACGGACGACCAGATCGTAAGCTACTTCAGCCAGGCCGTCGCCGCTATCGGATCCGATATTCCCTGGGTGCTTCAGGACTACCCGCTGGTTCTGTCGGTCCAGATGACGCCCAAAGTAATCCGCCAGATCGTCACCGACAATCCCTCGTGCGTGATGCTGAAGCATGAAGACTGGCCCGGCCTGGAAAAAATCTCGACCCTTCGTCTCTTCCAGTACTCGGGCTCGCTTCGGCCCATCTCTATCCTCTGCGGCAACGGCGGCCTGTTCCTCGACTTCGAGATGGAGCGCGGAGCCGACGGCGCAATGACCGGATACGCTTTTCCCGACATGCTGGTCGACGTTGTCAACTTTTACACCCAGGGCAATCGCGATATGGCGCACGATCTCTTCGACGCCCATTTGCCGCTGGTCCGCTACGAGCAGCAGCAGGGCATCGGGTTGGCCGTTCGCAAGTATGTCCTGCAGAAACGCGGAGCTATCGCCCACGACACGCAGCGAGTTCCAGCGGGCAAGCTGACTCCAGCAGCCTGCGCCGAGATCGACTATCTGCTGAGCCGCCTCGCACAACGCGACCCGCGCGCAGCTTTCGTCACTTCAGAACCAGTCACTTCAAGCTGAGCAACCGCGCCGGGTTGATCTTTGACATCTGGTCGATATCGGTCTGCGTGAACCCCTGTTTTTTCAGTCCATCGAAGAACATCGCCAGCCCATCCGGGTGCAGCGGGTTGCCTACCTGGCCCATGTCGGAAGACAGGATGCAATGCTCGACGCCGATGGCGCGAATTGCCTTCGCATAATCCGCAAAATCGAACTGCTTTGATTTTCCGATCAAGCCGTTGAAGACGAACTCGACATAAGCGCCCAAATTCGCGGCTTCCTGCATCTCCGGGATCGTCATCGATGTGGGCGCCAACATCGGGTGGGTTACAACCATCTCTTTCACGCCTTGCTTCTTCGCTTCGCGCAATAGCAGCAAGTCATCTTCCGGCGAATTGTGCCCTGTTGCCATCACAAGGTCGTAGCGCGCGATCACGCCGATGACATCTTTTGTCTCGGGCAACAATTCGCCGTTGCGCGACACCGCAACAAATGGCCTGTGATCACCCGACTTCATTACCTGTGCGCGTGTGTCGTAGGTGGCCATCCAAACCACTTTGCCGAGGTGACCGGTGGTGAGCGCCATCTTCTCGACGGCAATCGGATTCATTCCGCCGACGCTCAGGTTCAGATCAATCCCGCCAAACACCTGAATTCCGGGAACGATCTTGTGGACGAAGTACGCATCGGCCGCGGTTGGCGCGTAGTGGTTCTTCAGCACGATCGCACGCATGCCGCGGCTTTCAGCGAGCGTGGCCAGGTCGATCGCATCGATGCTCCGCGGCACAGAATCAGGCGCCGTATGGACGTGAATATCAATCACGCCATCCAGCGGCTTGGTCTGCGCCGGCGCGCTCCATGCGATCAACCCGGCGCAAACCAGGGTTGCAAAGCGGAGCCGCATCAAACCGTTACCTCCCAACCTTTCTCGTAGGTCCGCGACCACAGCTTCATCGCTTCTGGATCGCCGACTACGTGTCCGGTCTTGTTGTCCAGTTTCAGTTCGTGGTTAACGCGCCACGCGATGTTCGACAACTGCAGCATGGTGACGCTTACATTCGCAACCTCGATTGGGGAATGCAACTTCTCACCTGTACGAATTCCAGCGATGAAGTTGGCGAAGTGCGCATCCGTCATCGAGTCGCGACCGATGAGATCGCCGGTCGATGTCGTCTTCGCGCCGTCGGTGTATTCGCTGGTCTTCTTGCCGTCCAGGTCGTAGATTTCGTAGCTTGTCCGGTCGAGCACTACGCTGCCTTTCGTGCCCTGGATGAGAGAGCCGCGGCCGCGGTTGTAGTAGGGCATGCCGTTGCAGCACTTCCCTTCCCAACTGATCATCTTGTCGGGATACTCGAAGCTCGTCACCATGGTGTCGTAGAACTGCCAATCATCCTTGAAGGCGTAACGGCCAGCCGACGCGGTAACGGTATCGGGATAACCTGCGTCGAGCGCCCAGCGGCAGACGTCCACTTCGTGGGTGCCGTTGTTGAGGCTTTCGCCGGTTCCGTAGCGGAACAACCAATGCCAGTTGTAGGGGTGAATATTGTCCTTATATTCGCTGCGGGGAGCTGGTCCCTGCCAGAGTTCCCAGTTCAGCCATTCCGGCACAGGAACCACTTTGCCGATTCCCATCGACTTGCGGGTGTTCTCGTACCACGCCTTGGCGAAGTAAGCCCTGCCGATCAGCCCATCGTGAATCTGCTGGATCAGCTTGATCGACATCTCCGATGAACGTTGCTGGTCGCCCACCTGGACGAGCTTGCCGTACTTTTTCTGCGCCTCGATCGAGCAACTCGCCTTCGCGGGGATTGTGGCTCGATGGCTTCTCCACGTACACATGCTTGCCGGCCTTCAGCCCCAGAACGGCCATGGGCGCGTGCCAATGATCCGGCGTGGCAATGCTGATTGCATCGACATCCTTCGATTCGAGCGCCTTGCGGAAATCGCCTTCCGCGGTGGGCGCATAGCCGAGCGTCTTCTGCGGCGCCTGCCGAGAACTTCGCCAGCACCTTGGCGTCGACATCGCAGCAGTAAGCCATGCGGGCCGTGGCCTTGTTGGAGTTCAGAGCGGAGAGATGTGCGCCGCCGCGTCCGTTGAGGCCCATGGTGGCGAAGTTGACGCGCTCGTTAGAGCCCATGATCTGGGCATAGCTTTTGGCGGTCGAGGCGACTGCCGCACCCGCGATTCCGACCGCAACACCATCCATAAACTGCCGGCGTGTCATCATCTTCATTTTCCTCATTCCATTGGCTGGCTTGCGACCAAGAATTCGGCCGAAAACGGCCGCACCTATAATTTCACGCCGACGGTATCCTTGGAGCAGACGCAGCTGAATATTCTGCGCCTGATTTACGGTCGGCTGCAGCCTTGGCATAAGTCGCAGTCGGAAATTATCGCGGAGAATGGATTCACGATGACTGAACAGGACCTGCAACTGCCCATGCCGGACGGGACCGCCGACGCCGTCCTTTTCTCGCCGGACCCTTCCAAACCGCTACCCGGAGTGCTGCATCTGCCGGACATTGGCAGCATCCGCGAGGCGCACCGGCAGATGGCTCGCCGCCTTGCCGCTGAAGGATACGTCGTCCTGATGCCGAACCCGTTCTATCGCAGCCGGCGTCCTCCGGTCTTCGACTTCCCGCGCAAGATGGGCGAGCCGCGCACGATGCAGCGCTTTGACGAACTGGTCACTCCCCTGACGCCCGAAGCCCAGATGAGAGACGTCGGCGCGTATGTCGATCTGCTGGCGGCGCAGTCCGCAGTGCGGACAGGTCTGGTCGGCGCTGTTGGATACTGCTTCAGCGGAGCGCTGGCTTTGCGCTGCGCGGCGGCGCGACCGGATAAAGTGGCGGCGGCGGCTTCATTCCACGGCGGAGGGCTCTACAAGGCGAACGATCCAGGGAGCCCGCACGTGGTGCTTCCGCAGGTGAAGGCCCAGCTTTATTTCGGCCATGCGGAGGGCGACAAGAGCATGACCGCCGAAGACATCGCGCACTTCGAACGCGCGCTACACGACTGGGACGGGGACTACGAGAGCGAGACCTACGCCGGCGCGTCGCATGGCTGGACGGTGCCTGATAATCCCGTGTTCAATCCGCCGCTGGCTGAACGCGCATTCGCCAAACTGACCGAACTGCTCGCCGAAACGTTGCGTGCTATAACTCCGCCTCACTGCGGGAACGGCACAAACTTATCCGTGCATGAGGCGGGCTTGCCGTCCGATGGCTTGCCGGTAATAGTCGCATCGGTGCCTGCGGGGATTTGCAGATTGCTGCCGTCCGGCCCGTAGGTCACGTCCGCATTGTCGAACGTGTAGGTATACGGAACTGGCGGGTTTGCAGCATCGGTCAAGAAGACGCCGTCCAGAGTAATCTGTGCGCGATGATCGTGATCGTATCCGTCGAACAGGATCTTGCCGCCGCCGGAGACGCGAACATTGTGCAGTGTGATGTCGCGGAACGTGGGAGGCGAATTGCCTTTTACCGGCCCGTTTGCTGCGTATGCGGCTGTAATGTCGAGCGGACGACCCGAATTTCGGATGCAAACGTCATCGTAGACGATGTCGTGCACCAGGCCTCCGCGCGTCCCCATGGACTTGATGCGGATGCCGGAGTCCGGCCCGTCCAGCGAGAGATCGAAGACGCGCAGCTTGCTTACGCCGCCATTGGTCTCGCTGCCGATCGACATGCCGTGTCCCCAATAAAAGTGGTTGTGACTGACCGTCATGTTCGTTATGCCACCCGGGCCGCCTTTGATCGCAACGTTGTCGTCGCCCTCGCGCAGGTAGCTGTGGGTGATGGTGATGTTCTTGGCACCTGCTCCTGGGTCGATGCCGTCGGTATTGCGCGCCAGACGTTGCGGCGTGTCGATCTTGACTCCCCACACCGTGAATCCATCGCCGCCGTTATAAACGACATGGAAGTTAGGCGAGTTCTTCAGCGTGATGCGATACAGCGTGAAGTTATCCGCATGGTCGGCAACGATCAAACGGCTCACCTTCTGGTTACCGCCTGCCCGCGCCTTCTCCGCAAGATCCCATGCGCTTACGTCCTGCCCCAGCAACTTCACGCCGCCGCGCCCGTCGATTACGCCGTCGCCCATCACTCCGGCGCCGGAGACATGGCTCACCGTGATCAGCGGCTTGCATCCGCGCCCCGGAGTCGAATCCACTACGCCGCAGCTTCCCGGCGAATTCTCCATCATCTTCGGATCAATCGTTTCGTACAGAGTCACGCCCTTGTCGACGACGAGGGTTACGCCTTCGCGCAGTTCCAGCGGGCCGCTTAGGAATGCGTTCGCGGGGCCATGTGCCTGCAGTGCGACTCCCATGCCTTTGCCGCAGCCATCGATCGCCTTCTGAATCCGGTCCGTATCGAGCTTCGACTCGTCTACCGTTGCGAGCGCGCCGTTCACTGCCGTCAGTTGCGCGTCCAGCTTCGCGCAGAACGGCGGAATCTTCGGCTCCGTCACCGTGCGCGTATCCTGCGCAACCGCCATTGACGAAATCGCTATGGCAAAAACTCCCAAAGATAAATAACGGCGCATAAACACCCTCCCCTGCAACCAGAGATTCTACAGGCTCAGCGCCCGCCGGCGCTGATGCGAAGTCTGCCTTGCGGTTTCCCTATAATGATTGGGCTGGCCTCCGCGGCCATGGAGCGCAATCCACGTGCAAGCAACATTCGCCTTCGGCAAATCCGGCCTGACGGTCTCGCTTCCCGACGATCGCAACTATCACTTGCTTGAAAGCCGGTCCGCAGGTGCAATGGCCGACGTCGACGCCGCTCTTGGCCACGCGCTGGACCATCCGATCGGAACCAAGCCGCTGGTCGAACTGGCAGCGGGCAAACGAACCGCCGCAATATCCGTGTGCGATATCACTCGCCCGGCTCCTAACCGCGTCACTTTGCCGCCTCTGCTCAAGCGGCTCCATAGTGCGGGAATTCCTGTCGAAGGCATAACCATCCTGATTGCGACTGGCTTGCACCGCGCCGCAACCGACGACGAGATCCGAACTATCCTTGGCCCCGACATCGCCGGCCGATATCGCGTCGTCAATCACGACGCCAAAGTATTTTCGGACCATCGCGCCCTCGGATCGACTGCACGCGGCACGCCGGTTTATATCGACAAGCGCTTCGTCGATGCCGATCTGCGCATCACTCTTGGGTTCATCGAGCAGCACCTTATGCTCGGGTTCTCCGGCGGCCGCAAGCTTGTGGTTCCAGGTGTCGCCGCGCAGGAGACGATCAAGGTGATCCATTCGCCGCGCTTCATGCGTGAACCCATGGCCACTGAGGGCTCGATCGAGGACAATCCCCTGCACGCCGAGTTGCTCGAGATCGCCGGCATGGCAGGTCACGACTTTATGCTCGACGTCACCCTCACGCAGCAGCGAGAGATATCCGGAGTTTTTGCTGGTGACCCGGTGAAGGCGCATGCTGCCGGCGTGGCTTTCGTGCGCGCGACTTCGATTGCCCCACTGGCCGGGCTTGCTGACGCAGCCATCACGACCAGCGCCGGCTATCCGCTCGACCTGACTTTCTATCAGATTCTGAAAGGGATCACCGCGGCCGCGCATGTCGTGAAACCGGGCGGCAAGATCCTGATTCTCGGCGAGTGCGCGGAAGGCATCGGCTCACCGGATTTCGCCCGCGAGCTTCGCCGCTTCGCCGGCAACGAGCAATACCTGGCTGAGATCGCGAACAGAGAAGTGATCCCGGATCAGTGGCAGTTAGAAAAGATGTCTCTCGCAGGGCTCGCAAACGATCTTTACTTTTACGTCCCAGGCACTTCGCCTGACCAACTCGGTGCACTCGGCGCGCGTTCGTTTGCGGACATCGACACTGCGGTTGCACATATCCTTCATGATCTGCCGCCTACAGCCAGCATTGCTCTGATTCCTGAAGGCCCTTACTGTTTCGCGCGCGTCGTAGGTTGAACCGCGGCTAACGCTGCATACTCACGCCGAGCGGCTACAAGCACAGGAAGGTCGGGATCGGCGGACTTCCATTCGACAAACAGGGCTTCATAATCGGACTTGCTCTGGGCCGCGTTGCCTGACTGCGCCTCCGCCCTCGCAATGCCCAGGCGCGCCAGCGGATACAGCGGAGATACGGGATCGACGCCGGGATGATCCAGTATCTTGTGATACTCGATGGCTGCTTTCTCCGGCTGGTTCGCTTCCAGATACGCATCGCCGCGCTCGGCGATGGTTGCAAACCCGGCGGCAAAATCGTACTCCAGCGCCGGCTGCAAATCTGCAACGGCCTCCTGAGCCCTGTGCGCGTTCAAGGCGATCCGGGCACGGATTTGCGGTCCATCAACATACGTCAAAATCGTGCCTGCGCCGCCCGCATCGGCGAATGCGGCGAGCGCACGCTCCGCTGACGAATCGTCGCCCAATTCGGCCTGCACAAGGGCCTCCGGCGAACTCTCGGGCTGGCGCAGACCAACACGCTTGAGTGCCGCGCGCGCATCCGTCGGCACTCCGCAGTCCAATGCAACGGACGCCTCGTCGATCAGAATGTCGTCCGCTTTCTCCGGCAGGTTCTCGCTGATCGCCGCGTCGTGCGCCGTGTGAAACAACTCTTCGGCTCGCTTGTACCTGCCGTCCCTGGCCGCGGCCAGTGCCTGCAGATCCAGGGAGTTCCACTCGCCCTGCTTGCCTTCACTTCGTCCAATCTCGCGAGCGACGGCGGTCTGATCGTGCTCCAGCAGTGCAGTCTCGAACAACGTCGCGTGCAGCATGTTCGAGTCCTTTCCCATCGACTCGGCCCGGTTTGCCGTCGATTTCGCATCGGCATACCGATCCACGTGCATGTAATCGCGAGCCAGCACGCTATAGACAATTCCGCGGCTCGGGTCCAGCTTCAACGCATGTTCGCCTGCAACGATTGCAGCGTTGTAGTTGCCCAGTTGCGAGTATTCGTTTGCGATATCCAGCCACGGTCCCCAGTCGCGCGGATACGTCTCCGCCCACATCTGATAGGCCTGAATTCCCTGCCGCACGTCTCTCTTGTCGTCGGAGTAGTAGTGCGCGCGAATGTAGAGCCTCTCCTTTTCGCTGACCTGGCCGCTCAGATCGAAGGCCTTCTGGTAATAAGGCTCCGCCAACTTCGATTCCCCCAGGCTGAAGTAACCGGTCGCAATCGCCGCAGATGCCATGGCGAACTGCGGATCCAGTTCCACGGCTCGCTGAAAGAAGGGCAGCACCTCAGATTCTTCCCGACCCATTCGTCCCAGCAGGTACTCGCCGATCGAATATTGCTGGAGAGCCTCCAGCGACGATGTCGTCGCTTGTGCGATGGGCACCTGAAAACGCTCCAGCGACTCAGCCGATTCGCCCAGGCCCTGCCGTAGTCTGGCCGATGCAGAATCGAGCGCCGCGAGCAGTTGTTCTTTCCTGGCGGCCTCTACCTTTGCGCCGGCCAGAATCTTGCCGGAATCGCAATCGGTCGCCTCCAGCGTCAACAGGTATGTCTGCCCGACGCTTGCCACCGAACCGGAGATGAGCACCTGCCGGTTGCTCCGTTCGCAGACTTCGCGAGCAACCGCCGGGGTTAATGCTGTATCGGGACTTCGTCCCATCAGGCGCAGCGTGTTCAACTCCTCGGCCAAGCCCATCACATCCATGTAGGGCGACTGGTCAAGGTCGATCTCCAACGCGTTCCGCAGCACGACGTCGAAACCTGCATCGCCGGTGCGATTGTCCAACTCCGCGAGTACGACCCGCTGATTGCCCGCTGGTGGACGCACAAGCCGGCGCCATGTAAAAAATACGGTCAGCAGGACCACGCCCGAAATCGCCGCGATCGCCCATGGCGAAATGCGCCTGCGCGCCCGGCCCGGCAACTCAAGTTGATCTGCGCCCGAGTGGCCAGTCCATTCGCGGGAGTTCAGCGTAGCGTCCTCTGGCACTGCGACCTGCTTGCCTGAGCGGGTCGCCCGCAAGATTGTTTTTCCGTCGCCATCATCTCGCGAGAGGGAGACCGAGGGCGCTCCGGCGGAGGGGTTCGACGCGCTTCCGGGCTCCGGCGGAAGACGTCTCCTCAATCACGATGTGGGTACGCTCGCGCGTCCTCTGGAGCAGAAATGTACCTGCCTCGACCGGCACGGGAGATGACGGATCCGCGGTCTCCCGCACCGTCTCAGTAAACTGATAGCCCCTGCCCGGAACCGTGGCGATAAATGTCGCCCGGTCGCCCAAGGCTTTTCGCAGCGCGAAGATGTGCTGCGACAGATTACCCTCTTCCACAAATGACTCGGGCCAGACTGTCTTCAGCAACTCGTCCTTGGTGACAACTTCCCCGGCGTGCATCACCAGGCAGGTCAGAACTTCAAACGCCTTCGATCCCAGCGGCACCGGCTTGCCGTCACGCTCCAGAACCCGCGCGCTGCCCCTGAGCCTGAACTCGCCAAAATGGTAGATGCGCTTGCTGCTGAGCGACATAGAGGGCCTAAGGAACGAATCACAACTGTTTCATGTGGGTGTATGACTGTCGTCTGGCCGTGATCTCTTCTGGCTACACAGCCCGTGGCGCGAACTCGCTGGGGAGCCGTGTTTCACAATGTACCACTAGAGCGAGGCAAATCGCTTAATGCAAACGCTACTTGTCGCGGCCGATCCGGGAAAGAGCCGCCCGATTTCGTAGACTAGATAGATGAAGCGTCCGCCAATCTATGTGACGGCCCTGATCGCGGGCGCTTTCTTCATGGAGAATCTCGACGGCACGATCATCGCCACGGCCCTCCCGCAGATGGCGAAGAGCTTCCACGTCGGCGCGGTGAACCTGAACATCGGCATGACTGCCTACCTGCTGACGCTCGCCGTCTTCATTCCCATCAGCGGCTGGGTCGCGGATCGCTTCGGCGCGCGCTCGGTGTTCGCCTCGGCCATCGGAATCTTCACTGTCTCGTCCTTGCTTTGTGGCTTCTCCCAGACTCTCACGCAGTTCACGTTGATGCGCATCCTGCAGGGTCTAGGCGGAGCCATGATGGTCCCGGTTGGCCGCCTCATTGTGCTGCGCAATACGCCAAAGGACCAGCTCGCCGTGGCCATCGCATACATCACGTGGCCCGGCCTTACCGCGCTGGTCCTGGGGCCGCCACTGGGCGGGTTCATCACGACTTACTTCAGCTGGCATTGGATATTCTTCCTCAACCTTCCAATCGGTGCCGTTGCCCTCGTTCTTGCCTTGCTATGGATCGAAAACGTACGTTCGGGCGAACAGCATCCCTTCGACTGGCTCACATTCCTGCTTGCCGGAATTGCTTCGAGCGGCACGGTGTTCGCCATGGAAAAACTTGGCGCCGACGGACGGCACTGGCAGATTCCTTCCATCATCCTCGCCGTCAGCCTGGTCAGCGGCCTGTTAGCGGTCGTTGCTGCGCGCATGAGGCCTACGACCTCATTCGTCGACCTCGAATCGCTCAAGCTCAAGAGCTACGCGCTGTCGATCTACGGAGCGAGTGCCTTCCGCATTGCGGTCTCCGTACTGCCGTTTCTGCTGCCGCTGATGTTTCAGATTGTCTTCGGTCTCAGCGCCTTCCGCTCCGGTCTTTACCTGCTCGCACTTTTCGCGGGGGACTTCAGCATGAAGGCCGTCGTCATTCAGGTTCTCCGTCGCTATGGATTTCGCCGCATTCTCATTGTTAATGGAACCATCACCGCCGTATCGATGGTGCTCTGCGCGACGTTCACTCCGGCCACCCCGCCGGCCCTCATCCTCCTGCTGCTCTACCTCCACGGCGCTTTCCGCTCGATGGAGTTCACCTGCATGACTACGCTCGCCTACACCGAGATTCCGCCCAACCACATGAGCCGCGCCAACGGGTTCCTCAGCGCTGTAATGCAGCTGAGCCTGGGCATGGGCATCGCCGTCGGCGCTATCACTCTGCGGCTGATTGCTCATGCGCACGGTCACTCGGCCGCGGCTCCGCAGCTCCGCGATTTCCACGCCGCATTTCTCCTGATGTCCATCCTCGCGCTGGGCCCGGTCATCAACGCCATCGGCCTCCCACCCGACGCCGGAGCCACCACCAGCGGTCATCGTCAGCCCGAACTCGAAGTCAACCCAGCTTAAGCCACCGCGGTGCTACTTTCCTGCAATCGGATATCCCTGCCACACATACTCCAGCGCCTCGGGCATCAGCTGCGCTCGCGTCGCGCGGTCGGTATGGACCGCATTGCGCGCGAATACAAACTGATAATGGTATCCCTTCGCTGTCAGCACCTTCGCCATATTCTCGTTCGCCACCACCCAGTCATGCATGTGATCGTCCATCACGTTGGGATTGTAGTTATCGCGATCGCCGACTTCCATCCATATCCGCAATGGTTTCGCCGGAGTATTCGGGATCAGGTGTTCATGAAATTCCCATGCGCCGTGCGGAGTTGCGTCGTCGTGCGGCCACTGCTGATTCACAAATGTGCCTGAAATCGTCAGCACGCGGTGATAAAGCTCGGGGTGGTACCACGCCATGATCAGCGCAGCCGACCCTCCGGAACTCGCTCCCATTGTCGCGCGACCGTCAGGATCCCTGGTTAGTTTCACGCCGTAGTTCTTCTCGACCAGCGGCAGCACTTCCTGCTCCACGAACTCGGCGTACTTGCCCGACATGGTGTCGTATTCAAGCCCACGCTCGCTGCCCTGCGCGTCGCCTCCGCCATTGCCGATGAAGATACCAATCATCACCGGCAACCGATGCTGCGCGATCATGTTGTCAAGCATCGTGGGCCAAGAGCGATCCACTCCGTCGGCCCCAACAATGAATGGCGCAGCGGTACCGGGAACATACTGCTTCGGCACGTATACCGCAACGTGCCGCGTATAAGGTCCAGGATGGCTTGTTGTCACTACCAGCTTCGCCGGGTCCTTGGGATCGGGCGTGCCAAACGTGCCTGTATCCCGCGTGATGCCCGGATAAAACTTGCTGTCCGCCGAACTCATTGTGAACTCGTAAAGCGTTCCCTTGGGCACGCTTTCATTCACCTCAAACTCCGGGGCGCGATTGTGCGTCGGCCCGATGATGAAGTTCCCATCCATATTCGCCGGGGGAATTGCGCCATCCGGCAACTCCTTCGCCTTCACATATCCCGGCGTATTTGGATCTCGTACGGGAGCCGGCGGCCGCGTTGGAGTGGTCGTGGCCGGCACCGGCGCTGGGGTCGCGGGTGCCTGCCCAACTGCCATACCTATCGTCAAACCAATCGAAAGCGCTACCCACAGTACTCGATGCATGTGACGCTCCTTCTGCCTTGCACTGCCAAATTTAATCACTTCGACCGGATCATCTCCACCACAGCCGACATGTCTTTATCTCCATACCCCTCGTCCGCGGCCTCTTCGAACAGACACCGGGCATTCGCTGCCGTAGTCAGATCGACACCGTTCTCCGCCGCCGCCATTCCGGCATAATGCAAATCCTTCTCCATCAGCCTCAGATAAAAATTCACCGTGTAATCCCGGCTCAGCATACGCGCAGAGAGATTCGCGAGCAGGGGACTTCCCGGCGCCCCGCGCTTCAAGAGGTCCATCGCCTTCTCTACATCCAGCCCGCTCCGCTCCAGCCAGGCAATCCCTTCGGCCAACGAAGCAATCTGCACGCCGCACAAAAAGTTATTCAGCAGCTTCATTTTTGCGCCCGAACCCACCGGCCCGAGGTATGCAATCTCTTTACTCATCGCCTCCAGCACCGGCCTCACCTTCTCCAGCGCCGCCGCCGGCCCGCCCACCAGAAAAGTGAGCTGCCCGCCCGCCGCCTGCGCCTTGCTGCCGGTCACGGGCGCATCCAGAAACTCCAGCCCGCGCGCCTCGGCCGCCTGCGCCAACTCCGCGATCCACGCCGGACTCACCGTGCTCGAATCGACCAGCACCGCGCCCTGGTCAGCGGCGGCCAGCGCTCCATCCTGTCCCAGCCACACCGCACGCGAAGCCGACATCATCCGCCAGCATGGAAACAACGACGCTCGCCCCGCGCACCGCATCCGCGGGATTCTCCGCCACCCGCGCACCCTGCGCGGCAAACATCTCCGCCTTCGCCAGGGCTACGGTTCCACACCGCCAGCGGAAAACCCGCCTTCAGCAGATTCGCCGCCATCCCCGAGCCCATCGTTCCCAGACCCAGCAGCGCCACAGATTGCTTCGCCATCTCGTCCTCCAAAAAGCTTATTCAAAAGCCCGCACCCGCACCGGTGCATTCATCTTAATTTCTTCGCGGATCGGATTGCGCAGCGCCCGCCCAAAGCCATCAAAGCGCACCTCCGCAACGTCGCCCTCCCGCAGCGCCACGCCATCGCCGCACGACAACGCATCCGCGCCGAAGAAATGCACATGCACGCTGCCCGGCTGCCGATGCCCGGCAAACTTGAAGTGATGATGCTCCAGATTGGCCAGGCTGTGGCACATATTCTCTTCGCCGCTGGCGATCTTCTTCTGCCACACGGTCTCGCCGGCGCGCTCAATCCGCACTTCGCCCCGCAATCCGCGAACTTACAGCCCAATCACCAGTTCGGGCCCGAGGCTGCAGGCTCCGCAGCTTCGACCCCGCCAGATTCAGATAGTTCCGCTTCTCAAACTTGTGGTCGGAAAACTCATTCCCCTGCGCCATCCCGATGCGGCAAGGATTGCCCTCGTCATCGATCACGTAGATGCCTGCAATCTCCGCCTCCTCGCCGCCGTCCTCCGCATGGCCAGGAATCTCCAGCGCCTCACCTGGACCACGCAGCACCGACCCATCGCCCTTGTAGAACCACTCCGGCGCAATCCCCATCGCCCCCTCAAGCGGACGCCCTCCTTCGACACCCCACTGAAACATGCGCATGGAATCCGTGACCGCCTCATCCACTTTCACAGGTCCGCCCAAGTGCATCGCCTGCCGCTCGCGGGCGCTGCCCAGATGCGTCAACCCCGTCCCGCTCACCAGCACCCGCGAAGGTTGACCCGGAACATCGATCGGCGCCAGCAGCCGCCACTCCGACTTTCCCGCATAGATAGCGTCGTAGTCGAGAAGCTCGCCGCTCGCCAGCGCCGATGCCTGCTCGCTCATCTTCGAGCCGAACTCCGCATACCGCAGCGCCAGCTCATACACGCTGGCTACTCCTTCCAGGCAACGAAGCTGCGGCTCTTCCACCATCGCCACCCGCCGCTCAGCTCCATTGCCGATCTGCACCAGATGAATCATGAACGCCCTCACTACTCGATGATCTTGAACCGCTTCAGCGACTCTTCATTCACCGTCAGTCCCAGCCCCGGCACATTCTCATCCAGATCGATATACCCATCCACCGGCTCCGGCTCGCCGTCGAAGATGTACCAGAACAATTCGTTCCCAACCTCGACGTCCACCTTCGGAAAGAACTCCGCAATCGGCGAATTCAGATTCGCCATCACCACGTGGAAGTTGTGCATCTGGCCCGCATGCGGCACCACCGGAACCTGAAACGACTCCGCCAGCGCCGAAATCTTTCGCGCCTGGCTGATGCCGCCCACGCGGTTCGTGTCGAACTGGATGTAGTCCAGCGCATTCGCCTCCAGCAGATCGCGAAACCCGAAGCTCGTGAACTCATGCTCGCCGCCCGCAATCGGCACGCGGCCATAGCTCTTCAGCTCTTTGTATCCGCGCGTGTCGTCCGGAATCACCGGCTCCTCCAGCCAGCGCAGATGGAACGGCTCAATCAGCGGCAGCATGCGCTTCGCATAATCCAGCGTCCATCCCATGTACGCGTCCGCCATCAGGTCGATGTCGTAGCCAATCACCTCGCGCACATTGCGGATCAGCTCGACATTCTTCTGCATCCCCGCCGCGCCATCCATCGGGCCCCCAGCCAAAGCGCAGCTTCATCGCCTTGTAGCCCTGGTCCTTGTACTTCTGCGCTTCTGCCCGCAGCTCCGGAATCGGCATCGCATACAACCGGCTCGCATACACCGGAATCTTCTCCTTCGTCCGCCCTCCCAGCAGCCGATACACCGGCTGTTTCGCATCCTTGCCCAGCAGATCCCACAGCGCAATATCCACCGCCGAGATCGCCGCCATCGCCACGCCCTTGCGCCCGAACGCCAGCGTCCGCCGGTACATCTGCTGCCACAGATACTCCGTGTCCCACGGATCGGCACCAATCAGCAACGGCTTCAGATACGTGTCGATCAGCGTCTTCGTCACCCGCGGCGACAGCGCTGCATTCCCCAGCCCCACCAGCCCCGTGTCCGTGAAGATCTCCACCAGCACCCATCCATGGAATGCAAAGTTCCCCATCGACGCGTCGCCGAACGACACCAGGTCCATCGGATTGGTACAGAAATGCGGAGGCAGCGCGACCGTCGCGCCCTCCCACTCCACCACACGCGTGCGAACTTCAGTGATCTTCATGCTTTATTCTCTATCTCCCTCAGGTCATCCGCGCGAAGCGGCTCAATCTTTCC
This sequence comes from uncultured Acidobacteriaceae bacterium, assembly GCA_963822225.1. Taxonomy (GTDB): domain Bacteria; phylum Acidobacteriota; class Terriglobia; order Terriglobales; family Acidobacteriaceae; genus Edaphobacter. Next base: position 742,761 of record CAWGGW010000002.1, on the reverse strand, counting down.
GGCAAACAAAAGTATCGCCGAGTAGCCGATCAGGTGGAACGTCCCCACCAGCACAAACAGCGTCCCATAGCCAAACCCATGGTCCAGCAATCGGCCGGCTACGACGCCGAAGATCGCTCCGCCAATCGCACCACCAAAGCCTACCAGCCCCGACACCGTCCCCACAGCCGACAGCGGAAAGATGTCCGCCGGCAGCGTCATAATCAAACCCGACCACGATTGCTGGCAGAAGAACGCCACGCTGAACAAGACAAGCGCCACCTCGACCGGCGCCAGCGGCACCAGCATCACCACCGGCATAAACGCCGCGCTCAACCCCAGCGCAATCTTGCGCGCCGAATCCAGCGACCGCCCATTCCGCAACAGCCGGCTCGAGTACCATCCCCCCACAAAACTTCCCACGCCCGACGCCGCATAGGGAATCCACGCGTAATACCCCACGTGTTTCACATCAAAATGGCGCACGTCGTACAGATACTTCGGCAGCCAGAACAGCAGGAAGTACCACGCCGAATCGCTCATGAATTTGGCGAACACAATCGCGCGCACGCTGCCCATGCCCACCATCTCGCCAAACGTCAGCTCCCGCGCCAACACCCGCGCGTCCAGCGTGCCCGAGGACACGGCCGGCTCGCTGCTCCGGTACGCGATCCACCACCACACCACCCACACCATCCCCAGCCCACCCGAAAGAAAGAAGACCCACCGCCAGCCCATCGTCAATATCACTCGCGCAACCAGGGGCGCTGCGAGCACCGATCCCACGGCCGTGCCTGCGTTGATGATCCCAACTGCGGTCGACCGTTCCTGGGCCGGAATCCACTCCGACACCACCCGCACTGCCGCCGGAAACCCTCCGCCTTCCCCCATCCCCAGCAAGAACCGAGCTACAAGCAGCAGTCCGAAGCCGGCCGCAAACCCATGCAGCGCGCACGCCACCGACCACCACACCATGATCGCCAGAAATCCGCGCCGCGTTCCCAGCATATCCAGAAGCCGTCCGCCAACCGCATACATTGCTGCATACGAGAGCAGAAAAGCCGTCTGCAAATAAGAGAATTGCTGGTTCGAAATCGGAATCGTCCGCTGGATTGCCGAGATCGCCACCGGCAGCGTCTGCCGATCGAAGTAGCTGATCGCAATCGCGGCCGTCACCATCAGCACGAAGTACCAGCGAAGCTCCATCCAGCCTCGCCGCGCACCGCCCGGTCTCTCCGCTGCCAGCCTGCTCATTGTCGCGGATTTTCTTAGGGCAAGAGTCATTTGCGTTGTCTAACTAGACCATCCGCGGCCCTGGACAGGCAAATCACACCTTCGAGGGATATCCCTTGTTATCACCATCTCTTATTTCTTTAAGAACTTCGTTGCGCTTCGCATATCTATAGCTGTATACATATGCCCCATAGGAATTAGCTCTGGTTGTCACGCTTTATGTACGACTACTGTCCTCAGTAGAGATAAGGCCAATCATGTCCGGTCTCACCCGCTTTGTGTACGCCCTCCTTGGTCTCTCCGCCCTCACAGTTATCTCTGGTTGCTCCAGCGTAACCCCAGTCGCCACGTCCGGCGAGCCCCAGCCTTGCGCTGCGCGGCATGGTCCACGGCGGCCAGCAGCCTGTCGTCGGCGCGACCATCCAGCTTTACTCCGTCGGCACCACAGGCGACGGCTCAGCCGCCAGCTGCGCTCGGCTCCAGCACCACCACGGCCGGCGATGGATCATTTTCGCTCACTGGAAGATACGACTGCGCCAACGCGACCAACGGCGTCAACACTCTGGTCTATCTGCGTCTCCATTGGAGGCAATCCGGGCAGCGGAACCAACGCCAACCTCGTCATGATGGCCGCGCTCGGCCAGTGCAGCAGCCTCAGTTCCGGCACCTTTGTCTACATCAGCGAAGTCACCACCGTCGGCACTGTCGCCGCGCTCTATCCCTACATGTCCTCCGCGCTCGGCCGTCGGCTCCGGATCCAGCCGACGCCGCGGCCTTCGCCACCGCGTTCGCCAATGTCGCCCAGTACACCAACACCTCCACCGGCACCGCACCCGGCCCGAACCTGCCCTCCGGCTACTACGCTTCCAGCACTGAGATCAACACCCTAGGCAATATCCTCGCCGCTTGCGTCAACTCGACTGGCGGCAGCGCCCTGGGCAGCAACTCCAGTGACGGCACCGCCTGCGGCAACCTCTTCAACCTGACCAGGTCCGCGGGCGTCGCCCCCACCAACACGGTCAACTCGCTCATCAATATCCTCAACAATCCCACCCAGAACGTCTCGAGCCTCTTCAGCCTCCCGCAGCCCATCGCACCGTTCCAGCCGTCGCTTAGCGTTGCCCCCTCGACGTGGGCGCTGCCGATTCTGCAGATGGCCGCGACGCCAACCTTCTCCATCGCTGGCGGCACCTATAGCTCCGCCCAGTTTGTCATCCTCTCCGACACTACCTCTGGCGCTGTCATCCATTACACCGTCGATGGATCCACACCAACATCGGCGTCGCCCATCGCATCCGGAACCATCACTGTCTCCTCGAGCCAGACGATCAACGCCATCGCCCAGGCCGGCGGATTCGCCACCAGCGCCGTTGCCTCAGCCGCGTACACCATCACTGGCTCCACCTCGACCTACACCGTCAACGGCCAGATCATCATTCCTAACTGCGGAGTCAGTTCCATCCCTCCGGTCACGGTCACACTCACCCACGGCAGCGTAGTCGTTCAGACCACTACCACCAACACCAGTGGCAACTACTCCTTCTCTGGCGTTCCCGCTGGGACGTACACCGTCACCCCCTCCATCGTTGGACCAAGCGCCGTATTCTACCCTTCATCCCAAACCACCATCGTAAACAACAGCTTCAGCATTCCCTCAGTTCCAGGCCAACCTTGGCTATACCGTCTCCGGAACAGTCGCGTACACAGGTTCGCAAACAGGCCGCAGTTATCTATCCCTGAACCCCACCAACTGCGGCGGCGGCGGAACGATCGGAACGAGCATCTCCAGCAAGGGCGCCTTCACCGTACGCGGCGTGCCGCCCGGAGCCTACACCCTCCAGGCTTTTATGGATAACCTTGGCATCGGCGCCCAGAACGCCTCCAACCCTGCCGGCAGCACCGCCGTAACGGTCGTTAGTTCCAACCTCACCAATCAGACTGTCACCCTCATCGATCCCTCCATCGTCACCATCACCTCCGCCCCCAGCATCCAGGGCGCATCCGGATTCAACGCCGGTGCCGTCGTTCAGTACAACGCAATCAAGATCAATGGTGTTGAGCAGCCTACTTCCTACACCCTCCAGTGGAGCACAGACCCCGCCTTCGGTTCCGTCACCGGCACCAAAACCTTCGCTGTCAACGGCACTAAGGCTGACGCCTGGTTCTTCACCGGCCTCACCGACGGCAGCGTGCTTTACTTCCGTGCATCTGGATCCTCGGCCGGAACCGCCGTAGGCCCCTACTCTGCCGTCTACGGTCCGGTCACCATTGGCGCCCCCGCACCTAGCAATACTGTCTCAGGCTCCGTCTCCTTCTCCCAGACTCCCACCGGTCCCCTCTACGTCGGCTTCCTTAGCCAGACCAACGGCAACTTTTACGCCCAATATATCCCCAGCCCTGCGAGCGCCCAGGCCTATACCATCCAGGTCCCATCCGACTCCTACAATTTCTTCGCTATCCTCGACCAGAACAACGATGGCCTAATCGACGCCGGCGACGTTCAGGACGCCACCGACAACGGCGGCAACGCGATCACCGTCATCTCGGGCCCAACATCCAACCTGAACCTGACCCTGCCGAGTGTCAATAGCATCGCCACCGTTCAGACCCAGCACTTCACCTTCATCAATACAGGTACATCGCAAAGCTACAGTCTCAGTCTCCAGGTCCAGGGGCTGGTCAAACAGCCCGTCGCTGTGACTCTGACTTCCGGCCCCAACGTCATCAACCCCGTCGACATCGCTCTGTGCGGCGGCACAGGCAGCAGCTGCGGCAATGGATTCCAGGTCAACTTCGGTATCGGCACCACGGCTCCCAGCGTCGGTGACACCTACGCCTTCAACGTAACCTACAGCGACCTCACCACCGCAACCGTGAACGCAACCGTGTCCGCCGTCCTCAACAGCTTCGCTACCAGTCTTTCCCCCCAAACCGGAACCAGCACCAGCGTCCAACCCACCTTCTCGTGGACAAACCCTGCCAACGCCAGCAGCTACACCTATACCTTCAGCCTCTGCTGTTCAAACAACAGCGACATCTGGGATATTCCCGGTCAGAACGCCAACTCGAATGGCTTCTCCAGCTCCATCACCTCAATCCCCTGGGGGACCGATCCAACCGGCGGCGGAAGCACGCCTTCGGTAGGCAGCCTCACTCTGGGCACCGTCTACTCCTGGAACATCCAGGTCCAGGACAGCAGCGGCAACTCCGCCCAAACCCAGGTCCAGTACCAGCCCTAGCCGACCCGCGCGGCGGCGACCACACCATCGCCGCCGCGCACCGTCCCATTCAACACCCGTTCTCGCTCAATCCCATCAGAAAATCCCATCCCCCCGTCGCGCCTTCTATAATGAGCCATGGCAATCACTCCAGCGGCCTCGGGACACCCCGGGAAGGCCGCACCTTCGACCCTCGAGGGGATGAGTTCCGAGCCAATTACGACGGACGCAGGCATTGAGCTCGAGTCGGCTCCGCCGCCACCTGCGCCCCTCGATTCGCTGCGCCCCGGAGTTCCCATGGGGAGCGCCGTATCCGGCGAAACGTCCCAGGATAACCCGCCCGAGCTAGCCGTCGAAGAGCCAGACAACCCCACCCCCGAGGACAGTTCGGCAAGCCATCTCACCGGCTCCAGCACTGCGGTAGTCAACGAGATCGACGCCAAGTTCGCTCACCTCCTGCACGAAGCCCACCACAATCGGCCCGGCGACGACCTGGAAATCATCCGCAAAGCCTGGGCCTTCTGCCTGCAGCAACATGAAGGCCAGAAGCGCGCCTCCGGAGAGCCATACGCCGTCCATCCCCTCGAAGTCGGCCTCGTCCTCGCCGAACTCAAGATGGACTCCACCGCCATCGCCGCCGGCCTGCTCCATGACGCCGTCGAGGACACCGATGTCACTACCGAAGAGATCGAAGAACTGCTTCGGCGAGCAGGTCGCCCACATCGTCGAAGGCGTCACCAAGCTCGACAAAATCAAATTCGCCAACCGCGAAGACCATCAGGCCGAGAACATCCGCAAGATGCTGCTCGCCATGGTCACCGATGTCCGCGTCGTCATCATCAAGCTCGCGGACCGCCTCCACAACATGCGCACGCTGGAGCACCTCAAGCCGGAAAAGCAGCCAGAAGATCGCCCGCGAAACCCTCGACAGTCTACGCCCCGCTCGCGCACCGCCTCGGCATGGGCAAACTTCGCGGCGAACTCGAAGACCTCGCCTTCCGCTACACCGACCCCATCACCTACGAGCAGCTCACCAACGAGGTCGACGCTCTCCGCGGCGAAGGCGAAGTCTTCCTCGAGGGCATCGTCAAGCAGCTCGAAGCCAAGCTCGCCGAACACAAAATTCCCGGCCGCGTAGAGTGGCGCATCAAGCGTCTCTACTCCATCCAGCAGAAGCTCTCCGACCAGAAGATCCCCGTCGACCAGGTCTACGACCTGCTCGCCATTCGCGTTATCTGCCAGACCGTGCAGGACTGCTATGCCATCCTCGGCCTGCTCCATTCCATCTGGCGCCCCGTTCCCGGCCGCATCAAGGACTTCATCGCGATGCCCCGCCCCAACCTCTACCAATCCCTCCACACCACCGTCATCGCCCCCGGCGGACATCAGTTCGAAGTCCAGATCCGCACCGAAGAGATGCACCGCGTCGCCGAAGAAGGCATCGCCGCCCACTGGAAGTACAAGGCCGGCGACAACGTCACCGCCAAAGACGAAGCCCGCCTCGCCTGGGTTCGCCAGCTGATGGAGTGGCAGCGCGAAATGTCCGACCCCAACGAGTTCATGTCGACCCTCAAGATCGACCTGTACCCCGAGGAGGTCTACACCTTCACCCCCAAGGGAAAAGTCGTCGTCCTGCCCAAGGACGCCAGCCCCATCGACTTCGCTTACGCCATCCATACTGAGGTCGGCAACACCACCATCGGCGCCAAGGTCAACGGCCGCATCGTCCCGCTCCGCACCAAGCTACGCAACGGCGACATCGTCGAAATCTCCACCCAGACCGGCCACGCCCCGTCGCGCGACTGGCTCTCCTTCACCAAATCCTCCCGCGCCCGCAACAAGATCAAGCATTGGATCAACGAGCACCAGCGCGAGCGCGCCATCGAGATCGGCCAGAAGCTCCTCGACCGCGAAGCCCGCAAATACAAAATGGCGCTCTCCAAGTACCACCAGGCCGACTACGACAAGGTCGCCAGCGAGTACGGCCTCACCAGCCAGGCCGAACTCCTCGCCGGCGTGGGCTTCGGCAAGTTCTCCGCGCGCCAGGTCCTCAACAAGCTCGAACCCGGATCCACCATCGCCATTGAGCCCGCGGCCGAACCGGGCGTCATCGGCAACACGCTCGGCCACATGTCCGACGCCGTCAAGCGCGTCTTCTTCGGCAAAGGTTCGGACTCGCTCCAGGTCGAAGGCCAGGACGATCTGCTCGTCTACCGCGCTCGCTGTTGCAACCCCATCCGTGGCGAAGAGATCATCGGCTACGTCACCCGCGGCAAAGGCGTCGCGGTCCACGCTCGCAGCTGTCCCAACGTGCAGAATCTGCTCTACGAGTCCGACCGCCGCATCCAGGTCGAGTGGGCCCCTATACCCGGCGACACCGGCACCGCAGGCGCGCCCAAACCGCAAACCTACCCCGTCAAGCTCACCATCCTCTGCGACGACCGAGCCGGCCTGCTCAAGGAATTCACCGCCATCATCTCCGACGACGGCACCAATATCCGCTCCTCAGCCTCCAACGCCATGGCCGACGGCGGCGCCGTCATCGACTTCGTCATCGAAACCGTAGACGTTCGCCACCTCAATCGCCTCGTCGACAAACTTCGCCGCGTCCAGGGCGTCCGCGACGTCCAGCGCGTCCAGAAAATCTAGCACCGCCATCATTCTCCGATGAGAGCATGCCCAGCCCGCATGCTACGATACGGCGATGTCTCCTGTCCCATCTCAATCGGCGGTCACCGTGCGCCGAAAATCGGGGTATATTCCCTCCCTCGACGGGTGGAGAGCCATTGCAATCCTCGGAGTCATCTGGTCGCACGACCTCAGGTCGACCCTTGCGGGACACTCCCTCCTGCCCTATCAAAACGAAGGCGGCTCCGGTGTCGACCTCTTCTTCGCCATAAGCGGCATCCTGATCACTACTCGCATCCTCGAAGAAGAGAGCCTCATCGGCTTTTTCGACATTCGAAAGTTTTATATCCGTCGCATCTTCCGTATTCAGCCCGCGGCGTGGCTCTACCTCGCCGTCATCGCCTGCCTGCTGGCATCCGGCTCCATTACTATGCTCTGGCACCACTGGTTCGGCGCGTTCGGAATGTACGAGAACTTTCTCTACCGAGGCCGGGCATACGACTACCAGGGATTCTTCGTCGGACACTTCTGGAGCCTCGCGGTCGAAGAGCATTTCTACATTCTGCTTTCACTGTTTCTCCTAATGGTGAAGCGTTACCGTGCGGCTGCTCTCGCATGCGCTTTCGTCGGACTTATGGTTCTCCGCGCCTATGCCGCCGCGCACGGCTACATGACCGATGCCACATGGCACAGGACTTACTATCAACTGCCGATACTCATCTACGCAGCCTGCTGCGCTGTCGCGCTCCAGAAAGAAAACTGGCGCAGCCGCGCAGACCGTTATCTCAAACCCTGGATGGTCTTCAGTGCCACCGCCGCATTTACTCTGGGGAGAGAGCTCAACCGCCACCTTCACTCGCCGTCGCCCGGCGACTTCCATCCCACGTCTCTTCTCAGCGCAGCAGGCTACGTGCGCACCTTCTTCTTCGCAATTTGGATTGTGTCCACGATCACACATGCCAACGCACTCTCGACTCGTTCCTTGAGTGGGCTCCTCTGCGCTGGATCGGGCGGCTCTCCTACAGCCTCTATCTCTGGCATGTGCTGTTCTTTTTCCGGCACGACCCTGAGGTGCGCGTTACTTTCGTGCCGCTCCTGGCCCTATCTGGCAAGCCGGCTAAGTACATCGCCGCCTTCGCTGCCGCCGCGCTCAGCTATTACTTCGTAGAAAAGCCGCTAATGCGCGTCGGCCACCGATTAGCCCCGCCAGCGACCCCCGGCCGCCCAGACCTCGCCGATATCCCCACAACCGAACATTTCACCCCACCCAGCCATCACGTCGCATCCACTTATTCTTCTCTGCTGAACTGCGCCGAATTTCAGCGCCGTTCAGTCTCAACGGACCTACCAGTTTCTTCTCGCAGAGGGCGTTCAACTCGTGATGTTCGTACCGCTCCCCTGCGGTCATTGCGAGCTTCGCCCAATCTTGATCGGCGGATTCGAACCCTGATCAATCGCATCGCAGATCGGCGTCCAGCGCGTCCAGAAAATCTAGGCCGTCGTCAGCGTGTCACCAGTCGCTTCTCGCGGAAGCTCTTCAGCTCATGCTCCGCCGAAACCCTACGGCCGGGTCTGAATCACGTACCATCCGTCGCCCGGAACATATTCGTCCGTGTCCAGCACCGGCGGGTAATCTCTCCTCTCCACCAGTTGCCACTTTCCGTCGGCAATATTCTCCATAATCATGCTGTCCAGATCGCGCTGCGCCAGCGGCTGGCCATGATTGTAGAGCCGCTCCGCGCCGCTCATAATATGCAACTGCCGCTGATACACAATCCACTGCGGCGGCGCCGTTTCCAATTCCGTCATCAACTGCTCAATCGTCGCCCGCTTCGAGGTATCGAAGTACGTCTGGATATACCCGTGCCACGGCGGAATCGCACAGAAATAATTCGGATACGGATACGGCAGCGACAACAACTCACCATTGGAACCGCTTTGCACAATCGCATCGCAGATCGACTGGTTGAACTTCAAGTCGTCGCGATCGATATAAAGCGGGCCATAAACCGGATGCTCGTACCAGACCCGGTTCACGAACATTGGATACGTTTTCACGTCGTTCCACGAATACGGATTCAACGCCTTCGATGTCACTGCCGACAGCCCCACCAGGGCCACCACAGTAATAAACGACGCATTCACCCACCCAGCCTGGCTGGCGAAATGGCTGAAGCACCGGCGCAAGCAGCAATAGCATCGCCACCGGCGCATAATACTGCGTCAAAGGCTCACCGGCCGCCCCCGCCGAGTTCGACGCCCAGATAGCAAGAGGCAGCAAAACCAATACCTCCCGCACATCCCACGGCCGTCTCTCCGGCTCCGATCCGCGATCTGGCAAGCCGTACCGCGACAATAGGAGCAAGCAAGTAAGTCACGACAATCGAGCTCAGCACCAACTCCGCCAGCAACGAGCCCGTCAGCAATTGAGAGCGCATCGTGTGCCCGGAAGCCAAAAATGCAGCCGCAGCGAGCCCAAGTTGGGCCAGCACGATTTGCCCCGGCTTCAACTTCCAGCAGTCGCCGCAGAACCGCACCTACCCCAATCAACACGATCACAAAAACCAGAAGCCATTTTCTCCCTGTGTGCAGCAGATGAACCGCATTGCGGAAGATGACGAATGGTGCCGCAAAAATGCTTCCTGTTCCGCCTTTACTCCCCGCCGCTTTGATTACCGTGCTCGACACATAATCGGAGAAGCTGTCCCCGGTCAGCTTTACGATCAGAAGCACAGCTACTGCCGCCGCGCACAGAAACAGTCCGAGAAGAACCAACTTCCTTCCCCGAGCCAGAAACAGCAGGCAGATTCCCGCCGCCACCAGCAGCGCTGCACCGTCAGTCACTCGACTGGTGATCGTCAGCCCGGACAGAACCCCTAGCCCCGCCGCCATCAGATGCTGTCTCTGGGCTACGTCGGTTCGTGCCAGGATCAGCAGCAGCACCAGAGAATAAAGAATCAGGCACTCCGCGACGACATGATAGTCGTCGAGCCGGTAGTTATGACCCGCAACCGAGAGAACAAAAGCGCTCGCCAGCACTATCGCCTTCTGCCAATCCGGCCAATCCGACTCGCGCAGCACCAGAAATATTCCGACCGCATAGATCAGAACGTGGAGCACCGACGGAACTTCCGTCACAATGCACTTGATCCCGAACAATTTCGTCCATGCCAGCGATTCCAGGATGTAAAGTGGCTGCATCGCCAGATGCAGACCGGAATACAACTTCGCCCCGTTCCGAAAAGCGTTGGTGTACCAGAACCAGACACCCTCGCCACTCATCTGCGTGTTCACTACCATCGCCAGACCGAACACAACGCAGAACACGATGGCAAAGATCTGGAAGACCTGGCCCCTCACCGAACCTTCGGCCATCTCAGGACTCAACTGAATGTTTTCGCTCTTCGGCACTGTTTTTCCAGAGACAGGTAGTCAAGAAGAATGGACAGGTTCACTTGGATGCTTTAGCGGATTGGGCCACCAAACCCATTCTCACACACCCCGGTATCCAATCGTCGCTGGCGTGGTTCTTTGCCTCGCATCAGAATGCCGGGCTGCCCTTCCCTTGCCCGAAAAGGTTTTCGCGATTTCCGCGCCAAATTATTCGCGTGTCGACCCCATTATTCCATATCTAACTCATTCAAAATTGGATAAGCGTGGCATTTTAGTTATGCCCAATCCCATAAAATAGTATTAGATGGAAAATTATCCAGAAAGGGCGGGTGATACGCTCAACTCACGGCAAGACCAGCGCCGCGAGTCATCCGTAAGCCGCAAAGAATGACAATCTTAGCAGCAAGCTCAATAGAATCATGATTTTAGCTTGTTAGACGGCCCGTAAGCATCTGAATCCAAGCAACTTCTCGCCAAGATCATATAGGAGGGTGGTACCCCCCCAAGAGACCGCGGAGGCTCCAAAAGTAGATGGCTGACACCAAGATAATGATCTCAACCGCCCAGGCGCCTGCCGCAATCGGCCCCTATTCTCAGGCCGTCCGCATCGGCGACCTCCTCTTCACCTCTGGCCAGGTCGCGCTCGATCCCGCCACAGGCGTAATCGTCTCGGGCGGAATCCGCGAGCAAACAACCCGCGTACTGGAAAACCTCACCGCCGTTCTCGCCGAAGCCGGTCTGGACATGGCCCACGTGGTCAAAACCACCGTATTTCTCAAGAACATGGCGGACTTCGCGCAGATGAACGAGATCTACGCCATCTACCTGGCTCCCGAAGGCGTCGTACCGCCGGCCCGTTCCACCGTCGAGGTCGCCCGCCTTCCCAAGGACGCCCTGGTCGAAATCGAACTCATCGCCCGGGGTCCCGGCATCCTGCCCTGAGTCGCTCGCCGAAACCGTTCAGCCCGCAAGGTATCTAATAGTTGAGGATTCCAACCATGGCAGACACACCGCAAGCGGTATCGCCCAAGCAGAAGATCCAGAAAACCGAAGCCGAGTGGCGCGAACTTCTCACCCCGGAACAGTTCCACGTCATGCGCGAAAAAGGCACCGAGCGCGCCTTCACCGGAGCCCTCGTCAACAATCACGACGACGGCATCTACCACTGCGGAGCCTGCAACGCCCCGCTCTTCACTTCAGATAAGAAGTTCGACTCAGGGTCTGGCTGGCCGAGCTTCTGGCTGCCAGTCTCGCCGGACGCCATCGAAGCCCACGAGGATAACACCCTTGGCATGCGCCGCATCGAGGTAGACCTGCGCCACGTGCGGCGCTCACCTGGGCCACGTTTTTCCCGACGGCCCTAAGCCCACCGGCATGCGCTACTGCATCAACAGCGCGTCCCTGGCGTTCGAGAAGAAGTAAGAAATAACAAACACGAAAAGCCCAGCCGCGAACTTTCGGGCTGGGCCATTCTGTTTGGAATGAATCGTTTAGCTATGCTTTGACGACTTTGCCCGTCTTGATGCAGCTGGTGCAAACGCGGATGCGCTTGCTCGCGCCCTCAACCTTGGCCTTTACCGGCCGCAGATTGACGTTCCAGCGCCGCCGAGTCGTGTTGTTGGCGTGGGAGATATTGTTACCGAACTGCGGCCCTTTGCCGCAAAGATCACATTTGGCTGCCATGATGTTGCTCCAATCTTTTGGTTCGCAGAGGCTCAGCGCAGACCCGCTTGATTCAGGGCCACAATCGACGCCGCAGAGAGACGAATCGCCACGCAAATCGGCATACTCGTCACTGCCGTCGGGACGGCACTCTAACGCTCTATAAGAATACCACGCCGAACAGCCGCAGTGCCCTAAAACTGCTGTCTCCAACCGTAATCGCACTCGGATGCCATCTAAGGCGGTCACTAAAACTCGGTCGTCCGAGCAGGAAAACGAGGCAGCCCCGTCGGGCTGCCTCATAAAACAACAGATAAGAGAAGCGTTAGAAGCTGACGCGGCCGCTGAACTGCAGCGAGCGCGTGGGGGTGGCATTGTTGCCGAGGGCGAAACTCGTGATATATCCGAAGGTTCCGCCGCCCACCGTAACGTTGGGATTGCTAACCAGTTCCGCGTGGTTGAACACATTGAACGCTTCGACTCGAACCAGAAACTCGCTTTCCCGCCATAACTTGAAGCTGCGGGTAATGCTCGTATTCATATTGGTGACTCCCGGTCCGCGAAATTCGTTGCGGCGGGTGTTGCCAAAGTTCGGCGAGACCATGCAAGAGGGTACTGAGCAATTGACGTAACCAGCCCCGCTCGGGTTGGTGTATTGAGGCTCGACGGGGTTGGCAAAGGCGGTGGGGTCGAACCAGGGATTTCCTCCAGACACGGAGCTGGCGCCCAGGGGGGCGTGCGAGCTGTGGCCGCCAAGCTGATGGTACGGAGCGATGAGCTGTGCATACTCCGTTGACGCCAGGCGTGTTGATGGCTGATGGACGACGGGCTCACTGTAAATGGCGCGCCGCTGATATGGCTAAGCTGCCCTGTCAGTTGGAAGCCGCCAAAGATCGCACTCGTCGATGCCGTGGGTAAGGAACGCCTGGTTGGCGCCGAATGGCAAGCTGGTAGATTCCCCAGAACCTGCAGGTTGTTGGTGCGGTCGTAGCCAGACTGGGACCGGTTCAGATTGAAGTAGCCAGGATACGCATAGGCAGGGCCGCTGGAACCGGAACCCGCACCATTGTCTGCATCGTCAAATGCATGCGACCAGGTGTAATTGACGCCATATTGATAATTATGTCCTGCATTGCGTGTCAACTGGGCCTGCAAGGCGTTGTAGTTTGAGCTGAAGATCGGCTCGTTCATGGTGATGCCGCCGGTGTTATAGCAGACATATCCAGTTGCAGCGGTGCAGTGCTGCTGGTTGATGACTTGGTTGGCGTTGAACGAGCACGCTCCGCTCAAGCCGGTGGATGGATTGTATTGGCCATTGGGCATGCAAGTGGTGGCGCCGCTGGGCAACGGAGCCGCATTAAGCGTGATATCGGAGAACTGCCGAACCGCGTGAGTTCCCGACATAACCGATGTTGGCGACATAGGCGCGGCCGAAATCATGCTGGAGAAAAAGGTTCCAGCTTTCAATATAGCCACGACGTATGTCCGAAGGGGTCGTGTTGGTTCCAATGGTTACAGGAAGTGAGGTAAAGCCGTTGGTGATGGCGGGAGTGGCTGCAATGGGGATGCCCGTCGTCAGCGTAATGGGATTATTGTTTGGGTCTAATGACAACGTTCCGGCTCCGCTTCCGACATAGGCCTGCGCGATTTCACTGGGGTACTGATCGCGCAGGAAGCGATAGCTCTCGGGATCTGTGGTGATGCCTGCGCCGGCGCGGATGACCGTCATTTTCATCCAGGCGATAGGCCAGACCCAAACGCGGAGTGATCTGCCCATGTCCAACATCGATGCCTGCGTTTCTGGGGTTTCCGCCGACGCCGCCGACTTCGATGTTGGCCGTTTGAGGCAGCGTGGGATCGAGGCGGAAGACGCCGTGCTTGTCAGTGTAAGGCGCCGGATAGAACTCGTACCGGATGCCGTAGTTGATGGTGAGCTTCGGAGTCGCGGTCCATTGGTCCTGCGCATAACCGGCCGATTTCGGTCCAGCGCAAGGAGTTCGGGTTGTACAGCTGTTCATTCTTGGCTACGGCGATGCCGGTGCCATTGTTGGGGAAACCCAGAAGCATGTCAGCAAGTGCGTTGTAAGCCGTGACAGTGGACTGGTGTTGCTGGTCAGGCTTCCCTGGAACATAAAGCCGCCGCGGGGTTACTGACGCCAGAACCGACGGATGGCTGAAAGTGGTTGAGATCGAAGTGGTACCAGGTGAAGCCATACTTGGTAGCGTGCCTGCCCTTGGTCCAGCTGAGGTTGACGTCAGTAGGTGAACTGGTTGTCGCGGAACAGGAACGGGTTTGCGCCGGAGGCATTGCCGAGGGTCGAAAAGCCGGTGAATGCAAAGATCGGCTGGCCTACATAGAGCGGCCCGACTCCGTTGGTGCCGGGGATGCCGAGCGTGTTCAGACCAAAGTCACCGACTGCAATATCGATGAGAGATTGCGCGCCTGTGACCTGGCGAGTGTAGCCAAAATCCCAGTCGGCAACCAGGCTGGAGCTGATGACGTGGCTCGCGCCAAGTCCAACATTCTGGATGCGGCCCGAAGCCTGCCCGGGCTGGCCGCCGTCGACGGCAGCGCCGCCAGCAGCGTTGAATACCTGTGGATCGGTGAGGTTGTAAGGCTCAATGCTGTATCGTCCGAAGATGGTCGTCTTGTCGGATCGGATTGTAGATAATCTTCGCGTCGTTTGTGATCCGGGTATAGCCGATGGTGCCGATAGCCGTGTAGTCGTTGGCCAACTGGCTCGCGATCTGCGAGGCGGTCGGCGTGCCGACCTGCGCCGCAATGGGCTGGAGATAAGACAGCATCTTCATCGGCAGCGAGCCGACTGACGCGAGACAGGGATGCAGTTGCATCCATACTCCGAAAGGAACGTGGGACGCGAGCCGACCGCAAGGTAGGGCCCAACCCCGCCTGGCTGGGGATCGTAGAGAGTTGTGTTGCCTGCAGAGAGGCCGGAAGTGACAGCCGAAAAGTCGCCGTCGAGCATTGCCGTCGTCGGCACAGTCGCCAGCGGAGTCGCCAAAGTGCGGCGCGTCGTTCGCTCAAAGTTTTCAAAGAAGAACAACTTGTTCTTGCCCGTGTAGATCTTTGGGATATAGACCGGGCCGCCGAAGTTGGCTCCGAACTCATTGAAGACGTTCTTCGGAACTGACCCAGTGGGATTTATCGGCGGAGATCGAGGGATGCCTGGGTTGCCGTATAGGCTCCGCGCGTTGATGGCTGCGTCCTGGTAGTACCACCACGCCACTGCCGTGGTACTGGCTTTGTGCCGCCCTTCATCGTGATGGCGATCGAGGCGCCGCCAGCTACGCCTTGTTCTGCATTGAAGGAGTTTGTAACTATGTTGACGCTCTCGATCGCAGTCCGCTGGCGGCAGATAGGCGAGCAGGTAGGGCAGCCAGCCATAGTCATTCATTGCCCCATCGATGCGTGTGGTGTTTGTGTTGTAGCTGACACCATTAAATTGATCGACATGGCACGCGCCGGGTTTCCGCCGATCGAGTTCTGCTCCTGAACCGCCGCCGCGCCGGGGATCAGGGTGTAGAGAGTCTGGAAGTTGCGTCCCTGCGACGAAGTGATCGGAAGTTGAGAGATCTGCTGCGTCGATATCTCGTGGTTTACCTCGGCGTTGTCCGTCTCCAGCATGGGTGCGCCGTGTTCAACCGTGACCTCAGTCGTAACCGACGCCGCCGGCAGCATAGCGTCAACGCGGGACTCCCGGGTAACCTCAATCGGGACATTCTTTTCCAGGAAAGTCGCAAACGCAGCGGACGCCTTGATCGACACCGTATAAGACCCAGGCTGAAGGTCCACGATGTGGTACTCGCCAGAAGAGTTCGTCGTCGCTATGCGGGTTTCCGGTGTCGCCTGATTCGTCACCACGACCGTAGCGTCGGCGATTGCCGCGCCGGTCTTGTCCTGGACGTTGCCAGTGATCGACCCATAGATCACCTGGCCATAGGCGAGTGGTGATGACATAACCAATGCGCACAGAACCAGCGCTGCGGCAAATCCTGAAATCGCTTTGCCAGCCCACATGCTCACCGCATCCATCAACTTTCGGCTCATCGCTTCCTCCAAAAAGGTGCCACCGCAAGGCCAGCTTGCAGCCTGCGACATGACTATTTTTTACGTGTCGCGAACTTTATTCCCGACCGCCGACTGATGTCAAGCGATATTTGATCGAATCACGCCCTTGTATCCGCTTCAGTGCTGCTTTTTGATGCTTTGGCCTTTCTTCAAGGACGTTAAACATCAGACACAATGCCACCTTGAGATGTGATCGTTGGTTTTAATTTCGTTTGGCAAACTTATCCCACTGGGAAACTATCCCTCCGATTTGCCAACGCTGCCCTCGCTGCCGTAAAGTCGGCGCAATAAAGTTCGGTGTGCGAATGATGGGCTCAGACCAGTAACAAGTCATGCCGAACGCTGAAGTTCAACGACCAGAAAGATGAGGGAGTGTTGCCATGGATGGCTTTGATCGACGTTCGTTTCTCAAAACGATGGGCTCAGCAGGCCTGTCCACTGCTCTGCCAATGACTGCCTTGGGAGCCTCGCCGTTCGCCGGCAGCTTCGTCGAAGAGGTTGCCCAGGACGCACCGGGCGCAGATGCCAAACCCGCCCACTCCGTCCGCTTCTCAGTTGCCGGCATGAGCCACGACCACATCTACGGCATGGTCGAAGCCATGATTCGTGGTGGCGGCGTCCTGGTCAGCGTTTACGCCGCGGAACCGGAGCGCGGAGCCGCCTTTCTAAAACGATATCCCCAGGCCAAAGCTGCGCAGTCCGAAGACGAGATCCTCAACGACCCCTCCATCCAACTTGTTCTCACCTCGGCCATTCCAAACCAGCGCGCCCCGCTCGGCGTTCGCGCCATGCGCCACGGCAAGGACTTCCTCAGCGACAAGCCCGGCGCCACGACCCTCGAGCAGATCGACGAGATCCGCAAGACCATCGCCGAAACCAAACGCATCTACGCCATCATGTACAGCGAGCGCCTCGAAGTGAAGGCAGCCGTCAAAGCCGGCGAACTCGTTCAGGCAGGCGCCATCGGCAAAGTAATCCAGACCATCAACATCGCACCCCACCAGATCTTCCAGGGCGCAGGCGACGCAGGCGGCGGCACCGGCCGCCCCGACTGGTTCTGGGAGCCGGAGAAGTACGGCGGCATCCTCTGCGACATCGGCTCGCACCAGGTCGACCAGTTCCTCTTCTACACCGGCTCAACCGAAGCCCAGGTCGTCGCTTCGCAGGTTGCTAACGTCCGCCACAAAGATCACCCCAAGTTCCAGGACTTCGGCGACATGATGCTGCGCGGCAACGCTGGCTTCGGCTATGTTCGCCTCGACTGGTTCACGCCCAGGGGCCTCGGCACCTGGGGCGACGGCCGCCTCTTCATCCTGGGCACCGATGGCTACATCGAGATTCGCAAATACGCCGATATCGCACGCGAGCAAAGACAGGCAACCACCTCTTCATCGTCGATCAAAAAGAAGCTCGCTACATCGACTGCAACAATCTGACGCTGCCCTTCGGACCGCAGTTCATCTCCGACATCGTCAACCGCACCCACATCGCGCAGGACCAGACCCAATGCCTGCTCGCAGCGGAACTCGTGGTCCATGCACAGCAGGGCGCAACCCACGCCACCATCACAGGGGTAACACGATGAAGAAGACGATTGCACTATCCCGCCGCAGCTTCCTGAAGACGTCGCTGGGAGCAGCCGCTGCCGCGGGTTTCCCCACCATCGTCCCTTCGTCCGTCTTCGGGCAGATGGCGCCCAGCAACCGCATCAACGTAGGCGCCATCGGTGTCGGCCGAATCTCGCGCATCCACGACCTGCCCGGCATCTGGCCGTACGACGACGTGCGAATCATGGCCGTGTGCGATCTCGACGCCAACCGCGTCGAAGCAGGCAAAGCACTCATCAACGACGTCTACGCCAAGAAAACCGGCAAGGACTACGACGGCGTCACCGGGTACCACAACTACCACGACCTACTCGCCAACAAGGACATCGACGCAGTCGTCATCAGCACGCCCGACCATCAGCACGCGATCACTGCCTGCGCCGCGGTCCGCGCAGGCAAGGATGTCTATCTGCAGAAGCCTGCCTCGCTCACCATCGCGGAAGGCCGGTACCTCAGCAACACTGTCCAGGCCACCGGGCGCATCCTGCAGATCGGCAGCCAGCAGCGCTCCACCGTGCAGTTCCGCCGTGCCGCCGAACTCGTGCGCAACGGCCGCATCGGCGACCTCAAGCACGTGGAGATCGGTCTTCCCGGCGATCCTTCCGGACCCGACGCGGCTCCCATGCCCGTGCCGCCAAATCTGAACTACGACGCCTGGCTAGGTTCCACGCCCGAGGTCTACTACACCGAAATCCGCGTCCATCCCCAATCCGGATTCGACCGTCCCGGCTGGCTCCGCTGCGAGCAGTTCGGCGCCGGCATGATCACCGGCTGGGGCGCGCACCACGTCGACAGCGCCCACTGGGGCATGAACACCGAATACACCGGCCCCATCGAAATCTGGGGCACCGCGGAGTTCCCCACCCACGGCCTATGGGACGTGCACGGCAAGTTCCTCACCCACGCCGTCTACGCCAACGGAGTCACCATGGACATCTCCGGAGACTTCCCCAACGGCATCAAGTTCTACGGCACCAAGGGTTGGATCTTCGTGACCCGCACCGAGAACGTAACCGCCAGCGATCCAACCACCGGTGCACCGCCCAACCCCCGACTTAAACAAACAGGCCTCGACGCCAGCGATCCCGCAATCCTCGATTCCGTCATCGGCCCCGACGAAATCCATCTCTACGTCAGCAAGGATCAGCACCGCAACTGGCTCGACTGCATCCGCACGCGCCAAGCGCCGATCTCGCCCGTCGAAACCGGCCATCGCGCATGCTCAACCTGCCTCCTGCACCACATCGCGATGAAGTCGAAGCGCAAACTCCATTGGGATCCGCAGAAGGAACAGTTCGTCGGCGACGCGGCAGCCAACGCGCTGCTCTCGCGTCCACAACGCGCACCTTACACCTTTGACCAGGCCTGAGTGCTATCGTGCCGGAAAGGTTTCCAGATCACACTTGAGGTTTGCGCAACCCAATGACCATCCCCGGCAACGTCATCCCGGCAGCGCAAATCTTCGAGAGCAATTCATCCATTTACGTTGAGACGAAGACCCACGCTCCCGGCCCCGAAGGCTCACTGCCCATCACGCCGGAGATGCTGCTGACCGAGCCCTCAGGCAATCTCTTCGGCCTCAGCCAGAGTGCCGGCATGGGCTGGGAGCCCGCGCGCCTCCTCGACCCCGAATACCTCATCCTCAGCACGCACGGCGGTCTGCGCGCAGCCGACGGCACCCCCATAGCGCTCGGCTTCCACACCGGCCATTGGGAGGTCGGCCTACTCGTCGCCGAGGCCGCTCGCGAACTTCGCGCACACCACATGCATCCCGTTCGCCGGAGCCTGCACCGACCCGTGCGACGGCCGCACCCAGGGCACCGAAGGCATGCTCGACTCGCTGCCCTACCGCAACGACGCGGCCATCGTCCTGCGCCGCCTCATGCGCTCGCTGCCCACGCGCAAAGGCGTCATCGGCGTAGCCACGTGCGACAAAGGCCTGCCCGCCATGATGATGGCCCTCGCCTCGTCCGGACCGCTCCCAAGCATCCTTGTCCCTGGCGGCGTCACGCTGCTTCCCGAAGACGGCGAAGATGCTGGCAAAATCCAGTCCATCGGCGCCCGCTTCGCTCAGGGCCAGATAACTCTCGAGTACGCCGCCGAAGTCGGTTGCCGCACCTGCGCAACCCCCGGCGGCGGCTGCCAATTTCTCGGCACGGCCGCAACGTCGCAGGTCGTCGCCGAAGCGCTCGGGTTGTCGCTGCCGCACTCCGCGCTCGCACCGTCCGGCCAGCCTATCTGGCTCGACGCAGCAACACGTTCCGCAGCGGCAATCCTGCCGCATGTCGCAACTCGGCATGGGCACAAGCGATGTTCTCACCGACGCCGCGATCCGCAATGCCATGATGCTCCACGCGGCCTTCGGAGGCTCGACCAACCTCCTGCTGCATATCCCTGCGATCGCGCACGCGGCAGGCCTACGCCGCCCCATCGCAGCCGACTGGGCCACAATCAATCGAAGCGTCCCGCGCCTCGTCGATGCGCTGCCCAATGGCCCGAACAACTTCGCAACGGTCCAGGTTTTCCTGGCGGGCGGCGTTCCCGAGGTCATGCTGCATCTTGCGCCGCATTGGCCTGCTCGACTGCAGCGTTCAAACCGCATCCGGCGAAACCCTCGACGAGAACCTTAACTGGTGGGAACAGAGCGAGCGCCGCGTTGCGCTCAAAGACCGCCTGCGCACGCTCGACGGAGTAGACGCCGAGGACGTGATTCTCTCCCCGGATCGCGCCCGCGAACGCGGCCTTACCTCAACCATCTGCTTCCCTACCGGCAACCTCGCGCCCGAAGGAAGCGTGATCAAGAGCACCGCCATCGACCCCACGCTCATCGACGCTGGCAACGTCTATCGCCACACTGGCCCCGCCCGCGTCTTTATCACCGAAGCCGCCGCCATCGACGCCATCAAGCGCGGTGCTCTCTCACCCGGAGACGTCATCGTCCTCATCTGCGGAGGTCCCGCCGGAGCCGGCATGCAGGAGATCTACCAGATCACCGCCGCGCTCAAAAACCTCCCCTACTGCAAACACGTCGCCGTCCTCACCGACGCGCGCTTCAGTGGCGTCTCCACCGGCGCGTGCATCGGCCACATCTCGCCGGAAGCACTCGCCGGCGGCGAAATCGGCCGCGTTCGCGACGGTGACACCATCGAGATCGTCATCGACCGCAACGCCCTCCACGGCACCGTCAATCTTGTCGGCGAAGGCGCCGAGTGCTTCTCCGCAGACGAAGGCGCGGCCCGCCTCGCAGCTCGCTCCCAGCGCGGCGATCTCGCTCCGCATCCCGCGCTGCCCGACGACACGCGCTTGTGGGCAGCCCTCGTCCAGGCCAGCGGAGGCGTTTGGGGTGGCTGCGTCTACGACACCGACGCAATCCTAGCGCAGCTCACCAATACCTCGCGCCCCATTGACGCAGAAAGGTCCAGGCGATGAAACTCTATCGAACATCCAAAGGAATCTTTGTCGAAGAAGACACTCGTTTCCATGCAGTTCCATCGCATCGACTGGGATGAGCTGATCGCAAGCCCCGATCTCTACGCGCGCGTTGCGCTCGGCAATCAAGGAAGCGCCAGCCACCACCTTCGATCCCGCCGCCATCCTCGCGCCGATCGTCAGCCAGGAGGTCTGGGCCGCCGGGGTCACCTACTACCGCAGCCGCAACGCGCGCATGGAAGAGAGCAAGACTGCCGGAGGCGGCACCTTTTACGATCTCGTCTATGCAGCCGAGCGCCCCGAGCTTTTCTTCAAAGCCACGGGCCGCCGCGTAGTCGGGCCCAACGCCGCCGTCCGCATTCGCTCCGACGCAAAATGGTCTGTCCCAGAGCCCGAACTCACGCTGCTCATCAATCCTGTCCGGCGACATCATCGGCTACACCATCGGCAACGACATGAGTTCGCGCGACATCGAAGGCGAAAACCCGCTCTATCTCCCGCAGGCCAAGGTCTACGACGGCAGTTGCGCACTTGGCCCCTGCATCCTGCTCTCACCCGAGCCGCTCAGCAAGTCGACAGCGATCGGCTTGCAGATCACTCGAAGCGGCAAGCATCGTATTCTCGGACAGCACCACGCTCGCAGAGCTGAAACGCGACCCGAAACAGCTCGCCGCATTTCTCTTTCGCGACAACAGCTTTCCCCACGGAGCGTTCCTCATGACCGGCACCGGCATCGTTCCCGCCGACGATTTCACCCTGGCGAGCGGCGACCAAATCCGCATCGAAATCGCCGAAATTGGCTTGCTGGAAAACTACGTCGCATAGTCGGCCCTGCATTCTCCACGCTCGTCTCGGCTGCCAGACTCGAAATCGATTCATGATAGATCCGGATGTCATCATTTTATTCGTGCCGCAAATAATTAGGAGGCCTGAGGCAACTCCCGCCGCTCAGCCGCTGCACCTTCTGTTTACATCAGGAACGCGACTCGATTTCAACCGTATCTACTCAAACAAAACAACTTGCTGCCCATTCCGGCGACATCGAAAAGGCCCAATTTTCGCGCTGTTTCCGCTCGTTTACGGCAAAATCAATGTCCGTGCTGAAATGCCAAGCCTCCAGTCCCGCCTCGATCACTTTCGGATCCTGGCAACGCCTGCGCCCGGTCAATTGCCCGATTTTCATAGTTCCCCAATCGATTCTTCTATCATTCTAGAATATATTCAATGACGCTCGAACTTAATTCGTGTACAACACTGGTGAGGACACGAAACTCTCTTTAGCAACAGGGAAACCATTTGAAAATGTTCGATCTCCAGGGCAGACGTGCGGTGGTTGTGGGCGGAACATCCGGCATCGGGCGCTCCATTTCCCTTGCTTTGGCTAGTGCCGGCGCAGAAGTTATCGCAACTTCCCGCTCCGAGGGCGCAGTGGATGCGGTCGCCGCCGAGATCGAAAAAATGGGTCGGCCCACCTTACGTATCACCACCGACATTCTGAGTCGTCCTTCGCTGCAACTGTTTCACGATCGCGTTGTCTCAGAACTAGGCAACGTCGACATCCTCGTCAACTCGGCTGGCATCACTAAGCGTGTTTCGACACTGGAATGTTCCGAAGAGGATTGGAACAAAATAATCAGCGTGAATTTGAAGGGTACGCTGTACGCATGCCAGATATTTGGCCGCTCTATGCTTGAGCGCGGATATGGCCGAATCATCAACATTGCTTCGCTCTCAACATTCGTCGCTTTTCAGGAGGTCGCTGCTTATGGGGCCAGCAAGGCCGCGGTAGGAGCGCTCACAAAATCGCTCGCCGTCGAATGGGCGCAGACCGGAGTCTGCGTCAATGCAATCGCGCCGGGCATCATTCCAACTGAACTCAATCGCAGCATCATCGACTCGCCCCGAGGACAGGAACTGCTTCTACGAACGCCCATGCGGCGCTACGGTACGTCCCAGGAAGTCGCCGGCGCGGCGGTCTATCTCGCGTCAGATGCAGTCTCGTTTATGACCGGGCAGATTGTCGCAGTGGATGGCGGTTTTCTGGCCAGCGGAGTAAATCAGTAATCCCAAACGCGCCCTGGTGGCTATCTTGACACCGGTCCGCATGCCGGAATAAAGTTCGCGACGACAATAAATTGCGAACCGTCAACGAGGCTTCCAGGCCGAGCCTCCGGCGGTGCGAAGCAAACCTTCCGCGGGATTGCTATCCTTACCCCTTCGGTAGCACGAGTAATTTGGAGAATCCAGACTCACTATGAACCGCGCACATTTTGCTTTGCTCATCGCTTTTCTCCCAATGACGCCCGCTCTGCTGGCGCAAACCGCAGGAGCCTTTGCCCTATCAGGACACGCGTCTCTCCACTGAACAGCGCGTCGATGACCTCGTCTCCCGCATGACGCTGGAAGAGAAGACGTCGGAGATGATCAACACCTCCGCGGCCATCCCTCGGCTTGGTGTCCCGGCCTACGACTGGTGGAGCGAAGGCTTGCACGGCGTCGCGCGCTCCGGATACGCCACGCTCTTTCCCCAGGCCATCGGCATGGCGGCCACCTGGGACACGGACCTCGTCAGCAAAGAATCCAACGCAATCTCAGTCGAAGCCCGCGCGAAGTACAACGAGGCTGTGCGCCACGACATCCACTCCATCTATTACGGGCTCAGCATCTGGTCGCCCAACATCAACATCTTCCGCGATCCGCGCTGGGGACGCGGGCAGGAGACCTATGGCGAAGATCCCTTCCTCACCAGCCGGCTCGGCGTCGCGTTCGTCAAGGGTCTGCAGGGCGACAACCCCAAGTATTTCCGGGTCATCGCCACGCCCAAGCACTTCGCCGTCCACAGCGGCCCCGAGTCGGAGCGCCATCGCTTCAACGTCGACCCAACCCCGCATGACCTCTGGGACACCTACCTGCCCGCCTTCCGCGCCACCATCGTCGAGGGCAAGGCCGACTCCATCATGTGCGCCTATAACGCCATCGACGGCGCACCCGCATGTGCCAGCAAGGAACTCCTCGTCGGACGTCCTCCGCCAGGATTGGGGCTTCAAAGGATTTGTCACCTCCGACTGCGGCGCCGTCGATGACTTCTTCGAGCCGAATGGCCACCACTACTCCGCGGACAAGGAAGCCGCAGCTGTCGCCGGCATTCGCACCGGCACCGACACCAACTGCGGAAGCACCTACATGGCGCTCACCGACGCGGTTAAGCAAGGCCTGATCAAAGAGTCGGAGATCGACGTCTCGCTCAAGCGTCTCTTCACCGCGCGCTTCAAGCTCGGCCTCTTCGACCCCGACTCGATGAATCCCTACGCCAGCGTCCCTTTCTCTGAAGTCACCTCGCCTGCTCATCACGCTCTCGCACTCGAAGCTTCCCGCGAATCCATCACCCTGCTCAAGAACGACGCCGCAGCACTTCCCTTGAAGCCCGACATCAAAACCATCGCCGTCATCGGCCCGAATGCCGTTGCCCTCTCCGCGATCGAAGGCAACTACAACGCGGTCCCGCGTGACCCCGTCTTCCCGGTCGACGGAATCGCCGCCGAATTCAAGAACGCAAAGGTTCTCTACGCGCAGGGCTCCTCCTATGCCGACGGCGTGACATTGCCCGTCCCGCGCACATTGCTCCACACAGCCGTCGATTCTTCAGAAGAAGGCCTGCGCGGCGGAGTACTTCGCCAGCGATAACTTCAACGGCAAGCCCATCGCTCACTCGCACCGACAAGCAGATCGACTTCGATTGGAACTCCGCGAGCCCGGTCGCGGGAGCGCCCGCAGATCACTTCGCCGTCCGCTGGACCGGCACCATCACCGCGCCTGAGCCCGGCACCTACGACTTCACCATGCGCCTCGCGCACTGCTACCCCTGCGGCGACCATGAGAGGTTTGCCGTCTCTCTCGATGGCAAACCGATCGCCGGCTTCGCCACCGACGCAGGCGCGGAATTTCGCACCGAGCGACACGCCGCGCTTCTCCATGACCTTCGACGACACCAAGCCCCACGTATTGCGCGTCGAGTACATCCACAACGCAAAGCTCTTCGGCGCCGGCATTACGATGGAGTGGTCGCCCAAGCCGGGACTGCTTGAACCGGATGCCGTCGCCATCGCGAAACAGGCCGACGCGGTCCTCGCCTTTGTCGGCCTGTCTCCCGAACTCGAAGGCGAAGAGATGCCCATCCACATTGAGGGCTTCTCCGGCGGCGACCGCACCGACATCAAGCTGCCCGCCGCGCAGCAGCATCTGCTTGAAGCGGTTGCAGCCACCGGCAAGCCGCTGATCGTCGTCCTGATGAATGGCAGCGCGCTCGCCGTCAACTGGGCGCAGCAGCACGCCAATGCCATCGTCGAAGCCTGGTACCCAGGCGAAGGTGGCGCACAGGCCATCGCCGAAACTCTCAGCGGAAAGAACAATCCCGGCGGCCGCCTGCCGGTCACGTTCTACGATTCCGTCGACCAGCTTCCCGCCTTCACCGACTACGCAATGGCCAACCGCACCTACCGCTACTTCAAAGGCACGCCGCTCTACGGCTTCGGGTACGGCCTGAGCTACACCACCTTTGCCTACTCTAAGATTCACCTCTCCACCAGCACGCTGAAGGCGGGCGACACGCTGACCGTCGAAGCCGACGTCAAGAACACCGGCACCCGCGCAGGCGATGAAGTTGCCGAACTTTATCTCACCCCTCCCCACACCAACGTCTCGCCCAATCTCGCTCTCGCCGGCTTCACCCGCGTCCACCTCGCTCCGGGCGAAACCAAACACATCTCACTTCAAACTCGATCCGCGCACACTCTCCCAGGTCGATGACAAGGGTGTCCGCGCAGTCACCGCCGGCACCTACAGCATCTCTTTGGGCGGTTCGCAACCAACGCCATCAGCCGCGCCCGCAAAGAATCTGGCCGCAACCTTCACTGTTCAAGGGACGCAGGAACTCCCTCACTGATGCGGACTCCGCTGATTCTCGCAGGCCTCCTCGCTGCCGCCACTCTGGGCAACGCGGAGACCGGTGCGGACGGCTGGTTGCGCTATAGCCCTTTGCCCAGGCTGAACGCCAACTTTACGCGACAATGCCGAAGCGCATGGTCGTCGCTCGGCAACTCACCCATTGGCCATAGCGGCCGCGCACCGAACTCCAGCGTGGCATCCACTCGATGCTGGGCACCGATCTCGTCGCCGCGCCAAATCCGAACAGGCGGAGACGCAATCCTCCTCGGCACCATCGCGCAGATCCAAGCGGCTCTTCCTGCGTGGACCCCGCCGCTAACCGTCAAAAACGAAGGCTTCACGCTGCAATCCCTATTCATCGTCAGGCCACACCGATTGGATCGTCGCCGGCAAAGATGACCGCGGCGAACTCTACGGCGTCTTTCACCTCCTCGAACAAATCGCCGAGCAGAAGCCCTTCACCGCCGACATCGAATCGCCTTCCGCCCCCATCCGCTGGGTCAACCAGTGGGACAACTTCGACGGCACCATCGAGCGCGGCTACGCCGGCCGCTCCATCTTCTTCGACGACGGCCACGTCCGCACCGACCTCACCCGCGTCTCCGACTACGGCCGCCTGCTCGCCTCCATCGGGATCAACGGATGCACCGTCAACAACGTCAACGCCAACCTGCACACGCTCGATCCCGAGATGCTGCGCGAACTCGCCCGCATCGCCGACGCGTTCCGCCCCTGGGGCGTCCGCATGTCGCTCTCAGTCGACCTCTCCAGCCCGCAGGTAGTCGGCGGCCTGCCAACCTTCGATCCCGTCGACCCAGCCGTCGCCGCCTGGTGGCAGCAAAAGGTCGACGAAATCTATCAAGCTCATCCCCGACTTCGGCGGCTTCGTCGTCAAGGCCGACTCCGAAGGCCGCGCCGGCCCATCGCAGTACGGCCGCACGCCCGCACAGGCCGCGAATGTCGCTCGCCCGCGCGCTCGAACCGCACGGCGGCATCGTGCTGTACCGCGGCTTCGTCTACGACCACCACCTCGACTGGAACGACCTCAAAGCCGACCGCGCCCGCGCCGGCTACGACAACTTCCACGCCCTCGACGGCCAGTTCGAACCCAACGTCGTCATCCAGATCAAGCACGGCCCCATCGACTTCCAGGTCCGCGAGCCCGTCTCGCCGCTCTTCGCCGCGCTCCGGCACACCAACCAGGCCATCGAACTCGCAAACCACGCAGGAGTACACCGGCCAGCAGCGCCACATGGTCTTCCTGGTCCCCATGTGGAAGACCGCGCTCGACACCGACATGCGCGCGGAAAATCGCAGCACGCCGGTGAAAGAGATCGTCGAAGGCAAGTCCTTCCACCAGCCCCTCGGCGGATTCGTCGCCGTGGTCAACGTCGGCCTCGAAGACAACTGGCTGCATCATCCCATGGCCATGGCCAATCTCTACGGCTTTGGCAAGCTCGCCTGGAACCCTGACCTCACCTCCGACAGCCATCATCGACAGTTGGACGCGCCTCACCTTCGGCAACAATCCCACTCGTCGTCTCCACCATCAACCAACTCCAGCTTGACTCCTGGCACGCCTACGAGCAGTACACCGGCCCGCTCGGCCTCGGCACGCTCACCGACATCATCGGCGTCCACTACGGCCCCGGCATCGAGTCCGCCGAACGCAACGGCTGGGGCCAGTGGCTCCGCGCCGACCACGAAGGCATCGGCATGGACCGCACCGTAGCCACCGGCACCGGCTACATCGGCCAATATCCGCCGCAGCTCGCCGCAAAGTCTACGAGTCGCTCGCCACCTGCCCCGACGAGCTTCTCCTCTTCATGCACCATGTCCCCTACACTCACGTCCTGCACTCCGGCAAAACTGTCATCCAGCATGTCTACGACGCGCACTACGCAGGCGCGCAGACCGCGCAACCTACGCACCCGAGTGGACAAACTCCACGGCCTCATCGACGACGAGCGCTACGCAAAGACCCTCGACCTCTTCACCTACCAGGCCGGCCACGCCATCGTCTGGCGCGACGCCGTCAACCAATGGTTCCTGAAGATATCCGGCATCCCCGACAAGCTCGACCGCGTAGGCAACTACCCGAACCGCATCGAAGCCGAATCCATGCACGCCGAAGGGTACAAGCCCGTCGACGTCACGCCCTGGGAGACCGCCTCCGGTGGCAAAGCCGTCATCTGCACCGACGCCCCCGCATGCACGCTCACCACCACACTCGACCACCCCGCCGGCAACTACAACATCGCCGTCCAGTACTTCGACCTGGCTCCGGCATCTCCACCTACGATCTCCTGCTCAACGGAAAACCGATCGCCCACTGGAGCGCCGACGCAAAGCTACCACCCGCCGTCGACGATCCACACCTCGACGGCCACACCTCCACTCGCTTCACCGTCCCAACGTCCATCTCAACCCCGGCGACAAGCTCACCCTACGCGGAACCCCCGACGGCAAGGAGCCAGCTCCGGTAGACTACATCGAAATCACCCCGGTCAATCCATCATGAAGATCACCGCCGCTCGTCTTATCATCTGCTCGCCCGACCGCAACTTCGTCACCCTGAAGATCGACACCGACGAAGGCATCTACGGCCTTGGCGACGCCACCCTCAACGGCCGCGAACTCGCCGTCGCCAGCTACCTCACCGAGCACGTCCTCCCCTGCCTCATCGGCCGCGATCCCTTCAACATCGAAGACATCTGGCAGTATCTCTATCGCGGAGCCTACTGGCGGCGCGGCCCCGTCACCATGACGGCCATCGCCGCCGTCGACGTCGCCCTCTGGGACATCAAAGGCAAAGCGCTCAATACGCCGGTCTACAACCTGCTCGGCGGCAAGAGCCGACAAGGCGTGCCTCGTCTACACCCACGCCAACGGCAAGGACATCGACGAAGCCCTCGACTCCGTTCGCCATCACATGGACGAGGGCTACCTCGCCGTCCGCGCCCAGAGCGGCGTCCCCGGCGTGGCCAGCAGCTACGGCGTCCCCAAAGGCGGCAAGCCCTACGAGCCGGCCGAGCGCGGCCTCCCCAGCGAAAGCCTCTGGTCCACCGAGCGCTATCTCAACTTCGCGCCCAAGCTCTTCGAAAGCCTCCGCGTCGAACTCGGCCCCGACGTCCACCTGCTCCACGACGTCCACCACCGCCTCACGCCGATCGAAGCCGCGCGCCTCGGCAAGTCACTCGAACCCTACCACCTCTTCTGGATGGAAGACCCCTGCCCCGCCGAACTGCAGGAAGGCTTCGAACTCATCCGCAAACACACCACGACACCCATCGCCACCGGCGAAGTCTTCAACTCCGTCTGGGACGCGCACGACCTCATCCGCCGCCAGTGGATCGACTACATCCGCATGACCATCGTCCACGGCGGCGGCATCACCCACGCCAAAAAGACCGCCGACTTCGCCGCCCTCTACCACGTCCGCACCGGCTTCCACGGCGCCACCGACCTCTCCCCCGTCACCATGGCCGCCGCGCTCCACTTCGGCCTCGCCATCCACAACTTCGGCATCCAGGAGCACATGCCGCACACCGCTCTCACCGACGAAGTCTTCCCCCACAACTACACCTTCAACGCCGGCTACATGTCATCCCGGCAACGCGCCGGGTCTCGGCGTCGACATCGACGAAAAACTGGCCGCAAAGTATCCCTATCAACGCGCCTACCTTCCTATCGCGCGCAAGCTCGACGGCACACTCACCGACTGGTAATCGCAGACAAGGATCGTGATTCCATGCGTTTCGCCGTTCTTCACAGAAGTATGATGAAAGGGATAAACCTCAGTCGTGAGGCCCAGAACGCCACATGCGGCAGCGCGCCGGGGTTGGATAAATCATGATTCGTGGAATGCAGAAAGTCGATCTCGCGTATGTCCGTCTCGCCTCCAGCGAGATCGCCCGCGACATCAATCGCGACG
Organism: uncultured Acidobacteriaceae bacterium; assembly: GCA_963822225.1. Lineage (GTDB taxonomy): Bacteria > Acidobacteriota > Terriglobia > Terriglobales > Acidobacteriaceae > Edaphobacter. The sequence goes on along the minus strand of CAWGGW010000002.1, from coordinate 712,644 downwards.
TAGTTCTCGAAGTAATCCGTGCCAATCAGCCCGTCTCCCGCGCGGAATTGTCACGGCTCTCCGGCCTGCAGCCGAGCACCGTCTCCCTCATCGTCAACCAGCTGATCCAGGAACGCTGGGTGCGCGACGGCGCAGTCGCAAAGCTTCCCCGCGGCCGCCGCCCCACCATGGTCGGACTCAACGACGACCTCGTTATGCTGGTCGCCGACATACGCCCCAAAATGGCCACCGTCGCCGTCGTCGACCTCAACGGAAGATTTCTTTCGCGCGCTCAGTTACCGGTCACGTCTGACCCGCAGAAAACCGTCGCGAAAATCATCGAGACCATGCTTCGAATGAAGCAGGAACACCCCAACCGCTCCTTCGAAGGAGTCGGAGTAGCCCTCCCCGGCCGCGTCGACTCGTCCACTCAGCGGCTCCGCTTCGCCCCGAACCTCGGCTGGAAAGACTTCGACATCAAGGGTGCAATCGAAAAGGCAACCGGGATCGCCGTCGAAATGGACAACGCCGCGAATGCCTGCCTCCTCGCAGAAACCTGGTTCGGCCGCATGGATGGCGTCCGCAACGCTGTCCTCGTTACGGTCTCCGAAGGCGTCGGCACCGGCATCCTCTCCAACGGCGAGATCATCTACGGCGACCGAAACATGGCCGGAGAATTCGGGCATATCCCCCTCGACATGAATGGTCCTGTCTGCAGTTGTGGCGCACGCGGATGCTGGGAGATCTACGCATCCTCCAACGCTGCGCTCCGCTACTACGCCGAGAGCAAGCCTGCCGTTCCAGTGCGAACCATTGAAGATCTCCTCCGTCTTGCAAGCGAAGAAGATGCCGCTGCCATAGCAGCGCTCACCAAGCAGGCCGAGTATGTTGGCAAAGGCCTGCGCCTCATCTCCGCCGCACTCGCACCCCAGGTGATCCTGATCGCCGGCGACATCGTCGGAGCATGGCAAAGATTGGGCCCCATCATCGAGAAGTCTTTTGCCGAAGCGGCCCTCGCTGGACTCAAGCCAAAGATCATGCCTTCGCACGAGCCCGAAGTCGCCCGCCTCCGCGGTGCCGCGATCGTCGTCCTGCAACGCCGCTCCAGCGCACGCGACCCGAATGAAACCAAGCGTGTGCCAAGGCGGCCTACCACCACGGCAAAAAAACGCGCCGCCAAAAAGTTCTGAACGCAGCGCATCGACACAACGTTCGATCTCGGGCGATGCGAGTCGCAGGCCCCAGGTGTACTATTTCTTATTCCATTTTGCCTTCCGTTCAAGGACTAACTGATGAAACGTCACCTGACTTTAGCGGCGCTTTTCTTCTCAGCTTCACTCATCTCCGCAGCCCAGGCCGTGCCCTCTGTCGCGGGGACATGGACCCTTGCCTACGACGTTGCGGGCCTATCGATCAACATGACGTGCGTCGTGACGCAGGCCGATGGGAAGCTCACGGGAACCTGCACCGGCGACGATAAAGTGGCACACGCGTTGACGGGTGAAGTGAAGGGACAATCGGTGACCTTCAAATTTGACAAGACCTATGAGGGTACCCCGATCACTGATACATTCACCGCGCCCCAGGGTGTGGAAGAAGGCAAGATGAAGGGCACCATGTCGGTCGCGCCTCTTGATGTGAGCGGCACGTTCACCGCCACCATAAAATGACGCAATCAGTAGGGATATCGCGGCCGACGCGCTCTCGCCCATTTGTAGCAGCCAAGTGCTCGGCAGAGGCATCCGCTGATGCCTGCGCTTTAGAATAGTCATCCTCAAGCCAATCTTCGGTCGCTATATTCCGCATTCGAGGTGGTCTCATGAGGAAAGCCAGATCATCCGCATACGGAATGACTGTTGCCATGCTCGGGATGCTGATCGTGCCCGCGGCATTGACTCTGCACACGGTCCATTCGAGCGCTCTCGAAAGCAATTACACTCCCGATGCGTCGCCCTATGGATATACAGTCAGCCTGCTTTTGTTTATTGTGCCGTCGCTGGCAATTGTTCTGTGGTTTATTCCGCAAGAGGGATTGACGATCTCACGCCGAGCGTTCGCCTGGAGCATTGGGCTGCTGTTTCCGCTTGGTGCAGTTCTCGACTTCTTCTTCGCAAGATACTTCTTCGTCTTTCCTAATCCAACTGCGACGCTCGGGATCAAGGCCCCGGTGCTCGGAGGTGGAGTTCCCATCGAAGAGTACGCCTTCTATTTGACAGGCTTTATTGCTGTCCTTCTTCTTTACATCTGGCTGGATGAATACTGGCTCACGGCCTACAGTATTCCTGCGACAGCGGACGAACGGATCAACTTCGACCGATTGCTGCAGTTTCATCCTGCTTCGCTTCTGCTTGCGGCAGTTCTTATTTCAGCCGCCTTGCTCTATCAGCGATACGTCGTCAACATTCCAGGAAGGTTTCCAGGCTACTTTATTTTTCTCGTGCTCTTCGCCTTGTTGCCGTCCAGTGCGCTGTTGCCGGCCGCCCGTCCGGTCATCAATTGGCGTGCACTCAGCCTCACCATGTTCATGCTCTTAGTGACCAGCCTGCTTTGGGAGGTCACGCTTGCATTGCCTTACGGATGGTGGAACTTCAGGGACCAGCAGATGCTCGGCATCCGCGTGACTGCCTGGTCGTTCCTCCCAGTCGAAGAAGTCTACGTCTGGATCGCAGTGACCTACAGCAGCGTGATCGTGTACGAGATTGTCAAACGCTGGAAGGGATCCGGAAGATCGCTGCGGCATGCGTTCCTCGGTGAGAAGCGTTCCTCATAACGGAGTCGACCATCTCTATATTCCGTCAGCCAACCTCGTTAACTCTCGAAGCGGGCTCCGTACGGGCGATTTCAGGGTAAGATTGCCTCACCTCAATTTAGGAGCGGCCCCAAATGACTCGACTCCTGGATCGCAAAAAGACCCATTTCATCCTTTGGAGACCCGGAGCAGCAACCGCTGCCGCACCTCCAAATCTCGTCATCGGACAGTTGAGCGGCGCAATTCCGCCAACACTCACCGCCGCGCAAACCCTTCCCCTTATGCCGTCACCGCTGTCAACTGCCGGCGACCTCTGGGAGATTGCGGCTGCGGATTCCAACTTGATAGATGGGCAGGTTTACCACTATTGGTTCGACGTCGCGAATACAAACGTCTATCCCGGCGCTACCAATCAGCGCCTGCAATGCACCGATCCGGCGGCGTACTGCGTCGATTGGCGGCTAACTTCCACTCTCCCGGCCGGCGACGGAACTGATTCTTCCTATGCACTGGCTGTGATCCGCTTTCAGGGCGGCCTACTCGTGCCTTCCGATCCGGGAACGGCACCGCAAACTTTTGACTCTGTTCCCGACTCAAGCATGGAACTGCTGCCGACCAACAACCAGATGGTGATCTACGAGTTGCCCACTGCCTGGACGAAGACCGGCGACCTGGTGGACGCCGCAAACGTCGGAGTTGGAACATTTCAAGATGTTCTGGCGCTGATCGTTGAAGAAGCAAGCTCGCCCAACTTTCCGACAATCGCGGTACTTGCAGCCGGCCGAGCCTATCTCATGAATCTCGGGATCAATGCGCTGGAATTACTTCCCCCGGCAGACACCTATGCCGATCGCAAATCGTGGGGATACGCGACCAGCAACTATTTCGCGCCGGACTTCGATCTCGGTCATCCGCTCACGCAATCCGCGCCGACAGCCACCAGTGACTTTCTGAACCTCGTGCGTGGCTGCCACACCAACGGCATTCGCTACATCTACGACGCGGTGATGGCGTTCTCAGATCAGGACGCATACCGAACCGCTAATTTCCTCGATTTTCACGTTCAATATAACGCTGACCCACCAGACCCTGAGCAGAACGGCCGTGATGGATTCGGAGGTGATCTCTGGAAATACGCCTACCTTACAAACACATTTGATCCCGTCTCCGGATCGACCGGGCAGTTTTATCCCGGACGCCAACACATGCTGGCACACATGAACTGGTGGATGAGCTATTACCACCTCGATGGATACCGCCTCGACAGCGTTAACAACGTCGATAACTACGACTTCGTAAATGAGTTTCGTACAGGAGCGCGCGCGCTATGGAATGAGCGATGGAACGCGCAAGGCAATCCCGCTGGCGCCGCCGACTCCCGGTTTATAACCATCGGAGAAGAGCTTTCGGAACCATCTGCCCTCCTAGGCTTCATCGATGCGCTTTGGAACGACAAATTTCGCAATCGCGTTCGCAACGCCATCATTGGCCGAAGCGGCGAGGGCCAGCCCTCATTCGAGTGGACGGTTCGCGAGATGATCGATTGCCGTAATCTGCGCGATTCTGCGAATAATGTTCTCTTCACGGACGGATCGCAGGCGGTCAATTACATCGGCTCTCACGACACCGGAAATACCGACGGCGACGGAACCAATAACGATCGCATATATAACTTTCTGGATAGGTTTGGAGTCGCACTCAAAGATAAGCCGCTCAAACTTGCTTTCGTCTGCCTGCTCACCGCGGTCGGAATCCCAATGATCTTTGGCGGCGACGAGTTCGCCGACCCGATGAACGTCTCGCCAGACGACCCGAATTTCACCAACCTCAAGCAAACTGATCCGATCAATTACGACCTCGTCACGACAGATCCCTGGCGCAACAGCATCTTCCAATATGTCGCGCAACTCGTAAAGTTTCGGACCTCAACTCCCGCGCTCTCAGTCAACGACACGCAATTCATCCATGTGGATTTCACCGACGGCAAGCGAGTCATGGCGTGGCAACGCGGCGCGGCGGGGCAGACACCGGTTGTGGTGGTGGCCAACTTCTCCGACTGGGGAAGCGACCTGTCGGCTCCCAGCGCGAATTACGTAGTCAAAAACTGGCCAAGCGTCCCCGCTGGCAGCACATTGGAAAGAGATCACGCAGGATCGGGCCGTCCCCACCGAATGGGCCGGACGAGAGCCAATCTATCCCTGGCAGGCCATGGTCTACACACCAACTCCGTAACCTCGCGTTTCTCACTTGTCGACGCGACGGACGACACCCCCTCTTCCCGTCTCTGCCTTTTTTGGCAATAATCAACAGAGCCATGTCAAAGCAACAGTTCCAGACTGAAGTAAGCCAGCTTCTTCAACTCATCGTCCATTCGCTCTACTCCCACCCGGAGATATTCCTCCGTGAACTCATCTCCAACTCCTCCGATGCGCTCGACAAGCTCCGCCATCTCGTCCTTGTCGATGACAAGTACAAGGCGCTGGTCGGCAATGGCATCGATGCGCCGCGCATCGACCTCGCGCTCGACGAAGAGAAGAAGACCCTCACCATCTCCGATACCGGCATTGGCATGAGCGAGGAAGACCTCGTCTCGCACCTTGGCACCATCGCCCGCTCCGGGACGAAAAACTTCCTCGCGCAGCTCTCCGGCGATGCCCGCAAGGACTCCAACCTCATCGGCCAGTTCGGCGTCGGCTTCTACTCCGTCTTTATGGTCGCCGACAAAGTCGAGGTCATCTCGCGCAAGGCTGGTGAAGAGAAATCATTTAGGTGGACCAGCGACGGAAAGACCGGCTTCGACATGGAAGAGGTCTCCGGTGCGGATGCTCGCAACAGCGCCGGAACGACGGTCCTCATCCACTTCAACGATGAGGGCGCACAGTACGCCAATAGCTGGCGCCTGCAGGAGATAGTCAAGAAGTATTCCAACCACATCGCTTTCCCCATCTTCCTCACCTACGACAAGAGCGAGTGGAACGCCGAGAAGAAGGAGTCCATCAAGACCCGCGTCACCGAGCAGGTCAACGCCGCCAGCGCAATGTGGCAGCGCCCGAAGTCCGAGCTCAAGGACGAGGACTACAAGGAGTTCTATAAGTCGCTCACCGGCGATTGGGAAGACCCCCTCTTCTGGTTTCACACACGCGCCGAAGGTACGCTCGAATACACCACACTCTTCTACATTCCCGCGAAGGCTCCGCTCGATCTTTACCAGGCCGAGTACAAGGGAGGTATCAAGCTCTACGTCAAGCGCGTCTTCATCATGGATGACTCGAAGGAGCTCCTGCCGCAGTATCTCCGCTTCGTCCGCGGCATCATCGACTCCGAAGACCTTCCCCTCAATGTCTCGCGCGAAATTCTGCAGCAGAACAAGGTACTCACCAGCATTAAGACTGCCAGCGTAAAGAAGATTCTGTCCGAGTTGAAGAACGTCGCCGCCAACGATAAGGACAAATATGCGCAATTCATAGCCGAATACAACCGTCCACTGAAGGAAGGTCTCTACGGCGACTACGCCAATCGCGAGACACTGCTCGACCTCGTCCGCTTCAAATCAACCAAGGTCGAAGGCCTCACCTCGTTCGCAGAAGCCAAGGAGCGCATGCAACCCGAGCAGAAAGCGCTCTACTACATAACCGGCGGTCCGGAAAGCATGTTGCGCACCTCGCCCTTGCTCGAGATCTACAAGAAGAAAGGCATCGAGGTCCTACTTCTCGACGACGAGATCGACGAGATTGTCTTCTCCTCAGTACCCAAATACGGCGACATCGACCTCAAGGCTATCAACAAGTCCGCCACCAGTGATGACCTCAAAGACGACTCCGCCCCGGAGAAGGCCGAGGAACTGAAGCCACTGCTCGAGAAGATCAAGGCCACGCTCGGCGACGCGGTTAAGGAGGTGCGTGCTTCCTCGCGCCTCGCCGACAGCCCATCCGTAATCGTCTCCGACGAGGACGAGCCGAGCGCCCGCATGCGTCACATGATGCGAGCCATGGGCCAGAAAGAAATACCCGAGCCCGTTCCAACGCTCGAAATCAACCCCGATCACGAGATCATCAAAAAGCTTCTCGCCAACCCCGAAGACGCCAAAGTAGCCGACGCGGCGTGGCTCCTCTTCGATCAGGCGCTCCTGCTCGAAGGCGTCCCGCCGAAAGATCCAGCCGCCTTCGTTCAGCGCCTGAACCGTGTGCTGAATCAGTCGATCTAACTTCGGTTTGTGGATTCGTTTACGAGCGTGTCAGCCAGGCGAGTGAGTTTGCCAGAAAACGGCGATGCATCACAGGTTGCATGTCCGTGACCTGATGCATCACGATCTGCGTTCCATTCAACTTCGCAGTCAATGTTCCGGCGCCGATCTTGCGGTCGTGGTCTCGGCTGTATGCCGCGACGATCTCGACGTGCTCGCCTTCGACAATCCATCCATTGGAACCGCCGCCCTTCACCTGATAATGAATGCTCATCGCCTGGTTGACGGGAAGCCCGTCGTAGAGTGGATGTTCGCGCACGAAGTACCATGAACCCATCCATGACGCACGTGACGGACCAACCATGCCGATGTAGCGGAAAGCTCCCGCCTGCGCCAGTTGCCGGCCAACGCCGATAGCCTGACCCTCGCTTGGAGTGCATGCCAGCAGCGGAGTTCCCTGCTTAACCGCTTCCAGCACTTCGTTAGGCAGCGTGAATTCTTTGATGGGACCAGAGCCGGGCTTGTACGCGCCTTCGGCGTCGACAGCCAGGTTTTTCTCAGCGTCCAGCGAGCCCCCGGAAGCTACGATGACGTCGTACTTCTCGCCAGTCTTAAAACTCTCGATCTGCAGGCCTGGAATCATGCGCAGTTGCGCGTCCATGGTGGGTGAAAGCGAAGCGACTCCGACCTTGATAGGCCGAAAGCGCTTTGGCGTGGGCGACACAACCAGAATCTCCCGCTCGAAGGTCGGGATTGGATGGTCTGCGAGTTGGAGCCGAAACCGCCATCTTCCCTCCTTGTTGAGCGCCGCGGTACTGAACGCCTCCTTCAGGAGATACGTAAAGTGGTCCTGCTGCAACGTGGGCGCCGCAAACTCCGCTATGCGCTCATTCACTCCCGATGGGTCCGAGGAAGTGAACACCAACTTACCTTCGACGGCCTTGTGCGAATCGTTCAGCAAATAGATATCGAAGGTCGCCTTATCTCCGAGCGCCACTACTAGCTGCCGCTGCTTCGCCACCGGCCGCACCGGCAGCAAGCTGTTTGAGATCGCTTTAGGGTCAGCCTTGAAATCACGAAAGTTGTCGACAAGGCCCGAGTGATCCTCCATCGCGGTCGATTCCCACCCGCTGATGGCAGCCATGTCGTTGCCTTCGCACATACGCACGTTTTCCATGAACTGTCCCCAGGTCTCATAGGCCCGTCGTCCAATGGAAAGAAACAACAATTCCGCGGTAGGAAACGCCGTGCGGAAGTTCCATGTGTCGAGAAACTTGTTATAGACGTCGAGCAGTTCCTGGTGGTCCAGCTTGTCATAACTTGTGCCGCCATGCTTTTCTATCTCGCGCAGCACGCTTGCATGGTTGTCGCTGGACGCGGCGCCTTTCATCTCGCCCCATTCGACAATCTCGCCCTTCACCGGCGAATAGAAGTAAAAATCCGTAGGCGAGTTGTAGTAGCTATCCTGCCAGATGTCGGAGAAGTGGCCCGTGTGATCCACCCACCAGCCGCCGGCTCCTCCGTCAATCGTTGCCGGGCGAAAGCTCTTGTGCACTTCAGTGCTGTAGGCCTCGGTCCACGCTTCCGGAGAACGCATCACAAAACCGTCGCTGCCGACGATCGATCGGCTCGGGTCTTCCTTGTGCATCATCTCGAAGACCTTGTCGAGATTCGGATTGTTCGGGTCCAGCGATCCCTCATTCTGCAAGATGTAATGAATCACCGAAGGATGGCTGCGGAACGCGCGGATCATGCCACGAATCTTTGCCTGCATATAACGAACTGACGTCGTGTTTGCAGGCGGCCGATTGGCAGAGGCGACAGCCTGGCTTCCTCCTCCCGGTTCCAGACAGCGCAGCAGGCCGATTCGATCCTGAATATAGAGCACATCTTCCTTCGCAAGATTGCGATGGAAGTTGAGTGTATTCAGATTGAGCGACTTCGCGACGCGCACCTCTTTCTCAGCCAACTCGGGTATAGGAAAGAGTCCGTTCAGCCCCCAGAATCCCCATGAGATCGAAGTGTAGAGGCGAATCCTGCGTCCATTGAAGCGGAACATCGCGTCCTTGCCCAACCCATCCACCGCAAACCATCGAAAGCCGAAATCCACTTCCCTGACTTCCGCATCTCGACCAGTCTCTCGCGGGTGCCAACTTGCTTGCAGCTTATACAGGTTCGGAGTGTCGAGGTCCCATACCCTGGCAGTGGGAGCGCTCAGTGAACAAGAAAACGTGTCGCCGCCGCCCGCAGCGAGCTGCACCGGAACATCGACCGAAGTCAAAATCTTTTGGTCCGCCGGATCGATCACAGCGAAGCGCAACTTCCCCCCAACCGCGCTGCCGGACTTATTCTCTAACGTGGCGTGCGCGGTGATCTGCTTCGGCTGCGGTGTGTTCAACACCCAGGCGTCGGCAATCCGCAGATCTCCATGCGCGCTCAGCATCATCGCGCGATCGATCCCGCCAAACCCGTGACTCTTCTGAAACTCGACCGCGCCCCACGTGATGCGGCTTCCATCGACCCAATCCAGCCGTCCCCCGGGATTAGTGATGCGAATCGCCAGCAGGTTATTTTTCGGTTGGATCGCCCCCGTCAGGTCGCACTCAAACGGCAGTTCCTCCATGATGGAATAGCCCACCAGCTTGCCGTTCAGGTAGACCTCGGCACGCTGCCGCGCCGCACGGACATGCAGCAGCACGCGCTTGCCCTGAAAGCTCTGTGGAATCTCAATCTGCCGCCACCACCAGGAAACACCATAGTAGGCGCCGTTCTTCACCTCGTCGTCGGTTGTCTCGAACTTGTACTCATCGCGATAAGGACGGAAGCCGGTCAGACCCCAGTGGAACTGCTCGACTGTCGCCGGAAGCGTCAGCTCTGTTCCGAGTTCACCGCTCAGAATCTCCCACCCACCGGTTGGCGGATTCGTTGGGAGCTTCTGAAGCTCAACGTCATCCGGAAGGAATATTTCGTCGTTCTGCCACGCAGCCTTGGTGTCAGGCCACATCCTCCAACCTTCGTCCGGAATCATAATGCCGTTCTTTCCGAACGGAGTCGTTCTTTGCACCCCTGTCACTTCCCGATCGGCGGGCGTTGTGGTCCCTAGTGAGAAGGCCGGCCCGGCAAGCGCTGCGGAGCCCAGGGCGGCGGTGCCGCGAAGAAAGGTACGACGTTTCATAGAAATCCTCAGGGTTCAAGCAGCGTGCAAACCGCAAGGACGGAAATCGTCGCCCCGGTTAAACCAAGCCACTTTCATCCGATGAGCATACCGCAAGGCATTCAACCGAACGCGCCAGCGCTTCCAGAACAAATCTGTGTGGAGCCTGTTGTCTCGATCATGGGCGCGCGGCGGGCCTCATGTCGATGCAATGCAACTCTTCGGCACTCCAGGAGAGGTCATGACCGTCGAAGTCATGATCGCAAGTCCTGAGTTTTTGAAGGGAAAAATGGTAGGCACGAGCGGACTCGAACCGCTGACCTCTTCCGTGTCAAGGAAGCGCTCTAACCAACTGAGCTACGCGCCTCTACTGCGTCTATTCAGTCTAAATGCAATCCTCCACCCACCGCAAACCGGAAACTCCTTCAGCAGCCGCCCTCAAAATGCTCTACGATTGGCTTGCCCCACAACATGCATTTTCTCACCCAGTTCCGCAACGCTCCAAACCTGCTCACGCTGTCGCGTTTGTTCATCATCCCGTTCCTCGTCATCGCGATCCTCGACAGCAAATATCGGCTCGCTTTCGGCCTCTTCGTCCTCGCCGGTTTCAGCGACGGCTTCGACGGTCTGCTCGCGCGCATGCTCTCTCAGCACACCCGGCTTGGCCAGTACCTCGACCCCATCGCCGACAAACTCCTCCTCAGCACACTCTTCCTCGTGCTCACTCACATGAGCCTGGTTCCGCGCTATGTCACCGTGCTCGTCTTCAGCCGCGACTTCGGCATCCTGCTCATCTCCACCCTGCTCTTCGCCACCGGCACCCTGAAAGACTTTCGGCCCAGCCTGCTCGGCAAGCTCAACACCGTGGTCCAGATATTCGGCCTGACGGTCGTCCTCGTCGCGCAGGTCTGGCACTCGGTCGACCTGGGACTTCTGCGCTGAGGCCTCCTGCGCGCGATCGCGTGGCTTGCCCCCATCTCGGCCGCCCAATACGCCTGGATTGTCTTTCGCCGCGTCAGCGCGCCCCAACCCGAAGCGGTCTAGCGCCCACAATCAATCGGCAACTAACAACCTGCAACTGGGTTTCAGGCTTCGTCGCCCTGCGCCTCAACCGACTCGTCTTCGTTCAGGATGTCGACAAACTCAGCCGAATCGAATACCTCGCCGCAAAGCTGGCATTCGACAAACTCGACGTCATCCTCACGGGCGACGACCCGAACTTGCGGATGTTTACACGTTTCTGGCATAAGGGGAGGAGCTTGAAAAAAGTTTGCCTACGCCCAATCCTCTTGTCAATCGGAATTTCGTAAAATCTGCTCCAATCGCCAACTTGGCCCGCCCGTATTTCAACGACAATATCGGGGCTTGCAACCACAGCCCCTCTCGCCGTACACTAACTAAGACCATTTAGGTCGGATTAGGCCCAGCCAGCGGCGCCCCACGTAAATCCCGACTGTCTGGAGCCCGCCGAAGAGACTCCATATGCTGCGTCTGACCAAAAAAGCGGACTACGGTCTCATGGCGCTCAAGTACCTCGCCGAGCAGCCCGGCAACGCCACCGGCGCCATCGCTCAGAGCGCCAAGGACATCGCCGAGGCCTACCACATTCCGCCGCCGCTGCTCGCCAAGATCCTCCAGACCCTCGCCCGCGCCGGCCTGCTCGTCTCCCACGCCGGCACCAACGGCGGCTACGCGCTCGCCCGCCCGGCCAACCAGATCTCGCGCGTTTGAAGTCATCCGCGCCATCGACGGCCCGCTCTTCATCACCAGTTGCATCACCATTCACGGAACCTGCGACCTCGCCGGCCATTGCACCATCAAAGAACCACTGCGCAAGGTCAACGACAGCATCAAGGACCTGCTCAGCGGCATTCACATCAGCGACCTGGTCGAAATGTCCGACCCGCAATCGACGAACCGCAGCCGTCGGCGGCGGCCTGGTCACCATCCTGGCCTAGCCAGCGCATCAGCGCCGACGGCGCGAACATCCAGCCTAGGCCGCAGGCCTAGGTGGAATCGCAGCAAAAGTCCGAGGGCTGAAGGCCCGACACAAAGATTCGCACCACAGAGGAGCAACACATGAGCACTGAAAACGGCAGCAACGGCGCGGTCCCCGGAACGAACTCCACCGGAGTCGTCATCACCCACTCCGCCACGCCGCTCCCCGAGGGCGTCCACCTTCCCCTCTACATGGACAACCACGCCACCACGCCGCTCGATCCGCGCGTGCTCGAAGCCATGATGCCCTACTTCACCGGCAAGTTCGGCAACGCCGCCAGCCGCAACCACCAGCTTCGGCTGGGAGGCCGAGCAGGCCGTCGAAAAGGCCCGCGAGCAGATCGCCAAGCTCATCGGCGCCACCGCCAAGGAGATCATCTTCACCTCCGGCGCCACCGAGTCCAACAACCTCGCCATCAAGGGCATCGCCGAGATGTACCGCGAGCGCGGCAACCACATCATCACCCAGGTCACCGAGCACAAGGCCGTCCTCGACACCTGCAAGAAGCTCGAGAAGCATGGGCTACCGCGTCACCTACCTGCCCGTCGCAGGCCGACGGCCTCGTCGACCTCGAAGACCTCCGCAGCGCGCCATCGTCACCGAAGGCCCCACAAGACCATCCTCGTCACCATCATGTACGCCAACAACGAAATCGGCGTCGTCCAGCCCATCCGCGAGATCGGCAAGCTCTGCCACGAGAAGGGCGTCCTCTTCCACACCGACGCCGTCCAGGCCGTCGGCAAGATCCCCGTCGACGTCCAGACCGACAACATCGACGTCCTCTCGCTCTCCGGCCACAAGATCTACGGCCCCAAGGGCGTCGGCGCACTCTACGTTCGCCGCCGCAACCCGCGCGTCCAGATCACCGAGCAGATCAACGGCGGCGGCCACGAGCGCGGCATGCGCTCCGGCACGCTCAACGTCCCCGGCATCGTCGGCCTCGGCGCAGCCTGCGAGATCTGCCATGAACGAGATGGCCGCCGAAGCCAAGCGCGAAGCCGAACTCCGCGACTACCTCAAGAACAAGCTCGAAACCGCGCTCGACTACGTCCAGGTCAACGGCAACATGGAGCACCACCTGCCCGGCAACCTCAACATGAGCTTCGTCTACGTCGAAGGCGAATCGCTCCTGATGGGCATCAACGACATCGCCGTCAGCTCCGGCTCGGCCTGCACCTCGGCCACGCTCGAACCCAGCTACGTCCTCAAGGCCCTCGGCCTCGGCGACGAAGTCGCCCACAGCTCCATCCGCTTCGGCCTCGGCCGCTTCAACACCAAGGCCGAAGTCGACTACGTCGCCGACAAGCTCATCGACGTAGTCCTCAAACTCCGCGAGCTCAGCCCGCTCTACGAGATGGTCAAGGAAGGCATCGACCTCACCAAGATCGAGTGGGCCGCCCACTAAGTTAACCGATGAGCATGCGGATCATGAGTGCTGGGCCGAAGGCATCAACGAATCGCCGTATCTTGGCTATTGTCAAGGGCACCGCTTCAGCCGTGCGCGATGCATAGGATTCGTCAAGAAACGGTGGCTTTCAGCCCCTGAGACGGATCCACAAGCGCCAACGGCGCGCAATATACCAGCCTAGGCCGCAGGCCTAGGTTGGGCAGCAAGGAAGACAGAGGGCTGAAGGCCCGACACATAGCTCCACCCGGGGACGCACGATGCACCCCAACCAAATTCGCAACATCTAATCATTTACGACCGAACGAGGAGAAAAAACATGGCATACAGCGACAAGGTAGTAGACCACTACGAACATCCCCGCAACGTCGGCACCCTCGACAAGAGCTCGTCCGAAGTCGGCACCGGCCTGGTCGGCGCGCCCGAGTGCGGCGACGTGATGCGCCTCCAGATCAAGGTCAACCCCGAAACCCAGGTCATCGAGGACGCCAAATTCAAGACCTTCGGCTGCGGCTCGGCCATCGCCTCCAGCTCCCTCGCCACCGAGTGGGTCAAGGGCAAGACCGTCGCCGAAGCCCTCACCATCACCAACACCGACATCGTCAAGGAACTCGCCCTTCCCCCAGTCAAGATCCACTGCTCGGTCCTCGCCGAAGACGCCATCCGCGCAGCCATCGGCGACTGGAAGAAGAAGAACAACGTAGCCGAAACCGAAGGCGCCGCCGTAGCCGCCGCCCACTAATCGGGTGCCCCATGATCACGCGAGCCTCCGGCGAGCGTTATCGTGGGGATAGTCTCCTCTTGGCATCCGCTGCTCTCGCTTCTACGGCCGATGTTCGCCTTCCGCCACGCTTCGCGCTGAAGGCGCGACATATACCAGCCTAGGCCGCAGGCCTAGCGTTGGGTCGGGCTAAAAGTACTGAGGGCTGAAGGCCCGACATATAGACCAGTTTCATCACCACAACGCACCACGATTCGGAACGCCCTATGTCCATGGTCACCCTCCAAACCGAAACCCCCAAAGGCGCCGTGGCCGCACCCACGGTCCCTGCGGCCCCACCATCGCCCATCCTCGCCCCCGAAGGCGAAGCCACCGGTCCAAAGTCCATCCAGGTCACCCTCCGAGCCCTCAAGCGCATCCGCGTCGCCATGGCCAAGGAAGGCATCACCCCCGACGCCGGCGGCCTCCGCGTCGGCATCACCGGAGGCGGCTGCTCCGGCCTCAGCTACTCCATCAAGTTCGACACCCAGCCCCGCGAGCGCGACCGCGTCTACGCCTTCCCCCAGACCCACCTCGATCCCGACGCCACCGACGCCCCCGCCATCCGCCTCTTCGTCGACCCCAAGAGCTTCATCTACCTCAGCGGCATGATCCTCGACTACGAAGAAACCCTCATGCGCCAGGGCTTCAACTTCATCAACCCCCACTCCACCAAATCCTGCGGCTGCGGCTCCAGCTTCTCCACCTAGTCTCACGTTTCATTGGCTGTATTCTCCACCTGATCTCACGTTCATTGGCTGTCATCGCCACCGCATCCCGCCGGCAACAGAGCCAAGCGCCGAAGGCGCGACGATATACCAGCCTAGGCCGAAGGCCTAGGTTCGGGCCAAAAAGGACCCTCCGAGGGCTGAAGGCCCGACATATAAATCCCGCAACATTTCCGTCATTGTTGCGCCCCAATCATCCCCCGCAACTCCACCGCATTCCCAAACGCCTCCCCCGCCGCCGTATTATCAAACACCACCCACTTCTCCACCCCCTCCGCCAACTCCCCCACCGCCCGCGCTACCTCCGCCAAAAACTCCTTCCCATACGCCGAGTAGTACATCCGCGGCGACCCATGCAGCCTGTAGTAAGCCAGCCCATCCCACCCGCCCAGTCTGCAACGCCACCGCACCCTTCCGCACCGGATCGGCCGCCACCCGTCCCACCCGATGCCGCTGCATCAACTCCTCCGCATCCGCCCCAAACCACGAAGCATGCCGCGGCTCCAGCGCCACCGCGCCCTGCCACCGGTCCCGCAGCGCCTCAAAGAACTCCGCCGCCGGGCAATCCTCGAACCCCAGGCTCGGAGGCAGTTGCACCAGCACCACGCCCAGCTTCTTCCCCAGCCCCGCCGTCTCCGCAAAGAAGCCATCCAGCGCCGCCGCCGGCACCGCCAGCTTCGCCTCATGCGTCACCGTCTTCGGAAACTTCACCGAAAACCGGAAGTCCTCCGGCACCGCCTCCGCCCACCGCGCCCAAGTCGCCGGCCGGTGCGCCCGATGGAAGCTCGAATTGATCTCCACGCAATTGCATCACCCGCGCATACCGCTCCAGATGACTCCCCTCACCCGCCGCCATCTCCGCACTCTGCCGCGGAATCACCCACCCCGCCGTCCCAATCCGCACCATCCTCCTTCGATGCTGCTAGCTCGCTAACGGAGCCAAGCGTGTACAGTTCTGCGGAGTCAACAGCAAGTAACAAACCGCCTAGACGAGGCGTCAAGGTTCTGGGCCGAGAGCCAAGGCCGTAGGTCCGCTATTGCCGAGTATTACATCGATCCTAGGGCAGCCAGGTCCGCACAAGCTGAACCAGCTCGCCTCTCTCAGGTTGCGAATCCTACGATCCCCACGTTGCTGGAGACGAGCGTTGCGCAGAATCCAATACACAGTACACTGGCTGGGATCTTGGCGACGCTGCTTCAGGTATTGCCGCAAGCAACGTCCAGATCACAGTTGACGAATTCCGGAAATGCAACTGGCTCCGACCGACTAACTGAACTGTGACTGCTTTGGAAGCGACGTGCATAGTCGAGTGAAGACGATCTGCAGAGACAGAATCGCTCATGACGGACCAATGCAATTGACCAGCCGCGATCTGTTATCGCCCGGAGAAACGTGTTGAAACAGCGTAAGAAGACGTTCACGTGACGCATAGGCAATCCCGTGCATCTGAAGAACGATCACTGACAGAACGCTGGAACGAGATCCTTCGAGCTCGAGGCAAATGCAACTAACGCTGGAGACGGTATCCCGATTCACTCGTTATCCGGATGATTGGCTGGTCGCGATACATTTACCTGGACTCCATGTTGCAACGATGTAGTGAATCTGCGAGAATACGCCTTGCACGCGTCCTGCAATGCTCAGATTATAGCAGTAACTGCTTGCCTGAGCGACTGCAGCGCATACTCGCTAGCAGGCCTCGTCGCTAAATCACCGGCGGCGTTTCAGTACAGCCATCCCAACCAAATCCCGATTCCCCTAAGATAGAACCATGGATTACTTCGAGATCTTCTCCCTCCCGCCCCACCTCACCCTCGACACCGCCGCCCTCGAAAAATCCTTCTACGCCCTCTCCCGCCGCCTCCACCCCGACCGCTTCGCCGCCCGCCCCGCCGCCGAGCAGGAAGCCGCCCTCGCCGAATCCTCCCGCCTCAACGACGCCTACCGCACCCTCAAGGACCCCATCGCCCGCACCGAATACCTCCTCAAGCTCGAAGGCATCGAGCTCGAAGAGCAGTCCTCCGCCGCCACCGCCGCCGCCCGCACCTCCGGCACCGCGAAGAAGCAGGTCGTCCCCGAAGATCTCCTCGAAGAAGCCTTCGAACTCAACATGCAGCTCGAAGAGATGCGCACGGCCAAAAAGATCGGCGCCGGCGGATCAGACGATCCCCAACTCCGCAACGACCTCCTAGCCGCCAAATCCGACTTCGACGCCAAGCTGGCCGCCACCGACGCCGACCTCGCCACCCTCCACACCCAGTGGGACACCGCCGTCGACGCCAACGACCCACCGCCAAAGCCGCCGCCCGCGACGCCATGGTCGCCCTGCTCAACCGCCGCAGCTACCTCCGCAACCTCGTCCGCGACGTCAACACCGCCCTGGAATAGGGTGCCCCATGATCACCGCGCAGCGGTTATCGTGGGCATAGTCTCCACCCCGCCGCATAATCTGCCATGCACCCCCACATCTCGCACAATCCAAAGAGTCAACCCCGCCTTTCCCACAACAATTCCTTGACACCCACGATAAAATAGAACTTAGGGGCCAAGTGTCGTGCGCACTGCGCCGGACCTTCCCATCCATCCGGGACCCAGAATCCAACGGAATCGTCTTTGACATCTCGACCGACACGAAGTGTCCCAGACCTCCGCAGACCCGCCAGAACTTGGTCCAGACCTAACTCATTTAGAAAGAATATTTTGAGGATTTTAGGCACGGGGGGAGTACCCATCCAGCCACAGACGAAATCGCGCTCGTCACTCCGCCAGCCGCTCCAACTGCCCAAGGTGGTTAATGTCGTGCCCGCCCATCGTCTCCTACGATCGTCCAGAACGTCATCGTGCCGCGCTCAGGATGCGTGACCACACGTTGTCTCTCCGGTGCCGTACGTCGCCTCGATCAGCAGTACATTCCACCTGCGAGCCGCCTCAAACATCCGCAGCGCCGACTCCAGATCGCAGATTCCCATACCGCAACGCCCACTTCTCCTGGTCGAACGGCTGCAGCACCGGACTATCCTCGGCCAACGTCTGCTTCAGGCGAAAGCTGAATACCAGTTCGCAGTCCGCCAGGTGGCAGACAATCTCGCGAGCGTTCCACTTCTTCCCGGGCACGCGGAGAGCAACCTGCTCGGCGGGCATCCGGTCCAGTAGCCGCCGAATCGCCCCGGCCGTCTCGCGAATCGTCTCCAGCGGATCGCGTTCGCCCAGAAATTTGGCGTAAGGATTCAGTTCCGATCACGCACTCGGCTCCTGAGCCCACGGATCGTAGTCTCCAATCGACCAGACGTGCCCCTCAGGATCCCGGCACGTAAAGCCGCTCCCGCCGTAATCCTTCTCTTCCAGGTCGAAGACCATCTCCGCGCCGGCCGCCTTCGCGCTCGCGTAGATCGCCTTCACATCGCTTACGACCAGGTATGGGCTCTGCGTCTCCGCGCCGACGTCCCCTGGCTGACGCACCAGGTCTGAGTAGGGCGTCCCGTTCGTCACCGACCCGATCATGATCATCCCGTTGCCGAAGGTCAGTTCGGCATGAGCCACTGTCTTCTCATCGGCCATGTACACGGCGCGTTTCTCGAATCCAAGCGCCTGGCACAGCCACTCGATCGCCGCCACTGCGTCGCAATACCGCATCGCGGGAATCACCGTCGCCTTACAGTCCTTCGCAAATCGGCTCATGCGGATTAGGATGCCATAAAATCCCCCAGCGGCGTCACCCGGAAATCCTCGAATCCACTTCCCCTCCAGCACCGTCCTATATATGCCTGCGCCGCGACGTTTCGTGTAATATGCGCTAAACCAAGTCCCGCTGCGTACTGCAACTGCAGCCCGACCGATCCGCATCAAAAGTCTGCCGATCTGATTACTCCAAGGAGGATCCGGAGCATGTCCACCCCAGCCCTGCGCCCCAGCGCCACCCGCACCTCCGCGTTGCTCGACCGCTACCGCACCGTCCGCGCCGCCACGCTGGCACTCATCGCGCCGCTCTCTCCGGAAGACCTCATGGTCCAGTCCTGTCCGGAGGCCAGCCCCGCCAAATGGCACCTCGCCCACACCTCCTGGTTCTTCGAGACCTTCGTCCTCCGCGACTTCCTCGCCGGCTACCAGGACTTCCACCCCGACTTCCACTGGCTCTTCAACTCCTACTACAACTCCCTCGGCGACATGCCCGCCAAGAACCTCCGCGCCAGCTTCTCCCGCCCGCCGCTCGCCGATATCCTCGCCTACCGCACCCACGTCGACGCCGCCATCGGCCGCCTGCTCGAGTCGCGCCCGATTTCCGGCCAACGCCGAAGCCATCCGCCGCATCGCGCTCGGCCTCGAGCACGAGCAGCAGCACCAGGAACTCATCGCCACCGACATCAAGCACGCCCTCTTCACCAACCCGCTGCACCCCGCCTACCGCGAGAGCTTCGCCACCTCCGCCAGCGACAGCATCGCACCACCCGTCGACTGGGTTTCGCTTCTCCCCGGGCCTCACCCAAATCGGCTTCGTCCCCGATCCCAGGTTCCGCCGATTCCTTCTGCTTCGACAACGAAACCCCGCGCCACACCGTCTTCATCGCCCCCTTCTCCCTCGCCACCCGCCCCGTCACCTGCGCCGAGTACCTCGCCTTCATGGACGACAACGGCTACACCCGCCCCGAACTCTGGCTCTCCGAGGGCTGGACCACCGTGCGCGAACAAAACTGGCAGGCCCCGCTCTACTGGCAGCGCGACCCGGCGACCGCCTCCGGCTGGCGCATCTTCACCCTGCTCGGCTGGCAAAGCCTGGCGGACCTCTCCGAAACCCCCGTCTGCCACCTCAGCCTCTTCGAGGCCGCCGCCTACGCCCAGTGGGCCTCCCGCCAGACCCCTGGTGCCCGACTGCCCACCGAATTCGAATGGGAGTACGCCGCCGCCCAGCTGGGCACGCTGCTCCGCGGAGCACCCCAACCGACCGAACTCCTAACCTACCCCCAAAAGCCAGGTGGCCAATCCATGACGACTTCACCATGGGCGGGGCCGACGAACCCGGGGACCGCAATTGCAGCCTCCCGCGCCAATATCCTCGAAACCGGCAGCCTCCACCCAACCCGGGCCTCATCCCTCTCCGGCCTCCAGCAGATCTACGGCGACGTCTGGGAGTGGACCTCCTCCGCCTACACCGGCTATCCCGGCTACCACCCGCTCCCCGGAGCCCTCGGCGAATACAACGGCAAATTCATGTCCTCGCAGATGGTCCTGCGCGGCGGCTCCTGCGTAACGCCTGCCACCCACATCCGCGCGACCTACCGTAACTTCTTCTCCCCGGCAACCCGCTGGCAGTTCTCCGGCCTTCGCCTGGCCCGCGACGGCGCCTGAGTGCAAACGGACTTCAGCGCTGAGCTCCTGATCGCCGTATTTCTCGACGGCGGCAGACCCAATACCAAAGATTAATCAGTCCTCTCACCCCGCGCCCGCATCCAACTGCGAAACCACTTTCGTTGAGCCTGAGAGGTACCGTGCCGCCTACTTCCGCCGTCTTAGAAGCACCCCAGATCGCCGTCACCAATCCCGTAGCAGACGAAGCACGCCGGGGCCTCACCTCCACCCCCAAATCCCTCGCTCCATGGCTGTTTTACGACGAAACCGGCTCGCGTCTGTTCGAGCAGATCACCACGCTGCCGGAGTACTACCTTACCCGCACGGAGCGCGACCTCTTCACCGCTCACGCCGGTGAAATCTTCGACATGCTCGGCCCGGATCTGACCGTCGCCGAACTAGGGGCCGGCACCGCGGCCAAAACCGGCATCCTCCTCCGCGCCCTGACCCAGATCCAGCCCAACGTCCTCTATCAACCCATCGACATCAGCCCTACCGCGCTCGACGAAGCCCGCACCCAGCTTGAAGGTTCGATCCCGGGCGTCACCGTGCGACCGCAGACCGCCAATTACGTCACCGAGACGGTCCGCATCGAGCGTCCGCCGCAAACCCGCATCCTTGCCCTCTACATCGGCTCCAGCATCGGCAACTTCTCCCCCGCCGAAGCCCGCCAGATCCTCACCCGTCTGCGTTCCGAGCTGCAGCCGGGCGACGCCCTGCTTCTCGGCACCGACCTTGGCCCCTGCCTCGCCGAACTAAGCCCGTCGAAATCCATCCCCACGCTGCTGGGCGCGTACAACGACAAGGCCGGCGTCACCGCCGCCTTCAATCGCAATATCCTCGTCCGGCTCAACCGGGAACTCGGCGCCAACTTCCGCCCTGAGCAGTTTGCCCACCGCGCCCTCTGGAACCACACCCACTCCCGCATCGAGATGCACCTGCAATCCCTGCTGCCGCAGAGCGTACACATACCCGCCAACGCCGCCGGCCCGGCGCTCAATCTCCAGTTCGCCCAAAGCGAAACAATACACACTGAAAACAGTTACAAATTCACACCCACCGCAATCGCCGCGCTCCTGGGCGACGCCAGGTTCACCCCGACCCGCACCTTCACCGACCCGCAGAATCACTTCGCCGTGACCCTGGCAACCGCAGTCTAAGTTCGCACGCAAAGTGAAAGCGGCAGCCGCATATGACGAGGCAGCCGCTTCGTTTTTCCCTCGAACCTCGAACCGTGAACCTAGATATGGCAGTGCACCATTCCGCGCTTTTCCAGATAGCGTTGGTGGTACTCTTCCGCTCTCCAGAACGTGGCTGCCGGTTCCACCCTGGTTACGATCTGCTTGCGATATGCGCCCGACGCGTTCAGCTCGTCGATCTTTGCCCGCGCCTGCTGGGTCTGCTCGCCCGAATGCGTAAAGATCACGCTGCGGTACTGCGATCCCCAGTCCGGCCCTTGGCGGTTCAGTTGCGTTGGATCATGGAGCGCGAAGAACGCGTCCAGCAGAGTGTCATACGGCAACCGCGAAGGATCGAACGTTACCTCCACAACCTCCGCATGGCCGGTGCGGTCTGTACAGACTTCCTTGTATGTCGGATGTTCCAGGTCTCCGCCTTCATATCCGACTGCTGTATCGATCACTCCAGGCATCTCTGCAAATCGGGCTTCTACGCCCCAAAAACATCCTGCTCCAAATGTTGCTTTTTCGATTGCCACTTTTCACTGCTCCTTTGCTGCTTCAAATCTGGTCCCGACAATTTCAGTTCCCGGTCATCGATCGCCTCAACTGAGCTCCCGGTTTCGCACCCAGGCGGAGTTCCGCTTGCTGACTCTATTTGGATGCATGGGACCCCGTTTCGTCGTCCACCAGAATATTAAAAACCGAGGGTATTTCTAGGCTCATTAACCCACCTAAGTCAAACCCCAATTTGGGTGATATCCCAAAATGGCAACCTTGGTCCGCCGGCCACCCGACCGAGCGCGGTCTCGCCTGCCTCGTTCCGGCTAACTGATTGACGTTCCAGCCCCGCTATCGAGTCGGCCGCCGCCCAAACGTAGCTTTCTTCTTCACCGGAGCTTTCAGCTGGGCAAACTCGGGAACCTTCTTCTTCGGAACCACCTTCTTGCCCTTCGCCGCCCGCTCCAGAGCCATCACTTCTCCCGGAGTCAGCTCGCGGAACTCGCCCGGCGGTACGTCCAATCGCAGCGCTCCGTAGCCGATGCGCCGGATCTTTTCCACATGGTGCCCGATCTCTTCAAACATCTTCCTGAGCTGGCGATTCCGGCCCTCGGTCAGGGTCACTTCGTACCAGGGATTGTCCCCGCCCCGCACCAGTTCCACCTTCGCCGGAGCCGTTACGATCCTGTCGCGCCGCCCCGCCCGAACTTCATCCAGACGCCCGCGATCGATCACAATTCCGCGCCGAATCTGGTCCAGCCCCGAATCCGGAGGAACCCCGCTGGTCTTCACCAGGTAAGTCTTCTCCACGCCCGCCGCGGCCTTTGACAGCATATTTGCCAACTCGCCATCGTTGGTCATCAACAGCAGGCCTTCGGACAGGTAATCCAACCGTCCCACCGGATACAGACGCACCCGATCCCCATGCGGGCCAGCTTTCGGCTTCTCCATCAGCTGCATCACCGTAGGCCGCTTCTGCGGATCGTCCAGCGTCGTCACATACCCGCGCGGCTTGTTCAGCATGTAATACCGCTGCTGCTCCGGGCCCTTCAGCAGCTTCCCGTCCACGCGAACATGGTCGCGGCTGGGGTCATGCTTGGTGCCCAGTTCAGTGATGGTCGTCCCATTCACCTGCACGCGCCCGGCGAGGATGATCTCCTCCGCCTTCCGTCTGCTTGCAATTCCCGCCGCCGCCAGAATCTTCTGCAACCGCTCCAACTTCACGTCCGGAGCCGCTCCACCCTCAAACTCATTAATTGCCTTCTTCATTTGCTGCCTCATCTTTCTGACCGCGGATAAGCTCATCGCGGTCGGTACCTTTCTCCCATTATCGCCACTTCCGCCCTCATTGTCCTCTCGCGGCGCAGAATCGATTACTGAGGCATATTCGCCTTCACAATGGCGTCGCGAAGCTTCCCTTCATCCACCCCGCCCGACAACACATAGTCGTTTGCCGCAGCAAAGATTCTCAGCCGGCTGCTGGCCACGCCGAACACCCTCCAACTCGTCTGCCAGCAATGCTTCATATTCATCGAGCTGTTGCGGCGTTAACCGGGACAGTTCGAAGGCCGGAGGATACGTCCCCTGCGAAAAACGGGTCTCAAAAGCTCCCTGCCGGATTCCAAGCGCGCGAACCTGATCGCGAGTCGACTGAACCTGATCGACCTGGATCTCCACGCGCGCGAAGATCTCCGCCTCCTCGCGCGGCAACAGGACCAGAAGTGAGCTCTCTTTCGCGGTTGTCCACGCCTCTGTCGCGAGAACATGGTAAGCGGCGTAGCGCGGCGAGTCCGGAACTCCATCCGGCCGCGCGGCACTTATCAGAGCCGCCTTTCCGGGCGAGGCACGGGCATCGTCAACCTCCCGCTGAAGCTGAAGCAACCAGGCAATGACCTTGTCGTAGATGGCAAGGTCGTAGCCCGCTGAGTCGCGGTTCATTGCAGCTTCCGAGTGCAGGTCATCCTCCAACTGATGGCGCTCGTGCAGATGATGCAGCCACTCCACGCTCTGCTCCAGGCTGATTGCAATCAGCAATCCCAGTGTGATGGTCCCCAGATGAATCCAGAAGTCCTTCCACGTATGCATCCCGCCGTGCGGGGCATGAACGTCAATCACAGGCGTCTCCTCGCGAACACCCTCAGCGTCAGAAACGTCTCTGCTAACAGCCACATTTTCGCGGCCGTCGACACCTTCAGCGCCAACCGGTATGGATTCGTTCTCTAACATTTTTTCGGGCTTCCGAAGAGTCTACCCCGAAACCTCTACGACCATCTGCTAAGCAGGCAGATTGAACGTAATCCCGTACTTCCCCGCCAGTTCCATCATCTGCGGCATCTGCGTCGCCGGCGACAGTTTGCCTAACTGCTCCAGGAACTCCTCCAGACCGCCTGGCGCGGCCACGATCTGAAGCCGGCCAGGGGTCGTCCCCGAGTTGCGAAAGGTATGGCATCCCCCTCGCGGTCCGAACATTGGCACGCCCACGGGCGCCGGCACCCACTTCCCTTCGATCAGCAACTCAAACTCGCCCTCGAGCGCGGTAAATATCTCATCTTCCATCGTGTGCGTATGCGGCGGCGGACCACCTCCGGGAGGCACATTTGAAACGATGGCGGTCGATGCCCCGCCGCTCATCTCCTTATCAACGAATAGGTCAATCGTCTCGACAAAAAGTGGAAATGACTTTAAAGGCTTCATATAAAGCTCCTTTTGAATAATTGTCCTGGTCTGTGCTGTGCAATCTTAACTGGACAACCGCTGTCGCGCGCGTAACTTCGCCGTGCCACCTGACAGCTTCTAACCCACCTCGAACCTCGGACCTTTGTGCGATACTCTACCTCTAAACGCACCTCAATTCAGCCAGCTCACACCCCAACCCACCGGGATCACGCAGGAGCCGCACATGCCTCTCGAGGTCATCGCCCCCGACGAAGCCGCCGCCGACTCCGGCCTGCGCCACAATATCCTGTCCCCGCTCGAAACCCTCTCGCAGTCCATCTCCGCGATCGCCCCTACCACATCGCCCGCGCTCACGGTGCCACTCGTCTTCGCGCTGGCCGGCAACGGGACCTGGCTTGCCTACCTGCTTGCCTGCGGAGCCACCCTGCTCATCGCACTGTGCATCGCACGCTTCGCCCGAACCTCGGCGTCACCCGGCTCGCTCTACAAGTACGCCACCGATTCGCTTCCGCCGATTGGAGGACGCACCGCAGGATGGGCGCTGCTGCTCGCCTACGCCGCCGCCGCAGTCTCCGTCGTCGGCGGCTTCATCAACTATGCGATCGTCCTCGTTCCCGCGGCCCACGCCATCCCCGCGCCGCTGCTCGCGCTGATCCCCATCTGTTCCGCCACATGGTTTGCCTACCGCGACGTCCAGGCCTCCGCCCGCATGATGCTGTGGATCGAAGCCGCGTCCGTCTCCATGATCGCGCTCGTCGTCCTCGCCCTCATCTTCCGCACCGGCATCCACATCGACACGCCCCAGGCCACGCTCGCCGGCGTCACTCCCTCCGGCGTTCGCCTCGGAGTCGTCCTCGCCCTCTTCAGCTTCGCCGGCTTCGAATCCGCCACCACCCTCGGCCACGAAGCCCGCAACCCCCTCCGCACCATCCCCCGAGCCGTCATCCAGTCCGCCGTCCTCGTCGGCGTCTTCTTCCTCGTCTGCTGCTACACCGAAACCCTCGGCTTCCGCCAACTCCATCAAGACCTCGGCAAATCCGAAGCTCCCTTCCGCGCGCTTGCCACCCTCGCCCATCTTCCCGTCTTCGGTCCCGCTCATCGACATCGGCGCCTTCGTCAGCATGTTCGCCTGCACCCTCGCCTGCCTCACCGCAGCCTCCCGCGTTCTGCTCAAAATGGCCCACGACGGCCTGGTCCACGCCCACCTGGGCCGCGCCCACGCCAAGAACGAGACGCCCCACCTCGCCGTCCTAGCCGTCGGCCTCGCCGTCCTCATCGTCTCGCTCGGCACTCACCCTCCGCGGAGTCTCCGGCGCCAACATCTACGGCTACATGGGCTCGCTCTCTGTCTATGGATTCATCACCGTCTACGGCCTGGTCGCGGTCGCGCTGCCCTACTATCTCCGCCGCAACGCCCAGCTCACCCCAGCCTCGCTCGCCCTGTCCATCGCCGCCGCCCTCGCCATGGTCCTCGCCATGGCCGGCACCCTCTACCCAGTTCCCGACCAGCCCTACAACTACCTCCCCTACATCTACCTCACCTACCTCCTCGCCGGCCTCGCCTGGTTCCATCTCAAACCGAACACCAAGTAGCCGGGTGCCCCATGTTCGACGCAGTCGACCATGGGGTTGCTCCCAAGAAACGCCTCACTCCCCAATATCCTCATTCCACACCTCAGGCCGCTCGCGAATAAACCCGCCCAACAGACGCCTTGCATTCGGCGGAGTCGAGGTCCACCACCTCTACCCCAATCTCCCGCAGCCAGGCGATTCCGCCCTGAAACGTCGTCGCTTTCGCCGACGATCAGCCGCTTGAACCCAAACTGCCGGATCAGCCCCGAGCAGTACCAGCACGGCGCCAGCGTCGTCACCATCGTCATCTCGCGATAGCTCCGCTGCCGCCCGGCACGCCGAAACGCATCCGTCTCGCCATGCGCGCTGGGATCGCCCTCCTGCACCCTGCGATTATGCCCGGTGCCAAGCAGCGTTCCATCCGCCCCAAACACTGCTGCGCCAATCGGAATCCCACCCTCGGCCAACCCAACTCGAGCCTCACCAATCGCCACTTCCAACATCTCCGCGTCCGTCACCGCTCGCCCACCTCGTACCTAGTACCTGGCACCTGACTTAAGGCTGTATCTTTCCTGTGATGACCTCGTCGATCACATGCCTCAGTCTTTCGTGCTCCCCGCGTTCTTGCGTTGAACGATCATCCTTCGGCACGACGTGCCCACCTGCGCTGGTCTCGCCCGTCTCCGGCAGTCCGTCCGACTCGAAATCTCCGTCGCCCTCGGGAGTTCCCGCCGCATCTGTCGCCCGATCTTCCTGCTCAAAATCTGGCTGGCTCATCGTCGCCCTCCGCGTGTCGCAACTGACAACCTGCAACTGCCCTAGCCCTCTTCGCCGCTCTGAATCTTTGCTTCCTGCGCCGAGGGATCGTCGTCCTCGTCGGCAGCGTAGTTTGGCGGGAGCGACGAAATCCGCCCGTCTACCGAAGCCCGGTCTTCCGGCGCCACATTGTCCGCGGGAGAGCTGACCCCGTCCGCCTGCGGCTCATACGCGTCGCGCTGCTCTTCCAACTCCGCCGCGTTCTCCGGAGCCTCGTGCGGTCCCGCCGTGTCGCCCATCGGCAATCTCCTCCTGCTCGGCCATCTGCCCCGCCATCTTCTCAAACTCTTCGATGCTCGGAAGCTCTGCCAATGTCTTTCAGCCCGAACTTCAGCAGGAATTCCTTGGTCGTCTTGTACAGAATCGGCCGCCCGATCACCTGCTTCCGCCCCGCCGTCGTGATCAGCTTCCGCGCAATCAGCGATCCCAGCACGCCTGCCGAATCCACCCCGCGAATCTCCGAGATCTCCGGCGACGTCACCGGCTGTTTATACGCCACCACGGCCAGCGTCTCCAGCGCCTGCAGGCTCAACTTCAGCGGCGGTTTCAGCGACTTCACAAATCCGCGCACTGCATCGTGATACTCCGGCTTGGTCGCGAACCGGAACCCGCCGGCCACTTCTCGAATCTCCAACCCGCGCTCATCCGTAGCGTAATCCGCGACGAGAGTGTCCAACACCTCGCGGAAATACCCGCGCAGCTTCGCCGCCCGAGCTTTCTCCGCCCGCGCCGCCGCAGCCGCAGCATCAGCTTCAGACCCAGGTGCAACTTCCGCATCGGGTGCAACTTCAACGTCGGGTGCCCCATTCATGGCAGTCTCATCGCCATGAGTGGGTTCGACTACCGCAGAAGCCGGGTGCCCCACATCTGGATTTTCAGATGTGGGTTCAGTCACATCCTCAACTTCCGGGCTCTCAGGTATCGGTTCATCAACCAGCGCCAGCGTATGCTGCGCCGCCGCCGCGCGGTCCAACTCCGCCTGCGCCTCTTGTCCCAGCAGGCCCACCAGTTGCGCCAGGGTTACCGGCTCTTCGGACGCGTAAATAACAGCTTCAATCTTTGCTTTCAGGCTCATAAATGTCAGACATAAGCATACCAACCAAGCGCCCCACGCGCGCGGTTCCACACCCCAAAGAAAGTTCGGCGTCTTCTCTCCAAATCAGGATTAAGTCTTTGTTGTCAACCAACTCACCGCGCC
This sequence comes from uncultured Acidobacteriaceae bacterium, assembly GCA_963822225.1. Lineage (GTDB taxonomy): Bacteria > Acidobacteriota > Terriglobia > Terriglobales > Acidobacteriaceae > Edaphobacter. The sequence continues at coordinate 684,402 of CAWGGW010000002.1, read as the reverse complement.
AGCGAGTTGAACACCCAGTACAGCCCGCCCGACAGCAGCGCCGCCGCCGGCAGCGTAAACACCCATGCCATACCAATATTCCGCAGCGTAGAGCGCTGCAGACCGCTGTGGTTCGCCTTCATCGTCCCGGCCACACTCGAACTCAGCACATGCGTCGTCGATACCGGCAATCCGTATCTGCCCGCCGCCAGAATGGTGGTCATCGCCACCAACTGCGCCGAGGCGCCCTGCGCATAGGTCATGCGCGCCTTGCCAATCCGCTCGCCCACCGTCACCACAACCCGCTTCCAACCGATCATCGTGCCTGTGCCCAGCGCCAGCGCCACCGCGACCTTCACCCAGGTCGGAATGAACTTCGTCGACTTGGTGAGATAACCCTGGTAGCTTGCGAGCACGGCAACGTCGGAAGCCGTCATCTGCGGACCGCCGCGCTTCGCCATCAGATTCAGCGTCTCGCTGGTCAGGTACATCTGGTTCCGCAGATTCGCATGCATCCCCTGCGGCACACCCGCCAGCGTCCCATACGAAACCGCCTCGCTGCGGATGTTCAGCACCATCTCCCGCAGCGCGACCACCACGCCGGGCTCATATTGTTTGGTGCTGATAAACGTCTCTAGCTCCTTGCCTACATCCGGAGGATCTACATTCGGGTCGGCATAGCGATCCAGCACGCCGGCCGTCTGCGTCGACACCGCCGCGAACGCCTGCACCTGGTTCGCGCCCATCGCGTGATTCAACGCATACGCAGTCGGCACCGTTCCAACCAGAATCAGCATGATCAGCCCCATGCCCTTCTGGCCATCGTTCGATCCGTGCGCGTAGCTCACTCCACCGCAAGTCAGAATCAACAGAGCGCGGATATAAAACGGCGGCGGCTCAGTTCCCTTCGGGGCCTCGAACAGCCGCGGATCGCGCGCCAGAAACTTAAACAGCAGGAATACCAGCGCCGCCAGCCCAAAGCCGATCAACGGCGAGATGCACAGCGCGGCGAAAACTTCTTTCACCTTCTCCCAGTTCACCCCCGACGTGCCGGACTTCCCATGCATCAACTGGAATGCCACCCCAACACCCAGGATCGAACCAATCATCGTGTGGGAACTCGACGCCGGAAGGCCACGCCACCATGTGCCCAGATTCCACAGGATCGCCGCCACCAGCAGCGCGAAGATCATCGCAAAACCCGAGCCCTGGCTCGCTTTCAGAATCAGTTCTACGGGTAGCAGTGAGATGATCGCGAACGCCACCGTGCCCGAGCTGAATAGCACACCAATAAAATTCAGAATTCCCGAATAGACCACCGCGGTGTGCGGCGCCAGCGAGTTGGTGTAGATCACGGTCGCAACCGCGTTCGCCGTGTCGTGAAACCCATTCACGAACTCGAACCCCAACGCAATGAGCAGCGCCAGCCCAAGCAGAAGATACGGAACCAGGCTCACATTGTGGACAACTGAGAGATCGCCCCACACCTGTGTCGCAATGTAGATCGCGCCACCAGCAAGCAAAAAAGCAAATACGACTTTTCCAAGAATTCCGGAGGATGACTTCGTCAGCTCTTCTTCGAGAATGGAGGGCTGAGGCAGTGTTGCGGGCGTGGCCAAGGATCACCTGACTAAACTTGCTGGTCCTCAGCCAAGCTACCCTATTCACACTGTAGAAATGTTACAGTTTCGTGAAAGAATTTCCCCCGCACCTCTTGAAAAACAGTCGAAATGGCCAGTCAAGTATATTGTTTTCATATACTTATCAATATCTTGCAACGCCTGAATGTCCCAGCGGAAAGTTAGACCTGAACCTGCCCAAACATTCGATTACCGGACAAAATTCCGCCTATCCTGCTTACTTCGCGATCGAGTTGAACGCCCAGAACAAGCAACCCGAAAGCAGCGCCGCCGCCGGCAGAGTAAACACCCACGCCAACGCAATGTCCCGAATCGTCGACATCTGCAGACCGCTCTTGTTCGCCGCCATCGTGCCTGCCACGCCCGAACTCAACACGTGTGTCGTCGACACCGGCAAGCCGAATCGGTCCGCCGCAAGAATCGTCGCCATCGCCACCAGCTCCGCCGAAGCTCCCTGCGCGTAGGTCAAATGCGTCTTGCCGATCTTCTCGCCCACCGTTACGACGATTCGCTTCCAGCCAATCATCGTTCCCATTCCCAGCGCCAACGCCACCGCAACCTTCACCCAGGTGGGAATGAACTTTGTCGATGTGTCCAGCAAGCCCTTGTACTTCCCAATCAGCTTCGTATCGTCCGCCGCCATCGCCGGGCCGCCATGCTTTGCCATCATCTGCAGTGTCGCGCTGGTCAGGTACATCTGGTTGCGTACGTTCGCCTGCATCTCCGGCGGAACGTCCTTCAGCGTCTTGTACTCCACCGCCTCGTTGCGCATGTCGATCACGATCTGCCGCAACGCCAGCATCACGCCGGGCTCGTACGTCTTGGTGCTGAGGAAGTGCTCCAGCTCGGGCTGCGCATCCTCCATCACCGTGCCTGGCTCGACGTATTTATCCAGCGCGCTCACCACCTGGGTGGAGACGACAGCGAAGTTCTGGGTTTGGCTCGCACCCATCGCATGGTTCAGCGCATACGCCGTCGGAACCGTGCCCACCAGGATCAGCATGATCAATCCCATGCCCTTCTGCCCGTCGTTCGACCCATGCGCATAGCTCACGCCGCCGCAGGTCAGAATCAGCAGGCAGCGAATCCAGAACGGCGGAGGAGCTGTACCCTCCGGCGCTTTATACAGCCGCGGATCGCGCGCCACCAGCTTGAACATCAGAAAGATCAGCGCCGCCGCAAAGAATCCCACCAGCGGCGAAACCAGCAGCGCCGTAAACACCTTCTTTACCTGATCCCACTCCACGCCTGCCGTTCCAGAGTTTCCCTGCATCAACTGGTTCGCAATGCCGACGCCAATGATCGACCCGATCATGGTGTGCGAGCTCGACGCCGGCAGACCACGCCACCACGTCGCCAGGTTCCACAGGATCGCCGCCACCAGCAGCGCAAACACCATTGCGAAACCGGAGCCCTTGCTCACCTTCAGAATCAACTCAACAGGCAGCAGCGAGATCACCGCGAACGCCACCGTACCCGAGCTCAGCAGCACGCCGATAAAGTTCAGAATTCCCGAGTACACCACCGCAACATGCGGCTCCAGCGAATGCGTATAAATGCAGGTCGCCACCGCGTTCGCCGTGTCGTGGAACCCGTTCACGAACTCGAACCCCAACGCAATCAGCAGCGCCAGTCCCAGCAGTAGATAAGGAAATATGCTGGCACTGTGCACCAGCGAAAGATCGCCCCAGAGCTGAGCTGTGATGTACCCGATCCCACCCAATAACATCAAGGCAAACACAATCATCCCAGCCTTGCCAGGAGACGACTTCTTTAGCTTTTCTTCGAGAATAGAGGGCTGCGGTAGCGTCGCGGGAGAAGCCATTAGAAGTCACCTGAGTTGGATTGGAGTGCCCTCAGATAACCTATTCCTCGATTAAGAATGGACAGTTACAGCGCGATGAAAGAACGATGTCCGCCGATGTAAACCGAGCAACGCCTCAGCGCCAATCATCCCGCGCCAGTCTGCTCCCGATCCGCGAACACCTGGTCGAACCCATCCGTCTTCTTGATCAGGATGTCGCCCAGTTCCCGCGGCTGATGCAGCAGAACCGCCTGCAACCGGACCAATTCCAGCATTGCCAGAAACAAGCAGATCAGCGCCCGCTCCGAGTGCGTGCTGTGCAGCAGCTTGCGCAGCGACACCGGACGATCCTCCATCACCAGACGCCGCTTTACGTAGTCGATCATCTGCGCGACGGTAACCGCTTCAGCATCAACATCCAGCACAGGCCGCTCGCGCAGCCGCGCCAGCACATCCTGAAACACGCGCACCAGGTCCAGCGTATCGGCGGCGATCTCCTGCTCCATGTCCGCGCTCGCGACCTCATCCTTCGCCTGCTCGCGCAGAAAACTGCGCATCCCCGGATTCGACCAGGTAGCCTCTTCAATCTGCTGCTTCTGCATCAACATCTGCGCCGCGGCCTTGAAGCGCTCATGCTCCAGAAGACGTTCGACCAGCTCGCGTCTGGGATCTTCCGCATCCGCGCCCAGCACATCCGAAGGGTCGCGCGGCAGCAGCGTCTTCGACTTGATATGAATCAGCAGCGAAGCCATATAGATAAACTCGCCTGCCGAATCCACATCCGTCTGCTTCAACTGGTGGCAGTAATCCAGAAACTGACGCCGTAATCAGCGCGATGGGAATGTCGTAGATGTCGATGTTCTGCTTGCGAATCAAATCCAGCAGCAGATCCAAGGGACCGTCATAGACCTGCCCCACCGTCACCGAAAACGGCGACTGCGAAGCCTCGTCCTGCGGCGCTTCCTTCTTCTCGCGCTTCGGCTCCGGCGCAGGAGCAAGCACCGGCCCAGGCTTCAACTCAAACTTCTCCGGAACCGGCGCAATCTGCTCATCCGGATTATCTACAGAATCGGGTGCCTCGTTCATGGCAGATTCATCGCCATGAGTGGGATCCATCGCGTCATTCTTGATCTCATCACTCATCGTCTGGAAAGCCCCACCGCGGTAAACACCTGCCGCATCGTCACCATCGTGCGCCCGTTCGCGCGAAACGCTCCCTCATCCAGAATCGCATCCACCTCATCCGGATTCTCCTCGTAGTGCCGCCGCCGCTCCTGGATCGGCTTCAACTCCGCAACCACCGCATCCGCCAGCCATCCCTTGCACTGGATACACCCAATGCCCGCTGTCCGGCAACCCTCCGCCGCCTGCGCCTGCACCTCTTCGCTTGAAAACACCTTGTGCAGATCGAACACCGGGCACACATCCGGATTCCCCGGATCGGTCCGCCGCACCCTCGCCGGGTCGGTCACCATGGTCTTCAGCTTCGCGCGCACATCCGCCTCAGGCTCGCTCAGCAGAATCGTGTTCCCATAGCTCTTCGACATCTTGCGTCCATCGGTCCCCGGCAGCTTCGGACTCGGCGTCAACAACACCTTCGGCTCCGGCAGAATCTCCCGCACATCCTTGGTCTGCTCCAGCTCCGCCAGCCGCTCCTTATCCGACTTCGCATCGGCAGCCGCCGCCCGCTTGCTTCCATAAAGATGGTTGAACCGCCGCGCAATCTCCCGCGTGATCTCCACGTGAGCGGCCTGGTCCTGCCCAACCGGGACAAGGTCCGCCTGATAGACAAGGATGTCCGCCGACTGCAGCACCGGATACCCCAGAAATCCGATCGTCGCCAGGTCCTTCTCCTTCAGTTGCTCCTGCTGATCCTTGTACGTCGGCACGCGCTCCAGCCAGCTCAGCGGAGTAATCATCTCCAGCAGCGAGTTCAGCACAAAGTGCGCCTGCACCTCGCTCTGCAGAAAGATCGTGCACTTCTTCCGGTCCAGCCCCGCCGCCAGAAAGTCCAGCGCCACCTCGCGCACGTTCTCGCGCAGCTGGTTCGTGTCGGCATAGTCCGTCGTCAGCGCGTGATAGTCCGCGATAAAGAAGTAGCACTCATACGTCTGCGTGCCGTCTTCGTTGGTCGCGTTCTGCAGATCGACCCAGTTCTTCAGCGCGCCCATGTAGTTGCCCAGGTGCAGCTTACCCGTGGGTCGCATGCCACTCAATACGCGCTTGTGCGCACTTACTTTTGTCTCTTCGCTCATTCTCGTCTCAATCTCAAAGGGTAACAGCAAGCAGCCACCTGTCAGGCTTTGTGTAGCAGCGGCCAAGGGCCGAAGGCCCGACATATACCAGCCTTGGCCGAAGGCCTAGGTAAGTTGCGATCCAAAATCGAGGGCTGAAGGCCCGACATATATATCTGGCCTACAACACTGCCAGCAGCCCATTAAACACGCCCAGCAATGGGTAATAGAAGGCCGCAATAAAACGCCCACCCACCAGGAAGATAATCAGTAGTCCCCACATCCCAATCTGGTCGTAAATCTTCTCCAGGTTGTAGGGCAGAAAATTCCGCAAAACATGGCTCCCATCCAGCGGAGGGATCGGGAACAAATTGAACACAAACAGCAGCAGGTTGATGGTCACGGCGTAATACAGGAACAGCGCCAGCGGAAACAGCGGCAACCCGCTCACATCGATCCCCGGGACGCGGTCCGCCATCGCCATTGCCGCGCCGATCGCACCTGCCCCGCCCGCATGCTTGAAGATCACCAGCAGAATCAGCGCCCCGGTCGCCATTACCAGGTTGCTCGCCGGTCCCGCCAGCGACGTCAGAATATCGTCGCGCCGGATGTTCTTGAAGTTCCGCAGCGTCACCGGGCAAGGCTTGGCCCAGCCAATCAGAAATCCGCCATAAAACAGAGAGATCGCCGGCACCAGCACCGATCCCCACATATCCAGGTGCTTCAGCGGATTCAGCGTAACCCGCCCCATCATGTAAGCCGTAGGATCGCCCAGCCGCATCGCCACATACGCATGCGCGCTCTCGTGCACCGAAAACGCCAGCACCAGCACAATCACCTGAAACAAAATCAAAACCACGTCTTGCTGATTCATCCAGTCCGCCCGTCCATCCCTCCAGTCTACCGAATCGTCGCATTAGCCCAGGGGATACTCCAGGCTGGCCTTGATCTCCTCGATCTGCGCCACGTGCCGCAACGTGTGCTGCCCCATCACCACCAGCCACTGATAGCAGTCCAGATCGCCGAACGTCACATGGGCGAAAAAATGACTGCGCAAGTCCGCCTGCGTGCTCTCGGCAAACTCCACCGTCTCCGCCCGCCTCGTATGGAACTCCGCCAGCATCTGGCCCACATCGCTCCATCGACCCGTAGGCCGCGCAGCTTCCCGCGACTTCAACGGCTTGTCCCGCGAAGTCGCCAACCCAAGCGCCAGCGCATTCCTTCCCCGCAACCGTAGCCCTGCTTCTCCGGTTCCGCCGGCGATTGCAGAGCACCCCGCACCGCCCCCAACATAAAGCTCTCCCACACCACCAGGTGCTCCAACACCTCTGCAATCGACCACCGCTCCGCCCCCGTGCGAAAGCTCGCCTGTTCGGCTGTCACCCCACGCACAGCCTCCCTCAGCCGAGCCTCACTCTCCACCAACTGCCCCACCACAAACTCCCGCTCCTCTTGATCCATCACTCGCATCACCTCTCTTGAGTCGTCTTCTGGACGAAGTCCAGCATCTCCGTATTTGTCTTTTGACCTACGCCCCAGTCATCTTCCCCACATCCAATATCTCCTTGATCTGTTCCTCACTCAGCACGCCCTTCTCTCTCGCCACCTCAATCACACTCCGCCCCGTCGCCACCGACTCCTTCACCAACTCCGCCGCCTTCGCATACCCGATATAAGGATTCAGCGCCGTCGCAATTGCCACCGTACTCTGCGCATACCACTCGCACCGCGCCACATTCGCCGTAATCCCCCGCACGCACCGCACATCCAGCTCGCGCAGCGCATTGGTCAGGATAGTCACCGACTGAAGCACGCTATAAGCCATCGTCGGCATCATCACATTCAGTTCCAGCTGCCCCGCCTGCACCGCCATCGCCACGGCCGCATCGTTCCCCACCACCTGGAACCCCACCATCGCCGCCATCTCCGCCAGCACCGGATTGATCTTCCCCGGCATAATCGACGACCCCGGCTGCAAACTCGGCAGATGAATCTCGTTGAACCCGGTATTCGGCCCCGAACTCATCAACCGCAAATCATTCGTAATCCGAATCACCTCCAGCGCCAGCCCGCGCAGCGCCCCACTCACCTCCGCCATCGGACCGCAGGACTGCATCGCCCAGCGCATGTCTTCCGCTGGCACCAACGCCTGGCCCGAAATCTTCGCCAACTTCCGGATCGCCAGCGCACGATACTCCGGATGCGTATTGATCCCCGTCCCCACCGCCGACCCGCCCAACCCCAACTCCCGCAGCGAATCCCCAGCCCGCGCAATCGACTCCTTCGCCTTGCCGATCGCCACTGAATAAGCCGCAAACTCCTGCCCCAGCCGGATCGGCGTCGCATCCTGCATATGCGTCCGCCCCGCCTTCACCACGCCCATCGAACTCGGCTGCCTTCCCGCAAACCCCTCCGCCAACCCATCCAGCACCGGATAGAGCCCCTCCAGCGCCAGCAGCGTCCCCAACCGCATCGCCGTAGGAAACACATCATTCGTCGACTGCCCATAGTTCACATGGTCATTCGGATGAACCCACTCATACTTCCCCAGCGCCGCCCGCTCCGCCGCCCTTTCCACGTCGTCATTGGTTTTAACGTCGTCATTCTGGACAAGGTCCAGAATCTCCGTATTTGTCTTTCCCTTGAACCTCGAACCTCGAACCTTGAACCTCGCCACCAGTTGGTTAGCCCGATTCGCCACCACCTCATTCGCATTCATGTGGAAGCTCACCCCAGCCCCCGCCTGAAACACATCGACGACAAACTCCGCGTCCCACTCCCCGTCGATCACCTCCTGAGCCGCGCGCGCAATCGCGTCCGCCCGCTCTTTACTCACCACTCCCAACTCACCATTCGCCTCAGCCGCAGCCTTCTTCACCATCCCAATCGCACGAATCAGAAACGCACTCGCCCGCATCCCGCTGATCGGATAGTTCTCCACCGCCCGCTGCGTCTGCGCCCCATACATCGCTGCTGCCGGAACCTCGACGACTCCAAGCGAATCTTTCTCCAGCCGCATCTCCGCCATCGCACTCACCTCACAGACATCTTCGATGTTAGGCTCAAACCCAAGGAAGGCTCGAAATGTCACGACCAGAAACTCCAACGGGCTGCCCTGCGCCTATCCCTTCCCGGCACATCCAATCCCAGTGTCGTTCAAAACCCGGCCACGCTTTTACTAAGTTCATCCTCGCCGCGCTCGTCGCCTGTGCCCTGCACAGTTCGCCGCTGCCCGCGCAGCTCACCCTCCTTCCCGGCACAACCGAGCCCCTCGCGTTTGTCCCGCCGGAAACCCTGCCCGACGCGCCCTCCACAACTCAGCCCTCGCAGCCGGCGGCCTCGCAGGACGCTCCCACCCCGTCCCGCAACGATCAGGCCAATCAGCAGGTCAACCAGCAGGAGAAGCAACGCGTCCTCGGCGTCTTCCCGCAGTTCAACGTCTCCTACGTCCCCGACGCCGTCTCTCTCACCTCCAAACAGAAATTCCGCCTGGCCTTCCGCAGCGTAAGAGACCCCGTCGCCTTCGCCGGAGCCTTCATCGTCGCCGGCCTCCGCGAAGCGAACGACAGCGATCCCGCACTCGGATGGGGTCCGGTGGGCTACCTGCACCGCGTCGGAGTTACGTACCTCGACACCGTCAGCAGCACCATGATCGGCAAGGCCATCCTGCCCTCCATCCTCCACCAGGACCCGCGTTACTTCCGCCTCGGCCACGGCTCTTTCACCCGCCGCCTGCTCTACTCCTTCTCCGGCGTCGTCATCTGCAAACACGACAACACCGGCAAATGGGAGCCTAATTACTCCAGGGTCGGCGGCATCTTCGCCTCCGGCGCAATCTCTAACCTCTACTACCCAGACCGCGCCGACGGCGGCTCGCAAACGGTAACCAATGCCCTCGTCGTCATGCTCACAGGAACCGTCGGCCTCAGCTTCAACGAGTTCTGGCCCGACCTCTCCCGCAAGTTCCTCCACAAAGACCCCACCAACGGCATCGACGCCGAGCAGGCCGCCGCAAGAGCCGCCGCCCCGTCCTCTACATCTCACTGAAGTAGCTAGCCACAGTCATCCTGGAAGCGCAGTCCCGGCACCCCACTTCTCCGCGTCGTCGCCATCTTCCGCGTCGTCGTCATCTTCCGCGTTGTCGTCATCTTCCGCGTTGTCATTCTGAGCGAAGCGAAGAATCCCCGTATTTGTCTTTGTGTCGCCACCAGTTCCCGGCTCTTCCGTCTTTCCCTCGAACCTCGAACCTTGAACCCAGCCATCAATTGATTAGCGCGGTTAGCAATAACCTCGTTTCCATTCATGTGGAAGCTCACCCCGGCCCCCGCCTGAACACATCGACCACAAACTCCGCATCCCACCGCCCGTCGATCACCTCCTGCGCCGCGCGCGCAATCGCGTCCGCCCGCTCCTTGCTCACCACCCCCAACTCGCCATTCGCCTCAGCCGCCGCCCTCTTCACCATCCCAATCGCCCGAATCAGAAAGACACTAGCCCGCATCCCGCTGATCGGATAGTCCTCCACCGCCCGTTGCGTCTGCGCCCCATACATCGCCCCCGCCGGAACCTCCACCACCCCCAGCGAATCCTTCTCCCGCCGCGTGTCAGCCATCACATACCTCTCAGAAACTTAGTAACTAAGATGGTAGGCCCCAAACGCTCGGAGGTATCATGCGCACCATAATCCTCTGCCTCGCTCTCTCCATTCCCTCCATTTGCGTTGCCCAAAATGCCACGAATCCGCAGCAAACCCCGACTCAAAGAGCAACTTCTTCGTAAAGCAGGAAACTTATCGTACTACCGGAACGGCTGTGCTCAGCGCAGAGCACGCCAGCGAAGAGGTTCAGGCGTGTCCGAGCGGACTAGACCCTGACTCTATCAATCTCTGCTTGGACTCTGAATTCAAAATCACCCAGAAGAACTACCAGTCGTACATCAAAGCCCTAAGCGGCCTATTGCGTCTCGGCAGTCCGGACATTCCCAATCTGCCCGGCACAGCCAAAGAGTTCGAAAAAGCTGAGCTAAGCTGGACCGCCTACCGCGACACCCAATGTCGAACAGCCTCGAACCTTCGTACCGGTGCAATTCAAGGCTACCTCTATCTAACCTGCGAGCAGAACCTGACCCGCAGCCACTTGGACGAGATTGCGAACCTTTACGCAGACCTCTGGTAGAGAACGTGTGCTCCCCATCACCACCCCAGCCTCCCCGCAGGACTAAAATTAACCCAGCCAGAGAACCCTCTGTGTTCTTTCTCTTACTCCGTGATCTCTGTGATTCGCTCTTCGTAGCCAGCCCAAAGGAACTCAAGAAATGGCCATCATCCAGCAGGACGACGTAATCCGCTCCGTAGCCGACGCACTCCAATACATCAGCTTCTACCACCCGGCCGACTACATCGCCAACCTCGCCCGCGCCTACGAGCACGAACAGTCCCCCGCCGCCAAGGACGCCATCGCCCAGATCCTCATCAACTCCCGCATGTGCTACGAGGGCCATCGCCCCATCTGCCAGGACACCGGCATCGTCACCGCCTTCGTAAAAGTCGGCATGCAAGTCCAGTGGGAGCCAAGCGCCAAGCACGGCATGATGACCCTCCAGGAAATGATCGACCAGGGCGTCCGCGAAGCCTGGCTGAACCCCGACAACATCCTCCGCGCCTCCGTCCTCGCCGACCCCGCCTTCACCCGCAAAAACACGAAGGACAACACCCCCGCCATGGTCGTCACCGAGCTCGTCGCCGGCGACGGACTCGACATTACGGTCGCATCCAAGGGCGGCGGCTCCGAAGCCAAATCCAAGTTCGCCATGCTCAACCCCTCCGACTCCATCGTCGACTGGATCCTCAAAACCGTCCCCACCATGGGCGCCGGCTGGTGCCCTCCCGGCATGCTCGGCATCGGCATCGGAGGCACCGCCGAAAAAGCCATGACCCTCGCCAAAGAGTCCCTCATGGACCCCATCGACATGCACGAACTCCTCCAGCGCGGCCCCGCCAACAAACATCGAAAAACTCCGCATCGAGCTCTACACCAAAGTCAACCAGCTCGGCATCGGAGCCCAGGGCCTCGGCGGCCTCACCACCGTCCTCGACATCAAGATCAAGGACTTCCCCACCCACGCCGCCAACCTCCCCGTCGCCATGATCCCCAACTGCGCCGCCACCCGCCATCTCCACATCCACCTCGACGGCAGCGGCCCCGTCTCCGTCGCCCCGCCGCCGCTCTCCCTCTGGCCCGACATCGCCTACGCCCCTCACAACGCCCGCCGCGTCGACCTCAACACCGTCACCCGCGACGAAGTCCGCACCTGGAAGACCGGCGAAGTCGTCCTGCTCATCCGGCAAACTCCTCACCGGCCGCGACGCCGCCCACAAGCGCCTCACCGACATGCTCAACCGCGGCGAAGCCCTCCCCGTCGACTTCCGCAACCGCTTCATCTACTACGTCGGCCCGGTCGACCCCGTCCGCAACGAAGTCGTCGGACCCGCCGGCCCCACCACCGCCACCCGCATGGACAAGTTCACCCGCCAGATGCTCGCCGCCACCGGCCTGCTCGGCATGATCGGCAAATCCGAACGCGGCCCCGTCGCCATCGACGCCATCCGCGAGTTCGAAGCCGTCTACCTCATGGCCGTCGGAGGCGCCGCCTACCTCGTCTCCAAAGCCATCAAGAGCAGCAAGGTCCTCGCCTTCCCCGACCTCGGCATGGAAGCCATCTACGAGTTCGACGTCGTCGACATGCCCGTCACCGTAGCCGTCGACAGCCAGGGCACCAGCGTCCACCAAACCGGCCCCGCCGAATGGCAAGCCCGCATCGCCCAATCCCTACCCGGCACCGCCGTTTTGCAGTAGGCGGTAAAGGAGTCTAGCGACACAAGGCTGGTGCAACGATCCTAGATGCTCGCTATCATGGTGTCTCCACCAGATAGGGGGTCCCCGTGGCTAACGACGCTGCCTCAGACAGCCCGCAGAGCACCTCCGGTCCACGCACTGAGACGGTCGCTGGGTTCAGCATTCGCGATACTGCAACCGGTAAAGATCGGTTGGGTTTTACGCCTTACGTAGAAGCGGTAGCCGCATTCTTGACCCACAAGGAAACCAAGCCGCCCCTAACGATGTCTGTGGAAGGCGAGTGGGGCAGCGGAAAATCCTCGTTTATGCTCATGCTCGAAGGCGCCATAGACGACCACTACAAGAAACTGAAAGAGCAAGACAAGAAGCTGAAGAAAGCAAAGATCGTCCGCTTCAATGCGTGGCGTTACGACAAAGATGAGGCCCTTTGGGCTGCCTTCGCGCTTCTGCTGACTGAATCTTTGGCGAAGAAGCTACCAATTTGGAAACGAATTTATGCACATTGCAAGCTGCAATGCCATCGATTCGATTGGAAGAAGGGCGGATTCGCAGTTGTGCGATTTGCAGTCTTAACCCTTTTCCTCCTTTTCACGACCATTGCATTTGGGAGATACCTAATCTATCACCCAGACAGCATAAATCCGTTCTCGAAGACAACAACCGCAGTTGGAACTGGGCTGGGCAGTCCGGCGATGCCAGAAAGCGACAAACCCGACGAGGCTCTTCTGAAACTGCTTGTAACTGCCGCAGGAAGTTGTGGATACTTAATTTTGCTCGCGATGTTGGTCAAGAAAGCAGTCGACACCGTGGGGAATCCGTTTGCGATCGATCTAAAGAAATTCAACGGGTCGCTGAGCTACGAAGAGAAAATCTCCTTCGTTGAACAGTTTCATAAGGATTTTGCCGAGATTCTTGCGGCCTACTCAGAAAACGAAACAGTGTTCGTATTCATTGATGACCTTGACCGATGCGAGCTACCGAAGGCCGCTGACATGATGCAGGGAATCAATCTCCTTATGTCTGATTCTTGCAAAGCCGTTTACATTCTCGGCTTAGATAGAAACAAAATTGCCGCCGGGCTCGCAGCCAAGTACGAAAAGCTCTTCACCTATCTCAACGACCAACGCACAGTCTCAAGCAGCGAACCAAACACCGCGACGCAAAGTGGCCTGGATTTTGGATTTGATTTTCTCGAGAAGTTCATTCAAATTCCATACCAAATTCCAAGGCCAACGAATGTTGATATCGCGCGACTTTTCTCCGATGATCGAAGCCCGGCTAGCCCGTCTACCAAGAACGTCGACCCCGGAATCCTATTCAGAACCGAGGTAGATTCGCCTATCGTGCAAGGCGTTATTGCGATGGTTGCGCCGTCCTTTGACCACAATCCCAGAAGGATGAAGCAATTTGTGAACTGCTTCAGGCTAACAGCGATAACTGCTAGCCAAACCGGCTTATTCGCCGCCCCAGACAATGAGGACTACTCAACATTGACCGTTGAGCAACTCGGAAAAATGGTAGCGATATGCCTGCGGTGGCCGCTTTTGATCAGCGATTCAATACAAGACCCCCGCCTCCTATCGACACTAGAATGGCAAGCCGTCAAGCGGGAACGCCCGCCCCTAGGGATTGACGGGAGACAAACAATTCTTGGGTACTGGTTCGGAAAGGATCGCTTGGTCGAGCTGCTAAGATACGGCTTCAAGGCTGACGAATCGACCTATTCCCTTGCGAAGTTCGACCTTGACCACTACCTTCGAGTCTCGCCCGCACTATCGCTCCCACGACAGGACACCCCGTCGTTGGAGGACGCGCGAACTCGAAGCGTAGGCGTCAACTTTAACAAGCCAACGGAAGCGCCGGTCTCTAGTTTTACGATCTCCCAATTCGAGCGCATAGGGCCTACGGTCGACAGCAGCGCCGCCTCAGCCGCGCCGACGCAAGTAGTTCCACCGATATCCGGCGATCAGGCCCCGAACGCAAATACGGCTAGCTCAGCTGAGAGAATGACGCCAACCGGGATTTCGTTCAGACAGACAAAATGACACAATCGGGCCCGGCGCCCCATTCATACGCATCGCGGCGGGTGGCCCACCCGTAGCTTTTATCCTCTAACTCCGCCCCAAAAATGTCGGGTGCCCCATCCGTACGCGTCTTTCGCGGACGGGTGGGATGTAGGACCACAACCTGCCCGCTCTATCCGCCCCACATGAGTAGGCTCCAACCTCCGAACCCAACCCCTCACCCTAAGCCGGGTGGCCCACCCGTAGCTTTTATCCGCTAACTCCGCGCCAAAACTGCGGGTGCCCCATCCGTACGCGTACTTCGCGGACGGGTGGGGGTATGCCACGCCGGATGCCCATTCATGCCCTGATCAAACCACCGCCACGCCTTCCGTCCCCACGTAAAGCGAGTACAGCGACTGGCTCGCGGTCATGAACAACCGATTCCTCTTCGCGCCTCCGAAGCAAAGATTCGCGCACACCTCCGGAAGGTGAATCTTCCCAATCAAGGTCCCGTCGGGCGCGAAGACATGCACCCCGTTGTAGCCTGGATTCCCGGCCCACCCTGCCGCGGACCAGATATTCCCGTCCACATCGCAGCGGATGCCGTCGGAGGTGCCCGGCGACATGTTCACGAACATGCGCCCGTTCTTCAGGCTCGCTCCATCTACAACCTCAAAAACACGAATATCCTTAGGCGTCCCGCTATCCACCACGTAAAGCAGCTTCTCATCCGGCGAGAAGCACAGGCCGTTAGGCTTATCCAGATCGCTGACCACCACGGTCGCGGCGCGCGTCTTCGGGTCGAGCCGGTAAACAACGCAGGGCAGTTCGAACGCAGCCTTGTGCCCTTCGTAATTCGACATGATTCCGTAGCCGGGATCGCTGAACCAGATCGCCCCGTCGGAATGCACCACCACGTCGTTCGGGGCGTTCAGCTTCTTGCCCTGGAAGCTGTCCATCAGCACCGTGATGCTGCCGTCATGCTCAGTTCGCGTCACCCGGCGCGCGTCATGCTCGCACGTGATCAGTCTCCCCTCGCGGTCGCGGCAGTTGCCATTACTGTAGTTCGAGGGCCTGCGGAAGACAGTCACCTCGCCCGTCTCCTCAATCCACCGCAGCATGCGGTTGTTGGGAATGTCGCTGAACAGGCGGGTGGCCCACCCGGAGTTCTTACCCCTCTCACCCAGCCCAAAAACCTCGGGTGCCCCATCCGTACGCGTTTTTCGCGGACGGGTGGGGTGTAAGCTGCCGGCCGCAATTCATCCACATCCCGCATGAAGGGGCTCCAACCTCTGAACCCAATCCCTCACCCTAAGCCGCTCCAACCACCCTCACCCGCCCCGCACCCTTCCTCTCCGCCCGCGGACGAATCTCGATCACCACATCGTGCTCCAGAGCGGTCACAAAGTGCATCAGCCGCTCCACCGAAAACCCCTCCAGTTTGTACCCCTTCAGCGCCGACACCTTCGGCTGGTTCACCCCCAACACCCGCGCCGCCTCCGCCTGCGTCATCTTCCGCCGCGCAAGGATCGCATTCAGCGAAGCCGCCAGCCGCACCTTCGTCCCCAACTCCTCCGCGTTCGGCAGCCCCAGGTCCGCAAACACATTCCCGCTTCCCATTGTCGCCACAACCTCTTTTAGCTTCGCCATATCCCAATTCTAGGATGTCGAGCAAGCGTGCACCACCCAAACTTCCGCTTTTTCGTTAAGGGCACGGCTTCAGCCGTGCCGTAAAAAGCCGCGTCCGCAGGACGCAACCGCTCTGCCGAAGGCCGGAGTGAAGCGCAAAGCGCGCAACGACTTAATTCGCCTTCCATCGCCGCGCCACCAAATCAAACCTCCAACCTTCGAACTTCGAACCTCGAACCTCGAACCTCGAACCTCGAACCCGCAAAACTCGACCATCCAAAACTCGACCATCCAAAAAACCCGTCAAACCCTTAACCGTGGAAAACCCGCCCACAACCCACAAACCAAACCACATCCAGAATCAGAAAACTTGGCATTTTAGTTATGTCCACCTTGGTACCCTTTAAACAGTAGAGAAAAACAAAAGAAGGCCCGGCGCACCAGCGTCGGGCCTCCGCATTTAAACGCAGCCACACCTCGAACCTCGAACCTCGAACCTCGAACCTCGAACCTCGAACCTCGAACCTTGAACCTTGAACCTCAAGTCGGTCCGGACCTAACTCGTTTCGTTCGAATATTTTGATGCCAAAACACCCAGGGGGGTATCACCATGCAGCAGCCTGAATCCGAACGCGTCACCGTCACCCAGACCCGCACCCAATGCCGCCACGTCCACGCCGCCGGCCATCAATGCGGCTCACCCGCCCTGCGCGGCGAGCGGTTCTGCTACTTCCACCACTCCACCCGCCGCCCCAGGCCCGCCGCCGGCAAGTTCCGCCACCTCGACACCCACGAGCCATTCGAGCTCCCCGTCGTCGAGGACCGCGCCTCCGCCCTCTCCGTCGCCGCGCAGATCCTCGCCCGCATCGCCTCCAACGACCTCGACGTCGTTCGCGCCGGACGCCTCCTCTACAACCTGCAGATCCTCATCTCCCTCATGCCCAAAGAGCCGCGCCCCGCGCCCCAGACTGCGCCCGCACCCGCTCCACAACCCATCGAAGAACTCGTCTTCGACGAAACCCACGGCTTCATCGCACCGGTCAAGGAACTGTTCGAGGAAGAATCTGCAGCCCCACTCACCTCCGGCGATCGCGCCTCAACCCCGCTCCTCGCCTTCGTCCGCCACCACGCTCGACCTGCAAGCCGTCGCCGACCCGCCGCCGGGTGCCCCATTCATGCGCATCGCGCATGAGTGGGCTTCAATCTCCGAACCCAACCCCTCACCCTAAGCCGCCCCAACCACCCTCACCCGCCCCGCACCCTTCTTCTCCTGCCTGCCACGGTATGCTAAAGTAACTACAGGTAACACCTTGGAGCACTACCATGCCGACCACCTCCACGACCAGCCTCAAACTCCCGCCAGAAATCAAAGATCGCGTCCAGAGCCTCGCTGCCGCGCGCCGCCGCTCGGCCCACTGGGTCATGCGTGAGGCCGTCGAACAATATGTAGAACGCGAGGAGAAGCGCCAGCAGTTCCATCAGGACGCCCTCGCCGCCTGGGCCGACTACCAGGCCACCGGCCTGCACGCCGCCGCCGCCGAAGCCGACGCCTGGCTCGCCAAACTCGAAGCAGGCAAGAAAGCCGCGCCGCCCAAATGCCACAGCTGATCTGGACGCCCCCGGCACTCGCCGACGTCGCCCGTCTCCATTCCTTCCTCGTTACCAAGAGTCCCGAAGCCGCCAGCCGCGCCGTTAAAGCAATCCGCAAAGGCGTCAAAATCCTCGCACAGCATCCCGAAATCGGCCGCCCCATCGAAGACCTGCTGCCCGAGTTCCGCGAGTGGGTCATCGAATTCGGCCAAGGCGCTTACGTCGCCCTCTATCACTACGACGGAAAGCAGACCATCATTCTCGCCGTCCGCCACGGACGCGAAGCTGGCTACTGAATCCGACGGAAGGCCGCAACAACTTCGTCCCTGTGCCGATTCCTGGCATCGCGCATGAACGGGCATCCACCAAACCGGCCCCGCCCCAATGAACCGACGGCCACGATCAAGGCAGATTGACGGCGTGAGAGCCGTATGGCGCAATCAAATTGGCGACGACCGTGTCACTACCGGCGTCGCCGCGCCCAGGAACTCCGTAATGCTGCTGCCGTTGAAGTTGCCGTAATTCGTCACCCACACATTGCCCGAGCCATCGATCGCGACTGCAAAGGGACCGTTCAGTCCGCCGCCCGTCAGGCCAGCGGGGCAGGTGAAAAGCAAATCGGAGATGCAGATTTGCGCGCCAGCCGGCGTAAACTCGCTGATGTTGTTTCCTGTGCTGTTCGCTATCCACGCATTCCCCGCACCGTCTATCGCGACAGAATACGGCGTAGCCAGCCCGCCGCCCGTATAGCCGGACGAACCCGATACGGCTGTTCCGCTGGAGTTCAGCTCGCTGAGGCTGTTGTTTCCGGCATAGCTGTTCGTCGCCCACACATTGCCCGAGCCGTCGATGGCGATACCGATGGGAGCGATGAGCCCGCCGCCCGAAAACGGCGAGTTGGTATTCGCCGTCCCGCTGGAATTGAACTCGCTGACGCTGAAGGCGTGCCCGTTCGCCACCCACACATTCCCGGGAACATCGATCGCGACGTTCAGTGGATAATTCAGCCCGCCCGTGGTGATGCCGCCAGTTCCGGTAATGGGCGACCCGCCTGAGCTGAACTCGCTGATGCTGTTGTTGCCTTGATTCGCCGCCCAGACGTGGCTTGCCTGGTCAATGGCGATGCCCCAGGGAGAGTTCAACCCGCCCAGCGTGTACGGCGAACCCGTGACCGGCGACCCGCTGGAGTTGAATTTGCTCAGGCTGGCTCCCTCATAGTTCGTCACCCATGCATTGCCCGAGCCGTCGATTGCGACGGAGACAGGCCCATTCAGCCCCCCGCCGCTAAAGCCGCCGGAACCCGACAGCGGCGCGCCCACGGGACTGAGCCTGCTAAGCCCGCTACCGGCAAAGTCCGCGACCCAGATGTCTCCTGATGCATCGGCAGCCAGTCCGTCCGGCCCACTCAGCCCGCTGCCGGTGTAGCTGATCGCGATGGTGAAGTCGCTGGGTGCTACCGTCAACGTTGGCTGAAAAGGCGAGGTGGGGGTCGCCAATCCGAAGAGGCCCGAGACGAAGGCCCACGGGAAGTGCGCGATGTCGATCGCTGCCGTCGCTGTTTCTGTCGGCGTCTTTCCCCCGTAGAACGCCGCCCCATTCTGCTGAAACACGTCGGCACAAGGCGACGGGTCCGGTGGTCCAATGATCGCCCCGTTCGAATTGACGCACGCGGCCAGAATGTCGGCCAATGTATTGATCTCGCTCTGCGGCACCGCGCCGTTGCCCGCTGGTGTAGTTGTAAGCGCCATTCCAGTGCTCAGCGACTCAAGGTTCGCCACGCTTGCAAAGGCGTTGGCCATTCCAGTCACAGCCAGCGCGCTGCCGGAGCTTGATACATGCGTCGCGTCTGTGGCGCACCCGGCGATGGCATACGCCGTGGCGATCGTCGAAACTTCATTCACGGTGATAAAGAGCGATGATGAGAGCGTGCCGCTCGCCGGACAGGTGCCCAGACCGGCAAGCAACCCCGCGGCCGAGTTCGCTCCCGATCCTGCATTGCCGCCCACCGCGTACAGATATACCTGCGAAGCTGCGCTGGGACAGGTGTAATCGCCTGTGATCGTGAAGAGCCCGTTCGAGTCCGTGGTGACGTGGTAGTTGCCGTTGACGTCCGCAGTTGTGTTCGCGGCACTCTTTAGCAGCGACACGGACGCATTACTGCTGGACGCGGCGATACCCCAACCAGCAGCCCCGGAAACGTTGGCCGCATACAGGTACACGTTTGCGCCCACAACCGGTTGCCGCCAGCCGTGTACCGTACCCTGCAAAGCAGCGCCCCGAATCGAATCGGTTGGGCTGGAACTTGCGCTTGGCGCAATCGAACAGCCCGAAAGAGCCACAGAGGAAAAGCACACAACCACGCAGGAAAGTCGCATGATTTGACCTTTCATCATGACGAATCGGAAAGCAGCATGGCCCTTGGGGAAGTAGAGGTTTGTTATACAGCGCACAAAGCAAAGTCAACGAGCGAGTTCCAGACCGCCTAATCTGGTGGCCGTCGGAGGCGCCGCCGAATCGCAGACCCGCATAGGCTAATCCCTACCCAGCCCCGCTGTCTTGCAATGATTTGGCCCCCTTTGCCTTAGGGAACAGGCGTCGTCTGTCCGTGGTTGACGGCCACACGGATACACCCTGATCATTGTGGCAACTAGCCGAGGTTGCCCCATGCCGCGAACCCGCAAAGGTGGTCTGTTGTTTTCGATCCTCTTTCCCATGGCCCTCGCAGCGCAGAGCACGCAATCCGCTTCTTCTAAAGCCAACACACAGCAACCAGCCCCCGCTAAACCGATGGCGTTCGTGGCGGCAGATATCCATCCCAGTCCGTTCAGCTATGGCGCAAATTTCTTCCGCGTGGCTCCGTTTATCGGGGACCGCTACGTAGTGCATCAGGCAACCCCACTCGACCTGATTAGCAGGGCTTACAACGTGGAGCCGGATGCAGTCACAGGCGGCCCACCCGGCATGGAGTTCGACCACTACGAGATCGTAGCCAAGGCCCCGCCGGGCGCAACTCAGGCCGACACCACTCGCATGCTCCAGTCGTTGCTCGCCGAACGCTTCAAACTCGTTGTCACCACGGAGAGCAAGCCGCTGCCGGCATTCCTCCTGCAGGTTGGCAAAGCAGGGCCGAAGATGAAGCCGGCCGCCAATCCGGACGGCGAATCCGGCTGCCGCTATCAGCCGCCCGACCCTCCTCCTCCGCCGAGCGCTCCATTTCCAACCATCATCCTGCTGAAATGCTCCAACCTCACCATGCAGCAGTTTGTCGACGGACTCCAGGACTTTGGTTCGAACTACCTCAATCATCCGGTAGTGGATAAGACGGGCCTGAAGGGAGCCTGGGACTTCGACTTCCGCTTCAGTTACCAGCCGGTGGCCGTGGACGGCATCACGGTCTTCAGCGCGGTGGACAAGCTTGGGCTCACTCTCGAAGCCGGATCCGCTCCGCGTCAGGCCGTCGCGATCACCAGGATGAGCGACGCTCCCACGCCAAATCCGCTGAGGATCGAGAACCTGCTGCCGCCTCCGCCGCTCCCTTCGTTCGAAGTAGCGGTCATTCGACCCAGCAAAAACGAATCGAAGGAGGCCGACGCACACATGGAAAGCTATGACCAGGTCGTCTTCAGCGGAAGCGAGCGGCGTCTGATCTCGCTCGCCTGGGACATCAGCGAGAAGACAATCTTCGACGCTCCGGCGTATACCGACGACAAAGTGTGGGAAATCTCTGCCAAGCTTCCAACACCGGACACTCCGCAGGTGCCAGGTACGCGGCCCCAGGTCGACTTCGATCAGGTCCGCCTGATGCTGCGCTCCCTGCTGGTCGAACGCTTCCAACTGAAGGTGCACATCGAAGACAGGCCAGGCAACGCGTACACCCTGCAGACAGGAACACCGAAGCTCAAGAAAGCCGATCCCGCAAATCGCGCGTCATGCACCGACAGGGTTGCGCCTGGGGAGAAAGATCCGCGCACCGCAAATCACATGGTGACGCAGTACATGCGCTGCACCAACGTAACCATAGACCAGTTTGCGCGGGAGCTGCAGGGATACTCCGGGTACATCATCAAGACGCCGGTGCTGAATGCGACCGACATCCAGGGCCGCTACGATCTCGCGCTGAGCTTTACCGGCCTGCATCAACTTGAACGGCTCGGGCTGGCCCAGGGCGGCGCCACCCCTGCTACAGGTGCGGTGCGCACCGAAGGACCCGGTGCCGACGATCCCACAGGCGTGGTGTTCCTGCAGGATGCGGTAGCAAAGCAGCTCGGCCTCAAACTCGTGCTCGAGAAGCGACCCATCCCCGCGCTGGTAGTAGAAAGCATGCAGGAAAAACCTACGGAAAACTGATGGGCCGGTGGTCCCGCGGAAAAACCGCTACCATCGAAACCAATGAAATCCCTTGCCGCCGCCCTCTTCATCGCCTGTCTTCCCCTCTGCGCGCAAACCACCGCTCCCGCACCCGACCCATTCCAGCGCCTCACCTTCCTCACCGGCACCTGGAACGCCACCACTGGGCAAGGCTCCAGCGGAACCACCGCGATCGGCACCTACACCTTCCAGTTGGAGCTCGCGAATCACATCCTCGCGCGCCACACCACCAGCGTCGCCGCATGCAAAGGTCCAGCCACCTTCGACTGCGAACACGGCGACCTTCTCTACGTCTATCCCGACGCACCTAACCAGCCGCTCCGCGCCATCTACTTCGACAACGAAGGCCACGTCATCCACTACACCGTCTCCACACCCGACCCCACCACCGCCATCTTCCTCTCCGACGCCGCGCAACCTGGCCCGCAGTTCCGCCTCGTCTACCAGCTCAAAGCCGCCACCATGTCTGGCAAGTTCCAGATGCGAATGCCCGGCCAACCGGAATGGACCTCCTACCTCGAGTGGAGCGGCACAAAAAAGTAACCGCGGTCACTACCGCATGCAGAAACAGGTGGGGCGCCGACGCCGACACCAAATTCAGGCACCAATTCCGTCCAACTCCGCCACCACCTCTGCCGAAAGCATCATCTCCGCCGCCGCCAGATTCTCCCGCAAGTGCACCACCGACTTCGTACCCGGAATCAGTAGAATATTCGGGGACCGCTGCAACAGCCAGGCCAGCGCCAGCTGCATTGGAGTCGCTCCCAGCCTGGCCGCCGCCTCATCCAGCACGCCCGACTGCAGCGGCGTAAACCCACCCAGCGGAAAGAACGGAACATACGGAAGTCCCTTGCCGAGCCAAATCGTCGATCAGCCCGTCGCCCGTGCGGTTCGCGACGTTGTAAAAATTCTGCACGCACGCAACTCTCGGTGATCCCCTGGGCCTCCGCAACCTGCTCCGCGTTTACATTGCTCACTCCGATATGCCGGATCAGCCCCTGCTCCTTCAACTCCGCCAGCACCGTAATCTGCTCCGCAATCGATCCTGGCTCCGGCGCCGCGAACCCACCCACGCGCATGTTCACTACATCCAGAGAGTCCAGCCCCAGGTTCCGCAGATTGTCATGCACGCCGTCAATCAGGTCCTGACGCGTCCGCGCATGGTTCCACGACTTGTCCTCGCCGCGCTTCGCCCCCAGCTTGGTCACAATTACCAAATCCTTCGGATACGGATGGAGCACCCGCTTGATCAACTGATTCGTCACATGCGGCCCATAAAAATCGCTGGTGTCGATATGGTTCACACCCGCGTCAACCGCCGCCCGCAGCACCCCAATCGCGCCATCCACATCTTTCGGAGGTCCATAAACGCCCGGCCCAGCCAGTTGCATCGCGCCGTAACCCATTCGCTTCACAGTCGTGCCGGCCAGCGCAAAGCTACCGCCCAGTTCCATCTGCTTCGTCATCAATTTCTCCTGAGATTCCCCGTTGCCCGGTCGCAATCGGTCGCCATTGGATGATCCAATTCCTAACTTCGACCCACTACCGCTCGCTCCGCCGGATCACCAGCTTCAGCCCCGACCAAACCGCGTCCACCGCGCAAACCTTCACATCCACCAAACCCAGCGGAAAGGCCTCTGCCCGAATCGAATCCTCTGTCACTTCCGTCTTCACACCCGAAGCCTTCTTCGGCCAACTCACCCAGATCGTTCCATCCGCCGCCAGCAGCCCGCGCAGCCGCGCTAGCTTCCCCGCCAGTTCGGCACGCTCAGTTACAAAAATATGCGCCATCTCCAGCCCGGCCTTCGGAGCCGCACACATCTCCGGCCGAACTCCAGCCTCAAGGATCTCAGCCAGTACCGTCTCCGGCATCTTCCAGTGCCAGGTTCGCTGGCCGTCCTTCACGCCCAGTTTCTTAGCAAGCGGCGTTCCTGAATATCCCGCAGCCATTTCGCTATTCCCAAACGGGATCGAGCTCCACCCATCGGCTGGAGTCGCACCAACTCGTCTCCATCTCCGGAACACTCAGCAACCCGTGCCCGTGCTTGCAGGCCAGCTCCGTCCCGTTCCATTCCAGCAGATTGTGCGACGGCCGCCCCACCCGCGCCGGGCCAGACAGCGATCGCAAACACTGCTTGCACCGATGATCCTGATCGCCGAACGCCCATCGCAGCCCGACCAAAGCCAGCGGCACAAACGTAAGCAACTGCATCGCGCCCGACCAATTCGGAAACGCTGAATAAATCGGTCGCCAGAAATCGGCGCTGAGCAGAAACGCCAGCTGCAGCACCAGCCCAGCCTTCGCCGCAAAAAACATCTGCCGCTTCAGCCCGCAAATTCCCCTGCTCGTTGAACCCTGCTCAATGTACCCGCGCGAAGCAGTTGCAAAGCTCACAAAGATCACCAGCACCGCGGCAAACAAAGACCGCTCAAACGGCCCACGCGCATAATGTTCAAACGCCCGCCAGCTTCCGTTCAGCGCCAGCCCAAACAGCGTCGACAGCACACACAATCCCGCAATCGAAGCCAGACACAAAGCCGGTGTTCCGCTCAAAGCGCGTCCCCAGCTATCCGTCCGCAGCCAAAGCGCATCGCAGGTCAACCCAATCGAAAGGTCAATCGTGATCCCGAAATTCTTCCTCCGCCGCTCGCGATGGTGCATGTCCCAAATTCAGCGCGCCACGTCCGCGACCACTCCGCGCGCTCGTCCGCAGGCACAATCTTCTCCACAACAAGCAGCAGATTCCGATCGAACCAGGGCAGAGCCATAGGACTCATGATCGCTTCTCCGGAACTAGATGTGCCAGCAACGGATAGCGCTGCGTGGCCGCAATCGCAGCAGCCTTTCCTTCACGCGTCACTTCGTAATATCGTCGCGCCGGCCGTTGTTTCGCCGTCGCTTCTTCCTCAGGCTCCCACTTCGATTCCACCAGCGCATCGCGCTCCAGCCGTCGCAGCGCCGGATAAACCGTGCCGCTCGGCAACCCGGTCGCTTCCATCACGTCGAGCCCGAAGCAGTAGCCAAGGCTCAGCGCCTTCAGAATCAGAGCCGCACTGTGCGAGAGACGAGCCATATTTTGTAAACCTACACCTATGTAGTATGCTATTGCAAGTAGTGTACTACATAGGGGAGAGGCTCATGCTGCGACTCGACCACGTCACTAAGCGCTATCGCGGAATTCCCGCCGTATGGAACGTCAGCTTCGAACTCAAAGAAGGTGAAGTTCTCGGCTATCTCGGCCCCAACGGCTCGGGCAAATCCACCACCGTCAAGATGGTCATCGGCATGATTCAGCCCACCAAGGGCAAGATATTCTTCGGTGGCCGCAATATTCACAACGATCTCGCCACCTACCGCGCGCACCTCGGCTACGTCCCCGAAGAAGCGCAAGTCTACACCCACCTCTCCGGCCTCGAATACCTCGAACTCATCGGCCGCCTCCGCGGCATGCCTGAAAAATTAATCGAGACAAAAGCGCGTTCCCTCCTTCAACTCCTCTCGCTCGAAACCGCCCAGTACGCCGCGCTCTCCGACTACTCCAAAGGCATGAAGCAGCGCGTTCTCATCGCCGCGGCGCTTCTCCACGACCCGAAACTCATCGTCCTTGACGAGCCGCTCTCGGGCCTCGATGCCATCTCGGCGCGCCTCTTCAAGGACCTGCTCATCCTGCTCGCCCGCGAAGGCAAAGCCATCCTCTACATCTCGCATGTACTCGAAACCGTCGAGCGAGTCTGCGATCGCGTCATCGTCTTATCGCGCGGCGAAGTCGTCGCCGACGCCGCGCCCCGCGACCTCACCGAGTTGATGCATCTGCCCACGCTCGAAAGCGTCTTCGCGCAACTCGTCCAGCAGACAGACACCGAGCAAGTAGCCCGAGACATGGTTGACGTCATGAAGGTGCATCATGCCTGAAACAAACCGCATCACGCGCACACTCATCGATCACTTCTTCCGCCGATTCTTCGACAACGACACTGTTCAGGTCCAGGGCGACACGCAGACCACCGTGGTCCGCGCCATCGCCATCGTCATGGTCCCCGGAATGCGAGTCGCGTTTTTTCTGCAGAATCGCTACCCCACCACGCCATGGCTCGCCATGCACGACCAGTACTTCTTCGTGCTCACCTCCTTCGTGGTCCTGGGCGCAGTCTCCATCTTCGAGTGGGAGATGCTCTTCCCCGACCGTCTCGACTTCCTTGTCCTCTCTCCGCTCTCGGTGAAACCGCTGCAAATGCTGGCGGCCAAAGCTGCGGCGCTCGTCGCCTTCCTCGCCCTCTTCCTCGTTTCCTGCAACGCATTCGGCATCATCATGCTTCCCGCCGTCAGCAAAGGCGATTTCTTCCGCCAGATCTACGCGCATGCGGTCGCGGTCCTGCTCGCAGGAACATTCGCTGCGTTTTTTATCCTGGCGCTCGGTGGAGTGCTCCTGTGCGTACTCAGCGCGGCACGCTTCCGCATGGCCTCTCCCATTCTGCAGATGCTCGCGGTAATGGCGCTTGCGCTGCTGGTGCTGCACTACTTCATATTTGGCGATGCCATGCTGACGTTGCTCTCTCCGCCGTTTCGCATCGCGCGCTGGATGCCGCCCGTCTGGTTCCTTGGCGTGTACCAAGTCCTCCTGCGCGGCAACTCCGCGCCCGCTTTTGCCTACCCTGCGACACACTACGCACTTCGCGCAACTACGGCCTCTGCCTTAGCCGCACTCCTCACATATCCCCTCGCCTGGGCGCGCATGCGCAAACTTGCAGTCGAGGGTACCTCGCAGAAGCGATCCCAGCCCTCGCGCTTACTCGCACGCGTAGTTCACTCGCTGGTCCGCCGTCCAGGAGAGCGAGCGGTCTTCCACTTCATCGGGCAGACCATCGCGCGCAACAATCGTTACCAGGTCTATCTCGCCATGTACTTGGGCACAGGCCTTGCCCTCGCAGTGGCGTGCGCGGTTACGTTTCGACTCAATCACGGTGTCCTGCAGCCGGGACTTTCCTATCCCGGCCTCCACGCTCTGCTTCCTCTTTTGCTGTTCTGGATCATTGCCGGGTTGCGTGTTGCATTCGCATTTCCCCAAAACCTCTCCGCCGGATGGGTCTTTCGCATCACCGGCGTCTACACCGGCGAGTGCGCAGCCGCGGCGCGCAAATGGGTCTTCTTCTGCGCCACCGCCATCATCTTTTTCGTCGTGGCTGCTCTGAAAGCCGCAGGCTGGGACGGTCGCCATCTTCTGGTTCAATGCGTCTTCGGACTCTGCATCGCGATCCTGCTCACCGACGGCTTCTTCTTCTCGCAGAATACCGTCCCCTTCAATCAACCCCGCATGCCCGGCAAAACCAGCTTCCCTCTGATGCTCTCGCTCTACCTCGGAGCTTTCCCCCTGTTCGTCGGATTGACCGTTACGTCCGAGATGCTGATCGAGAAACACCCCGGCAAACTTCTCCTGCTCGCCGCAATCACCATGGCAATCCACGCCGCGCTCAACTTGATGCGCGGCGGTCCCGGCGAAGTCGAGGAAGAAATGGAAGGATACGACGGAGAATTCCAACTGCTCGGCCTCAGTTGAACGTACCCGCACTCTCAATCTCCTCTCTCTCCGTGACAACCCGCCTGCCCCAGAGTTGATATCCTCAACCTGCGATGGCGACCGAAACGAAATCCGCAACTCCCACGACCCCAGTCACTGGAAATCCATACACTGGCAAACTGCCGATCTACCTGCTCGACTCCATGGCGTTCATCTTCCGCGCCTATCACGCGATGCAGCGCCAGCGCCCCATGTCCACGCGCACCGGCATTCCCACCGCCGCCACCTACGTCTTCGTCAACATGATCAACAAGCTGCGCAAGGACTTCTCCCCGCAGTACCTCGCCGCCGTCTACGACCTCTCCGGCCCCGTCTTCCGCGACGAACGTGCCCGCGAGATGAAGCCACTCCGCAAGTGGAACGTCAAAACCCAGCAATTCGACCAGGTCGACTACGCCGGCTACAAAGCCAACCGCACCGAGATGCCGCCCGACCTCACGCTGCAACTGCCTTACATTCGCCGCGCGCTCGAAGCCTTCCGCATCCCCATCCTCAGCTACGAGGGCTTCGAAGCCGACGACGTCATCGGCACCCTCAGCTGCAAGCTCTCCGCACTCGGCCACCGCGTCTTCGTCGTCTCCTCCGACAAAGACATGATGCAGCTCGTCAACTCTGAAGTCAGCATCCTCAACCCGACCAAGGACAACCTCATCCTCGATCCCGCCGGCGTCGAAGCCGCCCTCGGCGTCGCGCCCGAGCGTGTCATCGACGTCATGGCCCTGCGCGGCGACTCCGTCGACAACATCCCCGGCGCACCCGGCATCGGCGACAAGGGTTCCGTCGAACTCATCCAGCAATTCGGCACCGTCGAAGCCGCCCTCGACCGTGCCGACGAGGTCAAAAAGGAAAACGTATCGCGAATCGTTACAAAATAATCGCGACAACATTCTCCTCTCCAAGGAACTCGTCACCATCCACACCTCGGTCCCCATCGAGTTCTCCATCGACGACATGCGCACCCAGCCCGTCGACAACGCTGCCTGCCGCGAACTCTTCTCCGAACTCGAATTCACCACGCTGCTCAAGGAACTAGCCCCCGCCGCCGACAACACTGCCATCGACTACAACCTCAACCCCGCGGAAGCCGAAATCGCCGCCCTGCTTGCTACCGCTCGCCAACCCATCGACGGACAACGAACAACGCACAACGAACAACCGTCTTTTCTCGGTCTCGCCATCGCCATCTTCGAAGACGCCCGCGCCATCGCCGAGGAGATCGCCGCCGAACCCGATCCCGAGACCGAAGTCGAACCGCCGCCCGCCGAGACGATGAATATGTTCGCCACACCCGCCCCAGACCTCGGGGTGCCCCATCCATCGCGCAGCGATGGGTCGGATGTAAACTCTCCACCAGCAAACGACCCCGCCTGCCGCCTCGGCCTCGCCGTCGAAGGCACCGCCGCCATCGAAGTCTCCCTCGACGCCCCCGGCATCCGCGCCGCACTCGAAGACGCCACTCTCCCTAAACACGTCCACGACCTCAAAGCCGTACTCCGCGCGTTCGCTCCACACAACGTAACGCTGCGTGGGGTTGAGACGGACGTGATGCTGCAGAGCTACCTCGTCAACCCCACGCACGCCTCGCATACGCTGCCCGACATCGCCGCCCGCTCCACCAACCGCGCGCTCGTCCATCAACCCACCAAGACGAACCCCAACGACCCGAAGCGCCTCCCCGAAGCCGCCGCCGCCATCATCCGCCTCGCCCACATCTTCAGCGAGCAGATGGCCGAAAGCGACGCCGTCGTATCCACGCCAACCCTGAGTTCCGGCCCAATCCAAACCGCACCCCTCCGCCACATCTACCAAACCATGGATCTCCCGCTAGTCCCCGTCCTCCTGCGCATGGAAGAGGCCGGCGTCCGCATCGACTCCTCCGTTCTCTCCGCCATGTCCACGCGCCTCGCCGTCGACATGGACACCCTCGCCGAGCGCATCTTCACCGAATCCGGCCACCGCTTCAACATCAACTCGCCCAAGCAGCTCGGCGACGTCCTCTTCAACAAAATGGACCTCCCCAAGCCCATGAAGTACGGCAAGGGCAAAGTCATCTCCACCGCGCAGGACGTCCTCGAAGAGCTCGCCGAGCACCACCCCGTCCCCGCGCTCGTCCTCGAATACCGCCAGCTCGCCAAGCTCCGCTCCACCTACCTCGACTCTCTGCCGCACTTGGTCGACGCCGAAGGCCGCGTGCACACCACCTTCAACCAGGTCGGCACCGCCACCGGCCGCCTCTCGTCCACCAACCCCAACCTGCAGAACATCCCCGTCCGCACCGCGCTCGGCCGCGAGATCCGCGCCGCCTTCATCCCCGCGCCCGGCAACCTGCTCATGTCCGCCGACTACTCGCAGATCGAGCTGCGCCTCATGGCCCACTTCTCGCCAGGACCCGCTCTTACTCAACGCCTACCGCACCGGCCAGGACATCCACACTCTCACCGCCTCAGAAGTCTTCGGCATACCTGTAGCCCAGCTCGACAAGGAAACCCGCAACCGCGCCAAGGCCGTCAACTTCGGCATCGTCTACGGCATCTCCCCCTTCGGCCTCGCCGCGCAACTCAACATCGACCAGAAGGAAGCCAAGACCTACATCGAAACCTACTTCGAGCGCTACGCCGGCGTCCGCCGCTTCATCGACGAGACCCTCGAAACCGTCCGCCGCGACCAAGCCGTCCGCACCTGGTTCGGCCGCGTCCGCCCCATCCCCGACATCCAGTCGCGCAACCCCAACATGCGCGGCTTCGCCGAACGCACCGCCATCAACACGCCGCTGCAAGGCACCGCCGCCGACCTCATCAAGCTGGCCATGCTCCGCATCGACGCCGCCATCACCCAGCGCAAACTCCGCTCCCGCATGACCCTCCAGGTCCACGACGAACTCCTCTTCGACGTCGTCCCCGCCGAAGCCGAAGAACTCCGCACCCTGGTCCAGCACGAAATGGAACACGTCGCCGAATTCAGCGTCCCCATCGTCGCCGAAGTAGGCCTCGGCCCCAACTGGCGCGACATCAAGTGAGGTGAGCGTTCTAGGTGTGCAACTACATTGCATTTACCCCTTCTTTTTCGCCCCGATCTGCCATAGAACTTTCCCTAAATCCCAGTCATAAATCCAAATCTTGTCAAATTGGCTGTTTCTCAGTGACCCCTCAATGTCTCGGCGATTAGTGAGTAGGTAATCGTCCACGACCGGCTGATATGGCCCCTGTCTCCAGTAGTAGAGCAATAAGTCCACTGGGGCCTCACCCGTTTCGTATTTTTTCTCACACTTTTGCCTCAGCATCTTCGCAAGCGGATCGATTTGAGAGAGCGCACAACCGGAAGCCACCCTTGTTTTCTGCGCCCGATCGATATTTCTAGCAAGCCCCTCGTCCACGATCTCGCCGAGCTCAAAGTAGTAATCGTGGCCGTCAATCGAAGCGCGAATATCTGGCCGTGGTGGGCGCTCGTTGTCATGTATGAAAGGGTCGGCCAAAAGCTCCGCCGTGTTCGCAAAGCGTATAAACACGCGACTTTCCGCCGTCTGCTGCTTTTGCTCGGGGCTAAGGGAGCCCCACAAAGCAACCCCCTTAGCCTTCGAGTCCTTCGACGTTGGCTCTTCGATTACCAGCCTTACCAAGTCCTCAACGGCACGGTCCATAACTCATCGTACCGCCGGGTGCCCCACCCTCGATATGCAGTTTCATCGCGGAGGGCGGGCATCGAGCAAAGCTCGGCTGCAGAAACTACCTCTTGCCATTAGGCCCCTTCGCTATGCGCTGTCGTCTCGGCTCCTGATGCGTCTCCGGCACCCATTTACCTACATATTCATCTGCGCGGACGTTCTTGCCACAATTCGCGCAAGGCTGGGACAGAAACTCGATATCAGGGTTGGCTCTGATTTTCTGGATCGTTTCGTCGCTAAGTACCCCTTGCAAATGGCCATAATGCACCCAGACTACTACTGAGAGGGCACCAAACCGCAGAGATATACTTGCCGTAAAGGCACAGAAAATGAGAACTAGACCCTTCTGTTTATTGGCAACACTGGAAATACTGCTGTGCGTTGCCGGCGGCTTGGCGCAATCCACTGATGCGGCAGAGGCCCAAAGCAAGGGCATCGACTCAGCTCTGCTTGCCAAGGCGAAAGCTGGGGATGCAGATGCAGAGTTTCGTATTGCCGTCAGTTATTCGGACTTGGGCAATCAGAAAGAATCTTGTCGGTGGTTCCGCATGGCCGCGGAGAACGGCAACGGAGTTGCACAGGCTGGTCTTGGAGATTCCTACGAGTCTGGATCGACTGTTTGCGGGATAGTTAGGGACTATCCGCAAGCTGCGTTTTGGTTTCGTAAGGCCGCAAATCAGGGCAAGGTAGGGGCACAGTTCGCGTTGGGCAATCTCTATGAAGATGGCCAAGGTGTGCCCCAGGATTACGCTCAGGCCGCCATCTGGTATCGTAAGGCCGCCGAGCATGGGTTAGCCGACGCGCAATACGACCTCGGAGATTTTTACCTCTTCGGCCATGGCGTGCCTGTGGACTATGCCCAGGGGATCATGTGGTTGGGCAAAGCCGCGGAGCAAGGGCATCCCTCCGCCCAAACGGATCTTGCGCACTTATACCTCACCGGCAAATTCGTTCCACAAGACTATGCTCTAGCAGCGTCTTGGTATCGCAAGGCGGCTGAACGCGGGAACCCCGACGGTCAAGCCGGACTTGCTTTGATGTACGAAGATGGACAGGGAGTCCCACAAAGTTACAGCGAAGCATATTTCTGGATGAGCCTTGCGGCTGCAAATCCAGAGCTGGCGGGGGCGTATAGCTATCTCTCCGAGGAACACGCGAAGCATCGCGACAGCATCGCTTCCCATTTGACCCAGGCCGAACTTCTGAAAGTTCAAGCCAGAACGCGGACTTGGCTCGCCGCTCATCCGCCCAAAGCGCAATAGCCGAATCACCGTTTCGGCTAAGTCCTAATCGGACGCGTCTTCACCACTCAAAGAGCGGATCAAGTAATCTGATTCAGCCGCCACGTTCGCGCCGATCACGATGCCCACCCCAAAAACCGCCATCCTGCTCATCGACTGCCCCGACCGCAAAGGCATCGTCGTCACCATCGTCAACTTCCTCGTCGACACGCTACGACGTCAACATCCTCAACGCCGACCAGCACCAGGACGTCGAAGCCGGCCTCTTCTTCATGCGCGTCGAGTTCGCCACCGACGCACCCAACTTCGACGAGCCCACCTTCCGCGCCGCCTTCGAGCCCATCGCCGCCGAGTTCCGCATGAACTGGCGCATCGAGTTCGCCGACGCCCCGCAGAACGTCGCCCTCTTCGTCTCGCAGTACCTGCACTGCCTCGCCGACCTGCTCCTCCGCCACCAGACCGGCGAATTCCGCGCCAACCTCGCCCTCATCGTCAGCAACCACCAAGACGCCCGCCCCCTCGCCGAATTCCACAACATCCCCTTCCACTACATGCCGGTCACGCCCGCCACCAAGCCCGAAGTCGAAGCCGCGCAACTCGCGCTGCTGGCCAGCCACAAAATCGATCTGGTGATATTAGCCCGCTACATGCAGGTGCTCTCGCCGGCCTTCGTCGACGCCTACCCGCGCCGCATCATCAACGTCCACCACTCGTTCCTGCCCGCCTTCACCGGCGCGCGCCCCTACCACGCCGCCTTCGCCCGCGGCGTCAAACTCATCGGCGCCACCAGCCACTACGTCACCGAAACCCTCGACGAAGGCCCCATCATCGAGCAGGACGTCGCCCGCATCTCGCAGAACGACCAGCTCCCCTCGCTCGTCCAGAAGGGCCGCGACCTGGAGCGCATGGTCCTCTCGCGCGCCGTGCAGTGGCACCTCGACCACCGCATCCTCTCCTACGCCAACAAAACCGTCATTTTCGCTTAAACTTGTCGCGGAGGCACACGATGCCCGATCCCTTCAATCTGCGGCGCTTCGAAGACGCACAGTTCTCCGTCTTCGCCAAGGTCCTCGAAGAACTACGCGCCGGCCGCAAGCACACCCACTGGATGTGGTTCATCTTCCCCCAGATCGCCGGCCTCGGCTCCAGCCCCATGGCCACGGTCTACGCCATCTCCGGCCGCGCCGAAGCCGAGGCTTACCTGCAGCACCCGCTCCTCGGAGGCCGTCTCCGCCAATGCACCCAGCTTGTCAACGAAGTCACCGGCCGCACCATCGACGCAATCTTCCGCTATCCCGATAACCTGAAATTCCGTTCGTCCATCAGTTTGTTCGACGCCGTCGCCCCAGACGAAGAAGTCTTCCGCGCCGCGCTCGACAAGTACTTCGCTGGCCAGCCCGACCCCGCCACACTCAAACTTCTCTAACCGGAAAAAACGAACCTACGCCTCGTGCACCGCAGCAATAGGAACGCCGATCTGCGCCGCGTGCACCGGTCTCTTCTTCAGGAAGTACATCCGCTGGTCGGCCAGCCGCAACAACTTTGTCGCGTCCTTCGCCTCCTCGGGATACATCGCGAACCCGAAGCTCGCCCCCACCACCAGTGGCTTGTCGTGAATCATAATCGGCCGCTCAATCGCGCTGCGCAGCGAGTCGGTAAACCGCTCCACCGCGTTCGCATTCGGCATGTCCGTCACCACGATGATGAACTCGTCGCCGCCCAGCCGCGCCACCGTGTCGGTCGCCCGAATGCTCTTGCGCAGCACGCTCGACACCTCGCGCAGCACCTGGTCCCCGGCAACGTGCCCCAGCGAGTCGTTGATCTGTTTGAAGTCATTCAGATCCAGCACCACCAGCGCCAGGCAGGTCTTCTTCCGTTCGCACAGTTCCACTGCACTCGTCAGCCTCGCAGCAAACAGCCTGCGATTCGGCAGCCCGGTCAATTCATCATGCAGCGCCAGCCACTCGTTGTTCGATACCTGCTCCTCCAGCATCACCAGGATCATGCCAATGGAGATCAGCGATTTCTGCATGTTCCAGACATGCGACGCAATATCGGCTCGCGACGAGTAGTGATCCATCACCCACGGATGCGTAAAAAAGAACAGCGCCCAGATCCAGAACCCGGTGACAATCGCCAGTTTGCCAGTGCTGTGCCTCTCCAGCCGCCTCTGGAAGTTCAGAGCCGCAATCGCGTACACGCACCCCAGGCTCCAATAAACTGCGGAGCGGTAGTCGTGCTGAATAATCACCAGCCCAATCGCCGACCAGCCGCACGCGTAGCCCACCGCATACAGCCAGCTGCGGCGCAGAAAAATCGAACTCCCCACTCCGATCAGCAGCCCAACGACGATCGCCGGAATGTAGACCCCGGAATACCGCAGGTTCAATCCATAGATTGTCGTCAGCGTCAGCAACGCCAGGCCGTTCAGCGACAGGTAAAGCAACCGCGCGCGGTGTTCCATCCGCTGATCGCCGGCCGCCCAGTTAAACACCAGCCCGGCCAGCACATAGCAGTCCAGGACGATAACATGCAGCGCTCGGTCGGGAACGCCCGTCTGCGCATAGAACGTGTGCGCGATTGACTCCACCAGCGTGAACGACAGACCCAGCAGCCACGCATCGGCGCGCGCGTCGGAGTGTTGGCGCCGAACCATCGCCAGAATGATGATCAGAATCGCCAAAGCAAAAAGATCAGGGAAAAATGAAACGTTCATGGTGCCTCCGGACCTGGTTACTCTTTGGCAAGCTCAGGTCTGCCTACGGGACCGTTTGATACGAAGGACAAGTCCAAACAGATTACCAAGTATCCCAGGAGATGCAGCAACAAAAAATCGCCTGTCCCAAGCTAGAAACAGTTTCCCTATCCCACTCTTCAACGATTTGATTACTAAATAGTTAACGCCTTACAACTCGATTGAGACCCACCGCTATATCGTTGAACAAAGATCTTGATTCTGCCCGGAAACTTTCATGCCCTTTGCCATCCGCGCGCGCTTCGATTGGCGCCTTCGAACTCGTTCCCTCACACTCGGCCCCAGAACCCTCATCATGGGCATCCTCAACGTCACGCCCGACTCCTTCTCCGATGGAGGCCAGTTCCTCGACGCTACCTCCGCCGTCAACCACGCGCTCGAAATGCTCGACGAAGGCGCCGACATCCTCGACCTCGGCGGCGAATCCACCCGCCCCAACTCCGTCCCTGTCCCACCCTCTGAAGAACAGGCCCGCGTACTGCCCGTCCTCCGAGCCATCCTCGCCGCCCGGCCCACGGCCGTCCTCTCCATCGACACCTTCCACGCCGAGACCGCCCGCCTGGCCATCGAAACGGGCGCCGAGATCGTCAACGACGTCAGCGGCCACCTCTGGGATCCGGCAATGTCTTCAACCTGTGCCGCGCTCCAATGCGGCAATATCTTGATGCACACCCGCGGCCGACCCCACGAATGGCGCACCCAACCGCCCCTCGCCCCCGCCGACGTCCTTCCGCTGGTCCTCAGCGGCCTGAAAGCCCGCGCCGAAGCCGCTCTCGCCGCCGGCATCCCCCGCGATTCCATCGTTCTCGACCCAGGCTTCGGCTTCGGCAAGATCCTCGACGAAAACTATCCGCTCCTCGCCCACCTCGACCAGCTCCACACCCTGGGCTTCCCCATCCTCGCCGGCCTCTCCCGCAAAAGCTTCCTCACCCGCGCCTTGACCTCAACCTCGACCTCCACAAAGCCGGGTGCCCCACATCTCGCTTCTGAGATGTGGGATTCCGCCGACCCCACCACCGTCGCCAACACCGACCGCCATCCTAGCCGGAGCCCACATCCTCCGCGTCCACGACGTCCGCCCCGCCGTCGCCACAGCCGCTATCGCCGATCGCATCCTCGGAGACGCGGACTGATTCCCACATCACGCCCTACGATTTCCACCTCAGCGCCGGTGATATTCTACGAAGGCGAAGGAAAATCGAAATGCTCATCGCCATTCTAGCTCTTCAATGCGCCGCCCTGATCGCGCTTCTCACACTTTTCTTCCGCAAGACCGCGGCTCCGGTTCAAGATCCCCGCCTCGTTCAATTGCCAGACCAGATTGCGCGTCTCGACGCGCGCGCCGATCTAGTACGTGAATCGCTCGTCCAGATGCGTACTGACATCGCCGAAGAAGCTCGACGGACGCGCGAGGCTAACACTGGCAACTTTGGCTCCCTGCGGACAGAGGTCGCCGCCAACATTACCGCCATCGGCCAGACTCTGAAATCTGACCTCATCAGCTACCGCGAAGACAGCAAAACCTCCAGCGACCAACTCCGCCGTTCAGTCGAAGCACATATGGAAGGCGTCGCCCAGCGACTCTCAGCATTCACCACGGAAACTACTGCTCAGCACACAAACCTTCGAGAGTCATTAAATACGAAGCTCGCCGAACTTATGAATAGCAACATCGTCCTGCAGGAGAGGCTTCGTGCCGCAGTCGAGGAACGTCTTACCATCTTGAACCAGGCGAATACGGCCAAGTTGGAGGAAATGCGCGTCACGGTTGATGAAAAGCTTCAGGCCACACTCAATGATCGGCTGACAACGTCCTTCGGTCAGGTCACCACCCATCTGGGTGAAGTCCAAAAGGGTCTCGGCGAGATGAAGGAACTCGCCATCGGCGTTGGAGACCTGAAGAAGGTTCTCTCCAACGTAAGCAGACGCGGCGGCTTAGGTGAGTTTGCCGTTGGCCAACAGTTGGAGGAAATGTTCTCGCCAGAACAGTACATCAAACAAGCAAATATTAAGCCCGATACGTCGGAAGCAGTCGATTTCGCCCTCAAGTTCCCCAACGGACAGCCCGGCCATTTCATCTTGTTGCCGATCGACGCAAAATTTCCGACGGCAGATTGGGAACGCCTCGAACATGCCTACGATCACGGGACGGCTGACGAGATCGCCTCTGCCGGCAAAGCGTTTGAGCGCTCCATTCGGATCGCAGGGAAGAGCATCTGCGATAAATACATCGACCCACCAACCACAACACCACATGCGATCATGGTCCTTCCCACTGAAGGCCTCTACGCCGAGGTCGTTCGTCGTCCCGGGCTGCAGGCAGAGATTCAGAGCAACTATCGTGTCACAATTGCCGGCCCCTCGACCTTCCGAGCAATCCTGACCAGCTTCCAAATGGGCTTTCAAATGTTGAATCTGCAGAAAAAAGGTGACGACGTTTGGAAGGTGCTATCAAAAGCTAAGAACGAATTCGGCAATTTCGGAATGCTGATGGACAAAGTGGAACGCCAGGTGGGAACCGTCCAGAACACCCTCGGTGACATAAAGAGAAAGACCGGAACCATAAACAAGGCGCTCAAAGGCGTGTCTGATTCCGACGTCGATGCCGCCCCAACTAATCTATTCGGGTTTGAAGACCTCGATCCTCCGAATTTCTCTCTCGCAGCAGGCGCCGAAGAAGAATAAGTCAGCCTCCCGCAACTCGGAGTCCCTTCGCGACGTTTCATCGTCTTGGGTTGAAGCTAAGACCGGCCCATCTCACGTGACCCAGATCACATACTCAACTCTCACCGACCTACTAACATGGAGCGTAGGGTTGAGACAGAATCCACCAGCTACAGGCTTGTGTCTTCCCCAAAAGCTCCAAAGAAGCCATAACTCCAGCGTTTTGAATATCTTGCAAACTATCTCATTTGTTTTCAGGATCTTAAAATTTGCTTGAGCCGCTAAGTGGTTTGTTTGGAAGATCATGCAGAAATCAGATACCCAGGGGGGACCACCAATGCCGGCACCGCTTCCAGACGTCAATCGCGACCACCAGTGTTACCACTACCAGGCCCCAAGCGGCCAGCGCTGCGGCTCGCCCGCTCTCAAAGGCGAGTATTACTGCTTTCACCACCTGGTCAAAACCAACTACAAAAAGAGCAACCGCGTCCTCGTCGACCCCGAAATCACCTCCATGGAGCTTCCCCCAATCGAGGACCGCGCCAGCATCTTCATCGCCCTCGCCGCCGTCGTCCACCGCCTCGCCGAGAACACCATCGACACCCGCCGCGCTGGCCAAATGATCTACGGCCTGCAAGTCGCCATGCGAGCCCTCGCCCCCCCGTCTACCCAGCGCTCCGGCACTTCTTCCTCAAACAAAAGCTGTCATTCTGAGCGAGCGCAGCGAGTCGAAGAACCCCGAGAGACCACGCCTGCCAAAGCCTCAGACACCGCTCCGCCACCCCAACCTGCAACTGACAACCTGCAACCTGCAACTCCCAAAACCATCCAAATCACCAAGGAGAGCCTCCTCTACTTCCTCCGTTCCCGCCACTGCTACAACTGCAACACCGAGCTCTTCCCCGCCGAAGAACTCACCTACCGCCGCCACCCCGGAGCACCAGCCGAAGTCATCGAAGAAGCCCACCAGACCCTGCCACCACCACCACCTGCAACTGACAACCCGCAACCCGTAGCAGTCCTACCCACCTTGCAGGCCGTCGCGGAACAACCAATTGCCCGCAACCCAGCCCATCGCACTCAAGCGACAGCCCGCAGCCGGGCGACGACCCACTCGCCTTATCCGGAAACCAAGAATAACCGTAGGATGTGCGCCTTGACACCACATTCCCCGCCCCCTTTGCTTTACACTCTCCTAGGCGCTCGGTATCCTTGAGACTTGTGCGTACGGCTTCGCACATCTCTGTACCAGGCACCACCCGGCCGCATCGAATTTTTTGAACCAGTAGATAAACAGGAGAACGAAATGGCAGCAGTAGATGAAAAAGTAAAACAGATTATCGTCGAGCAGCTTCAGGTGGATGAGGCCGAAGTAACCCCAGGCGCAAGCTTCCAGGAAGATCTCGGCGCCGACTCGCTCGACGTCGTGGAACTCGTTATGCAGTTCGAAGAAGCCTTCGACATTCAGATTCCCGACGAAGATGCCGAGAAGATCAAGACCGTCAAAGACGCCGTCGACTACATCGAGAAGACACAGAAGGCGGCCAAGTAACAATGGACGTACGAGATGCGATGGAGCAGCAAACATGGCGACGTAGAGTCGTCGTGACCGGATTGGGCCTCATCTGCGGGGTCGGCAAAACCGTAACCGAAGTCTGGGACGGCCTGCTCGAAGGCCGCAGCGGCATGGCTGAGATCAAAGCATTCGATCTCACCGGCCACCCGGTGCGTTTCGCCGCCGAAGTCAAAGACTTCGATCCGCTCGTCTTCATCGACAAAAAAGAGGCCCGCAAGATGGGCCGCTTCATCCACTTCGCCATCGCCGCCGCACAGGAGGCGATGGACCACTCCGGCCTCAAGATCGACGAGACCAATCACGACCGCGTCGGCGTCCACATCGGCTCCGGCATCGGCGGATTCGACGTCATCGAACGCGAGCACTCGGCGCTCATCGCCGGCGGCCCGCGCAAAATCTCGCCGTTC
Source organism: uncultured Acidobacteriaceae bacterium (assembly GCA_963822225.1). Taxonomy (GTDB): domain Bacteria; phylum Acidobacteriota; class Terriglobia; order Terriglobales; family Acidobacteriaceae; genus Edaphobacter. The sequence continues at coordinate 644,418 of CAWGGW010000002.1, read as the reverse complement.
TTTATTCCCGCCTCCATCGTCAACCTCGCCGCCGGGCACGTCTCCATCCGCTTCGGCGCGCGCGGCCCCAACGAGGCCACCGCAACCGCCTGCACCTCCTCGGCGCACTCCATCGGCGACGCCTTCCGCATCATCGAACGCGGCGACGCCGACGCCATGATCGCCGGAGGAACCGAGGCCGCCATCACCCCCATGGGCGTCGGTGGCTTCGCCGCCATGAAGGCGCTCTCCACCCGCAACGACGACCCCACCCACGCCTGCCGTCCCTTCGACAAGGATCGTGATGGGTTCGTCTGTGGCGAAGGCGCCGGCATCCTCATCATGGAAGAACTTGAGTTCGCCAAGGCTCGCGGCGCAAAGATCCTCGCCGAAGTAATCGGCTATGGTATGTCCGCCGACGCCTACCACATGACCGGCATGGCTCCCGAAGGCGAAGGCTGCTTCCGCGCCATGAATGCCGCCCTCAAGGTAGCCGGCATCACCCCCGATAAGATCGACTACGTCAATGCCCACGCCACCTCGACCCCACTCGGCGATGCGCTTGAGTCCAAGGCCATCGAGAATGTCTTCGGCGAGCGCGCTCTCAACCACGAGCTACTGGTCAGCTCGACCAAGTCTATGACCGGACACCTGCTCGGCGGCGCCGGCGGTCTCGAAGCCGGCATCACCATCATGGCCATGCTCAAGCAGATCGCTCCGCCCACCATGAACATCGTCGAGCTCGACCCCAACTGCCGCCTCAACTATGTGCCCAACAAGCCGCAGTCCGCGAAGATCGACTACGCGCTCTCGAACTCCTTCGGCTTCGGCGGCACCAACGGCTCGCTCGTCTTCAAGCGCTGGACCGAATAGCATCTGGACGGAGCGCGATCCTTCGTGCTCCGTTCGTCTCCTAGCTGAACGCGGCAGCTACAGCAACGCCAACCAGCACGATCAGCAGCCACCAGCCAACTACCACGGCGGTCGACTGCCCCATCGATTTTCCCGACACAATCTTGAATCCCAGGACGCTCAGCACCAGCGACCAGATCTTGATCACGTCAAACTGCGCCAGCAAGGCCTTCAGCCACGGAGCCGCATCTGGCAGAAAATACGCCAGATTCGTGCCCACGGGATTCTGCATGTTGAAAGTCTCAGCGTTATTGCCGAAAGCCACGGTAATAATCGTCAGCAGTGACGTCAGCAGATACGGCAACGACGAGTAAATCGTCACCGCGAACACCTGCCCGTAGGTCATCTTCGCGCCCAGCGCCAGGTTGAACGACCCGAGAATGATCGCCGAATAAATCGCAAATATCAGCAGTAGAAAAATCGGCAGCCCGTAGCTGAAATACTTCGTCCCGATTGCACGCTTCTCCATCTGCGAGGCACGATCCTCGGGCGTCAACGACGCCAGTTGCTCGGCCTGGCTCGGGCTGGCCTGAACCTGGTTCTCCGCCACTCGGCTAAAGCCCACATGGCGATCGATCGTGAACGTCGCCGCCGTCGAAAACAAAACGATCAGCAGAAACGGCAGCCACCACGAAGCGCTGCGCCGGATGTCGCTGAACGTCGCCGCAGGTGCGACAAACGTATCAACCACCCGCTCCATCTCGCTCAAGCCCTTTTGTCCATCCGCAACCAGCAAGTCTTCGCTCATAACGCTCCTTTCGCTCCTATGCGTCGCAGTCGGATTGTAGACCCGTTTCCAGCCACCGTCCTACTAAATAGGCTCGCGCCCAACAGAAAAGCCTCCCGTTACCAGGAGGCTTTTCGTTATGCTCTGAGGCAAACAACGACTACATCGTTACGCCGCCGCCAGCCTTCTGTTCCTTCTTCAACTCGTTTACTTTACGCGCGCCCATAGCTCTCTGGATCCACGCATCCGCCTCGGCCAGATCAGCCTTGCGCGCCGCGTCATCCGGGCAGTCGATATTCGCCTTGCTGCGGTAGCTCAGCTGCAGATACGACATAGCGTCGTCATAGTTCGGATTCAGATCGATCGCTTTTTTCAGATTGGTCAAAGCATCGTTCACCAGCGCGGTGTTCGCGTCCTTGATCTTCTGACACGCGGCCTTGGTCATCTTCTTGTTGCCTTCGCCGTCGTCGGTCAAGCCGTCCGCCGCCAAAATTGGAACCGTATTCTTATAGTGCTCTGAGTTCCAGTCGATGCTTCCAATAATGTAGTAAGCCTCAGGATCGTTCGGCGCCAGCGCGATCACCTTCAACTCGTCCGCCTTCGCCTGATCCAGTTTGCCGATATTGCGGTCGATCGAAGCAATCTGCTTCAGCGCCGTAAGATCGTTTGGATTGTTCGCCAGCACGGAGTTGAATCCATCCAGCGCTTTCTGCGCAATCGCCAGGTTCTCCGGCGTCATCAGGTTCGGAACCACCTGCGATGCGTAGGTTGTCGCCAGGTAAAGCTTCGCATTCGGATTCTTCGGATCCAGCTCGACTGCGTTTTGAAAGTAGTTCGTAGCCTGCTCATACTGAGCATTCTTGAACGCCGCAATACCCTTGTTCAACTGGTCGCGCGACTTCAAAAAGTTACATCCAGTCGCTGTCCCGAGCAGTACCAGCAATGCGACCAAAAGTGGGGTTCTTGCGTTGAATTTCATGGCGCGGTGTTTCTCCTTCAATAGGCGCGTAGTTTCAGATGCCAAAACGCGTTGTTGGGGTTAATCTTGTCCCCTCGATTGTAATGTCAGAGTGCCTGCCCTGACCAGCTAAAGCCCTGCGGTACCACCGCAAAACTATACGTCCGTCTTGCATCTGAGGCAAATCCACCGCTGCCGGCGATTTCAGGCCCTGGCTCGACCCCACCCCGCTCGTGAACTGAATGTCGCAATTTCCATCCTAGACGAACATTGCCGCCCCCAAGTCTCCCAGAGGCGTTATGGCTCACCTTATAGCCGAATCTGGTCGCGCGTCAGTATTGCCGGTCACACAATCCGCCCATCGCGGATATGCACCGTCCGGCTGGCATACGCCGCAGCCTCCGGATCGTGCGTAATCATCAAAATCGTCTGCCCCGTCCGCTCGTTCAGGTCCTTGATCACCCGCAGCACGGCAGCCGAATTCTCGCTGTCCAGGTTCCCCGTTGGCTCGTCCGCCAGCAGGATCGCCGGGCTGTTCACAATCCCTCGCGCAATCGCGACTCGCTGCTGTTGTCCACCCGACAGAGCCCGCGGCTTATGCTTCAGCCGGTCCTGAATCCCCAGCAGCTTCAGTACCTCCACAAACTCCGGCCTGAACTCCGTCGCCCGCCCGCCAATGTACTCCACAATCTTGATGTTGTCCTCGGCCGACAGCGTCGGCAGCAGGTTGTACTTCTGAAACACGAACCCCACCGTCGTCTTCCGCAGGTTCGTCCGCTCCTGGTTCGTCATGCCGCCCAGGTCTTTGCCGTCGATCGTCACGGTTCCGGCCGTCGGCGGAGTCAGCCCGCCCAGAATGTGAAACAGCGTCGACTTGCCCGATCCCGACGCTCCCACAATCGCCACAAATTCGCCCCGCGCAATGTCCAGATCCACACCCCGCAGCGCATGAACATCCACATCGCCCACGTGGTAGACCTTGGTCAATCCCCGCACCCGGATCATCGGTTCGCCACTCACCGGACTCGCGCCCATCGCCTCTGCCACTACCGTGCCCTCACTCATACGACAGCGCCTCAGTCACATCCTGTTTCACTGCTTTCATTGCCGGCACTACCGCACCCAGCATCGCACCAACCACCGCAATGGCACATGTAATCGGCCACCAGTAATAAACCGTCTCCTGCACCAGGTTGCCGGGATAATACTTCATCGCCACCTGAGCCCCATACGTCAGTACGATGCCAACCACGGTGCCCAGCAGAGCCAGCAGCAGCGTCTCCCGCAGCAGGATGCTCAGCACCAGCCCCGACGAGCCGCCAACCGCCTTGATGATCCCAATCTCGCGCGTCCGTTCCAGCACCGCGGTATACATCGCCATAAATACCACGATGAATCCCACAATCACCGCCACCGCGATCACCACCCAGATAAAATCCTTCAGCATCGCCACGTTGTTGATCGAGAGCAGCGAAGTCAGCGCATCCATCGTATAAATCTGGTCATCGTGCAGCGTCACCTTCAGCTGATCCACCACCTGACTCCGCATTCTTCGGATCGTCCACCTTCACGTAAATCTGCGTCAGATGCCCTGGCGTTCCCGGTCAGTTCCTGCAGCACCGCCAGCTTCACGCCGATGCGAGTCAGCTTGCCGCCGGTAAAGATGCCGGAAATCGTCCAATCATGGTTGGCCAGCGTCACCTTGCTGCCGATCCCCAGATGCTTCTGCCGCGCATAATACTGGTCGACGATCATCCCGTCGTCATTCACGGGATCGCCGCCCTCGGCATAGCTGAAGCCGCCGCTCATCTTATTGAACGCCGGAAAATCGAGCCCCGTGATCGAATCGAACCCGCCGATCCCCTGGATCACAGTTCCCGTAGCCAGCACCACGTGCGGCTGTTGCTCCAGCAGCGGAATGTACTTCTCGCTGAAGGGCGACGAGCTCAAAGCCGACATCACCTGCGAGTTCGGCGGACGCACCACAATGTCCGCCCCAACCCCGCGCGCCCGCTCTTTAGTCGAGTCCAACGTCCCATAACTCACGCCCACCAGCGTCAGAATCATGGTCACTTCCACCGCAATTGCCAGCACACTCAACAGAGTCCGCACCGGCCGGTGGGTAAGATTGGCGAAAATCAGCTTATTCAACACTATCTACAAGTCTATCCCACCCAACCCGCCAACCCCCAGCGCCCGCGCCCCACGGGTCGCGACTTTGCAGATGGTGAGCGGCACCACTCTTTTCTAGAGCGAAGACAACACCGCTGCAGCCTCGTCTACCTGCTCGCGCGTGGATATACCTTCCGATAAAGCGATGAAACTTAGCAGTTGAAGCTGCTTTCCGGTCTCGGATGCCGCATGCAATTTATGGTGTCCATCCAATAGGTAGTGGGTTAGACACCAATGCTCAACAACCTCAGGGTTCGGTCCGCCGTCCCACGGCGACCTGATCTCTAGCACCGCGATTGAGATGGCAGTTCCAGATCCCTTGGTACGCAGTGCTTCCTTGTATTCTTCGGCGGTCGTCATGCTGAGCCACTTGGTAGGGAACATTGGAACTATGAAGTTGAACAGCCTCCTGCCCTGCCCGAGATCCCGATCCCCTGCACGGAAGTACGAGATTCGAGGATCATGCGGGAGACACCAGAAATTGTCCTCCCCCCAGAGTTCGATTTGCTCGTGGGAGAAGTAATCGCTGGCGTCGCCAGGAGACGTCTGCCGAACTGGTGTGTCCGCAAGGAGCGCCGCGTACTCCCCCTTGGGCAGCCCTTTTCCAATAATGTCTACGACTTCGTCACTTAGCGAGTTGACTCCAGCCCTGAGCGCCTCGGCAGTAGCTTCAATCTCCGCTGTTTGATTGGCACCTGGCAGTCGTTCGAACAAGAGTGAGCAAGTCTGGCAACACAGCCCCAAGGTGTACGCGCGCTTGCCGTCAAGCACCAAGTAACGGGTGAAGGATTCCGTCTCGAATTGCAGCCGTGAATTGCTGCTACCTGTCTTTATCCACTTGTGTTCTCTGATGTGGAGCGTTAACGAACTATACCGAACATTCTCTGACCACATTTGGCGATGCAAGGAAGACGGGGTGATACGTAAGTTAGCGCGTCCACGATTTCCATCCGAGCCACCACCGCCTATCCCATCATCGATGAGTTAGCCTGTACCCAATGGCCGACCCACCCCAACTCCGCCACCTCATCGGCCCAGCCACGCTCACCCTCGGCGACTGCGTCGAAGGTATGCGCCGCCTCCCCGACGCCTCCTTCGACCTAGCCATCGCCGACCCGCCCTACGGAGCTTCCACCTCCGCGCAATGGAAGCTCGACCCTGACCACAATCTCGCCGGAATGGGCGGCCAGTGGAAGCTCGCCGGCCACGCCTGGGATCTCTTCAGCGGCATCGACGGCTTCCGTAACACCCTCGCCTGGCTCGCCGAACTCAAGCGCCTGGTCAAGCCCACCGGCTCCATCTGGATTCACGGCACCTACCACAACATCGGATTTGCCAACGTCGCCTGCCAGGCCCTCTCGCTCGAGATCATCAACGAAGTCATCTGGTACAAGCGCAACGCCTTCCCCAACCTCGCCGCCCGCCGCCTCACCGCCAGCCACGAGTCCATCCTCTGGGTCCACACCGGCGGCGCGAAACGCCAGTACCGCTTCAACTACGACGACGTCAAAGCCGCCGACTTCGGCGACGACATGAAAGCCCCCGGCAAACAGCTCCGCACCGTCTGGGACATCCCGAATAACAAATCCCGCGATGAACTCGCCCACGGCACCCACCCCACGCAAAAACCCCTGCGTGTCCTCGAACGCATGTTCGCCATCTCCGGCTTGCAAGGCGGATCCTGCCTCATCCCTTTCATGGGCAGCGGCAGCGAGATGGTCGCCGCCCTCCGCTATGGTATGAACCCCACCGGCTTCGAAACCGACCCCGAATACTTCGACATAAGCCGCCGCCGCATCGAAGCCGAAACCCGCGCCGCCAAACCTGACGCCCATCCGGCGGAGACACATGCCTAGCCTTCCGCCCGTCATCAAGTGGCCCGGCAGCAAGCGCTCCGTCGCGGCCCAACTTGCCGCCCGTTTCCCCACCTTCGACCGCTACCTCGAGCCCTTCGTCGGTGGCGGAGCCATGCTGCCATTCCGACGCGAATCCCCAGCCGTTGCTAGCGACATCCTCCCCGAACTCATCCATCTCTGGACAATGATTCGCGATACCCCCGACCTCGCAATCGCCGGATACACCACCCGCTGGCAGGCCCGCCAAGACCACGGCTACACCGTCTTCTACGACATCCGCGACCGCTTCAATCGCACCCGCGATCCCATCGACTTCCTATTCCTCTCGCGCACCTGCGTCAACGGCCTCATCCGCTTCAACCGCGACGGCGCCTTCAACAACTCCCTCCACCACACCCGCCCGGGCATTGCCCCCGAAACCCTCGCCCAGATCATCCACGCCTGGTCAGCGGCAATTCAAAATGTAGCCTTCGAAGTAGCCGACTACACCGAAGCTCTCCGCTCCGTCACGGCCGCTGACTTCGTCTTTCTCGACCCCCCCTACGAATCCACTCGCGGCCGCTATCAGGCCGCTACCTTCGATGCCGCCCGCCTCTACGCCGAACTCGACCGCCTCAACCACATCGGCACCCGCTGGATGCTCACCTACGACGGCAGCGCCGGCAACCGCGCATACGCAGTCGGCCTCCCAACCCACCTTTACAAAACCAAAGTCCGGATCCATACCGGCAGCTCACCCTTCCCCCGCCTGATGAAGCAATCCGCCGATCGCATCACCGAATCCGTCTACCTCAACTACGACCTACCCGCCGCACCAAGTCTCATCGCGCCTCTGCGCACCATCTACGAAACAGCAGCAAGCCGCTAGAATAAGCCATGCGCACCGCCGCCATCATCATCGGCCTGCTGTTCTGCACTGGCGTGGTTCTCGACGCCTTCCAGACCATCATCCTGCCTCGCCGTCCGGTCGGCCATTTCCGCATCACCAAATTCTTCTACATCCTCACCTGGTTGCCCTGGCGTGCCATCGCCCGCACCACCCGCAACCCCAAGGCCCGCGAGCAGCTCTACAGTTGGTATGGCCCCGGATCCCTACTGCTTCTCCTGATGGTCTGGGCGTTTCTTCTCGTCACCGGATTCGGCCTACTCTTCTTCGGCCTCCACACTCCCTTCGCCGACGCCATGGCCGGCACCTCTGCCCTCGACCGCCTGCGCACCGACCTCTACCTCAGCGGCACCACCCTCTTCACCCTCGGCATCGGCGACGTTCTTCCCCGCTCGCTCGCCGCCCGCGCTCTCGTCGTCATCGAATCCGGCACCGGACTCGGCTTCGTAGCACTGGTCATCGGATACGTCCCCGTCCTCTACAACACCTTCTCCCGTCGCGAAGTCTCCGTCGCCCTGCTCGACGGCCGTGCCGGCTCGCCGCCCACCTCGTCCGAACTCCTCCGCCGCCACGCCTTCGCCGGCGGCCAGGACGCACTCGTCGTCCTGCTCATCGAGTGGGAGCGCTGGGCCGCCGAAATCCTCGAATCCCACATCTCCTACCCCATTCTTTGCTACTACCGCTCCCAGCACGACAACCAGAGCTGGCTTTCCGCCCTCACCGCTGTCCTCGACTCCTGCGCCCTGCTCATCTCCGTCGTTCCCGGAACCGCCTCCCGCCAGGCCCAGCTCACCTTCGCCATGGGCCGCCACGCCCTCGTCGACCTCGGCCACGTCTTTCACCTGGAAGAGCGCGAGGCAGAATGGCGCGCGCGCGGAGGCCCTGATCGCCTGCCTCCGCCCAGCTTCAACCAGCTCTGCGGCGTCATGGCCGAATCCGGCCTCCGTCTCTGCGGAGACCCCGAAGCTCCCGCCCGCCTCCACGCCCTTCGCGCGCTCTACGAGCCCCACGCCCAGGCCCTCGCCGACTACCTCGGCATGTCCCTCCCCGGCTGGATCCCAGCCCCGCTCGCCAAAGACCAGTGGAAGACCGTCGAAGCCGTCCGCTCCCAGGCCGCGTCCGTCTTTGACAAAAAAGAATTGGCCATCAGCGCCCACTCCCAGGCCCTTAATCTCGACTCCAAAGAACATCTCTGAGACCCCACCGCGCCGGTGACTGACATCACAGTAGACGCCTCCCCACCCGCCTATACTCACTCTCGTTCTCCACCGCATCCCTCGCCGGATGCCCCGTAGAACCGAGGATTACGTCATGAAAATCCTGCTAGGAGTTGACGATTCCAACTTCGTCCCCACCCTCGTCCGGGCAATCGCAGCACGCTTTCGCCCAGATAACACCGACATCCTGATTCTGCACGTCTTGCAGCCCTTCGGACCGCCGCCACCCCAGATGGGCCCCGGCTACGCACCCGAACTTGCGGAAGACAATAAGTTGGCCCAGGAACTCGTCCTGCGCACCGCAAACGATCTCCGCGCCGCCGGCTTCAAAACTGAAACCATGGTCGGCATCGGCGACATCCGCGAGGGCCTCATCGACGCCGCGGACGACTGCCGTGCCGACCTCATCGTCGTCGGCTCCCACGGCCAGCGCGGCATCCAGCGCTTCCTCCTCGGAGGTGTGTCCGAGTTCGTAGCCCGCCACGCCCACTGCTCGGTAGAAATCGTCCGCGCCCCGAAGACCATATAGCGGCACCGGGTCGATTAAGTGAAACGGCGCTCTTATACTCAAGAGCGCCGCGTCAACTTCATTAAGCCAGCCCAGCTACTGTGGAGGCAGCCCAGCCGGACCAGCAGGAGTCGGATTCAGCTTCTGCGCCGCAAGCGCGCCCGCAGGACCCTTCGCATCCTTGTCCTTCAGATCAGCAAGTTGCTGCTTCGCCAGATCGGTCTTCCCCTCAGACTGGTAAACATCCGCAAGCTGCAGTTGCGCCAGACCCGCGGGAACCGTAGTCGTCGGTTTCTTCATCAGCTCTTTGTAGATATCGACTGCCTGGTCGTTCCGTCCGCTGTCCCGGTAAAGTTGCGCCAAGGCGAAGTTCGCCAGCGCCGCCAGATCGCTGTCCCAGCCGCTCGCCACCTTCTTCAGCGTGTCCTCGGCCTGTTGCGTCTGGCCAGCGTCGATCTCCGTCAGCCCCGCAAAATACAGCGCGTTCTTCCCGCTCGGTGTCATGCCGTATTTGTTGGCCACGTCCAGAAACTTGGCGTTCGCCGCCTTGGCCCGTTCCGCCGTCGAAGGAAAAGTCTTCATCCCCGGCGGCACTTCCTGTCCAGCCTGCGCCAGCGGTGTCTGGTACACCTGCATCGCGTCGCCGAAAGCCACCGACGCCGCCTCCGACCGGCTGTTATAGATCACTGCCCCAACCACCAGTACCACGATCACCGCCAGCGCAATCGCGCCGTTCTTGATCACCGATTGCCGATGCTCGCTGGCCCATTCCAGGCCGTGGGTTGTAGTGTTGACAAACTTATCTTGCTTGAGCGCTGCCTTGGTCTGCTGATCCACTGTCTCTGATTTCCTTTATGCCCCGCCGCTCGTCGCCAGCCGCCCAACTCCGGGCCTGCGCGGTACGCGGAAGCTTCCTATGCGCCGGTCCCGGCGCAACCCTATAAGTCTATCAGTCCCCGCGCGCCCGTTGCCACAACTCCGTCATCCTGAGCAGAGGTTGGCGCGCGGGCGCCAACCGCAGTCGAAGGACCCCGAGACACTCCACGCAGCCAAAGGTCCCCATCCCTTTCAGCCACCCGCCCTCAAAATGCTAGACTTCGCCATGATCCGCACCCGCCTCCGCTCCGCGGCATGCCTTGCGACATTTACCGCGCTGCATCTCCTCGCCGCCGCGCAAACCACCCCGGTACCCGCCCCCGCGCCCTCCATACCCCTCGCAGACCAGATCGCCGCCCTCCTCGCTTCCACAGCCGTAGTCCGCGACCATTGGGGCATCCAGGTCACCACCCTCGACGGCACCCCCATCTACTCCCTCAACGAAGCCCAACTCTTCCAGCCCGCCAGCAACGCCAAACTCTTCACCACCGCCGCCGCCCTCGCCATGCTTGGCCCGGACGACCGCTTCACCACGCGCATCCTCGGCGAAGGACGCCTCGATCATGGCGTCCTACATGGAAATCTGATCCTGCGCGGCGGCGGCGATGCCACGTTAGACACCGGGTACACTCTGCCCTACCTCGCTCCCGCGAAGCGTCCCAAGGACGCTCCCTCCACCCCGCCGCTCGGCGACATCGACTCCCTCGCACAACAGGTAGTCGACAAAGGCGTCCGTACCATCGATGGCGACATCATCGGCGACGACCAGCTCTTCGAATACACTCGCTACGCCGAGAGCTGGAGCATTGACGACATGATCTGGGGCTACGGCGGGCCTGTCAGCGCCCTCACCGTCCACGACAACCAGATCGACGTGACTTTGACTCCGGATCCTTCAGGGCACGGGCCGGCCGCCATCGAGCTTTCGCCCGGCCTGCCCTACTACCACATCAACACACCAATCCCAGGCTCCTCATGGGCGCCGAGCCTGCTCACGCAAGACTGGGGGCGTCCCGCTCTGCAAACCTTCGACCGCGCCCCCGGTTCGATGGACCTCCAGATCAATGGCGACGTGAAGCCCGGCCAGCCGCCCGTCCACGAAGAGATAGCCATCGAAGACCCCGCCCAATATGCCGCCATGGCCCTTAAAGCCGCCCTGATCAGCCACGGAGTAAAGGTCCGAGGCAACGTCTCGGTGCGCCATCGCGCCGACGGGCAGCTCCTTTCTTTTTTCCAGGAATCCCACCAGCCGCTCGATATGCCGCCCCCCATGCAGATGAATCTATTCCGCCCCGGCAAGGTCGAGTGCGAGGCGCAGGCCGTCACCAACGGAGTTCAAACTCCTGAAACCGTGCTTGCCGAACACGCTTCCGCGCCTCTCATCGAAGATCTGATCCTCACCAATAAGGTGAGCCAGAACCTGCATGCGGAGATCCTGCTCCGACACATTTCCGAAGAAAAAGACTGCGGATCCTCGCTCGGCCGTAGCGCACAGATTGTTCGCCAATTCCTCATCATCAAGGCCGGCCTCGACCCCAACGACTTCATCTTCTACGATGGTTCGGGCCTCTCCAACCACGACCTCGTCACTCCCCGAGCCACCGCCAAGCTCCTCCAGTTCGCCACCACTCAACCTTGGTTCGCCACATGGAAATCCTCCCTCCCCATTGGCGGCGAGGACGGCACCCTCGAATCCCGTTTCCCCAACCCGCCCCTCAAGGACCATCTCTTCGCCAAGACCGGAACCCTCGGCGAAGCCCGCGCCCTCTCCGGCTACCTCGACGCCGCCAGCGGCCGCACCGTCATCTTCTCCATCATGGTCGGCAACCATCTCCCCGGCGACAGCTCCGACCGCGAAATCATGGACAAAATCGTAGCCGCCATCCAGGCCACCAACTAACTCACTCCGCCAAAGGCCTATGAAGAAGCTCTGGCAACTCGCAAGCATCGCACTAGCACTCGGCACTTATCTCGCCAACGCCCAGCAGCCGCTCCCCTTCCTCCAGCCCCACGACGTCGTCCTCTTCCAGGGCGACTCCATCACCGACGGCGGTCGCCAGCGCACCGGCTCCGACTACAACCACATCATGGGCCAAGACTACGCCTACATCCTCGCCGCCCAGATCGGCTCCCAGTCCCCGGAGCGCGAACTCGTCTTCCTTAACCGCGGCATCAGCGGCAATCGCGTCCCCGACCTCGAAGCGCGCTGGCAAGACGACACCATCGCCCTCCACCCCCAACTCCTCAGCATCCTCATCGGCGTCAACGACCTTCTCAGCCAGGGCGAGCGAGCCGTCACCGTCGAGCAATTCGAAGCCAGCTATGACAAACTCCTTGCCGAAACCATAGCCGCGCTTCCCACCACCAAAATCGTCCTCGGCGAGCCCTTCCTCCTTCCCGTCGGCAAACAAAAAGCCGACTTCGCCGCCAACATGATCGAGATGAAGAAGCGTCAAGCTGTAGTTGACCGGCTCGCCGCCAAGTATCACCTGCCCGTAGTCCACTACCAGCAAGCCTTCGACGCCGCCTGTGCCAAAGCTCCTCCTGAGCACTGGAGTTGGGATGGTGTCCACCCCACCTACGCCGGCCATGGCCTCATGGCCCAGGAGTGGCTCAAAACTGTAGACGCCTTCTGGAACAAATAGCCGGATGCGACAATAAATCTATGAGAAAGATTGCACAAAGCCTCCTCTGCGCAGGCATCGCCATGATCCTGGCCGCAGCAGCAGGCTGCACCAAAATCCCGCCGCCAACCCCGCTTGATCAACTCAACGCCCAGCAGATGCGCGGCCACGACGTCTACCAGGTCCGCTGCGCGCAGTGCCACAACGACCGCACCAACGATCCCTTGCAGGGCCAGTCGCTCCGCGGCATCTTCAAGAAGCAGTACCTCGAAAGCGGCGCGCCCGCCAACGACGACCGCGTCCTCGACGCCATCGTCTATGGCCGCCCCATGATGCCCGCCGTCGGCCGCAACATGACTCCACAGGAACGCGACGACCTACTCGCCTACATGCACACCCTATGAGCGATCCAGGCGAACGCGAGCCACGCCCAAACGTACGCGGCCAGATGCTTCCCGGTATCGCCGCCATCGCCCTCTTCATGATCTTTATGACCATGATCAACGTCTACGCCGCGCTCACCGGCGTCTACGGCCGCGGCGTCGCAAAGTACGGCATCCTCACCCTCTGCACGCTCCTCGCCGCTGGAATTTTCGGCCTGCTCCGCCTCTACAAGTGGGGCTGGGCACTCGTCTCCGCAGGCTGTCTCCTCTGGGCAACCGGCTATTTCTTCTACTTCTCGAAGTCCCACGTCCCTTTCTTCCTCGTGCAAGGACTCTTCGGTCTGCTTTTCTTCCTTTACCTCGTCCGTCAGGAAACCCGCGAGCGCCTCCGCTAGCAAGCGCTACAATTTACAAGATGACGCCGCCCACCGCCGAACTCGTTCAGATCGATCTCACGCCTCGCCGCCCCGTCCGCAAGCCGGAGTGGCTCAAGGCCAAAGCCCCCGGCGGCGACACCTTTCACAACCTCAAGAAGCTCGCCCGCGACCTCAATCTCCACACCGTCTGCGAAAGCGCCCAGTGCCCCAACATCGGCGAGTGCTGGAACCAGAAGTCCGCCACCTTCATGATGCTCGGCAACCTCTGCACGCGCCGCTGCGGCTTCTGCGCCGTCCCCAAAGGCAAGCCCGAGCCCATCGACTTCGACGAACCCCGCCGCGTAGCGTACGCCGTCGCCGAACTCGGCCTCTCCCACGCAGTCATCACCAGCGTCAACCGCGACGATGACAATATCGGCGCAGCAAGAGCCTTCGTCTACGTCATTGAGGAAATTCGCAGGCAGTCTCCAGCCACCCGCGTCGAAGTCCTCACTCCCGACTTCCAGGGCAACGAAGAATCCCTTCGCATGGTCGTCGCCGCCGCGCCCGAAATCCTCAACCACAACATCGAGACCGTCCCGCGCCTCTACGGCATTGCCAAGTCCGGCGGCCGCTACCCGCGCTCGCTCGAATTCCTCCGCCGCGCCAAGGAACTCAACCCCGCGCAAGTCACCAAGACCGGAATCATCGTCGGCCTCGGCGAAGAGATGCACGAACTCCTCAGCGTCTTCCGCGACCTGGCCGACCGCAAGGTCGACATCCTCACCATCGGCCAATATCTGCGCCCCTCGCGCGACCACCTCGTCATGCAGCGCTTCTACGCGCCCAGCGAATTCGCCTTCCTCAAGCACGAAGCCCTTGCCATGGGCTTCCGCCACGTCGAAAGCGGCCCGCTCGTCCGCTCCAGCTACCACGCCCAGCAGCAAGCCGAATCCACCGGCCTCGCGTAAAGCGGAACCACACCATCGGCAGCCCCGAAACATATTCGGACATACTCCTGCACGAGGTTCAGTTACACTCTTCGCACGCGAGGTGAACGTGATGCAGCGCAGTCGGCCCCACAGCAAGAGATGGCAGCTTTCATTCATCACAACAGCGCTAGCCTGCATCCTGTTCGTCCCCTCGATCGCAAGAGCACAGGCCCCGGAAGGCGACAACCCCCTCCACACCGCCACCCGTACGGAACTCGACGTCGTCAAGGTCATCCTCGCGCAGGAAAAAGCCTGGAACGCCGGAGACCTCGAAGGCTACGTCAAGGGATACAAGGACTCGCCCGACACGCTCTTCGTTGGCCGCCAGGTCTCCAAGGGTTACCAGCAGATCCTCGACGACTACAAGCACAACTACTCCACCCGCGCCGAGATGGGAACGCTCACCTTCTCCGAGCTTGAAGTCCACCCGCTTAGCGATACCTTCGCCGTCTGCCTCGGCAAGTATCACCTCGACCGCTCCAAGAAAGACGGCGGCCCCGCCGACGGCATGTTCTCCCTCGTCCTCGAAAAAACCCCCGACGGCTGGAGAATCGTCCTCGACCACACCACATAGTCGTCGTCGCGGAAATCTCGATGGCGACCATCGGGAGCACCACGCGAAGCCCAAGACGCGTCACGAAGTGACCGCTCCACGCGCAGTGGGCCCGTGCGGCAGGACCTCAGACGGTCAATATCTCTTTTTCCTTAGCCTTAAACAACTCCTCCACCCGCTTGATCTCAGCATCCGTCAGATGCTGAATCTCTTCATTCGCTTTCTTCTCATCATCGGCGGAGATCAGCTTGTCCTTGGCCGCCTTCTTCACCTGATCGTTCCCATCGCGGCGAATATTGCGAATCGCCGTCTTATGGTCTTCCAGCACGCCCGCCAGATGCTTCACCGTCTCCCGCCGCCGCTCCTCGGTCATCGGCGGAATCGGCACGCGGATTACCTTGCCGTCGTGCATCGGGTTGAACCCCAGATTGCTCGTCCGGATCGCCTTCTCAATCGGGGCCACCATCGTCATCTCCCAGGGCGACACCAAAATCAACTGCGCCTCGGGCGTCGAAATCTGCGCCACCTGCGAGATCGGCGTATCCGTCCCGTAGTAATCGACCTTCACCTGGTCCAGCATATGCACGCTCGCGCGCCCGGTTCGGGTCGAAAGCAAATTCGCACGGAAGTCCTCAACCGTCTTCTCCATGCGCGACTTCAACTGCGCATGCACATCCTTCAACGCCACAATCGTCGCCATCGTCGATGCCATAGTGTTCCGTCCTATCAAAATTCAATTCAAAGCTCGCTCTCGTTCCGAAGAGCTTCGACCTCGCTATTCTACAGAGGTTGCGAGGATTGCGACGCGCCAACATGCCGACTCCGTCACCGGCCGAAACCATTACTCCAGTACAGCCAGAATATTGTGATCGCAATCGCTGCCAAAACAATCAACGCGCGCCGCCAAACACTGTCCCGCGTGCTCGGAGCCAGAATCTGCAGTGGCTTTGCCGGCTCTTGACCAGTCGCTTCGGATTGCCTCACGAGATACGGGAACCGCCGCTGCAGATGCGAGGCGATAAATCTTGTGCTGGGCCGCAGGACATTAAAATATCCCGCAGGCTCGACATCAAAGTCCCGGCGATTCACTGAGCGAAGAATCTTCACAGCTTTCTCCGAACCGTACGCGGCGCCCAATCTCAGCCGCCGCCCATCTCCTGCGCAAATCTCACGCAGGATTATAGACCTCGCCAACTCATGCAGCGACGCCCAGCTCCGTCCCTTATTGGCACTAGCCATCCTGCGGTTACCACTAGGGTTACCAGAGTTTCGTTGACAGCCCCGTATCCCCAGCGCGTAGCGTGGACGCATGAACGTCGATTTCAATTACGAACAGCGCGCGCGCCTGGAACTCATCGCCGCTTACTCCGGTAAGTCCCCCGAAAAGGTCCTTATCGATACAGCCCAGTTCCTGCTGAATTGCGATGCCGATTACTATCCGCCGCTGCCTCCGTCCCAGCAGTTCATCCCCGAAGAAGAACTCGAAGCCCGATTCGAACGGATCCTCCGCCGCTAGCCTCACCGCAACCCCGCCTCCGTCGTAGTTCTATCCCGTCCGCACTGTCACTTCCGGCGTAATTCGCGCCGGAACGGCTTCAGCAGCCACATCCCGCCAGGCACCGTAAAATACATCAAGACGTCTCCCAGGCGTTCGCTAGATATCGCACCGCGACACGAAAGGCCCGGCTTGAAGTTCTTCGCATTCCTGCTGCTGATTGCGCTCCTCTGCGCCGCCGCCGTGGCCTACGTCGTCTACGCCCCCATCGGGCCGCCCCCGGGCACCTCCGACGACAACGCCATCTACGTCGACATCGCCCCCGGCACCGGAACCAAAACCATGGCCGCCCAGCTTGAGCGCGCCGGAGTCCTCCGCTCCCACTACGCCTTCGAACTACTCCGCGAAGTAAAGGGCGGCAAGCTCATCGCCGGCGAATACCGCTTCAACCACCCCGCCGACGCCACCGAAGTCTACTCGCGCATCGTCCGCGGAGACGTCTACTTCATCCCGCTCACCATCCCCGAGGGCTACAACATCTTCGACATCGCCCAGGCCGTCGAAAACGCCCACCTCGGCTCCCGCGCCGACTTCCTCGCCGCCGAACGCAGCCAAACCTCCCTCATCGCCGACCTCTCAGCCAACGCCCCCTCACTCGAAGGCTTCCTCTTCCCCGACACCTACCACTTCGGCCGCCACTCCACCCCGATCGACATCCTGGCCACCATGGTCAAGCGCTTCCGCCAGGTCTCCACCCAACTCGGCCTCAAGGATCAACCGGCATCGATCGCGGGTTTGGCGCTGGGTCCTCTTCAGAAGGTCATTCTCGCCTCCCTCATCGAGAAAGAAGTCGCCCAACCCGCCGAGCGCCCCTTGGTCGCAGGCGTTTTCCTCAACCGCCTCTCAGAAGGTATGCCCCTCGCGACCGACCCCAGCGTAATCTACGCCGCCCTGCTCGAAAATCGCTATCGCGGCACCATCTTCGCCTCCGATCTTCAATCTAACTCACCCTACAACACTTACCGCCACCCAGGCCTGCCCCCCGGCCCCATCTGCAACCCAGGCCTCGCCGCGCTCAAAGCCGCCATCAACCCCGCCCACACCGACTACCTCTACTTCGTAGCCGACGCCCAGGGCCACAGTCAGTTCTCCGCTACCCTCAAACAGCACTCCCAGCAGGTCCAGACCTACCGCAAAGCCATCGGCGATACTCCGAGTCAATCGCCGCCCCCACCACCTGCGCACACCAAACACCACCCCCATCGCAAATAGAGAAGAAGCTTTCGCGCCCCCCCCGCATCGAATCTTCCTAGGGGAACGTCTACACCATCAGGCCCCGCTATCTTACTGCGGCAGATATACTTGAAGTTTGTGCTCATGAGGATTAAACAAGCCGCCGCCCTAGGACTGCTAGCCTTGACCCCGGCTCTTACCGGCTGTCTGGTGCATACGCACACCGTCCTCAAAACGCGGCCGCCCGACGTCGTCTACAGCAGCGGTCTCGACCATCTCCTCGAGGGAGTCGACCAGCGCTATAGCGACATCCATAGCATGACTGCCTTCGTCACGGTCGTCGCCTGCACCGGCGGATCGCGCCAGGGCGAGGTCAAATGCTACCCCGCGTTCAACGGCTTCATCATCATCGGCAAGCCGGAAAACATTAGCGTAATCCTGAAAGTACCGATCCTGAGCAGCACGGCGCTGAACATGGTCTCCGACGGCAAGAGCTTCAAGATGCTCATCCCGCCCGAAAACTGCGCCATCATCGGTTCCGACGTCGTCACCAATCCGTCGCAGAAGGGCCTCTACAGCCTCCGTCCCGCCGTCATCTTGGACTCTCTCCTCATCCAGGGCCTTCGGCCCGATGAGGTCGTTTCCATGACCCAGGACAGCTGGACGCCCCCCCAGTCGAAGAGTCGTAAAGGCATCGTAGTGGACCCCGACTACGATATCGAGTTCCTCTCCCAGCCCCAGGGCCAAAACGCCCGCACCCTCCGCGTCGTCCATATCGACCGCGTCAACCTGCTCCCCTGGCGCCAGGACGTCTACAACGCCGACGGCAAGGTCGCTACCCAAGCCATCTACTCCAATTATCAAAGATTCGGCGACATCAACTTCCCGTCCAAGATCGAAATTCAGCGTCCACTTGACGAGTTGAGCCTCACCATCACCCTCAGCAAGAAGACAAACTTCAACCAGCAGCAGGACCCCGACACATTCGAGATGCCGGCCGTTCCCGCCAGCTACGCCGTCCAGAACATGGACGACCCCGTCAGCGCCGCGTCAAACCCGTGCGGCGCGCATGCTCCGCCATCGAAGCATTGATCTCCAGAGCCAGAGCCAGAGCCGCCCGCCCATCCTCCACCGTCACCACCGGCTGATTCCGTGTCCGCACCGCCCCCAGAAACGCCTCAATCTCCAGCCGCAGCGGCTCGCCCATCTCCACGGGAACCTTGCGCAGCTCCATCCCCGGCGATGGGTGAGTTACGGGTGCCCCATCCGTGACAGTCTCACCGTCACGGGTGGGATGTAAGAGCTTGGCCTGCAGCGCCGCCATCTGCACCAGTTGAGCCAAATCCAGTCCCGCCGCCGCGGTTACGTCGATCATCAGCAAATCCTGCCGCGCAAAGTCCACCGAAAGATACTGATGCGGCTGGAAGAATCGCATCTTCCGCACCCGCTCCGTGCTCACCCGGCTGGCCGTAAAGTTCGCCACGCACCCGTTCTCGAACTCCAGCCGAACGTTCGCAATGTCTACCTTCTTCGACAGCACCGGCAGTCCCACCGCCCGTACCTCCCGCACCGGCTCGCCCACCAGTTTCATCACAATGTCCAGATCGTGGATCATCAAGTCCAGCACCACATCGACATCCAGCGACCGCGGCGTAAACACGCTCAGCCGATGCACCTCGAAGAACATCGGCCGGTTCAGATACGCCATCACCGCCCGCACCGCCGGATTGAACCGCTCCAGATGCCCCACCTGCACCACCCGCCCCAGTTCGCGAGCCAGCCCGGCAATCTCGTCCGCCTCGGCCAGACTCGCCGCAACCGGCTTCTCGATCAGCAAATCGATCCCGCAAGCCATCAACTCGCGCGCACAAGCCGCATGATGCACTGTAGGCACGCACACACTCGCCGCATCAATCCACCCGGGTGCCCCATTCATGACAGTCTCACCGTCATGAGTGGGGTGTGTGCGGGCCGCCGCCATGCAGTCTGCAATGGTCGCGAATCCGCGCACTCCAAATTTAGCCTCAGCCGCGGCCCGCGCGGCATCGTTCGGCTCGATCACCGCCGCCAGCTCAACCGGAAATCCAGCCTGCTCCAACTCGCGATAAACCCGCAGATGGTTCCGCCCGAACGCCCCCGCGCCCACCACAGCCACCCGCAACTTTTCGTCCGGGACTCTCGAACCTCGAACCTCGAACCTCGAACCTTGCCCCACCTACTTCACCGGAGCCTCGACCGCCTGCCGGCACTTCGCATACAGCTCCAGCAACTGTGTCACCTGGTCCTCCGGCTTGCCCGAAGCCGCAACGCCAAACCCCACGCCGCCGCCCGCCGTCTTCGTCCCCACATGCGTAGTCGCCGCCACAAACTTCAGCAGATCCAGTGCAATATCTTCCGTCCGCCGAGCCGCATTCATTCCTTCACTCATTCGGTAAACCCCTCTCGTTCCAGACCCGATCTTAACGGCCCACCCCACCCCGAAGCAAATCTGTCCATCGTCACAGTCCTCCGCAACGTGCATAATGGTTTCCCTCGTACGAAAGCGCACTCATACCGGAGTCACTGAAACCCATGTTCGTTCCCGCCACCTTCCACACCGCCCTCATCATGACCATCATCAGCACCCTTTGCTGGGGCTCCTTCGCCAACACCTTCAAAGTCACCAAAAACTATCGCTTCGAGCTCTACTACTGGGACTACGGCCTCGGCATCTTCCTCATCTCCCTCATCCTCGCCTTCACCATGGGCAGCTTTGGCGGAGGCCCCACCGCATTCCTCGCCAACCTCCACTCCGCCGACAACCTCAACCTCTTCTATGCGGCACTCGGCGGCTTCATCTTCAACATCGCCAACGTCCTGCTCGTCGCCGGCATCGAGATCGTCGGCCTCGCCATCGCCTTCCCCATCTCCATCGGCATCGCCCTGGTCGAAGGCGTCGTCCTCAGCTACGCGCTGCAACCTCGAGGCAACCCTGTCCTGCTCGCCGCCGGAGTCGCAATGGCCGTCATCGCCGTTATCCTCGTCGGAAAATCCTACGGCGCGCTCGGCTCCAATCGCGCCGTGTCCCGCCGCGGAGTCATCGTCTGCCTCATCTCCGGCCTGCTCATGGGAATCTTCGCCCCCTTCGTCACCCGCGCCATGACCCATGGCAATACCTTGACGCCCTACACCACCGCCGTCTTCCTCACCTTCGGCGCCTTCTTCTGCTGCTTCTTCTTCAACACCATCCTCATGCGCAAGCCCATCGTAGGCACCCCGGTCGCCGCCGCAGACTACTTCCGCGCACCACTCTCCTACCACGCCCTCGGACTCCTCGGCGGAGCCATCTGGGGACTCGGCGGAGTCTTCAACTTCGTCGCCGCATCCCTCGTCGGAGTAGCCATCTCCTACGCCATCGGCCAGGCGTCGCCCATGGTCGCCTGCCTCTGGGGAGTCTTCGCCTGGAAGGAATTCCGCGGCGCCAACACCCGCGCCAAATCCTACCTCGCCGCCATGATCGCCTCCTACATCCTCGCCCTCATCCTCATCGCCCGTGCCTACGCGGGATAAGCAAGCCTGCAAAATTGAGAATTGTCATTCAATTAAAGAGTTGTCATTCTGAGCGCAGCGAAGAATCCCCGTATTTGTTTCTTCCGCACGGAGACAGAAAGAGAAAAGAATAGCAAGAAGTCCGTAGTGGTCATGGGCAGTTACGTAGCCGATCTCGCCTTCCGCACCCCGAAACTCCCCGCCTGGGGTGAAACCGTCATGGGCCTCGGCTTCAAACTAGGCCCCGGCGGCAAAGGCTCCAACCAAGCCGTAGCCGCAGCCCGCGCCGGAGCACAGGTCAGCTTCATCAGCAAGCTAGGCCGCGACCCCTTCGGCGACCTGGCCCGCACCACCTACCGCGAAGAATCCATCGACACCACCTATCTCTTCGAGACCGCCTCGCCCACCGGAGCCGCAGCCATCATCCTCGACGCCGCCTCCGGCGAGAACGCCATCATCGTCGTCCCCGGCGCCTGCTTCGAACTCACCCCCGCCGAAGTCGAGCAAGCCCGCCCGCTCATCCAGCAAGCCGCCGCCTTCGTCACCCAGCTCGAACTCCCCATCCCCACCGTCGAGTTCGGCCTCCAACTCGCCCACTCCCTCGGCATCCCCACCATCCTCAATCCCGCGCCCGCCTGCGCCCTACCCGCATCCATCTTCCCGCTCTGCGACTACATCACCCCCAACGAGAGCGAAGCCGAACTCCTCACCGGCATTCGCGTCACCTCGCTCGCCACCGCAGAGCAGGCCGCCGACGCCCTCCTCGCACGCGGAGTCCGCAACGCCGTCATCACCCTCGGAGCACAAGGCGCCCTCGTCAAGAACTCCTCAACCCTCCAGCACGTTCCAGCGATCAACGCCGGCCCCGTAGTCGAAACCACCGGCGCAGGCGACGCCTTCAACGGAGGCTTCGCCGTAGCCCTCGCCGAAGGCCGCACCATCGTAGAAGCCGCGCGCTTTGGCTGCGCAGTAGCCGGCATCTCCGTCACCCGCCCCGGCACCGCCCCCTCCATGCCCCACCGCACAGAAATCGACGCCCTCCTAAACCGCTAGCGCTCTCACACAATTTCGCACCATCAACAGAATTGTCATCCTGAGCGGAGTTTGGCGCGCACCTGCGCCAAACGCAGTCGAAGGACCCGCGGTCAGCCTATGCCGCCACAGCATTTGGGATATTTTGGTACCCGAGCTAATTGCCCGCCGCCTTCGCCCCAGCCTTCTGCGCCGCAATCCAGTTGTTCGTCCGTGCATCCAACAAATCCAGCGGCAACACTCCCCCACTCAACATCTCATCGTGAAACGTCCGTATATCAAACTTCGGCCCCAGTTCCTTCTGCGCCCGATCCCTCAACTCACGAAACTTCAGTTGCCCCAGCTTGTAACTCAAAGCCTGCGCCGGCCACGCAATATACCGGTCCGTCTCCGCCTGCAGCGTCAGCTCATCCACCGACCCCGTCTTGCGCATGAACTCCACCACCTGGTCTCGTGTCCATCCCTCGGAGTGAATCCCCGTGTCCACCACCAGCCGCACTGCGCGAAATAACTCCGACGACAGCCGCCCATAATCCGACACCGGATCCTGGTAGAACCCAACCTCTTTGCCTAGTTGCTCCGCGTACAAACCCCACCCCTCGATGTACCCCGAGTTGAACGTGTGGTTCCGGAACTTCGGCAGCCCCGTCAACTGCTGCGCTATGGAAATCTGCATGTGATGTCCCGGCACGCCCTCGTGATAAGCCACCGCCTCATCATCCACCAGCGACCGATGCGTCGGGTCCGCAGTCTGCACCGACACGCGCCCCGGCCGCTTCCCATCCGGGGTTCCACCTTGATAATGCGTCGACTGTCCCGGCTGGAACGCGGGAATCGCCTCCACCGTCACCGGACTCTTCGGCAGCACCGTAAACAGCTCCGGCAGCTTCGGCTCCATCTGCGCAATGTACTTGCGGAAGTCGTCCACAATCTGGTCCGCCGACTTCGCCGTGTACTTCGGATTCGTCTTCACCCACTCGCGAAAACTCGCCAGATCCGCAAACCCTTCTTTCTTCGCAATCACCAGCATCTCGCCCTGAATCCGATCAATTTCCTTCAACCCAATCTGGTGAATCTCGTCCGGCGTCAGGTTCGTCGTGGTCCGCGCCCGAATGTCGTTCTGATACCGCGCCTTCCCATCCGGCAGCGAAGTCACAGCCAGCACAGTCCGCCCATGCGGCGCATACTCCGTCGCAATAAACGCCGAGAACTGCTTATACGCCGGCAGCACCTCCGTATCCACCGCATCCGTAATCGCCTTCGTCAGGCGCGCCTGATCCTCGGCCGAAATACTCGCCGGATACTTCTTCGTCGGATTCAAAAACGGATCGGCCGCAACAATCCCGTCGCACTGTGCCGGAATCTTCTCCAGCAGAAACTTCACCGGCATCAGGTTGTCCTTCATGCCCGCGCGCAGCACTTCCTCGGTCTGCACAAACGCCCGCGGAATCTGATGCAGCCGCGCAATGTAATCCTCGTAATGCTTCACCGAATCCAGCGGCACAGCATTCGGCAGATCCGCAAACGACAAATGCGGTCCACTCATCTGGTTCACCGGCATCTCGAACTCTTTGAAGCCGTAGTTCGCAATCCGCTGCTCCAGCGTCCGCTGCATAATCTCGTGCGACAGCAAATCCTGCTCCGGCATCCCATCCGTCGGAATCGCCTTCAGCTTCGCCAGATTGTCCACGTCCGCCGCATGCTCGCGCTCCACCGCCGCCAGCGAATCATCATCCAATTGATCGTTATACCGGTAGTCGCCAAACGCAGTAGCCGTCTCCGGCGAGTTCTTCAGCTGCGCCTGATAAATCTCCTCGAACAGCACATTCTGAGCCGCGATCCGCGACTCCACCGAACCCGGCGTTTGAGCCACAATGGCCGTTCCAGACACAAGAACCACAGCAGCGAAAAGGGCAGACCCCATTTGGATGCGCATAGAAAAACGTACCACGCCGGTCGACGCAATCTCCAAAACTATCGCTTACAGCTCTTGAGCTGATAGCTCTGGACTCGTTGTTCTTAGCAGAATCGTCGCGCTTCTTACGTTCGCTTCTATCCCACCCGCACGCCGCAAAGAATCTCATACGAGATCGTCCCCGCCAGCCGCGCATGATCGTCCGCCGTCACCCCATCCCCCAGCAGCACCACCTCATCGCCCACTCGCACACCCTCGATCCCCGTCACATCCACCACAGTCAGATTCATCGACACCCGCCCCACAATCGCCGCACGCCGCCCCGCAATCATCACCCATCCGCCCGCCTTTTCATTCGTCGAGACGCTCCGCCGCAACCCATCCGAATACCCCACCCCCAGCAGCGCCACCCTCATCGGCGCCGGGCGCCGTAAACAAAGCGTTATACCCAATCGTCTCGCCCGCAGCTACATCCCGCACATCCACCACGCGAGTCTTCCACGTCATCACCGGCCTCAGCTTCCCGCGAATCTTCGGCACCGCCGCACCCTCAATCGGCAAGCAATATCCATAAAGCGAAATCCCGCACCGCACCATCGCCCGCGCACCCACCGTCTTCGCCAACTCCATCAACCACCGCCATCATCCGGCGCGATTATCCACCGAAGAAGAACTCCCCGCATGAACCCACCGCGGCCAGCCCTTTCGCCCGTACCTGTGCAATCGCCTCCTCAAACCGCAGCCTCTGCTCGCAAGTCAGCTCCGAATGCCGCCACCTCCGCCGCGCAGAAATGCGTGCACACCCCATCCAGTACCAACCCCGCCGCTCCAATCGCCTCCAGCAGCCGATCCATATCCGCACCCAGCCGGACCCCCTGCCGCCCCATCCCCGTCTCCACCTCAACATGAACCCGCAAGCCCGTCCCAGCCAGCGAACTCACCTGCTCCAGCGTCCACACCACCGGCGTCAGCCCACACTCCAATATCCCCGCCACATCCGCCGGGAAGAAACCACACATCACCAGAATCTCCGCCCCCAACCCGGCCGCGCTCAACGCAGCCCGCACCCGCACCCCCTCACTCACGCTAGCCACGCCGAACCACTTCGCCCCAGCCCGCGCCAGCGCTACTGCGCAAACGTCCGCGCCATGCCCATAAGCGTTCGCCTTCACCACTGCCATCACATCGGTATCCGCGGCCACCGCCTCCGCGATCGTGCGATAATTCCCCGCCAGCCGTTCCTCCGAAACCTCAATCCAGCTATTCACTCACCCAACTCCCACCATCATCCTACCGTCCCCACGCGCCGCTGCTTCATGCGTTCCAGAAAGTCCTCCAGCCGCTGCCCTCGCTTCTGCACAAACGTCCTATCCAGCGGTCTCAACCCCTCCATCCGGTCCAAACGAAACGTCCGGAAATCTTTCCGCATCTCGCACCACGAAGCCAGCGTCCAAACCCCGCCGAAAAAATAAAGCGCCAGCGGCCAAACCTCCCTCCGGCTCTGCTCGCCATCTTCGCGCTCATATCCAAACGCCACCGCCCGCCGCCCTACGCAAGCGTCATGCAGCAGATCCAGCCGCTCCCGCACAACCTTCTGCATCCTGAAGCCCGGCGCGAACAGCAGAATCGTATCCAGCCGCTCCCGCATCTCCACCGGAAGCACCGCTTCAATCCGTGCCAGCGCATCGTTCGCCGCAGCCACGCTGCTCGTGCCGCCCCACGCCCGCACGAGCCGCGCGCCCAGCACCAGCGCCGTCAGCTCGTTGGCAGTAAATGTCAGTGGAGGCAGATCCAAATCCTGCCGCAGCGTGTACCCCACGCCGGCCTCGCCCTCAATCGGCATCCCCGACAACTGCAGATCGCGCACATCGCGATACACCGTCCGCTGCGAAACCTGCAGCTTCTCCGCCAGCTTCTGCGCCGTAAGCAGCCGCCCGCGGCGCAGAAACTGGACAATCCGGAAGAGTCGATCCGCTCGTCTCACAGCCACAATCCTAGCTGCTATGCAGACTCACGTGGTTGCCCTCGCTATCCTTGATCAGCGAGAAGCGCCCAAACCCGCCCGGCACCGCCGTCACCGGAATCAGAACCTCGCCGCCTGCAGCCTTCACGCGCCCTGTCGCAGCATCCAGTGCGCCCTCGCAATTCAAATACACCAGTGTCCCCGCCGGCCCAGGCTTGCGTCCCGGAGCATCCACCAGCGCGCCTGTCACGCCCTCGCGGCTCGCCGGAAAAATCGCCAACGGATACCCGAATATCTCCCGCTTCAGCTTCGTCCCCATCACCGTCTCATAAAACTTCACAGCGCGATCGAGATCAGCAGTTGGAATCTCGAACCAGGTCAGCGAGTCCTTATTTACCTTCGTCTCTTCCATGTCCATCTCCTGTGGGTCAGCTTGACCACAGGAACGACAATAAACACCACCTGCTGACAGCATTATGTCAGTAGTCATGTCAGCAGCAGAGTTTTCTTCAGCCCAGCCGCGCAATATCCCGAGCCTCCACCACCGGCGTCGAGTACCCATCCTTCGCCACCGCCAGCATCGCCCGCCCTACCTGCTCCGTCGTAGTCACATACTGCGGAAACACCCGCAGCAACAGCGGCAGCACCGGTTTCATCGCCGTATAAATACCGCTATATAACTTCGTCTTCGACTTGATCCCATGCATCGGCACAATCCCACCCGGCCGAAACATATACGCCGCCTTGAACCCCATCCCCAGCAGCGCATTCTCCGTCGCGCCCTTCACCCGCGCCCACATCGACCGCCCCTTCTCGCTCGAATCCGTCCCCGCCCCCGACACATAAACAAACGTCATCCCGCCACTTGCCGTCGTCGGATTCAGTCGCAACAACGTCCGCGCCACCGCCAGCGTCAAGTCATACGTAACCCGCCGATACTCCTCTTCCTTCATCCCGACCGACGAAACCCCCAGGCAGAAAAAGCACGCGTCGAACCCCGCAAGACTTCCCTCAACCTTCGACAAGTCAGCAATATTCTCCGCCACCACCTCGCGCACTTTATCGCTCGCTCGCCCCATCATCGGCCGCGTCGCCCGCCGCACCACCGACACCACCGCCTCAACATCCGGGTCCAGCACGCACTCCCGCAGCACCCCCTGCCCCACCATCCCCGTCCCGCCAAAAATAATGACCCGCAATCCCTTCACCTCACCAAATCTTATTCGCGACCAACGGGAGCGCCACGCGAAGCTCGGCACAAGTCACGAAGTGACCGCCGCCCGCGCAGGGCGCCCGTCCGGCAGGACTGCATTTGTCCGCTAATATCCGCCCGCATCCTCACTGGCCGGATTCGCGAACAGTGTGAAGTCCGACAAATACAGCAGATGCACGCTACCCGTAGGCCCGTTCCTCTGCTTGGCGATAATGATCTCGGCCTTGCCCTTCAAGTCTTCGTTATCGCGATCGTAGTATTCCTCGCGATGAATAAATGCCACCACGTCCGCGTCCTGCTCAATCGATCCCGACTCCCGCAGATCGCTCAGCAGCGGCTTCTTGTCGCCGGTCCGCTGTTCGTTGCTGCGCGAAAGCTGCGCCGCGGCAATCACCGGAACCTTCATCTCCTTCGCCAGCGCCTTCAGCCCGCGCGAGATCGAAGACACCTCCTGCGTCCGGTTCTCAAAGCTCTTCTTGCCCGACGGAGCCGTACCGCCCATCAACTGCAGATAATCGATCACGATCAAGTCCAGCTGCCCCGCTTGCTGCTTCAACCGCCGAGCCTTCGCCCGCATCTCCGGCAGCGTGATCCCCGGCGTGTCGTCGATAAACAGCTTCGACTCCATCAGCCGCTCCAGCGCGCTCAGCAGCTTGCCCTTGTCCTCCTTGGGCAGAAATCCCGTCTGAATCTTCCGCGAATTCACCTGCGCCTCGCTCGCCAGCAGCCTGCGCAGCAAACTCTCCTTACTCATTTCCAGCGAGAACACCGCAACCACCTTGCCATCCCGTATCGCCGCATTCTGCGCAATGTTAATCGCCAGCGCCGTCTTGCCCATCGAAGGCCGCGCTCCAATAATGATCAACTCCGAATCCTGCAAGCCCGACGTCATCCGGTCGAACTCGATGAAGTGCGTCGCCAGCCCCGTAATCTCGCGGCCCTGCTCGTACAGCTTGTCGATCGACCCAAAGCTTTCCGCGACAATGTCCGTAATCCCCGCCAGCCCGCGCTGAATCGCCGAGTCGGCCACATCCGCCAACTGCGCCTCAATATCGCCCAGCACCATGATCGCGTCTTCGCTCTGGTCGCTTGCCCGAATCTGCCCGTCGTGGAAGATCCCCATCAACTGCCGCAGCAGGCTCTTGTCCTTCACAATCTGGACATAGCTCTCAATATTGAAATTCCGCGGAATCCCCTCGCTCAGATACGCGAGATACGCCGGCCCGCCAATCGAATCAATCTCCCGCCGCCGCTCCAGCTCCGCGCGCACCGTCGTGAAATCGACCCCATGGCCCTTCGCCATCAGGTCCACCATCACGCGATAAACCCGCTGATGCGAGTCCAGCGAAAAATCCTCCGCCTTCAGCTTCGCCGTGGCATCCGAGATCGCCACCCCATCCAGCAGCATCGCACCCAGAATCGCCACCTCGGTGTGAACAGACGAGGGCAGATCCCTCAGGAGCACTCAGTTGAGCAATCGAAGCCATACATGAATTATCCTCTGTCTAAGCCTGCGAATATCTGCTCGTAACTGTTGGAAACCGGACAGGCCGCACCACAATTCAGACCCCGTATTGCTTAAGGGCACGGGTTCACCCGTGCCGTAAACACCGCATCTGGAAAGCGGCTTCAGCCGCTGAGGTCACTCTGCCACGATTCTTGTAGCTCATCTGCAGCACCTTTAGCCCTTCCCCAGACTGGAGCCTCCCTCATGCCCCCCGCCAAACACCTCGACATCCCCCCCGCCGCATCCCGCGACAAGGCCTCCTTCGAAGTCCTCCGCGTCTGGATCGCCGAGCAGGGCCAGCACGTCTCCATCCGTTCCGGCGCCTGGGAAGACCCCTTCGCCTGGGGCATCGTCCTCGCCGACCTCGCCCGCCACATCGCCCTCGCCCAGCAACTCCAAAAACCCGAAACCGACGTAGACGCCTTCGTCGAACGCCTCCTCGAAGGCTTCCACGCCGAAATCGAAAACCCCACCGACGAACCCGAAGGCGACCTCACCCAGTAGGCCGCCTAAATCGTCACGCCCTATCTTCCGCCACTCTTGCTTGTCATTCCGCAGCGAAGCGGAGGAATCTGCTTCTCGCCCCTCACTTCCCCCGCAGAAACCCCTTCGTATCCATCCACTCCACAAACACCTGCGGCCAGTCCGCCACCGCCCCGTGCGCGCTCAGCCGAATCCCGAACCCGTGCCCCACACCCGCATATTCATGCAATTCCGCCGACACGCCAGCCTTGCGCATCGCAATAAATAACAATGGCAGCTCCTGCGCAATATTCTCGCGATCATCCGCACCGCACAACAGAAATCCCGGTGGCATATCCTTCGTCACCCCGGCGATAATCTCTGGCGTCAGCCCTCCCGGATACATCAGCGCCTCAAACGCCGGCTTATCACTCTGCTGATCCACCACGTCGGGTGCCCCATTCATGACAGTTCCACCGTCATGAGTGGGGTCCGCGTCCCCATGGAACCGCTCCGCCGCCTTCACCGCCAACTCCCCGCCCGCCGAGAAACCCATCACCCCCACCCGCGCCGGATCCACACCCCACTCCGCCGCCCTCGCCTTCACCAGCCGGATCGCCCGCTGCACATCGGCCATCTCGTCGCCGTCAATCGTGTACGTCGACCCCTTCTCCTTCGCCAGCCGATACTTCAGCACAAACGCCGCCACCCCATGCCCGCTCAGATACTTCGCCACGTCGTACCCTTCGTGGTCGATCGATAGCAGCGAATGCCCACCCCCCGGCATCACAATCACCGCCGCCACCGGCCCCTTCGCACCCCTCACCAGATATGGCGAGATCGAAGGGTTATTAATACTCGACACCGCATGTTCACCCTCGAAATTCTGCTGCGTCACCACCTCAGGCGCTGTCTTCCCCTCGCTCCCCGGAGCACCCCCCGCCCACAACGCCACCGCCGCATGAGGATTCACCGGAGCAGCAGCCGGAGCAGCAACCTGTTGCGCCCCCGCCGCCACACTCAAACCCACCACCAACCCACACACCTTCACCGCAGTCATACTCACGCGCATAGCCATTACCTCTCTGTGCCCGCAACTATACCGCGCACCTTCTCCCACGCGCCACCCGCGCACTTACTTACCACTTATCACTGACCACTTATCACTTGCCTTTATATTCCTGAAACAGCTCCGGAAACTGCGCCTGCAGCGCATGCACCTTGGGAATATCGCAAACCTGGATGTAAGGATTGTTCGGATTCTTCTCCGCATAATCCTGGTGATAGTCCTCCGCCTTATAAAACTCCACCAGCGGCACCACCTGCGTCACAATCGGCTTCGGAAAAGCCTTCGCCGCATCCAGTTGCGCAATGTAAGCCTTCGCAATCTTCTCCTGCTCGGGCGTTGTATAGAAAATCACCGACCGGTACGAAGTCCCCACATCATTCCCCTGCCGGTTCAGCTGCGTCGGATCCGCCACCACAGAAAAGAACACCCGCAACAGCGTCCCAAAGCTGATCTTCTGCGGATCGAACACTATCTTCACGCTCTCCGCATGTCCGGTCCGCTCGCTCGAAACGTCGCTGTAGTTCGCCGTCTCCTTGGTCCCGCCCGAGTACCCCGCCCACGTCTTCTCCACGCCCTTGATCCGCTGAAACGTAGTCTGAACGCCCCAGAAACATCCGCCCGCCAGCACCGCCGTCTCCGTATTCGCCGTCGGGTGCTGCTCATCCAGAACCGGAGCCGGCAGCTTCTCCGTCCTCGTTTGTCCAAAGACCATAGCCTTCACCCCCATCGCAACCGCCAACACCAACGCAATCCCCAACACCGCCGAGCTAATCTTCGAACCCGCCATCGCACACCTCACCCACGGTTTGTTAGATCCCGCCGCCGGCAAAACGGTGCATCCACTTCCGCCGTATGCAACCTGGCAACTAACATCCATCAACTGACAACTGCTTCTAAGCCGTCTGTCTCCGCCCCTGAATCTCAATAAAGCAATTCACCAGACTCACAGCCGCCGGGGTAACTCCCTGAATCCGACTAGCCTGCCCCAGCGTAGCCGGTCTCACCCGTCCCAGCTTCTCCACCATCTCCCGCGACAACCCGCTGCAAGCCGAATAATCAAACCAAGCCGGAATCACCCTGCCCTCATCCCGCTTCAGCTTCTCCATCACCTTCTTCTGCTGCTCCAGATATCCCGCGTACTTGATTTCCGTCTCCACCGTCTTCATCTCATTCCGCACCCACGCCGGCAGGCTTCCACCAGAATTGTCATCCTGAGCGGAGGCGCGCAGCGCCGCAGTCGAAGGACCTGCGTTACTCTCCACCCATGCACTCAACTCCGGCACCTTCTCCATCAAACCCACAAGCTCCGGCCACAGCAGTTCCACAGTCAACTCCGGCCGCTTCAAAGCCTGCGCGTACGGAGTCCCAACCAAACCGCCCAACTTCTCAACCGCCGCGTCCCCGCTCAGCGCTCTCACACCTTCGCTAACTCGCTGACTTGCCGCCTCGCTAACCCGCTCCCTGCGCAGCAGTGCTTCAAACGCCGCCGCCCGCCCCATCTTCGCCTCATAAGCCGCCCAGGCCGCATCATCGATCAGCCCCAGCCGCCGTCCATGCGGAGTCAGCCTCCGGTCCGCATTATCAATCCGCAGATGCAGCCGGAACTCCGCCCGCGAAGTAAACATCCGGTAAGGCTCATTCGTCCCCTTGGAAATCAAATCATCAATCAGAATCCCGGTATACCCCTCCGTCCGATCTAGTGTGAAGCCCACAAAACCGGAAGCCCCTTGGTCCGTTCCCTCGAACCTCGAACCTCGAACCTCGAGCCTGTCCTTAGCCCACAACCCCGCATTGATCCCAGCCATCAACCCCTGGCAAGCCGCTTCTTCATACCCGCTCGTCCCATTGATCTGCCCCGCCAGAAACAGCCCGTCGTACTTCTTCACCTTCAGCGTCCGGTCCAGCTCCGTAGGATCGATCGCGTCATACTCAATCGCATACCCCGGCCGAAGCATCTCCGCATTTTCCAGCCCCGGTATCGACCGCACCATCGCCGCCTGCACCTCCATCGGCAGGCTGGTCGACATGCCATTCACGTAAACCTCGTGCGTATTCAGCCCCTCCGGCTCCAGGAAAAACTGGTGCTGCGTCTTATCCGGAAACCGCACAATCTTGTCCTCGATCGAAGGACAATACCGCGGCCCAATCGCCGAAATCTGCCCCGTATACATCGGCGACCGATGCGCATTCTCCCGAATCAGCCGCAACGTCTCCGGCGTAGTCTGCGCAATATAGCAACTCACCTGCCGCAACTCCGGCACCCAAGACCCCGCCGAATCCACAGAACCGGGTGCCCCACGTTCGCCCAAGCGACCGTGGGAAATGTCATTACCATCCAGGCCGTCATCCTGAGCGCAGCGAACGACTCCGGTATTTGCCTCTGCCTTTCCCTCGAACCTCGAACCTCGAACCTTGAACCTCGCCCTAAACGAAAACGGCGTAGGATCAGCATCCCCCGGCTGCTCCTCAAACTTCGACCAATCAATCGTCCGCCCATCCAGCCGCGGAGGAGTCCCCGTCTTCAACCTGCACTCCCGCAGCCCCAGCCGCTTCAGCGCCTCCCCCAGCAAAACCGAAGCCGGCTCCCCACTCCGTCCCGCCGCATACTGCTGCTCCCCGCAATGAATCAGCCCATTCAAAAAAGTCCCGGTAGTCACCACGGTAGCCTTGGCATAAACCACCCGCCCATCCCGCAGCCGCACCCCGCGTCACAACTCTGGGTGCCCCATTCATGCAGTCTTACCGTCATGAGTGGGGTCCGAATCCCCCCAGGTGCCGGGTGCCCCATCCGTGACAGCTTCACCGTCACGGGTGGGACGTAAAACCTCCAGCCCGCGCACCTCGGACTCCACCACCAGATCCACCACCTCAGCCTGCTTGATAAACAGACCCTTCTGCCCCTCAAGCACCTCCCGCATCTTCACCCGATAAAGCGCCTTATCGCACTGCGCCCTCGGCGACCAAACCGCCGGCCCCCGCGACGTATTCAGCAGCCGAAACTGGATCCCGCAAGCATCCGCCACTTCGCCCATCACGCCGCCCAGCGCATCCACCTCGCGCACCAGGTGCCCCTTCGCAATCCCGCCCACCGCCGGATTGCAGCTCATCTGCGCAATCAAGTCCAGATTCAGCGTAAACAGAGCAGTCCGCAGCCCCATGCGCGCAGCCGCCATCGCCGCCTCGCATCCCGCATGCCCGGCACCAACCACCACTACATCGAATTCTTCCGTAAACGCCATCACCCTCCATTCTACGTGCGAATACCGCCGCACACACGGGTGCCCCATGTTCGACAAGTCGACCATGGGGTTACTCACTCCGTCCGTTCACAGTCCTTCGACGCAACCCCCGCCCGCATACGGTCGTCCCGCGGCATAAAAGCATCGTCATTCCGGCGAAGCCAGAATCTCCGTAGATGATTATCACGCTTGCTCAGGTAGGCGGCTGAACCTCGACGCAAAGGGCCGATGGCCCGACATATACCAGCCTGGGCCGCAGGCCCAGGTTGGTGCAGGGAGAGAGACCGAGGGCTGAAGGCCCGACATATGAGCTTCGAGTGGGCATATAGGCCGAACTCTGCACCATGCCTGACAAGCTTGATAATCATCTCTCCGCATTTGCTCCTGCAAGCCCCACCCCGTCGCGAACATTTATAGTAGTCAGAAACAACGAAAGCAGCAGAACCATGCCGGCCCCCATCTCCGCACTGTCGAGAACCCTCCGCCGAGCCGCATGTGCCATGACGCTAGCCTCGTTCGCGAGCGCCCAGCCGCCAACCCCGCCCACTCCCGAAGCTCAATCCACCGCCCCCACCATCCAGGTCTTCTCGCGCGAAACCATCGTCGACGTCATCGTCACCGACGCCAAGGGCAACCCCGTCCGCAACCTCCGCCAATCCGACTTCACCATCTCCGAAGACGGCAATCCCCAACCCATCCGCAGCTTCGCCGAGTTCGGCCCCAACCCCTCCGCAGCCCACAGCCATCCCCGCCTCCCGCCCGATACCTACACCAACTTCCAGTCCACGCCCGCCACCGGCCCCATCAATATCCTGCTCATCGACGCCATGCACTCGTCGCCCGTAGACGTCGTCCACTCCCTGCGCGGAGCAGAGCGCTACCTCCTCGCGATGCCCTCCGGCACCCAGATCGCCGTCTTCTGGCTCGCCGCCAGCGGACTCCACATGCTCCAGGGCCTCACCTCCGACCCCGTCCCTTCTGCTCCGCGCCGTCCGCACCAACCGCATCGACTTCGGCACCGACGGCGACGACCGCTACTCCGTCGACAAAATCACCTGGACCGCCCTCAACCAGATCGCCGCCTACGTCCAGCCAATCAAGGGCCGCAAAAACCTCCTCTGGTTCGCACCCGGCGCGCCCCTCTTGCTCACCCGCGACGGAGGCTACGCGGCAGTAGTCGGAGGTATTCCCGAAGGACCGGACATGACCCGAGTTCATCACCTGATGGATACCTACGAGCTCTTCACCGCCGAACAAATCGCCGTCTCCCCCATCGATCCGACGGGTGTCCACTACTGGACCCCTGAGCAGCGGAGGCAGATACTGATGACAGAAACCGTAGCCCAGGACACCGGCGGCGAGGCCTTCCGCGAAAACAACGACCTCAAGCCCCTAATCGCCCAGGCCATCCGCGACGGCTCCCACTTCTACACCCTCTCCTACATCCCACCCCGGCAGCAGTTAGACGGCCACTACCACACCATCAAAGTCGAAACCACCCTCCCCAACCTCCATCTCGTCTACCGCGCCGGCTACAACTCCGAAGACCCACCGCCCCTCCCTCAAAACTTCGGCGCAACCCTCCTCAAAGCCGCCATCGAAGGCAAAGCCCCCGCCGCCACGCAACTCCTCTTCGACGTGCAAGCCGCGCCCAGCGCCCAGCCCGAAAAAGACTCGCAGCCGCAAGACCCACAGCCGCCCCAGCCCCCGCCCGCGCCAAAAAACACCGTCGCCTACGACGTTTTCTTCCTCCTGCCTCAAAGCCAGGTCACCTTCGTATCCGATTCGGAGGGCATCTATAACGCCTCCCTCCAGTTCGAACTCGCCGCCTACGACGTCCACGGCAAACTCGTCGCCACCAAATCCCAGGCCATCGAATGGCCCCTCACCACCCACGAGTACCACCAGTTCGTAATGACCCCGTTCAAGCTCTCCCAGCAGATCGACCTCCCGCCCGGCCAGATCTCCCTCCACGTGGGCGTCCTCGACAACACGTCCAACAAAGTCGGCACCCTCGAAATCCCCCTCACCGTAGCCGAAATCCCCAAACACCCAGTCCCGTCCCCATCCGCAGCCACCCCCTGCCCACCCCGCTGCCCCTTACTCCCATCCCACTAAATCCGGGTGCCCCATGTTCGACAAAGTCGACCATTGGGGGTTACTCACTCCCCAATCAAAACCCCAAAAACGGGCCAAACTCTTACGTCAAACCAGAAATGATCTATCTACAACAAAACAAACATCATAGACTGAGCATTTTACCTTTGACCAACCCACTATAATAAAGTTAAGCGATCAAATAAACCGAAGCCCGGCACTCGTTGCCGGGCTTTCCTATTTAACTCAACCTCGTCCAGCAAGTCATTGCTTTTCAATATTTTGCCAATAAGGACAACGAAATGAATATTTTACAGCCTCCGCCCACACGCCACCGAAGCTAACTCCTTATCCTGGAATATTTTACAAATAACTCGTTTATTAAGAATATTTTACCGATAAACATTGTGTTTTGAGTATTTTGCAGCAATTCATCAAACAAAAAGAAAGCAAAGGAAAACCGCCATGCAAGCCACCATTCAGTCCCTTCAAGCCAGTTCGACCCCCGTTCCGCCGCCCGCGATCACGCCTGGCCTCGTCGCACGGATCTTCCCCGCCACGCCCATCGCCAACATCGCCGCCAACCTGCCTCACATACTGTCCGCCCTAACCGCCGCCAACCTCGACGACCCGACCATGCTCCTCGTCGCCCTCGCCACCATCCGCGCCGAAGCCGAATCCTTCCTTCCTCTCACCGAGCAGCCTTCCCGCTTCAACACCTCGCCCAACGGCGTCCCATTCGACCTTTACGACCACCGCCGCGACCTGGGCAATCAGGGCCCGCCCGACGGCACCGACTTCCGTGGCCGAGGCTTCGTTCAGCTCACCGGCCGAGCCAACTACGCCCAGTTCGCCCGCGAAATCAATCAGCCGCTGGTCACAGACCCCAACCTCGCCGCCGATCCCGCAATCGCCGCCACCCTCCTCGCTCGCTTCCTCAGCCACAAAGAATCCGCCATCCGTCGAGCCCTCAGCGCCAACGACCTCGCCGCTGCCCGCCGCCTCGTCAACGGAGGCGCAAACGGCCTCGACCGCTTCACCACCGCCTTCCAAATCGGCACCCGGATCCTCAGCAGCAACGGGTCGATGTCATAACCTAAGCCTTTACCTCACTAGACTTTGCACAATTAAGTACGGGGGAGGGGGGGCTCCCCCCGCGTCGGCTATCACACACCTGATATCGTTATCCCGCGACCCACTTCCCTGATTCGTAGGTGACTGATGCAACGACGCAGCTTCCTCAAATCCGCGACCCAGACCCTGCTCGCCGCTCCTGCCCTGTCGCAGCTAACCCAACTCGCTCAGGCGCAAACAGCGCAGCCCGCACACCCAGCCGCCCACAAGGCCCCGGCCTCGCCGCCCAAGCCAACCGTCAGCCTCAGCGTCCGCGACCTCGGCGCCACCGGCGACGGCAAAACCAAGGACACTCTCGCCATCCAGCAGACCATCGACCGCTGCTCCGTCCTCGGCGGCGGCGAAGTTCTCGTCCCCGCAGGCGATTACCTCACCGGAGCACTCGTCCTCCGCAGCGGAGTCACCCTCCGCATCGACGAAGGCGCAACCCTCAACGGCTCAACCGACCTCACCGACTATCCCTTCGCCCAGGTCCGCTGGGAAGGCCATTGGGTCAAGGGCTACAGCGGCTTCATCTCCGCCACCGACGCCCAAAACATCGGCCTCGTAGGCAAAGGCAAAATCATCGGCAACCCAGCCCTCCGCGGACGCGTCGAGCGATCAACCAACCTCCGCTACCCCGCACTCATCGAGTTCACCAACTGCAAAAACGTCCTCGTCGAGGACCTCTACACCCAGCAATTCGGCATGTGGTCCACGCATCCCGTCTACTGCGAAAACGTAACCTTCCGCAACGCCACCTTCAAAAGCGCAGCCGACGGCATCGACGTCGACTCGTGCAAGCACACCATCATCGACGGCTGCACCTTCGACACCGGCGACGACTCCATCTCGCTCAAATCCGGCCGCGGAGCCGAAGGCAACCTCATCAACCGCCCCTGCGACGACACCCTCATCACCAACTGCACGATGTCCGACTCCGGATTCGCCTGCATCGGTATCGGCAGCGAAACCTCCGCCGGAGTCCGCAACGTCCGCATCGAGAAGTGCAAGTTCATCCACGCCCGCTCCCATGCCATCTTCATCAAGAGCCGCATCGGCCGCGGAGCCTTCATCGAAGACGTCAGCGCCACCGACTGCGACGTCTCTGGCATGCGCCAGGGCTTCCTTCAAATCACCAACACCACCACCGGAAAATCCGACGGCGCCGATTCCGTAATGGGCAACCCGGGCATCCCACTCTTCCGCAACTTCCGCTTCTCCAACATCCGCGTCACGTTGCCGCCGCAAGGAGCCGACGCGCCCATGCTCGTCGACGTCCGCAACATGACTCCCGACAAACCCCTCGACGGCCTCACCCTCACCAACATCACAGGCACCTGCGCCAAGGGCATCGTCCTCGTCAACGTGAAGAACGCCCACCTCAGTGGAATCAAAGTCACAGGCTTCGACGGCCCGTTCCTGCAAACCGCGCATGTAACCGGAACCGGCCTCGCCGGAGCAGTCCCCTACGACGGCCCCCCACCCAAACTCCCCGACCCCCTACCCGAGCCGGCAACGCCATACCAACTGCACTAAACCTGATAGCTGAAAAGCTGTCAGCTTACAGCTCGAGAATCGGCCTTTCAGCTCACTTCAATCCGGCCACTTCCACCCCGTAATCTCCGGCCGGTCGATGCCGTTCTCGTGCGCGTAGTTGATGCTGTTGATGATCTCGTTCTTCAGCCACTCCTTCGTGTGCGCCGCAGTTGCCTGCAGCTTAGGCACGCGATCGATCACGTCCATCGCCTGGTTGAACCGATCCACTTGATTCAAAATCGCCAGCTCCAGCGGCGTGTTGATGTTGCCTTTTTCCTTGTATCCGCGCACATGAATGTTGTCATGATTAGTGCGCCTGTAAGTCAGCTTGTGAATCAGCGAGGCATACGCATGAAAGTTGAAGATAACCGGCTTATTCGTCGTAAACAGCGAGTCGAACTCCTTGTCGCTCATGCCATGCGGATGCTCGCTCTCCGGCATCAGCCGAAACAGATCCACCACATTCACAAACCGAATCTTCACCTCCGGACACCGCTCCCGCAGAATCGCAACCGCAGCCAGCGACTCCGAAGTAGGAATATCTCCCGCGCAAGCCATCACCACATCCGGCTCCGCTCCGTCATCGTTCGAAGCGAAGTCCCAAATGCCGATTCCCTTCGTGCAATGGTCGACCGCCTGGTCCATTGTCAGATACTGCAGATGCAAGGCCTTATCGGCCACAATCACGTTCACATAATTCGTCGAGCACAAACAGTGATCCGTAACCGACAACAAACAATTCGCATCCGGCGGCAAATAGATCCGCACCACTTCCGGACTCTTGTTCGTCACGACATCGAGGAATCCCGGATCCTGATGCGTAAATCCATTGTGATCCTGCCGCCACACCAGCGACGTAATCAGCAGATTCAGCGACGAGATCGGCGCTCTCCATCGCAACTCCAGCTTCGACTTCTCCAGCCACTTCGCATGCTGGTTAAACATCGAGTCAATGATGTGTACAAACGCCTCATAGCTGGAAAAGAAACCGTGCCGCCCGGTCAACAAATAGCCCTCGAGCCATCCTTCCAGCGTGTGCTCGCTCAGCATCTCCATCACGCGTCCCGACCGCGACAGGAATCCGCCGTCCGCATCCTCCGGCTTCAACTCCTCCATCCACGTCTTCGGGCTAGCCGCGTAAATTCCATCCAGCTTGTTCGAAGCCGTCTCATCCGGCCCGAACACCCTGAAGTTCGTCATGTTTTTCCGCATCACATCAGCCAGATAAGTTGCCAGGTTCGCCGTCGACGAAACCTCAATCTGTCCCGGCTTCTCCACCTTCACCGCGTACTCGCGAAAATCCGGCA
Organism: uncultured Acidobacteriaceae bacterium; assembly: GCA_963822225.1. GTDB lineage: Bacteria > Acidobacteriota > Terriglobia > Terriglobales > Acidobacteriaceae > Edaphobacter. The sequence continues at coordinate 604,707 of CAWGGW010000002.1, read as the reverse complement.
GCCGCAACGGCTTCCGCAGCAACCCGCCATTCGCATGTGGATTCGCCGTGATCCGCGCCTTGCCCTCCGGAGCCATCGCCTTCAACTCCGGAATCAGCGTGCCGTTCTCATCGAACAGCTCTTCCGGCTTATAACTCCGCAGCCAGTCCTCAACCATCTTCAGGTGCTTCGGATTTGTAACCGGATCGGTGATAGGAATCTGGTGCGCGCGCCACGATCCCTCCAGCTTGTGCCCGTCCAGCTCCTTAGGACAAGTCCATCCCTTCGGCGTCCGCAGAATGATCATCGGCCACTTCGGCCGCCGCACGTCCTCGCCCGCGCCGCCCCGCGCGGCGCTCCGAGCACCATCCTGGATCGCGCGAATCTCCACATAGCACTGCTCCATCACAGCAGCCATCTTCTGGTGCATTACCGCCGGGTCGTCGCCCTCGACAACATAAGGCTTCCACCCCAATCCTTTGAACAGCATCTCCAACTCATCCGGCGGAATCCGCGCCAGAACCGTGGGGTTTGCGATCTTGTAACCATTCAGGTGCAATATCGGAAGCACCGCTCCATCGCGCACAGGATTCAGGAATTTATTCGAGTGCCAGCTAGTCGCCAGCGGTCCCGTTTCCGACTCGCCATCGCCCACCACCACCGCGACAATCAAATCTGGATTGTCGAACGCCGCGCCAAATCCATGCGAAAGGCTATACCCCAACTCGCCGCCCTCATGAATCGACCCCGGGGTCTCCGGCGTGCAATGGCTCCCAATCCCGCCCGGAAAAGAGAACTGCTTGAAGAACTTCTGCATCCCCTCGATGTCTTCGCTCTTGTCCGGATAGACCTCCGAGTACACGCCCTCCAGATAGCTGTTCGACAACGTAGCCGGCGCTCCGTGTCCCGGCCCCGAAATATAAATCAGATCCAGCGCATACTTCTTGATCAGCCGGTTCAAATGGACCCACGTAAACGTCTGTCCCGGGTCCGACCCCCAATGTCCCAGCAGCCGGTTCTTGATGTGCTCTTTCTTCAACGGCTCGCGCAGCAGCGGATTCGCCCGCAGGTACAGCATCCCGACGCAGCAGTAGTTGCACGCGCGCCAGTAAGCATTCATCCTGCGCAGTTCATCCTGCGAAAGCGGCTGCTCATTCACATTCAGTATGTCAGTAGGAGATGCGGGGATTGCACTCATAGTTCCCTCCTGTGCGTGTCGCAGTTTTCCGTGAAGCCTTCCGGAGTAGCAGCGGGCTTTAGCCCGCGGTACAGGCCCTCAAGATGGAGGGGCTTCAGCCCCGGGCCCGGGTCCGACTTATCACTTCAATCTTCCATATCGCTGTACAACGGTCTGATGCCAGTATCTCGCCGCGCGTCGCACACCGGCCCGCAGGCGAGATCAATTTACGATGACTGCACCTCGCTCGGCAGTGACACGCCGCACATCTGTGCCACGTGCCGCGCAATCATGATGTCCTCTTCCGCAGGCACGACATACACCGCAATCGGCGAACTCATACTGCTAATCCTGCGAACCGTCTCGACGCCGAAGGGCCCAGGATCCTTCCTCTCTAGCCGATTCGCTTCCAGATCCAGCGCGACTCCAAGGCCGCCCAGAGCAGCCGCAATCTCCTCCCGCGAGTCCCCGTCATGCTCCCCAATTCCACCCGTAAACACAATCGCATCCGCCCCATACAGCGCGATGAACCCCGCAATCGCCTTCGCCACGCTGCGGCAGAACACCCGAATCGCCAGCCGCGCCGCCGAGTCTCCCTTCGCCGCGATCTGGCGCAACTCGCGCATATCGTTGTTTCCGCCCAGCGCCTTCAATCCCGACGCATGGTTCAGCATCTTCTCCACCGACTCCGCCGTCGCGCCCTTCCGCCGCAGCAGATACAGCACCACGCCCGGATCCAGATCGCCCGGCCGCGTCCCCATCACCACGCCTCCAGTAGGCGTAAGTCCCATCGTCGTATCCACCGACTTGCCATCAATGCAAGCCGTCACGCTGCACCCGCTCCCCAGATGCGCGATCACCAGCCGGCGCGGAAACGGAATCTTGCGCGCGCGCCGCATCTGCCACACAATCGATTCGCACGAGAGCCCATGGAACCCGTACCGCCGCACACCTTCCTCGCGCACCTCCAGCGGCAGCGCATACACCGTCGCCTCCTCCGGAATCGTCTCGTGAAATACCGTATCGAAACACGCGAAGCGTTCCACGCCAGGCGCACGCCGCATCATCTCTTCAATCATCTCCAGCGCCGCCGGATCGTGCAGTGGAGCGAACACAACCGACGCCTTCAACTGCGCCAGCACCTCCGGAGTCAGCCGCTGATGCCCGCGCAGATGCGGCCCCGGATGCACCACGCGATACCCAACCGCATCCGGCGGCGCCAATTCCGGCAGCGCGATCACACGCTGGATCACGCCGATCGCCTCATCCATCGACCCAGCCTTAACGTCGCCCACCGACCCGGTAATGTCCTTGCCCGCATTGTTTCTCAACTTCAGCGCCGCGGACGCTTCGCCAATGTCGTTCAACTCGCCCGAGTACAGCACGCGCAGCTCAGCCCAACCGTCCGCATACATCGCAAACTTGATCGACGAAGACCCCGGATTCAGGACAAGGATATGCATACAACCTCAGATGCCGTTGCGACCCACATTATCATTCGCCGAAAAATGGCCTGTGTATTTGCAAACGCTTGTCGCCAGCGACGAGACTCACCGCCGCACGACCTCAGTCGCCGCCGCCACGCGTGCGCACAACTCCTCCACCTCGCCCATCTGCTGAATCATCGCCTCCAGCTTCGCCGCCCCAATCCCATCCTCAAACTGCCGATGCATCCGGTCCAGAATCCCCACCACTCGCACCGCCTGCCGCTTACCCTTAGGCCGCAGTACCAACTGCACCGCCCGCGCGTCCTCCGGATCGATCTTCCGCTGCACCAATCCCTTGGCCTCCAACGACGAGATGCAATGGCTCACATTGCTCCGCGTCGTTTCAAACGCCTCCGCCAGCGCGGAAGGATTGATCTCCCCGCGCTTCTCAAAGAAGATCGCCGCCAGCACCAGAGCCTCAAACGCGGTAACCTCCTCATCCTTCAGCACCAGGTTCAGCGAAGCCTCCATCCGCCGCGCCATCCTGCTGGTCTGCACAATCGGGCTCTGCCGCAGAAACGCTTCAATCCGCATCGATCTCTCCAAGGTGCTTTACCAGGTCAACTATTTATAACAGGATAAAATTAGTCATTCGTCCGGCACCGCAAAGTGGATGATTAAATTCATCCCGCAAGCCGAAATGGATTCATGAAGAACCACATCCCCAGCCTCGCCCTGCTCCTGCTATCCATCACCCATCTCCACGCCCAGCAAGCGCCTACCCCGGATCCGCCAGCCCCGCAGACCGTAACCACTCCGCAGCCCGGTCCCATCTCAGCGGCAAAACTGAGCCGCGAAGACACCATCCAGGTCACCACCACCATCGAGCCGCTCCCCTTCGCCGAAAGCGATCGCTCCGTCCAGATGCTCCTGCCGCGCGAGATGCCCATGGGCACCGACTCCGTCGTCGACCTCCTCCGCACCGATCCATCCGCTCAACATCCAGGCCCGCGCCGGCGAAGGCGTGCAGGCCGACCTCTCCATCCGCGGCACCACCTTCGAGCAGTCCCTCGTCCTCGTCGACGGATTCCGCGTCAACGATCCCGAAACCGGCCACCTCAACCTCGACATTCCTGTCCCGCTCGACGCCATCACCCGCGTCGACATCCTGCACGGCTCCGGCTCAACCTTCTACGGCTCAGATGTCATCGGCGGCGCGGTCAATCTCCTCACCTCCCCGCCGCCTCCCGGCTTCACTCTCGTCGCCCGATCCGGCGCAGGCAACTACGGCTCCCTCGAGAATCACCTCCGCGCCGCCTACGCCGCAGGCCCATTCGCGACCAACTCACCGGCAGCCGCGACCAGTCCGACGGCTTCATGTTCGACCGCAACTACGCCTCCAACGCCATCGCCAGCGAGTCCTGGCTGAAGACCGCGCCCGGCACCACCGACATCCTGCTCGCCGCCAGCGACCGCCCCTACGGCGCCAACAACTTCTACGGCAACTACCCCGAGTGGGAGCGCACCAAGGCCTGGCTCGGCAGCATCCAGCAGCAACTCGGCTCTCGCACCGCCGCCAGCTTCGGCTATCTGCGCCACACCGACCAGTTCGTCCTCATCGTCGGCCAGCCCTCCATCTACGAGAACAACCACATCACCACCAGCTACGAAGCCGCGCTCCGCCGCGCCGACGACATCGGCCGCAACACCACCCTCGCCTACGGCCTCGAAGAATCCGGCGACACCATCACACTCCAACTCTCGAACGGCTCAGCAGCCCTCGGCGTCCACGCGCGCAACCAGGGCGCCGGATACGCCAACCTCAGCCTGCGCTCGCTCGGCCGCTTCTCGCTCTCCCTCGGCGCGCGCGAGGAAGTTCTCTCCAGCCAGGGCTCCGTCTTCTCGCCCAACGTCGCCGGCGCCTTCACGCTCACCAGCACCCTCCGCCTGCGCGCCTCCGCCGGACACGGCTTCCGCCTGCCCACCTACGTCGACCTCTACTACTCCGACCCCGCCACCATCGGCAATCCCAACCTCAAGCCCGAATCCAGTTGGAGCTACGAAGGCGGCGCCGACTGGACGCCCGCCAACGGCCGCCTCACCCTCACCGCCGTAGGCTATCGCCTCAACGAAACCAACGCCATCGACTACACCAAACTGCTGCCCTCCGACCCTCCGGCGAGAACTGGCAGGCCGTCAACGTCCCCACCCTCGACATCACCGGCGCCGAAGCCAGCGCGCGCTTCCGCCTCACCTCCACCCAGCAGATCCAGCTCAGCTACACCGCCAACCACTCCGGCAACCTGCCGCCCAACTACCTCTCCGAGTACGCCTTCGACTACGCCGCGCAGAACGCCATCTTCGCCTACACCGGCTCCTTCGGCCAGCTCACCGCGCACACCCAGGTCAACGTCGTGCAGAAGACCACCTAGACCGCCTACCCGCTCTGGGACATCGAACTCGACCGCAACACCGGCGCCGTCCGCCCCTACCTCCGCCTGCTCAACCTCAGCAATACCGGCTACCAGGAGATCCCTCAACGTCCCCATGCAAGGCCGCACCATCATGGGCGGCATGCAATTCAACTGGTCGAAACAGTAATAGTTCAGCCAACCCAAATATTCGCTTGACCTTGACGCTGCGTCAGGCCCGACTATGCTCATAGACCTATGAGCAGCGCCTATCGCATCGGCGAATTCGCAAAACTGGCGGGCGTTACCGTCAGAACCTTGCATCACTACGACCGCATCGGCCTGCTCAAGCCCCAGCGCAGCACCGCCGGCATTCGCCTCTATCGTCTCGAAGACCTCGAAGTTCTGGTCCAAATTGCTGCGCTCAAATTCCTCGGCATCCCGCTCCGGGAGATCAAGCTGCTCCTGAAGCACGGCCCGCTCAGCCTTACCGACTCGCTCCACATGCAGCGCGAAGCCCTGACCGAAAAGCGCAAGCTGATCGATCGCGCCATCGTTGCGATTGAGGAAGCCGAAAAGGCCATCCGATCCGGACAAACTACCGACACATCCATTCTGAGAAAAATCATTGAGGTGATCGACATGCAGCCACAAGAAAACTCCATGCGGAAGTACTACACAGAACAAGCCTGGACCGACAGGACGAAACTCAGGGACCAGTGGGTCCATGCGCCCGCCGACGCGCGCGAAAAGTGGCACCGAACCTGTCAGCAGCTATTCACTGATATTGAAGCGTCGCTCGATCTCGACCCCGCAAGCGATAGCGCCCAGGCTCTCGCGAAGCGATGGCTGCAGATGCTAGACAGCGCGGATGGCAGCAGCAATGAACTCAGGGCTGGCAGTCTCGAAGCATGGACGGATCGTCACAACTGGCCTCCTGACGAACAGGACAGGATTCTGTCTGGCTTCGGCCTCGACCCTGGCGACAGGGCTGCGTCCATGCAGCGCCTGGATTCCGTGAGTAACTTCATCGGCCGAGCAATCGGCTATAAAGTCCAAACCAATCTGCGCAGCCTATACAAGCTGAATCAGCCGTGATCGCGAATAAAGTACAGTGGTAGCCACCCCATGAACCTCTACGCCATCGTCCTCGCCCTCATCGTCCTCACCCTGCTCACCGTCTCGCTCACGCGCCTCGGCAAAGTGAAGACCAAGGCCGACTACCTCGTCGCCGGCCGCTCCCTCCCCGCCTTCGTCCTCGTCTTCACCCTGCTCAGTTCATGGATCGGCTCCGGCTCGCTGCTCGGCGGCGCCGAAAACGCCTACCGCCACGGCTTCGCCGCGCTCTGGCAGGCCGCCGGAGGATGGGCTGGCCTCGCCCTCATCTACTTCATCGCGCCCCGCGCCCGCCGCTTCGCCCAGTACACCATCCCCGACCTCCTCGAAGCCCGCTACAACCAGACCGCCCGCGTCCTCGGAGTCATCGCCGTCCTCTTCACCTACACCGCCATCACCAGCTACCAGTTCATCGGCGGCGGAGACATCCTCCACCTCATCTTCCCCGCCATCACCGCCATCCAGGGACGCTGCATCATCGCCGCCTTCGTCATCCTGCTTCACCGCCATCGCAGGCATGTCCTCGGTCGCATACATCGACCTCGCCATCGGCCTGCTCGCAACCTTCACCCTCTGCCTCGCGCTGCCCGTCCTCGTTCATAACTTCGGAGGCTGGTCCGCCGTTCGCGCCGCGCTTCCCGCCACCCACTTCCAGATCTTCGGCGACCTCACACCCATCCACTGCCGCTGAACTCTTCCTCCCCACCTGCCTGCTCATGCTCGGCAACCAGTCCATGTATCAGAAATTCTTCTCCGCCAAATCCGAGAAGGACGCCACCCGCGCCGTCACTCGGCTGGATCATCGGCACCATCATCCTCGAGACCGTCATCGTCGCCATCTCCGTCACCGGCTCAGCCATCTTCCCCACCGGCGAGGTCCACGACCATCCCCGCGAGATCCTCGCCTACGTCGGCCTCCACGGCTTCATCGCCCCGCCGACCATAACCCGATTCGTCTCCGCCGACGCCGGCACCACTGTCATCCTCACCACCGAGGTTTTCCCTGCTCCCGCCCGCCGCGCTCTCGAACTCCTCGGCGCACTCCTGGTCGGAGCCATCTTCGCCAAGATCATCTCCACCGCCAACAACTATCTCTTCTCCCCCGCCACCAACCTCGTCAACGACATCTTCGTCCGCTACATCCGTCCCAAAGCCGCCAACAGGGAAGTGCTCTTCATCTCGCCGCCTGATGGTCGTCCTGCTCGGCCTCTGGGCGCTCTATCAAGGCCTCCACACCGAATCCGTCCTCAAGAAAGCCCTCTACGCCTACACCATCTACTCCGCCGCGCTCACCCCAGTCATCCTCGCCGCGTTCTACTCGAAGCCGCGCCACCGCCTCCGCAGCCGTAGCCAGCATCTTCACCGGAACCTTCGTCACCGTCTTCTGGGACACCGCCTTCATCCACAACCACCTCCCCGCCATCGTCTCCGAGCGCGACGCCATCTTCCCCGCCCTCGTCGCCAGCCTCCTCTGCCTCATCATCGTCAGCCTGCTAACCCCGCGCCCCACCGAAGACCACCTCCGCGCCTTCGCCGGAAAATAGCATCCGCAACAATTCCCTGTTTCTATCGCGAAACGGTCAGAGTCATATTGCGAAGATCGATCGTGTAGCTGGAGAAGCTGCTTAGAATATCCTTGCCGATCAGCCCAAAGAAATGTTCGCTCTCACCACTCTGTGGCTGAGTAAGAACATGTTGCCCATCCAGCCGAATCACCGTGTCCCCCAGAAATAGCGGCGTGCCATGCGCAGCATATGCAGGGATCTCGTGCAGACCGCCCGCGCCCACCAGCCGGGCAACTTCCGTTGCCGGCCCGTGAAACACATTGGTGTGCTCGGCAAGATAGTGATCCGTCAGATACGAACTCTCCGAGCCGGTATCGAGCACAAAGAGTCGCCGGGCCGTCGATCCCGTGACCGTGTCGCCAGATACTAGAGCCATCGTGCCCAATTCGACCAGCAGCGTATGGTCCGAAAGCCACAGCGCAGCGCTCGTCTTCAGGTCGCGGCCTGGCGACTGCGCGGAGACAGTCAGCGATCCATCCTTGCCAAACGTCAACCGCCCCAGCGCCGCCACAACCGGATACCCCAGCAACGCATTCGTCTGCCGCTTCAGCTGCGAAATATAAAGATTCTCATCTGCTGTCACATACACCGCGACATTGTGCAGTACCGCGTTGCCAATCGTCAGTGTCGGTATGTATCCAGGCTGCGCCGCGAACTCCCCGCCGCCGTAGCCATGCAGTTTGGCCGTGCCCTCCAACAGCTTCACGCCCCAGGCCTTCGCAGTGGACGCAGACAGCAGCGATATCTCTGTTCCAGTGTCCAACTGCGCAGAAAACTGCTTCGCCGGCCCGGGATCCGCCGGAATGCTTACCGGGTACTCAAGGCTCGTGCGCTGCAACGTAAAGTCACCTGAAATCTCGACCGTCTGCGGAGGAACCGGCTGCAGCAACCCCGCAAAATTGCGACTGTCGCGTACGGTCTGCACCGCGTCGCCCATTCGCGCCCCAAACGCCTTGTCAATATCGTCGGACATCTGTGCCGAGGCCGCGTAACGGCCCAGCTTCAGATCAACTTCCCCGAGAGTCTGCAGCGCAGATCCAATCTGGTTCGCCGACAAAGATTTGTCGCCGCTCAAATTGATCGCGGCCACCAATAGTGGGACAGCCACCACAAGCTTCCCGTTGTGAGTCGCTAAGCATGCCCAGAAAATATTTTTGCTGCGCTGGTGTCAGCAATGCCGCGTCCACCTGCGGCATCGCCTCGGAGTAGTCGATGTAGTCAAACCGCTCCAGCATCTGCTGCAAAGAGGCCGCATCGGGCCGCTTAGCATCGCTTGTCGCCGGCAGCGGCTGCGGCGGGCTAGTCGGCGCTGCGGGCGGCGTTTGTGCGGCAAGCCCGATCGGCAGTCCCGCCAAGGACGAGACAACCAGCATCAGCCCCAAACCCACGACGCGAGCCAGGCCCTTCCGCAGAATCCCTTTCATGGATTCAATGTAGCTGAACCTCCAAACCGCTCTGCTACTGTTGCCCCACCACCACGATCATAAAAGTCCCGGCCTTCGGCTTTGGCCGCGCTCCCGCCGCCGCAGGCTCCATCTCCGCCGTCGGAAGAAAAATCTGCTTCGACGCCATATCCATCCCCATGGTCCGAGCCGCCGCCTTGGTCGTCACCGTCTGCACCACCTGGAACTTGCCATCCTTCTCGGCCGCAACCGTCAGTTTGCCGTCGCCCGTACTTGCAAACGCCTGCCCTCCAGCGAAAACCGTTGCATCCACGCCGGTCCCAATCGGCAGCGCCGCCTCAACCTTGCCCGTATCCGCATTCATCACAATCATGTCCGCTGGCTTCCTGCAGCCGATGATCAAATGCCGTCCCACCGCATCGATCGCCATCCCCACCGGCGACCCAGCGGGAGCCACCGGCCACCGGTTCACCACCTTGCGCGATGCCAGATCCACCACCGCAACCACATCCTTATCTTCCAGATTCACCCACACCTTGCCGCTGCCATCCGTCGCCAGAAACTCCGGCGCGCCGCCCAAAGCAATCGGAGGATCGAGCCTGCCATTCTTCGGATCGATGTCCGGCGAGAACGTCTCCAATAAATTCCCGTCGCCCGAAACAAACAGCACTTTATCCTGCTTTGCGTCGTAAATAATGCCATCCGCATCCGGCATCGCAGCAATCGTCCCCAGCACCGCATACGTCTTCAAATCGAAAACCACGATCGCGCCCTTACCGCCGCCATCCGTAATAAACCCGCGTCCGGCCTTCGGAACAATCGCCGTACCGTGCGAATGAACCTGACCCGGAATATCCCCCAGCACCTTGCCCGAGGTCGAATCGACCACCATCGTGTGCGTCGTCCGCGTCAAGAATAGACGGTGTCCCGGCGAATCTACCGTCACATAATCCCAGCTTCCATCGCCGCCAACCGAAAAAGTCTTCACCACTCCCCAGTTCGTCTGTGCCAGTGCCGCAGCCGATGTCAGCGCCAGCAGCGTTGCCGTCGCAAAAATTCGTGTAAGTCGCAATTCGATTCTCCTGAAATTCAATTCTCACGTGCAAAAGCACAAGTCGGCGCCCAAACGCACGTTACCATCATCCACTTCTCAGCCTTAATCTTCCATGAAAGCCTCATGAACCATTCGTAATCGAAAAGATCGTTCGCAACTCCCACATCTCCTGACCACTCCCACGAAAGTCCCATCCCCTGCTACTCACAAATTTCCCGCATCACATCTACACTTGTTCCTATGTGTGGAATCGTCGGATACATTGGCCCCAATCCCCCCGTCCCCATCATCATCGAAGGCCTGCGCCGCCTCGAATACCGCGGCTATGACTCCGCCGGCATCGCCGTAGCCGGAGGCCGCTCGGCCCCAAAGGCGAATCCAGCCTGCAACTCCGCCGCGCCCCCGGCAAACTCCGCAACCTCGAAGCCGTCATCGCCGCCGACCCCATCGCACGGCACCTTCGGCATCGGCCACACCCGCTGGGCCACCCACGGCCGCCCCACCGAAGAGAACGCCCACCCCCACCGCGACGGCTCCGGCACCCTCGTCGTCGTCCACAACGGCATCGTCGAAAACTACCTCGCCCTCAAGCAGGAGCTCATCGCCAAGGGCCACAAGTTCGTGTCCGAAACCGACACCGAAATCATCGCCCACCTCATCGAAGACGAGTTCAACCGCGCCGCCGAGCCTTCCTTGTTGTCATCCCGCAGCGCAGCGAAGGGATCTGCTTCTGGAACCGACGAAGCCCTCGAAGCCAACGAGTCCGAAGCCGTCCTCACCCTCCCACGCACCTCCCCGATCACCCTCGAAGAAGCCGTCCGCCGCGCCGTCAAGCGCCTCACCGGAGCCTTCGCCATCGGCGTCCTCTCCGCCAACGAGCCCAACAAGCTCGTCGCCGCCCGCTTCGGTCCGCCCGCCGTCCTCGGCCTCGGCGAGGGCGAATACTTCCTCGCCTCCGACGTCCCCGGCATCCTCCACCACACTCGCAACATCCACTTCCTCGCCGACGGCGAACTCGCCATCCTCACCCCCGCCGGCATCCGCCTCACCGACTTCGAAGGCGCCCCCATCCCGCTCAAAATCCAGCGCATCGCCTGGGACCCCATCCAGGCCGAAAAAGCCGGCTACAAGCACTTCATGCTCAAGGAAATCTACGAGCAGCCCCGCGCCATCCGCGACACCATCCTCGGCCGCGTCTCCCCCGACACCGGCCACGTCTTCCTCCCCGACATGACCATCACCGACGCCGACCTCCGTCAACGCCACGCCAGTCACCATCGCCGCCTGCGGAACCTCGTGGCACGCAGGCCTCGCCGGCAAGTTCATGATCGAGCGCCTCGCCCGCCTCCGCTGCGACGTCGACTACGCCTCCGAGTACCGCTACCGCGACCCCATCGCCGACCCGCGCGCCATCGGCCTCCTCATCACCCAGTCCGGCGAAACCGCCGACACCCTCGCCGCCCAGCGCGAGCTCATCGCCGCCGGCTCCAAAACCCTCGCCATCTGCAACGTCGTCGGCGCGGCCGTCTCCCGCGAGGCCCAGGGCACCATCACCACCAACGCCGGCCCCGAAATCGGCGTCGCCTCCACCAAGGCCTTCACCGCCCAGCTCACCGCGCTCTTCCTCCTCGCCCTCAAACTCGGCCAGGTCCGCGGCACCATCTCCGACGCCGAATCCCTCCACCTCGTCACCGAACTCGGCAAAATCCCCGCCAAGCTCGACGCCATGCTCAACCTCAACGTCCAGGGAGCCACCGGCGGAGGCGAAGGCACCGCCGCCCTCATGCCCACCGCCAACCCTGTCATCCTGAGCGGAGGTCGCGCAGCGACCGGAGTCGAAGGACCTGCGCTTGTCTCTTATCCCGGCGCGGATCGTCGCATTCGCCCACGCCTCTCCCTCACCGACCAGTGCTGCGAGCTCGCCAAAATCTTCTCCACCGCCAACGACTTCCTCTTCCTCGGCCGCGGCATCCACTACCCCATCGCCCTCGAAGGCGCGCTCAAGCTCAAGGAAATCTCCTACATCCACGCCGAAGGCTACCCCGCCGGCGAGATGAAGCACGGCCCCAACGCCCTCATCGACGAAACCCTCCCCGTAGTCTGCATCGCCACCCAGGACCCCACCGACCCCACCAGCGTCCTCAAGTACGAGAAGACCCTCAGCAACATCCAGGAAGTCACCGCCCGCTCCGGCCGAGTCATCGCCATCGCCATCGAAGGCGACCAGACCATCGCCCAGCTCGTCGAACACGTCATCTACATCCCCGCAGTCCCCCGAGCTACTCCTCCCCATCCTCGAAGTAGTCCCCCTCCAACTCCTCGCCTACCACATAGCCGTCCGCCGAGGCTGCGACGTAGACCAACCCAGAAACCTCGCGAAGAGCGTTACGGTGGAATAAACCTCACAACGCCGTCGGCTCTCTGACCGATCCAACCACATGCTGTATCGCCGGTTTTGCTTGAGGATTCTCTGCCGTGAGAGCCAAAATATCCGCCCCGGCAAGGAGCGTACCGACCACGATTGCGCCAGAGAATCTGGCGCGATCAATCTGCGCCCCCGTGAAATCCGCTCCTGTTAAATCCGCGAGGCTGAAATCCGCGTTGCTCAATATTGCATTTTTGAAGTTGGTTCCATGAAGCCTGGCGTTAACGAATCTTGCCTCGGCTAGTCTCGCCCCTTCAAAACTCGCACGCGAAGCATCGACTCTCTCAAAATTGCCGAGACTCGCCGAAATGCCCCAGAGGTTCGCGTCCGTCAGATCTGAGTAACAGAAGGTCGTATAGTGTGCGCTGGCGTGAACGAAGCTCGATCGCTGCAGAGTGCTTCCCCAAAAGTCGCAGATATCAAGACATTGACCGTCAAACGAAGTGAGCGAGAGACAATCTAGTAGAAGAACCGACTCTCTCCCCGTCCGCTGCTCTTGGATACGTTTGTACCATTTGCCGAATGCCGCTGGATTATCGAATTTTGGAGTAGAGACATTACCAACGATCCGACTGCAAGCGTTCAAGCAGGCAACGAGGGCCTCTTCTGCGTTCCGAGAATTAAAAAGCTCGTCTGTAAAATTCTGAAGTTGCAACTGATTGATAGGCAAGCCAACAACTAAAGCAATCTCGAACAATTGAAGGAAGTATCTCCGCATTTCCGAAATATCTTCCAACCCAACGAGACGAAGCTCGTTTAATAGGAAGACATATATGTAGCGCGAAATTGGGGCTGGTCCGCAGATATCAGCCCAGTGCTTCAGGCAAGCCTTCTCGGTCCAACCTTCATCTAAATCTGAAGACCGCTTTCCCAATTCCTTCGTCATACGCCTAGCAGCACGCGCGATACGCCGCGAAGCAAGATATTCACCAAAGCTCTTGTGAGTAAAGATGAACGTCGGATCGCCACTCGGCCGCTGTCCATGTTGGCGAAAAAAGAAGGCCGCCAGCAACCGGGTCACACCCGCCTCCGCACCCTCCTTGAATCGGTCAAGTAAGGTACCAACCCCGCTAGCTTTGCAATGCTCTTCAATCTCCCTCACGGTAGTCGTCCGGCCGTCCCCATGCCATGCTGCTAAACCTATCTCCTCCAATACACGCACAAAATCATCTGATGACATGTGCCGAATCGGACCGAAGACACGATGCCGCTCATACCCTCGTTCATAAACAGCAGAAACTAGGTCAGCGTAGATAGAGTTAAGGCCGACGGCCTGCGAGAAGTCTAGTTTCATGCGCGTGAAGCTCAGCGCAAGTAAGTAGTTGAGGAGCGGCTGTGCGGTGATTTCGTTCAAATCCTCGCGTGCAAGCTCGAATGGAAGCCCCTTAAATTCACGCCCTGTGAGGGCGCCATACGTTGTCCACCAACGCTCCCGAAGATCGATCTTAAGAAGTCCCTTGGGGTCCGAGTATTCGAACCCATCACTGCCCTGGAAATCCGGCCCGCGTCTAACCCCACCAACCACGTAAGGCAGTAGCGTCAATATCTGACGGCTCTTACGGAACTCACTTTCGTTCTCTTGTACCACCAGCTCCCTACCACTGATGAGGACCCGCAGCCTCGCTGCGTTCTGATTTCGACGCTCTACCGTTCTCTCGACTTCCCTCAGAAAGAGCCGCGCAGTCTCCACCGAGGCCTTCCCCTGACTCGCCAACTCGTCCAACCCATCAAAAATAACAAGGAGAGGTTCGTGGTGCGCAGGATCCAAAGGGTTGTAAGGCAATATTCCCTCATCGCGCACATACCTCCCAACCTCGTCTACTAGATCACGCGTCGGATCAATCAAGTGAAGGGGGATGAACAAAGTCTTGCACAAGGCCTGCCGCGCGATCGTTGCGGCAAATATCCTAGCAAATGAGGATTTACCGCTTCCGGGCCCACCACTTATAACTCGAATGGAGTCCGCTGCCTTACCATCCTTCAGCCAAGCCAACAACTCCTGATCAAGATCAACGACCACCCTCTTGAAAGCAGGGGTCACCAAAAGCTTCCCGTCAGCACTGCTTCGATCACCCTTGCGGTCCTCATAATATGCAAATGGATTGATAAATATTTGGGAAAGACTAAAGGGCTCATCGAAGATGCCCTCGTTCACGACTTTATTCAAAAAGGCGGCATATGTGGCCCAAGCCCACTCGCGCTCACCGGCTACGGTGAATGGAGTCTGGAGGGCGTCGAGCAAAGGCTTATAGGCTTTACTGTCACTCCTCCATTCGTTGACTAGCGCGTAGACAAAATAAGAGGGAAACCTGGCGACCACTGAGTCTATTGCGGCCGCGTCAACGCCGTGGAATCGCAAGAACTCAGTTAGAAGCCGCTGGGTATCTCCCACTATCGAAAGTTCAAACGGCCTCTCTAAAAACCACGATCCGAGCGTGACCTCTACTTCAAGACCAGATGGGCTAAAGAATACTTTTTCTACCCCCGACTGAACCTCTAGGAGGTGGCTGGAACTCTCAGCGAGGAGCGTGAAGACGGCGGTCACGAGACTCTTCTGAACAAGAATGTATGCAATCTCTCCGGGCGCGGTCTGGAGACCAATCGCGCCAGCGGTGTCGATCACATCCTCGGCAAACTCGGGCCACTTTGAAGCAAATCCATGGACCAAAGCCTTCCCCACAGCGCCAAATAGCTTCGCGAAGTCAAACGTTAGCGGCTTCTGAAAAACATTGATTGGCTCAATGAGAGCTAAATCGGGAGACAAGACTTTCTTCTTCTTTGCCATGATTGAATGGATTGTAGCCCCACAATCCCCGTGCGAAGCGTGAAATCGAGCGCGCTACCCTCATCTGAGACCGTCTGAAAATCCCCTTTCCAGCCCTATGCTACCCTTGTCTCCGCACCACACAGGAGCAAGCCATGGCCGGTCCATTGAGCCTCTCTTCCACGGTCGAAGTGTTCTCGTGCCCCAACTGCTTCGAGACGATCAACACCTCCATCCGCAAATGCCCTTACTGCTCCTCGCCCATTGATTCGGCCCCGCACTAGCCGCAGGAGCCGCCACCTCCCGCATCAGTCAGGCCTGCAGCGATGCCAGCTACCTCAAGATCATGGGCTGGACCCTGTCTCTTTCTTCTTGGTTTAAAATCCCACTATGCCCGGCCCCACTCCCCAGCAGCACCTCGAAATCCTCCTCGACCATCTAGCCGAGGCCGAGCGCCAATACGCCGCCGGCGTTCCCTACCCCGACAAAGCCGGAGGCAACTGGCCCAGCAAGATCGCCACCATCAAAAAGCACATCGCCCAGGCCCGCGAGATCATCGCCAACGACTAGCCCCGCAGGCTGGCGGTATCCCACTCACAGACGTGACCCAGATCACATACTCAACTCACACCGACCGCTAAGATGGAGCGTAGGGTAGAGACAGAATCCACCAGCCCAAGGCTTGTGTCTCTCTCGAAAAGCTCCAAAGAAACCATAACTCCAGCGTTTTGAATATCTTGCAAACTATCTCATTTGTTTTCAAGATTTTGCAAATCGGTCCGGACCTAAGTGGTTTGTTTGGAAGATTATACAGAAATAGATACCAGGGGGACCACCAATCAAACGCGACCACCAGCGCCGTCCGCAATCATCCAGTCCGGCGCGATTCCTCGTGCAGCAGCCGCCCCGCAGCCGCACCCAGAAGCTGCGCCATCAGCGACATCACATTCCAACGCATCCAGTTCTCCACGATCTTGCCGCCCTCAATCCGGTAAATCGACGTCCCGGAGATGGACGCAAATTTCTTGCTCGCCGGTATCCCCAGAAATTCGGCCGCCTGGGTCGCAGTCGCGCTCCAATGCACCTTCACTTCGTCCTTCTCGGCTGGCCGCATCCAGAATAACGAACTTCAGGTCCGGAAATGCCCTGCGCACCCGCTCAATCAGGCGCTGCAGACTCTCAGTGCCCGGAGCCATGTGCGGAAACACCCGGTCATGAAACCGGCAGTCTCTCCGCCACCATCTCCGGAACCTTCGCCAGGTTCCCGCCGTTCCAGCACTCATCCGTAAACCGGTGAATCAGCCGAATGTTGCTGTCAGTTCCCTCGCCGATAGAGGTCATCGTCAAAACCTCCTGCACTGGCCGACGAATATACACCCATCCGCACAGCATATTCCTGCACACGTATCCGCGTATATTCCATGCGGCAAAAACCTACTTCGCCGTCTCTCCCCCCAGAATATGCGTAGCATGCGTAACTGCCGCCCCGGCCCGCAGCGCCGCCGCAACCATCGCGGTCTCCGCGAGTTCCTGCTGTGTAGCTCCCGCAGCCTCAGCCGACTTCCGATGAATCTCCAGGCAGTAAGGACATTGCGTGGTCAGCGCCACCGCCAGCGCAATCAGCTCTTTATACTTCTTCGGCACCACGCCGTCAGCCATCGCAGCCTTGTCGAACGCAACGTAACCTTCCCAGGCGCTCGGCGCACCCTGGCCAAGCAACTTCAGCTTCTTCATATTCGACATGTCATACATAATCGTTGCCCTCGGAGATTAGAAGATCAATTTATCTGCTCGGGACAGAATATGCGCGTGGCAGCAATTTCGCCATCCTTCGCATCTAAAGCAACCCAGACACTCGAGAACCCGTCTCAGTCCCTAACCGCTATACTCTCGACACCACCATCTTTCTCGGAGTCTCCAGCCATGAAGAAGTTCGCAGCCCTAACCGCTCTCGCTCTCACCTTCGCGACCACTGGCGCCTTCGCCGAAACCTACACTGGTTACGTAGCCGACGCCATGTGCGCCAAAGATCCACACAAGGTCTCCAGCGCCGACCACGCCGACTGTGCCAAAAAGTGCATCGGCATGGGAGAAAAGCCTGTCCTCGTAGTCGACGAGAAGATCGTCTATACGGTCACCAACCCAGACATGCTCGTCAAGCATGCCGGCGAGAAAGTCACAGTAGACGGCAGCGTCAAAGACGGCGCGCTCACTGTGAAGTCCGTCAAGTAGTCTCCGCCAAACTAGGCGCACCCACCCTGACCGCCTCATCGGGTCGGGATTTTGCGCGAAAATCAGAGAGTCTAAGCAGCGCAGCCCGCGTCCATCCACTTCTTGAACAACGCAACCCGCTCTGCCGGCCAAGGCTCATCCGGAGGCATCTTCCCTCCCGATACCGCACCGTAGACCGTCTGCGCGTTTTCCGGAACACACATCCAGGTGGGATCGTCCAACTCGACCCCGACATTCTTCATACAGCGAATGTCTCCCTCCCGAAAGAGCGGGCGAATATCTGTAGCGAAACTGAGAGCCATTTTTTGCGTCCCTCCAGTCGTTTTCGATTCCATGAATCTACACCCATCGAGATATTCGCCGCACCTTCTCGAGGTGCCAGGATTTACCGTCAGTGCTAAGCTGAAGCCCACCAAAAGGAGGCTTTCATGGGATCGATCTCAGTGGCTTGCTACAGGCCGCGCCCCGGATGTGACGAAGCGCTGCTCGCCCTAGTCCGCAATCACCTTCCGCCTCTCCGCGCAGAAGGCCTCGTCACCGAACGCGCGCCGATCGTTATGCGCACCGCCGACGGAGTTATTGTCGAAATCTTCGAATGGGTCTCGCAGGAAGCAATTGCCGGTGCGCATTCCAATGCTTCAGTCATCAACCTCTGGAAAAGGTTCGAAGCCCTTTGCACCTACGACACTCCTGCCAACCTGCCCGAGTTCCAGAGCATGTTCTCTCACTTCGAATCTATCTAGCACTCAAAGATTCGAAGCCACTTCGAGTCGGTATTTGGTTACATCAATAAAAGCGCACCCTGGGCTCCCACAATCCATGCCACACCCTTCGCACGCTCCGCATCCTACGGTGCTGAGGTAGGGAGCGCATGGATAATAGAGCCCTGATCGCCATCGTCGTCGTGATTGCCGCGGTCATTATCATCGCCGCGGTTATCATCAGCCGCCGTCGCAACAGCCAGCATCTCAAAGAGAAGTTTGGCCCCGAATACGACCGAACCCTGAAGCAGCACGGAGATCCACGCCACGCGGAAGCCGCTCTACTCGAGCGTGAGAAGCGTGTCCAAAAGTTTTCGCTTCGCCCTCTCAACGCCGTGGACCGCGAGCGCTACGCCGCAGAATGGGCCGCTGTTCAGCGTCGTTTCGTCGATGAGCCCTCCGCTGCGGTAACGCAAGCCGACAAACTCGTCACCAACGTCATGGCCGCGCGCGGATATCCGATGGCGGACTTTGAGCAGCGCGCCGCCGACATCTCCGTCAACTATCCGACCGTGGTCCAGAACTACCGAGCCGCGCGCCAGATATCTCTCCGCCATGCGCAGGGAGAATCCTCAACCGAAGACTTGCGGCGGGCCATGGTCTACTTCCGCTCGCTGTTCGACGAACTTCTCGGCACGCCTAAAACCCATGCTGTAGGAGAAACGCATGAGCGACTCGCTTCTTGAAGACCGCCTGACCACGGCGGACATTGCAAATCCTCCAACACCGCGCCAGGCGCGCGCAGCCGCTATGGATCGCAATACAGAGCCAGCGGATATGCGGCCCATCCCGCTGCCGGCCCCCACGCAAGTCAAAAGCGATCCACCATCCACGGTGGTCAACCCGGAGAATCGAGCTCCAATCAGCGATGCCGGCGCGCTCTTCCCGGAAGATGAACTCCACAACTTCCGCGCCGGCTGGGATCAGGTCCAGACCGCTTTCGTTGATGAGCCGCGCCAATCAGTTGAGCAAGCCGAATCGCTAGTCGCAAATGTAGTCAAACGCATCGCCGAACAGTTCTCAGCCGAACGAGAAAAGCTGGAAAACCAGTGGGGTCAGGGCCAGAACGTCTCCACCGAAGATCTGCGCCAGGCACTCCGACGCTACCGTTCCTTCTTCGATCGGTTGCTCTCCTTCTAAGCTCGCAATAATGTCCAAGAGGGTCATCGGCTCGCCGATGACCCTTTGAGCGCAGCGAATCAACCTGCCCGACGGTCTTCCAGAACCTCGTCCAGCATGCCCGCCAGAGTCCCAGCCCGCGAGCGCATCGTTCCCTCGGTCCGGTCGATACTGCCCGCCAGCGCATCGTAGCGCGCACGCAACGCCATCAACTCATCGCTGATGTTCAGCGCAGCCAACACGGCGACCCGCAACGAATCTACAGTGTTTCCCTGCGCTGCCACCGCGCGCATCTTGGAGTCCACCAGCCCGGCCAGTTTCTCAATGTACTCCGCATCCGTGCCGCGCAAGTGATAAACCTGATCGTAGATGTCGACGCTCACCGCATCCGGATTCGTCTCGCCCAGGTTGTCGTTTCGATCCGTCACGCGCGTCTCCTGTTCTCGGCAGAATTACAGCAGTTCATCCATCTGCTGCAGCATCTTATCCACACGTTGGCGAACCACATCGCGCTCCTCGGTCAGCGCCGCCAGCTGGCTCACGACCGCTTCCTTCTCGCGCTCGAGGAGTTGCACTCGTCCCTCCGCAGCTTGAAGCTCGCTCGCAACTGCGCTTGCCTGAGCCGCCATCTGCTCGCGCAACAAAGCGATCTCCGCCTCAGCCGTAGCGCGCGCCTCGCGCTCTCGCTTCACAATCTCCACTGCCCGCAGCACTTTCTGCTCGAGCGCCTGAAACTCATCAACACTAACGCCGGAACTCATAACCGAAGTATAGTTCGGATTCGCCGTTGCAAAACGTTTGCACAGCAGCCTGAACCAATCCGGATGCGCCTAACTGCGAATCGTCCCGCCCAGCGCCGTCAGCGTCGCAATCAGCCTCGCTGACCACTCCGCCAACTCATCCTCGCGCAGGGTTCGCTCCTGCGACTGGAAGACGCAGCGCAGCAGCAGCGCATAGTGGCCAGCCTGCGCCGCAGCTGACTTCGCATCGCGGAAGACCTCGACCGGCGCAACCCGCGTCAGTTCCGGAATCGCCAACGCCCCAATCGCCTCGGCGATCGTCCGCCACTGAACCGAATCGGCAAACGTGAACGAGAAATCCCGCTCAACCGCCTGGAAGCGCGACAACTCCCGCGCCGTAGCGCGTCGCAAGGGCAACCCATACAGCGCCTCAAGATCGATCTCCGCCAGATAGACCGGCTGACGCAGCTTCCTCGCCTCGCGCTCGCTCGCCGCCAGTTCGCCGAAGAAAGCAATCGGCTCGCCCTTCCAGCAGCGCAGTCGCCCCTCGACCCGCCTCAATCCACGCCGGCGTATCCGCCGCAATACGTCAGTCGCTCCGCCGCGCTGGTGCTCAACGCATCCGGCGACGCCGCAAACAGCGACAGCAGCGACTCAACCACGCCCTTCAGTTCGAACACGCCCGCGTCCCTTGCGCTGTGGATGCGCGTGGGTGGCAGTTCGCCCGTCAGCCCCAGCGAAAGGCTGTTCGACTCAACCACTGCCGCAGCCGAACCCGTAAAAACCGCTCCCTGCTCAAACAACCTCACCTCGCGCACGTCGCGATTCAGGTTATGAGCCAGCATCGCAATCATGCCCGGAACCAGCGAAGGCCGCAGCAGACGCGCCTCCTCCGACAGCGGGTTTTCCAGCGCGATCGCCCCACGCGGCTTGATCCCAAAAACCTCGCCGTCGGCCTCCGATGCAAAGCTGCTCGAAATCGCTTCGAAGTAGCCCAGCGCCAGCAGCCGCGTCCGCACCGCCGCCTCAGCCGCCGCAAGCGGATGCGCGATGACCGGCATTGCCGTCGGCAGAGTGTTGGCGAAGCGGTTGTAGCCGTACACGCGCGCAACCTCTTCGATTAGATCGATCTCGCGCTCCAGATCGAGCCGCCAACTCGGCAGCTTCACCGCAAACCGGTCATCCGCAGCCGGAGTCAAAACACATCCAAGCGCCGTCAGATATTGCTGCACTAACTCCGCCGATCAACGCAGATCGACCGGCCTTGTCGTCCAGCGTCTTTCCAAGATGCCGTTGCACCTCTGCGACCGATAGCGCTATCGCAGGACGATCCGCAGTTCGCGCCGCAATCGCCGGCATCACAATGTCAATCAGTTCGCCCTCAGCCACGCCGCCAGACTGCAGAATCAGCTTCGCCACCAGCGCGTTCGCCGTGGGGCAAGCATTGAAGTCCGCGCCCCGTTCGAAGCGATGCGACGCGTCCGTGTGCAGTCCGTGCCGCCGCGAACTGCGCCGCACGCTGGCCGGATCGAACCACGCCGCCTCGACCAGAATATTCTTCGTCTCCGCCGTAATCATCGAGTCCCAGCCGCCCATCACACCCGCCAGCGCCAGCGCCTTCACGTGGTCGGCAACGACCAGATCATCCGCCTCCAGCGTGCGCTCGGTTCCATCCAACAGCTTCAGCCGCTCACCCTTGCGCGCCAGGCGAACGACGATTCCACCCTCAATCTTGTCCAGATCGAACGCATGCGTCGGATGGCCCATGCCCTGCAGCACAAAGTTCGAAGCATCCACCGCATTCCAGATCGCCTTCGATCCGATCAGCGCGAAATACTCCGCAACCAGGCCGGCGGACGGCGCAATCGTCACATCGCGCAGCACCCGAGCCGTAAACCGTCCGCATAATTCCGGCGCCTCAATCACAACCGAAAACGGCCTCGCCGCAGCCGTTCCGGCAGGCAGCGCAGCATCCAGCGGCGCCAGCGGCAGGTTGTAGATCGTCGCCGCCTCCCGCGCGATGCCGTAGTGATTCATCGCATCGACGCGATTTGTGGTGATGTCCATCTCGAAGAGATGGCCGTTGCCCTGGACCGAGGTCGTGAACCCCCTCAACCGCAATACCGCGCAGAGTCAGATCGTCGGCCAGTTGCCGATCGTCAACAGAAATATTCGGAACGTACGAGCGCAACCACTTGGTCAGAATATTCACGCAAATTGCTCCAGGAAGCGCATGTCGCCCGAGTAAAACTGCCCAATCTCCGATACGCCATGCAGAATCATCGCAATTCGCTCCACACCCATGCCAAATGCGAATCCGCTCACCTTCGCGGGATCGTAAGCAGGTTCCTTGCCCTGCGCCACGCGCTGCGCATCGACCGCCGCAAACACCGCCGGATCGACCATCCCGCAACCCAGCAACTCAATCCAGCCCGAGTGCTTGCACTTGCGGCATCCCTTGCCCGCACAGAAGATGCAGCTGATCTGCACGTCCGCGCTCGGCTCCGTAAATGGAAAAAAACTGGGGAAGAAGCGCGTCTTCACGCCCGAGCCGAACAGCGCTTTCATGGCGTGGTCCAGTGTCCCCTTCAGATCGGAGAACGTGATGTTTGTATCCACGCACAGCCCCTCGACTTGGTGAAACACCGGCGAATGCGTCGCGTCGGCGGCGTCGTTGCGATGCACCTTGCCCGGAACCACAATCCGGATCGGCGGCGCCTCCGCAATCATCGTGCGAATCTGTACCGGCGAGGTATGCGTCCGCATCAGCAGCCGGTCGCGCGAGGGCTTCGACTGCTGCCCGGCCAGCACCAACGTGTCCTGCGTGTCGCGCGCCGGGTGGTTCGGCGGAAAGTTCAGCGCCTCGAAGTTGTAGAAATCGCTCTCCACCTGCGGCCCCAGCGCGGTCGAATAACCCAGCCGATGAAACACCGCGACGACCTCGTTCATCGTCTTCAGCAGCGGATGTTCGCTTCCCGGCGCGCGCACAATCCCCGGCAGCGTGATGTCGAGGCCGGCCTTCGTCGTGCGGACAACCGGCGCTGACACAGCAGCTTCAAGCGCCGCCTCAATCTGCTGCTTCAGTTGATTGAAGCGCATGCCCAGAGGCTTGCGTGCCTCCGGCGGCGCGGACTTCAACCACGCCTCGCTGATCAGTTTCAGCCGGCCCTGCTTGCGGCCAAGCCAGCGCAGACGAAATGCCTCAATATCCGTCAGCGCAGCCGTCTCGCTGCGCACTTCGTCAGCCAGCGTCGCGAAGGCCGCGTCCAGTGACGTCTCGTCGTAGTTGGGGAGTTGGGGAATCTCTTCGTTCATTGAATACGTTTAGGCAGGAACACCCTTCACTGTAGCGTTATTCCTGCAAAGTTAGTGTATCGCGCCTCACAGCGCCGACAGCACAATCGCCACCACAACCACGCCCAGCAGCAGGCTGCGTTTATCTGTAATTGCATACACCACCGGATCCTCGTGCAACTCGCCGCGTGACGCCAGCAGCCACAACCGGCTCAGCCACAGCAGCAGCACCGGGAACCAGAAGCCACAATCTTGTAGTGTGGACGTACAGTCTTGCAGCAGCATCCAGATTGCCGATATACAGCAGAAACACCAGCACCGAAGCATATCCGCTCGATGTCCCAAAGCTGCGCAACTGTTCGATATCGGACACGCGATACCCGCGTCCCTTTACCGCGATCGTCCCCCCCGCCTCGGCTCGCGCTCGCAACCCCTCAAGCTCCGAGAAGCGCTTCACAAACGCCAGCGACAGGAAGAAGAAAATGCTGAACGCCGCAAGCCATGGCGAAACCGGCACACCCGACGCAGCCGAGCCGGCGAGTATCCGGATCGTGTACAACCCCGAAAGCACAATCACATCCACCAACACCATCCGCTTCAGGCGTAGCGAATAGGCCGTCGTGGTGATGGTGTAGACGATCAACCATTCCAGAAAATCGCCTTGCCCGGTCCACGTGAACTGCGGAGACAGCGCAACCGCGATGCGCGGCAGAAAGAAAGCAATTACCAGCGACACGGCAAAGAAGATTACCGCGGTCGCCACGCCCGCGATCGGCGAAAGATCGCCCGAGGCGAACGGCCTCCGCCGCTTTCGCGGATGATGGCGGTCTGCCTCAAGATCCAGCAGATCGTTGACAATATACGTCGCCGACGCCGCCAGCCCGAAGCTGAAGAACGCCAGCAGTGCCGCCACATTCGGCCCCAGCGCGCGCACATGCGCCAGCAAAACCGGCAGGAAGATGAGCACATTCTTGGCCCACTGATGCAGCCGGATCGCCTTGCAGCCACGCCTTCGTTGGCGAAGCCGCATCGCTGAAGCAGCGTACCGGAACAATATTCGCCGAGCGCAATCCGGCGTTCAGACTCCGGTGCGGATTCGCCACCATCGGCTGCACGCAATTCGTCAGCAAAGGCACATCCGGCCGCGCGTTCCCGATATAGCAAAAGCCCTGCGGAAAACGCTCCCGGAACACGGCAAGCTTATTGTGCCCGGTAAGGTTGACGCTGCCATCCGACGCCAGCACTCCCGCGAAAATCCCCAGATGCGCCGCGACCCGCTCCGCCAGCAGCGTATCGGCCCCGGTCGCAAGGTAGATTTCTCGCCCCTCCGCATGCCTGCTGCCGTAGATATTCAAGAAGCGGCTGATTGTAGGGCAGATGCACCACATCGATCGAGGCCAGCAATGAAACCTTGCGCTTGAACGCGGCCTTGCCCTCGGCGATCCACTTCGGAAATTGCAGCAAAGACCCGGGATTCTGCCGCGCCAGCACAATCACGGTATCCACCAGCGTGTCGGACTTCACCAGCGTTCCGTCCAGATCCACGCATAACGGCACTTCCGCGGCAGTCTGTTCAACGGTAAGAGAGCCGGATTGTATTTGCGCGGATTCCGACAACGATAACCTCGTCTCCAGACCCCAGGGCCTGGAAAACATGCGTGCGCCAACTCAGCGCGGCGCACAATCGCAATGCGACCGCCAACCAGGTCGGCAGCCTCCACCATTATCCCTTATCTATCTCTAAAAACTTCATACATATCTAGCCCGGAGGCCAACTCATGTGCCGTCCGCCCAGAAGATGTAGATGCAGATGATCCACCGTCTGCCCACCGTCCGGACCCGTATTAATCACGACGCGGTATCCACGAGTGAGCCCGGCGTCACGCGCGACCTCCGCCGCCTTCGCCACCAGATGTCCGAGCAGCCCGGCATGTTCTGCCTCCGCGTGGGCCTGCGAGGCGATATGCTGCTTCGGAATGATCAGCACATGCGTCGGCGCCTGCGGATTAATATCCGCAAAGCACAAACTCAGCTCATCCTCATATATCCTCTTCGCCGGAATCGTCCCGGCCACGATCTTGCAGAAAAGACAATCAGCACTCATCAACATCCCTCGCACAGTAAAACGCCTAACACCGATATACACCGATGTTACCGATCGAAAGTCAAAGAATTGAAATATCTCTGAAGATCGGTGATTCATCAGACTTGATCGGTGTTAAGTCTTTTTGTAGATGTCACCTCTTCACTTCGCGAAGTACTTGGGATCCTCGCCCGCCGCCCATGGGTCGTACGCCTCCGCAAACGCCGTCCGGAACCGCGTCGTAGGATGCGTGTCGAACCACCACTCGAACGACGGGATGCGGCGTCGGGTCATCCAGCGAATCCTCGCCCAGCACCCGGAACGATCGAACCCCAACCGCCTGTGGATCGGCCACGATCCCGTGCACAGCCTCCTGCCCATACACATCGGCGTTGTGCTCCATCCACCGGCTGACCCCGTTCTGGATCGGATCCGACAACTCCGAGACCGCCAGCAGCACCATCGCCAGCACCACCAGCGCCCCCCAATCCTGCTGCGACGGAGTCCTCCACGCCGCCCCGTATCGCCGCAGCAAAATCCGCAACCCGTGATACCCCAGCCAGAAGAACGGCAGCAGTCCCAGGCAGGATAATCCCACGCCCAGAACGATATGCCCCAGCGCATAATGCCCCATCTCGTGCGCAAAGATAAACGCAATCTCGTCCGGCGACGACTTAGCCACCGTCGTATCCCAAACCACCACCCGCTTCGATGCCCCAAATCCTGTGACATAAGCGTTCAGCTCGGTCGACTTCGCACTCGCCCGCATCAGGAACATCCGCTCCGGCGGAATCGCGATCCCGCTCCGCGCAACCACCTGCTCCAACCGGGCGACCAGCGCCGGATCGGTCTTCGCCAGCGGCTCAAACCTGTAGAACAGCGGATCGATTACGTACGGCGTCAAAAATACTCCCGCCACCACGCACATCACCGCCGGAATCCAGAACCAGAACCACCATCGAGTCGGCGATCTGCGAATAATCCGGAACACCATCATCGCCAGCAGGCTCCCAATCAGCCACTCCAATGCGAACATCTTCGCCCGATCGCCCAGCCAGCTCCCCCAACCCTGCACCGAAAGCCCATATTGCAGCGCCGTTCGATGTCCATAGATCCCCAGCGGAAGATCCAGCACAAAGATCGTCGCCAGCACCATGAACACGAAGCTAAACCCCTGCACCCAGCAGTTCTTCGACAGCCTGACCGCGAAATCCCGCATCCGCGCCACCACGCCAACCATCAGGATCAGCAGCAGTTGAACCACAGCCCAGATTTCCCGCGTCACATCGAGCGTCATCCCCACGCGGTTCAGAGCGACCGCCTTCGCCAGTTTGTCTGGCGGCAGCGTGTAGGCAGTCGTATCCCGCGCAGCAAACCGCTCAGCTTTAGCCTCCGTGGGAGTCGTCACGACCCGCCAACCAACCGGAATCCCAAAACCAGCCACCAGCGTAATCACCACAAGAAGCGCACTGCGAAGCTGCATCCGTTGATTCTCCCTTGACGTGCGCTCCAGTGTGCCGCATCGACTCAACCGAAAGCAAAGCCCGCTGCGTCAAATACGGGTGGTAGCATTCCTCGTAGACCTCGCGTAGCAACTCCGCAGTCGGACATAGGCCTAATGACCCAGCGCAACAGGAACACCCGCACCACAGGTCGCACCGCGATCTTCGCCGGCACATCTCTCACCGCGCTCCTCCTCGCCGTGGCGCTCTATCCGCAGCACGATGCGCTGGCGGCGTCCGCACCAGCACCGGCCAGTTCAGCGGCAACTTCCGCGGCCTCGGACGACACTCCTCTGCTGCGCGCGCTCGACACCGAACTCAAACGCGCCATGTCTTCGCTCGGGTCGGACGGCGCGGCCGCGGCACAGCAGCCCAAGCCCTACTTTCTCAGCTACGCCGTCTCCGACGCCACGCAGGTGGGCATCGTAGCGGGCTACGGCGCCATCACCACCTCAAACGAGCGCCGCATCCGCACACTCGACGTGCAGGTTCGCCTCGGCAGCCCCGCCGAAGACAACACCCACGGCGACCACCGCAACAGCGCCCTCACCACGTTTCCGCTCCCGCTCACCGACGACCCCAACGCCATCGCCCGCTCCCTGTGGTGGGCCACCGACCACGGCTATGCCCGCGCGCTCGACGGCTACCTGAAGGTCAAAACCGAGCAGCAGGTCCGCGCCAAGGAGGAAGACGACTCCGCCGACTTCAGCGCCGAGAAGCCGCAGACCGACCTGCTTCCGCCCGCGCCAGCCCTCGTCGTCGACCGCGCCGCCTGGGAGCAGCGTCTGCGCGAACTCTCCAGCATCTTCTCCAAATATCCCGACGTCTTCGCCGACCAGGTCGAGTTCGAAGCCTCCAGCGAGACCGACTACTTCGTCTCCTCCGAAGGCGCGCGTGTGTCCAATCCCAGCCACGTCGCTCGGCTGGTCATCATGGCCCGCACGCGCGCAGCCGACGGCATGGACATGTTCCGCGACGAGACCTTCGAGGCCGATTCCGCCGCCCACCTTCCCGACCAGAAGACAGTCATCGCGAAAGCCATGGCAATGGGCAAGGATCTCGAAGCCCTGCGTGTCGCACCTATTACCGAACCCTTCAGCGGCCCCGCCATCCTCAGCGGACGCGCCTCCGCGGTCTTCTTCCACGAAGTCCTCGGCCATCGCCTCGAAGGCCAGCGTCAACGCGGCGACGAAGAGGGCCAGACCTTCACCAAGTCTTTCGGCAAACAGATCCTGCCATCCTTCATCAGCGTCGCCGACGACCCCACCCTCAGCACGTTTGACGGCACATCCCTCAGCGGCCACTACTTCTTCGACGACGAGGGACAGGCCGCCCGCCGCGTCCAACTCATCAAGGACGGCGTCCTCGAAACCTTCCTGATGTCGCGCCTGCCCATCGCCAGCGTCTCCCAGTCGAACGGCCATGGCCGCGCCGAATCCGGCCACATGCCCACCGGCCGCCAGGGCAACCTCATCGTCACTTCGTCCAAGAGCGTCCCTGAAAGCGAACTCCGCGCCATGCTCATCGCCGAAGCCAAGAAGCAGGGCAAGCCCTACGGCCTCTACTTCGAAGACATCTCCTCCGGCTTCGCGGTCACCACGCGCCGCTCGCCCCAGGCCTTCCAGGTCATTCCGCTGGTCGTCTACCGCGTCTACGTCGATGGCCGTCCCGACGAACTCGTTCGCGGCGTCAGCATCGTCGGCACGCCCCAGGCCGCGCTCAACAGCATCCTCGCCACCGGAGACAAGATGGAGATCTTCAACGGCATCTGCGGCGCCGAGTCGGGCAGCATCCCCGTCAGCGCGGTCGCGCCGGCCATGCTCGTCAGCCAGATCGAGACCCAGCGCCAGGCCCAGGGCACCGCGCGTCCGCCCATTCTGCCGCCGCCTGGTCTCCGCGCCGAGCGGACCTGAAGAAAGGAGCCAACTAATGAATATGCTCCTTTCAAAGTTACAGAGCGAACCACACCCGCATCGGCATCTTCGCGGCATGCATCCTATTTAGCTCATCCGTGGTTACATTTGCCGCCGCTGCGCCGGAATCGCCGAAGGATGACCCGATCCTTCGCGCCATGCAGGCCGAGCTCGACCGCGAGCAGGCCCAATTGCTCCTCCCCGGAATGCAGCGCCCCTACTTCATCGAGTACCACCTTGACGACCTCAACACCTACGAAGCCATCGCCAACTACGGCGCGCTCGTGCGTGAAGAAGGCGGCCACCAGAGAGTCATCCGCGTCACCGTCCGCATCGGCAGCTACGAAACCGACTCCAGCAGCAGCCGCGGCGAAGGCACCATCGCGCTCACCACCACGGACAATAATCCCGAAGCCATTCGCTACTCCCTCTGGACCGCGACCGACGAAGCCTACAAGAACGCCTTGCGAGCCTACTCCACCAAGCAGGCCGCACTGAAGCGCTTCGAAACCGCGCCCACCGAGAAGGACTTTGCCCCGGCCAAGCCGGTCACCCACATCGGCCCCATCGTCTCGCTCGATCTCGACCGCAATGAGTGGAAGCACCGCGTCATCGAAGCCAGCGGCCTCTACGCATCCGACCCCGAGGTCAGCGCTAACTCCGCCAACGTGCAGTACTCCACCGCGAACGTCCGCGGCATCGCCGTCAACCGCTACCTCGTCAACACCGAAGGAACATCCGTGCGCGAGGGATACACCGGCTACGCCGCCACGATCAGCGTCGGCGCGCAGGCGCCCGACGGCATGCGCCTCGCCCGCGAAAACGGCACTACCGCCGCGAACGCCAAAGAGTTGGAGTCCTCGGCCGCCTTCCGCCGCCGCGTCATCGACAACCTCAAGAGCCTCGAAGCCCTCCGCAACGCGCCCGTCGTCTCCGCCGAGGACTACCACGGCCCCGTCCTGTTCAGCGGCGACGCAGCCGCCGACACTCTGAACGTGCTCTTTGTCCCCAACGTTCAAGCCGCTCGGCCCGAGATGGGCACCACGGCCCGCACCCAGGGCGCGTACACTTCCAGTTTCCACGCACGCGTCCTTCCCGACTTCCTCAACGCGACGGACGATCCGCTCACCACCACCTTTGCCGGACATTCGTTGCTAGGCGCCTACGAGGTCGACGACGAAGGAGTTCCCGCGCAGGCTGTTGACGTGGTCAAGGACGGAAAGCTGGAAAACTACCTCATCGGACGTACACCGATCAAGGAATTCCCCGAATCGAACGGACATGGCCGCGCCGCCGTCGGACAAGCCGCACATCCTCGCGCTGGAGTCATGATCTTCAAGTCAACCGCGCCGCTCAGCGCAGACAAGATGAACGCGCGCCTGCTCAGCATGGCCAAGGAACAAAACCGCAATGTCTACGCGGTAGAGACCCTCGGCGGGCAACTCGCCCCCCGCATCCTCTACCAGGTTCATCCTGACGGAACGCGTCAGCTCGTTCGCGGCGCAGTCTTCGACGAGCTCGACAACCGCAGCCTACGCTCCGACATCATCGCCGCCGGCGACGACGAGTACGTCGCCAACTCGCTGGGCGTCGTGCCTTCCACCACCATCGCGCCCAGCCTTCTCTTCGACGACATCGGCGTCAAGCGCGCCACAGAAGAACAGCAGAAGCTGCCCTACTACGGCCCTCCGCCGCTCGAAAAGAAATAGCGCAGACTAATTCAATCGCACCAGATAAGGCTGCGCCCCGGGATCGGGAATGTGGATGCTGTCCGCAATCTGGCTCACGCTCGCCTTATCATCGTTCTTCGGACTGATGCGCACCCAATGCCCCGTCGGCCCTGCGAACTCGATTACCTTCGCCGTCGCATAGCGCCTCGCCAGGTCGTTCTTCAACTGAATCGCGTCGGCCTGATCCAGAAACGCCCCAATCTGCACGCACCACTTCCCCACGGGATCAGCGCCCAGCCGGAGGCGCATACGCCTCCACCCGCACCTTCGCCGTTCCCGGCCGGTACACATCGATCTCCTTCGCCGCCGCCAGCGAAAGATCAATAATCCGCCCATCAATAAACGGCCCGCGATCCGTAATCCTCACCACAACCGACTGGTTGTTATTCAGATTCGTCACTCGCACGATCGAGCCCATCGGCAACTCGCGATGCGCCGCCGTCATCGCGTTCTGATCGTAGATAGTCCCGTCCGCGCCCCTGTGATTGTTGTACGGAGGCCCATACCAGCTCGCCATCCCAACTTCACTCGAAACCGGCCTGCCATGCGGCTCAGGCTGCGAATTCGCCGTCCCCGTCCCGGTCGGAACACTTGGCGTCGGTTTCGCCCCAGAGCTGGGATGTGCCGGCCGCGCATCGCTCGTTTGCGCCGGCAGTAGAGGCGGAGGCGGCTGATACGCCACCGGCGGACTCTTGTGGTGACAGCCCGCAACGCCCAGTACGAGTGCCGGGCCAAGCGCGGCGGCTCTCCACCATCGGCAATGCGCAAGGCGTGTCAAGGCTTTGGTCGATCCTCCGGAGGAGTCGCCTGCTCGGCCGCAGCCTTGCGATCGTCCATCTTCTGCGCCAGCTTCTGCATCTCCACCGCCGCCGCTCGCAGCGCCTGCGATCCATTGCGCCGGACTTCCGGCACGACTTCATCGTTGATATACGTCACTACCCGGCGAAGCTCCTCTTCCGCCCGCGCCGCAGCCTCTCGCAACTGCTGCTCCCACTGTTTCGGTTGATCGTTTGCCATCGGCCCACACCTCTCCACCATCCAGTATGGAGACGCGGAAATCAGCGGGTCAATCCCGCAGCCGCGCTATCCGACGCGAAGTGCCTGACTGGTAATGCCTCTCGCGTCCCAACTTGCCTCAGCCAACCCCCGATCTGACCTCGATTCGTCGCCCAGCCCGCCTTCCGTTCGACGCCCCCTTTCCCCATTCAATGCGTGATCTTGCCGTTCGCTAATCCCCTCTTCGAAAGTAAGGGTTACCCCGGTAATCTTATTGAGGGAAAGTGCTTTATCGGGGATTCGTATTGCCCCAGGGATTTTTTTGAAGATCGAGAAACACTGGAATCATTCATTCCCCCCATCCGCGTCGACGTTCGCAGGTCCAAAGCAACTCAAGAATCCGGCCCGAACCGACCAACCTACTTCAGGAGAGAAAAATCAAATGGCAAAGCGCGCAAAGGTATTCGAAAAAGTTCTGGTTCAGGCTGCAAAAGGCGGATGGGTTGTCTACAGCAAACTCAACGGCATGATCGCTGACAGCCCCAGCTTTACGCCCAAGTGGAGCGATAAGCCCCTCCTGAAGTCCTACCAGAAAGAGAAGCCCCCGCTAGGCTGGCCGCGCACCACTGACTCTCTCTGTCCCAAGTGCGTCCCCGAAATCCGTCAGCAGATCGTCGACGGCAAGCTGCCCCACGAGATCCTCCTCAACGAGAAGGTCGGCGAGATCAAAGCCCAGATCATCGAGCGCGATGGTCAGATTCTGATGGTCAAGGATTGTCCCATCCACGGTCACTTCGAGGACGTCATGTCCATCGACCCGGCCATGTTCAAGCACCTGGAAGAGGTCTTCCCCGGCCGCGATATCCGCGCCCACAATGACGCCAAGCTCCACAACCACGGGACGTCCACTGTCACCCATGGCCGTGGCTCAGTGCTCACCATCGACCTCACCAACCGCTGCAACATGATGTGCGACCCCTGCTTCATGGACGCCAACCAGGTCGGCTTTGTCCACGAACTCACCTGGGACGAGATTAAGACCATGCTCGACAACGCCGTCACCATCAAGCCGCGTCGTCAGATGTCGGTCCAGTTCTCCGGCGGCGAGCCCACCCTTTCGCCCTACTTCCTCGACGCCGTAGCCTACGCCCGCAAGGTCGGTTACACCTCCGTCCAGGCCGCCACCAACGGCATTGAGTTCGCAAAGTCGAAGGAGTTCGCCAAGGCCGCCGCAGAAGCCGGCCTGCGCTATGCCTACCTCCAGTTCGACGGCATCGGCAACGCGCCCAACTCGCACCGCAAGGTCGGCAACGCGTTCGACGTCAAGCTCCAGGCAATCCACAACCTTTATGAGGCAGGCGTGGACATCGTTCCAGTCACCTGCATCATCAACGGCATCAACAACGAGCAGGTCGGCCGCATCATCCAGTTCGCGCTCGACAATCCGAAGAAGATCAACTTCCTCTCCTTCCAGCCCGTCTCCTTCACCGGCCGCGACGAAGCCGTCTCCGACGAGCGCCGCATGGCACAGCGCTACACCCTCTCGCACATGGCGCACGACGTGAAGAACCAGACCGGCCTCGGCGAGCCCACACGCGACTGGTTCCCCATCTCCTTCATGTCCACCTTCTCTGACTGGGCCGATCTCGTTCACGGCCCTGATCGCGACTGGGGCCAGCTCTCCTGCGGTTGCCATCCCAACTGCGGCATCTCCATGGCGCTCATGATCGACAAGGAGACCAAGGAAGCCGTGCCGGTCACCGCGTTCATCAACGCCGACCGCCTCGCCAAGGACATCGCCCGCGTCAATGACGCAGCCCGCGGCAAGTACATGACCATGATCGGCGCTGCCCTCGCGCTCATCCGCAACTACACACCGGACATGGCTCCCACCCACTTCAAGATCAAGGACCTGCTCGAGAAGTTCGACAAGAGCTTCGGCGCCTCCGGCCGCGACTACGGCAAAGTCACCGCCGACCGCACCATGGAAGACATCAAGCAACGCCGCGGCGATCGCTGGAACTTCCTCTTCATCGCGGGCATGTGGTTCCAGGATCTCTTCAACTACGACTTCCGCCGCACCGAACAGTGCATCATCCCGTACGCCACGCAGGAAGGCGAGATCAGCTTCTGCGCATACAACACCGGCGTGGGCTGGCGCAACATCATCGAGAAGATGCACATGACCTCCACCCTCACCAAGTGGTACGAGGAGCACGGCCGTCATGAGATCTTCGCCGGCGGCAAGAAGGTTGGCCTGGATACCGCAGACAAGTACGATCTCGTCCTCAACGAAGAGCACGTCGACGCGGCGGCCAACGACACCTTCGACAAGTCCGGCATCGCCAAGAACGCGCGCGAAGAAAAGATTCGCGCACGCGATGCCAAGATCAAGCAGGACGCCGAAAACGCCCGCATGGCCAAGCTCTACCGCAAGGAAATCCTCCAGGAACCCGACGCCCCGGCAGGCTTCATCTCCCTCGGAGAAATCAAGCCCGCCGCCACCCCCGCCGCACCTAAGGTAGAAGAAACCGTAGCCGGCGACTAATCACTTCGTCTTAAGATCTCTTGGGCCACCCAACTCGGGTGGCCCATCCTTTTGCAGTCTCATCGCGAAAGGGTGGGTTACCTTTTACCCCAATACAATCATCCAGCGATACTAAGGCCGCCGGCAATGGCGGCCTTAGTTTGACTCTTGACTACAATTATCATAATAATAATTCACGGGGTACCCCATGAGCGACGATGTAAAGAAATTGACGCACTCAGATATCATCCGCGCGACAAAGCACTTTCACGGATTTAGAGAGGCAAAGTGGACCGTGATGATCTCGGACCGCGAGTACCCGGCTAGACCCTTATGTCTTGGAGGCAGCGGGTGTAACCCCGTTAGATCGAACTAACTCACACCAAGCTGTCAGAAAACTCAAGGAGTTGGGATTCGAGGTCCGCTACGAGGGGAAGGTCATATAAATTTGCCAACGAAGGAACGACCAAAAGCCTGTCCGTAAGGGCGGCTTTGTGTCGTGCTAACCTCGTTGGCATGAAATTCATAGTCATTTGCCTGTTGTTGTTTGGAGCGTCGATTAATGGGCAAGACGTGGGCGTCACGGTGCAAAAGGCGAAGGACACTGCGCGAGACATAAACCAGCAGCTTGAAAACTGTCCACTGCGTACGTTCGTCGGCGAATACACATAGCACCGCAAACATCCTGCTTGGGTAAAGGAGATATTCGGGCCGCCAATTGAGATCGAAATGGATGTGAAGAAAAATGACTCCTTGTTATATCTGTACCTCGTGGTGGCAGAGTTCACGTTGTGGCTACGTTACAGCCCGGACTTCACAACAAGAGCCGAAGCAGAGGAAAGCGATGCCGACGCTCCATTGATGAAGTCCCGCAATCGCAACATCTACTTGCTCGGAGACGATGGACTGCGCCTTAAGACAACGGAAGTTCTCAGCGGGCATTGGACTGACCGACCCAGATGGGATGATGCCTGTTGGGATCAATTGAACGCACCAACCACAGAAAGGAAATAAAGGATGGCTACCTATAGGGAAATCTGCACCGCTGTGCAGTCAAGATATAGCTTCGTTCCACAAACCTGCTGGATCGCGCATGTCCTGGCCGACGCAGGAATGACCACACGCAGAGCACCTAACCGCCTCGACCCGGTTAGGAGCTCCAAGCCATGCCCCCGGCACCGAAGAAAAGCAATCGAGACCGTCCTGCATGAGCTAAAGATGATTTAGTCGGGTGCCGGGGTGCCGGGTGCCCCATTCATGACAGCTTCACCGTCATGAGTGGGGTCGAGCATCCAGGTCTGGGAACTCGTGCGTGTTGCCTGGCGAAATTTTGTAATCCTTGCCCATTCGAGCCCCAAAATCGGCCGGATTGGCGCAGATGAAGTCCACGCCGCGACGCCGTATGGTCTGCGGCCTCGTTCTCCACCTTGTCCCAAAACATGTCGTAATTAGCAACCAAGCTCGTAATGGACCATTTCTTCATAGCTGGACCCGATTCACCTCTCAATATACTTCTTCCCCAGCATCTTCCTAACCCCCCGAGCCCGGCTCTTCATCGCCTTCGTCGTCCCCTCCCGCAGATACCGCTCCACCATCGCCTCCGCCTCATCCCGCAGCGAAGCCTCCTTCAGCGCCAGCGCCCCCAATCCCTCCACCGCCGAGCATCGCACCACATTGCTCTCATCCTCTTCCAGCAGCGACATCACCCGAGCCGCCCGAATCCGCCGCTCCCGCGTATTCGCCACCCGCGGAACCACCAAGCCCAGGTGCCACCGCGTCCGCGACTCTTCCACGGGCAACGACTCCAACAACCCCGCCAACTCATCCGCGTACCGCTCCAGCGGCCCCGGATCCCGCTCCGTAATCCGCCGAGCCGTGTCCGCGGCCCGCTTCCGAATCTCGACATCCTCCCCAAACAACTCCCGCACCAGCGCTCTCACCGCCGCAGGACCGTCGCCGATCTCGAGAGCCAGCGCCCGCGCCCCTTTCAACCCAAACCGGTTCCCTTGCAATCGTTCATGGATTCGCGCCATGCCGCGCAGTATAAACCGGCGAACCGCACGCCCAGCCGCCCCTTCGTCGCGGGCCCCCATTTAAAATCATTTTCTACCGCGACCATGTCAACCAGGAATCGCATATACCACACATAACAAAAGACATCTCACACCGTTGAGATCTGTCAAGAGGCCTATAATAGAAACAGTGGGAAAGGGTGGAACCGATCCACGCAGAACTTGAGCCTTAGTTCAACGGCAAGTCGTTGATTCTGGCTATTTTGCGCGTATCTC
The DNA here is from genome assembly GCA_963822225.1 of uncultured Acidobacteriaceae bacterium. Classification (GTDB taxonomy): domain Bacteria; phylum Acidobacteriota; class Terriglobia; order Terriglobales; family Acidobacteriaceae; genus Edaphobacter. The sequence continues at coordinate 568,201 of CAWGGW010000002.1, read as the reverse complement.
TCATATTATGAATATGTTGCGACAACACAAGCCGCGTATATCAGTGACCCATAAAGACTTACGCTCAAAATCATATGGGGGGGAGGGGGTACCCTCAACCCACTTACGAGCCGGCCAGCTGCTCCTCAATCCGAGCTACAGCCGCCCGGAGCGCCGCAACCTCCGCCTCCAACTCCGCGACGCGCCCAGCGAGCGTCGGCCCAGTTGCCCCGGCGCTCCGCACCTCACCACCGGATTCCCGCACCGCGACCTCCACCGGCCCGCCCAGCAGATGCGCATACCGAGCTTCCCGCGAACCCGGCTGCCGCGGCAACACAGTCACCAGAGGCCGAATCGCCGTCTCCCCATCGCTCGCCGAGGCCATCAGCCGCGCCAACGTGCCTTCCACGGCTTCCAGCCCATCGAAGCTGTACATCCGGTCCGCGCGCGAACGCAACTCGCCCGGCGTCTGCGGCCCGCGCAGAAACAGCAGGCACAGCACGGCGGTCTCGTCACGCCGCAGATTCAGCACGGTGCGAACCCGATGTTCATACTTCGGCACACGAGCGTCCCGCGCCACCGCCGTCCAGCCCAGGTCCTCAAGCGTGTGCAGAGCCTGCCTGACCTCGTCTTCCGCCAAATCCATCACCGGATCGCGGCTCGAACGCTGGTTGCACGCCGCCAGCAACGCGTTCAGCGAGAGCGGATATGTCTCCGGCGTAACTATCTCTTTTTCTATCAACGCGCCAAGGACGCGAATCTGGATCGGATCAAATGTCATGCATTAAGAGTGCCACACCACACAGCCAATTCGCCGTCTCGGCCGTATCCATTGCGACAATAAGATGACACAAAGAGGTGAGTGACCGCGCTACCTCGGACACGGTAAACTGGAAAGGTGAATCGAGAAACGCAAATCTCATTCACGTATGCGGATTCAGAGCACTTTGACCCTGGGAGAAATCAACGCGAATGCTCATTGCAAAACGCATAGCGGCGATCGCCGCCATTGCAATCGTTTCAGTGGGACTCAACACAACTTCGAGTGCCAGGACTCTTAACTCCGTCGCGTCATTTCCAGCCGCCTCGACGTCTCCGTCGCAGGAATATCACCTGCGCATGCACCATCTCCACACCGGAGAAGACATCGACGTCGTTTACCGCATCGGCGACACATACATCCCTGAAGCGCTGGACCAGCTCAACCACTTCCTGCGCGACCATCGCACCGACGACGAAAGCAGCTACGATCCCAAAGAGTTCGATGTCCTGCACGCAATCATGGCGCGGCTCGGTCGTCCCAACGGAGTAATCGACATCGTCTGCGGCTACCGCACACCGTGGAGCAACAACTTCCTGCGCACCCGCAGCGCCGACACCGGCGTTGCCGAGCACAGCCAACACATGCTCGCCAAGGCAATCGACATCCGTGTTCCCGGAGTCAGCACCGTGGCCCTGCGCAATGCCGCCCTCGCACTTCATGCCGGTGGAGTCGGATTTTATCCAGTCTCGCAGTTTGTGCACGTCGACGTCGGCCCCGTTCGCACCTGGTCCTTCCGTTAAATCTTCCGCGCAATACAAAGCCGCCACATCCGAATCGATGTGGCGGCCTTGTTCAAAACTAAATCAGGTTAGAAGTTGATGTGACCCGCGAACTGCCAATCCCGCGGATTGTTCGCAATGCTGGTAATGGTGCCGAACCCAGCCGGATAGACGGGGCTTGTTGTACCCGTATTGTTCCAGGCTCCGGACGGTCCGGACATCGTGACCTTGTTCCAGACATTCAAGCAATCCGCCTCGAAGACGAACGTCCCAAAGTCCTTTGGCAACGGGAAGCTGCGCCGAAGTGAGATATCGATGTCCTGCGTGCCAGGATTGCGGAGGTTCAGTGCCTGTGTTCGGGGAGCGTTGCCGATCAGATAGGTCAGACCGTTCTTCACGGGCAACTGGAACTTACTAGGATCGACGTATTGCGTCGCTATGCAACCAGCGGGCGCACCAAGGTTACAGGCTGTCCTTCCACTTGGTCCTTTGCCATAGCTTCCGTTGATCCGGGCGTTGGTTGCGCCAGGCACCACATCCGGCATGCACTGCCCCTGGAGAGGAAAGTTCGTGCTTGCGCAGGCGCTGGACGTGATCGCCATCGGTGAGCCGGACTGGTAGGTATAGATACTGGAGAACTGCCAACCGCTGGCAACTGCCCGCGTCACCATTGAGCTGTCCCCGATATGCCCTTTGCCGAACGGAAGCTGCCACACGCCGAAGGCATGCAGCGTGCTCGGAAGCGAGGCCGTTGTCCACGACCGGTCAATCCGGTCCTGATGCCAGTCCTGGCCACCACCGGAGATCGCGGCGCCAGGAATATTGAATCCGCTGCGGAACGTGCCGTCGTCTCCTATGTTCTTGGAGTAAGTGTAGTTGACGTTGAACGTCAACCCATGGGCCATTCTTTGTTGAAGGGTCATCTGAATGGAGTTATAAGAGAAGTTGCCAACGTTTGCGCCCCACAGGTCGCTGACGCCACTATATTGAGGAAACGCGATCAAGCCCTGCGCAATCGTCAAAGCTGAACTCGTTGGGAACGACGTCCCCGCGTTCGTAAAGAAGGCGGGCATGTTGAGGTTTGGAACTGCCGCTTTGGCGATAGCAACGTTCGCAGGACTTGCCGGAGAGGCAAGCAGCGTCGCTCCCCCCGTTCCCTTGAGCCCACCCAGCGAAACCAGGTAAGCGGGGTCGAGTTGGCCGGCCCAGTACCCGCGAACGTTGCTGCCTGTGTTCAGGAAGTGAGATTGATCGCCGGCATAGTTGGCTGCAAATGTCATATCCTTTGTAATTACACGTTCAAACCCAAAGTTCCAGAACGTAAATTCGGGCGCTCGGCCTGAGACATAGTAGTCAGCAAACGAAACGCTGCTTGCAGTCGCGAGTGTGTTGGAGCTGGTGACGTAGTTGCCTGTGCTAAGCTCCTGTGCCGCCGGCCCAGGGGTTGGATTGGCGGGATAAGCGGCGCCGTTGAACATGGCGGTATTCGCGATTCCCCTGGAGGTCCAGGTAGCGCCGTTATTCAGGTAGTAGGACGGGGCGGCTGTAACGCCGCTCGTCTGCTCGGTCGCCGATACAGCATTGACGTTGAAGCCGAGCTGGCCGGTGCCGTTATAGTTTCCGCCGCGGCCACCTACACCACCGGCCGCCGAAAATACGGTGGCAATACCAGCGCGAAGCACCGTCTTGTCATCCATCTGATAGGCAAAACCGACGCGCGGACCGAAGTTCTTCCAGTAGGTCTGCACCGGCGTGTGGCAGCCGCAGCTTACGCCAGTTCCGCCGTAGCTGCCGGCAAACTGCATCAGGCCAGGCGACGAAGTAAGAGGGTTGTTGAGGGTTGGGTTAAGGAAGGTCCAGCGGTCCTTCACCTCGTGATAAGGCGAGTAATAATCCCAACGGATGCCGAGATCCACGGTCAGCTTGGGCGTTACCTTCCAGCTATCCTCCGCATAGGGCGAGGCCTCGCGGTATCGGCCCCCAAGCTCGCTTACAGGCTGCAACCCCTGGGTCGTCTGGCTCACAGCCCCCAACAGGTACGTTGCATACGACAGGCCCGAGGTTGAACTGAGACTGTTCGAGTTCGCCGTGTACTGCGCGGTTGAGGTGGAGTTGTAGGGCAAACCGATTGCGCCTGAGTAACCTACCGGGTCAGCCGAGTTTGCCTGCTCCCACAAGTAAGTGAAGCCGAATGTGAAGCTATGCTTGCCTTTCAACCACAGGACGTTGTCGACCACTGAGTAGGTGCTGGGTGTGACGGTCTGAGTTGCGTTTGCACCTGATGACGAACCCCACGCACTCATCGGAGTACCGACCGCACCTGCAGATAGTCCGGTGGCACCGGTCGACCCAAACGTTGAAGCTGGGAACTCAGTGCTGGCCTGGCCGGCAGCAACGTTTGTGATACCCATCGCCGCTGCGTTGTATTGCGCCATACCGTCGGTCGCATTGAATTGCGGCTGGGGGAAGCGAGTGAATCCGTACTTAAGCTGATTAGTGAGCTGGCCGTTGATCGTATAGCTGTCTTCTACATCAAAAAATCTGGGGAAGATGACCGCTACAGTCCCGGTCACGTACGGGAGTGGCAGGTTGGTGCTGTAGTTCTGAAGGTAAGTCTGCTTTCCGATCGCTCCGACCGTTGAGATACGCTGTTTCGAGCTCACGTCGAAGTCAAGACGGTAATCGGTGACATGATTGTCAAAGCCCTTGGGCAGACTACCCACATAGTTGTTGGTGAGCACCGCCGGATTGGTCGGCGCCGGCATGAAGGAAGCCATCTTCAAAGAAATCGGTGAGATGTAGCCCGCCGGAATGACATTATTCGTCAGAACGCCGTTCTTCATTGCCTGAAGAGGCTGGCGGGTACAGACGCTGCCCACACAGGCGTTCGTCGTCGGATCAAAGATCAGCGGAATATTGTTCGCTGCCGGTCCCACTCAGTCCATTCCCCGCGCCGCCGTTCAGCTCGGTAAAGTCGCCATTCTGCTCCAAAGTGGTCGGGATTGTGTAGGAGCCGGGAGTCACTGAGTAGCGCGAGTGGAACTTGTCGTAGGCAACAAAGAAGTAGAGCTTGCTCGCGGTGTGCGGCACCTTGCCGCCAAAGCTTACCGAAAGCTCATTCGTGTGTTCCGCCGGCTTGGGCAGGCACCCTGCTCTTGGAGCATAGGTCACAGCTTGGCCATTCACCGTAGCGGTGGACGAAGCCGCACTGCAAGTCGGATAAAGAACCCCTGTCGCTGGATTAATTCCTGGCCGTGCCACCCACTTGTTGGTGAATGACCAGTTGTCGAAGGCAGTGTTCCGGACGAAGTCCGATGCCTGACCGTGATACTTGTTGCCGCCCGACTTCATGGTGAAGTTGGCCGCGCCCGCGCCCTGATACTCGGCTGGAGGCGTGCTGGTGACAATCTGGAACTGGTCCACCGCATCCACGCTCATCGACAGCGAAACCGGACGATTGTCGCCCTGCTGGTTGATGGTCTCCGCGGGCATGCCGTCAAGGTACAGTTGGCCGAGGTAGTTGTTCGATCCGCCAATAATCGGCAAGCGGGTACCAGCCTGCGCGCCGGGAGCCAATGCTGCGAACGCCGTAGGATCGCGTTGCGTCGACGTTGTCATCTGCAGAGGCAGGTTGGAATAGGTCGAGTTCTCCATCGCCATGCCAACGGTCGCATTCTCCGTATCCAACAGTGGCGGGGCTGTTGTCACAATCACCGTCTCGGTGGCTTCGCCGATAGTCAAGACCGGATTGAAGCCAAGCACGCCCAGTGCTACAACGTCCAGATTCTCCTGGGTCAATGTTTTGAAACCCTTAGCCGCGACCGTGACCGTATAAGTTCCCGGAAGCAGCGGCGCGATGACAAAAGTTCCAGAACCGGTCGTCGTGCGCGTGGTCGAGACGTTCCTTGCCACGCTGGTTGCCGTTACGGTCGCATTCGGGATCGCCCCGCCAGTGGAATCTGTCACTGTGCCGGTGATGGTACCTTCGCCGGCCGTCTGCGCATTGAGTGCCACCGGCGACGCAAGAATCGCGAACAGGGTGAAGAAACTGAGTGCAGTGCCAATCGCCGAGATGCCGCGACGGGATTCATTCGATTTTTGCGCCATAGAAGCCTCGTAAGAAAATCAGAGTAGGACCAGTCTGGGAACTCAGCAATCTTGGTTTATTGGTCGGCGAGGATTATTCCCATCTCAGATCACGCTTGTCAATCCAGAAATGGTTTCTGGATCGAGTTTCTCGGGACCTCGGAAAGCTCCGTAAAAAGCCTAAATGTCTAAAGTTTGGCGTTTCTCTGCTCCTCGCCACGTTCGAATCGAGATGGAGTATCTCGATCCGCAGGGACCTCTGTCAATCCAGAACTTGTTTCACAATGGATATCGCTTTCGTGAAATGAAACCCGGTTTTGATGGGCTCTGATTGACTAGTCGACACTCATCTCCGCATCCACATCCACCGCCAACGCATTGTGGTCCACCAGCATCGAATGCAGCTTCAACGAGTTGAGCGTCAAGCTGTAACCCGTCGTGGCGACCGACTGGCTCAGCAGCTTGCCCATCAGATCAGCCGCGTTCACCTTCATCTGCGACGGCAGTTTGCGGCTCAGAAAAGGCACCAGCAGAAAGTTCAGTTCCTTCGATTCGCTGAGCCGCTCGATCCGCGCATCGCGAAAGCCCACCGACTCGCCCTCTGCATCCGGAACCACCGACACATCCGCATCGGTGTCAAAGAAACTCCGAGGCAAGTTCCATGCAGCGCCGTGCCCAGCTTCGCCTTGGCCCGCACATGCACCACCACGCGATCATCCTTGAACGACACGTGCGGATCCTCGGCATACACGTAGCAGGCCGACGTCGCATCCCCGCGGATGTAGTATCTGCCTTCCGGCCCGTTAAACAATTGCTGGCGCAACGTCCGCTCCAGCGCCTGCGCGGAAACCTTCACCTCGATGGCGTGCGCCATCCCCGCTCCGCCTGACCCAAGCACACAAAGCATCGCCAAGCCACGTACCAAATGTCTCATCCCTTAAGGATAAGGCACGCAGTCTCGGCGAGTCGCTCCGTCTACTCCACAATCGGCTTCATCGCCCCAGCCGAAGCCGTCACCGCAACCGTCGCAGTCTCCAACCCATCCGATGTCACCGCCACCGCGATCGTCCCCGCCTCGCCGCGCTTGCTCTGCACAATCGCCATGCAAAGCCCATTGAACGCGCTGCGCTCGGATGCCTTATCCGGTTCATGGCAACTCGGATCGCCATTGCCAACGCCAATCACGCTCGCCCGGCCCGTTCAGCGAAACTTCACCATGTTGCCCGCGGTAGGAACCGGCCGTCCCTGCGCGTCCACAATTGACACGTTGATCACCGCCAGGTCCTGCCCGTCCGCCGAGATCTGCATCCGGTCCGCGACAGCAACAATCTTCGCTGCAGGTCCCGCGGTCTCGCGCTTCTCCGTCAGCACAACCTTGCCGCCCTTGCTCGCGCGCGCTTCCAGCACTCCGGGCGCGTACGTCACCTTCCATTCCAGGTGCCCGTTCTTCTTCACCGCTTGCGAGCCCAGACTCGTTCCGTTCAGAAATAATTCGACACTGTCCTGGTTACAATAAGCCCACACCGCAATCTCCTGGCCCTCTTTTCCTTCCCAGTTCCAGTGCGGCAGCAGATGCAGCACCGGTTCCTTGCCCCACCACGTCTTGTAGTAAAACGCAGTATCCTTCGCAAACCCGCATGTATCCAGAATCCCGAAGTGCGAGCTGATGCACGGCCACTTGTACGGCGTCGTCTCCCCGCGATAGTCAAAGCCGGTCCACGCAAATCCGCCCGCCAGAAAATCGCGCTCGTCGTAGAACGACCACCACTCCTCCGCCGTATTTCCCCACAGCGGCTTCTCCGTGTCGTACGCGCTCATGTATCCGCGAACCTTGTCGTTCGCATAGATTCCCCGCGTCGCCAACGTGCTCGCCGTCTCCGTCCCGATCATCGGCTGCTGCGGATGTTCCTTGTGATACGCATCGATCTTGCCATCGTTGTAGTTGAACCCCTGCACATCAACCACGGTAGAAACACCCACTCCCCCGTAGCCATTGTTCATCGCTGTGGTCGACAGGCGCGAAGGATCAAGCTTCTGCTGCAGCGCCTTCATCGTTCGCACAATGCGCGCGCCGCGCGTATTGCTCTGTTCCGGCTCCTCGTTGCCCAGCGACCAGATAAACACGCTCGGATGGTTGCGATCGCGCTTGATCAGCCGCTCCAGTTCGCTCATGCCCTCCGGATTCGACGACATCATTCGCGTCTCGTCCATCACCAGCATTCCCATCCGGTCGCACGCATCCAGAAACTCCGCCGTCGGCGGATTATGCGACGTCCGGCACGCGTTCGATCCCATCCACTTCAGCCGCTCCAGCCGATAAGCCTGAATCCGGTCCGGAATCGCCTCGCCGACGCCAGCGTGGTCCTGATGGTTACAGGTTCCCTTGATCTTCACCGGCATCGCCGTTCAGGAAGAACCCCTTCTCCGGATCGAATCGCAGCGTCCGAATCCCGAATGTCACAGCGTCCTGATCCACGACCTTCCCATCCACCTCCACCGTCGTCACCGCGCGATACAGATTCGGCATCTCCAGCGACCATATCTGCGGATGCCACACGATCGTATGCATCGAAAACAGCTGCGTCTCGCGAGCGTTAATCGATGCAGACTCCGACACCGCCGTGGCCACTGTCTTTCCCCGCCGGATCGACCAGCGCCGCATGCACTCGCCCAACAACATCAGCGTCGCTGTCATTTGCAACTTCGGTGCTTACAAAAATAGTTGCCTGATCCGAACTTGTAACAACTCCGGTAACGCTCCCAAAATCGGGCCGCACATAGGTGCCCCAGTTCGCCACATGTACCGGCGCAGTCTTGATCAACCACGCATGCCGGTAGATCCCTGCACCCTCATAAAACCATCCCTCGTCCAGCGACGCATCCACCCGAACCACCAGCACATTGCTTCCCGCAGCCGCAGTCCCCGGCCTCGCCCCAGCCGCAACCGAACCCGCACCAAAGTTGGCGAAGTCAGTCAGGTCGAGATACAGCGGCGCATACCCGCTCATGTTCTCGGTAATGTAATGCCCGTTGAAAAACACCGTAGCATTGCGAAAGATTCCGTCGAACTGCACGCAGATCCGCTTGCCCGAATCACTCTCCGGCAGAACAAACTCGCGGCGATACCAGCCGATGCTCGTCTCCGGATACTCACGCCCCAGCGGCTTTGCGCCATGCTCCACCAGAATCGGATCGTTGACGAACGGCAGCTCCACCGCCCAGTCGTGCGGCAGATCAACCTTGCGCCACGCCGAATCGTCAAACCGCGGCTGCGCCGGCCCGGTCACACGACCCGCCTTGGCGTACGTGCCCTCGCGGCTCAACTTGCCGAAACCAAAATCCTTGTCCGGATCGTTGGCATTGCCCAGCGCGAATCGCCACCCATAATCCAGCAGCAGCCTCTCGCGCAGCGAGTTCGCCTCAGCCGCACGCCACCTGCGCAAACGCCGGAGCCGCCACCGCAATTCGCGATTCACCCGGCTCAGCCAGCAACTCGCTTCCCGTCATCACACCAGCCGAAGCCGCCAGTCCTGCCTTCACCAGATCGCGCCGCGTCCACTTCCCCATTCTCGATCCCCTCGAAGCTCCGTCGTTTAGAGCGCACGCGATTCCCCGCCAGCACTCGCCATCCACTTTACCCCGTGGCTGGAAACCTCGCGCGAAATCCAAGGGGACATTGCTATTTTCTTTGGGCCGCCAGCCTTTTCTGGGTATCGATGAAGCGCCGCACCCGGTCCAGCGACCGCGCCTTCCCGAACACGATCATCGACTCAAGCAGCGGCGGACTGGCCGTCTTTCCGGTCAAAATGGCCCGCAGCAGCATGAAGTTGTCCTTAACCGACCACTCCTTCTCGACGCCAAGCTGCTTCAGCGCCGGCTCCAGCTCCTCCACCGTAAACGGCGTCGCCTCGAGCACAGTAAGCTGCTCCGCCGCGAACGCGACCGTCTCTTCCAGCGTCTTCTTCTTCGGCACGAAGACCTCCGGCGCCGGCATCACATCGTCCTTGAAGAAGAAATCCGCCATGTCGCCGAACTGCGCCAGCGTCTCGATCCGCGTCTGCACCAGCGGCGCGATGCGACCGAGATAATCATCCGAGAACACCGTCTCGCGCAGCGCAGCGAAGAATCCCTCCGGCGAAAGCGCTCGCAGATACTCGCCATTCAGCCACTTCAGCTTCGTCAGATCGAAAACCGGCCCACCCAGGGAAATGCGCTTGAAATCGAACTTCTCCCGCATCTCCGCAAGCGAGAAGATGTCCCCCTCTTTTACGTTGAGGCCCTTCGAAACGATCTCCTGCTCAGTCGGTTGCGCCATGCCTCCGCCCATCAGTCCCAGGAAGTTCAGCAGCGCCTGTGGCAGGAATCCGCTCTCGCGGTAATAAATCAGCGACACCGGATTCTTGCGCTTCGAAATTTTGCTCTTGTCCAGATTCCGCAGCAGCGGCATGTGCCAGAACCGCGGCACATCCCAGCCGAACGCCTTGTAGAGCAGCACGTGCTTCGGCGTAGACGAGATCCACTCCTCCGCACGAATCACGTCCGTGATCCTCATCAGATGATCGTCCACGACATTCGCAAGATGATACGTCGGAAAGCCATCCGACTTCAGCAGCACCTGATCGTCGACATTGTTGTGCGAAAACGTAACATCCCCACGCAGCTCATCGCGGAACGTAGTCTCCCCCTCAACCGGAACCTTAAGGCGAATAACCGCCGGCCGCCCTTCCGCCTCGAACGTGGCAATCTGCTCGGCGCTCAGCTCGCGGTGCGCTCCGTTGTAGCGCGGCGGCAATTTGGCGGCGATCTGCGACTTGCGCATCGCCTCCAGCTCTTCCGCTGTCTCGAAGCTGCGATACGCATGGCCGGAATCCAGCAACTTCTGCACGTACTCGCGGTAAATCTCCGTCCGCTCCGACTGGCGGTACGGGCCATAAGGGCCGCCCACATCCGGGCCTTCGTCCCACCCAATTCCGAGCCAGCGCAGCGAATCGAAGATCATCTGCTCCGAGGTCGAAACAAATCGCGCGCGATCCGTGTCCTCGATGCGCAGCACAAATTGCCCCCCGCGCTGCCGGGCATAGATAAAGTTAAGCAGGCCAATGTAGGCAGTGCCAACGTGCGGATCGCCGGTAGGTGAAGGTGCAATGCGAACGCGGATAGGAGCGGTTGTTTCAGTCTGTGTCGTCATGATTGGGTCAACGTTTAATGGTAGCAGGATGGGAACCTGCACGCGCCCAGCCACGTCGAGTAGCCCGCCTTGGGTCGATGTAGTTCCTCGCACATCCAATAGAAGTGAATGATTCAACCTTGAAGCTGTCGATCCTTGATCAATCTCCAGTACCAGCGGGGAGTACCCCCGGTCAGGCCTTGCAAAACTCCATCGAACTGGCGCGGCTGGTCGACCGCCTCGGCTATACCCGCTTCTGGATGTCCGAGCACCATGCCATGGAGACGCTGGCCTGCACGGCGCCAGAGATCCTCCTCGCCCGCATCGGCGCCGAAACCAATCGCATCCGAATCGGTTCGGGCGGCATTATGCTCCCCCACTACTCCGCCTTCAAGGTCGCCGAGGTCTTTCGCACGCTGCATGCTCTGTACCCGGGCCGCGTCGATCTCGGCCTCGGCCGTGCACCCGGCGGCGGCCCTATCGAAGCTCTCGCTCTCAAGCGCGAACGCGGAACCAAAATGCCGGATGACTTCGAAGACCAGGTCGCCGAATTGCTCGCCTACTTAGATCACAACTTCCCCGCCGGCCATCCCTTCGCCAGCCTCAGAGTTGCTCCAGAAATACCCGGCGCACCCGATGTCTGGATGCTCGGCTCCAGCCAATGGAGTTCTAACGCCGCAGCCGAGTTCGGCCTGCCCTACGCGTTCGCTCACTTCTTCTTCGGCATGGGCACGCGCCAGGCAATCGAGAACTACCAGCATGCCTTCGTCCCCTCCACCCGCCGATCGCAGCCCGAGGCCATGGCCGCCGTGGGAGTAATCTGCGCCGAAACCCAGGAAGAAGCGGAGTTCCTCGCCAACAGCGTTCGCCTGCTCCAGCGCCGAATTCGCATGAACGACCGCCGCCCGGTCGCTCCCCCCGAAGAAGCCATCCGGGAATTGCAACCGCTCGGCGGCCTGGCACTCGAAGAAGGCGAATGGCCGCGCTACTTCATCGGCACACCCGCGCAGGTTCGCGAACAGCTTGAATCGATGGCTTCCGCCCTGAACATCAATGAATTGGTCGTGAACACAATCACCTGGGACCACGCGGCAAGGCTACGCAGTTATCAGCTGCTCGCCCGCGAATTCGGCTTTGCCAACGAACCGGAGCAGTAAAACGCGATCTACCAGACGTCGGCCAGATCGGCCGGAGTCAGTTTCCCATAGAGCCGGAACCTCTCCTCCAGCCGCTTATTGATCCAGTCCGCTGCTCGCGCCGTCAGCAGCACGGCAGGCTGCGGCCCGATCGAGCGTCGCGGATCAGTATTCCCGCGTCCGGCCGCCCAGTTCCGCATAGTAGCCTCGAACGCCTCCACCGAGAGCGCATCCATCAACTCGTTCAGCGACACACCCTGTGCCAGCGTGCCACCCAAAAACTCGGCGCGGTGAACCCGGATATAGTGCGGGCAACCTCGCCGCCACTCGCGCATCCTGGATGTCGGCTTCGGTGGCATCGTCCACACCCGCCTCGTGATGTTTCGCGATCGCGCGTCCGTAGATCATGGTGTCCCGCGGATCCTCTACCAGCCGCCCCATAAATATGACCGCGCCGTCTCGCACCACACGCGGGCGCTTGCCCGCCGGGTATGCGCACACCTTATGGTTCCCGGCTCTCTGCACGGCCGCGAGCGTAGTCCTGATGCGAGACGCGATATCGCCACTCGATCCAAAGAGCTTCACAAAGCTTTGCGGCGCGCTCTCGCCGGGCCACTCCAAATCCGATGGCACGTTCTCCATCCTTCCATCCTCGAATCGCTCCCCCCACAAGTCCATGCCGCAAAGGTGGATAGCGCATAGGTGGGAGAGATAATGCCTCACCCTGGGCTTGACGCCACGCTTCTAGATTGGAGGGGATCATGTAATACATCGCGTATCTGCACGAGGAAAGGGGTCGGAATTTGGAGTGAGTCGTCCGGAAGTGATCCGTTGTCTTGTGGATCACGGATGGTTCGAGGTGGCGCAGGTTGGGAGTCATGTGCAGTTCAAACATGGGACCACGCTCGGTCGCGTGACGGTGCCACATCCGAAGAGAGACATCCCGGTTGGCACATTGAAGAGCATCGAAAAGCAGGCTGGGATCAGGCTGCGATAAGACGGGGATTGGAGGGGATCATGGAATACATCGCGTATCTGCACAAGGATAAGGAATCGGATTTTGGCGTAAGCTTTCCAGACTTTCCCGGCTGCGTGACGGCTGGGAAAACGCTCCAAGAAGCACGCGAGATGGCGGTCGAGGCGCTGATACTACACATGGCAGGAATGATCGAGGATGGCGAAGCTCTGCCCGAGCCATCGACTCTCGACCAACTCGCAGGCGATCCGGCAATGAAGGGCGCAGTAGCGTTCCTGGTAGACGCAGAGGCTCCCGAAAAGACCGTCCGTGTAAACATCACAGCCAGAGAGAGCCAGATCGAAGCCATCGACCGCCTGGCCCGCAAAGCAGGAATGACCCGCTCAGCATATATGGTGCAATCAGCAGTGCGGAGAGAGACGGGGCGACAGCGCGGGCGGCGAGCGTCGAGGTAGCAATTCAAATGCGATCGCCCTCAAGACAAGGCAATTGGCGTGGATCAATTAAAAGATTCACAGTTCCATCGCGAATTGGTGGACAGGCGTATACGTAGGGTGACTTGGCTCAGCAGCCAGCGCCAGCACCAGCCGCTCCAGCACCAGCAGTTTATTCGCCGGCGAACTCCGCAACTCCAGATCAGCCCGCGCCACCAGCCGCAGCGCGCGCGTCAACTCCCGCCGCGACTTATACCTCCTCGCCTGCCGAATCAGATCCTCAGCCGCGAACGGCGGCATCCGGAATCCCTGCCACAGCACCGCCCAGATCGCTCGCGAGTCGCGCACGTTCTTCTCCAGAATGATCAGCATCTGCCGGAACGTCCGCGCCAGCATATACAAATGCCCGATCGCCGCATCCTCGCCGCCGTCCGACGCGTTCAACAGCCCATGCAGCAATAGCAGCGCGCGCGTCCGGTCGTGTTGCGAGATCGCATCCGTCAGCTCATACAGCGACCGCTGCTTCGCCGCCAGCACCATCGTCTCCACGTCGCCCAGCGTGATGCGGCCCTTGCCCTCCACATACAGGCACAGCTTTTCGAACTCGCTCGCGACCATCATCATGTCCGCGCCCAGTGCGTCCACCAGTTCGCGAGCAGCGTCCGCGTCGAACTTGATGCCGCGGCCTTCCGCCGCCGTCATCACCCACTTGATGGCGTCGCCGTCATCCACCCGCGCCAGCTCCACAAAACCGCACCAGTCGCCCAGCGTCTCGCGGATACGGTCGTAGCGCTCCTTATCCTGGTAGTCCATCTTGCGCAGATCGGTCGGGATACGCAGGTGGTCGGCAACGAACAGCAGCACCGCCCCAGGGTTAGGCGAGCGGAAGTACGCATCAATGGCCGCAAACTCTTCCTTCTTCGACCCGCGCCCGTACAGGTTCTTCAACCCCCGCACGAACAGCACCTGAAACGGAGCCATCAGCGAAGGCGTCTGCGCGCGATCCAGTATCTCGAAGATCGGCGTCTCAGCAAGATCGAGGTCATGCAGCGAAAAGTCCCGGCTCTCCGGCGGCGCCAGCGCAGCCAGCACACCCTGGCGGCACCGCTGGTAAAGAAACGCCTCGTCGCCCAGCAGTACATACCCCGGACGCAGCGTATCCGGTGAAGCAATCTCCGCCAGAAATCGGTCCGAAGACGCGAAGCTCTTCAGCGAGGGCGGGCGAGGCGAGTTGGCGAGCTTTACGATCGGCGGTTGGTCGGGCATCAGAACGACTCCAGCATATCGCCTACGAGCGCCTGCGCGAAATCACGCGACAATCGGTTAACAGCAGCGGGGTCCTCGCGGATCGATCCGCTGAGATCCTGCGTGGACTGGTACTGCTCCCGGAAAGAGAACGCGTCGTTCTGGTACAGCACGCGCCCGTCCCGCGCCGCCAGCACAACTTTCACCGTGATCGTAACCAGGTAACTCGAAGTTTCGCCGCTGGTCGAGTCGTAGGTCAGCGGGATCGAAGTCTGCGTCAGCACTGTGCCGCTCAGCACTGCGTCCGCGTCCGCCGCGCTGGTCAGCACACGATACTTGGTGCGCGTGTTCAGCTCCCGAACCACCGCCTGGGTCAGCGCCATCTCCGTGTGGTAGGCCTGCGCATGCGTAGCAAACACCGGCACCGCAAGCGTCCGCACGTTAGCCGGAATATGCGTGGCCGAGCCGGCCGTGTGGTACCCGCAGCCAGAGATCCCAGCGACAAAGCCAAAGAGGATGAGTGCGCGCAGCGGCGTACAACGAAGAGCAGCTTGGGGCGGCAGAAGGCGCATGCGTCTGCCTCTATTGTCGCACTCAAGCCAGATGTTGCAGATGAGTATCTTTGAACGCGCCCGGATACTTCAACCCAAAGCCAAGCAGCCGATCGACTGCGATGTGCGCCGCCCAGATGATGGCGATCGCCAGCGCAACCGGGTAGTGCTCGACGTATGCAACGCCAAACAGCACGATAGGCCCCGTCAAAGTATGAGCCAGGTTGTAGAACGCCGCGCCAACCCGCGGATTCGCCAGATAGCCCAGCATGGAGAGGTCCGGCGCCAAGAACAGCACCGCAAACAGCACCCAGCTGAAGTGGAAGTGCACGTAGAGCAGGATGGCTGCGATAAGCAGCCCAGCTTCTTCGATACGGATCAGAACTGCGGGACGCGTAAGCATAGTCGTTCCTCGCGCTTGCAACTCAAAGTTAAACAGAGGAGGCGACCCGAAGGCCGCCCCGTCTGCTGTTGGGTTATGAACTTATGCCGGTGAAGGCTGGCCTTCCGGGAAGCCTGGCTTGCGGCCAGTCGTCTCCGGCTTGACCACCTTCTGGCCGTCGCCCGGACCCGGATCGGCATACGCCAGCGGCGACTTGAACGGAGGCAATTCCTTGCCCTCAATAATCAGGTCGATCTCCGCCTTGTCCAGCGTCTCGCGTTCCAGCAGGGCGGCCGCCATGCGATGCATGATGTCGGCGTTGTCTTCCAGAATCTTGTACGCCGACTGGTAGCCCTCGTCGACAAACGCGCGAACAGCCACGTCGATCTGCTTGGCGGTGTCGTCGGAGTAGTCGCGAGCCTGGGCAATGTCGCGGCCCAGGAACACTTCCTGCTCCTTCTTGCCGTAAGTCAGCGGACCCAGATCGCTCATGCCGTACTCGCAGACCATCTTGCGCGCAAGCTCGGTCGCGCGAACGATGTCGTTCCCCGCTCCCGTCGTCTTGCGATGCATGAAGATCTCTTCGGCGCAGCGTCCGCCCATCAGGATCGCAAGCTGCGTGTCCAGATAGTCCTTGGTCACGGTGTGCTTGTCTTCCTCCGGCAGATGCATCGTCACGCCCAGCGCCATGCCGCGCGGAATGATCGTCACCTTGTGCAGCGGATCGGAGTGATTGCGCTTCGCCGCGACCAGCACGTGACCAGCCTCGTGGTAAGCCGTGTCGCGCTTGTCGTCGTCCGACAGCAGCATGGACTTGCGCTCGGCGCCCATCAGCACCTTGTCCTTCGCCACTTCAAAGTCGAACATGTGTACCGACTTGCGGTTGTACCGAGCCGCCGTCAAAGCCGCCTCGTTCACCATGTTCGCCAGATCGGCGCCGGAGAAACCCGGTGTCCCGCGAGCCAGAATGTTCAGGTTCACGTCCTCCGCCATCGGAACCTTCCGCGAGTGAACGCGAAGAACCTCTTCGCGCCCGCGAATGTCAGGACGGTCCACAATCACCCGGCGATCGAAACGGCCCGGACGAAGCAGCGCCGGATCCAGCACGTCAGGCCGGTTGGTCGCGGCGATCAGGATCACGCCGTCGTTGGACTCGAACCCGTCCATCTCCACCAGCAACTGGTTCAGGGTCTGCTCGCGCTCGTCGTGTCCGCCGCCAAGGCCTGCGCCGCGGTGACGCCCGACAGCGTCAATTTCATCGATGAAGATGATGCAGGGAGCATTCTTCTTGCCCTGCTCAAACAAATCGCGCACGCGGCTCGCGCCCACGCCGACAAACATCTCAACGAAGTCCGAACCCGAAATCGAGAAGAACGGAACATTCGCCTCGCCGGCAACTGCGCGCGCCAGCAAAGTCTTGCCCGTTCCCGGAGGCCCGACCAGCAGCACGCCCTTGGGGATGCGGCCGCCCAGGCGCTGGAACTTCTGCGCCTCGCGCAGGAACTCGATGATCTCCTTCAGCTCTTCCTTGGCCTCATCGACGCCCGCCACGTCCTTGAACGTAATCTTCTTCTGCTGCATCGAGAGCAGGCGCGCACGGCTCTTGCCGAAGCTCATCGCCTTGTTGCCGCCCGACTGCATCTGCCGCAGCAGGAAGAACCACAAGCCCAGCAACAGCGCGAACGGCGCAATCGAAACCAGCGTGTTGATCCACACGTTGGAGTTCTGGTCCTTGTTGGAGATGTTCACGTGCGTTGCGCGGAAGATCGTGTACATCTCGGGATCGTTGTCCGGCTTCGTCGTTCGAAACGCGTCATTATTGGCGTAGTGACCGGTCACGGTATTGCCGTCGATCAGCACATCCTTGACCTGGCCCGCCTGAGCCTTGTTGAGCATATCGCTATAGCTGACCGGCGTATCCTTCACGCCGCCCATGCCTTTGCTCACATAGGTAAACAGGCAGAACGCGCCTGCAATCACCAACACCCACATCAAAAGCTGCTTAACGGTCGAGTTCAATCGCGTTTCCTCATTTTTCCGGCTTGAATCACCCAGGTTGAGCGACTAGACGGCCTACCAGTCCAGAGACGGAAATCCAAGCGCACTTGCTTGGATTCTCCACTCATCCCACATTAGACGCTCTACGGCTACGGAAAGGTTCCGGGTCTTTGGCAGCGATCGCCACCCCGGCCTGGTGGGTGCTCTCCAGGCAATTCCAATTCTACCCTGACCGACGCAAAAATAGGCAGAGAACGGGCAACAAACCGCCTCCTTACCTGCCGCCATTATCTACCAGCCCCAAGCCTTACCGAGTTACGTCTTTTGGGGGATCAACCACATGTCTTACGCGTGCTCTGCAACCCCCTCGCGATACATACGCAGCTCGCGGGCAGAACGTTCCGCCCGCAACCCGCCAGCCAGGCGCAAGCTCCCCCCTGGACGTCCCGCTACGGTCTGGTCCACCCCAAAACCAGCCAGCGCCAGCACTCGCGCGGTATCGTCGAAGCTCAATCGCGCCCCCACTTGCCGCGCCGCCGCCCGAACCACCCGCCGCCGCAGCGCCGAATCCATTCCCCTCAGCCGCTCCAACTCCAACGCCACCGACCCTTCCCCCGGCGCCGTCGAAACCGCCCGTCCCCCGCCCCGCACCGGCTTCCCCGGCAACAGCACCTGCGGCAGAACCCGCCCCAACTCCGTCTGCCACCGCGCCTCGTCCTCCCGGGCCAACTCCGCCAGATTTGCCAGCGCCCCGTCCACCGATGGGTTGTAATCCCGCAGAATTGGCATCAGATGGTGCCGCACGCGGTTCCGCGCAAAAGCCTCATCCGAATTCGACGAGTCGGTCCGCCAAACCTGCTTCTGTCCCCCGCAGAAATTCCTCCAGCTCAACCCGCCGCACCCCAAGCAGAGGCCGCACAATCTTCCCCACCCGCCCCGCGCCCGCCACCTCCACCACAGGATGAATCCCACTCAATCCTTCCGTCCAGGCCCCACGCATCAACTTCATCACGACAGTCTCCGCCTGATCGTCCAGCGTGTGCGCCGTCAGCACAGAATCGGCATGCCCCTCCGCAATCAACTTCCCGAAAATCTCATACCGCATAGCCCGCGCCGCTTCCTCAATTGTCTCCCGCTCCCCCACCTCGCGCCCCCGTGCCACCCGCTCCGGAACGCTCGCATGATGCACATGCAGCGGCACTTCCAGCCGTAGACAAAGCCCCCGCACAAACTCCAGGTCCCCGTCCGCCTCCTCACCCCGTAACCCATGATGCACATGCACTGCCGAAAGCCCCACGCCCAGGGAGTTTCGCGGCAAACCATTCGCCGCATGCAACAGCAACAGCATTGCCACCGAGTCCGCCCCGCCCGAAACAGCCGCGCACACCCGTTCCCCCGGGCGTATGTGTTCTCGGCTCAGCATATGCACAACAGTTGCCATCGGTACTCCCATCCTACTTCCCCTCACTTATATTCTGATTGTCGATTGCCGTACCTCGAGACTCACCTCGAACCCTCCCGCCGCCCGGGTATCTTGTATACTTCGTTGGTTATGCGTGTGTTTGTGATTCTTCCGGCGGCTGGGATTGGGACAAGAATGTCCGTGAGCACTGGAGCGGGCGGCAATTCGCCCACTCCAAAGCAGTTTCTCTCAATAGCGGACGTTCCCGTGCTGGTCCATTGCCTGCGCGCCTTCCTCGCGGTCGACCGCGTCGAAGCCATCTACGTGGCCGTCCGCAAGACTGAGATCGAGCGCGTTCAGGCCCAGCTAGCCGAATTCAACCTCGGCAACAAGGTTCTTGTCGTCGAAGGCGGCGACATCCGCCAACAGACGGTCACCAACGCGCTGTCCCAACTCGTCGCCGACACCAACTGCAGCGGCGACGACATCATCCTCGTCCACGACGCCGCCCGCCCCCTCATCGACCCCGCAACCATCGATCGCACCATCGACGCCATCGCCGAACACGGTGCGGCCATCGTAGCCCTGCCCGCCGTGGATACAATCAAACAAGTAGAGCGCACGGCCCACGGAGCGATCGTCACGGCAACCATTCCACGCGAGCGCATCGTCCAGGCCCAAACGCCCCAGGGAGCACGTTGCGGCCTCCTGCAACGTGCCTTCGCCGAAGCCCAGGCCGACGAATTCACCGGCACCGACGAAGCCAGCCTCCTCGAGCGCGCCGGGGTCATCGTCGCAGTCGTCCCAGGCTCGCCCAGGAACTTCAAGATCACCCAACCCGGAGACATAGAATTAGCTGAGTTCTATCTGAGTCAAGCAAAGGCCTAACACCGATCAAACCGATAAGCACAGATCGCAATGATTGACGTCGACGAAAGACCAGTTCGCGGGAAACACGATGATCTTACCGAAAAGATTATTGGGGTCTTCTACGATGTCTATAACGAGTTAGGTTATGGGTTTCTCGAATCTGTTTATCGAGAATCCATGCGCATAGCTCTTTCGCAGTCAGGATTGACCGCACAAACAGAAGTAGCAATTCCCGTCAGTTTCCGCGGCGCATTGGTCGGAATATTCCGGGCTGATCTGGTCGTCAACAACTCAGTGCTTATCGAACTCAAGACTTGTGAAGCTATTGCTCGAGAACACGAATCACAGACAAAGCACTATCTAAGAGCGACGGATATCGAGGTTGCACTCTTGATGAACTTCGGACCCACTCCCAGGTTCAAACGATTGATAATGGATAACGAATTGAAGAAATCCTTTCCTAAATCGGTTCCATCGGTGTTGATCGGTGATAAGCCTTTCGCGGCGGCTGCCAAATGAGCATGCGCATCGGCTACGGTTTCGACTCCCACGCCTTCAAACCAGGCGTCCCCCTAATCATCGGCGGCCTGTCAATCGAGCACCCCGAAGGCCTCGCCGGCCACTCCGACGGCGACGTCCTCCTCCACGCCATCACCGACGCCCTCCTCGGCGCAGTCTCCGCGGGGGACATCGGCACCTTCTTCCCCCCCAGCGACCCCCGCTGGAAAGGCGCAGCTTCGAGCGTCTTTCTCCAAACCGCTCTCGAAGAAGTCGCCACCGCCGGCTACAAGATCGTCAACATCGACACGGTCCTTATCATGGCCCGCCCCAAGATCGTCCCCATCGCCGGCGAACTCCGCGAGCGCGTCGCCGAACTGCTCGGCATTAAGCCAGGCGAAGTCGGCATCAAAGCCAAAACCCCCGAAGGCCTTAACCTCGACCACGTTGCGCAGGCTCACTGCACGGTCCTCCTCGAAAGCCTAGCCGGACCCGAGACGCTGGCCCACATGGCCGCCACCGCAGACGCCGGATCCGAAGAAGAACTCAACGCCGTTGTCGAAGGCCTGGTCAGCAGCGGCCGCGACCTAACCGCCCTCGGCCGCAAAGTAAAGCCATTCGACACCGACGATCTAACCTGACAGCAGTTTCTGGAGATGCGGCGTATGCGTGTGGGGCTCTATGTTCTGACGGCGATCATGTGGGCAGCCCGAATTGCCGCACAGACAACGCCCGACCCCGCCTCAGACACCGAAGCCTTTGTCCGGGCCCACTACGCGAAGTATGAGTACCGCGTGCCCATGCGCGACGGAATCAAGCTGTTCATGTCGGTGTACGTCCCGCAGCCGGGAACGTTTGGGCCCAAAGGCGACAACGGTCCCTACCCGTTCCTCATGACGCGAACGCCGTACAACTGCGCGCCCTACGGTGAAGACAAGATGCCCACGAAGCTCGGGGTCAGCCGCGAATTGCTGGAGAGTGGCTACATCTTCGTCTGCGAAGATGTCCGCGGCCGCTACGAGAGCGGAGGTGTCTTCCGCGAGATGAGCCCCGCGTTGACGCCGTCGCAGAAGTCCAACCCGAAGGCGACGGACGAGTCAACCGACATGTACGACACCGTCGAATTCCTGCTGAAGACCGTCCAGAACAACAACGGCAAGGTAGGAATCACGGGGGTCAGCTACCCGGGCTTTTACACCTCCGCGAGCATCATCGACTCGCACCCTGCAATCAAGGCCGCGAGCCCGCAGGCGCCCATGACCAACCTGTTCTTCAACGACGACGCGTATCACGGAGGCGCGTTCATGTTGGGAGCAAACCACGGCTTCTATGTCGGCTTCCTGCCACAGGCAAACCCCACGCTCCCAAAAACCACGCTCCCGTTCGAATTCGACATCAAGGACACCTACGGCTTCTACCTCAAGGCCGGAGCCGACTTCCAACCTCGACGCGAACTTCAAGGGAACCAACTTCCTCTTTCACGACCAACTGGTGCACGACACCTACGACGATTACTGGAAGGCGCGCGACATATCCCGACACATGACCGGAGTCCACGCAGCAGTCATGGTCGTCGGCGGATGGTTCGACGCCGAGGATCTGTCAGGCCCCTTCAAGACCTTCCACGCGATCGACGAATTCAACCCAGGTGCAGTGAACACCCTCGTAGTAGGCCCATGGACCCATGGAGGCTGGTCTCTATGGGACGGCGACAAATTAGGCGATGCGTCTTTCAACGAGAAGACCGGCGTCTTCTTCCGCGCGCAAATTCAGTTCCCCTTCTTCGAAAAATATCTCAAGGGCAAAGACTATCCAGCGCTCCCAAAAGCATATGTATTCGAAACCGGCACAAATACCTGGAAGAAATACGAAGCCTGGCCTCCCAAAGCTGCCGTGACGAAAACCCTCTACTTCCAGCCCGGCGGCGCCCTAAATTTCGGCCCTCCCAAAGAGGCAGTGGGAGTCGATCAGTACGTCAGCGATCCCGCGCATCCAGTGCCGTTTGTCAATTATGTAACCAATACAGTGCCACAACGCTACATGACCGACGATCAGCGCTTTGCCGCCCGCCGTCCCGACGTCCTGGTATACGAAACCGACCCTCTCACCGCCGACGTCACCATCGTCGGTCCAGTCCGCCCGAAGCTCAAGATCGCATCCACAGGAACCGACTCCGACTTCGTCGTGAAACTAATCGACGTATATCCCGAAGACTACCCCAACCCTCCCTCCCCTGACGCAGCACTCGGGAAGCGGATCCTCGGCAATCCTCCCATCATCATGGGCGGCTACGAGCAATTAGTCCGTGGCGAACCCATGCGCGCAAAGTTCCGCGATAGCTGGGAAAAGCCAACTCCGCTGGTCCCCGGCAAAATAGTCAGCGTCAATTCAGAGATGCCCGACATCAATCACACCTTCCGCGCCGGACACAGAATCATGGTGCAGGTCCAAAGCAGTTGGTTCCCACTCGTAGACCGCAATCCCCAAACATTCGTCGACATCCCCTTCGCCAAACCATCCGACTTCGTGAAGGCGACCGAAAGCATATACCGCAACGCAACTGAACCCAGCGGCGTCGAAGTCCTGGTTTTACCTGAAATAGCCCTCCCTTGAAGTCAGTACAGTGAAATCACCGCGGCAAGAGTGGTAGACCACTTTCGGCAGTTATCATGCAGACTGCGCTCACAAAAAGGAAAAGAAGCAATGATCACCACAGTGCAGCAACACATCCTGCAACAGCAGGCCGAGATCAGCGAAGCCACCGGCCGCTTCAGCTGGCTCCTCAGCGGCATCACCCTCGCCACCAAAATGGTCGAAGCCAAAATCCGCACGGCCGGACTCAGCGACGTCCTCGGCGCGATGGGCCAGACCAACGTCCAGGGCGAGCAACAGCAGAAGCTCGACGTCTACGCCAACCAGGCTCTGCTCCACTGCCTCGGCCTGCGCGACTCCGTAGCCGCCCTCGTCAGCGAGGAAGACGAAGAGCCCGTCACTTTCAATCGCTCCGTCGAGTCCGGCAAATACATCATCGTCTTCGATCCCCTCGACGGCTCTTCCAACATCGACGTCAACGTCAACGTCGGCACCATCTTCAGCGTCCTCCGCCGCTTGCCGTCCGACCACAACGCCGACCTCCAGGCCTCCATCCTGCAGCACGGATATACGCAGGTCGCGGCCGGCTACGTCGTCTACGGCCCATCCACTGTCCTCGTCTACACCACCGGCTACGGCGTACATGGCTTCACGCTCGACCCCACCATCGGCGCCTTCGTCCTCACCAACGAAAACATGAAGATGCCCGAGCAGGGCAACTACTACAGCGTCAACGAGGCCAACGCCGCGACCTGGCCCGACGAGTACCGCGAGTACGTCGGTAAGCTCCGCTCCGGCGCGCTCGGCCGCCAGTACAGCTCGCGCTACATCGGCAGCCTCGTCGCCGACTTCCACCGCACCCTGCTCAAAGGCGGCGTCTTCCTCTATCCCCCCACCAAGGACCAGCCCGGCGGCAAGCTCCGCCTGCTCTACGAAGCCAACCCACTCGCCTTCATCGCCGAGCAGGCTGGCGGCATCGCCTCCAGCGGCCAGGAACGCATCCTCGACATCAAGCCCTCCGGAATCCACCAGCGCACACCCTTCATCGTAGGCAGCAAACGCGAACTCGAAGCACTCCTCGACGGGCGTGCCAAATGACCCCACAGGAAATCGGCAGCATCGAATTCCCCGCCGTAGTCACCGACATCCGCCTCGAATCCCGCGAAGGCGACACCGTCCGCTGGCGCATGACCCTCGACCGCACAGAATTCAAAGCCGGCGACACAGGCGTCCTCGAAGCCGTCTCCCGCTCCGGCACCCGCATCGAAGTCCCCGTCCTCGCCGTCATCGAGGACGCCGGCGACATCTGGCACATCGTCGAAAAACCCCTAGCCGGCGGCACCGACGTAACCGGCCGCATCACCCGCTAGCAGCTACCTTCGCGAGCCTCACGGACGCCTGAGAAATCTCAGGTAGAACGCTCCGAACAGGAGAACGATCCCAATATTCGCCATCAGCCGCTCCCACAACCGGCCTCTGAAGAACGCGACGTCTACACCGACGATGACCGCCGCCATCGCCACCACATAAAGCACAATAGGTATCTGCCTGCTCATCATCTGAATCCCCGCTTCAATGCTAGATCGAAGCGACACAGCCCGCCCACATCGCCACAAACCGGGGTGCCCCATATTCGACGAAGTCGACCATGGGAATACCACGCCTTACAAGCTATCCCCTGCGCCTCTGGGTAAGCCAGGCCTTCAGGCCTGGCATTGTGACTATCCCCGGTGCCTCTAGGTAAACCAAGCTTTCAGGCTTGGCACTGCGGCTGTCCTCTCTGCCTCTGGGTAAGCCAAGCCTTCAGGATTGGCACCGCGGCTATCCCCTGTTCCTCTAGGTAAGCCAAGCCTTCAGGCTTGGCACCGCGCCACCAACAACTCTGGAGGCTTTAGCCTCTGGGGCTAATCTCGCCACGGCCGGGCCGGCAACGCCAGCCGTAGTTGGTCAAAATCCCGATTTGCGGCAGGTTCGAACAGTTCTCCTCACGAATCACGGACATTAGTTCTATTACGCGCTCGATCTCCTCTCTCGTAGGCTCGTCTTGGCACGAAGCGATGAAACTTAGCAATCGCAGCGGCTGAAGGCCGGGGGCCAGTGGGCGCTGCCAAACTGGCTATTGATTTCGCAATATGCGCGGGCTCGTGGGGAGCCTGCTATGTTCACCCATAGGAGAAAATGATGCTCGAAAAGTTCGGCGACACCATGATTTTTCTCGTTGCACCAATATTGGGGATGGGGGCAATCGGCTGCATCCTTGCGATACTCTGGTACCGCTCCACAGCTCCGACTGAATTTGATCGCAACACGGTGTTCTTTCTGATCAAAGTATTTGCCGGAATTGCAGCTGTTGCGATATGCGTCAGCATTGTGGCGAAGCATTGACAGTCTAACCGCTCTTCTCGAAACGTGGTTTTGAGCAACTGAGATCTTTTCGAACACGCCTTCGGCGGCAATGATAAGCCTTCAAACGCATGGCGGGGTTAAGCAGCCAACATAGGAGACATGTTCTCCCACCATCTTCCTCACTCGAATCAACCACCCTCCAGCGAAGCTTAAATCCCTTCCCCCATACTCACGCTATCCACACGCGTACTCTGCTCGCTCCGGTACTGCGCCCGTTCCTCTTCCTCCACCGTAAACGGCGTCGCCGGCTCCTGCCGCGAAGTCTGAAACTCGCCATCCAGCTTCTCCAGCCGTGTCTTCAGCCGCTTCACCTCATCCGCCAACGCAATAATCACATCCGACAGCGGATCGCTCACGTCATGCGGATCGGTAATCAGCACCCGCTTCCCGCCCTGATAAACAATATGCGCCGGCACGCCGACCACAGTCGAATCCGGCGGCACATCCCGCACCACCACCGACCCCGCTCCCACCCGCGAGTTCTCGCCAATCGTAATGTTCCCCAGAATATTCGCGTTGTTCCCCACAAACACGCCATTGCGCAGCGTAGGATGCCGCTTGCCCGTTTCTTTCCCTGTGCCGCCCAGCGTCACGCCCTGATAAATCGTCACGTCGTCGCCAACGATCGCCGTCTCGCCGATCACCACGCCCATCCCATGATCGATAAACACCCGCCGCCCGATCCGCGCGCCCGGATGAATCTCCACCCCCGTCCAGAAGCGCGTCACCTGCGACATCCAGCGCGCCAGGAACTTCATCTTCCTGCACCACAGCCAATAATGAACGTGGTGCGCCCACACCGCGTGCAGTCCCGGATAGCAAAACAGCACCATCGCCAGCGACGTAGCCGCCGGGTCGCGCTCGAACGTGCAGCGAACATCTTCGCGAATCGATGCAAACAGGTTCATTGCGCCAGCGGAGACGTCGGCGTGTTGATCGCCTGTTGCCGCAACTCATCGAACAGCAGCGTCGAAAGGTACCGCTCGCCCGCGCTCGGAAGCACCACCACGATCAGCTTGCCCGCATGCCTCGGCTCGCGCGCAATCTTCAGCGCCGCATGTACCGCTGCGCCGGACGAGATGCCCACCAGCAGACCCTCCTCCTTCGGCAACCGCCGCGCCATCGCGAACGCCTCGTCGTTCGTCACTTGGACGATCTCGTCGATCAAATCAGTCCGCAGCACCTGCGGCACAAACCCCGCGCCAATCCCCTGAATCTTGTGCGGCCCCGGAGCTCCGCCCGACAGCACATGGCTGTCCGTCGGCTCCACCGCCACCGTCCAGAATCCCGGCTTCCGCGCCTTGATATATTCGCTCACGCCCGTCAGCGTCCCGCCCGTCCCCACGCCCGACACCAGCATGTCCGCTGTCCCGTCCGTATCGTTCCAGATCTCCGGCCCGGTAGTCGCCAGGTGAATCGCCGGATTCGCCGGGTTGTTGAACTGCTGCAGCATGTAGGCATTCGGCGTATCGCGGACCAACTCCTCTGCCTTCGCAATCGCGCCCTTCATCCCGCCCGGCCCCGGAGTCAGCACGATCTTCGCCCCAAACGCCAGCAGCAGAATCCGCCGCTCCACGCTCATCGTCTCCGGCATGGTCAGGATGCAGTCTGTACCCCTTCACCGCCGCCACAAACGCAATGCCCGATGCCCGTATTCCCGCTGGTCGGCTCAATCAGCACCGTCTTACCCGGCGTAATCTTCCCTTCGCGTTCCGCCGCCTCAATCATCGCCAGCCCGATGCGGTCCTTCACACTCGCCAGCGGATTCATACCCTCCAACTTCGCCACCACCCGCGCGCCGCAACCCTCCGTCACCCTGTTCAACTGAACCAGTGGCGTGCCACCAATAAGGTCGGTCACCTTCGCAGCAATATTCATCGTCATCTCCTTGCAAACCCTCACCGAAAAGCATACCCGTTTTGCGCAACCGGAAACACGAGCGCCGAAGGCGCGCAATATACCAGCCTAGGCCGAAGGCCTAGGTTCCGTGCAGAAAGGAATGACGAGGGCTGAAGGCCTGACACAAAATCTTCCTACCCCACCTCAAACCGGTCCCCGCGCTTCGGCAAAACCACCTCCAGCTTGTACCGCTCCTCGATCTTCCCCTTCAGCACCGTCATCGCATCCAGCTCGCCGTGAACCAGGAACACCTTCTTCAGCGTAGGCGCCACCGGAGCCATCCAGTCCAGCAGCTCCTGCTGATCCGCATGCCCGCTCAGCGAGTCGATCGACTCCACCTGCGCCCGCACCCGCATCGGCTCGCCGAAGATGTTCACCTCCTGCGCCTTCGCCACCAGCTTGCTGCCCAGCGTGTTCGGAGCCTGGTACCCCGTAATCAGAATCAAATTCCGCGGGTCCTCAATCCCATTTTTCAGATGATGCAGAATCCGCCCCGCCTCGCACATTCCCGACGCCGAGATCACCATGTAGGGCATCTTCAGATCATTCAGAGCTTTGCTTTCCTGCACCGTCTGCGTATACCGCAATCGGTTCCACCCAAACGCGTCAATCCCCTTGGTGTAGAATGCGCACGCATCCGCATCCCAATCCTCGGTATGCTTCTTGAAGACCTCCGTCACAGCCGAAGCCAGCGGGCTGTCCACAAAGATCGGGAACTCCGAAATCTCCCCCGCCTGGATCATCTCGTGCAGCAGCAGCACCAGTTGCTGCGTCCGCTCCACTGCAAACGCCGGCACAATCACATGCCCGCCCCGCGCCAGCGTAGCCTTCACCAGCGCCGACGCCTTCGCCTTCACATCAGCCGCCGGAGCATGCAGCCGATCGCCGTACGTGCTCTCCATAATCAAATAATCCGCCGCAGGAGCCGGGTCTGGGTCTTTGATGATCGGCAGATTCTTCCGCCCCACATCGCCCGAAAACAAGAGCCGAATCTTTTGCCCTTTCTCCGTCGCCTCGATCAGCACATTCGTCGACCCCAGCATGTGCCCCGCGTTGGTCGTCGTCGCCGTGAACCCCGCGTCCTTCGTCGACCCCGCCAGCAGTTGCGGCGTATGCAGATTCACCGGCTTGAACATATCGTTCAGCAACGCAGCGTCGTCCTGTGTATAGAGTGGCTGCACCGGCACCGGCCCAGGCCCCGGCGGAACTCCAATCGACTTCCGCCGTCCCTGCCGCCTGCTCAAGAACTCCGCATCACTCTCCTGAATGTGCGCGCTGTCTTTCAGCATCGGCAGACACAAATCAATCGTCGACGGCGTCGTATAGATCGGCCCGCGATATCCCTGCTTCGCCAGCAGCGGCAGATCACCGCTATGGTCGATATGCGCGTGCGACAACACCACCGCGTTCAGCGCCGGTCCTGCCTTCCCCGCAAGCTGCTCCGGCGTAAACGCCAAATGCGAGTTGATCTCCGCCGCGTCCTGCCGCCGCCCTTGAAACAGACCGCAGTCCAGCAGAATATTCTGCCCCGCACACTCCAGATGATGCGACGAGCCGGTGACGGTCTGATCCGCCCCCCAGAAATGCAAACGAATTGCCATGCGCTCTCCTCTAAGTTCGTGGTGCGCTGGCAAATCGCTTCACCGAGCCCCACTCCCGTTCACTCCACACCGCAACCAAGATATCCACCCCACACAAATAAAGCCAGCAACCTGACCTAAGGATGCCGCAAACCCGGGTGCCCCATGTTCGACGCAGTCGACCATGGGAATGATCCCTCACCCCACTCTTGGTAGCATCACCCTGTGCCCGCACTCTCCACGGTCCACGCTGCTCCAATCCAAGGATGACCATCTTGATGCATCGACTCGCATCCATAGCTCTCTGCCTTTTTCTCGCAGCGCCAACCGTCGCGCAACACCAAGCCGACTCCGACCAAAACCTATCCGCCGACTTCTGGGCCTGGCGTGCCCGCTACGCCCAATACACCGGCGACGACGTAAACCGCATCGAGCGCCCCAACTCCGCAGTCCGCGACTGGTCTGCTGCGGCCGTAGCGAAGCAGCGCAAAGACCTCGCCGACCTTGACGCCCGCTGGAAGACCCTCAACAACCCCACCGCCCCCATCCCCGAACAGGTAGACCATCGCCTCATCGGTTCCGCCCTCGCCCGCGTCCATTGGGAACTCGACATCCTCAAACGATGGCAGCGCGATCCCGATTTCTACATCGAGCAGACGCTCACCCCGGTAGCTGAAGCCCTCACCGTCCCCGGTCCCTACGACGAAGCCCGCAGCCGAGAAATTCTCGCCCGTATCGATAACATCCCCGTCATCCTCGACCAGGCTCATCATAACCTCAACTCGCCGCCCGCTCCCTACGCCAGAATGGCGATCGCGGCTCTAGCCGGAATCCGCCCTAAGCTCGACCAAATAGCTGCAACCCTCCCCCCGCAAACCACCATCCCCGCCGCCCAATGGAAAGCCGCGACCGACGCAGCCGCCACTTCCCTGGAAACATACTCCGCCTGGCTGCAGAAGACCCTCCCCACCCTGCCCGCCCAAACCGCAATCGGCCGAGCCAACTACATGTGGTTCCTGCACAACGTTGCCCTCATCCCTTACACGCCCGAAGAACTGGTAGCGCAAGCCGAGCAGGAATACCGCCGAGCAGTCGCCTTCGAAGCCCTCGAAATCAATCGCAACCGCGCTGTGCCGCCCTTGGTCATGGCGCCCACACTCGACGACTTCATCTCCCGCAACCAACGAGCCGAGTCGGCAGCACGTCAATTCCTCACCCAGCGTCAAATCCTCACTCTGCCCAGGAACCTTCAGCACTACACGCTTCGACCCTTACCCCCCTACCTCGCCGCACTGGGCGACTTCGCCGAAACCGACGACTTCACCTCGTCCTCCCGCCTCGATCAGAACGGAATCCGCTACGCCACTGCACCCTCGCCCACCTCCGGCTACTTCTGGGTCGCCGACGCCAAAGACCCCCGCATCCAGATCGTCCACGAAGGCACCATCGGGCACTACGGCCAGCTCTGCGCCTCCTGGCAACATCCCGACCCCATCCGCCGCCACTACTACGACTCCGGAGCCAACGAAGGCATCGGCTTCTACGCCGAAGAGATGATGCTCCAGTCCGGCTTTTACGACGACAGCCCCCACTCTCGCGAGATTGTTTACAACCAGATGCGCCTCCGCGCACTCCGCGTCATCGCCGACGTCCAGGTCGCCACTGGCGCGATGACGCCACCCCAGGCCGTCGACTTCCTCACCCAGAACGTCCCCATGGACCGCGCCGATGCAAACCAAGAAGTCGTCGAAATGGGCGAAACCCCCGGCCAGAAAATCGCCTACCAGACCGGCAAACTGCAAATCATCAAAATGATGGCGGACGCGCGGCTCAAACAGGGCGATCAATTCAGCATCCTCAAGTTCCACAACTTCGTCTGGCTCAACGGCAACGTCCCCATCGCGCTCCAGCGCTGGGAGTACCTAGGCACCGACGACGAAGTAGTCCCACTCGCCGGCGTCAAATAGAGTTCTGCCAAACCTTGTTAACATCATCTTCGTGCTCGAATTAATGCCCAAGCATCTGCATAGCTTCGCGTCTGCGCTCGCCCTCGCCTGCGCCCTCCTTCCCAACACCATCACGGCTCAGCAACCCCAGAACCCATCCCCCATGGTGGAGCACACCCGCACCCATCCTCGCCTCACCCAAACCACACCGCCCGGCCTGCGCCAAAAGCTAACCCTCGGCACCCTCTTCATCCCGGAAAAACTAAAAGGCAAGCACCACATCAATCTCCTGCTCTTCTTCCACGGAGGCGGCTGGCTCCCCGAGCTAGCCGCCGCTCAGCAGAAAAATCTAGCCGTAATCACCATCCAGGCCGGAGCCGGCTCCAGCACCTACGAGAGGCTCTTCGCCGACCCCACCGTCTTCCCGAAATTAATCGCCGAGGCCCAATCCGCCGCCAACGTCACCTTCAACGAAATCGATCTAGGCGGCTGGAGCGCAGGCTGCGGCGCACTCCGCCAACTCCTCAGCGACCCCGCCTCCTACAACCGCATCAGCCGCGTCCTCTGCATCGACGGCGTCCACGCCGGCTACCTGAACGACACACCCCCGCCCGCGTCAACAGATCCCCAACTCGAGCCCAGGAACCTAGCATCCTGGCTGCGCTTCGGCACCGACGCCATCGCCCAAAAGAAGCACCTCATCATCACCCATTCCGAAATCTTCCCCGGCACCTACGCCAGCACCACCGAAACCGCCGACGCACTCCTCAAGCAATGGGGTCTCGCCGCGCATCCGGTCGCCCGCTGGGGACCCATGGGAACACAAATGCTCAGCCAGACCAAATCAGGCAATCTCCTCGTAGTCGGCTTTGCCGGCAACTCCGCACCCGATCACGTCGACCAGCTTCACTCCCTGCCCGAATATCTCCACTGGCTTCTCAAATAAAGCCTCAAGCCTCCGCGGGGAGTTCCACCTCAACTCCCTCGTCCCGCGTTCGCCGCCGCAGCCCAGGGATCATCAGCATCAGCACCCCCGCCGCCGTCCAGCACACCGCCATCGCCGCGTACCCTGTCGCCAGCGACCCCGTCCGCGTATGCAGGTACCCAAACGCCGACGGCCCGAAGAAGCCCGCAATATTCGCGATCGTGCTCACCACTCCCAACGCTCCTGCAGCCGCCGTCTCGCTCAGAATCTCCGTTGGGATCGCCCAGAATATCGGCAGATACGCCAACTCGACCATCATCAGGCTGAACAGGCACAGGGTCATCGCCAGCGACGGTGGAAACACCAGTAGTCCCAGCGCCCCAAGCGCTCCTGACAGCAGCGGAACCGCCGCGTGCCCCCGCCGCTCCAGATGCCTGTCCGAATGCCACCCGTTGAACAGCATTGCTAGCAGCGTCACTCCGTACGGAATCGCCAGCAGCGACCCTACCCGCATATCGGACAATCCAGTCTGCCGCTTCAGCAGAGTCGGTATCCAGAAGATCGCCGCATACCCCGGCAGATACGCCAGCAACGACACCGCCCCCAGCAACAGGACTCGCCATGATCGCAGCGTCTCCAGCACCGACACGCCTCGCCGGTCCACCGACTTCTCCGCCTCCAGCTCCGCCGTGATCCAATCCCGTTGCTCAACCGTCAGCCACGCCGCTTCCTTCGGGCAGTCGCTCAGGCGAAAGAACGCGATAGCACCCAGCGCCACCGCCGGAATTCCCTCCAGCACAAACAGCCACCGCCAACCCGCAACACCCAGCCAATGGTGCCCTATAATCCATCCCGCCACCGGCGACCCGATCATCAGCGATAGCGGAACTGCGGCCAGAAAGTTGCTCGCCGCCTTCGCCCGGTCTTTCTGGATGAACCAGTGGCTCAGAAAAATCATCACCCCCGGAAAGAAGCTCGCCTCTGCCAGTCCCAGCGAAAATCGCGCCAGGTAAAGCTGCATCGGCGTATGCACCAAAGCCGTCAGCGCCGTCAAAGATCCCCACAACACCAGCGACCCCGAGATCGTCTTCCGCGCACTCCAGTTCTCCGCCAGCAATGACCCTGGAATCTGCAGCGCCAGGTACCCAATAAAGAACACGCCGACGCCCATCCCGAACACGCGGTCGCTAAAGCCCAGGTCCCGCGACATCCCGATCGCCGCATACGCAACGCTGGTCCGATCAAGATAGTTAACGATGTACAGGAGAAAAAGAAACGGCAGCAGCCGCACCGCAGTCTGGTGACGGGTGTGGGCCACCAGTCTTGCATCAACGAGCACGCCGGCTCGCGAGGTTCCTACCACCATTCAGGGCCTCCGAAGCCACGCATGCGACAAGCGGAGTGTATCAGCCCAATCGGGGCCCCTGCCCGTCCCTTGGTAGCATCGGTAAGTGCTCGAACTCTCCACCCCGGTCAAATTCGTAAAACGCATCGGCGAACGCATCGCCGCATCCCTCGCCACCCGCGGCGTAGAGACCGTCGAAGACCTCCTCTACCACCTCCCATTCCGCTACGAAGACCGCCTCAACCCTCAACCCATCGCCTCGCTCACCCCCGGCGCCATGGCCTCCATCATCGGCGAAGTCCGCGGCTCGGCCCTGCTCCGCACCCGCTCCGGCCCCATGTTTGAAATGACCCTCGGCCAGGGCCTCGGCACCGTCAAGTGCATCTGGTTCCACGGGACGTATCTCAAGGACCGCTTCAAGCTCGGCCAGATGGTCGCTGTCTACGGCAAGCTGGAGCCCTCCCGCTCCGCCATGGCCGCGTCCGCCGCCGGCATCCCCATCTCCGGCCGCTTCAAAATGATCCAGCCCCAATTCGAAATCATCCCCGACGGCACCAACCCCGAGGACTCAGCTCGAAATCGGCCGCATCGTTCCCGTCTACGAGTCCCTTGGCGGCACCACCCCCTGGGGCGCAAAACTCACCTCCAAATGGATCCGCCAACTAGTCTGGTCCATCTTCGAAGAGTTGGAAAAATCGGGTGCCCCAGGTTCGACGAAGTCGACCCTGGGTCGTTCCCCTCCACAAATCCGGGTGCCCCATCCGTGACAGCTTCACCGTCACGGGTGGGATCGACGAACCCCACACCCACCTCGGAGACCCTCCCTCCCGCACTCCTCCGCCGCCTCAACTTCCCCTCCCGCCTCGAAGCCCTCCGCGCCGTCCACTTCCCCGAAGCCGGCACCCCCATGCTCGAGCTGATGTCCTCCACGACACCCGCCCACAAGCGCCTCATCTTCGAAGAGCTCTTCTACCTCGAACTCGGCCTCGAACTCAAACGCCGCCGCCTGCGCGAGCGCCTCGGTACCGCCTTCACCACCGGCCCCAACGTCCGCGAAGCCATCAAGCAGATCCTCCCCTTCCATCCCACCGCCGCCCAGAAACGCGTCCTCGGCGAAATCGTCGCCGACATGCGCAAGCCGCAACCCATGCGCCGCCTCCTTCAAGGAGACGTCGGCTCCGGCAAAACCATCGTCGCCATGCAGGCCGCCCTCGTCGCCATCGAGAACGGCACCCAGGTCGCCCTCATGGCCCCCACTGAAATCCTCGCCACCCAACACTACCTCTCCGCGCGCAAGCTCCTCAGCGAAGCCATCTCGCCCGCAACCGGCAAACCCTACCGCGTCGCCCTGCTCACCGGCTCGCTCGATCCTGCTACCAAGCGCCAAACCCAGGGCCGCATCATGCGCGGAGAAGTCCAGTTCGTCATCGGCACCCACGCCCTGCAGGAGGACAAAGCTGACTTCGCCAATCTCGGCCTCGTCATCGTCGACGAGCAGCACCGCTTCGGCGTCCAGCAACGCTTCAAGCTCATGCGCAAACCCAACGCCGAAGGCGTCGTCTCCGAACCCGACGTCCTCTCCATGACCGCAACCCCAATTCCCCGCACCCTCGCCCTCACTCTCTACGGAGATTTAGACGTCAGCGTCATCGACCAGATGCCCCCCGGCCGCACCCCCATCGTCACCCGCCGCACCACCTCCGAACGCGCCGCAGACGTCTGGGAATTTGTGCGTAAACAAGTTACAAATGGCCAACAGGCCTACCTCGTCTACCCCATCATCGAAGGCGCCAATGATGACCAGCCCGAACTCGACTTCGCCCACGACGAACAAGAGCAAATCAGCGAATCAGCGAGCCAGCCTCCCGCGAAAACTGCTGCTAAAACAAAGAGCCGAGGAAAGAAGACCGAAAAACTCTTCGCCGAAAAACCCAAACTCCGCTCCGCCACCGAGATGTACGACGAGCTTCGTACCGGCGCCCTCGCCGGCCTGCGCCTCGGCCTGCTCCACGGCCGCCTCTCCGCCGACGAAAAAGAAGTCACCATGGCCCGCTTCAAGCGCGGCGAAATCGACGTCCTCGTCTCCACCACCGTCATCGAGGTAGGCGTCGACGTCTCCAACGCCACCGTCATGGTCATCGACCACGCCGAACGCTTCGGCCTCGCCCAGCTCCACCAGCTCCGCGGACGAGTCGGCCGCGGCGCCGCCAAAAGCTACTGCATCCTCATGACCGGCGAACGCGTCACCGAGCAAGCCGACGCCCGCCTCAACGCCATGGTCGCCACGCAAAACGGCTTCGAACTAGCCGAACTCGACCTCCAGCAGCGCGGCCCCGGCGAGTTCTTCGGCACCCGCCAAACCGGCCTGCCCGAGTTCCGCGTCGCCAACCTGCTCCGCGACCGCGCCATCCTCGAACAAGCCAAGCTAGAAGCCGAGCGCTTCGCCGAAACCGCCCGCACCGACCCATCCATTTCCGACGAACGAGACGCCGCCATGGTCCGCAACCGCCTTAAACACCAATGGCAACGCCGCTACGGCCTCATGGAAGCCTGACCCTAATTCATCGTCACTGACAGCTTATAGCTCAGGAACTTACAGCTCGAGAAACACAACCTCTCTGCAAGAATCCCCCGGTTTCCCCTCAACCTCGCCGCCACTCCCCACTCTTCCCACCACTCTTGCTCACCAACTGCACCTCGCGAATCCGGATCCCTTTATCCAGCGCCTTGGTCATGTCGTAGACCGTAAGCGCCGCCACCGAAGCCGCCACCATCGCCTCCATCTCCACGCCCGTCCCCGCCGTCGTAGCTGCTGTAGCTCGAATCCGCACCCCGCCGGCAACTACCGTCGCCTCCACATCCACAAAACTCAAGCGCCAGCGGATGGCACATCGGAATCAGCTCGCTCGTCTCGCTTTGCCGCCTGAATCCCCGCGAACCGCGCCACCTCCAGCGGATTCCCTTTTGGATTCTCCGGCAGCGCGGCCAGGACCGCCTCGTTCAGCTCGACAAACGCCTCCGCCACAGCCTCCCGCCGAGTCGCCGCCTTCGCGCTCACATCCACCATGTGCGCCCGCCCCGCCTCATCGTAATGACTCAACTTTTCGCTCATGCTAGGAAGCCTACCGCAGCAGCACCGTAATCACATCTCCCGACCGCAAATCCATCCCATCCGGCAGCACCGCATAACAGTTCGCCCGAGCATTCGCCGCCAGATCCCCTGAGCCCTGCCATCCCACCAGCCTCACCTCCGGCCGCTCCAAATCAGACGCCAACCGCGCCGGAAGAACCCGCGTTAGTCCCAGCCTTCCCGCGAACATCCTCGCCAACGTGGCCTGCACAAACTTCGGCCCACCCACCCCCGCCCCGCACAAAGCCCGCAGCACCGGCTCAACAAAGCAATGAAACGTCACCTGCGTCGAGACCGGATTCCCCGGCAGCCCAAAAAAGTAGGTCCAGTCCCCAGCTTTCGCTGACTCGCTGACCTGCTGACTCGCTGACTCGCTGCTTCTCGCTAGTCTTCCAAACACCACCGGCTTCCCCGGCTGCATCCTCACCCCGGTAAAGAAGAACTCCGCGCCAAACTCCGCCAGCACCTCCTCCACCAGGTCGTACTTCCCCGCCGAAACCCCGCCCGACAGCATCATCAAATCCGCCTTACGTCCCTCCTCAATCCGCGCCCGCACATCCTCCCGCGTATCCCGCGCAATCGCCAACCGCCGCGCCGTCGCCGCCCGCCGCCTCAACCATCGCCGCCAGCGCATAACCATTCGAGTTGCGAATCTGGTGCCCCTCCATCGCCTGATCCAACTCCACCAACTCATCGCCAGTCGCCACAATCGCCACCGCCGGCCGCGCGAACACTTCCAACTCCGCACACCCGCAAGCCGCAGCCAAGGCAATCTCCGCCGCGCCCAATCTCCGTCCCCGCGGCTTCAGCACCACCTCGCCTCGCCGAGCCTCGCTGCCCCGCGCGACAACATTCTCCCCGACCTTCAACGACTCGCCCAGCCGCAGCCCAAACCTCACCGTCACCGAACTCCACATGCTCGATCATCGCCACCGCATCCACGCCCGCCGGAACCGCCGCCCCAGTCATAATCTCAACCGCGCACCCCGCCGCAACCTCACCGCCGCCCCAAACCTCACCCGCCCGAACCTGCCCCACCACCCGCAGCCTTTTGCCAGCCGACCACTCCTCAGCCCGCACCGCAAATCCATCCCGCGTCGCCCGATCAAACGGCGGCTGATCGCGATCCGCCTTCACTTCCTCCGCCAGCACCCGTCCCGGACGAGGCGAGCAGCGCAACCCTCTCCTGCCCACGCGCACCGCACGCCTGCCGCGTGCCGCAGCACCACCTCCAGAGCCTCCGCAAACCCAACGACCTCGCTCACCCAACCCTCCTCAACATCGCAAAAAAGGCCCCGGGCACATCGCCCAGGGCCGCTTCCATCTTTCAGTATTGGCCTACTTCTTCTTGCCGGAAGGAGCTTTGTAGTTTTCCGGAACCGTAGCCCCGATTCCCTGCAGGATGCCCTTGATCTCCTCAGCATGCGGGCCAGTGGGAGCAAGCTCCAGATACTTCTGGTAAGCCGCAATGCAATCCGGAGGCGCCGTGATCTTGTTCGTCTTCGGATCCACGGTCGCCTTCTGGATCAGCGCCTGACCCTTGATGTAGTAAGCATCCACCTTGGTCGGATCGGCCGCGATCGCCTTGTCCGCGGCTGCCGCGGCGGTGTCCATATCATTCGCGTTGAACGCGTCGCCGCCTCGTTGTAGTAGTACATCCCTGCTTTGGCTGGATCGGCCTTTGCCGCCGCGTCGTAGGCATCCGCGGCGTCCTTGGGTCTTGCCGGTCTTGCCAAAGATCTGTCCCAACTGATTGTTGGCCGCCGCCGCAAGCTCCGGATTCGGCTTGGGCAGTGCGGCGTTCAAACTGATCGCTTTCTGATAAGAAGCAATCGCCGCAGTGTATTTTTCCTGCGCTGCCGGATCACTCGTCTTGCCGCCAGCCGCCTTTGCCGCAGCGTTACGCCTGGCCCAGTTGCGCATCGCCCAGCGTGTCCCACAGGATCGGCTCGTCAGGTTTCGCCGCCGTCGCGTCGGTCATGTTCTTTGCCGCTTCGTCGTAGTTCCCGCCGTATTAGCCGCACGTGCCGACTTCAGCAGATTATTCAGGTTCCCGATCTTCGCGTTCGCCGCCAGCGTCGCCGCAGCGTTCTTCTTGTACTCTTCCAGCGCCGCGCGATCCGCCGGGCTCATCTTGTCGATGTACTCCTTGCGCGTCATGTCGAAGTCGATCGTCTTGTTATCTCCTGAAGCAAGCGGCGCCGGCATAAAGTCGACCGTATGCCCCTGCACAAGCACCACTGCGGTGTAAGTGCCCGCCTTATCGATCGTGCCCTTGTAGTCGCCGTTCGCATCCAGCGGGAACGAGTAGTCGAACTTCGCGCCGGAAGCGCTCGGATTCTTATCCGTCGTGAACTTCACGTCGCCCGAAGTCACCGCCATACCCGCAGCATTCTGCACGTGGCCATGAACGGTCGCCTGCGCCATCAGCCCGGCAGGATGCGCCAGTGCCACCAAACCCAGAAAAGATGCCGCCAACACTCCCGCAACTCTAATTCCAAAAATCTTCATGTCTCTCCCAACCTCTCATCGCACTCGCTATCGGCGCGCACAGAATCTCTTCTCTTCAACTCCGTTCCTTCCATTCAGGAAGAAACCTCAAACCCATTCGACGCGATCTCCGGCCACCCGGCAGTATCGCCGGTCACAAGTCGTGCGAAATCAGCCCAAACCGCTAGCCGCCACCAACCGGCTCCAGCAATCGCAACCTGGCGGAAGTCCGATCGGCAGCATCACAAAGTTACATGCAAGGGCGACGCCAATTCAACTCCTGCCGGCGTTTCGTCACCAAATCCACGCCAAAAACATCCACAATCGCTCACTCGCCGGCAACTTCCCCGCCGGCCGGCTGTGCCAGCAACTCCCGGGCGGCCGCCTCATCCTCTGCCCGCACCTGCAGCTGCACACGAAACGCCGCAGGATTCAGGCTGTTCACGTTCTCGCCAACCAGCATGCACTCCACTCCTGCCGACTCCAGCATCCCTTTGGCCATCTGCGCCTCAATCGGGCTTTCGAACCGGCCTATGGTCACCATCCCTCAGGCGGCGTCGGATCCGGATCTCCATCAAATAACATCGTCCCGCTCCAATCTCACGACACGGCGCACGCTGAGAAGCCCAACATGCGTCACCAGTTGACTTACTTCGTCTCCACGCTCTGCAGGTGGAACGTAATCGTCCCCCAGAACAGCCGCGCCCGGATCTGCACCGGCATATGCCGCGCATCGTCCGTGTACCAGATCCAGATGTTGCCGCGGTTCTTCACCACGCCTTCTTCCGCCGTCGGCTCCACGCGAATCGTCTGAAACGTCCCCGCCGGCGTCTTGATCTCTTCCTTCGCCTCCACCTTCATCGTCACCGTCACCGTCCGCATCGCGTCGGCCAGCGGAAACGAAAATCCTGCCCCACCACCAGCCGCTGCGAAGCCGCGTAGAAGATCGCAGACAGCGAGTCCGTCACGCACGCCGGAATCGACGTCGTCTGCGTCTTCTGCGTCCCCTTCACCAGGTTCTTCTCCACCAGAATCTGCTTGCCGGCGGTCTGATCGAAGCGTCAGATCGCTCGAAATCTTCCGCCGTCCCTCCTGCATCTGCTTCGAAAATCCCTGCGAGCAGCCTGTCTTCGTGTCCATCGACGACTGGAACCGGTCCACCACGGGAAACAGCATGTTCACCGCGCCCACCGTGTCCGCCGTGGCCGTTACCTTCAATTGATCGCCCTGCTGCTCCAGATGGAACACCGCAGTGCCCCCGGTAAACACCCGCCAGTCCACCGTAAATGTCAGTGTCTGCTTCGCCGGGAACGAATAACCCGGAATCGGCGGCTGCAGCGTCGGAATCGGAACCGGAGGCGCGGGCTTGCTCCCCAACCCCAGCAACTGCGCATGCCGCCACCACGCCTGCAACCAGCAAGAGGCCCAAAAGGCTAATAAAACGGTGAAAAGGTCGAACGATCTGCAAAAGGCTTCCCCGGCAGTTGAGTTGGGCGCGGCTCAAGGCCACCAGGGCGGCTTCTGAAAAACCGGCGACGGACGTGTGCTGTTCCCACACGAACTTCAAGACCAGCGCCACATAGATCGCGCCGGCTCCCATTAGAGCATTGTACTCGCGGTGTTTGCGGTAAAGCGCAGGCGAAAAGCTGCCCCCGCTCGCTCCGGCGCGCCCTCCGGTGTTAGACGGCCAGCCTTCGCAGCCGTGAGCCGCGGAAGAAGCCGGGGCACCTCGCGCGCATACGCCTCAAACCCCGCAAAATGTTCCCGCAGATAAGCCTCCTCGCCCAGAATCGTCGGAATATAGATCGCCGCAAACAACACCGCCAGCGCCACCAGAATCACCCAACTCCCCGCCGCCGCCGCAAACCCGAACGCAATCAGCATCGACCCCAGATACAGCGGGTTGCGCGTATGCGCATAGGGCCCGGTCGTGGCCAGCTCCGCGTTCTTCTTCACGTATCCCGAAGCGTACCCGCGCAGCCACAGCCCCGGAACCACCAGCACCAGACTCGCCGCCAACGTCCGCAAGCCAGGCCGGGCCAGCCACAGAAACACCGCCGCAAACACAAACCCCATCGGCACCCGTATCCGCCGCGCAACCTTCTGCCAACCCGTCCGTCCGCTCACTCGCCCATCCGCCTCAATCCCACATCACAATCTTCTCATCCGCGAGCCGGTATACCCATCTGGCCGGGCTGATAGCTGGTTAGCTCCCAGCTTACAGCTCAAGAATCAAGCCTTTCACTTCGACGCCGTCATCGCCAAGCATCTCCAGCGCCGCCGCCACCACCTCATCCACCCCGATCCGCAACATCCCCACCTCCACCTCATGCACCCGCTTATGGCTGGTCACGCTCGTTGCATCCCGAAACACCTTCGCCCGCGTGCCAAAAGGCCCATTCCGCGCCGGATCGGTAGGCCCAAAGATCCCCACCACCGGCCGTTCCAGAGCTGCCGCCAGGTGCAACGGCCCAGTGTCTCCAGCAATCACCACCGCCGCCCGCCGCTCCAGCGCAATCAACTGCGCGATCGAGCACGGCACCGCCCGCGCGAACCCGTCACTCGCCGCCACGACCCCATCCGCCTCAACAGACCCATTCACCGATGCATTGACCACCGTCGACACCCCTGCCCGTCCCAACGCCGCGGCCACCGCGCCCAGCCGCTCCGCCGGCCACACCTTCGCGCCCCAGCCTCCGCCCGGCGAGATCAGGCAGAATCGCTCGCGCCCCACCACGTCATCGGCCCAATGCTCAGCCTCGGTGTCCATCGGCAGGGTCACCCTCACTGGCTTTAGCACCTCGCCTACCGCCGCACCCAGCAACTCGCAGCCCTGGTTCACCACATGCGCGGCCGTAACCTCCACCCGCTCCCCATACATTCGACGCGCAATCCGCTCCCGCGGCGACTCCGGCCCCACAAACACCGTGCGCTCCTGCCATCTTCCCCACCACCGCCGACTTCACCGACCCCTGCATATCGACGCACAGATCAAACCGGTCTTCGCGCATCACCTCACGCAACGCGGAGATATCCCGCAGCGTCCCGCCTGACAACGGTCTCTTCTTCCACTCCCCCGCCGCCACGCGATACCAGCGGTCGATCATTCCCCGCCCCACCATGCCTCCCGCCGTCGGTCCAACCGCTGCGACAGGTCCTCCGGATCGCCCGTAATCTGCAGCAGGTCGCTCCACCTCGGCTCGATCGCCCACCCGATAAACCAGTCCGGATGCAGCTCGCGCAACGCCGCCACCGCCGGCATCGCGTGCAGCACGTCGCCCATCGCCCCGATCCGCACAATCAGCACTCTCAAGAGATTCGTGCCTCCAGCTCGCGCACCACACCCGCCTCATCTACGAAACTTCGCTTCCAGCTTCGTCACGATCGCACCGGCCCAACCTCGCGCAGCCGATCGACCATCGCCGGCGAAAGCTTCACAGATCCTTCGCCGTGGTCAGAAACCCCGTCGCGCTGCATCGCTTCGCCGCTTGCAACAATCCGCTCCATATCGCCATCGTATACGCGTGATGGTCCGCGAACGCCATCGTCTTCACCACCCCGCAGCCTGCCTCCTTCAGCATCGCCCAAAATCCCTCCGGCCGCGCAATCGCACAAAACGCCATCGCCCTGCGGCCCCGCAGCTCAACTGCGCC
The DNA here is from genome assembly GCA_963822225.1 of uncultured Acidobacteriaceae bacterium. Taxonomy (GTDB): domain Bacteria; phylum Acidobacteriota; class Terriglobia; order Terriglobales; family Acidobacteriaceae; genus Edaphobacter. The sequence goes on along the minus strand of CAWGGW010000002.1, from coordinate 525,969 downwards.
GCCGCAGCCGGAAGCATCAACCCTCCGCCGCACGCTCCAGATCGCCGCACCCTCGGCGCATCAACCCACGCACCCGAGCCTCGACGCGCTCCCACTCTTCCTCGCGCAGCACAACCACATCCGCCCGCCGCAAGCGCCCCAGCCCTCCGCGCAGATTCCCCGCCGGCAGCAGCACATCCTCAAATCTTCCGCCGTCACCAGCACCACATCCACCGCCCGCGCCAACCGCCGATGCTGAAACCCATCATCCAGCAGATGCACGCTCCGCATCCTGCGTCTCGCGATGCCCGCTTCCGCCGCCGCGCCCGCCGCGAACCGCTCCGCCCCCACCCACACCGGAACCCGCGCATGCTGCGCAATCAGTACCGGCTCATCCCCAAACCGCCGCGCCGCATCCGTCAGCCGCCGGATCGACCCGCTCCACCCCTCGCCCCTCGCGCCCATATCCCCGCGACAGCACATCCACACTCCACCCTCGCTCCCGCAGCAACTCCGCCAGCGCAATCACCACCGGAGTCTTCCCCGCCCCACCCGCCGACAAGCTCCCCACACTCACCACCGGCCACTTCAGCTTCTTCGCCTTCAACACTCCTAGCCGCCCGCAGCCCATCCTTCACCGCCAGCCCCGCCGCATACAACGGCACCAGCGGCCATGCCCATTTCCGCCGCGCACTCACCGCTTCACCAGCCCAACCAAAGCCTCAACCGCACGCCCCGTCGCCCCCTCTGCGCCTCAAACACCACCGCCCCCGCTCACCCATCGCCTTCGCCGCCGCACGGTCGTTCAGCAACTCGACCAGTGCGGCCTCCAGCCCGACCTTGTCGCACACAATCCGAATCCCATCTGCCGCGTGCATCTTCGCCACAATGTCCCGGAAGTTCTCGTACGATGGCCCCATCACCACCGGCACCCCAAACTGCGCTGGCTCCAGTGGATTATGCCCACCCCGCGGCACCAAGCTCCCACCCACAAACGCAACATCCGCCAATCCGTAAACGGCCGCGAGGTCCCCAATCGTATCCAGCACACAGCATCTGTGCCGTCTGCAACATGCGGCCATTTGCCCCGTCCAAAGTGCTGCATCGCAGCAACCTCGCAGTCCGAGCTTCGTACCAGTCTCGACAACCTCGTTGAAACGTTCGTGGATGCCTCGGCGCGAGCAACAAGCACAGCCTCTGGGCCGTCCGCCCGCATGGCTGGCCATGCCTCTCAGCAGCGCCTCTCTCTTCGCCCTCCAGCGTACTTCCCGCGACCACCAATCTGGCCTCCGCCGGCAACGCGCGGATACATGCTCCGTCATCGCGACTCTCCTCCGGAGCCCGCACGTCATACTTCAAATTCCCAATCGCCCGCACCCGTCCGCCCGAGCCCCCATCGCCACCAGCCGCCGCGCATCCTCCTCACTCTGCGCCAGAAACAAATCCACCCGCCGCAGCACCTGCCCCCAAACCGCCCTCACCCGCATCCCGCGCGCAAACGACCTATCCGAAACCCGCGCATTCACCACCGCCACCGGCACCCCGGCCCGTCCGCACTCCACCAGCATCCGCGGCCAACTCGCTCTCCATCAGCACCAGCATCTTCGGCCGCAGCGCCCGCAGATACGCCCGCACCGCCCAGGCAAAATCCAGCGGATAGTAGAAAACCCTCCCCGCCCCAAACCGCTCCCGTGCTAACGCCTGCCCGGTCGCCGTCGTCGTAGATACGACAATGCTCCAGCCATCTCCCAGCGCCGCCTCCAGCTCCGCGACCAGCCGCGTCGCCGCCAGCACCTCGCCCACGCTGACCGCATGCACCCACACCACCTGCCGCCCGGCAACCGCCGCCCGCAGCTCCGCCGGAACCAGCCCCAGCCGCTGCCCCAACCCGCCCGATACCGCCCGCTGGTCGCCATCCGCACCAGCCAGTACGGCGCGCCCACCACCAGCACCGCCATCAGCAGCAAGCTATACAGCGCCATCACTACGAACACTACCACGTCTCGAGAACTCCCTCGCTTATCGCCGCAACTCCGCTTTACCACCGTATCAGCGAAGAGGATAATCTTGCCTGCATGAATCCGCATCTGCAATCGGCCCAGCTCGCCACCGTCGCGCACTCTCTTGCTCACTTCCCCGGCGTTTTTACGCGCAATCCGCGTCGCAGCCGCTGCAGTCGCGCTCCTCACTCTGCCTCTTCCCCCGCTCACGCCGCCGACAAGAAAGCCCCGCCCGCCAAGCCCGCAGCCGAGTACGCCGCCAACGACGCCCACCCCAACGAGCACGTCACCGTCGCCGCCGAGCCCTGCGACGACCCCAAGCTCTGCCCCTTCTTCCGCCTGCCCTACATCGAGCACGGCCTGCTGCCCGTCCGCGTCATCTTCACCAACGACTGCGACAACGCCGCTCTCGCTCGACGACGCCCGCATGCAGTTCATCTCCGCCAACAACGACAAGATCCCCGCCGCCACCGACGACGACATCAACCGCCGCATCTTCACCCTGCATAGCACCCAGCCCATCCACATCCCGCTCGATCCATTCCCCATCAAGCGCACCCCCGTCGACAAAAAAGTCACCGACGACGACAACGACTTCGGCTTCAAGTCCACCACCGTCAGCCCCCACTCCTCGCTCGCCGGCTATCTCTTCTACGACATCAAGGACCTCGACGACCCCGCCCTCAAACACGCCGAGCTCTACGTCAAGATGGTCCACACCCTCGACGGCAAGCAGGAACTCTTCGCCTTCACCATCCCCTTCGACAAATGGCTGGCCGCCAACCCCAACGCCCCCTCGAATCAGAAACGCAACTGATGCAGTTGTTGCTTGCCAGTTGTAGGTTGTTAGTTGTTAGTTGTTAGTTGCTATGCAACGACCTACACTCATTTTGAGGCATTCCGGAGAAAGATCTTGCCCAAATCTTTTCGTGATCTTCAAGTGTGGAAACAGGCCATCGATCTGACAACCCTCGTCTACGAGTTCACCGCTAGTTTTCCCAGGCAAGAGATCTACGGTCTGAGTTCGCAGATGCGAAGGGCTGCCGTCTCGATTGCCAGCAATATCGCCGAGGGATCAGCTCGCGGAACTCGACGCGACTTCCGCCAGTTCGTCAAACAAGCTCAGGGAAGCAATGCCGAACTGCAGACTCAAATTCTGATTGCCAAACGACTCGGCTACGGAGATGGGCGAAAGCCCGATGATATCGAGGCCAGTTGCACCCAGATCGGCAGAATGCTTGCTGGATTGTCCAATTACCTTTTACAGGAAGTGCAGGCTCGTCGCTCGCACCCCCAACTAACAACCAACAACTAACAACTACACCGATGCTCAACATTCGCCCCGCCACGCCCGAAGACATCCCCCAGATCCTGGCCCTCATCCAGGCCCTCGCCGATTACGAGCGCGAACCTCAAGCCGCCGTCGCCACCCACGCCGACCTCCTCCGCGATGGCTTCGGTCCAACACCTCGCTTCCATTGCCTCATCGCAGAAGTGCCTTCAACTGACAACCTGCAACCTGCAACCTGCAACTTCACTTCCGTCGGCTTCGCCCTCTATTTCTACAACTACTCAACCTGGCGCGGCCACGCCGGAATCTACGTCGAGGATCTCTTCGTCCGCCCCGAATATCGCGGCAAAGGCATCGGCAAAGCTCTGCTTTCCGCCGTAGCCGCTATCGCCGTAGCCGAAGGCTGTCCCCGCCTCGAATGGGCCGTCCTCAACTGGAACCAGCTCGCCATCGACTTCTACAACTCCATCGGCGCCCAGCCCATGTCTGAGTGGACCACCATGCGCCTCTCCGGCACACCTCTGCAGCAACTCGGGCAATCCCCGAGCTCGTAATTTCAAAGCCGCGATCTACCAGTAGTAAGGCCTGCGGCAGCCGTACCCGTAGCCATACCCGTAATACCGCGCCCGCCAGTAAGGGTCATACGGCGTATACGATCCATAAGGATACGGGTAAGGGTGGTAATAGCCATAGCCGTACGGATAATAGCCGTACCAATACCGCCGCCGCGTCAAAAGCAGGACCAGCAGGATCAGGCAGATCATAAAATCCTCAGCGCGGGTTTCCAGAAGCCTACGTCCGCATGCATTCCTTTACGCAGCGCCCGCCGGGAAGTTCAATCCGCGCGCCCGAGCCACACCGCCTCCGCCTCCGCCTCCGCCTCCGCCTCCGCCTCCAAACTGCATCCTCAACCCGGGCCAGCTTGCAACCTTCAGCAAACCCTCCACTTAGCAGAAACCCAATAAAAATGCCCGCCCGCACCGCCCAACTGTGGTACGCTGGCGGAACCTTTTCCAGTCTGTCGAATCGCAGTATACTCAGGCCATTTAACCCACTCTTTGGAGGGGATGCCATGCGAAACCCATTCCTGCACGCAGGCCTTTTGCTCGGAGCTCTTTCCTTAACCGCCTCTGCCAATGCGCAGCAGATCGTGCACGCCCTCACTGGCAAAGTGGTCGCCATCTCCGCCACCAGCAAAACCATTCAGGTCGATACCGACGATGGCTCGCAAGGCAACTTCGACGTCCTCACGCAAAAGGACGTCCTCCTCAGCTTCGAGAAAAGCGTCAAAGCCATGACCGTCCCCGCCAGCGCCTACAGCAAGGCAGACTCCCACGTCGTGGTCTTCTTCTACGGGGACGACAACTCCCGAACCGTCGTAGCAGTCGAAGATCTTGGCCCGGGCCCGCTCACATCTGACCTCGGCACCATCGTCAAACTCGACAAGCACGCCCACCAGATCACCATCAAAGGCGACGCCGGCGCGGAAAAAACCTTCCAGATCGACGCCAAGACCCTCGCCGACTCATCCTACGGAGTCATGGAAGGTGAGAAATTCTCCGCCGACAAAGGCGCCCGCGTCCGCGTAACCGCCTCCATCGAGAACGGCGCCCCAACCGCCCTCTTCATCCGCGCCCTCTCGTTCTAAAACCTCCATCGTTTTCAGCTCCAGTTGGACTGGCCAGTCGAGCCAAAACTCGGGGCGGCCCGCCCTCTTTGTGCGCCAAAATGCGCGAACTTTTGTCGGCTACCCTGCGTACAATCAAACATCGGGGGCAACACGAAATAACAGCCGTCGGAACGCCTGCGTCCGCCGGCGGTCCGCAGCTAAGTCTATTGCTTGGAGGATTTTACCGATAACATCAATCGATAGGATATTTTACAAGTGCCGGCCGGAGCGGACTCTCTATAACTCATTTATTTACAGTATTTTGCAAACAACCTCAATGAATACAGTATTTTATCTGTAATTGCTTTATTATGAGTATTTTACAAAGCAGCAACAAAAAAGAACGCGCAATCCTCCCGCACCACGACCAGCACTCGCACGAACGGAACAACATGACTGACCAGAAGAAAATCAAAATCATCGGCGGAGGTCTCGCCGGCCCGGAAGCTGCCCTCCAGGCCGCCTCGCTCGGCTGCGAGGTCTCGCTCTACGAGATGCGCCCCACTCGCTCCACCGAGGCCCACCAGACCGCCGACTTCGCCGAGCTCGTCTGCTCCAACTCCCTCAAGTCCGAGTCCGAAAACACCGCCCCCTGGCTGCTGAAGCAGGAGATGCGCCGGGCAGGCTCCGTCCTGCTCACCGAGGCCGACGCCTCCGCCGTTCCCGCCGGCCACGCCCTCGCCGTCGACCGCGTCGAATTCTCCCGCCGCGTAGCCGCCCGCATCGCAGCCGAGCCCCGCATCACCGTCCACCGCGAAGAAGTCCTCACCCTCGACGAGAACGACCCCAACACCATCACCATCCTCGCCACCGGCCCGCTCACCTCGCCCGCCCTCACCGCCGAACTCACCCGCCTCACCGGCTCCGGTCATCTCGCCTTCTACGACTCCATCTCCCCCATCGTCGACGCCACCACCATCGACATGGACGAAGGTCTACTTCGCCGCCCGCTACGACAAAGGCACCGCCGACTACATCAACTGCCCCTTCACCAAAGAGGAATACGACCGCTTCCTCGACGCCCTCACCACCGCCGAAGCCGTCCCCGCCAAATCCTGGGAGCAGTTTCCTTCACCCCTCGAACCTCGAGCCTCGAACCTTGAACCTGTGCACTACTTCGAAGGCTGCCTGCCCATCGAAGAAACCGCCCGCCGCGGCCGCGACACCCTCCGCTTCGGCCCCATGAAGCCCGTCGGCCTCACCGATCCCAAGACCGGCCGCTGGCCCTACGCCGTCGTCCAGCTTCGCCAGGAAAACCTCCGCGCCGACTCCTACAACCTCGTCGGCTTCCAGAACCACCTCAAGTTCGGCGAACAGGCTCGCGTCCTCCGCCTCATCCCCGGCCTCGAAAACGCCACCTTCCTCCGCTACGGCCAGATCCACCGCAACACCTACATCAACGCCCCCACGCTGCTCACCGAAACGCTGCAACTCCGCGCCCACCCCATCCATCATGATCGCCGGCCAGCTCTCCGGCGTCGAAGGCTACACCGAGTCCATCGCCTCTGGCATGCTCGCCGGCCGCTACGCCGCGGCGCTCGCCCGTGGCACCCAACCCACGCCCGCACCACGCGCCTCGGCGCCAACGGCTCCCTTACCCACTACATCACCCACGCCGAATCCAAGCGCTTCCAGCCCGCCAACATCACCTTCGACCTGCTTCCACCGCTCGAAGACAGACCTGCGCAAGAAGATCCGCGACAAAAAAGAGCGCCACCGCATCCAATGCGATCGCGCCCTCTCCGCCTGGACTGAATGGCTAGCAGGCGTCCACCAAAAAAATCCCACTGAGCAGCAAGACCCGTGCTACTCTCATCCCGCCCAGCCATGAGACCACTCAGCGCAAGTGAAGCCATCAACCCCGCCATCGACCGCACCAAGGACCTCCTCGCCCGACCCTTCCACTGGCGCACGTTTTTCAAGATCGCCGCAGTCGCCTTCTTCGCCGAGCTAGGCGGAGGCTTCAACTTCAACCTGCCAGGCCGCGGCGGAAGTGGAGCAATCCACACCCTCCCGCCCGCAATGCTCGCCTTCATCGTGGCGTTCGCGGTCATCATCGGAGTCGCCTCAGTCATCATCGGCCTCATCCTGTTCTATATCGGATCGCGCCTGCAACTGGTTCTTGTCGAACTCGTCGCCACCCGCCAAACCCTCGTCAGCCCCGTCTGGCGCAGAGTCGGCCAATCCACCTGGCGTTGGATAGGCCTCAAGGTGCTCTATTTCGTCGTCGTGGGCGCGATCGTCGCCTTGCTCGCGCTGCCTGTCATCTTCTTCTTTATCCGTCACCATGCGCTGCCCAGGCTCACCAGCTTCCACGTCGCCGAGATCATCCTCTTCGCCGCTGCGGCCTTCGTCCTCGTGCTCTTCGTCGCCGTCGTGTACATGCTGATACGCGACTTCACACTGCCATTCATCGCGCTCGAAGACCTCAGCATCTCAGAGTCCTTGCGCCGCCTGCGCTACATGCTCTCCGCCGAGCCCGGCGCGTTCGCACTCTTTATCTTCCTTCGCTTCGTCCTGCTCATCGTCATCGCCATCGCCGCCGAGATGTGCATCGCCATCCTCGTCCTGATCTCGCTCATCCCGTTCGGCATCATCGGAGCCGTTCTCTGGGCCGCGCTGCACAACTCCGGAACCCCCGGCATGATCGCCCTCATCGGATGCGCCGTCGTAGGCGGCCTCATCTTCCTCGCCTGGCTCGCCTTCCTGGGAATCTCAGCGCTCGGTTCCGTCTACACCTTCAGCCAGGCCTATGCGCTCTACTTCCTGGGCGGACGATACCCGCTGCTGGGCGACCTGCTCGACCGCTCCACCCCGCCGCCGAGTTACGCCTACCCCGCAGGATTCCCGCCCCCCTACCAGCCGCCGCCACCGCCGCTCAATCCCTGATCAGATTTCCGATAGCTACCGCTGCACGCGATCGCCCATCTCCGTCCACACCACCCGCCCGCTCGCGTCAACATAGACTGCCCCTGAAATCGGCGGTTTGGTTCGGCCCTGCATCATTAGCGTGTCGTACATAAACCGCAGATCGACGAAACGCACCTCAGTCCAGCCAGTCGCGCCCGCCGGAGCGTCTTCCGGAATCGAAGGCCCAATCTCAGCCACCAGCGGCCAACTCGACCAGTCGAGATACACGCGCCCCAGCCGGCTTTGCTTCGCTGCCTGCGTCGCCGGCGTATCCGCAGGCTTGTCGAAAAGATCCTGCTCAGGATTCGTGAACACCGTATCCCTTAACGTATCGACCGCGCCGATCTGGTAGAAACCAGGCGTCTCCACCACCGTGTGCCAGCGGAATGGATTCCCCGGATAAGGGCTCGCCGTCACGCGTAGTACTTCGGCGCCCACCGATCCTTCCGGCCCGTAGTTCGCAGTCGACGCCAACTGCACCGCGTCATCATGCTCCACCCAGCGCCAGCCCCAAAGACCAACAATCGCGACCAGCGCAAAGATTGCCCAAACGCGTCCCTGAAAGACCGGCCTCCGCGCGCCAACCTCGCTGCCAACCAGTCCGAACAGCGCTGGAGCAATCAGCGCAATCGCCAGCAGAGCCAGCATCACCGGCTCGACGATAAAGACAAACGAACCCGCATACCACCGAGAATTGAACGGAAAGAACGGACGCACGCCATAATTGTTCGTCCAGTCCAGCAAAATGTGGCTGAGCAATGCAACCAGCGTGAATCCGTAAAGCAACCCCCAGCGCACCGGAGCCGCCGTCAACGGTCGCACAACTGGCTGGTCGGCCCCGTAAACGGACGCCGGAGCACTGACCTGAGTCGCTGCTGCGTCTGCACGACGCGTTCGCCAGCGATGCACCAGCCACACAAAACCAACCACCGCGAGCCCCTCAAACGGCAAGCCAACAAAGGTATGCGTAATTCCGCGATGATGCTGAAAACCAGCAACCGGCCCATCAACAGACCACAGAGTGTCACAGTCCGGTATCTCCGCGGCAATGGTCATCGCCAGCGTTGCATACGCAGCTTTGCGATTGAAACCGGTTCGCGCCAGGCACGCGCCGGTCAGCAGGTGAGTAATCGGTTCCATGCAGTCCGAGTATAGCGGCCTCTTGAGACACGCCTGCACTGTCAACCTAGGCGGACGCCCGAGCGAACTCTCTATAATTCCGCCATGCCGTCCTCTTCACCGGAAAAGCAAATCGAAGCGTTGCGCGACGACATTCGCCACCACGAGCACCTCTACTACGTCCTCGACGCGCCTGAACTAACCGATGCCGAATACGACGCGCTGATGAACCGGCTTAAGGCGCTCGAGGCCGCGCATCCTGAGCTGATCACGCCCGATTCGCCCACCCAGCGAGTAGGCGGCAAACCCCGCGAGGGCTTCGTCAAGACGCCGCACTCGCGCCCCATGCTCTCGCTCGACAACGCCTACAACGAGGCCGAACTGCGCGCCTGGGATCAGCGAGTACGCGATGCGCTGCCCAGCGCCGAACAGATTCGCTACGTCTGCGAACTGAAGCTCGACGGCCTCTCGCTCGCGCTGCACTACGCGCCCGCCGCGGATGGCTCAGCGCAACTGCTAGCGCGGCCTTACCCGCGGCGACGGAACCATCGGCGAGGATGTCACCTCGAATGTCCGCACCATCCGGTCCGTGCCGCTGCGTGTCTCGCCCGCAAAGTTGAAGGCCGCGAAGATCCCCGCGAGCTTCGAAGTTCGCGGTGAGGTTGTGCTGCCCCAGGCCGCATTCGTCAAGATGAACGAGCAGCGCGTAGCACAAGGACTTACTCCCGCGGTGAATCCACGCAACGCCGCCGCGGGCACCATCCGTACGCTGGAGCCGAGCATCGTCGCGCAACGCCAGCTGGTCCTCTACGCCTACTTCCTCTTGCATGGCGAAGGCGAAAAGGCCGGCGAGTTTCTCCTGCCCACGCAGTCCGAAGGACTCGAGGCGCTGCGTACCGCAGGCTTCCGCGTCAGCGAGCACACCGCCACGGTCGACTCCATCGACGACGTGCTCGCCTTCATCGCCAAAGCCGAAGCCCTGCGCGACACGCTGGGCTACGAGATCGACGGCGTCGTCATCAAGGTTGACGCCACCACTCAGCAGCGCCGCCTTGGGTTCACAGGCAAAGCGCCACGCTGGGCCATCGCCTACAAATTCGCCGCACGCGCCGGCATCACGCAGCTTGAGGGTGTCCTTTTCCAGGTAGGCCGCACCGGAAAACTCACGCCTGTCGCCGCTCTCGCGCCCGTCTTTATCGGCGGCACCACGGTCACCCGCGCAACCCTGCACAACGCCGACGAGATCGCCCGCCTCGGAGTCCGCATCGGCGACTTCGTTCAGGTCGAACGTGGCGGCGACGTCATCCCCAAGATCACCTCCATAGTCGAAGACGCAAGACACCCGCGCGGCACCGAGGAGATCGTCTTCCCCACGCATTGCCCGCGCTGCAAAACTCCTCTTGTTCGCGAAGAAGGCGAGGTCGACTATCGCTGCGTCAACGCAAGCTGCCCCGCGCGCCTTGAAGAAGAGTTGCGCCACTTCGCCTCGCGTTCCGTCATGAACATCGAAGGGCTCGGCGAAGTAATGGTCGCCCAACTCCTCGGCCATTCCATCGAAGAACACACCGCCAAGGAATCCTCATCCGCAACCGAAACCGACTCCGCAGAGGAGATTGAATCGGACGAGGCGCCCACAGCGAAAGCGCTGGTCCACTCCATCGCCGATGTCTACAAGCTCACCAAGGATGACCTCTTGAAACTCGAGCGCATCGGGGAGAAGACCGCCGATAATCTCCTCGCCCAGATAGAGAACTCCAAGTCCGCGCCGCTCAATCGCGTGCTGCTCGGCCTCGGCATCCGCCACGTCGGCGAGCGCACCGCTCAGGCCCTCGCCGAGCACTTCGGCAACATCGACGACATCATGGCTGCCGATATCGACACGCTCACGGCCATCAACGACATCGGCCCCAAGGTCGCGGTCACCATCCACGACTTCTTTCTCAACGAGCGCAATCGCGCCCTCGTCGACCGGCTCAAACACCACGGCCTGACCATGCTCGCAGAGAAGAAGGTCCGGACCTCGACCCTCGAAGGCCTCACCTTCGTCCTCACCGGCACGCTCCCCACGCTCACTCGCGAAGCCGCCAAGGAGATGATCGAGTCCGCAGGCGGCCGCGTCTCCGGCACCGTCAGCAAGAAGACCAACTACGTCGTCGCAGGCGAAGAGGCTGGCTCAAAGCTCGACAAAGCACAGTCGCTGGGCGTCGTCATCCTCGACGAGCCCGGCCTGCGCGTACTGCTTGACACTTCCGCCAGCTATGACATCCCCTGAATTGCGTGCGCCACCAGCTCTGATACCGGCTGCCACTCGCGATGCTGCGACTCCGCAACCGGCTTGCAAGTCAGGACGCCGTTGAACGTATTCACGCCCGCCGCGATTCCCACGTCTTCCTGAATCGCGGCGTTCGCGCCCAACTTCGCCAGCTTCATCAGGTACGGGAAGGTCGCATTGGTCAGCGCCAGTGTCGAGGTGTTCGGCACCGCCGCGGGCATGTTCGTCACGCAGTAGTGAACCACGCCATCGACGACGTACGACGGGTCGGAATGCGTCGTCGGCCGAGCCGTCTCGATGCATCCACCTTGGTCAATCGCAACGTCCACGATCACCGCGCCCTTCTTCATCTTCGCCACCATCGCCTTCGTCACCAGCTTCGGAGCGGCCGCGCCGGGAATCAGCACGCCGCCAATGACCAGATCCGCATCGCGCACAGCTCGCCCGATGTTGTAGCTGTTCGAAGCCAGCGTGTACAGCCGGCCGCTGAAGATGTCGTCCAGCTCGCGCAGCCGGTTCAGGTTCAGATCGATCAGCGTGACCTTCGCGCCCATCCCCAGCGCGATCTTTGCCGCATTGGTCCCGACAATCCCGCCGCCAATGACCACCACGTTCCCCGGAGGAACGCCCGGCACGCCGCCCAGCAACACGCCGCGCCCACCGTGCTCCTTCTCCAGATACGCCGCGCCCACCTGCACACTCATGCGTCCCGCAACCTCACTCATCGGCGTCAGCAGCGGCAACGTGCCGGCGCGATCGCGGACGGTCTCATACGCAATGCCGGTCACCTTGTTTGCCAGCAGCGCGTCGGTCAGGTCGGTCATCGGGGCCAGGTGCAGGTAAGTAAACAGCACCAGCCCATCGCGGAAGTGGCGGTATTCCTTCTCCACCGGCTCCTTCACCTTCACCACCATCTCGGCGATGCGCCATACGTCGTGCGCACCGCCGACGATCTCCGCGCCGGCGGCCTGGTACTCGTCGTCCGGCAGCGCGGAAAGCTCGCCGGCGTTGTGTTCCACCAGAACCGTATGTCCTGCTGAGACAAGCGCATGCACGCCGGCCGGCGTCACGCCAACCCGGCTCTCGTGGTCTTTCACTTCCTTTGGCACACCAATGATCATTTATTTCACCCCAAAAAGTCGTATGTAGCAGTTTCTGTTGTCCTGATAAGTTTAGCCCTCCGGACGCTCCGGCACCCGTCCGCCCCAAGCCGTACAATAGGAATTGATCTTTTTCTCTAGGAAAATACCCACCCAATGTCTTCGAACGGTTATCAAATGCGGTACTCGCGCATACACAATATGCGCTCCTTGTTCAGCCTCTTCTCCAACGACCTGGCCATCGACCTCGGAACAGCCAACACGCTCGTCTACGCGCACGGCAAGGGCATCATCGTCAACGAGCCCTCCATCATCGCGGTCAACACCCAGACCAACGAAGTCGAGGCCGTCGGCAAGGAAGCCAAGGAGATGCTCGGCCGCACGCCCGGCAACATCATCGCCATCAAGCCGATGAAAGACGGCGTCATCGCCGACTTCCGCCACACCGAGAAGATGTTGAACTACTTCATCATGAAGGCGCACAACAACCGCAAGCGCATGGTCCACCCGCGCATCGTCATCGGCGTGCCGTCCGAAATTACGCAGGTCGAAAAGCGCGCCGTTATGGACTCCGCCTATCGCGCCAAGGCATCTGAAGTGCATCTGGTCGAACAGGCCATGGTCGCCGCCATCGGCGCAGGCCTGCCCATCACCGAACCCGGCGGCAACATGGTCGTCGACATCGGCGGCGGCACCACCGACATCGCGGTCATCTCGCTCGCAGGCATCGTCTACTCGCGCTCCGTACGCATGGCCGGCAACCAGATGGACGAGGCCGTCGTCACTTATCTCAAGCGCAAGTACAACCTGCTCATCGGCGAGCGCACCGCCGAGCAGATCAAGATGGTGCTCGGCTCGGCCTACCCGCTCGACAAGCCGATCACCATGGAGATCAAGGGCCGCAACCTCATCGAGGGCGTGCCCAAGACCATCACCATCGAAGACTCCGAGATTCGCGAAGCGCTCTCGGAGTGCATCGCCACCATCATCAATGCCATCCGCGTCGCGCTCGAGCGCACTCCGCCTGAGCTCTCCGCGGACATCTCCGATCGCGGCATCGTGCTCACCGGCGGCGGCGCGCTGATCAAAAATCTCGACAAGCGCATCCGCGAAGAGACTGGCCTGCCCGTCTCCATCGCCGACGATCCGCTCGCGTCGGTGGTGCTCGGCACCGGCCGCATGCTCTCCGACTTCAAGCTGCTGCGCAAGATCTCCATCGACTAGGGCGTTCGCACGCCCTTTTGCAGCTTCGCGCGGTCCTCCCGATGGTCGGCACGGAATCTGCTTTGCGACCAACGGGAGCACCAAGCGAAGCTCAGCGTAAGTCACGAAGTGACCGCCCCACGCGCAGGGCGCCCGTCCGGCAGGACATAATGTCCTTAGCAGCTTAACCCGATGGACTTCGTCACCCGGTTCAAGAACGCGCTGTTCCTCATCCTGGTGCTTCTGGCCCAGGCAATCGCGCTCGCGATGCAGGTTCCCGCACCCGGCAGTTCGGGCGGCAGCGATGGCCGCAACGTCCGCCTCATCCGCATGTGGGCCACCGCAACCGTCACTCCGTTTGAACGCGCCGCCCACGCCATCGGCTGGGGCGTCCACAATGGCTGGTCGAACTACATCGATCTCCGCCATGTCCGCCAGCAGAACCAGGACCTGCAAAAGCAGCTCACCCGCATGCGCATCGAACAGGCAGCCATCGCCGAGGACGCCATCGAAGGCCGCCGCCTGCAGGCGTTGCTCGCTTTCCGCGAAAAATATGTCGGCTCAACCGTCGCCGCGCAGGTCATCGGCGCCAGCGGCAGCGACCAGTCCCGCGTGCTCATCATCGACAAAGGCTCGCGCGACGGCCTCAAGCCAGACATGGCGGTCATCACCCCGGACGGCATCGTCGGCAAGCTGCGCGACGTCTTCCCCACCACCGCGCAGGTACTCGAGATCAACGACCAGACCTCCGGCGCCGGAGTCATTCTTGCCAGCACACGTATCCGCGCCATCCTCCGCGGCACCGTCGCAGGACGCGCACAGATTGGCAATCTCACCGCCGACTCCCGCATCAAGCCCGGCGAACAGGTGCTCACCTCCGGCGGCGACCAGGTCTATCCCCGCGGCCTGCCCGTCGGCACCATCCAGAGCATCGCGCCCGACCCCGACCACCAGCCTTACACCGCCATCGTGGTCAAGCCGGCAGCCAACCTCGATCGCGTTGAAGAAGTCCTCGTCATCACCGGCACCCAATCGGACTTGCCCGCCGACGCACAGCAGGACCTCGCAGCCGCGGAGGCACAGCACGCCGCCGACCTCAGCGCGGAGCGGCTCCCCGGCCTCCACGATGATCAATCCCCGGCCCCGGCCACCGCGACCCCGGCTACTCCGGGCGCTCCCGTCGTTCCAACCACGCCGACTACTCCACACGCGGCGCCTTCGCTCCACCAGGACCGCTACAGTCCCGGATCGGCTCCGGCCGCCGCGGATCTAACCCCCGGCGGGAAGAGTTCTGCGTCGGTCACGACACCGGACAATTCTGCGCCCGCCCCGGTACAGCCCCGTACCCAAAAACCGCCTTCCGCGCAGCCCGCACCGCAGCCGAAGTCACCAGAATGATTCCGCATTCGCGGCAAAACCCGCGTCCGCAGCCAATTCCGTTTAGCCTGTGAAAGGCAATATCCGCCCAGGAGCCAATGGTCACACGCAGCTACATGTCGCGCCGAGAGGTCGAGCAGCAAAGCTTCAGCCTCCCAGTCGCGATCTTCGTGCCGGTAGGCGCGATCCTGCTGCAGGTGCTTCTGCCCAGGCTCTTTGCGCCGTTGGCCATCCTCGATCTCCCGCTCATCGTCACGTTGTTCTTCGCCGTCAGCCGCCGCAGTCCCATCGCCGGAACCACCACCGGAGCGACCATCGGCCTGCTTCAGGATGTGCTCACCAGCCAGCCTATCGGCGTCAACGGCATGGCCAAGTCGGTGATCGGCTATGCCGCCGCCAGCCTTGGCAGCCGCATCGACGTGGAGAATACCGCCACGCGCGCCGTCCTCACCTTCGGCTTCTCGCTGCTCCAGAGCCTCCTGCTCTACCTCATCGAACGCCGCTTGCTGGGCATCCGCGGATTCCATGTCCTCTGGCTGCACGAATTGGTCCGCGCCGTAGCCAATACGCTGGTCGCCGTCCCCGTCTTCCTCCTGCTCGACCGCTGGAAGCGCCAGGAGTAAACGCCTGACGCCAAAGCCGTAACCGGCAGTGCATCGCCCGGAAGCCCGGAACCACGTAAACTGAGGATGAGCAGGCAGGCAACATGACCCTTGGTCCCTAAACCCGAACGCTACAACGCCCGCGAGGAGAAAGTCTCCGCCGGCAAGCTGCATGCAACCCAGTACCTCGTCGTGCTGGTGCTCGCTGTTCTCGCCTCTGGAATGTGGCGCCTGCAGATCCTCGGCGCCGAAAGCTGGCGCGTCCTCGCCGACGCCAACCGCATCCGCAAGGATCCCGTCCGCGCGCCCCGCGGCAAGATCTTCGACCGCGAAGGCCGCATCCTCGTCGACAACTACCCCTCCGTCTCCTGCTACCTCCTGCGCGAACAGGTCAAAGACCTTGACGCCGACATTCCTCTGATCGCCCGTGGCCTCGATCTCCCCGTCGATCAGGTGCAATCCACCATCCGCCGCTACGCCGCCGAGCCCAAATACGAATCCATCCTGCTCAAGCAGGACATCACCCCTGACGAGCAGGCCTTCATCGAGGCCCATCGCAACGAGCTTCCCGAACTCGAAACCCGCGACGAGCAGCGCCGTCTCTATCCCCGCGACGGCTTCGCCGCGCACCTCATCGGCTACGTCGGCGAGGTCTCCGAAGAGGACCTCAACAGCTCGAAGTTCGACTTCTACAATCCCGGCGACATGGTCGGCAAATCCGGCGTCGAGGAGACCTACGACAGCCTCCTGCGCGGCACCGACGGCTCCCGCGACGTCATCGTCAACAGCCACGGCAAGGAGGTCGGCCAGCTCGGCCAGGTGCTCGCCATCCCCGGCCACGACCTGCGCCTCACCATCGACCTCGATCTCCAGCGCGTGGCCGAACAGGCCATGGAAGGCAGCAACGGCGCAATCGTCGCCATGGATCCGCACACCGGCGAGATCCTCGCCATGGTCTCGCGCCCCACCTTCGATCCCAACCAGTTTGCCGTTCGCCTCACCAAGGCCTACTGGTCGCAGATCATCAACGATCCCAACCATCCGCTGATGAACAAAGCCATCCAGGCGCAGCTCGCACCCGGCTCCACCTTCAAGATCATCATGTCGCTCGCCGGACTTCAGGAAAACGCCGCCCAGGATCATGCGCGTGAACTGCGCCGGCGGGGCCACCTTCTACGGCCACTTCTTCGCCTGCGACAAGCACCACGGCATGGTCGACATCGACCACGCCATCCCCTGGTCCTGCGATACCTACTACTACACGCTCGCGGAAAAACTCGGCATCGACACCATCGCCAAGTACGCAACCGAGGTCGGCCTCGGCCAGAAGACCGGCGTCGACCTGCCCGACGAAGCCACCGGCACCATGCCCTCCACCGCCTGGAAGATGAAGACGCAGCACGAGAAGTGGTACGCGGGCGAAACCATCTCGGTCGGCATCGGTCAGGGAGCTGTCCAGGTGACGCCGCTGCAACTTGCCCGCGCCCTGGGCGGTATCGCCTCCGGCGGCGCCCTCAAACGGCCTCACGTCGTCTTCCCCGACGAGTTGCCCGCCGACATGGCATCCGCCATCGCCGCGACCTTCCCAGGCAGCGGCGACAGCATCGTCCCCATCACTCCAGAAAACTGGCAGATCATCACCGACGCCATGGCCGCGACGCTCGGTCCTGGCGGGACGGGCGCCGCCGCGCACCTTGAGGGCATCGACTTCGCCGGCAAGACCGGCACAGCTCAAGTCGTCAGCCACAGCGCCGGCGCAACCAGCCTGGGCAGCGGAGCCGAGCGCGCCAATGCCTGGTTCGTCGGCATGGCGCCGCGCCGCAACCCGGATATCGTCGTAGCTGTGTTGGCCGAGCATGGAGGCTGGGGAGCCGAAGCCGCCGCTCCCCTCGCAGCCCAGGTCATCAACGCCTTCGTCGCCAAGCAGCGCAAGCGCGACGGCAATATCCGCATCCCGGAAACGCCCCAGCCGGAGCAGCCGAAGCCCTCTCTGCTCCAGGCCGACCAGCCCAAACCGGCCAAGAGCCCATCGGTCCAGCCCCCCGCCGGCGAATAACCCTCGCCACGCTTACTTGCCTCGCGAAACGATTGAGCACACCCCAACACCCTTCGCGCCCTTCGCACAGTTCTCCAGCGCATGTTTGTCTGCTAGCTCCTGGTCGAACATGCCCACCGCCATCCCGTAAGCCCCTTGTCCGTTGGTCGCGAACGCCTTCTGCGGACCGAACAGCAGAAAGTTGTGAAACGCCGCCAATCCACGGTCGCTCAGTGGTGCCGGAGGAGCCACATTCGGAACGGCGGGCTCTGGCAGAAGATCAGCGTCGGGCAAAAGTCCCTTCTCCTTGAGGAACGCTTCAACGATCGGCGACCAGCCGTTCACATTCGCGAAGAAGTGGTGCCCATCATCTCCAAACGGCGGCACCATCACAAACTCGTCATTGCCTCCACCCTGGCGAAACGCCGCGTCGAATTTCTTCGCCATCTCCGGCGGAAACCACTTATCGTTCTCCGAATAGATCCACAGCATCGGCACGCGCGACTTCTTGCCAAAGTCGTGGAACGCCGAAACAATCCCGCTCTCATTGCAGTTATGCAGATTGCCGTCGCCGCCTCGCCCGCCGGCAAAGCTGATCGCCGCCTTCAATCCCGGCGGCGGATTCACCGTCAGCGCAACCTGCGCAAAACCGCCGGTCGACACTCCCGCGCTGACAACCGTATCCGTATCCACCTCAGGCAGCGTCCCCGCAAACTTGATCGCCGCCCGCAGATCCGCCGCGCTCTCCTCGCCGGACTCGGTAAAGCTCCCGCCAGAACTTCGCTGGCAGCCTCCATGAGTGCCATCCTCCTGCCCGCTGGAGTGCCCATATCCTTTGCGCACCACCACCAGAACCACGAATCCGCGCCGCGCAAACCAGAGTGCCTGCGGCATAAAGCTCCACGGCGTCACCTGCGAGCGCTCGACTGGATCGTTTGAAGTTCCGTGTGTCAGCAGCACCAGCGGGTGCTTTCCCGGTCGATCCACTTCCACCTTCAGCACGTCGAGTCCGCCGAACAAACCGGGTTCCGTCATCAGCAGCTCGCGCTCCTCCCACTTCATCGCGGCTGGCAGCGGCGCAGGAGCAGTATCCTGCGCGGCCATCTGGAGCAGGGGACCCAGACTGGCCGGCAAAAGGGCAAAGAACAGCAGTGCGCGCATGCCATCCATACTAAGGACTGGCCGCGTCGCGTCAACAACTATCGATCTACGAATCAACGCCGCCTGAGTTGTGCTCTAAACTAACCCCAGCCCATGCGTCGCTTTTCCTCGTTCCGAGACTTCGATTGGACCCTTCTCACCCTCGTACTCCTGACCTCGGTCATCAGCGTACTCGAGATCAAGTCCGCCACGCTCCACACCAAGTTCCACGGCTTCGGCGAGAAGCAGATTGAGTTTCTCCTCGTCGGCGTGGTCCTGATGTTCCTGATCTCCTTTGTCGATTACCACCGTCTGCTCGACCTCTCGCCCTGGGCCTATGGCATCAGCATTCTCCTGCTCGTGGCCGTCAAAGCCGTCGGCCAGAAAGTGCTCGGAGCCCGGCGCTGGATCAATCTGGGCGGCGGTGTCCACTTCCAGCCGTCCGAGTGGGTGAAGCTGGTCCTCATCCTCATCGTTGCGCGCTACTTCTGGGGCCTCGTCGGCCGCCAGCTTAGCTGGATCGACATCGCCAAGGCCTTCGCGCTGGTCTGCATCCCCATGGGTTTGGTCCTTATCCAGCCCGACCTAGGCACCGCCCTTACCTACTTTCCCGTTCTCGTCGCCGGGCTGTTTCTGGGCGGCATCCGCCCGCGCCAGGTCGCCATCCTCATCGTCGGAGTCGCCGTATTGGTGGGCGGCGCATACCTCAGCGGAAAGCGCTTGAAGCCTTACCAGCAGGCCCGCCTCACCAGCTTCATCAACCCCGACGCCGATCCTAAAGGTTCCGGCTACCAGATCAAGCAATCCCTCATCGCCGTCGGCTCCGGAGGTCTCTGGGGCAAGGGCACCAACAAGGGAACGCAGACTCAGGGCGACTTCCTACCCATCCCGTACACCGACTTCATCTTCGCCGCCTTCTGCGAGGAGCACGGCTTCGTCGGAGGCATTGGGATCCTGCTGTTATACTTTTTAATATTGACGCGTTTGATTCAGAACGCTCAACAGGCATCCGATGTGCCCGGCACCTTCATTGTCATGGGGGTGGTCGCCGTCATCCTGTTCCAGATCGTTGTCAACATCGGGATGGTCGTCGGCCTTATGCCGGTAACGGGAATTCCGCTGCCCTTGATGAGTTACGGCGGATCGTCGATCCTGTTCACATTTCTCGCGCTTGGGATCGTCATGAACATCCGTATGCGCCGCTTTGTGAACTAGTTAGCGAAGGACGTACCCGGAAGCGCACCATCCGCATGCAAGCCTCGAAAGCGCTGGCAGCGGTTATGGTGCATACTGTATTTACCCGGCTGTCATATCCAGGCCGGAGCAACTCCCGCACCCCGTTTGGCGCAAGGCGCCGGGCTCGCGGCGTTAGAGTTTTGAAAAAAGATTAGAAAAAGGCCGGCCAGGTGAGAAAGATCAAGTCCGTTGGCCGGACAGGTTTCAAGGGAATGATTGCATCCGGATGGAAAACGGCCCCGCCTCACTCTGAGGTTGTTTCGGTCACAAAGTCCGCATGCCCGTCCTCGCTCGAAGCATCCCATGTGTCACCGATTGCTTTTATTATCAGCCAGTTCGCATCCATTCTCGATGCGCGCTGGACGCTGCCTGCGTTGAGTTCAACCTCCCGCCTGCATCCGTCGGCCGACTCAGCTTCCCGATCCCGCATCCTGTCCGTCCCCTCGGTGAGCGGCGCCTAACAGCGCTCCTCCGATTCTCTCGCCTGCCCTGCCGCTCAGCTACCGGTCTTGAACCGGAGCGGGCAGAAAGAGCAGGAATATGTCGAAAGAAATTTATATATCCAGCACGCCCCACGAGACGCGTCTGGCAATCGTCGAAGACGAAGCCCTAACCGAAATCTATTACGAGCGCGAGAACGAATACACCCTCGCCGGATCCATTTACAACGGTCGCGTCACCCGCGTCCTTCCCGGAATGCAGTCCAGCTTCGTGGACATCGGCCTCGAACGCGACGCCTTCCTCTACATCACTGATTTCATGGAAGAAACGCCCGACGGCGAAGAGTTTGATACCGCTCCCACCGGAGATCGCGCACCCCGCACCATCAACGGCGAACAGGCTGACGCTGCCCCCCGAACCGACTCCGGCCGTAGTGACCGCGGAGACCGCAGCGGCCGTGGCCGTCGCGGAAGTCGTGACCGCAATGACCGTGGCTCCGCCGACCGCATCCCCTCCGATCGTGGCGAGGCTCGCAGCGAAACACCCCGCACCGCCGATCCCGGCGTGGTCACCCCTCGCGACTCCGCCGACACCTCTGAAGTGGGCGAAGGCGCTCCCGGAGCCGACGGTAACCGCCGCTGGCGTGGGCGCCGTGGACGCCGTCGCGGACGTGGCAACCCCGGCCAGCCCGGCGAGGCCATAGTTGCCAGCGCCCCCACCCTCCCCGAAGACGACCCCAACTTCGACCCCGACTCCTACCGTCCCACCGATGCCGTCACCGCCTCACCCGAAACTCCCGCAGAGAACCTGGGCGACCTCCGGGACGATGGCCGACAGCGCCATGACGGCCAGCGCTCCGACTCACCCCGTCGAGAGCGTACCGAGCAGCGCGCTCCCCGCGGATTCGCTCCCTCGCGCGACCTCTACGGCGTCGACAGCGGCGAAACCAGCGGCACCGGCCCCATCGCCGATGCCTACGCCGACGTCTCCACCGCCGAGCCCATCATCCTCCCCGGCGAATCGCTCTCGAAGTACCGTAAGGATGAACCAGCCGCGCCGACACCAGCGTCTGTTTCAGCTCCCGCAACCCCGGCCAATGTCACCACTGTCACCCTCGCCCCTCCGGCGAATCTCTACACCGTAGCCGAAGGATGGGACGGAGGCGCAGTTCTTCCCGGCGAGACGCTCTCCCGCCGTCGGCCAGAATCCGGCCAGGAATCCCGCAGGCCGCAGCGCGACTCCGAACGCGAACCCCGCCGCGATAACCGTCCCAACCGCGGCAACCGCAGCGAAGGTCGCCGCGACAATCGCTCCGACTTCCGCAATGCAACCCCGCTGGCCGAACAACCCGAGCAGCCCGCCGCCGCAATCGAAGAGCCGCAAGCGCACCAGCCCGTCGCCGAGTTCACTCCCGAACCTGTCGCGCCCGCGATCGCCGAAGCGCAGGAAGCCCCTGTCGAAACATCACAGGTTGAGCCTCAGCCGGAAGCTGTCGCAGCGCCAGAGCCCACGCCCGAAGTCGAGTACGAGCCGCAGGACGCCTCCGCCTCCTACCGCGTCGATCCGGTAGCTGTCAGCGAGTTCCGCCAGAGTGGCTCAACCCTGGAGCCGCCCGTCGAAGAAGCGGGAGAGGCCGAAATACCCGTGCTCGCCTCCATCTCCGACGCTACTCCCGCGGCCGAATCTGCTGCCGAAGTCCACGACATCACCTCCATCGTCGCCACCGGCGAGATGATCTCCGAGTCCGTCGAGGTCTTGCCCGAACCCGTGCATCACCCCGCACCCATCGAGACTCCGGAGCCCGCATCGCCCATCCGCCACGAAGGCGCCGTCGTCTCCGCGGACGCATCCGCTGAGTTCGACGCTCCAGTAGCGGGCGCTTTTGCCCCGGGCCACGGCCAGCTTGACGAAGAAATCCTCGACGACGAAGACACCGAGGCGACCACACTCCACGCCTCTTCGATCGAAGAGATGGACGATCTCGAAGAAGAAACCCTTGAAGGAGCCGCTGACCTCGGCACCATGCTCCGCGAGATGTCCATCGACAACATCACCCGTACCTCTCCTGAAGCCGAAGACGAGGACGAGGACGACGAAGAGGACGACCTCGACGAAGAAGACCTCGATGAGGATGACGAAGACGACGAAGAAGACCGCCAGGAAGAGTTCCAGCTCAACGAGCGCACTCCCACTGACGAGGCCGGCCAGCCCTACGACGAAGAGCAGGCCGCCCGAGCCGGTACCCCCGCCGACGCCGAGTTCTTCGAGCAGCAGTTCGGCCAGGCCGGTGAAGCGAACCCCGGCGAAGGCCAGACATCAGCCCCCGCCCGCGATTCCAACCGCGACCAAGGCCGCGATTCAGACCGCCGTGGCGGACGCCGAGACGGCCGTCGTGGCCGCAGCGATCGCGACCGTGGCGGTGACCGCGGACGGCGCGACGGACGATCCAGCCACGGCAATGGCCACAGCCGTCATTCCGTGCAGGCCACCAACCTGCCCGCCATCAGCGACCTCCTCAAGCCAGGCCAGGAAATCCTCGTCCAGATCGCCAAGGAGCCCATCGCCAAGAAGGGCGCGCGCATCACCTCGCACATCGCGCTTCCCGGCCGCTTCCTGGTCTTCATGCCGACGGTCAACCACACCGGCGTCTCCCGCAAGATCGAGTCCGACGGCGAACGCCGCCGCCTGAAGGAAATCCTGCTCAGCGAAAAGGGCGAAGCCTCCGGCGGATTCATCGTCCGCACCGCAGCCGAAGGCGCCAGCGAAGAGGAACTCCGCAGCGATCTCCGCTTCCTGCTCAACCTCTGGGCCGACATCAAGAACCGCTCCGAATCCTCGCAAGTCGCCGGCCCTCATCTACCACGACCTCAACCTCATCGAGCGCATCCTGCGCGATCAGGTCACCGACAACTTCTCCGCCATCTGGGTCGACACCGAAGCCGAGTACGAGCGCGTCCTGCGCTTCCTGCAGCGCTTCCAGCCGTCGCTCATCCGCCGCGTCAAGCTCTACCTCAAGGACACGCCGCTCTTCGAGCAATTCGGCATCACCGAGGAGATCAACAAGGCGCTTCGCTCCAAAGTCTGGCTCAAGTCTGGCGGCTCCATCGTCATCAACCAGACAGAAGCCCTCGTCGCCATCGACATCAACACCGGCAAATTCGTCGGCAAGACGGCCCGCCTCGAAGACACCATCGTCAAGACCAACCTCGACGCCATCCCCGAAATCGTTCGCCAGATCCGTCTGCGCGACCTCGGCGGCATCATCATCATCGACTTCATCGACATGGACGAGCGCAAGAATCGCAATCGCGTCATGGCCGCCCTCGAAGATGAGTTGAAGAACGATCGCGCGCCTTCCAAGGTCCTCCAGTTCAACGACTTTGGCCTGGTCGCCATCACCCGCAAGCGCGTCAAGCAGTCGCTCGAGCGCACTCTCTCCACCACCTGCACCGTCTGCACCGGAACCGGCATGGTCAAGTCGCCTGTCACTGTCTGCAACGACATCTACATCGAGATGCGCAAGATGCACAAGCATCTCGACCGCGGCGACGTCATGCTCCGCGTGCACCCCGAGGTCGTCAAGCAGCTCAAGTCCTCCGGCGCAAAGTGGCTTCAGGAGATGGAGGAGATGGCCGGCAAGACCATCCTCGTCAAGAGCGATCCCAGCCTGCATCCAGAGCAGTTCGACATCCACTAGGCCAGCCCATACCAAACCCACGGGTGGCCCATCTTTTCGCGATTCTGGCGAAAGATGGGTCGCCCTTTTGACCGCCCGGAGAGAATCTCTCTGCGAAAAAGTGATCCAAAATGCGCAATAGTGCGTCTTAATCACCAGTGAGATGATTGAAGTTGATGAAATCTCCGGCCCACAACAAATTCAGACCGTTCGGGTTAGCAGACACGAGAACGTTTGCATCAAAAACAAGGGAGTCACCCAAAAAATGATCACCACGCGCAGTCTCTTCGGTATTGCGTGCCGCACTGCGGCATTCAGCTTCCTCGCAGCGGGGTCAGCCTCGCTTATGCAGGCTCAGCAATCTTCCTCGGTGGAATCTGCCCAGAAAGCGCCGCTCCTCCTGGCATCCGAGTCCGCCCCTCTGGACCTGTCCTCAGCCAGCTCCAGCAGCAGCTCGTCGTCCTCAGACTCTGCGGTAGCCGCGGATGGCAAGTTCCTGTTGAACTTCGACGAGTTGAACAGCACCCAGCCGCCCCCGCGCCGCTATGGCCGCCCCAATTACTCTGACAGCCACTCAAACCCGGACGGTTCGGCCAAATGGACCTTCATCGCCGGCGGTGGACTCGCGCTCCCCCTCGGCAATACCCACAAGTATGAGACCCCCAGCTGGGCCTTCCAGGTCGGCGGAGGACGCAACTTCAGCAAGGAACTTGGCGTTCTCGCCCAGTTCGACTACGACCACTTCGGTCTCCAGGGCGCCACGCTCAAGAATCAGGAATACGTATACAACTACTACTGCACTCCTGCAGCGCAAGCGGCGAACCTATGCACGATCATCACCAACCTGGACGGTAATAACCACGTCTGGTCCTTCACCCTCAATCCCACCTTCACTATCCCCACCGAGGGCTCGCTTGGCGCCTATGCCGTCGTAGGCGGCGGCTTCTACCACAAGGTCACCAACTTCACCGTGCCCACCACGGGCTACTACTACGATCCCTACTACGGCTACATCGCATACTCAGCCAACCAGGTCATCGACCACTACACCAGCAATGCCCCCGGCGTGAACGCGGGCCTCGGCCTCACGTATAAATTCTCCAAGTTCTCTGACCAACGCTTTTATGCTGAAGTCCGCTACGTCATCGTCTTCAACTCGCAGCGCTACGGCGTCACCCCGCAAAACGTTGGCACCAGCTTCGGCTACAACTACACCGGCTACAACTACTACCCCCAAAACAGCAACCGCACCACCTACATCCCAATCAAGTTCGGCATCCGCTTCTAACAGCTTTCTGCCAATAGACCATTCTCCGAAGCCCGGCCCTCAGCCGGGCTTCGCTGCGTTCCGATCACCAGCCATCGAAAACAGCCTCATCGATGCGAGCGGCAAAGCAGGTGAACATTCTGTCTTGCGGAGTAGCAGCGGGCTTCAGCCCGCGGTAACGGTCACCCACAAAGAAGGGGCTTTAGCCACGGGCCTTTCGCTTCGCATGTCACAAATCCCGAAGCCGCGCTTGGTCCTCTTACCGGACGACCAAGCCTAAATCCCCACCGGATACGGCTTCTCGTGCATCTCCGACCCGTCGGACCCCTTGGCCCCACGCTCGAACCGCCCCTGCAGCAAACTCAGCAGCGCCGTATACCAGTACCCGAACACAAACAGCAGCAGGAACGGCACGGTGAAGAAGTTCTCCGTCGTGATCGCGTAGTACACCGTCCACGCAAAATAAGTCCCGATCGCCAACTCAATCCACGGCACAATCCCCAGCCGCTTGCGATACACCTTGGCCTGGCTCGCCTCGCCCTTCTGCTTTACCCGGTACTTCGGCGTGCGCGCAAACGCGGACTTCTTGCCAATCAGCGCCTCAATCACCGCTATCGCGTTCGAGATCGTCAGCCCCACTCCGCCCAGCGCCATCAGAAACGGCACATACACAATCCGCTTGTACCAGATCTTCGGATACAGCTCCTTCTGGCTCACCATGTAGAACGTCGACACCGACATCGTGCTCGCCACAAACAGCGGAAAGTCGATCAGCAGCATCTGCACATACCCCTGCCAACTGCGAATAATCATCGCCGGCATCAGCAGCACGCTCAGCACAATCATCAGCGGATAGCTGATGTTCGCTGTCAGGTGATACCACGCCTCCAGCTTCGTATGCCACGGCGCATCGCTCTTCAGCACCCGCGGCAAAATCTTCTTGCCCGTCTGAATCAGCCCCTTCGCCCAACGCGCCTGCTGCGTCTTGAACGCGGTCATCTCAATCGGCAGCTCCGCCGGGCACTCCACATCCTGCAGGTACTTGAACTTCCACCCCGCCATCTGCACGCGATAGCTCAGGTCTGTATCCTCGGTCAGCGTGTCGTGCTGCCATCCGCCGCCATCCGAAATCGCCTTCCGCCGCCACATGCCTGCCGTACCGTTGAAGTTGAAGAACACTCCCGCCCGCGAGCGCCCGCCATGCTCCAGCACAAAGTGCCCATCCAGCAGGATCGCCTCCACGTTGCGTCATGAAGTTGTAGTTCCGGTTCAGATGCGTCCACCGCGTCTGAACCATCCCGATCCCCGGCTCGGCAAAGTGATGCACCACCTTCATCAACCAGTCCGGTGGCGGCACAAAGTCCGCATCGAAGATCGCGATCAGCTCACCCTTCGCCGTCCGCAGCCCCTCATCCAGCGCGCCCGCTTTATACCCATGTCGATTCGTGCGGTGCAGATGCACGATCGGCTGCGCCATCCATCCCGGCAAACCCGCGCGCATACCGGTCCACGATCTCCTGCGCCACTCCAACCGTCTCGTCAGTCGAGTCGTCCAGCAACTGCACCTCGAACCGGTCGCGCGGATAATCCAGATGACACACCGCATCGATCAGCCGGTCGATCACAAATTGTTCATTGAAGATCGGCAATTGGATCGTCACAAACGGTAACTCACCCTCCGCATACCGTCCGCCCGGCTCATCCCACTTTGCCGCCTTGTCCTTGTTTCTGTAGTACAGCCACACCAGCTGGTACCGATGGATCCCATAAAACGCCAGGATCACCATCACAATGAAATAAGGCACCAGCATCGAAATATCGAACGCATTCCACCGGTACAACCCGCGAAACGTGTGGTCCCCGTAGTGCGTGTGGATGTAATGCCCAAAGCCCTTCGACGCCAGAAGCATCGCCAGCGGAGCATGAACCGTATCGAAAAAATTAGGCAGGGAAACACTCCACAGGCACGCTTGCCGTTCTCGAAGATTCTACGCGAAGGCGCAAACGTACAGACGGCTTTCTGCCCATTGAAGGCCCTTGACCAAGCGCATAGACATCGTATATACACACATTGTGGACGTGTTGTATCAGTTCGGCGGGCTTGCTTTTACCTGGGATATACACAAAGCGGCCTCGAATTTCGCGAAGCACCGGGTACGGTTCGAACAGGTGTGCGAATTGTTTCTTGATCCTCCGTTGCGCTTCGCCGATGCGAGCGCAGGCGATGAGGCCCGAGAAGGCTTGCTGGACAAACTGCGGCAGTGAACCTCTTGTTCGTGGTTCACATCGAGGCAGATAACGAGATTATTCGCATCATCTCTGCTCGGCTTGCAACACCCAGAGAAAGGAGTGCCTATGAAGAATATGCGTGAACGATTGAAGACAAGATTGCGGAAGGATCGGCCAATGACGACGATCAGTATCCGCATGCCCGAAGATGTTATCGACGACCTGAAAGAGATCGCGCCAACTCTAGGATTCTCAGGTTACCAACCCCTGATTCGCACCTATATCGGCCAGGGGCTTCGCAAGGACCTGGAGCGTCTTGAGACTTCGCCAATTCAGACCCTCACCGAAAGCCTGCGCAAGCAAGGCGTAGCCGACGAACTCATCTCCGCCGCTATCGCCGACGCCGGCCTGAAAACCGCATAGCTCGACGGCTAGCTCAGCATCATCGCCCGGTAAGCCATATCCCGCTGCGCCGGCTTGAACCCGGCGTCCCGAATGATCCGCCGCACATCCTCTTCGCTTCCCGCCTCCGACCTCACCGGTCCAACGTCATTCGCGCCGAACCGCAGCCCCATTTGCAGCACCTTCAGCCCTTGCGCCGTGCCGCTGGCCTGCACGTTTTCAATGTTATCCAGGAACATCCGCGCGATCGCCAGTGTCTTCAGCCGCTCCACCGCAGTCACGCCGTCCAGTTCGCGCCCATTCGGAGCCTCCGCCGCAACCGGCGCAAACGCCGCAAACCCGCCTGTCTCCTCCTGCAGTCGCCGCACTTCCTCCAGATAGACCACCCGCTGCTCCAGCGTCTCGCTCCCGCCAAAAATCATCTCGGCCGTCGTTCGCATACCCAGACCATGCGCGAGGCGATGCATCCCGATCCATTCCGATAAGTCCCCACCTGCCAGGTCCACTCCATCACCTGCAATCGAATCCAGCCCTGCATCCATCAGCCGAACCAGCGTCTCCCGCAGCTCGAGGTTCCAGCCCGCAGCCAGCGCCTTCACCTCCGCCGCCGATAGCCCCTCAATCCAAACCTCTGGAAACTCCTTCCGAATCCCTCGCAGACTCGTCTCCCAGTCCCCCGCACCCCGCAGCCGCACGCCGGTCGCACCCAGCTCAATCGCCTCGCCAACCGCCGCGCACATCGCGCCCAAATCCTTCGGCGCCACGCAGTCGATGACGCCATCCAGCGCGTAGCTGACCACGCCCTCCGGATGCAGCCGCCGCCGCACCGCATCGGCTTCCATCCCAATCCCCACCAAATCGTCGCTCCGAAAACAATCCAGAGCCTGTTCCCTGCTTATTCCCATACAAAAATTCTACGCCAGCCCCGCGCTCCTCAGACTTTCCGCACCACGACAATGGCGAACACGAGGGCCACGAGCAGCAGGACGACCCAAAGAAGCCTTACCGCCAACACAGCAGTCTTCTCCAACTTCGCAACCCGGGCCTCCACGCTCTCCACACCCATCCGCGCCCGCGTTACCTCCACGCCCAGTTCCGCGATCTGCGAACCCTGCTCCTGCAACTGCCGGCTGAGCCCCGCATTGGTCTCCGCCACCTTGCCGAACTCGCCACGCACCTCGCCCGCAAGCGCAGCCAGCGCGGCCTCCTGAGCCTTATCGCTGGCGCTCCGAGTGGAGAGAAACTTATCCGCCATCGGCACCAGCCGGGCAAGATGAGGCAACAGTTCGAAGAGCATTCGAGGCCACATCCTTCTAGTCTACGTACTCCGACAGCACCGCAACCATTGACTCCGCGCGCCGCCGCCGCCGCATCAGCACCGCCACCACGCTGGCCACCAGGATCGCCGCAATAATGCACTGCGACCACAGGCAGTAGATGCACCACTTGTAAATGACGTAAGCCTCCAAATAACTGAGAAACGCGGCACAGAAGAAACCAATCCGCGCCATCTCCAGCACAATCCGTATGCGCCCCAGCAGCGCGAAAATTCCAATCAGGCTGTATCCGATAATCCCGATAATCGCGACCGGAATGTGCAGCTTGCCCGGACGCAACTGGCCGTTGTCGTCAAAGTCGGCGTCCGTGAGCGGCGGAAACACCGCGTATTTGCCATGATTCACCGCCCCGCAATCGAACTTCTCAGTTACCGCGCAGGGCGGAGCCTGCGACGGGTCCATATAGTGCACATGCAACGCCAGGCAACTCACCACAATGCCCGCCACAGCCAGAACAGCGATCAGGTATTTCATGCACTCCATCTTACGTCTGCCCGGTCCATCGGCACCCGCCAGCCCCGCGAATTAATCCCGCTCCATCACTCAACCTCAGATTTTTCCAGGGAACTCCGATAAACAAGTCATAGCGACCTGAGGATCCCACATTGAGTTCCACCCCCTACATCGCCAAAACCATCGTCACGCCGCAAGACGCCATCGCCAGCCATATTCGCTGGAAGATCACTCTCCTGCTCGCAGTTCAAATGCGCGAGCCGCTCAGCGACCGTGCCACGCGGTCCCTCCAG
This sequence comes from uncultured Acidobacteriaceae bacterium, assembly GCA_963822225.1. Classification (GTDB taxonomy): domain Bacteria; phylum Acidobacteriota; class Terriglobia; order Terriglobales; family Acidobacteriaceae; genus Edaphobacter. The sequence goes on along the minus strand of CAWGGW010000002.1, from coordinate 495,938 downwards.
CATCCCGAGGAGTGCTCCATCCATAAATGGCTGCTCTCCGACCACACCCGGCACTTCCGCGGCACGCGCGACCATCGCACCGTCCTCGACTCGCACGCCGCCTTCCACAGTCAGATGCTCAAAGTCGCGACCCTCCTCCGCGCAGGCGACTTCGACCAGGCCGAAGGCCTCCTCAATCAGTCCGGCCCGTTCCAGGCAGCCTCCATCTCCCTCGCCAATGCCATCATGGCCCTCGACCGCGGCACGCGTCCCGTTTCACCGACAGCCAGAAATATCCTCAGCAAATAATCCCCAGGTGCGAGTATGCTGGCACCTCTGCACATTTGAAAGGAAAGGGTCCCGGGCCGAGTTTGTTTCCCAATCAGCTTCAAGGAGACAATGCCATGCAGTGTCCTGTATGCCACAACGAAATCGCGCCTCAATCTGCATTTTGCGGTCATTGCGGAGCTTCTATTGCCCCCGCGTCTGCTTCGGAAGCCGTACCCACTCCAACCGCCTATACCGCGCCCCCGATAGCCGCCGCACCCGCAGGCTACCCAGCTCCCACCGCAACCGCATCCGCCGGCCTTAGCCCCAACGCCGCCGCAGCGATCTCCTACATCACCATCGTCCCTGCGATTCTCTTTCTCGTGATTGACCCCTACAAGAAGATGCCGTTCGTCCGCTTCCACGCCTTCCAGTGCATCGGGATCGCCGTCGGCTGGTTTGTCTTCTGGGTCGTCATCGCTGTGGGATCGATGATGCTGGCCCTCATCCCGGGAGTCCGGATTCTGATCATACTGATCCCCTTCCTCTATGCGGCGATGGGCCTGGGAGCGTTCATCCTCTGGCTGATGGCCATCCTCAAAGCCAGCAAGGGCGAGTGGTTCAAGATACCCTTCATCGGCGATTACGCGCTCAAGATGTCCCAAAGCAGCTAAGCCCCACCAAACTGGGTGCCCCATTCATGGCGTTCCCTTCGCCATGAGTGGGGTTGTACGGGGTGCCCCATTCGTGACGGTTCCATCGTCACGGGTGGGGTCGTGTGCCGGGTGCCCCCCATTCGTGGCGGTCCTTTCGCCATGAGTGGGGTTGTACGGGGTGCCCCATTCGTGGCGGCTCCATCGTCACGGGTGGGGGTCGTGTGCTCTGTTCGCGCCGCACCACGTTGTCCAGCACTTGACGAGCAACACGTTGGCGGCATCACAACGTCTCAGCCTTCAGCTTCAGTCTTTTTTCCATCACCGCAATCGCCTCCGCGCTCGCATCCACCATGCAGAACGCCCGCCCATTCTTCAACGCCGCCTCACCCGCGGTCCCGCTCCCCGCGAAGAAATCCAGCACCAGATCTCCCGGATTCGAGTGCACCCGTACAATCCGCTCCAGAATCCCCAGCGGCTTCTGCGTCGCATACCCCGTCTTCTCTTTTCCCGTAGGCGACACGATCGTATGCCACCACACATCTGTCGGAGTCTTCCCCCGCGCGGCCTTCTCGGCGCCCACCAGCCCGGGAGCCATATACGGAATTCGATCGCTCTCACTCAAATTGAACGTGTACTTCTCCGGATCGCGCGTGTACCAGAGAATCGTGTCATGCTTCGCCGGCCATCTCTTCGTAGCCCGCGCGCCATAGTCATACGCCCAGATAATCTCGTTCTGAAAACACGCCCGCCCCGACCCCGCTCCCTTGAAATCAAAAATCTCATCCAGCATCACCTTGCAGTAATGCACCTCGCGATAGTCGATATGGAAGAACAAGCTCCCCGTCGGCGCCAGCACGCGATATGCCTCCACTAACCGCGGCCGCAGAAATCCCAGAAAGTCATCGAACTGATCTGCATATCCCCCCGTCTTTCCGGTTCCGGCCTCTCCCGTCGGCCGCGCTTGCTCCACCAACTCTGTCCTGTATCGCTTCCCGCCGAACCCCACCCGGTCTCCTGCCTCATCCTGCACCGTCTTCATCCGCAACCGAGTCTGCCGCTTGCCCGTATTGAATGGCGGATCGATATAAATCAGCGCCGCCGAGCCTGCCTCCATCCCCCGCAGCGCATCCAAATTGTCGCCATACACGATCCGATTCAATCCGCTGCCTCCAATGGTCCCTCCAAGACTACCCTGAGCACTAAAACCGTTGAGCCCCCGTCGCCCCTAGGAGTATTGTTTCAACGTTCCCCAAAGTCATCGCTCCCGGGTGCTGAAATGGCAAACACTGCGACGCTGAAACCCGCCAAGCCGCACCCTTCCGCCCCCGCGGTTGTACCCGCGCCGCCGCTCACCCGCACCTTCGCCATGCTCTCCCATCCCGGCCGCGTCCGCCACGCCAACCAGGACGCCTGCGCCGCCCTCCCCGACATTGGCGCCTTCGTCGTCTGCGACGGCATGGGCGGAGCCGCCGCCGGAGAAGTCGCCAGCCATCTAGCCAGCGAAGCCTTCCTCCACGCGCTCAGCCTGCATCCCGCCCGTCAACGCCGTCCATCTACTAAAGCCACGCCAAACCACCACGCCGCCCCCGCGCCGCATCCCGCGAACCATCCCCACACCCGTCTCCACGAGGCAGTCCGAGCCGCCAACCAAGCCGTCTTCCGACACTCCCGCAAGTCGCAAAGCCTCCACGGAATGGGAACCACCCTCGTCGCAGCTCTGTGGGACGCAGCAACACCCGCCCTCTGGATCACCCACATCGGCGACAGCCGGGCTTACCGCCTCCGTCGCGGAACCCTCCAACTCCTCACCGAAGACCACTCCCTCGTCGAGGAGCAAATCCGCGCCGGGCTGCTCAACCGCGCACAAGCAGCCGCCTCGCCCATCCGCAACATCATCACCCGAGCCATCGGATCGCAGCCCATCGCCGAGCCGGAGATCGCCTCACATCAACCCCAGCCCGGCGACCTCTACCTGCTCGCCTCCGACGGCCTCACCCGCGAGCTCGACGACGCAGAGATCGCCCGCATACTCGTTCGTTCCTCCGGCCCGGCGCTGGAACCCGCTTGCCAGGCCCTCATCGACGCCGCCAACGCACACGGAGGCCGCGACAACATCACCGTCCTCCTCATCTCTTGCACCTGATCCTCGCAGAATTTGCCTCATCCCTCCGCGCATCCCATACACTGAAAATCAGGAGACACATTCAATGCCCAAGGAGCTTTACTTCGAGGACTTCCATGTCGGCCAGCGGTTCGACTCCGTCGGCACCTACACCGTCACCGCAGCCGAGATCAAAGAGTTTGGCCAGAAGTACGACCCCCAACCCTTCCACCTCGACGAAGCCGCCGGCGAAGGCTCCTTCTTCCACGGCCTCGCCGCCTCAGGCTGGCTCACCGCAGCCATCGTCATGCGCCTGCGCGTGCAATCGCTCAAAGTCGCCGGCGGCATGATCGGAGCCGGCGCCGAAGAGATGCGCTGGACCGAGCCCGTCCGCCCCGGCGACACCATCCGCACCGAGATCGAGGTCGTAGGCGTCCGCTACGCCCGCAAACGCAAAGACTACGGAGTCGTCACCACCACCACCAAGGCCATCAACCAGCGCGAGCAGATCGTCATGCGCGCCACCGTCAACTTCCTCGCCCCCCTCCGTCCCACGTCATAGGAAGTTACCGCAGTCAACATCAGAAGCTTTTTCTTTTTTCCCAATGAACCTGTCATCCTGAGCGAAGCACGTCGCATACTTTGCGACGTGCGCAGTCGAAGGACCCGCGTTTCGACCATGCTGCCATCAAGCTCAGCTCGCTCTCCCTGGCGCCTCTTCCAACTCGCCCTCGCCACCAGCCTCACCATCTCCGCCTTCCTCTACTTCCTCTGGAGCTGGCGCTGGCCCCTCGTCGGCGATGCCTCCCTCATGCACTACATCGCCTTCCTCACCGGGCGAGGCTGGGCACCGTATCGCGACCTCGGCGATATGAACATGCCCGGCTCCTACCTCATCGAAATCGCCGCCATGCACCTCTTCGGCACAGGGGCCCTGGCCTGGCGCCTCTTCGACTTCACCCTTTTCGCCATAGCCACCTTCAGCTTCTTCGCTGTAACCCGTTGGGTGCCCCACGTTCGCGAAGCGACCGTGGGGTTACTCCCTTCGTCCACAAATCCGTGTGCCCCATTCGTGACGGCATCATCGTCACGAGGGAGGTCGAAACTTCCCGGCCTCTTCGCAGCCTCTCTCTTCATCCTCATCCACGGCCGCGACGGCCTCGCGCAAGGAGGCCAGCGCGACCTCACCATGGCCGTCTGCCTCATCACCGCAACCGCGTTCCTCTTCAGAGCCGTCCGCAAACATTCCCCGATATCCGCCGCAGCCTTCGGCCTGCTCTCCGGCATCGCCGTCACCATCAAACCCACCGCAATCCTGCTCACCGTCGCCGAGCTCGCACTCGCGCTCTACACCCTGCAAAAAACTGTCACCCTGAGCGCAACGCAACGCACCCAGTCGAAGGACCGGCGTTTCCGGCCTCAACTCATCGTTGCCGCCGCAGCCGCCTACCTGATCGCTCCAGCCATCGCCCTGATCTTCCTCATCCGCCACACGCCCTCGCCGCCTTCCTCGACGGTCTCCGCACCACAGTCCCTTACTACGCCAGCCTCGGCCACCGTCCGCTGAGTTACGTCCTCCAACACAGCCTCTCGCCGCTGCTTCCCCTCGTCATCATCTGGCTCGCGCTGCGTTGTCCTCAATCGAAACTTCCTTTGGCCCGAAGACTGGCAGCGCCTCACCCTGTTCGCAGGAGTCCTCTTCGGCCTCCTCAATTGCATCCTCCAGGCCCGAGCCCTCCCCTACTACCGTTACCCGCTCCTCGCCTTCCTCCTTCCCCTAATGGCACTCGACTTCACCCGCTCCGCCACAAACCCGGGTGCCCCATTCGTGACGGTCCCTTCGTCACGGGTGGGGTCCAACCAACTCGCCCGCATCCTCGCCATAGCCGCCCTCATCGTCGGAGGCTTCTTCCTGGCCCCTCAATCCGCCATCCTCATCCACCGCTTTCGCTGGCAACAGACCGACCTCATCTCATCGCTCGAAGCCAACCTCAACGCTCTCGGCGGCCAAAAGCTCTCCGGACACATCCAGTGCATCGACACCAACTCCGGCTGCGGCAACGTCCTCTATCTCATGCGCCTCGAGCCCTCCACCGGCATGCTCTCCGACTTCTTCCTCTTCGGCTCTGCCGACGCACCCACCGTCCGCCGCACCCGCGAGCAATTCTCCGCCGCAATCCTCGCCAACCCGCCTCAGGTCATCGTCGTCACCAGCCGCCTCTACCTTGGCGACCCCGACGATTACGACAACTTCGCCAAACTCCAACGCTGGCCAGCCTTCGCCGCTTTCCTCGCCGGCCACTACACTCTCCAAACCCAATGGACCCCCACCCGCACCGAACGCTGGTGGTCCCGCGAAGAATACCCAGCCTCCTATCGCATCTACGTCCTCCGTAACCTGGGTGCCCCATGATCACCGAGCCGCAGGCGAGGTTATCGTGGGATTAATCCTCTCTATTCCCAAACCTCGTACCTAGTACCTAATCCCCAATCCACACCCCATCGGCGTATCTTAACCAAATGCGGATGACCGTTCTCGCCTCGGGCTCCAAGGGCAACTCCACGGTCGTCGCCTCCGCACAACACCCGCCTCCTCATCGACGCCGGCCTCTCCTGCCGCGAACTCCTCAAGCGCATGGCAATCGCCAACGAAGACCCCGCCGCACTCGACGCCATCCTCATCACCCACGAGCATCAGGACCACATCGCCGGCCTCGCCGTCCTCGCCCGCCGCCTCGGCATCCCCGTCTACCTCACCGAGCCCACCCACCGCGCCTGGGTCCGCATGGTCACCCCTCGCACCACCATGACCTACGCCAAATGGCTCGACCACGTCCAGAAAGAAAAAGAACTCCGCGCCGAGGCCGCCGCCAAGCCCACCACCGATCCGGGTGCCCCATGTCTCGACTCTGAGACATGGGAGAGCAACGCCACCGATCCGGGTGCCCCATCCATGACAGTTTCACCGTCATGGGTGGGAAGCAGTGCCACAGATCTCCAGGCCTCCGCCGACCCCGACGAAGAAGCCGCCCCCGCCCCCAAGCGCGACCCAGCCTTCCTCCCCGCAGTCGAGTACTTCCACTCCGGCACCAACTTCTCCATCGGCGACATCTCCATCACCCCCTTCACCATCCCCCACGACGCCGCCGACCCCTGCGGCTTTGTCTTCGAATCCCGCGCCGAGCAATCCGCATGGCCATCGCCACCGACCTCGGCTACATGCCGCCCAACGTCAAAGCCGCTCTCAAGCGCATCGACGTCCTGCTGCTCGAATCCAACCACGACCTCGACATGCTCAAGGACGGCCCTTACCCCTGGTCCGTCAAGCAGCGCGTCCTCTCCCGCGTCGGCCATCTCTCCAACCACGCCACCGCCGAGTTCCTCGCCCGCGACTACGACGGCGCCGCCACCTACATCGTCCTCGGCCACCTCTCCGAGGCCAACAACGCTCCCGTGCTCGCCCTCATCGCCGCCGAACAGGCCATCCGGGGCCGCGCGACCCTTCTCGGTAACCGCCTCCTGCTCGCCCAACAGTCCGCCCCGCTCGACCCCATCTGTCTCTAAGTCCCCCAAATTGAGTGCCCATGGCGTGTGACGGCCGACACAGCAGCATCGCGCCCAACCTCGGCAATATAAGGAACCTATAAGGGAAATCCACAGATCGGCCCAAGCTGCATCTTTTTGCACCGGGCAGCTATCAAATCGAGTAGAATGATGTCTATAACACAATGGATTATCTCGCTTCAGGCACGCGCCGTATGAACGTCTCGCACTGCACGGATCCGCTCATCGGAAACATCCTCGCCGGATGGCGCTATGACATCTCCGGCCTCTCCCCAGCGATGCGCACCGATTACGACCAGCACCTCTCCGACTGCGCCCATTGCCGGCGCCGCCAGCATCTGGCCCGCACCATCGACGTCCTTCTCATCTCGGTCAGCTCGCTCTCGATCCTCGCGTTCCTGCTCGCCGCCGCCGTCCTCCACCGCATCGAAGCCATGGCCCACCTCAGCAGCAGCCTCCACGGCCACGTTTATCACACTCCAGTCACCATCTCGCTGGAGGCAGCCGCCATCGGCGGCATCGTGATCTCCCTCATGCTCTGGGTTCTGGTCGCCATCGCAACTCCGATCCCCGGCCTCGTGTCAGAGATGCTGCAGCATCGCATCCCGTCAAACATTCGTGAACGCATCATGAAGAACGCCGCCTGAAAACAGGCGTCAGTTCTAAGTTGTCAGTTGTTAGACAAGATTCGAGTCTTCCCGTCCTCCTCATCTGCCGTTCCCCTCATCGTTAGTCATTCCCCAAGGGAATCAGCTTCCCGCCCACGCGCGAAGCCCGCAATTCCCGCCGTTTTCAACTAACAACTGAGAACCAGCAACTAACAACTCCCGAAATGCGATAGCGTAGAAAGACCACATGCCTCCAACGCAATCTCATTCCGAAGGCGAAATCCTGAACTCAACTCCGCCCGACACTCCAGCCGAGGCCTATTCTCCAGCGCAGGTCCGGCGGCGCCGCGAGTACAGTGTCTGGGATCCCCGCTCCGCGCCCGGCACCTACCTCCTGCTCGCCATCAACGTCGGCGTCTACCTCTGGATGGTCACCCACGGCGTCAACCCCAAGTTGCCGTCCGACTATGCCCTGCTCCACTACGGCGCCAACGAACCCTGGCTCGTCCTCCACGGCGAGTGGTTCCGCCTGCTCACCGCCACCTTCGTCCACGTCGGCCTGCTCCACATCGCCTGCAACATGTGGTGCCTCTGGAACCTCGGTATCCTCGGCGAACCTCTCGTCGGCCCCTTCGGCATGCTCGCCATCTACATGATCACCGGCATCGCCGGCAATCTACTCAGCATGGCCTGGAACGTCCTGCACTTCGCGCGGTTCCACGAGACCGCCTACCTCTTCCAGATTGGCGCCGGAGCCTCGGGAGCAGTCTTCGGCATCGCAGGCATCCTCATCGTCCTGCTCTCCAACCGCCGCCTGCCCTTCCCCTGGGAAGAGCTGCAGCGCCTCCGCTCCAGCGTCATCAAATTCGCCGCCATCAACCTGGTCATCGGACTCAGCACCATGGTCGTCAACGTCGGCATCCGCATCGACAACTTCGCCCACATCGGAGGCTTTCTCGCAGGCCTCGCGCTGGGCGTCCCCCTCGTCCCACGCATGACCGCCGGCCGCCAGCGCTACCTCGCCCGCCAGAAGATCACCTTCGCCGCAGCCTGCCTCGTCCTCTCGCTCTTCGGCTACTTCATCGCCCACTTCGCCTAAGAACAGTTGCAGGTTGTTAGTTGTTGGTTGTTAGTTGGCGGTGCAAACCAACGCACAGAAAAATGCCCATCCACAAGGGTGGGCTTTCCAAGCATCTAATACTCACTCGAACCTCGAACCTCGAACCTCGAACCTCGAACCTCGAACCTCGAACCTCGAACCTCGAACCTCGAACCTGAACCTAAACCAAAGTCGTCTGCGCGAACTTCCGAACCATCGCCAGCAGCAGCTTCCGGTCATTCTCGCTCAACCGCGACGCATACCGCTGAATCTGCGTCAGGAAGCGTATCTCATCCTCGCTCAACCGCAGCGACGACATCTCCCGGCTCACCGCCTCATCCGAGAAAAACTGCGCCAGTTGCAGATCCAGCGCATACGCGATCTTCTGCAGCGTCTCCAGCGACGGCACCGTATGCCCGTTCTCCACTCGCGACAGATAACACCGCAACAGCCCCGTCCGCTTCTCGATATCGCCCTGCGACATTCCCTTTTGCAGTCGATAGGCCCGGATCGTGCCACCAATGTTCATTGCAATTGTTGCTACCGGAGGGGGGGTGCTGCTCAGCTCAGTCGGAATAGTTTGCATATCGGTCATTAGCCACAAAGTAACCATCCTGCGCGTCCGGGTCAATGACTAATTCGCGTCAGCCCGTAAGTTCCTGAACCACCCAAGGTTCCCCGCGCTAGTTGCAGGTTGCAAGCTGCAGGTTTTCAGTTGAAAAGCGCAAAGCTTCCGCCCTCAACTAACAACCTGCAACCTGCAACCTGCAACTGACAACTACCCCATATACATCCCGCCATTCACATCCAGCGTGTGCCCTGTGATGTATCCAGCCTCCTCCGACGCCAGAAACGCCACCGCCGCCGCAATATCCCGGTCCGTCCCGGCCCGCTGCAGGGGAATCTGCGAGGTCATCGCCGTCCGCTGCTCGTCCGTCAGCACCGCCGTCATCGCCGTCTCGATATACCCCGGAGCCACCGCATTCACCGTGATCGTCCGGCTCGCCAGTTCCCGCGCCAGCGATTTCGTCAGCCCGATCAGCCCCGCCTTCGACGCGGCATAGTTCGCCTGGCCCGCCTGCCCCATCTCTCCCACCACCGACGCCACGTTGATCACCCTACCCCAACGCGCCTTCAGCATCGACTGCATCACCGCCTGCGTCATCAAAAACGCGCCCGTCAGATTCGTCGCCAGAACGTCGTCCCAATCCTTCTTCTTCATCCGCATCGCCAGGATGTCCCGCGTTATCCCGCCGTTGTTCACCAGGATCTCCACCTTCCCCAGTTGCGCAATCACGGCCTTCGCACACTCCTTCACCGACTCCTCACTACTCAGGTCCAGCGCAAACACATGCGCCGCACCACGTCCCGCCGCAGCCTCAACGGCGGCCTCCGCCTCGGCCAGACCAGCACCTGCGCTGGCCGCCCCACCCGAGATCGCGGCAACGTCCTCCATCTCACCCTCAGCCTCTGCCACCACGCCGGGTGCCCCATTCGTGACAGCTCCACCGTCACGGGTGGGTTTGCCATTGATCTCCGCCGCGACCTCCGCCAGCTTCTCCACATTCCGCGCACACAGCGCTACCGTAGCGCCCGCCTCCGCCAGAGCAATCGCGCACGCACGCCCAATCCCCTGCGACGCTCCCGTAACCAACGCAACCCTACCCTGCAATCCGCTCATTCCAATCTCCATTCAGACGACCCTGATTATACGGAACGCTCAGCTTCCCGCGACCCCCTCAACCTCGCGCCGTCAAACCACCGCAAGAATTGCCCGCCCCAGCGCTCCGGTCATCGCGTCCTGCGTCCCCAGCGCGGCATCGCGACCTAGCCCCGCCAACCCACGCAACTGGTCGGCAAAATCCCACGCCAATTCCCTTGCCTGGCAGATATTCCAGAAAGCCAGCAGCCGCCCCACCTTCCCCGTATCCTCTGCCAGCACGCCCAGCGTGTCCCCGGCGAGCATCGTCAGCGCAGCCGGCATCACCGTATTCAGCAGCCCATTCACCGCTTCGTAGTCAGCATGTTCCAGGCTGCCCGCCGCTGGCACCAGTTAACCGCCGCATCCGCGGCGAGCAGTGCCAGCGCCAAATCCCGGTTGATGTGCGCATTCATCCCCGCCAGCGCAAACTGAATCCGATCCACCCCTACCCGGTATCGCGCCTCAAACAGCGCCCGCCACGCATCGGGCACAGTCTGTCCTGCCAGAAACCCGCCCAACGCGCTGAAGTAAAGCCCCGCAAAGTTCGTATCGAGGCTGGTGAACCACACCGGACTCTGCCACGCGCCGCCCGGCGGAGCAAGATCCACCTGCTGTGTCACCATCAGATAAAGCCGATTGAACCACTTGATCCCGTCGTTCACCGCAAGCAGCGCGTCCATAGCCTGCATCCGCGCGATCACCTCCGGAATCGTCGCCGGCGCCGGTCCGCACACAAGCTCATACAACGGCTGATCGGCAGGCGAAGTTGGACTTGAACCCATGCGGCACCCCAAGGTAGTCCGCTGAAGTATAAGCGATCTATCCGTACCCCCGCGCGTGCCTTATCCTTGCAACATGCGCGTTGCCCCTTGGATTCTCCTTATGCTGACCTCAATCGCTGCAGCCCAAACCACGAGCCAGATTCAGGGCAAATCCGGAATCACCCTCCCAGCCCCGCCTCCCACCGAGAAACACCCCGTCACCGACACCTACAAGGTCGCCAACGCCCCCGACGTCACCATCACCGACGACTACCGCTGGCTCGAAGATGCCAAGAGTCCAGCCACGCGCGCCTTCATCACCGCGCAAAACGCCTACACCCAGAAGTACCTCGACCAGGTCAAAATCCTTCCCGAAGTCCGCACCCAGATGGCCACGCTCCTCCGCGTCGACCAGGTCAGCACTCCCATCGAGCGGGCCGGCAACTACTTCTACACCCGCCAGCTCGCCACCGAGAACCAGGCCTCCATCTACATGCGCACCAGCCTCCACGGTACCGACGTCAAGCTCATCGACGGCAACACCCTCAGCGCAGACGGCAACACCTCCGCCACCATCAGCGGCATCTCCCAGGACGGATCCATCCTCCTCTACGGAATCCGCATTGGCGGCGCCGACGAGGAAGAGGTCCACTTCTACGACGTCAAGGCCCGCCACGACACCGCCGAAGTCCTGCCCAGCGCCCGCTACTACGGCCTCCAGGTAGCGCCCGACAAGAAAGGCGTTTACTACTCGCGCTTCTACCCCAAGGTCGGCTGCAAGGTCTTCTACCACGCCTTCGGAACACCCATCGTCTCCGACCCCATGCTCCTCGGCGGCGAATACAACAACGAAAAACTAGGCGAGATCGACGGCATCGGCGTCCGCATCACCGAGAACGGTCACTACCTCGTCTTCAACATCCGCCGCGGCGTCCCTGCCAAACGCGTCGACATCCTGCTCAAAGACCTCCGCACCCCGGACAGCCCCATTGTCCCGCTCGTCTACGGCTACTCGAGCCGCTTCGATGAGATGAACGCCGGCGACGATTTCTTCGTCGACACCGACTTCAACGCCCCCAACCACCGCATCCTCAAAGCCGCCATCGGCCAGAAGCCCGAGCAGTGGCAAACCATCATCCCCGAAGGCAAGGACGTCATCGACGACGTCAGCATCGTCGGCGGCAAACTCTTCGTCCTCCGCCTCCACGACGTCATCAGCGAAGTCACCGCCTACTCGCTCGACGGCAAACCCACCGGCAAGATCGCCTTCCCCGGAATCGGCGCAGGCTCCGGCCTCTCCGGCCGCCCGGAATACAACGACGGCTTCTACACCTTCCAATCCATCGTCACGCCGCCGACCATCTTCCATTACGACACCGCCACCGGCCACAGCGACATCTTCTACACGCAGAAAGTCCCCTTCGACTCCGCCGCCTACGAACTCAAGGAGGTCTTCTACAACTCCAAAGACGGCACCCGCGTCCCCATGTTCATCGCCGGCAAAAAAGGCCTCAAGCGCGACGGCTCCGAGCGCCTCCTCATGACCGGATACGGCGGCTTCGCCCTCAGCATGACCCCCGTCTGGAATCCCGAATACGCCTGGTGGATGTCCCAGGGCGGATACTTCGCCCTCCCCGACATGCGCGGCGGCAACGAGTACGGCGAAACCTGGCACAAAGCCGCCATGTTCGAACACAAGCAGAACGTCTTCGACGACTGGTTCGCCGCAGCCGAATACCTCATCGCCAACAAGTACACCTCGCCCCAGCACTTCGCCATCCGCGGCCGCTCCAACGGCGGCCTGCTCATGGGAGCGTCCATGACCCAGCGCCCCGACCTCTTCGGCGCCATCTGGTGCGGTTACCCGCTGCTCGACATGCTGCGCTACCAGAACTTCCTCATGGGCCGCACCTGGACCACCGAATACGGCTCGGCTGACGACCCCGCCGACTTCGCCTACATCCGCGCCTACTCGCCCTACCAGAACGTCAAGCCCGGCACAAAGTATCCGGCCATCATGTTCTTCACCGGCGACGGTGACACCCGCGTCGACCCCATGAACGCCCGCAAAATGACCCCGCTCATGCAGGAGTCCAGCACCAGCGGCCGACCCATCCTGCTCCACTACTCGCTCAAAGGCGGCCACAGCGCCGGCATCAGCCAATCCCAGCTGGTCGAAGACTACGCCGACGAAATGTCCTTCCTCTGGACCGAAACAAAGTAGCGCCTCATCCACGTCGTCATTCTGACTCGCAGAGTCAGAATCTCCGTATTTGCCTCACTCCGCCGGTTTCACCCACAATCAGCCGCCATGCCCCTCGCCAGTGTATGATCATGCCTTTCCGGCCCTCATACCCACGTGAGGTTAACCATGAAGCTGACCGACGGCATCCACTACCTGAGCCAGGAAAAGGGCGGCCACGTCCACGCCTTCCTGCTGGACGACGGCTCGGGAATCACTCTCATCGACGCGCTCTTCGACACCGACGGCGCAAGAATCCTGGCAGAGATCGCCGCCATGGGCCGTCAACCCTCCGACCTGAAACACATCATCGCTACCCATGCGCATCGCTCCCACATCGGCGGCATCGCAGCGCTGAAGCAGATCTGCGGCGCCCGCGTCTACGCCCACGAGTGGGAGATCGGCATCCTCGAAGGCCAGCGCAAAGCCACCAAAGTATCGATCTGGCCCAAGGCGCCCATGCAAGCGTACCTGCTCCAGTTCGGCCTCGCCATCGGCGTCGACGGCCACGCGCCCGTCATCGTCGACCAGGCCATCAAGGAAGGCGATCGAGTCGGCCCCCTCACCATCGTCTACTCACCCGGACACACCCCCGGCTGCCTCTCCTTCTACTGGCCGGAAAAGAAAGCGCTCTTCGTCGGCGACGTGATCGTCACCTGGCCCCGTGTGGAAGCCGGATGGGCCGGCCTCACCATGAATATGCACCAGAACGTTCAGTCGGTCGGCAAGCTCTCCGACATCGGCGACATCGAAATCGTAGGAGTCGGCCACGGCGAACCCATCCCCCAAGCCGGAATCGAGGTCCTCAAACGCCTCCGCGAACAAAAAGTGTCCTAATCCCCACCACCAGGAAGTCGGGTGCCCCACATCTCGCCTCTGAGATGTGGGTGTAGCGCCCCACACTCCTCGCCGTTCCACCCCCTCCCAACCGCCGTCATTCTGACTCGCAGAGTCAGAATCTCCGTATTTGTCTCGCCACCGCGATCTCAATCAAGCTCGGAGCTCAAGCGCTGAAAGCGCGCAATATACCAGCCTAGGCCGAAGGCCTAGGTTAGTGCCTACCAAACACTCGAGGGCTGAAGGCCCGACATATAGCTTCAGGTGCCCCACCTCGATTCTGAGATGTGAGAGGAGCGTCCCTCACCCCCAGCACATGGATCCCAACCGTCGTCATTCTGACTCGCAGAGTCAGAATCTCTGTATTTGTCTCACCGCCACCCAGCACAGATATCCCGTAGTTTGCGCAAACCCGTATTCAAGAAGTTGGCTTATTTGGAGAGGCGCCTTCGGAGCCTTCGTTCCAAAGTGTGAGGGAGCCAGCGGCGGCTAGTACTAATAGAAGCATGTAGACAAAACGCTCATCCTTGCGACTCTTATCTGAGAAATCTTAGAGAGCGTTCATCCTGGGATTCCGACTGTCGTAATAGACCTCCACGGTCTGCCCGAGAGTTACTTCAGAATCTGTTTCGCTGACGCCCCTGTACCAATCGTCGCCAACGGCGAAAGTGTAGTGACACCAATTTTCGTTTCCCCTGCCACGGCGTTCACACTGTCCGGTGGTTCCGAAGCTTGTTTGCTGACGCTTCGCGGTATCGTTCTCAACGAATGCAAGATGGCCGAAGTAGATGATGCAGGCAGCGGTGACAATGGCCAAACCCCAAAGTCTAGACCCTCGCTTACCGGCGTTCTTTTCGTGCTGTGCTGAGGCCCCAAGGGTGAAGTTCACGATTCGTCATTCTATCGAATCAACCGCGACGTTCGACTTTCCTGCGAATCGGTGCCAGCTGAACCGGTCGATGCAGCACTATCTAATCAGCTGATTTCTACAAATGCTTACTTTGAAGAATCAATCTGTTTGGCTGATGTGGCCAAACCCTAGCCAGGGTAAGGTTTCGGCTGATCTAATCTTCACCAGCGCTTTTAGCTTTTGTTTTCAGATGAATGTGGGTCTGAGCTGAGTGTTGCATCGGCCCATTGAGACCACCGGGCTTTTCGGAAACTCCGAGTAGGGAGTCCGCGCTCAACCATTACCGCAGCCCTTTTCGCGAAGAGTTGAGTCACGCGCCGATTGCCGACATCCCAACCCAAAGTGGCCGACCTTACTCAAATCCAACTGAATAACCACCGCCTTTTCCACCGAAACCCTTGACACCACCCCATATAATTAACTTAATGGGACAAAGGAGCGCGGCCTCGTGCCTGGCCCTGTCCTCAACACTCGAACACAAGGCAGATTACGCGGCAACTTACTGATTCCATATATTTTGCATTTTAAGTCATCTTAAATCAGTATTTTACAAAGTAGGTCCGGACCTAACTGCTTTGTTTCTAAGATTTTGCGTTTTTTAGGGGTGGGGGATATCCGCCCGGAAAGGAGCAGCAAACACGTTATCCACGTCCTGATCCCGCGACGTGCCTTATCCTTGCTCACACATGTCCGACACAATTTCAGCCATCGCCGAAAATAAATCCGCCGCCCCAGAGAACCAGCCCGCAGCGAACCAGACCGACGTCTACGCCATCACCGGCGCTGACCCCGAAGTCCTCGCCTACGCCATGGCCAAGTACTCGCGCTCCTCGCTCAACATGAAGGAGTCGCTCAGCGAAATCTCCTCCCAGCGCGCCGAGCAGTTCCTCAACACCTTCTACTTCCAGTACGGCCACCGCTCCATCGCCGACCTCGCGCACATCCCCTTCGCGATCGAGCGCCTGTCTTTACTCGCTGCGATCTCACTGGTCGATGAGCAGCGCTGGGACGGCCAGGAGCGCAGCACCCGCTACCAGAACTTCCGCAAGTCCGGCTGGTACACGCCCGCTCTCCCGCCCGAGCAAACCGCCGCCTACACTGCCTCCATCGAAGCCCTCTTCGCCGCCTACGACAATGTCGGCGCGGAGATGCTCGTCGCCCTCAAAGCCGCCATCCCGCGCCCCGACGCAATGGACGAGCCCGCCTACACGCGCACCCTCAAGGCCCGCGCCTTCGACGTCGCCCGCTACCTGCTTCCACTCGCCACCAACACCTCGCTCGGCCAGATCGTCAGCGCCCGCACGCTCGAGTCCCAGATCTCGCGCCTGCTCTCCAGCGAGTACCCCGAAGTCCGCGGCCTTGGCGCAGAAGCTGAAAGACGCGGCCGCCGGCCCAGCCTGGAACGTCACCCACGACGCCAGCCCGCGTCCTGCTCGACGAAGCCGCCTCCTGCACCATCCCCGACGCGCCAGGCCGCGAAGCCTTCCGCGCCCGCCTCGCCGAAGCCCTCGTCCGCGACGTCAAAACCGCGCCCACCCTGGTCAAATACGCCTCACCCAACGAATACGCCATCGCCTCCCGCGCCGAACTCCGCGCCGCCGCCGCCGAGCTGATGTCCTCGCAGCCCATCGAGCCCGCCCCCGTCGTCGACCTCGTCGAAGACGCCGGCTCGCTCGAAGTCGAACTCGCCACCTCGCTCCTCTACCCGGAGTGCCACTACTCCTGGCGTCAGCTCCAGCGCACCGTCGCCGCGCTCAGCGCCCCGCAAATCGCCGAAATCATCACCCTCGGCACCAAACACCGCGGCCGCCACGACGAGCTCCCCCGCACCTTCTCCGCCGGCCAGAGCTTCAAGTTCGACATCCTCATGGACATCGGCGGCTTCCGCGACATGCACCGCCATCGCCGCTGCGTCCAGCTCATCCAGGACTACACCGACCTCCACGGCTACGAAGAACCCATCTGCCCCGGCCAGCCCACCCTCGCCGAAGCCGGCCTCGACGGCCTCTACACCGCCGCCATGGACGCCGCCCCTCCGCCTACCGCTCTGCCACGAATCTGGGCACCGACCACACCTTGACAGCCTCGAACCTCGAACGCTGCGAACCTTCTCAACCCCGACGCCGCCTACCTTCTCCCCCTCGGCACCCGCATCCGCGCCATGTTCAAAATGGACTTCGCCGAAGCCCTCTACATCTCCGAACTCCGCTCCGGAGTAGCCGGCCACTTCAGCTACCGCCGCGTCGCCTGGGAGATGTACCTCGCCGTTGCCAAACGCCACCCCGCGCTCGCCCCCTACTTCCGCATCGAAGACGTCAACCAGCCCATCGATCTCTTGAAGAGGTGACCTAAGAAAAGATGTGAAGTAGGGAATGCAAACAAGTGAAGCGCTAGACTTCCAGCACCGTCTCAATCGCGCCCTGCTCCGCGCGCGATTCCGGATTAAACGGCTCAGGAACCCGCGACCCAAGCATGTGCCGCAAGCCCGCCAGCGCAATCAGCCCCAGCGCCATGCCGCAAACGCCGTTCCACTTCCAGCGCGCCCACGCAATCGTCGAAAGCGCCGACCCAGCCGCCGCGCCCGCGAAATAAACCGTCATGTAAACCGTATTCAGCCGGCTCCGCGCCGAAGGCACCAACCCGAAAATTCGCGTCTGGTTCCCAACCTGAGTCAGTTGCGCGCCCACGTCCAGCAAAATCACGCCAACCAGCAACACCGCAATGATGCAGACACAAACGTCAGCCCGCTTCGCTCTCCAACCCACAGCAGCGCATAAGAGCAACGCCAGCGTCGTAATTCCCGCAGTCAGCACCCAACGCGTTCCGCGCTTATCCGCCATCCTTCCCGCAAACGGCGCAACCAGCGCGCCCGCCGCGCCCACCAGCCCAAAGCTGCCCGCAACGCCCGCGCCCAGCCCGTAATGGCTGCTCAGCAGATAAGCCAGCGTCGTCCAGAAGCAGCTGAACGACGCAAACACCAGCGCGCCAATCAGGCTCGACTCGCGCAGCAGCGGCTGCGTCCGCCACAGCGTCCACAGCGAGCGCATCGCGTCCGCATAGCTCAGATCCTGCTTCGGCGGCAGCTTCGGCATCACTCCGCCCCAGCAGCACAAGGAACCCCGCATTCATCACCGCCGCAATGATGAACACGTATCGCCAACCATCCGTCACCCAGAACGCGCCAGCAGGAAACAGCCGCGGAGCGTGCACAAACAGCGCAGGAATGCTTGCTCACCCAACCCGCAAAAGTCCGCGCCAGCAGTATCCCCAGCAGCAGCCCCATCATCACCTTGCCGATCGCCCGCCCGCGCTCCTTGCTGCGCACCAGGTCCGGCGCAATCGGCAGCACAATGTGCGTCACCGAAGCCACCATTCCCAGCACCACGCTTCCCGCAATCAGCCACGCCAGAGTCGGCGCCATCGACACCAGCAGCAGCGCCACGATCACCGCGGCGTACATCCGCATCATCAGCGACGCGCCGCTCCAGCACATCGCCCAGCGGCACAAACAGCAGCAGCCCCAGCGCATAGCCCACCTGCGTCGCACCCGAGACAAACATCACCCGCCCCGCTGGAGCGCCGTAAGTTCTGCCCATATCCACCAGCAGCGGCTGGTTGAAGTAGATCGTCGACACGCCGATGGCGCACGCCAAGCCCAGAAAATTCAGCGGGGCACGCTGGCGCGCCGGATTTGGTCGTTAGGGCTCATTCGGGATACAAAATATCTGCGATCCAGTGTAAGTCCAGTCAACGATCTTTGTCGCTGCATGTGGTCCGTCCACCTGCAAAAATTAATAGGCCTAAACAGTTTCCCTTTTCTGGAACGCATTGGATTCGTTCAGAAAATGCAGGCTGCAGCCAGTTGGCCGGTCCACCCACGCCGCGACAGTTCCAAACCGATGTGACGAAAGTCGATGCGCTCGCTCACTCATATCTTGCCCAACGCCAGCTTCGCGATCGTCGCCAGTTGCATGAACGACGTGCCCTCGTAAATCTTCCCGATCTTCGCATCGCGATACAGCTTCTCCACTGGATAGTCCTTCACAAATCCCGAGCCACCGAAAACCTCCACCGCCAAGCTCGCCACCCGCTCCGCCACCTGCGATGCAAAGTACTTCGCCATCGCCGCCTCCTTCACAAACTCCACCCGACGATCCCGCAGCCGAGCCGCGTTGTAGACCATCAGCCGCGCCGCTTCCACGTCGGTCGCCATCTCCGCCAGTTGAAACTGCATCGCCTGAAACTCCGCCAGCGGCTTGCCGAACTGCTTCCGCTCCTTCGCCCACCGCGCCGCGTGTCCCCACGCTCCATCCGCCAGCCCCACCATCTGCGCACCAATCCCGATCCGCCCCTCATTCAGCGTCTCAATCGCAATCCGATAGCCCTTGCCAGGCTCGCCCAGCATCTGCCCCGCCGGACCACGCAGTCGCGGAAGATCAGCTCGCACGTGCTCGAAGCGCGAATCCCCAGCTTGTCTTCCTTCCGCCCCACTTCGAATCCCGCCATTCCCTTCTCGACCAGAAACGCCGTCACGCCCTTGTATCCCGCCGCCGGATCGATCGTCGCGAACACGATAAACAGCCCCTGCCTCCTTGGCATTCGTGATCCAAAGCTTCTGCCCGTTCAGCACATAATCGTCGCCGCGCCGCACCGCACGCGTCTCCAGCGCAAACGCGTCCGAACCCGACTTCGCCTCGCTCAACGCATATGCCCCAACCATCTCGGCCGCCAGCCGCGGCAGATATCGCCGCTTCTGCTCGCTCGTCCCCCAGCGAATAATCGCATTGGTGCACAGAGTATTCTGCACATCCACCAGCACACCCACCGCAGGATCCACCGCCGAGATCGCCTCCACCGCCAGCACCGCGTCGAAGAAGCTCCCGCCCGCGCCGCCGAACTCCTCCGGCGTCACAATCCCCATCAGGCCCAAAGCGAACATCTCTCGCACCAGGCCCGGATCCATCTGCTGCGCCTCGTCCATGGCCCGCACCAGCGGAGCAACCCGCTCTGCAGCAAACTGCCGCACCGAGCCCTGAAACATCCGCTCGTCGTCGCTCAACTCCGTCAACGCCGCCCGCACCGATCCGTCTACCAATTGCTTCACCTCGTCACGCGAACAGCGAGTGTAGCACCCGGCTGGCCGAGCCTGTGGCGGTCGATCGCGCAGAGTAAGGCGCGCCTCCAGTCCGCATGCATCGAAAAGACCCGAGGATGCACATGCGCAACCATCCCGATACAATTCCATAAAACAGCAACGTGCCCCTGGCAACCCGACGAGGATGCCTGTTAGCCCCTGCGCGAAGGGTATTGTTGCTTCGCAATTGCCAACCTCAGTTTGTCGGGAGACTCACGAATGAGCGGCGATCAAGAACCCGAATCCAAAGGATGGTGGCAGACTCTCCCTGGCTTCCTAACGGCAGCCGCCGCAATTATTACCGCGTTAACCGGACTTCTGCTCGCCCTTCACCAGACAGGACTCTTTAACCGTAGTGCTCCCGCCCAGACGCAAAGCGCCTCGCAGCCCGCCAGAGAGAACCCGGCAACAACACAAACCGGGAATGGCGCGGCGACTGCCATGTCTGGCACGACGGCCTCCCGCCCTGTGACGCTTCCGCAGATCACCGAGGTGAGGTCCGGCCAGGCCGTGTTCAAACTTCTGGCCGCACGCGTTGATCCCTATTCTGTCGACCAGGTATCCTTACACTTCACGGTTCGCATGACGAATAACGGTAGCTACCCCCTCAACTTCTGGGCAGATGCTTTCCGGCTGGCGGTAGATGGGTCCTTGCAGGCCCCAAATAACCCCCTCAACGAGCTCCTCCCAGCAAACAGCTCCATGGAGGGTGATGTGGAGTTCGTGATTCCCGCCGCCACCACGACAACGGCTCTTCAGATGGGCGATGTTGGAGACGGCAAACCAACTATCAGCATTGTCCTCCCACCCCCTGCCCGATGAAGTCGCTGTAAGGAATGACGATCCAGGGTCGGCGTTCTGTGCCCTGGGTGTTGGATTGTGGCAGGTCGCGACCTTTCAATTGGGAAAGTATTTCCAAGCGTCTCTCCGGCAATGTATAACGCTTGGGTCGGGTTCACCACTCCTTCCCGGCTCCGGAGACACACGCATGAGCAGGCCGCAGTTCATCCAGACGGTTGCTTCAACAGCTTTTTTGCTCTTGGCAACAAGTAGCCTTAGTCAGGCCCACGACTCTTCCTGCAACTCGTCGAGCAGCAGGGCCGCGCCACCCTCATGGTCGACGGCGCACCCATATTTCCTCCTCGGCGCGCAGGTCGACAACTCCAGCGGCTGGCCTGCCCGCCTCGACGCCGTCTGGCCCGCGGCCGAAGCGCTCCGCCTCAACACCCTCGAAGTCCCCGTCTACTGGGAGCAGATGGAGCCGACGCGCGGCACCTTCGACTTCACCGTCGTCGACGCGATCCTCCAGCAGGCGCGCGACCCACAACACGCGCCTCGTCCTCCTCTGGTTTGGCACCTGGAAGAACGGCAAGATGCACTACGTCCCCGACTGGGTAAAGTCCGACCCTGTCACCTATCCGCGCATGCTCTCGAAATCCGGCGTGCCCATCGACGTTCTCAGCCCCAACTCCCCCGCCAACCTCGACGCCGACCGCACCGCGTTCACTGCCCTCATGCACCACCTCAAGGCACGCCGACCCGCAGCACACCGTCCATCATGATGCAGGTCGAAAACGAATCCGGCTCGCTCGGCCTGGTCCGCGACTTCTCGCCCATGGCGCAGAAGATCTTCGACGCGCCCGTCCCCTCTGATCTGCTCAAAGCCCTCGACAAGAAGCCCGGCACCTGGTCTCAGGTCTTCGGCGACGACGCCGACGAAACCTTCGCCGCCTGGTCCGTCTCGCGCTACATCAACGCTCTTCGCCGAGGCCGGCAAGCGCGAACTTCCGCTGCCCATGTACGTCAACAACTGGCTCAAGAGCCCGCGCGCCTTCCCCGTCACCACCGTTCCCGGCGACGACTATCCCTCCGGCGGCCCCACCGTCAACATGCATCCCGTCTGGAAGGCGATGGCCCCGTCCATCGACCTGCTCGCCCCCGACATCTACGTCCCCAACTCCGAGCGCTATCGCGCCGTAATGCGTGACTTCCACCAGCCCGGCAACCCGCTCCTCATCCCCGAAAGCCTCGGCTTCGAGCCCTTCCCTGGCGCCAGCGGCTACGCTCGCTATCTCTATTTCGCGCTGGGCGACGGCGCAGTCGGCTTCGCCAACTTCGGCCTCGACCGGCTTGATATCGCCCACCCTGAATCAGGAGATGCAGGCCGTCATCAATGGCTTTGCGCTGCTCGGCTCCTTCTCGCAGGAGTTGGCCTCCCTGAAATTCGCCGGCAAACTTCAAACCGCAGTCGAGGAAGACGGCATCTCGCAGAAGGAACTCGCCTTTGCCGTCGACGGAACTCCCGCGCCGCTCAGTGGCGCAAAATCTGCCCCGGCCGCCCCCGCCAACGCCGCCTGGCGCGTCATCGTCTCCTTCCCGCCCAGCTACCAGCCGCCGCCGCGCCCGTCTCCACCACCATCCGACACCACGCGGCCTGCACGAGGGCCGCGCCGTGGTCGCCTCGCTCGGGCCTAATGAATTTCTCGTCGCCGGCATCGACTGCCGCGTCGCAGTTCGCCCTTCCCATCCACTCCGCGGCAAGCAGCCGCAGATGCTCAAAGTAGAAGAGGGCCGCTATGAAGGCACCAAGTGGATTCCCACGCGCCTCTGGAACGGCGACGAAACAGATTACGGACTCAACTTCGGCGGCAAGGGCTCCTTGCTGCGCGTCACCATGGGGAGTTACTGATGAAGAACTAAATTTGTAACCACAAATGATCGCATCTACTCGCCGCGCATTCGCATTTGTAACCGGCATCAGTAGCCTGTGCATTTCTTATGCTCTCGCAGTCCGCTCATGCGCAGACCTCAACCGACTCCGGCGGCCATCCATGGCAGAAGATCCAGATGCCCACCGCCGCCGAAGTGGCCAAAGTCTGGGTCAATCCGCCCTCCGAGTACGGCCCCGAGCCCTACTTCGGCATGAACGGCCCCGTCACCATCGAGTCGCTCGCCCACGACCTCGACACCATGAAGAGCCTCGGCTTCCACGCCGTCACCGCGCAGGCCGGCGGCGGCATGACCACCACCTACCTCTCGCCCGAGTACTTCGCCTTCTTCAAGCAGTTCGTCCTCGAAGCGAAAAAGCGCGACATGAAAGTCTGGATCGTCGACGACATCGGCTATCCCGTCGGGATTCGCGGGAGGCATCTTCGCAACCATCAGGCGCCAAGCATGACCTCAGCATGCAGGCGCTTTCGCTCGGTCAGCGCTTCCCGGTCAAGGCTGGCGAAACGCTCAATCAAGCCGTCAACGCCAACGCAATCGCCGCTGTCGCCACCAGTGCCTCAGGAGACCGTATCACTGTCCCCATCACCAACGGCAACATCAACTGGACCGCGCCTGCGGGCTCTGACTACACCGTCGCGGTCGTCGAGCACGTCTTCCGCACCTCGCCCACCAAGAGCGACACCAACCCCACCCACGCCAAGGACTCCACCCAGCCGCTCGAGGACTACCTCAACCCCGAAGCCACCGCTGCCTATATCGAAGCCACCCACAACGGCTATTACAAGGCGATGCCCGAACTCTTCGGCACCACCATCCTCGGCTTCCGCGGCGACGAGCCCGACTACTCCATCGCCGGCCTGCCCTGGACGCCAGCCTTCTTCGACACCTTCCAGAAAGCCAAGGGCTACGACATCCGCCCCTACCTCGGTGCGATCCTCCTGTCCCAGGGCGGTGGACGCCCTCGCCCTCCCGCCACGCCCCCAGCATCCGGAGCGCCCAATTTCCGATCCGGCCTTCATCCCGGCCGGCCCGCCCACCCCGCCGACCAAACTGACCGACAAAGAACTCCGCGCCAAGGGCGACTACTACGACGTCTTCTCCCAGATGTTCCGCGACGGCTTCTTCAAACCCCAGGGCATCTGGTGCGCCGAGCACGGCGTCGCCTACCAGGTCCACCTGAACCACGAAGAGATGGAGATGGACCTCACCCGCTCCGAAGGCGACTTCATCCGCGACATGAAGTACGTCGAAGTCCCCGGCATCGACGCCATCTGGCACCAGATCTGGACCGACACCGTCTCCGACTACCCGCGCCTCGCCTCCTCTGCCGCCCACATCTACGGTCATCCGCAGTCCTTCACGGAGAGCTTCGCCGCCTACCGCCCCGCGCCCGATATCACCATGGCGCGCTACATCCTCAACGAGCAGTTAGTCCGCGGAATCAACATCATGGAGACGATGTTCTACTCCGCCACGCGCCCCACCTCCGCCGGGCCTGAGCCCCCGCGGCCCACGCCGATTCCGACGCCGAATCCCAACGCCCCAACCGGCGCCACTCCACCCACCGGACCCCGCCGCGGAGGGCCGTCCGAAGTCATGCGCGACCCCGGCTTCCCCGCCCTCGCCGATTACGTCCGCCGCGTCGGCTACGTCATGAGCATGGGCCGCCCCGCCGCCTCCGTCGCACTCTACATCCCCTCCAGCTCCATGTGGATGAACGACAAGCGACTCCGACACCGCCTTCGTCGCCACCGAGCAGATGCTCTCCGAACGCCAGATCGACTTCGACATCATCAACCAGGACGCCCTCGCCACCGACCTCAAAGCCGCCCCGGGCGCGCTCGAGTCCATGAGCGGCAACGCCTATCGCACCGTCATCATTCCGTCTGCGTCGGTCCTCACCCAAGCCGAACTTGATCGCCTCAAAGCTCTCGCAAAAGGCGGCGGCAAGGTCCTCTTCCTCGGCCGCACCCCATCCATCATCTCCGGCAAAACCATCCTCGACGCCCGCGCCGCCACCCCCGCCGATTTCAGCTTCGCCACCGTCGAAACCTCAGCTCAGCTACCGCCGACGCCCACCCCGCCGGCTTATGCTCCCACCACGCCGCCCGGTCCGCAGGTCGTCCCACCAGCCATCGAGGCCGCCCTTAAGAAGGTCCTCCCTATCCGCGAAGTCGAACTCGACCAACCCGATCCCGCAATCAAGGTGGTGACCCGTCGCCTCAAGGACGCGACCGTCTTTTTCTTCTTCAACGAAGGACCGAAAGCGAGCAGCCACACCGTTTCTCTCTGGGCTAATGGACAGATGGCGCAGGTATGGGACCCTGCAACCGGCTCAGTCTCGCCAATCCCGATCACGATCAACGGGTTTTCAATCCAAACGAAACTCGACCTTCGGCCTTACGAGACCCACCTGATCACGATTCAGGATCGGATCGGACCAACGGGAACGGCACGCTCTAAGTGATTTACTTCTCGTAGATCACGCTATGCCGCCGCAGCCACCAGCAAGCCCCGCTCCCGGCCTGCGGGAAGATCGACACGCTGCAGTCCACGTCAGCCGTCCCGCCCCAGTCGTACTCCATCTTGTTGCCCTTCAGCGGAGTCTCGATCAGTGTTCCCACCGACACCGTCCCCATCCCGCCACCCCTGGCCACCCGCAACCGCCACACCGCCCAGTCGCCGACATACAGGACTGCCAACGCCACAATCAGCCCGATCAGTACCCTGCCAAGCATGCGCTTCACTCGAATCCGCCTCACTTTACCTGCTGCGAAAGCTTAGCAGACACCCCGTACCTCTCCCGAAGGGATATCTAAACCAAAGAAATACCGACTCTTACCCACCAAGAAAAACTCGGCCACACTTTCGTGGCCGAGCCGTCTACTACCCCAAATTGCTGAAATCTACGACGCCATCTGCATCAGTTCCTGCTCAGCCCGCAGCCAGTCTTCCTCAGCCTTGCCGTCCTGCCAGCCACGCTCCGCCCAATACTGCTGAGCCAAACGTGCAATCTCTTCGTGAGTGGGTGTAGTCGCGGTCACCTTCTCCGCAACTGTCTGCTTTTTCGCCTTCGCTGTAGTTGTCTTGGTCGCCGCAGTAGCCTTTGGCTTCGCCGGAGCCTTAGCCTTCTTCGCTTTCACTTCCGCCATTTCAATTCTCCTTAGGGGGTCTGGCCGCCAACAGTAGGTGGCATCGTCTTAAGAATACCGGACTCTGTCAAACAATGCTCCTCCAAAATGCCGGCGGGGTGCCTTGCGACGCACTCCACCAGCCGGAAAAGCGTCCCACTCGCCCGTTTGATGACGAAATATATGTTGTAAATAAACGATTTAGCTTCGCACTCTCAACAAACTTGGCGCTTCGCGGAATCGCGGAGGCTCAATGGACCGGAGCATCCCCACCCGGCGGCCGGGTCCGTCCCAGCGCCAGTACCAGCGGAATCATGCACGCGCAGAAAACCGCAAACACCGCAATAATATCCATGTACGCCAGCATCGCCGACTGCCGGTGCATCTGCTTATAGATAAATGCCTGCGCCGTATGCAGATTGCCCGAAGCCTTGCCGCCAAATCCCCCCGTCGACCCGTTCCCGCCCCGGAAAACATCCCTTTCATCCGGTTCACCTGGTTCCGGAACGCCTCGTTCTGCGGCTGCAGGGCCCGCACCATCACCGCCTCGTGCGCCTGCTGCCGCCGCATCAACATGGTCGCTACAAAAGCCGTCCCCGTCGATCCGCCGATATTCCTGCGCCAGGTTCGTCAGCCCCGACACGTCGTTATTCTGGCTCCCTCGGCACCCCTATGTAACTGATTGTATTGATTGGAATAAACAGGAACGCCAGACCCGAAGCCTGCAGCACCCGGACCCACATGATGTACCTGAAACTCGACTCCAGCGAGAACGTATGCATCACCACCATCGACGCCGCCAGCATGGTGAACCCGTAGCAGATCAGGTATCGCGGATCCGTCTTCCCCACCAGAATCCCCACCACCGGCATCATCAGCATGATGCACAGCGCCCCCGGCGAGATCACCAGCCCTGCCAGCTCCGCCGTATAGCCCAGCAGCGTCTGCACCATCTGGGGAATCAGCACAGTCGTTCCATACAGCGTGAACCCCAGCACAAACATCAGCACAAACGGAATCGCAAACGTCTTTCGCTTGAACAGCGTCAGGTTCAGAATCGGCCGCTTCTTCACCTTGAGTTCGTGCAACTCCCACAGAATCAGCGTTACCAGCGACATCACGCACAGCGCCGTGAAGAACGACAATAATAGGCGAACCGAACCAGTCGTCCTCCTGCCCCTTGTCCAGAATGAACTCCAGCGACCCGAACCCCGACGCCAGCAGTCCGAAGCCAAAGTAGTCCAGCTTCAGCCCCTCCCGCGCCGACTTTGCCACCTCGCGCTTGATGTGCGGCGGATCCTCCACCAGTCGGTTCGTCAGGTAAAGACTCAGCAGCGCCACCGGCACGTTGATGAAGAAGATCCATCGCCAGTTGTAGTTATCCGTGATCCACCCGCCCAGCGTAGGCCCGATCGCCGGCGCGCACACCACCGCCAGCCCGTACAGGGCAAATGCCTGCCCCCGTTGCTTCGGCGAAAACGTATCCGCCAGAATCGCCTGTTCCGACGGCGCCAGCCCGCCTCCGCCGGCTCCTTGAACCACCCGGAAGAACACCAGCCAGCCCAGCGACGGCGCCAGCCCGCACAGCATGGAGCTGATCCCGAACAGCACCACGCAGATCATGTAGAACTTCTTGCGCCCGATGAAGGTCGTCAAATACGCCGAGGCCGGCAGAATAATCGCATTCGACACCAGGTAGCTGGTCAGCACCCAGGTCGCCTCGTCGTTGCTCGCGCCCAGCGACCCGGCAATATGCGGCAGCGCCACGTTGGCGATGGAGGAGTCCAGCACCTCCATAAACGTCGCCAGCGTCACCGTAATGGCGACGGCCCACTGATTGGCGCGCGGCTTCCATGCGCGATCCGCCGCC
This sequence comes from uncultured Acidobacteriaceae bacterium, assembly GCA_963822225.1. GTDB lineage: Bacteria > Acidobacteriota > Terriglobia > Terriglobales > Acidobacteriaceae > Edaphobacter. The sequence goes on along the minus strand of CAWGGW010000002.1, from coordinate 468,347 downwards.
GCCTCTGCTGCTTGCAGTTCGTCTAACTGAAGTGTTGCGGATCCCATGCGTTCTGCATTTGATTCTACGGGCGTCCCGTAGGACTCTGAAATTGCCGTACAGTAGTTTCACCGGGCTGGCTTGCTGACAAATCTCTCTTGCGAGGTCTTCGCTCCATGAAAAGCCTGATCACCGCCGTTATCCTGCTTTCCGCGGCCATTCTCGCCCCGGCGCAAACCAATGCGCCCAACGCCGGCTTCCCCTTCAAGAACATGTCGCTGCTCAAGCCCCCCGCCGGAGCCAAGGTCGCCATCTACGAGTTCGAAGACCTGGAGTGCCCCGTCTGCGCCGCCGACGCACCCATCGTCCGCAAGGCGGTCGCCGACTATAAAATCCCGTACGTCCGCCGCGACTTCCCGCTCACCGAGTCCACATCTGGAGCTTCGACGCAGCCGTCACCGCCCGCTACATCCAGGACCGCATCTCGCCACAACTCGCGGAGCAGTTCCGCCGCGACGTCTTCGCCAACCAGATGCGCATCACCAACAAGGACGACCTCGCCCGCTTCACCCGCACCTGGTTCGCGACCCACAAACAGAATCTGCCCTTTGTCGTGGACAGCGGCTGCCGCAATGAAGTCAAGTCCGACCGCGCCTTTGGCGATCAGCTCAACATCCACGCCACCCCATGCGTCTTCATCGTCACCCAGAACAAATGGGTCCACGTGGACGACATGCATCAGCTCTATCAGACGATCGACCAGGCTATCGCCGAGACCCGCGTTTCCGTAACTGCTCCCGGACATCGCAGCCAACATCCTAAAGATTAGGCAAAGCGGACTTCAAAAATCAGGAGGAAACTCCGCAGGCTTCTCGTTCTCATAACCCGACAGGCTCTGCATCAACTGCGCGTTCACCTCGTCGGCGATCGCCATCAGCGTCCCCGGCAACTGGCTCAGATCCAGCCGGCCCATATTCTCCTGGATCATCTGGAACAGCGCCATCTGCAGCGCCCGGGCCTCCTCCACCAGCACCTGCGACCGGAACCCCTGCCTCCGCCGCCGCGCCCCATGCTGCAGCGCAGCCATCGAGAATAGCGTCATCAGCCCCAGCGGCTGCGGATATTGCAGCCGGTAAATCACTTCGTTCAGCATCTCCGGCAGATCCGCCGTTTGCTCCTCAACGCTCAGCGGAACCGCCGCGAGGCTCTCACCTTCTCGCATCTTCGCCAGCCACATCCGCGTGATCGCCATGCGCTCACGCTCGATCATGGTCGCGACCAGCTCGACCGCCGCCGGTTGCGACGCCACGTCCTCTTCCGTCTGCCGCAGTTCGGCCAGCGAGACTCTCATTCGTCAGCCGCTGCCGGATCAGTTCGACGATCGCGCCGGCCTTCACCGGCTTGGTCACAATCTCGTCCACCTGCCGCAACACAGCAGCCGTGGCCTTCGCCATATCCGGATTCGCGCTAAAAACCAGCGTCACCGCATTGGGATTAGCGTGACGCATCGCGCCAGCCACAATCAGGCCATCGCCGGCGCCCGGCATGTGCAGGTCGCTCAGCAGCACGTCAAATGTTCCGCGGCAATATACCTCAGCGCCTCGGTAACACCCGACGCGGTGGTCACTGCGAATTCATGCGCTTCGAGAACGACGCCCAGCCCGGAGAGAACTGAGTCGTCGTCATCGACCAGGAGAAGTCGTACCGGTGCCAAGGAGAAACCCCTTGTGCGGGTTGCACACAGACCAATGTCGTCCCGAACGGTTGCGAGACAGGAGCAAGAATTACAAGAAAAACAGGTATATAGATTCTACTTTGCAGACTACACCGCGGTGGGTCGCGGTCAACCCTCAAAAATAGAGTGACCTCGCATAACTCTGGTAACCCGCTCCTGCCCGCACCAGCGCCCGCGCCCGGCATGCTAGACTCGAAGTTTTCCGCTATCCACGCGCCGCAAGCCGCGTTCTGAACCGCGGAAAACAGGAGGGCCCCCATGCATCCGGATCTTGCCAAGCTCGTCATCCTGCAGTCGCACGACGTTGAAGCCAAGCGCCTTCGCGATCAGATGGCCGCACTCGTAAAAAATGTCGCCGCGCTGGAAACCAAGGCCAAGGCCACCGTCGGCCAGCGCGCCGTCATCGCCGACCTCATCGCCAAGGAAGATGCCCTCCGCCGCAAGGAAGAGTCCGAGATCGCAGACCTCCGCGTCAAGCTCGAGCGCAACAAGAAGAAGCTCGACATGACCACCACCACTCACCAGCTCGAAGCCCTCGAGCACGAGGCCGCCTTCATTCGCTCCGAGATCACTCGCCTCGAAGATCAGGAACTCGAATCCATGGAGCGCGGCGAAGCACTCGAAGCCCAGCTAGCCCTCGCCGACACCGCCGTCGCCGAAGCCGCCGCCACCTTCGACCGCGATCGCGCCCGCGCCATCGAAACCACCGCCGCCGACCATGCCGCACTGCTCGAAATCGAACGCCAGCGCGCCGCCCTCCGCGCCGAGATCGTCCAGAACGAAACCGGAGAAGCCTCCCTCGCCAACTACGACCGCATCGCCAAGGCCAAGGGCACCGCCGTCTCCGAAGCCCTCAACCAGAAGTGCACCGCCTGCCAGATGATGGTCCGCCCGCAGCGCTGGAACGACCTCCGCGACAACCACGCCGACTCCGAAGCCAGCCACACCATCATGTCCTGCGAAAACTGCGGCCGCATGCTCTTCTACGATCCCGCCCGCGACTCCCCCCAGCGCAAACCCGCCGTAGCCGTCGAATCCATAGCCGCCCAGATCGTCCGGTCACTATAGCCTCGATGCCTCTCCATTACTTATCGGGAGAAGAGATCATCGAGGGGGATCGCGTGCACCTTGGCACGCTTTCCGGTTGGTCGAATTCATAGCAGACCCTTCTGCCCCAACCACTGAAACCGAGTGGTATATCTCCGAATTCGGAGGAGGTGTGATGGTTTTGACCCAACAGATCGGTCCGGTATTCACACAGCCCGGAACTGATCATGATCTGATTTTCGAAGAGAGAGCAAATCCGGCGCCTCGGACCTAGCACCCCACCTCGAACCTTGAACCTCGAACCTCGAACCTCTCTTCGCCGATAATAGATTCATGAACCCCAGCAAAAGAATCTGCGTCGACATGGACGAAGTCATGGCCGACGCAGTTGCCGAACACCTTATCCGTTACAACCGCGAATTCAACTTAGCCCTCACCAAGGAAGACCTCCGCGGCAAGCGCTTCTGGCAAGTCGTCCCCGCCGACCACAAGGCCATCCTCGACGACCTGCTCCGCGCCGAAGATTTCTTCGCCGACCTCGACGTCATGCCCGACGCACCCCGCGTCCTCGCCGAACTCCAGCGCCACTACGAGATCTTCATCGCCTCCGCCGCCATGGACGTCCCCACGTCGTTCAACGCCAAATACGCCTGGCTCGAACGCCACTTCCCCTTCATCCCACACACCCACATCGTCTTCTGCGGCAACAAATCCATCCTGCAAGCCGAGTACCTCATCGACGACAACCCCCGCCAACTCGAACTGTTCTCCGGCACCGGCATCCTCTACGACGCACCCCACAACATCGCTATCACCGGCTACACCCGAGTCCACAACTGGCTCGAAATCGAAAAGCTCTTCCTCAGCCAGCGGTAGCCCGTAACAGAATTCCATTTGCGACCGATCGGGAGCACCACGCGAAGCCCGGCACACGTCACGAAGTGACCGCCCCACGCGCAGTGGGCTCGTCCGGCAGGACATTCCTTGTCACATCAAAACTCCTTGAACATCACATGAGGAATCAGCCGCCAGTACTCCTCCTGTTTCGCATCCCCCAAGCAAGCCTCAATAATCTTTCGCCCCAGCGGATCAAGACCCCGCGTCAAAAACGGCTGCAGTTCGTGATGGAAGAACTCACGCCACTGTCTCGCACCTTCCTCCACCACCTCTTTGCCGCCTTGCAGCTGGTCTTCAACATGCAGAAATACCGGCGGCACCAGCGATCCCTCGATCCGCACCTGCTTCGGCACGTAACCCAGCAGCGGACACTTGTGCTCGATCAACTGTTCGCGGCTGAACCTCGCACTTCCTCGCCGCGCGAGGTACTCACGCGCAATCCACTCGCCCATGAATCCCACCTTCCACGCACCGACATACTGGTTCGGAATCAGCACATGCCGCGTCTCTGTGGTCGCACAGATCTGCCTTAGCAGCAAATTCGCCTGATCCACCCGCCGGCCCGTGCAGAACGCCCAGTAGCTGCCCACGCCCTCCGACTGCATCCCCTTGCTCTTCGAATCCTGAATACTCGGATTCGCATGACCCCGCGGAGCCACCAACCGCCACAGCCACGCCAGCGCGGGACTCAGAATCTGCAGCATTCCCAGAATCCCATACTGCAGACTCTCCTTATGCGTAGGCGGGCACCGCACCCCAAAACTGCGAATATCCACGGCGGCCGGCCCCTTCGTCACCCCAGGAATCATCTCCCGCGGAATAATAATCCGCGGATTCGAGCACGGCTTCCCCGGTGAATCCTCGTCGTGCTCCCACAACAAAGTGTTCCCGCCCGGAACAATGTAGTGGTTCAAAAAAATCAGCGGCCGAGTCGGCGTGATGCACAGCCGCTCCAGGTTCGGGTCGGTCCCATATTTGCGAATATGATCCACGCGCACGAACCAGCCCTCCTCCGCATCCATAATGTTCAGCCGAGTCTTACCCTCATTGAACCGCGGATGCGCAACCGCCATATCGTCCGCCATAGGCCGCAGATGGCAGGCTTCTGGCAGCACCAAGGTTCTTTCCTCGCCCGTCACCACATTCCTGCCCAGCCGCAGCCGGCCATCCTCCATACGATGGATGTGCTCGGTCATCTCGCTCTTGCCGCCGCCCGAAGCGCCCTCATGCATGATCACAACCTGGTTGTCGTAAGGAGTCACCACGCCCACCGCCGCGCAATGATTCGTCGTCCATCCCTCGCGCTCGCCCAGATCCAGCAGCATCGAGTACACGCCCTTCTTCGCGCTCGGCCCCGGATACAGGTTGTACGCGTAAACCTCCTGGTGCGTGTTGCTGCGCAGATGAACCACCACCTGCCTGCCATCGAAGTGCGTATGCCGGAACGGCGGCGCCACAAACAGCACTCCTCCGCTCACCCGAAAATCCGACGGCACCTGGCTCCCCGGAATCATCCCCTGCAAATCCGCCACCGCAGCCGCAAAGAAACCGCAATTCCGCGGGCAGATCAGCAATGACCCATATCCCAGGTCCGCCGGCCCCGCATAGAACGGCACAACTATCAACTCCTGCCCGTCCAGCCACCGCAGCGTTGCCTGCCGAGTCTTCTCAAAGCTCTCCCCAAACCGCTCCTGATAAGTCGGCTTATCCGTCGGCAGAGTATCCCCAATCACCATCGCGTTCGGATCGCGCCTGCGCAGCCGCAAATCCGGAAAATTCACGGCAATCCCATTCCGCGCCTTGGTCACTACCGTCTCGACCACGCGCCCCACACCCTCCACCTCAAACGCCGACTCGAACACTCCCTTGTCTTCGCGATTCGCGTGCCGCCAGTCCGTCGTTCCCGCATCGCGCCCCAGCGACCAGTCCAGCAAGTCCTCTCGCCGCTCCGCCACATAAATCGCGGGAGCAGCACTCAGCACTTCCATCACGTGGACAGGCAATTCAAGCGCTGCCCAATCTGTCTTGAAGTCGATCATCTCCGACACGGCTGCAGTAGTCACGGGACCTCCTGGCGCTTCTAAAGCAAGTCGGGACCCGCCTGCACTTCCCGCAGCGGCCTGGCCGTTTAGCCCGCAAACCACGAAGAAGTGCAGTTAGTCCCACCTTTAGAATCGCAAAGGAACCCCTGTCCACACAGTGCCCGCCATCACACCCGCGAAAACAAACCGCCGGGTCCACCCCACATCTCGCTTCACCCCTGAGCCAAACCGCCTGCCGCTTGCCTTCCGGGCGGAAATCGAGGGCTGAACGGCCGCCGCAACAGTGGCCGAATGTCCCATACTCGACCACCAAACCTCCGCGGACGCGCGGAATAAGTTGTGGCTTTCCTCTGTATCACGTTCTTTGCCGGTACAGCCACCAGAAAAAAAACCGCAGCCGCACCAAGGACGCCCCAACCCGCACCCGATGCCACCGATCCCACTTCGTGCTCCCGGCTGCGCCTCCGCCGGAAACGCCTTCGCATCCAATCGCATCATCCGGTTTATTGATCGGCTACCAGAACCAGCAGCGGAGTTTCGAACCTGAAGCTGAGAACCTTTCTGACCAGCTATTAGGCCAATAGCAATCACCGCCGCCCAGATCACACAAGCCGCAATCAACAACGCATCGCCTCCCCCCGCCAGCGCACCACCGTCCCCGCAAGCAGCAGCAGGAAACTCCCCGCGTACCAGAACGGCATCACGAATCCCAGCCGCTTAGCAAACAAGCCAATCGCCTGCGCCTGTGCACCATCGTCCAGTTTGCGCAATATAGCGACGGAGTCTGATGAACACAGAAACCGCAAACTCAGTCCCAAGTAGCATGACCTAGCCCAATACAAAGTGTCGTAGCGATATTCAGAACCAGCATGCTTCGTACCTCCTGAATATCTAGACGCAGGCAACATCTTGTCCTGATCCAGGGAATCCTACTGACAAAGTTGTCAGCATCACGACCGCGTGGCAACTGTGACAACCCGCAGCTACACCTTATGCCAGTCTCCAAAAAGGAAATCTCGCAATGGCCCTATCGACGCAATGCTCTCCGTCGTCGACGGCCGCTGGAAAGGCACCATTCTCTGGCGCCTCTCCGAAGGCCCCCTCCGCACCAGTGAACTCCGCCGCAGCATTCCCGGAATCACCGAGCGCATGCTCATCCGCCACCTCCAGGAACTTGTGCGGGACGGAATCCTCATCCGCCATCAGGGACCAGCCTTCCGCCCCGAGTCCACTACACCATCTCCCCCTACGGACAAACTCTTCTACCCGTGTTGAAGTCATCTGCGCCTCGGGCTCGCCGCTCACCTCCTGCCTATTTGCCGCAGGCGTCATAACGGCAAGCTGCGACACATCGTAAATCTACTTGCTTTGTACCTCACGAAGATGCTCAGGTTTGCCATGCCCTCTTGGTACGCATCGCTTGGAATAAGCACCTTCCCATTTCGTAGGACACCAGCGCCGGCAATCCCGCCGTTCACCGCAGCCTAAGTTCCGGACTCATCTGTTCGCTAAAATCTCCAATTCGGATTGTGGAACTGCGGCTCTGCCTGTATCGGCTAGAAAAGCACCTTCGAAAGAACGTGTCCCGTCCATTTCAGTCAATCGGCATTGATCGGCACCGACCTTCGAATCGGACCAGCACTCAATCCAAATTCCATGTCTTGGAGCTGGGAGTCCTAAATGCCCGGACCACAAAAAAACCCCATTCGCGGAAACGTCAGAGGGGCGTCGGCGAGAGTTTTCCACTCTGGGCCCCCGCGATTCAGCATTAGCAGCCCCTGCAATATCAGCGCCGCAGAAATGATCACCACAATCCCTAAATTGTTCCGCCGCAAGTTATGAAGAAAGCCTGCCCGCCGACCACACCAAGACGACCCCACCCGCAGCAAGCCACCAGCCCGCTCGCACCGCCATCGCAGCCACGCTGATCAGCGCGACCAACGCAGCAACACCCACACGCCCTGTCGGACACTACCTCCCTTCGGTCCAAATCTGGCGTAAACGACCGTTCCGTCGGAATCGCCATATCCCTGATGCCGCACAGCACATCTCCTACTGTCACCGCCCAGCCAGCATGCCAGGCAAATCGTAAGGAGAAAGGATTGTTCAATCCATAGCTTGTACATGTTCCAACGTTGCGGATTGAGAAGATGTAGTGGAGATGGAGTGCCGGGATCGGGCGATAGGAACCGTCCCATTGAACTTCCGAAGTACCTAGCGCCGAAGTAGTCGTTGCCGCTCTCTGTGTCTCTTTCTTTGCCGGTAGAATTCGGTGGAACGCCAGACGTTCCACCGAATTCATATGCGGCAATGGGCGTCATAGCAGTAAACCTCCGGGTCGTAAGTATGGACAGGGTTTAGCTGCCTCCCGCAGTCGCGGCTGCAAGTATAGGCGATTCTCCACTCCGCATCTTCAACGCCCCGAGCCCCAGGCAAACCGCCACAGCGCACGACAACCCTACCTGTGGCGCAGCAAAGTATCGGTACGACAGCCCGGCCCCAGCCAAATGCAATACACACAACCCCCACGCAATCGCGCGAGCCTCCATCACCCCGCGCTCTGCCATCCTCGCCAGCAACCAAACCAGCCACGCCTCAAACACGTAGAACACGGACACGAACAGCCCAAACCCAAAATAGAACCCGGCATAGCTATAAACCCCACGTTTGGCCGCAAAGTGGACGCTGTTCATTGCCGCCCACACCGCCTGGCCCTCCGCCGTCGCAGGGCGGAAAGTCAGGAAGCCGAACGTATGACCCGCCGCAAAAAGCAGAATCACCACAGAAGTAATCCTGAACCACGTCGCAGATTTCATGGGATTTGTACCCGCCTCTCTGGAGTAGCGTGGGGTTTCAACCCCACGAATAAGCACTCCCAAAATGATCCGGCTTCAGCCGCGGGCCCTGCTCCTCTGCGCCACCGAGTTTGGTTCATTGCTCTCATGCGCCCTCCTCTGCCTTCTTTCCAAACATCTCCAGCATCGTTCCCCATCCGCCAGTCGAGCCCACCTGCGCACGCATTCCGGCAAAGTTGCCTCCATGCCGCTCGAACCCACGGTGCTCCAGCTCCACCAGCGTCGTCCCATCGTCGGCAGGCGTAAAGATCACCTCAACCTCGCTACACTTCGCCAGGTCCGGCTCAAACTTCCAATCCGGCCGCACCTGCCACGCAAACACAAACCGGTGCGGTGGCTCCCATGCCAGGACCGAACCCCACGGGCACGACGTCCCATCCTCCTGCTCCGTGTACAGAGAGCCGCCCGCGCGCCCTTCTACCACCACACGCGTCATCGGCGAACTCCCGATGTGATGCGTCCGCGGCCACCAACTGTCCATGCCCTCGGTAAACATGCGATACGCCTTCTCCACGCCGGCCTTCACCCGCACGCTCTTGCGCACCGGCTCAACCGGCCCCATCACCTCCGCCGGAGAAGTCGTCACTTGATCCATCCGTCCCTCTGCCATCGCTCACTCCTCCTCGTTTGCCTTCACTCAAATAATTCCGGACCCAAAACCAGCAAATGGCATCAACCCCTCGAACCTCGAACGCCTCTAGGTAACCCAAGGCTTCAGCCTTGGGCCTCCTCGAACCTAAGAATCCCCTTCAACCCGCTCCCGGAACGCCTCCAGCGCCTCGCCCCAGAAGCTGTCGAAATACGAGCGCAGAGCCTCGAACCCCCTCCGGTCCAGCCGGTAAAATCGCCTTGTCCCAATTGCTTCGTCCCGCACCAACTCGGCCTGCTTCAGCACCCGAAGGTGCTGGGATACAGCAGGGCGGCTCACCGGAAGCCCGCGCGCCAGCTCGCCCACCGGCAAAGGACCCCGCCGCAGCCGATCCAGAATCTCCCGGCGAATCGGCTCACCGAACGCCTCGAATTGGAGTCTGTAAGTTTCCACTTACGGTAAGCTACAACTTACCCTCGCTGCCGTCAAGCCGATAAGGCCCCAACTATTTTCGTTATCTTTCTTCAACAAAAATGGTCTGGCAAGCTCAATACTCGCACAAGTAACTTATTATGAACGACATAGCGTTAGCATTTGAGATACGGCCAACCCGGTAGAATTTAAATAGTGGGAAAAAAGAAATTCTGACCAAAGCGCGGGGAGGATCTTTTTCCAACGCTAAGTAGCCTAAAATCAAATATTTAGCAATAAAGTGTTTAGAATCTTTATTTTATGGAGGGGTGTATGGATAAATACTTATGAATCAAATATTTAGCCTTCACCCCCCCCCGGGGGGGGTAGCAGCAACCTGGGCGGCTGCGCTGCGGTGGCAGGGGGAGGCTTTGAGGTTAGGAGCGAGGCAGGAAGAGGCGAGCGACGGAGGTGGCGTCCGGACGCTGCTGAGGCTCAGCAGGTTCGTCGTCGATGCTGGAGCGCTTCTTCCCATCGGGAGTCAGCGTGATCGTCTGCTCCTTCTTGTCACGCATCACGATCACCGTGAACGCATGGCCGTGACTGCTCTTGAGCACCTTGGACCAGTCGTTGGGCGAGGCGATTGGATGGTCGTTCGCCTTCTCGATGATGTCGCAAACCTGCAGCCCCGCGAGGGCCCCCGGCGAGTTGGGTACCACGCTGCGAACCAGCAGGCCAATGCCCGACGAGTCGCCAAAGTAGGCCGCTTGCTGCGTGCTCATCTTCTCGAGCACCACCCCGGTGTAGGAGGGACTCATCAGTAAAGTGCCGATGAAGCTATTGCCGCCAACCGGAGCACCGGAGGAAGACGGCGTGGAGGTGTCGGTGGCATTTTCCGAAGCTGCGGGCGCGGGCTCGGGAACCTTTGTGCGCTGCTCGGACGCCTCGCGCTCGACCTCTTCCTGGCTAACCGCCATCTGCGTGGTGATGGTTATCTGCTGGCCGTCGCGGCTGATGAGCAGCGTGATGGACCTGCCGGGAGCGGAATCGTGCAGCATCCGGCTGAGTTGATCCTTGCCGGCGATCGTCTGGCCGTTGATCTGAAGAACGACATCGTGTTCATGCAGACCAGCTTTTCCTGCAGGAGCGTCGTGATCGACCAGGATGATCTCCGCACCATGGGCGTCTTTCAGCTTAAGCGTCCCGAGCTGGTCCGGAGTGACGTCGCGTACGCTGACGCCGAGATACCCTTGCGCAGTCTTTGCGGATGTGTATCCTGGACCGTTGAACAAGAAAAAGCTGACCCCGGATTGATCACTCGACGAGGCGCCCACCTCGCCCGCGAATGCACATGGCGCCGTAACCGTCAGCAGAACCAGTCCCAAACCCAGTGCCTTCTTCATTGCTTCATCGCCTCGTTAGTGTTTGTAGCGCATGATGTGTTGCCCGTCTTATCGTGGCCGATTGCAAGGTTACTGAATGTCTGCCGAGCCTTGCAGCAGCTGATTGCTCACGGTGCGGATGTATGGGTTTTCGTCGGTAGTGGAGACGGTGCGCATGACTCGCCGTACGCTGGAGTCCGATCCGACAGGTTCCAGCAGGCTGATGGCGCGGGTGCGCACACGCTCGTTTGAATCATTGGCAAGGGCATCGAGAACAGCGTCGCGCACCTTCTGATCTTGAGCTACATATGGCTGCAGCCCTTCGAGCGCGGCGAGGCGCACGGCGGGATTCTTGTCATAACGCAGGCTCACAACCAGGCTGTTGCGGACATCTCCGTCGGGACCGTCGACACAGTTGTGGCCGATCCGGCACTCGTTGGCTAGCAGGTTCAGGGAGTCGTTGCGGACCCCGTTGTTGGCGCCCGCCTTGATTCCGATCAGCAGCAACTTGCGGATCTGTGGGTCATCGAGGGAACCCTGGACAGTCTCGGGATTAACCCGATTGTAGGTGACCTGAACGATCTCGGAGTTGGGGGTCTGGACGATGCCGGTGACATCGGCGATTGTGCCGTTGGTGGGGTTTGTCAACACAATCGGACCCCGCTGGGCGATGGGTTGACGACTGAGCTGGTAGCGATAAGTGAAGTTGCCGGCGAGGAAGCCTACGCCGAGAAGCAGAGTGATCAAGGCCGGAGCGGATTGGATGTGGCCGAGCCAGGAGTAGAGATTGCTGCGGAGACGAGTGAGGAAGCCGTGGGGCGGAATGTTGTCCAGTTCTTCGTCGAGGCGCATGCGCGACTGTGCGAGCAGGTTGGGCGATGGCTCCAGCATGGGCCGGTAAGACAAGGCCTCATGCATGGCGAGCATGGCTTTCAGCTCGCGATTGCACTCCTCACACTCTGCCAGGTGTTGTTCCAGCGAGGCCATTCTTTCGTCCGGCAACTCGCCATAGGTGACGAGGACGATATCCTGCTGCGCATTTTCGCATTTCATTGCTCTACCTCAACCAGCCTCAAAAAGTTGCTTTCAATCTTTATGCCGGGTCTGTGATGCTTGCCCGTTTGCGTTGCGTGTGACGGTTCGACCGAAATCTATAAGCGACTAAGTCTTTCCTTCTCTCAACTCCGCCAGGTTGGCGCGCAGTTTGCGGGTGGCCCGGAAGAGGGTGTTCTTGGCGGTCTCTTCTGTGGTACTCAACATCTCTCCAATGGTTCGGAGCTTTAATCCCTGGTAGTGCTTCAGCTCAAAGACGGTACGTTCGCGCGGCGTGAGCTTGGAGAGCGCTTCGTTGATACATTCACCCATGCGTTTGCGGTCGAGCTCGCGCGCGGGGTTGGCCATGGACCTGGTATCCGAGATGTTGGCCATCAAGTCCATCTCGTCGCCACGGGAGTCAACTACTGTGGCGGGATCTTCGCGGCGGCTCTTGCGGCGGCGGAGATGATCGAGGCAAAGGTTCGTGACGATCCGGTAGAGCCAGGTGTAGAACGAGCATTCGAACCGGAAGTTGCCGAGGTGCCGGTACGCTTTGAGAAATGCTTCCTGATGGACGTCCTGGGCATCCTGTTCGTTGCCCAGCATGTGCAGCGCGAGCCGCAGGACGGACTGGTCGTAGCGGCGGACGAGCGAGTCGAAGGAGGTCCGGTCGCCGCGCTGGGCCTCGCGGATGAGGTCGTCGTCCTCAGTTCGCTGCAGGGCTCGGGCCTCAATCTGCGCCTGCGTCAGTTTCCCGCCGGTTCTGTCGTGCCTGGTCCCGTGTTGCGCCGTTGCCTTGGGCATCGCTGGGGACGATTCTATAGTCCCGAGCGTGCTAGCGCCCATTGAGGCGGCAGCATTGAGGAGAGCCGAGGGTTGAATGGCGGGCGCAAAGGCACCGACACTTCTCCTGCGGGCACTACCGGCGATTGCCGAGAGCACTGGGGTGAGCTCGCCACCAGTCTGGAGGCTTAAAGCATCTGCATTCATTGTTTCCGACTCCGGAGTCAGGAAATCGTTGCACTTGAATAGACCGGGACTGCGGGAAAAGGTGAGCGGAAAAAACGGTTGTCAATTGCAGGTTGTTAGGTGTCGGTTGCTGGCGCGCTGGGCGGGACCGGTGAACCTATAAACTGAGGCTATGACAACCCGTTCTGCATCGCCCAGCCTTTTTCCCGAACCCCGCTCAACTTCTTCCGGTGGATGGATTTCCGCTCATTGCGACGGGGGGGCGCGGGGAAATCCCGGTCCGTCTGGGTTTGGAGCGCTGATTCAGGATGCGGAGGGAGGGGTGCTGGCGGAGCTGTCTGAGTTTCTGGGGATCCAAACGAACAACTTTGCGGAGTACTCTGGGCTGCTGGCCTCGCTGGACTATGCGCTGGGCCATGGGCACCGGCGGCTGCGGGTCGTATCGGATTCGGAGTTGATGGTGAAGCAGATCCAAGGCAAGTACCAGGTGAAGAGTCCGGGGCTGCGGCCGCTGTATGAGCAGGCAAGAAAGAAGATTGCGCAGTTGGATGATTTTGAGATTGTGCATGCGCTGCGGCATAAGAATAAGGACGCAGACCGGTTGGCAAATGAGGCGATGGATCGCGGGATGAGGAGAGGCTGAAGCGGTTCTCCCAGTCCTGTGGGCCGGACCAGCATCAAGGCCGGCGTCGGGTAGCCTACGCTTAATCGTCATATTTCATTTGGCAAGAAACGTGCTTCGTGCATTAGAATCGAGGCTCGACCGATCGAGTTTTTGGGCCCCCGTCTCCTTCGGAGGACCGGTTCATGTCTTCGCCTGCGCTCCCGCTGCCCGGAAAGTTTTCTGACGCTCGTTTTGTCGGCGACCTGATGTCGCTGTTCGAGCGCCGCAAGGTGAAGTGCGGGGACACGCAGAGTTTCGATCACTTTACGACTGAGCTGGTATCGAACAACGCTTTCAGGAGCGACCTTTACACACTGTGCACTGCAATCAGCCACATGGCCGCGGAGGATCTCTCCGGGGAACAGCTTCTGATGTTGGTTGCACGCGCATTGGTTGGTCCGGGCGTGGCGAAGGGAGCGGCGGTTCCAGAGATTCCCCCGCCAATGCGCACCGTGTTTATTGGTGGGTATGAGGCATGGAGCAATCGCGCGGCTGCCGCGATTCAGGACGAATGGCCGCCGCCGAGGAAGACGGTGCCGCGCGAAGAGATTGCGCCGGCGGGTGAGGATAATCCCGCGCCGGGAGCTTCCAGGAGTCCGGCCGAAGGTGGCCGCACGTTCCAGGAGGCCCTGGAGATTGCGCGGGAGCGGTCTCCGGATGGGCTGATTTCGCCGCGAACGTCGGCTCCTGGGCCCGATATCGAACACCTTACGATCAGCGAGTTGAAAAAGCTGCTGGCGGAGATTGAGCATCGGGTGAGCCGGATTGGACCGGAGCTGAGCCGGATGATTTCACCTCCGGCGAATGATCCTGAGCCCGCTAAGGCGGACCCTCTGCGTCTTCAACGCGGTGCCGTCCTGCCATTCGAAGCCGCAACCCGTGCGGCTCCCCCTGCGTCACCGCTGTTTTCAGAGCCTCAAATCGACCTGCACGACGATCCGTTCATGAAACGGCACCGCTACCTGAAGCCGACCGAGCGAGTCAGGCCGGCAACCGTGATCGAGGGGACAGCCGGCCTGACAATCCCAGGTGCGAGTTCGGCCCCGATTGATAGCGCTTCCGGCGCTGAGGAAGCCAGTTCTTCGACGGGTTCCGCAGTCGCAAGCGGGGCCACGACGATGCACGAGTTGAGCGATCCACAAGGGGCTGGGCGGAATGCCGCAGCATCCGCGCCGGTGGCGGTTGCAACTTCTGCTCCCATCGGCGCCCTGCCCGCCGTCGTGTTGCCCCCGCGAACCGACGTGAGCGGCGGGGCGAGGGCATCGGTCACTCCGATTCCAACGGACGATTGGTACCCTTCAGAGAAAGAGAACATCAATATTCGCGTAAGCTTGGCGGGTATTCTGGCCGTCGCGGGATTGTTCGTGATCGCGGGCTCTCTTTCTGGCGTGTTTATCTACCACTCAATGCACCCTAAGACGATTGATGACTTTCCGGATTTGAAGGCCCCGGCGCTGGTCAGGGCGAGTCCGAATCCACCCGACACTCAGGTGGTTCTTGCAGTGCCGGATGATTCGGCCGAGACTCTGCCTCCGCAGCCTGAGCCTGCGAAACCACCGCACATTTCAGTGAATCGTGGGACGACAGGAGGGAGCCGGTCGACAGCTCGCCAAGCGGCCAAGCCATCATCGTCGTCGGCATCGGTTTGGCCGCCCAGCAATCGGGAGGCTGCACGGGATACCAGATCGGAGTCTGCTGCGGTCAATGCGTCACAGGCAGCGAATCGTGAGACGGAGCCAGTGCATGTGCCGGCCACGACGATGATTGGCTATGCGCTATACGCTCCAAAGCCTGCGTACCCGGAGGACCAGGCTCAGGGAATCGGCGGCACGGTGGAGTTGGAGGTTCTCATCTCAAAACGAGGAGATGTAACTTCAGCGCACTCTGTAAGCGGCCCCCCTGAGTTGTGGCGGGCTGCGGAGCGGGCTGTTGAAGATTGGCGATTCAAGCCGTATATGGTCGACGGCGAGCCGGTTGAGGTGACGACCACGATCGGATTCTTCTTCAACGGAAGATAGGCCGATGCGCGGAGAAGAGTCCACCGCAGTGAAAGCCGCGACAATTGCCTCACCTAGACCTTGTGAGGAGCCTCAGTTGTAGGTGACGCGGCGGTCACCGCGGGTAATCCGGCCGATGATGCAGTGGCGTTCATTGGCGCGGTTGAGAATGGCCTTGGCCTTCTTTACCTGCTCGGCGGGGACGACCACAATGAGGCCGATGCCCATATTGAAGGTGCGAAGCATCTCGTCCTGTTCGACGTTGCCGAGCTGCTGGAGGTGCTCGAAGAGGGGCGGAACGGTCCAGCTTGCGAGGTCGACGATTGCGCCAGTCCCGCGAGGGAGGATGCGAGGAAGGTTCTCAGTGATGCCGCCGCCCGTAATGTGGGCCATGCCGCGGACCAGGCCTTCCTCCGGCGGTGAGCTTTTTGATGACGGAGAGGTAGCTGCGGTGGGTGCGCATCAGGGCCGCGCCGGTCTTGTCCTTGAGCTCGTTGACGTATTGGTCGGGGCCGTACTTTGCGACTTCGAAGAGAAGTTTGCGGGCGAGCGAGTAGCCGTTGGTATGGAGACCATTGGACGGCAGGCCGATAAGGACATCGCCAATCTGGATGTTTTCGCCGGTGATGATGTCGGGACGGTTGACGCAGCCGACGATGGTGCCGGCGAGTTCGTATTCGCCATCAGCGTAAAAGCCAGGCATCTGTGCGGTTTCGCCGCCGATGAGAGCGCAGCCGTTCGCTCGGCAGGCTTCGGAGAGGCCGCGAACCACGGTCTCGACGGTGTCGGAGTCCTGCTCGCGGAGTTTACCGGTGGCGAGGTAGTCGAGGAAGAAGAGCGGCGTGGCGCCCTGAACGGCGATGTCGTTGACGCAATGATTGACGAGGTCGGCGCCGACAGTATGGTGGATACCGAGTTCGAAGGCGACCTTGAGCTTAGTTCCTACCCCATCCGCTGAGGAAACCAGCACGGGCTGGGGGAATTTTTCCAGATCGAGCGCAAATAGACCACCGAACCCGCCGATTTCGGAGAGGACATTCTTGTTGAAAGTCTTGCGCGCGAGCATCTTAATACGCTGCTTGGCTCGGTCGCCAGAGGAGATGTCAACCCCGGCGGCAGCGTAGGTGGCATGGGCCTTCGCGGCGGGTTTGGTTGGCGGAGACGAGGTTGCGTCGTCTGCGGGCGTGAGCGGCTGCGGGGTGCGAGGCGGGCGAATTAGAGGAGTCAGGAGACACTTGGATTCTCTTTGGCTACTTATGGTTCGAACCAAACCTGGGCCAGTCAAGTGAATTGGCTGGAAGACGACGTTTGCGGTTATTGACTTCGTCAGACCGAATGGCGAAAACCCAGTCTAACAGCCGCGGGTGAGGATATGGCGGCGGCAGGTTTTCTGACCAGAGACTAAGCTTGCCGGATGGGCTGACTGTTGCTGAGATGCATCTGAAGATTTTGCAACGTTGGTTCGGATGGGGCGCTGTGAAAGCAGATTTGGCATTTGCAGCATTTTTGGTATTTCTGGTGTGGCTCCTGCTGCTTGAGCTTCGCAAGCGGTGAGCAGATTTTGCGGCCAAATCACCTCAGGATGCGGCCAGAAGGAAAGGCAAACGCTGTCCTATACCTATACTGGATGTATGCAATCTAAGACGAAGGAATTCAAGTCGGCGGTTCAGTCGCAGGAACTGCAGCGGCGTGCGGAGGGGTTTTTCCCGGGTGGGGTGAATTCGCCGGTGCGGGCGTTTCGCTCAGTTGGCGGACATCCGCCTTTTGTGGTGCGGGCTGAGGGCGCGTATCTATTCGACGCAGACGGGAACAAGTACGTCGACCTATTCGGGTCGTGGGGCCCGATGATTTTGGGGCATGCATTTCCCCCGGCGGTAGAGGCGATTCGCGAGGCGGCGGGGCGGGGGGCCAGCTTTGGCGCGTCGCATGCCGGTGAGGCGAACCTGGCGGAGCTGGTTCGGCGATGCTTTCCATCGGTGGAGAAGATGCGATTTGTGAGCTCGGGGACAGAGGCTTGCATGTCGGCGATCCGGCTGGCGCGGGGGTTTACAGACCGGAAGTTTGTGATCAAGTTTGAGGGCTGCTATCACGGGCATGCGGACGCACTGCTGGTGAAGGCGGGGTCGGGCGTGGCGACGCTGGGGATTCCAGGGTCGGCGGGAGTTCCCGAGGAGACAGCTCAACACACGCTGGCGCTGCCGTATAACAATCTCGCGGCGGTGGAGGAGGCGTTTGCAGCGCGGCCCGGCGAGATTGCCTGCATCATCGTCGAGCCGGTGGTGGGGAATGCGGGAACGATTCTTCCGGCGCCGGGGTACCTGCAGGGGCTGCGGAAGCTGGCGACAAAGCATGGCGCACTGCTGATTGTCGACGAAGTTATGACAGGTTTCCGGCTGTCGCTTGGCGGGGCGCAACAGCTTTATGACATCACGCCGGATTTAACGACGATGGGCAAAATTCTTGGCGGCGGACTGCCTTGCGGAGCTTTCGGCGGACGAGCTGATGTGATGGATTTTCTGGCGCCGCTGGGGCCCGTGTACCAGGCGGGTACGCTGAGCGGGAATCCGCTAGCAATGGCGGCGGGCATTGCGACGATTGAGCACTTGATTGAGCACGAAGAGGCAGTGTATTCGCACCTGGAAAGCATGACGCGCGGCATTGCGGAGGGCGTGGCCGGGTTGGCGCGCGAGGCCGGAGTGCAGGTGACTACAAATCGGGTGGGGTCGATGTTTACCTGGTTCTTTACGGGCGAACTGGTGACGGATTTTGCATCGGCGGCAACGTCGGATACGGCGGCATTCGGGCGTTTTCATCGGAAGATGCTGGAGTCTGGAGTGTGGCTGCCGCCGAGCCAGTTTGAGGCGGCGTTTGTGAGCGCAGCGCATGGGCCGGAAGAAGTGGAAGAGGTGATGGACGCGGCGCGCGAAGCGCTTGCCGACTAGGCGGCCGCGGGCGCGTGTTTGGGCTCCATCCACAGTCGGCCGATGACGATGAGGGCGACGAGCAGAATGGCGCAGAGTCCGAAGACGTGGCGTACCCCCAGGCGATTGGCAACGAGACCGGAGAGGATGAGGCCGGAGATCTGGGCCGTGAAGACCAGGCTCATAAAGGTTGAGCCGACCCGGCCCATCAGCTCGTGTGGTGTCTCCTGCTGCATCATGGTGGTGGCTGGGACGACGATTCCTGCGACTGCAAATCCGATAATCAGGGTGGCAACGAAAGTGGTTCCGATGTGCATGAGGAAGGTCAGGATGCAGAGGCCGACGGCGATCCCGGCGAGGCCGGAGTAGACGAGGATGGTGTTCCTGATCTTCTTTGCGAGGATGGTGAGGGCGTTGACGCCGACGAACATGCCGATGCCGATCATGGCGCTGGCGACACCGAAGATGCGAGTGCTGGCGTGAAGCGAGTCGCGTACATAGACGGCGATCAGCGGGCCGAAGCATCCGAGGACGAACATGCCGGAAGCCATGGAGAGCATGACGAAGAGGATTCCGGCGTGATGGACGATGAAGGAGATGCCGACGCGCATATCTGCGAGTATTCGTGAGATGCCTGATGGCTGCGGCTTGTCTTCGCCGAGGACCTCGGCCGCCTGTGCTGCAGCCTTGGGGCGGGAGATAGCGAGGGACGCAATGAGGCATCCGGATGCTACGAAGCTGGCTGAGTCGGCGATATAGCAGACCTTGGGGCCGAAGGAAGCGACTAGCAAGGCGGCGATCGCCGGGCCGATGATCCGCATGCCGAACATGACCTGCTGCATGAGCGAGTTGGCGGAGCGAAGGCCATGAGGCGGAACCGCGGTTCGCAATGTGACGCCTTGAGCTGGTCCGAAGAAGCTGGAAACGACGCTGATGGAGGCAAGGACCAGGTAGAAGCTAACGAGGTCGTGGGCGAGGATCAACAGCAGGCACAGGATTGCGCGAGTGAAGTCGCTGGCGACGAGGGTGAGCTTGAGCGGCCAGCGATCGACAAAGACTCCGGCGAGAACGCCGAGGATAGCGATGGGCAGCATGTAGGAGATCTGCACACCGGTAACCTGCTGAGGCGTTGCGCGGATTTGGAAGGTGATGACTCCGATGACGGCAAAGAGGGCCAGGAAGTCGCCGAAGGTAGAGACGAGCGCGGCGTACCAGAGCCGGCGCATGGTCGGGATGCGCAGGACGGCTGCCATCGACAATGGCTCGGGCATAGGCGGCACGGTGGTCTGGGAGCTCATTGGGGGTCTGACTATATTAGCCGAGACCGCCGTGCGAAGCTTGGACAGCGATTCGCGAGACGACCGTTGGATCGAAGATGCGTGGATGTGCGAATCTAGGACTGGCCGGCGCGCTCCAGTTCGGCGATATCGAGCTTCTTCATCTTCATCATGGCCTGCATGGCTTTAGGGTGCTGAGTAGTTCGCCGATGCGCGCTGGAACGATTTGCCAGGAGAGGCCAAACTTGTCCTTGAGCCAACCGCATTGGACTTCGCTTCCCCTCTCAGTGAGCTTCGACCAATAGTAATCAATCTCTTCCTGCGAGTCGCAGGTGACGACGAAGGAGACGGCCTCGCTGAATTTGAAGTGTGGGCCGCCGTTGAGGGCAGTGAATCTGAGGCCGTCCAGTTCAAACGCGACGGTGAGAACGCCGCCCTTGGGTCCGGGGGCATCACCTGTGTTGCGCAGTTCGGTAATGCGGCGCGAGTTCTTGAAGATGGAGATGTAGAAGTCCGCGGCTTCTTCTGCGTTGGAGTCGAACCAGAGAAATGGGGTGATGCGAGTGTTGCTTTGCAGTGCGCTCATCGTGCCTCCTCGTATTAACGTCTGATGCGGCGGTGCGACATTTCAGCAGGAGTGATTAGACAGCATCGACACCTAAAACACTTTCGACGAGGGGATGTTGGCACATCCGAGAATCACGTCGCGAGTCAATCAACGAAATGGCTTTGGCGGCGGTCATCTTCCTCTCCTTCCTCCTGGGCACTCGCTTGGATGGATGCGGGAAACAGGCATTGCAGATGGCGACGCAAGTGTTCGATGTTCTCCCGGATGATCTCGGGGCCTTGCCTGGCCTTGGCGAAGATGAAGGAGCCTTGCAGAACCGCCTGAATGTAGGCGCCCAGGCTTTCAGCGGTCCAGGGCGCATCGGGTGCATAGAGTTGTCTGGCGGATTCGATGTCGGGAGCGAGGGCGGCTATGTGAGAGGACAGGGCATTTTCGCATGCGTTGCGGATGTGGGGATGGGTGTTGTAGGTTTCCTGGATGAGTGTTCCGAGAAGGCAGGTACAGTCTGCAAGGTCGTCTGAAAGGATGGCTGCACGGAAGTCGAGGTAAGCGAGGATACGAACGAGCGGGTCCGAAGCTTTGTGGTAGGGGGCGGAGGCGAAGAAGCTTTCCGTCATGGCGCGCCAGCGTACGACGGAACCCAGGGCAAGGTCATCCTTGCTTTTGAAGTGATGGAAAAAGCTGCCTTTGGTGACGCCGGCCTGGTGGCAGATGTCGTCGACCGTCGTCGCGGCATACCCTTTGGTACGGATAATGTGAGTTGCGGCATCGAGTAGGCGACTTCGTGACGTGTTTTGGGTCTGTGCCTTTTCGGGAGTGCGAAATTTGTCTGAAGTTTCCATATCAATAATACCAACTGATTGGTACGATACCGATTAGTTGGTACTAGGTCAACTATCTCATGGTGAACATTGAGAATGGCGCACCTAAGGTGGCGAGTTGGGAACCCTTGTGGATGTCAGTCACGAAGCGGACGGATCAATTTCGCAACGCAGACGGAGACTGTTCATCACCGGTTCGGGGAGTCAGGCGAGGCTGCGGGTTGACTGGGTATCGAGAACGCGCGCCGAAGGTTTGTGATCGTCTGGAACGTGTTCAGCTTGCGACAGACTTGCGGTACCCATTTTGTAGAGCAGGATCCAAATGAGGCTCGCGGTTGCCATCCACGCTTTGGAGCCGGTGACGACCGACGCTTCGGAGATGGCGAACTGTGCCAGGAGATAGAGTACGGCGACGCCAATCCAGTTGGTCTGTTTTTTCGAGAGAGCGACCGCGAGCGAAATGAGCGAAGGCACTGCGAGAATGAAGTCGTGCGCCCAGAAGTAGGGAGCGGTCCCTATGGAGACGAGGAGAAGCATAGGGAGGTGCTGCTCCCATGACCAGTCCCGCCGATGCTTCATCCAGTAGCGAACGAACCACGGCAGGCCGACTGCCATGGGCACGAATTGCAGCCACTGATGCTGAAACCCGAAGACGGAGCGGAGGGCGCCACCAACCCCGCATACGGTAACCATTGCGGCGTTAGCGGTGCTGCCATGAATATAGCCGAGAGTGTTGTGGTTGTACGCAATCGCGGCGAGGGTGGCTGTGACGTAGGTTGCGAGGGCGCCGATGATGAGTTGCCACTTTCGATTCTGCACGGCCCAGAGCACGATGGCGAGGAGTGCGAGCCAGAGCAGGTGGGGCTTGAGGCCGAGCGGGAGCAGACAGGCTCCGGCGAGCAGGTAGCGCTGGTGGCGCAAGGAATAGAGAAAGGCAGTGAGACCAGCGAGCATGAGGGGCGTGACTTGGCCCGCGTGTTCGGCTACGCCAACAGGCAAAAGCGTGGCGAAGATGGCGAGAGGTATCCACTGCTTGTTCCGCTCGCCGCCGAAGTAACGCCAGAGCAACAAGAAAGAACTGACTTCGAGAGCCAGAGAAATAGCGAGGCAGACGTAATGTGCGACTTGAAATGAGACGAGTCCGAGAGGCGCGACGAAGACCAGCGACCAGGGCGGATTGAGCATAACCAACGGCGGTCCGGTCCAACCGAGGGCCTTCTCGATGGGCCACATTGCGGCGGGCGCATAGGGATTGGCGCCGGCGAGGTAGAAGCGTCCCGCGACCCAATAGCTCATGAAATCGAAGAGAGGGAGCGGGGTGAGAAGTAGTTGAATTCGCAGCCAGAGCAGGGGCAGACAGATCAAGCTGACGGGCAATGCCTGCCGCCAGCTATTGAAGATCGGATACCTTGATGGGGCGGATCGGCCTGATTGTTCGACATCAGACGGGTTGGTCGACGAGGGCATCTACGAGCGATGTTACGACCTCCCCCGGCACGTCCTAAATAGCACTTTGGTGCAGAGTTACGCCGCGATGTCGGGTCACATCGGTGACGACGTCGCGGCGGATTGTGAATCAACCCGGGTATGTCCCGGTTCAGGAGGCAACGCGGACTGCCGCCCGGTAAGCAGGCGATTCGGGCGTCGGCAGGGATAGTTTCTTTGGCCCGCGTTTACGGGCTACAAGCACTCGGATGCGCTCCAGCATCTCGGCTGGGGAGCATGCACCTTTGGGCAGGAAAACATCGGCCCGGCCGGCTCGGTCGTAAGCGGTGACGGTTCCAGACACAATCATGGCGGGAAGGCATGGATGCAGCTGCTTGGCGCGGCGGACCAGATCGTTTCCGTCCATTTGCGGCATGACGAGGTCGCAGAGGAGGAGATCGATTGATCCTGGAAGTGAGTTCGAGATAGTGTCGAGCGCGTCCTTCGGGTCAGCGAGTGCGATTACGCGATAGCCCCGGGTTTCCAGGAGAAAGGTTCGGACGGAAAGGACTTGCTCATTATCGTCAACACAGAGAATCGTCTTCTTGGGGCGCATGGCTTCTCGGTTCTGCCCGCTACCGCTCATCCCGGCTTCAGAACCGGTCGATGCAGGGCAGCCTGGCGGATCGGGCCACATCCGCGGCGTCTGCTGGTTGGCATTCGCTGCGGTGGGCGGCGTTTATATTCGACCCGCGATCCGGACATTGGCCGAAACGGAGGACTTGGGGGCTGATTCGACTAGCCGACAGGAGGATGACCCCGAGCCACACCTTCAGGGCGAAGCTCTCCTGTCTGCTCCGTGAGGAGTCAGTTCCCTTGTCCGCCGGACGAGCGCAAGGCCCGGACGACAAACCGCGGGTTCGAGAGAGCCGATGACGGGCAGGTTGCCTCGGGGATTTCGGAGCGATCAGTTTGGTCAGCCGCAAAAGGAGCGCATCGGTTGGTCCGTCAGCCAGGGAGCCGGAATGCTGGCCCGAATGCCTAGAGAGGAAACGATGTCCAATTCTTGATCTGCGGTTGGGAACTGAGCGCCCGAAAGCCGCGACTGCGGGCCGGTAGCTTCTCTCAACTCAAGTTGTGTGAAAAACGGTACTGCTTTGCCAATGCGAAAAACAGAGTTTGTGAAACAGAAATTGTCAGTAGATCGAAGTTGCCGGGACTCCTGAATCGTTCCTCAGCGCTTCCCCACAGTACGGAGGGTTACCTACCTTGGCAACTGCGAACAGAATGCGAAAACTATCGGTATTTTTTCATTGCAGATTCACCGAATCTTCAAAGAGCGCATGGATGCTGCCTGTTTGCGTCATGTCCCTGTTGAAAACGGGTGCATCACGGCAGGAAAAAGCGTCCGGTTGCAATTGGAATGGTGCGGCCTCCGACGAGCACATTCGTTACGCGGCCGTTAGAGAGACGTCGCCTGCACGTGGATACGGCTCGGACGAAGCATCTCGACCCCTTGCTCGATGACGATGAGGTGGTCGCTGGCCACGAGCGAATGCGAGACGAGATAGGCTATCGCGCAACCCGAGGCAGAACCTGTGGCAGGGTCTTCTCCGTTGTAGAACTGCATGCGTGCGTGCCAATCAGCGCCTGATGCACGCAGACGCGCGCGTGATGCAGTGAAAGAATTTTGCGTCGCTGTTTGCGAGATATGCCCGCGCCAGGGGTTGAGGGATGGCCAGGCGTGCAGCGACTTCGAGCGACCGCAAAGGGACGATACAGAACGGCATGCCGGTGGAAACTGTCTGGATAGGCGATACCGGATCGAGGTCGTCGGGCGTGAGACCGATGGCTTCAGCGACGGCTGCTGGATCGTGGATGCTGCCGAAGACGGGATCGTTTTGGCGCATGGTGCCGTAGACGCCGGGACCCTCCTGTTGGCTGGCGAAGCGTGACCGGGATGGACCCCACGCGGAGTTCGAGGGTGACGCTGCTGGAGCCGCGCAGGACAGGGTGATTGAGATGGAGCCAACTCGCGGTGCCGAGCGTGGGATGACCGGCGAACTCGAGTTCCTCGCCGACGGTAAAGATGCGGACTTGAATACCGCGCTCGCGCTCGATCTCAGGATCCCGCGGGATTATGAAGGTGGTTTCGGAAAGGTTGGTCTCGCGGGCGATCGCCTGCATCTGTTCGGTTGTGAGGCCGCGGGCATCACTGAAAACAGCCAGTGCATTTCCCTGGAGGGGCTTCTCGGCGAATACATCGACGATCGCGAAGTCGTAAGCCTTTGAGGCGGATTTGGGTGCGGAAGTTGTAGGCTGCGTATTTGACATCAAGACTCCTCAGACGTATGTTTTCAGGTAGACCGCAATGGGGCAAAACTGCTCCACGCCAGCCACGCTGGCCGCGGCCCAAAGGTTAGCTATGACGATCACGCCCAATGCCACCGCCCCATCTCGCTGCTGTTGCTGTTGCGAGCTGGGTGTGTGCGCCTAGGCGAATCGTAGCAAGTTTCATTCGATTCGAGTATCGCGTGACCCACCTAGAGCCAAACGAGCCAGGTGGGTTTTCTAGTGCTCACCACGGCCCTGAACTAAACTTCAAAAGACGACCTAAGAAAGAGGGGAAGGAAAATGTCTCTCCGCATCAATGATCTAGCACCCGACTTCACCGCCGAGACCACGCAGGGAACAATCAATTTCCACGAGTGGATTGGTGACAACTGGGCTGTGCTGTTCTCGCACCCAAAAGACTTTACGCCGGTCTGCACGACCGAACTTGGCGCAGTAGGCGCGCTGGAGAAGCAGTTTGCCGCGCGTGGGGCCAAGGTGATCGGCCTGAGCGTTGATCCAGTAGAAAACCATGCCAAGTGGGCGAAAGATATAGAAGAGGTGACGGGATCGACTGTCAACTTCCCAGTCATTGGCGATCCCGAACTCAAGGTGGCAAAGCTGTACGACATGTTGCCTGGAGATGCGGGCGACAGTTGCGAAGGGCGCACACCGGCAGACAACGCGACCGTACGCATGGTGTTCGTGGTTGGGCCGGACAAAAAGATCAAATTGACCTTGGCCTATCCGATGACCACAGGACGCAACTTCGACGAGATTATCCGCGTGTTGGATTCGATGCAGTTGACCGCGAAGCACAAAGTGGCAACTCCTGCGAATTGGAAGCCAGGCGAGGACGTTATCATCACGGGCGCGGTTTCAAACGACGATGCGGCGAAGATCTTCCCAGGCTACAAAACGGTGAAACCGTATCTTCGGACGACAGCGCAGCCGAAATAAGAACGTGCGAGAATTGCGCCGCCGCGCGTCGAGAAGTGAGGCGCGGCGGAAAGGCACCGATGGCGAAGTGGCTAACGCGCTGGTCTGCAAAACCAGTATTCATGGGTTCAAATCCCATTCGGTGCTCCAATAATCTCGGTCCCTTGCGACTGGCCGACTTCGTACTAGAATCCGGATTTCTGTGCGTTCGGCGATGCATCACTTTGTGTCCTCGAGCCACATGGCGAGCGATTTGACCCGAGTGAGGAGCAAGGAAAGCCGTAGACATTATTGCTAGACTCGGACCATGGCTGAGATCCTGCGTAATCTGAACCGGGCGGCACTTGTGGTTCTGTGCTTCTGCAGTGCGATCGGCTCGGCGCAGGTGGGCAAGGTGTACACCGCAGCCGACTA
The DNA here is from genome assembly GCA_963822225.1 of uncultured Acidobacteriaceae bacterium. Lineage (GTDB taxonomy): Bacteria > Acidobacteriota > Terriglobia > Terriglobales > Acidobacteriaceae > Edaphobacter. Next base: position 442,049 of record CAWGGW010000002.1, on the reverse strand, counting down.
TGAGCACGCCGAGCGTTTGATGGATTACAACGTGAACCCGCTTGTCTACCACACGGTGGATCATCCAGTGTGGCTTGCGGATGGGAGGTTCTGGTACCGCGACGTGGGCCCAGACGGCGTGACATTCATGCTGGTGGATCCGGCGAAGCGGACGAAGGCGCCAGCCTTCAGTCACGTCCGGTTGGCGGCTGCGCTCGATGTGGCGATCGGATCGGGGAAAAACGCCGCGCTGGATGCGAGCCATCTGCCGATCGATGACCTTTTGGTCGAGGACCATGATGACGTGGTGCTGCTGACAATCGAACGTCGTACCATGCGCTGCGATCTGAGCGGCGCGGGAGTGTGCAAATCAATTGGCGAGCTGACAGCGTCGGGAATTGCGTATGACACCTCGCCGGATGGTAAGAAAGCTGCGTTCATCCGTGACCACAATTTGTGGGTGCGCTACGTCTGCGAGCGGCCGAGAGTCGCAGCTGACCAAGGATGGCATGCCTGATTTTGGCTATGCCACGGACAACTCTGGCTGGACTCACAGCGACAAGCCGATACTAGTGTGGTCGCCAGACTCGAGGAGGATTGCGACGTTTCAGCAGGACCAGCGCAAGGTTCAGCCGATGCACCTGGTGGATACGAAGGTTGGGCATCCAACGCTCGAGTCGTGGCCTTATCCCCTGGCGGGTGACGAGAATGTCACGATGATCGAGCGCGTCATTATCGACGTGGACAAGCGCAATGTGGTGCGGTTGAAGATGCCGCCGGATCAGCACCGCTCAAGCCTTTGCGACGACCTGAGCTGCGCGGGCGGCCGCGGTTGGGATGACGTCCAGTGGAGCGCGGACGGCGCGCATCTGGCCTTCGTCTCTACTTCGCGGGACCACAAGCAGGAATGGTTGCGTGTGGCCGACGCCGCAAGCGGTGATGTGCGCGAGGTGATGAGCGAATCGGTTGCGACATTCTTCGAGAGCGCAGACAGCCTGGGTTTTGCAAAGGACACGGTGAACTGGCGATTCCTTTCGCAAGTCGAACGAGGTACTGTGGTTCTCGGAGCGCGACAACTGGGGACAGCTTTATCTCTATGACGTGGCCACGGGAAAGTTGAAGAATCAGATCACGCACGGCGACGGCGACGTGACGCAGGTGCTGCATGTGGACGAGAAAGCACGCGTGATCTACTTCCTCGCGGTAGGTAAGGAAGCTGGTCGCGATCCGTACTTTGCGGCGCTCTACCGGGTGAACTTCGACGGTACAGAAATGAAGTTGCTAACTCCAGAGAGTGCGGATCACGATGTGACAATGTCGCCGGACGGTCGCTACTTTATTGACGTTGCTTCGACGCCGGAGATGCCTGCAACTGCGGTCGTTCGCGACGATGACGGCACAGTCCGGGTGGACGTTGCGCGACAGGATATCTCGAAGCTGGTTGCCTCCGGTTGGAAGCCATTGACTCCGATCACCGTCAAGGCGCGCGACGGCAAGTCCGACCTCTATGGATTTCTGTTCAAGCCGACGGACTTCGATGCGGCGAAACGTTATCCAATCATCGATCACATATATCCCGGACCACAGACTGGCTCGTGCGGCAGCCGCAGCTTTTCGGCTGCGCACAAGGATATGGAATCGCTGGCGGAGTTGGGATTCATTGTAGTGTGCATCGACGGCATGGGAACGCCGGGACGATCAAAGAGTTTTCACGATGCGCTGTATGGCGACATGGCGGACAACACGATTCCCGATCAGGTCGCCGGGATCAAGCAGTTGGCGGCGAAGTATCCGTGGATCGATCTCGACCGAGTTGGGATCTACGGACATTCGGGTGGCGGCGCGGCGACGGCGGCGGCGATGTTTCATGAGCCGGACTTCTTCAAAGTCGGAATCAGCGAGAGTGGCAACCACGACAACCGCGTCTACGAAGATGACTGGGCCGAAAAGTGGATCGGATTGTTGAAGAAAAACGCTGATGGAACGACCAACTATGACAGCCAGGCCAATGAGAGCTTCACCAAGAACCTAACAGGTCACCTCTTGCTGATTCACGGAACGATGGATGACAACGTTCCGCCCAACAATACGCTGCTGGTGGTCGATGCTCTGATACAAGCTGATAAGGACTTCGACCTGTTGATGATTCCGAACGCAAAACATGGTTATGGTGATGCAACACCTTACGTCACGCGCAGGCGCTGGGATTATTTTTTGCGCTATCTGGCCGGAGGAATTCCTCCGACCGAGTACCAAATGAAGCCGTATGCTGCGCAACAGGCCGCGTTGGCCCGCGCCAACGGACAATGAGGCCGGACTGTTATCTCGCAATCGACGGGAGCGCTGTGACACACTCCATGGCCTGCGCGGCAAGAATCGTTCCGGTCAGGACGAGGAAGAGCTTGCGGTGGCGGGTTTCCATCGCGTCGGAGAAGACTCCTCCGATAAACGTAAAGAGGAACGGGAGCGACCACAGCCATGGCGCGCTGACGGTCTGCGTGGTGACGAGTGGCGCAAGCGCTAGCAGCATTAGCAACGGCGCGGTGTTGCCGAAGTAGCGGCTGCGGCGCACTCCGATGTAGAGCAACAATGCGACGCCGGTTGCGACCATGATCGGGAAGTTCAGCGTACCTGCGAAGCCGCGAATTCCTGCGAGCGAGAACCAGAACCGCGCTGCTCCGCCAGTGAAGACGTAGCTGAAGGCAGCGAGATGAAATCCGTAAAACGCGAACAGGATCGCAAGGGCGCCGAGCGCGGAGAAGATCAGGATCTGCATGACGTAGCTGCGGCGAGATTCCGCGAGATACAACATGAAGAACAACGCCGCCAGGAAACCCAGAATTGCGGCCAGCAGGTGCGCTGCGGCGGTGAGTCCGAGTGCGACGGTGAGCAGCGCGATGCGTGGGCGCCATTTGCGGCGCGGACCCTGCATTGCGTGCGCCACTCCCATGGCTGCGTAGACGAGGCCGTAGAGGCCCCACATCGCGAGGACGTCGTTGTTCGGCGTCACGGCCATATGCACGACTGCGGGGCAGAAGCAGTAGAGACCGAGTGTGAAGAACCCGCCCTCGTTGCCGAAGAGGCGACGCGAAACCCACCAGACGCCCCCGCCGAGCCAGACTCCGAAGAGGACGAATGGCAAGTGGATCAGGTAGATCACGCTGGCGAGTTGATGGCGCGCTTCCCACGTGCTGCCGTTCAGGGTACCGCCGGGATAGAGGCGATTTTCTGGCGCGCGGAAGTGATCGACCGCCAGGAGCGTTAGGCGTTGCAGCGTCAGCGGCAGGCCCGCGACACGGTAGGCAAACGTTCCGTCGCCGTTGAGATTGCCGCAGGTGGTAAAGTATCCAGCCAGCGGTGACGGTCGTTCCCACATTTCGCGGCCACAGCGAGCGAAGCGATAGTCGGTGGTCGAAAGTTCCTGATGACCTACTACGTAGAGGCACTGGGCGAAAAAGACTAGCAGGAGAATCGCTGCAAGGCGTTGCGGCCGACCGATGTGGATGCGCGGACGTGTCATGCTGTTTGACCGCGCTGATCTATCTTCACTGCTGGTGTGCTCTCCTCTTGGGCTTGCTCTGAGTGTATCGCGTGGATTGAAAAGGCCAACACGCACTGGGTTCACGATGATGGCGCTCAACTAAAATAGATTCATATGCAGTCACTTACGTTTACTCCTGGACGTGCTTTCCTTTCGTCTGATTCGCCCGCAGTGCCCTGGACCGTAGTGTTTGAGGACGAGGGCGTGGCCGGCTACTTTTACGCTTGCGACCGGTCGCAGCAGGTGCATGATCACAGCATTCTGGACGCGATGCTGATCTACAACGTCGAGGCGCTCGCTGCGAGCGATGCCAAGCTGTCGAGGCCGACCGCTGAACGGATCGCGACAGTAGAGTGGTCGCGGAACGGACTGCAGGCGGTGCTGTATCTGGACGGCGCAGCGCAGGGCTTGTTCGACTTCAGCGCGCGGTGCGGATACTGCCGGATGAACTTCCCCAACTTCCTCGCCGATCAGGGCGATACCTGGCGGCGAGACAACCACGCGTGGTCAGAGGCGGCGCTGCAGCAATTCGAGGCGGCACTCTACGCTTAGAACCACCCCCCGGGGGGTATATGTCTAAATATATGATTCATAATAACTTATAAAAAACTAGCTGCAAAAATAAGATTCTAAAAGGATTAGAGCTAAACATAAGATTCTACAGCTACTACTAAAGAGAACCCTGGCGTCCGAGCCAGGGATTCTTTTTTGATTACTAGTTAAATGCTAGCAGGTTGGACATAACTAAAATGTCTTAGCCTATTTGTTTCGAATCATTGATTTAGGTCGTTCGGAGATTTGATGATGTTTCCGGCGAAATATTTTCCCCGGACTTCTTACGCAGCCTTTAGAGCATTTCGCTTATCGCGGATAAAGTCGTGCGACATCAGAACGTGGGTCTGCTGCTCCGCGAGTAACTGGCGAACCGGCAAAGGCAGATCCTGATTCAGCGCATCCTTATAGGCGTCCTTGGCCTCATCTTCGGCCTGCTCCGCCGTCTCCAGCAGAGTATGGTCCCCACCGCCAAACTTGGCCTTCAGCCCAGCCCATGCACGGTAGAGCGCGCCTGCCGTCGTCCCAGTCTCCTTGACGTCCGGGACCCCATGCCGATGCAGGACGTTCTCCAGTTCACCGCGAAAGCTAGCCCGCTTGAGCGATTCAGCCAAAAAGTACCGCTTCAGAGTCTCGTCCTTCAGATGTTCGCCGATCGCCGCCATGCCCTTCTGCCCATCTTCCAGTGCGTTGATTACTGCCTTCAATGCACTCTCTAAATCAGAGTTCCTTGCTTCGTCGGTCGCCATAGATGCTGTCCCTTCACTTCTGTTTGCGCCTGTAATAGCGAGTTGAATTTGCGGCTGGAGCGGGGTCCGCCGGCTGTCCGCGATTCTCCTGCGCCGGAGGCAAGCGGAAGAAATCGCGAAAACCCCGCGCCCCCGGCCAGCCGTTGCTGCTGTTAACGCCCCGGAATTGCTGCTCCGGGTATTTACTACTGAGTCGATAGATGCCGTCGCCTCTCATGGGTTTGCATCCTGAGTCCACCTGCCCGACTTTTCTCTTTTCCATGTCACCGTCTGGGATAATCGCACTAGCTCTGGCGGTTCCCGGTCCTCGTTCGGTTCATCACTAGACTCGCGCCCGGGCATGAGTCTAGCCCTAACCAGCTCCGCGGTACCCAAAATGAAACCACTTCGTCTGGTCTCGACTCCAACCCGCAACCGCCGCCTCAACGAGATCCTTGGCCTCGTCGTGCTGGTCGCTGCCGGACTGCTGCTCCTCGCCCTCGCGTCCTACACCCCGACCGACCCCTCCGCCGATACGGTTGGCGGACTGGTTGCTGCCGCCCACCCAGGCTCCAGCCTCGCCGCGCGTCTGATCGCCCACAACTGGACGGGCCTGGTCGGTGCATGGCTCGCCGACGCGATTCTGCAGACGATCGGTATCGCAGCTTTCTTTCTGCCCATTGTGCTCGGCCGTGTCGGGTTCTGCTGGATGCGCCAGCGGCCTGCCGGATCGGCCAAAGCGCGTTTCCTTGGCCTGACTCTCTGGATTGTCTTCGCACCCGCAGCGGTCGGCCTGCTACCACGCACGTTCTACTGGCGGCACGCGCTGCCTATCGAAGGCGTAACCGGCCGCTTGCTGGCCGATGCGATGGTCCATTACCTCAACCTGCCGGGCGCGACTATCGTGCTCGCGCTGATGGTTGCCATGTCGCTCTACCTCGCGACGACCTTCACTCTGCAGACTGCCAGCGAGTGGATCGAGTCGCACTTCTCTTTCGTCCGCCGAATTCACGAGCGCATCCAGGACTGGCGCATTCAGCGAGCCGTCGCGCGGGCCGAGAAGCGCGGCCTCACCGATCAGGTCGAGCCGGCCGAACCCTCGGCGCTCTTTACCAGCAAACGAGAACAGACCCTTGAGCAGGCAGCCCAGGCAGCCCAGGACGCACAGGAGAGCGCACCCGAATCCAACACTCTGCTCGGCGGTCTTTTCGGCTGGTGGGGACGCATGCGTCGCAAGCGCGTCGCAGCCGTCACTCCCGAAGAGCCTATGGCTCAGCCCGCAGAAGCTTCCGCCGTCCGTCTGGCAGTCGATGCCGCGCACCAACGTCGACGCGCCGCCGGTGACGCCACTCGGCACGGCCGCAGCCGCCGCGGCACCCTACGCCGAGGCTCTTGCTGCGGCAGCAGCGCCCGTCCGCGGCGCTGATTCCGAGGTTCCCACGCGGCTTGATCTGAGCGCCCTGCCCGACCTTCCACCCGCGCGCCCCCCGCGAACCCGCGCACCTGAACCGCCAGCACCACAGCCCATCGCCGCGCCGCCCCCCCCGCCGCCGCAAGCCGCACCGCAGCCTCAGACCATATCCTTCGGCAAGCGCGCCGACGCCGACATCAAGCCCGTCACCATCACACCTAAGTCCATCCGCGGTTACAAATTGCCGCCGTCGTCGCTGCTCTACCGCTCCGACGAGACCACCATCGTTCGCGAACAAGCTCTGCGCGAGGAGGCCCGCACCCTGGTACAGAAGTGTGCCGAGTTCGGCGTCGATGGCCAGGTTACGCAGATCAATCCCGGCCCCGTGGTAACCACCTTCGAATTCCGGCCGGACGCCGGAGTAAAGTATTCGCGCGTGACTGGTCTGGCCGATGATCTGTGCCTTGCAATGGCCGCCGAATCCATCCTTATCGAGCGCATGGCCGGCAAATCGACCGTCGGCATCCAGGTGCCGAACCACGAGCGCGAGACCATCTGGCTGCGCGACGTAGTCGAGTGCGAGTCCTTCGCCCAGTCCAAATCCAAGCTCGCCGTCGCCATGGGCAAGGACATCAACGGCCGCATCGTCACCGCCGATCTCGCCTCCATGCCGCACGTGCTCATCGCCGGCTCTACCGGCTCCGGAAAATCCGTCGCCATCAACGCGATGATCATGTCCGTCCTGTTCAAGTCCACGCCCGAACAGGTGCGCATGATCCTGGTCGATCCCAAGCGCGTGGAACTGGGCATGTACGAGGGGATCCCGCACCTCTTCACGCCGATCATCACCGAGGCCAAACTCGCGGCGAATGCCTTGCGCAACGCAGTCCGCGAGATGGAGCGCCGCCTGAAGCTGCTGGCGGCAAATCATGTGCGGAATATCGACCAGTTCAACAAGCTCTTCGACAACGGCTCGCAATACCTGTTCGAGGATAAGGATCAGGAACCGCTGCCCTACATCATCATCATCATCGATGAGCTAGCCGACCTGATGATGCTCGACCGCGCCAACGTTGAAGAATCCATCACTCGCCTCGCGCAGATGGCGCGCGCTGTCGGCATCCATCTGGTGCTGGCGACGCAGCGCCCATCGGTCGATGTCATTACCGGGTCTGATCAAGGCGAACGTTCCGACCCGCATGAGCTTCCGCCTCGCCACCAAGGTCGATTCGCGCACCATCATCGATTCGAACGGCGCTGAATCCCTGCTCGGCAAGGGCGATATGCTCTACCTGCCGCCGGGCACCAGCCGTGTGCAGCGCGTCCACGCACCATTTGTAACGGAAAAGGAAATCTCCGCTGTCACCGAGTTCTGGAAGGCCCAGGGCGAAGCCGAGTACGTGCACGGCTTCCTTGAAGGCCCCAAGGACGACGCTGGCAAGGACATCGAAGGCAACGGCGAAACCAGCCAGGAAGACGACGATCTGTTCGACGACGCCGTGCGCCTGGTGTTTGAATTCGGCAAGGCCAGCACATCCCTGCTCCAGCGCCGTCTGCGAATTGGCTACGGCCGCGCCGCGCACCTGATCGACATGATGGAGCGCGACGGGCTGGTCGGCCCCGCTGACGGAAGCAAGCCCCGCGAGATACTGAAAGCCCCTGACTACTACAAAGAAGTCGACGCAGCCCTGCGCTAAGATCGCCCGACATTCTTGGCGCTCCGCAGTGCCACCAGACCCAGCGCGCAGATTACCGCGATCAATGCGATCCACAGCGCCTCCGGGTGTCGCTCCGTGAAGGACCGCTCTTCCACGGACGCGCGGTAATCCGGATTCAGCAACTCCGGCCCGAGTTCTGCGACGAGCGGGTTATCCGACGCCGCGAACAATCGTGCATAGTCATACACGGGCGCCGCGAGATTCGGATCACCATAGAACAGCGCCAGGCCACCCGCCGCGGAAGCCGCGTCGAAGCAAACCTTCCGCTGCCTCATCTCCAGGCGCACCGCTGCGATCGGCAGTGGCACGTCGTCGCCGTTCTCGATCACGACATTCACTTTGGCGCCGCTCTGCAAATTCGCGCCGAGGACCGCCGGAATCCCTAGTTCCTCGGTGCGAATCTCCCGGCCGGCCTCTGTCGTATGCACACGCAGAATCGTGCCGCTCATCGTCTCCGGCAGCGGCGCTCGTTCATCGTCGCCAGGCTTCGCGTCTGGGTCAGTCAGCGCTGTCACGCGCACGTCGCGGCTGAAGTTGCCCTTGAATCCCGGCGCCAGCACAAACTCGACCCGCTCTACCGGAACCCGCAACGGAATCTGAAACGTCGCGCGGCTCTCGCGCCCAACCGTTGCGATCGCAGCCGTCTCTGCCACTGTCGAGTAGAGGATCTGTGCCTCGCGGCTGGGCGGAACCTGCGCGCCCTGGACCATCGCCGGAACAAAACGTGCTGCAACATCCTTGCCGGCACCCGGCGCGGGCGCGACGCTCAGTACCACATGCACATACCGAAACGTCGACTCTGCCAATGACAGTGTCGTGATGCGCGATAGATGCTGCGATGAAAGATCGAACAGCGTAAACGATCCCAGCGCCGTCGATTTGCTTCCTCTCAACGCATCCGATCCCGAGACCCTCGCCGTGGCCAGAAAATCCTGCATCGCCGGATCGATATTCAACGTCACGTCGGTGTAAGCCCGCGCCGGCATCTGCAGATCGAAGACAATGTTGCTGCCTTCGCTACCCAGGTTCAGGACCTGCGCCGATTGCGTCTCCTCCGTCACCGCTTCGCTGAGCGTAATCGCGTAGGGCACCTCGTGCGGCCGTCCGCGAGCATCGCCCGACGGAAAGATTCTCAGGTCCGCCAGCGACGGAGCGGCGTGGGGAAACACCGGCGCATCCAGCACGGCGCACGTCTGTCCGCCGCCCGCCGGAAACTGGATCGCCCGCTCGTACCGCATCGCGTCTGGCTGCGCAACCGGCGGCTCGTTTGTACCGGCCGCCTGCCACAACAGAATCATGAGCAAAGCCGCAACCTTCATTTGGCCGCCTCGGAGTCCGGACCGCGCCTCGCTTCCGCATCGCGCAGATGCAGCCAGTCTTTCTGGTACGCAAAGCTGATCGCCATCAGCAGCACGCCCAATCCCAGGAAGCTACCAACCCTGTATCCCTGGCTGAGATTCCGCATGTCGTAGAGGAACGTCTTGAAGATGGTGAATACCAAAAGCGCCAGAGCCTGCCAGCGCAGGAATCCGCTGCGCTTCCAGAAACCCACAGCCAACAGGGCGGCACCGTAGAGCATCAGGTACGAAGAGATTGCCAGCGCCACTTGCAACCCTTCGTCTGCAGTCATCGACGCGCCGCCCCAGATTGCATCGATCTCGCGAACGCCTGTCAGCACTGCGATCAGGTTGAACGCGATCGTCGACAGTGCGGCGCAGTTATTCCAGAAGCTCTCGTCGGTCCGGTCACGTGCGACCCGCAGCGACATGGCCACAACCCCGGCAAACACGGCCAGCCCAATCAGTGCGGTAACAAAATCGGCAGTCTGAAATGGAGGATGCGAGACCGGCCAATCCCACGAAAACATCAGTTCGCGCACCGTCAACAAAATAGCTGTCAGGTCGATCAGCACAAACGCGCTCATGCCGATCCAGCCCCAGCTCAGGGCACCACCGCTGTTCTTCGATGCGCGCAACGCGAGCCACGCCGCCGCCGCAAACACCGCGATGCCGACCAGGGCCGTGCCCGTCCCCTTATTCAACAGCGTCAAGTCGCTCACGCTATCCAGCACAGTGGTGTGAACGCACACTCCGCCGAAACCCAGCAGAAGCGAGGCCAATGCCAGCTGCCGCAATACGCGCGAAGCCACAGCCGAACCCTCATCCGCGCTCTCGCCCGAAGACTCAAGCCGCGTCGCCACCCACAGCAGCGCCAGTCCCTCGACCAGCCAACTCGACGTGATCCACGCGCCGCTGGCCTTCAGCGGAATGGCAATGGTCAGGAGTACCACAGCGATCGACAGGTGCATTGCGGACGCGGCCTTTGTCTGTGGCAGCCGCATCAGGCCCAGATAAGCTGCCGCCAACAGCAGCATCAGCCATGGCAGCCACGCGTGATCGCCCGAATCCTGCAGAACCGAATAGCCAGCCAGCGCCAGGAACGCCGCGCTTGCCAGCGGTAGAAAGACATCGCTCAGGACCGTGGCCAGCGAAGCGAAGCGTTTCCCGATTGCCGACTGGCCCTCGACCCGCCCGATTGGAATACTTGCGAACGCTATCCCAAACAGTGCGATGAAGAGTGCTGTGATCGCCAACTCGCTGGCATCGTAAAACTGCGCGTACCATCCGATGAAAAAGATCACGGTGGCTGGAAACGCGCCAAGCAAAAGCCGCGGCCACGTCTTCAGCCGCACCAAAGCAGCGGTCGCAAGATCGATCGCCAGCAAGTATGTGAAGAGGAAGATCTCGTGATTGCCGCCGGTGGAAACCAGCAGGGGCGCTGCAAATCCTCCTGCAACCGCATAGGCTGCCAGCAACTCCGAGTCCTGCGCCCACGCCATGAACGCATTCCACGCCGTCACCAGCACCATCAGCGCCAGCGCAGCACTCGCAGGGAGCAGGTGAAATCTCTGGAACGCCGCCCACAACGTAAGGTACAAGACTCCGCTGCCGACCGCCTTCAGCGAGTACGAGAAGACTGCAAAACCTCTACGGCGGAATCGCTCCGACCACAAGACCAGCGCCGCTCCGGCGATCAGGCCCAGGATAACCCTGGGCATCGGCGTAAGCAGCCCGTGGTCCACCGCCAGCTTCATCCCTAACGCCGTTCCAATGAGCAGCGCGACGATGGCGACGCGATTGAATATCTGGGAACCGAGCCGCTCCTCGAATGACTGATACGAGTCCGCCGCTGGAACCTCTTTGGCCGGCGCCTGAGTCCTGGCTTGAATCCATCCCGTTGCAAACGTCTTTCTGTCGTCTCCAACCGGCCCCGCATCCGGGACGATCGGACGCGGAGGAAGCGGAGGGGGCGGTGCAGCTACCGCAGGACGCGCAACTGCGGGCGCAGTCTCTCCGCCTGCGATCCGCCGCTGCAGCGCGGCAAGCTCTATCTCGAGCCGCGCAACCCGCGCCTCAAGCTCCGTCGCCTCGGGATGGTTTTCCTCTCCGGCGACGTGACTCGGCTGCTCCGGCTCGTCCGCGTTTGCCATGGCCACCACTCTAATGCCTTCGCCGCCCTCAGGTCACGCAAATCGCTGCAAGGAGTGGCACACAATGCAGTTGCCTGATAGTCTTCTGGGCACGATGTCGCCGCAACCCATTCCGAAGCGCGTGCTGGTGGTCGACGACGACGCCGATGAGCCGCGAGCTGATTGCCGTCCTGCTGGAACGCGAAGGCTACGCCGCCGAGGCCGCCGAATCAGGAGAATCCGCACTTGAGCAGATCAGGCTCCGCCGACCCGTTCCCGATGTAGTTCTCGCCGACGTGCAACTGCCGGGCATCAGCGGCGCGTTTCTCGCGCGCAAACTGCGCCGGGCATGCGGTCCGGCTACGCTTCTTCTCGCGATGAGCGGAAGTCAGCCTGCGACGAAGGCAATCTCGCTTTATGACGGCTTCCTGATGAAACCGTTCACTATGGACCAGGTTGCCGCAGCCATCCAAACCCACGAACAACAGCCGAAGATTCCAGCGGCCGCAACCCCGGCAAAGCGAGAGAAGGGGGCCGTCGTCTCCGGCGCGGCTCGGACCCCGCCTCGCGGGTCAAAATTTGCTTCCATCGCTGCGTCGACCGCCAAAACGGCATCTCAAAGTGATATGGGCGCGGGAATGCAAGTTCATAAATCGCAACCTTCTGAAGCAGTTAGTCCGGCTAAGAGCCCTGACGACGCCTCGGTTTTGAACGAGACCATCTACCAGCAGCTCGCGGGATCGGTACCGTCCAAGCAGCTCCACGAGATGTATTCCATGTGCGTCAACGACGCGCGCCAGCGCATTGCGGGCATGCGCAAGCTCACGGCCGATCAGCGACGCGGCGCAGTTCATGCGCGAGGCCCATGCCATCAAGGGCGGCTGCGGCATGCTTGGCGCGACCGAACTGCATCGCATGGCAGCCAAACTGGAGGCCAACGGCCCCGATGCGGCCGCCCCGGGCGGAGCGCAGAACGTTAACTCTCTAGATGAGTTGTCCGCTGCATGCGACCGCCTTGAGCGTATGCTGGGGTCACGTGTATAAGGCGATCAACCCACAGCCTTAGCTTTTGCGAGGTCTCGGCAATGCCTGTAGGAGCCACAATGAGTCAACAGTCCGCGAAAAAGTCTCCGCCTTCCTCTTCCAATGTGGCCCCCATCCGCATCGTCGTCGCTGACGATCATCCTGTGGTGCGCTTCGGCGTTAAGAACATGCTCCAGAGCGAGGCCGGCTTTGAAGTTGTAGGCGAAGCCGAGGATGGCGACGACGCCATTACGCAGACGCTTGAGCTTGAGCCGGACATCCTGCTGCTCGACGTTGCCATGCCGCGCCTGCCCGGCCTCGAGGCCATGCGCGCGATCATGACCAAATCGCCGCGGGTCAAGATTGTGCTGCTCACCAGCACGATTTCGACGCAGCAGATTATCGAGGCGCTGCAGATCGGCGCGCGCGGCATCGTCCTCAAGGATTCCGTCGTCGGCGATCTTGCCCAGGCCCTGCGCGCCGTGCTCGGCGGCGACTACTGGATCGGCGGCGAACGCGTTGCCAACCTGCTGAAGGCGCTGCAAGGCCTGCAGGCGCAGGCCGCCGCGGTGCCGGAACGCAAGACCTACGGCCTGACGCCGCGCGAACTTGAGGTCGTCACCTGCATCGTCGAAGGCTGCAGCAACCGCGACATCGCCAAGCAGTTCACCATCAGCGAGGAGACCGTGAAGCGCCATCTGTCGAATGTCTTCGACAAGACCGGCGTCTCAACACGCCTCGAACTTGCGCTCTTCGCGATCGCCCATAAGCTGGTCGAGCTCTAGAACCAGAGTTGGTTACGTCCAGCGCGGAAGGCTCAGCCTTCCGCGTTTGCACTTCTGCCTTCAGTAGAATCGAGCTATGGGTCTTCCCTCGCAATCTGAGCTTCCTCTCTACGATCTGCTCGTCATCGGAGCTGGGCCGACCGGCATGGCCTGCGCCATCGAGGCGCAGCGCGCCGGCTTCTCCGCAGTGCTGGTGGACAAGGGCTGCCTTTGCAACTCGCTGTTCCATTACCCGGCGCACATGACCTTCTTCACCACGCCGGAGCTGCTCGAGATCGGCGACATGCCTTTCTCCAGCCCCAACCAGAAGCCCACCCGCACCGAAGCGCTCGAGTACTACCGCAAGGTCGCCGAGCACTACGCGCTCGACGTCCGCCAGTACGAGACCGTCGAGCGCGTGACCGGGAGCGACGGCGATTTTGCGGTTCATACGACAGACCGGTTCGGCCGCGCCATCGCAGCACCGCGCGCGCAAGCTGCGTCATCGCCACCGGCTACTACGACCTGCCGAACTACCTCGCCATCCCCGGCGAAGACCTCAGCAAGGTGAAGCACTACTACCACGAGCCGCATCCTTACTTCGGCCTCGACGTCCTGGTCATCGGCGGCAAGAACTCCGCGGCCATTGCCGCGCTCGATCTCTGGCGGCACGGCGCGCGCGTGACCCTGGTCCATCGCGGGGCGGAGATGCATCGCCACGTGAAGTACTGGATCCTGCCCGACATCAACAACCGCATCAAGAACGGCGAGATCACCGCGCACTTCTCGCTCCACCGTCACCGACATCACCGAGGACGACGTCACTCTGGCCACGCCCGCCGGCCCGGTCACCCTGCCCGAATCACTTCGTCTTTGCCCTCACCGGCTACCACCCCGACTTCGAGTTCATCGAGCGGCTTGGTGTGAAGCTGGACGAACGCAACGCCCGCTGCCCGGTCTGCGATCCGGCCACGCTTGAATCCAACGTCCCCGGCATCTACCTCGGCGGCGTCATCGTAGCCGGCGAACGCACCAACGAGATCTTTATCGAGAACGGCCGCTTCCACGGCAAAGCTGATCGCGGAAGACCTGAAACGGAAACTCGTCGGGGTACGTGCATGAGGGTTGCGTTCTACGTGGACCGTTCTACGTTGTCCATTCACCCCGACGAACAACGTAGAACGTAACACGAACAACGCTTCTACTTCTCCGCCGAAAACGCGAAGATCGTCTCCGTGTGGAGGGTTTCGCCGGGCTTCAGCAGCGTGCTGGGGAAGGCCGGCTGGTTGGGCGAGTCGGGAAAGTGCTGCGTCTCGAGGCAGAAGCCGGTGCGGATCGTATACTTCTTGCCCGCCTTGCCGGTGTAAGAGCCGTCGAGGAAGTTGCCTGTATAGAACTGCACGCCGGGCTGCGTTGTGGAGACGGTAAGCACGCGGCCGGACTTCGGATCGACCATTTTGGCCGCGACTTTCATCTCTCCGTTCTTGCCGTTCAGGACCCAGTTGTGATCGTAGCCGCCGCCGAGTTTCAACTGCTCGTTGTTGTCGTTGATGCGCGCGCCGACCGGAGTGGGCTTGGTGAAATCGAACGGCGTGCCGGCAACTGGCTGGACGCCTCCCACCGGAATCAGTCCCGCGTCGACCGGGGTGTAGCCGGCGGCGTTCAACATCAAGATCTCATCAAGGATCGATCCCGAGCCATCGCCCGACAGATTGAAGTAGGAGTGATTGGTAATGTTGGTCACGGTCGGCTTGTCCGTTGTCGCCGAGTAGTTGATGTGCAGCGCGCTTCCCGCCAGCGTGTACTTTACGTGCACCGTGAGCGTGCCGGGAAATCCCATGTCGCCGTCTGGAGAGACCAGCGACATCTCCACGCCATCGGGAATCTGCTTGCCGGTCCAAAGCTTCACATCGAAGCCGTCCGGGCCGCCGTGCAACGCGTTGCCGTTGTTGTTGGGCGGAATCTGGTACGTCTTTCCGTCGATGGAGAATTTCCCATCGCGGATGCGGTTGCCGTAGCGGCCGACGATTGCGCCGAAGTAGGTTTTCTTGTTGGCCGCGGCCTCGGCTACGTATCCGTCAACCGAGTTGTATCCGAGCACCACGTCGCCAACCTTGCCATCGCGGTCCTTGGCCATCAGGGACACGATGCGCGCGCCGTAGGTGGTAATCCGCACCTCAAGATCAGCGTTCTTCAGCGTGTAGACATCCACGGCTTTGCCATCCGGCAGCTTGCCGAAATCGGCCTTGGACACCGTAACCGCACCCATTGCACCCTGCACTCCCACTGTTGTCATCATCGCCAGCACCATCATCCTCGCAAATCGCATTGTCATTGTTTCCCCGTTGCTGTGTTCGCCTGCGTCGCGCGCAAGTCTCATTCCGCACCGCCAACTATACGTGAAAGGCCGCCGCGCTCCCAAGCCCGACGCAGCACACGCCCGCCAAACCAGCGTAATATGGAGCCGCTGAAATAATTTCTTCCGAGGTTTACACGCAGCCGTGACTACACCATTCCGCCGCGCTTCACTCACTTCCCTCGTCCTGACTTTTACTCTGACCGCTGCCGCAACCGCATACGCCGCGCCGCCCGCGCCTGACCGCTGGGTTGGCACCTGGGCGACCGCGCCCATGGCCGCCAATAATGGCCGAGCCGCCACCCTGGTTGCAGCGCCGCCCGCTGTGGCGCCGCCGTCCAATGCTGCGGGGACTCCGCCTGCTTCAACCCAGGCACCGACTCCTGCTGTACCGCCCGCCGCGGTGACGCCTGCCCCACCGGTAGCGGCCAACCCGGGACGTCCTGCACCCTACATCTACGGGACCGAGGACATCACTCTTCGGGAGATCGTCCACGTGTCCATCGGTGGCCCCGGGGTTCGCGTTATCTTCACCAACGAGTTCGGTACCGATCCGCTGACCATCGACTCCGCGCATGTCGCTGTCAGCCAGGGAGGCAGCACCATCAATCTGGTTGCGGCTTCGGCGGCGGGGCTGACGTTTGGAGGGCGGACCAGCGTCACCATTCCGCCGGGCGCGCTGATGGTCAGCGATCCGGCTCCGGTAAACGTGCCGGCAGAATCCGACCTTGCCGTCAGTTTCTTCCTGCCGGCGCAGCCGATCCATCAGCTTTCGCAGCACGGCGGAGCGGACCAGACCAACTATCGGGCGCCCGGTAACGTGGTCGGCGCGAAGACGCTCGACAGTCCCGCCGAGTTTCGCAGCTGGGTGTTTCTGAAGGATGTTGATGTCCTGGCCCCGGCACGTGGCGCTTCAGTGGTTGCATTCGGCGATAGCATCACCGACGGAGCGTTTGCTGCGGTGAATCAGAACGCGCGCTGGCCGGATGAACTCGCGCGGCGGCTGGTTGCCGACAAGCGCACCGCGGACATCGGCGTTCTGAACGAAGGCATTGGCGGCAACCGAATCCTGCACGACAATGCCGGCCCCAGCGCGCTCGCCCGCTTCGACCGCGACGTGATTGCGCAGGCAGGCGTGAAATACGTCATCATCCTGGAGGCGATCAACGACATCGGCCACGCCTACACTACCGTGCGCCCGTATGACATCGTGTCCGCCGACGACCTGATTAACGGCTACAAGCAGATGGCGGCACGCGCGCATACGCACGGGATCAAGGTCTACTTCGCCACGCTGACCCCCTATACCGGAGCCGGGATACATGTCGCCTGCGGGCGAAGAGGTGCGGCAGACCCTGAACAAGTGGATTCGCACTACGCACGACAGCGACGGCGTGATCGACTTCGACAAGGCGACCGCCGATCCAGCCCACCCTGACACGTTTCTTCCCGCCTATGACCACGGCGACCATCTTCACCCCAGCGATCCCGGCTACAAAGCCATGGGCGACGCGATCGACCTGAGTCTGTTTACGAAGTAACAACCAATCCGGGTGCCCCATGTTCGACGCTACCTTATCCGTCGACCGTGGGGTTACTTCCCTATCGAGATCGATATGAAAAAGCTGCCCCTGATTCTGGCGACGACAGCCATTCTGTCCTCCACGGCGCTTTGCCTCGCCCAACAAACTGTCTGGACCGGTTCGTGGGCCGCAGCGCCGGTTGCTGCTCCCGCTACCGAAAAGCCGATCGGCCCGGAGGGCGTAACCTATCGCGACATCGTTCATCTGACGCTGGGCGGGCGAGCCATCCGGCTGCGCATCTCGAATGAGTTTAGTTCGACGCCGCTGACGATTGCGGGCGTCCGCGTCGCGCCCAGTGCCGGCGCTGATGCGATCCAACCTGCGAGCGATCATGCGGCTACTTTCAATGGCGGCGTTTCAATCGTGATCCCGGCAGGGACGATCGCCGTCAGCGATCCTGTTGCGCTGCCGGTGAAGGCCTTCGACGACTTGGCGGTTAGTATTTTTGTGCCGGCGCAATCTGGTGTGACGCTTACGATTCATACGCTCGCTGTCTCGACCAACTACGTTGTTCCCGGCAACGCCATCGCCGCAGAGTCGCTTCGCGGCGCGAGCAAAGTCACGTCGTGGCATCTGCTGAAAGCTGTCGACGTTGACGCTGGACCTGCTGCTTCGGCCATCGTTGCGCTTGGCGCGTCGATCACCGATGGATACCATTCCACGCCGGATAAGAACCTGCGCTGGCCCGACGATCTGGCTGCCCGACTGCAGGCCAAGCCTGCCACGGCTCATGTTGGAGTGCTGAACGAAGGCATCAGCGGCGCGCGGATTCTGCACGACGTTACCGGCCAGAGCGCACTCGCGCGCCTCGACCGCGACGTCCTCGCGCAGCCCGGGGCGAAGTACCTCATCGTCGCGCTGGGTACGAACGATATCGGTCGTATGTTTTTTCCGCGTATCCCCAATGAGAGTCCCATTACGACCGAGCAACTGGAGTGGGCTCTGCAACAAATCGTCGCCCGCGCCCATGCGCGTGGCATCCGCGTTATCGCCACTACGCTGAACCCATACGAGGGCGCAGACTTCTACAACGTGCAAGGCGATCAAATGCGGGAGGACTTCAACACGTATGTCCGCACCAGCGGTATCTTCGATGGCGTAATTGATTTCGACCGCGTGATGCGCGATCCTGCGCATCCTGCGCGTTTCCTGCCGCAGTACGATTCCGGCGACCACCTTCACCCTAATGATGCCGGATACAAAGCGATGGCCGACGCTATTGACCTGAAGCTTTTCATTGAGCAGCCGTCCGCGCGGAAGGAGTAGAGCGATGCATTACCTGCTGTTTTACGAGGCCGCTGAAGATTACACAGAACGGCGCGGCCCTTTCCGCGACAAGCACCTAAGAAAGGCATGGGCTGCAAGCGACCGCGGAGAACTCGTTCTGGGCGGCGCGCTTGCCGATCCAATTGATGGCGCGCTGCTGTTGTTCAAAGGCGACACGCCCGAAGTTGCTGAGCGATTCGCGCGCACCGACCCGTATGTGACCAACGGAGTGATCAAGCGCTGGTACGTTCGCGAGTGGAAGACGGTAGCCGGGACAGATGCCGCTGCGCCCGTGAAGCCCGCTTCGTAAGAAGCTATTTCGCCAGCTTCCGCTCCCACGGCTGCAGGATTTTTACGCTTGCCATGCCGGCCGCGGTTGCTGCCTGGATACCCATCTCGGTGTCCTCGAACACCAGGCAATCGGCTGGTGCGACATTGAGGCGAGCGGCGGCCGTTAGAAACGGCTCGGGATCAGGCTTCGGCCTGGCGTAGTCCTCCGCGCATACCAGCGTGTCGAACTTGTCCAGAATCCCCAGCGTCGTCAGCGACTTGGTTACGGACTCGCGCGTACCACCCGAGACTACGGCGAAGGGAATGTGCCCATGGCTGAGGTCGATATGCTCCAGCACCTCGGGCACGGCCTGCAACTCCGGAAGCAGGTCGTAGTACATCGCTTCTTTGCGATGCTCTACCTCCTCCACTGGGATGGTCAGGCCCTGCTGTGCCGCTAGCGTGGCAATAATCTTCGCCGCCGGCATCCCGCCCCACGCGTAGAAAACGTCCTCGGGAAACTCGCAGCCGTGCTCGCCGAGGGCCTTCTTCCAGGCCACGTAGTGCAGTGGCATGGAGTCGGCAATGGTCCCATCGCAATCGAACAGGTAGGCCTTGAATCGGCCTGCGGGCAGCTTCAGTGTCATAAGGAGTTGTCAGTTGCAGGTTGTTGGTTGTTCGTTGAAAGCGTCCGAGCGAGTTGCAGGATGCGCGTGTTCAACTCGCAACCTGCAACTGGCAACCTGCAAATTACTTCAGTTCGATGCCGGCGAAAAAGTAGCCAATTTCGAAAGCGGCTGTTTCCTCAGCGTCGGAGCCGTGAATGGCATTTTCGCCGATGGACGCGGCGAATTGCTTGCGGATGGTGCCTTCTTCCGCCTGTGCGGGGTTGGTGGCGCCCATCAGCTTACGCAGGTCGGCGATGGCGTTTTCCTTCTCCAGAACCATGGGGAAGATCGGGCCGGAGCTCATGAACTCAGTCAGTTCGCCGAAGAACGGCCGCGCCGCATGCA
The DNA here is from genome assembly GCA_963822225.1 of uncultured Acidobacteriaceae bacterium. GTDB lineage: Bacteria > Acidobacteriota > Terriglobia > Terriglobales > Acidobacteriaceae > Edaphobacter. Next base: position 422,376 of record CAWGGW010000002.1, on the reverse strand, counting down.
CGTAGTAGAAGCCCTCGGCCTGCGCCTTCGAGATCGACATGCGCTTGATGCTGACGATCTTGAAACCGGCCTTCTCGATCTCCGCCAGAATGGCTCCGGTATACCCTTTCTTTACCGCGTCCGGCTTGATGATGCTGAATGTGCGCTGTGACAAAATCTCTCTCCTGAGCGCGAATAACGCGCTTCTCCTAGTGTACTAGGTCTGAACCGTCAGTCGCCTTCGTCTCGTCGCACCCCCTTGCCAGAGCTACAATTCGGTTGGCGCGGCAATGTGAGGTTTGGTTGAATCTGGTTTGGCTCAAATATGTCAGTTACGCCTGCGTGGCTGGTGCGGTGTTCTTTTACGGCGCACTTCGGCTCAATAAGCTGGCCATCTCCCGAAACGTCATGCTGGCTTTGTATGCGGCGTGTATTGTCCTGGCATGCGCGGCATGGCACCTGCAGGAGAGCAATTCCGACCAGCACTCCCCACGCCAACTGGTGATCGGCACCGTTAGTTCGGTCAGTGTCACTACTCACAAACATGGCAGCATTGACGACACATTCCAGATAAGAGCTGACGGCGGCTTGCTATCGCCGAAGTTTTCCACCGACGATACCGTCGCCGAAAACAGCGCGCAGCAGCCAATTCACCTGGGCGACACCCTGGGCGTTCTCTACCGGACATGGGACGATGTGCCCGTCACGATCGATGAGCTTCAGGGGCCGCGCCAGGGTTGGCACTATCACCGCTATCGCCCTCTCGATCCCTATGTTTGGGCGGTTGGCGGGGCGGGATTCTTTGCCTTCCTCGGCGCGTTCGCCTTCAGCCGCCGACGCGCCAGGCCAGCGGCCGTCCCCGAGACCACCCTCGATTCGAGTGGCAGCTAATCGCAGCTTTCCACCGTCCAACACAAAGCGATGCGCAAGACTGCCTGGATATGGTTCGTCGGATGTGTCGTATGGTTCGGAGACGGAGTCGCCCAACTCCACGTCCATGCGCAGGCTCACGCTGAACTAGCCTTCATGCTCGCGCTGCTTTTCCTCGTCGCGGGCCTGTTCTACCGCCGCCAGCAGCAATGAAAAAGCGTGGCGCCCGAATCGGCACGCCACGCTCCACTGACAACTGACAAAACTGACAACTGACAACTGACAACTGCTTTTACGCTTTGCCCAGCAGCTTCGCCATCGCCTCGCCCATATCCGCGGGCGACACCACGACGTGAATTCCGGCTTCCTTCATTGCCGCCATCTTGCTGGCTGCCGTGCCTTCGCCGCCCGAGATGATGGCGCCCGCGTGGCCCATACGGCGTCCCGGAGGCGCCGTCTGCCCCGCGATGAAGCCTACAACCGGCTTCTTCACGTTGGCCTTGATGTACTCGGCTGCCTTCTCCTCGGCCGTTCCGCCGATCTCGCCGATCATGATGATTGCCTCGGTGTCCGGGTCCTCGTTCAGCAGCTTCAACGCGTCGATGTGCGTCGTCCCGATGATTGGATCGCCGCCAATGCCGATCGCCGTCGACTGACCGATGCCGCGCGTCGTCAACTGATAGACGGCCTCGTAGGTCAGTGTGCCCGACTTCGACACGATGCCCACCGAGCCTTCCTTGTGGATGCGGCCCGGCATGATGCCGATCTTCGCCTTGCCCGGCGAGATGACGCCCGGGCAGTTCGGCCCGATCAGCCGCGAGTTCGAGCGCTTCACGATCTCCCACGCCTTCACCATGTCCAGCGTCGGGATGCCTTCGGTGATGCAGACGATCAGCGGCAGGCCTGCAGCCGTTGCTTCGAGGATGCCATCAGCCGCAAACGGCGGCGGAACAAAGATCATGGTCGCATTCGCGCCTGTCTCCTTCACGGCCTCTTCGACCGTGTTGAAGACCGGCCAGCCTTCGTGGATCGTCCCGCCCTTGCCGGGCGTAACGCCACCAACGACGATGTCGTTGCCGAACTGCTTGCGTACTCCGCGCAGCCCTTGGCGTGAAAAGTGCCTTCACGCCCGGTAATTCCCTGCACAATCAACCGCGTATTCTTATCAACCAAAACTGACATTATTTGCCGCCTTTCGCCGCTGCGACAGCGAGGTCAGCAGCCTCTTTCATCGTTGCGCCAACTTCAAATTTCAAACCCGACTCGGCGAGAATCTTTCGCCCCTCTTCGACATTGGTCCCTTCGAGCCTGAGAACGATCGGCAGCTTCACGTTCAACTTCTTCGCTGCAGCGACAACGGCCGTCGCCAGCACATCGACGCGCAGGATGCCGCCAAAGATGTTGATGAAGATGCACTTGACGTTCGGATCGCTCAGCAGAATCCCGAATGCGTTCTCGATCTGCTCCTGGTTCGCGCCGCCGCCTACGTCGAGGAAGTTCGCAGCCGAGCCGCCGGCGTACTGGATGATGTCCATGGTCGCCATGGCCAGTCCCGCGCCGTTGACCATGCATGCGATCGAGCCGTCGAGCTTGATGTAGTTCAGCGCAAACTTCGACGCCTCAACCTCCAGCGGATCTTCTTCGGCGAGGTCGCGCAGTTCCTTCAGATCCTTGTGCCGGAACATCGCGTTGTCGTCGAAGTTGATCTTGCAGTCCAGCGCCATCAGGCCGCCGTCCTTGGTGGTGATGAACGGGTTGATCTCCATCAGGCTGCAGTCGTTCTCGACGAAGGCCTTGTACAGCCCCATCATGAACGACACGGCCGGGTTGATCTGCTTGGGCGACAGTCCCAGCTTGAACGCCAACTTGGCGTGCCTGGTAGGGCTGCAGGCCCAGAGCCGGCTCGACATACTCCTTGTAGATCAGCTCCGGAGTATCGTGGGCCACCTGCTCGATCTCCATGCCGCCGGACTGCGACGCCATGAAGACCACCTTCGCGCTGGCGCGATCCAGCACCAGCCCGAGGTAGAGCTCGCGGTCGATGGCCGATCCCGCCTCGATCAGCAGGCGCTGGACCTTCTGACCCGCCGGGCCGGTCTGGTGGGTGATGAGCTGCATGCCGAGGATCGCCTTGGAAGCTGCATCGGCATCCTCAATCGTCTTGACGACCTTGACGCCGCCGCCTTTGCCGCGTCCGCCCGCATGAATCTGGGCCTTCACCACGACAGCTACGTTGCCTTTGCCGAACAGCGCCTTCGCGGCTGTGTCCGCTTCTTCTAACGTTGTGGCCATCTCGCCATCGGGCACGGGCACGCCGTACTTCCGCAGGATGTCTTTCGCCTGGTACTCGTGAATCTTCATGTTTAGTTATCTCGGCGCGAAAAAATGGACAAAAAGCGCGCACAGTCGATACTAGCGGATTGCCATTAACACCGGCAATCACAGTTGACCGATTATCGCGCACAGTTTGACGATAATCGATACTAGCCGCCCAGCATGAAGCTGACCTTTACCCGCCATGAAACTACCTTCACAGTCCGCGAAGCCTCAGGTCACGGCGCCTTCTGAAAGCGCTCTCCCCGTTTCAAGCCCCCATAGTCCTGCGAAAGTTTGCAGCTCTGCAAGCCCCCGCTCTCGTAGAATTTGACACTCGAATCCCCGGAAAACATGCCCGACCCGCTGCATGGGACGCCCTGCACCTCGCGCTCGGCCGCCAGCCAGCAGTACTTCAGCTTCCCGCTCGGGTAGAAGCCTGTCATCGCACCCTCTCTCGGCCCCAGCAGCCAGTTTCCGCCCTCGCACTGGTAGCCATTGATATTGGTGTCGCGCTTCAGAAACACGAAGTCCGGCCTTCCGTCCTCCAACAAGTCGATCGACGATCTGCGGGAATGTAGGCCACGCCGAACTCCATATCCCGCGGGACTACGCACTCTGCAGCTTCCCATCCGCATAAAAACATGCGTTGCCTTTCGCGCAGGTATAGCCCTGGATCTGTGTCTCCTGCGCAGGTTCTTCCTATATACTGCTTCAACTCCTCCCTTGCCTGAGGCTGCCGCTGCCCCCATGCAGCATAGTCCGCAGAACAACATCGCCATCGCCAGTTTTCCCATGCTCCACCGCTCTCAGATTCGGACACGGAATGTGTTTCAGCTTCTTTCGACCTGCATTCTGCGAAGTTCGATTCCTGCCGCGTTACGCCTGGTTGCCTCCTGCTGCCGCAACGCAGCACAATCCGCCCAACGGCGATCCACGGGAGCAGGCCCAGCGCGGGCGCCGACTCTTCGCTGGCCAATACCGTTATATTGCCATGTATCGCATAAGTCCGCCCTAACCCTTTCTTGTATTGGAAGGCAGGGTTGAGCGGTAGCTCTGAACGCCAGCCTCTCCTGCCGCATCCGCCATGCACCTCCGCAGCGTGGCTGGTTGCATCGCAAAGGCGGGCACGGCCAGCACAGCGCCAGCGCCGCCATAACACTGACCTTCACCGCGTGAGGCCGCATGCACTGACTCTTAGCTCCTTCCGCAGCAACCACGCTTCACATCGTCCCTTCCGCCACACCGGCAGCATCAGCGACATCGCCAGTCCTTCCACATCGCTGGCGATTCCCAGGGCCAGCGACAGAGGAAGCAGCAGCCATGCACTCGGCCACGCAAACACTCCAACCACCGCAACAGCCATCACCAGCCCCCAGGTCTTTGCCAGATAAGAGTGATAGCTGGCCGGTTTGCCGAACTTCCAGAACTCCAGTACCAGCCGCGTTGCCTCCAAACTCATCAACGCAGCCAGCAGCCCCGCGTTATCGCGCCATACCTGCGGGTGGCCGATGCAAATGGCAATTGCCACGCACAGGTAAAACACCGTATCGCTCATCGAGTCGAACAGCCGCAGCGCAGCCGTGTCGCATCCCCAGCGCCGCGCCAGTACGCCGTCGAAGATGTCCGACACGAGCGCAGTAACCACCATCCCGGCCAGCACAAAGCCGTTCCAGCCGCATCGCTCGCCAACGATCATCACCGGCCCCAGTAAAGCGCGTCCCGCCGACATCCCCCAGGGAATCCTGTCTAGCCTGACTCGTATCCGCATCGGAAGCCTCCTGGCACGTCGCGTCATTGGAGCCAGCGTATCCACTCTTGCGGCGCGAAAAAGCCTCGTGAGGACACTTTCTCGACTGTCACAGCGCCCGCGCCGACTCAATTCGCGGCAATTCCTCGCGAGTACTCCCGCAACTGCGCGCCTGCCCCATCCGCCAGCAGCGGATACACGATGCGGTATGGCTTTTCTGGCAATCCGGGCAACTTCGCGGTGTAGGCATCGCACAGAATCGCCGACACCTGTTCCAGCCCGCGCCGCCAGCGCGGCTCACGCGCATCGCGGCACACCAGCGCCTCCGCCGGCAGGCCGCCCGCAATCAGCATCGTTCGGGCGCCCTCCAGGAACCCGGGCCAGTGCGACACCACTCCCACCATATGTCCCGCCGGGGCCGGCAACCACGGGCTGAGCCACGCGTTTGGAGAGCGGATCGGCAGCGTCACCAGCTCGACGCCCTTGGGCAAAGCCGCGCGCACTGCCTTGGTCTGGCTGGGCCGGCACAGCGGAACGGCCGCGGTCAGCACTTCCCTGCGGCTGCAGTCGGCCGTCGCCACCTCGCTGACCGGCCAGTCGGTCGCTCCGCGAAGCTCGGTCAGCAGAATCTGCCGGAGTAACGGATCGGGATCGATCAACAGGAAGTGGTCCGGCTCTGGTGCAGCCAGCCACTCCAGCACCCGGGCGCGCACCGCGGCGGACGGCAGCCCCATCTCCCGCGCTGCCCGGAAGAAGCCCGCGATGTGGTGGTCGATTCGCTGCTCCGGAGTGGAAGGCGAGTCCGAATTCTCCCGAATCGTAATCCCGCTGCCCCGCCGCCGCTCGGTCCAGCCTTCCTTCTCCAACTGCCGGTAACCCGCGCTCACCGTGTTCGGATGCAGCCCGAACCGCCGAGCCAACTCCCGCGTGCTCGGCAGCCGGTCACCCGGCCGCAGATCGCCGCTCAGAACCGCCAGCATCACCTGGGTCACCAGTTGCCGGTAGATCGGCACTTCGCTCGAGTGCGCAAACCAAAGCCGCATAGGTAGTTCTCAGTTGCAGGTTGTCAGTTGCAGGTTGAGAGGAATACAGCCATCTTCGCCCCGCTTGCTGCTACGCTTAACTGTCGCGTCGAGATTAGCACCTCCTCACAACCGGCAACCGGCAACTGACAACTTCCCTTATGCCACTGAAGCCTTATCTGAAGCGCGTGATTGAAGATCGCGCCACCCTGACCCGCGAAGAGGCGCACGCGCTGCTGCTGCAGATCCTCGCCGGCCAGTCCACCGAGCTCCAAATCGCCGCGCTTCTCGGAGCCATCGCCACCCGCGGCGAATCGCCCGCGGAGATCGCCGGCTTTGTCGACGCCATGCGCGCCGCGGCGACATCCATTCCCCTGACCGAGCCGGAACGTACGCACCTCGTCGACACCTGCGGCACCGGCGCAGACCTCTCCGGCACCTTCAACATCTCTACCGCCGCCGCGCTCGTCGCTGCCGCCGCCGGAGCCAACGTCGCCAAACACGGCAATCGCGCCGTTACCTCGCAATCCGGCTCGGCCGACGTGCTGGAAGCCCTCGGCATACCGGTCTCGCTCTCACCCGAAGCTGCTGCGGCCGCTCTGCGCACCCACCGCTTCGCCTTTCTCCACGCACCCAGCCTGCATCCCGCCATGAAGACGGTGATGCCTGTCCGGCGGGCACTCGGCATTCGGACGATTTTTCACCTGGTCGGGCCGCTCTCAAACCCAGCGGGAGCCCGCGCGCAGATCATGGGCGTCTACGCGCCCCGGCTGGTTCCCGTCGCTGCCGAAGCCATGCGCCTGCTCGGCACCCGCCACGCATTTGTGGTCCACGGCAACATCGGTCCCGGCGCATCCGGCGGTCTCGACGAGCTTTCCATCTCAGGCCCAAGCCAGGTCGCTGAAGTTCGCGGCTCCGCCATCACCCTCCTCCAGATCACTCCGGAGCAGGTCGGACTCACCACGGCTCCCATCGAGACCCTCCGCGGCGGCGACGCCCAAACCAACGCCCAAATCCTCCGCGACATCTTCAGCGGCGAACCCGGTCCCCGCCGCGAGATCGTCCTGCTGAACGCCGCCGCCGTCCTGATCACCGCCGGCCTGGTCCCCGCCGAGCCGTCCGACCCCATCGCCGCACTCCGCGCCGGTATCTCGCTCGCCGCCACCACCATCGACTCCGGCGTCGTAACGCGTCTTATCGCATCACTTGCCTCTACCAACTGACAACCTGCAACCTGCAACTGACAACTTCTTCACGGAACTCCCGCCCTCGGCCCGTCGTACAATCTCCAGCAACTAGAAAAGGAGACCGCATGTCCGCCTATCCGTATCCCCCGGCGCAACCCGGCGTCAATCTCGATCCCACGATGGTCACCACTGCGCTCGAGCTTCCCGGCTACAAGATCGTCCGCAACCTCGGCGTGGTCCGCGGCATCGTCGTGCGCTCACGCAACCTCTTCGCCACTCTGGGCGCCGGCCTGCAGACCATCCTCGGCGGCAATATCACCCTCTACTCGCAGCTCTGCGAGAAGACTCGCCAGGACGCGTTCATCATGATGATGGAGCACGCCGCGCAACACGGAGCCAACGCCGTCATCATGGCCCGCTATGACGCCAACGAACTGATGCAGGGAGTCACCGAAGTCCTCGCCTACGGCACTGCCGTCTACGTCGAGAAAATCTAGTGATTTCGATATCATTCCTCGACGCGTCATTCTGGTAAATATTGAAGCGTCATGCTGACTCGAAGAGTCAGAATCTCTGTATTTGTATTCGCCTTATCCGTATTCATCTTCCACACCCAACACTGGGTTATCCTTCTCCAGCAAAGGAGACTCTCATGGCCCGAGTAACCGGCATCGGCGGCATCTTCCTCAAAGCCCGCGACCCCAAAGCCCTCTCAGCCTGGTACGCCCAACACCTCGGCATCCAGCTCAGCGAGTGGGGCGGCGCGCAGTTCATGTGGTCCGACGAAGTGCCGCCCACCACCGGCAGCACTGCCTGGAACATCTTCCCCGCCGACACCAAATACTTCGGCCCTGGCAATCAGTCCGCGATGATCAACTACCGTGTCGACGACCTCGACGCATTGCTCGCGCAACTCACCGCCGCCGGCGTCGAGATCGATCCTAAGCGCGAGAACGCCGACTACGGCCGCTTCGCCTGGATCACCGACCCCGAAGGCAATCGCGTCGAACTCTGGCAGCCCCTCGTCTCTTAGCCCGGTGTTCCTTGCGGCATTCAGTGGAGACTTCGCCGCCGCCACCATGCGGCCAGACTTCCGCATCCCGTGGCTGCGAGCAGCAGACTTGCGGGCTCTGGGAGAACCACGTTGCCCTCGACTGACTCCGTGATCTCGTCGAACTTCGCCCCCGCGCCGCTGAACACAACCGACTGCGCCTCAGCAGACAAGTTCCCGCCCACAGCGGTCCAGTTGGTTTCTGGAGCCAGCACAGTATCCAGCAGAATCGTTCCGGTCCCGTTCAGGCCCGACCACACAATGGCCGAGCCGGAGCCTTCGTAGTAGAACGAGAATGAACCCGTCATTCCGCCCGCGACATCCATCACCGCCGAAGCTCCGCTCAGCGATCCCAATTCACCGGGACCATACGGCGATAGTCCCGACAGCGCAACGAAATTCCCGGTAAAGCTGACGCCGTAGTTCGACCCCGGCCCGGAGCCGAGACTCCCGGTTCCGCCATCGTAATAATTCAGAACCTCTTCACCGCTCTGAAGTCCGGCAAAGTTAAGAGTGAAATCGCTGGCTGCTGCATGAGGGGTGTTCGCCATCATCAGGCCTGCCAGCAGAAGAAACGGCAACCACTGTAGCTTCATGGCACGCTCCTTCAGAAGCAAAGTTGCCGCCACAAAACCGCATCTGCTTTCCAGCAACTATGCGCTGAGATACCGCACCACAATACGCCAAATTCTCCCCGCACGCGCGAAGTATTTTGGTCAGGCCTTGCGCTCTGCCAGTGCCGTCCGCATTGCGTTCGCATCGTTCCAGGCCAGTTTCAGCCCGCTCGACACCGGCCTCGCTCCCATCACGCGTACCGTCGCCAGCACAGCAGCCAGGTAAACCGGCGCCCGTCCGGCCATCCAAAGCTCCGCCAAGTCCGCATCTTGCCCTCGGCGTCCGGATGGTACACCCGCTCATCCCACCGTCTCGAACCCTCTGGGAAGTCTGGGTAGTTCCGGATCGCCGCCAACGTCGAGTTCAGCAGCCGGTGCTTCCACGGCTCGGCATACTGCGGCATGAACAGCACATTGCTGATCCGCTCCCGCCGCACCTCGTGTACAAACCCGGTAAAGCTGGTCGCCCGGGTCAAGTTCACGTTCGCGTTCGGCTCAACCCCATGGCGGTCGCCTCCGCTGATCAGCACCTGATTCCACTGCCTCGCCAACCTGGTCACTTCGCGATTCTCGTCCCAGTGGCGCAGCCCGTTCAGTTCCACCGCATGTACAAACTGGCCGTTCACCGCCAGAAAGTCATTCACCAGAAAGCGATGCTTCGCCTCGCCGATCCGGTATAAGTCCCACATAGGGTGGTTGAACACGATCAGCACGCCCGGCAACTCATCCAACTCGGCCAGCATCTCCGTCAACATCTTCACCGGACGTTCCGCGAACGGAATCGCCGTAAAGGCCTCCATGCGCCGCATCCACTCCTGCCCGGTCGCGCTGGGCAGGTTGTGGATCCCCAGATGAAAGGCGCCCTGGCCGAACGGCACCGTCCACTCCACCGACACCGGAATCTGCCGCGCCGAGTCCAGCGACCGCAGCAGCATCGGCGCCATAATGTCGTCGTGGTCCGTAATCGACACCATCGCAGCCATTTGCAGCTTGTCTTCAATCTGCAGCCGCTCCAGATCGAACGCCAGCCGCGGAGTCAGCGGCGGAGTCCAGTAGCTGCGCGCATAGTCCGGTCGAATCCCCGTAAGCCGCGCGCAACGGCGCTCGCACCAACGCATTACCGGCTGCAGCACGCCCCACTCCGTCGAAAGCTCCGCGATGAAATCCAGCGTCTCCTTCGACTGGTTGGTATGGCTATGCAGCGACACCCCGGCAGTAAACCCTTCAGCAGCACGCGGCTCGCGCCACAGGTAGGAAACGGTCTGGCTCATGCTAGTGCCTCCAGATGTGCAACCTCTTGCACCTCCAGTCTCCTAAGCCCATGTGACGGCAGTATGACTGCACAAAGAATTGTGCGAGAAGGCGTACCCCTTCCGTTATTCCCGCGCGAGATACAGATTTCGGGTACCGTTAGCGTAGCTGGGTACCGGGTGCCCCTCATCTCGCTCCTGAGATGTGGGAGACGGCTCCAGACCGCGTCTTCCCGCTCTCCCCCGCATCCAATCGCAGGAATCAACGAGAGGTCCACCGTGCCCGTCATCCGAACCTGCCCTAACTGCAACCAGAAGAACCGCATCCCCGCCAAACACCTCGCCGACACCGGCAAATGCGGCGCCTGCAAGTCCCCACTCCCGCCCGTCGCCGAACCTCTGGCCGCCGACGCAACCCTGTTCGACGACATCGTCGCCAACGCCACCGTCCCGATCCTCGTCGATTTCTGGGCCGACTGGTGCGGACCCTGCAAGGCCGCCGCCCCGGAGGTCGCACGAACCGCCGCCGACATGGCCGGTAAAGCTCTGGTCCTCAAGGTCGACACCGAAGCCAACCCGCAGCTCTCCGCCCGCTTCCAGGTCCGAGGCATCCCCAACTTCGTCGTCCTGCACCACGGCCGCACCGTCTTCCAGCAAGCCGGCCTCGTCGACCACACCCAGATGGAACAATGGCTCCGCTCCGCCTGAATCCCCGCGCGTCATTCTGACGCGAAGTCAAACGGGTCAGAATCTCAGTCGTTGCTTTCGGAGTAGCAGCAGGCCTCAGCCCGCGGAAAAGTGGCACATAACCCCCTGGGCTTTAGCCTCGGGGCTCCTTTCCAAGCGAGACATGGGGCACCCGTCTCCGTGGCGTCAGGGCAGACCCGGGCCACCCGCCGCCCATAGCAGGGGAACCCGCGTTAGCAGGCAATCAAACCGCAGTTGCTCAAAACCCCGATTTTGAGGCGGCTAGTGCTTGCGGCCGAACTGGTATACGAGGGAGACGGTGGGTTGGCTGGTTACGGTGAGGGACCGGCCTACGGTGCCGCCGAAGTCCGGGTACTTGTAAAGCAGTCCGCGATACTCCGCGCGCAGGGCCAGGTGCTGGTTGAAGTGGTAGTCGACGCCGGCCGAGAAGACACCAACCGGTCGGAAGGTCACGGAGGGGACGAGAGCGAAATTCTGGTGAGGAACAAAGTTTTTGGCGTCCGCGCCGCGGTGGACGGGCAGAAAAGTGAGCGCGCCGGCTCCAGCGTCGAAGAAGCCGGTGAGGCGTGGGGTGATGTGGCTTTGCAGGTGGTAGGCGACGCTGGTCTCGTAGACGTTGCTGGGGATGGCGAAGTAAGGAGACGCGTTGTATCCGAGGGCGCCGGTGTTGACCTCCGTGGTGCGGGCGTAGCCAAAGTTGACGGTGTATCCGAGCCAGGGGGCAATGCTCTGACGGATGGTGCCAAGGAAAGCGGCGGAGGGATCAAGACCCTGGGTGCTGTTGCCGCTGTACTGGTTGAACTGGACCCTCGTGGCGGTGAGTTGGGCGGCTATACCGAGGGAGACGGTTGTTTCTACGTGGGACGAGGATCGGGCAGGAACGTTTTGGGCGGCGGCATTGGCAGCATAAAACAAGAGAACGACTGCGGCAGATTTAAACATGGGAACTCCGAATAGCGTGAAAGGGCGACAGAGAGATTGCGCGGGAGTTTTTGTCTTGGGGTGGGCTATCGTTTGCCAAAGGTATAGGTCACCCCCAGAGAAGGTTCATGGTCGACAACGATAGGGGTGGCGACGGGGATAATGCCTCCGCTGTATCGGAAGTTGGGACTCCTGAAAAGTTGGGCACGGTAGCCGAGGCGGGCTCCGATATGTTTGGTAATGGCGTAGTCGAGATTGACGCCAAGCACGCCCGCACCGCGAAAGCTGTAGCTGGTGCTCGGGTCCGCGCCGCTGCTCGGGAGGAAGGCCATAATGGCTCCGCCGGCGTCTGCGGAGGTGGTGAGACGTTTGTGGTGAGGACCTTGAATGACGTAGGTTCCGGCGGCCTCGAAGATGCGGCTGTTGATGGAGCCGCCTTCGGCGAAGCGGGTGCCGGGCGTGGCGCTGGGGGCAGACGAGTAGGTGTAGCCGAACTCCGGGCGGGTGTAGGAGAGGGTAACGCGATAGCCAAACGTGGGGCGAAACTGCTGGTGGAGCGAACCGATCGCAACAATCGCGTGAGTGACCGTCAGGGTGCGTGGTTCGGTGCCTGCGGTAAGGGAGTCATGCTCAGGGATAAACGTTCCGCCGACGCCGAGCATGACATCGAGTGGGTAGGTGTGGCGCGGTTTGACAGAGATTTGCTGGCCGGGCTTGACGGAGTTGAGAGTCTGGCTTGGTCCGGTCGGGGGTTGGGACTGATCTTGGGTCGGCGTGGCGGCGAGGAGCGAGAAATGGGGCGCCAGTGTGAGACTCGGAGGTGAAGCCAAAGCCAAGAGAGGCTGTCCGAAGGGCCCTGCCGGGACAATCAGAGGGATGGGAGCGCCAGGGCTATGGAACTTGGAACGGTAGACACCGGACGACAGATTGGTGCCGATGCCGGATCTGCCGGAATGAACATCGGCCTGCCCGTTTTGGGTGGCGGTGAAGATACGATCGTTTGGTGTCGGCGGAGTGGGGTTCGTGCTGATGGCCTCGTTCCGGCTCTTGGGCTGGGCAAAATCTCGCGAAGCGGAACGATGGCTGTAAGCGTGGAAGACGAGGGCGGCAGCAGCGACTGCAAGGAGACCGGCCGCGAAGGCGGGGAGATGCCACCGCGCGGAAATCGGGGTGTAGGGGCCAAGTTGAGGGTGTAGGGCCTGCCAGTTGCGATCGAGGGTTGATTTGTCCAGGGCCATAGGACTACGGTTCGCGGCTGTAGCGCTAAGCGTGACAACGGCCAGTGCGGCGGCAATGGAGGCGGATTCGGCGGAGAGCGCTGAATCCGCGGCGACGATGCGACGCACAGCGGCAGCGCGGGCGGGGGGGAGTTCGTTTAGGTGAAGGGCGAGGAGGTCTTGCTCGGTAACGTCTTCTGGCTGGCTGGGACGGAAGGGGTTCATCGGGCCTGCCTCGTAAGTTGGGATGGGGTGTAATGTTCGGCGACTGCAGTGGACGTGAGGCGGTGGCGAAGCTTGGTTGTAGCTCGGAAAATGGTCTGGCGGGCAGTGTTCGAGTTGATGCCGAGAGCCTCGGCGATAACGTTGATGGGTTGATCTTCGAGGTGGCGGAGGACGAAGGCGGTCCGCTCCATGGGGGTTAGGCAACGCAGGAGATGTTCGCGCTGGCGGGCGTCTTCGGCCTCAAGAACGAGCGCCTCGGGAGTGGGGTTGCTGGAGGAGAGGGTGTCCCGGACCAGGAGAGACGCGTCAATCGGGGTCGCATTCCAGACCAGATCGCGGGTGCGGCGTTCGACGAGATTGAGAGCGCAGTTCATCGCGATGCGGTAGATCCAGGTGCCAAAGGCGGCGTGTTCTTGAAATGTGCCCAGCTTGTTGTAAGCGCGAACGAAAGCTTCCTGAGCGGCCTCTTCTGCATCCTGAAGGGAACCGGTGACGCGTAGTGTCATCCTGAGCACCGCGGGAATGTGGCGGTCCATCAGAATCCGATACACGTCGGAATTGCCAGCCAGGATGCGCCGGATGGCCTGTTGCTCTGAAATATCCATTCGCAGGGTTAGACAAGCGGAATAGGCGGGTTGTTAGGGTAAAGAGGGTCAGATCTTCCTGACGGCCTCTTGTTGCACGCGACCTCAAACCAGATTTCGGGGAACACTGGTTTTGCTCATGGTCGCTTACGGCATCATCGTACGACCCGGCTGACAACGATAACGGTGACAATGATCACTAGTCGCGTAGATCGAGACTCTGAAGTGAACTGCGCGTAAAACGGGGTTTTGAGCAACTACGATTTCCCGGCCTAGAAAAAGATCTGATTCTGTTCCACAGAAGTGACGGCGATCACATCCAATTCCTCACGCCCCCGCTAATCTCATAAAGGAAGCGGAAACGCAGGAGCGCGGCTTTGCGCCTGGCCCTGATGATTCCACAACCGCTTCGGGGGCTGAAAAATGATCCTGTGCCATACCGCGACTCGTCCGCCTGCAGTCCCGTGTTTGCTCCAAGCCCATCTGATTGGGCGGAACTCATTTAGTTTCTTATTTTTGCCTCTAAGCCTTGCCGAATCAAATATTTGCAGGAGGAAAATTTGGCATCATACTCTTTCTAAGCCACTTAGTGATACCACCCCCCCGGGGGGGGTATGTGAGGCTGGGTACGGGTGGTACGGACCGGGGACATAGCTGACACCGAATCCCGCCTGGAGTTTGACAGCGATCCTGGGCCGAAGTAAGTTTTACCTCAACCAGCCTCCCACCAAACTCACCAGGAGCAGCCATGCAACGCAGAGACTTCATCAAATCCGCCGCCTTAGCCGGCGTAGCCGTCACCCTGGGAGCCGACGCCCACGCCGCGCCGCTCAAGCGCCCCGAATCGCCCGACATGCCCTACCGCGAACTCGGCCGCACCGGTGAGCGCGTCTCCCTAGTCGGCCTCGGCGGAGCCCACATCGGCTTCGGAGGCCCGGACCGGGATGCCGACAGCATCGCCCTCATGCGCCGCGCCTCCGACTCCGGCATCACCTTCTTCGACAACTCCTGGGACTACAACGGCGGCGTCTCCGAAGAACGCATGGGCAAGGCCCTCAAAGACGGCTACCGGCAGAAAATCTTTCTGATGACCAAGTCCGACAGCCACTCCGCCGCCGGATGGAATAAGCAGCTGGAAACCTCTCTGCGCCGCCTGCAGACTGACATGATCGACCTCGTCCAGATTCACGAGGTCATCCGCATGAACGACCCCGAAGCGGTCTTCGCTCCCGGCGGTTGCATGGAAGCCGCCATTGCCGCAAAAAAGGCCGGCAAGATCCGCTACATCGGATTCACCGGCCACAAAGATCCGTCCATCCATCTCCACATGATCGACTTCGCCGAAAAGCAGGGCTTCCACTTCGACACGCTGCAGATGCCCGTCAACATCATGGACGCCCACTTTCGCTCGTTCCAGCACCAGGTCATCCCGGTTGCCAACCAGAAAGGCATCGGCGTGCTCGCCATGAAGACTTTTGCCTTCGGTGCGCTGATCCGCGCCAACGTCGCCGACCCCATCGACATGCTGCACTACTCCATGACGCTGCCCGTATCGGTCGTCATCACCGGCATGGACACCATGCCGCGGCTCGACCAGGCTCTCACTGCGGCAAAGACTTTCAAGCCGATGACTCAAGACCAGATTGCCGCCCTCCTCGCGAAGAGCAAGGACCTCGCCGCAGACGGGCACCTCGAGCAATTCAAGGTAAGCCCTTTCTTCGACGGCACCTCGCGCAACCCGGACTGGCTCGCGTAGTCGAATGGCGAAACGCAGCGCGGGTCTTCTGATGTATCGCCGGTCGAGTGCCGGGCTGGAGGTATTTCTCATCCGGCCGGGAGGGCCAATCTGGGCAAAGAAGGATAAGCGGGTCTGGGCGATTCCCAAGGGCGAGTACGATTCCGCCGAAGCCCCGCTTATCGCAGCGAAGCGCGAGTTCAAAGAGGAGACAGGCTTCACCGCCTCTGGCCCATTCCTCGCGCTGGGTGAAATTACCCAGAAAAGCGGCAAGATCGTCATCGCCTGGGCCTTCGCAGGAAACTGCGACCCCAGCCAACTGGTCAGCAACACCTGCACCATCGAATGGCCGCCGAAGTCCGGCCGTTCGCTCGAGATCCCTGAAGTCGCAGAAGGCCGCTGGTTCACGTTGCCGCAGGCGCACAAGGACATGCGCAAGGCTCAGGAGCCGCTCCTGGACCGCCTTGTCACCGCCCTCGAATGACCTCTGAATTCTCCCTACGCTACCGCCACCAAAGGCGGCGGCGGCCACGTCCCTTTGCCCGGAGGCAGGATCGAAGGCTGCTCCGTCTTCGCCCAATACAGCCGCATCACCATGTAGATCGGCCCATCCGGTGCCGGAAGCCAATTCGACTCCTTGTCCGTACCAGGGGAATCCTTCTGGATATACAGCGTCAGCGAGCCATCCGAATTCAGCTTCATCCCCGGCAGCATCGGTGAATTGATCAGGTACCGGTTCAGCGGATTCTTGATCAGGAACTGTGTCTTCCCGTCATACATCGTCACCGACCAGAACGCGTTCACTGGCGGGAACTCCCCTGCGGCAAACGTCAGCGTGTATTTGTTCTTGCTGCCATCCAGAGGCTTGCCGTCAGGCGTCGTCTTGCACATCGGATACATCGCCTCTTCCGCGTTGTTTCCGTAGATCCCCGCTCTCGCCGCGGCGGCCCTTTGCAGCCAATCGCCGTGGTAATAGGTGCGCGCGCCAAAGAACGAACCCACATGCCAGCCGTTGATCAGAACGCCCGCGTTTGCGATGTACTTGTCCACCGCATCGCTGCCTCGCTTCATCCCCAGCAGAACCGCCGCCTTATGGATCAGCGAAAGGTCGTGCGTGGTGAACTGCTTGCCTGGTCCTACGCCGATCCTGGCCAGTTTCGTTCGGATACCAGCCTCTTCCGGACCCGCCGGCGCGAACTGCAGAGCAAAGTTCAGCAGGTCGAAGAAGCTGTGCTTGGCAATGTCCGCGTCTGCCCGTGGGAAGTTGATCACCGGCGCCGCAGCAGGCGCTGGTTGCCCCAGGTACTCAGAGAGAGGCCGCGCCTTGTAGCCGGCCTGGATAGCAACGACGTTCGGCATGTCCGCGGGGTTCAGCAGTTGGGTTCGGAAGATCGCCACTGAAAACTGCGTGCTCGAGTGGTACACGCCCTTGATGCTCTCGGGCGTCCCACCCTTCCAGTCCGGCCCTACCACCATGTAGTCGCCCGGCTCGCTCCCAGTGGAACGCGTCCCGATATAGCCATAGTTGAACGTGTTCCCGTCCGTTAATTGCACCGAGTAATATCGCGGCAAAGGCACTGCTGGAACCGAGATCACCGTCGGCTCGGCCCGAAGATCCATATTCAGCATGGAGTACGGAGTGTCGCTGTTCGGCGTAATTACCGCCGTGTCCTCGTACGTAAATACACGTGCCATGTTGTGAACCACACCGGTCGGCCCCTTGTACTGCGTGGAAGTCGAATCGGTGAACAGCTCGTAAACTGACGTGTAGTTCATCACGATCGGCAGGCCGTAGATGAAGCCCTCTTCCGCGATCTGCTCGATCTCTCTCAGGTCGGGTGCGCCCAATCCCTTGAGCTCGTCCTCTTTGAGCGCTTGCGCAATTGCGTCGGTCGTCATTGGTTGAGGCTCCTTGTTGGCTGATCATTTTGAACATGCCGTGAACCTTCCGAATTTCGACGGCCTTAGCCGGGAACGAAGCACGTTCACAACCAAATCCGAATCGCCCGGTCTCGCGCAAAGTTATGAAAATAAGCGTGGATATCCTGCTACTGCGATCCTCGCGCGCTGTGCCTGCCGAACCATTAGAGTCTCCCCCAATATCTTGGAGTCCGCGGCCCAGGACGCGACGAAAAGCCTCGGTATTTTGCCGGGGCCGCTCTTATTCCGCTTAGCCTCAGTTATCGGGTCTTGGCGATGTCCGGGCCCAGCAACTCCTGGGCGCTCGGCGCCGGCTCCTTGGGCACTCCATCGAGCGGCGGCGGTATATGCTCGCGTTCGTAGGCCGCCTCTCGCTGCATGTCTTCCATCAGACCAGCCTTCAGCAGCTCGAACGCCTCCTCCGGCGTGTCCGCAAACTGGAACAGCTCCATATCCTTGCGCGCGATGGCGCCCTTCTCCGCCAGCATCTCCAGGTTGATCACGCCTTTCCAGTAGCTCGACCCGTAGATCAGCACCGTGATCTTCTTCGCCAGCTTCTGGGTCTGCGCCAGCGTCAGCAGCTCGAACATCTCGTCCAGCGTCCCGAAGCCGCCGGGAAACACCACCAGCGCCTTGGCCAGGTACGCGAACCAGAACTTGCGCATGAAGAAGTAATGGAACTCGAAGTTCAGATTCGGAGTGATGTATGGGTTCGGCAACTGCTCGAAGGGCAGCTTGATGTTCAGCCCGACTGTCTTGGCACCGGCCTCATACGCGCCGCGATTCGCCGCTTCCATAATTCCCGGGCCACCGCCTGAGGTGATGACGTACCGGTGCCGGCGGCCCGGCAGCGTCATCGCCCACTTCGAAACCAGGCCCGCAAGCTTGCGCGCGTCCTCGTAGTACCGCGCCATCTCCACCGCAGCCTCGGCCAGCCGCAGCTTCTGCTCGGATGCCTCGCCGCGTTCGACCTCTTCTTTGCGTGCCGGTTGCTCGTCGGCGGGCGCAGGCATGGCCGAGCCGGTGTTGGCCAGCAGCTCCAGTTCGTGGCTCGCCACGTCGAGCGCCCGGAACCGGGCCGACCCGAAGAACACCACCGTGTCCTGGATCCTCTCCCGGCGGAAGCGAGTATTGGGCTCCTGGTACTCGGCCATCATGCGGAATACCCGCCCGTCGGGCGAGTTCAGGAAATCCTGGTTCTGGTAAGCAAGTGGCGCTGATTCAAGCGGTTCCGGACTTTTTCGCGGCATTCTGTCGTCTTCTTATCTGCTGTTAGCTCGTCTGTCCACAGCCGGACTTTTGCTACGGACGGTGATCGCGGTAGTGTATCGCTTCCGAGATGCCGATCCATATATCCAGCAGCCCAAGGCCCGAGATAAACCCGCGCACGGCGCCGTTATGCATTACCGCCGCCAGCGCCGGACGGGATTCGACGAACATATTGTTGTCCCAAACCCGCGTCCACCACGGCAGGATCATCACCAGCACGCCCAGGTATACGCAGAACAGCACCAGCACAAACAGCGAAAGGCGCTGCAGCCACACCGGCGCAACCGCGACCAACTCTTCCTCGCTGGCCGGTTGCGCGCGTACAGGGTCTACAGGTTCCGGGCTCGGCGGCACGCTCGACGGATCGGAAGAGATTTGTGTGTCCAGAGGCATCAAGCTCCCATGCATCGACAGTAAAGCATTTCACGAATTAGCGCAGTTGGCAGCCGCGGCGACCGGGTGGTTCGCTCCGAAGAAAAAAGAACCACATCCCCAAGTCTAGAAGCTCGTCGACGAATCGAGAAATGCACAAAAGGATGCAGCCTCCCTTTTGACGAACGGCATCCCCTAAGGATGCCCGTTCGCTGAAGTTGGAGCCGGGGGAGAACTTGCCTGCTTGTCGTGGTGGGAAAAGATCTCCGACCACAGCTTGTCCTTGTCCACCCCGAACTTCGGATCCGACTTGGTCCCGCTGATCGTGACCGGAACCTCGACGCCCGCGCCGTTCTTCGCCAGCAGCTTGTCGAACGGCATCGCCACGATGCTTTTCCAGCCGGTCAGCATCTGGGACGCAGTCGCCTGGGTTCGAACCGTCCCGGCAAAATCGAACGTATTGCCGTCCAGGCTGTACTTGCCTGCAAGGTTTACCTGCGCGCCGGGCATTTCGTATTTGAGCTTCGGCATCTCCAGCACCGCGTTCGCCAGCGTGAAGCTTCCGCCGATCTGCGACGCCACCACCGGTGCCACCTGCGACTGCAGTTCCTTCGGATGCCCCTGCGCGCGCAGACTCAGGTTGTCGACTGTGTCCTGCCAATGCTGATTCGATAAGGTGGCTCCGCGAATCGAAAACGTGCCCTGCACCGCCATCTTCTTCGACACGCTCACCTCGCCGGGTGGAATCGTCAGGTGCGCCTTCAACGCCAGATCGCCACGCATCAAGGGCGGGCTCGTCTTAGCGCCCAGCCGCAAAATATCTTCCACCCGCGCCCGGTCGCTGACCACTGAGAGATCAATGAAATGCCCCGGAACATTCCGGCCCGGCGCAGCGCCTGGCATGTCGCTCGCGCGCATCACCATTCCGTCCACGTCCAGCACCGTGTGCAGCAGCGTCGCATGCACCGAGTTCAACTTCGTGTCGCCGGTTGTTCCATCCACCGTCGCGTTGAAGTCCGTCTTCAGATCCACTGGATGTTCACTCACATCGAGCGCAAAGTCCGGAGTATCCGTCGTTCCCGTGACGCCGATCTCGCCCAGCGTTCCGCCATACCTCCCGGTCGAGGTAAGCATTCCCGAGATCCCCTTGATCGTGCCCAGGTCCGCATTGGTGAACGAGTAGCTGCCGTCCACCGGTGAATCCCGCGGCTCATCGCCATGCCATGGGCCAAAGTGTCCGGTCGAATGAATATCGCCAACCGGCTTTGCGTTCACCAGCCGTGCGTCGAATGGAAATGGCTTGCCCGGCCCAACGTCGTGCAAAGTCACGTCGCGGATCTCGAACACCAGCGGCTGTTTCCCTGGCTTGTTCGTTTCGATCGTCAACGTCATGTCGTTAACCACAATCTCGTCCATCACGATGCTGCGCTTCGGTTTCACTCCTTCGCTCTGCCGCGCATCCTCGTTCTTCTCGCTTGGCAGCAACGGCCTGCGCTCCTGTTTCGGAGGAATACGCAGTTCCATTCCCTGCACTCTCACCGACGAGACGCGCATCAGCGGCTGAAACAATGCACGCAGGCCGGTGCGAAACTCGAAATTCTTCACCGCGAGCATCGGAGCCACGTCATCCGCGCGCGAACCGGGCGCATCATTCTCTCCGAAGTACAGAATCCGCAGACCGCTGCCAGATACCTGCAAGCCCTGCAGCAGCGAGATATGCAGCGTATCCAGTTGCACCGGGGACTTGAACCTGTCCTCCAGTGTCGCCACCACCCGCTTGCGCAAAATCGGCTCCGCATTGTGGACCACGTAGGCCACTACCGCTCCGGTCACAGCCAACCCAGCCAGTACCAGCGCTCCGGTCCAGACCAGCCATCGCGGAACCCTCCTCTTCGAAGCCGCCGCCGACCGCGCATCTGCTTCCGTCACTGGGTCGGCAGGCTGCACTTTTTCCCCAGATTGAATCACGAATCTAACCCCTCATCCTTGGACGTTCGTTTTGCCACATCTCTAGGAATGAGATGCGCGTCCGGCCCATAGGAGGCCCTGATCGCCTTCCCTGTGAGTGGGTTAGGTTAGCCGTGTCAGCCGTCACATTTTTCCCTGTCAGAAGGGACTACTGTTCCTGTCGGCAAGGAGGTTCATATGCCAAAACTCATAACCCTCGCACTGATGGCGGGATTCGCTTCCGCCTCCATTCTGGGCTTTGCCCAGGACACCACCCCGAAGATCAAGGTCGTGCCAGTTCAGCCCACATCCCCGACGTCGGGGCAAGAGATGTATGCGGCCTACTGCGCCTCATGCCACGGAGCCAAAGCCACAGGCAACGGTCCCGCCGCCGAAGCGCTGAAGACCCCTCCCCCCGATCTCACTGTCCTCTCCAAGAACAATGGCGGAGTGTTTCCGGCCGATCGGGTTCGGACTGTCCTCCAGTTCGGCGTGATGACTCCAGCCCATGGCTCAGCAGACATGCCGGTGTGGGGAGACCTGCTGCGCACACTGCACAGCACCAGCCCGAACACCAATATGGTGGTAAACCAGCGAATCCTCAATCTGACGAACTACCTCAAGGAGATTCAGAAGTAAGTCCGTAAACATAAGCAAAGACCCGGAGCCGGCAGCGAATTAACGCAGATGAGAAAATAGAACTGATGCTCCAACTCTCCGCTGCCGGCAAACGATTCGGCCAAAAACTCCTCTTTGAAGACGCGAACTGGCTGATTACGCCGGACGAGCGCACTGGCCTGGTCGGCGGCAACGGCACGGGT
The DNA here is from genome assembly GCA_963822225.1 of uncultured Acidobacteriaceae bacterium. Lineage (GTDB taxonomy): Bacteria > Acidobacteriota > Terriglobia > Terriglobales > Acidobacteriaceae > Edaphobacter. Next base: position 400,621 of record CAWGGW010000002.1, on the reverse strand, counting down.
AAGTCCACCATTCTGAAGATTCTCGCCGGCCTCGAAACCCTCGACTACGGCCAGCTCACGCGCGTCAAGGGCATGACCCTCGGCTACCTGCCGCAGGATGGCCTGGCCCTGCGCGGCAAGACCGTCTTCGCCGAATGCCTGTCCGTCTTCGACCCCATCTTCGCCCTGGAGCGGGAAGCCGAGGACATCACCCACACCCTCTCCACCGCGGACCCTAAATCGCGCGAGTACATCGCCGCCGCCGACCGCTACTCCGACATCGCCGACCAGCTCCACGTCCACGACATCTACACCCTCGACTCCCAGGTCGGCGCCGTGCTCGGCGGCCTCGGCTTTACCAAGGAAGACTGGGAGCGCAAGACCGAAGAGTTCTCCGGCGGATGGCAGATGCGAATCGCGCTCGCCAAACTGCTCCTGCAAAAGCCGTCGCTCCTCCTGCTGGACGAGCCCACCAACCACCTCGATCTCGAATCCCGCAACTGGCTGGAGAACTACCTCCACGACTATCCCAATGCCTACATTCTGATCTCGCACGACCGCTACTTCCTCGACGTCACCGTCAACAAAACGGTCGAAATCTGGAACAAGCGCATGCACACCTACCACGGCAACTACGAGAAGTACGTCGCGCAAAAGGAAGAACGCCGCACCCAGTTGATGAACGCCTACAAGAACCAGCGCGACCGCATCGAAGCGCTCGAAGCCTTCATCAACCGTTTCCGCTACCAGGCCACCAAGGCCAAGCAGGTGCAATCCCGCATCAAGGAACTCGAAAAAATCGAGCGCATCGAAGTCCCCGAAGAGGAAGCGACAATCCACTTCAAAATCCCGCAGCCACCCGCCTCCGGCCGCACCGTAATCGAAGTTTCGAACCTCAGCAAGGATTACCCGATGCCCGCGGTGGACGGAAATCCGCCGGGAATCAAGCATGTCCTCGAAGATGTCAGCTTCCAGATTGAGCGCGGCGACCGCATCGCCCTCGTCGGCGCCAACGGAGCCGGCAAGTCCACATTGATCCGCATGCTCAGCGGACTTGAGCCGCCCACCTCAGGCGACATCCGTCTCGGTCACAATGTCCTCGCCGACTACTTCGCGCAAGATCAGTACAAGGTCCTCGACCCCGACGCCCAGATGCTCGACGACATCTGCGGCATCGCGCCCAAGGTTCCCGTCGTCGAACTGCGCTCGCTGCTCGGCTGCTTCATGTTCTCCGGCGACGACGTCTACAAGAAGCTCGGCGTCCTCTCCGGTGGAGAGCGCAACCGCTACGCCATGGCGAAGATGCTGGTCTCGCCCGCGAACATGCTGCTGCTCGACGAGCCCACCAACCACCTCGACCTCCGCGCCAAGGACGTCCTGCTCGAAGCCATCGCCAACTTCACCGGCACGGTCCTGTTCGTCTCCCACGACCGCTACTTCATCGACGGCCTCGCCACCCGCGTCTTCGAGGTGGAAGATCGCCGCGTCCACATCTATCCCGGCAACTACGAGGATTATCTCTACCGCAAAGCGGGCGGACCGGAGAAAACCGCCGGGTCTCTCGCGGCTGACCTCAAGCCAACGCCGGCCCCAGCAAAGTCGGTCAGAGCTATTGAAGTCGAAGAACCTGTGGACTCAGTGACCGCTCCACAACCCGCTCAGCCGCCCGTCAAGCGCCTCAACCCCATCAAGCTCAAGCAGCTTGAAGACCGGGTCCTGGCCATCGATCACGAGCTCACCCAACTCGACGCCCGCATCGTCGCCACCGAAGAACACCTCGGCCACTACACCTCGGTCGAAGACTCTCAGCGCACCGCCGCCGAACTCGAAGCGCTCCGCACCCAGCGCACCGCCCTGCTCGCCGAATGGGAAGTCCATGCCACCGCCCTCGAAGAGCAATCTACCGCCGTCTAACGATCCCATTCGATGGGGCGACCCGCGTAGTAAACGCCCAGTACATAGAGGTTCCGCGGTAAGGCGCCAGCGCAAGCAATTCACAGAAGCTCACAATTCGATCCACATGCCGTTCGGCATTTCGTGCTGAGAAGCGCAAGGCGAGATACTGCTCGATCTCATCCAGATCCTCTTCTGCTCCTGCGCTGAAAACCACCTCATATTTCACGAAGCCAATGCCGTTCTCCGTCGCCGTCGCTCCGCCAGATTCGCCTTCACCTGCTCGATCGGTATGAGGCTGGAAGGATCCGCCTCCGTAGCGTCAATTCTAGGCAGAATCACTTCCCTGACCCAGCGATCGAGCTCCGCCTGCTCCTCCTGAAACATCAGCAGAACCTCCCGCACCACATCCGCCTCCGACGCATACTCTCCGCTGCGCACCTTGCTGCGCACAAATTCGACAGTCGCCTCGTCTTCGAGCGTGATATGAATCCGGTCGTCAGCCATCATGCACTCCCGTCCTGCCTGCCCCTAGGGTATACCCGCCCGCATCCGGAAACTGGCCCTCAAACCGTCCTCGCCGAACTCGTCCCATCCGTCCGGTATTCTCTTCACAGCCTTCTAAATCATCTCCGAACCCGGAGCCAATCATGCTCGATGTCCATCCGCCCCATAGCAAGGTCCGCTCTGTCGGCGAATTCTTCCTGCATCTCCTCACCATCACCATTGGCCTCTTCATCGCGCTGATCCTCGAGTCCGCCGTCCAAAGCGTCCACCATCGCCACCAGCGCGAGCAGGCTGAGGCTGATCTGCGCCAGGAAATTCGTGCCAACAACGCGCAACTCGACGCCTCGCACAAAGCCGTCGCCCGCGAGCAGGCCAGCCTCGTCCGCGCCATGGAGTTCCTGCGAGCCCGGCAGGCCAACAAGCCCTACGACATCTCCGGCATCTCGCTCGCGTTCCAGATTGTGCCGCTCAGCGATGCCAGTTGGCGAACCGCCTCGGCCACCGGAGTTCTCAGCTTTATGAACTACGACAACGTCCAGCTCTACGCCACCGCTTACCACATGCAGGACGCCTTCAACGACATGGAGCAGAAGTCCCTCGACTCCTTCCTCCAGCTTCACTCCTACGTGGTGGGCAACCCCGACCTCTCCAAGATGCCCAAGGAGGAAGCCGCCGATGCCATGATCGACGTCCGCCTGGCATACGCCCACCTGGACGCACTCGAGGGCATCAGCCAGACGCTTGGCACGGACTACAAGCAGGCCTTGGCTTCGCAGTAAAGAACAATTCTGCAGCTCCGCAATCTAGATCGTGTCGCCACAATATTCCACGCAGATCTTGTTCCAACGGCCCACCGGCGAGTCACGAGCCAACTCGCGGCGTCCCGGCTCCGGCAGCGCAAAGTAAATCGCCCACATCGAAAGAATTCCGCAGAACACCACGGCTGTTAATCACGGAATAGGCCACCGCCATATGGGGGTTGAACGTAACCCGGGCGAACTGCACCAGGTCGTTGGTCGCCATGATGCCAAGCCCCAGGCTTACACCAAACACCCTGCTCCGGAACGAAAGCCCCAGCGCGCGAAGCGCAAACGTGATGAACAACAGAACGCAGAGTGCAAGCATGCTCTCCACGCGTTGCAGTTGCGAGACCAGCGCGACCAGTATCCCCGTGGCAGGCAGGCTCGGCCCCAGATAAGGCCAAAGCGTGGCGAGCAGCGTAACAACGGTCGTGAAACTGAACACCAGCCTGCTGACGATCTGGAGCCCTTTCAAGTGGGCCATGGCAAGCCGCACTACGCCGTACAGAATCAGCAGCACCAGAACCGACTCCACCGCGAAACTCAACCAATAAACATAGAAGTAAATCCGGTAGGCGCCTGGTCGGCCTATCTGCCTGGCGAAGGTCCAGACAAGCAACAGGAGGACAGTCGATGCCCCGCGAACCGCCAGAAACGCGGCAAGCGCTCGATAATCCCGCCATCTTCCCTTGCCGATGAGGATGCAGAGAGCCCCCAGGCAAACCACAACCTCAACCAATCCCAGCACTTGCACAGTCGACACGGGCAATCTCCCCTGAGGGTCAGCCTAGTTGCCTGGGCCAGTTCCAGCCCATACAACTTTGGTTCGGCCCATATCGAGCTTCCACACCGCGATCTCCGGTCAACTAAATGAAAAATAATGGCTTATTAAAACATCTTCAAAAGACGGGCAGAATTAGAATGTCAAGTCAAAAACGATATAACTCTATTCCTCATAAGGAGATAGAGTTGCAATTAGCCTCTGCTCAAAGGCCTATAATTAAAAACAGGGGAAAGAAAAAGAACAACAGTCCGCCAAGAAGTCGTGCCTTGTGTTCCATACACTGTGCTAAAACGTGGACAGCAGGCGTGGCAAATAGTAGACACCTGCTCAGTAACATGATGTAAATAAATACTTTAGGCAGACACCCCCCCCGGGGGGGGCTGGCGCGCGAACCCTCTATCTGCCTTCACGCAGACGTGCCGCCAGCCGTTCAGGCAGACGCGCCATCAGGATTCGGCCCTGCGCTGCGGTCAGGTCGTACGGCACGCGATGGTAGATCACCTCGGCCGCCTCGCTGTCGTACACCGCGAACGCTGCCCGCCAGTCATAATCGCGCGGCTGCCCAACCGAGCCAGGATTGATCAGGTTCCGCGTTCCCGGAGGAATCGGCAGTGTCCAGGTTTCGACCTCGTTCCGCCCGCGATAGCGCGGCCGAAGTTCGTGCCACTCGTGCTCCTTCTGCGAGAAGCCGCCCTGAATGTGCGTGTGCCCGACGAAAGTGATCGCCGTAACCATCACCTGCAGCGGCGCCCAGGCATCGCGCATGCTCAGGATGTACTGGTCCTCATTCAGCGGCGAGCCGTGCGCCAGCGAAACCTGCGCGTCGCCCAGCCGAGGATCTTGCTGGCTGCAACGGGCCTTTTGGAAGCTCCCGCAGCCACTCAATGTTTTCCTGGTTGAGATGCTCAAACGTCCATGCAGCCGCGAGCCGCGCAGTTGGATTGAAGTGAACGGTAGAACTGATTCCGCTGCAGGCGCGGTCGTGGTTGCCGCGCACAGTAAGCGTCGAAAGCGGCCGGATCACGTCCAGCACCTGGTTCGGACTGGCGCCGTAACCGACCATGTCGCCCAGGTTCCACAGCGCGTCCCACTCGCCGGCCGCGGCTAGCACCGCGTTCAAGGCTTCCAGGTTGGCGTGGATGTCGGAGAGGATAAGAGCACGCATGGCAAGTCGACGTGCGTGGACGCACGAAACTTCAGTCTATCGCACAGGGTTCGGGTGCCCCACATCTCGAATCTGAGAAGTGGGTTCAGCCAGCGGCTTCGCCCGGTCGCTGGTCATCGTCGGCGCGGAAGCCAGCAGCTTCCGCGTATACGCATGTTGCGGATTGCGAAAGAGATCCAGCGTCTCGGCGAGTTCCACGATGCGCCCGTGCTGCATCACGGCAATGTGATCGCCGGGCTGGTCGCAAGCCTGCGCGACTACGGCCAGATCGTGCGAGATGAAGAGCATCGACAGCCCGTGAGTTCGCCGCAAATCCTTCAGCAGCGCCAGAATCTGCGCCTGAACAGTCACGTCGAGCGCAGTCGTCGGCTCGTCCGCGATCAGCAGCCGTGGCCGATTCACAATCGCCATGGCGATCAGAATTCGCTGCCGCTGGCCACCCGAGAACTGGTGCGGATAGTCGCGCATGCGCCGTTCCGGCTCCGGCAGCGCAACCTCGTGCATCGAGTCCAGCACCAGCCGCTCGACTGCCTTGCGCGAAAGCCCCGGCTGATGCGCGCGCACCGCCTCGGCAATCTGAGCGCCAACCCGCATCACCGGATTCAGCGCGGTCATCGGCTCCTGGAAGATCATTGCCACATCGCTGCCGCGCCGACGCCGCATCTCGACCTCCGGCAGCGCCAGCAGATCGACCGAGTCACCTGGTCCAGCGGCAGAAGCGGATTCGGCCCGAGACGCTCGCCTCGGCCGGAAGCAGCCGCAAGACGGCGAGCGAAGTGGCCGATTTGCCGGATCCAGACTCGCCGACCAGCCCAAGGGTCTCACCGGCAGCGATGTTGAACGAGATCTGTCGAACCGCTTCGCGGCCACCGAAGCCGATTGAAAGGTCTTGTACCTGGAGAATTGGGCCACGCGGATTTGGCTCCGCGGCGGCCGGTGTCGATTGCATGCTCACGCCGTAATGTTAGCCGAGCGCGCTGCCATCTGTTCGGGATACTCTTGATTTGAGACGATAAGCACCATGATCGCGTCTAACCACAGCATGAACCTGGGCAAATTGAGCGCGGCTTTCGGCGCGTCGCAAAGATTCTTTGCGCAGTCGCCATTACTGTGTCCGGCAGCCGTCCCGGTTCTTGCCCAGACGCACAAGGTGGCCAAGCCGCAGGACGTCGTCCGCGCGGTCGGCGTTTACGAGTGGACTGGCGACATGGCCAAACCCTCCGCCAGCCGCCTGATTCCAGTCTCGCTCTTCATCGACGGCAGATTACAGGATGCAGGCGTCTATCTCGCCGCGCCCGTTCCCATGGCGCTGCTCACCGGGAACGTCTATCAACTGCAACACTCGGGCATCACGATTGGGGATCTTGACCTTGCCTTCGCGCGTCACCTGATCGCATCCGAAAACGCTACGACCACCTACGACGATGGCTGGTTCGGCTACGGCAAGTTCGTTCCGCCCGCGCCGCCGAAGAAGTCGACACTGAAGCCCTCCACGACGGTTGCCAAGATCAACGGCGTCGACGACGAAGACGATTCGACGCCGCACTTCTCCTCGCGCTCGGCGATCCCAGGTTCCGGCGGGTCCGCCGCGCCAACTTCGGGTGCCTCGGCGCCAGCCGCAACTACTCCGGCGCGACGATCCTGACCGGCCAACGCTGCATCGCGCACCCAGCAGCAGCGGCTCCGACCAGACCGCCTCGACCGGCTCTGGCGACGCGCCCGCTGACGATCCCGACCGGCCGACGCTGCGCCGCCGCACGCCGGATCAGGCGGCCGCCGCGAAGGGCAATCAGCCCAACGTCTCCAGCGTCCCGAATTCGCTGAACGACGATCCCAACCGGCCAACGCTCCACCGCGGCAAGCCGACCAGCGCGATGACGGACGAAGACATTCCCAAACTTTCGGGGCTTCCTGGCGATCAGAACCTGCAGCAGATCGTCGCGGTGTCGGACGCGGTGGACCATCCGCCTCACGACTTCTCGCGGCCCTGGGACGACGAGAACGAGCATCAGGCGATCCTCGCCAAGATGCAGACCGCCGCCCGCGATCTGCTAACCAAGTACGAGGCTGCAAATGCGCCCGCTCCGACCACTCCTCCGCCTCCGGCGCCGAAGACCGCAGTGAACAAAACGCATCACACAACCGCCAAGGCGACGCCGGCACCTCCGCCGCCGCCCGAGGCTCTGCTGGACGAAAAACTAGTGGGATACACGCTCAGTTACGGCGGCGAGGCGACCTTTGTCTACTACGCGCACACTGATGGACTTGGATCTTCGCAGCGGTTCGTCACATTGGTTGCGCAGGTGAACATGCAGGGCGAGCCGGAGATTGCCCTGAAGAATGTGACTGACGCGTCTCATCTGGACCGCACGCCAAGGATGCGGCTGGTGGACGCGGTCGACGCCGAAGCGTCTAACCGCGCCAGCCTGCTGTTCGAGTTGCGCGCGCAGAATTCGCGCCAATTCGCGCTCTATCGCGTGATCGGCGCCCAGGCGACCCAGACCTTCCTCACCGGCTCAACCCAGTAGGCTAGTTTCCAGGAGCGGTCGGCGCTGCCGCTGGAGGCGTTCCGGCAGGCGGCGCTCCTGGCGGCCGGTTTCCTTCCGGACGTGGCGCCGGAACGAAGATGGACGGGTGCTTCTCGCCGCGATGGCAGGTACCGCAGGTGATGGGATCGGCATAGCGCCGGTTCGGCATCTCTGCCAGGTACTTGGTATTCAGATCGTCGGTCATCTGGATCATGAACCGGGCAGTTTCCTTCACGGGGTTGGCATCAGACGCCCGATCGGAGCGGTGGGTGACCGGATCCGGCGCGGCGTGGCAGAACTCGCACTCGACGCCGAGGTCGCCGCTGTATTGCCGCATCACCTTGCGCAGGTCAGTGTCCGCAGGAAGCACCTTGAGGTTTTTCGGCACGTAAGGCGCGCGAGCGCCTCCAGGCTGGCCGGGTGCGGCCGCAGGCGTTGTGGCTGGCGCGGGCGCAGTCTGCGCGGACGCGGAGAGGGTGGACAACAAACCCGCGCAGAGCACGGGCACACAGCAACGGAAAAGTCTGGTCATCTGTCGGTGCCTCGATGGGAAATGAGCAAACGGCCTCACCTCAAGGTCTACGGGCACCTTGCGCGGCTGTCAAGTTGGCTGACAAAACTAGTCGGCGATCCCAACGTTCGGTACATCGACGCCGAGAGCGGTCGCGAGGGCGATCTGGTGATCCTGCTCGTCGAGCAGAATCTCGCGGATGTGCTCGGCCGTGGCAAACTCCCCCAGTTCGTCGCACTGCTTGACCCGGCGGCGGTAGTTGCGGATCGTCTCGTTCTCGTTGTCCAGGTCGAAGCGCAGCATCTCCTCGGCCTTCTCCGAGGTCTTCACCGGCTTGGGAATCGTGGTTGGCATGCCGCCGAAGTAGTCGATCTGGTTGGACAGGATGAGAGCGTGGGAGAGTTCTTCAGCAGCATGCTTCTCCAGTTCGGCGGCGATATTCATGTACGCCGCACCCTTCAGCACCTGGGAGTAGTTGACGTAGGCGATGATCGCCTGAAACTCGCGCGCCAGGTCTTCGTTGAGGAGGTCGACAAGTTTCTCGCGGGTGATGGACGCATTTTTTGGGCTTTCATTCTTGCTTGGCATTTTGTCTCCATTGAGTTGCGGGTAGGCACCGCAAAAGTTGGGATGCAGAAAACCAGGATCGCGTTCCCCGGGCGTGATGTGAAAAAACGAATTGTCTCGCCCAACTCAGAGGTTTTGCAGGCCGATCGGAGGGTGGATCGGTTGACGGAGGACACGAAAGTGTTGGCCCTTGAGCGGATTAGTATTTACTATTAGATTTCCATGTCATTTACAGATTCTTTATTTGGTAGGCCTCTGGCCACAAGTGAAGAGCGCGCCGAACACATTGGCGTCGCGGCCGGAATCCCTATTTTCGGCCTCGATGCGCTCACTTCAGCGGCGTACGGACCTGAAACCGCGTTGTCCCTGCTGATCCCACTCGGGATCGCGGGTATCGCCCACCTGGTTCCCATCGTCACCGTGGTCCTCATCCTGCTGGGAATCGTTTTCTTCAGCTACCGGCAGACGATTGCGGCCTATCCCACGGGTGGCGGATCCTACACCGTTGCCAGCGAGAACCTGGGGACTGGCGCGGGCCTCGTGGCCGCGGCAGCGCTGATGATCGACTACATCCTGACCGCCGCGGTGGGCATCGTGGCCGGAGTTGGAGCTGTCGTTTCCGACTTGCCCTGGCTCCAGCCGCACATGCTGATGCTGTGCCTTGTCGTGCTGGCATTCCTGGCCTTCGTGAATATGCGCGGCGTCAAGGACACTGGCGCGGCGTTTGTAGCTCCGACCTTTCTTTTTGTCGGGACGGTGCTTACCACGGTAGCGGTCGGCACCTACCGGGTCATTATGGCGGGGGGCCATCCGATGCCGCGCGCGGAGATGCCGCATGCCGCTGCCGGCCACCATCGGCTATCTCAGCGTCTGGCTTGCGCTTAAGTCCTTCTCCAACGGCTGCGCCGCGATGACCGGCGTCGAAGCAGTATCCAACGGAGTCATGGCCTTCCGTGAGCCCAGGGTCAAGAACGCGCAGATGGCGCTGACCATCATCATGGGCACGCTGGTAGTGATGCTTTTTGGCACGGCGTGGCTTGCCAAGCACTATCAAATTATGGCGATGGACCCCACCCAGTCGGGATATCAGAGCCTGCTTAGCCTGATCGTCATGGCTGTGTTCGGGCGGAGTTGGTTCTTTCACTTCACCATGTGGTCCATCTTCCTGGCGCTGACGCTCAGCGCTAACACTGCGTTCGCCGACTTTCCGCGCGTCACCCGCGCCGTCGCGATGAACGACTACCTGCCGCACGTTTTCATTCTGCGCGGGCGGCGCCTGCTCTTTTCTCATGGGATCTACGCACTCACGGCGCTGACGGCAATCATCCTGATGCTGTTCAGCGGCAATATCGATAGCATCATCTCCCTCTACGCCATCGGAGCTTTCCTCGCTTTCACGCTCTCGCAGGCGGGCATGGTAGTGCACTGGAAAAAGGAAGGGCCTGGGCACAAGGGCCGCTTGTGGCACATGTTCGTCAATGGCACCGGCGCGGTCGCGACTGGCGTGACCACGCTGATTGTGCTTGCGGCAAAATTCACCTCCGGAGCGTGGTTTGTCGCGCTGCTGATTCCGACGCTCATCGTGCTCATGGTCGCGGTAAAGCAGCATTATGCTCGCGTCAAAGACGTGGTCCAGATGGGCCCGATCAATCTGAGCAACCTGCTGGAGCCGCTGGTCGTGATCCCCATGGCGCGATGGGATCGCATGACGGAGAAGGCGTTGCGATTCGGCGTGCTGCTTTCACACGAGATTAAAGTGGTCAACGTAGACTGCGATGACGGCGAGGAATCTCTGTGCAACATCTGGGATGCGAACGTGCTGGGTCCGATCCGCCAAAAAGGGCTCTCCGAGCCGGAGCTGATTACGCTGCACTCCACCTACAGGCTGGTCATCTCGCCCCTGATGGACTACATCCTCGAGTTGGAGCACCAGAATCCAGATCGCAAGATCACAGTGCTTCTGCCCGAGCTGGTGGTGAACCACTGGTGGGAGAATCTGCTGCACAATCAGCGCGTCCAGTTGCTCAAACTGCTGCTCCTGTTGCGTGGAAATCAGCGCATCATTGTCGTAAATATTCCCTGGTATCTGTGAGGCTAACCCTGCGCACGGAGAACCGCTATGCTGGATCGTCTTGGCGAGTTGATTGAAGAATTCCTTGTAGCACTTGGACTGATGCTCTCCCGGCTTTCGCCGGAGCAGAAGAGCATGGTCACTCTGCTTCTGACTTTTTTGCTGATTGCGGCGGCCGTGGCTCGTGTCCTGCAGATTGCGCACAGCTAGAAACTAGCTGGCCATCGCAGCCGCGGCTGGCTTGGCGGGGCTCAGTTCGCGCAGCCGCGCAACGGCGGCAGGAACAATCGCGACGGCGGCGTCCACTTCTTCCTGCGTATTGAGACGACTCAGCGAGAAGCGCACACTGGCGCGGGCCCGGGCGTCGTGCAGACCCATCGCGATGAGCACGTGGGACGGCTCGGTTGCGCCGGACTGGCATGCCGACCCACCCGAGACGGCGAGCCCCTTCAGATCGAGCGCGATGACCAGCGCCTCAGCCTCGACGTGGTCGAAGTAGAGATTGCTGGTGTTGGCGACGCGTTGTGCTCCGCCGCCATTGATTCCGGCCGACTCGACGGCACCGAGAATTCCCTGCTCCAGGCGGTCACGCAGTGCAGCGAGGTCGCGCGCGCCATCGGCAGCCAAGCCATGTTCTGGCGAGTTCGGCAGCCTTGCCCAGACCGACGATTCCAGCGACGTTTTCAGTGCCCGGACGGCGACCACGCTCATGCAGTCCGCCGAAGAACATCGACCGCAGCCGAACGTTGCGACGGACGAAAAGCGCGCCCGTTCCCTGCGGCGCGTACATCTTGTGGCCGGAGATGCTGAGCAAGTCGCACCCCAACGCCTTGACGTCGAGCGGCAGTTTGCCCGCGGCCTGAATCGCGTCGGTATGGAAGAGCGCGCCGGCCGCGTGTGCCTTCTCAGCAAGCTCGCTGACTGGCTGGATGACTCCGGTCTCGTTATTGGCGAGCATTACGCTGACCAGCTTCGTGTTCGGACGAAGCGCAGCGTCCAGGGCAGCAACCTCGATTAGGCCCTGCGGCGTGCATGGCAGGAAGGTGACTTCGACACCGCGTGCTTCCAACTCCTGCGCCGCGTGCAGGACGGCGTGGTGCTCGATGGAGCTGGTTATCAGGTGGTCGCCGGGCGAGAGCACTCCAAACAGCGCCATGTTGTCGCTCTCCGTGCCGCCTGAAGTGAAGACGACCTCGGCTGCGCGGCAGTTCAGCAGGCCGGCGACTGACTCGCGGGCGCGATCCACGGCTGCGCGCGCCTGCTGGCCCTGCTGATGGATGGAGCTGGCGTTGCCGAAGCTGCTCCGTCCAGAACGGCCGCATCGCATCCACCACCTCGGGCAGCAAAGGTGTGGTGGCGTTGGCGTCCATGTAGATACGGCGCATTACCTCAAGTTTACGCTGTCAGGCCGCTCCAATCACGCGCCTGATAGCCAGCAATGCCGTGTCGCCGGGCTTGGCAATGGGCATCGCCGGATCCGGCTTGATGGGATACGGAGGCCCTTTGCTGAGCACCTGCTGGAGCTTCTGGTCGTAGCCGTAGATGTCGTCGAAGAAGTGGGTGTGGCCGTCTTCGGCGGCAATGGCGGTGACGTAGAAGATCACAATCGGCAGCGGGTTCTTGAGGTTGACCTGGCGGTTGTCCGGGCCGTTGGTCATATCGTCGTGGATCGTGTCGGCATCCCAGTCCTTACCGGCAGGCGCGGGAGTGTCGCTGTTGGCTAGTACCCAGACGGCCAGGTCCTCAGGCTTCTGAACCCGGATGCACCCGTGGGAAAAGTCGCGGCGGGAACGCTCGAACAGTTCTGGCTGTGGGGTTGAGTGCAGGTAGATGTCGTACTGGTTGGGGAACATGAATTTGACGAGCCCGAGCGAGTTCTTCGGCCCAGGCTTCTCGCGCACCTGCAGACCGCCGTGCTCAATATCTTTGGCGGTAAAGCTGGTAAGCACCGTTCCCTTGCCATCGGTGACCTCGAAGTTATGGCTGGCGAGGTAGCCAACTCCGCTGGCGCGAATGTGCGGCATCAGCTCCTTCTCGACGATGTCGTGGGGCACGTTCCAGTAAGGCCGGAAGATGAGGTAGCGCATCATGTGGGCAAAGACCGGCGTGTCGTGATCGCCGACCACCTTTGCCGACGACGACTCTCATGGTGAAGTCGAGCTGATGTTGTGGGTTGTAGCCGCGCAGAACGAATTCCGGCAGGTTCACAATCAGGGGCGCATTGACATATTGGTTGGGCAGCCAGCGCCAGCGCTCCAGCGAATCCTGAAGCTGGATCACACGCTCCGTAAGCGGGACATTGAGGCTCTTGATGGTGTCCGGCGTGAGTTTCCCGTCATCCAACAAACCATGGCGATGTTGGTAGAGTTTGACCGCAGCTGCGAGATCCGCGGTGTAGACCGGCGGAAGATCAGGAGGCGTGAACTCCGGGCCACCGACCTTTGGCGTGACCTGGCGCGGATTGCTTAGGCTGGCGGCGCTGGAAGAACCGGTGTTGACGACGGAGCGTCTTGGACGAAGCAGGCGGCGGAGGTGGAACTGGAGCGGCCGTGGCCGGCTTGAAGGGATATTCGCCGGGCGCATCGCCCTCGAGTTGAAGGCGCGCGAGCAACTCACCAGCGGCGGCATATGCTCCTCCGGGCGAGACTCCGGGCTTGGCCACATCGAGGAGCGGCGGCGCGCCGGCCGCGGCCTGCAGTTTGGCAATATCCAGGTAGTGTGCGAGCGCGGCTTCGGTCGCACGATACTGGTCGGAGTCGGGCTCGACCTTGCGGATGAGGCCCGGGAACATCGGTTGCATCGACGGCATTGTCAGATACGAACTCGGCGAGGTCGTACTTTTTGTCGGCGACATCGATGTCGAAGTTGAAGTGCGACGGGTTGACCCGGCCGATGCGCAGGTCGGAGATGTAGCGCATCACGCAGACGGTCATGGCCGCGTCGAACTGGGCGACTGTGTCCTGCGGCGGGATCTGAGGTGTCGTGGTTGGCGGCGATCTTTGCGATTTGCTGCACGCGCGCTGGCCAACGCCATGCGTCGTAGTCTTCGGGATTGAGGCCTTTTGCTCCGGCATCCTGGAACGCCTGAATGAAGGCGGTAGCTTGCGGAGTCGGCTTCAGATCGCGCAGCCACGCAATCTCGTAATTGCGGTCGTCGTAGAACGTGGTGACCGCCTGCTGGTAGTCGGCGTAGTTGGGCCAGCGCAGGATGGGCAGCTGCGGCTTCTCGACCACCGTGCGAATGTTGTCCGCGTAGTCCGTGGTGTTGGGCGCGGACGTGGTCTTGCGATGGCGGTGGCAACCGGCGATGAGAACGGGAAGAAAAATCAGGGTCGCAATGGTGGTTCGGCGAAGGATACGGTCGAAACTGGAGCTCAAAGCGAACTTCCTCTCAGGGTGAAGAAGGGATACTTGCCCGTGAGCCAAGGCTCGGCAGGCGGATTCGTGGCATTCGGCGTTGCAACTGAGGTTCCCACGATGCTCGCGGTTTGGCAAGGAGCGTGATTTGGGGCTGACATCGCGGTTCCATTACCATGGATGCATGTCGAAGACCCAATCGAGCATGGTGGACCTTGGAACGGACGCGCCGGCATTCGAACTAACGGACGTAGTCAGCGGACGGGCGATGAGCCGGGACGATGTCGCCGCCCTTGCCTGGGACGATAACGTGTCGGACCAGGTGAACCAGATGACCGGCGGTGGAACATCCAAACAGGGGCGGCACGGCTTGCTGGTGATGTTCATCTGCGTCCATTGCCCCTACGTGAAACATGTGGAACAGGAACTAGCGCGGATTGGCGCGGACTATGCGGGCAGGATCGCAATTGCTGCGATCTCATCGAACGACGTTGAGGCTTTCCCGGAGGACAGCCCCGCGCAGATGAAAAAGCAGGCCGAGCGGCTGGGTTTCAAGTTTCCGTATCTCTTCGACGAGACACAGGAGGTGGCACACGCTTACCAGGCCGCATGCACACCGGACTTTTTCCTCTTCGATGCGGAGCTGAAGCTGGTCTATCGAGGCCAGTTGGATGATTCCCGGCCTCAACGGCCCTCCGGCGGCGGTAACGACATTCCCGTCACCGGCAAAGACCTGCGTGCGGCAATGGACGCAGTGGTTGCCGGGAAGCGCCCGGATACGAATCAGCGCAACAGCATCGGATGCAACATAAAATGGCGCGAATCCTGAGTCTGTCTGGCGTGGAATCTGCGGAATGAGTTGTTTGCGGGACTGACCAAATCCTAACTCGGAATTTTTCCGGAAATGGAATAGGATGGGACGAATTCCGGGGGAGCTTACGATGCGTTGGGTGGCTGCGGTTGCGGCGTGCGGTTTATTCTTTCTTGCGGGCTGCGGTGGCAGTTCTTCTTCCAGTGGAGCCGGTCAAACCCTGGGTCCACAGGTTCCCAAGGCAAATCCCGGTGGACCTTACACAGGTACGGCGGGAGTGCCGGTCACCTTCAACGGGGCCGCTTCGACCGACCCGCAGTCACAGGCGCTCACCTTCACGTGGAACTTTGGGGACGGCACAAACGGAACCGGGATCAACCCAACCCACACTTACCCTCAGGTGGCTGGCACCTCGATCTACACGGTCAGCCTGACGGTGCAGGACACCAGTGGCTTGAGCGCTCAGGCTTCGACCACGGCAACGATTCAGGGAGTGCCGCCGCTAACCGACGCCAGCTTGACCGGCACAGTTGCAACCGGCAAGAAGGCTATCGTTGGCGCGCATGTTTACCTCTTCGCGGCAGGCACCACCGGATATGGACTCGCCTCCACCTCGTTGCTGAACGTTACCGAGACGGGGACGTCAGATTCAGTTGGGGCGTACGTCGTAACCAATGCGTATGGCGCCTTCACCATGTCGGGCGACTACACCTGCACCACCGGCCAGCAGCTTTATATCTATGCGTCCGGGGGCGACTCCGGCTCTGGAACGAATTCGTCCGCCGGATTGCTTGCTGCGATAGGACCCTGCCCAAGCAGTTCGAGCCCTGCCGTGTCGGTATGGGTGAATGAGGTCTCGACGGTCGCGACTGCATTTGGGCTGGCGGGATTTGCTATCGACCCGACACATGTGTCGAGTTCGGCGACGACCCTGGCAAAGACGGGGATTGCGAACGCGTTTGCGAATGTCGCGAATCTCGAGACTCTATCGACTGGCGTGGCGCTGGCTGCGACGCCATCAGGAAGTGGCGTTTCGCCGCAGATCAAGGTCAACACGCTTGCCAACATTCTGGCTACTTGCGTCGATCCGAGCGATTCCGTGGCTAATTCCTGCAACCTGCTGTTCACGAATGCGTTGTCTGCGGGCTATGCCGGATCCACTCCAACGAACACAGCCGCAGCGGCGATTAATGTCGCGCACAATCCGGGAGTCTTCACATCATCGCTGTTCCAGATTCCCGCCTCTGCGCCTCCCTACGCGCCCGCGCTCTCCAGTTCGCCCACGGACTACACGCTGGCGATCAGCTTCAGCGGTGGTGGATTGAAGGGGCCTCAGGGAATCGCCGTTGATGGCGGCGGAAGCGTGTGGATCGCAAACCTGGGGAACAACAGCCTCACCAAGCTCTCCAGCCTGGGAACGATCCTTTCAGGAGCCGGTGGTTATACGGGAGGCGGGATCAGCAGCCCCAACGGCATCGCTATCGATCAGGCCGGCAACGTGTGGGTCGCGAATGGAGGCGGAAGCGTCACCGAGATCTCCAGCACTGGGTCGTTTCTTTCGGGGACGACTGGCTATACGGCAGGCGGCCTGAATCAACCCAACGGCATCGCCATCGACGGTTTGGGCAATGCGTGGATTGCGAATCTCGGCGCCAATAGCGTCGCCAAGCTTTCCACAACGGGTGCTCCTGTCTCCCCAGGGTTGGGCTACACCGGAGGCGGGCTAAATCACCCGATCGGCATTGCAATCGACGGCGCAGGGAACGCATGGGTCGCGAATCAGTCAGGCAACAGCGTGACCAAGCTATCGCCGTCTGGCTCCGTCCTTTCCGGGGCCAACGGGTATTCCGGTGGCGGATTGAACACGCCCTTCGGCGTCGCGCTCGACGTCAACGGCAACTCCTGGATTACGGATGGAAACAACGGCAACGTCAGCGAGATATCGAACTCGGGTACGATTCTTTCCGGAACGTCCGGTTTCCCCGGTGGGGGCGCAGCTGCATCCGAGGGCATCGCGATCGACGGTTCCAGCAACGTCTGGATTGCGAATCAAAGCGCGAACAGCCTGACCGAACTCTCGAATGCGGGAACGTTGCTGCCCGGCCCCAGCATCTACTCGGCGGGCACATTGAACTCGCCCAGCGGAATCGCCATCGATAACTCCGGCAATGCATGGGTTACAAACAACGGAAACAACACGGTGAGCGAGTACATTGGAATCGCGCCCCCGGTGGTGACACCGATCGCAGCCGGACTGCCTTCCACGCCAACGGCTAACGGAAGCAGCAGTCTAGGCACGCCCCCGTAAAATACGGCTATCGACGTTTGCTGCGCCCAGGAACCATTGGCACACTCGAAGTCCAAACCTGAGGACCTCCCCAGGTTCGGGTGGCGGTGAGGTCCACATGGATGGGGGGCGTCGGCAGAACCGGGGTGGCTGGAGTATCGGACGAGGCAGGACCAGCAGCGGGAGTGGGCGCTGGAATACCCGCGATCTTGTCCAGAACTGGCTCCAGACCATCGCCAAACTGCGGAACAGCGTTACCCAACTCAAGCAGGTCGGTAACCGTGACGTTTCCGGCGAGGCGGAGAGTGTAGCCATTGGCGTCGAAGTGGCCGTCGAGAATTGCGGGCTGCTTTCCACCAAGCGCCAGGGCGACAGGCTGCAGATCAAAGCCACTAGTGGCAGCGGGAGTCTTCATGGCGGACAACGCAACCCGCGATAGATGCGAGTGGGGTGGCGGGGCCAGCGGCGCAGGGCTGGAGCGCAGCACAACGTCGCCGAGAGGCACCGAACGGTTGTTGGCCGGATCGGTATTGACGGATGCACCGGAGAATTCCACTTCGCCGGTCAGGCTTGGTCCGCCCGAGGTAGCAGCAGAACCATCCCCCTTGGGATGCCATGCGAGGGCTGCAGCCAAAGTCCCGGCGCCTTCCAGCACGGCGGGGGGATGAGGCGTCGCTACGCTTAGCCAGCCGAAGAATGTGTCCGATGGAAGGGCTGGTATTGTGATATTGGCCGATGCCGAGTCTAGCTGGCGGACGTCCGGCAAGTTGCCAGTGACAATCAGAACGCTGGGATCGGAGGAATCGGCGGGGGGCCAGTGGCACTCGATTGAGGTGAAGGAGTGGAAGGTGTCTCCGGCGACAGCACTGCACGCGGCTTCCAGCGAGAGCATGTGAGCGGGTACGAACTCGGCGCGGCGGGCTTTGGCGAGCTTGATGTCGGTGGTAATGGTATTGTGACCGATTGTGCCAAGCAGCCCAAAGGAGACAGAGAAGTCACCCCGCAGCCCAGAGTCCCGTCCGAGGAACAGCCGGCTAAGGCCACCCAGCTGGGCGTCCCGCCAGTCACCGCGTAAATCAACGGGGATCTTCTCCAACGAAGCGGCGTCCAGACCTGTTGCGCCGAGCGTACCTTCGATGCGGATGGTTCCGGTGTCACCTGGGCTGGTGTCGGTGCGCATGGGGTGAGCCTCGAGACGGAGATGCCACTGGTGGGGCTCGGGAAGCCACAAGGCAAAGTCAGCATCGGTGAAGGAGACGGGCGTCTTCTCCTGATCGAACTTCAGATTGAGGCGGGCGCCAGTGGCTTCGATATAGGGAAAGCGGCGCGCCGGACCTGCGAAACGCTGGCCAGTCGGAGCAGCCTGGATGTGGGACGCCTGGAGGAGAAGGCTCTCGATGTTCCACTTTCCATTGGAGGCATAGACCAGGTTGACGCTTGGATCGCTAAAGGCGATCTTGGAGAACTCAACGTGCGGATGCCAGAGCGAGCTGATGCGCAGCGTGACCTGGACTTCGTCCGCGCGCAGTATCGGCTCGTACCCGAACGCGGGATCTTCGTCGATGACGAATGTCTTCAAGGTGAAGCCGGGCAGCGGAAGCATCGTGAGGGCAACCTGGTCGAAGTGGACCGGGCGGCCGAGCGCGTTACTGATGTTGGTTGCGATGCGCTGTCGGAAGCGGCTGACGTTGACGAGCGGGGGCAGGAAGACGACCAGCAGGAAGACGACGAGAAGAATGAGAAGCACGATCAGGCCGGTGCGCCTGCGCGACTTGGGCTGCGCGCTTTGATCGGTTTTGTCGTCGGTTCGGGTCGGATGCATGGCTTGCGGGGTCGATTCTGCGGACTGCTTATTCTAGCGTGTCCGGGCGACGAGACGCGGTGACGTGGGCGCTAGCCGACGCACAGACAAGTGACGGAGAATAACCCGGCGATACCATCCGTCCGCGGGGCTTGGCACTCATAGGCAAAAAATGGTCTACCGCACCACGTGGAAGGTGCGGTTCCAGCGCGTCTCGTCGAAGATGTGGATCAGGACGTGGCCGATGAAGGCGATGCGGTCCCCGATTCCGGTCTTGTCGATCTGGTCAGCGGGGGTCTCAAAGGACCAATAGACGAACATCGGCCGGCCAACGATGTTTCCACGGGGAACAAATCCCCAGAATCGGCCATCGAGCGATTCTGTCCGATTGTCGCCCATGGCGAACACGGCTCCCGGGGGGACGACCAGGTCGCCATCGACGATGTGGTTTGGCAGTTCAATCGCCCAGTTCGCGGTTACGTTGGAGTCGTTCGGGTCGACGGGAACGCTGGGGAAGTCGTCCCGATAGGGGCTCAACGCGTGCTGCGGATTTCCATCCTCGCGCGGCTGCTGGGCGTAGGGCTCATTCTGGGCGACGCCGTTCAGGTAAACGACACCGTCGCGCAGATGAATGTGGTCTCCCGGGATGCCGATGCAGCGCTTGACGAGGTAAAGGTCGGGAGTTTCGGGGTGCGGCTTGAGGAACACAATGATGTCGCCGCGGCGGACGTCGCGGTAGTGGACCAACGGGAACCAGTTAGCGGGCGGAGCCAGCGATATACGGTCGACCAGAACGTGATCGCCGATGAGCAGGGTCTTCTCCATCGAGGCCGACGGAATCTCAAAGTTCTGGAAGATGAACGTCATCACGAACAGACCGACGGCAAGCACGGTGCAAATGGAGGCAAGCGACTCCAGCGCGGTCTCCGCCTCCTCGTGCTGCGGAGGTTCGGAGGGATTCGCAGGCGCAGTCTTTAGCTCGGACTTTTCGTTCGGGGTTGTGGCTGTGATTTCGGGCAACTTTAGGTCTCCGCGCTCCGCGTGGGGTGCAGGTCTTAGTGTATCGCGGCAGGGGAGCTTCGCGGGAACCACGCGGCGACGGTGGTAATCGCTTTCCCCGTCAAATACCATTCCACGCATGAGTCCATCGCCTGTTACACGTCGGGAGTTTTTGCAGTCCACCGCAGTCGCTGGAACCGGCGCAGCTATCGCCCGGGTCACACCCGCACTATGGGGACAGGTGATGCCGGGCGGGGCGACCGCACCCACTTCTAAGTGGGCGACGAAGACGATGCGATGGGCACAGCTTACGCTGGTCGAAGACGATCCTGCCCACTTCGATCCTGCCTTCTGGTTCGACTACTTCAAACGCACGCGGTCGGACGGCGTCTGTATCAGTGGCGGCGGTTGTGTCGCCTACTATCCCACCCAGATTCCCTTCCATCACCGCAGTGCGTGGCTGGGCGACCGCGATGTACTGGGCGAACTTGTGACCGGCTGCCGCAAGCAGGGGATGGCAGTGCTGATCCGAACCGATCCCCACGCCACATACGACGACGCGAAGGCGGCGCATCCCGACTGGATCGCCGTAGAGGCCAACGGAGAGCCGCGCCGCCACTGGTCGTCGCCGGAGATGTGGGTCACCTGCGCGTTGGGACCGTACAACTTCGAGTTCATGACCGCAGTTCACAAGGAGATCATGACGGGCTATCGCCCGGATGGCATCTTCATGAACCGCTGGGACGGGTCAGGCGATTGCTACTGCGTGCACTGCCGGGAGAACTTCAAAGCAGCTACTGGACTTGACCTGCCGCGGACCTCGGACCCGCGTGATGCTGGGCGGAGGGCCTTTCTTGAGTGGCGGCGGCAACGTTTGGTCGAGGTGATCGACCTTTGGAACGGCGAGATTCGCGCCATCAACCCTGAGTCCAGCATTATTCCCAACAATGGCAGCGGCGCTACCAGTCCGTTGAACGCGATCGAGATCAGCCGTCGCGCACCGATGCTGGCAGCCGACCGGCAGGCACGTCATGGGCTGGCCGCACCCTGGCTGGTGGGCAAATCGGCAAAAGAGTATCGGGCGACGATGGGAGACAAGCCCGTTATCGGCCTGTTTGGGATCGGGCTGGAGGAGCAGTACCGCTGGAAGGACAGCGTGACCAGCAATGCTGAGATTCGCATCTGGGCGCTGGACGCGGTCGCCAATGGCATGAGGCCATGGTTCACCAAGTTTTCCGCGACGCTCCACGACGACCGCTGGCTCCAGGAGATCGAAGACATCTATGTCTGGACGGAGAAGAACCAGCAGTACCTCGCCGACCGGCGTCCGCTTGCCCGGATTGGGTTGGTGTACTCGCAACAGACAGCCTGGTATTACGGCGCGAAGGTAGAGGACTATGCCCTCGGCTGGTACCAGGCGCTGGTTGAGTCGCGGATTCCCTTCGAGATGGCGCATGACCATCTTCTGGACGCCGAGCACCTGGCAGCCTACAAAACGCTGATCCTGCCCAACCTCGCCTGCCTGAGCGACGCGCAGTGCAATCAACTGCGTGCGTTTGTCAGCCGAGGCGGCAGCATTATCGCCACGCAGGAGACGAGCCTGTATGACGAGGCAGGAACGAAGCGGAAGAACTTCGCTCTCGCGGATCTGTTTGGAGTTGATTGGACGGGCAAGACACAGGGTCCAATGATGAACTCCTACATCCGGCTGGAGCACGAAGCTCTGCCGGGGAGCACGTGGTTTGCTGGGTTGGAAGATGCGCCGCGAATCATCAATGGTGTTTCGCGCCTGGAAGTCACCCCGCGCGAAAAATTCGCAGAGACACCATTCACGCTGATTCCCAGTTATCCCGACCTGCCCATGGAGAAGGTTTACCCGAGAGTGCCGCGGACGGACATTTCGTGTCTCTACCTCCGCGAAGCCAGGGGCAGGGTTGCGTACTTTCCGTTCGACATCGACCGTACGTTTTGGGAGGTGCTCTGCGGCGACCACTTGAAAGTACTGCGCAACACCATTCTGTGGGCCAACGACGAAGTCCCCGTTGTTGAAGTCGAGGGCCCCGGGCTGATGGATGTCACAGTGTGGAAGAACTCAAGCTCGATCACAGTGCACCTGGTGAATTTGACGAACCCGATGGCAATGAAGGGGCCTTACCGCAGCTTCTTCCCCGTGGGACCGCTTACGGTGAAGCTGCACCTACCCGCTGATACTCACGCGAAACGAGCGCGCTTGCTGGCCGCGGACACAGAAGCTGTGATGAATCTAACTGGCGCAACCCTCAGTGTGACGGTGCCATCGATTCTCGATCACGAGGTTGTTGCAATCGAGATCTGAACTGCAACCAACCTCGCGGCAAAGTCGCTAGCGGACCGGATGTTCGGACATGCGGGGCTGGCGACCGTCGGTGGCCTTGCGGAAGAAGATACCCGCCGGGCAGTACTCGGAGTCGCTCTTGAGTTTGTGCGCGATATGGGGCGGCGGCGAGTCAGGCACGTGATGACGGTGGATCTTGACCGCGCCGGTGCAGTCGGGGCAACGGAATTCCGTGTCGTCGTCGATTAGGGCTTCGGTGACAGACTTCAGCTTCCAGAAGGGTTCGTAACCACCGCCGACTTTCAGGCGGCGACGCTTAACCTGACACTCGTAGATTTTTTCGGATTCGGCGGCCATGGGTGCTCCTTTAGAACTTCGTATTGGCGGCGGCGAAGAAACCACGCGAGGTTTCTTCACTGCGCTCAGAATGACAAGCAAAGACGAAATACAGAACCTGTTCTCTCCGGAAAAAAGAGAAAACAGTCGCTACTCGACGGGCTGTGCGGAGGGATGAGGCTCTCGCCCGTCAGTGGCCTTCTTGAAAAGCAGACCGGAAGGGCAAAATTCCGCGTCGGTAGCAAGCTTGTGCTCGACGTAGGGAACAGTGCCATTCTTGCCGTTGCGGCCCAGTAACTTGACCGCGCCGAAGCAATCCTTGCAGCGGAAGTCGGTGTCGGCATCGGACAGCGCGACGGCAACGTTCTTGACCTTCCAGAAGGCCTCGTAGCCTCCGCCGGCCTTGAGGCGGCGACGCCGCACTTCGCACTCGTACATCTTTTCTCGTTCGGCTGCCATACGCTTCTATTGTCCTGTTCCGCCGACCGTCATGCGGTCGAGCCTTACTGTGGGCATGCCGACACCTACCGGCACGGATTGCCCGGCCTTGCCGCAGGTGCCAATTCCTTCATCCAAAGCGAGATCGTTCCCGACCATGGAGACGTACTTCAGAGCTTCAGGCCCATTGCCAATCAGCGTTGCACCTTTCACCGGCCGCGTGACTTTGCCGTCTTCGATGAGATAAGCCTCGGAGGCGGAGAAGACGAACTTGCCATTTGTGATGTCCACCTGTCCGCCACCGAAATTCACCGCGTAAAGTCCGCGAGTTACCGACTTGATGATGTCCTCGGGCATGTCGTCGCCGTTGAGCATGTACGTGTTGGTCATGCGCGGCATGGGAATGTGGTGATAGCTCTCGCGACGGCCGGAGCCGGTGTTTGGCGTTCCCATCAGGCGCGAGGAAAGCTTGTCCGAGAGATAGCCCTTGAGGATGCCGTTCTCAATGAGCACGTTCTCCTGGGTGGGGTTGCCCTCGTCGTCGAGGTTGATCGACCCGCGGCGGTTGGGCATGCGCCCGTTGTCGACGACCGTAACCTTCTCGCTGGCGACCTTTTGTCCGATAAGACCGGCAAACGCGGAGGTCTTCTTGCGGTTGAAGTCGGCTTCGAGGCCGTGGCCGACCGCTTCGTGAAGCAGTACGCCGGGCCACCCTGGGCCCAGGACGACGGGCATCTCGCCGGCTGGCGCAGCTATTGCGCCAAGCTGGAGGATAGCGGTGCGGGCTGCCTCTCGAGCGTAGTGCTCCGGCGAATGAGCGCCTTCGAAGAAATCCAAAGTGACGCGGCCGCCGCCGCCTGACGTGCCGCGTGCGGTTGAGCCTGCGCCCTCGTTGCCGCTGGGATCCTTGGCGATGACGAAGATGTTGAGGCGAGCCAGCGGCTGAGTGTCGCAGGCGAACGTGCCGTCGGAGGCGGCGATGAGGATGCGGCGAAGCTCGTCGTTGAAGCCAGCCCGAACCTGAGTGATGCGCGGGTCGAAGCCACGGGCGGCCTGGTCGGCGCGTTGAATCAATTGAAGCTTTGCGGCGATCTCGGCGTCGGCCGTGGCGCCGGCAATGGGGTAGAGCGTGGGCGCATCCGAGGTGTGGCGGAAGCCGGACATCTGCTCCTTGGCGGGGCCGCTTGCGATGAGGGCTGCAGTGCGCGCGGCGCGCAGGAGGCGATCGGAGGAAAGGTCGTCGGTATAGGCGTAGCCGGTGCGCTCACCGGAGAGGACGCGGATGCCGCAACCGACGCTGATACCCTGCGACGCGGACTTGACCAGGGATTCATCGATACCGAGCGAGGTTGAGGTAACTGACTCAAAGTAGAGGTCTGCGTAGTCGCCGCCAGCCGAGAGCGCCTCGCCGAGACAGCGCTCCATAAGGCGCTCGGAGAGACCCAGCTTCTCGATGAAATATCTTTTGTGGTCGGGCGTTTGGGAGGCCTGTGGAAAGGTCACACTCTCCATTCTAGGCTTCTGAATGGTTCGAGGCAAATAAACTGCGAAGAAAGATCAGCAGGACGTGATACAGTTGCAAGTTTCTGCACTGTTTGTGTCAGGCACGGAGGTATTGGTAAGCCGTGTTATCTGCAGCGGCCTTTGAAGACCATGACGCCTCGGCCACCCACACATTCTCTTGCGCTTATCCTGGTGACCATGGTCGCGGGGCTGGCGGTCCGACTCCTTCCGCTTGGCCTGCCCGACTTTGTCGTCAAGTACGGCGGATCGATGTTGTGGGCCGCGATGATCTACTGGATCGTTTCAACCCTGTTTCCCGCTTGGCGATGGTTGAACGCCGTGTTTGCGTCGGGAGTTCTGGCGACCGCTGTCGAGTTCTTCAAGCTCTATCGCTCGCCGGGTATAGACGCTTTCCGCCTGACACTGCCCGGCAAGCTGCTTCTCGGTCGCTACTTCTCGCTCTCGGATATCGCCGCCTACTGGGGCGCGATCGTTCTCGCGGCCCTTATCGACAATAAGATCCGAAATGCGAGGCGGCCAGACGCTTAACGGCTAAAAGGCGCCCGCTGTGGGCGCCCTTTAGGTCAGAAAGTATCTTTGGGCTAAGACGTCGGTGTTGTTGGCACCGTGCACGTCAAGCTGAACACTCCGTTGGTGTAGGTCTGTCCGTAAGTGCAAACCATTGTCACGCCGTCGATAGTCAGGTTCATCTGGGTGCCTTCCCAGGTCTGGTTGGCGAGAGACGATGGTGCGTTGACCAACGCCAGCATCAGGGCGTTCTGACCAGCATTGGGAGAGGTCGCGAAGTTGGAAAATGTCAGGGTGTAGGTCGTTCCAGGAGCGACCGGAACCGCGGTGGGAGGGACCAGCGGCGGAACCACCTGGGATACCGTGGTTGCCGGGGAAGCTGCCAGGTTCGTCACAGCGACAGTCTGTGGGGCAGCTGTCTCCAGAATATCCAGCTCCTTCACCGTGCCTACGTCGGGATCCGAGAAAGGAAAGGAATTGACACCGGACATCGATACGGGGCTGATCGTGGTCGGAGCATTAACAGTGACCGACTCGCTCCACTTGTTGTTCGTGTAATCGCCAAAGCGATAGGTCGTTCCCGCGGGTAATGTCACCGAGACGTAGGAATTTTCAGGAGTAACTGTAGCCCAAACCGGGCCGGTTGTTGCAGCGCTCTGACCATGGAGGAGCGGCGTGAAAATAAGGACTGCGATCAGAGAATACTTGCGGAGCATCATGCTGGGGCCTCAGGTGCTATCGGGATTTCAGCTACACATCGATAGTTACATCGGCAAATCCACATCGAAATTACCCAAAAGCACCATTCGCCCTGTTACGTTTGTTCGGACATCTACCGTCAATGGGTCATGAAAATGCCGCGGACGAGGGTCCACACGGGCCATCCGGCTCGTCGAATGAGTGGGTTAGGGCGCAGGGGACTCAGTTGGCGTATCGGCCCAATAGCTGCTCCTTGCGGTTACAACCAGGCCTGAATAATTGGGAACCTTTAGCTCCAGCGCGTGCAGCCCAGGGTGGGGCGATTGCGGCTGAAAGCTGAGTACGTAGCGGTTGGGGATGTGGTTAGAGATCGTCGCCAGATCGCGGTCGAGGCTCTTCGCGTTGGTCAGCTTGAAATACTCGCCGCCGGTAAGACGTGCCACGGTCTCCGGGATGTTCTTCTGCAATCCATCGAACGCGGCGATTGCGGCCGCTTTTGCCAGCCGCAGCGGTGGTGCCAGCAGGCTCAGGCAGTCGTACGCCTGGGTGCCCGCGTTCTCTTTCAGATTTACGTTGGGATCGTTGGGGTCGCGGCTCATACAGCCGTGCGCCGGTCCAGGGGTTGAACTGCCCAGCGACTTCGCCGATTCATGTTTGAAGTTGGCGACACCGGACGAGAAGCCAATGCTGTAGATGGCTGTGTTGGTGTCACTGATGGCATGAAGCGCATCGATGAGCTTCAGCTTGCTGCCCCGGTCATTGGACTCCGCGATGAGCAGGATCGCGCGGCGATACTCTGGCGGCTGCTTGCGCAGCAGGTCGATCGAGAAGCCAAGCGAGTCCAGTGTGGCGGCTCCGTCATCTCCGTTGTTATCCGCGATGAGAGCTTCTATGGCCTTCGAGGCTGCGTCGAGGTCCGAGGTAAAGTCCTGGACGAGGACGGGCGAGCTGTCGTATCCCACAACCGCCACCCTGTGAGGCACAGCGCCGACCACAGAGTCGAGCATGGCGCTGAGCGCGGTGTACTTCGAGAGTTCGCGAGTTGCCGCTCCGCCGCCCTGAATGTCGACAACCAGGGCCAGCGGCTCGCCGTCGGTGTCCTGCTCCAGCCTAAGCTTTTGCGGAATGCCGTCGTCAGTCAGGGCAAAGTCGTCGGCCTTGAGCATAAAGACCAACTCGCCCGCCTTGTTGCGCACAAGTGCCGGCACCAGAACAAGAGTGGATTGGGTGGTGATGGTTGGCGCCTGCGACACGGAAGGCTGCGGCGGGACCGGACTCTGAGCTGCGGCAGAAAGACCAGCAAGCGCGAGTAATAGACTGAGCCTCAAGGCAGAAGGTCTCCCTGGTCCAGTCTAATTCCGAAGTTAGTGTGTTGACTTACCCTCAGTCGCAACGAGACCAGGCGTTGCGGTCGAGTTGGCCGCATGTGGCTGCTCCGCAGTAGGGACCGCGATGACGTCGACGTCGAGAGTAACAACCTTTTCGGTGCGAAACAGCATGACGCTTGGATCCTTCAGGCCCCATGCGACGAACGGAATCGTAAAGTGAGCCTGGGAAGCAACCGCGCTGTCCTTCGGACGAAGACTTATATTGATCTGCATGGGATGATCCTGACCGTGCAGATTCATGATGCCGTCAACCGTGACCGACCCCGGCACAGTGAAATCGACCTTGCCCTCGACGTGGGTTGGCCGGAAAGTGATGGTGGGATATTTGGAGCTTTCGAGAACGACGCTGTGCATGCGGCTATCGCGGGAAGAATCTCCGCTTTCGCCACTGGCGGCATCGATGACGATCTGTCCAGCCGCAGTTCCGCTGGCTGGATCGATGCGGATCGCGCCACTCTTGAGTTTGAAGGTTCCATGCACAGTATGGACCGTGGTATCCAGAGTCCAGTGAATCGCCGTGTTCGCCGGATCGAGATTGATGTCGATCACAGGCGCGGGTTTCTGCCCAACGGCTGTGGCGGCAAATGCCAGCACGACGATCAGACAGTGCGGCGCGAAGGAAGTGCGTCGAGATGACCAGCTTGACGGAGGGTGAGTTCGGTCTTTGATCATGCGGGAACTCCTTTCGTAAGCAGACTCCAGCCGAAGCGCGGGCCGCGGCGGACGAGAACGGATGCCAGACTCTTCTCGCCCATATGCGCATGCAGGAGGTCCTGAAAGATAAGCGGGGTGGATGCCAAAGCGCGAATCGCGCGAACCTGCAACGCGGGCCAGCGGTCGAGCGTAAGCATCAATTCGCCCATGGCGATGGGTAGTTTTCCTATTTGCCGGTGAACGCGCCGATACGGCTCCAGTGAGCCTGCGTGGATGGAGTCCGCGAGCGCGAGCGCCTGGCGAAAGCTGATGGCCAGTCCTTCACCGGTTATGGCATCTGCTGAGCCTGAAGCATCTCCGATAAGGGCGACCGAGTCCGTCGCGACGCTGTACAACTTGCACGAAGCAGTCACTGCGCCACGCTGTTTGGAAACCGCATCAGCGTCTTTCAAGCGTTCGGCGACACCAGGAAAGTTGGAGAGGATATTGGTCCGATCGCAGCGCGGATCACGCGTGATGTAAACAACGCAGACACAATCCGGTGCGACAGGAGTCAAGTAGAGTTGGCCGCCACGGCCCCAATGGACCTCGACCATGTCGAGTGTGGTCGTCGCCGGATCGATGCGGTAGTGAGTGCGAAATCCATAGCGGACGCCGCGGCTGCGCGCTCGATCGAGGCCTGCCCACTTGCGCACGGAGGAGGATTGCCCGTCGGCGCCGACCAGCCAGCGAAAGCGCACAGGTTTCCCATTGACCACAGCAGTGCGAAATCCGTCTTCAGCTCGACCCGCAGGAAGTTGGACCCGGCTGTTCCAATACAGGCGAGCGCCGGTTTCTTCGGCGCGAGCGGCAAGCAAAGAGTGCAGGCGCGGACGCCTGACTCCGATACCGGCTCCGTGCGGAAAATACGCATCGACGTGGTGCAGCGAATTCTCGAAGCGGATGCCTCGGAAGAGATGTCCATCGCGTTCGTCCAGAACCACGCCAAGCTTGGCGAGTGACTCGCGCGAATCGGGCATCAGGCCCTCCCCGCAGGCCTTGTCGATTGAATTTGACCTGGCCTCAACGACGGTACAATCGATGCCGCGCTGTCGAAGCGCAATGGCGGCGGCAAGACCCGGCGGGTCCACCGCCCACGATCAGAACATCGGTTGATACAGGGGCCTGAGAAGAGTTGATGGACATTTACAGAACATTTCCTCGGGTGATTCAGGGATCGGTGCCCCTTCGATTAGACGGCCTGACATCGGATAGGACTCGGCCGTGCCAGCAAGTATTGCGTTTAGACGCGGATGGCTCTGCGCCCGAGTTCGAGCGCGTCGGACCAGAAAGCCGCCGATGAGTGGAGCGCATCGACGACCGAAGTGATGGCAGAAACATAGGTGTCAAGTTCTTCCTTCGATACCACCAGTGGCGGCGCGACCTTGAGCACCATGAAATTATTGCCGCAGATCTGAGAGAGGATCTTGTGATCGTGAAAGAGACGCCGCACGATCATTTGCCCGAACATCCCGGGATGAATGGCCTTGAAGGCTTCAAATCCAAGCCTGAGGCGAAGCTGTCGCGGAGGAGCAAACACAATTCCATTCATTAAGCCCAGGCCGCGCACTTCGCTGACCATCTCGTACGACCCGAGCGCGTTCCTAAGCCGATCGCGCAAATACTGCCCCATCTCATCGGAGCGTTCAACCAGATGCTCGCGATCGATCACTTCGAGCGTAGCGAGACCCGCGCGCATTGCGAGCCCGTTCTCGCTGTATGTCGAGGTATGGATGATGGCGCGGCGCAGTGAGCTATAAACCGCATCGTAGATGTCCTCGGTCATCAGTACCGCAGCGACGGGCACCAGTCCACCGGACAGCGCCTTGGCAAGGACGACCATGTCGGGCGATACGCCGTAGTGTTGCGCAGCGATGAAGCGGCCCGTACGCCCAACGCCGGTCTGTACCTCATCAAGAACGAAGAGCGCACCGTGCTTGCGGCAGAGGGCCTGAACCTCGCTAAGGTATGCGGGGTCCGGAAGCACCATGCCCGCCTCGCCCTGAACAGGTTCGAGGACGACCGCGCCGATGCGCTCTTTGGAGAGGACCTGGGAGAGGGCCTCAAGATCGTTGAACGGGACTTCAAAGGTGTGCGGCAACAATGGGCCGAACCCTTCGCGCCAGAACGGACTGCCCATCAGGGATAGTGCTCCGCACGTCAGCCCGTGAAAAGCACCGCGCGCGTAGACTATCCCGTTGCGCCGGGTGCGGGCACGCGCGAACTTGATGACCGTCTCGATGCCTTCACTACCTGAACTGCAGAAAAAGGTCTTGGTCAGGCGATGGCCGGTGCGCTGGGTGAGTTCGTGCGCAAGTTGCCCCGCAGTATCGGCCACATGGCTCTGCAGCATGGCCGGACCCGAGAGGTCGAGTTCGGCCTTGAGTGCCGCAATGATGTCGGGATGGTTGTGACCGGTATTCTGAACGCAATATCCAGAGAGGAAGTCGAGAAAGACGCGGCCATCTTCGGTGTGCAACTCGGTCCCCGTGCAACGCTGGTAGCGCACGTTCATGCCGAGGAGGTCGAGCAGGCGCACCCACTCAGGGTTGACGTAATCCGCGTATTCGGAAGGTGCTCCGGGATGGGCGGAGATTGCGGCCGTCACTTGATCGGGCTGTTCGAGATGTCGAATCATATGCCCTCGCGAATGGGTCCAAACATCCCGCCCAATGAGTCTTAGACGAGTAAGACTTGCAGATGTTAGCCTAATTCTTAATCGCCTAAGAGTCAAAAGCGGAAAAATGCTAGACTCGCAGCAAAGGACGGGTTTAGGAGCGTTCGAATATGCCTTTTCGAAACAAAGCGAACCTGCCAACCAGCGCCGAGATGCGTATCCTGAACGCCATATGGCATATGGGTTCCGCAACCGTGGACGAGATTGTCAACTCATTCCCCGACGGCGAACGGCCCAATTACAAAACAACTCAGGCTTTCTTGCGCATTATGGAAAACAAGGGTTTCGTCAGTCACACGGCACGTGGACGCGTCTTTGTGTTCGAGCCTATTGTTAAGAAAGAAGAGGTCGATCAGCGGTCGGTAGAGGCCCTGCTGGAGCAGAACTTCGGTGGATCGGCGACCAGCTTGTTCGTGAATCTGTTGGAATCAGATGCTGTCCCGGCTGCGGACATCGCTGCGCTGGAAAAGATGATTCGCGAGTACAAGAAACGGAAGAAGAGCCCGGCGATAGAGGACTGAAAGGCGGACCGATGGATCGAAGCGTAGGATTGCTGGCGGCTTCGGGGCTGTTGAATTTTCTATTGAAGACGACCGCGGAGTGGCTGGTCTGCCTGCTCCTCGTCCGGGTCGCAAGCTCAGCGCGTACCCGCTTCAATCTATGGCTCACCATGCTGCTGGTTTTCTTCGCGCAGTGGGTATGGTTGTTGGCGCGAATTGTGCGAGCTGCTTTACCAACTGCAGCTACGACTTCTGCGACCGCCCCAGCTTCAGTCGGAGTCTATTCGAGCGCAGCACGCATTGCGGTGGGTTCTTCCTTGGCGGGAACCGTTGCTCAATCGACGGTGGTACTGCTTGGCTGCTATCTTGCGGTGCTGGCATGGCGGATGCTTGGGACTCTTGCCGCGCGTGTCCGGCTGGCACGAGCAATGCGCCACAAGACTCTGCCCGGCAATGCGCTGGCAGTGTCTTTCCAGGAAGCGCTGGAACAGATGGCGGGCTACGGATCCAGACGGCCCAAATGTGAGCTATGGGTTCTTCCCGGCCTGCCTTCACCCGCGACATTGGGATGGTTGCAGCCTCAGGTAATCGTTCCGCCCATCTGCCAGACGCAGGATGCAGCCGAGTTGAAGGCGGTCTTCTGGCATGAATTGATGCATGTCGAACGCCGCGACGCGTTATGGAACGCGATGGTGCGCGCATGCCGCAATGTGCTCTGGTTTCATCCCTGCGTCAGCAGCGCGGTCGCCGCATTGAACGCGCAACGCGAACTCGCCTGCGATGCCGCCGTGGTGCGAGAACATCCCCAAAGCCGCGACGTTTACGCAACCTGCCTGGTGCGGTTCGCAAAGGCACGTGATCTTGCGCCGGAGCCTTCAGTCGCGGGTATCGAGATGGCGTCGAGCACGACGCTGTTGACCATGCGTGTGCGTTCCATCCTGAGCGAAGCCCAACGCGCGAGCCGCCTGTCCCGCACCCTGCGAACTACCACGGGCCTATTGCTGGTGGGTGTGATGGTTGCGACGGTACCCGCGATGAATATTCTCTTTGCCGAAGAGACGATGATCGGTTCAGCAGTGCAACCTCAGGCTGCTGTCGTTATCAAACCCGTGGAGCGTAAACATGGGGTCAGACCGGAAAATGTGCGGATGCAGAGCACCCAACCGTTGCCTTCCAATGTAGGTGAGAAGGCAAATGCCGCCTTGGCCACGATGCCACACGACGCCAGCCTCGCAGCCGAACACCGTGCCGCAATGGACATCGTGACCGAGTCCACGGGGATGGATGGGTCGGCAGCGAATGGCGGAGGCCAGGTGGCGAAGAGCGTGGGCGGTGCGCCGGCCGGGCATGGGCCGGGCGTCCAATCGTCAACTTCGTGGGCGTCGGTAGCAGTCGAGGCAGCCGAAAGAATGGGGCCGCTGATGAATGACCACGACGGCGACGACCGCCATTGATCGATAAATCCTGAAAACATAAAGTCCTTGCAGGGCGCTCCGATAAGGAAATGGTGAGGCTTGGCGCGTTGCGAGTCTCTGTACGCGCTTTCCGATTCGGGCACTTTCAGAGGAATGCTTCGAAATGAGTCTGACCAACTTGGGTCTCAAGCCGAAAATTGCGGTCGGGTTCGGGTCGCTGCTGGCCATCATTGCGATGATGGGTGTGGTCGGCTACCGGTCGGCGGCTGTTAACGAACAACTCGCACAGGAAGTGCTGACCTGCTCTGCAATGAAGGACCAGGCGCGCTCCATCAAGCAGGACTTTCTGGTGCAACGCATTGGCACGCGGGATGTCTTGATGGGCCGGGATAATGAGAGCACCCACCTGTTTGAAAGAGGCGAAGCTGATTTTCGCCAGGCTACAGAGGATTTGAAGCCGCTGCTGTCCAACCCGGTCAGTCTCGACCTTTACGCCCGGGTCGATCTTGCAGCTTCCAACTACACGCTCCGCAATCGGCAGGTTGTCGCGCTGTACCGGGCTGGCGATGCCAAGGGAGCCATGGAGATGTTCAAGGCTC
The DNA here is from genome assembly GCA_963822225.1 of uncultured Acidobacteriaceae bacterium. GTDB lineage: Bacteria > Acidobacteriota > Terriglobia > Terriglobales > Acidobacteriaceae > Edaphobacter. Next base: position 367,471 of record CAWGGW010000002.1, on the reverse strand, counting down.
CTGAAGCTCTCGCGGTAACCGACGCGATGACGAATGCCCTGAATGACATGACCGCGGAATTCGACTCGGAGAGAAGCGGCGCGCTGCTGCGCCAGGTTTCCTCCAACGCATGGACCAGGCGATTGATGATGATTCTCGCGCTCGGGGGGCTTGCTGTCGGATTGGGCATTGCCCACCTTACCGCCTACTCCATCGTTCGCGCTATCCGCCGAATGTTGTCGATGATCGATATCGTTTCTTCGAACAATCTGGTCGTAGGCGACATGGATGTGAAGAGCAGGGACGAGATGGGCAAGGCCGCGCTCGGCCTGAACAAGATGAAAAATAGCCTTCGCGACGTGATCCTCTCCATCGCATCGACCGCCGAAGAAGTCTCCGGCTCCAGCCGCGACATTTCGGCTACGGCATCGCAAGCTGCGGGCAGCGCCGAGAACCAGAAGCAGCAGGTGGAGCAGATCGCCACAACCATGCAGGAGATGGCAGCCACCGTACGCGAGGTCTCGCATCATGCCATTACCGCAGCCCGTTCCGCCGAGAGCGCCGCCGACACTGCGCGCGACGGAGGCAATATCGTCGAGGATGTGCTCGAACGAATGCGCGGCATCGCCAAATCGGTTGGAGAGTCGGCGGCCAACATCGAACACCTTGGAGCACGATCCGATGAGATCGGCAGGATCGTGGGAGTGATCGACGAGATCGCTACGCAGACCAATCTCCTCGCGCTGAATGCGGCAATCGAAGCGGCGCGCGCCGGCGAGCAGGGACGAGGCTTCGCAGTTGTGGCCGGCGAGGTTCGCAGGTTGGCGGAGAGAACAACGGTTGCGACCAGAGAGATCGCAGCGGTGATTGAGAACCTGCAGGCGGTGACGGCAGATGCGGTGCGTCAAATGCGGTCCGGCACCGCCGCAGTCGAACATGGCGTCGAGGTGGCAGGCTTTGCCGGCGAATCAATCAGAAAGATCATCCGAGAGGCGGAGAATGTGGGTGTGATGGTGGCGCAGATCGCCTCCGCTGCAACCCAACAGGCGACTGCAACAGAGGAGGTAAACACCAGCATGAGCCAGATCAGCGAGCTAGCGGCTGAAGCCGCCGAAGGGTCACAACTCTCCGCCAGGGCATGCGAACAACTCTTCGATCAGGCGCTTGGATTGCAGAACATGGTCGACCGGTTTGAAGTGGGCCAGCGCAAAACCAGGAATGCGAGGCCCACCACGGCTTCACATTGGGGACATGCTGCGTGATCTGGCGAGGCAAGCTTTCTTAGCGTCCATGAGAAGGGTCGGGTGAATCGGCGATATCCAGGTCGAGGTGATAACCACTCGCGCCGGGAGAATAGCAGTTGCCGTCGCTGTTGTAGGTCGCTCCGCAAGACTGTGTCATCGATCTGCGCTGCGGTGACTGCGCGAATTGCCACGCGGTGGCGTTCCTGGTCCCGCTCAGATCGAGTGCCGGCGGACTTGCGGGCTTTACGACGCACCCGGGCGCCGGCGGACAAGCGTCCTGAATTACCCAGAAGGAAATATCGCGCAAATGCCCAGCGGCCGCCCGATCGCGCAGATCTTGAATTGTGGTGATCGTCTTAGGATTGCCGCCCGGCGCTGTTCCGTCCGGAACCGGCTGGCCGCTCGCGTAGACGCCGGGACGATATGCAGAACCTCCGACCGCCTCGGTCCATGCGAGCAAGTAATCGGCCTGTTCCGGCAACATACGTCCGCCCTGTTCCTGGTCCAGAAAGATGATCGCGCCTTGTGGGAAGCCCTCGCGCCGCGCGGCAGCGATCGCGGCAGCCGCATCTTCGCGGCCAAGACTCGCAGCCGGCTTGCCCGACTTCTGCGAGGCAAGTATCTCTTCATCAAGGCGTCCATTGGCGACGATGAGGAACCCAAAGCCGCTGCGCAACAACATATCGCGCTTCCCCACCCAGGTATTGTGATCAGTGCCGGGTGGGTTCGTCAGCCAATATCCTGTGAAGGAGAACTGCTTGCGCAGCGCCGGCAGCAGGTCGTCGCCAGGATAATCATTTGCGTCGAAGCCGATGTAATTCCTCTGGGCCTTGGCATGCTCCGTCGCGGCGTCGGCTTGTTGTGCGCTAGCCATCGTGGTCGGTCGCAGGGTGGCGATCATCAACAGAGTGGCGAATGGCTTCAGGAGGTGCATTGGGAATTGGATGCGCACGCAGGCGATTATAGATATTCCGGATGCCAGACCCGCGTTGCTGTGCTACCTTCCTTGCCATACCTTTCAAGTTCAGGAGGCAGGCGATGAGCGAAACCGTGCAGTCACCCGAGGCCGATTCGAGGTATCCAGTTGGGCCGGTTCGAGCGGCCGGAAAAGGTGACGCCACATACTCGAATGGCCGCCATCGCCGCACTGGCCGAGATGCCCGCGAAGCTGAGCGAGGCTCTCGACGGTCTGGACCGGGATCAACTCGACACTCCATATCGCCAGGGTGGATGGACGGTTCGTCAACTGGTGCATCACATCGCCGACAGTCATATGAATGCGTTGATCCGGGTTCGGCTGGCGTTGACGTCGGACTGGCCCACGATTGTCGCGTATGACGAAAAAGCATGGGCGATGCTCCACGATTCAGCAGCGCCTGTTGCGTGGTCGGTCGCATTGCTCCAGAGCCTGCATGCACGCTGGGTCATGTTGCTGGAGTCTCTGACCGATGAGCAATGGCAACGTGGTTTCAAACACCCGGAGAACGGCGACAGTACCGTGGAAACAGCGACGCTGATCTACGCATGGCACTCGCGTCACCACGTCGCTCACATCACACAACTGCGCGAGCGGGAGGAATGGTAGTGGACCGAGATCAGGCTGGCCGAATCCTGACGACAGATTGCGCGCTGTTTTCCAGTAATGTCCCACCTGCGGCCGCACCTGCTCCAGGCGGAGTTTGTCCCATGTGTACGAGCCCAGCAGGCCCAGGGTTACAGGCTCGCTTTTCTCGAGAAAGATGGAACCGTGATGGCAGTGGCTGGCTTTCGCGTGATGGAGATGCTGGCGACCGGGCGCACGCTGTACGTCGACGACCTGGTGACTGACGAAGCCAGGCGTTCGCACGGATTCGGCAAGGCAATGCTGGACTGGCTGCAGGACTTCGCACTCCAGGACGAGTGCGAAACCTTCAGCCTGGATTCAGGCACCCACCGCCAGGAAGCCCATGCGTTCTACTTCCGCGAGCGGATGCGGGTGACGAGTTTCCACTTCGCCAGGAAACTTCGCTAAGCCGCAAATCAACCGAGTGGTAGATCCGCACTCGACGCGGTAACGTTGAATACCTCGGAGTCAAGCAGATCGAGCACCGTTTCCATCCGATCCAGATCCCAGGGTACCGTGAGCCGCCAGGCCTTCGCTTGTTGCATCACGCGGCCACACTGTTGGAAGACACGCGATCTTTGCCCGGCGAACTCAGGTACATAACCAGCGTAGGTCAGCCTCATCAGGCCGGTGATTCCGTCCAGCGAAGAAACGGAATCCAACTTTGGTTCACCCCGCGAGTCGGCACTTCGAGCAAGGAAGACAACGCGATCCAGACGCCGCCTGGATTTGAGAGCTTCCGATGGCTCATTCAGAAAGAGCCGGAACTTATCGTCGGTGCTGTAGACGCGGTTCCTCTCAACAGGGGTCTCGCCGAGATACTGCAGGGTCTCGTTCCAAAGCTTCAACCAACCCGCAACCGGGACGACCCTCATGCCATCGCCTTCAGGCTGCAGCAGGCAAATATCGTCTGAAACAATACGGTGCCCGCGACGCATCAGACACGCAGCAAGCGTCGACTTGCCCGCACCCGAGTGTCCAAGAAACGCAGTCACTCCGTCCCCCGACTCGACTGCGCTTGCATGCAGGGGGAGCATGCCGTTTTGATGACATAGCGCACCAAAGCCGGAGCCGAGCAGGTAGGTGGACACGTTCGCGATGGGAGCGCCAGGCACTATCTGAAGACGCACTTCGTTTCCGTTGCAAACGTAATAGCGAGCCGTTCCGGGTATATCCAAAAGATATTCAGCGGCTGTGACGTGGCAATCAACTCCATCGAAGACGGCGCCTGGAATAGCGGAAGGCACTCCTCCGAGGAGGATCGTTACGACCTTCTCGCCGGAGCCGGTCGTGCCGCGAAGTTCGGGTATCTCAATTTCCGATTCGAATCGGAACGGCCCGAGATAGAAGACGAACGGAGCTTCCGAATTGGAGTTCCTGGCTGGCACCGGGTTTATTTTACTCACGGTTCTAATCGCGCACGGACGGGAGGGCAGGCGGTTCGATCGAAACCGCTGTCGCTGAGTTCATGGAATCATGACTGCGTAAGAAGTACCCCATACTGATCGCACGCGTGAGCGTTACATGCCACTTGAGCACAACCTCGGATGTTTCGTACCCGGATTCCGGCCAGGTGTTCAACAGAGCTTGCACCTTGGGGATGTCGACAATTTGGCGTGCTACGGGCGATTGTTCCTGTAAAGCCACTTCTTCGCGCAAAGACGGCAATGCATCTTTTATTGAGAGATACCAGTCCGCCCCTTGAACGCCGCGGCGGTATCGCGCCAGTGTAGCCTCCGGCAGCCTACCCTTCATGGCACGCCGCACAAGCGAACGTGAGTGACCATCGACCACGTACTGTTCAGGGGGAATCGAGAAGCAAAAATCGTAAATGCGCTTGTCGGCTGTAGGATCCCGGAACTCTACCTTCGATCTGGCTTGAATCGCCGCGTGGATAGGACCAAGGTCGACCTGCTCGAGGTACGCCGCACGCTCGTCGGCTATCCGACTGGAAGTCCTGCCGAACATCTGTTGGGATATCTTTTCATGTAGACCGCTCCGGCTGATCAGCTCAGGATGTGCGAGCGGGACATAAGGGTTATTGAGATAGATGGACGGAATTAGCATGCGGTGGGCCCAAAGAGGAAGCACCTCGCCGAAGGTCGCCTTGATGACCTGCCTGATGGATGTGCCTCCGTTCTTGCGGAGCAGGTATCCGGTTTTGGCGAGCTTGAGCCACTGCCCCTGGTGGCGCAAGTGTGAAAAGATAGCGTGAGTTTCCCAACTGATGGTTCCGTTGCCAGAACCGCCTTCGAGAATTACATCAATTCCTTGCTCCCTCGCACCGTCCAGGATCGCCGTCAACCATAGAAGGTTCACTACGTTCAAGGCAGGCTCGTTCCAGGCGTCGGTCCACGATCTCATAGCCGGAACAATTTTGTAGCCCGTGGAGTCTACGATGACATGCCGCACGTTCGGGTAAAGCCGTGCAACATCGGCAGCTGCTGCAGCCTCGTTGGCGATATCCCAGGGACGGCAGATGCCGTTAAAGTTCGGGCAGAGGAACAGAGGTAAAGGCGGTCAGGGATTTGCCTTGCGCCGCCAGAAAACGTGCGGCCGAAGCGGTAACGGAAGAGCAATCGAGTCCTGCGCTCAACGTCGATCCTACAGACTTCCGGGTGCGTAACCGAGCTTCTGTGGCACGATCGAAGATCTCTAGCAGCGCCTCCGGATACTCCTCATCTCTCTTGAAGCGCGTCGGCACGGCGTTATTGGGATGCCAATACCGTTTGCATTCGAAACTGCTCGGGGGTGACCCGCAGCCAGCTGCCAAACGGAAGGGCGCTAACGCCGGCATACAGAGTCTGATTCCAATCAGGAGTGAGCAGGCCAAACCAGTCCGCGATCCTGGCCTCGTCGAAGCCGCGAAATACGCCTGGCAGAGCAATCAGTCCCTTGGGCATGGAAGCCAACGCAAAAAAATGTTCACCGCGGTGGTAGTACAAGGGTCGCTCTCCCGCGTGATCGCGGGCCGCAAATAGTTCTTTGCGGCCCGGCGTCCACACCGCGAAGGCAAATCCACCGATGATGTGATCGAGACAAGCAGGCCCCCAGCGAAGCCACGCCTCCATCAAGAAAGACGAATCGGCAACTTTTTCCGGATGAACGATGATCAAGTTCGCGAGCTAGTTCGGCCCGATTGTCCAGGCGTACATCCGCCACCATGACACACAGACCGGTCCGCGCTCCAAAGCGGCTGTGTGTCGTATATATCCTCTGGAAGAATGTGGAAAGTGTAGCCGCCAAGGGCTATGTGCCCGTTTGGCCCAGGAAAAGCTGCTTGCCGGAACCGTACATCGCCTGCGCCGACAACATAGATTCAAGAAGCTGCTGCGCCGATGGCTCGTTCGCATGATTCCAAACGACGCTGATTACGGACATAAAGGATCAACACCTGGAATCTCGGGCACCCACCGCAATGCCACGGCGCGCCAATTGCCAGCGCCGAGCCACCGCATGTCCCGCTTCATTAGCTCTTCTTGTGAGGAAAGGTGTCCGTAACATTATGGTGCGTGGTATTCTCGGCTGAATTGAGGAGGATCACCTCGAGCACGGGCGCCGTCCAGACCTTCTTGGTGTTCATCGGTGAATTCATTGTCTTTCGCTCATTCATCTGGGGAATCTCCTGGACTTCTCTCATTCATGGGCGTTCTGTTGTCTTGCTCGACTAGGGAATCTGGCAGAGCGCCAGTCCGAAGATCATCGAAGAATTCTCTGGCGTTAGCCCTTGACGACGATCCAAAACACTTCTGATTGTTTCTCTTAAATACTACCATGATACGCCCTGCGAAAGACCACAGCTAACCAGCTAAACTCAGGAAAACAGGGGCGTTCCAACTCCGTGGTGTCGTGGCAGATTTTAACCACGCCACTCCTTAGGATGCCATTCGAGTAGACGATGTTGTAATCCCAACCAATAGCCGACGGACTGCTTGAAGCATGCGTCGACAAAGAGTAGCGTTTCCGCATGCCGCCCAGAGCAATTTCCGGCCCCTCAAACACACAACGCGAGCAAACAATCGAACAGGTTGCGGTAGCGCTTGAGTCATTTCTTGCGGAACATCCGACTGCAGTGGTGTTGGAGGACGGCAAGATTTTGTTCGACATGCGGACAGCAAAATACTCGCTCTCCACGGAACATGGCCGATGCGTGCTGCAGCTCTGGAGCGACGAGAGGAACGTCGTGAGGCGCGTGAGTGGCGCGATCGAACGCGGCACCCTGAGCGACCCTGCATTGCGGCTGACAGTCCAGCGCTTCGGCCAAACCAAGCCCGGAATGCTGGAACTGGTTGCAAACAGAGACCGGCGTACTCCCACCACGCGCGAGGCGACGCGAAAGCACTACCTGCGCGCTCTGGAACGGGTAATGCTTCGTCCCCAATGCGCCGACTGGGGCGACTGGAAGCCAGATGGATTCCGCACGGCAATGGACCTGGAACAAAGTTTTGGACCGGCGTATGCTCGCGGGTCTCTGGTTCGAGGACAGCAGGCATGGGCCGTCATTGGAGTAAACGCGGAAGAATCGCAGGCAACCGTGGACGGCATCCTGACCCTCGGCATTCTTTGGCTGGCGCATTGCCGAGAAAGTGCCGGGGGACGACGCCTATACCTCGGACTCCGTATCATCGTCCCCCGCGGCATGGCCACGCTCACTGTTTCCCGGCTGGCCTGGATGAACCCGGATGCCGCGCAATGGGAACTTTGGGAATTCGATGAAAAGACGGAAGAACTGGAGCAGCGCGACGCAGCCGATCACGGCAACATCTCCACCCGGCTCATTCAAGCACCCAGCGAGACGGCAGTCCGTGAGCGGTTTGCGCAAGCCACAATCCAGGTCATGGAGTTGGTCCCGGGCCCGATGCGCGATCTGGTCGAGTTACGCGTCCGCGGCGGGACCGAGATGGCATTCCTTCTGCATGGATTGGAGTTTGCGCGAGTGCGAACAGGCTATGCACGCGAGAGCTTCAACCGCGCGCAGGAGATCACGTTCGGAGCAGGAGCCAACGAAACTCCACTAACAGATGAGAACGCTGACGGCCTGCGAGAACTTGTTACGCGGCTTTTTGCGCGACGCGGCGCAACCGGAGAAAAGCGCGACCCCCTCTATCGCATGCAGCCGGAACGTTGGCTGGAGAGCGTGCTCCGGCGCAATGTTGCTGTCATAGACGAGCGGCTGGATGCAGCGCACGTATACACACAGGTGCCCGCGTTCGCGGCCTCCGATCGTGGAATGCTCGATCTCCTCTCCGTTGACAAAGATGGACGGCTGGCCGTCATCGAACTCAAAGCCGACGACGATCTCCACTTGGCGTTGCAAGGGCTGGACTACTGGATCCGCGTGCGTTGGCATCATCTGGAGAATCCTGACAGGATGAGCGGCCTGGGTGAATTTCAGAGTCATGGATACTTCGGAGGTGTCAGGCTCGCCGGCAGCGATCCGCGCTTGTACCTCGTAGCCCCCGCGCTCCGGGTGCATCCGGCCACCGAGGTGGTCCTGCGTTATCTTTCTCCCCGTGTAGATTGGGCGCTGGTCGCGCTGAACGAACACTGGCGCGAGCAGGTCAAAATAGTCTGGCGCAAGCGTAGCGGCGTCATTCCGCACTGAGATTCTCCAGACAGCATCCATTGTTGTGGATTTCTCCAGGAGTCGCGCCGGACGGCGGCGCCATCCAATCAACCGAACGCAATATAAAGATTTTTGGGGGGGAAGCAATGTCGACGGTTACGCAGATCTCGAAAACATTCAAACTAGGCGGCCAACTCGAAATTCACCGCCTCGGATACGGCGCCATGCGAATCACCGGCAAGGGCATCTGGGGCGAACCGCCCGACCGCGAAGCTGCAAAGAAAGTCCTTCGACGCGCCGTCGAACTGGGCGTTGATTTCATCGACACCGCCGATAGCTACGGCCCCGCCGTCAGCGAACCCTTGATCGGAGAGGCGCTTGCGCCCTATACCCAGGGCACCGTCATTGCCACGAAAGCAGGACTCACGCGCCAGGGCCCTGATCGCTGGCTGCCGGTCGGTCGGCCCGAGTACCTCACCCAGCAGGTCCACATGAGCCTGCGCTGGCTCAAGCGCGACTCGCTCGACCTGTGGCAACTTCACCGCATCGACCCTCAGGTTCCGGTAGAAGAGTCGCTGGCTCCGATCAAGAAGCTGCAAGACGCCGGCAAGATCCGCTTCATCGGCCTCAGCGAAGTTTCGGTCGAACAGATCAAGCAGGCACGCAAGACCGCCGAAATTGTCAGCGTACAGAACGAATACAACCTCGGCAATCGCAAGAGCGAAGCTGTCCTGGAGTATTGCGAGCAGGAAGGCCTCGCCTTCATCCCCTGGTTTCCCGTCGCATCCGGCAAGCTCGCGCAACCAGGAGGCAAGCTGGATACGCTGGCGAAAAAGCATGACGCGACCGTCTCACAGCTTTCTCTCGCGTGGCTGCTCCATCGCTCGCCCGTGATGCTCCCCATTCCCGGCACGTCGTCAGTGGAACACCTTGAAGAGAACCTGAAGGCACGCGATCTGGCGCTCAGCGATGCGGAGTGGAAAGAACTCGAATCGGCAGCAAAGTAACGTCTTAACCCCAGGCAGCGGGAGCAGCCTCAAGCTCCGCATCGCGTTCGAGCGTGAAGCTCTCCTGCGCCTGATCCGCGCGCGCCTCAAAGAACGCCTCGACAGCCGCCAGCACTGCGTTGCCGTTCTTTGCCTCGAAGATCGCCTTGCGCAGATGCGCACCGTTCGGCACGCCATGCGTAAACCATGCGGCAAACTGCTTCATCTTCCCCACCGCATCGCGATGCCGCTGGTCGCGCGCAATCTGCCCATTCGCGATGATGTTCGCAGCGCGCGCAGCTTCAGCAGCCTCCTCCAGCGCAATCTCATCCACCAGCATCTGGAAGTACGTCCGGATCATCCGGTAACGATCCTGGTCGGTCGGAATGTCGTAGCTGCCAACTCCGGTAGCTTCCTTGCTCGCCGTGTACTGCGCAATCTGGCGAAAGATCCACGGATTCGCCGGCGCAGCCCGCCCAATCATCACCGCATCGCAATGGGTCGCATCCACCATCGCTGCCGCGTCCTCTGGCGTACGAATGTCGCCATTGCCAATCACCGGAATCTCCACCGCATCCTTGCAAGCGGCGATGTACTCCCACCGCGCCTGGCCGGTGTATCCATCCTCGCGCGTGCGCGCATGTAGGGCGACGGCGTTCAGCCCGCAGTCTTCGGCCAGCTTCGCCAGCTCCACGCAAACGATGTGGTGATCATTCCATCCCATGCGGAACTTCACGGTAAACGGGATCGTCACCGCCGCCCGTATCGCTCGAAAGATGCGCTCAATCTGCGGCAAATCCCGCAGCAGGCCCGACCCTCCATTGCACGCAACCACCCGCTTCGCCGGACAGCCCAGGTTCAGATCCACCAGATCGAACCCCGCATCCTGAACAATGCGCGCGGAATCCGCCAGCGTCTCCGGGTTCGACCCAAACAACTGCGCCGAGATGGGATGCTCGTCGTCGTAGTAAGTCAGATAGCGCTTGCGCTTGGTCTCCCGCATGCGCGACAGCCCGTCAGCAGAAGTGAACTCCGTCATGATCAGCCCACATCCCGACTGCTGATTCGTAGTCACCGTCTCCACGTTCGAAGCCGCTTCAGTCGAAGCCGTAAACTGGCTCGCATTCTTGATGAACCGGCGGAAAACAGTGTCTGTAACTCCCGCCATCGGCGCCAGCACCGTCGCCGGAGCAATCCGCACGTTCCCGATCGTGAAGCTCGCCGGCACGCGCGTATGCTCGGGCATCGCGTGCTCCGCCGGCGAGTCCCACTTCTTTTGTTCGAGCGTGTAGCGCTTCTTCATTCGTCCGTTTCGATCCTAAAACGAAAGGCCCCCGCGAACGGAGGCCTCTCGCGCGACTTGCTCTTGCTTATTGGGCTGCGGCCTTGGCTGCGGCTGCCTTGCCCGCTTCCGATCCCGCTACCTTGCGGCGGAACCGCTCCACGCGGCCGGCCGTATCCACCAGCTTTTGCTTGCCCGTAAAGAACGGGTGGCACTGCGCGCAGATTTCCACGACGATGTCGCCCTTGTTGGTCGAGCGCGTCTCAAAATGATTCCCGCAGGCGCACTTGACATTGATGGTTTCGTACTTCGGGTGAATTCCTTCTTTAGGCATATTAAAATCTCACTCTCAATTTGCTGAAAAGCTTCGCTTTTCGCTTGGGTGTCGCCTGCCGGCTCGCGGTTCGCTTGCAACGGGTGTCCTCACCGTCACATCGATTGGCCTGTCGCGCCGCCCACAGAGCCCCCGTCAGGTATGACTTAGGGCACAATGGCTAACTATCCTCAGTTTATCTTGGATTCCCACATGCAGCAATCCGATTCATCACCTTCTGAATCGGCGATACTTGGGTTGGCGGTTCCCGCCACAAGGTCACTATGGTTGAAGTTTGCGTTTTATGCGAAGGTTCCGGGCTACGCGTCGTCGAGCAAGACGGCCGAATGGTGGCACACCCCTGCGAATGCCGCATCGCCCGGCGAGCGGATCGGATGCTCGAGCGCGCCCATATCCCCAAACGCTACGAGCATTGTTCGCTGGACAGCTACGAAAGTGGTTTCCGAGGTGCCAATCGCACCCTCGCCGCCGCACATCTGCGCGCGCGAAAGTTCGTCGACGGGTTCCCCGTGGAGACAGCAGGAACTGGTCTGCTGCTAACTGGCTCGATCGGCGTTGGAAAGACTCATCTGGCCGTCGGAATCCTGCAGACGCTGGTGGTAGAGCGCGGTGCCTCCGGCCTGTTTTATGACTACCGCGACCTCCTCAAGCAGGTGCAGAACAGCTACAACAACAGCGTTGCCGCCACGGAGTTGGAGGTCTTGCGCCCGGTGTTCGAGGCAGAGGTTCTGGTTCTCGACGAACTCGGAGCCGCCAAACCGAGCGACTGGGTCTGGGACACCGTCGCACACATCCTGAACACCCGCTACAACGACCGTCGCACCACGATCATTACCACCAACTACGCAAACGCCGGACCGCTTGCCGTGGAGTCGCCTGCCGGCAACTCCGCCCGCTCCGCAATGCGTGACGAAACCCTGGGCGACCGCATCGGCGAACGCATGCGCTCAAGACTGCAGGAGATGTGTGTTGTGGTCGAGATGCAAGGCGAGGACTTCCGCCAGAAGGTGAAGCGCGCCAGTTTCGCCTGATTTCGCGCTTCTACGTCGTAGCCGTCAGCAACAGCAGGCAAGCGCCACCCAAACAGGCAACCCAATACACCACGTCGACGGGATGCGGCCCCCGTGGCCCAGCGGCGCGAGTATCGGCAACCAGGTATAACCCAGGGTTCTCAGGCTTACCTTCACTGCGAATCCCTCGGGTGCTCCGCAGGCTACGTTCGTTGATGCTATCGGCCATCCGCGCGCGGAGCCGGTCGATAGGGCGCGACGGTGTCCCATCCATAGCAAGGATTTTGGCGTAGGCTGCTTGGTTGGCGGTCATATGCAAAGCTCCTCTGCCGCGTGGACATCGCGGCAAGTCTCTGACAAGCTATTTTTTCGATCGAACTCGCCGTTGATAGACCTCTGGCACCGGCGGCAACGGTACAACCTTAGGCGGCTCGCCCGCCAACTGAAAATGCACCTTTCGGGTCAACACTTGCACCGTTTGGGGGAGCGTTTCGCCTATCGAGGTATAAAATCTCGGCTTATGAGCGATCAGCAACAATCCTCACTCAACCAACCCGAGCGCATTAACAGAGTGCCGCCACAGAGCCCGCCATATTCGGTTCTCAGCCCGACCAGCGTCCCACCTATCCTGTTGCAGCCTGGGTAGCTGCTCTCCTGATCGTCATCGTCGTGGCCAGCGCGCTCGTCTATCTTGGGCGCAAAAAACCCGCACCTGCTCTCAACACCCTGCAGCCGGCGGACGCTTACGCTGCCAGCCTTCCGCTCACGCAGCTTGCAATGAGCGAATCGACCAACCTCTCAGGCGGCAAGCTAACCTACCTCGACGGACATGTGACCAATACAGGCAACCGCACCGTCACCGATATCACGGCTCAAGTGGTTTTTTCGAATGACGAGGCAATGCCTCCGCAGATTGACACGGTCCCGCTAACCCTCATTCGCATGAAAGAACCCTACATCGACACGGAGCCGGTAAGCGCAAGCCCCCTCAAGCCAGGTGATGACCGCGAATTCCGCCTCACCTTCGAGACCGTCCCGGAGAACTGGAACACCCAGATGCCCGAGACGCGCATCATCCAAACCAGTCTGAAGTAAATCGGCAGCGTGAACCGGCTACGAAAAACCAAAGCGCATCCGTCATCTTGAACGGGCAGCAACCTTCAGAGCCTGCCGAAAGATCCTCTTCCACGGAAACCGCCAATCCTGGCTCGCAGAGTCCAGAATTCTGCGCTTAACTGATGTAAGTTGCGCGGCAAGCTCTCAAATGACCTAATCCATTGATTACAAATGGGATCCAAAAGACATTTCAGATGTGTCCAACCTGCTATTCTTTAAATAGAATCAATTCAACGGAGAACTAATTCAACGAGAGAGCCCCGGCCCATGAAGCCGGGGCTTTCCCGTTTATTTTCTTATATTTACCTGTAACCTGTTTTAATACAATAATTTCCAAGGAGCATTTTTGATAAGTGTATGAATAAAAATACTTTAGATATACCACCCCCCCCGGGGGGGGGTGGGGGTGCCGCAGACCTGCCAGATACCCGGGAGATTCAAACTAGGCTCCTGTTTCGAAGCAGTCCGCACTCTTCCCTGGAACCTTGGTGCGAACCCGTCAGCGTAATTTTTACCGGCGGCACGGGCAGAATTGTCTGGGATTACCCAGCCAAAAGCGCCTCGCGAAAATGCCTGTAGCTGCGTATCTAACTGATTGCGTGCACATAAGCTGCACCGACAGGTTTGGCCCCGCGCTTGCACTTACCTCGAGCAACCGGATGCCTGCCAAAGGCCACTTGGTCACCGAATCCTTTCGGTTCAGGAGAATGCAAATGATGACGAATTTTGCTAAAGGTCTCAGTCTTTCAACTCTGGTCTTAGGAGGAGCCATGGGAGCCACCGTGTTAGCGCAATCCACCGCGACGGATCAGCCGACCCAGTCGACCACCCCGGCAGCAACCCCGTCGGCCACCAGCCAGAGCACTGTCGACCCCAATGACAGCACAACGTACGCCACCGGCAAGCCTCTGCAAGGCCAATCCAAGGAAGGATTCTGGGGCCACATGAATCCGTTTGCTCGCAAGAAGTGGGTAGCCCGCGAAGTTGACCCAATCAAGGATCGCACCAACGAGCTCGACCAGCTGCAGGCGAAGAACGCCAACGACATCAAGGACGTCGACAGCCGCGCGACCGCCGGTATCAACAAGGCAATGATGGCAGCCAACACCGCCGATCAGCATGCAGCTGACGCAGCGAACCGCGCAAACGCCGCGCAGACCACCGCAGCCGGAGCAAGCACCCGCACCGATCAGCTCAACGGCACCGTAAGCAACCTCGACCAGTATCAGCAGGTCACGTCAGCTGACGTGAAGTTCGCGGCCGGTCGTACCGCGCTGGGTCCGCAGGGCAAATCCGACCTCGACGATCTCGCCGCCAAGCTGAGCGGTGAAAAAGGCTACATCATCGAAGTTCAGGGCTACAGCCGCCACGGTGTAGCTACCTCGCAGGCCATGGCTGACTCGGTTGTTCGTTACCTCGTTACCGAACATCAGGTGCCGCTTTACCGCATCTATCGCACCGGCCTCGGAAAGAACACGGATACGGACAGCGAAACAGCGGTCGTCAACGGTGTGCGCGTAACCCTGCTCCACAACAGCCTCGCCACCATGGGATCGGCTTCAGCTTCGAATAGCGCTCCCGCAGCGGCACCTGGCCGGCCCCAGCAGTCGGTTGGCACCAGCATGAATCAGTAGCCCTCCCCGGGGATACAGGGCAGAGTCCGGCGGTTGGAATTAGCAGTATTCCCCGCCCGGCCTGCCCGCCAGTTTCGCGGTAAGTCGACCAAGATTGACCACCGCAACAAGCTCTCCTTACCAGAGAGAACCAAGGCAGATTGGCCCCTCGCACGAGGGGCCCTTTTTTTGCTGATGAACTTAAAACGTTGTTTTGAACGTGGTCGCGGTATCGCCTTCGCGTTTAGACCAGCGCCGACTCTTTGACCTTGGAAGGCGCGTCGCTGGCCAGCAGATCGACCGCAATCGGAACCGCCTGCTCCTCCGACATCTGCGGAAAGTAAGCGTTATTGAAGTACTGACCAAGCATCCGGTGAGTGTTGAAGAACGCGCCGTTGATCCCGATGCAGTGCTGCTGAATTCGAGCCCACGCATTTGGACGCCCATACAGCGGCGCAATCTTGTTCTCCAGCTTGTCGTAAAGGCTCGCTGCCTCGCCGTCTTCATCTTCGGCGTCGTCGATCGCCCAGCCGGTCACATCTTCAGCGCAGCCCTCGATCCACCATCCATCGAGCACGCTCAAGCTGGGAACGCCGTTCAGCGCCGCCTTCATCCCCGAAGTTCCCGAAGCCTCATATGGCCGTCGCGGCGTATTGATCCATACGTCTACGCCCTGGGTCAGCATCGCGCCAAGCTCCCAGTCGTAGTTTTCAAGGTAGAGAATCCGGATGCCGCTCGCCTTCAGCGTCGCCGCGGACTGGAACACGTCGCGGATGAGTCCCTTCCCTGCGACGTCGGCCGGATGCGCTTTGCCCGCAAACAGAATCTGGAGCCCGCCGATCTTCTTTGCGATCTTTACCAGCCGCTTTGGATCGTGGAAGAGCAGGCTGGCACGCTTGTAAGTCGCCACCCTCCGCGCAAATCCCAGTGTCAGCATCTTGGGATTGAACTGCATCCCCGACCGCTTGTACACCTCGTTGAACAACCGCTGCTTGGACACTTCATGGCAGTTCGATATCTTCGCTGGCGCAACGCCGTAAATCGACTTGAAGTAATGATTGTCGTGCCGCCACTCCGGAATCTCCTCGTCCAGAAGCGCTTGCATCGGGTCCGAGAGCCAGGTCCCCGCATGCACCCCGTTTGTTATGGCGTGAACATGGTAGTCAGGGAACATCTGCTGCGAAACCTTGCCATGCTGCATGGCCACGCCGTTGACGTAACGCGAAAAGCGCAGCGCCAAATAGGTCATGTTCAACAGAGCGTTGTGCAGGCATCCAAAACGTTCGATCGCGTTGCCACGCTCCGAGCCCAGAACCGTATACATCTGGTCCAGCCCGAACTGGTCGTGTCCCGCGGGAACCGGCGTATGCGTGGTGAAGACGCACTTCAGGGCAATTTCCGCAACATCTTCTTCGGTCGCATGCGCCAGGGAGTCTCCGTTGAGTCGCTCCTCCAGCAGGCCAATGCCTAGCAGTGCCGCATGTCCCTCGTTCATGTGGTGGACGTCGGGCTTCACGCCGAGCGCCTTCAGCAATGCCACGCCGCCCAATCCAAGCACGGTCTCCTGGCACAGCCGGTAATACGTGTCGCCGCCGTACAGATGGTCAGTCAGCCTGCGATCGTACAGGTCATTGCCTTCAACATCGGTGTCCAGCAGAAAGACAGGAATGACGTGGCCCGCGGTGCCGACCACATCGAAGCGCCAGGCGCACACCGCAACCTCGCGTCCCTGCATCGCGACCTTGACCACGTGTTGGGCGCTTGGAAGGGTCGTCTCGGGCGTCCACGGAACGTCGGACTCCGTCTGCTGCCCGACGGAGTCGAGATGCTGACGGAAATATCCCCGGCGATGCACCAGCGAAACCGCAACCATTGGCGCAGCCGTATCTGCGGCCGACCGCAAAGTGTCGCCCGCGAGCACGCCCAGACCTCCGGAGTAGGTGGGAAGCGCGGGAGAAAGCGCGATTTCCATGGAAAAATACGCAATCCGGCGAGCGGACAGGTCCAGGCTATCAACGTCGGTGACGGGGGAGGATGAGGCTGGTAGGCTCATTTGGAAAAGTGTCCTTTGGAAAGCTAGAGAATCTCAACGCTCCATACGTAGTACAACGATGGACCAATCGCCATCCGCTCGGGCAACTACTATAAGTCTAGCAAAACCTCCAGTGGACGGACCACTCGGCGCGGTGCTCCTTTCGATCTCAGCGAAATCAACGGAATCGGGTATTGACAGTCGCGGTCGCGGAATCCAGCCGGCTCCAGATCTCATCCAGCCACGCCAGATGCTCCGGCTTCATCATGACGGAACGCAGGCAGGTCACGTTTGCATCCCGACGAATCCGCCCAGGTTCCCGACGGAAAGAACCGGACTGGCAAGTCCGCAAGCGCCAGGATACAAATCCTGTCGCCTCGCCTCGTCGAAGATCGCCTGCGCTTTTGCCGAGGACTCCGCCACAGTCGCTCCCTTTACGGCCCAAAACAGGATATCCAGCATCGGATCCCCAACCGGGTTTACAAACCTCGAATCCGCCTGGAGTCTGCGGCGCATAGCCAGCGCCGCCTCGCGCCCAGTCTCAAGGCCTCGCCCGAATTCCCCCCCGACGTCATACGGCAGCAGCCTTTGCGTCGCCCACAGCGCCACGGCTGACGCCCCTGCACGCGAGCACTCCAGCGAAATCTGCCCCAGGTGCAGGTCCTTCGAAGTGAAATACGTGAACGGCGAGTCATGCTTGTAAAAACGCCCAACCGCTGGATCGCGAAACAAAATTGCGCCGCAACCATACGGCTGCAGTCCGTGCTTGTGCGGGTCGACGACAATCGAGTCCGCCCGGGGAATCGCGTCGAAGGCCACGCGTGCTTCAGGTCCGAGGTTGCGAGCAAGCTTGAAGTAACCGCCGTAAGCCGAGTCCACATGCACCCGAAAGCCATACTCCTTCTGCAACTCCAGAATCCGGTCCAGCGGATCGACCGCGCCCACAGCCGTCGTCCCCAGCGTCGCCACGACCGTGCCGACTTCCCCGCTCTTCAGGGCCTGCTCCAAGGCTTTCATGTCCATCCGCCCCGAATCATCACTGCGGATTGTCGAGACCGGAAGACCGAGCACGCTGGAGATCCGTGTGTGCGTATAGTGCGCCTGATCCGAGGCGGCCACAGCCGAGCCGGGCCTCAACTGCCCCGCAACCCAAAGAGCCTCAAGGTTGGCAAACGTCCCGCTGCTGGATAAATGGCCCAGATACTGCGGCCACCCGAACATCTTCGCAAGCGTCGCGACGGCCTCGAACTCCATCGCCGAACTGGCGCGTCCACCATCCAGCGCGTGGTTATTCGGATTCACCGACATCGCCATTGCATAGGCTGCGCGTGCAATTGGATGCGGCGGTTTCAGCATCTGTCCTACATAAAGGGGATGCGCGTAAGGATCGTTGTCTCGCATCCGCACGGCGGCCTCGCGGAGAATTGCCGCCGCATCCTCGCCCAGCGCCGGCAGTTGGCTGGGCGGAAGACGTGAAAATCCTTCATCGAGCGTTGCCTGCGCCTCGGCGACACGGCTGAGAAACTCTTCCAGTTCCGGACTGATCTGCTTCATTTCGTCAGAAAGCCAAACTTGAGCATGTATCCCGCAAGACCGGCGAGAATAAAGGCCGCCAGGGTCCACGCACCGGAGGTCGCAACCCGTTTACGCACCGCTTCGATCGCCAAAATGAGGATGAACAGCGCTGTCATCAGCAGAACGCCGTCCCAGACAAAGACGCGCGTTCCATCGGCAGTCGCACCAATCACATGCTCGATATGGAAGGGCGGAAAGAAACTGCCAGCACCAAACACAACGAAAAACAGGACGAACTGCAATATCGCGAAAAACACGTTCTTGATCAAAGTCGCTCCTTGCAACAGCATCGATGGACTTGTTTTGTCCGGCCCTATGATCTTAGAACCAGTCAACCTACGTTCCGGGGCAAAATCTCTTCGCGGCGCTTCCAAATCAGCCTTTGGTAAAGCGTGTCTGCAATTTCTCGCGATGGCGTTCGAGAGCCAGCCCGATCAACCGGTCGATCAGCTTCTTATACGGCAAGCCGCTGGCCTGCCAGAGCTTCGGATACATGGAGATGCTGGTAAATCCGGGCATCGTATTGATCTCGTTCAGGAAGATGCGTGGCTTCCTGATTTTCCGGCCTTTGGCGTCGTGGGCTGGCTCCATCAGGAAATCGACGCGTGCCAGGCCCGCGCAATCACAGGCGCGAAACGCAGCCAGCGCCATCTCGCGGATCTGTTTCGACTCGGCTTTGCTTAGATTGGCTGGGATGATCGGAACGGATGGATTCTCCGACGACTCATACTTCGACTCGTAGTCGTAAAACTCCTTGTTGGGGATAATCTCGCCGACCACTGACGCCTCGGCCTCATCATTCCCGAGTACGGCGACTTCGAGTTCGCGCGGCTTTACGCCTGCTCCGCCGACCCCTTGTTCGATCACCAGCTTGCGGTCGAAGCTGGCGGCGAGATCCAGCGCCGCGGCCAGTTCGCCGCGGCCGTGCACCTTGCTGATGCCGACCGAGCTACCAAGATTCGCTGGCTTCACGAAGACGGGATATTGCAGCGCCTTCTCGATGAGCTTCACGGCGCGTTTCGGATCGCCGCGCCAGGTGCTGCGCAGAAGGCTGACGTATGGTGTTTGCGGCAAACCTGCCGCGGCGAACAAGCGCTTCATCGCATCCTTGTCCATGGCGGCCGACGAGCCGAGAACGCCGGAACCGACGTACGCGATGTCGGCAAGTTCGAAGAGGCCTTGAATTGTTCCGTCCTCGCCGAATGTGCCGTGCAGCACGGGAAACACCACGTCCAGCGAAGCGGCCAACGGGCTGTTTGGCTGCGCGAGACCGGCACTCGAAGTGTGCTGTAGCGAGTCAGTGGCGCGCCTCTGCGGAGTGAGCGCCGGGATCTTGAGCGGCTCACCGCTGCGCAGAACGGCGGCGGCGAGGGCGAACTCGGCGTCGGCGTCCGTAGCATCGACGCTCCGATCAGTGAGCGACGGCGAGGCTTCGTCGCCGCCAAGCAGGCCCTGGGCGTCGGCGCCGCTGAGCCAGCGACCTTGCTTGTCGATGCCGATGGGAACGACGTCGTAGCGTTTGCGGTCGAACGCCTTGAGGATCGATGCGCCCGAGAGCAGCGAGACTTCGTGCTCGCCCGAACGGCCGCCGTAGAGAATTCCGATGCGAAGCTTCTTTTTTGCCATGGCTGACGTAAGGGTACCCTAGCGCTTCCCGCTGAAGCTGTGGATCAGGCGGCGATCTCGCTTCGACGGACGACCGGTCGAAATCTGGCCGATCGGGCCAAGCAGACGGCGTTCTTCGGCGGCCTTGGTGCGCGCTGCGCAACTCGCTTCGGTCTCACGGTAGAGCGCCTGCGCGACCGCCGCGGAACCGCGCTGCTGGCTGAGCGCGAGCACTTCGATCTCCCACTCGACGGTGCCGTTGTTGATGTGCAACATGTCGCCAACGCGGACTTCCCGCGCTGGCTTGGCGCGAACTCCGTTGGAGCTGACGCGGCTCATCTCGCACGCCTTCGACGCGAGCTCGCGCGTCTTGAAGAAGCGTGCGGCCCAAAGCCATTTGTCGATGCGCGTGCCTTCCATGAATCCATTCTCTAACAATTCCTGGGGCGGTTGCGAAACACGTGTCCACACGGCAAGCTGTAGAGATGCCGGAACTGCCTGACATCGCGGCGTACATCCACGCGCTGGAGCCGCGCGTGGTGGGCAAGCGGATGGTCGGGGTGCGGCTGGCGAGCGCGTTCCTGCTGCGAACGGTCGAGCCTCCGATTGCCAGCGTCGAGGGACGTGTTGTGCGCGAGTTGCGGCGAGTGGGCAAGCGCATCGTGTTCGGGTTCGACAACGGCGAGTGGATGGTGCTGCACCTGATGATTGCGGGCCGGCTGCACTGGCGCGGTGTGGGCGCGAAGCTGGCGGGAAGGAACGCGCTGGCGGCATTCGACTTCCCGAATGGGTCGCTGGTGCTGACAGAGGCGGGGTCGAAGCGACGGGCGTCGCTGCATGTGCTGGCGGACGAGGCGGCGCTGGTGGTACTCGATCCGGGCGGAATCGACGTGTTGGGGAGTGATATTGATATCTTCCAAGCGGCGCTGACGGCGGAGAACCGGACGCTGAAGCGGGCGCTGACCGATCCGCGGATTGTGAGCGGGATTGGAAATGCTTATTCGGATGAGATCCTGCATGCGGCGCGGCTGTCGCCGATTGCGCTGACTCACAAGCTGACAGATGAGGAATGGCAGCGGCTTTACGTCGCGACGAGAGAGACGCTTTTGCTGTGGATCGCGAGACTGAAGGGCGAGGCCGAGAAGGAATTTCCTGAGAAGGTGACGGCGTTTCGCGAGGAGATGGCGGTGCATGGGAAGTTCGGCCAGCCGTGTCCGCGATGCGGGTCGCCAGTGCAGCGAATTCGGTATGCGGACAACGAGACGAATTACTGCGCGGCGTGCCAGACGGACGGTAAGGTGCTGGCGGACAGAAGCCTTTCGCGATTGCTGGGGAAGGATTGGCCGCGGACGCTGGGCGAGCTGGAAGCTTTGAAACGGCGGTAACGCGCCCTGCGCGGGCGGCGGTCACTTCGTGACTTGTGCCCAGCTTCGGTTGGTGCTCCCGATGGTCGCAACCTGGGTCTTGCTGTACCCCTACCCCCTCCGATTTTCTGCATAATATTCAAAACAAACTACTTAGGTCCGGACCTGTTTTGCAAAATCCTGAAAACAAAGGAGATAGTTTCCAAGATATTCAAAACGAGGGAGTTATGGTTTCTTTGGAGCTTTTTGGGAGACACAATCCTGAGGCTGGTGGATTCTCTCTCTCTACCTGCATTGGTATACGTTGGGCGTCGAGGTTTGGTTCCCTATACGACTCAGACTGCGTAGGCGAATACGCCGCAGACGTCGGAGGAGTTTGTCATGGCGTCCAGGGTGAGGACGGGCGGCTTCTGGCCGGAGAAGAAGGCGACCTTCAGCGAACGGCCGGATTCGTAGGTTGCCATCCATTCGGTCTCTTCGCCGCCGCAGAGGGTGTTTTTGTGGAGGAAGACTTTTGCGGCGGGCACGGTGAGGCGGTAGAGGCTTCCGGCTCCGACGACGGAGGGATCGGCGTCGAAGGCTCCGCTGAGCTCGGATTTTTCGAGGGTGCGGACGCGGGCCATGGTGAAGCCGGTGAAATTGATGGTGAGCTTGCTGTCGGAGAGGACGATGTCGCCGGTGATGGCGCGGGCGTTGGGACTTGTGGCGCGCCAGTAGCCGTTCTCCTGGGCGAAGAGGGTGAGGCAGGAGAGGAGGACGGAGGCTGCGGCGACGGTGCGGGGAGTGATTCGCATGCTGTTTCTATTGAAGCATGGGGCGCGGAGACCGTGTCCGACGGAAGGCTGGTGAGGTAGATTTCTTCTATGGCGAAGCTTCGGGTGCATTGCTATTCGATGACGCTGGATGGGTTCAGCGCAGGGCCGGATCAGGATTTGGCGAATCCGGTGGGTGTGGGTGGGTTGGCGGTGTTTGGGTGGCAGTTTGCGACGCGGACGCATCACGCGATGCATGGAGGAGAAGGCGGCGCGACGGGCGTGGATGATGATTTCGTGAAGCGCGGGTTCGAGGAGATCGGCGCGTGGATCCTGGGGCGGAATATGTTTGGGCCGGTGCGCGGTCCCTGGCCGGACGAGAGCTGGAAGGGGTGGTGGGGCGATACTCCGGTGTACCAGGTGCCGGTGTTTGTGCTGACGCACCATGCGCGGGCGCCAATTGAGATGAAGGGCGGGACGACGTTCCACTTTGTGACGGACGGGATTCATGCAGCGCTGGAGCGGGCGAAGGAGGCGGCCGGGGGGAAGGATGTTCGGCTGGGCGGTGGGGCGAGCACGATGCGGCAGTACCTGCGGGCAGGGCTGGTGGACGAGATGCATACGGTGGTGTCGCCGGTGCTGCTGGGCAAGGGCGAACGGATTTCGGATGGGCTGGATATGGTGGCGGCGGGGTATGAGTGTAGTGGGAAGGTGGCGGGGGAGAATGCTACGCATTACATCATTCGGAAGATCCCCCCGAACTAATGAAACCGCATGAATGGGACACCCGACACGGTAAGACCGTTGGCGAGTTGCAGTTTTTGTTTTTTGGTGAGATGGAAGTTATACACCCCACCCGTCCGCAAAAGGCGCGTACGGATGGGGCACCCGACAGTTTTCGTTGAGAATGAGAAGGAAAATTGCGAGTGGGCCACCCGCCACACTCCCGAAGCGAGATTAGGACACTCGGCGATTGGACCAGGCTCGGTCTGATAAATCTCTTGTGGTTATGGGGGTTCGGATGTACGATTGGCCGCTTCTCTTAATCGTACTTTGGAGGAACCAATCGTGTATTGCTTTGTTCGTCGGATTCAAGTTGTGCGCGGATTGATCATGGTACTTGCTCTCGCAGGTGTGTGCCAAGCGGCCGATCATGCGGTCGAGGATGCATTGATCGCAAAGTATCAGCTCACGAAAACCGGGATGGATAGGGTGCGCATTACTCAGCCGGGAACCGTGCTGATTCTTCAGAAGGACGGGATTAGCGGCGATCTCGCGACGGACATGAGCTTTCTGGAAAACAAGGTGACGGATGGCAAGGTCGCGCAAGCGGGCGGATTCATGGCTTCCATGCAGGGCAAGACAACGAGCCGCGACCTGAAGGCGGGCGATAAGGTCTTCCTCTTCAAGATCGAGGTCAAGGACGACAAGGTTTCGTATTTCATCATAACTTGCGACACCTTCGATGTGGCGGAACACGGCTCGACCAAACAGACGCGCTATAAGGCTCTGCTTACATTCGAGTTGGGCAAACCTTTTCTGGCGACCGCAACGGCAGACAGCATCAAGAAGGTTGCCGACGGCGTGCTTATTCCAGAAGAAGAGGCGAAGGCGGCCAATACGAAGAGCGTTGACATGGGACAGAGTCCCGAACAGGTCGAAGCCATTTTGGGTAAGCCCGACAAGATCGTCAATCTAGGAGCTAAGAAGATCTACGTCTACAAGGACATGAAGATCATCTTTACCGACGATAAGGTTTCTGACGTTCAGTAATGGTCGACTCGCATCACGGGTAAATCCTGTTCAAGGTTCTGGCGAAGGGAATGGTTTCGCGGACGTGGTCGAGGCCGCAGATCCAGGCTACGGCGCGTTCGATGCCCATGCCGAAGCCGGAGTGGGGGACGGAGCCGTAGCGGCGGAGGTCGAGGTACCACTCGAAGGCGGCGAGGGGAGGTTGTGTTCCTCGATGCGCGACTTGAGGAGTTCGTAGGAGTCGACGCGCTGGGAGCCGCCGATGATTTCGCCGTAGCCCTCGGGGGCGAGCACGTCGACGCAGAGGGCCTTGGTGGGGTCGGCGGGGTCGGGCTGCATGTAGAAGGCCTTGATGGCGGCGGGGTAGCGGTGGATCATGACGGGCTTGTCGAATTGGGAGCTGATGTAGGTCTCGTCGGGGGAGCCGAAGTCGTCGCCGTAGATGTGGGGGGCTTCGAGCTTGCCTTCTTTGAAAGCTTCGTCGAGCATGGCGTGGGCCTCGTCGTAGGAGAGGCGGGGGAAACGTGGGGCTCCCGTAACCCAGGTCTCAGATGCGAGACCTGGGGCACCCGATTCTGTGGTCTCCGATGGAGTTTGTGGCGCCTCGGGCGAAATGCGGGGATTCTTCGCTCCGCTCAGAATGACAGACTCATTTTCTGATTCGGACGGGAGCGGGGCGATTACGGCTTCGAGTTTGGCGATGTCGCGGCCGATGACTTTGAGGTCGGCGCGGTGTTGGGCGAGGACCGTGGTGACGATGTGCGTGAGGAAGGCTTCGGCGAGTTGCATGTCGCCTTCGAGGTCCATGAAGGCGACCTCGGGCTCGATCATCCAGAACTCGGTGAGGTGGCGGCGGGTTTTCGATTTTTCGGCGCGGAAGGTGGGGCCGAAGCTGTAAACCTTGCCCAGCGCGAGCGCGGTGGCTTCCATGTAGAGCTGGCCGGACTGCGTTAGGAAGGCGGGATCGCCGAAGTAGTCGAGTTCGAAGAGGGTGCTGGTGCCTTCGCAGGCGGCGGGCGTGAGGATGGGCGGGTCGGTGCGGATGAAGCCGTTGGTGTCGAAGTACTCCGCGGCGGCGCGCATGATAGTGGCGCGGATGCGGAGGATCGCGGACTGGCGCGGCGTTCGGAACCAGAGGTGGCGGTGCTCCATCAGGAAGTCGGTGCCGTGTTCCTTGGGCGTGATGGGGTAGGGCGTGTCGGTGGGGACGAGGTGGATGATTTGCACGTCGGCCACGTCGAGCTCGAAGCCGGAGGGGGCGCGGGAGTCTGCGCGGACCTTGCCGGTGACGATGACGGAGGACTCCTGAGTGAGGGACTTGATGCGGTCGAAGACCTCTTCCGGCACGGCGGCTTTGGGGACGATGCCCTGGATGGTGCCGGTGCCGTCGCGGAACATGGGGAAAAGCAGTTTGCCCGACGATCGGATGTTGTAGAGCCAGCCGCGCAGGGTGACGGTTTCGCCCTCGTGGGCGGCTAGGGTGGAGATGGTGGCGATGGGGGCGGGCTTGCGGAATTTATATCAGACATTGGACTCCGCCCAGTTTACGCGCTTTGCGGGCGCGGGCTGGGCGGAGTTGTGTGATGCGCGTCCTTGATGCGGACGAGCTACTTGATGCCTACGACCATGGAGTCCGGGCCGACGAGGTGCTCGACGCGGGTGGAGTGGAAGCCGGCTTCCTGCATCCAACCCATGCAGTCGGCGCCGGTGTAATCGAAGCCGCCGGGGGTTTCGATCAGCATGTTCAGGCTGGCGAGGAGGCCGAACGCGTTTTTGCTGCGGTCGTCGTCGATGATGGCCTCGTAGACGACGAAGGCTCCGCCGGTGGGCAGGGCTTCGTAGGCCTTCTTGATGAGCATGCGCTTGGTGGGCAGGTCCCAGTCGTGCAGGATGTGGCCCATCATGACGACGTCGGCGGATGGGATGGGCATGTCGAAGAAACTGCCGGCCTGAAAGCGCACGCGGCCGTTGAGGCCATTTTCGGCGACGTACTCCTCGAAGATGGGAGCGACTTCGGGCAGGTCGAAGCCAATGCCGCTAAGGTGCGGGTTGGCCAGCGCGACCTGGCTAATAAGGTCGCCTTGAGCGGTGCCGACATCGACGGCGGACTTGTAGCTGGCGAACGGAAACTGGCGGGCGATGGTCATATTGGCGCCGTGGCTGATGCCGGTCATGGCTTTGAGAAAGCCACGCAGACGCGCGGGATCGGCATAGAGCGCGACGAATGGGCTCTCGCCGCCGCCGCGTGCCTCGTTCTGCAACTCGCCGGTGCGAAGCGCTGTCGTGAGATGGTTCCAATGGCCGAAGAGTCGCTGGTTGGCCATCTCCAGGATGCCGCCGATGTAGGAAGGCTTGTTCTTGTCGAGGAAGAAGTCCGTCTCGGGTGTGTTGGAGTAGACGCCCGCTTTGCGCTCAAGGAAGCCGAGGGCGACGAGTGCGTCGAGGAAGTCGTGGGCGGAGCGGGGATGCAGGCCGAGTCGGCCGGTCAACTCGGCGAGGGGTTGTGGATGTTTGGCGAGCTCCGTGAAGACCTGCATTTCGACTGCACTGAGCAGGGTTTTTGAGGCCCAAAAACCGATGCCTACCTGCATGATGTGGTCGGGCCGTAGATCGTTCATGGCGACGTTCATCCTGGATTGAATTTGGTTTTGAGGGCCGGAAGCTCGGAGGGCTCCGATTGAGCATACACGAACTGCGGCAGCGTGAGGTTTCGCCTGCCGCAGTCGGGATTCAGAGGGGAATTATGCGCGAGTCATGCGCTCTTCGGCGAGGCGAGATTCTTTTTCGAAGAAGGCTGCGGCCTTGCGCGTGATGGATTCGGCGGGCTCTTCGCGGTCGGCGGAGATTTCGAGGATGCCGGGGGTTGCGGCGGGAAGTGCCGCGAGCGAGGCGGAGACGGCGGTCCAGTCGATATTCCCGTCGCCGGGCCAGAGATGCTCGTCCTTCATGTCGGTGTGCGGCGCGAAGGGGCCGTGGTTGTCGTGCAGGTGAAGCTGGGCGATTCGCGAGCCGAGGAGTGCGATGGCCGCGGCGACGCCAGAATCTTTGGGTGCGCCTTCGACGGGCTGCGCGAGATGCAGGTGGCCCACGTCGAGGCAGACGCCGACCGAGTCGAAGTGGCCGGCCTTGAGGATGTAGAGGAGATGGTCGGGCGTGGTGACTTCGTTCTCCATATTTTCCAGCAAAAGGCGGACGCCAAGCGGCGCGGCGAAGGCCTTGAGGTGTTCGATGGCGGTGAGCGAGTGCTCGATCGCAGGCTCGTCCCAAGTGGAGTGATTGAGGCCAAGCGAAAGGACTACGGCGGTGAACGGAACCTGCTCGGCGGCTTCGAGGGCGCGCTTGCATTCGTCCATGGCAGCGATGCGTTGGGTTTTTTCGAGCGCGATGAGATCGAGGTTGGGCGCGACGTGGCGCGACCATTGTGTGTCGGCGCGGTCGGTGATGTAGATGGGCTGATGCAGGACGGCGCGAACGTCGTTGGAGCGGAACCAATCGGCCATCTCGCGCACGGCGAGGGCGTCGGTGTAGTCGAAGTGATGGCGCGCGGCGAAGACTTCGATGGTGCGCGCGCCTGCGGCGGCGAGGGCGTCGAGCAGGCCGGGGTGCAGGCGGTGCTGGAAGAAGACGTGTGTGGAGATTCCGGGTTGCATGGTGTGTTCTTAAGGTACAGCAGAGAAGGGTTGGTGGCTGTGGAACGGTGGCGGGCTGAGCTTATCCACCCCCACTCATGACGATGAAACTGTCATGAATGGGGCACCCGGAGTTTTGTGGTCGTTGAAAGCTGGCGGGTTGAGAGTTTACATCCCACCCGTCGCGGTAAAGCTGCGACGGATGGGGCACCCGGAGTTTCTGTGGCAGGTAGAATCGGAGCGCGTGTTTTTCGTGGAGGTAGGACCGATGAAGGGTTTGCTGCGGATGATGGTTGTGGCTGGGATGGGGTGGTTTTCGGTGGCGGGATTTGGGCAGGCGGGATCCATCACTACTGGCGCGGCTACGTCGGCTCCAGCCGCTGTTAGCGTGGAGAAGCAGTTGGCGACGGCGCAGGCGAAGTTGATGGATTGGGCGGCGCTGAATCGGTTCAAGGAGAAGGATGCGGCGATGGCGGCTCCGGCGGCGGGCGAGCAGAGGGTGGTGTTTTTTGGGGATTCGATTACGGAGGGTTGGGGGCGGCCGGGCAACAGCTTCTTTCCGGGCAAGCCGTATGTGAACCGTGGCATCAGCGGGCAGACGTCGGCGCAGATGGTGGTGCGGTTTCACCAGGACGTGGTGGATTTGCATCCTGCGGCGGTCGTGATTCTTGCGGGGACGAACGACGTTGCCGAGAATACCGGGCCGATGACGGAGGAGATGACGCTGGATGATTTTCGCGCGATGGCGGAGATGGCGCGCGCGAACGGGATCAAGGTGGTGATCTGCGCAATTCCTCCGGCGGCGGATTTTCCATGGCGCCCGGGGATGGGGCCGGCGGCGAAGATTCGCTCGCTGAATGCGAAGTTGCAGGCGTGGTGCAAGGCGGAGGGGATTGTCTGGGTGGATTACTACACGCCGCTCGCGGACAACAACGGCGGAATGAAGCCGGGGTTGAGTCTGGATGGTGTGCATCCTACGGCTGCGGGGTATGCGATTATGGCTCCGCTGGCGGAGGCTGGGATCAAAGAGGCGCTGGGGAAGTAAGGTATCATTCTGGAATTCCGTCCCAGCCGCGCCTGTCCCAGACGGCTTGTAGGCGTGCCCAAATTTCGTCTGTCATCCGATTTTTCCAGACGCCGCCGAGCACCTTCGCGAAAGTCGCATCGCGACGGGCTTCAGCTTCCACAAGGGGGATCGTTTCATCCCCGTGTTTGACGAGTAGATCTTCGATGGGTCCGGCAGATAGGACTTGCTGAATCTTCTCCGATTGGTCCAGTGCGTGAATCGTGAGAACCAACTTCCAGGCGTCAAGTGGATGACTTTCAACTGCCTCGTCCATGTAGTCGCTTGAGCGGTTCCATGCTTCCCAAAGTTCTTCGTTCTTTTTGTCGTGCCAGTACCCAATCCAGTCTCTAGCAAGTTCGTTCAGTTCCGCATCGCTCATGGGTAATTCGCCTCGCGTTAGTATCCGGCGGCTTTGCCGAATTTGTGGCGTTGGTCGTCGGCACCGAGGAGGGTGTGGGTTTTGGGGTCGATGTAGATCATTTCGCTGTCGCCCCAGATGCCGGGGTTGTTTTCGTCGGCGGTGTTGGTGTGGGTGATGGTGTAGCCGGCGGCGGTGAGTTTGTCGGCTACATCCTGGGGGAAGGCTTTTTCTACTTGCAGCACGTCGGGCAGATATTGGTGGTGGAAACGCGGGGCGTCCGCTGCCTGTTGCACGTTGAGGCCGTTGTCGAGGATGCTGATGATGTCGTTGGCTACGGTGGTGATGATGGTCGATCCGCCGGGCGAGCCGAGGACGAGCAGCGGCTTACCCGGCGCGCACTTGAGGCTGGGGCCGGGGCGGCACTGCTCCGGCTGGACGATGATGGTGGGCGTCATGGCGGAGAGCGGGCGCTTGCCGGGAGCGATGGCGTTGGCGACGCTTTGGATGAGGCCGAACTGGTTGGGCACTCCGGGCGCGGAGGTGAAGTCGTCCATCTCGTCGTTGAGCAGGAAGCCGAGCGGGCCGGCGGTGACTCCGGAGCCAAAGAGGTTGTTGAGTGTGTAGGTGTTGGCGACGGCGTTGCCTTCGGCATCGACGATGGAGAAGTGGGTGGTCTGGGTGGACTCGCGCGCGGACGGCGTGGGCGCGGGCGGCGGTGGCAGGAAGCCTTCGGGACGCCTGAGCGTGGCCGAAGGTGTGGGAGCGATGGGGTCGATGGACTTGCGCCAGGCTGCGGCGTAGGCGGGCGAGATGAGTTGCTGGACGGGCATCGAGACGAAGTCGGGATCGCCGAGATAGTCGGAGCGGTCCATGTAGGCGCGGCGGAAGGCTTCGGTGATGAGGTGGACCTGCTGCGGCGTGCGGTCGCCGGCGCGGGACATGTCGTACGCGGTGACGTTCTGCATGGTCTTGCTGAGGATGTCCGCGACGCGGTTGCCGGTATGGGCGAGGTCGTAGCCGGAGAGGATGTTGAGGATCTCCAGCAGGACGATTCCGCCGGAGGAAGGCGGCGGCGCGGTGAGGATCGTGTATCCGCGATAGCTGCCGAGGAGCGGCTCGCGGTCGTGGACCTTGTAGGCAGCGAGGTCGGCGGCGGTGACGAGTCCTCCGCCCTGCTGGATGGAGGCGGCGAGTTCCGTGGCCATGGCGCCGGTGTAGAAGGTGGCGGGATCGGCGGCGATGCGCGAGAGCGTGCGGGCGAGTTCAGGCTGGATGAAGCGCTCGCCGGACTTGTAGAAGTTGCCGTCGCGCTGGAAGATGCGGTGGGAGTCAGCAAAGTCGGCGAGTTTCTTCTCGCTCGCCATGTTGTGGGCTTCTTCGTCGGAGAGGATGTAGCCCTCGCGGGCAAGCTTGATCGCCGGTGCCATGTCGCGCGCGAGCGAGAGCTTGCCGTAGTGTTTCTGCGCGTAGACCAGGCCGGCAACCGTGCCGGGAACGCCGATGGCCTTGTAGCCGACCGTCGACATGTGCGGGATGACTTTGCCCTGCGCGTCGAGGTACATGTTCGCAGACGCAGCGCCGGGGGCCTGCTCGCGGTAGTCGATAAAGTGCGCTTCGCCGGTGTGCATGCGGATCAGCATGAAGCCTCCGCCGCCGATGTTGCCGGCCTGGGGAAAGACGACGGCGAGGGCGAATCCCACGGCGACGGCTGCGTCGACAGCGTTGCCGCCGGCTTTGAGGATTTCGACTCCGGCGTCGGAGGCGTCGTGGTGGATGGTGACGACCATGGCGTGCTGGGCGGGCGTGGGCGGCGGGCTGACGATGGTGTAGGGATTGGGCACGGGGGCTTGGGGTGTCGTGCTGGTTTGGGCCGGGATCGGAAGCCGCAGGTGAGCGCCACGGCAGTGCAGCCGGCCAATAAGCGAACGCCGAGACGCATTTTGACGCTTGGAATCGCAGGCATAGGAGGCTGCTGACAGGATAGCCCGTCTTTAGTCGCAGAGGATTTGGCGGGGCCAGAGATTGTTCGATGGGATTCTTCGCAGAAAAAGTGAACGGTTCGGAGAACCGGGCGGTCTTACGTATTGAAGGGCATGTGGAGCAGTAGAGGTTGTTCGAGATGGGTCTACCGGTTCAAACGTTGGCGCGGGATGCTGGGGGCAAAGTGGTGGAGTTTCCGCTGGTGGCCGGGGTCCGGAAGGACGGGCCGGCTGAGGTTCTGGACGACATCGAGCGCGACCGTCGATTTGCGGAGATGGTCGAGCGTAATGCGCGGTTCATGTTTCGCGTGGCGCATGGGTTGTTACGCAGCGTGCAGGATGCGGAGGACGCGGTGCAGGAAGCTCTGCTGAAGCTCTATCGCACCGATGGATGGCTGCGCATGGAGGATGAGAAGGCGTTTCTGGCGCGGACGGTGTGGCGGGTGGGCTTGGATGTGGTGGCGCGGCGGCCTCGATTGACTGAAGGATTGGACGATGAGGTGGGGCGGGAGTTTGCCGCTGCGGGCGAGTCCGCCGAGCAGAGTTTGGTGGGGCAGGACGAGCGTGCGCTGTTGCGGCGGCTGATCGAGACGCTGCCGGAAGATTTGCGGCAGCCGCTGGTGCTGAGCGCAATTGAAGAGATGACGTCGCGGGAGGTTGCGATCGCGATGGGGATTCCTGAGGGTACGGTGCGGACGCGAGTGATGCGGGCGCGGGCGGAGTTGAAGCGGCGATTTGAGGCGATGCGGGCAACGGCTGAGAACGGAGAGCGGCGATGACGGATATGCGCGGAGTGGATGAGTTCGATGTGCTGCTGAACGATGTGCTGCGGACGGTGGCGAATCCGGAACTGCCGGAACGGACGCGGGTGAATGTGCGGACGCGGGTGTGGGTCAGCGAGATATCGGCACCCACATCTCAGAAGCGAGATGTGGGGCACCCCAGTTCTCACCTACACCCTGCAGTTGTGTTTGCGCCGGAGGTGTTTCTGGCGCAGATGTTGCCGAAGCGCGATGTGAAGTCGACGACGGCGGCGATGTTGCTCCATGCGGCGGCGATTGCGCTGTTTTTCTTCTGGGGTGCGAGGGCGATTCATAACAACATGGTGGCCAAGCAGATGGAGTTGACGGCGATTTTGACGCCGCCGCCGATGGCTCCGCTGAAGGATACGATGCATGGGGGTGGGGGACAGCGCGGGGTGACTCCGGTGACGGAGGGCCATCTGCCGAAGTTCGCGAACACGCAGATTACGCCGCCCAAGGCTCCTCCGATGGAACAGCCGAAGATTCACATGCCCGATCCAACGATCGAGGTGCAGACGAATTTGAAGATGGTCAACAACAATATGCCGAATATCGGGATGCCGAACTCTACGCTGATTGGGAACTCGATGGGCATCGGCGTGGGATCGGGGCTTGGGTCGGGCAACGGGTCGGGGCTTGGGCCGGGGAGTGGCGGGAATTATGGTGGCGGGGTCCGCCGGATTGGTGGCGGTGTGTCGTCGCCGGTGGTGATCTACCAGGTTGAGCCTGAGTTCAGCGAAGAGGCGCGCAAGGCGAAGTTCATGGGGGTGGTGCTGGTGAACCTGATCGTGGATGCGCATGGCATGCCGCAGAATGTGCACGTGCTGCGCGGGGTTGGGATGGGTCTGGATCAGAAGGCCATCGACGCGGTGAAGCAGTACCGGTTCAAGCCTGCGATGGAAGGTGGCAAGCCGGTGCCGGTGGAGTTGAATGTACAGGTGGATTTCCAGATCTTCTGAGACGGCGCAGGCCTACAACATCCATTGCATGAAGGTTGAGCCGACGTTGGTGAACTCGAAGGCGTGGAGACCGAGGTGGCTGGCGAGTTCCTTGCAGGCCAGGATTCCGCGCACGCTGTTTCCCTGCGCGTCGAGCTTGGGCGAATAGACACTGAGTCCGAGTTGCCGGTTGACGACGCCGAAGATTCCTCCGGAGACGCCGCTCTTCGCGGGCAGGCCGACTTCGTGGGCCCAGCCTCCTGCGTAGTCGTACAGGCCGCAGGTGAACATGACGGAGAGGACGTACTTCAGAAACTGGAAATCGAATACATGCTGGTCTGTGAACGGATTTGTGCCCATGTTGGCTACCGTCGCGCCCATGATGGCCATGTCCTCGCAGTTGACCAGCAGTGAGCATTGGGCGAAGTACTGCTGCAGCGACTCATGCAGGTACTCATCAATGATCTCGAAGTTGCGCATCAGGTACGCGATGGCGCGATTGCGGTTGCCGGTCAGCGTTTCAGACCGCATCACGTCGTAGTCGATACGCAGGGGGCGTCCTGCCGCCCCGCTCATCTTGTCGACGAATTGCTGAATTCCATCCTGGACCGGATCTTTCTTGATGAGCGATGAGATGGCGATGGCGCCGGCGTTGACCATGGGGTTGAAGGGGCGCGTGGTCCTGGCGTCCAGCTCGATGGAGTTGAAGGCTTCGCCGCTGGGCTCGACGCCTACGTGTTTGAAGACTTTTTCCGCGCCGCACTGCTCGAGAGCCATTTGAAACGCGAACGGCTTGCACATGGACTGGATGGTGAATTCCTGCTGGTAGTTCCCTGCGCGGAAGATGCGGCCATCGGCGGTGGCCAGGCAGATGGCGAAGTCGGCGGGGTTGGCCTTGCCCAGTTCGGGGATGTAGGTCGCGACTGTTCCGTCGTCGACGTGCTTGTACTTCTCGTAGATGCTGTCGAGGATGTCCTGAAGGTGCGCTGTGTGGTCGTCCTTTTTTCCATTCGAAGATGCGGGGGTGGGTCGCGTCTCGGTGGGCGGGGCACTCTTCATCTTTGGCCAAACTCCGTGCGTTGGGATAGGCGAAGCGGTCGGTGAAGGAATTGAATTGTGTGGAAGGCTTGAGTCTATCGGCAAGCGGCTGGTGGGTCAATCGCAAGAGCGGCGCACTGGCGAGTTACTTTTTCCCGATCGCTCGCTTTGGGCAGGCGTATTGTGTTCGCATGCGAGGAAGATGCGGGAGGTCGTGATGAAACGATTTGTCAGCATACTGGCCGTTGCCGCGCTGCTGGCTTGGCCGGCGGCATCGATTGCCGGGGAGCACTTTGACGGGACGTGGCATACGAAGATCGTCTGTCCGCCCAAGGGAGATACGCAGGGTTTCACGTGGAACATGGACAGCGTGATCAAGGACGGCAACCTGCGCGCCGAGCGCGGAACGGCCGGCGAGCCGGGCTACTTTCTTCTCGAAGGCAAGGTTGGCGAGGATGGCAAGGCGAAGCTGACCGGCAACGGCATCATCAACTCGCGGGCCTATGCTCGCGGGGTGTTCGCGCACAAGGGCGAGAGCTATACGTGGGATGTGAAGGCGGAGTTCAAGGACGCTGAGGGGACTGGACTGCGGAATGAAGGGCTGGGGATTGTTGGGCGGCCTTGCACGTTTGAGTTTGTGAAGGTGGTGGCGACTCCAGAACAGGTTCCTACGGCGGCCGCTACTCCTCTGGCTGCTACTCCCTCCGCTGTTCCTCCTCCGCAATAGCGCGGCGACGGTACTGTGTGGATGGATGGCGGGGCATAAGTCTGCGATAAGCCGATAGAATTGCAGCGATGGCTACGCGTGTGCGGTCGTATTCGAAGATCAATTTGGGGCTGGCGATTGGGCCGGTGCGGGCGGACGGGTTCCATGGGCTGGCGACGCTGTATCAGACGCTGGCGCTGCACGACATGGTGACGGTGGAGGTGAAGCCAGGTTCGAGGTTCGAGGTTCGAGGTTCGAGGGAAGGGCAACAGAGCAGGATTACGCTGACGACGAATCATCCGGGCGTTCCGACGGACGGGAGGAATACGGCCTGGAAGATGGTGGCGTTGGCGCTGGAGCGGCTGGGATTGACGGCCGAAGTGGCTATCCATATAGAGAAGGAATTGCCGGTGCAGGGTGGGATGGGTGCCGGCTCGGCAAATGCGGCGGCGGCGCTGATTGGGCTGGAGCGGGAGTTGGGGGTTGAGGTTCCGGGGCGGATGGAGATTGCGGCCCAGGTTGGCTCGGATGTCCCTTTGTTTCTTGTAGGTGGGGCGGTTCTGGGCGAGGGGCGGGGCGAGGTGGTTTCGGCCATGCCGGACCTTCCGGCTACGTGGTGCGTGGTGGCGGTTCCGGAGGTTGGGGTTTCGACTCCGCGGGCTTTTCAGGAGTGGGACCAAAAACAGGTTCAAGGTTCGAGGTTCGAGGTTCGAGGGGAAGGCGCATTGACTTCCTCGGTGGAACCCGATACGCTAAAGGAGTTGAGTCACGCTTATGCGTCGGTCTTCGGGGTTTGCCCCGCTACGGAGCTAGCGTCTGACACATCCGGTATCGTTCGTGGCCTTGAAGCAAGAGGCGACACACGGAACGATCTTGCCGAGAATACCCTTCTCGCGCTTGTCCGCACCGGGATTGAAAACGACTTTGAACAGGTCGTCTTTCCTCAGTATCCCCTCCTGCGTGAAATCAAGCACGAACTGATGGGTACCTCGACTGGCTCGTCCACAACGGACGTCCCGGCTGATTCGAGTGGCAACGCGGTTTACGCGGCGCTCTCGGGGTCAGGCTCTGCGCTGTTCGGGCTATATCAGTCCGAGTCAGATGCAAAGGCTGCTCAACAACGCGTACAGGCTACCGGCTGCAAGGCTCTCCTGACGGAAACCTTGCCCCGACAAGAGTACTGGCGCAGAATGTTCGCAGAGTGATGATTACCGGGTGGGAACCTCGGTAGCCGTACTGGGCGATTGGCGGAAATGGCCGGTCAAACAGATCCACTGGGCGATCGACTAACGGTAGGTCAAGTGCCTTTGACGCACTCAGTCCAGGTTCGAATCCTGGTCGCCCAGCCAAGAAGTCGACGCACAGGTACGATGAGAGCGAACCGAATGTTTGCAGAGGCTACGGCCAATGCAAACA
Source organism: uncultured Acidobacteriaceae bacterium (assembly GCA_963822225.1). GTDB lineage: Bacteria > Acidobacteriota > Terriglobia > Terriglobales > Acidobacteriaceae > Edaphobacter. The sequence goes on along the minus strand of CAWGGW010000002.1, from coordinate 331,722 downwards.
GCAACTTAGGGTTCTTTTGGCGACAGCAACATGGCGCCGGAGTTGAATGGATTTTGGATTTTGCAGAGACGCCGCAATGGGCGGGTATGTAGAGGTTCAGAAGCACGAAGTTTGAAAGACCGAGTCTGATTACTTTCGCAGGGCGAAGTAGCGGTGTCGCAACGAGGCACCGTAAGACGTAAAGCAGCAGGAGCTACCGAGGCAAACCAGCCTGGAGGGTTTCGACGTGAACAACCAAGACACGACTGCGGTTCTTTCCCCTATTTCAGGGCAGGCTGAGGAGAAGACAACAACCTCCCAGCCTGCACCAAAGCCAACGGCCGATGGATCGGTACCGAAGGTGGCTTCGGAGCGGAAGCGCTCTCCCAAGCTGAATGAAGACAAGCGTTTCAAGATTTTCAGCGGATCTTCCAATCGCGCATTGAGCGAAGAGGTCTGCAAGTTTGTCGGAGTGCCGCTGGGTGAGTCAAAGCTGCAGCGGTTTGCCGATGGCGAAGTTTACTTTCAGTTGCTCGAAAACGTTCGCGGCGTGGATGTATTTGTGATTCAACCCACGTGCCGGCCGGTGGATGAGCACCTGATGGAACTGCTGATCATGATCGACGCGCTGAAGCGCGCATCTGCCGGCAGGATTACGGTTGTAATGCCGTACTACGGCTACGCGAGGCAGGACCGCAAGGACCGTCCGCGCGTGGCAATTACGGCAAAGCTGGTTGCCGATCTGCTAAGCACGGCCGGTGCGAACCGGGCCCTGCTGGTCGATCTGCACGCAGCGCAGATTCAGGGGTTCTTCAATATTCCGGTGGACCATTTGTTCGCCAGTCCGGTGCTGGTGGGCTACTTCCGGGATTTGAATCTGCCTGACCTGACAGTGGTTTCGCCGGACGCGGGAGGCGTGGAACGCGCGCGCTTTTTTGCGAAGAAGCTGGAAGTACCGTTGGCCATCGTGGATAAGCGGCGGACCGACATCAATGTAGCTGAGGTGATGAGCGTAATCGGCGATGTGGATGGCCGCACGTGCTTGATCCTCGACGACATCATCGACACCGCCGGAACGCTGGTGGGAACGGTGGAGGCCCTGTACGACAAGGGCGCGAAGAAGGTTTACGCATGCGCGTCGCATCCGGTGCTTTCGGGCCCGGCGGTGGAGCGGATTGCGAATTCACGGCTGGTTGAACTGGTCGTGACGAATACCATCCCGCTTGGCGAAGAAGCCAAAAAGGTGGCGAAGATCAAGGTTCTGTCAGTCGCCGGGCTTTTGGGACGCGCGATTGAAAGCATTCATATGGAGACCAGCGTCAGCACGCTGTTCAACTAAGGCAGTTGCTGGTTGTTAGTTGCTGGTTGTTAGTTGTTAATTGAAAGACGAAGCGCAGTTGCACTTAGATTTAGCGGCAAAGCCGCAAAGGGAGCGGAAACAAAGGCGTCAAGCAGAAGTCAGTCTTTCAACTGACAACCTGCAACTGACAACTGTTCTTTCCGTGCCCGAAAGGATGATTCATCATGGCAGCAACTTCTAATATTCCCGCCGTCGTCGCGACTCCGCGCGAGGGCAAGTTCAACAAGAACGCAGCACGGCGTGTGCGTGTCTCCGGCAAGATTCCCGCAGTCGTTTACGGTGCGGGGCAGGATTCGGTGGCCGTCTCGGTTGATCCGAAGGTCATCACCAAGATTCTGCACTCGGATTCGGGCCACAACACGATCTTCGACCTGGATGTAACCGGCACGACCGTGGTGAAGGCGATGATCGTTGACTGGCAGCACGAACCGATCAAGGGCGCGCTGCTGCATATCGACCTGAAGCGCATCGCAATGGACAAGACGATGACCGTGTCGGTGCCGATCCAGTTGATCGGCGTGGCGATTGGCGTCAAGAGCCAGGGCGGAATCATGGAGCACGTTCTGCGCGAGGTCGAAATCGAGTGCCTCCCGGGCGATATTCCGAGCCACCTGGACGTCGACGTGTCCGCGCTGGAGATGAATCAGTCGATCCACGTTTCGGATCTGCCGCACTCCGGCTCGATCAAGTACCTCACGGACGAAGGCTTGACGGTTGCCCACGTCTCCGCGGTGAAGGAAGAGGTTGTCGAGGCCGAGGCTGTGGATGCAGCGGCAACGCCGGCTGAACCTGAAGTCGCCAAGAAGGGCAAGGGCGATGAGGCTGCTCCGGCTGCTGATGCGAAGGCAGAACCGAAGAAGAAGTAAGGAAATGCAGGTGCTAGTTGCTAGGAACTAGTTGCTAGTTGAAAGGCAAAGGAAACCGCGGCGTGAAACTGATACTCGGTCTTGGGAACCCTGGTATCGAGTATCAGTTCACCCCGCACAATGCCGGCTTTCTCGCGGTAGATCGCATAGCGGAGTATTGCGGCGCGACCATAGCGAACCGCCGGGGCAGGGCGCTTACGGGGAAGGCAAAGCTGGCAGGCGAAGAAGTTCTGCTGGCCAAGCCGGACACGTACATGAATCTGAGCGGGCTTTCGGCTGCTGCTTTGATTCGTGAGTTGGACATTCCGATCCCGTCGCAAGACCTGATCGTTATCTACGACGAGCTGGACCTTCCGCTGGGCACGATTCGCATACGCGAACGCGGCTCGGCGAACGGGCATAACGGAGTGAAGTCGATCTCCGGGGCGCTTGGCACTGAAGAGTGGTTACGCATCCGCATTGGAGTTGGGAAACCGCCTCTTGAGGATGGCAGGGAGATCAAGTCGGGCGGCAAGGATTTTCTGCTGAGCCCGATGCGCAAGCAGGAGCTTGCGGTGCTGGATGAAGTGCTCGACCGGGTCCGCATGGCGGTCGAGGCAATACTCACCAAGGGAACTGGTCCTGCGATGAGCCAGTTCAATAGAAGCAGTGATTAGTTGTTAGTGATTGGTTGTTAGTTGAAAGACAGAAGTAGCTACGGATTGCGGTTCAACTAACAACTAACAACTGGCAACCAACAACTAATTTCCAGACCGCGCCGCACAGAACATACGGCGGCACGGTGCGAAGCAGAACTTCGCAGAAAGAAGTAGCCGAAAATGAATAATCGCACCTACGAAATCATGTTTATCGTTCGCCCGGACGTTGAGGAAGCCGATCTGGACAAGCTGATCGAAGGCTTTTCCGGCAACATCACCTCCGGTGGCGGCGAAGTGAAGAGTGTTGAGAAGATGGGCCGTCGCCGGCTCGCTTACACCGTCCGCAAGTTCAACGACGGCTTCTACGTGCTGCTCAACGTAGCCGCTCCTGGCGGCTTGATCGGCGAGATCGAGCGCCGTCTGCGCGTGTCCGAGCAGGTGATCAAGTTCATCACCGTGCGCATGGATGAAGAAGAGAAGCGCCTGGCGAAGGTGAAGGCACTGCGCGACTCCAAGGTTAAGCGCAGCGCGCAGCCGATTCCGCCACAGCAGGCTGCACCGGTCGCTCCGGTTACCGTGGAGGCCACTGTTGCTCCGGCGGTTGCTGAGACCCCGGCTGAAGCTCCGGCCGCTGAGGCTGCTCCGGCCGCCGCGACTGAGCCCGCCGCAGTTTAGGCGCGCGACGCACGAAGATTTGCGAGGCGGATTTGTGGCTTCGCAGGAACGATTCAAACTCCGATTCCGCTTCAACCCCCGGCCTGTTTTCGCAGCATGGGGTTTCAGAGGCTTCACCGCAAGCCTGGAGCGGGTTCGGCAAAACGAGAATTGACGAGAGGAAACACCATGGCTGACGAAACAAGCGTTCCAAGCACATCTCAATCCGACGCACCAGCGCCGGCAGCACGGCCCTACACTCCCCGCCCCGCGTATGCGGGCCCCGGCGGCCCACGTCCTCCGCGCCCCGCGGGCGGTCCTGGTGGCCCCGGCGGTCCCGGCGGCGGACCTGGCGGACGGAAGTTCTTCCGCCGCAAGAAGGTCTGCAAGTTCTGCACCGAAAAGATCGATGCCATCAGCTACCGCGACGTCCGTCTGCTGCAGGGCTTTGTCGCCGAGCGCGGCAAGATCGTTCCGCGCCGTTTGACGGGTGTCTGCACCCGCCACCAGCGCAAGGTCTCGCTTGCCATCAAGCAGTCGCGCAACATTGCCCTGCTTGCCTTCGCCGCGCGCTTCTAACTTATGCGCCGCGGCCCAGGCCGGACGGCGACAGAATATCGGAGAACTGCAATGGAAGTAATTCTTAAGGAAGACATCAATAAGCTGGGCCATCGCGGCGACGTGGTCAAGGTCGCCGACGGCTACGGGCGCAACTACCTGCTGCCGGGCAAACTCGCGATCGAGGCGACTGCGAACAACAAGGCAGTCATTGAGCAGATGAAGGGCTCCTCCATCCGCAAGCTGGCTAAGGAGAAGATCGAGTCCGAGGAGCTTTCGAAGAAGCTGGAAGCCGTCGAACTGGTCTTCGAGCGCAAGGTTGGCGAGAGTGACCACCTGTTCGGCTCGGTCACTTCGGGCGACATCGCGCATCAGCTTGAGGAGAAGGGCTTTACGGTCGATCGTCGCAAGATCTCGCTGGAAGAGCCGCTGAAGACTCTAGGCGAGTTCCACGTGCCGATCAAGCTGCATCGCGAGGTCACCACCCACCTGAAGGTTACGGTAAAGGGCGACCAGGCGGACGAACCCGCCGCTCCTGCTGCGTAATCTGCCGGAGAGTTGAACGGATTCAAAGGGGCGCATCTGCCGGGGAGTTTCCGGGAGATGCGTCCCTTTTGTTTTCTCGCTTTGTCGGGCAGTAAACGCCCGCAGCTCAGTAGGATTGCACAAGCGCTGGTGCTTGAATTTCCAATGTTTTTCCCATCGGTGCGCAATATTTTGCAGAAAGATGCCGAAGGGCCGTTCTTGAGTCCATCTATCCTGCCACTAAGTGATTTAGATTGTTCAGATTAAATAGACAAATGGCTTCAGGTGGATTGGTTGTCGAAGTGCTTTATGATGTGTACTGATCCACTCAGGCTGCGACCATGGTCCACTCGGGGACCGCTTAGTAAGTCTCAAAATTTGGAAGGATAGAAAATGTCAAAAAAAATCTTCGCCTCCCTCTGCTGCTGTGTAGTTCTTGCATTTGCCGCTCCACGCGCGAGTTTTGCTACAAGCGTCACGTTGGTTGTCGAATCCACCAACGGCAGCCCGTATGTATTTGATGTGAATGGGGCGCAGACCTTCACCGACCTTTCCTGCCTAAACGACCAGCGCGAGATCAACAACGGCGAGTCGTGGACGGCAAGTGCGGAAAATCTGGAGGCCATGATTGCGAACCCGTCGCAGAATCCAACCGACGGAGAGATGACCCTCACAGAGCTTAAGGAAGACGCCTTCCTCGATTCACTCTATGGATCGAATTCCACCACGAATCAGGAGCTTCAGGACGCGATCTGGACCATTCTGGACAGAGCGCAGGGCGTGATTGGCAGCACCAGCTACGATTACGAGAGCTTGCCTGGCTCGGGCCAGTCCTTGACCAACGAAGAGTCAAAGGTACAGACCGATCTAGCCAATGCCGTAACGTCTCTTTCGACTGAAGGGTCTGCTTTCTATTCTGAGTTCACGTTTTATGCGCCGACGGTGTATAACCAGCGGAATCAGGACGACCAGAGTGGCGGGATTCCTCAGCAATTCCTGGGATACACACCTGTCACCCCCGAGCCGTCCAGCTTGATTCTGCTGGGTACCGGCATTGTCGGGCTTGCCGGCGCGATGCGCCGCCGTATGAAGGCGTAACCGACACGTTCCAGAGTTTAGGACATCAATGCGTGGCCTCCCGAAAGGGCGCCACGCATTTGTTTTGCTATGAGTTGCGGCCTCGCTAACGTTGAATTCAGCAAGGCGAGCGGAGCTTCCCGCGAAGCTTACGCTTAGCGGAGGAACCGCCCAGGCCTGTCTAGGTTAATTGATCGAGCTTGGAACGCGGCGCGTTGAGTTCGGATCGACGGAACCAGGACGTCGGGACTGCGCAACTTACTCGTACTTGAGGGTCTCGACCGGGTCGAGTCGCGCGGCGCGGTTGGCGGGCACGGTGCCGAAGATAACCCCCACCAGCACAGACGTCGCCAGCGCGATCACGGCGGCCTGCCACGGCACTGGGATTACGAACGGGGTCAGCAGGCGCACCGAAATAGGCACGCCAAGCCCGAGAATCGTTCCCAGAATCCCCCCCGACAGCGAAAGGAAGACCGCTTCGGTGAGGAACTGCAGTCGTATCTCTCGCCGAGTGGCGCCGAGGGCCTTGCGGATGCCTATCTCGCGGATGCGGGACTGAACGTTGGCCAGCATACTGTTCATGATGCCGACGCCGGCCACGATAAGGGTGATCGCCGCCGCCAGGGTAAGCACCCAGGTCAGGATCGTGGCGATCTTGGACATGTCGTCGAGGATGCCGGTAAGAGTCTCGGCATGGTAGACACTGTTTGGGCGGTGCCGGCTCTTGATCAGCGCGGTGATTTCCTGTGCGGCCGGCTCGACCTGCGAGGAGTCGGCCATCTTGAAGAAGATTTCCTTCACGATGTCGGTTCCGGTGAAGTAGCGAGCGACCTCGTAGGGGATCAACATGGTCTCGTCGCTGATCTCGGAGATGCCGTAGGTGTCGATGCTCTCTTTGAAGACGCCGATAATGCTGAGCGGAATTCCCTTGACGGCGATATTCTGGCCCACCGCAGCCTGTGCACTTCCGAAGAGTTCTATCGCCAAGGGCTGATTGAGCACGACGACCTTGGCGTGGGCGGCTGCGTCCTGCTCGTCGAAGAATCGGCCTGCGAGCACGACCAGGCCGCGAATCTGTTTGTACTGCGGCGAGACGCCCAGCAGCATGGCGTCCTTGGTGATGCCGCCGCCCAGGCTGACCTGGGAATGAACCTCCAGCATTGGCGAGTAGGCAACCACACCCGGCACCGAACTGGCCACAGCCACCATGTCCTCGCGGGTCATGTAGTCGGGCGAGCTGGCGTTGTCGGAGCCGATGATGCTGCCGCCGCTATACTGCATCTCGATCTTGTTGGGGCCGAGGCTGGAGATGGTGGCGATCGCGTAGTCCCTGCCGGTCATCCCCACGGTTACGACCAGGATGATCGAAGCCGAGCCGATGACCATGCCCAGCATTGTCAGCAGGAAACGTGCCTTGCTGGCGCGGAAACTGTCGACGGCAAGCGAGAACACCTCACTGAAGATCAGCGTCGACTGCGCGCTGGCCAGCGTGTTGTCGAACGACTGCGTCTTCGGCTCCGGCTTGGGGACGATAGTTGTCGCCATCAGTGGATCATACCTTCAAGTACCCGCATGGACCGACCGGCGAAGACTCGTCGCGCTGGCGGAGATCCGTCCATGTTTTCAACTATTAGACGCCTTCCAGTCTGGCAGCGGTGCAGGAAAGACAGTGGTTAGTTGTTGGTTGCTAGTTGTTAGTTGATTCCCATTGGCGGGTCTCGGCCGAGCGGAAGATCGCGTCGATCACAGCCATGTTGCGGATCGCGTCTTCGACGGGGACCGGGACTTCGGAGTTGTCCAGAATTGCCTTGGAGAAGGCGTCGCCCTGCAGCGTGTACTGGTCGCAGATCGGAAACGTCTCGACCGTGATGCCGCCGCCGAACAGGTCGCTGCCCGTGTCGATCAACAAGCGCGTTGGCCGGTCAGGCGGAACATTGACGGGGACTTCGAGTTCTATGCGCCCTTTGGTCCCAATGAAATGCAGACGCTGATAGGGCACCAATTGCGTGCTGCAGGTGAAGACCGCCTGACCGCTTGGAAATTCGAGGATCGCGGAGGTTAGGCGGTCGGTGTGCATCTCCGGATCGCGATCGATGCTCGCCACCACCCGCGTCGGCTCCTGGGCGAATGCGTAGCGCGATCCCTGAATCAGATAGCAGCCGATGTCCATCAACGCCCCGCCGCCCGCGTCCACTTTGTTGCGGATGTTCTGTGGATTGACGTTGAAGTAGCTGAAGAATCCGAGCACGGAACGCAGTTCGCCGATGCGTCCTTCCTGCAGCAACTCCCGCAGCCGGACCCACTGCGGATGAAGCCTTACCATGAAAGCCTCGCCGATCTTCACGCCCGTGCGATCGCGAACCGCAACCAGGGACTCAGCTTCGGCAACCGTCATGCTGATCGGCTTCTCGCAGAGCACGTGCTTGCCCGCTTCCGCGGCCTTGATCGTCCACGGAACATGAAGGTTGTTGGGCAGCGGATTGTAGACGGCATCGATATTCGGGTCGGCGAGCAGCTCTCCGTATGAACCGTACGCCGTGGGAATCCCAAGGTCTTCCGCTGCTTTCTTGGCCTGCGCGAGATTGCGCGATGCGATGGCAACAACCGACGTAAGTTCGCCCTTTTGCATGCCGGGAATCACTTTTTTCAGGCCGATGGCCGCGGTGCTGAGTACTCCCCAGCGAATTTTCTTAGACATGGTCACTCGTCATAACTACCTCGCCATCTTACCAAGCCGCATCTCCGCGCTGCATCGCTGCCCAATGCTGCGACACCGATTGCATCGATGGACTATTATTCTTCCCCTGCAAGATAACTGCGAGAGACCGACCCTATGAAGACACTGCTCTGTATTTGCGCCGCCCTGCTGATGGCGGTCACCCCTCTAAGCGCGAAAGCCTCCACGGATATCACCGGAACATGGGCGGGAGACATGGCCGGCCCTGACGGAGGCGGCGGCGGGTTCCATCTTTCGTTCACCTTTAAACAGGACGGCGACAAGCTGACGGGAACGGTGCAGGGACCGCAGGGCGATCCCATCGCCATCTCCGACGGCAAGATAGACGGCAACAAAATATCGTTCAAGGTGGACGTCAACGGCATGATCATCGTCCACGATGGGACGATCAACGCGGCCGGCGACGAGATCAAGCTGAGTTCCAAGTCAGACCAGGGACCTTCCGGTGACATCACGCTGAAGCGAACGAAATAGTTGCCCGCACGTCGGCGACCTTACCTGAAAGGACGGGGCCGCGCCATTACCGCCGTCTCGAGAACTCCTGTGCCGACGGGTTCGATCGACCTGCCCCCCCATGTGCGGTCTCCGAACTCCACAGAATCATGAAGATGCTCTAGACTCACGAGTGATGTTCGATTCCTTCAACCCTCGCAGCATCCCTTCCCCACGCCGGAGTAACACCGCATGAAAATCATCGTAGCCATCAAGCAGGTCCCCGAGCGCGACGCTCCTCTCGCCATCGCAGGCGACGACAAGTGGATCGACGAGGACGGTCTTGCTTACACCATCAACGAGCCGGACGCCTATGCGCTCGAAGAAGCGCTGCAACTGAAAGAGAAAAACGGCGGCGAGGTGATCGCCCTCTGCGCCGGACCGGATCGCGTCGCCTCCACGCTGCGCGAAGCTCTCGCCAAGGGCGCGGATCGGGCTATTCACATATTGGTTGACGACCTGGCACAGCGCGACACTCTGTCCATCGCCCAACTGCTCGCGGATGCGATCCGCCCGGAGTCACCCGACCTCATCCTCACCGGCCTGCAGTCCGACGATCTTGGGCTCGGCCAGACAGGTGTCGTCCTCGCTGAGTTGCTCGGCATGCCGCACGCGACCATCATCATGCAGGTCGAGGCCGTCGCCAGTGGACTTCGTGTCAAGCGCGAACTGGAAGACGGTTGGTTCCAGAACGTCGAGATGCCGCTGCCCGCGCTGCTGACTATCCAATCCGGCGGCAACAAGCTGCGTTACGCCACGCTGATGGGTATCAAGAAAGCGAAGACCAAGCCGACCGCAACTGTCTCCGCCGCGCCATCCTCCGCGACGCCCGCGATCGAACTCGTTCGTGTCTACCCGCCCGAAAAGCAGAAGCGCACCGAGATGCTCACCGGCACAGCCACGGAGATCGCATCGCAACTCGTTGAAAAACTAAGGTCGGAGGTGCGCGTCCTATGAGCGGGGTCCTGGTAGTCGTCGAACATCAAAATCGCAATGGAAGTTCTGCTCTGAGCCGCATCAGCCTGGAAGCGCTCTCCGCCGGTCGGCACCTGGCGAAACAGCTTGGCATCGATTGCTCCGCCGCAGTCCTGGGCGAGGGCGTAGCCTCTCTGGCTGGTGAACTCAGCAGCAAGCAACTCGCCAAGGTCTATACGGTCGAGCATGGACTGCTGAAGCAATACACCGCGGATGGTTACATCCACGCGCTGGAGCAGGTGATCCGACAGACCTCGCCGGCCTACGTCCTCTTTCCGCACACGTACCAGGTGCGCGATTTCGCGCCCGCGCTGGCCACGCGCTTCGGTCAGGTCCTCATCTCCGACGTCATCGCCATTCACGAGGGTCCGGCGTTCGTGCGCCAGCTCTTCCAGGGCAAGCTCAACGCGGACTACCGCCGGGCTACATCGCAACAGGCGGCGTGCTTCATCTCCATCCAGGCCGGGGCGTTCCGCGCGGAGACGCTGGAATCCGGCTCTGCTCAGATCGAACCCATTTCCGTTGAGCTCGCAGCCGCGCAGATTCGCACCACGCCGTCCGAGCCTTTCCGCGAGTCAGCGCACACCGTCGACCTCGCCGCCGCGCCGATCATCGTCTCAGTCGGCCGCGGCATCCGCGAGCAGGAGAATATTGCCCTCGTCCAGGCTCTCGCCGACGCGCTCGGTGCGGAACTAGCCGCCTCGCGCCCCATCTGCGACGCAGGCTGGGTTCCCATGGAACGGCAGGTGGGCAGCTCCGGCCAGACTGTCTCGCCGAAACTCTACCTCGCTGTCGGCATCTCCGGCGCAATCCAGCACCTGGTTGGGATGAAAGGCTCAAAGACCATCATCGCCATCAACAAAGACGAGAACGCGCCTATCTTCGAGGTTGCAGACTACGGAGTCGCCGGAGACCTTTTCGAGGTCGTCCCCGCGCTTACCAAAGCCATCCTCGCAGCAAAGGCTTAACACCGATCACAGCGATATTACCGATCTAAAAAACAAATGACAGACGATGAACCGCGGACCAAGTTCAATTGGTATCGTCTTCAATCGGTCTAATCGGTGTAAATCGGTGTTAAGCCTTACGCAGTCCGGCGCCGCACGGTTTCCACTCGTCGCGGAGATGCCTGGATATACCGCACCAGGTCCACCACCGTAACCAACGGCGAATCAAGCAGTCCCGGCAGATATTCCCGGCCGGTCTCGTGCAGCAGATCGCGCACCGCCTGCTTAACGTCGTGATCATCCAGTCCGAGGTCGCGATCCAGATCGTCTTTGGGCACAATCGGGAACGTCACCTGCTGGACGTCCTGCAAATACCGGTAGGTTGCGCGCGCAAGCTCGGGGTCGAATCCGTACGCCGCCAGGTACTCGGCGAATGTCTCCTCGGTTTTCCCGGAGCGGTCGCGCACCAATGCGGCTCGCCGGCTCTGCGCCGAAAAATACAGCAGCGCAAACCCCATCAGAACGGCGAAGCCGATGAACATCAACGGCACCACCTGCTCGCCAAGCCACCGCTCGAGTATGAAAACAGTAGACATAGCTAAGTCGCCCGGGTCGGAATCACCACGGCAAGAATATCTCTCTAGATGTTACAAATCCGGCCTTGTTCCTGCGTCACAATTTGTGCCGCGGACTCCAATCACCGATGGTTGAAACTTACTATACTGAATTCGGCGCGGTTCGCGGCAACGAATGCGGCATCCAATGTGGAAAGGCCTCGCTTCCTGAACGCACCCGAAAGTCAGAACCGCCTGAAGGCCTCTAATACTTTGCCGGAGAATCCATTATCGCTTCCCTGCTCCCATCTCCGATCGGTCCAGCCGCCGAACTGATGGACGAGATTACGCCGACAGCCTCCGGGATGCGCCTGCGCGATTCCTTCGGACGCGCCATCACCGATTTGCGCATCTCCGTCACCGACCGCTGCAACTACAAGTGCGTCTACTGCCGCACCGGCAATGAAGGTGCGCAGTACACCGAACTCCCCATCGCCGACTACGTCCGCATGGTGCGCCTGATGGTCTCGCTCGGCATCGAGAAGGTGCGCCTCACCGGGGGCGAGCCGTTGCTGCGCACCGGCCTGGTGGAGATGGTGGCTGAGCTCGCGCAACTCCGCACGGCTTACCACCACGACGGTGCCGCGGTTGAAGCTGGCGAGGCGGGTCAGCCCCTCGACATCGCGCTGACCACCAATGGCCATCTGCTCGAGTCCCTTGCCGCGCCGCTCGCAGCCGCCGGCCTCAACCGCGTCACCGTCAGCATGGACGCGGTCGACCCGGACACCTTCGCCCGGATCACCCGTGTGCCACGCAGCTACGAGCGCGTGCTGGCCGGAGTCCACGCCGCGCAGGCCGCAGGCCTCGGCCCCATCAAGATCAACTGCGTCCTGCTGCGCGGATTCAACGACGCACAGATTGAGTCCTTCGCTGAGTTTTCCCGCCGCGAGGGCGTCATCGTCCGCTTCATTGAGTTCATGCCGCTGGAAGAGGATCGGAGTTGGAAGCCGGAGACCGTGGTCCCGATGGACGAGATCCTGTCGCGGCTGAACGCATGGCGCCCGTCCTGCTCGGTGCCTGCTGGGCTGGTAGAGCTTCCGCCCAGGTCCGTCAGCGAGACCGCCAGGCGCTACACGTTCCGCGATGGCGTTGGAGAGATCGGCATCGTTGCTCCCGTATCGCAGCCTTTCTGCGGGCACTGCAGCCGGGTTCGCATCACCTCAGACGGCGCTATCCGCACGTGTCTTTTCTCGCAATCCGATCATGACCTCTACGGCGAGATGAAAAGAGGCGGAACCGACACAGAACTGGCTGCGTATATTCGACGTGTGGTCATGAAGAAGGAGGCACGCCATCACATCGGCGAGCCTGGATTCCTGAAACCGTCCAGAAACATGGTGCATATCGGCGGTTAAGCCGATAACTAGGACTAAAGTGTCTACATATGACCCATTGGAGTTATTCCTGATGGGTCATAGACCATGGTCTGCTGAATTACGAGGTGTGGGTTGGCTGAGAAGAAACAACAGTTCGCTGTCATCGAAAGCAAGCAGATGGACCATCTGCGTGTCTTCCATGACGTCGCGCGCGCGCTCACCCAGACGCTGGAACTCGAAGACATTCTGCGCACCATCATGGAAAAGATGGCCCAGTTCTTCGGCCCCGAGCGCTGGTCCATGCTCATGGTCGACGACCAGGAAAAGCAGCTTTACTACGCCATTGCTGTCGGCTCAGACGCAGAGAGCCTCCGCAATCTCCGCATCCCGCTCGGCGAAGGAGTAGCAGGATGGGTCGCCGCGACCGGCAACACGCTCGTGGTCCCCGACGTGTCCCTGGATACACAGTGGGACGCCTTCTCCAGAGCCCATCCCGAGTTGAACATCCACTCCATCGCCTGCATCCCGATCTCTTCCGGAGACAAGAGTCTCGGTGTCATCCAACTCCTCAACAGCAAGCTCGACCTGATGAGCGAGTACTCCAACTCCTTCCTCAGAATTCTGTGCGACTACGCCGCCATCGCCATCCAGAACGCCCGCTCGGTCAAGCTGATCCACGAACTCACCATCACCGACGACTGCACCGGCCTGTTCAACGCGCGTCACCTTTACACGCTGCTGGATGAGCAGCTAGCCATCTCAGCCGACAACCACACCCACCAGTTCAGCCTGCTGTTCGTCGACCTCGACCGCTTCAAGCAAGTGAACGATACCCACGGGCATCTCGTCGGAAGCCGCCTGCTTGCCGAGGTCGGAAACCTGATGAAGCGCGTGCTTGGCCCGGAGAACGCCTGCTTCCGCTATGGCGGCGATGAGTTCGTCGCGCTGCTTCCCGCCCTCGACAAAAAGCAGGCAATCGCAGCCACCATGCGTCTGTGGGAGGGACTCCGCAGTGAATCCTTCCTTAGCAGCCAGGGCCTGAATCTCTCGCTTGCTGGAAGCTTCGGCCTCGCCACCTTCCCAGAAGACGGCAGCACCGTGCAGGCAATCATTCGCTCTGCCGACACCCAGATGTACGCCGCCAAGACTACCCGCGACAACGTCTCCGTCGCCGGCCTTGGCCTCGTCGCAGCCAACCCGCACGACATCCAGGTTCCCGCCGGCCGCTCCGCCACCATGGCAGGTGCCGACATGGTTTCCAAGCTCCATGCAGCCTCAGCCTGAAGTGCGCGGGCAAGCTGGAGATTCGTGTGCCCGTCACACCTAACTTGTGACGCATAAACTGTTCATTTTCATATACTTACAAAATGCAAAGAAGTAGCATTGTGCATGCAAACTCTTGCGCAATGAAAATCCTTGCGCGTTGTAACTTGATGATTCTAAACGATCATGAGGTTTGGTGTGCAAACTGCTTCATCATGGGCAACTGAACCCCAACGGAATCAATGGTTCTGCCCCTTGACCAATCCCGGCCACGAGCATATTCCGAACCCATTCCCGACGGGCGACCCTAGGGAGCACCATGAAATCGATCGCGAAGTTACTACCTGTAATCCTGATCGCCTTTTCACCAGCGGCATTTGCTGACAACGCAATCTACAACAACATCCCAAGCCCTCTTCCAGACAACGTGGTATCCGAGCCATACGAGGCAGTTCAGTCCTTCGAATTCGGCGACCTGATCCAGTTTGCCGGGACAAGCTCCACCTACAACCTCACTTCGGCGACCGTTGCCATGAGTGATTGGGCGTTGGCTTCCAGTTACACCCCGAATGGAACCACGATCACTACGGCCGGTTTCTATGTTCCGCTCACTCTTAGCATCTACAACGTTGGACCCTCAGACAGCGTGGGCTCGCTGATCGACACCGACGTTATTGATGCGTTCATACCCTGGCGTCCCGAGGCGAATCCGGTGTGCACCGGAGACTACGCCAACGGTTACGTAGGGTCAGACGGAGCATGTCACAACGGCTCGCTTTCTTTGGTCACCTTCGATCTCTCTGGGGTCACGGTGCCCGACCAGGTAATCTATGGACTTTCGTTCAATACGACCGACTATGGTACGAATCCGACCGGCGTTCCCGGCCCCTACGACAGCTTGAACATCGGGCTCTCGACCACGGATCCCTCCGTCGGAAGCAATCCGCTTCCCGATACCGCATACTGGGAGACCTCGACGGCTGGCTGGTACTCCGATGACGGCGCCGGGGGCGTCGGCACTTTCCGTCAGGACACGGAATGGGCTCCCTACAGCGGTGCGATCGAGTTCGACGTTGCGGGATCACCCACTCCTGAGCCGTCGTCTCTGCTGCTGCTCGGAACCGGGATGGCAGGCATCGCAGGCATGGCGCACCGCAGGCTGGCGAGGGTGTAGCCCTCTTCCCGGCAACCTGCTCTCACGAACGGGACGCCCGTTGCAAAGGCGTCCCGTTTTTCTTTCCCCATGAATCTGCGACAGATCACTCGCCTCCTGCTGTATGCTTTCCGGAAAGCAGAGCTATCCGATTGAGGCGCTATGTCCAGTGTGAGGATCCCCGAATCTTCGGCCAGCGTGTCTGTCTTGACCTTTGCGGGCGTCGTCGCGGTCTTGTTCCTTGCCAAGGTCGTCCTTATTCCGCTGGCCTTTGCGCTCACTCTCTCCTTCCTGCTTGTCCCCGCCGTCGTCTGGTTTGAGAACCGGCGGATCCCGCGCAAGGTCGCCGTCGCCATCGTCAGCATCATCACCTGCATCCTGCTTGCGATAAGCGGCTATGTCCTCTCGCGCCAGGTCCTGAACGTCGCGCAGACTCTGCCCGGCTATCGCGACAACATCCTCCGTAAGATCCACTCCATGCACTCCTCGTCAGCGTCGTCGCTGGAGGGGGCCGTCAATCTCGTCGAGGACATGCTCCGGGAAGTCGATCCCAGCACGTCCGGACCCGACAAGATCTTGCGCGTGCAGATAGTGGGCCAGCGCTCCGACGAGCTTCACGCCACCGCGCAACTCGCCGGATCGATCCTCGAGCCGTTCGGCCAGGTATTCATCGTCATCATCTTCACCATCTACATTCTCCTGAACCGCGAGGACCTTCGTCATCGAATGTTGCTGCTCGCGGGCATGGGCAACATCAACGTCATGACCCAGGCGCTGGAAGCGGCGACTGCCCGCATCAGCCGTTACCTGGTCATGCAGTTCAAGGTGAACGCGTGCTACGGCATCGCGTTCGGCGCCGGGCTTTACTGCCTTCACGTTCCCGAGGCGACTCTGTGGGGCGTCATCGCCGGAGCACTGCGCATCGTTCCCTACGCCGGAGTAGGGTTCGCAACGTTACTGCCGTTCATGCTCGCCGTTGCGGTCTCGTTCACCTGGTGGCAGCCGCTGCTCGTCATCGCCCTCTTCCTGGTGCTCGAACTCACCCTGGCGAACGTCATTGAGCCGTGGATCTTCAGTTCGCGGACGGGTATCTCGTCGCTTGCCTTGCTCAGCAGCGCAATCTTCTGGTCCATGCTGTGGGGATTGCCTGGGCTGGCGCTCGCCACGCCGCTGACCGTCTGTGTCGTTGTGCTGGGTCAGTATGTCCCGCAGCTTTCGTTCCTGCATACTCTGCTGGGGACCAACGCCAGACTGTCCCCCGCTGCCCGGCTCTATGAACGCCTGCTCGCGATGGATCAGCAGGCGGCGTGGGCCGTCGCCGAGGAGTTTCTCGTTGGCAAGTCGCTGGCCGAACTCTACGACTCCGTAGTCATCCCCGTCCTCAGTCTCGCTGAGGAAGACCGCCACAAGGGAGCGCTCAGCGACGTGCGCTGGAAGTTTTCCCTGCTGTGCATCGGGGAGTTGCTGGCCCGCCTCAGCGAGTACGAGCCCGAAAAGGTGCTTGCTGCCAACCCGAACGCCTTTGAGAGGGAGATCGCCATCGTCTGCACCTATGCTGCCGGCGAGGCCAACGAACTGGCTGCCGTCATGCTGACTCAGTTGCTGCAACGCGCCGGATACCACAGCCTGATGCTGACCGCCGACGCGGTCTCCGAATACATCCTGCGCGGCCTCGCGGCGGAAAATGACGCGGTCGTCTTCGTCTGCGCTCTTCCGCCGTTCGCTTTCTCCGAGAGCCGCAAGTTGTGCCAGCGCATCCGCGAGTACCTGGCCGAAAACCGCGTCGCCGTAGCCCTTTGGCACTCAAGCGAAGACACCGACGAGATGCAGGCCCGATTCGGACCGGCCCACCCCGATGTAGTCGTTACCACGCTCGCGCAGTCCGTTCTCCAGGTTGAAGCCTGGCAACGCGCGACACGCAAAGCCGAAACCAGTTAGTTTGGCGCGCGCCGCTCCAGCGTCACAGGCCGCTTCGGCTGTGGCTTCATCACGTCGCGATTCTCCGGCGCGACAGGATGAACGCCAAAATCCCATACGCCCTGGTTGATCTCCTTGTCGGAAAGCACCTCCATCAGCGCGTACTCGCCAAAGTCCAAAGGCTTCGTGGGAGTTACCTTCATCCAATGGCCGCCGGGCAGCATCTCGGTTGTGGTTTCGACCACGTCCTCCTGAGTCTTCTGAGTACCCAGCAGCGTGATGTTGAAGCTTGCCAGCACACGCGCGTCGGTCCGAATATCCGCGCGCACCATCACGTAACCGCTATTGGCCGAACCGCCATTCGAATCCGGCTTTACCCCCGGCGCATTGCCCGCCCCATGCGTGTCCACCACCAGCGGAGTTCCGCCCCGCGAGATCGCCGAATCATCCCCGACGCGCAGATAGATCACCGGCTGATCCACATGCATCTGCACCGCCGCCTGCACGCCCTTTAACTGCACAATCTGGTGCTGCGCGGCGCGCGGATTGAGGCTCAGTTTCAAAATATTGTGGCTGGTCGTGTGGTTCAGATCGCCATCCGTCTGCACCAGAGGCACCAATTCCGGCGTCCCCTGGAAGTAGTCCAGCGCAACCACGCTGTCCTGGTCCGGTAGATTCAGATTCGGCGCCACCTCCGGCGTCAGCGCCCGGCGATCCGCCTCTTCCTTCAGCAACTCCGGATCGATCGCAGGCGCTGGCGGTTGCGCGTCAGTCGAGCCGGCCTCGTCCGCAGGCGGATGATCCCGCTCCCACTTGTGCGTCGCGTCCCAGTCCACCAGGTCGTTCGGAAGTTCCTCTATCTCGCCGCGTTCTGCGCTGACGTAGCTGACGATCTTGCCCTTCACCGTGTAGCTCATCACCAGTTGATAACTGCCGTCCTTCAGGATCAGACGCGTCCGGTGCGGTGCGCCGCTTGACGTCTGCGACACATCAGGCAAAGGCTGCGGCGGCCTCGCCTGCGCCATCCCCGCCGCCGCACAGCCCGCCGCCAGCGCCACAGTCGCACACCATCGAGCCATGTTCCTCATAGCATCCACATCCCAAAGTTTAGACGCATTGCTCCCTCCGCGCGACATCACCTGGAACCGCGAACCTGGAAGCTAGTACCTTTAAGCAAGATGCCCCTCCACGTATCCGAAAAGAGCCGCGTCGCCGTGGCCTTCGCCCTGGTTTATCTCCTCTGGGGCTCCACCTATCTCGCCATCCACATCGCGGGGCTGCAGATTGCGCCGCCGCTGGTCGGCGCCACTCGCTCGCTGCTTTCCACCGTCATCATCTGTACCATCTGTCTCTCCCGAGGGGTCAGCCTGCGCGTCCCCTCCGGCACTGCCTGGCGCCTCGCGCTGGTCGGCATCCTGATGATGACGGTCAATAACCTGCTGCTGATCTGGGGAGAAACCAAGGTCGCTTCCGGCCTGGCCTCGCTCATCATCGCCATGGTTCCCATCCTCGTCGCGGTAATAGAAACCGCGCTGCCCGGCGGAGAGAAACTCAACCTGCGCGGCTGGCTCGGAACGCTGCTGGGCGCGGTCGGGATGTTTGTACTGCTGTGGCCCGCCCTGCACCGCGCCGGAGGAGCACCCGACCGCCGCAGCCTCCTTGGCTTCCTCATCCTCACCGCCGCCGCTCTCGCGTTTGCCTCCGGCTCCGTGCTCTCGCGCCGCTTTCACTTCAAGGTCGACACCTTCGTCGCCACCGCCTGGCAGATCGGCGCGGCCGGCTTCCTAAACCTCGCCATCGCCACATTTGGAGGATGCTTCCACACCGCTCACTGGACCCGTGCAGGCATCCTGAGCATTATCTATCTCTCCACGTTCGGCTCGGTCATCGGATTGACCGCATACACCTATCTGCTGCAGCACGTCCCGGTCACCAAGGTCTCCACCTACGCCTTCGTCAACCCGGTCATCGCCGTGCTGATCGGCGTAGTCGCCCTCGGCGAGCGCCTCGCCCCCGCCGAAGTCGCCGGCATGGTCATCATCCTCATCTCAGTCGCCACAGTCATTCTCTCGCGCACTAAAACCTCCCCCATGCCA
Source organism: uncultured Acidobacteriaceae bacterium (assembly GCA_963822225.1). Lineage (GTDB taxonomy): Bacteria > Acidobacteriota > Terriglobia > Terriglobales > Acidobacteriaceae > Edaphobacter. Next base: position 312,555 of record CAWGGW010000002.1, on the reverse strand, counting down.
TCCGACCCACTGCTGGAAGTTCCCGTCGAAGAGTGAGTTCGCACCTACCAAATCTAGCTTGAGCTCAGTGTCCACCATCATTGAGTTGAGTTATCCGCTCGCGTGTGAGCTGGGCAAGCCAACTCTCCGCCGAAACCTGCGGCCACCGCACCTTGGCAAACTTCACCCATTCGTCCCGATATGCAACCCATGCACGCTCTTCCTCGACGGACAGGTTGCGACGCATGGCGTAATCATCCTTCTGATCCGCTGTCACGAAGCGATAAGTTCCGCATAGTTTCGATTCAGCTTTTTATCCGCGGCGATGTATTCATCGTGAGAGAAGTGGGGCAACTTTCCCGACTCGTATCGGACGATCGCGTCTGTCTGCTCAATCCTCATTCGGCTTTGCATTTCACTCATCTCTTCGCCGAGTCCGGACCCGCACCCTCCGTCTTTGAAGACTTGCGCGATCACAAACGCGTCTCGCGCTTTCATCATCACCACATAGGCATTCCTCTGCGCCGGCGTCCACCCCGCCATCGCATGTTCGAGCGGAACTTGGTGTCACAAGTTCTCTTCCTTGGTCTCGCTAATCCAGGTGCATTCGAAGCCCAGCGCCTTGTCGTAGTAAATGCCTGCCGCACAGAAGTCGAACCTCTGCTTTGGGTCCGCCTTCACTTTCAGCAAATAGGCAATCAGCTCGTCGAGTTCAGGATTGTCCACCGAAGCAGCTTCCTCTGCGCAGGCAATCCGAATCGCCCGATCCACATCGCGTGGAATCCCCATCCCCGTTCGCATACATCATCGTGAGCGTCCCGATCGCAAATACGGTGTCTTCCCCTGAATCTTCCGGATACTGAAGATGCGTATTGTGCCACTCCGCCAACGCGCACTGCTCCGCCGACGCATAATCCGGCCGCCCTCTCATTCCGTAGTAGAGCGCGAGCGGATCGCACTCCTCACCCGGTTTCCTCATAGGCGGGGGAACCGTCGCCGCCTTCGGCGCAGGCAGCGCTTCCACCGCCTTGCACGCCTGGGTCACAACTTCATGCTGCTTCTCTGAGCAGGCGCAGGAGCACCACATATGATCACCAGCGCAGCCGCAAATGCGCATAAGTCCCTTCCTCAAAAAGAGACTATACGGGGAATCGGCACGCTCAATCCACTACTCACTTCCGCTTCCACCGAATCCCGTCCTTCGCGTCCTCGATCAGCACGCCCTTCGCCGTGAGCTCAGCGCGAATCGCGTCCGCTCGTGCGAAGTTCCGGGCCTTCTTGGCCGCCGTTCGCTCTTCCACCAGAGCGTCAATCGCCTCGTCCGAAAGCCCCATCTGCGCCACCAGTTCCGGCGAAGCCTCGCCGATTCGACCTTCAGCCTCGGCCCACGCCAGCGCGGCCCGCGTCAATTCCGCATCGCGATCCACCAGCACCGCAAACACCCCGTCGAACATCGTCAGCACGCGCAGAATCTCGTCCGCATTCTCCTGCCCGAGCGTCCCCGCATCCGCAGCCGAGTTCGCCGCGCGCACCATCTCGCTGATCGCCGCCGCACGCCTCCGCCGTATTCAAATCATTCGCCAGCGCTGCCGTAAAGTCCGCCGCAGCCTTCGCCGTAGCCGCGCGCACCGCCTCATCCGCACCCGCCGCATACCCATCGCGCAGCATCCGCTGATGAAACGTCCGCAGCCGGTCGATCGCATTCGTCGCCGCCGGCCAGCGCCTCGAACGTGAAGTTCATCTGGTGCCGGTACGGCACGCTCAGCAGCACATACCGAATCGCCGACGCCTTATGCCCCTTCAGCAGCAGATCGCGCAGCGTATAAAAATTCCCCTCCGACTTCGACATCTTCTTCCCCTCAACCAGCAGGAAGCGCACATGCATCCAGTGCCGAGCGAAAGTCTTTCCTGACGCGGATTCCGACTGCGCAATCTCATTCTCGTGATGCGGGAACATCAGATCTTCGCCGCCCGCATGCAGGTCGAAACTCTCCCCCAGCATCGACGTCGCCATCGCCGAGCACTCGATATGCCACCCCGGCCGCCCCGCGCCCAGCGGCGTCTTCCAACTCGGCTCGTCGCCCTTTCACGGCCTTCCACAGCGCAAAGTCCCGCGCCGCATCCTTCTCGTACTCGTCCACATCCACGCGCGCGCCGTCTTCAATCCCCTCAAAGTCCTTCTTCGACAGCTTCCCGTAATCGGCGTCCTTCGCAATGCGGAAGTACCAGCTCCCATCCTCGGTCTGATACGCGAAGTCCTTCGCCGCCAGTCGCTCGATCAATGTCACCATCTCGGGAATGTGCTCGGTCGCGCGCGGCAGATGCTCCGGCCGCTCGATCCCCAACGCGTCCAGATCCTCGAAAAACGCTTTCTCAAACCGCTCCGTGTACTCCTTGATCGGCTTGCCCGCCGCCAGCGCATTGCGGATGATCTTGTCGTCCACATCGGTCACGTTCATCACGTGCTCGACGGCCATGCCCTGCTGCCGGAGAAACCGCCGCAGCACGTCCACATGCAGAAACGTCCGGAAGTTCCCAATGTGGCCGTAGTCGTAAACGGTCGGCCCGCACGCATACATCCGCAGCGCCGGCGCGCCCACCGGCTCCAGCCGCTCCACCTTCGATCAGTGTATTGAAGAGTTCCAACGACGCCACTTGCGCTCACCACCGCCGCATCCAGCGCACAAGCGCCGTGCAGTCCACACTTTCCGTCTAAAATTGCTCACCTAAGATTCTACATGCCGCGACGGAAACGGCGCTTTTGTCGCGTCGGCCCACTCGACCCGAGTTCAACGTCGGCTAAAACGGGATATCCGACCATTGGATCGATAACGCCTCCAACCGCGCGGAGGCATCCGCCGAAAGAGGCTTGACCCTTGGAGTCTTCTGCCACTTGGTGACCCGCTCTTCCATGCTGGTTTTATGGGTGTCATTCGAAATCTTGTCATACTCCCGATAAACAAAATTCTCGGCGGCCCTGAGCCTGCCTGGCGGCTGGCGGAGCAGAAACTTTATGAGCGTATCTGCGAACGAAACCATGTCCTTCGTCTCAATGCAGTCACCGACGTATTCCAGAGACTCTAGGAACTCCTCAGTGATTGGCGTCGCTGGCTGATCTAATCTGTTGAGCAGATACTTCAGCACTATAGCGGAATCTTTGCTATCCAAATGCTTGATATCACGTGCAGAGAAGAACGCATCGCTATAAGCCTGAATACGTTCGGAAGAATCATTCCGAATCGACTCTGCGAAACGCTCCGCAACCTTTTTCTGGTCGGTCGGGGGAAGAGTATCCAGGACCTGCCGATACCCGACGTGTATCCGTCTGAGAGTGTCCGCATCTGGGAACGGTCCGTCTTCCGCCTTGTATGCCTCCGGGAGAATCGACAAAACGAGCTTTAGCCGCTCGTGCTCTTTAGTTTCCGAAAGCAATTCCGGTAGGACAGCAAGACAGTGCTCGTCGGTCCTCAGCTTAGTCGCGATTTGCTCAGCGGTGGGCCCGTAATGCAACTTGCGCCTCTGTTCAACCTCTTTTGTAATCAGAGCTACAAGATTGATGGCGATCCGTCCACTTTCAGGGGTAACCCGTTCTTGGAGTCGAACCAGGCGTCCGGGATGTATTAGATTGCGATAGCCTCTAATCACATCACATAAGGCTGCAGTCGTTTTTTGAAGGACACCGGCAACCTCGCAGGCTGCAATCGCCCCGCTTAGGTCCAAGGTTAAGGGATCTTTTCCGCCGGGCCGAGCTTTTGATATCACGAGGTACTCAATTCAGGAGGGCCTCAACGATACTCCCGGCTAAAACGTGTACCGCTTTCCAGGATTGCGAGTCCACACATGCGACCATCTCAGCGTAATCGGTAACTAGGGAAGTTCGGAACTCAGCATCGCCTATAAAATCGAAGTCCACGATCTCGCTCCTCTGAAGGCTTCGTAACAGCCTAACGCAGATATGCAGAATCCGGACCGTGGAATCCGAACTGTAGGCAGCGCATTTCATGAGTCTCTGACGAGTTCACCCCAGCCTCAACTGCGGCACCGCCACCAATCCCTCCCCCGCAAACTCCCCAGCCGTAAACTTTGGCCACGCCGCCGCGGCAATCATCGCCGCATTGTCCGTCGACATCGCCAGCGTAGGAAACGCCACCCGCAGCCCGCGCTTGTCCGCCTCTGCCTGAAACCGCCGCCGCAGCTCGCTATTCGCCGCCACGCCACCCGACACCACAATCCCCCGCGCCCCAAACGCCTCCGCCGCCGCAAACGTCTGCCGCATCAGGTTCCCCACCACCGCATACTGAAACGACGCAATCAAATCCAGCGCCTGCGCGTCGAACAGCCACGGCAGCAACTCCACCGCCTCGCCCACCTTCATCGCCGGATTCTCCTTCAACGCCTCACCCAGCGCATCGCGCCGCACATCGATCGCCGCCGCCATCCCATGCGTCTGGATATACCGCAGCACCGCCGTCTTAATCCCGCTAAACGAAAAATCAAAGTGTTGCTCCGATTCCGGGTGCCCCACGTTCGACGTGCTCTTTACGTCGACCGTGGGGTTGCCACCACCCTTCTGAGCCCTACCTCGAATCTGCCCAAACTTGAACTCCACCGCCCGCGGATTCCCCCGCGCCGCCAACGCATCAATCCAAGGCCCACCGGGATACCCCAGACCCAGCAGCTTCGCCACCTTGTCGAACGCCTCACCCGCCGCATCATCCACCGTCCGCCCAACATTTCTGTATCGCCACAAACCACCCTCGGAGTCGGGTGCCCCATATCTCGATTCTGAGATGTGGGAACACAGATACAGATGCGTATGCCCCCCACTCACCACCAGCGCCAGCAGCGGCCCCTCCATCGCCGCACCTGCCACCTCCATCAGCACCGCATGGATATGCCCCTCCAGATGATTCACCGCGACCAGCGGCTTCCCCGTCCCGAGCGCCAGGGCCTTCGCATACGTAATCCCCACCAACAGAGCACCCGCCAACCCCGGTCCCTCAGTCACGGCAATCGCATCTAGGTCCGCAAACTCCAGGCCTGCCTGCCTCATCGCCGCCCGAACGACCGGCACAATGTTCCGCAGATGCTCCCGCGAAGCCAACTCCGGAACCACGCCCCCATAGTTTGCATGCAGCTTCATCTGCGACGCCACCACGTTCGCCAGCACTTCCCCACCCGCGCGCACCACGGCCGCAGCCGTCTCGTCGCACGAGCTCTCAATCCCCAGAATCAATCCGTTTTCGCCGCGTGCAGTCACCTTACCATCCTACGGCGTCCGAATGTTCACGCTATCGCTGCCACATCTTCCAAAACCGCAAAGGCTGCCATTAGCAGGAATCGTCCCAACCATGATGGGTCGAGTCTAACTTTCGTCGCCTTCAAGACCCCATTTCTCTCGGCTTCTTCAGAAGGGGCCGACTCACTTTCGTCAATGAAGACGTCCACAAAACACGAACGGATAGCGAGAATTATCGCTGAGAGCAAGACAACCACGTAGCCGGTATTAGGCCCGTGAGAGAGACGGTCCATAATCGATGAGAGGGGCATCTTCGGAGTTCCCGCGTTCCACCATCTAACAACCAACAACTAACCACCTGCAACTCGTCACTGCCTTTCCACCTTCCACCCATCCTTCTCCAGCATCTTCAGCACAGAATCCGGCCCCGCCAGGTGCGCCGCGCCAACCGCAACAAACACCGTCCCCGTCGCCGGATCCTTCAACAGCCCATCGATCGTCGCCGCCCACTTCGTATTCCGATCCACCACAATCCGCTTGTACTCGTCCGGATACTTCACTGCCAGTTCGTCGTTATCTATCTTCCCAATCTTTTCGACGTCGCCTTTCTCCCACGCCGCCACCATCTCATTGGTCTGCTCGGTCGACTTGTCGAGTTCGGCCAGGTCCTTGTGCAGCATCCTCACCTGCTCCTCCATGGGAACGTCGGCTACCATGTGCATCTGTTCCGCCATCGTTTCGAAACCCTTCACCGGCTTCTGCTCGCCCTTGGCCTCGGCCAGCAGCTTCATGTCGATCCCGCTCGCCGGGCTATACCCCGCCTTTACCATCGGCAGAGTCGAGAGCGACACCGACACCAGCCACGGCTGCATCGGCTCAAACGACTGCTCGCCGGGCAGCCCCATCGCCTTCGCCGCCGTGTCCAGCAGCGCCACATCTTCCTTCGAGATCTTGGTCGACAGCGGATGCGCCGAATCAATCCCGAACTGCATCACGATCGGCTGCACCGACGCCGTATCGTCGATATTCGCGATCTCCAGGTACAGCAGATCGCTCCCTTCCAACGCAGCCTTTACCTTCGCGCTCTCCCACACCACGTTCGGCTTCATTACATGCACCGACCCAAACAGATACACCGTCCCGTGCGCACCCTTCACCCGCCACATCGCCGGAGTCGCAACAATCGTCACTTCAGGCGCGGCGGTCGTTCCTGCCGCAGTCCCCTGCTGAGCCGATGCAAATCCAGCCCCCAGAACCGCCATCACCAAGACCAACCGTGCCAGAACCTTCATGCCCACTCCCTCATTCCAAACATTCCAAAGCCCTTTTGTGTAACTCTACCTTCCCCGCCACACGCTGCCACTACCACCTTCGCGCCAACGCCGCCCAATATCCGTCGGGCCGGCCACCCCGGCCTTCTATAGCCTCATCATAGTTAGAGCCACTTTTTCCGGCATTTCGAAAACCGGCATCTCCGACCCCCTTTCCCCCGAGCCGTATCCCAACCTGCAAGCTGAGAGCACCGATGACGCAATCCACAATCCTCCCCGCCGTCTTTTTCCTCCTGCTTTCCTCCGCCCTCAACGCGCAAGCCCCTCAGGCCAGTTTCCAGGCCGACTCCCGGGAACCCGCAGCTGCGGTACCCGCCGTCCCCGCGCCGCCGACGGTCCTACCGTCCGCCATCCTGCGCCCCGCGATGCAGAGCATCCAGCAGGCTCTCGCCATCGCCCGTCCCGAAAAATGGAAGGCCCCCGGCGCCGTCACTGCTGAATCCGCCAGCGACATTGGCTCCATCCAGCGCGATCTCAACCAGACCCTGCCGCCGCTCGTCACCACCGCCGACGGCAGCCCCAACTCTGTCCCTCACTTGCTGCCCACCTACCGCAACGTCGAGGCTCTCTACGACGTCCTCGTCCGCGTCACGCAGACCTCCGTCCTCGCCGCGCCTGCCCAACAGAGCGCAGCCTTCCAACAGGCCACGCAAAGCCTGCAGCAGGCTCGCCGCGATTTCGGCGACCTGCTCGACTCCGCCGCACAATCTCAGGACCGCCGCTTCCACGACGTCCAGGTCAAGCTGACTGCCCTGCAATCCGCCCCACCACCCTTGCCACCTGCCCCAGTGTGCCCCACGCCCGCGCCGGCAAAGAAGTCGACCAAACCCCGCGCCAAGCCCGTTCCCAAGCCAACGACTCCTCCGCCATCAACCACCCAATAAATCGCCGATCGCACCACGGCTCGGGATCCAGGGCTTCTCCAGCTCTCAGGAGGCGTGTTTCGTTCCTGCTTGTTCGAGCGCCAGACGTCGAGGCAATCCGTCTATATAACTCAAAATGCACGGGATGCTGGGAAACTAATTCCCACCTGAGAGCGTAAAATAGAAGGGTAGGATAAATTCGGAAACTGGAGTCGAACGGCCGAGCTAAGTCAAACCGAATGAATATTTTGCGCGTAAGTCGTCTGGATGGAATATTTTACAGATGCATATCCGCTAACTCTTTTGTTTCGATGTATTTTGACTTTTTTGTAAGAAGGGAGACGGTCGTAAATTGCAGAGATCCGATCCACAATATGCCGCCGCCCTGGGCATCGCGCTCGCCCTGCGCGAGGCCGGCCATCAGGCCTACTTCGCCGGCGGCTGCGTCCGCGACCTGCTGCTCGGTGTCCACCCCAAGGACTACGATGTCGCCACCTCTGCCATCCCCGACCAGATCGTCGAGCTGTTTCCCAAGACCTTCACCGTCGGCGCCCACTTCGGCGTAGTTCTGGTCTGTACAACGCAGCCGGACGCGCCTGACATTGCCACCGAAGTAGCCACTTTCCGCTCCGACGGCGCTTACTCCGACGGCCGCCGTCCCGACGCGGTCCGCTACACCACCGACCCACGCGAAGACGTCCTCCGGCGCGACTTCACCATCAACGGCATGCTGCTCGATCCCGTCGCCTACGAAGCCACCGGCGACCTCGACGCCGCCGTGCTCGACTATGTTGGCGGCCGTAAAGACCTCAACCTCGGCGTCGTCCGCGCCATCGGCGACCCGAAACTGCGCTATGCCGAGGACAAACTTCGCCTGCTGCGCGCCGTACGCTTCGCGGCCCGCTTCAACTTCCACCTGGAAGTCGAAGGCATCCGCTGTAAGGCAGCCGACATCACCCAGGTGTCGGCCGAGCGCATCCGCGACGAGCTGACCCGCATCCTCACCGAAGGCGGCGCTGCCCGCGGCTTCGAACTGCTCTATCAGCTTGGCCTGCTCGCGCGCATTCTGCCCGAAGTCGTGCGCCTGCGCGGCGTAAAGCAGCCGCCCGAGTTCCACCCCGAGGGCGACGTCTGGGTCCACACCATGCTGCTGCTGTCCAAGCTCCCCGCCGGCTGTTCGCCCACCCTCGCCTGGGGCGCGTTGCTGCACGACATCGGCAAGCCTGCGACCTACCAGCCGCCGAATCCGAAGATTCCCGGCGACCGCATCCGTTTCAACGGCCACGTAGAGGTCGGAGTCCGCATTGCCGAGGATATCCTCGCACGCCTGCGCTTCTCCAACGACGACACCGCCCAGATCCTCTCGCTCATCAAGAACCACATGCGCTTTGGCGACATCCTGCAGATGAAGCAGTCCACGCTGAAGCGTTTTCTGCGTCTGCCGCGCTTCGATGAGCACCTGGAACTGCATCGCCTCGACGCCAGCTCAGCCCACGGCGACCTGCGGCTCTACGACTTCGCCCGCGCCCAGTACGAAGCCGAGCCCGCGCCCGACCTGCGTCCCGCGCCACTACTCACTGGTGATGACCTGGTCGCCGCGGGCTACGGCCCGTCGCCGCAGTTCAAACCCATGCTGGCGCTGGCCGAAGACGCTCAGCTCGAGGGCGCAGCTACGACTCGCGACCAGGCGCTGGCGATCGTCCAGACCGCATACCCGCTCGCCGTACCCGTGAGGACCGCGTGACCGCGCTCCTCGACAAGCTGCGCTGGTCGTTGCATCATCGCGGTCTTGGGGGAACGGTGCAAGCGGGCACCAAAAGTCTGAGCCGCAAAATCCGCCCTGAATCGATACCTCCGCCGCACCCGTTCGATCTCGCCCACGGCACCGAAACCGGCGGCCTCATTACAGGAGCCGATCTCGCTTCCGGCCATCCCAGCGATCGCCACATCGCTGGCTATGCCGCTGTCCCGCCGTCGCGATTTCGCAACATCCTCACGCGCTGGCAGGCCAGTAATCCGCCCCACCCCATTGGCGACTACACCTTCATCGACCTCGGCTGCGGCAAAGGCCGCGCCGTCCTGCTCGCCTCCGAACACGCCTTCCGCGAGGTCATCGGAGTCGAACTCAACCCATCGCTCGCAGCCATCGCGCGGGCCAATGCAGACCGGTGGATCGCGGCTGGCAGACCTAACTGTGTGATCCGCATCGAGCGTGGAGACGCCACCGCAATCGCGTGGCCCAGTGGGCCGTGTGCCGTGTTCCTCTTCAATCCTTTTGGTCCGGCCTTGATGCAACGGCTCGCCGACCGACTGACCGCGGAGTTTCGCGACCGCCCGTCCGATCTCGAAATCATCTACTACAAACCCGAACAAGCAGAAGCTTTCGCGAAGTCTTTCGAAATCACGTGGCGCGACGCGATCCCCATCAGCCCCGAAGACCTCGCAGCCGACCCAGTAGCCAGCCCCGCCGACGAAACCTGTGCCTATCGGCTTAGGTGAGGATTGGCTGGACAACTTTGAACATCAAGAGCCGTTGCTCGACCGGGAGAAGATAAGGAAATCAAGCGATAATCTCGCAGTCTGAGACTTCCAAAGACACCCCTGCGTCGAACCGTGTAGAGTTTCCACTTATGAAATTTTGCCGATTGGTACTACCCCTTCTCGTCCTGAGTCCTGCCTGCAGCACGTTCGCCAACGTCATTGGAACCAATGTCGTTGCGCCGTCCCTGACAGTCGAGCGCATCCAGAAGCTCGCGCCGGCCAAGGAACGCAAAGCGTGGCTCGATTACCTGAAGCGCTCCGAAGAGCAGATGAAGACCGACCGCGCCACGCTGGCGGCCGAGCTCAGGCCCGGCGAAACGGCGCCGCCGCAACCTGCTGAAGGACGTGGCGGGTTTGGCACCGGCATGTCGTTGCGCCACGACGACGCATATTACGCCACCGCTCCCGCAAGGCACATAGCCGACGTCATCGTCAGCTTTCAAACCCCTGCGGGCGGCTGGAGCAAGAACATGGGCTTCTCCGGCGCCCTGCGCCTGCCCGGTCAGCCATACGCAGCCAACAACCTGAACGCGTTTCCCGACCCCAATGACTTTGACAAGCCGGCCGATCCCAAATGGAACTACGTCGGCACGCTGGATAACGACTCGACCAACACGGAATTGCACTTCCTGGCTAGAGTGCAAGCTTCACTACCCGGCAAGGACGGCGACGCGTATCGCGCCAGCTTTATCAAGGGCATCCATTACCTGTTGGCGGCGCAGTATCCCAACGGCGGATTTCCCCAGGTGTACCCGCTGGAAGGCGGCTACCACGACGCGATAACCTTCAACGACAACGCTGTATCCGAGTCGGCGGAGACGCTGAGCGATGTGGCCGAGGCTAAGCCGGGCTACGATTTCGTTACCGCCGATTTGCGCAAGTTGGCTGCAGCAGCAGTCGAAAAGGCGCTGAACTGCATTCTTGCGTCGCAGACCGTGATCGAGGGAAAGAAGACGATCTGGCCTCAACAGGAAGATGCGCTCACTCTGGCCCCGGTTTCAGCAAGAAACTACGAACCGGGAGCGCTGGCCGCATCCGAGAGCGCAGACTTGCTGACCTACCTGATGTCGCTTCCGCATCCCTCCAAAGAACTGGTCGCCTCTATCCAGGCGGGAATCGCCTGGCTGAAGGGTGCGGCGATCTACGGGTTTGAGTACACCGGCGGGCGCGGTGATCCGGGTGGCAGGACTTTGAAACCAAAGGAAGGCGCCGGCCCGATCTGGGCGAGGTACTACAGCATTCCCGGGCAGAAACCGCTTTTCGGGGACCGCGATAAGACCCTGCACGACAACGTTAACGACCTCTCGCTCGAGCGCCGCAACGGTTACGCCTGGTACAGCGGAGGCGAGCAACAGACGATTGACGCCTACGCAGCCTGGGCGAAGGCGAATGGAGTAGCCGCTGCTTTATAGACTCTAGCGAGACATCGGCAAACGTAACTGCAGCTTGCATGCATCTCACGAGGTCGATGCCTGTGAAAAAGTCGCTGCTAAACACGCCGCCGGATTCCACGCCGGACACGACCGTTACAGTAAACGGGATCGAAGTGCCTGCGCACAGTGGCGAATGGCTGATTGAAACCCTCAATCGCCACGCCGACTCCGCAAACTCGAAACGCGTCCCGCAAGTCTGTTACCTGCCGCCGATGGGACCGATCGAGAGCTGCGACACCTGCATGGTCGAGGTGAATGGAAAGCTCATCCGCGCCTGCTCCACGCAGGTCGCGGCAGGGATGGCCGTGAGCACCGAAAGTCAGGCGGCCGACATAGCGCAGCGCGAGGCCTTCGACCGCATCCTCGTAAATCACGATCTCTACTGCACGGTCTGCGACAACAACAACCAGAACTGCACCATCCACAACACCACTGGCGAGATGAAGGTCGAGCATCAGACACGGCCTTTCCAGCACAAGCCGTATCCGCAGGATCACTCCAATCCGTTCTATCGCTACGATCCTGACCAGTGCATCCTTTGCGGGCGGTGTGTTGAAGCCTGCCAGAACGTCCAGGTCAACGAGACGCTGACGATCGATTGGGAGTCGCCGCACCCGCGTGTTCTGTGGGACGGCGGCGAGAAGATTGAAGGCTCAAGCTGCGTCTCCTGCGGGCATTGTGTCACCGTCTGCCCGTGCAATGCACTGATGGAGAAGTCGATGCTCGGCCATGCCGGATATCTGACCAACCTGCCCGCGAAGGTACTCGACGACATGATCGAAGTAGTCAAGGCGATCGAGCCCAGCATTGGGTACGGGCCGATCATGGCGCTGTCGAATACTGAGTCGGAGATGCGCAAGGCGCGGGTGAAGCGCACCAAGACGGTCTGCACATATTGCGGCGTTGGCTGCAGCTTCGATGTGTGGACGCGCGATCGCCACATCCTGAAAATTGAGCCGATGCACGGTGCGGCAAACGGTATCTCGACGTGCGTGAAGGGCAAGTTCGCGTGGGACTTCATTAACTCCGACGACCGCCTGACTTCGCCACTGCTGCGTAAGGGAGAGACTTTCGTCGCGATCACGTGGGACGAAGCGCTGCAGGTTATCCACGACAAGTTCACCCAGATCAAGCGCGATCACGGCCCCGATGCGCTAGCCTTCATTGCCTCCTCGAAGTGCACCAACGAGGAGAGCTACCTGATGCAGAAGCTCGCCCGCGCGGTGATCGGCACCAACAACGTGGATAACTGCAGCCGCTACTGCCAGACGCCCGCGAGCAAAGGCCTGCAGCGGACGGTGGGATACGGCGCGGACTCCGGCTCCATCGCGGATATCGAACAGGCAGAACTGGTTGTCATCATCGGCTCGAACACTGCGGAATCACACCCCGTGCTCGCGACCCGGGTAAAGCGCAGCCACAAGCATCGCGGCCAGCGGCTGATCGTCGCAGACTTGCGCAAGCATGAGATGGCCGAGCGCGCGGACATCTTCATCCGGCCGAATCCATCGACCGACGAGGTCTGGCTATCGACCGTTGCGAAGTACATCCTCGACAACGGCCTTGCCAAGATGGACTTCGTCAACCAGTGGGTCAACCACTTCGACGAATACGCGAAATCGCTTGAGCCGTTCACGCTGGACTACGGCGCGCGAGTGACCGGTCTCTCGCAAGACACTCTGGTTGCCGTCGCGAATGAGATTGCGAACGCAAAGTCGGTGTGCATCTTGTGGGCGATGGGCGTCACGCAGCATTGCGGAGGCGCGGACACTTCGACCTCCATCTCGAATCTGCTTCTGCTTACCGGGAACTACAAGCGTCCGGGGACCGGCGCTTACCCGCTGCGCGGACACAACAACGTGCAGGGAGCAAGCGATTTCGGCTCTATGCCTGACGTCTACTCCGGCTACCAGCATGTTGACGACGGCGCCGTGCGCGCGAAGTTCGAAGCCGACTGGGGAGTGACGCTGCCGACGAAGAAGGGCTTAGATAATCACGAGATGATTGAGGCGATCCTGGAGGGCAAGCTGAGAAGCCTCTACATCAAGGGTGAAGACACGATCACTTCTGACTCGAATGCCAACTACGTTGGAGAAGCTCTGCGCAAGCTTGAGTTTCTGATCGTACAGGACATCAACTTCTCCGAAACCTGCGCCTACGCGGACCTGATTCTTCCAGCCTGCCCATCGCTTGAGAAAGAAGGAACTTTTGTCAGCACGGAACGACGCATTCAACGTATTTACAAGGCGCTCGAACCGCTCGGACATTCGAAGGCGGACTGGGAGATTATCCAGTTGATCGCCAACAAACTCGGCGCCAACTGGAGCTATAAGCATCCTTCCGACGTGATGGACGAAGTGGCGCGTTTGACGCCATCACTTGCTGGAGTGACTTACGAGCGTCTCGAAGGCTACAAGACCTTGCAATGGCCGGTTCATCCAGACGGTACCGACACGCCACTCTGTTACGTCGACAAGTTTCCATTCCCCGACGGGAAGGCACGGTTCTTCCCGCTTGAATATGTTCCGCCATGCGAGGAAGTGAGCGACCAGTACGATCTGCACCTAAACAATGGCCGCCTGCTGGAGCACTTTGAGCAGGGCTCGATGACCTACCGCTCGCCCGGCATCAGGGAGATCACGCCGCGGACATTCGTCGAGGTCTCGCCGGAGCTTGCCGCCGAGCGCGGTATCACCAGCGGCCGCCACGTTCAGCTCACCTCGCCGTACGGCCGCGTGCGAGTTCAGGTGCTGGTCTCCGACCGCGTCCAGGGCAAGCAGCTCTACATGCCGATGAACTCCATAGAAGAGCCGGTGAACCTGATGACCAGCTCACACACCGATCGCGATACACATACGCCTGCGTTCAAGGAGTTGTCCGTGCACATGACTCTGCTGCCGGAGCAGGGCGAGAACCCGCTGCCACGACAGAACTTCCGTTACGGGCATCGCACTCCGCAACCGGGCCTGGAGATTGAACGCAAATGGGCGTTGCCGGGATATCGACTACCGGGAACATCGTCCGGCGACAAGCTCGTCCAGATAGAAACGACTAAGGTATAGAACAAAATGGCGAATCCAATCGCATTCAAGCCGCCGGCAGTTGATCCCCGAACGGAATTGAATCGCCGTCTCGAAGCGGCGCCCACGGAGCACGCCGAAGCTCTGCTGGTCGCGTGGGACATTCTTCAAGCGGCGCATGATCAAGGTGTGCTCGACGCATTCCACGGGCTGATCACTGCCAAGGACACCATCTTCGCGGCACTCGCCGGCTATGCCAGGATGCCGGAAGGCGCCGCGGGCATCCGCAACTTCATCTCGCTGACGAATATCTTCGCAACCATCGATCCTGAGACGCTGGATCATATCGCGAAGTCGCTGATTGCGGCCAACGAGGACCATCTGCGCGAAGAGAAGCCGCCGAGTTTGTGGCAACTCGCGCGCCGCGCCAATAGCGACGACAGCCGCCGTGGCTTGTCATTCTTCACATTGCTGCTGTCCCGATTCGGCCGCGCCCTGAAGCACTAGAATCATGCCGCGGACGCGTCAGCCTCGCGACAACATCACAACGCGGCATAGAATGGTTTCGTGACAAATTCAACGCACTCCTTCGATATCGGCCCTGTTCCAATCGGCCGCGGCCAGCTTTTTCTGATTGCCGGGCCCTGCGTCATCGAGTCCGAAACCCATGCCCGCACGCTCGCCGATGCGATTCAGCGCATCACTTCGGACCTTGGCGTTCCGTATATCTTCAAGGCCAGCTACGATAAGGCGAATCGGACGAGCATCCGCAGCTTTCGCGGCCCCGGGCTCGTCGAAGGCGCGCGCATCCTGCGGACGATTGCACAAGAGACGCATCTGCCTGTGTTGACCGATGTCCACACACCGGAAGACTGCCTGCGGCTTTCAAAGGCACTTGGCGATGTTGAGGCAGTGCTACAGATCCCGGCTTTCCTCTGTCGCCAGACCGACCTGTTGATCGCCGCCGCACACACGGGCCGCGCCATCAACATTAAGAAAGGCCAGTTCGTCGCGCCGCTGGATATGCAGTACGCGGTGCTGAAAGTGCGTGACTCGGCGGCCACTATGAGCAACCCGAAGCCTGCCCGGGTCTTCATAACGGAACGCGGTGCCAGCTTCGGCTACAACAATCTGGTCGTGGACATGCGCGCGCTTCCGATCATGCGCCGGTTTGCGCCGGTGGTCTTCGACGGTACCCACTCGGTGCAAACGCCGTCCGCGGCAAACGGGGTCAGCGGCGGTCAGCCTGAATTCATCCCGGTGCTCGCTCGCGCTGCAGTGGCAGCAGGCGTCGACGGCGTCTTCCTTGAAGTGCATGACGATCCTGCGCAGGCGAAGTCGGATGGCGCCAATGCCTTGCGCCTGGACAAGCTGAAAGCTGTCCTCGAGCAATTGCTAGCGGTTCACGCAGCAGTCTCCGCCAAATAAGAACGGCCTGCTCCTAAGCAGGCCGTCTCAACATTCAGTGATCAAAATTACTGGTTGAAGTTGCTTTCCTCTTCTTCCGCCTGGATTCCATAGCGGCGAAGGAGGTTGGGAAGGTTCTGCGAGAAGGCTGCGCGCGGCATCACCGTGTCGCATCCCGCTTCGACTGCCTTCGCCTTCAGGTCGCCCTGCAGGTGCGAGAGGAAGCCGATGATCGATGTGCTCTTCTTCAGTTTCGCCTTCAGCTTGGGAATCAGCGTCAGAGGCTTTGCATTTGCGTTGTTCAGATCGAACACGATCAGCCCCGGCCTGTCCGCTTCGTCGCCGCCAGTAAGCTCTGCGATAGCTTCCTTCTCGTTCTTGACGAAGGCGACCTTGACGCCGAGTTTGCGTGCAGTCTCGGTGATCTTCGCGTTGAAAAAGAGGTCTTCGATGAAGAAGAATATCTTGGTCGGCGCGTCTTCAGGGATTGGAATCGGCCGGCCCACGGAGTAGTCGATGGGCTGAGAGTCGCTTACATAGCTGCGCCCACCACCGCCTCTTCCCTGATAGTTGCCATGCGATTCAATGGTCGAAGGAGGTGCATCGGCGAAGTTGCCGTTGGCCACACGGTAGCTGTGATCCATTGGTCCAACAAAGCTGCGAGGCCCGCGGTCGCGCTGTTTGCCGCCCTTGCGCTTGAAACCACCCACGCTGTTGCCAGGCTGATGCGTGTCCTTATCGCGATAGCCACCTGCGCCATTGCCGTTCGAGTATCCACCCGCGCTCGCCTGGTTGCCGGGATTCTCCTGCGGACGTTGACGGTCGCGATCGCGAAACTTCTTCTTCCAGCGCTTGGTCGACGGACCAGCCTGCTGTTGTGCGCCACCGCCGGGTTGGCCCTGAGGTGGTGCCTGGGCAGAAGCTCCCTGGCCATTGCCCTGGATCTCGCCCACAAACTGGCCGCTGCCACTCTGCGCGGCCTGCGCCCCGTCCGACGACTTGTTCTTCCGCTTGCGTCGGCGGCGGCGGCTGCTCTTGGACTGTCCCATGCCGTGCGGGATATTGTGTCCGGCTTCCTGCGCCGAGCCCATATCACCGTTCCGGCCACCCATTTGGCTGCCCATTTGTGCGGGCGGAGCCAGCGGACCCTGGTGCACCTGCACCTCGGGTGAATCCTGCTCTGAACTCATGTTTCCACTTCCTATTGCTGGTTAATGATCTGCGTTTCTTTCCCACGCTCGCAGGCCTCGCCCGTCCCCGCGGCCTTCGCGGAGATTGAACCAACCCGGTTTTGTAGCGTCGGTAAAAACGGTATCAAGTTGTACTCGAACATGCGTCCTAATGCATCATGCTGATGCGACCAGTTAGCAAATTGGTCCTGCGCCACCTGGATTGACACAAGCAACCCTGAACTGCCAAAAAGCTGCCTGGAATTTCGCCCAAGTGTAAGATCGCCCGCCACGGCAATTCATCCACCCTTTACCGCTGTTTACAACGCCTTCGGAGGCTCCTGGTGGAGTCATGCAACCGGTCAGGCACAACCCGGCGCATCGAATCCAGTTACTGAACCCCGAAAATCTGAGATAACCGTGCAAATTGCCGCCATTTGGAACTGCGAGCGATCACACGTGGTCGGCTCCCACAGCCGGTTCACAAGGCAAGGCTGATAATACGCCGAAAGCCAAGGCATGGCAAGCGAAACCTTTGCAGGTCCGCCTGCCCGAAAACGGCAAGAGCCGCCTCGGAAAGAAGCGGCTCATTGCACAATGGCCTGTCACAGGCCTCCTGAAGTGCTCTCTGACGAGAGCGAAACCACAATCCCGGTGCGCATCTGCTTTGGATGCATCTCTTTCCGGATTCGCGTCGCTTTCTCGGGCCCTCGCTTGCAAGTCGCTGATTGGCGAAGGCCGGGAACGCAATGCTGGTTGCACCGGAAGTATGTGCAATTGAAAGGCCAAAATGGATTGCCTGCAATCTCAGCGATATTTGGTCGTTCTGGCTATCTGGGTTCGCGTTAACTGACAAAAATCAGGAGAGTTCGCCATCCCCGCTCCACATTTCAGGAGATTCTGGTTTGACCCTGCATCGGCGGGACAATATAATCAACCACGATGTAGCAGCCCCTCCAGCTGCTGTGGAATTCGTTAGAACTTCAAGCGAAACGATCGGGATTGACTACGCTGAACGCGTGGCTCTGGTGGAGTGGATGCAAGACATGAGAACGGCCACACGCCGACTTAACATAGAGACGATCCCGAAGGATCCCGAAGGAGCACCACACAACACATGAACTCCAAGTTTGTACTCGTCGCCGCCCTTGTCGCGGGAGCACTTACACCCGCAGGCTTGGCACAGACGGCCAGCCCCCAGGCTCCGGCAGCGCCCGCCACCACACCCCAGGCTCCGCCACCGCCGCAGGCAATACCGGCGAAGATCGCGATCATTGAGCTGGCCGACGCGGCCGCCGCGACCAACGAGGGCCAAAAAACCATCGCGGATATCCAAAAGAAGTACGAGCCGACCAAGGCAAAGCTTGACTCGCTGAAGGCAGAGATCGACAGCCTCACCAAGCAGCTCCAAAGCGCCCCAGCAACGATGTCCGACGAGGAAAAGAACTCGCGCGCCCGGACAATCGACACCAAGCAGAAGCAGTTGCAGCGCGATGCCGACGATGCCCAGCAGGCTTACAGCACCGATGTTCAGGATGCTATCGTCAAGCTTGAGGGCAAAGTCGCTCCCGTAATCGTCAAATATGTGCAGCAGAACGGCTACACCATGCTCTTCGACAATACTGGCCAGACACAACAGGGCGGTCTAAACCTCCTGTGGGGCGGCACGGACATCTCGCAGGCAGTAGTCGACGCTTACAACGTCTCCACTCCGGCGATCTCGGCACCCGCACCGTCCGCGCCGACAGCGGCACGCCCGCGTCCGGCAGCCCCTAAGCCGGCAACTCCGCAGCACTAGGCCTGAGTCAGTGGAGTCGATCGCTGCAAAGAGGCGATCGACTCCAACCTGCCGCTGCGGTCGCACACACCAATTTCAAGGAGCTTGACCTATCCCTATGACTCACAAGTTTGTACTTCTCTCCGCGCTCGCAGCGGGTCTTATTCCAGTCTCCGCAATTGCTCAAGCAGCGCCTGCGACGCCATCCGCGCCGGTGCCGGCAGCCGCTCCCTCAGCCCAGCCTGCGCCAGTTGTCCCCTCGGCCTACCCGGCGAAGATCGCTCTGATTGCCTTCCAACAGGCGGTTATCGCAACCAATGAAGGACAGCGCGCGCTCCAGGACATTCGCAAGAAGTACGAGCCAAAGCAGACTCAGCTCGAAGCTCTCAACACCGAGATTGACACGTTGAAGAAACAGCTGCAATCGGCTCCCGCCACGCTCACCGACGCGGAACGTGCCAGCCGCATGAAGACGCTCGACACCAAACAGAAGCAACTGGATCGCGACACTGAAGATGCCAGAACCGCCTACCAGACTGACCTGCAGGATGCCTATGGCAAGGTCGCACAGAAGGTGAACGGCGTGCTTCTGAATTATGTACAGACCAACGGCTATACCCTGCTGCTCGACGTCAGCAGCGAGCAGAGCGCAGTGATGTGGGCTGCGAGAGATCCGTCCGCGGATATCACCGAAGCAGTGGTTGCTGCATACAACGCATCGACCCCCGGCATAACGGCGCCTACGCCGGATGCCCCGACAGCTGCTCCTGCCGCCGCGGCGAAACCCAAACCGGCGACAACGACCCCGCATAGCTCGACGACTCCGCACACCTCAACCGCTCCGAAGCCTCCATCTAATTAGCGAAATCTGACGTGTGAAAAAAAGGGGCCTTCGGGCCCCTTTTGCTTGTGATCAAAAGAGACCAATACGCCCATTTCCTGTGGAAAATTATGTGGATTGCGACGCGTTGAAAATTCACACTTCGGCAATTTCGTGCAGATTGGCTGGCAGACGATCGAGCCACAATCTCCTTCAAGTATCTTTTTTTCAGGCACTTGAAGAGATCCCCGAAGAAAATTGAGGCACTCGCGAAAATCGAGCCGCAAGTGCCGCAAATAAAAGGCTTTCCACAGACGGCGCGTTCGCCCGGACCAGCATCATCTTTCATTTCGGCACGTTCGGGCCGCGTTTTTCCAATTGGAAATCGGGAAAACAACAGCCCCCGACTACTCCTCGCCGACCTTGAGCACCGCAAGAAAAGCCTCCTGCGGTATGTCGACTTTGCCAATGCGCTTCATTCGCTTCTTGCCTTCCTTCTGCTTCTCAAGCAGCTTGCGCTTGCGGCTGATGTCGCCGCCATAGCACTTGGCAATCACGTTCTTGCGGATGGCCGTGACTGTCTCGCGCGCGATGATCTTGGAGCCGATCGCAGCCTGGATAGCAACCTCGAACATCTGCCGCGGAATCAACTCGCGCATCTTCGATACCAGCGCTTTGCCGCGGTCATAGGCAGCGTCGCGATGCACGATGATCGAGAGCGCGTCCACGGGATCGCCGCCGATGAGGATGTCCATCTTCACCATGGGCGAGATCCAATGCCCCTGCATGTGGTAATCGAGTGAGGCGTATCCACGCGACACCGTCTTCAGGCGATCGTAGAAGTCGAGCACTATCTCATTCAGCGGGAGTTCGTAGGTGAGCATCACGCGCGTCTCGGAGACGTATTCGAAATTCACCTGGCGACCGCGCTTGTCTTCAACCAGCTTCAGAATTCCGCCAACGTACTCTTCGTTGGTGAGAATCTTCGCAAGGATTACCGGCTCTTCGATCTGCTCGATGTTCGAGGGGTCAGGCCAGCGCGAGGGATTGTCCACCTCGATGATGCTGCCGTCGGTAAGCGTGATGTTGTAGCGAACACCGGGCGCGGTGGTGATCAGATCAAGGTCGTACTCGCGTTCCAGCCGCTCCTGAATGATCTCGAGATGCAGCAGGCCGAGGAAGCCGCAGCGAAACCCAAATCCGAGAGCGACGGATGACTCCGGCTCAAATGAAAAGCTCGCGTCGTTGAGCCGTAGTTTTTCCAGAGCATCGCGCAGCATCGCGTGTTCGTGCGAGTCGACGGTATACAGTCCGGCGAACACCATGCTCTTGATGTCTTCGAATCCGGGCAGCGCCTCGGCGCAAGGCCGCGCCACTTCGGTGATGGTGTCTCCGACCTTGGTGTCCGCGACGTTCTTGATTGTCGCGACAAAGAAGCCCACTTCGCCGGCGGAGAGTTCCTGCAAGGCGACAGGCTTCGGCGTCATCACGCCCATGCTCTCCACATCGAACTGCTTGCCGTTCGACATGATCTTGATCTTCATGCCTTGGCGCAGGCGGCCGTTGATGATGCGGGCGAGCACCACGACCCCGCGGTACGGATCGAACCACGAGTCGAAGATAAGTGCCTGCAACGGAGCATCCGCGTCTCCACTAGGCGGAGGAAGAAGATGAACCACTGCCTCAAGAATGTCCGGAACCCCGAGTCCGGTCTTAGCCGAAACTGCGAGCGCATCACTCGCGGGCAGGCCGACCGCCTTCTCAATCATCTCGCGCGTGCGTTCGATGTCGGCCGAAGGCAGGTCGATCTTATTGATGATCGGGAATCACCTCAAGCCCGTGATTGATGGCAAGGTAGGCGTTCGCCAGAGTCTGCGCTTCAACGCCCTGCGATGCGTCGACCACCAGCAGCGCGCCTTCGCACGATGCCAGCGAACGCGACACCTCGTAGCTGAAGTCGACGTGGCCGGGCGTGTCGATCAGGTTGAGCTGGTAAGTCTCGCCGTCTTGCGCCTTGTAAATCATGCGCACGGTGTGAGCCTTGATGGTGATGCCGCGCTCGCGCTCGAGGTCCATGGCGTCCAGCACCTGCGCATGCATCTCCCGCGCCGTCAGTGAGCCGGTGAGCTCGAGCAATCGGTCGGAGAGCGTGGACTTGCCGTGGTCGATGTGCGCGATGATCGCGAAGTTACGGATGTGATTCGGGTCCATGCGGGGTGCGAACTGCCTCAATCTTCGATGCTACCACTCTGGAGCAGATCGAATCTCGTTTGCGAATCACTTGCCCGGCGTACCGTTACATACGTCAAACGTCTTACAATGAACAAGGCATTTGCGGCTGCGGCTTATGCTCGCAGGATTAGGCGGATCGAGGAAGATATGCGGCGCAAGGACCAACTGAAAGAGCGGGACTAACAGATCGATGGGCAACGCCAACAGGTGCAAGGGTTGATTAGGCTTCCGCGCTGGACGGTTGCGACGCTGTGTGTTCCGTTTGTGCTGCTGACAGGGTGTCCGCAGCAGCAACAACCGGCATCTACGAATGTGCCCGCAAAGGCGACGGCTCCTGCCCTCGCAGCGCCCGCACCGCCGCCTGCCCCCGCAATCACTCAGGCGCAGTCCGATGAAGCTGCCGCCAAGGCAGCCAAAACTCAGCAACTTATCGCTCGCGCCGAGAGCAGCTATGCGAGCGGTGTCAACAACTATCGTGGCGGAAGACTGGAGGCCGCGCGATCCGATTTCGACATGGCCGTGGACATGATGCTTACCAGCGGCATCGACCTCAAGACAGACCCTCAGCTCTCCGACGAATTCGATCACCTGCTGAACGCGATCAACACACTGGAGATGTCCGCGCTCAAACAGGGCACAGGATTCTCCGCACCTATCGAAGCAGCGCCGCTCGACGCCGCTGACGAAGTAACGTTCCCGCCCGATGCGGCTCTGACCGCGAAGGTGACCGAGGAACTTGAAGACAACCCAGTCCGACTTTCCACTTGTAGTAAACGACTACGTTGCGGGGTTCATTAACTATTTCTCCAACTCGCAGGCGGGCCACGCACATCTCCTGCGATCGCTCGAACGCGCAGGCAAGTACAAGGACATGATCTCCAAGGTCCTGCGCGAAGAGGGCGTTCCTCAGGATCTGATCTACCTTGCGGTCGCCGAATCGGGTTTCCAACCTCAGGCACTTAACGCGAAGTCCGGCGCTGGCGGCATGTGGCAGTTCATGCCGACTGGCGCCTATGGGCTCGCGCGAAACGGCTGGGTCGATGAGCGATTCGACCCGGAGAAGTCGTCCCGCGCCTACGCGAAATACATTAAGTCGCTCTACGATCAGTTCGGCGATTGGTACCTGGCAATGGCGGCGTACGACTGGGGTCCGGGTTACGTTCAACGCTCGGTGATGCGCACCGGCTATGCGGACTACTGGGAGCTTTACCGGCGCAACGCTTTGCCGCAGGAAACAAAAAACTATGTGCCGGGCATTATCGCCGCGATCATCATGGCAAAGAACCCCAAGCAGTATGGACTGGAAGGGCTGGTGCCCGATCCGCCGGTCGTCTCCGACACGGTGACAGTGGGTTACTCCGTCGATCTGCGGCTTGTAGCCGATGTGACCGACGCTTCGCGTCGGGGAAATCGTCGCGCTGAACCCAAGTCTGCTGCACTTGAGCACGCCGCATGATACTGACTTCGATCTGCATCTGCCGATCGGCACGCGCGACGTTTACCTCAAGCGCATCCAGGATATTCCCGAGGACAAGCGCACCAGTTGGCGCTATCACATCGTCCGTCCCGGCGAATCGCTGGACAGTGTTGCGAGCATGTTCCATGACCGTCCGGCGGAAATCGCAGCTGCCAACGATCTGGAGGCAACCGCCGCAATCGATACCGGCGACGAACTGGTGATCCCGGTTTCGGCAGCGGTCGCGATGCCGCATCAAGTTCACTACACCACGCGAGCCGGTGACACGCTGGTCACGATCGCCGACCGGTTCAATGTCTCCGTGGAAGACCTGAGACGCTGGAATAATCTTTCGTCGAGCACGATCAAGCCGCATCGCACGCTCGACGTTGCGCAGCCCGTCCACCTTGCGCCGGTGACGCATGTGCATTCGAAGAAGTCGCACAGCGCCTCCGCAACAACGGCGAAGAGTACCGCAAAGTCTTCTTCGGCGCCCTCCGGAAAGGCATCTTCGCACACTGATGCACCGAAGAAGAAGACTCAAGCGAAGTGACGATGCACTTCCGGCTCAGGGTCCCCGCTGCCATACTCGCTACCTCGCAAAAAAGATTGCTTGCTATCGCTGGCGCATAGTTGCATGATGTTGCTAGAATCCGTCGGGTGATGCAATTGCGAATTGCGTTGTATCGCGACTGCGATTCCAAAGCGCACGGCAGATAACAGTGCAAGTGCGGCGAAGAGGATGAGACGATGAAGTTCAAAGATGGTGGATTTGACGGCCTCGAAGAGAACATCAGAATCTATGCAACTGCCGCCGACGACGATGCAGACGGATACGAAGGCAACGGTGCCTTCGACGATGACGAAGAAGAAGAGGAGGTCATCGTGACGATGACCTCGGACGACGACGAAGATCTGGACCAACTCGACGAAGATGTTGATGATCTCCTCGGACATGCTGAAGAGGCCGTGATTGCAGTAGCGCCTCCTTCGCCGGTTGCGGGGTACGAACCTGCGACGACGATGTCAAAGGCTCCAGTGAAGAGTTCGGCGCCGGCACCGAAGGCCGCCAAGAAATCTGCTCCCGCGAAGAAGGTGGCAGCGAAGAAGGCTCCCGCAAAGAAAGCCGCTGCGAAGAAGGCAGTCAAGAAGGCTCCTGCAAAGAAAGCCGTGAAGAAAGCTGCCAAGAAGGCCGCCGCGAAGAAGGCGCCAGCCAAGAAAGCCGCCGCGAAAAAAGCTCCGGCGAAGAAGGCAGTGAAGAAGGCTGCCAAGAAAACGACATTGAAATCTGCCGCGAAGAAAGTGAGTGCTCTGCGCGGCGGTAAGGCTGCTTTGAAAAAAGCGGTCGGCAACAAGAGCACTAAAAAATCAACTACGAGAGGTATTACCTTGGCAACTAAGAAAGCAGCGAAAAAGGCAGTCAAGAAGGCAGTCAAGAAGGCTCCCGCAAAGAAGGCCGTAAAGAAGGCCGCAAAGAAGGTTGCAAAGAAGAAGTAATTAGGCCCTAACGGTTTTACCAGGCAAGCAAAACGGCCCGGACTCCTCTCGAGAGGTCCGGGCCTTTTTGCGTCTGCTCTACTGCTTCAATTTGTCGTTTCCGTTCATGCCGGCGATGGCGGCGAGGACGTCGTCAGAGTGGGTATTGGGGTTGACTCCGGTCCAGACCTTTACGATTTTTCCGGCGGGAGAGATGAGGAACGTATCGCGGCTCGCGAACTTCATGTCGCCGTGGGCCATCAGCGGAACGCCGTAGGCGTCGATGACTTTGTGGTCGGGATCGGCGAGGAGTTTGAAGGTGAGCGAATCTTTGGTGCAGAAAGTTTTGTGGCTTTCGACGGTGTCGAGCGAGACGCCGAGGATGACCGCGTTGAGCGTGTCATATTTTGGCAGGTCGCGCTGGAAGTTGTGCGCCTCGATGGTACAGCCGGTGGTCATGTCCTTGGGGTAGAAGTAGAGGACGACCCATTTGCCTTTGTACTGGGCGAGCGAGACCTGCGAGTCTTCCTGCGAAGGAAGGCTGAAGTTGGGAGCGGATGCTCCTTCCTGGAGGACGTCTCCTGCCGCAGCCGCGTGGGCGCGAATTCCGAAACCACACGCGGTCACGATTGCTGCGATGACTGCGATCCATACACCTTTGCGAACCATCGGTTTTCTCCTTGTGTTTGGAACGTGAATTTTGTGGCTGTCGCGCGAGGGTCGTGCGCCCGCTGCGTATGGGTATAGTACGTGCGGGCGGGTGAAGAAGTCGCGCGGCTCATTGGGCTACCACGGCGATGGCGTGTTGGTCAGCCGACGCAACGATGGCGGCTGAGTCGAAGAGGAGGGTGCGTCCAGCCTCGACGCAAAGGCAGGTTGCTCCGGCGCGGGCCATGGCTTCGATGGTGGCAACGCCGATGACGGGGACGTCGAAGCGCATGTCCTGGTTGGGTTTGGCGACTTTCACCACGGTGAGCGAGCGGCTGAGGGTGGATGCGGGGTCTTCGCTGCGGCGCATCAGTTCGCCGGCGCGTTCGATGGTGGCGTCGGTGCCTTCCATGGCTTCGACGGCGACGCAGGCCTGCGCGGCGATGACGACGGTCTGGCCGAGGTCGTATCCGGCGATGCCGAGGGCGACATTGCGGCCGTAGGCTATGTCCTTTGTTTCCTCTTCGGTGGGAGCTCGCTGGGTGAGGACTCCGGGTTTGGCGAGGAGCGGTTCGAGGTAATGAGTGGAGGAGATGAGTTCGATGCCTTCGTCGGAGAGGACTTTAGCGACGGCGCCGAGCAACATGTCGGTGTTGCGGCGGCGGAGGTTGAGGAGGAGCTTGGCGAGGCGCCAGTCGGGGCGGATGGAGGAGAAGATCTGGGTGTGCTTGACCTGGCCAGCCATGACGGCGCGGGTGATGCCTTCGGCCTGAAAGGTTTCGATGAGGCGGGAGAGTTCGCCGAGGGACATCCAGTGGACTCGGATGTTGGGATCGGCTGCGGCTCGGGCGTTCATCTCCGGGTCGGTCTCTTCATTGATGGCGGCGACGACGACTGAGAGGCCGTGGGCGCGGGCGGCGTCGAGCAGCAGGAACGGGAAACGCCCGTTGCCAGCGATGAGGCCGAGTTTGCCCATGCCGCCCCCCCCCGGGGGGGTGGTGGTACTAAATATCCTGGAATCAGCCATTTGACGAAATATACCCCACGTAAATATCAGAAACTAAATTAGTTACACGCAAATATTTCAAAACAGGAGACTTAGATGAGACGCGAATAGGGCATCCCACGATAAGTCGATTGGAATCAGTGTTGCCTATCCCTGCCATACGTCCACCCTTCTCGTAAATATAAGAAACCAAGGACAGTTGTCTCGCTTGCTAGTTGAGGGGAAGGCGCGAGTTTTTTTATTTTGCCCCTATTTAAATACTACGCTCCTGAACAGAACTAAAATGCGGAGCCTATTGTCTTGCGCATCATGGAGATAAGCCGTTCTGAGGTTGACAGGGGAGATTATATGCCGCGCCTTCAGCGCTGGGTCGACTGGGGGCGCGTGTACCTGGGGCTTCGCCCCAGGCTGGTATGGGTCGCGCTTTCAGCGCTTTAGTGGGTCGGTCGAGCGCGAGATTCTGGTGCGGGATCCCACATCTCAAAAGCGAGATGTGGGGCACCCGGCGCTTTAGTGGGTCGGTCGAGCGCTAGATTCTGGTGCGGGATCGCACATCTCAGAGGCGAGATGTGGGGCACCCGACGAGTCAACGGGGAGGAGGTTCGCTTTTGATGAGGAACTCGAACTGGGAGCGGGAGGTGTCGGGAGTGATGGTGATTGGGCTGTCGAGGTGGATTAGCTCTTTGGTTTGGTCGTAGCGCGGCCAATGGGGAAGGCCTGCGCTGTTGGGATCGCCGGTGCGGGCGAAGTTGGTCCAGTAGGTGACGAGTTGGTCGCTGAGCGCTCGGTCGGCGGGAGACCAGGTGGCTCCGGCGCGGACGTCGAGAGTGCCGAAGACGTATTCGAGTTCGTCGGAGTGGAAGGCGTATTTGCCTTCGGGATGCATCTGGCTAGGCGAGGCGGGGCGGTCGAAGCGGTAGCGATAGACGGGCGATTGGCCGGTAGCGGCTTCGGCTTCGACCCAGCGCCACGCGCCGAGGGCGATGAAATTGGCGGTGGTGTAGGCGTCGGCCGAGCGCACGGCTTCTTCGTCGGTGGCGGCGGGGAATGCCGCGAGGAACTCCTGCTCGTGGCCGGGGTAATGCTCGGCGGCGAAGGCCTGCCATTTTTGTGCGGTCATGCCTTTGGATACGGTGTTGGTGCGCTCGTCGCGGTTCCAGCCGATGATCATGGGGATGCGGGCCTGACGGCCTTCGGCGTAGGTTGTAGCGATTGGCTCCTTGAGGAATGCGCCGTCGATGACGGGCGAGAAGCCTACGACTGACCGTTTTTTCGCGGCGGCGAGGATTTGATCTGCAGGCATGGCGCGGAGGTCGGCGAGGTTCTTTGCGCCGAGGGAATCGCTCCAGGCTTGATCGAGGGGCGCTCGCTCGGCTGCGGACTGGATTGGGATGGCGCTGGAGAAGAACGCGCCGCTCTCGCCGATGGCTTTCTGGAAGAGGGCGCGGGCATCAGGGGCAGTGGTGAGTGCGTTGACGGAGAAGGAGCCTGCGCTTTCGCCGAAGATGGTTACGTTGGCCGGGTCGCCGCCGAATTTTGTGATGTTTGCCTGGACCCATTTGAGTGCGGCTGCCATGTCCATGAGGCCGTAGTTGCCTGCGTGGCCGTTGCCTTCTTTGAGCAGATCCTGATTCGCGAGGAAGCCGAAGACGCCGAGGCGGTAGTTGATGGTGACCAGCACGACATTTTTGGTTACGAGTGCTGAGTTGGTGTAGCGGGGTTCGGAGCCTGCACCGGCGGCGAATCCGCCTCCGTGGATCCAAAGCATGACGGGCAGCTTGCTCTTTAGGGTGCTGGCAGCGGGGGCGTAGACGTTGAGGTAGAGGCAGTCTTCACTGGGGCCGGGGTCGAGGAAGATGTAGTCGTCCCAGATGTGCCACTGTTCGCAACGGGAGGCGAAGTTAGTGGCGTCGCGAACACCTTGCCATGCGGCGGGCGGCTGCGGAGCTTTCCAGCGGAGCTCGCCGATGGGGGGCGCTGCATAGGGCAGGCCGAGAAAGGCCTTGACGGCGCCACTCTGGATCAGCTTACCCGTGGCCTGGCCTTGCGCGATTGTGACTGTAGGAGGCGCAGGGGTGGCGGCGATCGCGGCGGCGGATGCGAGTACGAAACCGGCCAGAGCTTTCAGAGTCCAACTGCTTCGTGTTTTCATTTCGTGCCGACACATTCTTGCGGCCCTCAGTTCGCTGCGGGTTTGGGGGATTTGGCGGAGGTGACTCGGATGACCTGGTAGGAGGCGGGCGTGGTGCCGATGTTGCGGAGGGAGCGCTTGTCGTTGGGTGCCCAGTAGAGGAGCGAGCCGGCGTTCATGCGGGAGGCGATGCCGTTTTCGGTGATCTCCACCTGGCCGGACTTGATGACGACGAGTTCGTCGTTGGGGTCGATCATGTTGGGGGCGGTCTGCTGGCCGGGGT
Organism: uncultured Acidobacteriaceae bacterium; assembly: GCA_963822225.1. Lineage (GTDB taxonomy): Bacteria > Acidobacteriota > Terriglobia > Terriglobales > Acidobacteriaceae > Edaphobacter. The sequence continues at coordinate 283,744 of CAWGGW010000002.1, read as the reverse complement.
TGAGGGTGGTGATGTGGCTTTCGAGCGCGAGGAAGGTGAGCGTGGGCGAGTTGACGCAGACGACGCGCGAGCCGGTGGGCGTGGGAGTGGAGGGCTGGGCGTTGCAGTCGTAGACGCCGGAGGCCAGCTTGCCGGGGATGGCTTGCTCGGCGGCGGATTTTGCGTCGACGGCGTGGGAGAGGTCGGTGACGAAGTTAATGACGTAGTAGGTGGCGGGCTTGGTGCCGACGTTCTTCGCGTTGTGGGGGTCGTTGGCGGCGAGGAAGACCAGGGAGCCGGGGCCGGCGTGGTGTTTGACGCCGTTGACGGAGACTTCGAAGTCGCCGTCTTTGACGAGGAGCATCTCTTCCCAGGGATGACGGTGGACGGGGTGGGATTCCATGCCGGGATTGAGTGTGGTGATGTGGACTTCGAGCTTGTCCATGGCGGCGGTGGGGTTGTCGAAGACGGAGCGGACCTGGCCGACGGCGGTGGTGTTTGTGGTGAGCGAGTCCCAGTCAACGTTGGTGGTGGTGAGGATGGTGGGGTTTTTCGGCGGGGCGTAGTTGTTGACGACTACGGGAGACTGGGCGGTGGCTGCCGTTGCGAGGAGCAGAGTGAGCAGTGCGGATTTCATGCAGGGAAGGATAGCAGGCTGGGGCGAGGGCTGGCGGCGGGGCGATTCAGCGGGAATCTTTGCCGAAGGGCTTGCGGTCGTCGCTTGCGGCTTCCTGGCGGGCGAGTTGTTTGGCGGCCTGGCGTTCGCCCTTCCAAAAGACACGCTTGGTCCAGCGAAGGTGCTTCCACCATTCGCCGGAGACTGTGAGCATGCCTTTTTTGACGGTGGCCATTGATTCGCTCGCTGGGTTTGCGCTACGCCGCTTTGAGTTTGAGCTGGACTTTGCGGCCGAGTGCGGTGGCGATGTTGACGAGGGCGTCGAGGGAGAAGCGGTCGATGCGGCCGCGGAGGAGATCGTTCATGCGCGGCTGGGTGATGCGGCAACGCTTGGCGGCCTCGGCTTGCGTCCACCCGCTCTTCTTCACGATTTGGCTGACCTGACTCATGAGTTCAGAACGGGCGGTGAGGTTGGCAGCTTCTTCTGGAGTGTCGCAGATGGCGTCCCAGACGTTCGCGAATTGCTGATACTCAGGAGCTTTTGCTGCCTTTTTCTTCATGACTTGATCCTTGCGATCTGCGCGAAGCGTTCGCGGGCGAGATCGATGTCCCGTTTGCTTGTCTCTTGGGTTTTCTTCTGAAAAGCATGAAGCACATAAACGGCGATTTTCATTCGAGCTGTGTAGATCACGCGATAGGTTCCGGACTGGTCCCATACTCTGATTTCCTCGACTCCGCGGCCAATAGATGGCATGGGTTTCGAGTCGCGAGGAATATCACCTCTCTGGACGCGCTCCAGTTCATATCCGGCGCTGTGTTGGACCTCTGGTGAAAGCTCTGGATGACGCGTAATGAATCGCCGAGGAAACGTACGGGTTTCATCTATGTAATATATCCAAATCAGTATAAAGCACGGTTCGTGTGATCGTCAATGACTTACTTGATGACGCCGCGGTGGGAGTTGGCGATGAAGTCGGCGAGGTAGATGACGTGCTCGGCGTCGGCGGGGGATGTCGATTCGGCGAGGGTAGCGCGGATGGCGGCGAGGGCGTCGGTGGTGTTGAGTTTGGAGGCCTGCAGGAGGCGATAGGCGTGGCGCAGGGCTCTGAGTTGGGAGGGCGTGAAGCCGCGGCGCTCGAGGCCGACCTTGTTGAGTCCGTAGGCGTGGTTGTTGCGCTCGATGGAGGTGAGCGAGTAGGGGAGGACGTCCTGGGTGATGGTGGTGCCGCCGCCGATGTAGCTGTACTTGCCGATGCGGCAGAACTGGTGGACGGGACAGAGCGCGCCTACGACTGCATAGTCCTCGACGATGACGTGGCCGGCGAATGTAGCGGCGTTGGCGAGGATGCAGCCGTTGCCGATGTGGGAGTCGTGGCCGATGTGGACGTAGGCCATGATGAGGCAGCCGTGAGCCGAGCGTGGTTTCGCCGCCGCCGCCTGAGGTTCCGCGGGAGATGGTGACGTATTCGCGGATGGTGTTGAGGTCGCCGATGGTGCAGCGGGTGGGTTCGCCGGCGTACTTGAGGTCCTGCGGGGCGACGCCGAGGCAGGCGAACGGGATAGATGCGGTTGCCGGCGCCGAGCGTTGTGTGTCCGTCGAGAATGACGTGGGAGATGAGTTCGCAGTCTTCGCCGAGGACGACGTTGGGGCCGATGGTGCAATAGGGGCCGATGGTGCAGGAAGCGGGAATTTGCGCGCCGAGCGCGATGATGGCGGTGGGATGGATGCCGCGCGTGCTCACTCGGCTGCTTCTCCGGCGGGTTGGGTTACGGCGATGATGGGCGGGGCGGGTTTTTGCGGGGCGCGGGAGGTGAGCGCGCACATGATGGTGGCTTCGCAGGCGAGCTTGCCGTCGACCGTGGCGGCGCCGTGGAGTTTGACAACGGTGGGACGCCAGTTGAGGACGGTGACTTCGATGCGGAGCTGGTCGCCGGGAACGACGGGCGGCGGAAACGGGCGTTATCGATGCCGGTGAAGACCATGAGCTTGGTGTCGCGGTCGTGCTGGGAGAACTCGGTGAGCAGGAGCGCGCCGCCGGCCTGGGCGATGGCTTCGACGATCAGGACGCCGGGCATGATGGGGAAGCCGGGGAAATGGCCGTGGAAGTGCGGCTCGTTGATGGTGACGTTCTTGATGGCAACGATGCGGTTCTTGCGCTCCATCTCGATGACGCGGTCGATGAGCAGGAGCGGATAGCGGTGGGGCAGGATGGACATGATTTCGATGATGTCCAGGGTGTTCGCGGAGGGTGTTTGTTCGTCAGTCATGCAGGACTGAGTATAAACAAGTTGGTAGTTGCGGGTTGTTGGTTGTTAGTTGGAGAAGCAAAGGCAAATACGGAGATTCTGAGCTGCGCTCAGAATGACGGGGCTTACAGGCAACGCCTATTTCTTTTTGAGGAGGGTGGCGGGGTCGAAGAGGGAGGGGTCGGCGGGGACGTTGTACTCGACTTTGGAGAAGTAGCGTTGGTTGGTCATGTCGCCGTTGTGGTAGCGGGTGATAGTGAGGGGCGTGGAGATGCCGTGGATGGTGTGGTAATCGTCGTAGGTTTCTTCTTCGTGGTCGAAGTCATTGAACTCGGGGTTGCGCCACTGGAAGGTGCGGCGGATGGGGAGGTGGGTGGCGGAGTCGATGTCGAGGGTGACGGCGTCGTTGTTGTCGGTGAGGATGGTGACCTTGTCGGCGATGTGGCGCTCGACCATGGCGGAGCCCTCGGAGAGGATCATGACGTTGGGGGCGTGGATCCAGTCGTGGACGACGACTTCGATGGAGTGGTTGTAGCGGCGGTAAAAGTCGGCGACCTGGTCCTTGGGGAGTTCGGCCTGTCCTTTGTAGGTGACCTCGTAGCCGTGGCCTTCCTTCCATATCTGGACGACGTCGACTTTTTTGCCGGGCATGATCATGCCGCGGTCGGTGAGGAAACCGATGCGGTCGGCGTCGGGCTGGCCTGAGGCGGCAAAGCGGCGGAGCTCGTGGTAGTCGGTGGTGTAGGGGTTGGGGGCGCCGTGGAAGAAGGATGAGGTTCGGCCGTCGCATTGCATGGTGGTGCGGTTGAGCCAGGCATCACCGCCGAGGGCCTGGACCATCTGGTCGAGGATGGCACGGCCGCGCTGCTCGGACGTGCCGGGGGGTTGCGGCGGCGCGGCCGACGGAATATCGGCGGCCTGGGCGTGGGCGAGTTGGGCTGCAAGGAGGGTTGCGGCGAGGAGAGCGGCGGCGAAGAGCTTCATTTGGAGTTTATTTTTCAGGATCGGCACGGTCGGTGGTTGGACGTTTGTGGAGGGTTGATGGGTGCGGTTGTTGCGTGGATTTGTCGGATCATGCATCGTAGCCCCTCCACCGTAAAATAACTCAAATCGTTCAAAATATTCGCGCTTGGATCTCTCTGTTCGTTGTGGCGGCCCGCTTAGCGATCCTGAGGAGGCCCTGGGGCGTTGCCCCAGGCTACGAAAACGCGCGCCTTCAGCGCGCTTGGTGCAGGCGCCGCCATCGAATAACGCTGCGGGTCGGGTGGCTGGATGGTGCGGGCGTTTGCGACTGGCGGGGATACCGCAGGTCCTTCGACTACGCGCTTCGCTCAGGATGACAGTTCTGGGTGCGCTCGGGTGGAGTTGACGTACAGAGTTCGAATAACCCCATGGTCAGCGCGGTAAAACAGCGCCGAACCCCTCGGCAAGCTCAGGGCAGGCTATGGGCACCCGGTTTTCCGGTGGTTAGTATTCGCGGGACTGGGCAATTTTCAGGGCGGTGATGAGGAAGGCGGCGGAGAGGACGGCCGCGAGCGCTAGTGCGGGCCAGGGCATGGTGTGGGCAATCAGGGGTGAGTGCGCGTCGATGGCCTGGAAGATGTCGATGGAAGCGGGGACGTGGGCGCTGTGGAAGAGCCACCATAGGCCGACGGCTCCGATCATGGTTCCCCAGATGCGCCACTGATCTTCGAAGAAGGTGGCGAGCAGGACTGAGAAGCAGTAGATGACGGACGCGCACGCGATGAGGGTGACGATGTACTCACCCATCTCCGCAAAGGGAGTCGTGGATTTGAGAGACGGGTACAAGAACCACAGGCCGGTGCAAAACAGGGTGATCAAGCTGGCGAGTTCGAGCCAGCCGATGGTGGCTCGAACGGCGACCAGGCGGAGGCGGCTGACGGGCAGCGAGAGGGTGAAGAGCGTGGATCCGTGGAGTCCTTTGACCGCCTGAAAAGGCGGCTGGGTGACGATGCCTGCTCCGCCGAGCATGGCGCAGAAGGCCAGGACGGCGCTGGGCGTGGTGCCCTGAATGATGCCGTGGAGCGATCGTGGCGCCCCATGCTGATGCGACATGTAGAGGATGAAGGCGGAGAGGGCGAAGCAGAATAGAAATCGCAAGCGGGTTTCGAGCCATCCTTTGTACCAAAGCATGTCAGTTACTCCTTAATTTCTCACGTGTTCGAGGAAGATTTCCTTGAGGGTGACGGGGAATTGTTCGACGGTGGCGCCGGGAATGGAGTGGGCTTCGGCGGCGATGGCGTCGGTGTTGTGGCTGGCGAGGAGGGAGATGACGCGGCCTTCCTGATGGACCGACTCGACGCCTTCGGGCCAGCGGATGGACGACGGAGTGGAATCGGCAAGCACGATCTGGAGGCGCTGGTAATTGGCTTTGAGGTCGTCGAGCGAGCCGGTGACGATCATCTTGCCGCGGTCGATGATGCCGATGTGGTCGGCGATGCGATCGACCTCGGAAAGCTGGTGGGAGGAGAAGAACATGGTGACTTCGGACGATGCGGCGATGGCGACGAGTTCGCGCATGACGTCTTCGATGGCGGCGGGATCGAGGCCGTCGGTGGGCTCGTCGAGGATGAGCAGGTCGGCTCCACGGCAGATGGCGAGCAGGAGCATGAGCTTGGAGCGCATGCCCTTGGAGAGGTCGGGAATCTTTCGTTTAGGCGGGAGGTCGAACATGTCGAGGTAGCGACGTTCGAGATCCACGCGCCATTTGGGGAAGAAGGGGCGGGTGAAGGCGATGATCTGCTCGACCGTCATGTAGGGGTAGAGTTCCTTGTCCTCGGTGACGAAACCGATGCGGCGGCGGATGGCGATGGAGCGGTCGGCGTCGGAGACGGGGATGCCGAAGACTTCGGCGGTGCCCGAGTCGGAGCGGAGCAGGCCCATGAGGGTCTTAATGGTAGTGGTCTTGCCTGCTCCGTTGCGGCCGAGGAAGCCGAAGATGCTGCCGGCGGGGACGCGAAGATCGAGGCCGCGGAGAGCCTGCTTTTCTCCGAAGGATCGGGTGAGCTGGCTGGTCTGGATGATGAGGTCGGTCATTTTTTTGCTCCTTGCATCTTTGCGCCTGGCAAGCGATGTTGCGCGACGGCCTGGGCCAGCTCGTTTTCGAATGCCCTGCGGAGTTCGTCTTCGGTGAGACCGAGCGCGATGAGGCGCTCGATTGCGGACTGGACCACGGTTTGCGCCTTATGGATGAGCCGGGCGCGGGTTCCGGCGGACTCACGGATGAAGGCTCCGGAGCCGTGCTTAAGCTCGAGGACACCTTCGTGCTCGAGCTCGCGGTAGGCGCGGACTACCGTGTTGGGGTTCATAACGAGGTCCTCGGCGAGTTTGCGGATGGTGGGGAGCTGGTCGCCTTCGCGAAGTGCTCCGGTTTCCACGGCGTGCTTGATCTGCTCCATGAGCTGGAGGTAGAGGGGGATGCCGGAGGATTGGTTGAGGCGGAAGATCATCGCGAAGTGTACTAGTCTATCGACACACTATACACATGAGGTGCGGAGGTCAAGGGATTTTTGTGGGGTGGTTCAAAAAAGCCCGGGGCTGAAGCCCCTTGCTTTCAGGGGATCGATTACCGCGGGCTGAAGCCCGCTGCTAATCCCAAAATCCAAGTGCGCGCGAGTTTTTCCACGAGGTGTGAAGCGTTGCTGCTACCCCGGAACGCTCGTGGGGCTACCGTTCAGGAGATGTGGGCTTCTCGGAACGAGGGAGTAACCCCATGGTCGGCGCGATGAGGCTGCGCCGAACATGGGGCACCCGGATTTTTGGAGAGGTTTGAGAGCTATTTCCACTCCCAGACTTTGGAGGTGGTTTTGCCGGCGGCGTCGACTTCGTATTCGAAGGCTCCGCAGGCGTTGTTGATGGACGCGAGTTTCTCTGATGGGGTTCTGAAGAAGAGCATGCCGCGATAGCTGACCGAGCCGCCGGGGCCGAAATGGCCGACGCCGGTTCCAGTCCATGTGATGCCATCGCCATCATGGGTCATGTTGATGCCCTGTCCCTGACCGAAGATGGAGCCGTCCGGCCGGACGATGGAGGTGTAGGTTCCCATGCCGGTGGTGGGGATGCCAAGTATGTGGCCGCTGTCTTCGAAGGAGACTTCGGCGGTTGGTGGGTCGACGGAGGTGACTCGACGGACGAGGCGCTTGCCTGTGGTTTCGCTGATTAGTTCTCCGAGCATGGTGCGTTTTCTCCTAGCTTGCAGGATTTGAATGCGTGGCCGTGGGGAGGCGGCAATTGTACGCGCGGATGGGCTGTGATGTGCAAGGCAGCGGGCGCCGATAAAGAAGTATGTCGGGTAATTCGAGACGCGGAGCGGATGGATGCGGCGAGTTGTGGCGATTGCGGCGATGGCGGGGCTGATGGCGGGATGCGGCGGCGTGGTGATGCCGGTTGCGGTGGAACGGCGAGCGGGTTGGTGTTGACGGATTCAGCGAATGGCGCGCATTACGAGTTGAGCGTGGCGGATGGCGCGCTGACGCTAACGGGGATTGGGAGTGCGGGGACAGCGGCGACGGATGCGGGCCTGACTGGATAGTGCAACGGGGACGAGCTATTCCGTCGAAGTGGCAAGCGGGGCGTTGATGCTGGAGCCGGGTGGGAGCGCTGGGGCGAAGCAGATTGCGCTGGCGGATACGGTGACGGCGAAGACGTTCGAATTGGCGGTAGCGAGCGGGGCGTCTGACGCTGGTTGCCGAGGATGGAGGTGCGCAGTGATGCGAAGGCTGGGGGGATGGGTTTGCGGTGTGGCGATCGGGTTGGGGGCTGTGCAGGCCGCGGGGCAGACTCGGACGTTTGTGGCGTATGCGGGGAGCTACTCGGCGGACACAATTTACAGCGTGAACGACATGGTTTCGGTGGGAAGTGATTTTTATATTTCGCTGGCGGGGAGCAATAAGGGCAATGCCCCGGCGGCGAGTGCGGCGCAGTGGGCTTTGATGGGGGCGAGCGGAGTTGCCGGCGCGACCGGGGCTACAGGAGCGCAAGGGGCTACTGGGCCTGAGGGGCCGGCGGGACCAGTTGGAGCTACGGGGCCGGCGGGTGCACTTGGGCCGATGGGACTAACGGGGCCGATGGGCATGGGTCCGATGGGACCGGCAGGCGCAACAGGAGCAGTGGGAGCGACGGGGCCTCAAGGGCCGGCGGGGGCCGACGGGGCTGCGAGCGGGGCGGCTGCGGGCGTAGTGCGCGAGACGCGGACGTTCAGCGTGGCGCATATCAAGGGCTATTATCTGCCGGGCGGAAACTCGCTGACGCTGTTTTCGGCAACGGGGCCGGGGAATGTCGAGCGCATCCAGATTGCGGCGAGCTACAACTCGAACACGCCACTCCCGGCGAATACGGTGTTGACGATCGCGGTGGATGGCAAGACGTATAGCTGCTCGCTGGGGATGTTCATGCTGTGGAACGGGTATACGACAACCGATGGCGTGGCGGCGACGAATGATCTGTTCGTGACGAAGAACCTGGGGATCACATCGGCTACGAGCGTGAGCAATGAGACGATTTCGGGCTATCGGCGGATTTATATCAAGTACAACTCGAGCATCAACATTTCGATCACCACGCCATCGGGGGTAAGTACCGGCTGGTGGACGCAGGTGGAGTACTACCCGGGCGTGGCTCCGGCGGGACGGTACCCGACGACGCGGAATGTGTTTCATATGGCGGTGAATGAGTGGGGGACGGTGGCTCCGGGACAGTGGATCTCGGTGCTGCCTGTAGTGGCCGGGGCGGGGGAGTTGGAGAGTATTTATTTTGTGTCGTCCGCGCCGGGGAAGGTGGAGCCGCAGTGGCTGGAACAGAATCCGCAGATCACCGTGGATGGGACGGTCTTCTGGTACGGGGGCACGGAGGACTTCTTCGGGAACCAGTTCTATGGGGATCAGTGGCGCGGGCGGGCGGATGAGTATGGGATTGCGCGGTGGTACCAGTCGAGTGCTCCGGATAACACGACTTACTGGACTGGGTACCGGTATTTTGAGCAATCGCCGATGGTGTTTAGCAGCAGCATCGGGATGAAGTGGCAGAACGCGAATGCAGACGCGGGGCCGGCGGCGAATGCGGGGACTATGGCGGTTTATTACACGGAGAACTGAGGATTGAGCCGGGCGTGCCCGCCCGATTGCGGGCTGGGGACAGGAGCGTACTATGAAGCGGCATTTTGCGATATTTCTGATTTCGGCGGCGACGTTGGTGTTTTCGGGTGATGCTTTTGCGCAGTCCAGAACCTACGTTGCCTATGTCGGCGACTATTCTCCGGCGACTACATACAACCTGAACGACATGGTATCGGAGGGCGGCCAATTCTTCATCTCACTGAAGGCGGAGAGTCTAAACAATCCCCCAGCATCGAGCTCTTCGATGTGGGCCGCGGTGAGCCCCTCGAGTGCGACCCAAGGTCCAGCGGGGCCGGCGGGACCTCCGGGACTTGTAGGTGCAACGGGCACGACCGGGCCAGCGGGATCTCCGGGACCTGAGGGTGCGACTGGCGCGGCCGGGGCGGCCGGAATGGCTGGGGCGACTGGTCCGCAGGGGCCAGCGGGGCCGCAAGGGCCGGTGGGTGCGACCGGGCCAACCGGAGCCCTCGGCCCGAGCGGGCCTCCGGTGATGTATCTCGGCCCGTACACCTCGACTGCAACCTACTCAATTGGGGATGCTGTGTCGGAGGCTGGGTCGGCATACGTGTCGGTAGTTTCCGCAAATCTGGGGCACGACCCCGGCTCATCTCCTGGTCAGTGGAGCGTGCTCGCAGGAGCGGGCGCGCCAGCAATCAGCTCACTCTACGGAAAGAAGTTTGCACTTTTTGCGGACTCTATCGGGCAAAACTTAGGGAACTATTGGCAGAACCAGTTGATTGCCAGAACGGGCATGGTCGAGGTTTATCAAAACGCGCAGGGCGGCCGTAAAGTAGCGGGCATCTTTGCGGACTATCAAGGTCCTGGAGGTACGTTCACGCCGCCTTCCAACGCCACAGGGTATCTCGGCACCTCCACCGGGAATACGCTCGTTGAAGACTTAGCGGCAGCAGCGCCGGATGTAATCATTATCGCCCTTGGCACAAACGACGCGAATACGCCGTTGGGTTCGCCCGGAGACGCCAAAACAGCTTCCACTCTATACGGCAACATTCTGAACGCTGTGGACACGGTCGCCGCGGCGATGCCCGGCGCCCAGATTCTGTGGATCACTCCTTACCAGTACAGCACCGCTATCAATTTTGGCGGGCCTTATGCGACCAACGAGGCTATTGTGACCGCAATCAAAACGGTTTGCGGCCAGTACGGCATCACCGTGAACGATATCCTGCACAACAGCACGCTGGACCAATATAACTGGGGAATTTATCTCTTGGACGGGCTCCACATATCTCCAGCCGGAGCAGATGCTTTCTACGTTCCCCGTCTGATTGGGAAGCTAAAGGAAATGTTTTATTGATGACCCTGGAGTTAGCCCGCGTTGTCGACGAGAGACCTGGAATACCGAGGAGCAAACGCGCCCAACGAGTTGCTGAACTCTGCAGATGAAGCGATGATCGGGTCATCCGACTCATTGGGCTAGACTAGGAATTCAGAGTTGCAGGAGATTCGGCAGTCCATCCGGCCGCCCGATTTCGCATCTTCCAATGAGGATCACATGGAGGTTGTTTGTTGCAAAGCGTCGGCATTGCAGATGCAGATGTTGTGGCGCAGCCGACCTCGATGGAGAGGCACCGTTTCCATTTGTTGGACGCCCTGCGTGGGTTAGCCGCAATCCTGGTGGTGACGTTCCATGCCCCGTCGCAGCTGAAATACTTCCTGAACTTTCCCAACAGCTTTCTCGCAGTGGATTTTTTCTTCTGTCTCAGCGGATTCGTCATCGCATTCTCCTACGAGGAGCGTCTCAAGAAATCTCTGACTCTTCGCGATTTCGTTGTGGTCCGTCTCATCCGGCTCTATCCCCTGTATGCGCTATCGATAATCATTTCGTTTGTTCGAGCTCTAAATGGTTCGCACTTGATTCAGCAACTCCATTCATGGTCGGCTCTAGCCACGTTGGTTGGAATGTCCATTCTATTAATCCCGAACGTCCTCATCCCAGCGGCAGGCACTCAGCTTTTTCCGCTTAATTCCCCCGCCTGGTCGTTATTTTTAGAACTTGTAGCTAATGTTGCTTACGGCTGTCTTTTCTTGTGGCGGATTGCCCGTGTCGGAGTTTCCCTTCTTTGCCTGACATCTCTGGGTGTCTTGACACTAATCGCGTTTCGCTACTCAACATTGGATTTCGGAACCGCGCGGCAGGGCATGAGCTTAGGCTTCGCGCGTGTAGGCTTTTCATTTAGCGCCGGAATACTGCTGTTCAGGATATTCAACAGCCGCTCGAGCCGCTTGGGTGGAACTCTATCTTTGCTCGGCTCGGTCGTTGCAGCCGGTTTGCTTCTGGCTGCGCTGATGGTCTCCGGCCGCTGGAGCAGCGCAGGCCTATTCCAGCTGTTGGTTGTTGCCGTGGTCTTTCCCGCACTGGTTTATCTTGGAGCGAACTGCAATGTTCCCGCAAAAATTACCGGCCTCTGTGCATTTCTTGGCGACATGTCTTATCCGCTCTACATACTCCACCTTCCGCTTATGCTTCCCAATATCGACCTCGGTTCACTCCGCTGGTTGAAGCACCACCAAAGTGTTTGGCCCTACATTCTTCCGGCTTACATGGTTTTCCTTGTAGTCATCAGTTGGTGGATCGGTCACTCGGTAGATCTGCCTGTGCGTCGGCGTCTGACGACCGCGTTCAAGTCTTTCGTGACATCGCGCACACCCTCAGCGCGACCCGCTTGATCCGAGCATGGGAGAACCAGGGATTGGCTATGAAAGGACGAAAGCGCGGATGCAGGGCAAGCGGCGAATGTGGGGACTATGGCGGTTTATTACACGACGGAGTGAGGAGAGTTGTTGGTTGTTGGTTGTTGGTGTTGGAAAAAGCGGATTCCCTTCGGGGATGATAAGAGTGTTGCGGGTCAGTGGCGGTCGGTGGAGAGGTAGAGGACTACGCCGCCCAGGGTGGTGATGAGGGTGATGGCGAGGATGATTGGGGTGAGGCCCCACGTCGTGCTGATGTCGGTGAGGGATGCGGCGGCTGTTTGTGCTGTGGGTGCGCGGTCGAGCAAGGTTTGCCAGTGGGTAGCGATGAGGGCCGCGATTGCCAGCAGCGCGACGGCGAGCGCGAAGATCTGGGCGGCGGCGATGGGGCGGCCGGCGCGGGTGAGGGCTGCGTTGCGGCGGCGGAGTTGTGCTCGCCACCAGATGAGGCTTGGGGTGGTGGGTTGGGCGGCGGCGATCGTGTCCACTCGGGCTTGCTGGAAGTGCGTGGTGAGGAGGATCTCCTGGGCGCAGCGGGTGCAGGTTTCCGCGTGGGCGCGAAGTTCCGGCGCGGCGGCGCTCGGCCAGTGGCCGGCGGCGAGGGACTGGCGAATTTCTTCGAGATGCGAGCAGGTGGAGATCATGGGAGTTTTGCGCCCTCCTTCTGGAGGATTTGCGCCATCTGGCGGCGGGCTCGGAAGAGGAGCAGCCGGATGCTGGGGGAGGCGAGGCCGGTGATCTGGGCGATCTCGCGGTGCGTGTAGTTTTCGGCGTGGGCGAGCCAGAGAAGTTGGCGATCGCGCGGGCGAAGCTGGGCCAGCGCGGGCGAGAGGGTGAGGCGTGCGTCGGTCTGGGCGGAGGTATCGGGGGCCGGGGAGTTCGCGGCTGGGTGGGACGGCGGCAGGTCGTCGATGGGGGTGGTGTGGGGACGGCGCCAGTGGTCGCGGAGTAGGTTGCTGGCGATGCGGAAGAGGATCATGCGGGCGGCGACTTCGCCGTCGACGGCGTAACCGGCGGAGAGGAAGCGGACGTAGCTCTCCTGCATGAGGTCGTCGGCTAAGGCGGGATTGCCGGAGGCTCGGGCGAGGTAGGCCCAGAGCGGCCGGGAGGAACGCTGATAGAACGCCGCGAATTGGTCGCTGTCCATGGCCGGCTCCACTGCTGGAACCGCCGGGGCGGTGGCGACACTCGGAATGGCGTCCTGCCAGTTCATCGTGGAGTCCTTCTCGCTCGGGCGGTCCGGCGGCTGTTTCACTGCCGTTCGGAAAGCTCGGCGGGCGGTTGGGGCATGAGGCCCAGGTGCGTGGTGATGCGCCACGCGATCAATGCAGAGATGATAAACCCGAGGCCGGGCATGAGGGCGATCATGCCAAAGACAAGGAGGCCGTCGGCGATGTCGGGCAGGTTGTGCTGGAGGATAAGCAGACCAATGCCGAGGAGCGAGAGAACGATGCCAAACTGCAGCGGGCCGAGGACGCGGGCGATACCGCCGGGCAGGGGTTGGTTGCGATCGACGGCGACAGGGATGGGTGCGGCTTCGAGGAAACGTTTGCCGGGTTCGGTTTCCATGTAGTGGAGGAGTTCCTGGTTGTTGGCGAAGCGGTCGATGAGCTTGGCATGGACATCGCTTTGCAGGTGGAAGACGCGGCTCCAGCGGCGGTTTTCAAGGAAGATGCGGATGAGCCAGACGAGCGCGGTCAGGAAGCCGACGAAGGCGAGCAATGGCATCATGTTGCTGACGGAACTCGCGGCGGACTTCGGCGTCGGTGGGGGGCTGGTTATAGTTGTTGCCGTTGCGGCGGTGGAGGCTGTCGACGCGGCGGCCGCGCTGGCCGGGGATGTCGGAGAAGAGATAGAAGCCGGGGTTGCGCACGACTTCAGGATGCTGGGTGAGGTATTGGGCCAGCTGAGGATTGGTGCGGCTGACGTAGTCCTGGTCGGAGAGGATGGTGGGGTCGGTCTCGATGACCTGCGAGAGGGTGGGGCTCATGCGCAGGAGGGCCATGACCTGTTCGCGGATGGAGATGACTTCCTCGTCGGATGGGGGCGTGGCAGGGGCGGCGATGGGCGCCGGCATTGCGGGCTTGGGCTGGGCGACGGCCGTGGGAACGATGAGTGTCGAGAGGAGAAGTGTGGCGATGATCCCGGAGGTGAGGCGGAGTGCGCGCATTGGGTTCGTCCTTTGCATGAGGCGGCGAAGATTGCCTGATGCCTGTACAACGGACGGGTTGGGGTTTGGTTAACGGAAACGGCGGTTTGGGCCTGCTAGTATTCCGGCATGAGATTTAGGCGGGGGCGGGCGTGGTTTGCGGCAGCGGGTCTGACGGCATGCATGGGAGCCGCGATGGCTCCGGGGGCGGCGTTGGCGCAGGGGGTAATGCGGGATGACGGACCGGCGCCGGCGGAGATGGGACCGCCGCCAGTGTTTCGTTACACGCTGACCGGGCGGGAAAACGCTGAGGGCGGTTCGGCGTTAGTGACGACGCCGGGCGGGGCGTTGATTGCGCTGCTGCCGGTGAAGGATGGGCAGTGGGCGCTGAAGCGGGTGACCGGGTGGGCAACGGGCGCGGTGCATGAGGAGACGATCGCGATCGACGGACGGTTGCCGGGAGAGAAGACATGGCCGGAGGATGTGAACCTGACCCTGGACACGACGGGCAAGGTGCTGATCGTGCGGCTGTGCTTCCAGTGCCAGAGCTGGTCTGAATACTGGCCGGCTGCGAGGATGGTTCCCAAGGCGATAGTGCGGGTAGTGGACACGGAGAGCTTTCGGGTAGTGAGCGAGCAGACACTCAGTGATCCAGTGATTGCGACCGGCATCTGGCGTTTCAACCCGCAGGGGCAGTTGATCGTGTATGGCCTGAAGGACTATTCGCACACGGGAGCGGGGCCGGATCGCGTGGACACGGCCGAGCACCGGGCGGAGGTATTAAGCGTTCCGGAACTGAAGATGGCTGAGGGATGCAGCTACGTCTCGACACACCGGCAGATGTTGACGGGGCCGCAACCGGGCGAGAAGGAAGCGATTGCGAAGGCGGACGTGGATTGCGCCGCGGAGTTGAAGGCGGCGGGGACGGATTCGATTACTAAGATGTGGGGGACGCTGGATGGGTATCCGAATTTGGCGGCGAGCAAACACGTGGACCGGATAAGGGGATGCACGTTCGAGGATGCGGGCGCGAGCGATCGGTGGGCAGCTTACGCATGCGTGGGGAACAAGAGCGTGGTCGTGTGGCCGAAAGAGGTGTGGCGGCGAAGTATGGTTTACCGCGTGGCGGACGGGCAGGAAGTGATGTCGATCAAGCTGCCGTTTGGGGAAAAGGTCGACATGCGCGTTGCAAAGGCGGGCGGCAAAGACTACCTGCTGATGTTGCGCAACGGGGTTCGGCTGGAGGTGTATGAACTGCAGTAGGGCTTAGCCGGTGAGGACGGCTCCTCCGTTGACGTTGAGGATTTCGCCGGAGATGAAGCCGGCGTAGGGCGTGCAGAGGAAGAGGATGGGGCCGGCGATCTCGGTGACGTGGCCGGGGCGGCCGACGGGGATGGTGGGGTTGGTGCGGGCAGCGTCCTCGGGGCGGTCGAAGACGGAGCCGGTCATCTCGGTGTGGGTCCAGCCGGGGGCGACGCAGTTGGCGTAGATGCCGTGGGGCGCGAGTTCGGAGGAGAGGGATTTGGTGAGGGCGATGATGGCGCCTTTGCTGGTGGCGTAGTCGGCGTGGCCGGCCTCTCCGCGCTGTCCGGCAGCGGAGGCGATGAGGACGATGTGTCCGCGGGCGGGTTGGAGCGGGACGCAGCCTGCGGATTTCGTGCCGGCAGGGCCGCGAGGGCGGGTGAGCATGTGGGCGGCGGCGGCGTGGCAGAGGCCGAAGACGCTAGTCGACGTTAGTGGCGATGGTGCGGCGCCACTGCGCGGCGGACATGGAAGCGACGGAGGCTTCGACGGGCGGCCAGATGCCGTGGTTGGCGACGAGGATGTCTAAATCTCCGAAGGCTGCGAGAGTGGCGGCTACCAGGGATTCGCCGTCTTCTGGGGTGGCTAACGGCTGGCGGATGGGGAGACAGACTGTCGGGCCTCCGCAGTTCTTCGGCCAAGGCTTCGGCCTGGGTCTGGGCGGAGATGTAGCTGAAGGCTACGCGGGCTCCGGCCTGGCGGAACAGGCGGACGGTGGCTGCACCGATTCCGCGGGAGCCTCCGGTGACGAGGGCGGTGCGGCCTTCGAGCGAGAGAGCTACACCGGGAGTGGGGTTGGTTTGCATTGCTTCATTTTGCATCAGGTGAGGAGATGGCTGGGCCGGATGGACTGCTTCAGGCGTTTTTTGCCATCTCTACGGCGCGGTCGAGGCCGGCTTGAACTGTCTCGGTGGTTACCTCGCCCGCCGGAATGTGCTTTGGCCAGGTGAGCACGACGCGGGAGAACGGCTTGGGAATCAGGAACCGGTCCCAGGATTTCAACTCCCACGCGCGATCTGGCAGGGCGTAGAAGCATCCGACCCAGGTTCCTGACGGCCCGCTCAATCCGAGTCGCTCGCCGCCGACTGAGTTGGCGAGTTGCGCCGCTCCCGGCTTGGCTTTGAAGACCGGGCCTCGGGGCCCGTCGGCGGTGAAGGCGCAGCGGTGTCCGGCGGCGTAAGCCAATTGCATGTTGCGCAGGCCGGCGGCTCCGCCACGGGTGCTGGAGCCCTGGATTGCCTTGAATCCCAGCAGTTCCACGGTACGGGCGATGAGCTGGCCGTCGAAGCTGCCGCTGATGAGGATGGCGATGTCCAGGTTCTTGAAGCGATGGGCGCAGGCCAGAAGACTGCGGTGCCAGAAGGCAAATACCGTCGGCCCTGGAATCTGGTAGCCAGGCGTGACGCCCGGCTCGGCGCGATCCTCGTAGCGCAGCGTCATGCCCAGCAGCCGGATGATGAGCGCGGCCAGTGGTGGCACCAGCGCGAGGGCGATCCGCTGGCCGGGACTGAGTTTTGGCGCGGTGACGGGTAGCGGCTGCGGGGCGGTATCGATTGGCACCGCACCAGTGTAGCCGCTATAAAGCCCTGGCAATCCGCAACGCCCTGAACCACGTAAGACCTACAGGCGACCATGGGCAACGTGACTAGCATCACGTCTCAACTGCGCCCAACCTGTGCGACAATAATTGGTGCAGCAGGGTGCCGGTCCGCGCGCCCATTCTGCAAGGAGACATTCATTATGGGCGATCTATTTACAGCACCGCATCTCATCTTCCTTGGCATCCTCGCGGTCCTGCTGTTCGGCGGCAAAAAGCTGCCGGAACTGGGCAAAGGACTGGGCGAAGGGCTGCGCGGCTTCAAAGAGGGGATGAAGGGCCTGAGCGACGACGAAGCCCTGGAGATCCGCAAGAAGGAAGAAGAGGCGAAGGTCCGCGCCGATATGGAAGCCAAGGCCTACCAGGAAGCCAAGATGGCCGCCGAAGCCAAGGTTGCCGCCGAGGCTCGTCTCGCTGCCGAACAGAAAGCCGCTGCACAGGGCGAAGTCGTCATCAAGTGACTCGAATCATTTCCGGGCGGCCGTGAACCCTTCCGGCCTGCTCCGCTTCCCCGCTTCGCCTCTGCACAGTTACATCGCAATCAGGATGACGGCTACAACCGCCGTGGTCATTCCCAGTGCCTGTCGGCGCGTGGGCCGCTCGCCCAGGGCGAGTGCCGCAAGCAGAATCGTCGAGGCCGGGTAGAGCGATGCAAGAACCGACGCAACGTCCAGCCTGCCGGCGCGGGTGGCGGCGATAAACAGCAGATTGCCGGAAGTATCGAGGAGCGCGGTTCCCAGCGCCCAGCCGGCGGCTCTGCGATTGAGCCTGACCGGCTCTTCGTCCGCATCGCGCGGCCAGATTCGCAGGCCGAGCGCCAGCAGGGAGCAAGTACACAGGCTGCCGATCCTTGCCGTCGCCATCGGCCAGATGATGCCCGCCGGGCCAGCCATCTTCAACGCAATAAAGTAGAAACCGAAGCCCACGCCGGCGAGCATCGCCAGCACCGCGGTTTCGCGTCCAGCCCTGCCTGAATCGCTGGCCGGACCAGCCGCGATCAGCCAGATGGCCAGAGCCGCGACGGCAAAGCCGATCAGCGGCCGTGCGCCGGGAGAGCCTTCCTGCCACATGGTCAGAGCCGCGGGAATTGCCGCCGCGAGCAGGCCGCTGACTGCAGCGGAGGCACCCATCGCACCCCGCGACAGAGCGATGTAGAAGCAGGTCAGCGAGAGTCCGCCCGCAATGCCGGCCGCGATTCCCCAGGCCAGAAACGCGCCGTGCGGGAAGGCATCGCCGCGTAACCGCGCAATCGCCAGCAGCACGCCGAAGCTGGTGATATGGCTGAGCAGAACCACGCGCAACGCAGCGCGCACGCTGCCGCCTGCGGACTTGACGCCCATGCCGCCGGAGAAGTCGCCGCCGCCCCACAGCAGCGCGGCGGAGAGCGCAAGCAGCGCATTGCCGCGCAGCAGACTATGCATCGAGATCATTCATCGTTCGCGGATCAGGGTGTGGAAACGGGCGTTGCCGACGGCGCTGTCGGCCTCAACTCGCGCGCCCAGGGCCAGTAGCCCGGAGGCGCGATGACCGTCAGGTCGGGGTGCATGACCTTGATTTCGACCCTGCGGTACTTGCCATCCAGAAAAGGCTCGTGCGTGGTGTAGCCAACGGTGTAGCGGGTGCGGGCTTCCATGGCGACCTTGCTGAAGCTCTTCTCGATGGCGGCTGTGCGGAAGTCTGAGTCCAGGTTTCCGCCGGTCGCGTTCTTGTACGCCACCAGCACGTTGTCGCGGATCATCAGCGGCAGGTGTACCCGGTCGATCATGCCAAGGCCCCAGACAGCCGAATCCCCAACCAGCGTGCCGTCCACTTCAATCCGGTTGGTGTTGAGGTACTTGATGACTTCGGAGGTCTTGGCCTTGCTGCCGTAGTCCTTGCCGTCGGAGATGACGTAGATGACGCGACGGCGGCCAATGGGGCGGTTGCTGAGCGACGAGGCGGCAGCCAGGATAGCATCGTTCAAAGGATGCGGCTCAATCGGCTGCTCCAGCGTCATGCTGGTATGGTTCCGGACCGCGGCCGTATTTGGGTCGACGTTGTAGTTGTTGATCACGTTGGTCTGGCCCAGCGGGCCGTAACTGCCGGCCATTGCGGGTTCGCGGCCTTCGCCCTTCGACCGTTCGATCGCCTGGGTCAGCCGAGCGCTCTGCGCGCCGGTAAAGTCGGTCACCTGCTTCGGGCTTTTGTTGTACGTGAAGACCGCAACCTCGTCGCTGGGAGCGAACGCATCCTGCAGCGAGCCCATAGCGCTGTTCACGCGGAGCATCTCGTCCTGGGTCATGCTCTGGTCGATGACCAGCGCCACCGACATGGGCAACGCCTCATTCGTAAAGAGCTGAATGTGCTGCAACACGCCGTTCTCGTATACCTGAACCTCGCGCGCCGTAAGTCCCGGTACAAGGTGGCCCTTAGAATCCTTGACGGTGAAGGCGACGTCGACCGCATCGACATTGACTACCAGTTTCTGGATCGCGTCTTCGCCTGTCCCCACAGGCGCTTCGTAGGTTGGAGTCTGGTTGACGGGCGCGGGAGCGGGAGCGGCCACGGGCGCAGGCGTGCTGTCGACGGGCTGACCGTCGCCGCTTGAGGTGGAAGTTGTTCCTTCTCCGGGCGTGATGGAGTTCGCGTCAGGCAGCGTGGTTTGCGGCCTTGGGGCATCAGGGATCGCCTGCTGCGCGGTTTCCTGCCCAGCCTGGGGCTGTGCCTGCACAGCAATCATTGCCAATGCCAGCGATCCTGCCAATACGTGTACTCTCAACTCGCAACCCCCGAACAAACCCAGCTATCAGACTACCAGCGCCACGCTGAACCCGTCATCTTTGCTGCTTGCCTTATTCCCGGTTAGACGCGGTAAGATGAAGCAGCGTTGCGGTATCCCGCTCCCAGATCTAGCCGCCGACGCTTCCGAGCCGGAATTCGCTCACCCTGAGTGCTTCCAAGCCGTCTATTTGTCGTCTAATACGCTATGCGCATGCGCTCCCGTCTCTTAGCCTCGACCCTGTTCTCCCTGGCCCTGCTTCCGCTGGTGCTTCCGGCCCCGCTTCTGTACGCGCAGGAAGCGCCCTCGCCCAGCGGTCCGCCGCCTGCCAGCGATGCTCCGCCAGTGCCGCAGGACGACACCGACGCTCCCACCCTGAACGTCAACGTCAACCTGGTGAACCTGTATTTCTCCGCGCGCGACAAGGACGGCTTTATCACCAACCTGGCCAAGAGCGACTGCAGCCTGCTGGAGGATAAGGCCCCGCAGACCATCAAAAACTTTACCCAGGAGAAGAACCTTCCGCTGACCATCGGCATTCTGCTGGACACCTCCGGCAGCCAGATGAACGTTCTTCCGCTGGAGAAGGATTCGGGGGCGACGTTCCTGCGCGATGTCCTGACCCCCAAGGATGAGGCGTTCCTCATCTCCTTTGATATCAACGTTGACCTGCTGGCCGACTATACCAACCGCGCCAGCGAGATAAGCCGCGCCATGAACAAGGCGCAGATCAACACCGGCGCAGGCACGGGCTCCGTAACCGGCAACGGCGATCCGCGCGGGACTCTCCTCTACGACGCCGTGTTCCTCGCTGCCAACGACAAGCTGCGCATGGAAGCCGGCCGCAAGATCATCGTGATGCTGACCGACGGCGGCGACCAGGGCTCGCAGGAGACTCTGAAGTCGGCGACCGAGGCCGCGCAGAAAGCCAACGCCATCATCTACGTCATCCTGATTGCCGACCGCCAGTTTTATAGCGGCGGAGGCTTCGGCATCAACCTTGCCGACTCCGGCGCGCGCGACATGGAGCAGCTTGCGCGCGACACCGGGGGCCGCGTCATCAACGTTGGCCACGATGGTAAGAAGCTACAGGACGCCTTCAACCAGATTCAGGACGAACTCCGCACCCAATACCTAGCCAGCTACACGCCGACCAACGCCAAGGCCGACGGAACCTTCCGCAAGATCGACTTGAGCTGCGGCAAGAACCTGAAGGTTCAGACACGCAAGGGCTACTACGCTATCTCTTCCGACCAGGCCAGCAATTAGGAGCTGTCCTGCCGGACGGGCCCACTGCGCGTGGAGCGGTCACTTGGTGACTTGTGGTGAGCTTCGCGTGGTCCTCCCGTTGGTCGGCACGGAACTTTGTTTGCACCATGCAAAGCCCACTACACCTCAGCTGAGACCCAACACTGCGTGCGGCACGTACGGCTCTTCCAGTGACTTGATCTCTTCCGCCGCCAGCTTCAGTCCGACCGCGGCGACGGAGTCTTCCAGATGATGCAGCTTGGTTGCGCCGACAATCGGCGACGTGATGGCCGGCTTGCTGAGCAGCCATGCGAGGGACACCTGAGCCATCGGAACTCCGCGCGCGGCGGCCACTTCAGCCACGCGATCCACCACGCGCTTGTCCGCCTCCGCCGTCTTGGCGTAAAGATTCTTCGCGTAGCCATCCGACTCTGA
Source organism: uncultured Acidobacteriaceae bacterium (assembly GCA_963822225.1). GTDB lineage: Bacteria > Acidobacteriota > Terriglobia > Terriglobales > Acidobacteriaceae > Edaphobacter. Next base: position 262,567 of record CAWGGW010000002.1, on the reverse strand, counting down.
GCGCTTCGTTGTCTCCGCCTCCCACGGCCGGGCCAGCTTGCCGCGCGCCAGCGGACTCCACGGAATCACGCCTACGCCCTGGTCGAGGCACAGCGGCAGCATCTCGCGCTCCTCCTCGCGGTAGAGCAGGTTGTAGTGCGGCTGCATGGTGACGAACTTCGCCCATCCATGTTTCTGCGAGGTGTAAAGCGCCTTCGAAAACTGCCACGCCCACATTGAGGACGCGCCGATGTATCGCACCTTGCCCGCGCGAACAACATCGTTCAGCGCCTCCAGCGTCTCCTCGATCGGAGTGGTCTTGTCCCAGCGATGAATCTGGTAGAGGTCGACGTAATCCGTGCCGAGACGCTTCAGGCTCTCGTCCAACTCGAAGAAAATTTCCTTGCGCGAAAGTCCGCCGCCGTTCGGCCCGTCGCGCATCACGGCGTTCAGCTTGGTCGCGATGACGGTGTCTTCGCGCTTCGCGTTCGCCTTCAGCCAGCGGCCGAGCACGCGCTCGCTGTCGCCATTGGCGTAGACATTCGCGGTGTCGAAGAAGTTGATGCCCGCGTCCAGCGCCTGCCGGAAGAACGGCGCGCTCTGCTCCTCATTCAGGCTCCACGCATTGCTGCCGGGCCGCAGCGGCGGTCCCGCCGGCGGTACGCCATACGACATGCACCCCAGGCAAATCCGCGAAACCTTCACGCCCGTCTTGCCCAGATTCACATACTCCATCGCCCGATTCCCCCACCTCAAGATTACTCGTCCTGCCAATACCCGCATCACTGAAACAGCGACAACGGAATTGATTCGCCCATGACGTGGTATCCCTGCGGCGATGGATGCAGGTGATCGCCGCAATCGTACGCGGGCAACAAACGGTCCGGATGATTCGGATCGCGCATCGTCTTGTCGAAATCGATCACCGCATCAAAGTGCCCCGGTGTGCGGATCCATTGGTTCACCGCAGTCCGGTCAGCCTCGCTGCTCGGCGGGGGATGGTAGTAATCGGAGCCAGTGTAAGGCAGAATCGTCGCGCCAACCACGCGAATGCCGTGCGCGTGTGCGCGCAGAATGATCTGTTCATAGGCCGAGAGAATGCGTGCCACCAGAGCGCGATGTTCGCTCTCAGAGACATCGCCAGTGCGAGCGAGTCCGCCCAGATCATTCACCCCTTCAAGCACGATGAGAACGTGCACTCCAGCCTGCGCCAGCACATCGCGGTCGAAACGCGCCAGCGCATTCGGCCCCAGTCCATCGATCAGCAGATGGTTTCCGCCGATCCCTTCATTCAGAACGCCCACAGATTTTGTCGCCTGCGAGGCCTGTAATCGCTCGGCCAGCACATCCGTCCAGCGATCGTTGCCGTTGGTCGTCGATCCGTGGCCATCCGTAATCGAGTCGCCCAGCGCCACCACCGACGCCGCAGTTCGCGACGCCATCACGTCGATGCCAGCCAGAAAGTACCAATGGTCCACCTTCTTCGCATCTGGCAAATCAGCCGCGGCAACCAGATCGCCATGCGCCAAATACGACGTCGCACGCGAACCCGGATGGCCGGTCTGCTGCGCTGGAGGCTTGTCAAGATGCATCGTGATCGTCAGATCGGACAGCGCTGCCGCCGGATAATCAATCGCATCGGAGACGTACTCAGCGCCAGCCGGAATAATTACGTCTGCCACTCCTGAAAACGTAATCGGCTTGTCGCTGGCCGGATCAATCTTCGCCGCGCTTCGCGACACCGGGCGTGCTACATGCACCGACGTCACATGCAGCGGTTCCGTTCCAAACGCGTTTGAAATATGCACGCGCAGCATTGGGCCGCCGACCGACAGATGCACGATCTGCCGCAGCGTAGCGTCAGCCAGATCACTTGTCGGCAGCGCGTTCGCCGGCTCGGGGATTTGCTGCGATGACGCCCAGGTTCCCACCCAATTCGTCTGTGCGTCGGCAAGTGAAGCCGTCGCAAGCACCGCAGGAATATACAGCAAGAAAAACGCCAGCCTGATTCCGAGTCGATTCATGATCCCGCAATCATAGCGTCTGAGCCATCGCCGCGTCCCCGCGAAATCTGGTTGCTTCAAGCTTCCATCGCGCCTGAATACACTGCCATGCCCGCAACCGCATCCACGCCCATCGCATCCAGCGCATCTACCTCCGCGCGTTCCTTGATGCCGCCCGCCACAATCAACTGCTTCGCCGTGCACGCACGCAGCACAGCCGCAACATCAATTGGGAAACCCTGCATCGTTCCTTCCGTATCCACATGCGTGTAGAGGAATGCCGCGCACGAATCCTCCAGCCACGTCACCGCTTCCTCCGGCGTCAGGTCGACAGAATCTTTCCAGCCCTTCACGGCGACGCGGCCGCCCTTCGTATCGACAGAGAAACACAACGCATCTTCACCCAGCGTCCGCCTTAACTCCTCAGCAAATTCGAGCTTGATCACCTTATGCCGCCGCTTCTCGCCGGCCTCGGCAACGCCGAACAGCGACGATCCGTAGATCGTTCGCTTCGCTCCCACGTCCAACAACGCGCGACCATCCTCCGCGGTCTTCAGTCCGCCGCCCACCTGGCACGGAAGCCGCCCGCAGATCATCTCAATCAGCGCGCGATTCTCACCCTGCCGCATCGCCGCATCCAGATCAATTAACTGAACCAGAGGATACTTCGAGAACCGCTCAATCCAATACTCAAAGTCGTCGAACGCGAGCTTCAGTTTTTCGCCCTGAACGAGCTGCACAATCCGCCCGCCCATCAGATCAATGGAAGGAATCAACATGCTTCTATTGTCTCAGCAACGCAGCCCGAATCAGCCGCCATCACCCAAGCGAATACGTTCCAGCTATTCGCCCTAGGCCACAGCCATCAGCCGGCTCAACTCAAGCTGCAGGAACATCACGCTGCGCGGGTCGTTCTCTGCGACCCGGTACGTTACCTTGTCCCGATGCACGAAGAAACACCCGCCCTTTGGCCGCCAGATCAGGAACTCGTCGGCCATCTGGTCCAGCAGCGGGAACCATCCGCGCACGTTGATCCGCTCCTCGGCCGGAGCTTCTCCCCAGCTTGCAATTGGCCACGTCATGCGCCCCTTCACGGTAAAAGCAGCATGACAGTCGCTCGGCGGCATGATCTGGCACCGGCGCAATTGATCAAAATCGTCGAGATGAACGCGCAACTGCAGAATATCGTTCATGGCACTCTTCCTTGTGCTGAGCGTTGAAAACATCAATCTCTGGGATTAGCTCAAGTATAGAGAAGCGCTGCAAGGGAGTTTCGGATTCCTGAAACTGCGAACCAATGTGTAAAACAACTATCGCACGAATCGATGAAACGAGTGTAAATCTCCTCGCCCTCAGCAAGGCAGCCTGACGCTGACACCAGCCCTCTGTAACTGTCCCTTCAACTCGCGCGAATCGGTCACGCCAAAGTGAAAGATGCTAGCTGCCAGCGCCGCATCCGCCTTGCCCCGCCCAAACACCTCTGCGAAATGTTCGGCACTCCCCGCGCCTCCGCTCGCAATCACGGGAATCTGCACGGCTTCGCTTACCGCCGCCGTCAACTCGCAGTCGAAGCCTGTGCGCATGCCGTCCGTGTCCATGCTGGTCAGCAGAATCTCGCCCGCACCGCGCGCCTCTGCCTCGCGCGCCCATTCCACTACGCGCAGCCCGGTCGGCTTGCGTCCGCCGCTGACGTAGACCTCCGCGTCCTCCACACCCTTCGCTCCACGCCGCGCATCGATGGCCACGATCACGGCCTGCGCGCCAAAGCTCGCGCCGATCTCGCCGATGAGTTCGGGCCGAGCGATGGCCGCCGAGTTGATCGACACCTTATCGGCGCCCGCCGTAAAAACCGCTTCGGCATCTTCCGCGGAGCTGATACCGCCCCCCACCGTAAACGGCACGAACAGCTTTGCCGCCGCGCGACGCACCGTGTCCAGAAGCGTGCCGCGCCCCTCGTGCGTCGCCGTAATGTCGAGCAGCACAATTTCGTCCGCCCCCGCCGCTGCATGCCGGTGCGCCAGCTCCGCCGGATCGCCCGCATCGACGATGTCCACAAACTGGACACCCTTAACAACACGTCCGCCGCGCACATCCAACACGCAATAATCCGCTTCGTCAGCATCGTTACAACTCCACAAAATTCCGCAACACCCGCAATCCCACCTCAGCCGACTTCTCCGGATGGAACTGCACGCCCATCACATTGCCGCGTTCGACCGCTGAAGAAAACGCCCCACCATAATTTGTAACCGCTGCTGTGTCCGCCGAAACCGGAGCCCGCCACGAGTGCGTGAAGTACACAAACGCGCCATCCTCCACACCCGCGAGCAGGCGTGAGTCGGGACGAATCTCTTCCAGCGAATTCCATCCCACATGCGGCGACTTCAGTTCGGCACCGTCATACATTGCCGGGAATCTTTCGCACTGCGAAGCAAACGCACATAGCCCATCTGTCTCCGGAGCCTCGGTCGATCCCTCATACAGCCACTGCAGCCCCACGCAAATCCCCAGAAACGGCGTGCCCTTTGCAACCGCCTCGCGCACCGCGTCCGTCAGCCCCAGATCCTTCAGCAACTGCGTCGACTGAAAATGCCCCACCCCCGGCAGCACAATCTTCTCCGCCCGCAGCACATCCTCCGGCGACTGCGTCACCACCACATCGCGCGCATCGAGAAAACGCAGGGCTTTCACCACGCTGGTCAAATTCCCCGCCTTGTAATCAATGACCGTGATCATCCGCAATCGCCTTCAACTAACAACCTGCGACTAACAACCAACAACTGCTTCACAGCAGCCCCTTCGTGCTCGGCAGCATCTCCCGCATCCGCTCATCCCGACTGCAAGCCCCGCGCATAGCCCGCGCGAACGCTTTGAAGATCGCCTCAATCTTGTGATGATTGCTGCGCCCGTACATCACCTTCACATGCACGTTGCACTTCGCGCCCCGCGCGAACCCCTCAAAGAAATCCGTCACGAGTTCGGTTTGCAAATCCCCCACAACCGGCACGTCGACGAGATCATCCACCGCATAAGCCGTCCGCCCGCTCAGATCCACAGCCGCAACCGCCAACGTCTCATCCATCGGCATCACAAAGTACCCGGCGCGCATAATGCCCCTCTTATCGCCCAGCGCAATCCCGAACGCCTCCCCCAGCGCGATGCCCACATCCTCTACGGTGTGGTGCTGGTCGACGTCGAGATCGCCCTTGCACTTCAGCGTCAAATCGAACCCGCCATGCCGAGTAAACAGTTCCAGCATGTGGTCGAAGAACCGTATCCCAGTCGACACCGAATACACGCCCGTCCCATCAATCGTCAGCGTCAACGCAATCTGCGTCTCCGTCGTGTCGCGCTTCACCGTCCCTGTTCTTATCTCTTCCGCGCCCATCACTCCCACTCCCTATCGTCTTTGCTGACTGGCTGACTCGCGGCCTCACTGACTTGCTCCGGTACCCACCCTATCTCCGCGAGCGACTCCTTCAAAGCCGCCAGCCCGCGCGCCACATGCTCCTCTACGCCAATAGTGATGCGCACATACCCATCGCATCCCGGGTCGGTCGAGCGGTCGCGCAGCAGAACACCCTTCGCGCGCATCGCCGTCACCAGTTCCTTGTGCTTTGGGCCAATTTTCATCAACACAAAGTTCGCATGGCTCGGAAAGAAGTCAACGCCCAGCGCACGCAGCCCATCCATCATCTTGCCCAGGCCCAACGCGCACCTGCTCCGCATACCACTGCACATACGCATCATCCGCCAACGCTACCGGCAGACAATCCAGCGCCACGCCATTCACGTTGTAGGGCGAGCTCACCTTGCGCACGAGCTTCATCAACTCCGCGTTTCCCGCCAGCATCCCGATACGCAGATTCGCTAATCCATACGCTTTCGAGAAAGTCCGCGCCACCACCAGGTTCGGCACCTTGCCCACGTCCCCCATCACCGTCTCGCCGAAGAAGTGGTAGTACGCCTCATCCACCATCACCACCGCCTGCGGAGCAGCAGCGCAGATCGCCAGCAGATGTTCGCGGCTCACCACCGCACCCGTAGGATTGTTCGGCGACGCCACCATAATCAACTTCGTCTTCGCAGTAATCGCCGCCAGAAAGCGCTCAAAGGGAAACTCGAGCGATGCATCCGCCTGCACCTTCTTCACGTGACCCGTCATCATGCCGCGCGCTCACTTCGTACATGAAGAACGTTGGCGTCTGGATCAGCGCCTCGTCTTCCTCTTCCAGAAACGCAGCGCACAGCAGGTGAATCGCCTCATCCACGCCATTCGTCAGCAGCACTTGATCCTGCTGCAGGCCAAAGTACTCCGCCGCAATCTGCTCCACGCCCTCGCGCTCGGGATACTTGGTCAACCCCTCCGCGGTCGTCTGTTTCAGCCGCTCAATCACCTTCGGCGAGGCAGCCAGAGTGTTCTCGTTGAAATCCAACCGCAGCGCATCCCGCCCCGCCAGCGGTGGATGATACTCCGGCATCGCCAGCACCGCCTTACGCGCCTGCGGCATCATGGCCACTTCAATCTTCTTACTCTCGGCTTCAACCACGTTCACCATATCCGCCTCAGATCCTAACTGACAACCTGCAACTTCCCTAACGCATCTTCACGCGCACGCTCTCGGCATGCCCCTTCAGACCTTCAGCCTCAGCCAGCGCGATCGCGTGAGGCCCCATAGCCCGCAGCCCTTTGCGCGTGTACTCCTGCACCGTAATCACCTTCACAAAATCCATCACGCTCAGCCCGCCACGCACCCGCCCGTTACGTCCCGTGGGCAACACATGGTTTGGCCCGGAGACGTAGTCTCCCATCGACTGCGGAGAATAATTCCCAACAAACACCGACCCGGCGTTCTTAACCCACTTCAAATCCGCCGCCGTATCGACGGTCAAATGCTCCGGCGCCAGCCGATTCGTCAGCTCCCGCGCCTCTGTAACGGATTCAGTAACAAATATGCATCCCTGCGCCGCCAGCGACTGTTTCGCAATCAAATTTTCCCTTGACTGCGCCTTCACATCGGTCTTCACAGCCTCAGCCAGCGCCGCGTTGCTCGTAATCAGCACAGCCAGCGCCTCCGGATCATGCTCCGCCTGAGCAACCAGGTCCGCGGCAATTCCCGCAGCATCGCCCGCCTCACTGGTCACCACAATCTCGGTCGGCCCCGCGGGCATATCGATGCCGCAGTCGACCGACACCATGATTTTCGCCGCAGTAACAAACAGATTTCCCGGTCCGACAATCTTGTTCACGCGCGCGATTGATTCCGTCCCATAGGCCAACGCCGCAATCGCCTGCGCCCCGCCCACGCGATAGAACTCCGTCACACCGGCCAACCACGCCGCCGCCATCGTCTCCCGTGCCGGCTTCGGCGAGCACACCACAATCCGTTCCACGCCCGCCACCTGCGCCGGCGTAACCGTCATCAGCAGCGTCGACGGAAGAGGATAGCGGCCGCCCGGAACATAGCACCCCACACTCTCCAGCGGACGCACGATCTGGCCGGTCGTCACACCGGCGCCTGTCGCCAGCGTCCATTCCTTCGGCTTCTGTGCCTCCGCGAACGCGCGAATATTCGCCTGCGCCACCTTCATCGCAGCCTGCAACTCCGGTGCAGTAGCTTCCCACGCGGCCTTCATCTCCCCGCGCGAAACCAGCAGGCTCGCATCTTTCGCTAGGCCATCAAACTTCGCTGCATACTTGCGCAGGCCAGCATCGCCGTGCTTTCTCACATCTGTAACAATAGCGGTTACAGTCTTCTCTACCTTCGACGTATTGAGCGAGCCGCGGCGCTCCAGCGCCTCAATCAGCGCCTGCGCCGCGGCCTTCCCTCGCCCAAATGTCCTCACCAGCTTCATTCCGTTCTCCAGCGAACAACCTGCAGCAGCTTTACAGCACAACCTTGCTCAGCGGATACTCCACAATCCCCGTCGCGCCCGCAGCCTTCAGCTTCGGAATCACGTCGCGCACCACAGCCTCTTCCAGGATTGTGTTCACAGCAACCCATGCCGGATCGCTCAGATGCGAGATGGTCGGAAAATTCAACGCGGGCAACTCCGCCACAATTGCGTCCAGCTTGGCTTTGGGCGCGTTCATCATCAGCCCCACGCGCCCCTGCGCTGCAATCGCGGCATTCAGCATCAACGAAATGTTCTCGATCTTCTTCCGCTTCCACTCGTCCTTGTAGGCGGCCTTGTTCGCGATCAACTGCGTCTCGCTCTCCATCAGCGTCTCGATGATGCGCAGCCGGTTCGCCCGCAGACTCGAACCCGTCTCCGTCACTTCGACGATCGCATCCGCCAGCGTCGGCGGCTTCACTTCGGTCGCGCCCCAGCTGAACTCCACCTTCACCGGAATATTCTTCGAAGCGAAATAGCGCTTGGTAAACTCCACCAATTCGGTCGCAATCACCTTGCCCGCCAGGTCTTCCGGCTTCTGGAACGGCGAATCCTCCGGCACAGCACAGCACCCACTTCACCTTCTGCCGGCTCACCTTGGAGTAGGTCAGGCTGGTCACATACTCCACGTCCGTCTCGTTCTCCTGCACCCAATCGTTACCGGTCAGACCCGCATCCAGCGCGCCTTTTTCCACGTACCGCGCCATTTCCTGCGCGCGCACCAGCATGCACTCAATCTCGTCATCGTCGATGCCCGGAAAGTAGCTGCGCCCATTCGCGCTGATCCGCCAGCCCGCACGCTCAAACAGCGCAATCGTCGCATCCTGCAGGCTGCCTTTCGGAATTCCTAGCTTCAGTTTGGTCGCCATTACTTGCCCCCTGCATTTGTAACCGAAATTGGTTTCGTAAAGCAGCTCACCGTGCCCTCGTGGCAAACCAGTCCATCGCCCTCAACCTCTACGCGGAACAACAGCGCATCGTTGTCGCAGTCCGTCGCGGCCGTCACGATCTTCAACCGGTTGCCGCTGGTCTCGCCCTTCATCCACAGCTTCTGCCGCGTCCTGCTCCAGAACGTCACAAAGCCCGACTCCAGCGTCTTGGCGTAGCTCACTTCGTTGAGGAATCCGAGCATCAGCATCTCGCCCGTCTTCGCGTCCTGCACAATGCCCGGGACCAATCCGTCCATCTTGGCAAAATCGATTACTGGTGCATCCTTCACTTCGCTCATCTCATCTCTCTCTTTCGGCTCTTTACGCTCGTCATTCTGAGCCGCAAGGCTCAGAATCCCCGTATTTCGCCTTTGTCTTGTCCCGCGTTCGCATTCCATCCGCGCGCAGCAAAAAGGCCCGCTCGCGGTATGCGCGTCAGCGGGCCTTTTCGAATCCTTGTGTGCGTTTCGTTATCTCGCCGCACCGGACACAGCCGCCAACACGCAATGCGCATGGTGATGGTGGTGTCCGCGATGCTCGATCGAAAAGCTCATCTGCATCAAGGCTACCTTCCGCCCAAATCTTTGTCAACGCGCCAGAGGTGTGTTTAGGTTCGCGTTGCTCTCTTCGATGAGATGAATTGAAAGACACCAGCTACCAGGACCACCAGCGATCCGATGAATACAAGACCCGACAGATAGGTGCCGATCCCAAGCGCATGGCTCACCGAGTCTCGGCCCTCTACCCACCCTGTCATATGGTGTGTCGAAAATCCGCGGCTAAGCAGCACGGCACTTGCGAGAGACACAACGCAAACCAACCCGGAAACGGCAATCTGCTTCTTCACCAGCCTTCGAACCGCGACCTCGGACCCATCCGCCATGACCCCAGTCTAATCCGCCTGCATTCCATTGGCCCGCCACGCCGATCAGCGTCTATACTCGCCAGATTCCTCTGGCTCCGTTCTTCCCGAGCCGCAGCATGGGCCCTTTGTAACGCAAGACCTTCGGAGGCTCCATGAAGTCCACCATGATGTCGTGCCCCCTGCTGATCCGCAGCATGCTCGATCGCGCCGGCACGCTCTTCCCCAACGTCGAAATCGTCGCCGCGCAGCCCGATGGCTCGCGCCGCCGATCTACCATGCGCGATCTCCATTCACGCTCCAGCCGCCTGGCAACCGCCCTGCAGCATGCAGGCATCGCCCCGGGAGACCGCGTCGCCACACTGATGTGGAGCCAGCAAGAGCATCTCGATACCTACTTCGGCGTCCCCGCCATCGGTGCCGTCCTCCACACGCTGAACTTCCGCCTCCATCCGGACGATCTCGCCTACATCGTCAACCACGCCCAGGACCGATTCCTCGTCGTCGACTCCAGCCTGCTCGAAGTCTTCGAAGCAATCCGGTCCAAAGCCCACTTCGAGCGCGTCTTCGTGGTGAATGGCGGAGGGACAACGCTGCCCACAGGAGCGGAATCCTACGAGGAGTTCCTCGCCGGCACGGGCGCTGATCCGGTCTACCCCGACCTCGCCGAAGACGATGCCGCTGCCATGTGCTACACATCCGGCACCACGGGCGTTCCCAAGGGCGTTGTCTATTCACACCGCTCCATCTGCCTCCATGCGCTCGCAGTCTCTCTGCCGGATCAGCTTCAGCTTCAGCCGCAAGGACGCTGTGCTTCCCATCGCGTCCATGTTTCACGTCAATTCCTGGGGCTTCCCCTACGCAGCCGTCCTGAACGGCTCCAAACTCGTTCTGCCTGGGCGTAACCTGCAACCCGCAGTCCTGCTCGACCTGATGCAACAGGAGCAGGTCACCCTCGTCTGCGCCGTCCCTGCCATCCTGCAGTCCATGCTCAACACCATCGACGAGCATCCCGGCCGTTGGCGCCTCGCCGATGGACTGCGCATCGCAGTTGGTGGAGCCGCCGCACCCGAGTCCATGTTCCGCCGTTTCGACCAGCTCGGAATCGAACTCATCCACGCCTGGGGACTCAGCGAGACCTCACCCGTCGCAACCGCATGCACCCTCAAGCCGCACATGCGCGACCCTACCCGCCGACCAGCTTTACGCCCAGCGCGCCCGCCAGGGAATCGCACTTCCTTTCATCGATGTTCGCGTGATGAACGACGAAGGCGAGGCGCCGTGGGACGGAGAAACCACCGGCGAAATCCATGTGCGCGGTCCGTGGGTTGCGAGCGGCTACTTCGGCGGCCAGCAGCCCGACAAGTGGACCGACGACGGCTGGTTCCAGACCGGAGACGTCGCCACCATCGATTTGGAAGGCTACGTCAAGATCACTGACCGCCTCAAGGACCTCATCAAGTCGGGTGGCGAGTGGATCAGCTCCGTCGACCTCGAAAACGCGCTCGTCGCTCACGACTCCATCCGCGAAGCCGCCGTCATAGCCGTCCCTCATCCCAAGTGGGATGAACGCCCACTGGCTATCGTCGTCCCCAAAAACGGCGCCATCAACCCGGCCGAACTCCGCGCCTTCCTCGAGCTCCGTTTCGCACGGTGGCAGGTTCCCGACGACTTCGTCTCCGTCACCGAGCTTCCCTATACCGCCACCGGCAAGCTCCTCAAAAGCAAACTCCGCCAGGACTACGCAAACTGGCAATGGGACCGCGTGTAAACCAGTGCGGAACAATACTAAGGCGTTAGCAGCACAAACAATTCCCCTTCGCGTCAACGACACAAAGGGGACGTTTTGCTTCTGTACCTACTGCGACTACTTCGCCGGCTGTTTTGCGATGATCATGTCTTTGATCTTGTCGTACGTCGCCTGCGGCACAATCTTCTTCGACACCAGTTGGCTCTTATTCGCATAAGGTCGGCCGGCAACAATCTTCGACGAGTAAGCATCGCCAATGCCCGGCAACGCCTTCAGCTGAGCAGCTGAAGCCGAGTTGATGTCCACCAGCGCAGCCTTGGACGCTGGCGCAGCCGAGGCCGAGGCGGCTGCCGAAGCCTTGGACGTGGAAGTCGACTGCGCATGTGCACCGCTCGACCATGCCATGGCGCCAAGCGCAATCGCCAATACAGAAGCAAGAAACTGTTTACGAAGCCGCATTTGAAATCCTCCAGAAAATCGATTCATAAGATGCCCAGCACGAGCCACATGAGAGTACCGCATCTCGCATACTCCGCGCACTACACAGTCTCTGCAACCTAGGCCTTGGGCCGGTGCGCGATAATCAGCAGCTTGATCTGCTCGTAAGCCGTCGCCGGCAGTATCCCCCGCGTCGTCAACTGGTTCTTTGCCGTATACGGCCGTCCGGCAATCACCCGCTGCGCGTATGCCTCGCCCATCCCCGGCAACGACTTCAACTGCGCGTCCGTCGCCGTGTTGATGTCCAGCAGTTCTTTCGACGCCGCAATCTTCTCCGCAACTGTCTGCTGCTTCGGCTCAGCCGTCGTCTGCGCCGCAACCCGAACCCCACCCATCATCACTACCCCGAACAACGCAGCAGCCAGAAAGCCGACGCGCGACGCCAACCCAAACCTCATTCCAAATCTCCTGAAAGAATCTCTGCAAAGCAAACAGGAAGCGCTCCAAGACTACCGCAATTCACCGAGCGGGAAGTGGCTCCGCGTCACTTCTTTGCCAGCGAGCGCACGTAGGTCACCAGGTTCCAGATGTCGTCCGGTTTCGCCCGGTCGCCCTCACCCGACATCTGCCCCTTGCCACCCTTGATGATGTAGAACATCTCGCCGTCGGACAGATCCTTCAGCGCCGCCGGATCGGTATAGTCCTTCAGCACGAGTTTCATATCCGCAACCAGGTCCCCCTTGCCGTTCCCCGTATCGCCGTGGCACATGGCGCAGTCGTAGCCGTACATCTTCTTAGCCTTGGCCTGGGACTCAGCGGTGGGCTTCACCGGATTGACCATCTGCGCGGCGTCAGCCGGAATCGCCGCCGGGACCGGACCACCCGGCTGCTGAGCCAGGACCGCAAAGGCAAGCAGCGCCGGAAGAACGACGAGAGACTTCAGCACGCGGGGCTCCTGCGGTTATCGATCGACGGAATCCTATGCCTCCCCCAGCCCGATAGCAAAGCACTATCTTCAGCACTCGCCTGATTCCTCCGCAGACCGCACGCCAGAACGCTCCAGACTTACCGTTTGAGAGTTTTCCCGCCAAACCTTCCATACTTCTTTCCCTGTTGACAACCCATAACCAAATGGTTATTGTTTTCCTCATGCCAGCCGTCGCCGACAATCTATTCAAGGCGCTCGCCGACCCCACCCGCCGCGCTCTCTTTGAGCGACTCGCCCGCGATGGTGAGCAGACCGTGCACGCGCTCACCAGCAAGGCCGGCATCTCGCAACCCGCCGTCTCGAAACATATCGTCGTGCTGAAGCGCGCAAAACTGGTGCGCCATCGCCGCCAGGGACGCGAAACCCACTACAGCGCCCGTCCGCAAGCTCTCGCCCCGCTCGTCGATTGGATGAGCCTCTACGGAACCTTCTGGAACGACCGCCTCGATCGCCTTGAAAATCTACTCAAAAGGATGGACTCATGACCGATACCGCCGTCTCTACCCACACGCTTGTTATCGAACGCGACCTCCCGCACCCGCCGGAAAAAGTCTGGCGCGCCCTTACCGAGAGCAACCTGATCCAGCAATGGCTGATGGACAACGATTTTGAGCCGACTGTAGGCCGCAAGTTCAACCTGTGCATGCCGCCTGTCCAGGGCTGGAACGGCGTGATCGACAGCGAGGTTCTGGCACTTGAACCGCAACGCCTGCTCTCGTACACCTGGAGCACGATGGGGCTGGCTACTACGGTCACTTTCACACTCACCGGGACCGCCGCAGGTACCCACCTGCGCTTGGAGCAATCAGGCTTCCCCAGCACCGAAAGCGCGAGCTACAAGGGCGCAAACTACGGCTGGCAGAGCTTCCTGGGCAAGTTGGAGCAGGTAGTCGCCGGACTCAACTGATCCACCACAAGAAACCCGCGACGGGATGGCCATCCCCAGCCATTCCGTCGCTGCTTTCTTCGAGGGTAAACGCTAAACTCATTGAAATTTGCCCGATCCAGCGTGTACCCTCGGTCAATGCCGCTCACTCGCCGCCGTTTCCTAGCCCAGAGTTCCCTCCTCACCGCAGCGTCCTCCATCCTCCCTCGGGCTCTCCACGCCCAACTCGGCGCTCCTGCCGGCGCACCAGACGCCTACGCCAAACCCAAGCCCGACCTCGACGGCCCCTACAAACCCACCTGGGCATCGATCCGCGATCTCCATCAGACCCCCGCGTGGTTCAACCCCGCCAAGTTCGGCATCTTCATTCACTGGGGCCTCTACTCCATCCCCGCCCGCATCAACGAGTGGTACATCCAGCACATGTACAACTCGGACGTGGCGTGGCATACCGAGCACTACGGGCCGCCCGACAAGTTCGGCTACAAGGACTTCATCCCCCTCTTCACCGTTCCCAACTACCGCCCCGACGAATGGGCCACCCTCTTCAAATCCGCTGGAGCAAGATACGTCGTCCCAGTAGCCGAGCATCACGACGGCTTCGCCATGTGGAACTCCGACATCACCCCCTGGTGCGCGGGCAAGATGGGCCCCAAACGCGACCTCACCGGCGAACTCGCCGCCGCCGTCCGCAAGCAAAACCTCATCTTCGGCCTCTCCACCCACCGCATGGAGCACCACACCTTCGCCTACCCGAAAGAAGGCCTAGCCAACGATCAGTTCGACCCGAAATACGCCGGCTTTTACGGCCCGCCCATCCCCGGCAACATGAATGACGGCGGCGCATCGCAGGCATTCCAGGAAGACTGGCTCGCCCGAGTGCAGGAACTCATCGACAAGTACCAGCCGCAGCTCATCTACTTCGACAATGGCGTCAACCCGCGCGTCTACGACCCCATCAAGCTACGCGCCGCCACCTACTACTTCAACTCCGCGCTCAAGTGGGGCAGCGGAAACGAAGTCACCTTCGGCACCAAGGACTGGGCCTTCCTCGCCGGCTCCGTGCAGGACTTCGAGAAGCAACAGCGCGCGCCCAAGTGGATCTACCCTTACCCCTGGCAGTCCGACGACGCCATCGGCAGCACCTGGGGCTACACCGAATCTCCGCGCCAGATGTCCATCCGCACCCCCGCCTCCGTCATCACCGAACTGATCGAGCACGCCAGCACCGGCGGCAACCTCATGCTCAACGTCTCGCCCAAGGGCGACGGCTCCATCCCGGACGACCAGCAGAAAGTCCTCCTCGCCGTGGGCCAGTGGCTCGCCTCCAACGGCGAAGCCATCTACGACTCCCGCCCCTGGCGCATCCCCGGCGAAGGCCCCGGCACACCCACGGAATGTCCGCCCGACTGGAAAGGCGGCTCAACCGCCGACCGGCTCAATGCAATCAGCGACGGCCCAGCCCCGCGTGTCCAGATCACCGAAGCCAGCTTCCGCTTTACCCAGGTCCACGCCAACCTCTACGCTCACGGCTACCGTTATCCCGCCGCTGGCGCCGCCACGATCAAATCCCTCTCCACCTCATCCGCCAAGGTCGAACGAGTCACCCTCCTCGGCCCCACACCTCAACCGGTAGCCTTCAAACAAACCGCCGAAGCTCTCGTCGTTACCCTTCCCGCCGCCCCACCCATCCCTAACATGCCCTACACCCTCCGCATCGAAGGCTCCCAAGGCCTGGGCATGGCCTGACCTCCTAACTTTGTCTGTCACCTCCGATGAACCCGTTATTGTCTGTAACTGACCACTGACCACTCACCACTGACCACTCACTTGTGACCCACGCCACAGACCAACCCATCCCAACCGGAGAACAATCCTACCCGGAGGTTGAGGTATGGCCACCCACCCGCTCCCCATTCTGCAGGCTCCTGTCCACATTCCCAAGTTCAGCCGAATCCTCGTCCCGGTCGACTTCTCCGACGTCTCGACAGCGGCCTTCCACCGCGCCATCGAGATCGCCAGAATCTATCAATCGTCCCTCGTGCTGACTCACGTGATGACTCACGGGCCCAGCCTCAGCGACGCTGCACTCATTCCAGAAACCGAGCCCTCCGCTGAACTCGAGCTCGAGGATGAACTTGACGCCCTGCGTCATCTGTCTCTCGATCAGGGCGTCCCCTGCACCACCATCTTCCGCAAAGGCGCGGTCGTCGAAAACATCCGAGCCATCGATCGACCACGAGTCCATCGACATGCTGGTTCTCGCCACCCACGGCGGCCGCAGCAAATATGGATTCTTCCTGGGCTCTACTGCGGAACAGCTCATCCGCACCGTCGCCATCCCTGTGCTCACCGTCGGCTCAGCCCACATCGATCCGCGTTGGAGTGTAAGAGGACCTGGCCACATCCTCTTCGCCGGCGACTTCTCGCAGGAAACCCTGGGTGGCCTCTCGCTTGCCCTCGGAATCCAGCAAACCACGGGCGCACAGCTCTCCGTGGTCGAAGCCATTCCCTTCGGCACCTGGCCCGACATTCAAGGCGTTATCCGCCAGCGTATCGCGGCAATCGTCCCACAGGGAGTTGAGATTCATACTCCGCCAGGCCCCGTTGGCCGCTCCGTCTGCGAGATCGCAAGCAGGATCGGCGCAGGGCTGATCGTGCTTGGCGTTCACCGCGACAGCTTCGCCCGCGAGGTCTTCGGCACCAGCCTCCTGGAAATCCTCCTCGACGCTCCCTGCCCCGTCCTGACCCTCCGCGAATAAAGAGGCACAACACCGGTTCCTGACAATCCGGTGGGACGTGTCGACTCCAAACCTGCAACCTGCAACTGACAGCCTGCAACTGCGTCATCCCACCTTCGTGTCACCAATCCGCTACCCCACCCCTCGCCCGCCGTACGTTGAATCAGGTAAAGTTGTCTCTGTCGTCGTTCCGTCGCCCCCTCGACCGATCCATCTCGGTTAAGTCCAGTCCGTCCTATGTATCTGAGCTATCTCCATCTCGCGACCCGCACCGCCCGGCTCGCTGCACTCGCAGTCTGCGCGGTGGTGCTCGCCGGCTGCCAGGGAGTCACCGGAATCCAGCCCGCAGCCCAGATTCGTGTCATCGATGCCTCCCCCGACGCGCCCGCCCTCGACGTCTATCAGAACTCCCCATCCCAGCCCGGACCAGCAAGCCTCTATAACGTAGGCTTCGGCACCGTCAGCTCTTACATCCCAGTCGCCCCTGGCACTTACTCCCACTCTGCATTCACCACCGGAACCCAGCAGCAGCTTGCCCAGATCCGTGAAACCCTGGGCGCCGGCAGCCAGTACACCCTGCTCACCGGAAACATCGCTGCCAGCCTGCAGATGGCGCTGCTGAAGGACCAATCCTTCCCCGCGCCCGCCGGCCAGGTCGCCTTGCGCTTCCTCGGCCAGGCCACCCGCTCCGGCCCAGTCGACATCTATCTGCTGCCGGCCGGCTTCTCCCCCGCGCGCATCTCACCCATCGCCACCGGCGTGAACTTCGGCACCAATACCGGCTACATCAACGCCCCCAGCGGCACTTACTCCATCGTCGCGTTCCCCACCGGAATCACTCCCAGCACCGCAGCACCCGCGTACACCGGCACCCAGGTCACCTACCCCGCAACCGCTGTCCGCACCATCCTGCTGCTCGACCAGCCACCCTCCGGCCTGCAAATCATCTCCGCGCCAGATTTCGACCCCGCCGCCAGTTAAATACCCCGTCCCACCCGTGAACTGTCATCCTGAGCGAAGGCGCAGCCGCAGCCGAAGGACCTGCATGTTGATTGCGGTGCTGCAGAATCGACAGGTCTTCAGCCACGTCCGTTGATCTCCGTCTCATGAGAAAATCCCCCTATGAGCGATTTCATCCCCAAGCCAGGCTCCATCAAAATAGGCGGACTCAGTCGCAAAGCCCAGAAGCTGCAAGCCGCCCGCGATAAGGCCGCAAACGCCAGCAATGGCGCCAAGCCAGTGCCCACCGAATCCGCAGCCTCCTTCAAGGCCAAAGACTCCTTCGCCAACACCAAGAAGACCACCTTCCAGCGCAAGGCCGTCTAGCCAAATCATTCGTCATTCTGACTCAAAGAGTCAGAATCTCCGTATTCGTCTTTGGATTAGCAGCGGGCTTCAGCCCGCGGTTATCGGCGCCCCAAGATGTCGGGGCTTTAGCCACGGGCATTTCTGCGATCTGACAACCTACGCCCCGTTTCCCCGCAGCGAACTGCTATCCAGCAGCCCCAGGTTCTGATAAATCTGCCGCGTAGCATCCGATTTGTTCAGCGTGTAAAAGTGAATCCCCCGCACCTGGTTATCCAGCAGATCGCGACACTGCTCCGTCGCCCAGTGAATCCCCACCCGCCTCACCGCCTCCGGATCGTTCGCCGCACGTCCCAGCGCCCTCAGCAGCTTAGCCGGAACCCGCGCTCCCAGAGCCAGCCCGGCCATCCGTTTCATCCCGCCCATTGAGAGCACCGGCATCACCCCCGCAATGATCGGCACATGGATCCCTGCCAGTTCGCACCGCTCGCGGAAGTCATAGAAATCGTGATTGTCGAAGAACAGCTGCGTGCAGATATAGTCCGCCCCTGCATCCACCTTCGCCTTCAGAAAATCCATCTCCTCCAACCGGTTCGGAGTCGCCGGATGTCCCTCCGGAAATCCCGCCACTCCAATCCCAAATCCCCTCGGGTCCGGATGCACGCCCCGCTCATTGAATCGCCGGATGAACGTGACCAGGTCCGCCGCATGCTGAAACGCATCGGCCTTCTTGTTGTAGTTCGCCATATCGCGGGGAGGGTCGCCCCCCAGCGCCAGCGTATTGCTCACGCCCGCCTCGGCGTACTTCGTCAGGATGTCGTCAATCTCCTGCTCGCAATGCCCCACGCAAGTCAAATGCGGAATCGGATCGAGCTTCGTCGTCTGCTTCAGCCGCACCACCAGGTCATGCGTCAACTGCCGCGTCGACCCGCCCGCCCCATACGTCACCGACACAAACGAGGGCTGCAGCGTCTCCAACTCCGCGATGTTCTCGTACAGAGCCTGCGAGTCCGCCGCCGTCTTGGGCGGGAAGAACTCAAACGAAACCGTAGTCTGGTCCGAAGCAAAAATATCGTTAATATGCACAGAGCTTAATCATACAAGGCACCCAATCCTCACCGCGACCAAGGGGAGCGCCACGCGTCCGTTACGGCAGCACCTGGTACCGCGCCGCCATCCCCGCCAGCATGTGGTCGCTGATATGGCAGTGATAGAGCCATATCCCCGGCGCATCCGGCACCATATCCGCGGTGATCATCTGTGCGGACGTGACTTCCAGAACATCCGTGCGCTGCCCCGCAACCAGCACCGTGTTGCCATGCCAGTGCGGCGTGTGCGCGTTGTTGAAGTCCCCCAGCGTCGCCACATACCACCGCACCCGGTCGCCCTTCTTCATCGTCATCATCGGCATATTCCCGAAGATGTATCCGTTGATCGACCACTTGACATTGGTTTCGACAAAGCCCGTACCGGCAACGGTGCCGATGATCCCGCCAGGCGTCAGAGGATTGCTCTCCTTCTTGCTAACGCCCTTGGGATCGGTCGTATGATCGCGAATGTTGTCGTCCAGATACCAGCTCTCGTTCTCGTTGATCGCGATGAACATGCTTACGAACTCGTGGTCAACATCCTTCGGCCGTCCATCCGCAAGCGCGTTTCCACGCCGCGTCACCACGATCACTCCAAACAGCCCTGAAGCCACATCCCGCAGCTCGTCAGCGTGCGAGTGATACAGCCAGAAGATCGAACTTGGATCGTTCGGCCCCGGTCCGGCCCGCTCGGGAATCTGCCACACATAGGTGTGCGTCTGGCCGGGCGGCACTCCGCCGTCCGCCTTGTCCGCGCCGCTGGTGCCGTCGTTGTAGTCCGCCCCCTCGGAGTCTTTCTCGTACAAAACCCCATGCGGATGCATGCTGAAGGGATGCGTCCCATTGTTCTTGAAAACCACCTTGATGGTGTCACCCACGGCCCCACGCAGGATCGGACCCAGTATTCCTAAATATTCCTCGTCGGGGCTGCGCTTCTTCCGCGTCGAAAACGTCGCATCGGTGTACTCGTGATACACCGCCTTCTTGTATACGCGCCCGATCCGGTGAGGCCCGGACTGGGTAAAGGCCTTTCCTATATCGTCGAACTCCATGCCCATGGCTTCATCGCGGCCCGACGGCGCGTAATCCCATTGCACCTCGTCCGCGGCCACATAGTAGGTGCGGACCACTCCCGCCGAACCTGCGCCGTGTGTCGACCCGTAACAGTTGGTTGCCAACAGCGCGACTATCAGCGCCAACACGTATCGATAACGCATCGTTTCCCCCGCCGTACAGAAAAATGACGCGTTGGCCCCGCGTGCCGGACTTCGCTCCGCTCCCGGCTTCGAATCAATATACAGGTTCCTGTTGAGCAACCTGACCGGGTGCCCCATGTTCGACGCAGTTTTATCGCGTCGACCATGGGGCTATCAGTCGACGATTCCACACCCCTCCCCGCCAATCAGCGCGGGTGCCCATTCATGACACCTTTATCGTCATAAGTGGGGTCTCGCAAATGCAGACCACTCCCGCGTACGATACCAGTCCATGAACCGCCGCCACTTCCTCGCCTCCACCGGAGCAGCCGCACTCCTCGCCGCACGCCCCGCAACCTCCGCACCAACCGATCCGCAATCCACCCCAGTCCTCTTCAAGCTAGGCGACCAGACCGCCCCCACCAACGACACCCACCTCAAATACCTCGCCCGTTACGGAGTCCGCAACATCTGTGGCTATCCGCAAATCGTCGGCGACCGCCTCTACCCCACCGTCGACGAACTCCGCGCCATGATCGATCTCGCCGCCAAATACAAAATCTCCATCGACTGCACCGACCCGCCCTTCCTCACCTCCAGCTTCATCGACACCGAAAAGCATCCCGCCATCATGCTCGCCCAAAGCCCTGAGCGCGACCGCGACATCGAAGCCGTCCAGACGCTCATCCGCAACTGCGCGCAAGCCGGAATCCCCTCCATCAAATACAACATGAGCATCCTCGGCGTCCTGCGAACCGGCCGCATCCCCGGCCGCGGCGACGAGATGGACCACTACTGGAAGCTCGCCGACATGCATCCCAATCCACCCCTCACCCGCGCGGGCCACGTCGACGCCGACGCCTTCTGGGAGCGCATCACCTACTTCCTCGACCGCGTCATCCCCGTCGCCAACGAATACAAAATCCGCATGGCCTGCCACCCGCAGGACCCCGGCGTCCCGCCCGCGGGCTATCAAGGCGTCAATCGCGTCCTCGGCACCGTCGACGGCCTCAAGCACTTCATCACCATTCAGGAATCGCCCTACCACGGCCTCAACTTCTGCCAGGGCACCATCTCCGAAAACCTCGAAAATCCCGCGACCGAAATCTACGACGTCATCCGCTACTTCGGAACCCGCAAGAAAATATTCAACGTCCACTTCCGCAACATCCGCGGCCACCGCAACGACTTCGTCGAAGTCTTCCCCGACGAAGGCGACGTCGACTTCGTCAAAGCCATCAAGGTCTACAAAGAAGTCGGCTACCCCTACATGCTCATGCCCGACCACGTCCCCCTCGCCGCCGCCGACCCCGATTCGCTCCAATCCTTCGCCTTCTGCTACGGCTACATCCGCGCCCTCATTCAGTCCGTCTCCTAAAACGGACACTCCACCAGACTGGGCGCCCCATGTTCGACGCTGCTTCATCGCGTCGAACATGGGGTTAGCCTCCGGTCCTCCCGTTCGTCATTCTGACTCGAAGAGTCAGAATCTCCGTATTTGCATTTGCTCGCCATCCATCCATCCACTTTCACCGTGCCAACCCCACCCAACTTGGCATATGATTCCCCGCATGCCAATCGACTACGAGCTCGACCTCCAACGACGTTGGATCCGTAGCCGCGCATGGGGAACGGTTACCTTCGAAGAAGGCATGACCCACCGTCGCAACTTCACCTGCGATCCCAACTTCGCACCCGATTTCCATCAGATCATCGACGGTACCGGCGTCACCCGCCTCGTCGTCACCGCCAGCGAGATAGGTCTGCTCGCTCGTGACACCATCTTCTCCCCCAACTCCCGCCGCGCCTTCGTCGCTCCACGCAGCGACACCTACGGCTTCGCCCGAACCTTCCAGCTATACCGCCAGATCAACGCCGGCAAGGACCAGATACGCCTCTTCCGCACCGTCGAAGAGGCTGAGGCCTGGCTCTCCGGCGAAGCCTCGATCCCGTTGATGACACCTCCCACTTCCTGATTCCGCTGCAGGGTTCGCACATGCCGCCAGCGCGTTCCTATATGATCCCCCCGTGCCGTGCGACTGCGAACTCGACCTCACTCAAAGATTAGTGAAAGCCTGGGCCTGGGGCACCGTCACCCACGCCGAAGCCATGGCGACCCGCTTGAAGTTCTCCACCAACCCCGACTTCAGACCAGACTTCAACCAGGTATACGATTGCCTCGGCGTCACCCTCGTCAGTGTTAACACAATAGAAATCGGCCTGCTGGCAAGAGATCATGTCTTCGGCCTCGGCTCCCGCCGCGCCTTCATCGGCCCCCGCACCGACACCTTCGGCTTCCTGCGAACATTCCAGCTCTACCGCCAGATCAACGGCGCCAAAGAACAGATCAGGCTCTTCCCCACCATGGAAGCCGCCGAAGCCTGGATCGCCGGCTGACACCGCAGATCATCAATCTGCGATTGAAGCCTTACGAACTCGATCTGTCCACAGTGCGCGCCATGTCCCTCCTGTTCAACGCTACCCACGACGTTCGCGATCAAAATAAAGACGGCGCTAGCGAATCCTCTCTGACTTGATATGAATCTGAATGCCGCCTGGATCACCGCTTGAGAGCGCTCAGCCCTGAGATGAATATTCGGATCAAACGCGTTTACGATGAGCCGGACCGGGAGGACGGAACGCGAATCCTGGTGGACCGGCTTTGGCCGCGAGGTCTCACTAAGGAGAAGGCGAAGGTCGATCTTTGGCTCAAAGACGTCGCGCCAAGCACGGAACTTCGAAAGTGGTTTGCCCACGACCCCGCCAAGTGGACAGAGTTCCAGACGCGCTACCGCGACGAGCTCAAGAAGAATAAGGATCAACTCTCGCTTCTAAAACAGGAAGCTTCCAAGGGAACCGTCACCCTGGTTTATGGTGCCCGGGACCAGGAGCACAATGAAGCCGTGATCCTGCAGCAGCTCCTCAAACCAAAATGAACTCGCCCATCAAAAAGGCCATTTTCCGGCCACATTCGCGTATCAAATCCAAAACAATCTAACCATCTCATTCCAATAGGAATAGAGCGGACATTTTAGTTCTGACCAATCCTCTATACTTAAAATAGTAGGAAAAGAGCCCGGATCGCGGGCCTGGTGTGTGCGCTACATCCGTTTCGCCTTAGGGAAAGGCTTCAGATCCTGTCCTGAGCGAAGCCAAAGGATGCCGTAAACGCCCCGAACCCGAACCAGCTCTTGCCACCCAGATTCTCCTTTCGCGTCAATGCGTTTCAGGATATCGCCTTTGTTTCCCGTATTTTGCATGTAAGTTATTTGAAATGAATATCTTGGCGATGCCTCACGCTAAACGGTTCCAGTAAGTACTTTGTTTGCAGGGTTTTATGTATAACTATAATTTTTAGAGTATTTTACCTATAAGCCGTTTGCTTCTAGCATTTTACGAACACAGGCAAAAGAAAAGTTTGCCGAATCCGAGGACTCGCCCCTTGCCCAACGACACCATCATCGCCAGCGACCTCAAGCAACTCGCCGCCGACGTCCTCGCCCGCGCTCTCAAAGCAGGAGCCACCGACGCCGAAGCCGTCGTCTACGAAGGCGACGAGTTCAACGCCAAGGTCCGCCTCGGCCAGGTCGAAACCCTCAAGGAATCCGGCTCCCGCGCCGTGGGCCTGCGCGTCTTCATCGCAGCGGCCAAGGGCGCGCGCACCGCCAGCACCTCCTCCTCCGACTTCGCCCCGGAATCCCTGACCCGCCTCGTCGAAGGAGCCGTAACCCTCGCCCGCATCACCAGCGAAGACCCCTTCGCCGGCCTCCCGGAAGCAAGCGCCTTCGGCCAGCACGACGTCGCCGCCCAGCACCTCTACTTCGACGACGTCAACCAGCAGCCCCCGGCCGACCGCATCCGCATAGCCAAGGAGGTCGAAGCCGCCGCCCTCGCCTTCGACACCCGCATCCAGAACTCCGGCGGCGGAGACTTCGACGCCGCCACCTCGCACAAGATCATGATGAACTCCCGCGGCTTCACCGGCGAGTACCGCCGTAGCTACTGCGGTTTTTCAGCACAGCCCATCGCGCATGACGCAGACGGCAAGATGCAGCGCAACTACTGGTACTCCAACGCCCGCACCACCCGCCTGCTCGAAGACCCGGTCGCCATCGGCCACGAAGCCGCCCGCCGGACCCTCCGCCGTCTCGGCGCGCGCCGCGTCCCGACCCAGCAAGCCCCCGTTGTCTTCGCTCCCGAAATCGCCCGCGGCATCATCGGCAACATCTTCGACGCAGCCAACGGCGACGCCATCTACCGCCACGCCACCTTCTTCGCCGACATGCTCGGCCAGCAGGTCGCAGGCGAAAACATCACCGTCATCGACGACGGAACGCTGGTCTTCGATCACGATGGCGGTATCAAGACTGGCGGCTTCGGCACCAGCCCCTTCGACGGCGAAGGCCTGCCCACCCGCCGCACCGTCCTGGTCGAAAACGGCATCCTCAAGAACTACGTCATGAACACTTACACCGCGCGCAAACTCGGCATGGCCTCCACCGGCAACGCCTCCCGCTCGCTCGCCTCGAACCCCGGCATCGGCGCCGGCAACTTCTTCCTCCAACCCGGCACCCTCACGCCCGAAGCAATCATCGGCGACGTAAAATCCGGCCTCTACGTCACCGAGACCATGGGCTTCGGCGTCAACCTCGTCACCGGAGACTACTCCCAGGGCGCCGCCGGCCTCTGGATCGAAAACGGCGAACTAGCCTACCCCGTCGAAGAGATCACCATCGCCGGCAACCTCAAAGACATGTACCGCAACATCTCCGCCATCGGCAACGACCTCGTCTTCCGCTCCGCCAGCGCCGCCCCCACCCTGCGCATCGAAGGCATGACCATCGCAGGAAGCTAGCGCGGAACCATCGCCGCGTCAGCAGCGTACACTATGCCAGTCTAATTTCTGCCCGAGAGAAAAAACATGAAGATCAAGATCGACTCACGCCGATTCGCTGCAGTCCTCGCCGCCTCTCTCGCCCTCGCCGTCTCTCTCGCGATGCCGTCCTCCGCGCTCGCCCAGAAGAAGGTTGTCAAGACCGAAGACGATCTGCCGCGCTTCAACTACCCCATCAGCGGGACCGCGACCGCGCTGCTCCAGTCCGACGACGCCACCTTCAACGCCTTCGCCTCCAGAGTAAAGACCGACGTCGATTCCGTCCTGAACGACTACGACATCCAGGATCATGCCACACTGCGCGACCTGCTCAACGTCCGCACCTCGCTCCAACTCCTCGCTGGAGACGATAAAGGCGCGCTTGCCACCCTCGACCAGATCCGCGACCTCGAAGACAAGCCCGACGCCAAGCTGCTTAGCGGCCTCCGCACCCGTGCCATGATCTCTGCCCGCGCCTCTACAGGCCAAAGTTCAGGCGCTGCCTACGAGCAGGCCTTCGCCAAGGCCTACGCCGCCAGCCTCCAGCCGCTGCCCTGGGACATCGTCGGCAACCGCGTCAAGGAAGCCAAAAGCAGCGCAGAGATCGTCTCGCCCAACCTCATCCTGGGCAGCGTCCAGGCCGGCATCGAGCCCGCGCTCGCCAAGACCCACTCCCTCTCCAACGACCTCGCCTGGGGACTCATCAGCGACCGCGTCGCACTCAAGCAGATTCTTCCGCTCAAAGCCTTCACTCTCGCGGTCCTTACCAAAGACGTAGCTGACCACAACGTCCAGAAGCCCGACATCTGGGAGGCTCGCGAAGTCACCCTCACGCCCGCTGACAAGCTCACTCCCGTCAACGTCGCCATCTGGGACTCCGGCTCCGACCTCGCCCTCTTCTCCGGCCGCACCTACACCGTCCCGTCGCCCGCTGCCGGCGCCGATCCTCACGACATCGCCTTCGACCTCAAGGGTTTTCCCGCCCACGGCTATCTCCTCCCGCTCGACGACAAGCAGAAGGCCGAGTTCCCGTCGATGGTCGCCGAACTCAAAGGCTTCTCCGACCTGCAACTCTCCATCGACAGCCCCGAGGCGACAGCCCTCAAGCAGAAGCTCTCCAGCATGAAGGCTGAGGACGTTCCCGCCTTCCTCGAAAACCTTGAGTTCTACAGCATCTACTCCCACGGCACCCACGTCGCCGGCATCGCTTCGCGCGGCAACCCCGCCATCCGCCTGGCCGTCGGCCGCATCACCTTCGACTGGCACAACGTTCCACTCGCACCTAGCGAAGAACTCTCCCGCCGTGCCGCCGAAGACTCCAAGGCCTACGTCGAATGGTTCCGCGCCAACGGCATCCGCGTCGTCAACATGAGCTGGGGCGGAGGGCCGCAGGATGACGAAGAAGCCCTCGAAAAGAATGGAATGGGCAAGGATGCCGCCGACCGCAAAGCCATCGCTGCAAAGCTCTTCGCTATCGAGCGCGATGGCCTCTACGAAGCCATCAAGAGCGCTCCGGACATTCTCTTCATCTGCGCCGCCGGCAACGCCGACTCGAACTCCGGCTTCAACCAGATGATCCCATCATCCTTCAAGCTGCCTAACCTGCTCGCCGTAGGCGCCGTCGATCAGGCCGGCGACGAGGCCAGCTTCACCAGCTACGGCGACACAGTCCTGGTCGACGCCAACGGCTATCAGGTTGAGTCCACACTGCCCGGCGGCTACAAGGTCCGCTTCTCCGGCACCTCCATGGCCTCGCCCAACACCGTCAACCTCGCAGCCAAGCTGCTCGCGCTCGACCCCAAACTCACCCCCGAACAGGTGATCCACTTGATCGTCACCGGCGCCACCCCAAGCGAAGACGGCCGCCGCCACAACATCAACGAGAAGCAATCCGTCGCGCTCCTCCACCAGATGCAGAAAGGCAACTGATGAGCGGATTAGCAGCGGGCTTTTAGCCCGCGGTAGGCAACTGGCTCAAGAATTGGGCTTCAGCCCCGGCTGTTTCACTCTCCGGGAATCTTCGCGTAGGTCACATCCCAATGCGCGAGGATGCTGTGCAGCACCGTGCTACCGCATAGATAAGCCGACTCCAGCGCAGCCCCTGCGCCCGAGTACGGAGCAGCAACCGACTCCAGCGCAGTCTGCCCGGGCTTCTCTTCCGAGTAGTTGCTCGCCGTGCGCAACACCAGCACGCGATCCGCATCCACGCGATGCATCGCGTTCAAACGCGCAATCGCCGCCATGAAGCCTGAGTCTTCCATCTCCGTCATCGCGAACGTGCCCTTGCCGCCGGTGTACAACTTCACCCAGTCGCGCGCCCACTGCGTCATCACCTTGCCGTGCCAGTAGCGATTAGAAGCCAGCGTCGATCCGATCAGCACAAACGGCGGCCGTTGCGCATTGGGAAAGCCCGTATATCCCGCGCGAAACGCCGCAGCGCTCGGATCGTCAGCGAGCTTCAAGTCCTTCGTCTGCTCATACGCCCAGGCCACCAGCTTCGCGTTCAGCGGATACAAATTTGAGGAAGCCCATGAGCTCACTTTCACCGCAGGCGGATTCGGAGCCAGCGAACCGGTCGGAAAGATTCCGTAAGGCCAGTCCGCCGGGGCCTCGCGCGAATCAATCTCCCGCGCCACGTCGTTCACAACGTAATCCACCCACGCCGCCGAACCCAGCGACGCAGTCTGCGGATCGACACCCGCAATTCCATTGATCATGAAATACGCGTGCGTCAGGTCGAACCGCGAATCCATTCCCAGCGCCATCATCGAAGCGGTCGCGTTCACCAGCGTCGTTCCGCTCAACATGCCGATGATCGTGTGATCTTTATTCGTCCGCAGCGGATGCACGCCGCCAGGAAATTCAACCACCTCGTCCAGATGCTCGCGCTCCACCCAGAACTGAAACTCGCCCGGCGTATCGCCCGTGTCCGCACCAATCTCAAACGTCGCCACAATTACCGCACGTACCGGCCAGGGCTTCTGTTGCGCGCTCGCCGTCGCAGGCACAACCACTGCCATCAAAGCAAAGAGGGAGAGGCTCAAGATGCGACAGATACGCATGCGCATACGAACTCCTTTTGAGATTTATTGGGAACACTTTTAAGGTAGCACGCGCCGCATTCCCGCCCCATCTACAATCCAGTTGTGGCCGCGTCCTTCCACTTCGAGCACACCGTAGCCTTCTCGCCCGAGAGCGCTGCTGACATTCTGCGCGCCATACCGGCGCTGCCCGGAGTGTTCGCGCTCCACGGCCCGCGCGACGAAGACCAGCCCTACCTCACTCGCGCCGCCGATCTCCGCCGCCGCATCACCCGCATCCTCGCGCCACCCGACTCGCAATCGAAACGCCTGAACCTGCGCGACCGCGTTGCCCGCATCGACTACACAGTCACTGGCTCCGAGTTTGAGTCACACCTCTGCCTCTACCACGCCTCAGCAGCCGTCTTTGGCCTGGACGAAGCGCGCCGCCGCCTCAAGCTCCGCACGCCCTTCTTCCTGCGCTTCACCGCCGAGAATGCCTACCCGCGGGTCTACTCTACCAACCGCCTCTCGAAGCGCGCATTGACCAACTTCTACGGTCCGTTCCCCTCGCGCGCCGCAGCCGACCGCTACTGCGACGCCGTCCTCGACCTCTTCAAACTCCGCCGCTGCTACGAAGATCTCGCGCCGTATCCCGAGCATCCGGGCTGTGTCTACCAGGAGATGAAGAAGTGCCTCGCCCCGTGCAACCAGGCCTGCACACCCGAAGGCGCCGCCGCCTACTCCGCCGAGGCCGAAGCGGTAAAGGCCTTCTTCGACACCCGCGGCGAGTCCATGCTCGCCACACTCAGCGCCGAACGCGAAGCCGCCTCCGCCGAACTCGACTTCGAACGCGCCGCGCGCGTCCACGACCAGTGGCAGAAGGTAAAAGCCGCCGCATCGCTCGCCGACGAGCTAGTCCAGCCGATCCCTGAACTCCGCGCCGTCATCGTGCAGAAGGCAGCGCAACCAATCAAATCGGCTGCCCCACATCTCGCTTCTGAGATGTGGGTCGACGAAGCTGAACCCGCCGCCGCCATCTTCCTCCTGCAATCCGGGTGCATGATCGGTCCCGGGCGTCTCTCCACGCTGGGCGTGCGCGCGGTCAGGGAACAGACCTCCGTCGGCAGCTCCCTCTTCGCTCAACCGCTGATGCTGCAGGCCATCCCGCTCGACGAGACCCCGCCAAACGCCGTCATGCTGAGCGAAGATTCGGCCCCTCAAAACACCGTCATCCCGAGCGAAGCGCGCAGCGCGGAGTCGAAGGACCCCGAAGAATCGCGCCCTGCCACCAACGCCACAACCCATTCAGCCACAGAATCCGTCGCACTCACCTCCGCTCTCAGCCCTGAACTCCGCGCCGCCGCCGTCATCGCCACCCTCGAAGAAAAAGCCTCCTCGCCGACCGACGTCGCCACCCTCTCCGACCATCTCTCGCTGCTCCGCCGCTGGTACTACCGCCCCGAAAAGCAGCGCACCGGCGAAGTCTTCTTCCCGCGCGAAGATCACTCGTGGCCGATTCGCCGAATCCTCCGTGGCGCAGCTCGCATGGCTCTCGGCGAACCCACTCCAATGGCCGAAACCCACCGCGACCAAGCCACCCGCAACCCCGCCGACGAAGCCCAGAAACCCACCCGCACCAAAATTCTCCACGAAGGCCGCCCCGATGTCGAACGCATCGTCCCCGTCATCGACAAGCCACCCACCTTCAAAAGCCGAAGGAAACGCAGTTGAGAATTCGCGTGGCAATCCGATCGCTACTGAATACGAAATGCGAACAACAACCTTGTGCCAATGACGCGACCGGCTTCCCATCCAGGGTTGCAGGCTTGAATCGGTATCTTCCGATCGCTGCCAACGCTGCTTGAAGACGAGTCTTGATCCATGAAGAATCGAGTAACCGTCGGCATCGATCGCGGTGCCATCTTGCGTAATCACCATGAGCACGGTCACGTCTGCCGCTGCGTGATTCTTCCTGAGAGTCTTCGGATACTTCGGCGTGATATGCTCATCAGGCGTAGGATTCACAAACACACCGGGAACAACCGGCTGATTCTTCTGAGTTTCCCCTTGGATCTCGTAAACTACCTCGCCGCGTGAGTCCTTGGGATGCGTGGGGCTGACAATTGCAGGACCGGGTGACGTGCGTCGTACGTCGTCTGTGCAGTCGCCCGAAGACCACACAATAACCACTGCCATGCACCAGAATTGAGAAAGCGAGCTTCGGTGAAATCAGCAGACGGCCGGACCCAACTTCAAGTCTCATATGTAGGAATTCTCCCACACCCATCCTGCGATACTGCAGCCAACGCTTAACAGCTAGTACACTTCCCCCAGCGGATCTCGAACCTTGCATCTCACCTCGAACCTCGAACCTCGAACCTAGTACCTCGAACCTGTCCTTATGATCGAACTAGCCTTCTCCATCCTCGCCTCCGACTTCGCCCATCTGGCCGACGAAATAGCCGCGGCCGAGCGCGGCGGCGGCACCATTGTTCACGTCGACGTGATGGACGGCCACTTTGTGCCTAACATCACCTTTGGGCCACCGATGGTCAAGGCAATCCGGCCGATTACCAAGCTGCCGCTCGACTGCCACCTGATGATCGAGGATCCCGACGCCTACATCCCCGCCTTCGCCCAGGCCGGAGCCGACATGATCTCGGTTCAGCAGGAGGTCTGCCGCCACCTGCACCGCACCCTCGAGAACATCATCGAGAACAACTGCCTGCCCGGCGTTGTCATCAATCCGGCCACGCCGGTTGACACCCTCATCGAAATCCTACCCATGGTCCACTATGTCCTGGTGATGAGCGTGAATCCCGGCTTCGGCGGCCAGAAGTTCATCCCCTTCACGCTCGATAAGATCGCCTATCTTGCCGAGTTGCGTGAGGAGATGGGCCTCAACTTCCGTATTGAAGTCGACGGCGGCGTCGCTCACGATACTGTTGCGTCCGTGGTCCAAGCAGGAGCGGATATGCTCGTCGCGGGCTCTGCTGTCTTTGAAAAGGGCCGCACCGAACACAACGCAGCGGAGTTGCTGCGCATCGCTCGCGGCGCGGTATCCGTTACGTAGATATCTGCAGCCTCAACAAAGCCGTCCCGTCCCGGCAAAATGCGGCGGGAACCAGTAGAATAAAGCCCAGTCCCCGCTCAGCCGAACGGGGTCAGGCCCGGCCATTCCAGCACGCGGCAGATGGAGTTTTCAGCATGATGCATCGCAACACCGAAATCAGCACGTCTCGCTCTCCCATCTCAAGCTTCCGCATCGTTCTCACCACCGGGTTGACCACCGCCGCGCTCCTGGCCGCATCCCTCGGCGCGTACGCACAGGAAACCCCCGCGCCTCCGGACACGACCGCCCCGGCCGCAGCGCCCGCCGATCAGACCACCGCGCCCGCCGCTGCGCAGCCGCAGAACAACATCAATCTCAGCAATCAGAAGCCCACCAAGACCCGCAAGGAAGATAAGGTCGTCGCGTCCAAGGACACCAAGAAAGTCGACAAAAAGGTCAAGAAGGACAACCCGTTGCTGGGGCAGGATTCCAAGCTCCCAGACAAGGCCCTGTACGACAAGGCCGAGGATGCCATCAAACACGGCCGGTTCGACGTCGGCCGCCTCGATCTTCAGACTCTGCTGAACACCTATCCCGAATCGCAGTACATGATGCGCGCCAAGCTCGCCATCGCCGATAGCTGGTACAAGGAGGGTGGCACCGCCGCCCTTACCCAGGCCGAGCAGGAGTACAAGGACTTCATCACCTTCTTCCCCAACGCCCCCGAGGCCGCCGAGGCCCAGATGCGCGTCGGCGATATTTACTTCCGCCAGATGGACAAGCCGGACCGCGATTACACCACAACGGTCCACGCCGAAGAAGAGTATCGCCTGATGCTGCAGCAGTTTCCGGATTCGCCGCTGGTTCCTCAGGCGCAGCAGCGACTGCGCGAAGTGCAGGAAGTCCTAGCTGGGCGCGAGGCGGAAATCGCGTCGTTCTATGCGACTCGTCAGCCGCCGAACCTGCCCGCCTCCATCGCCCGATACCAGACGGTCGCCGACACGTATCCCCTCTATAGCCACATGGACGATGTGCTGATCGGGCTGGGCGATGCCTATGAGGCCGAAGCGAAGTTCGTCCGCAGTCTCAAACTTCCTGAAGCCGGCAAAGCGCGTCTGGAGAAGATCTACGACGAAGAGGCCGCTGCGGCCTACACCAAGGTCGTGCTTGAGCATGCCGCCGCGCCCCACGTTGAGGATGCAAAGGATCGGCTCGTCGGAATGGGCCTTCCTGTCCCGACGCCGACGCCCGAGCAACTCGCCGCCTCGACCGCGCTTGAAAACAGCCGCGGCCAGTACACCCTCTCCAAGCGGGTCGTCGGCTTCGTGATGCACCAGGCCGATACGGTTCCCGCCGCCACTGCCGGAGCGCCGCCGCTCGAAGATCCCACACCTACCAGCGCGGCGACCGTCGTCCGCAAGGCTATCAGCGACTTCAACGCGTCAATGAACCCGTCGGCCAACCAGGTTCCGGCGCCGGGCTCCAACGCGCCCGCACAGGCGCCGGCTGCTGCCAATCAACCCGCTCCGGCAAGCGCACCTGCTGCGCTCTCTCTGCAGGAGGTTCCCGCCGCTGCCGCTGGCGGGACTTCGTCACCCGTGATGACCGGCGGCCAACAGTCAGTACCGGCAACCACCACCGACTCGATGGGGATTGAGATCGTTCGGCCGACCCCAGGCGCGGCGCCTGTAAAAGCTCCGGCCACTCCACCGGCCTTTCCCGGAAGCGCAGCTCCGGCAAACGCGGTTGCCACCCCTGACAATGGAGGAGTCGCTCCCGTCGGGCCGCCGAACACTAGCGAGATGGCTCCCATCGAGAAGCCTGCGGCCGCTCCCGATCCCATCAACGACGCCGCCAACTCCAAACAACCGGCTGCCCAGGCGCCCCCGGCCAACGGCAAGAAGAAGCCCAAGGTCGAATGCGACAAGAATGACGAGTCCTGCAGCACCAAGAAGCCCAAGAAGGGCCTCGACAAGCTGAACCCGTTCTAACCGCATTCCTGGGCCCTTGATTTCCTCAGGCGTCCAGGGAAAAATCCTCCACGCTGGGGATTTGAGGTTTACTATTTCAGGTCTGGATTCGATCGGGGGTTCGCGCCCGCAGATGGGACATAACGAGCCAATCCGCCGCACCGCCCATCACACCACCCCACCTGCGTCTGAGATTCCCGACAAGCTTTACTTCCGCATTGGCGAGGTGGCGCGC
Organism: uncultured Acidobacteriaceae bacterium; assembly: GCA_963822225.1. Classification (GTDB taxonomy): domain Bacteria; phylum Acidobacteriota; class Terriglobia; order Terriglobales; family Acidobacteriaceae; genus Edaphobacter. Next base: position 229,354 of record CAWGGW010000002.1, on the reverse strand, counting down.
CTCTGCGAAGTTCCTGCCTACGTCCTGCGGTTCTGGGAGAGCGAATTCCCACAACTCAAGCCCAACAAGGGAGGCACCGGCCAGCGCCTGTACCGCCGCCGCGACGTCGAGATGGCGCTGCGGGTCAAGACCCTGCTTAAGGAAGAGGGTTACACCATTCCCGGCGCGCGCTCGGTTCTCAAGGCCGAGTTCAAGCAGAGGGAGCCGCAACTGGCTCTGCCCGGAGCCGCCGTTCCCACCTCCGACGCCAAGCAACTCCGCAACCTGCGCCGCGAGCTGCAGTCCATCGCCACCCTGCTAGCCCGGCCCATCGACAAGCTCCCCGGAGCACCGAAGCTGCCTTCGCCTCCCGTGCATACGCTCCGGGCGCCACGCCGCGCTCCCGCGCATCCGCGGATCGAAGGTCCGACAATCCCCTTCGACTCGGACTAGCGCGCCCACCTTCACCACTGTTTGTGATTCCGTAGCGCAGCGGAGGAATCTGCTTGTGTCTTCGACTCAGCACTCTAGAATCGAACCATCTCAATGAGTCTCCCGCCCGACCCGATCACGCAGCCTGCAACTGGCAACCCCACTGCGGCCACCCGCGCGTTTCCTAAACAGCACACGGCTGGTTCGGCGGCCATCCTCCTGATGCTGAGTTCTCTCGGCTCCGGCATCCTCGCGCTCATTCGCATCAAGTATGTGAACCACATCTGGGGCGCGGGTATCGAGCAGGATGCCTACCAGGCCGCCTTCACGCTGCCCGACCTGCTCAACTACTTCCTCATCGGGGGCGCGGCGTCCATCTCCGTCATTACCATCCTCAACCGATACCTCGTCGCCGGAGATGACGAGGGCGCCGACCGCGCGCTCTCCGTCATCCTCACCACCATGCTGGTTGTGCTCGGCGCGGGCGTCCTGTTGGGCGAGATCTTCGCGCCCCAGTACATCTGGCTAGCCAACAAGGGCTTTCGCTCCGATCCCGTCCGTGCCGCGCTCTCCGTCTCGCTTACGCGCCTCATCCTGCCTGCTCAGCTCTTCTTCTTCATCGGCAGCGTCATGAGTTCGCGCCTGCAGGTCCGCAAGATCTTCCTCTACCAGGCCTTCACCCCGCTCATCTACAACATCGGCATCATCGCCGGCGCGTTCTTCCTCCACAACCGGATCCACGACGGCCATCTCGGCATTCACTCGCTGGCCTGGGGAGTACTTGCCGGCGTCATCCTCGGCTCCGCTCTGCTCAACTCGCTCGGCGCCTTCCGCAACGGCCTGCACTACCGCCCCATCGTCGGTTTCCGCGACCCCGCATTCCTCGAGTGGCTGAAGCTCTCCCTGCCGCTGATGGTCGGCGTCTCCCTGGTCATGTTCGACGGCATCTTCCTGAAGTACTATGGCTCAATCCAGGTCGGCGGCATCACGCTCATCACCACCGCGAAGAATCTCTTCAACGCGCCATTCAACATCATCGGCCCCGCCGCCGGCGCCGCCTCGCTGCCGTTCTTCGCATCGCTCTTCCAGCAGCGTCGCGCCTATGACTTCTCCGCCTCGGTCGGACGTTCCGTCTCGCGTCTCTTCGCCGTCGGCATGATCGTCTCCGCCTGGATGATCGCCCTTGCGCCCTGGCTGATGGATCTCTTCCGCGGCGGCCGCTTCAACCGCGCCGACGCCGCCACCACCACGCAGCTCTTCAGCATCCTTGCCGTCACGCTCGCACTCTGGGCGGTCCAGGGCATCTACGCCCGAGCCTTCTACGCCGCCAGCGACACCCGGACGCCGGCCATCGCGGGCACCCTCATCACCGCACTCTCGGTGCCGATGTACGCGGCGCTCTTCCACGCACTCGGCCTCCGCGGCCTGGCTATCGCGTCTGACGCAGGCATCCTGGCCCAAACCGCCGCGCTCGCCATCCTGCTGCACAAGAAGCGCCTGGCTTCACTGGCCCACCTTGAATTCGGCGAACTTGCGCGCGCCTTCGCCGCCGCGATCGTCGCCTACTCCGCCACTGCCGTCGCCGTGTACTTCCTGCCGCCCGTCTCCACCCACCGACGCGACATCGTCACCATCGCCGCCGCCTCCATAGCCTGGGTGGCCGCCGCCAGCCTGACACTGCTTGCGACCGGCTCCAAACTCCCCGCCCAGATTCTCCGCCGCCGCTAACGTCCGCGACCCCCTGTGACCGAGCGCACATTACAGGGTCTTCCGCGAAGCGTATAACTCTCCGCGTAGTGGAGAACCCTATGCGACTCTTACTCAAGCAATGTTCCGCCAGCGCTGCAGTTGCGATACTGCTGATGGCTGGCTGCTCGCAACCGACCCAGCCGTCTGACAGCAGTCAGGCCGCAGCTGCAAACACCCCCGCGGCGCCGGCCGAACTGGTATCCGCAAAGACGGCCTTCTGGCCAATTTATAAGTCCGCGATGGCGTGGAGCCCCGACGTCCAGGTGATGCACATCGCGCAGAAGGAAGTCCCGGGGTTCAAGAACCAGGCTGGCAAAGCAGCCATGTGGGAAGTGGCCATCGGATCTCCCAGCAAGCATCAATACCGCCTCTATACCTACTCGATCGCCACCGTGTTGCCGGACATTCACAAAGGCGCTTCCGCGGGTCTCGCGCTGCCCTGGGGCGGCCAGACGCGAGATGCCATGCCAATCGACGTAACCGTCTTCAATACCGATTCGGATGCTGCCTACCAGACTGCCGCGACTGACGCTGCAGCCTGGATCGCAAAGAATCCTGACAAACCGCTCACCTCGCTTGAACTGGGCAGCAACTATGACTTCAAGTCTCCAGTCTGGTACGTGGCCTGGGGCGACAAGAAGGCCGGCTATATCGGCCTGGTGAACGCCACCAGTGGAACGCTCTACAAGAGCAAGAAGCAGTAGCTCTCAGTTCGCCATGCCGTTTGATTAGCCCGGTGGAATACCGCCGGGAACATCCTGTGTCTGTGACGTCACAACATTGCACCGTCGGCAAAGAAAAGGCCGCTCCGAAGAGCGGCCATCTCTAGCAAGAACAGCAAAAGCGATTCCCTAGTTGAAGATCGCTCCAACTGTAACGTTGGTGTTGTCGCTTGTGAACGTGATCGTACAGGCATTCGGCCCGGTCGCGCTCACAGGTGCAGGCGGAGCTGGCACCGTCTGCGTGCAGTTGTAAGACCATCCACCAAACGCTGCCCCGGTGTTGGGAGCGGTCAGGGTCACCGTGGCTCCCAGTGGATAGGTAGCCACGCAGACGGAGCCACCCGTCCCGCCGTTCAGCGCCCAGCCCGGGCCGCAGTGGATCACGTTTGCTGTGCCGGTCGCCGACGGAGCAGTAATCTCCCAGTTGGTGGAGTTCAGGCCTTCGTTATAGATCGTCAGGGTCGCCAACAGCGCATACGCCTGCGAGCCCGGATAGCACGAGCCGGGCGTCGGCGGGTTGCCGTTGGGGTTGGGCAGAGTCAGCGGGCAATTGAAGGTCGCCGTAGCCGTCTGGATCGTGCCATCGCTTGGATTCGTCGCCTCCGCAATGATTTCAGCACTCCCATTTCCGTAGGCGGAGACAATACCGGCGGTTGCTCCGGAATTGCCGCCGGAGTTCGTATCGACGGGGAAAACGCTGGGCACATCTGAGATCCACGTGAGATTAGGTGAGTTCGTCAGATCCCTCACATAGGGCGGTGTCGCATAGGTCCCAATCGCCAGAAACTGCCCTGTGTCCTGCAGATTGCCAACCGAAATCGAGGCCGGAATGATGGTCAGCGACAGCAGAGGCTCCGGAGCGGGCGTAATCGAAACGGTAACGGAGGAGGCGCTGGACACCACGGTTCCGTCCGCGTTCGTCAATTCCGCTGTGATGGTACTGTTGCCGACCCCCACACCCGTGATGAGCCCCGACGAACTGACGGTGGCGATGGTTGGAGTGCTGGAAATCCACTTGATCTGGTTGGAACCGGTGACATCCGACTCGAGGCCCGTCGATCCCGAAGTACCCAGCGCAATCAACTGGGTCGTCTGCCCGGAAGCCGACAGCGCCTCTGCCGCCGGGGTGACCGAGACCGCAGTGTACTTCTCAGTCGTTCCACCCGTAACCGTCAGTGTAGAGCTTCCCGCGACGACAGTTCCGCCCGAAGTGTTGGTGTAAAGTGCGGTAATCGTCGCTGTGCCTTGACCCACAGCCGTCGCCAGCCCGGAAGTAGGCGCAACCGTCGCAATCTGAGTGCTGCTCGAACTCCAACCCACCTGGTTGGTCAGGTTGACCGTCGCACCGGAGGAGGTAGTGCCAATGGCCAGGAACTGGGTGGTCTGCCCTGGCGAACCTACCGACTGAGATCCGGGAATCACCGCGATAGAGGCGATGCTACCCCCGGCCACGCCTCCTCCAGCAGCCGTCACGGAAAGGGTCGCACTTGAGGTTACAGGACCACTGAAACCGGTCGCGCTGGCAGTAATTGTCGTCGAGCCCGCACCCACTGCGGTTGCCATTCCGCTCGAACTTACCGTCGCCACGGCCGGAGCGCTCGAACTCCAGGTCACGCTGCCCGTTATGTTCTGCGTGGACGAATGAGTCGCGTTTCCATAAGTCCCGGACGCGGTGAACTGCGCGGTCTGACCTACCGTCAAAGCCTGGGCGTTCGGTGAAATCAGTACCGAATCCAGCCCCTGGGGATTGCCGCACCCAATCAATACAGTGGCGACGGAAGCAAGCAAAAACCCCGGAACACAGCGGCGAGCGAACATGGAGGTCTCCTGACACTTCGAACATCCGGCGGCAGGGCTGATTGTTCACCGAAATCTGGCGGAGAAACAGCCGGATACGGAGGCCTCGGTGCCCAGGCCAGTGTTTGTGCCTTGTGTTAAAGCAAACGAAGGCCCATTTTCCCGTCCAGGCGGACCCTTTTAAATCAATTGGTTGGCCGTCGCAGGACCTGGGCAGGTGTCATCGCGAGTACACAGCGGCGCTCGAATCGACAGACTCTGTATACAGCCACAGACACATCCCTCATCCGCGCACCGGTGCCAATGTTCCACGTGCCACACATCGGCGCGTCCAAGGCCTTGCCGCCCACGGCTGGTGGCTCTAGTCGTCAACGAACCCGGGACCGTTGTACCTCCGACCCGCGGTTCTGTATCCTCTACTGCACAGACCGAGCACGACCCATCCTCGGGAGGGGACTTATGGCTCAATACTCCAGGCGCGATTTTCTCAAGACCGGACTAGCCACCAGCGCACTTGCAACCACCGGCACGCTTCCACTCCTCGCCGAGGGCTCGAAGGCCACGGACTGGGTCACGCTCGGCAAGTCCAATATCAAAGTCACGCGCCTCGCCTTTGGGACCGGCTCCCACGGCGGCCGGGTGCAGCGCGACCTCGGGCAGGACGGCTTCAACGCGCTCGTCCGCCACGCTTACGACAGCGGCATCCGATTTTTTGAGACCTCGGACACCTACGGCGGCATGCACTCCATGCTCGGCATCGCCCTCAAGGGCATCCCGCGCGACTCCTACCGCCTCATGTCGAAAATCACCACGAACTCGGGCGATCCCCAGCAACGCTTCGACGAACTCCGCACCCAGGCCCAGACCGACTACTTCGACATCATGCTCCTGCACGTCCAGCAATCCCCCACCTGGCCCACGGACTCCGCCCGCTGGCAGGATGCCATCTCCGAGGCCCAGCAGAAGAAGATGATCCTCAGCCACGGAGCTTCCGTCCACGGACTGCCGGCGCTCCGCCTGGTCCCTGACAACGACTGGCTGCAGCTCGCGCTGGTCCGCATGAACCACACCGGCACGCGCATGGACGGCGAGAATCCAAATCCCTACAACGGCCAGGGAAATGTAGCCGAGGTGGTCGCCCATGTCCACGCCGCCCGCAAAAACAACCTCGGCATCATCGGCATGAAACTCGCCGCAGAAGGAACCTTCGACCAGGAAGATCGCCAGAAGGCGATGCGCTTCGCCTTCCAGACCGGCGGCGTCCAGGCGGTCACCCTCGGCTACAAATCCCCGGCCGAAATCGATGAAGCCATCGAAAATCTCAACGCCGCGTTAGCCTGATTCTGATCACGATCCCTTCGCGTCCATATACTCCTCGTGCCAGGCAGTCTGGATCGCTTCCAGAATTCCCTCGTTCGATTTCGCCGGATCGCCTATAAACCCCGGCAACTGCACCACCCACTTGTGCAGATCGGTGAACCGCACCGTGTAGGGGTCCGTCTCCGGAAACATCTCCTGCAACTGAATTCCAATCTCTTCCGTGTCTGTCCAATCCAGCTCGCGCGCCATCGTCGTCGCCTCCTGTCCCAGTCTAAGGCGTCGCCCCGCGGTAAACGAGCCGCCAGCGCATTTGCCGCGGAGGTCTCGGAGGCGCCGGAACCGGCCATCCTGGATACCACCCGGGACCCGCCGGGGAACTGGTCAAAACCGCCGATGCAACCACGCCCGCGCCCAGCATCCCACAAAAAACGATCGCTCCCGGGCCACCCTCCGCGCATATCAGCCCACCAATCGCGAAGCCGATCCCCATGCCAATCAAACAACCCGATATGCCGGTTCGGCGCCACCTCCCACACCCGTACCTCGCGCACCGCATTCTTCGGAAACACCAGCCGCGTATCGCGCGCCGGATCCTCCCGCAGGCAAGTCAATGCGCCGTCGTCTACCGCCGACACCAGACACGGTTCCGGCCCGGCCTCACCCTCTGCCAGCACATCGATCTCCGTCCCCGGCTTCAGCTTCTCCACCACATCCCACCGTGCCAGCTTATCCGCATGCCTCTTGCCGCCCGCATGAGCCACACCGCCACTCAAGATCGCAATCACTAACGCCCAACCGATCCACTTGCCCATTTGCCGCCTCCCGATTCACACTGGAAGACAAGCCTATGAGCGAGCGTCGCACCACACTTCCACCCCTGTGACACTTCCTAAACTGTCCTACTCAAGCTTTTTGCGCGCTGTCATTCTGACGCGCAGTGAAGGACCCCTGTATTTGTCTCTCGGACTGCAAATGAACTCGCCGCGACATGCCCGCCTCACCGCCGCCCAGCTCCGCCGCGATCTCACCCTCCGCGCCGCCCACCACGCCCGCGCCCACTCCTTCCTCCACGACATATCCGCAGGCAGCGACGCCGCCGTCCTCTTCGGATGCGACGAGCATGGTCGCCACGGCAACTTCCATCACGCAGCCTACGCCGCTATCTGCGCCAACCCCGACTGGCTCCGCCGCCTCGCCAAGCCCCACACCGCATCCCGCCGATCCTCTGCTCGTCACGACTGGCGCTGGATGGAACTCGACTCCGCCACCAGCTCCGACGCCCTGCTCATGAATGTCTTCTGCCATCCGCAAGTCTTCGACGGCGTCCACCTCGCCAATCCCGTAGCCGCGCTCCTCAACGTCGGCCCCGCTGCCACGCTCTGCTTTGGCGCCCATCCCGGCGTACCCCTGGCGACCACCCTCAAACCCCGCAGCAAGAAATCCCCCCCGCGTGAGCGGCTCGACCGCACCGAGATCGACCTGACCCTCACCACACCCACTTCCACTCTGTTCCTCGAAGCCAAGCTAACCGAATCCGACTTCCAGACCGCCGCGCCTGCCCTCATCACCCGCTATCGAGACCTCGAAGCCGTCTTCGACCTCAGCCGCCTTCCGCGGAAGATCCTTACTCCACCGCCGCTCCCATCCAACCTCGACCCCGACGATCCCACGGTAAATCTTCCCGCTCGTCCCACGCGGGTCCGCATCGCCAGTTACCAGCTCATACGTAATGTCCTCGCCGCCTACGCCGCCGATGCATCCTTCTGCGTGCTCTGCGACGGCCGCCGCCACGACCTCATCGAGAGCTGGTACTCCGTCCTCTCCGCGGTCCACTCGCCCACCTTCGCCACCCGCCTCAAGCTCCTCACCTGGCAGGAACTCGCCGCGACCCTTCCCCGCGACCTCCAGTCTTTCCTCGCAAACAAATACGGCATCACACCCTGAGATTCAGCAGCCCTTAATCGCGTACGATCTACGGTGGGCATCAGGAGACATCAAAGTCATGCGTGCGATCTTTACTGGCGTCATACTTCTCTGTGCAGCTTCCCTATCCGCCCAAACCCCAACTCCCTGGCAGTCCTCGTTCCCGGTCAACAGGCAGACCATGGGCGTCAAAGGCAAGCAATCCATACCTGCCGCTCACTCCCGGAACGAAGTGGACCTACAAATACGGCAAGGAATTCGAAGAGATCACTGTGCTCGATAAGATCAAAGTGATCGACGGCATTGAATGCCGCCCCGTGGAAGACCGCGAAGAGAGCAGCGGCCAACTCGTCGAACTCACCCTCGACTACTACGCCATCGACAGTGCCACCAACGACGTCTACTACATGGGCGAAGACGTCGATGAGTATAAGGACGGCAAAGTCGTCAGCCACGACGGCTCCTGGCTCTCCGGCGTCGACGGAGCGACCTTCGGCATGTTGATCCCCGGCACACCCAAAGCCGGCGACCGCTTCTACCAGGAGCAGGCCCCCCACTCCAAAGACCGCATCGAGATCAAGTCCACCGACGAGCGCATCACCACCCCTGCTGGCACCTTCGAACACTGCCTCCTGATCGAGGAGTCCTCCGCGATCGAAAAAGCCGTCAGCTATAAGTACTATGCGCGAGGAATCGGCGCCGTGAAAGACGCCGAAATGGATCTCGTCACCTACGAGAGGAAATGATTCGCTAAGCCGCGTCCTCGGGACTGGAAACTAGCTTCCCGGCCCATGTGCCGGCTTGCCTTCCTGAACATAGTTCCGGTTCCACTTCGGAATCTCGACAACGTAGGCGCCCGGCTTCTCGATCACCGCCTGGCAGCCCAGGCGCGAGTTCAGCTCGATGCCCGCAGCCGTCTCCAGCCGGTCCAGTTCCAGGTCCTCCGCCTCGCTGATGCCGCTCGCGCCTTCCTTCACGTGGAGATGGCAGGTGGTGCAGGCGCAAACGCCGCCGCAAGCGTGGTCGAGAAAGATGTGGAAGTTCTCCGCCACGTCCAGGAACGACATTGGCCGCCCGTGGCCCTCGTACGGCAGCGAGTCGAACTCAAACTCCACCGTCCGCCCCTCGGGCAGAAACGTAACCCGCACCATGCCCTCGGCGGGCGGCTTCGACAAATCGACTTCAGGAACATCCACAATCTGATCGGACATAAGCCTCATTCTAAACTTCGGAAAAACTTAACACCGAATTCCACCGATGAAACCGATCAAGAGCGAAATACGATTGGCTCTATCGGTTCCATCGGCGTCAATCGGTGTTAAGCCTCGTCTTCGTCCTCTTCGAACTCAGCCTTCGCAAACGGATGCGGCGCGCTTGGTCCATCGCCCATGCTCGCGCCCGCTTCGTCCATCGTCTGGCCCTTCATCGCGCCCATTACTTCCGTATCCATCATCAACTCGGCAAAACGCCGCGTCGATTTGTCCAGCCGCTCGATTCCCTGTCGAATCACGCGGTAGTTGTCGCCCTGCATCGCTTCCCGCAATTGGTGGATCTCGATCTCAATCGTCGACATCTCGTAGCTCGTCAACTGCATCCAGGACACGTGATTCTTGCCCTTCTCAACCGCGGAAAGAATCGTCTCCGCCTCGTTCCGCGCCTCGATCAACTGCCGAGCCTCGATGTCCTCTTCCGCATGATCGAACGACGCCAGGATCATCGTCTCGACCTGCTCGTCCGTCAGACCGTAGGTCGGCTTCACCTCGATCTCGGCCTCTTTGCCGCTGCGCTGCTCGCGCGCGCTGACGTGCAGAATCCCGTTCGCGTCGATCAGGAACTTCACCTCGATGCGCGGCAAGCCGGCAACCATCGGAGGAATTCCTTTGAGATCGAATCGCGCCAGCGAGCGGCAATCCTTCGCCAGTTCGCGCTCGCCCTGCAGCACGTGGATCGCGACATTCGTCTGCCCATCCACGCCGGTCGTGAAGTGCTCCGTCGCGCTCGCCGGAATCGTCGAGTTGCGCTCGATAATCTTCGCCACCACGCCGCCCAGCGCTTCGATTCCCAGCGACAGCGGAGTCACATCGAGCAGCAGCAGATCTTCCGTCGCCGCCGAACCGCCCGCCAGAATCTGCGCCTGTACGGCTGCGCCGAGCGCAACGACCTCGTCCGGATTCAGATCCGTGTGCGGCTTCTTGCCGCGCGCGCCCAGGTTGAAAACCTCGTCGACCAGCGCGCGCACTGCAGGAATCCGCGTCGATCCGCCGACCAGCACCACTTCGTCGATCTGGTCCGCGCTCAGCTTCGCGTCCTTCAGCGCCTGCCTGCAGGGACCGGCAGTTCGCGCAATGATCGGCGCAATCAGCGCATCGAACTGCTCGCGAGAAATCTCGCGCGCATATTTCTTGCCGTTTGGCAATGCAACCTGCAGTTTCGCCGAGTGGCCGTCGGACAACGCGATCTTCGCCTCGATAACGGCCTTGCGCACCGCCTGAACCAGTTCGCCACTGGCCTTCGCGTCCGTGCCGAAACCGAGTTCCGCATCGCCGGCAATGTCGTCCAGCGCAATCGCAATCAGCAGATTGTCGATGTCGTCGCCGCCAAGATGCGTATCGCCGCCCGTCGCAATCACCTCGAAGATGCCTTCATGCAGCTTGAGAATCGAGATGTCGAATGTGCCGCCGCCGAAGTCGTACACCGCGATCAGCCCGTCGCGCTGCTTGTCGAGCCCATACGCCAGCGCAGCCGCGGTCGGCTCATTCACCAGCCGCAGAACATCGAGCCCGGCTATTCGTCCCGCGTCCTTCGTCGCCTGCCGCTGCGCGTCGTTGAAGTAGGCAGGAACCGTTATGACCGCCTTTGTAACCGGCGCGCCGAAGAATCGCTCCGCATTCTTCTTCAACTGCAGCAGAACATAAGCCGATATCTCAGGAGGAGTCAGTTGCAAGCCGCCAACTTCAAGCTTCAGCACATCGCCGGGCTGCAAACCATCCACCAGCTTGAATGGGAACAGCTTCAGCTCTTCCTGCACATCCTCGACGCCACGCCCCATCAGCCGCTTGGCCGAGTACACCGCGCTCGAAGCATCCGTCAGCAGTGTCGCTCGCGCCGCATTGCCCACAACGAACCCGCGCTCCTGGTCGAACGCCACCACCGACGGAACCAGCCGGTCGCCGTCTTCACCCGGAATGATCGTCGGCTGATCGCCCTGCATAAACGCCACCAGCGAATTCGTCGTCCCCAGGTCGATTCCGACTACCCGTGCTGTGCTTTCGTCCGCCATGCAGTTCCTTGCCCCTCAAAAGTCGTCTCAGCCGCATCCCCCAACCGATACCTGTTGGATGATGTTGAGCCGCCAACGGTTCGGCCCAAACCTCTATTGTCCTACAAACGACCATCCCGCGGGACCGTCGGAAGTCTTCCGTCTACTATGGTTACAACCATCCGAAGGAGGCAGCATCCGCGATCGGTCACAAACAGGCTCCGGCACCGCCCTGATCGCCGCAGGAGCCGTCCTTTTTCTTGCCGGCTGCCTGTTCGCGTGGCTTGGCCACCTTCGCTCTGGAACCGTCCTTCGCTGGGTGGCGATTGGGCTTCTTGCAGGTTTCGCCGGTCGCCGGAGAACGCTCACGCCGTGGATCTTCGTCGCCATGGTTGCGGGAGCCGAGCTTGGCTTCGATGCGCCAGCCTTCGCCACGCACCTGCGCGTCTTCTCGGACATCTTCTTGCGCCTGATCAAGACCATCGTTGCGCCGCTCATCTTCGCCACGCTGGTGACGGGAATCGCAGGCCACGGCGACCTGAAATCCATCGGTAGGATGGGCATCAAATCGCTCGTCTACTTCGAAGTCCTCACCACGCTCGCGCTGGTTATCGGTCTCGTCGCGATCAATCTTTCGAAGGCTGGGGTAGGTCTTACCGTTCCCTCCTCGCCCGGAACCACCGCAACGCTCACGGCCGTTCCGCCTGCGCACTGGGACGACTTCCTGCTGCATGTCTTCCCGGAAAATATCGCGAAATCGGTCGCGGAAGGACAGATTCTGCAGGTCGCGGTCTTCGCCGTTCTCTTCGGCATCGCATTGGCCGGGGTGAGCCAGGCCAAGCGCGCACCCGTGCTGCACCTGTGCGAGAGCCTCAGCGAAGTGATGTTCAAGTTCACCAACATTGTGATGTACTACGCTCCGATCGGTGTCGGCGCTGCAATGGCCTATACCGTTGGGAACATGGGTTTGGGCGTTCTGGTCAACCTGGGCAAGCTGCTGCTGACGTTCTACGGCGCGCTGATCGCGTTCGCATCTGCTGGTTCTGCTGCCGGTCGCCGCGATCGCACGCGTTCCCATCAAGCGCTTCCTGCGGGCAGTGACCGAGCCCGCCACCATCGCGTTCGCAACCTCAACCAGCGAGGCGGCCTTGCCCCGCGCAATGGAGGCGATGGAAGCGCTTGGAGTTCCGCGGCGGATCGTCGCGTTCGTCATCCCCGCAGGCTACAGCTTCAATCTGGACGGCTCGACGCTATACCTGGCGCTGGCCGGCATCTTCGTCGCTCAGGCCGCAGGCATCCACATGCCCTGGGGCGAACAACTCTTGATGATGGCTACGCTCATCCTCACCAGCAAGGGAGTCGCCGGCGTTCCGCGCGCGACGCTGGTCGTTCTGCTGGGCACAGCCGCAACGTTTCACTTGCCGACTGAACCGATCTTCGTCATCCTCGGCATCGACGCCTTGATGGACATGGCTCGCACCATGATCAACGTGGTCGGCAACTGCCTGGCCAGCGTGGTGATCGCGCAATGGGAAGGCGAATTTGGAAGCGCCGCACCCTCCGCAGTAGTCGTCGAGGGCATGGCTGAGTAGGTGCCAATGCTTCGAGACGTCCCGTCATCGCTCCTCGATAGTGACGGTTCCCGACAGATCCTCTTCGAGGATCCACCACTGCCCCTTGCGGTGCGCCTTCACCGGAGTGCCGCCGACCCACACTTCGCTTGAACCTTCCAGCGCGGGCAACTCGACCTTGGCGGTCATCCCAGGCGGCAGGGTAAGTGTCAGGCTGAAGTTCTTGTCTCGCTTCCAGCCCACCGATAGCTCGCCGCGCGGCGTTGGCATGCGGCCTTCGACGTTGGTCAGGTTCCCTGGATGGGGTTGGATCAGCGCTCTGCCCCACCCTGGCGTCAATGGCTGAGCTCCCAGCACGAAGCGAGGTAAGAGGTTCGCCGGGGCAGCTCCCCAGGCATGGTTCCAATCCTGATTTGGCTTGTACTTTAGATCCCATGCCTCCCAGGTGATCGTTGCGCCGCTGTCGACCATGTGACGCCAACTGCGATCTCCGGGTGCGGTCATCAGCGCCAGCGCGGCTGCTTCCTCGCCATTCTCGAAGAGAGCTTGCAGCAGATATTGGGCTGCGTAGGGCGATGCCGCCATGCCGCGACCGGCGAGCCACTGGGAGATCTGCGGCCGCCTGTCGGTGGGCACCAGCCCAAAGGCCAAGGGAAACAGGTTTGCATGCAGAGAAGCATGATCTGTTCCTACTCCGTCCCGATAAAGCCCGCGCGATGGATCAAAGAGCTTTTCCTGGAAGGCGGCCTGCGCCGTTCTCTCTTGCGCCAAGAACGCGTCGGCCTCCTTCTGCTTCCCCAGAGCCTCGGCCAACTGGCCCATCTCTTCCAGAGCGCGCAGATGGAAGGCGTTGACAACCGTGTTGACGCTGGTAAAGACGTAGCCATCGCGTTCGCGAATTGGCCAGTCAACAATGTCTCCGCGCCTGATTTGCCTCTGAGTGCTCATAACCAGTCCATCCGGACCGACGCGCTCGTCCAGCAACTTGGTCTTGAGTTCCTCGTAGTGTGCGGCCAGCCAAGCCGTATCGCCGGTTTGCATCCAGTCGGCGTACGCCATGAAGACCATATGCGGGCCCCACTCAGACGGCCAGGTTGGAAACTTCATCAGCCAATCGAAGGTGGCTCGCGGTATGCGTGGATCGGCATCTCCTGCGTAGTAGCTTAGCTGAGTTAGATAAGCGTCGGCCTCATAGGCCAGGCGCTCGCGATCCCCATCTACAAAGATTCCGGCGAAAGAAGTGGCCTTGATGGAGTAGTGGCAGAGATCCCAGACCTTATCCAACATCGGGTCTGAGGAGTGAAACGCTGCGGCATCGTCGACCCATGTACTGTCGAAGGCGGCACGGCGGCGAATCTGGTCCGCGCGCAGTTCTCCGGGCCAGCCCTCCACTTCAACCCAGCGGAAGGGCATCAACACTCCCCAGGCCGCCGGGGTCAACACTGCAGGAGCCTTCGTGTTACGCGCATCCGCTGGAGGGGCGACAATCACCGATGCTTCCCCTCTCGGCGCAACCTTGACCTCGGCGTAGCGCACGGATCCGGGGGGATGAGTATCCACCCTCCCGTCTTTCAGTGCCTCGCCAAAGCGGACCCTAATTGGCCCAGGCACATCGGCCAGTGAAAGATTTCCGAACGCCACTCGCCCAAAATCGACCAGGAACACGCCCGGAGCAATCTTGTCGATCTGGACAGGTGCCTGTTCCACCATGTGTGTCGGGGCAGTCTGGGCCGCCGCCGACCCCAGCATGACAGATGAAAAGATGGCAAGCAGCGCGAGGCTGAGGAGGGCTGGTCGAGCGAAAGTAGATGGGTCTGGCGTTACCCGCGATCGAGCGTGGAGGATCACTTCGCGCTCGCTTTCGTGGGGACCGACTTGCCCGAGGCGACCATTTTGCGGAGCCTATCGGAGGCGAACGGCATCTGCGGGGCTGCGGTCTCGCTAGTCGCTGCGGTGGTTTGGTGATTTGCTTCGTTGGCCTTCTCGATGTTCGCCATCGATGCTCCAATCCTTCAGCTCCGTCCGGCTGCCGTGAGACACAACTCAACGGAATCCGGAGAGAGAAACCCCCCGCGCACGGAAAAGCCGCGGGGGTGAGAGTTGCAATCTAGAAGTTGATGCGTGCAGTCAATTGGCCGATACGCGCATCGTTAGCCTGGACAAAGTAGCCAGTCGGATTGGTTGTCGAATAGGAACTGGAGGATGAGCCTGCGTTTGACGAACCGAGTCCGCCGGGACCGCCCCACTCAGGAGTATTGAAGATGTTGAAGAACTCGCCGCGGATTTCGAAGTTCATCCCTTCACGAATGGCGAATTGCTTGAACATCGACATATCGATCAACGGGTGAAGTTGCTGACGAATGTTGAGGACAGTGCTATTCGACTGCGAAGTGTATGCCAACCTTGATTGGAAGGCCAGGTTTGGCGACGTCGCATCGCAACCTGTCACAGTGTTGTACCCACCAGACGCCACCTGCGTGTTGACCTGCGTATATACAGCCGCATTACTTACGATCGCGACCGACTGATAGCAAGTGTTGTATTGGCGGTGGAGCGACCAGTTTGCCTGTTTGTAGTTGCCGATGATGTTGACGTTTCCTGGTGCGCCGAGCAGTGCGCCATCTGAATACCGCATGACGCCATTCAACTTCCATCCGCCAATAATCTCCCGTGCGATGGCGGGCGACGAGTCGAAGCCGGGCAATTCATACGTTCCATAGATGGTGCCGAAGAAATTCGGGGCTCCATCCTGAACATGATCCAGTTTGCCAATTACGGCCGCATAGTTGTCGAGGTAGCCGTTATGCAGCATCAACTTATCCCAAGTCAGATTGCCCGCGATGGTGTAGTGATTCTTCATCGGTCTTGTGACTTGAACCTGCAATGCGTTGTAGGGAGTTGAGCCAATCGAAGAGTAATTCTCTGTGACCGAACCGAACTCGGGGTAAGGCAGATACAGCAGATTTTGCGCGATGGTTGGGTTGCCCAGGGAGGACTGGGGGATTTTGCCGGACATTGGATTCGTGACAGCCGCGTTCAAGACTCCAACCTCAGCGGCACCCTGGTTGTAGTACTGCGCAGGCAGCAGGTTGATGTTGTGGTTGACCTCAAGATGGGTTGGCCGGCCGCCGACATAGCCGACCTGCACAAGCAAGCTGCCCGGCAACTGCTGCTGTACGTTGAGGGTGAATTGGGTCATCCTCGGCTGCACATGGTTCGGGTCGACAAAGGAGACGTTCTGCCCCAGGGCCGTGGACAGGCCAAGTGAGCTGCCGGTGGGCAGCACAACACCGGTCGGGTAGGGATTGCTGATCGCGTACGTCGGAGTGTTGGTCACGTAGTTGTTGTAGCTGGTGGTTTGGGTGAAGCCGGTGCCGATAGGACTCTCGAACGTATTGAAGTAAATGAGCCCATAGCCCGCACGAATGACCGTGTTTGGGGTGGCCTGATAAGCTACGCCGACACGAGGCTGGATGGCCTTGTAGTTGGCAGGATATGGGTTGCGGTTGCTGGCGCTGGTGAACTGCAGGCCGCCGTACAAAGGGAGGCCGGAGACAGAGGACTGCAGCGGGTTGACGCAAGTTGTGCAGAAGGTGGTGACCAGCTTGTTGTACCGCTCGGTATAGGGTTGCTCAAGATCCCAGCGGAGGCCGAGGTTTACGGTGAGTTTATGGCTCAGCCGCCAGTCATCCTGCACCCACGGCGCAATGTAAATCTGCTGGAGCGCATACGAGGCTGCGATGTTGTAGTTGGTAGATGTATAGGCGCCGAGCATGAGACTCGCGAAGGAGTCGCCGGAATTTACATCGCCCGTTTGCCAGTTCTGCTGCGTAAAGCGGCGGTCGAAGTTGAACCCTGCGGTGCCGCTTCCATTGCCGAAGCCGCTCAAGGGATTCTGTACGTTATAGCGAATAATGTTTCCTTCGAACCCGAAGCGGATGGAGTGGGTCTTGACGGTCTTGGTGGCGATCTCGTTGAGCGAGCCGACCGTACTGGTGCTGACCTGGCCGCCGGCGCCGGGCGCGAGACTGGCATAGCCATCGCCGTTCGACACACCCGGGAAGGAATCATAAGGAAGGCCTGCACCCGAGATACCGAGGGAGGCCAGGTTGAAGTTTGCGTTGCCAGGATAGTTCAGGCCAAAAGGGTGGACCTCAACGCCCAGACGGGAGTCGAGTACAAAGCTTGGAGAAAATACGTGGACTTCATCCATACTGCCGCCGCGGGTATTGCGGAGTACGGTGTATCCGTAGCCATTGGGGCCGATTCCCTGCGGAAAGCCCTGCAGCGGGTAGCTCTGGGTAAGACCCGCCTGGAAGTAGGCCGCGTAGATTTTGTCGTTCGCGCTGATTTGATGATCGATGCGAACGTCCCACGACGGATACGTGCTGCGATATGACGTTTGGGTCGATATATAGTTTGGCGAAGTCAGAGCGGTAGCGCCGGCCACATTCGGCGCGGGATAGTAGCTGGCAAAAGCCGCGCCGGTCGTTGTGATGCGAGAGGCGATATTGTTGTTCGGGAAGTAGATTGAGCGGTACCCAGTGACAGGATCGACGGGCGACATGGGATCGTACAGCTGGATCCCAGAGGTGCAAAGGCCCGCGCCGTTGAACACGCTGCAAAGGCCCGAGAAATCGCCCTTCAGCTCGGCAGCAGTTGGAACGCGCGAAGAATAGTTAACGGCCGTGTGCGACGCATAGCGTTCGAAGGCGACCATGAAAAAGGTTTTGTCGTGGCCGTCGTAGACCTTGGGAATGATTACCGGGCCGTCGAGCACAAAACCAGTCTGGCTTAACTGATCGTTGTTGCGGGGCTGGCCGAGATGCGACTTCTCTGATGTGTTCGCATTGAGATAGGTATTTTGAAAGACGTAGTAGGCTGCTCCGTGGAACTTGTTCCCGCCTGATTTGAGGATGGTGTCGGTGACTGTCCCGTTGCCATGTCCGACCTGAGCGTCGAAGATGGACTGAGTAACTTTGACTTCCTGCACGGATTCGGGCGAAGGGGTGAACCCGGAATAGGTCGTACCGGAGAGGCGCTCGGGGGGATCGTTCGGGATGCCATCGATGGTGAGCCGATTGTGGCCGCCGCTACCGTCGGTGACGATCTGAACCGCCACCCCACTGAATGGGTTGGTGAACTGGCTCGACTTGCCCTGAAAGTACCCACCCGATCCGCCATTGATGACGCCGACGGTGAGAGTCGCCAGGACGTTTGGATTGCGGCCGTTGTTCGGCAGATCTGTGACCAACTGATTAGGAATAGTCGTCGAAAGATTGGCCGACTCCGCATCCAGCATCTGAGAGTTTGCCGTCACGATGACCGACTCCGTCTGGCTCCCGACCGTGAGAGCAAAGTCGGAAGAAATGTTTGCGCCGGCGGTAAGCGTAATAGCGGTACGCGTCTCGACGCGGAAGCCTTTGGCAGTAACGGTGACGGTATAAACATCAGGAGTCAGGGACGGGATGCTGTACTGGCCCGCGGCGTTCGTAACTCCCTTTGAGACGAAGTTGGTGGTTGTGTCGGTTGCTGTCACGGCAGCGTCGACGACCTTTGCGCCCGTCGAATCCGAGACGGTGCCGCTGATTGTGCCGAGGTACTGCTGCGCACGTGCGGAGCCGGATAGCCCGAAACTGAGAACCAGCATGATTGCGACGCAGGTGATGATATTGCTAGAACGCGCTTTGGACACTGAAGCCTCCAGAAATATGAAACGACCGATGGAAGGTACACGCCACCGGATTGCCGATCTACTTGGACCGGCGCGGCTGGTGAACGTAAATGTAAAGCCTTTCAGCGATGCTCTATGGTGGAGAGCCGTCGCAGGGCGAGCAAGTTAATTTACCGGAAGCAAGCCGGTTAATTTACCGTAAGGAGTCTTGTAAGTTATTGCGGCGCAGTAGTTTGTCTTAGGGCCCGCGCGCGACGGACGAGGCACCCGTCTGCATGCTACACTTGTCGCCGATTCGATAGACTGCCTATGGGTTCCATTGCAAATGCCCCTCCGGACGAGGGCATCGATCAGCCGACCACCGACGAGCGCCGAGCGCTCATCGGCCGTGTCGCGGCCAGCGTAGAATTCAGCCGGTCGGCCAGGCTGCGCGACTTCCTCCTCTACGTCGGCCATCAATCGCTGAAGGATGGGTGCCCGGAGATTCATGAGCAGGAGATCGGTGCCAAGGTATTTGGTCGATCCTCCACCTACGACCGAAGCCAGGACAATATTGTCCGGGTGAACGCGACTGAGTTGAGGAAGCGCATTGATCGCTATTTCGCAACCGACGGCAAACACGAGACCCTGATTCTTGAAATCCCGCGCGGCGGCTATAAGCCAATCTTCCATCGCAGGACCGTGACGCCCGCAGAAGTGACGCCCGGACCAGCCGAGGCGGTGAGGACGAGAGCTGCGACAGCGGATGAGGTTGCGGTCGGTCGCCGAGGTACACGGCGCGGATCAATGGTATTGGGCGCGATCGGCGTGGTGCTATCGGTTACATGCGCAATGCTGTGGCAGCAGAACCGGACCATGAAGCGGGCGATGGACCCGTGGGAAGGAAGGCCGACGGTCTTTCTGCTCTGGAGCGACTTCGTCAAGCCCTCGCAGCAGACCGATATTGTATTGCCCGACGCCTCCCTGAGTATCCGTGAAGAGCTCACTGGACGTCCCGTATCGCTGCCGGACTATATCAATCGCCGGTATATGAACGAGGCAGAGTCGCCGCCTGTCAGCAAGGATCGGAGCAGCGACCTCACTGATATCTACGGTCACAATCTGGTGGCGTTTGGCGACTTTCGAGCGGCCCAGCAGATCCTCGCTCTGAGTCCGGTCGGATCGTCTTTACACCTGACACTTTCCCGTTTCTTCCAGGCCGAATCGGTCAAGCACGACAACCTCATTCTGATTGGCGGTAAGAAGGCGAATCCATGGGTTTATCTGTTCGACGAACAGATGAATTTCAGCCTCGACTACGACGACGCCCTGGGACTTGGATACATTGCGAATCGTCATCCGCGAGCCGGCGAGGCGATTTCCTATACTTCTTCGCAGTATTCGAGCGGGTTCGAAGGCTACAGCGTCGTAGCATACCTGCCGAACCCAAGCCACAATGGCAATGTAATCATTCTCACCGGGACGGACTCCGACGCGACGAGTGCGGCTGCTGAGTTCCTCACCTCGGAAGAGCAGTTGAGGAAGTTTCAAAATGCCCTTCACGTCCAGAAGTTTCCTTACTTCGAGGTGCTGCTTAAGACGTCACGCCTCAGCGGTACATCCTTCAGTTCAGACATACTCGCGTACAGAACCTATCCTGGCCTTCATTAGTTAGAAAAGCTGATGCAGGCTGGATACCTGTATTCGGGCACCGCGTTGAATGCGACTTTATGTGGCATTGCACCAGACCTCCTTCCCAAGTAAACTAACAATGGCCGAAGTAAACACATGCCCTTTGGGTAAATGCTCCGGTGACAAGTCTTTGCCGATGACGGTGCGATACGCCAACCTCGCCCTGCCCAAGTGGCCGCCGTTGACATGATTTGTGTTGCCTCTTGCGGAAAACTGGCGCCGAGACTGACACCAGTCCTCTTGCCGTTCCGTAAGTTGTTGAGCCGATGTAGCTCAGTTGGTAGAGCAACTGATTCGTAATCAGTAGGTCAGCGGTTCAACTCCGCTCATCGGCTCCATTCAATTCTCACAATTTGGGCGGGAGTTCGCTCAAAAGGCGGATACGCCGGTAATGCTTTGCCCGATGATGAGTTTGTGAATGTCGTCCGTGCCTTCGTAGGTCTTCACCGATTCGAGATTCATCATGTGGCGCATGATCGGGTAATCGGACGTTATGCCATTGGCACCGAGAATGTCGCGAGCCATGCGCGCGCACTCCAGAGCCATCCAGACATTGTTCTGCTTGGCCATGGAAATATGTTGGAACCCGGACTCTACCCTGATCCTTGAGCCGCCCGACCTGCAGTGCCAGCAGCTGGGCCTTGGTGATCTCCGTGATCATCCAGGAAAGCTTCTCCTGTACCAGTTGATGGCTGGCGATTGGCTGATTGCGAAACTGTTTCCGCTGTTTCGCATACTGAAGCGCGACGTCGTAGCAGGCCATTGCGGCACCGATCGCTCCCCAGCTGATTCCATAGCGCGCCTGGCTGAGGCACATCAAAGGCGACTTCAACCCATCGGACTTCGGCAGAAGGTTCGCCACGGGAATCCGCACATCCTGCAGCGAAAGGCCGGAGGTGACGGAAGCCCGCAGCGACCATTTGTCGTGAACATCGCGCGCGGCAAATCCAGGACGATCCGTTTCGACGAGGAAGCCGCGGATTGGAAGATCCGCAGCATCGAGTCCAGGCTCTTCCAACTTGGCCCAGATCACAGCGACATCCGCGAGGCTGCCCGAGGTGATCCACATCTTTTCGCCGTTCAGGATGTAGTCGTCGCCATCCCTACGGGCGCGAGTACGCATGCCACCTGGGTTCGATCCGAAGTCGGGCTCAGTGAGGCCGAAGCAGCCAAGTTTCTCGCCGGTGGCCATCTTCGGCAGCCATTGTGACTTCTGCTCTTCCGAACCGAACGCATAGATCGGATACATGACCAGCGAGGATTGCACGCTGACGAAGCTGCGAATTCCGGAGTCTCCTCGCTCGAGTTCCTGCGTCATTAGGCCATATTCGACGTTATTCATGCCGGCGCATCCATAGCCCTCGATGGTGGCTCCGTAGAAACCCAGCTCGCCCATCGGACGGACCAACTGCTTAGGGAAGCGGCCCTCGAGATTACACGCCTCAATAATCGGGATCAGCTTGTCCTCGATAAACGCGCGAGTATTCGCGCGGACCAGCAGCTCATCTTCCGAGAGCAGCGAATCAAATTGTATGAAATCAACACCTTGGAATTTGAATGCCATAGGAGCCCATTCTAGCCCACGACGGCTTCACCAAGAGTGCTGATGGCACAGCAAAAAGCCCCATCCGCGATGGGATGGGGCTTCTGTATTATGCCGGCGATCACCTAATCTCCCACACACTTACGCGTGCAGTACCATCGGCCCAACGAGGCTTAACTTCCGTGTTCGGGATGGGAACGGGTGTGACCCTCGTAGTAAACTCACCGGCAAATTGTCGAAATTTCGCTCACGCGATCTTTCAGAACTGAATAGATTGGAGTTAGACGTCTTACTTTATTCGCAACAGTCATAGGTATAACTACAGGGCTTGTGTTGAATGAACTCTAGAACAGTGGACTTTCTCACTGCGCAGAGTAAATTCTATGGACAAGCCGAACGGGCGATTAGTACTGGTAAGCTACACGCATTACTGCGCTTCAACCTCCAGCCTATCAACCTGGTGGTCTTCCAGGGCCCTTCATTTCCCTTTTGGGTTGGGAGATCTCATCTTAGAGCGTGCTTCCCGCTTATATGCATTCAGCGGTTATCACAACCGAACTTCGCTACCCAGCCGTGCCCTTGACAGGACAACTGGAACACAAGAGGTTCGTCCATCCCGGTCCTCTCGTACTAAGGACAGCCCTCTTCAAATCTCCTACGCCCACAGCAGATAGAGACCGAACTGTCTCGCGACGTTCTGAACCCAGCTCACGTACCACTTTAATAGGCGAACAGCCTAACCCTTGGAACCTTCTACAGCTCCAGGATGTGATGAGCCGACATCGAGGTGCCAAACCGCTGCGTCGATATGAACTCTTGGCAGCGATCAGCCTGTTATCCCCGGCGTACCTTTTATCCGTTGAGCGATGGCCATTCCATACAGAACCACCGGATCACTAAGGCCTGCTTTCGCATCTGCTCGACTTGTAGGTCTCGCAGTTAACCACACTTATGCCTTTGCACTCGACGGTCGATTTCCAAACGACCTGAGTGTAGCTTCGCGCGCCTCCGTTACAATTTAGGAGGCGACCGCCCCAGTCAAACTACCCGTCTTACTATGTCCCTCTCCCGGATCACGGGAGCAGGTTAGAATCACAACACTCGCAGGGTGGTATCTCACCGTTGGCTCCACCGAACCCAAAAGTCCGGTATCTAAGCCTCCCACCTATCCTGCGCAGCAAGAGCCGTAACTCATAGTAAAAGTATAGTAAAGGTGCACGGGGTCTTTTCGTCTAGCTGCGGGTAACCGGCATCTTCACCGGTACTACAAGTTCGCCGAGCAACTCGTTAAGACAGTCGAACGATCGTTACTCCATTCGTGCAGGTCGGAACTTACCCGACAAGGAATTTCGCTACCTTAGGACCGTTATAGTTACGGCCGCCGTTCACCGGGGCTTCAATTCAAAGCTTCGCCTTGCGGCTAACCTCTCCTTTTAACCTTCCGGCACCGGGCAGGAGTCAGCCCCTATACGTCGTTTTTGACTTTGCAGAGACCTGTGTTTTTGTTAAACAGTCGCCGTTCGCGTTTCACTGCGGCCCCCCTAGGCTTGCACCCAGGGGGCGACCCTTCTCCCGAAGTTACGGGTCTAATTTGCCGAGTTCCTTAACAAGCTTTCACTCGAGCGCCTTTGGATATTCTCCTCGTCTACCTGTGTCGGTTTGTGGTACGGTTCCCAATCTCTCTCCTTAGAGGTTTTTCTTGGCACCATGAAATCAGCAGCTTTCAGCCATACGGCTTACTACTTTACGCCTCACTGTTAAGACCTCGGCGGATTTGCCTACCAGATCCAGCTTACGCGTATCGAACCCCATAGTCATAGGAGGTCCTGCTTATCCTTATGCGTCACCCCATCGTGATAACGAAAAATCGGGAGTTCTGGAATATTAACCAGATATCCATCGTCTACGCCTCTCGGCCTCGACTTAGGGACCGACTAACCCTGAGCGGATTAACCTTCCTCAGGAAACCTTAGACTTTCGGCGTGAAGGGTTCTCACCTTCATTATCGCTACTTATGCCGGCAGGGTCTCTTCTGTAATGTCCACGTATCTTCCCAGTTACGCTTCATCCACGACAGAATGCTCTCCTACCACGCACCTTTCGGTGCATCCGCAGCTTCGGTATACAGTTTTAGCCCCGTTGTATTGTCGGCACCAGACCTCTTGACCAGTGAGCTATTACGCTTTCTTTAAAGGATGGCTGCTTCTAAGCCAACCTCCTGGCTGTCTGAGAGTTCTGACTTCCTTTCCCACTTAACTGTAATTTTGGGACCTTAGCTGGCGGTCTGGACTGTTTTCCTCTCGACTGTGAAGCTTAGCCCCCACAGTCTGACTGCCGTGCTGGTTGTAATCGGCATTCGAAGTTTGGTTGGATTCAGTAAGCCGGAAAGCCCCCTAGTCCATCCATGTCTCTACCACCGATCCAAATCACACGACGCTAGCCCTAAAGCTATTTCGGAGAGAACGAGCTATCACGAAATTTGATTAGCCTTTCACCCCTACCCTCAGCTCATCCGAGCTTTTTTCAACAAACACCGGTTCGGTCCTCCAGTGGGTGTTACCCCACCTTCAACCTGGCCAAGGGTAGATCATCTCGCTTCACGTCTATTCCTGCCAACTGAACGCCCTATTCAGACTCGCTTTCGCTGCGGCTCGCTCACGCTTAACCTTGCTGACAAGAATAACTAGCCGGCTCATTATGCAATAGGCACGCGGTCAGACATTGCCTTTCGGCCATAGTCCTCCCACTGCTTGTAGGCACACGGTTTCAGGTACTTTTCACTCCCCTCAATGGGGTGCTTTTCGCCTTTCCCTCACGGTACTGGTTCACTATCGGTCAGAAACGAGTATTTAGCCTTACGGGATGGTCCCCGTGGATTCAAGCAGGGTTTCTCGTGCCCCGCCTTACTCAGGTACCTGCTTCGAGTCTGGATCGTTTTCGCCTACGGGTCTGTCACCCTCTATGGATCTCCTTTCCAGAAGATTCAGCTAACAACCAGATTGGTAACTCTACTTTTGCAGGCCCTACAACCCCCGAGACACCGAAATGTCACGGGTTTGGGCTGTTCCGATTTCGCTCGCCACTACTATCGGAATCGAGGTTTCTTTCTCCTCCTGGAGGTACTGAGATGGTTCACTTCCCTCCGTTCGCCTGCTCCTACCTATGTATTCAGTAGGACATACCTGGGTTTTGCCCAGGTGGGTTTCCCCATTCGGAAATCTCCGGATCAACGCCTGTGTGCGGCTCCCCGAAGCTTATCGCAGCTTGCCACGTCCTTCATCGCCTGTTTCTGCCAAGGCATCCACCGTGCGCCCTTAGTAGCTTGACCATAGAATTTACTCGCACGCAGCAGAGGAAACTACCCCTGCAACATAGAGCAATCTACGTTTGATAATGTCCACGCCTGTTCCTCGCAATCTTCGATCTCAACGTACTGGATCTCGGCTGCGGGAACGAATATTCTAAAGACACTCAACACTGATTGACAGCAGTTACTCTTCGGAAACAACCCGGAGAGCATAAGCTGCTCAGCCTTGTAGTTATATTTACCCAATCTATTCAGTTGTCAAAAATCATATGAGCGACTTACTTGATCGCTTCGCGCCCTGAGGCGGCTTGAGCATCTCTGCTCAAGGTTCAATCTCTAACCTGATTACAAGCTAGAGACTCAACCTCAAGCAGATTTCGCTTACTTACGAATTCCAATCGAGAAGTGGTGGAGCTGAACGGGATCGAACCGTTGACCCCCTGCTTGCAAAGCAGGTGCTCTCCCAACTGAGCTACAGCCCCTTGCCGTCAGTATAACAACACTGGCAGTTGAGATAAAGGTGGTGGGCCTGGGTAGATTCGAACTACCGACCTCACCCTTATCAGGGGTGCGCTCTAACCAACTGAGCTACAGGCCCGACTCTACAGCACCGGGTGATCATCCCCAAAGGGGAGATCCAGCCGGCGCGCAGGCTGCTCTGAATCGAGCTCTCTCGAAAGGTTTCGAGGACACAGTTGAACGTGCGATAGCAGCTACGCCGCTATTGACCATCGGTGTTGATCTTACAGCTCCGGCCGAAGCCAGGAGCGATGCGAAAAAAGAGAGGTTTAGTTCAGGCTCATGCTGATCTACCGAAGCAAATCAACATGGTTTCCGGCAACATCACTCGCACTCGGATGGTCGTGAGACCAGAGCCGCCCGCAATCGCGGGGCGTTTTGAGTGTGCCGGATCGTTTCTCTTTAGAAAGGAGGTGATCCAGCCGCAGGTTCTCCTACGGCTACCTTGTTACGACTTCACCCCAATCATGAATTACACCTTGGGCGGCTGCTCCCTTGCGGTTAGCGCACCGACTTCTAGTGCAACCCACTTTCGTGATGTGACGGGCGGTGTGTACAAGGCCCGGGAACGTATTCACCGTGGCATGCTGATCCACGATTACTAGCGATTCCAGCTTCATGGAGTCGAGTTGCAGACTCCAATCCGAACTGAGGCCGGCTTTTTCCGATTAGCTCCCCCTCGCGGGTTTGCAGCGGTTTGTACCGGCCATTGTAGCACGTGTGTAGCCCTGGACATAAAGGCCATGAGGACTTGACGTCATCCCCACCTTCCTCCCCGTTATCCGAGGCGGTTTCGTCAGAGTGCTCAACTAAATGGTAGCAACTGAAGATAAGGGTTGCGCTCGTTGCGGGACTTAACCCAACATCTCACGACACGAGCTGACGACAGCCATGCAGCACCTATATACCGGTCTATTGCTAGACGCCGACGTTTCTGCCGGATTCCGGTACATTTCGAGCCCAGGTAAGGTTCTTCGCGTTGCGTCGAATTAAACCACATGCTCCACCGCTTGTGCGGGCCCCCGTCAATTCCTTTGAGTTTCAGCCTTGCGACCGTACTCCCCAGGCGGATTGCTTATCGCGTTAGCTTCGACACGGCAGGATTGGGTACCTGCCACATCAAGCAATCATCGTTTAGGGCTAGGACTACCAGGGTATCTAATCCTGTTTGCTCCCCTAGCTTTCGTGCCTCAGCGTCAGTTATGGTCCAGTGAGCCGCTTTCGCCACAGGTGTTCCTTCCGATATCTACGCATTTCACCGCTACACCGGAAATTCCACTCACCTCTCCCATACTCAAGCCCGACAGTTTCCGATGCAGACTATGGGTTGAGCCCATAGATTTCACATCAGACTTGTCAAACCGCCTACGCACCCTTTACGCCCAATAATTCCGAACAACGCTTGCCCCCCTCGTATTACCGCGGCTGCTGGCACGAAGTTAGCCGGGGCTTCTTCTATGGGTACCGTCATTATCTTCCCTATCGAAAGGAGTTTACATCCCAAGGGATTTCATCCTCCACGCGGCGTTGCTGCGTCAGGGTTTCCCCCATTGCGCAAAATTCCCCACTGCTGCCTCCCGTAGGAGTCTGGACCGTGTTTCAGTTCCAGTGTGTCCGTGCGCCCTCTCAGGCCGGATACCGATCATCGTCTTGGTGGGCCATTACCCCGCCAACTAACTAATCGGCCGCGAACTCCTCTCCAAGCGCATTGCTGCTTTGACTCGTAAGTATTATGCGGTATTAGCTAAGATTTCTCTCAGTTATTCCCCACTCGGAGGTAGATTATTCACGTGTTACTCACCCGTGCGCCACTTTACTCATGGATTGCTCCACTTTCTCGTGCGACTTGCATGTGTTAGGCACGCCGCCAGCGTTGATTCTGAGCCAGGATCAAACTCTCGTTTAATCTTGGTTTGCTCGCCATCCAATCGACAGGGGTCGGGATGGATCGAGCGCCCCCAGCTGCTCGAAAGAGCTGGAGGTTTATAACTAGTGAGAATGACTAAACCAAATTCTGCATCATCTCACGACTGGCACGTTCAACTATGTTGTCAAAGATCCGAACTGCTTTCCGCCTAAGCGGGCAGCTTTGGATCAAGGACTTATCCGACCGAAGTCGGATCTGTGTCCTCGAACTTGATGGCGCTGTGTTTTCGTCTTGTGCTTGCTGATGCCAGTAGGCCGACTCTCGATTATTTCTTGCCGCCTGCTGCCAAACTCCGCATTTCGCTTGAGTTCAGCTTCGGCTTTCGAGAGCCACTCAGTAGCGAGTGACGTTTTGCGCGAACTTTCTAAGACTATCTAAGTCTCTATGGCTTGTCAACCAAAATCGCAATCTTTTTTCTG
Organism: uncultured Acidobacteriaceae bacterium; assembly: GCA_963822225.1. Classification (GTDB taxonomy): domain Bacteria; phylum Acidobacteriota; class Terriglobia; order Terriglobales; family Acidobacteriaceae; genus Edaphobacter. The sequence continues at coordinate 201,542 of CAWGGW010000002.1, read as the reverse complement.
ATTGCTACTCCGTTCCAGCCCGTCCGCACAGCGCAGCGCAAAGATCAAATAACCAGACGCCGACAAATCGGCGCGGAGCACTCAGCTCCTGAACTCCCTAATTCAACTGCAGTGGCTTGGGTTTGGATTCCGGTCTGCCCTTGCTTCCAGGCTTGCCTCAGATTCAGGCCCACGACCGCGATCAAACGCTTGGACTGCGCTCCGTCGTCCCCTCAGCCAGCAGCTCAGACCATTACTATCCAGTCCCAAGCCACCCAATCATGCCGAGGTGCGAAGCAGTGTTTCTCGTACCAATTCAGAGTACCGTGTTTCCGGCATCTTTGCAAACCGGAGGAACCCACAAAACCACTGTGCGCCCTTCTGCAGCCAAATCAGAGTATCAGCCGCAGCCCGCCACAGCAAGGCGCGAACTGTGGACATCCTGTGCATGGATGCGGAAAACAGGCGGCTTGAAGCGCGTGCGAGTCCCGCAATAAGCAGCGCAGCATTGATTATAAACAGGTTTTCCGCGAGAAACATAATTCGCGCACGGAGCGGAAAATAGCCATCCTAGTCACTCGGATAGGGTCGTCTAGAAACGTCGGCCTTGGCCTCGCTTGCGCTCCCTGGGGTTCAAACGACTAGGCAGCGAATAGAATTTCCGTGATCTCCCGCGCCAGTTCCTCCGGCTGTTTGTACTGCCGAGGCGACGCCGAAAATCCATCCTCCACGAACAAGCTGTCATCCGGCGCCACCTGGAAGGTAAAGATGCACGTCTTTCGCTCCTGGTTTGGGTCGCCTTCGACGCCGGGTCCCTTCGCGTAATCAAGCGCAATATTGTCCTCGTTATGGACCAGACGCGCGTCTACCCAGGGAAACCGCGCACGAGTGATCTTGATCTCGTCCGCCTTGATCGTTTGCACGCTGGTTTCCGCTGAGGTCAGATCGCCCTGCAGCAACCGGCGCATCGCTTCAACGTTTTCCTCGATACTGCGCACCACCGAGAGAAAGAACCCGCTGCCCAGATCGGCAATGATTCCCGAGTAATGTTGCGAACGACCGTAATCCTCTGCCGCCTCGTGATTCTTCTGCTTAATGTCCTGCGCGAGACTGTCGATCCACTCCTGGGCCATTCCTGCTCCTGCATTCCGCTTGAGGATCGCGGCGGATGTATCCCGTTGGATGACAGTCACCCTCATAAGGCAGCTTTCGCTTCTCGTTGGTCGAGTGCATCCAGTAAGTTGCCGGCGTTTCGATGAGCGAAACTCCAATATCTGTTGAGTTCTTCGCGCAGCGGGTTAATCATCGTGGCACCATTCAGCTTCCACATTTCGTTCCCGGAGCGCTCCCATGCGTGCAGGCACGTTGAGTATTATTTCGGCTCTGTTTTTGGCATCGCTTGCAGTGAGTCCCGCACAACTCATCTCGGCGACGGCTGCCGTCACCACAACTTCCGCGGACTAACGCCTCCGTATGCCGTCGAAGCTGGAGTGCGGCCTTCTTCATGTTGCCTGTGACCCGCGGGGCGCAGGCCTGGCAGCGACTGAAAGGCTTGCAAATCTGCGGCTTCCATTCCACGGTGGCTTCGCCGCTTGCAATGCCGGGGCCGCGCGGTTAGCATCCAACGTAGAAACCGGCCTGCTAAGCAGGTGCGGGGAACAACGCTGGTTGAACCAACATTCAATGAACAGGGTCCTTGCTCGTATATATGGTTCGGTGTGCAGTCCGCCAGTCCGGAACGCCTAATGAGCCACGGCAAGCTCCCGCCGTCTTAGGACGGGTTCACCAGCGCTTCTACCCACGGCCCCGCGGGTCGGTCTTCTACCTCTCTCAGCCACATCGGCCGCCTTCAATGAATCATGCCCTCTAAAAACATGTTGCCCAAAGGCCACCGGCGCCAGTCCGTCCGCGCTGAGTACAGAGCCACGCGCGGCGTCGAGGCCGAGCCTGAAGTCGTCGTTCCCGTGCTCGATCTCGACGAGGACACTGAACTCGAAGACGGCGTACGCACTTTTGTGTCCGACGCCACCGCTGCCAACATGCGCATCGACGCCTACCTTGCGCAGGCTATCCCGGAGATCAGCCGTGCGCGCGTGCAGATGCTGATCGAGGCCGGCCAGGTTCGCGTCGACGGCGCGGTACCCAAGGGCAAGCAGAAACTTCACGGTGGCGAGGCGATCGAAATCGAAGGCGAGCCGCATCCTGAGCCTCTGCACGCAGTCCCGGAAGACATCCCGCTCGACATCCTCTACGAAGACAAACACCTCGCGGTGGTGAACAAGCCCGCGGGAATGATGGTTCACGCCGGAGCGGGCTCCACAGACGACGCCCGCAACCGCGGAACTCTGGTCAACGCGCTGCTGCACCACATGGCCAAGCTCTCCGACGTTGGCGGCGAGCTGCGACCCGGAATCGTTCATCGGCTGGACAAGCAGACCAGCGGCGCGATCGTGGTGGCAAAGGATGACGTTACGCACCGCAAGCTGGGCGAGATGTTCTCCACGCGGCGGATCCACAAGTCCTACATCGCGCTGGTGCATGGCAATCTCGCGAAGGACGCCGTCACGGTAAGTCTCCCGATCGCGCGCGACCTGGTTCGCCGCACGCGCATGACGACGCGGCGCCCGGACGGCCGCAGCGCCGTCTCGCATATCAAGGTTCTGGAACGGCTTGCGACGCCCTACGGCCCGTTTACCCTGGTCGAGGTGCGCATCGAGACCGGTCGCACTCACCAGATTCGCGTTCATATGCAGTCGCTTGGCCACCCTGTCGTAGGAGATACCCTCTACGGCGCGTCTCGCGTACTTTCTCCAGTGCGCAAAGACACAAAAGAGCGTCCAACAGAGGAGAGCGTGGGGTTGGATCGGAACTTCCTCCACGCCGCGCATCTGGAGTTCGCGCATCCGCAGACGGGCAAGCTGTTGTCGATCGATGCTCCTCTTCCGGCCGAACTGGAGGACTTCATTGGGTGGCTCAGGACGCAGCAAGTTCCAGTTGGATAGAATCGTGAGAGTGAACGAATTGAACTGTACTTCCCGCATAACAACTCTCCTTTCTGGAGTAGCCTTCGCCTTTTCACTTGTGGCCTCACCTGTTGCGGTTGCGCGCGCGCAAACCGCTCCGGTGCCGCCTGCTCAATCGGCGCCCGCGCCGCAGCCGGCTCCTCCGGCCGCAACTCCGACCCAACCGCCGACTGAGGCCGCGCCGGCTGCGACTGGCCAGCCGCCAGCGCAGGACACGCCGATTCCTACGATCGTGGTTCATGCCAACGAGGTCGATCTCGTCTTCACGGTGACGGACAACAAGGGCCACTTCATCACCGGCCTGAACGAGTCGAGCTTCGGTCTGCTGGACAACGGTCGTCCGCCGGAACAGGTCTTCCACTTTGCGCAGCAGACTGATCTGCCGTTGCGCGTCGGTATCATGCTGGACACCAGCAGCTCCATCCGCGGACGCTTCGAGTTCGAGCAGGATTCGGCGATCTCCTTTCTGCTGCAGGTGCTGCACCGCAACGACCGCGCCTTCGTCGAAGGCTTCGATGTGCAGACCGACCTCGCGCAGGGCTTCACCAACAACATCGATTACCTGAACAGCGGCATCAAGAAGCTTCGTCCGGGCGGCGGAACTGCGCTGTTCGACGCGCTCTACTCGACCTGCAAGGACCAGATGCTGACCCTGCGCGACAACACGCCGGTGCGCAAGGCGATCATCCTGGTTTCGGACGGCGACGACAACTACAGCCACGCGCTGGAGTCGGACGCGATCAAGGAGTGCCAGCGCGCCGAAACGACGGTTTACGCGATCAGCACCAACGTGAGCCCGAGCAAGGACAAGGGCGACGACGTACTGCAGGCGATTGCCAACGCGACCGGCGGACGAGCCTTCTATCCCACGCGGATTGAGGACGTTGCATCCGGCTTCGCGGGCATCGAAGAAGAGCTGCGCAGCCAGTACCTGCTGCAGTACAGGCCGGCGGACTTCAAGCAGGATGGCGCCTTCCGCACCATCTACCTGCAGGCGAACGACCGGCGTTACCACGTTCGCGCGCATACGGGATACTTCGCTCCCAAGGCCGCGGACTAGAAAATCCTGCGGTCGCGGGGTAACTCCTGCGCGGAAACGGTGTCCAAACAGAGAAGGAGATTTCTGGCCATGAACCTTCTTCCTCGCTTGCACTCCGTTGCCGTTCTGCTGCTGGCTGGCGCGGGCCTTTGTTCGGTTGCGACCCTGGCGCAAGCTGCTTCGCCGGATGCGGCCGATTCCTCCCGGCATTACCGACAGCCTGAGCAATCTTGCCGATCAGCCTGCGACTCATACCGGCGTTGTCTTCGACCGCTCGATGATGGAGATGGCGTCGGGCCTGTTGCAGCAGGGCGGTCTCGATGCGGATCGCGCGGCGGCGGCGCTGACCAGCATCAGCTACGACAGCTACCATTACAAGGCGCCTGCGTTCTACACGCCGGAGACCTTTGCGGCGATCGTCGACTCCTTTCATCGCGCGGGTTGGAAGCACCTGGTCAACGGCAATCAGACGCCCGGCAACGAAGCCCAGCCGCGGACGGCGATCACCGATGTGTGGCTGCACTTCAGCGGCGCGGACATCGATCACGTTACGGTGCTGATCCGCGCCTCCAAGGACATGAACCTGATCCAGGTGGCGGGCGATCTGCGGCCTCTGGACCTGATTCATCTGAGCGGCCACTTCGGCATCCCCAAAGTCGACCCCAATGCGGTGATGGTGCCTGCGCCGAACGGACGGTAGAGTCAGTTGCAGGTTGTCAGTTATTGAACTACCCCCCCCTGTATCCATTTTCCGCATAATATTCAAAATAAACAACTTAGGTCCGGACCATCTCCGCAAAATATTGAAAACAAACGATATAATTTTCAAAGTATTCAAAACGATGGAGTTACGGCTATTTCTGAGCTTCGGAGAGACACAAGCCTGAGGCTGGTGGATTCTGTCTCAACCTGTGTTAACCATACGTTGGGCATCGAGGATTGGTTCCCATCTTGGGGTTGAGCTTTGGGGCGGTGGATCCCACATCTCAGAAGCGAGATGTGGGGCACCCGAAAGTGGAATCAGAAATACTTCATGTTGGTTAGATCCTCGATCAGGCCGGGTCCAGTCGGATCCCAGCCCAGGGCCTTGCGCGTCCACTCGCTGGAAGCCGGCATGTCCGTCCCGGCGAAGTGCGCGAGCCAGCCAAAGTGCTCACCTGCTTTTTCCGGAGGGATCGACACGACCGGCACGTTCAGTCCTTTGCCGATCGTCTCCGCGATCTCCCGCATCGAGACTCCTTCTTCCTGTACCGCGTGATAGACCGTCACGCCCTCGCCGGTCTTCTCGACAACCAGCCGGTAAAGGTGTGCGACATCGTGAAGCGGAGCCGCGGCCCAGCGGTTTGCACCGTCGCCGATATATACCGACACGCCCTTCTCACGCGCCGTTTGCGTCACATAGGGCACCAGGCCCTGCTTGCGCGTGTCATGCACCTGCGGCAATCGCACGACCGCCAGACGCAGACCTCGCTCGGCCGCTACCTCTCGAGCAGTATTCTCCGGGCGCCGCGGAATCGCCGGCGAGTCTACCGGTGGGTCGCTCTCCACGCGGACATGGCCGGGGCCGCCGCTCGCCAACCCTGTGCCTGAGGTGACCACCAGCAGTTTGCCCGGCTCCAGGGCCGATCCCAAAGCCTTGATCGCCTGGATTTCGTCTTCGGCGTTCTTGGCGAAGTTCGCAAAATCGTGGCTAAATGCCAGGTTCACCACCGCATCCACGCCGGTTGCTCCGCTGCGCAGACTATCGAGGTCGGTGAGGTTCCCGCGATGCACTTCCGCACCCGCTGCCTTTAGCTGCTCCGCCCCCTCATCGCTGCGTGTGAGTCCACGCACCTGGTGCCCTGCCGCGATCAATTCCTTCACCAGTTCGGTTCCAATGAATCCTGTCGCTCCTGTTACGAATACTCGCATGGTGATCTCCTGTTGTATGACGCGCCCGGGACGATCGCGCCGATTGACATCTGAGTCTCCTCCGAATAAAACGGAGACAGTCCCCGGATACCTGACAATATAGATAACCGGAGACAGTCCCCGGTTGCAGAAAATTTCGACCCTACGTTCCGATGGCAAAAAAGAAGATTCCGCCAACTCAGCCCGCCCGCCGACCCCGCGCCGACGCGAAGCGCAACCGCGAGCGAATTCTTGAGGTTGCCAAGGAGGTCTTCACCCGGGTTGGCGCAGCCGCGAGCCTCGACGACATCGCGCGTCGGTCGGGCATCGGCTCTGGCACGCTTTATCGCCACTTCCCAACCCGCGATGCACTGATCGAGGCGGTCTACCGGAGCGAGGTCGAGAAACTCGCGAACGCTGGTCCGCGCTTCGCCGCCACCCTGCCGCCTCTCGAAGCCCTGCGCGCCTGGATGCTTCTGTTCATTGACCACGTTGCAGGCAAAATGCTGATCGTTCCGGCAATGGATACGGTTGCCGGCGGCTCCTCGCGCCTGATTATGGGGTCACGCGGCCTGATTCGTGACGCATTCGCAGCGCTTGCCCGACGCGCTATCGACAGTGGCGATCTGCGCCGCGAGACCGATCCCGACGACCTGCTTCGCGCGCTCGTCGGTATCTTTCACACCACTTACGAACCCGGGTGGGAGCAAACCGCTCGCAGGCTGGTCGACATCCTTATTGCCGGCTCGCGCTCGACAAAGTTCTAAGCGTCCATGTGGCGGGAGTTCCGAGGTAGGGAGACGGTGATGGCAGGAGAAGGTGACGAAGTGGAAGTCGCCGGCCCGTTGATTCCGGATGAGGCCATTTGGCATGACGGAATGGTACGCCCTGATGCCGGACTTTGTGGCGGTGGATCCCACATCTCAGAAGAGAGATGTGGGGCACCCAGTTTTGGGGTGATTCATTGGGTTTGAGATTTGTGGCGCGCTAGCAGGGTGGGCGGATTTCGCTGCTGGTGCCTCCGGCGGCGGGGATGTAGCCCTTGAGGGTGTAGTCCATGACCATGCGGTCGGCGGAGAAGCGCCAGCCCAGGGTGCGAATCGTCCGCTTCATGCGCTTGATCCAGCCGCGGGGCAGGCCGTCCTTGTCGCGCTGGTAGTAGAGCGGGATGAGTTCGTCGTGGAGGACGCGGTAGAGGTCCTCGCCGTCGCGGCTGTCGTGGACGTCCATATTAGAGTGCGTGCGGCCGAGGCCGATGGCGAAGCCGTTGAGTCCGTCATACGCCTCCGCCCACCAGCCGTCGAGAACGGAGAGGTTGAGGCCGCCGTTGAGGACGACTTTCTGGCCGCTGGTGCCTGAGGCCTCGAGCGGGCGGCGCGGATTGTTGAGCCAGACATCGACTCCCTGGACCAGGTGGCGGCCGACGTTGATGTCGTAGTCCTCGATGAAGACGAACTTGTCGCCGAGTTCGGAGTCGTGCATCATTTCGGCGATCTGCTGCAGGACGCGCTTGCCGGGCTCGTCGTGCGGGTGGGCCTTGCCGGCGAAGAGGAACTGCACCGGGCGCTTGGGATCGTTGATCATGCCGGCGAGGCGTTGCATATCGGCGAGTAGAAGATTCGCGCGCTTGTAGGTGGCGAAGCGGCGGGCGAAGCCGATGGTGAGCGCGTCCGGCGAGAGGACTTTGGTGAGGCGCTGCAGGTACTCGGCTGGATCGCCGCGGCGTTCGGACTGTTCGCGGGCGCGGCGGCGGACGAAGTCGAGGAGATGATTCTTAAGGCTGAGGTGGGTCTCCCAAAGCTCGCCGTCGTCGATGTTTTCAACTTCGTCCATGTTGCGGGCGGCGCCTGCGCCGGAGAAGTTCCAGCCGACTCCGAGGTGGCGATCGTAGAGACGGCCCATCTGCGGCGCGAGCCACGACGGAACATGGACGCCGTTGGTGATGTGGCCGATGGGGACGGCGTCTGCGGGCTTGCCGGGGTAGAGTTGCCACCACATCTCGCGCGAGACTTCGCCATGCAGCGACGAGACGGCGTTGGCGCGGCGGGAAAGTTTGAGGCCGAGGACGGTCATGCAGAAGGTCTCGCCGTGGTCGGTTGGATACACACGGCCGAAGCCCATCAGGTTCTCGTGCGAGATGCCGAGTTGATCGCGCAGAGGTCCAAGGTGCTCTTCGATGAGGTCGGCGGAGAAGCGGTCGTGGCCGGCGGGAACAGGTGTGTGCGTGGTGAAGATGACCTCGCGAGGCACCTGCATGGCGGCGGCGTTGAAGTCGATTCCTTCTTCGACCATGCGGGTGCGGATGGCCTCGAAGACACCGAAGGCGCTGTGGCCTTCGTTGAGGTGCAGCACGCCGGGCGAGATGCCCATGGCCTTGAGCGCGCGGTATCCGCCGACGCCGAGCAGAAGCTCCTGGCGGATACGGGTTCGGCCGTCGCCGCCGTAGAGGCGCGAAGTGAGCTCGCGGTCTTCGGGCGCGTTGCCCTCGACGTTGGAGTCGAGCAGCAGAAGATCGATGCGGCCGACCTTGATGTGCCAGACCTTGGCCTTGATGGAGCCGCCGCGGGTGTGGATTTCGACGTGCACCGGCTCGCCGTTTTCGCCGATGGCGGGCTGCATGGGGAGTTGGTTGACGTCGGTGCGGATGTACTCTTCCTGCTGCCAGCCGGTCTTGTCGAGGCGCTGCAGGAAGTAGCCCTGGCCGTAGAAGAGGCCGACGCCGACGAGCGGGATGTCGAGGTCGGACGCGCTTTTGACGTGGTCTCCGGCGAGCACGCCGAGGCCGCCGGAGTAGATAGGCAGCGACTCGTGCAGGCCGAACTCGGCGGAGAAGTAGCCGACGGGACGCGGGCGGAGGACGCCTGCGTTGGCTGCGCCCCAGGTGCGGTCGGCGTTGAGGTACTCGCGCTGGCGGCGATAACAGTAGTTGATGCGGCTGTGCAGGACGAGCTCGGTGGCGCGGCGCTCGAGTTCTGCGAGCGGAATCTCGTTGAGCAGCGAGATGGGGTTCTGGTTGAGTTGACGCCAGCGCGTGGGATTGAGATCGCGGAAGAGGGCGACGGTGTCCTGGTCCCAGCTCCACCAGAGGTTGCGGGCGAGCGACCAGAGGCGTTCCTGCGCGGGGCCGATGAAGCGATCGAGCGTGCGGGCCTCGCTGACTACGGGCGCAACTTCGCTGGCGGCCTCGACCAGCATGCGAATTTCATCTTCGCGGAAGACGCGCGGATCCTTGGTTTGAACGACGAGCACGCCCTGCAGAATTCCACGATCGATCAGCGGCACACCGAGGAAGGAGTGGTACTCCTCTTCGCCGGACTCCTTGAAGTACTTGTAGCGGGGATGATTCGCCACGTCGGCGACGGCAACCGGAAGCACCTGCTCGGCGACCAGACCGGCGAGGCCTTCGTGGATGGGCATGCGCAGCGTTCCAATGCAGCGCGGATGCAGTCCGAGCGTGGCCGCGAGCACGAGGTTGGAGCGGTCGGGCTCCAGGAGATATGCCGAGCAGACGTCGGTGCGGAAGCGAACGGCGATCAAGGCGACGACGTTCATCAGGGTGTCGGCCGGCTTGCCTCCCTCCTGCGTAAGGCTGGTAATCTCGTCGATCGTCAGTACGTGATTGGCTTCTGATGTTACCTGCGGCGTTGCCATACCTTACCCTCGGCTTTCAAGTTGACTTGAGAAGAACTGCGTCGACACGTATGCGCTGTCTCGACAAAGAATGCAGAGAAATATCCGGTCTAGCCGCCGGATGAAACCGCTGAAGGCAGCCCCATCGGTTCAAAAGAAAAGGACGAATCACGGGCAAAGTGCCGTTAAGGATGAATGTGACCATACCACAGGACTGGGGGGTAAAGGAGGGGGGAATTTAGCGGAATTCTTGTCTCTGGAGTTGCAGCGAGACTGGACCGCCATTTGGATCCTGCTTGCCTTCTCGACTGTGGTTGCAGGCGGGTCAGTGCGTGATGCCGAGGAAGGGAAAGAAGATGGAGACGATGGTTCCCCGATGCGGGGCTGAGGTGCGGCTGCGGAGGGCGATGCGGCCGCTCTGTTTGCGGACGATGCTGTCGACCAGCCACAAGCCGAGTCCGGCACCTGAGGATTGCCTGGTGGAGACGAAGGGTTCGAAGACTCTGCTGATGAGGCAGGCAGGAATTCCGATCCCAGAGTCGGCGATGGTGACCTGAATACCGAAGCGGCCCGGCGAAGTGCAATTGAAGGCGTCGCGGATGCGAATGCGAAGGCCACCGCCGTTCTGCGTCATGGCGTTCAGCGAATTGGAGAGCAGGTGGGCAAAGACCTGGCGAAGTTCTTCGGCACTTGAGTGCAGTTTCTGGACTGACTTGAATTGGCGCTCGATGGAAATCCCGCGGGTTTCGAATTCTTTTGCGTAGATGTCGAGCACTGAGTCCATAATTTCGCAGACGTTGGTGCTCGCCGGAAGGGGGACTGGCTGCTTCGCGCGGAGGCCGCGGGGCGCCGTCTGGGCGGCACGAGAGAGTTCCGCGTAGGCGAGCTGCAGGTGGTTGCGCGTGGCGGCGCTGAGGTTCGAATCCATCAGCGCCAGAGATACGTTTTCGGCGATGGAGGCGATCGGATCCTTGAGTTGGTGAACAGAGATGGCTGCGAGCCCCTCGATTCGCCTCAGGATGTCTTCGCTACGTTTCTGATTCTCGACGTCGGTGGTGCTGCCGAGCCAGAGTTTTATCTGCCCTTCGGCGTCGCGGACCGGGACGGCCCGTGCGAGCAGGTGGCGGTAGACTCCATCGTGCCTGCGCTTGCGGAACTCGCAAGTGTAGTTTTCTCCTGTTGCCAGTGAGTGCGCCCAGGTCTCAAGCGTTTTTTGGACATCCTGGGGGTGAATGAGGTCGAGCCATCGACTTTCCACTTCTTCCTGGGAAGTGAGGCCGGCGTATCCGAGGTAGTTGTTGTTGCAATAGAGCCCGCTGCCGTAGGGATCGGTGGTCCAGACCATCTGAGGCAGGTTTTCGGCAAGGGTGTGGAAGCGGCGTTCGCGCTCGCGCAACTCGGCCTGGGCGCGCCTTCGCGCGGTCAGATCCTGGACGAAGGTGATGTACTCGTCCTCCGAGCCGTCGAGGTGAGCGTAACCGCAGACGATCGGTATGCGGCGTCCATCCTTGCGGATGTACTCCTTTTCGTAGGGCGTGCAGTTGCCGCGGCGCGCGGCTTCGGCCCGGTGGTCCGCATCGCTTTCGCGATACTCGGACGGAGTCATAATGTCCCAGCGCACGAAACCGTTTTCGAGATCTTCGCGGGAGTAACCAGTGATGCGGAGCAGTTCGTCGTTGGCTTCAGTAAACTCGCCGAATCGATTGGCGATGCCGATTCCCATCAAATCTGAGTCAACCAGTTTGCGGAAGCGGGACTCGTAGATGGGGAACTCGCTGCTGATCCGTTTGCGCTTCCCACCGCGAGCCTTAGACGTGTCCTCTGATGGCGTGCCGGTCATGCTAATCGCTCTCGATGGTGGCTGCCTGGATGCCGTACTCAGAATGGCCGAACAAGAACTCTACCACGATATCGCTCCGATTTGCTTGACGCGAGTCGGCCGGGACGCCGCTGAGGAAGTGACTATATCTCGTCTCGATGACGGAGCATCGTCACCGCATTTTCGTCACTTCGTCGCGATGGACAGAACAGCCCGAGGGCTGCTTGTGCTAAGCGTTCTGATCCAGGCGCATGAATGGATCGCTAGCGGGTTGGATTAGCCACTCATGCGCGATGGGTTGCGCATGAGTGGCACCCGAAATTGGTTTATGGGTGAGCCGCCGGCGGCGGAGGTTTGGGAATCAGAAAGGTGTAGTTGAGGCCGAAGACGATGGTTCTGCCCTGGAAATGCGAAAGAGCCCGGTACTCGTCGTAGTACTTGAAGAAGCCGACGAAGCTCTTTGCCGGAAGGATGTAGTTGGCCTGAAAGCCTACTGCGTGGTTTGAGTATCCCGGCAGTACGTTCGCGTTCGTGGTCAGGCTGGTTCCCGGAATTGGAATGGTGCCGCTGTCGCTGGTGACTTCGAATTGGTCGTAACCGACCATGCCAATCTGCAGCAACTGGCTCATGTTCTTCTTGATGGGCAGAACCTGCCCGATTCCCCATTCCATAGTGAAGGCCTGTCCCGGGGTCTTGCTGGTTCCATTCGTGCCGGTTCGAGACCCGTGGGCCTCCCAATCGGTGAAGAGATTGGCGCTGGTTCCTTTGTTCTTGGTGATGTAGTAGGTGGTTCCGGTCTGGAGATGGTTGCCGAAGTAGCCGAGGCCGACGTTGTTGGTAGCCCCTGGGGAATACCGGCCGGTGTTTAACATCAAACCGTCGGCAACCAGAAAGTCGACTCGCGGTTTATGCCATCCCAATGTGAAGGGTTGGATCCATAGATTGGTGAGGCCTCCGCCGCCGCCGCTGACGGTCACCGTTGTGAGGTTAGGCAGGAGATCGGCGGTCAGAAATCCGCTTACAGGCGTGAGAATCAGCATGAACCCCAGGTTCCCGCCTGCGACCTTAATTTTAGGAACGTAGTAGAAGATATTTTCGTCCGCCCACACGTTGTACTTGCCTGTCACAAGGCCGTCCGGGATGGAGGCGCCGGTGGGTCCATTGAACCTGCCAGAGTTGTAATTCAGGGCGATATTGGCGTAGGTGATGCCGGGGGATGGAAGAATCCCCGAATTGAGCCCCATCTGGCCGGGCAACCACTGGGCCTTTTGTTGAGCGAATAGCGAGTGGGCGCAGCTAAATAGGCAGAGGGCGAGAATGAAACTCTTTAGATGACGCGATCGGTACATTGGGGGATCTCCTCTGCGGTTGAGTGGCACGTCAGGGGCCAATCCGGAGGGACTCGGAGGCTGGGCTAAGTTGCTCACATTGCTGGTGATTTTCGCCGGATGCTGCAACGCTGGAGGGTGCCGGATTCCGACAAATTGGGGCTTGTCCAACATGTTGGAGAGCGAAGCAATTTTCGAAGCCGTGCATGGCGTTAGTGGAGAAAGGGCCTGGACAAGCGAGGTGGTACCCCCCTCCTCCCCTATATGATCCTGGGGAGAAGTTGTTTGGAATGTTGGGGTTGCGGCAGGTGATACTCCCCAAGATCTTCTGTTCATTGGGGTTAGCGCTAAGATCGTCAAACGGATGGGGTTAGAGGCGTCGCGTTGGGCCGCGGGGATGGGTGGGGCGGCGGGACGCGGACCGGTTTGAGCGAGACTGCGGCGCATGGATGCGCTCCTTTGGTGTTGCCGGTGCGGCAATGAGATGAAAAAGGCCGCTGGCCGGGAGCTTTTTGGGCTTTCCCCGCCTAGCCGCCACTTTTTTGGCTCTACTTCTATTTTAGCAGGTTGGGTGGTTTAGTTTTGGCCTGTAAGTCTTGTGGATGGAATTAGTTGAAGAATTAAGTTGACACGTGACGGGTGCACCGGGGTGCTGGTCGCACGAACATGTGGGGCAGAGAAGGCAGATCAGTCGTTCCGGCTGCGCCTTCACTCCGGCCTTCGGCAGAGCGGAAGCGGCTATGTCCCCGCTTTTTGTTGGCAGGGCTGAAGCCCTACCCTTCCGGTGCGCTAGTCGCGGAGATCGGTGGCGGCAGGCCCACATCTCAGAGGCGAGATGTGGGGCTCCGGCAGAGGATGGGGACGGATAAGCGGAGGGGGATGCGGACCGAGGATCCGGCGCACAAGCGGAGTTTGGATGGAACACTTGGCAGCCCTGCTCTCACTTATACGAATCGAGAGTATCTAGATGGTGTTTCAAATCCTGAATGCAGGTGTGTAGTTTGTCGACGCTCATTTCCGCCAGCGATTGCCGGCAACGACTGCCGTCGCTATTTGTGCTGATCAGAAGGGAACGAATCTCCGGCCTCAAAGAGTGCCCATCCGCCTGTAGTTGGCGCTCGATTTCCTGCCAATACTCGTTGGAAGTGGAAAGACGTGCGTTCGCGTCGTCGAGTTGGGGCTTGACGTCGGCGATCTCTGACCGCAGTTTGGCTTGTTCGGCAGCTTGTTCCGCTTGCGCTGCCGCCTGTTTGGCCTCCCCCGCAGCCTGCTCCTTAGCTCGCTCTGCGGTCTGCTCGGCTGCCTTCTGTTGAGCAGCACGTTGGTCCTTTAGCTCTTGTTTATCCTGGGCCTGCTCTTGCTGCTGCGCCGTTTTTTCCGCCTGCTGTTGCTTCTGCAATCTAGCTTGCTTTACTACTAATTTTGCGCTGGTAACGGCATGGGCTTTCTGAACAAACTGTGGTATGCAGTCGGGTGGAGTGTCCGATGATATTCCAAAGAAGGACGTGCGCTTCTTGCAGCTCTCAATGACCCTGACGGCGCCGGTTTCTACGTCGATCAACCGAATTCGGGCGGAGTCAGGATCTGAGGCATCCAGTACAGCGAGGTAATCCAGCCTCCCCATGAGCCCGCGCAGCGCTCCGCTGGATGCATCGAATTCTTCTCCGGACGAGAGATGCTTTTCACGAAATATCTCCATCGTGTTCGTGCGATCGAGGTAGTCCACATCGCCATGCTTCACAAATTCTGCCGCGAGTTGCGACTCCAGAGTATTGAGAAACTGATTGATTTCTTTGAGCCCCTCTACGTCGGCTCTATTCGTGATGATGCCGCTATACTTCGGGACGCCTCCGACGGAGACCGTCAGAGACTGCGCGCTGGAGTGCAATACTGCCAGCAGGATCAAGCTACACAGTGTGTACTTAACAAAGATTTTCATGGCCCGACTGCCTTGTTTTTACGATGTAGGTACTGGTGCGATTTCGTCTCCCTTTTCAGGTACACCTCCATCGCAGGATCCAGAAGAAATGGAGTCCTCGACAACACTAATCGTCAACGAACATACCCTCTTCTTGCGGATGATCGCTACCCCTGTGTCGGGGTCCTTCATGCCCGTATCAGTGGGGCGAACGACCGCGAATTTGTCGCCGATTTTGATACCGGCACCAGTTCCCTTATTTACGACCACAAGGCCGTCTTCTACGCCGACGAACTTAGGCATGGCCGCAACTGCAGGTGCAGGTAGATAGGCCGCGGCACTTACGGAAATCTTCGACGACAGGTCGGAAGTGACCGAATCCACCGTCTCGTCCACCAGCTTCTCAAGAGCAGCTTTTGTATCTACCGTACTGGAGCTGTTGCCTACATTCTGAACGATAAGTGAGGTGCTTGATTCCGCTAGGGTGCTGCTTTTCTCAGCGCCACTCGATGGGGCAGACAAAATCGAGCCTCTTTCTACGCTTATGAGACGAGCTGTTACCTTGAGGCCGGTCGTCCCGGTCACTTTTGTTTTCTTTGAAATGTAGTTGCCGGTTTGAGCGGAGGCGACATTTGCATCAAAAGAATCAATTTGCCCTACGATAACGATGTCTACGACCCCAAGAAGGCCGCTCTTTGCGGCTCCGGCAGCATTGAAGTTTGAGTCGAACTTCATGTTCTTTTCTTTGAGCAGCGTGTTCAGGTATTCACGATCAACAACTTCAAACGCCCCAGTTTGGGTGAGCTTCGAGATAAGCGCGTCGCTCACTTTGACTCCAATGTTCATCGTTTGATTGGCGGTTGTTCTGTCGTCAAAGGGGAATATGGCTATTTTTTTCCTTGATTGCGCTAGCGAGGTGACCGAGGCGAGACAAACCAGCAAAGCGAAAAATATGACGTGGCGCTGACGAGCGATCATTCTGGTTCTCCCGGAGGTTTCTAATTTGAGTCGGAATTTGGTCTTGCATCGCCGCACGGTTCCGTCTGCGGTTTGCAAGATGATGCTACGCATCGAAGTCGCCGCAGTAGGTGATTGCGGTCACCGCTTACGAAGATTTCGAAGAATAGGATGGTGCGAATCTGTCGCCCTAGCTTGATTGTCCGGTACCTTAGCGGTACTGCTCGATTTGGGCTAGGAGGACTAGTTTGCGGGTGGGGGGGAGGAAGCTGGCTTCGACGGCGTTGGCGGCTAGTTCGCGGAGTTGGTCCAGGGTGAAGTCGTATTTGTCGTGGGCGAGGATGTATTCGTCGAGGAGGTTGGCTCCGAACATGGGCGGGTCGTCGGAGTTGAGGGTGACCATGAGGCCCTGGTCGAAGTATTGGCGCAGGGGGTGGGCGGCGTAGCTGGTGCAGCATCCGGTACGGATGTTGGAGGTGACGTTGATCTCGATGGGGATCTGGCGGGTGGCGAGGACTTCCATCAGCTCGGCGTCGTGCTGGGCGGCGAGGCCGTGGCCGATGCGTTCTGCTCCGATGTTGATGGCGGCCCAGATGCTGGCGGGGCCGTCGATGGGGCCGCCGGTTTCTCCGGCGTGGGCGGTGAGGCGGAGGCCGGCAGCTTTGGCTTCGGCGTAGAGCTCTTTGAAGAGAGATGCGGGGCCGCGGGCTTCGTCGCCCCCGATTCCGATGCCGATGATGGAGGGATATTGCGCGCGGAGTTCGGCGGCCTTGCGGAAGACGCGGGCGGCCTCGTCGGCGCCGAAGTGGCGGACGGCGTCGATGAGCCAGTAGAGGGTGGTGCCGAATTCTTTTTCGGCGCGGATGCGGGCGCGCTCGACGGCTTCCATGTAGGGCTCGATGTCGGCCTTGCGCCAGTAATAAAGGATGCCGAAGGAGATGTAGACCTCCGCATGCACAACACCTTGAGCGGCTAACGCGCGGATCATGTTGTAGGTGATGAGCTCGTAGTCCTCGGGGGTTTTGAGGCGGGTGGACATGGCTTTGTAGGATTCCATGAAGCCCTGGAAGTCTTTGTAGGTGTAGAGGGCGCGGGCGTCGGCGAGGGTGAGCGGGGCGGTGTCGTGGCGGCGGGAGAGCGCGACCAGGGTTTCGGGGTCGGTGGAGCCTTCGAGGTGGAGATGGAGCTCGACCTTGGGGAGGTGGCGGAGCCAGGTGGGGACGTCGATGGCTGGTGGCCGGGCTTGACGGTCGGGTGCGGGTGGCTTCTTGCCGGACTTCATCTGTATAGGCTAGTTCAAGATTGGGATTTCGTGGGCGGATTGGCGCGGTCGAAGCGGGCGAATCGGGATTTTGAGCGTATGAATCCTGTTTGAATTTTCGGGCGGATTGATGAAGGGGCGCTGGCCTAGATGCTAGTTTGCGCTTGACAGTGCACTCAATGTGCCGGAAGCTAATGGCTTACCCGAGCAATTTCCTGGTGTGTGTCTGTACGCTCTTGAGCTGTTAAGAACGGCAAGGCCCCCGTATTCAAATCGCACCCATGTCGCCTGGTGCGTCGCAGTTGCTTTTCACTGGGTTCTCGAACAAAACGCTGCGGCAGTTCGAACTGAGTTTTCGGAAATTCAACTGGATGTTGATTCTGGAGGCAAGTCGATGCGGAAGCTTTTCTCGTTGCTGGTTCTCTGCGGAGTATTGGTGTTTGCGGTTTCGGCGAAGGCTCAACAGACGCTGGGTTCGCTGAACGGAACTGTGATTGATCCTTCGAACGCGGCGGTTGCGGGGGCGACGGTGACTGCGACCGATCCCGACATCAACGTGACGCGCACGACGAAGACCCAGGGCAACGGATTCTTCCAGATCTTCAATCTGCCGGTGGGGACGTATTCGGTGAAGGCCGAGCGCGACGGGTTCGAGACGACGAATCTGTCGGGCATTACGGTGCAGGAGGCGCGCGCGACGACGGTGCCGGTGACTTTGAAGGTGGGCGAGGTGTCGACGACGGTTGAAGTGATCGCCAATCCGATGCTGAACGCGACGGACGCCACGAA
This sequence comes from uncultured Acidobacteriaceae bacterium, assembly GCA_963822225.1. GTDB lineage: Bacteria > Acidobacteriota > Terriglobia > Terriglobales > Acidobacteriaceae > Edaphobacter. The sequence goes on along the minus strand of CAWGGW010000002.1, from coordinate 183,909 downwards.
TGGCTACACGCTGGACTCGCAGCAGATCGCGATGACTCCGCTGGCGACGGGAAGCTTTACGCAACTGGCGGTGCTTTCTCCGGGCGTGAATGCGGAGTTGCTGCCGGGCGTCGACACCAATGCGGGATTGGGGAACCAGGCGATCTGGGCGAATGGACAGCGCGACACGTCGAACACGTTTCAGGTGAATGGCGTGGACGTGACCAACCTGTTCAACGGCGACAGCGCCAGCAGCACCACTTCGCAGCGATACAACTTCAACATCGGCGCGGGCGGGTCCAGCACATCGTCGGCCGGAGCAGGCACGATCGGCGGCGCGAACCAGACGGGCAGTTCGGTGTTTGGGTCGAACGGCAACAGCCTGCCTTCACCTCCGCCGGAGTTTCTGCAGGAATTGCGTGTGAATACATCGATGTACGATGCGCAGCAAGGTGCTACCAGCGGGGCGCAGATCGATGCCAACACGCAGACCGGAACCAATCACCTGCACGGCCAGTTGTATGGGAGCTTCGCCAACAATTCTTTGAACGCTGCGCCGTTCTTCTTCAGGCAGCAGTATCTGCTGGGACTGCAGGGAGTGGGCGCATTTCCTGCGTCGGTGGTGAATCCGCAACTGCACCGGTGGACGACTGGACTGAGCGTCGGCGCGCCGATATTGAAGAACAAGCTGTTCTTCTTCGCGGCGTATCAGTACATGTATGCATCGGACGAGTCCACCGGGCTGTCGCAGTTCAACGTTCCGGTGGGATTGACTAACGACCGATCTACGGCTGGGCTGGATAGTGCGGCGACGATATGGGCCAATGGCACGCCGTTTACATCCACCATCAGCCCGATTGCTTCGGCGTTGTTGAATGCGACGCTGCCCAATGGACAGTTTTTGATTCCGTCGGCTCCGACGAACAACGGCGCGATCATACCGTACCAGTACGGCGTGCCCAACGTCACTTTGATTGGCACGTCGGTGCTGACGTCGCAACAGGCGACTGGTTCGCTGGACTACGACGTCACGTCCAAGGACCGGCTCTCGTTCAAGTACTACTACCAGCTTGATCCTCTGACCAAGCCGTACGGGTACTCGCAGGTTGGCGGCTTTCCGACGACCACGGACAATGGTTCGCAGGTGGCGGCGCTGGACAACACCATCTCGATCGGACAGCGGCTGAACTGGGAACAGCGCCTGGGCTATGCGCGCATGTACACCTACAGCTCCTACCAACAGTCGCTGGCGCCCAGTTCGTCGCTCGGCGCGAACTATGGAATTGGCGGGGGGCCTGCGCAGGGTCTTTCGTCCGAGCTGCCGGGGCTGCTGATCGACGAGTTCGCGGTGAAGAGCTCGGTTTACACGCCGACCAAGATGGGCCCGTTCAGTTCGTTCGCCGACATGGGGTACTATCAAAACCGTTTGAATCCGTCGACGAACGTGATCTTTTCGATCGGCAAGCATACGATCGTCGCTGGCGCCGGGTACAGCTATACGCAGTTGAATATTGATAACAACCGCACCGGCATTGCACAGGTGACGGCGCAGACCTTCCAGACTTTCCTGACCGGTGCTTCTTACAAGTCGAACGTGCTGCAGACGATCGATCCGAATACCGGAAAGAACCTTGCGGATCGCTACTATCGCTCCAACGAGTACGACTTCTACGTTCAGGACAAGTGGCAGGCGATGTCGAACCTGAGTATCACCGCGGGCATTCGCTTCGACGACCACGGAGGCCTGACGGAAAAGTACGGCAACATGTTCAACTTCAATCCCGATCTGTATAACGTGATGGGGACGAACCTGACCTCGTTCTCGGTGGTGAATGCTGGGTTTGTGGTTGCGCCCAACAATCCCCACCTGAGCGGTGTGCCGGCGACCAATATAGCCGGATCCAACTCTACTTTGACTGGAAGACAGTGGGGAATTTCTCCGCGGGTCGGCTTTGCGTTTTCGCCTAAGCAGGATAACGGCAAGGTGGTTATTCGCGGCGGCTTCGGGATGTACTTCGACCGCGGCGAACTGTTTAGTTATCTGTCGCAACCTGCGGGCAGCGGGACCGGCGGCCCATTTGGGGTGACTGAATCCGCGCCGCTGGCCAGTTATGTGTCGGTCAGTAAGGCGACGCTCGCGAATCCGTTTGGCACTTCGCTGCCTTTGACGGCTTCAACCAATCCACCGGCGCCGAGCGCCAACCCCTCGATCATCAACACAGCGCTACAGTCGCAACTGAACGCTATGATCGCGACCAGTTCGTTGGGCGGCTACACGTACTTCAACTGCGGTGGTGTGGGCGATGAAGAAGACGCGACCTGTCCGACACCTTTGAACTTCGGCAGCTACTACAAGGGCAACGTGTTGCCGTACACGATTAACTACAACCTGGACTTCCAGTGGCAGCCGCGGAACGATATTGCGGTGACGATTGGATACGTGGGCAACCGCGGACGTCACTCGGTGATTCCGATTCCTTTCAACGAGGCGCAGATTGCGACTCCGAGCAGTCCGGCGATGATTCTGGGAGCGTCTCCACACTCCAGCGGCGAGACGGCGAGCTATGGCTTCGAGGTGCTGAACCAGGACAAGTTCGTGGATAAGTACTACGACTACGCACCGATTGGCAGCGAGCCGTGGCAGACCTACGATGGCGGCAACGTGGACTGGCGCGCGCCTTATGTCGGATTCAATCCGAATGCTGTGCTGTTCAAGACGGTTGGCGTCTCCGCGTACGACGCGCTGCAGGCTCACCTGGAGAAGCGGCTCTCGCACGATATCCAGGGCGGCCTGAGCTACACATGGAGCCATGCGCTGGACGAGCAGAGCGACATCGGCATCTTCTTTACGGGGAACAACCCCAACAATCTGCGCAGTTCGTGGGCTTCGTCGGACTTCGACCGGACGAACGTGTTCAGCGCGAACTTCCAGGTGAACGTTCCGAATACGACGAAGGATCACTCGGTCGCTTCGTACTTTACCAACGATTGGAGCCTGACCGGCGTGGCTATCGCGCAGAGCGGGGAGCCATATTCGTTATATGAGTTCTACGGTGCGGTGGGCAGCGCGTACGTGGGTAATTATCCGAGCCTGATGAATCCGGTGCTGCCGATTGCGAATGGAAAGAATCCGAGCAGCGCGTTTACCGGGAACTCGGGCAAGTACCGCGGAGCCGGCGGCAACTACATTCCAGCCATCGATCCCAGCCAGATTGCGATCAACTATCTTGCTCCCGGACAGAAGGGAGTTCCAACCGCGGCGCAAGGAAACCCGGGCGATCCTCTGGACACATATGAGACGGACTTTTCGCCGGGCGACCAGCGCAATATCTTCCGCCAGGCACTACAGAAGCGGATCGATATCTCGTTCCGCAAGAGCTTCAAACCCTCGGAAAAGATCACTCTGCAATATGCGTTCAATATCTTCAACCTGACCAACACCACCAGCCTGGACGTTCCGCAGAACCAGACGCAGATTCGGCAGACGTCATATACCTGCTCGGCGACGGCGCTTGCCATACCCGGCAACGACTGCGCCAACGGCTATACCTATGGCCAGGTTGTGACCAACCTGGCGGACCAGACAACCAACAACGGACGCGGAACGGCTGGACAGGCCCTGGACCAACTGCCGTATGCCAATGGCAGAGGCAAGGCGACGACTATTCCAACCACCCTGCCAGTGCTGCCCGACACGGTCTGTTCGGCGGCGACGCTCTCTACGGGTGGCTGCCCGAATAATGGAGCGAACTTCGGGTCGGTAACCGGGACGATTGGCGGCTCGCGCGCGATGACGATGAGCCTGCACATCGTCTATTAATCTGGTGGACAACTCGGCCCTGGAATTTTCTGAGTGAGTGAGTGCTCAGAGGTTTCGGGGCCGATCTGCGTGTCCCGCGGACGGCCTGACTACAACTATTGGGGCATTACGCAAGTAATTTGATCGGAATTGAGTACCGTCCCATGAACCGAAAGTGGGATGGCCGCTGTGGTTCATCAATGCGGAAATAGAGGGGTATGAAACGGGCCCCTATCTCCGCAGTTGGTGTAGTTCTGGCGATTGCAGTTGCCACCAGCGCTGTGGCACAAAGCAAGGTAACGAATCAGCCTTCAGCACGGGCAGTTCGCGCCGCGCGGGAGATTTCGGCCAGCGAAGTTCATATCACCTCCACAACGATGAAGGCAGGCAGCACGTCGATCGATGTCGCCGGCGACCATTGGGTTGCGCGCGGATACGATTTGAAGACGCTGCTCTCGCAGGTCTTTGATGTCGACGAGCGGCGGATTGACTTTGCCAATGACGGATCGAACGACGCGCGCTACGACGTGATACTGCAACTGCCGCGCGAAGTGGATCAGGACATGATGCAGTCCATGCTGCAGAGCGCGCTGGAACGGAAGTTCCAGGTGAAGATCGCAGCGGAGCAGCGGACGATGGATGTGTACGTGCTGACCGCTCCGAATGGGCCGGGCGCGGAGTTGCATCGACATGCGGCCGGGCGTCGCGGGCATGGCAACACTGGTTTCGCAGAGTTCAGAGGATTCGGGATCGGATGATGCAGGGCAGATTACGTTCTTTGGGAAAAACTGCTCCGGCGTCTCCTCGGGCGGCATAGCAGCGTCGGCTGGAACCATAGGGGAGTTTCGGCGGACGCTCGAGCCCGACCTGGACCGGCTGCTGGTGGATGAAACCAACCTGAATGGGAGCTACGACTTCAAGATTGGGAACTATGCGAATGAGAATGAGCTGTTCAAACTGATGCATGATGAATTGGGGATCGCGGTGACTCCCGCGCAGCGGAAGGTGACCATGCTGACGGTAAAGCCAGCGCAGGAGATGCAGGCGGCGATGTAGGTTCAAGGTTCAAGGTTCGAGGTTCGAGGTTCGAGGTTCGAGGTTCGAGGTTCGAGGTTCGAGGTTCGAGGTTCGAGGTTCGAGGTTCGAGGTTCGAGGTTCGAGGTTCGAGGTTCGAGGAGATGCGATGTGGCTGGGCGAGGCTGGTTGCTTCGCCCTTTTTCTGTTTAAGTCGAACGTTTTTCCTTGAACCTCGAACCTAGTAACTCGAACCTTGCTGACTCGAACCTTGCACTTCCCGGTTATAGGCATAGACCCAGCAGGTGACCGAGGAGCCGTCCGGCCTGGTGGCGGTGGTTTCTACGCGGAGGTAGAGACTGTTGTCAGGATCTGCGGGGCGGAAGTCTTCGTAGGCGTCGAGAGCGGCGAGGGTTGCGGCATCGGGGACGGTGAAGAGTTCGCCGGGGATGGCGGGGCCGGTTGAATCGAGGATTATGCCGGGGTATTCGCCGAGGTTGTAGCGGCGGCCGCGGATGGTGGCGCGACCGGCGGAGGTGAGGCGGCGAGCGGCGGCGGCAATCTCGCGTGGGGCGTGGTCGGGGTGAAGGGTGCCGTAGATGAAGAGGAGCGTGGGCATGGGGTCAGTTGTGAGTGGTCAGGGGAAATTACCTTTTGGTTATCTTAGGCGACTTTTCCCGGGTGCAGGTGAAGGTCATGGCAGCTGATCGAACCCCCTTTGGGAGATCGGCACCCATGGCTGCCTGATAGTCGAGTTGCGACACGTGGGCTGCTGGCGTTCCTGAGACATGGCTCAGCTGAAAGCCGTCGGGGCAAGAGCCGTACAAAACAAATCCACCGGTCAGAAATAAATGGACGTAGGCTTGCCACGGAGTAAGCAAGCGGCCATTGCTCCGCGCCTTTCCGCGAATGGAGCCGTCGCCCAGACTGCTGACGGTCAGCTCTGCCTGGTAGCGCTGGACGGATGCATCGGGTTTCGCGTTGGAGTAATCAGGGAGCGGGGCTTGAGGGGCGCAAGAGGAATCGGGCCATGCCTTATCGACGCTTTGGAAGATGTCAGTGGAGTAGTAGCCAGTGGGCGCCAAATCGAGCGTGCCCGTTACTTTTGCCTTGCAGCCACGCAAAGTCTCTAGTCTCCTTTGGTTGCTCTCCCTTTGGGTATCCATTTTTCCAGACGCGTAAAGCTCTATCTCGGACTGGCCGCAGACTGGCGAATCAAGGCGAATACCAAGCCACTGTCGCAAGTCGTCGTGGTAGACGATGGTTCCGGTCAGGGTTCTGGTGGAGGAAGGGATTGAGGGGCCGTGCGGGTTTTCCAGCGGACACGACTGAGCGTGAGTGGAATGAGCAGAGATCAGGATGAAGGCGACGATGAACAATGCGGCGCGCATGGCAACAGAACCATAGCACACACGAGCAAACGAAAAGGGACGCGGCTTGTGGGCGGCGTCCCTTTGGTTTTGCGCGGAGTGCCGACCTCTGATGTCCTGGGTCAATGGCGGCACTCTACGCGCAATGTGAACTGCGAACTGCGGGGATTCTTCCCCTTCGACTTCGCTCAGGGTCAGAATGACAAACTAAGAACCAGCAACTAACAACTAGCAACTGCTCCTACAGCGAGCTCATGTTGTGCAGGAACTCCTGGTTGTTGCGGGTCTTGGCCAGCTTGTCGGTGAGAAGCTCCATGGCTTCGACTGGGGAGAGAGGGTTGATAACCCGGCGGAGGATCCAGGTGCGCTGGAGGTCTTCCTTGGGGATGAGCAGCTCTTCTTTTCTGGTGCCAGAGCGCTGAATGTCGATCGCGGGAAACACTCGTTTATCTACGAGCTTGCGGTCGAGGATGACTTCCATGTTGCCGGTTCCCTTGAACTCTTCGAAGATGACTTCGTCCATGCGCGAGCCGGTGTCGACGAGGGCGGTGGCGATGATGGTGAGGCTGCCGCCTTCTTCAATGTTGCGGGCCGCGCCGAAGAAGCGCTTCGGCCTTTGCAGCGCGTTGGAATCGACACCGCCTGAGAGGACTTTGCCGGAGGGCGGCACGATGGTGTTGTAGGCGCGCGCAAGACGCGTGATGGAGTCGAGCAGAATGACGACGTCGCGCTTGTGCTCGACCAGCCGCTTGGCCTTCTCGATGACCATCTCGGCGACTTGTACGTGGCGTGCGGCGGGCTCGTCGAAGGTGGACGAGATAACTTCGCCCTTGACGCTGCGTTGCATGTCGGTGACTTCTTCCGGACGCTCGTCGATGAGCAGAACGATGAGGACGACTTCAGGATGATTGGTGGTGACCGAGTTGGCGATGGATTGCAGCAGCATGGTCTTGCCGGTACGCGGCGGAGCGACGATGAGGCCGCGCTGGCCTTTGCCGATCGGGGTGAGTAGATCCATCACGCGTCCGGACATGTGCTCACGGACGGTCTCCATCTTGATGCGTTCCTGCGGATAGAGCGGAGTCAGGTTGTCGAAGAGGATCTTGTTCTTGGTTTCTTCGGGTGACTCGAAGTTGATGGCCTCGATCTTGACCAGGGCGAAGTATTTCTCCCCCTCGTGGGGAGGACGGACGTTGCCGCTGATGGTGTCGCCGGTCTTGAGGTCGAACTTGCGAATCTGGGAGGGCGAGACGTAGATGTCGTCGGGGCCAGGGAGATAGTTGTAGTCGGGCGAGCGCAGGAAGCCGTAGCCGTCGGGGAGGATTTCGAGCACTCCCTCGGCGAAGATGTGGCCTTCTTTCTCGGACTGGGCCTGAAGAATCTTGAAGATGAGATCCTGCTTGCGGAGACCTGAGGTGCCGGCGATGTCGAGTCCGCGGGCAAGCTTGCTCAGCTCGGCGATATTGTGCTCTTTGAGTTCTGAAATTGTCATGTTTTACCTGGGTTTTTCGGGGGGATGTGCTGGATGGGATGCTGCCTGGGAGGATCGCTCGCGAGGAGCGGTGGCCGGATTTCTGCCTTGAAGAAGGGGGGTGTTGCGGAAGGCCGGAGCAGTTACTGGATGCTACTGATTATATAGATGCGGAAAGATTGTTGCAGGAAAGGATTCAGAAGAATAATTTCTCGGGTTGGACGCTGGTGCCCGAAAGGGCCGCGGGCCTTAGGCCGCGCGGCGTTCCTGAAGGGTGACGCTCTGGACAGCAGGCGCAGCGGCCTCGTCCTTGGGAATCGTATCCTTGAAGCGGTCGAGGACTTCGTTGGTGGTGTCCTGCAGACGGGTGTTCGGCTTGTGAAGCTTGCGGGTCGCCTTCGAGGCGAGCTGACAGAGCTCATAGCGGTTGGTGACGTGGGTGAGAGCTCCAAAAATAAGATCTGAGCGCATAAAATTTTCCTTTCGTTCTCTTTACAGGGGAGGGTCGTCTCTACTTCACTCGGATCGCGTGGCGCAGTTTCCGAATGGATGGACTGGTTAAGTCCTGAATCTAAGTCGGTTACACTCCGACGAGAGGCCCGGTATGGGAGGTAGTATCTACCTCTACACAAGCCGATTAGATGCAGGAAAGCGGGCGAAGACTCCGTTTCTTTCTTTTTTCTTGCTGCTAAGTCTCGTACTTTGAACAACACCGGGGTTCAGCGCGGCCATCCGCGCTCTTACGGATACAGCTCAAATTCTTTCGAGGATTGCTTGAACTTTTGAGTGCTCCAGCCAGCTAAGGACAGAAGAGATTGCGGTCTTGGAGCAAGTTGGTACAAAGGAAAGGTAAACTGTTCCCGGCTTGACGTCAATACTTATTTTGGGAAGTTCTACAAAAAGTATCTTCCATAAACAGTAGGACGCTAACATTTTGAAGACGTCACCACGCACTCCCGACGATGGCGGAAGCGCACCTGGCAAGTGGCTGTTTCCATTGATGTTTTAGCTGGTAGATCGGACTGCTCAGACGGAGACGCTATAAGCGGAGCGGAGGGTCTAGGCCCAGTAGCTGCGGTCCAGCGTGCGGTACTGGATGGCTTCGGCGATATGGCGAACGGAGATATCCTGCTCGGCGGCGAGGTCGGCTATGGTGCGGGCGACTTTGAGGATGCGGTCGTGGGCCCGGGCGGATAGACCCTGCTGCTGCATCGCCCGCTCCAGCAGGCGCTCGGCGTCGGGGGAGAGTTCGCAGTGGGTGCGAATCTGCTGGGTGTTCATCTGCGAGTTGGAGAAGATGGCGGCCTTCTTGGGTTTCGGTGGCTTGCGATCCCAGGTCTCAGAAGCGAGACCTGGGGCACCCAGTTCGATAGCGGGCGGGACGGCGAAACGGGCGTGCTGGCGTTCGCGGGCGGCGAGGACGCGGGTGCGGATCTCGGCCGAACCTTCGGCGGCGGCGGCGGAACGCAGCTCCTTATATTGAACTGCGGGCACCTCTATATGTATGTCGATGCGGTCGAGCAACGGGCCAGAGACTTTGCTGACATAACGCTGGATCATCGGCGGGGTACACATGCACTCCCGCGACTTGTCGTTGAAATAGCCGCAGGGGCAAGGATTCATGGCGGCCGCGAGCATGAAGCGCGCCGGAAAGCTGAGCGACATGGCCGCGCGCGCGATGGTGACGGTGCCGTCTTCGAGCGGCTGGCGAAGGACTTCGAGGACGTTGCGGGGGAACTCTGGGAGTTCGTCCAAGAACAGCAGGCCGTTGTGGGCAAGCGAAACCTCGCCGGGGCGCGGGATCATGCCTCCGCCGATGAGGCCCGCATCCGAGATGGTGTGGTGCGGCGAGCGGAAGGGGCGATGCGCGACCAGGCCGCGGTCCGCGTCGAGCACCCCGGCGACGGAGTGAATTTTGGTGGTTTCGAGTGCCTCTTCAAATCGCAGAGGCGCAAGGATCGACGGCAGACGCTTGGCGAGCATGGTTTTGCCGGAGCCCGGCGGGCCGATCATGAGGATGTTGTGGCCACCGGCGGCAGCGACTTCCAAAGCCCGTTTCGCCACGTGCTGGCCGCGAACATCTTTGAAGTCGTGGGGGAAGTGCTCTAGTTCGTTGAGCAGGGTGGCGGCTTCGACACGCAGTGGGACTGCCTGGATGGTGCCGAAGGAGGCTGAATTGAGCAGCTCGCGAACCTCGGTGAGGGTTTTGACCGGGTAGACGTTGACGCCTTCGACTACCGCTGCCTCGCGCGCGTTCGACGCCGGGATGATCAGGTTGTGAATGCCTGCTGCGCGCGCGGCGATGGCGATGGGGAGCATTCCCTGCACAGCACGGAGGCTGCCGTCGAGGCCGAGTTCGCCGACCAGGAGGAAATCGGAGACATCCTTAATATGCAGCGCCCCGTACGCGCCGAGGAGGGCTATGGCTATGGGGAGGTCGAAGCCAGAGCCCTCCTTTTTAATGTCGGCGGGCGCGAGGTTGATGGTGATGCGAGTGGGAGGAATGTCGAAGCCGGAGTTGCGGATGGCGGAGCGGACGCGGTCGCGCGACTCGCGAACGGCAGCGTCGGGCAGGCCAACGGTAGAGAACTGCTCTTTGTCCAGCACGACGCCGGAGTAATCGACTTCGACGTCGATGATGTGGGCGTCGATGCCGTAGACGGCGGCGCTGCGGGATGTAAAAAGCATAGGCGACCGTGGCTCAGCGTAGTAAGCGGACGGTCAAGTCTAGCGTGGGGTGAAGAAACAGCCGTGTGATGCCAGTCACTTGTTGCGACGGTTAGAAAGCGCACAGAGCCGCCTGCATCGCGAAGTCATCTGGTAATGCAGCCTTCAGCGAGCGGAGTCCACGAGGACGTAGAGGCTGGGCGCGGCGACGCAGCGTGACTCGGCGGATGTCTGCCAGACTGTGCCGTCGGCGTACTCGAGCCGGGTCAGTTCCAGCCAGCTGATTGCGGTCATGTTCTTCGTCGCGATCAAGGATTGCCTCAGTGGCGTGTCGGCGGTGCCCACGAGTTGGAGGCTCTCCGTGTTATTTTGGTGGCTCGCCGCCGGGCCGGTAAGAAGCAGGCCCTCGTGCCCCGATAATGTTTCCACGCCATGCACGATGATGTCGGCCTTGACGATGGCCAGACCGGTATTGAAGTTGATCCGGAGTTGCCGGCCGCCGGACACAACATTACTGTCGACAGAGTGGAGTGGCCCACCGGGCTCGCGTGTGGCGGAGAGTCCGATCGGACACGACTGGCTTACTGGAGGCTGACGGTAGAGCGGGTGCGTGGCGCCTGCCTGGGCACGCGCGGAGAGGCTTACGGAAGTAAGCAGGATGGCGAAGACGATCGAAGCTGACCGCATTTCGAGTCTCCTTGGCGGCTCAGATTGGAGCCGGACTGGGAACACACTTAACATACGCCGGGCGCATCGGAACGTCATCTGAGCGATCCGGAATTCGGGCTCGCCGCCGGCTGGTTTTTCGCGCAGAAAATTTGGTCGAATTCCGTTGCGAGCAAGACTTGTATTTGCATCAGATGGAAAAGGCTCAGAGAAAAACGTGGAACGGAGAGCGACATGAATGTGGGGATATCCGGGATGCGGACGCAGCGTTTCGGTTTGCTGCAGGGTGCGCTTCTGGTCGTAATTCTGGGTATGACGACTGGCGTGGCGCGCGCGCAGGACAAGGCTCCCTTGACGCCGGCGGACGCCCAGGTGGTGGGAGATCAGACTCAGGCCGTGGCGCTGCCGGTCGCGAAAACGCCCGAAGAGCGCGAGCGCCAGGCATGGAAGATGCTGGACGACGCGTTGGGTGATACGAAGCATCCGCAGGCGCGGATCTATGCTCTGGCAGCGGCGGGGATGTTGCGAACGGCGCGCTCGGATAAGATGATTACGGATGCGATGGCCGATCCGGACGTGGACGTGCGGACGGCGGCGGTGCTGGCGGCGGGACAGACGAAAGACCGCAACCTAACTACTCCGATTCGCAACATGCTTGATGATAAAGAGCCGCAGGTCGTGTTCACGGCGGCGACGACGCTGTGGAAGATGGGCGACAAGTCCGGCGAAGATATTCTGATGTCGGTTGCGGACGGCGACCGCAGCGCGAGTGCCAGCCTGATGCATGGCACCGAACACAAGATCAGCCGTGACCTGCACGACCCGGCCAAGATGGCGAAGTTGGGCGCGCTGGAGGGCGCCACGATGCTGCTGGGTCCATTTGGCTTCGGGATTGCGGCGTTCGAATTCATTCACCAGAGCGGCGGCGACCTGGCGCGAGCGTCGGCGATCGAACTTCTCTCGCAGGAACGGACGGGGCCGGTGCACAAGGAGTTGATTGCCGCGCTGGTCGACAAAGACCTGGCCGTGCGCGCTGCGGCGGCGAAGGCTTTGGTGGACTATCGCGACGAAGCGACGCAGAATGCAGTGTATGCACTGCTGCAGGACAGCAAGCAGCCGGTGCGGCTGACTGGCGCGGCGGCGTACTTGCGGACTCGGGGCGTGCCCGGACCGGAGACTGAAGTGCATGGCACCGGGACTCCGCGCAAGGGAAAGCGGCTCGCGACGCCAACCTCCGCGAAGTGATTTTCGAGGCTGAGCAGATGACTAAGGGCATTGACCGATTTCGCAAGCTGGCGTTGGGGCTGCCGGGCGCGGATGAGAGCGCGCACATGGGCAATCCGGATTTCCGCGTGGGCGGGCGAATCTTTGCAACCCTGTCCGGACAGGCGCGCGGGCGCGGTGTGTTGAAGTTGACCGTGGAACAGCAGGCGGCATTTGTTGCAGACTTGCCGGAGGTGTTTGAACCGGTGCAGGGCGGTTGGGGACGCATGGGGATGACGTACATCGTGCTCGACCGAGCGGATGAGGAGACGATGCGTGGGGCATTGATGACGGCGCATCGGAATGTAGAGTCGAAGGCGGCGGCGAAGAAGAAGCCCGCGAAGAAACGCGCGGGATGACGCGCGCCTAGAATAAGTTCTGTGAATACCAGCCTGTTTGAGCTGTTCAAAATTGGGATTGGGCCGTCGAGTTCGCATACGGTGGGGCCGATGCGCGCGGCGCTGCGGTTTGTGCGCGAGTTGGAGTCGGCGGGATTGCTCGGCAAGACCACCCAAGTCGGGGTAGATCTCTATGGGTCGCTGGCGCTGACTGGGTTGGGTCACGGAACGGACCGCGCGGTTTTGCTGGGGCTGATGGGTGAAGCGCCGGATACGGTGGACCCGGCAAGTGTGGACGCGAAGATTGCTGAGGTGCGGGACGACTTCGCGGCTGAAGTTGGGCGGACGGGTGAAGATTGCGTTCATCGAGAATGACGATCTGCGGTTTTTGAAGAACCAGATGTACCCGGATGCCGGAGTGGTGACGCATCCGAATGGGGTGCGGTTTACGGCTTTCGATGATGCGGGTACGGTCCTTGCGACGGATGTGTTTTATTCGGTGGGCGGCGGGTTCATCGTATCGGCTGAGGAATTTGCGAATCCCTCGGGTGCGGCGAAGCGCAACGTGCCGTTTGAGTTCAAGAGTGCGGCGCAGTTGTTGGAGGTTGCGGAGAAGAGCGAGAAGACCATCGCCGAGGTGGTTCTGGCCAATGAAGTTGCGTTGCTGAGCGAGTCGGCCATCGTGCGGCCAAAGATCGTGGGTGGCTTGACCGGCGAGGCGTTGGTAAAAGCGGCAGTGCTTGCGCTGTGGCATGCGATGGATGCCTGCACCCAGCGCGGCATGGAGATCGAAGGCATCCTGCCGGGAGGGTTGAAGGTGCGGCGGCGGGCTCCGCGGCTGGCGCGGCGGCTGAGCGGCGATGAGCCGAGCGGCAAATACGATCCGCTGGCAGCGCTGGACTGGGTGACGATGTGGGCGATGGCGGTGAACGAGGAGAACGCGGCGGGTGGGCGAGTCGTCACGGCTCCGACGAACGGCGCTGCCGGGGTGATTCCGGCGATCGCGCACTACTACCTGCGCTTTCTGTGCGAAGGCTGCAGCGAGGCGGAAAAAGAAGCAGGGCTGCTGCGGTACTTCCTGACGGCGGCGGCGATCGGAATTCTGTACAAGGAGAACGCGAGCATCAGCGGCGCGGAGGTGGGTTGCCAGGGCGAGGTGGGCGTGGCTTGTTCGATGGCGGCGGGTGGGCTGGTGGCTGCGCAGGAGGGAACGAACGCGCAGGTGGAGCACGCCGCGGAGATTGCGATGGAGCACAACCTGGGCATGACCTGCGATCCCATTGGCGGGCTGGTGCAGATTCCGTGTATCGAACGCAATGGCATGGGCGCGGTGAAGGCGATCAACGCCAGCCGCATCGCGATGCACGAGACCGAGGGGCACAAGATCTCGCTCGACCAGATCATCAAGACGATGTATGAGACAGGGATGGATATGCAGTCGCGCTACAAGGAGACAAGCCTGGCGGGGCTTGCGCTGAACGTGATCGAGTGCTGAATTCTTTTCAGCCAAGACGGCGGGGCAGGAAGTAGGATACGTCCATGCCCGACGTCGTGGAATCCGAAGCTCCGGTAGAAGTGCGTGCGTCGCCTGAGCCAATCGCTCCGTGGCTGCACACGGTGTTCCTGCTGATTGTGCTCGCGTTGTGGGCCTTCTATGGATTGCTGCACTCGCGTGTGCTTGCGTCCGTTATGCCGCGCGGAATCTCTTACATCAGCCATGTGATCGTCGAGTGCCTGCTGGCGGGAACGACCATCGCGGGTTTGTATCATCGGCGCCGGTTTCTCTCGGAGGTCTTCGGCGCCGTCACTCTTCGAGTCGCCGTGCTGGACGTTGTGCAGGGCTTTCTAATCTACCTTGCTGGCGCGGCCACGATGGTTGCCATCTGGATGGTGCTGAAACCATTGCATCCGACCTACCAGAGCGAGGCCGTGCGAGCGATGGCCCCGCATACTCCGGCTGAGTTGGCGATTTGGTTCGTGCTGAGCCTGGCGGCGGGGTCGTGCGAGGAGTTCGTGTTTCGCGGGTATCTGCTGCGCCAGTTCGAGCGCTGGATAGGCAGCGTGTGGGCCGCGGTCATTGTCAGCTCGGTGCTCTTTGGCTGCCTGCATCTGTATGAAGGCGTGGGTGCCGTTGCGGGAATCTGCGGACTGGGTGCGGTGTATGCCATCGTCGCAGTTCGCAGCGGCAACTTACGCAGTGTCATGGTGGCGCACTTTCTACAGGACGCGCTTACAGGTCTGTTCCTCTATCTGCGCCACTAACATCCGCCTTGCCAGGCGGTGAACGATTCAGTATTACTAAGCTTTTGCAGATCAATACAAGCGAGCCGACTGCAACCGATGACATGCGACGTCCACCGAGATAACCTGGCGGTTGGGTGGCGCATCTCACATACAGGCGAGACTGTGGCCTTTCGTATTCGCCATTCGCGTGTCATACCTTTTTTGAGCCGAAAATCATCGGCCTTATGACCAGCTTCTGCCTGACACGATCGCATGCCAATTGGCCTCCCGTGCGCCGGGATGAGCTGGACACATCAACTGAAATGATTGTCGCGAGTTTCGATCGCACTCGCTCCAGTGGGGAGAAATTCGACCATGCTGCCGTCCGATTACAAATGCCCAAGTTGCAAGTGCACTGCCTGCTATGCGCTGCACCGCAAAGGCTTTGACTGGGTGATGTCCCTGGTTGGCCTGAGGCCGGCGAAATGCCTGACTTGCAACCGGAAGTTCTACGCGCGGTACAAATTGTCCGACGACGGCAAGTACATTCTCTCGGGGTCGAAGAGTTCGCCCGTGCGGCGGGAGTATAAAAAGGTAGCCTGAGGCCTCCCGGGTGGGCGCGCTTACGGCGTGCGGAAGCGGGCTGCGGTAATCCAACATATTGTGGGCATGGTGAGAATGCCATCGCGGGCGTGTGTCTCGAAGTAAAGACGCAACGCGTGCTGGAAGGCGTCGTGACCGGGGTGGCCGGGCTGTGGGGAGACGGAGAGGGACATGGCGTGTCCGCGGAAGGCTTGTCCAGTCGAGCTGACGCAGACCGGGAAGTTGCGCCTGGTGCAGCTCGCCGTCGAAGAACGTGTCCATCTTGTCGTAGGTGCGGTAGCCGGAGCGGACACGCGTGTAATCAGTGCCGTGCGTGGACATCAGGGATTCGTAAGCTTCGATCTGGTCGCGATAGGCGGGGTCCTGGGAGTTGCGGTCGCGATCCGCAGCGACCAGCGTAACCCAACCTCCGGGCTTGAGGATGCGGCGGAACTCGGCGAGGGCACGGTCCTTGTCGAACCAGTGGAAGGCGCGACCCGCGGCCACAAGATCGACGGATGCGTCGGGGAACGTGGTTTCCTCGGCAGTAGCGTCGATGACTTCGAGTTGCGGCGCGGGCCGGCCAAGGTGCTGTTCCACCGAGGCGCGCATCTGGTCGCGCATGTCCAGATTCGGCTCGACTGCGAGCACGCGATTGCCATTCGCTAGAAAGACCTCGGCGAGCATGCCGGTGCCCGCACCGATGTCGGCGACGATCCAATCAGGGGTCAGGCCGCACCATTCGCGCAGACGGGTGAGAATCTCTTCGGTTGGGTATCGCTGGCGATAGCGGTCGTAGTCTTCGGCGCGGCCGGTGAAGCGTTGGGTGTTGTCCATTGAAGATAAGGTACTAGGTTCGAAGCAGGTCGAGGTTCGAGGTTCGAGGTTCGAGGCTCGAGGAAAGCTCGGACGCTAGCGTTCGATGGCCAGCGCGACGGAGTTGCCGCCGCCGAGGCAGAGTGCGGCGACTCCGCGATGCACGTCGCGGCGAATCATCTCGTGGATCAATGTGACCAGAACGCGGGCGCCGGAGGCTCCGATGGGATGGCCGATGGCGACGGAACCTCCGTTCACGTTGATGCGGTCGGCGGAGAGCCCCAGTTCGCGGCGGACAGCGATGGCCTGCACGCTGAACGCTTCGTTGAGTTCGAACAGGTCTACCGAGTCGGCGCTCCAGCCGGCGCGCGCAAGAACCTTCTGCACGCCGGTGACCGGCGCCATCATCACCCACTTCGGTGCGACGCCGCTGGTGGCCTGCGCGCGGATGGTGACGAGCGGCTTGAGTCCGAGCGAACGGGCGCGGGCTGCGGACATCACGATGACCGCCGCAGCTGCGTCGTTGACACCGGGCGCGTTGCCCGCCGTGACGGTTCCGTCCGGCTTGAATGCAGGGCGCAAGTGCGGCGAGCGATTCGAGCGACGCGTCTTCACGGATGCTCTCGTCGCGCGAAAAGAGGATGGGAGGCGCGTCACGATTCTTATTCGGCAGAATTACGGACGTGATTTCCACAGCGAAGCGTCCGGGCGCGTTGCTTCCGCCGCGCGACGATGCGATTCGAGCGCGTACGCATCCTGCTCGGCGCGCGTGATGGAGAACTTTTCAGCGACGAGTTCGGCGGTCATGCCCATATGGAAGTCTTCGCAGGCGCACCACAGTCCGTCGCGGATCATGGAGTCGACGGCGGTCGAGTCGCCCATGCGCATACCTTTGCGCGCGGCGGGAAGCAGGTAAGGCGCGTTGGACATCGACTCCATTCCACCCGCGACGACGATCTCCGCGTTGCCGGTAGCGATGGATTGCGCTGCGAGCGCGACTGCTTTCAGACCCGAACCACAGACCATGTTGAGCGTCATCGCGGCGACGGAATCGTTGCAGCCACCGCGCAAAGCCGCTTGCCGCGCGGGGTTTTGGCCCAGGCCAGCGGCCAGCACGCATCCCATCAAACACTCGTCAACACTGGACGGATCGATCGTCGCGCGAGCGATCGCTTCGCGCACGGCAAGGGCTCCGAGCTGCGTTGCGGTGAAGCCGGAGAGCGCGCCCATGAATTTTCCAACCGGCGTGCGCGCCGCCGACACGATGACGATCTCTTGCGATTCATCCTGCATGGAAGCATCCTCCACTCGACGCCGTAGTATACGTTTTGTGTGATGCAGGTGGCTTAGCGAGAACGCAACGTGAATCGTTTTGCATGTCGCGGAAGATTCATCGGCGGAGTTTAACGTCGTGCGCCGGCATCCGGTCGACTTCCTGTTGCAAAAAAAAGTTCAAGTTTCTATCGATTTTTCTTGACACTGAATTTCATCAAATCTATACCTTCGTTAGCTGCAACTTTCTCAGTCGCAGCGTCGATAAATTATCGATAGGGAGAATAGGCAAAATGGCAACCAAGAAAGCAGCCAAGAAGACAGCGAAGAAGGCAGCCAAGAAGAAGTAATCCAACCTAAAGGCAAAGCAAAACGGGGGACGCTAGATGCGTCCCCCGTTCTGCGTGTGTGCGTAATCGCCGCGCGCAGAGCGGCTGCGAAGATCGTTACTGCGCGCTCTTCGGCGTCGAGAGATACCCGGAGACTTTGTTCTTCTCGATGTTGTTGACGACCAATTCAAACAGGACGGGATCTTTGCCGGTGTAGAACTGAACCGGCTCGTCGAGGTTTTTATCCTTCTTCTCGATGTTGCGGTCGTCCGCGCTGACGGCCAGCGTGTACTTCGAATGCTTCTCGTCCACCTTCTTCAACTGCAGCGTGATGCTGGCGAGCAGGGTGGGCTTGGCGCCCTTCTGCAGGGTGAACTCAATATAGTTGCGGTCGCCCTTGTGCTTCAGAATTTCCAGCTCGGAGTGGTTGGTGGCGATCAGGCCGCTCATCACACCGGCGTCGCCGACAACGCGCTGCAGTTGCGACTTGGTGGTTTCGAGATCGCTCTTGGTGGTGGCTACGTCGGTCTTCACCCCACCCACATCCGTCTTGACGCTGGCGACGTCGTTGGACACGGCGCCGATCTGTTTCTCCGCAACCTGTTGCTGCTGGGCGAGCTTGGCAGTCTCGGCGTCCTGCGCCTTCTGCGTGGCCATGATGGCGTTGGCGCGGGCGTCGATCTGCTTCTGGGTGGCGCCGACGTTCGCGCTCAGGGTTTCGGTGGTGGCGCTCAGGCGCGCCCGGGTCGCCTCAAGCTGATCGGCGAGCACGGCATTCTTCTTGTCCGCATCCGCCAGCTTCAGGTCGGTCGCGGCGATGTGGCTCTGCAGGGTGTAGCACCAGATCAGGCCGCCGACGGCAAACAAAAACGCGACGACAACCACTGCGATGAAGGCTCCCGAGGCACTGCGCTCGGCTACGACTACCGGTTCCGTATCACTCATAGATTCTCTTTCCTCCCCATGGGACGCTGCCTGCGCATGGGCCTTTCTGGACTGCCCGCTCATGCGGGAGGCACTAGAAACGACTATAGCTCACCGGGCGCTCTTGTCTTTGGGCACAGAGAGAAATATGCGGCGGAGCCACCCCGGCTGCCGATTGGGGGTGATTTCAGCCCGACGGGAACTGATGGGAGCCATTTTCGTGACAACCGTTTCGCCGCTGAGCTATAACCTAAAGTAAGGGTTCGTCTCACTTCGCTAAGAGGGTTCGTCTATGGCATCCGCAGTTCTCCCTATTAAAGGTCTGGAAGGCATTATCGCCACAAAGTCAGCTATCTGCTGGATCGACGGGGAAGCAGGCGTTCTTGCCTACCGCGGCATCGATATCCACGAGCTCGCCGTACACTCGGACTTCGAAGAGACTACCTATCTTCTTTGGTACGGCAAACTGCCGACCGTGGCGGAGCTCGCCGAGTTCCGCAAGGAGCTGGCCGCCTGCCGCACGCTCAACTGGCGCATCTATGACTTTCTGCGCAGCGTTCCCCACGAGTCCACCCCGATGGAGGTGCTGCGCACAGCGGTTAGCCTGCTCTCCCTCTACGATCCCGACGAGAAGGATTCCTCGCACGAGGCGAACCTGCGCAAGAGCTATCGGCTGACCTCGCAGATCGCCATGATTGTCGCCATCTTCGACCGCATCCGCAAAGGCAAGCCGATCGTCGATCCCGACAAGAGCCTGTCGCACTCCGCCAACTTCCTGCGCATGCTGAATGGCGTGAACCCATCGGATACGGCGACCCGTGCGCTGGATGTTGCGTTGATTCTGCAGGCCGACCACGAGTTGAACGCCAGCACCTTCGCGGCGCGCGTGATCGCATCGACGCTTTCGGACATGCATTCGGCCATCGTGGGCGCAATCGGCGCGCTGAAGGGACCGCTGCACGGCGGCGCCAACGCCGAGACCATGAAGCTGCTGTTCGCCATCGACGAGGCCAAGGCTGATCCGGTGGAGTATGTGCGCAATCTGCTGGCGCAGAAGAAGAAGATCTCCGGCTTCGGCCACCGCGTTTACACGACGGAAGATCCGCGCGCCACCCATCTGCGAAAGATGTCGGGCGACCTGGGCAAGGCGGCCGGCAACAGCAAATGGTACGACATGTCGCGCAAGATCGAGCTCTTCATTAATCAGGAGAAGAAGCTGAATGCCAACGTCGACTTCTACTCCGCCTCGACTTACACCACGCTGGGCGTCGAGATCGATCTGTTCACGCCGATCTTTGCGATCAGCCGTATCTCCGGCTGGGCGGCCCATGTCATCGAGCAGCTCGACGACAACCGGCTGATTCGTCCGCGCGCGGATTACATTGGCCCGGTCTATCCCGAGCCGTACACGCCGATCGACAAGCGCTAAAGGCACGGAACAACAAAGCGGCCGGTCTCGTAGCCATCCAGGGTGAAAGCCCTGGGACACTTCGAGATCGGCCGCGATGTGTTTGGGCCGCCGTCGGCCGGCCGGGATTTCCTTGAGCAGCGGCGACCGGAGATGCGATAGCCTTGTATCTGTCCAAGGAGTTTTGGTTTGCTGATCTCCCCCTCCTGCCGCGGATTGATATTGTCACTCTGCGCATTCTTTTTCCGCGTTGCCGCGCCGCAACTGGCTCATGCTCAGGCGCAAACCCAGACCAAGGTTCAGGTGCAGGCCACTACCAGCGCGGCCGAACTGGATGAGCTTGCCGCTATCGTAGCCGCCGAGTCGATCAACGACAGCGGGCCTGCAGGCGTCGTCCCCGCGGCGCGGGGATTCAATGCGTCGGTGGCCACCATCTCCCAGCACGACTCGACCAACACGTGGTCTTCGGTGCTGACCCCCAACGCCGCGTACCGCTTCAACCCGCACTTCAGCCTGGATGTCGGCGTCCCGTTCTACACCTACATCAATTACCTCTCCAACATCGGCGACGACACCAAGCCGGTATACACGTGGGCCATCCACGGAGGCATCTTCGGAGACACGGTGCTGTCGTTCCAGGGCAACACCAGCCGCGCTGTCCACAAACTACAGCGGAACGATCTCCATGGGATTGCCCTCCGGCGATTCGGCGCACGGCCTCGGAGCCGGCCAGGTCACGTACAGCGTCAACAATCACTTCGAACGCAGCCTCGGCATCTTCACCCCGGACATCGAACTAGGCTATGGCGACACCAGCAACCTGGTCGACCAGCGCATCCTGAAGAGTTACATCTCAGTCGGGCCGATGGCACACTTCCAGGCCGGCACCGACATCGATCTGCCCTGGAATATGAGCTTCGAAGCAAACGCGTATGAAGAACTGCCCCTGGACACAAATATCGTCTACTCCACCACCACGAAGGGGAAGAAGAAGACTACAACAGCGACAAACACGGATCCCGCGGAGGACAACGGCTTCATCTCGTCGCTGGATATCCCGCTGACGCCTCACCTGACGCTGTCGGGCTTTTACGACCGCAGCCTGCGCCAGCACGTCGACCTCGCCGGCTTCTCATTCACGCTGATCCTGCGCGCACCGCCGCGTTCCTCGGAAGCTATGCGCTAGAAGCCGTTATGGTTCTCGGCAGACGCATCTCTCGTTACATCTTTGGTTTCGGCTCGCTGGCCGGCGGAACGATCGCGTTCATCCGCAGATATTCGACCGCCTGGCCATATTCATCTTCGGCGTGGCCGATAGCTCCGGCGAATGCCGTGGCGGGCGTCGTCAAACCACGCACACTGGTAAACGCATTTGCAGCCGTAACGTTCGCGACCGCCTTATGCGCGAAGGCGAAGGTTACCGCCAGCGCCTTGACGATGTCGTCCTTCGACGTAAGTTTGCCGATGGCCGCCACATCCACATCGGGCTTGATTCCGCCCACCAGCGAGAAGTAGTTGTAGTTGGCCTGGATAGTGTGGGTTACGATCTGGGCAAAGGTTCGCACGCCGTCGTACTGAACCTTCTGACCCGGCGCGAACATCGCGGCGCTCGGCGCAAAGCCGTATTTCTCCGCAGGCATCGCCTGCGCCGCGCCCATCCACAGAGTCTCCACCCGGGTGAGTGCAGCGTCGAAGGACTTCGCCGGATCGACGGGCGAACCGGCGGCGACAGCCGGGGCCATCTGGCCTCCCTGGGCCTGAACTCGAACCGAACCGGCAGCCATCAGCGTTATAGCCGCAACAACAAGAATCAGCTTAGTCTTCATCTGGCAATCCTCCTCGAAACGAACCAAGCGTATCAGATTCCGGTTGCACCGAAGTGGCAGCCGCAAGACTCAGATGCCCGGCGCCACCTTCGGTGCGGCCGCGGCAGCCACGGGCGTCGTCCCAGCAGCCGCCGGCGGAGTAATCCGCAGCGCCATGCGTGGGAAGGTGAAGCTGCCGCCCGCATCGTCGATCACGTTCACCTGGCAGACGTACGTGCCCGGCTTCAGTCCGGCCAGAGGCACATCGAACTGGAAGCCCACGGCGTCACGCTCGGGAATATTGATCGCAGTCGCCTCTACCGTCGGCGTCTCGTAGACCTTCACTCCGCCGAGCAGGAACTCGATGCTGGTGAGCACGCGTACCGGGCTGCCTGACGCCTTGGGCTGACCCGCAGCGGCGCCGTCGCGGTCGTGTCCTTGTCCTTCGTCGGCGAGTACACCTCGTACAGGAAGAAGAGATGTTGATCCTGGCGGAAGACGTGGGCCACGTTCGGAACCCACTCCTGCCCGTCGCGCACCAGCGGGTCGACCACCTTCTTCGCGGTATTCGGCGTGTGCTGGCTCGACATCACAATCGAACTCAGCTTCAGCGCAGTCTTCTTCATGTCCGGCACCACGATGTCGGTCTCGAAGCTGCCCATGTTGCCGGACTGGTTCTCGCGCACCACGAACTTGACGTGATATTTGCCCGGAGCCAGCGTGAAGCCGGTGGAGTACTGAATGTTCTCGCTTCTCCAGTTGCTGGTTGGCGTCGATGGCCAGCGGCACTGTCTGGCGCACCTGGCCCACCGCGATGCCCTGCGCGTTCTTCACCTGACCCAGGAAGTCGATGTTGGCCTTGTCCTTATCCTTCACCGTGGTCGCGTGGATCTGCGATCCGGGCACCACCACCGAGATGGGGATGTAGAACTTGCCATCCTCCAGCCGGAAGTAGAGCGCCTGCAGATACACCGCGACATCGGTGGCAGGCACGTCGCTGCGCATCTGCTCGGTCAGCGCAAGCTCGCGGTCCTCGCTCTTGGCATGCTGGAAGTCCGCCGGAGCATAGTAGCCCGGCCGGTACTCAAGCTTGGCGTCAGGGTGGCCGATCACGTTGATGGTCAGGTGGCGATAGCTGCCATCGCGCGCCGGGTTGGTGGAGCGGAATCCGATGATGTAGTACGCCTCCGTATCGTGCTGCACCTGCTGGAAGGCCGGACCGAAGTCGTTGGAGTCGGTAAACAGCTTGCCGCCGGTGTCGCTGGCCAGCGTGCCCAGCGTCTCCTGCGAACTGAAGTTGGAGTTCAAGCTGGCTCTGCATCGCCGCGCCGCTGTAGGCCGACGTGCCGCGCATGCTGCCCTGGCTGGCGTTGCCCACCGGGTTCAGAGCCTGCAAGCCGCGCGTATCCACCGCATACATTGCCGTATCGGCCTTTACGCACTCGTTGGTCGCTGCGCGGATGCTCGCCTGATTCTCAATGCCCTGCCGCGAGAGGCCGCCGGAGAAGTACAGCATGCTCTTCTTCTGCTCGACTTTCTCCATCGATTTGCACACGGTGCGAATTGCGTACAACTGGCGGTCGGTATTCAGCGCGTTGAACTCGCTGTCGTCCGCGACAAAGCTTGACGAGTCGTCCGAGGTACCGTCGGTTCCGCCGCCCTCGCTGCCCGACGCAAAGCCAGAACCCTCGGTGCCGTCGTACTTGCTCACAGCCGCGATCAACGCAGCCTTATTGTTGGTAAAGTCCTGATCCATGCTGAGGCCGGAGACCAGGCTGACCGCCGCCAGCCATATCCGCCGGCGCCATGTGGTTGTTGATGTAATCCTTGGCCGCATCGACGGCGCGGGTGACATCCTCCGGCTGCATGCTGCTCAGATCGAAGAACATCACAATCAGCCGGCGGTCCTTCAACTCTTCGGGCGCTGCGGCGAACTGGTTGTTCACGATGTCCGCAATGGTCTTTTTCTGGGTGGTCGTCGTGCCGGAGACGGTCTGCGTCTCCGCGAGCGTCACCGCTTCGTCCACGTTCTGGTAGTCGAACGTGGTGATCTTCTGTGGCTTCTTGTCCTCGAAGATCTGGAAATCGCTCTCCTTCAGCCCCTTGATCACCGCGCCGGTCTTCTTGTCGCGCACCACCACGTTGGTCAGCACGCGGTTCACGTTCGCGACAATCGTGGTCACTCCGCCGCCCGGCTGCTGGGCCATTGCCGCGGGCGGAACACCCATCGGCGAACCCGCCATCCCTGCCACCAGAACCGCTGCTATCACTCGCCGCATCAAAATCTCCCTCACCACCGCCGCTTTATCGCCTTAACTAACAACCTGCAACCTGCAACTGACAACTGTACTTAGAACCGGTACATCAGCATGTAGGTAAACCTCCGCATACCCGCCGCCGAAGTCACCTGCCCGTACTGCGACGTATTGAGCTGCGTGCCGATACCCGAGTACTGCACCGTGTTCAGCACGTTCGACGCGTTCAGCCGCATCTCCAGGCCGCGCGTCTCGCCGAACGAGATGGTCCGCGACAGCGATCCGCTGACTGACACCGTCCCGGGAAGCTCAATCGAGTTGCGCGACGCATTGCCATACACACCGGCAGGCAGGCAGTAGGGCGACGGAGTCTGGCCGGTCGGAGTCGCGCTGCAGAGTCCGGCGAACGCATCCGTATTGAACCACTCCGTGTGCGTGCCCGCCCCCTTGATCGACGTCCCGGGAACCCGGTTCGGACGCAGAGAACTCGCCGCGCCCGCCGCAATCTCAGTCGCCGTGTTGGCGAACGATGGCGTCTGGAACATGCCCGACGCAAACGTGAAGTTGCCCGAGATGGAGTAGCCGTCCAGAATCTTCGCCCACACGCCGCCCTTGTTCAGGAACGCGCGGTTGGGTCCGAACGGCGGCTCGATAACGAAATTTCCGTTCAGCACATGGCGCCTGTCGAAGCTGGAGTTGCTCTCCTCCGCGGCCAGGTCCTGATCGTTCTGCGCAATCGTACCCGACCCGCTGCTGCCCACCGACGACGCATTATCGATCGAGTGCGAGTAGGTATACGTCGCCTGCAAAGCGACGCCTTTATGCATCCGCTCGCGTGCGTTTACAGCCAGCGCGTTCGAGCGCTGGTAGCCCAGCGAATCCTCATACGTGAACTGCCCCGAACTCGGATTCAGGATGCCGCTCGAGGTGCGGTTCGGCGCGCGCAACATGTCCAGATTGCCCGAATACGCGCCCGTATAGTCGACGTTCACCACGATGCCCTGCGGCAGTGTCCGCTGAACACCCAGGTTGTACACCTGCACCATCCCCAGCCGGTAGTTGGGATCGACACCATAGTTGCTCTGCGTCGTCTGCGTGGAGCAGTTGAAGCCGGTGGAGTTCTGATACTTGATATTCAGCGACATGTTCGCCGGCGTGCAGGTAGTCGGGCTGGTCGGCGTGCTCAGCGTGTTGGTCTGCGTAATCGCAAAGGGCTGCTGGAACGCCAGCTTCTTCGCAAACCCTGCGTAAGCCCCGGTGTTGTAGTTGATGCCGTAACCCGACCGCACCACCATATTCTTGGTCCACTTGAACTTCGGCGACCACGCAACCGCAACCCGCGGAGAGAAGAGAGACTTGTCCGGAAGCACCAGCGAAGCTGGAAGGCCGAACTGGCTGCCCACGGTCGCGCATCCGGTGGCCTGTGTCGCGCATATGTTCTCGATCTGCAGATTGCTGGTGCCCTGGTTGGTCAGGTTAAGGTTCACCAGCCGGCTGTATTTCTCCGAGTAGGGCGAAAAGTACTCCCAGCGCAGTCCGTACTCGAACGTCAGATTGGTCTTCGCGCGCCAGTCGTCGTTGATAAACCAGTCCCACGAGTTGCCGCGCAGATAAATCTTGTTCAGCCCGGCCGTGATTCCCGTCTGTTGCGGCAAGCCGAGCAGCAGATCGGCAATCGGCGAGCCGCTGGCGGTAAAGCTGCAAGTTGGGTTGGGATTGGTCGGACTGACCGGATTGTTATTCGGAACGCAGGCCTGGGCGGCCGGGTTCGTCGTCGAGTAGCCGGAAAAGGTGAACGACCCCAGCACATTGGTCCCCCCGATCGAGTCCGCGTGAATTCGATGGAAATCGATGCCGGCCGAGATATTGTTACGCTTATGCGTCCACCGCGCCTGGTCGGAGAACGTGATCGTCTGATTCACCGTAGTGCTCGGGGTCGCGTCGCTGAGTCCCCCTTGAAAACCCGTCAACCCGACCGACGGCACGCCAAAGTAGAACGGGTTGCCGTAGATGTTCGGATTGCCGACCAGCACTCCCGCCGTTACGGCCGGGTTCGTCGGGCCATTCGTGAAATAGTTCAGCCCGTTGGAGACGGATCGGTTCCATCCCGCCGTAAACGTATTGTTCAATCGTCCGTAGCCCACGGTGTAGCCGCTCGTCACGCTGTAGCCGTTGGTAAACGACTTGCCTCCAAGCTGCGGCGAGAAGCTCTCGTTTGCGCTCGCCGAATGCGAGTACGCAAAGTTCTCCGCGATGCTCTGCCGCAGCGCCGGCGGCGCGTTCCGATTCTGTCCTCTCGCACCGCCCGCGCCGCGTTGTCCGCGCACCGGGGTCGCACCAAAGCTGCGGTTGAACCGCGCCGAGACCTGCGTCGAGTCCGACGTGCCCGGCACGGCAATCTGGTAGTTGTAGTTCGTCTGCGTGGAGTTAACGTTGGGCTGCGGATAGTAGTTCAGCAGAGCTTGTCCAGGCGCGCTCAGTTCACTCGCCGGAATGCACTGCGTCGGCAGCGAGCCGGGATAAAGCGCGTAGAGCGCCGCGAGACATCCTGTATTCCCATACTGCAAACCCGTCGTCGGATCGAAATACTGTTGTCCGGTTGTAATCTTCTGCGCCTGGGCTGCTGGCGTCAGATCGCCAAGTCGCTGCAACTCTGTCGGCACCAGCGTCTGGACGTTCGAGGGCGATGTGTTCTTGGTTCCTGAATAGCTGAGAAAGAGAAACTGCTTCGGATTCGCCGCCAGCAGGTGAGGAATAAACGGCGTGCCGGTAAAGCTCGCAGTCAGCGAATTCGTGTCCGCCTGGGGCTTTGGAATTGGCGTGCCTGTCACCGAATAGCTGTTCGCATTCAGCGCGCTGTCCGCGCCGGTATACGAGATTCGCCCATGCCACGCGTTCGGATTCTGGCCACGGAATCCGCCGCCGCCAAATCCTCCGCCACCTCCACCGCCGCCGCGGAATCCACCTCCGCCGCCACCGCCCGGTCCACCACCGCCGGGTCCGCCACCAAATCCACCGCCGCCGGGTCCGCCGAATCCACCACCTTGCCCGCCAAACCCGCCGCCGGGTCCACCGAACCCACCGCCGGCCATCGCAGTTTGAAATGCTCCCGCGATGTCGCCGTTGGTCATTCCCTGGCGCTGCATGTCCTGTACGCGATTGCGCAGATCATCTTCGCTGAACCCCGCCAATCCATTAATCTGGCCCTGCTGTCCGCTCACCGCAATCGAGTCCTGCGATGCAGTGGACGTGTCGTCCGTAGCCAGAGACGGAAGCTGCGTTCCAGCATTGCCTTCGTTGGCCGTCGCGTCGGAGGTATCGGAGTCGTCGTTACTCTGCACCGCAAGCGTCTGCGTGCCGCGTCCCGAGCGAGCAACCGTGCTGGCGCCAGTCGTGCGGCCACCCGCCGCAGCGCCTCCGGCCGAGCCGCGGTCCGGCCACGGAGTTCCGCCGCCAGTCGCACCGGCAACTGTCGTAGTCGCAGCCGGCTCGGCCGTAACCCGCGATGCAAGATCCATCTTGAACGCCGCGGTCTGGATCGGAAGCCCGCCATTCTCGCTCGACGCGTTCACCACTACTTCCTGAGTCACGGACGCGAAGCCGGTCAGCTCGGTCTTCACCACGTAGCGCCCATTCTTCGGCACCGCCATCTCGAACGCACCGTCGATGTCGGTAGTAGTCGCGTACTTCTTGCCGGTCAGCGTGTTGGTCGCCGTCACGGCAACGCCGGGCAGCGGAACTCCGCCTGCATTCACCGTGCCCTTGATGCTTCCACCCTGCGGCACAGCGACCACGGTAGGCGCTGCCGCAGGAGCGGTCGCCGCCGGTGCTGTCGAAGTCTGCGCAGCCGTCTGGGCAAGCGCTACCCCACCCGCGAGTATTGCCGCGCCCATCGCTAACACCGCAAACCGCTTCATCCCAATCACTCGCCCCACACACACGCTCCCGTAACAAAACTCATTTAGAGACAAAACGAGCTTCCTGTCTCGCTTGCCTTACTGATTGCTGCCTGGTTATTGCGGAGGAGGAGGTGGAGGCGCTCCCTGGCCGTCCGCTGGAGGACGCCTTGCTCCGCCCATCCCGCCCGGTCCCGCTCCCGGCGTAGAGACGCCCATCTTCAAAACCGTAAATGTTCCACTCTTCAAAGTTCCAGTCGCCATCAGCGAATCACCCACCTTGATATCCGCGAGAGTGATACTCTCCGGCGGAGGCGGTGCTCCCTGCCCTCCACCCGCCTGCCCCTGTCTTCCGCCGCCCATCCCTCGGCCGCCGCCAAAGCCACCCATCGCCAGTCCGCCTGCCGCCTGCACATCCGCCGCAACTCCTCGCGTCCCGCGCTGGAAGCTGGTGCCGTCATCCACGGCAATTACCTGGCTCTGGTTGTCCGTCCGCATCACCGTAATCTTCAGATTGTCCGCGTCGATCGCCGTAATCTTTCCAGTGATGTACGTCTTGCCCATATTCTCTTTGGCTTTTGCAATCGTCGCCGCGTCGGTGGCGTTGATCATCATCGCCTGAACGGTTTTTTTCGTCGCATCCACCTGGCCCATCGCCATCACGCTGTCCCCCGGCTTGATGTCGCTCAGTTTGATCGCTTGCCGGTTCTCCATCACCCGAGCATTGTCGCCCGCAGTGATCTGATACATGTCGCCCGCCTCGGTCTTGATAGTCAGCGTGTTGCCGCTCGACGCGGTGACGATTCCCTGCACCGGAGCGCCTCCGCCAAACCCGCCTCGTCCGCCGTAACCTCCGCCGCGTCCCTGTCCCGCTCCTGCTCCGGGCGCGCCCGTCTGTCCATCCGGAGCCTGGGCCTGCAGCCGCGATCCACCAGCCAACATCACACTCAAAGCAACAACCAGCGCCGTATACGAAAGATCTCTCATTGCTCGTTCCTTCCCCCACACAACTTCGGAATTAGCGGGGTATCTGCCTGTACAGACGGGGGGTCGGGTGCAAAGGACGCGAATCAAGCAGGAATAATTTCCGCCGCGCACACTACCTCAACCGCCCGGGGCACGCGCCTCCGCAGTGCCCTAAGTATCTGCATGCACTTCCCCTTACCTCGCACCGCATCAATGCCGTAAACTCGCGCAATGCACGACATCGCCCACAGCACCCACACCCACCCTCACATCGAGGGACACTTCGAGTCCAGCGAGTCCGTCCGCGACGTCGTTATCGGCCTGTCCGACGGCTTGACTGTGCCTTTCGCTCTCGCCGCCGGACTTTCCGGCGCAGTATCCAGCGCCCACATCATCGTGCTCGCCGGCCTCGCCGAAATCGCCGCCGGCTCCATCGCCATGGGCCTCGGAGGATATCTCGCCGCCCGCGGCGACGCCGAGCACTACGCCTCCGAACTGAAGCGCGAACAAACCGAAGTCATCACCCGCCCCGACGATGAGGCCGAAGAAATCTACCAGATCTTCGACCAGTACTCCGTCCCCCGCGAGGCCGCCGCACCCGTTCTCGCAGCGCTCCAGCAGAACCACCCCGCCTACGTCGACTTCATGATGCGCTTCGAGCTTGGCCTGGAAAAACCGGAAGACAACCGTGCCCACCGCTCCGCGCTCACCATCGCCGCCTCATATATAGCTGGCGGCCTGGTGCCTCTACTGCCCTATATGTTCGTGAACACGTCCTCGTCGCTGATTCCAACCACAGCCGCCGCGCTCAAACTCTCCGTCCTCATCACGCTGCTTGCCCTGGCTCTCTTCGGAGCGCTCAAAGGCCGCCTGCTCGGTACCGGAGCCCTGCGCAGTGCGCTGCAAACCACGCTGATCGGTGGCGCGGCCGCTGCAGCCGCTTACACGCTGGCCCACATCCTGAACAGCGTCTGAAACGGTGGTCGGGCGGAGTCATTAGGTCACCGCGACTACCATAAAAGTAACCCCGCTTTGACCCCATCGGTAACCGCTCCAAATTGGACGTAACTTATTGTTTTTATTACCATTTGCCACTTACGTTGTATGCAAGTATTTTCCTATTGTGCAAATATTTTCCTACGATTTGCGCGTGTTTTGCATACACTTTCTGGCGCTCTCTCAATGCCGCGCGAGACCCGACCTTTGCGCTGTGCGACCATGAGGGAATGAGTGTGGAAACAAACGCGGCAACCGCCGTGGCAACAATCACCCGCCGCGCCGCAGATCGTCTGCGCGCAGGACATCTCTGGATCTACCGCTCCGACATCGAGCGCCTCTCCGACAGCGACATTCCCGGCGGCGCCCTGGTCAGCGTGGCCGACTCCCGCGGAATTCCGCTCGGCACCGCGATCTACAGCGCCGGCTCGGAGATCGCGCTGCGCCTCGTCTCGCGTCAACCCCGCCTGGGCCGAGCCGAATACCTCATCGATCTGCGCGACCGGATCTCCACCGCAATCAACCTGCGAACCCGCGTGGCACCCGAATCATTTTCGTCATCCGGCGATGACAACGCCTGCCGCCTCATCTTCTCCGAAGCGGACGATCTCCCGGGCATTATCGCCGACCGCTACGACGGGCTCATCGTCGTGCAACTACTGACCCAGGGCACCGCGCAGGACGACGTCCGCAACGTGCTGGCGGAGGTTCTTGCCGAACAGCCCTGGGCCCATACCATCGTCGAGCGGCCCGACCCGCGCATGCGCGAACTCGAGCACCTCGGTCCGCCGCCCGAAGCGCCTTTGTTTGTCCGCGACGGCGAACCCAGCCTGCAGACCATCTTCAGCATCAACGGCACGCGCTTCCACTTCGACGCAGCCGCCGGCCAGAAGACCGGCGCCTTCCTCGATCAGCGCCTGAACTACGCCGCCGCAGCCAGCCACGCCCGCGGAAGCGCGCTCGACGTCTGCACCTACCAGGGCGGATTCGCGCTCCATCTCGCCCGCACCTGCACACGTGTCACCGGCGTCGACGCCAGCCGCGCAGCACTCGAAGTCGCCGACCGCAACCTGGCCCTTAACCCCGGCCTCGCCGCCAATGTAGACTGGATCGAAGCCGACGCCTTCGAACTCCTCCGCGACTTCGCCGACGCAGGCAAACACTTCGACACCATCGTCCTCGACCCGCCCGCCTTCGCCAAAACAAAACGCGCCGCCGAGGGCGCCATGCGCGGCTACAAGGAACTGAACCTGCGCGCGCTGAAGATGCTCAACGCCAGCGGCACGCTGGTCACGTGCTCCTGCTCGCACCACGTCGGCCTCACCGATTTCCTCGAAGTCGTCCGCGCCGCCGCAACCGACGCCGGCCGCCGCGTCCAGCTACTCGAAACCCGCGGCGCCGCACCCGACCACCCCGCCATCCTCACCCTGCCCGAAACCAGCTACCTCAAGTGCCTCATCCTGCGCGTGTCGTGATCCTCGGCCGTTTCCATTAGTTCGCACCTTGCACCGCTGCGGAAAGACTGCCATCCTAGCTGCAAGATGCACGAAATCGCCCAAGCCGGTGACGCACCACCAGTCGTGGTTCGCGGCGCCAGACCGCGCGCCGCGGTCTTCTGGCTGCAAGGGATCACGCTGGCGTGGATGCTCGCAGAGTTCGGCGTCTCTGCTTACGCGGCCTTCACCGCGCACAGCCCGGCGATGCTAGCGTTCGGCTCCGACAGCCTGGTCGAGTTGCTCTCCGCCACCGTCGTGCTGCTGCAATGGGTTCCGGGCGTCCGAATCTCCGAGCGCATAGCCGGCCGTATGGCTGCTGGTCTGCTGTTCGTCCTGGCAGGCGTCGTGTGGCTGATTGGCGTGACCTCGCTCGCGTTGCAGCGCGCGCCGAAGACGAGTTGCGCGGGCATCGTCATCACTCTCGCCGCGCTGGTCGCGATGCCCATACTCGCCTGGCTGAAGCGCCGCGAGGCTCGCCGCAGCGGCAACGCCGCACTCGCCGTCGACGCGATTCAGTCCGCAACCTGCGCCTACCTCGCGCTGATCACGCTCGCCGGCCTCGCAGCCAACGCCGCATTTCACATGCCTTGGTTCGACTCGCTAGCCGCACTCGCCGCCGTTCCGCTACTCATCCGCGAAGGTCGCTCCGCCTGGCGTGGCCACACCTGCGGCTGTTGCTAGAAGTGGAACGCTATCTCTCCCGTAACCGATCGCGGCGTAACGTAGTGCGTCCCCGAGAACGTCGACAGGAAGTTATACAGCGCATACTTGTTAGTCAGGTTGACGACGGTCATCGAGGCCGACAGTGTGCGTTTGTCATCCTGTTTGCGATGCAGCAGGTTGTCCTCGCCAAAAGTCAGGTCGAACAAATTCCGCGGTGCGATACGCGCAGGATTGTGGTCGTCGTTCTGCGCATTCGGAGCAGGCAATGTGATCAGCGACGAGGTGAACTGCGACACCAGGCACGTATCCGGCAGCGGGTGGCCCAGCGAAGCTCGCACGCCATTGCAGGCAAAGCCCGCCTGCGCCTCCTGGTCCGAAGTCAGCGGAATGCCGAACGGATCCTGCATATTCACCGCAGGCTGGCCATTCAGCGTAGTCGTCTGCGGACAGTCGTTCGAAGCCAGCGTGCCGTAGCACGGTGCGGCGCCCGCAACCTGCCCCGAGTCGAACCGCCAGTTGAACCCCACATAAGGCCCCCGCGAGCCAAATTGATACTGCGCATGCGTGGTCTGATTAAACCGCTCGTCGTGATCGATGCGGAACGGTGTGTGTGTTACATCCGAGCCCGGAGGCGTCGGAATCGTGCCCAACCCGCTGGTCTGCGGTGTAAAGAACCGTGCCGCCACCGACGAGAACACAACCTGCGCCGTGAAATTATGCACGGAAGGAATATCCAGTCGACCATCGAACCCCGGAATCTTCGAGTTGTTCCAACCAATCGGAAACGTAATCGGCGTCGCGCCCAGCACGGAAAAATCATACGCATTGTGCGTGTACTTCCAAACGTAATCGGCCGATAGCACCGCATACTTCGACAACTGCTGCTCGAACCCCGCGTGGAAATCGTTGCGGAAGCCCGGCTGGTTCGGCGAAGGCGTGCATGGAATCAGCGCAGCGATCACCGGGTAGTAACAGCCTTCGCTCGCAATCACCAGGTTCTCGTTGAAGGGCGACTCCAGCGTGCGCGCGTAGGAGACGCGCAACACCGTGCCCGTACGCTTGACCTTATACGACAGAGCAAGCCGCGGCTCGACCTGGTTGGCGATGGTCAAACCGTTGTACTGGTCGAAGCGCAGCCCGAAGTTGCCGCCCCACGGCCCGGCGCTGATCGCGTCCTGGATGTACGCGGCAAACTCCTTGACGTCGGTGTGCCCATGGAACGGATACAGGCCGCCGCCTCGCGTCAAGTCGTAAGGAAACAGCGTCGCGCATGGCGTGCCCGGAATGGGGCTCCCGTTTGGATTCAGGCAGCCAAGCGCCGGAATCAGCGTAGGGTCCACAATACCAAGCTGGAAATTCTCCGTCAGGAACGTCTGCTCATACGACACGCCCGCCTTCATGTTGTTGATCCCGTGCGTATACGTCACGTTCGAAAGCAAGCCCGTATTCGCCAGCGTGCGCTGCTGCGCAATCGTCTCCTGCTGCAGATCGGGCGCGCCGCGATCCGCGTACGGATTATTGCTCGGGTAGTAGTTGAACGCATCCCGGCGGAAGAAGTAATTCGTGTTCAGCACAGTGTGCTGATTGATAACCCGCGTGTAGCTGGGCGAGAAATTTACCGTCTGGATCTGCGCGCGCTGATCCGCCGGACCCACAGGCAGCCCATTCGGCCCCACTGGAACGCCCGCCGAGTTGGTCGGCCACTGCGTAGCGTACTCGCTGTCATACGAGTTCGGCGTCTGGAACCACGAGCGCGTATATCCCAGGTTCAAATGAAGCGAGTCAGCCGTCGTCAACTGGTAGTCCACGCGGTCGAATAGGTTTTCCTCGTTGCCCTTGTCGTGGATCACCACAAACTCCGGCGGATCGAGAAACCGCCCCGTGTTCATCACGTTCGCCGAGATGAAATTCCCCGCCTTCTGCTTTCCGTAAGCCACGTTGAAGCCCACGTTGGACGACCCGAACGAGCCGTACGAAACATTCACCTGGCCATGCGGCTCAGGATTGTCCAAACCCGACCGCGTCGTCGCGACGATCACCAGCGAGGTCTTGCCGCCATACTCCGCCGACGGCGCGCCCGGAATTACCTCCAGCGACTGCACCGAATCCATCGGGATCTGGTTCGAGAAGATCTTCGACTGCTGATCGGTAATCGGCTGGCCGTCCACCGAGAACGAGTTCGACGCGTGGTCGCCCATGCCGTGAAACATTCCGTTCGAGTCAGCCGAAACACCCGGCGACGCAAGCGTGACCACCGAACTCACCGATGACGACAGGCTCTCCAGCGGAATCTTCGAGAACAGATCGCGGTCGACGTCCGTGTGTCCAACCGGATCGGTCTCGACCATCTCGCTGCCCGAGGCTGTCACTTCAACGGTCTGCGTGGTCCCGGCCACCTGCAGAGTAATGTTCGCTGTTACCGGCACGAACGATTGCAGGTCGACCGTCTGCGTTGCTGGAGCCAGTGTGTCCGCGCTCACGGCCAGCTTATATGTGTTGAACGGAATATTCGTGATCGTGTAAGTCCCGGAGTTGTCGCTCTTGACCGTGCGCGTCAGACCGCTCACGGCGTTCGATAGAGTGACGGTGGCGCCGGGAACAACCGCACCGGTGGGATCGGTGACAACCCCTGTTACCGTGGCCGAGTTCCCCGCCGTCTGGGTGCGGGCTGGCGTGGCCGGCGTGTGGCGAACCGGAGGCGAAGCAGTTTGCGCGCCGGCATCCATCACGGCCACGCAGGCAAATCCTGCCAGCGACAAAATGGTGATCCATTGTGGTGAAATGCCGCGTCGTGTGGACGTGTGCATAGAGTGCTACCCCTTTTCAGCTACCTGTTTTGCATTCGGACTGGTGTCGAGAGCATCTTCTCGAATGCAGAAGGTCCAGGGAAGTTAGATGCCAAGTGGATTTTCCTGTAAGGAAAACGCCGGTGGCGGCTGCGAGCCCGGTACGTCGTTTCGAGGGGAAGATGCTCAGGCAGGAACTACCGCAACCGGCGGGGGGCGCGTGAACAGGGCAAACGTCGAGAGCGGAACCGGCATAACGGATGGCGGTTCGGCCTCCAGCGCTGTGACCACGGCGACCGGAGGCGCCTGGGCAGGAATCTGCACCACCTGCACGGTGATATGCGCTGCTACGCAGAGCGAACAATCCGCATGCGTAACCGCGCCATCGGCATGCGTGTGGGCGACCTGAACCGTACCCGCAACCACAACCAGAAGCACGCATACCAGCGCGAGGAAAATCCTCCACGACTTGCCGGTGCGGACTGTCTGGCCGTTATACCCCATACTACCCAACTATACCGCAGGGTCCGGTAATCGCGCTCGGCGCCCAGGCGCGAAAAGGCCGGGCCATCTGCGGTTTCCATCCGCAGAGCAGCCCGGCCGATATGAAAATAAAGGCCTGCCCGGCCGCCCCGCTACTGCTCTGCGCGAGACGAAATCAGCCCGACATTGTCCACCTGCGCCCGGTGCCCCATGTCGATCACCTCGGCGATCCGGCTGAACTCCAGCGAGGCGTCCGCCTTCACAAACATCGTCTTGTCGCGGCGCGTTGAGAAAATCTGCACCAGCTTCGGCTCGATCTCCGCTTTGTGAAACGCGTCCCGGTTGATCAGGTAGGAAGGCTCGCCCTCCGCGTTCGCCACCACCGAGACCACAATCGTGTCCGCCGGCGGTTCGGCAGATTGCACCTTCGGAGGCTGTGGAGTCACCGCATTCAGCCCCTTCGGCGCTACAGGAACGATCACCATGAAGATGATCAGCAGCACCAGAAGCACATCGATCAGTGGAGTTACATTGATCCCGGAAACAGCTCTGCCGGTACCCACACCATCTGCCATGCCCATGACGACCTCCAGGCTACGGCTGCTCGGTGCGAGTCCGGCAGTAGAGTCTCTACAAAATCTGAATTACTGGCCCGCTTGAATCTTCGGGGTAATCAAGCCGATGTTGTCCACTTCAGCCTGGTGGCCCATATCGATCACCTCGGCAACCTTGCCGAAGTCCAGATCGGAACCGCCCTTGCACGAACATCACCTTCTCCTGCCGGGTCGCGAAAATCTCAGCCAGCTTCGGACTCGATCTGCGACTTGGGGAACGCGTCCTCGTTGATCTTGTACGAGGGCTCGCCCTTGCCGTTGGCCAGAATCTGCACCACGATCGTGCGATCGTTCTGCTGCTCCTGCTGCGGGTTCTTGGGCGGCTGAGGAATCAGCGTATCCAGCCCCTTCGGCGTCACCGGCACGATCACCATGAAGATGATCAACAGCACCAGAAGAACGTCGATCAGCGGCGTTACGTTGATATCAGAAACCGCTCCGCCTGTACTTCCACCGCCCATTCCCATAGCTAATCTCCTTGTGCTAATCCGTACTTCGAGCCGCGGATCTTCAGCGGCGCTTGCTGCTTACTTGTGAGTCCAAATCGCGTTTCTCAGTCAGCAGGCCGAGCTTGCTCACGCCGGCCGCGCGAATCTGGTCCACCACATCCATTACCTTGCCGTAGTTCGCGCGAACATCCGCGCGCATGAATACCTCTTTGTCGGTCTTGTTCGTCAGCTTGTCGGAGATCTTCGCCGCCAGCGTCATCCACGCTGACCTGGTCGCCGCCAAGAAACGCCCGCCCATCGCGAGTGACCGCAACCGTGACCGCGTCTTCCTTGTTGGCGTTCTCCATCACGACCGCCGCGTGGCCTACCGGCAGGTCCACGTTGACCTTGTTGTTCAACATGGGCGTGATGACCATGAAGATGATCAGAAGCACCAGCATCACGTCCACCATCGGCGTCACGTTGATGTTGGAGTTGACCTTCTTGCCTTCGTCCCGCTTGTTGATTCCCATAAGATTGCTTTCCCGTCCGGTGCGAGTAGTGCCGGCGTGTGCCGTTTCATTGCGACCTGGCCGTCGAGGCTCGTGTGCCTCCGGAGGCCGTTCGCTGGCGGCCTCCGGAGGCACAGCACTATCCAGTGATCTCGAGCTCTGTTCCCTGCCGACTCCGGCAGGCGAGACCTGCTTACAGGTGGCTCTGCTTGATGAAGTAGTCCACCAGCTCGCTGGAGCTGTTGTCCATCTCGACGTCGAACGCCTCCACCTTGTTGGTGAAGTAGTTGAACGTCATAACGGCGGGGATGGCCACAAACAGACCGAACGCGGTCGTAACCAGAGCTTCCGAGATACCGCCGGCGACTGCGCCGATACCTGAAGTCTTCTGGGTTGCAATCGCCTGGAAGGCGTTCAGAATTCCGATGACGGTGCCGAGCAGACCGATAAACGGTGCCGTCGAACCGATCGTCGCCAGACCGCCAAGGCCCCTCTTCAGCTTCGCGTGAACGATCGCTTCCGACCGTTCGAGTGCGCGCTGCGAGCTCTCAACCTGCTCTTCCGTGATCTGGCCGCCCGAACCGAAGCTGCGGAACTCCTGCAGACCGGCCGTGACAACTTCCGCCAGGTGCGACTTCTTGCTGCGGTCGCCAAGCTTGATCGCCTCGTCCAGACGGCCATCCTTCAGGGCTCCGGCAACCTTCGGCGCAAACTCGCGCGACTGCTTGCGCGCTGCGTTGAAATACAGCCAGCGGTCGATCATAACCGCGAGCGACCAGATCGACATGATGAAAAGAATGATGACGATGATGCGGGCGGGCCAGCCCATGTTGCCAGATCAGGCCGGCGGCACTGAAGCTGACCCTCCGCCACCTGCATCCTGGAAGTACATGGCGAGCGGCGCGGGAACGTGAGCGAAGTTTGCGAGATGAGCGAGAATCACTGGAATCTTTCCTCCTGATTTATAAAGACGTAAGACGGGATCGGGCTGACAACGTCATCAACATCGATCTGACATACAAAGAGCTGACTGCAAATTCCAACCACAAGTAAGATGAACAGGCCGTTTTCCGGTTGTGAAGACCCGCTGCCGGAAAATGGCTGCTCCGAACAGCCCTGTCCTAGCCGCCGCCGAAGGTGAAGTTGACGGTGATCGTGGTATCCACCTCGGTCGGATCGCCGTTCAGAAGATACGGCTTGTACCGCCAGCGCTGAACCGCATCCAGCGCGCTGCCAGTCAGCATCGGCAGGTCCGCTGATCACCTGTCAGATTCTCGATCGTGCCCTGCTTGGAGATCATGGCGTGCAGACACCACTACGCCCTGAACGTGAGCCGCCTTCGCAATCGGCGGATACACCGGCTGCGGCTGCGAGATTGCCAGACCGGCGATAACGCCGCTGCGAAACCGCACCGGGCCAGTCGGCTTCGGCGGAGGCCGCGCCACAATCGTCGGGGCAGTCCCGATGCCCAGCCCGGCCATTCCAGCCACGACCGCCCGAGCTGCCGCTACCCATACCCTGCATGCCGGCAACGCCAACCACTGGATGGCGGGAGCCGCATCTTCCTTGATCATCTTGATGTCTTTGGGAATCTTCGTCGGCGCATGCAGGCCCTGGTCGATCTCCGACACCATCTTGCATCGGCTTGACGATCTGCTGCGGCGGCGGCGGTGGTGGCGGAGGCGGTGGGGGAGGCGGCGCGACCAGCATCGCCGTCATCGCAGTCACCGGCAATGCCTCCGGATACAGCAGCGGAATCAGGATCAGGATGGCCAGGATCGGAAATATTCAGAATCGCCGTCACCATCATCCAGCACCGGACTTGGTCTTGAGTTGCCGCCAGATTCCATCATTGAGTCTTCAAACATGGACAGCCTCGCTAAAAAATGTTCTACCCAGCTTAGACACCACAGCTTCCTGCTTTGTTCCCGATGCCGGAAAATCGATTGGCCCTGATCCGTCCGGGTTCATTCACGCGGCCGGAAAGGCCGAATTAGCAGTCCGCAAATCTTATACGAAAACCTTTGTTTCAGGGAAGCGCCACAAAAAACGATAGCGGCGCACAGTGCGCCGCTACCTCGAAACCATCTACGCCCGGGCCTTCTTGGCCGGCAGCGAAGCCACCTTGCCCCGGCTCTTTCGCCAGTCCTGATACGCCACCAGCATCGGCGCCGCCACCGCAATCGATGAGTACGTCCCGATCAGAATTCCCACCATCAGCGCAAACGAGAACCCGCGCAGCACCTCCCGCCGAACACACAGCAAACTCAACACCGTAAGAAACGTCAAGCCCGGACGAAATCACCGTCCGGCTCAGCGTCTGGTTGATGACTGCGGTTCACCACATCCGTCAGCGTCTCCCGGCGGCTCAGCGCCAGGTTCTCGCGGATGCGGTCGAAGACGACAATCGTGTCGTTCATCGAGTAACCAATCAATGTCAGGATCGCCGCAATTACGGTCAGCGTAATCTCCTGGTTCGTCAGCTGAACGCGCCCACCGTGATCAGCGTGTCGTGGAACACCGCCACCACCGCCGCCACGCCGTAGATCAGCTCAAACCGGAACCACAGGTAAATCAGCATGCCCGATCAGCGAGTACAGCGTCGCCAGCCACGCCTGCTTCTGCAGCTGCTTGCCCGCCGTCGGCCCCACAATCTCCACCTGCTCGACGTGCCAATGCCGGAGTCGTGATAGTTCGTCGTTCAGCGCGTTCTCGACCGCATTCACGTCCCGCATCGTGCGCTGCGTCAGTCGCGCGTCGACTGCGGCAGCGAGATCACCACCTTGTTCGCCGCTTCTGCCGCTGGCAACCGCGGAGATCCGCTGCGATCGTCGAAGCCCTTCACGCCACGCCTGCTCCAGCGCCTGCCGGATGTGGTCCTCATTCGGCTGCGCTGATCGAACGGCACACGTGATCTGCGTGCCGCCCTTGAAGTCCACGCCCAGCGGAATGCCGTGCCAGAACATCATGCTCAGCACGCCGGCAACCGAAAAAATCAGCGAGAAGCCGAGGAAGTACCACTTCTTCCCCAGCCAATCGATATTTGCGTCACGAAACAGTTCCACTTTAACTCCAGTTTCCAGTTGCAGCGTTGCAGCTTGCAGTTTCAGCTTGCCAGTTCATCGATCCGTCGTTTGCAACTGACAACCTGCAACCTGCAACTCAGCAACTGTTCTCAAATCGACAGCGCCGCGCCGCGTTCCTTCTTCTGCAGAGATCGCAGTCGAAGATCATCCGCGACACGAAGACCGCAGTAAACAGATTCGCCAACAGACCGAAGGCCAGCGTCACCGCAAATCCCTTCACCGGCCCGCGTGCCGAACAGGAACAGGATCGCCGCCGACACAATCGTCGTGACGTGCGTATCGACAATCGTGATCCACGCATGCCCGAACCCCTGCTGCACCGCCGCCGCAGCCGTCTTGCCCGCCCGCAACTCTTCGCGAATGCGCTCGAAGATCAGCACATTCGAGTCCACGCCCATACCAATCGTCAGGATCACGCCCGCAATTCCCGGCAGCGTCAGCGTCGAGCTCGGTAAGCCCATGAACCCCAGCAGAATCACCAGGTTCAGGAACAGCGCCAGGTCCGCATTGATGCCCGCGCCGCGATAGTAGATCAGCATGAACACCATCACCGCCAGCATGCCGGCAACCGCCGCCATCACGCCCTGCCGGATCGACTGCCGCGCCCAGCGTCGGCCCCACCGTCCGCGTCTCCAGGTGCTGATCGACGCCGGCAGCGCGCCCGTCCGCAGCATCAGCGACAGGCTCTCCACCTCGTCCTTGGTAAAGCTGCCCTGAATCTCGCCGCGGTCGCGAATCGCCGAATCAATCGCCGCAACCTCGCGCACCTTGTTGCCCAGCACAATCGCCATCGATGCCCGGCGAAGCCGAATCCTTGGAGTGCGCCGAAGTGTACTTGTAGAAGCGGTTGCCCGCGTCCGTCGTCAGCGTGAACGTCATGTTCGGACGCCCGTTCCTGATCCGGTCGAAGGCTGCGCATCGCGGAAGTCGTTGCCTTCCACCACGCTCGCGCGCTTCAGCAGATAAACCTCATCCGAGCCGTTCGCCGCGCCGCTGCCGCTTCCATGCAGTAGCATATCGTCGGAAGGAACCACGCCATTCAGCGCCGTCAGCGCCGCCTGATCGTCCGTCGTAGGGCCCACTCACCACGGGATAAACCGCCAGCTTCGAGGTCGACTTGATCGCGTCCTCCACCCGGCCCGGATCGGCGATATCCGGCAGCTCCACCAGAATCTCGTTCGCGCCCAGTCCATACGGCGCAACGTACGGCTCAGTCACGCCCAGCGGAGAAAGCCGCTCGCGAATCGTCTCAATCGAGTGATCCAGCGTCGACTGCTCAATCGTCCGGATCGCGCCCGGCTTCATGGTCAGCTTCAAACTGCCGTCCGGATTCGACGTGACGTCGTAATTCACGTAGTCCGTGCCTTCCAGCATCGAACGCACATCGCCCGTCTTGTCCGTCGGAATCCCCGTGACCGTAATGATCTCCGGATGCGCCGGATCCAGCCGATGCGCCGTCGCGGCCGTAATCCCGTTCTTCGTCAGGTCTTCCTGGATGTGCTCGACATCGCGATCCGTAGTATCGACAATCGCGTCCTCGACATGCACCTGCATGATCAAATGCGTGCCGCCCTTAAGATCGAGTCCCAGGTTGATGCGATCGGTCAGCGCCTGCTTCAACGCCGCTGGCGACACCCCATGCGGAATGCCGAATATGCCATAAACGAAAACCACCAGAATGGCGATGATCGCTACGAGCCTGCCCTTCAGATTCTTACCCATTGTTCCCTTATCCCAATCTCTTCAGCGGCTGCGCCACAACTAACAACCAACAACTAACAACCAGCAACTGCCCCTACGCGTCCGGCGTGGTCACAGCCGCAATCGCACTCTTCACAAACTCAAGCTTGATGTTGTCCGGAGGAACGCGCAACTGCACCACGTCGTCCTTCACCGAAATAATCGTTCCGCGGATCCCGCCATTGGTCGTTACCCGGTCGCCATTCTTCAACTGGCTCAGCATCTCCTGCCACTTTTTCTGCTTCTTCTGCTGCGGCGCGATCATCAAAAAATACACCATCGCAAATACTGCCAGCAGAAGAAGTGGCTGCGTCATACTACCCATTCGAATCCATCCTTCCTAACTCTTAACCCTTACCGCTTCGTCATTCTGAGCCGCTTTTTGGCTCAGAATCTCCGTATTTGCCTCTACGACCGCAAAACCCTGTACCTCAAATCCGTGTTAAGCCTTGTTACCTTAAGGCCTCGCATAGGATGACCACATCCGCACCGATTCTCGTCTCGCGAACTCAAAGTCCGCATCAAAACCCGAGAGTCATTGTCGGGGAAATCTTCCGGCGGCAAACGATCGGCACTCGCTTGCCCTGCATAAGTGCCACGCGCGCATTCCACGCGCATAACGCCGCCTTGGGCCCGCGAACAGGCCCAGCCCTCTAAGTCTCAAGGAAACCTTCGCCCCCTGTCAAGAAATCCCGCCGCCCCCAATCCTCTATCGAAGCGCAAGCCGCCTGACGTTTTCTCAAAGCAGACTTTGCGGGCGGTTGCGCCAGGGGGATCGGTCGCCTCTTTGCGGAACCAGAAGCACTGCAGACTCAGGTCAAATCCGTCTTACCTGTGCCGGTGCTAGAAGGTCTTCGGCGCGGGCATGGCATCCTGCGTGACCGGCGCGCCGCCTTGTAGCTTGCACTTGTAGTCACCAAAGGAGGTTTTCCAGCACCAGCCGTCGGCTGCCGGGACAGCGCTGCGAAGGCAGCTTTGGCCCGCGGGAGCCATATTGCTGATCAGGCGGCAGAAATATCCGGTGTAGCTGCCCTGGAGGGGATAGACAGTTGCGGTGGGGTCGATATTCAGCAGGCCGAGGTCGCTCCAGTTATTGTTGACGCGGGGTTTTCCTACCTGGACCTTGACGTCCTGGATCAGCCCGAGGCCGGTATCGGTGAGCGCATCCATGGAACACTGCACCATGACAGCGGCCTGCGCGGCGCTGGGTGGGCTGGTGACAGTGGAACAGGTGCGGGGCGCCCGCGCCTGGTAGTCGGCAAGCATCGTCAACGGACCGGAGATGGCAGCGGCGGAGCCTGAGCCCCCCTGGCCTCCGGCGCTGTTGCAGCCAAGCGGTGCCAACAGCGTGAGGGCGATCAGGCAAAGGTTCAGTGGATGGGCGGAAAGGCTCATAGATAACACTCCTCAAGAAGATGGCCGGCGAACAGGATGGCGGATCTTCGAGGCGCTGTGCAGAGCCGTCGGGAATACCCGCGACGAGTGTACCCGAATGGTCGCGCGCTGTCCGGTTTATTTCTTCGGAGGTCCAGAAACCGATTTCGCGGGGAGCCAAATCGCGATAAGCATGCAGATTTCTCGCACGGCTTTTGAATTGAGTCCATACTTGCGAGGCCCTCCAAATCAGGTCCCAGGAAAACCCATGACACTCGAAGTGCGCTGCGAGAAGCTGCTCTGCCGCTCTCTGTTGGGAATGTTTCTGTTGGTTTCGCCGATGATGGCGCAGAACTACCTGGGTAGTTCGACCTATCTCAACCCCGGACCAGCCGCAACTACCCAGCTGGTGATGAACCTGACCATCAGCGGCACATCGATTACAGGTGCGATTGGGATCGGTACAGTGACTGCGACCATCTCAGTGTCGGGCACAAGAAACGGCCAGAGTTGCACAGTGGGAGCGGCTGGCGGCCTCACCTACTCGGGGACTTGCACGGCGACCAGCTTCGCTGGAACCTATCGCGTCGGAGCGCAGTCGGGCACGTTCAGTGTAACGGCCAACGGTACAGGGGCGACGGCTTGGGCAGCTCCTGCTGCTGCCACCGCCGCTGTGCCTGCTGCGGCCGCTCCTGCTGCCGTTGCGACCCCGGAGCATGCGGCGGCGAATGCGGTGGCTGCAGGCGCTCCCGCTCCCGCGAATAACGGCGTGGTTTCGTGGCTGGCAGCGCCTCCTGGAACTGCTCCAGCCCCTCTCGCTGCGCCTGCTCCTGTCGCCGCACATCCGCCTGTTGTGGTGAGGACCGTGGGGCCGACGCCGATGGTTGCGCCGATCACTGCACCACCTGCGACGCCTGGTCCAGCGCCCGCGCCGCCCGCGATTGCGGCAAACGGAGTGGTCGGATGGCTGGCTGCTCCTCCTCAGGCCACTCCGCCACCGCCCGTAGAAATTCCATGGCTCGCGGCGACACCCGGTCCGGCGCAGGGTGCGACTCCTTTAGGAACAGGAAAACAGACTGCCGTGCCGCCTGTTCCGGCTCCAGCTCCGAAATGGAATCCGCCCCTGCCTCCTACGCCGCCGGTGCCAGGCCCCGTGCCCCCGGTGGGAGGGATGACGTGTCCGGCATCGGGGACGGCGCAG
Source organism: uncultured Acidobacteriaceae bacterium (assembly GCA_963822225.1). GTDB lineage: Bacteria > Acidobacteriota > Terriglobia > Terriglobales > Acidobacteriaceae > Edaphobacter. Next base: position 139,487 of record CAWGGW010000002.1, on the reverse strand, counting down.
ATCTACCGTGGCACCATTTTTGCGGCAGGCGCGCGGGAGGCGGTGACTTTCAACGTGGTGTTTCAAGGAGGCGCGGCCTCGGGGACGATGGGGATTGCCCAGGACGGGACGATAGCTGCAACTCCGAATCAGGTGACGGGTACGCTCAATGGGCAGCATTGCAGGCTGACGCCGGGCGGGTTGGACCAGGGCGCCGTGTTTGAAGGGACATGCGACGGGCGGACGTTCAGCGGGACGGAGAGTATCCAGGGTACCAGCAGCTCCTTTACGACCAGCCTGGTGGCGGGCGGCGCGAACGCGGTAACGACGCAGTGCGGCGGGACGGTGGTTCCTCCGCCTCCAGTGCCACCAGTGCCTCCGATCGGGGTGACGACATGTCCGACCGGACAGAAAGAGACGCAGTTGTACAAGGGGACGTTGAGCGATGGCTCGCTGGGACAGATCGCGTTCAACCTGACAGTGCAGGGTGGGGCAATCACGGGGGCGCTGGGGATCGGCGCCGCCAACGTGGCGCTTTACATTAATAGTTCCGTGACGGGGACGGTGAATGGACAACATTGCACGCTCACCGCGCAAGGCGGGGAGGTTTTTGACGGCACGTGTACCGGGGCGACATTCAATGGGATAGACCACTCGGCAAGCGGGCCAACGCCGTTTACGACCAGCTTGCAATCGACCGTCTGCAGCACCGGGGTGCAACCTGCGCCTACGCCTGTTCCGGTGCCGGCGCCAGTAACCTGTTCCGCGACCCAGCTGTACCAGGGCGCTGTGTACCTGCCCAGCGGCCAGCAGGAAAGGCTTGCGATGAATATGACCTTCGCCGGGGGGAACATTACCGGGCTGATGGGCAAGGGTCCGGCAGGCCCACTGCCGGTCCCCGTCGATCCTTTGACCGGGACCATGACCGGACAGCATTGCACCGTGACGCTTGGAGGCGCGAACGCCGGTTCTGTGCTCGACGGATCCTGCGATGGCCATGTCTTCGCCGGAACGTATGTGAGCAACGGCGTGACCATGGAATTTACGGTGGGAACCCAGCCTCCCGTACCTGCGGGCTGCTTTGCGCTGGCTGCGCCGGGCCCTGTGCCTGTGCCGACGCCTGTGCCCGGGCCGGTCCCTGCGCCTACGCCGTTTCCAAAGCCGACTCCCCCGGTCATCCGGTACTGCGGGACGTTTACTAACACCAGCGTGCCCTTCACCGGCGCCTTCCAAATGGTGCTCGTGACTCCGAATAGCTTCCAGGGAAGTACTTTGCTGATCGGTCAGCCGCTGACGCCGACGGTGGGGGCGGATTTTGGCGGAGGAGGTATGACCGGCGACTGGGCCAGTTGCTCGGGCGTGAGCGATGCGGGATTCAGATTTCTGCCGGGCGCGACGTGTACGGCGACGACCATGTCCGGCCACTACAGCATTCCGGTTGGCGACGGGTTTCAGGATGGGACCTTCAGCTCGACCGCGACAACCGCGGACGCATGCCCGCAGTTGCAGTAAGCCACAACTAGGTCGACTGCGTCGTCCGGCTCCGCCGCGCCACAACCTTCCGCGGCCGATACGCCACCGTCGGCCAATGCCGCTCCGTAACCCATTTGTCCCCGACAGCTTCAACGCCAACCTGACTTCCGCAAACCTCGCAAGGATAGGTCGCCCATCGCGCCCGGTCTCGACTCTCGCCCAGCAGCGCCAGCGTTTCCTGACTCAGTCCGCCGCCGCACGGTTTAGAAGGTATAGGCATATCGTCCCAGTCTACAGCTCTCAGCCAACGGACGTATCCCACACCCACGCCGCGGGTGCCCCATTCGTGACAGTTCTATCGTCACGGGTGGGGTGCAACCAAACTCCCCAAACTTCGGGTGCCCCATTCATGACAGTTCCGCATGAGTGGGGTCTCACCCGACCAGCCTCAAATAGTCCGGCTCATCTGCAATCGTCTTGTATTTGAACCCCCGCACGATCTTCGCCCCCCGCAGAAAGAAAACCCCCGGCATCTGGTGTCCGTCGCCCTCGATCTTCCCAATTCCGTGCTTGAAGATCGCGCCCTTCAACCATCCCACCCAAACCACAGGATTCAGCGCCTGCGCCAGCGGATTCGTCCGTCCCAGCGCAAACACCGGCAGCCGGTACACCGCGGCCTCAGGATCGCAAACCCGCTCCACATCTCCCATCCCGTAGTACTCGAAGTAAACCTTCGCCAGATCCGCCGGTCCGAGGTGCACAAACACTGGCCGCACACCTCGCTTCGCCAACTCGCCCTTCAAATCCGCCACATCGCTGATCGCCTTCCTGCAGAACGAACACCCGAAGTGCCGCAGAAATACCAGCAGCACCGGCGATGCCTCCGCCAGCTCCAGCAGCGTCGCCCCCGACTCCGCGCGAACCGACCCCAGCGCCACCGCCAACCCATCCACCGGCTCCGTCCCCGAGGTCGTCATCGTCATCCACCTCAGCCGGAAGTGTATCGCCGGATCCCCTATCCATGAAAAGTCTCACCGTCCTGGGTTGGGTGCCCCACATCTCGCCTTTGAGATGTGGGATCGAACCGCCACCCAAACCACTGTGGTCACATAACCTTGCGCGCCATCTCGTACTCAACCACAGCGGGATCGTTCGGATAAGGGAATGTCTTTCCGGTCCTGGCGAATCCCAGTCGTTCGTAGAAAGCGATCGCCCCTGCGTTGTACGACGTCACCATGAGCGAAAGAATACCGACCCCGCGTCGCGATGCCCAGCCTACGACCTCCTCCACCAGCAAGCGGCCAACCCCACCACCGCGGTGCGTGGGAGCCGTCCACATCGATACCAGTTGTGCCCGCGAACCGTCCCATTCATCCACCAGCGAGCCGGCGATGCCGCATGCAGCGTCGCCATCCGTGGCCAGAAACCCGATTCCCCTCTCGCCATTCCACCGCTCGATCCGCTGCGCCCAGTCCGCATCCGAGAACTGCGACTCCCGCGCATAGGTGGAACTGAACGCACCCGGACTCTCAAGCAGAGCGCGCAGCCGCACCTCGCGGAAGACAACTGCATTCTCCATCGTGATCGGCTGAATAGTCATCATTCACCTCAGGCTACTAGAGCCTCAATCGCAAGTCCGGTTATGCTGTTACCCCGCCGCCCAAAGGCCGGGTGTCAAATCCGCGACGGTGTCATCGTCACGAGCGGGGTCATCTCCACCTCCCGGACGCGCCAACCTCAAACCTTTCCCGTCAAACGAAAAACGCTATAACTAACTGATCCTGCTGGTGATAGCAATGACATTTAAGTTATGTCCAACCTGCTAAGCTGGTATTAGTAGATTAAATAAAGAAGATAGCAAAGACCTGGCCCACCAGCCTGTCCGCAGCCTTCCGCATCTCGGGCTCATAACCCCTTTCATAGGACTATTTTAGCGGTAAGTCGTTTGTTTGGAATATCCTGGCGTATATCCCTACCGCCAACCAAAACAAATAAAAGGACTTGTCGCCAGGATCATATAGAGGGGGAGGGGGTATCCCGACACTTCATCGAGTCCCGTTTGCGACCACCGGGAGCACCACGCGAAGCTCGGCACAAGTCACGAAGTGACCGCCGCCCGCGCAGGGCGCTTTTCCCGGTATCCTGTGGCAGACCGCACCTCGCATTTACCAGGAGTTCCATGTCTCTCGAAGCCGACATCGCCGCGCTCATCAAGCAGGAATCCACCATCACCTTCCCCGGCTTCACCCCCGACACCGCCTGGCAGATCGGCACCACTCTCCGCGACCTCGCCATCGCGCGCAAATATGGCATCGTCATCGACGTCCGCCGCTTCGGCGCGCCGCACCAGCAGCTCTTCTACTGCGCCCTCGCCGGAACCACGCCCGACAACCAGCGCTGGGTCGCCCGCAAGATCAACACCGTCGCGCGTTTCCACAAGTGCAGCTACCACGTAGGCCGCCTGCTGGAGCAAACCGGCCTCAGCTTCGGCGCCCGCTACAACCTGCCCGAAGAAGACTACGCCGCCCACGGAGGCTGCTTCCCCATCATCGTCGCCGGAACCGGAATCGTCGGCGCAGTCACCGTCTCCGGCCTGCCCCAGCGCGAAGACCACAACCTCGTCGTCGAAGCCCTCTGCCAAATCACCGGCCGCGACTACGCAACCCTCCGCCTCCCCCCGGAGTAAGCGATGGATGGAAAGCGAACCGTGCAGGCAATAGCATGGACCGTCGCCGGATGCGCTGTGGCTTTCTATCTGACCGGCCTCATGCACCGGAAGTACAGCAGGTCGGCGGATTCTGTCGTCTACACGTATACGTTCACGGCAGCCAAGCCGACCGCCAACCCGATCCAGCACGTCGTCGTCATCATGCAGGAGAACCGCTCCTTCGACCACCTCTTCAACGCCTTCCCCGGAGCCGACACAGTTCAGACCGGCATCCTCCACGGCAAACCGGTCCCGCTCCGCCCCACGCCGCTCGGCAACGGCCCCGACCTCGACCACACCCACACCGGCTGGTGGCAACAGTGGGACAACGGCAAGATGGACAACTTCGATGCCATCGGTCCTGCCTACACCTACATCGCTCCTTCCGAGATCGCACCCTACTGGACGCTCGCCCGCCAGTACACGCTCGGCGACCGCATGTTCCAGTCCAACACCGGCCCAAGCTTCGTCGCGCATCAGTACATGATCGCCGGACAGTCCGGCAAAGCCAGCGAGAATCCCTCGCGGCAACATCTGGGGCTGCGACGCCAAGCCCAACGCGCGCGTCCCGCTCCTCGGCCCGCACGGCACCGACCGTCCCGGCGTCTATCCCTGCTTCGACTACAAAACCATGGCCGACCTGCTCGACGCCAAGGGCATCACCTGGCGCTACTATGCACCCTCGGCCGACGAAGACATCTTCTTCATGCTCTCGGCTTATCAAGCCATCCGCCACATCCGCTTCGGCGCCGACTGGCACCAGGACGTCACCAGCCCCGAAACCTCTGTCCTCACCGACATCGCCGCCGGCCATCTCGCGCAGGTCACCTGGGTCGTCCCCGCCTTCAACAACTCAGACCATCCCGGCGCGCCGCCGCAAGGTCCCGACTGGGTCGCCAGCATCGTCAACGCCATCGGCCACAGCCAGTACTGGAACAGCACCACCATCTTCATCGCCTGGGATGACTGGGGCGGCTTTTACGACCACGTCCCCCCGCCGCAAGACCGACGACATGGGCCTCGGCTTCCGCGTGCCCGTCCTCGTGGTCGGCCCCTACGCCAAACGCGGATACGTCTCCCACGTCACCCACGAAGCCAGCGGTTTCCTCCGCTACATGGAAGAGGTCTTCAACCTGCCCTCGCTAGGCACCCGCGACACCAACGCCGACGACTTCCGCGACTGCTTCGACTACACCCAGCCGCCCACGCCCTTCACCACCATCCCCACCACCCACACCGCAGACTTCTTCCTCCACCAAAAAGGCTCCGGCCCTCCCGACGACGACTAGCGCTTCCGCGGCATGGTCAGATCCAGATCGCTCCCCACCAACTGCTTGGTCAACAGAATGATCTGCCCGGTATGCATCTCCAGGTGCCCAACCACCTTGAAGATCGCCTCCAGTATCGTCACATGCCGATGAAACCCCGTAGGCTGCGGATCGGTCACTGCCAGCAACCGCTCCGGATCGAGCGCCGCAATCACTCCCACCGCCTCGTCAACCGTAGCGTCAAATCGCCTCCGCGCCTCGGCCGCGTCCATCGAATTCACCAGCACAAACTCCTCATCCCGCTCGCGCACATCCGGCTGATCGTCGACGCCATGCAGAATCCACTGGCGAATATTGCCTTCAAGATGCAGCAGCAGGTTGGCGATAGAGTTCTCGTGATCGCCGCCGCGATGCCACATCTGCTCTTCACTGAGCCGCTCCGCGCAGCGCGCAATCTCCCGCTGCGAGAGCTTCATTCGCTTTGCAGCAAAGTCGAGAAAGTTATCGGCAACCGGGTTCTTTGACATGCCGCTATTCTAGCGATTCGCGCTACCCGCCAAACAGCCGCTTGAAGAAGCGCCCCACCACGTGCACCAAATCACTCGGCGGCTTCGCAGCAGGAGGCGTCACAGGCTGTCCAGCAGCCGGTTGCGCTGCCGCCCCTGCAGCAGCCTTCTTGCTCTTCTTTGAAGAAGACGCCGCACTCGGCGCAGCCATCGCCGGAGCAGGAGCGTTGTAGCTCAAAGTATCGGCAACCTGCACATGCGGAGCACCCGGCGCGGCTGGCGGAGCCGGCTGCCGCCGGCGCCAGCCCTTCGCTCACGGCCTCCGGAAACGGATGCTTGTCCTCCGCAGCCTTCATCGCTGCAGCGGCAGCAGCCTGCTCAGCAGATCGCAATTGCGCCTGCGTATCGGGCTGCGCTGGAGCAGGCGCGGCAGCGGGAGCCACAAAGGCGGGCGCAGGCACCACAGGCACAACCGCCGTTACCACCGGAGCAGCAGCTGGAGCAATCGTCTTCCCACCGCCGGAGGCCAGCAGCGCGTCGGCCACCGACATCCCGGAAGACTCCGGGCAGCCGCACGGATACTTCTCCTGGTCGACCACCTCGTGCAGGCTGCCGTGTTCGAACATCACATGCTGCCCGGCCGCAACCTGGTACATCGCCTCGCCGAACGGGTCGGAGATATTCAGCGTCGGCGCATTGGCCCCGCGATTCTCGACACACGTATCGCCGTTGCGAGCCACGCGCAGCCGCAAATCCAGCGGCCCTTTGTTCACCACGGTAAAGCGCAGGTCTGGAGTCATAATCGCGTCGTTCAGCGTGCCGTTCATCTCGATCTCCATCGACCCGCGATCGAGCGAGAACAGCAGCGGCGCGGCCATGTCCGCCGACTTGCTCTCCGTAATATGCACCACCGAAGTCTGGCAGACGCGCACCGTCCCGCCGCGCCCCAGCTTCACCGGAGCAGTATGATCGCGCGCCGTAATTCCCGCCGATCCGGTCAGCACAGCCTGTCCGTCCAGCACGTCGGTCGCTCCGGTGACCTCAGCGTCACGCGTGTTGACATACCCGATCAACTGCTGCGCACGCACCTGCAGCGCCGCCGCGCAGACAAACGCGATGGAAGCTGGCACAGCGAATCTGGAGAGGCGCAGACGCATGGCTACAGCCTACATCTTCAGGAAGTTTGCGATGATTTTCTTGCCGTGGGTGGTCAGCACGCTCTCGGGATGAAACTGCACGCCCTCAATCGGCAACTCGCGATGGCGCAGCGCCATAATCGTCGTCCCGCCGTCCTGCCCAGACGTCCGCGCCGAAATCTCAAGCTCGCTCCGGCAACCCGTCCTCAGCGACGATCAGCGAGTGGTACCGCGTGCAGGTCATCGCCGAAGGAATGCCTTCGAAGATGGTCTTGCCGTCGTGTTCGACCTCGCTGGTCTTGCCGTGCATCAGCTTCGCCGCGCGCACCACGTTGCCGCCGAAGGCCGCGCCGATCGCCTGGTGCCCAAGGCACACGCCCAGAATTGGAACGCGCTTCCCGCCATTCTCGCCGAGCCGAGCGAAGTGCCGGATCAGCTCGATCGAGATGCCCGCGTCCTCCGGCGTGCATGGCCCGGGCGAGATCAATATCCGCTCCGGATTCAGCGCCTCCACCTCGGCCGGAGTCAGTTCATCATTGCGGCGCACCACCATCTCCGCTCCAAGCTCGCCCATGTACTGGACCAGGTTGTAGGTAAACGAATCGTAGTTGTCGAGCACGAAGACCATGGAAGTAACAGTGTATCGCCAGCCGCCGCAACCCATCCACGCGAGCCGGGTTAACATGGACATCATGCGGAGAATACTGGCCTTATCTCTCCTCCTGTCGCTGCGTCTCTCAGCGCAGACACCCTCCACGCCCGACGCGGACCAACCCGCCACGCTCCACGTCACCTCCCAGATCGTCATCCTCGACGTCACCGTCACCGACGCCAACGGCAAACCGGTCAACGACCTGCAGCCCGCCGAATTCCGCATCACCGAAAAAGGCTCGCCGCAGACCATCATGAGCTTCGAGCCACCCGCCGCGCACATGCTGCCGCCCGCGGACCTCGGCAAAATCATCGTCAACTCGTCCGCCGACCTGCCTAAGATCGGCGACGCGCCGGTCACGCTGCTGGTGCTCGACGAACTGAATATGAACTTCTCCGACCGCGCCTACGCGCGCACCCGCATGATCGACTGGCTCAAGCGCCAGCCCGACGTGCTGCCGCAGCCCACCGCGCTGCTCGCCATCAACGACAAGGACCTCCACGTCCTGCGCGATTACACGCAGAGCCGCGCCACGCTGCTCGACGTGATGAACAAGCACACCGGCGACGTCGTCTGGCGCATCAACGACAACAGCACCAGCACCACCACTCAGCAGAACATGGGCGCCGTGCTCAACGCCATCGACCAGCTTGCCCAGGCCACGCGCGGCATGCCCGGCCGTAAAAACATCATCTGGGTCGGCCGCGGATTCCCCTCCGTCGCCATCAGCGACATCGCCGACGCCGGCGGCGTCAGTGCTGCCGACTCAATCAATGCGCAGTTGCGTTATCTCAGCGACCTGTTGCTCAAGACGCACGTCACCCTCAACGTCGTCGGCCCGCTTGCTCAACGCGTCCGAGGCGAATCTCTTCAACTCCACGCTTCCTCAGGGCGGAGATCAGATCCCCCTCGACCAGACCCAGACCGACAGCAACATGTCGCAGTTCGACAACGGCAGCGGCGCCCTCAAGTTCTTCGCACTGGCCACCGCATCCGGCGGCCACAGCTACAGCGCGCGCAACGACATCGACGCCGAGATCCAGCGCAGCGTGGACGAAGGCTCCAGCTACTACACCATCTCCTACCGCCCAACCACGGTCTCCAGCGATCCGAAGGAGTACCGCAAAATCGGCGTCCAGGTAATGCGCACCGGCCTCACCATACAGACGCGCGACGGCTACTACAACCAGCAGCAGCAGCCGAACCTCTCGCCCAAAGAGACAACCAGGCAGGTAGCCTTCGACCTGAACGCCGCCGCCACCAGCACCATCCCCTACACCGACCTTCACCTCAAGGCTGAGCGCACCGGCCTGGCCGACTACACGCTACACGCCGCCGCGGGCGACCTCACCTGGCGCGATCTTCCCGACGGCCGCCGCCACGCCGACGTCGTCCTGATGGCCGCCTGCATCAGCGCGCGCGGCAAGCTGCTGGCCAGAACCTTCGTCACGCTCGGCTCGAACACCGAAGCGTCACTCGCCGCCATCGGCATGTCCAGCGCCGCGCTTCCCATGCACGTCAACGCGCCCGCCGGCACGGTGCTGATCCGCTTCGTCGTCCGCGACATGGTCAGCGCCAGAATCGGCAGCACCGACGTCACACCTTAGCTCAGATCGCCGAAGCCACTAGCGAACGAATAGATGTGAGAAATACTTTTGTACGAAGCCGTACAGCAAAGCTCCGAGAACCAAAGCACCCAGCACATACATGTAGACGTTGTACCAGGGACGGTCGAGTTCCGACTCCAGCGAGTTGTTCTCTTCCGGTTGGTCGGGGTTGTAGCGCAGCAGGAACGTGTCGTGCGGCTCAACCTGCACCGGCGAACTCAGCTCACCCTTGTAGGTCGCACCGTTGACCGTGTACTTGAATCCGACAGCATAATGAGCCAATTGCTCATCCGCTCCGTCGGCACTAAGGTAGACACCGGCGCGAGCGTAGGCGCAGTCAGTGACCTCCGCTTCGACCTCCAGCCAGTGGTGGGGAAGATCCTTGCGGAGAACGCGCTCGAACGTAGCCATGGACATGGGAAGAATTCTAGCTTGAGCTACACGTGCTGAGCTAAGTTGCTTCGCGGCCCGGACTATGATTTGCGTGCGCGTTCGATAGCCCGAACAACCGCGCGCGCCTTGTTGCCGCACTCGGCAAATTCGTTCTCCGGCACCGAATCCGCCACAATGCCCGCACCCGCTTGGATATGTCCCTGCTCGCCGTTCATGTAGAGCGTCCGAATGGCGATGCACGAGTCGAGATTGCCGCTGAAGTCCGCGTACAAAATCGACCCGCCATAAACACCGCGCCTCGCTGGCTCCAGTTCCTCGATGATCTCCATCGCGCGAATCTTGGGCGCGCCGCTCAGCGTGCCGGCGGGAAAACATGCGCGGAACGCATCGATCGGCTCCAACTCTTTCTTCAGCGTGCCTTCCAGCGAGCTCACCAGATGCATCACGTGCGAGTAGCGTTCGACGAACATCAGATCCTTCACCTTCACGCTGCCGTACTCCGAGACGCGCCCAACATCGTTGCGGCCCAGGTCGACCAGCATCACGTGCTCGGCAAGTTCCTTCTCATCCGCCCGCAGATCGGCCTCGAGCGCGCGATCCTCAACCTCATCGGCCGAGCGGGGGCGCGTTCCTGCAATCGGCCTGTACTCCACGGTGCGGCCATGCACGCGCACCAGCAGCTCCGGCGACGAGCCGACGATATGCGCCAGCACAGGCTTCGGCTTCTTTGCCTTCTTGTGCTTCTTTGCCTTCTTGCCGGATTTCAGTGGCTCCACTGCCCCCGCCGCTGCGGTGGAATGGGATGCTTCGGTGAGAGCAGCCAGGGCCGGAACACCCTCGCTTGCCGCGGAACCCGACCTCGGTCTGAAGCCCGCCGCGAGTGCGGGCTCCAGACCGAAGCGCAGGAAATACATATACGGCGACGGATTCACGATGCGCAAGGCGCGATACACATCAAATGCATCCACGCCGGGCACACAGTCAAATCGCTGCGAAAGCACGCACTGAAAGACGTCGCCTGAAGCAATATATTCCTTCGCACGCAGGACTGTCTTCAAAAAAGTGGCCTTAGGAGTCCGCGACTCCAACTTCAGCTTCCCCTGCGCATGCTTCTTCTTCGGCTTGGGAAGAGCACGCGCCAGCCGTTTCTCCAGCCGGTCCAGCCGCTTCACCGCCCGCGCATACGCTCCCTGCGCGCCGCCTGCCTTCGCCGCGGCCTTCTCGCGCGTCAGGTCGGAGGTGACGATCAGGTGAATCTCCTTCTTGACATGGTCGAACGCAAGCACCTGGTCGAAGAACATCAGGCACGCGTCCGGCACGCCCAGTTCGTCCGCCGCCAGCGACGGCAGCCGCTCAATCTGCCGCACCACGTCATACGAAAAGAATCCCACCGCGCCTGCAGTGAAGGGAGGCAGTCCCGGCAGCCGCGCCGGCGTATGCCCGCCGAGCGCCTGCTTCAGCTCCGCAAAAATATCGCCCTCAAACGTCCGGCGCTCGCCAGCCTCCTCCACCGTGATCGACGTCCCGCGCGACACGATCTTCTTGTACGGCTCGATCCCGATAAAGGTATAGCGGCCAACGTGCTCGCCGCCCTCCACCGACTCCAGCAGAAACGCCTCCGGCTCCTCCGCCGCGATGCGCAGGAACGCCGAGACCGGCGTCTCCAGGTCAGCGGTGACGATACGGTACACCGGCACGAGCGAGTGCTCGTGGCTCAACTTGACGAACTCGCGGACGGACGGAAATGCCTGGGATCGGGAGGCCATGGGCGTGTGTTTCCATCGTACTAGGTGCGAAGTTCGCCAGCCTGTGCCGCCAGACCCGGCAATCCTGAAACCATTGGTCGGACGCCATCGCGGGATGCATCCTATACCGGTGTGACTGAGGCGGCAACACCTTACCTTTACCGCTTGTTTCACGTGGAACGAAAGGCCTATACTCCACCGGGTTTGGGCCCTTTTGGCCCGACTGAAAGACAGGAGTAATAAATGAGCACTGAATCACTGATTCCAGCAACCGAACGCAAGGAAGCAACCGAGAGAAGAAAAACCGCACAATTCAAGCCCAAGCTGACATTTGAAGAGGAAACCAATCCCTGGCTCGCCCAGGAAGCCCGGTTCGACTACGCCGCGCACAAGCTCAACCTCGACGAGGGCATGTGGAAGGTGCTGCGCCAGCCCTCCCGCGAACTGATCGTCCATATCCCGGTAATGATGGACGATGGCCGCATCGAAGTCTTCACCGGCTACCGCGTGCAGCACTCCATCTCGCGCGGCCCCTGCAAAGGCGGAGTCCGCTACGCGCCCGACGTCTCGCTCGACGAAGTCCGCGCCCTGGCCAGTTGGATGACCTGGAAGTGTGCCGTCGTCAACATCCCCTTCGGCGGAGCCAAGGGCGGAATCATCTGCGACCCGCACAAGATGTCGCAGGGCGAACTGGAGCGCATGACGCGCCGCTATACCGCCGAGCTGATGGAGTTCATCGGTCCGGAAAAAGACGTTCCCGCACCCGACCTCGGCACCAATGAGCAGACCATGGCCTGGATGATGGACACCTACTCCATGCACATGCGCCAGACCGTCACGTCCGTCGTCACCGGCAAGCCAGTCAACATGGGCGGTTCGCGCGGACGCCTGGAGGCGACCGGCCGCGGCATCTCCATCATCTGCGACCACGCCATCCAGCACCTCGGCATGTCGATTGCCGGCTGCAAAGTCATCATCCAGGGCTTCGGCAACGTCGGCTCCAACGCAGCCAAGCTGCTGTTCGAAAAGGGCTACACCATCATCGGAATCGCCGAGTTCGATGGCGGTCTATTCAACCCCAACGGAATCGATATCAGCGCGCTGTTGCGCCACCGCAAGCAGGCCCGCACCATCGTCGGATTCAGCGGCGCCGAGGGCGTCGATCCGCACGAGCTCATCACGCGCGAGTGCGACATCCTCATCCCCGCGGCCACCGAGAACGTCATCACCAGCCGCAACGCCGCGGATCTGAAATGCCGCATCCTCTGCGAGGGCGCCAACGGCCCAACCACCATGTCCGCCGACGACATCCTCGCCGAAAAAGGAGTCTTCGTGCTGCCCGACATCCTCGCCAACGCCGGCGGCGTTACCGCCAGCTACTTCGAATGGGTGCAGGACCGCATGGGCTACTTCTGGAACGAGGCCGAGGTCAACCGCCGTCTCGACCTCATCATGACCGAAGGCTTCCACGACGTCATGGCCTACGCCCAGGAACACGACGTCAACAACCGCATCGCCGCCTACATGCTCGCCATCGACCGCGTAGCGTTCACGGCACGCCAGCGCGGAATGTACGCGTAAGAACAGTTGCAGGTTGCACGTTGCTAGTTGCAGGTTGAATGCGCTGCGAATGCTATTTCAACTGACAACCTGCAACCTGCAACCTGCAACTGAACGCAACTAGCAACTAGCAACTAGATTGTTACCGTAATCGTCACCGGCTGTGTCTCCAGCTCGGACGTTCCTGTCGCCGAGCCCCAAACCTGGAACGTGTACGTCGCCGGCCGAGTGCCCAGGTCGGTGCAGGTTCCGCATCCGCTCATCTGCGTCATTCCCGCAACGACAATTACAGCCAGCAGCGCGCGCATCCAGCGTCGGCGTCCCGGCAGAAACATTGCGAGCAGCCCCGCAATCGCGGGCAACGCAAACGGCGCAACGCCCGTCCCCCCGCTATTCGAGCCAAGAAAATACGGCGTAGAAGTTCCACAACTATGCGGCGACGTTGTGCTCACTACTAAGTCGGTCGTATACGCGCCGCTGGACAGAGTCTGCGAGTCAAAGAAGCACGTCGACTCGTTGGGCAGCCCCGCGCAACTCAGGTTTACCCCTTGCGAGAAGCCGCCCTGCGGCGTCACCGTCACCACCAGCAGCGTCGAGTAGCCCACGCCCACAGACGAAGTCGCCGGCGTTACGGACAGCGTAAATCCGCCCACCACCGCCGGAGTGATGGTCTCGGTAAACGTCGCGCTCGCCGCCGCAAAGTCCATCGTCGGACCATAGGCCGCGGTAATCGGATCGCTGCCCACCGGCAGAATCGATGTGGACAGCGTGGCCGTGCTGGTGTTGCCGTTGGCGCTCGGCACCAAAGGCACCTGCCCCAGCAATGTATTGCCAAAGAAGAATGCGATCGGCCCGGTAGGCGCCGCGAAGTTCCCCGTCACCGTCGCGGTGAAGCTGACCGGCTGCGTCACCGGCGAAGGATTCGGCGATCCGGTCAGCGTGGCGGACGTCGAATCCGGCAACACCGTAATCGCGATCGGAGCGGACGTCGATGCCGAGTGGCTCGCATCGCCGGGATAGTACGCGGTCAAGCACGTTCAGCCCAACCGACGTGCCTTCCGTCGTACCCACGCTGTTCGCACATGCGCCGCCGAGGTTGACGGGGAGAGTGCAGAGCGGGTTGGGCGGGGGCGCTGCCGAGCCTGTATATGTGTCGATCAGTTCGAGGCTGCCCGTCAGCGCGCTTCCGTCGTTCGCAGCCGCGCTGATGAATCCATTCCAGATTTGCCCGTAGGACATCGTCAGAGCAGGCGTGTACACCGGAGTGGGAACGGCCACGCCCGGGGGAGCCGGACACGCAGCCGTGGGCCCGATACACATCTCGATAAAGCTGGTGGTCGCGCCGTTCTGGATCAGATGCGTTCCAGACGCGCCGGCGAAACTGGCTTGCGAATTTGCCGCATCACCCGAGTACGCCGCCGTCATCGGATGAACGCCGCCCGCATAAGTATTGCCTTGCGGAACGGTATAACTCGCGGTCGAGTTCGTCGTTCCCGGAACAACATTCACAGGATTGCCCACCTGCACTCCGTCGATCGAGAACGCCACCGTCCCTGTAGGCACCGCGACGCCCGCACTCGGCGTAAGCGTCGCCGTCATCGTAAACGACTGGCCGTAGGCGCTCGGCTCGGGCGTGGCCACCAACATCCCTGTCACCGGCTTAGTCGTAATGTGATTGATCAGTACCGTAATGCCGCCGGTACTGATGTCCGCCGGGTTCGTCGTCAGGCTGATCGAAGACAAATTCCTGCCGCCAAGCGCCACCGCGTTGGCAATCGTCGCGCCGCCGTTCGCCGCAACCAGGTCCGGCCTGCCATCTCCGTTTACATCCACCAGCGAAATGGAGTTGATGCCCTGCCCCGCGAGGAAGTGCTGCTCGTTGGCGTACAAGCCCGTAGTTTGATTGAGAGCGCCAAAGCTGCGACCGCCCTGGTTGTACAGAATGCTGACCACCGACCCGTCGCTCAGCGCCAGGTCCGGCAATCCATCGCCGTTCATATCGGCCACAGCGCCAAGATAATAGTTGCGGCTCGTGTTCAACACCAGCGGCGTCTGCGTAAAGGTCCCATCCCCGTTGCCCCACCAGATATAGACCTGGTACGGCGAAACCGGCCCCGCGCCAACCGGGTTCGCGGCAGTGTTGTAATACACCACCACCAGATCGCCATTGCCATCGCCATCGACATCCGTCAGCAGCACCGTGCTGGGATACAGCGGAGCAGCGGCCCCGGCAATCGGAGCCATCTGCGTAAAATTTCCTGCGCCATTCTGGCTGTTCGCGAAAGGGATGAAGCTCATCCCCTGCTCAAAGACCAGGTCCTGCTGGCTGCTTCGGCCGCCCTTGAAAAATCCCGCCGCAACCTGGTTGAACGCAGTGTTGTTGCTATCCGCATACAGAAAAGCCGGGTCAGGACCGGTGCCCACGCGGTTATTCCTCACTCCAACCGCGGTGGCGTCGAAGGAGTCATCGCTGATGGCCACGTCGGAAATGCCGTCGCCATTGAAATCTCCGCCAACACTTTCCAGGTAGTAACCATCAATGTTGCTCGTCGCATTCGCAACGCTCAGGGTCGGCCCGGACTGATTGAATGTGCCGTCTCCATTGCCGTACATCACATACCAGATAGGAAAACTCCCGCTTGGCGGAGGCTGCGGAAGTCCCGTCATCGAAAAAAGAATGTCGAGATTGTTGTCCCCGTCATAATCGCCCGGAACAAGATTGGACCAGACATTATTGGGGATGTTCGCCGGACCGCCGGACGTGTTCACCGGCGCGCTCAGCGCGGCAAACGTGCCGTCGCCATTGCCCTTCATCAACTGCGCTTGCGCCTCGTTCGGCAGCACCAGGCCCGAAAGCAGCCGCGCCTGGGTAGTGCCCGTCGCCACCATTACATCCACGTTGCCCGTAGGATTGTTCGCCGCATTGCGAAACTTCCCAGCCACCGCGCCCAGTCCCGGCGCCAGCGCCGAATACGCATTCGAAGCAACGAACGTCCCGTCCGGATTGCCCGCGAAGATCACCACGCCCTCGGCCGAATCGACCGCCAGATCGAGGTTGCCGGTGGTATGGTAGTCCGCCAGCGAGAACGACGACCGCCCCGGGCCAATGTTGTAGATGCTGCTTAGCGCGTAGGTCAGAGTGCCGCTCTGAGGCCGCAACAGGCTCAGCCCGATCGGCGTTGTAGAAAGGATATCCAGCGTCCGCGGATTGATTACCGCAAGCCGTCCGCCGTTGCCCGCAACGCTGCCGGGTATGGGCGCCGTGCCTCCTTCGCTCGCCGTCGCAAATGTGCCGTCCCCATTGCCCTTATGGATCTCAATCGAGCCATCATTGCCTTCAACCACCATGTCCGCAATGCCGTCGTGGTCCATATCCTCGATCAGCATCGACCTCACGCCCTTGTCGAACGTGTAGATGTGCGTTGGGACAAAGTAGTTATAGCCCACCGAAGAGATGAACGCCGATGCCGAGTGGCCCGTCTGCCCATTGATGATGAAGTCGTTGTACCCGTCGCCGTTGAAGTCGCCAACATAGATCGGCCCGGCTCCATCGGAAAGAATGGCCACCTGCATCGAATATCCCTGCAGGTTGCCGTTGCTGCCGGTCGTCCCGTTGTTGTTAATGATGTAGAGAACGCCGTTGGCACTGTCTTCCAGCAGTAACTGCGCCACCTTCGATCCGTTCGTCTGCCGTACAAACGAAGCCATGTTCGAGAGCACGGGAGGCGCAACTTGGTTGGTCGGAAAAACCAGGCAACCGCTGGTCGATGCCAGGCTCTTGAACGAGCTTTCGCCGGCCGCCGCCTGCGCCACCGTCGCCCCGGTGCCGTAGTACACGCACAACTCGATGTTGCTGGAGCCCTGCGGCACAAACGCAAAGGCAAAGTCGGTAAGGCCGTCGCCGTCGTAGTCCCCCAGAGCCTCAACCAGATTCGAGGTATTCGGAAACGTAATCTCGTTCTCCAGCAGAGTCGCAAATCCCGACTGGTTCAGCATGATGCCGGCCGTCACCGACGACGTACCTCCACTGCCGACCGGAGCATTCACATACAGGATGTCTGTTCCATCGGAAGGCGACTGGATTCCTCCAGTCTCGAAGCTCGTCACCCGCCCGCCAGTCTGCTGAACGCCCGGAAGATTCAGAAACTGCGTCGTCTGCTGCGCCACGCAAACTCCGGAGATTATGCACAGAAGGCATAACGCCAAACGACGGAGAAAGCGACTGAAGAGCGACATTTGTGGGGTTACCGACCCGAGAGTTTAAGGCTTGCAGACTACCAGCAAATCTACCACGCACACAACGCGATACACGAGATCCAAAGAGTCAGCCGAGGCCCGGAATGGAACCCGCTTGCGGCCTTCGGATGACGCATATTCCCAGACCGCCCGCCGCCCGCCGTCGCCACGACGCGCCGCCTTTTTAGTGGGTATGACAAAATGCTATTGTCTGCAATTTGCGGGCTCGAGCCATCCGTCTTCGCTGAAGGAAACCCCGAACCCTGAAGTGCAGGCCGCCGTGCGGCGCGCCGCGTGACGTTCGAACCCGAGGCCCATGAATCTTCCCAACTCAATCACGATCAGCCGCATCGCCACCGTGCCGCTGCTGATCTGGATCCTGTCACCGGCTTTCCCGGCCAGCCACGCAACTCATGGCCTCGCCGGCGGCGAGCAGGAACTCATCGCCTCCGCCGTCTTCATCCTCGCCTCCATCACCGACGGGCTCGACGGCTACCTCGCCCGCAGACGCAACCAGATCACCACCATCGGCATGCTGCTCGACCCACTCGCCGACAAGTTGATGATCACCGCCGCCTACATCGTCCTGGTGGCCTACAACCCGGCCATCGTGCCGCCATGGATCGCCGTCATCATCATCGGCCGCGAATTCCTCGTCTCCGGCCTGCGCTCCATCGCCGCCTCAGAAGGCTTCACCATCGAAGCCTCCGAAATTGGCAAACTCAAAACCGTCATCCAGATCGTCTCCGTCGTCGCCGCCATCCTCGCCCACCGCTGGAACTACTGGGTCTGGTTTCCCACAAAAAACGGCAACGGCCTCATCGTCGCCGTACACATGATCGCTCTGTGGGCCATCTGGTGGATGACCGTCGTCTCCATCATCTCCGCCACTGACTACTTCGTCGGCTTCTGGAAGAAGATCGACCACGCCAGCGAGCGCGCACGCACCCGGCGCAGCTCCGTGCTCAGCCGCCGCAAAGCCAAGCGCGCCGCGAAAAACGAAAACCAGGAAAAGCAGCCCTCCCAGGTTTCCTGAACAAGCGCCTTACTGGTCCTGATCACTTGAATCTGCGTCCAGTGTTATCTTTACGCTCGCCGGCAGCGTGCGCGCAAACGCCGCCATCTCCGTCGTCAGAGCCGCCTTGTCCCCCACCTCGGTGGTGTAAAACACCACGCATGGCTCTGCCACCGACGTGCGCGGAGAAGTGATGCACATGGTCGCCAGCGGGCTCCACTCGTCCGGCGCACCCTCCTCATACCATGTGGGATAGATCATCGCCAGCCCGGTTCCGTGCGTCTCCGTCATCATGTCCAGCCAGCCCGCGTCCTTGTGCGGCTGCCGCGAAGCCTCTGGCGACGCCAGTCCCCACAGGTCCAGCACGCGCACCCCCGCAGGCCGCCGGTAGCTCACCCAGCCCAGGTCGTTCACCGCTACCGGCTTGCGATAGAAGTCCGCCACGAAACGATGCATCTGGTACTGCTGCTGATACACATTGCTCGCCGCGTCAGGCGTCTGCCACAAAGCCTGCGCATAGGGAAATCCCACCGCCAGCAATCCCGCCACGATTACGCCGCGCCACAATCGCGTCGTCTCCGCCAGCGCGGTCGACGCCACCAGCACGGTAAACGCAACCGCGTAAACCTCGTAGCGATGGAACCAGTTGAACTGCCCGATCGCCAACTGCAGCCCGCCCGCCAGCAAAGCCCCGCACAACACCGCCCGCCGCACCCTCTGCTTCTCCCGCACGGCCAGAACCACCAGCAACACCACCACCGAGAACAGCGCCCACCACGCATATTCCCGCACCGTGCCCACGTTCGGCCCCCAGTACATCGCGCGAAGCACCTTCATCTCCCCGCCGCCCGAGAGCGAGTACGCCCGCCCCTTCACCAGCACCGACGTAGGCAGCGCGGGCAGTCCGCGCGACACCAGAAACAGCGAAAACCCCACCGGCCCCACCACGCTTGCGCCCGCGAGTCGCATCGCCGCGCCGCGCCGTCCCTGCCCGATCAACACCAGCACAACCGCAGCCACCAGCGCAAAATCCTCGTACCGCACCATCGGCCCCAGCGCCGCCGCGCACAGGCACCATACCGGGATCGGCCGCCCCGCGAACGCCTCCACCATCCCCGCCGCGCACACCACCGCAATCAGCACCTGCAGCCCATGCTCCATGCCCACAAACGTCAACCCGGCAAGATTCGCCACCAGCATCAGCGCCACCGCAAACGCGAATCGCCCCAGCCAGCCCACCCTGCCGCGCCGCCAGTTCCACCCATCCACCATCAACCCGATCAGCCACGCCGCCATCCCGCAAAACAGCACGTTCAACCCAAGCGGAACGTATTGCCCCCACGCCATGCGCCCCGTCGGAGCCAGCAGAAACGGCCACACAATGCTCGACGACGGCGACGACGCCTCGCCCGCGTTGATCCCGTAGTGTCCATGCGCCAGATTCTCCGCGAGCGCCAGATGGATATACGGATCGTCCAGCGTGTACGTGAATACCCCATCGTCGCGATGCACGATCGCGAACAGCAGTCCCAGCACCACCGCCAGGTATAGCGCGACGCACGCCGGCGCCACCGAACGCGCAGCCCGGCCGCGATCTCCCTCCATATTCACCCTGCTCACGGCTGTTAGCTTACAGCTTTCAAGCTCACAGCTCAGGAATCAGGCCTCTTTGACCTTACTATTCATCCACGGCCAATCGCCGACCCCGAGTCCATGCTCCCTTACCTCCGCCTCGCCCAATCGTTTATAGTGGTGTCGCACGCTGACGCGCAGGTGAAACTGTTTCTGGTTGCTCATCTCGCGAACCGCCAAGGCCACAGGAGACGCTGCATGACCCCCGAATCAACCACCCTGCCGACGCAACCGAAACACCTCGGACTCACCCGTTTTCTGGCCGCCGCTGCTGCCGCCCTGCTCTTCTGCGGCGCACTCGCGCCCACAGCGTCCGCCCAGACGCCGACCATGATCGTCCTCCGCGCCATGCCGAAGAGCAACAAGAAGGGCGAAACCTACCGGCCACTCGCCCCCCTCACCCAGGCAGACATCGCCGAAATCAAGCTCGGCGGCAAAACCGTTGAAATCACCTCCGTCGATCCCCTCCTCAAAGGGCCCCACGTCCTCCAGATCATGATCCTGCTCGACTCCATGCAGATGATCGGCGGCAACGGCCAGTTCGACTCCATCCGGAAATTCATGTCCGACATGCCCTCCAACGTCGAAATCGGCGTCGGCTACATGCTCCGCAGCAAGGCCGTCATCGCCCAGACCTTTACCACCGACCGCGCCCTCGCCGGAGCGGCCCTCAAGCAAAAGACCCGCGAACAGGCCGCCAACCCGCAAAACGACAACGGCAACCCGTACATGTGCCTGCGTGACCTCGCAGCCCACTGGCCCAACGGCGATCCCGCCAAGCTGCGCGCCGTCGTTATGTTCACCGACGGCATCATTCGCGGCAACGGCCAGGCCCAGGGCGGCGACCAACTCAACCCTGACATCGACGGAGCCTCCAGGATCCTTCAGAGAGCTGGAATCGTCCCCTATCCATTCTTCTATCTCGACTTTCCTGTCGTCGACGGCAACCGCTCCGAAGGCGGCCAGCTTGAGGGTCAGACCAACTTCTCCCAGCTCACCGCGGACACCGGCGGCGAAGGCTTGTGGGAAGGTCAGTTCTCCCCCGGAACATTCGACCCCCTGCTCAATAAGCTCTACTCCGTTCTGGAAAGCGAGGCCGTCGTCACCGTCACCGTCCCCGCAAAACCCGGCAAGCAGATGCAGCTCGACGTCAAATCCGCGAAAGATGACTTCAAGATCAACGGCCCCGACGAAGTCACCGTCGGAAACGTGCTCGGCAAGTAAGCACCTAAGATTTTGATTCGCTCACAGAAGGTCCGGCCGCCAAAGCCGGGCCTTTTCCTTTGCGGCCAAATCAACTGACAACCTGTAACCTGCAACTGACAACTGACATGCGATACTTAGTCCTGACATGTACAAAAGAGTCCTCCTCAAGCTCTCCGGCGAAGCTCTGGCAGCAGGAGCCGGTTTCGGTATCGATGCCGTCTTCATCCACAAAGTAGCCGCCGAGATCGCCGCAGTCCACGCCCTCGGATGCGAGATCGGCATCGTCGTCGGAGGAGGAAACTTCTTCCGCGGAGTCGCCCAGCAGGCCATCGACATGGACCGCGTCGCCGCCGACCACATGGGCATGCTCTCCACCGTGATCAACGCCATCGCCCTGCAGGACGCCATCGAAAAGCTCGGCATCAACTGCCGCGTCATGTCCGCCATCTCCATCCACCAGGTCGCCGAGCCCTACATCCGCCGCCGCGCCATCCGCCACCTGGAAAAAGGCCGCGTCATCATCTTCGCCGCCGGAACCGGCAACCCCTACTTCTCCACCGACACCGCCGCCTGCCTCCGCGCCATGGAGATCGGCGCCGACATCCTGCTCAAAGCCACCTCCGTCGACGGCATCTACACCGCCGACCCCAAAACCGACCCCGACGCCACCAAGTTCCCCGAAATCTCCTACGCCGACATCCTCCGCCTCAACCTCCGCGTCATGGACACCGCCGCCGTCTCCCTCTGCCGCGACAACAACATGCCCATGATGGTCTTCAGCATGAAAACCCCCGGCAACATCGTCCGCGTCATCCAGGGCGAACCCCTCGGCTCCCTCGTAACGCCCTGATTCCGTAACACCCTGATTCCGCATCCCTGTCATCCTATTTATCGAAAAAGGAAAGACAACGATGAAGCACATTGCAATCGCGGGGCTGCTCCTGACCCTGGCTTCCAGCAGCGCATCCGCGCAGGTCAACGCAGGCGAGCAGAAGGCAGACCCCAGCCTGCCATTCACCGTCACCCAGATCACCACCCTGAGCCTGCCATGGAAGATCGCCTTCCTGCCCGACGGCCGCATGCTCATCACCGAGAAGGTCGGCGGCCTGCAGCTAGTCACCCAGCAGGGAAAGCAGACTCCCGTCGCCAACGTCCCCGCCGTTCTCTGGCAGGGTCAGGGTGGAATGCTGGGCGTCTATCTCTCCCCGCACTATGCCCAGGACCACTACGTCTACCTCACCTACTCCGAGCCAGGTGAGCCTGGCGGTTCCAGCCTCGCGCTCGCCCGCGCCCAGTTGAAGATCGGCAACGATGCCGCCAGCCTCGAAGGACTCCAGGTCATCTGGCGCGACGGCGAGCGCGGCAACGGAGGACAGTTCGGCGCCGAAGTCGCCTTCTCGCCGGACAGCAAATATCTCTACCTCACCGTAGGCGACCGCCAGCGTATGACGCCGGCCCAGGATCCCAACCAGCCCCTCGGCAAGATCCTGCGCCTCACGCTGGACGGCAAACCCGCCCCCGGCAATCCCATGGCAGGCAAAACCGGCGCGCCCACCGTGCCCATCATCAACCCGCCCTCGGACACCGAAGCCGCCAAGACAGCCCCGGTCGTACGCACCTACACCTTCCCCGGCCCCAACCTCACGCCCGCCGAAACCTGGAGCATGGGGCATCGCACGCCCTACGGCCTGGCCTTTGCACCGGATGGACGGCTGTGGGAGGTGGAACATGGCCCGCGTGGCGGCGATGAGCTGAACCTGATTCTAGCCGGGCAAGAATTATGGCTGGCCGCTGGCCTCCTACGCAGTCAACTACAACGGCGTTCCCATCCCCAGTCCGGATACGCGCCCAGACCTGACCAAGCCGGTGATCTACTGGACCCCCGTCATCGCGCCCGGCAACCTGATGTTCTACAAAGGCGCCATGTTCCCACAGTGGAATGGGTCGGCTTTTGTCAGCGGCCTGGCAACGATGGCGCTCGTCCGCATCACGTTTGACGGCAAGGGAGGAGCGCAGGCAGTCGATCGCTGGAACATTGGTTTCCGAGTCCGCGACGTGGAAGTCGCTCCAGACGGTGCCCTATGGATGATCGAAGACGCGAGGCCGGGCCGCCTCGTCCGCGCGACGCCCATCGGCATGGCTGTCTCTGCCCCGTCGCCACAGCCGGCAACGCCCGCCCCAACCGCCTCCACCTCGCCCAACGCCTCCAGCCCCGACCACATCAAGAGCGTCATCGCCGACAACAACTGCCTCGTCTGCCACCGCATCGGCAAAGAAGGAGGAGACATCGCCCCCTCGCTGAACGGCGTGGGAACCCACCGCACGGAAGCCCAGATACGCGCGGCAATCCTCACTCCCCCCGCAAAAACCAAGGCGGGCGCTCCCAACCCCATGCCCTCCTACGCCGGCAAACTCACAGCCCAGGACCTGAAGAACCTGACCCACTACCTCAGCACCCTTCCCGCAACCCCTTGAGGCAGTCATCACGCCCTGTACTCAACGCCATCTCACCTGACTGCCTTCAGACGGCACGAGGCCGATCAATTCCACCAAACTGAAATTACGATCGATTCACCGTTTCTCCGCCGGATTGGCCTGTGCGTTATCGAGATACTTCACGAACATGACCTCGTTCTGCGCTTCGTTATAAAAAAGTTCGTCGGCACCCGCCTTGGTCATCAGGATTCCAAATCCACCCGGCCGAATTCCGCGTTCTTCGCGAACCGACATGTGCGCTATCGGCTCCGATTCCGGCTGGCCAACCGCTGCATGAGAGAGTCCTTCGAATGAAAAACCCGGCCCCGGATCGGCAATTCGGAACATAAGCATTCGCGGCGATCGGACAGAAGCGATCCGAACTTTTCGATTGGGATCGAGCTGGCCACCCCATTCAACAGCATTCAACAGCAGTTCCCGGAAGCAGGAAGCGATCGTCTCGCGCACGTCGTCAGGAAGATCCGCCTCCAGTTTCATCATGAAGGTCTCAATCCGCCTGGCAGCCTCGCAGGTGCAGGGAATAAGCAGTTCCACCCAGTGAGGACGCGCCGACAAGACTTCTATGGCCGGCTCGTGATCGGCGGAAAGCGCCTGTTGCGCGGCCTCGACCGCCTTCCGCGGAGGAAACGGTTTACTCAAGTAGTCGTACGCTTGTTCCTTCACCGCACGCAACAGAGTCTCGGATGTCCCATCGGACGTCGTTACGATAACCTTAGGTCGCTTTGCCCCCGTGCGAATACGCGCCAGCACCTCAAGTCCGGAAAGATGCGGCATCCAAATGTCCAGGAATACAAGGTCGAACTGTTTCTCCTGAATAGCGTTCAGCGCAGCAATTCCATCTGCCGCTTCCGATACCTCAAACCCCGCGCTTTCCAGCAATCTGGAGATGCCATGGCGGATCGCCGCATCGTCGTCCGCAACTAGAACTCGATGCCGAGTGGGGGGTTCGTCGGACATAATACAGACCTCCGCCATTATCGCGATTGATATCGTTGAATACTATGTCTGTCTGCTGCTAGCGTCAACACAACCCGGACGTGTAACTTCAGTCCTCGGAGAGCGAACATGTCTGCACCTTCACCCTTGGGACCCACCGCCCACGACACTGAAGTCACGGAGCTGCTCGACCTTTCCCTCGACCTGATCTGCGTCGCCGGGCTCGACGGATATTTCAAGCGGGTGAACCAGGCGTGGACTGATCTTCTCGGCTACGAAAAAGAGGAACTGCTGACGCAGCCCTGGATCAACCTCGTCCATCCCGATGATCGCGAGGCAACGATTGCGGAGGCCACCAAGGTCTTTCATGGATATAAAACCATGCGCTTCGGCAACCGCTGTCTCTCCAAAAACGGTTCCTTCCGATGGATTCTCTGGACCGCAGCCGCGCCGGCAGACGGACAGTTCTTCTACGCGACCGGCCGCGACGTAACCGAAATCAAGCGAGACGAAGATCTCCTGCTCGCTCAATACTTCGTCACCAAGGTGCTGGCAGAAGCGTCTTCCCTGCATGATGCGGCGCCCCACATACTCAAAAGCATCTGCGAAACATTGGGATGGGTTGTAGGCACTGTATGGAAGCTGGACAAGAAAGAAGCCGTCTTGCGCTGCATCGAAACCTGGCATATCCCAACCGCGAACGTAAGCGAGTTTTCCGCGGTCACTCGCTCTCGCACCTTCGATCGCGGCATTGGCCTGCCGGGCCGTGTCTGGCAGGAAGCCGATGCGCATTGGATTGAGGACCTGACCAGGGACACTAATTTCCCTCGCGCTCCTATCGCTTCGAAAGAAGGACTGCGCAGCGCCTTCGGTTTTCCCATTCTGCTCGCCGACGAAGTGCTCGGCGTACTCGAGTTCTTCAGCCCCCAGATTCGCCAGCCCGATGTGAAGTTGCTGAAGCTGTTGGCAGCAATCGGCAGTCAAATCGGCCAGTTTATCGAACGCACAGAGGCAGAAGCAGCGTTGCGGCTCTATGCGGGCGAGTTGGAAGCTGCCAAGCGGATCGCCGAAGACGCGACCAAAGCGAAGAGCGAGTTCCTGGCCAACATGAGTCACGAGATTCGCACGCCCATGAACGCAATCGTGGGAATGACCGAGCTTGCGCTGGACACTGCGCTCACCAGCGAGCAGCGCGAATACCTGGGCACCATCAGGGACTCCGCGGATGCCTTACTTGCGCTGATCAATGACCTGCTCGATTTCTCCAAGATCGAGGCGCGCAAATTCGAACTGGACAAGCGAGACTTCAATCTCCGTGACGTTCTCGAAGACACGGTGCGCCTGCTCGCTCCACGCGCTCACCAGAAAGACCTGGAACTGGGTTGCCACATTCAAGTCGATCTGCCGGATCGAGTCTTCGGCGACCCGATTCGCCTCCGCCAGATCGTCATCAACCTTGTCGGCAATGCCATCAAGTTCACCGACAAAGGAGAAGTAATGCTGCACGTCGAGCGACGAAGCCAGGATGAGTCGGCTCTCGATTTGCATTTCTTTGTGTCCGATACCGGCATCGGGATTCCGAAGGAGAAGCAACAGACAATCTTCGAGGCATTCGAACAGGCCGATAGCTCGACCACCCGCAAGTACGGCGGAACCGGATTGGGACTCTCCATCTCCGCCGCACTGGTGAATCTGATGGGTGGAACCATGTGGGTGGAAAGCAAGGTGAGACAGGGTAGCAAGTTCCACTTCACAGTGGTGTTGGAGATCGGGAAATCAGAGTCGGAACCGCTCGCAAAAGAGGTTTACGAACTCTTCGACCTGCCTGTTCTCGTCGTTGATGACAACGCTTCCAACCGGCGAATTCTAAGGGAAATCCTGACCAACTGGCACATGAAACCAACCCTGGCCAGCAGCGGTGCTGAAGCGCTGAATATGCTCAGTGGGACGGATTCGAAGAACAGCTTCGCCCTCGTTCTGCTCGATGTCCACATGCCCGATATGGACGGTTTTTCAGTGGCGGAGCAAATAAGAGACACCTACAAACAGCAAGGGCTCAAGGTCATTCTGCTGACCTCCGGATCGAGGCCCACCGATGTTGCGCGCTGTCGCGAGTTGGGAATATCCGACTATCTCGGCAAACCCATCAAGCAGTCCGAGCTCTTTGACGCAATCGTGACGGCCATGGCCAAACATGACCGGAAACGCGAACGGCCCGAAACCGCATCGGCCTTCATCCCGGCCCCGGACTGCTCCTTGCGAGTTCTGCTCGCGGAAGATAACCCGGTGAACCAGACCTTGGCCATGAGAATACTGGAGAAGCTCGGCCACAACGTACACGTCGTCAACAATGGCAAAGAGGCGCTGAGACGGTCTCAAGAGGAACAATTTGACCTCATATTCATGGACGTCCAGATGCCCGAGATGGATGGACTGGAGGCCACAGCGGCCATCCGTGACGCGGAAGCAACCACAGGAAAGCACGTGCCGATCGTTGCGATGACTGCACACGCAATGAAAGGCGACAGGGAAAAATGTCTAAGCGCCGGTATGGACGGCTATCTGTCAAAGCCCATCCGAATCGACGAATTGAAGCAGGCAATATCTGAAGTAAAGAAGACACAAAATATCGGTCAACCTTCAGAGCCAATCGCGTTTCGCGCAATCGGTCAACTCGAGTTACTTCTCGACTCTGTCATGGGAGATCGAGTCCTCCTCGCCGAGATGGCCGGGCTATGGCTTGCAGACAGCGCAAAGCAGGAAAGCCACATCCGAACCGGACTCGATTCAGGCGACGCGCTCATGGTCCAGAGAGCGGCTCACGCACTCAAAGGGTCGGTCGGAACATTTCAGGCCTCCGCCGCGCAGGACGCCGCGAACCAATTGGAAATATCCGCGAGAAATGCCGACATGGCCGCGGCGAGAAAGTCTTTCGAACAGCTTTCGACGCAAATCGACCTGGTACGGCAGGATCTTCGTCAACTCGCACGAACACCCGCAGTCGACCGCCAGAAGCTTGATTGACGCTCCACGCCCCCGGTTGGGAGCAGGAAAGCCGGAGACTCCCGTATCCGCGGTGATCTATCCTAAAATCCCTCCTATGGTATTGGTCGATACCTTCGTCCAATAGACTCGTCGTCGCACTTTTGCCAATATCGCCTTGGGCGGTCGTTCGGCCTGACACAGTGGCTAAGAGGAGAACAAAATGGCAACAAAAGGAAAAATCCTGGTATTGGTCTCGAGCGGTCGCGGCTTGCCCTTGAAGGGCGGCGGGCTTTATAAAAGCGCCGGCTACTACCTCAACGAACTGACGGTTCCGGTTCGCGCCCTGATGAAGGAGGGCTACGAAATCACCTTCGCCACCCCGACAGGCAACACGCCCCAGGTGGATGTCCATTCAGAGGTCCCCGATTTCTTCGGCGGGGACGCGGCCAAGCTTGAGGACTATATGTTATTCCGCGACAGCCTGTTTGGGCTCAGAGATTCAATGCGCATCGCGGATGTGGTCGCATCGGGCCTTGACCAATATGACGCTGTCTTCGTCCCCGGCGGCCATGGCCCGATGATCGATCTTCTCGATGATCCCAACGCCGGCATCGTGATGAGACATTTTCACGAAACCTCCAAACCTACAGCGGTGCTCTGTCATGGCCCGATTTCGCTGCTCTCGGCTCTTCCGAATTCAAAGGAGTTCGTCGCCGCGCTGGCAGCGGGCGATACCGCCGGAGCGCACGCAAAGGCTCAAGGCTGGATCTATGCCGGATATAAGATGACCATCTTTTCGACGGCGGAAGAGCAGCAGCGGGAGCCGCTGGAGATTGGTGGCAAGGTTCTCTTCTACCCGGACTTTGCCTTGCAAACTGCGGGCGGTGACGTCAGCGTGCTCGCTCCATGGAAGAGCTACGTCCTGCAAGATCGCGAGTTGATCTCAGGTCAGAACCCGTTCTCGGACGAAGCGCTTCTGAAGCTTCTTCTACCCGCACTCAACGCGAAAAAGAAGTGACATTCCATGGAAAATTCGACGCTCTATCGCACAACAAAAATCGATGGGCTCTCCATTTTCTATAGAGAGGCTGGTCCAAAGGACGCGCCAACACTGCTTCTGCTGCACGGGCTGCCGTCCTCGTCTCGCATGTTCGAGCCGCTCTTCTCCAGGCTGTCGGATCGCTATCACTTGGTCGCTCCCGATTATCCCGGCTTCGGACACAGCGACTGGCCGGATGCGAAGGCCTTCGCGTACACGTTCGATCGATACGCAGAGATCATGAATCATTTCACCCAGGCGCTTGGACTCTCGCGCTACACGCTCTATATGCAGGACTATGGTGGGCCGGTGGGTTTTCGCATGATCCTCGAGCACCCGGAGCGCGTGCAAGCTCTCATCATTCAAGACGCGGTTGCGCATAACGAAGGCCTCGGCGCGAATTGGAAGACGCGTCGCGAGTTCTGGGCGGATCGCGCTCCGAACGAAAGCGCGCTGCGTGCGAATCTGCTCTCGCTGGCCGCGACACGCACTCGTCACGTCGGCAACGATCCGAACGTGGAACGCTACGACCCCGATCAGTGGACCGATGAGTTCTATTTTCTCAACCGGCCCGGCCAGGCTGAGATTCAAAGCGATCTGTTCTACGACTATCGAACCAACGTGGACGCGTATCCGAAATGGCAGGCGTGGATGCGCGACAACCAACCGCGCCTGCTGGTGATATGGGGCCAGTATGAGCTCTCATTCGACCCCGGCGAGCCCGAACGGTATCGCAAAGATGTGCCCAACGCCGAAGTTCACATCGTAGACGGCGGTCATTTTGCATTGGACACGGCAGCAGATCAAATCGCCGCATTCGTGCGAGGATTCCTGGACTCTTCTCGCGAGGAGCCGAAGGAACTCCGCGCGGGATGAAGCAATTTGAGGCGGTTCTACGCGGCCCTGCACAAGCATCTGTCATGTTCAATGACGCTCTCGGACAGCGGTGTTATGAGACCGATAGACTCCCTGTATTCTTCACCTGCAAAACAATTTTGCCGGGCAGGTGTGTTGCGCCCGCAAGCATGTCATGGGCGTGACGTGCCTCGGATAGGGGCAGAACCGAGCCAACTCTGGCTGTAATCCCGCGGTCTTCGAACAACTTCGTGAGCGTTTGCAGCCGTTCTGTCGTCACCTCAGCGTAGAAGAAGATTGCGCCAACAGGAGGCGGCGGCGCGGCGACGACGGTAACCAGTTTGCCCCCGGGCTTCAACGCGGCGAGGCAGCGCTGAAGTGTGGGACCGCCGACCGTGTCGAGGATCGCATCCACCTGCTCTAGTCTCTGCTCAAATGCGGTCTGGCTCGAGTCGACGATGAGGATGGATGCAACGCCGAAAGAGCGGAGCAGGTCCTCGCTGCCGGAGCGGGCGACGGCGATGACGCGGATTCCAGCATCCTGGGCCATCTGCACGGCGTAGGCGCCAACATTGCCAGCAGCTCCGACGATCATCACGGTTTGTCCCCGTGTGGCCTGCGCGTACTGGAAGAGCATCTGCCACGCGGTGACCGCGATGACAGGCGCCGATGCGGCCTCGAGGTGGGTGAGCCGATGCGGTTTGGGGGCCATCATCCCTGCGTCTGCCACGGCGAACTCCGCATCCGCTCCACAGAATTGCGGGTTGGTGACGCCGTAGACTTCATCGCCAGGCGCGAAGT
Source organism: uncultured Acidobacteriaceae bacterium (assembly GCA_963822225.1). Lineage (GTDB taxonomy): Bacteria > Acidobacteriota > Terriglobia > Terriglobales > Acidobacteriaceae > Edaphobacter. Next base: position 109,260 of record CAWGGW010000002.1, on the reverse strand, counting down.
CCGTCACGCCAGGTCCAACCTTCTCGATGACACCGGAGAGGTCCGAGCCGACGGTGAGCGGAGGCCGCGGGCTCACCTTGCTCTTGCCTTCGCGAATGATGGCGTCCCAGGGAGCAACGCCTGCAGCCACGACACGCACCAGCACCTCGTGGGGTCCGGGCAACGGCACCGGCACATCCTCAACCACAACAACCTCGGGCGGTCCGAAGCGATGGATTCTCGCAGCTTTCACGGCGAATTCCTCCCCCTTAGAGATGAACTTGGATGCTCCGCGGCGGCGCAGGTCGCAACGTTTCTCGAGCGAATCCAACAGGCCGGAACCATCTTCCGGGCCTCGTCCGACCGCAAATGGACCCTCGAGGAATCCGCCGTCCATGCCTTCATGATCTGCTTCGAACGCGCCAAGGCCTCACCTCAATTAATCCCCGTTGCAAGACCCGTCTAATCCCCGTTTCAAGACCCGTCATCCTGAGCGAAGGCGCTTTAGCGCCGCAGTCGAAGGACTCCGACACCGCTCACGCTGACCACGCACATCAAACCTTTTCGCCGACGTCGGCCGCTCGCTCACCAGCGCGCCGCCGCCCAACCTTCAAAATGCACAGAAACCGCCACGATCCGGCCCCCGAAATAGGTGCGCTCCGCCAAAGCGGGCTGAAGGCACACGCTACCGTAGCTTGGGGCAAGGCCCCAGGATCAAACCACCAGAACAAATCGGCGGGCTGAAGGCACGCGCTAAAATCCCAGACCCGCAACCAAATCCTTGGAACCCGCGGCCGTCGATCCGCAAAATCACCTGTGTCCCAGATCACAGATTCTGCAAGCCGTCTCCTCTACGATAACCAGAGAGTACAGTTAGCAGCGTCGTGTCCGCCTGAGCGGACAGGACCTCAAGCTCAGGGTGGGGTGGGAAAACAATGCAGCAAACCAAGGCTAAATGTCCGGCGAAGGACTCGTCCCGATGCGCCATCCGCACTCCGTCCGCGGCAAACCCGGAAAGTGTGGCAAATTTACCACACCAATCTGTAACCCATCCAGAATCAACACAAATGTGTGGCACGTTTACCACACACATAAATAAAGCTATTGATATCTATACTTTGCGATTTGATACCGGGGGGAGGGGGATACCCCCCCTTCTTCCTCCGCAAACCCAACATTCCCTCCGTCCATCCAACCGGAATTCTCATCTAAACTGGATCACAGTGCCCGACGCCCTGCTCACGCCCGACGCCACTTCCGTTTTCACAGCCCCGCCCTCTCCGGCCGCCCCCGCACGCAAGCCGCAACTCCCCGCGCTCACCGGCGTCCGCACCCTGCTGGCCGTGAACATCATGTTCTTTCACTTCACGCCGCCGCACATGGGTCCGTTCTACCCGCTCATCAACAACTCCTACGTCTTCGTAGGATTCTTCATCCTGCTCTCCGGCTTCATCCTCGCCTACAACTACGCCGACCGTCCCAAGCCGCTGGTCGCCCGCGAGTTCTGGCGCGCCCGCTTTGCCCGCCTCTATCCCATCTACCTGCTCTCGCTCCTGCTCTTCGTCGGCATGCTCGGGGCCGAGTGGCACGCCCGCTCCCACGGCCAGTTCGTCGCGGGCGTCGTCCTCACGCCGCTCCTGATGCAGGGCTGGAACCCCGACCTCGCCACCTTCTGGAACACCGTCGCCTGGACGCTCTCCTGCGAGGCCGCCTTCTACTTCGCCTTCCCGTGGCTTATCCGCCTGCGCTGGCCCAAAACCCCCGGTCGCCTGGTTGCGCTCCTGCTCGTCATCTGGGCCGTCGGCCTCATCCCGCACGCGCTCTACCTCCACTTCAATCCGGACCACATCGCCGGCCCCATCGACCGCTACTCTTCCGGCACCTGGCTGCGAACGCTCAAATACACGCCGCTCGCCTATCTCTGCACCTTCCTCGCCGGAATCACTCTGGGCAAGCTACAGGCTTCGCTCACCCTGGCCAATCACCACCGCGCCTGGATCGCCGGTGCCAGCCTTGCCGGCATCGCGCTCTTCTTCGCCACCAGCGTCGACCGCGTTCCCTACGTCCTGATGCACGGCGGCTTCCTTGTCCCGCATCTTCAGCGCGCTCGTCATCGGGCTCAGCGGCCAGAACCTCTTCGCCTCTATCTTCGCGTGGAAGCCTATCGAACTCCTCGGCCAGGCCAGCTACGCCATCTTCCTGCTCCACTTCAACTTCATCAACCTGCTGCGCACTCACAACGTCCCGGAACGGCTCCACCTCGCCGCCTACGACCCCTGGTTCTCCTACGCGGCAACGCTGGTGCTCGCCATCGCCGCCATGCACTTCGTAGAAAAACCCGCCCGCAAAGCCATCCTCGCCCGCCGCTCCGCGCCGTCACAATGAACGATCCCCACCTGGCTCCCCGCAGACAGCAGAAGGCCCGCCGAAGCAGGCCTTCACCCTCAAGCTGCGCTCAACTCAGTGGCCGTGTCCGCCACCGCCGTGAGGCTGCCCGCCGCCGCCGCTGAAATGGTACCCGCCCTGAACGCCCGGTTGGTGTTCACTCGTCGGAGGATGACTGGCCTGGCCGACGTGACCGTGGCCATCGCGAGCCTCATTCGGCTGGAAATGGTTGAACGGCTGAGCGCCCCGTTCCGGCAATGGCCCGTGATAGCCATAGTGTGGATCGTAGCGGTTGTCGACGTGGCCGTAGAAGCCATGCGGCCCGTGGAACCACGGTCCCGCTCCGATAAACAATCCGCCGATCGAACCAGTCCGGCCCATAGTAGCCGTACGGCGCGCAGTCGTATGGTGCATAGTCGAAATAGCCGTATGGACATACCGGAGCCGCCCCGATACCTATACCGACGGAGACCTGTGCCGGAGCAACTGGTCCGGCAGTCAGCAGTGCAACTGCAATGACGGGAATCACGAGAAACTTGATATCGCGCATGGATCCTCCTGACTCTTTTAGAAGCCCCTTTTAACAGGAGAGTTGCGCGGCCAGTCACTTCACAGTGTGCAAGAATTTGCATCCACAAGAGACACCATTTCCCACACTGTCGCTCGTTCGTTTCGCGCCTGGTTTCCTACCGGAAACCGCGCTTATTTCATCGGCATTCGCTTATTCAGGATCCACGCAGAGTCGCTCTGCGCCCGCGCAAGTTGCTCTTGGCGCTGGTTCCAATTGTGCGTGTCCTTCCGCGCTTCGCGCCTGCAGATGAACGCGACCCACGGTGTAAAGATCGCCAGAAACAGCGTAATGAACCAGAGGATGGTGACTGTAATTGGCACTTGCCTGGTGCTCCGTTTGCGAAAAGATAGAGTCCTTTCCCTATCAGTTGCACGTCAGCAGCCACCCTTCCGCTCTCTTTCGTAACCTCCGCGGCGCCCATTGGTATACCCCGCCGCAAACGACGAAAGCCCCCGCAAAGGGGCTTCGTCGTAACTGCAATCCAGCTCGAAATTAAGGCGTAATGATCTGCGATGCGTGTGCCCCGTTCGGCACAATCGTCAGGCAAGTCGGACCGCCCGCGGCCGGGAATGGTGAGTTCTGCACTGTCGACAAGGCGCCCGTGTTCGGAAGCAGCTTCTCTCCAGTCACCGTATTATCCAGGCTGTTCGAGGTATACAGATTCGTGCCCAGCGCCGGATCGATAGCCACGCAAGTCGGTCCCGCGCCCACCGGGGTCGCGAACGCGCCGACCGCGCCCGACGGTGTGCCCGTAAACGTATCGATCGCATAGCCCTGAATTGTGTTCGCGTTGAAGTTCGTCACATACAGCAGCTTGCCCGTCGGATCGACCGTAATCGAGGTCGGGAATAGTCCCGTCTGGAACGGTCCGTTGATCATCGGCACCAGCGAGCCATTCGCCTGCACCGTGTAGCCGATCAACTGGTTTGCCGCCTCATCCGTGACGTATACAAATCGTGCCGTCAGCTCTTCCGTGATCCCGCTCGGAACAACGCCCGAAGGATAGCCCTTCGCCGTGGTCACGCCGCCCACGCTCGTAATCGTGGTTCCCGGAACCGGAGTCAGTGCACCCGTCGACGTGTTCTGAGAGAAGCCCAGAATCTGCGCGTTCGGCTGCGTCTCCTGGTCCACCACATACACATAGCTGTTGAAGTAGCTCACCACAATGCCCGCTGGATTCTTGCCAATCGGCTGCAGCGTCGCCGCTCCCAGCGTGTTGTCCGCATTCACCGGGAAGATGGCAATCGCGCCGGTACCCGAGGTGCCGGTCTGATAATCGCATGCCACGTAGAGAAACTTGCCTTGAGGATCGATCGCAACAGCGGTCGGAGTCTTCGCCACCGTGCTGTACGTGCCCTTCGAGCTCAGCGTGCCATCGCCCTGCACCGCGAACAACTGCACGGTCGAATCGCCCTGGTTGATCACATAGACAAACTGCCCGTTCGGCGCCGGAATCAGCCGCACCGGGTTATTGCCTGCCTGCACCGGAGTGCCGATCTGCGTCAGCGCGCCCGACTGGAAGTCGATCGAATACTGGTTGATAACGCCCGGCGTATTGTGGTTCGTCGCCACATAGACGTATCCAACAACATAGTCGAGACTGCACGACGCCAGCCCAAATACCATCGCCGCCGACAGCACCGAAACCTTCGCTACCCGGCTGATCTTTTCAAAATTCATGTGCTTCCTTCGTCCCGGCAACCCTCAGGCCGCCTGCTGAAAATCTTGCCCTGCAACTACCCGATCAGGTTCTGCCCCGATCTCGTGCCCAATCTCGTACGCTCCGAACCGCCAGACTCCCGCATCAACGCTGCGGAAACGCCGGCACAGTCACCGTGCACGTCGGCAAAGCGCTGCCGCTGAACGGAGATCCCTGAATCTGATCCAGAGTGCCGTCCGCCTGATTTACTACCTCGCCCGTCAGCGTGTTGTTCAGCGCGTTCGACGTGTACAAATACTCCGCGTGGGTCGGGCTCGAGTTAGTCGGCGCACCGCTCACGGTCACGCACGTGGGACCCGTCCCCGTCTGCACGCTGATCATGCTCGACCGCGAAGGCAATCCGCCCGAACCAAGCGTATACAGGTCCAGCACGTTGGCCTCGTACGCCGTTATATAAAGATACTTCCCGGTGAGGTCGAATGCCATGCCCATCGGCTGCGAATCGGTCGACGTCGTGCCTGCCACCGTCGGGATTCCGTTCGCCAACGTGTACGTCCACACCTGGTTCAAAATCGAGTCGACAACATAAAGATGCGTCCCCGTCTTGTCCTCCAGGATGCCGGAAGGGGTGGTCCCCGACGCGAACCCAGTCGACACCACATTGCCCGGATTGATCGTCACACCCGGCAGCGGGGTCAGCGCGCCCGTCGTGGGGTTCTGGCTGAAGCCCAGCAGGTTCGCCGAGGTGGCCGTGTCCTGCTCAATCACGTAAACATAGTTGCCCACAGGGCTGGTCGCAATCCCGATCGGACTCCGCCCCACATTCACCGAGAACGGCTTGCCCAGCGAGTTGTCCGAGTTGATCGGAAACACGCTGACCCCGCCCGGCCCCGGATTCGCCGGCGTATACAGCTCCGACCCGTTCGCGTTGTTCTGATACTGATACGTCACATACAAGAACTTGCCGGCCGCATCGATCGCGGCCCCCGTCGGAAGACTTCCCGCAATGTTGTACGAGGTCTGCGGATAGATCTTGCCATCGGTTCCGATCGCAAACTCCGTCACATCCGAGTCGAAGTTATTTACCGTGTAAAGGAACAGTTGGTTCGGCGCAACCACCAGGGCTACCGTATTCCGCCCACCCGCATCGATCGGTGAATCGGGCAGCGGCCGCAGAAGCCCTGACTGGTAGTCCACCTGGTACCCGTTGATCAGTCCATGCGGCAGCGTCTTGGCAGTCGTCATGTACACATACGAAACCGTGTAGTCGTTACTGCACGCTGTGACGCCAAGCGCCACCGCCAGGGACAACATCGAGGCCTTCACCGCACGGCCTATCCATCTTGACTTCATGCGATTCAATAGCTCCCGGGCAAATCGTCTTCCGCCCTCATCCTGCGCGGAAAATGGCAACCGTAACTGGAAAACTTCTCTAATCAACGTTGCCGCTTACGGCAAGGCACGTATTCAGTCCGCCTGCCTGGAAGACTGAGCCACGCGCCAGAGCAGAGAGCTGCCCAGTGTTCTGGTTGATGAACTTGCCCGTGACGGTCCCGTCGTTGTAGTTGGACGTATATACATACTGGTTCGAAGGATCTTCGACCATGCATAACGGCCCGTTGCCAACCGAGTAAGGATTCTGCGGGTCCGAAATCGGTACCAGCGCGCCCGTCGATTCGATCACAAACGCCGAGATTGAGCTGTTCGGATTATTCGAGTTCGTCGTGCCGTGATTCAGAACATACAGGAACTTGTTCTTCGAGTCGGTCATGCTGTAAACCGGGTCGGAAGTCAGCGGCAGATTGCTTACCGCGCCGCCAATCTGCGCGCTCAGACTGCAGCCCGATCCCGCCGTATAAGGCAGAATCTGGTTCTGCTTCGCGTCCGTCATGTAAATGTTGTTTCCGGTCACATTCAGCGAATTGATGTTATTGGTGCCGACGATTCCGACCTTCACCGTCGAGTTCACCTCAACCACCAGCTGTCCGCTGCTGCCAATGCCGTACGGATAAATCGACTGGTCGCCAGAATTCAGCGTGTAGACGCAGTTGCCGCCCACGCGAAGCATTATCGGAACCGGGCCAACCTCAAAGTAATTCAGCTGCTGCCCCGCGGGATTCTTGATCAACTGGTTCGGAACAAGCTGCAGCCGCCCCGTCGTCGGGTCCACCTGGAAAACCGTGATGTCGCCGTTGCCCGTGGTCGCGTAATCCGGCGCCTGCGAGTCGAGAACATAGAGATAGCTTCCCGTTCCGTCGCTGGCCGCCCATACCGGCGTGTTGCCGGCCGTTTGGTACGCCTGCTGGAACGTCAGCACGCCGTCCTCGCCAACCGAGAACACGGCCACATTGCCGTCGCCCTTGCCGGTCCCTTTGTTCACCACAAACACAAAGTTGCCGCCCACGCGCACCGCGACCGAAACAGGATCGGAACCGCCCGAAGAGTACGGCGAGTTCACCATCGTCGTCAGGTTGCCCGTGTAGTCGTCGATCTTAAAGCCGGAAATCTGGTTGTACTGCGTGCCCAGAACCCACATGAAACCGACCGTGTAGCCACCGCACGCCGACATGCCCAGCACTACAGCCATGGATACTACGAAGGCCTTCGAAATCCGGCCAATCCTGCTAAACGTCATGTGCTTCCTTAATCCTCGCTGGCGGCCCTAACGCGACACACCCTATGTTGCGAGCAACTCTTTGGGGATACAAATCCTACCGCTTATTGTAGAAGCTACCGCGACTTTGCGCCACTTTCAGCCCCAAACAGTTGCCCGTTGCAGGTTGATGGTTGCCAGTTGGACTCGCCCGACAAAATTACATCACCATGTAATCTGGTCCGGCTCGACCTTCACTGACAACCGGCAACCGCTTCTACCAGACCCGGCAAGCATTCACCGGCATCATCGGCTGCCCCACCTTGCAGCCAAAGGCTTTGCCGAACTCGGGAAAGTTCTCACAGTCCCCTTCACCCGCCACTCGCCCGAACTATGCGGATCGGTCTTCGCCCGCACCCGCGCTTCCTGCTCGCGAGTGTTCTGGCACCACACCTGCGCAAAGCCAAGGAAGTACCTCTGCTCCGGCGTGTACCCGTCCCGTTTTCCGTCGACATACCCAGGCAGAGCCGCCGCCGGATCCTTCGCAATCGACTCCTCCAGCGCCTGGAACGCAATCCGGATGCCGCCGTTGTCCGCCGTATTCTCGCCCAGCGTCAATCGCCCATTCAAATTCTGCCCCGGCGCCACCGTGAATCCCGAATACTCGTCCGCAACGCACTTGGTCCGCTCGTTGAACTGCTTCAGATCGTCCGCCGTGAACCAGTTCTTGCACGTTGCCGTTCAGGTCGTACTTCGCGCCCTGGTCGTCGAAGGCGTGCGTCATCTCGTGCCCGATCACCACGCCGATGCCCCCAAAGTTCACCGCTGGGTCGATCTTGTCGTCATAAAACGGCGGCTGCAGAATCCCAGCCGGGAAATTGATGTTCACCTGCGACGGCATGTAATACGCGTTCACCGTCGGCGGAGTCATGTCCCACTCCAGTCTTGTCCACCGGCTTGCCCAACTTCGCCAGCTCGCGATTGCGCTCGAAGCTCACGGCACGTTCCTCATTGCCCAGCGGGTCGTCGCGCTTCACCACCAGCAAGCTATAGTCGCGCCAGTTCTCCGGATATCCGATCTTCCGGCCCATCGCATCCAGCTTCGCCTTCGCCTGCACCTTGGTCGCGTCGCTCATCCACGGCAAAGCCTGAATGTCCTCGGCCAGCGCCGTCTCCAGCGCCGTCACCAGCTTGTCCATGTTGGCCTTCGCCGAAGGCGGAAAGTTCTCCTTCACCCAGTCCTGCCCCACCGCCTCGCCCAGCGCATCGTCGGTCTGCGCTGTGCAGCGCTTCCACCGCGGCGTCTGCTCGGCCTGCCCAGTCAGCGTCGCCTGAAAGAAGTTGAAGTTCTCCACCGCAAAGCCATCTGACAGATGCGGCGCCGCAAAGTGCAGCGCGTGCCACCGCAGCAGATGCTTGATCGCGTCCAGCGACTCCAGTCTGCAATCACGCCATTCACCGCCTTCACGTATCCCGGCGATGTCACATCCAGCGTCGGCACCGATCCCAAGCCCACGCCCGTCCAGCGACTGCTTCCAGTCATATGTCCGGCGAAATCGCCTGCAACTCCGCCACCGTCATGATGTGATACCGGTTCGCCGGATCGCGCATCTCCGTCCGGCTCATCGAGCCTTCCGCCAGCGTCGTCTCGATCCGCAACACATCGGCCGCCTCGACCGCGGCCTTCTCCGGCGAGTCGCCCAGCAGCACAAACATCTTCGTCATGTGCGCAACATACTGCTCGCGAATCTTCTTGCTGCGGTCGTCCTGGTTCAAGTAGTAGTCGCGGTCCGGCAGCGCGATCCCACCCTGCCCCGTCGCCAGAATCTGCTTCGACGAGTCCTTCTGGTCCTGCTGCACACCCAGCCCAAACAGCAGCGGCCCATAAAATCGCTTGCTCGCCTCAACATCCAGCGCAGCCAGCTGCTTCTTGTCCCCCACCGCCGCGATCGCATCCAGCAAAGGCTCGCAGCGGCTTCGCACCCAGCTTGTTCGCCAGATCCTCGTTCATGCACGCCGCAAAATAATTGCCATACTTCGTCTGCAGCGGCGTCTTCGGCGCATCCGCCGCCTTCTTCAGGTCGAGATAAAGCAGATACTCGTTGCGCTCGCTCAGCACCGCGAACTGCCCCCAGCGCGTCTTGTCCGCCGGAATCGGATTCGCCTTCATCCAGTTGCCGCACGCGTATTGATAGAAGTCCGTGCACGGATCGGCCGTCTTATCGATCGCCGAAAGATCCATGCTGACCTGCGGCTTACCCTCCACCGCAGGCGCCGCTTCGTCGAACACAATCTCCTGCGCGCGGCTGACACTTGTGAAAACAAAAAGAGCGGAAAGCAAAAGGAAGGCTGGGACCCGGAACAAACGCATCGATTCTCCTCAGAAACTCTGTACCCGTCAGGTTACAGCCGAGAGAAAAAAACCGCCACCGCCCGCCCGCGTCCGATGTGGAGTTCCACCCGGCGTCATCGATAGACTTGTCATCCTGGGGTGGGTGGCCCACGTCTGACCATCACCACAGAGTCGGGTGCCCCATGTCTCGCTTTTGAGACATGGGTGTCGACCGTTTCACGTTGCCCAACCGATTCCCGCGAACTTGCACTTTCCCAAAATCCCGATTCAGGGGAGTCAGCGCCGTATCGCTAATACAATCTTCTAATTGAGAGTTTTGTTATGGCTGGTAGCTGGCTAAGACGTTTCTATAAACGTGCCGATTTCACCCGGACCCAACCGACAAACGGTGCGCGAGAAGTCATCCGGTGGTGGGAGAGTCGCCGCCTGTTCTTCAACGCGGTTGTCGGATGTACGGGGTTGGTCACGTGCTTCCTGCTAATTATTTGCGCGTTCACAGCTGACTCCTTCGTCGGCGAGCCAATCGGTATGCCAGACGGCCCGCTGCTCGGCGTCTTTCTAATCGTCCCTTACGCACTACCTGCAAACCTCTTCTATACCGGAGGCTGGGTCACCGAGTTGCTGATACTAGCGGGTGGAAAAGCACAGAGTGCAGCAGCGTTCGGGGTAAAAGCATTTCGGATAGGCGTTACGTTTTCGGTCTTAGTCACGCTTTGCCCCGCCGTTCTTTGCTGGCTCGCCTTCGCTGTCGCTCTAATCAAGGGGCAGAAGCACGGATCACCCGGAGAATGAAGCTTGTCGTTTCCTTAGTTAGTCAAAAGCCCGATTCTGAGGCAGGTTCGGGTCACACTTGGCGTGGATCATCTTCATCAATGCTGCTGTGCTGCCGAATCTGTACCGCGCGTTCTCGCACGGTTGAATCGGAGTCCGATTCTGCTTTATCGAATAGCTCCTTTGCGATTGCAGTGTCCGGGTCGCTCAATGGGCCGCAAATTATGCACTGTAAGACCCGGAGGCCGTTCAGGCGGACAGCTTCGTTGTTGTCCTCTAAGAATTCGCGAACCCACGAAAGTGCGTGGTAATCCGCCATGCTTCCCAGTAGAAAGACAGCACTACACGCGCGGTATGTACCTGGCTCCGTCTTGTAGATCTCGAGACAGCGGTTCATTGCGATTTCAGACTTGATGATCTGGAGAACCATCTCCGCCGTGAAGGCCCCTGGCTCTAGAGAAATACTGTAGTCAACTGCATTTCGCAGGTTCTCTTCGCCGATAAGAATCTCCAACGCCCGCCTGCCCGACTCTGTTCCGCAGCCCATCTCACTACCGTCGGGGTTCAGACGCCCAATCTGTCTTGCGATTTCTCTCCAATCGATTGCCATTTCACTCTCTTTCGTCCTCGTGAAGCCGTCGCCTCTCATCCGCACCAGCGCAAGTATAGCTGTAGCTATCCCAAAGAAATGAGTTGAGATTCTCCAGCGCCGTGAATACGGGGTTTTGACCAACTACAAATTTCCCGAGCACGCCTTCGGAGCAGCCTGTCCCGACCAACGGGAGGACCGCGCGAAGCAGGAAACGGGCGTGTGAACGCCCTAAAAGATCTTCATATGGATCGTCAGATACTGCTTCGGATCCTTACGAATCGTCGTCACCAGATTCGTCGTCTCCACCAGCATCTTGTTCAGGTTGTCGTACGCCGCCTCGTCCGTCGCGAACTTGCCCAGCGTCCCCTTGCCCTGGTTGATGTTTGCAATCAACTCATTCGTCTGCGCCAGCGTATCGCCCAGGTCCTTGGCAAACTTCGGATCCTTCAGCAGCACGCCCAACCCGCCCTTGCCCGCATCCGCATCCGCCAGAATCGAGTTCAGGTGCCCCACCGACTGGTTCAGGTTGTTATATAGCCCATCGTCCGTCAGCAGCTTGCCGGCCGAGCCCTTCCCGCGCTGGATGTCCTTCGTCATGTCATCCACCCGCATCAGCGCGTCGTCCACCTGGTCGTACATCTTCCCCTTGTCGTTCAGGAATTTGCCGATCGTGTTGTCGTCCCTGTTCAGCCTCGACGTCGTCTGCAGCACCGAGTCCATCGTCGCCACAAACTTGTCGTACAGCGCCGGATTCACCAGCAGTTGCCCAAACGATCCCTTGCCCGACTGCAGATTGTCCACCACCGTATTCAGCTTCGCCAGAATCGTATTCAGATTCTCAATCGTGCCCTGGCTCTGCTTCACCACGTCCTGGATCGTCGGCGTCTCCATCGTGTTCAGCACCGCGCCATCCTGAATCGATGGCCCAGTCGCAACCTGGCTATTAATATCGATCACCGTATCGCCCAGCACGCCCACCGTCGTCAACGCCGCGGTCGAGTCAGTATGAATGCTCTGCTGATACTTGCCATCAATCTTCATCACCACCTGAACCGGTGTCAGCTTGCGTTCGGGAGCGCTGGTCACCACCACCGTCTTCACATTCCCGATCGTCACCCCGTCCAGGTTCACCGCGGCGCCCACCTTCAACCCGGCCGCGTTCTCAAAATACGTCGTCACCGTCAGCTTGTGAGAGAACACTCCAAGCCCCGACGCGCTCGTCATCAGGAACAGCAGTGTCGTCAGAATCACAACCGAAATCAGGACGATCACGCCAACCTTCAGTTGGGACCATCGAACCTCCTGCTGGCTGGGCATAAACCTCCTCGATCCGGTTGGCGGAAATCCTGCAAATTCAGTGCTTCAAGCTGAAATAGGAGCTTGCATCAGAGGGTACCACCCTCAAGCCGAACTCCGCATCCGTCCGCCCCCGCTTTTTATGGCGTGTAAAGATGGATGCGGAATCCCCCACCCGGGTTTCGGAAAGGCAGCAATGATCCTCGGCACCGGAACCGACCTCATCGAGATCGCCCGCATCCAGCAGAGCATCGACCGCTTCGGCGACCGTTTCCTCGCCCGCCTCTTCACTCCCGCCGAAATCGCCTACTGCAGCCGGAAAAAGAACGCCGCCGAAAGCTTCGCCGCCCGCTTCGCCGCCAAGGAAGCCGCCGCCAAGGCCCTCGGAACCGGCATCAGCCACGGCGTCACCTGGCTGGAAATCGAAGTCACCCGCGAACCCAGCGGCAAACCCGGCCTCCAACTCCTCGGCCGCGCCGCCATCCGCGCCCACGCCCTCGGCGTCACCCGCACCACGCCTCTCCCTGACCCACAGCCGCGACATAGCCCTAGCCGTAGTCATCATGGAAAGCTAGCAACTTCCCGGTTGCAGGTTGTCAGTTGAAAACAAGTAAAACTGGGTGCCCCACATCTCGCTTCTGAGATGTGGGAAATCGCCCGAAGATCCCCACGCCGCAAGTGTTTCAACCTGCAACCTGCAACTGACAACCTGCAACTTCCTCGTCACATGACTCCCGTACCCCCCAGACCCATCACGCCCCAACCACATCCGCCCGATGAACAACCCAGGCACACAAATGGAATCGTTCGACATCCAGGCCTTCACCTACGAGCAGCGCCACGCCCTGCTCCCCTCGCTCACCGCCGCCTTCGCCAACTCCGGCGGCTGGATCATCGACCGCAAAACCGTCTCCGCCACCAACGTCGAATTCCGCATCGAAATCCAGCTTCGCGCCGTCCTCGACCTCTACGCCGCCATCCTCTCCACCGGAGTCGAACTCACCCGCTCCGCCCACGAAACCCTCACCGAACTCTGCACCCGCCGCAATCACCGCCGCCTCACCGCCGACCTCGGCCAGACCGTAGCCCTCCGCCTCGAACTCACCTTCCTCGACGACATCACCCTCCACTCCCTCCTAACCGCCGGCTCCGCCCTCGCATAAGATCCGACATAGAATCCGGGTGCCCCATGTTCGACGCAGTTTCATCGGCATCATGGGATTAGTCTCTTATCCCAGTCCCAATGGACGGACCTGCCTCACCGATTCCCCAGCAGCCAGCGCCAGCCCGCTCGCCACCGAAGTAAACTCATTCCCACCCCGCACCCGCTCCGCCCCAAACCGCACATCAAAGATCCGCCGCACCGCCGGCACGAACGAACTCCCACCCGTAAGAAACACCCGGTCCACCTCGCGCGCATCCACCCCCGCCGCCCGAAACAGCCCGTCGATACTCCCCTCAATCGCCTCCAACTCGCCCGCGATCCAGCCTTCAAACTCCACCCGCGTCACCGGAATCCGCAGGTTCATGCTCCCATCCGCAAACCGAAACTCCGCCGCCGCCGCATGCGACAGCTCAAACTTCACCCGCTGCACCGCCTGGTGTAGCTGATACCCCAAATCCTCCTCAATCAAATCGATCAGCGCCTGAATCTTCTCCGGCTCCTCCGCCCGCATCCGCGACGTCCGCAGAATCTCCATCACATCGCGCGTCCGCAAAAACGACAAGATAATGCCAGCGCTCCAGATTCGAATAAATCCAAGCCGGAACCGCCGGCAGCGTCTTCCCAAACGACCGCGCATGCGACTCCAGCCCCAACTCCGGCGACACCAGCTTCCTCACAATCCGCGCATCGAACGCATCGCCCGCCAGCGGAACCCCGCTCACCCCCAGCATGTCGCTCGCAGTCCGACCCCGAGCGCGCACCCCCGGCCCAACCCTTAGCAACGAGAAGTCGCTAGTCCCGCCGCCAAAATCCCCAATCAAAATCAGCTCATCGTGATCCAGTCCGGACTCATACGCATAAGCCGCCGCCACCGGCTCAAACTCAAACTCCACCTGCTCAAACCCCGCCGCCCGAAACGCCTCGCTCAGCCGCGAAACCGCATACGCATCATCCTCATCCGTCTCCGCCCCCACAAACCGCACCGGCCGACCCACCAGCGCCTGCCGAATCTCCACCCCAAACTGCCGCTCCGCGCTCTCGCGCAGGTCCGTAAGCATTTGCGAGATCAGCCGCTCCACCGTCCAGTGCCGCCCAAAGATGCTAGTCCCAGTCAGCGTCTTGCTCGGCAGATAAGACTTCAGCGACTGGATCAGCCGCCCCTTCTTCTCCGCCTCAAGATAATGCTCAATCGCCGCCGGCCCGGTCATCGACCGCACCCGCCGCACGCCGCCAGCATCCTTTAGCTGCTCCAGGTAAATCACCGACCGAAACGAGTTCGTCCGCCCCATTCCACTCGCAAACGAAGCCAGCTCAAGCCCTCCATCCCGAGTCGCCAGAGCCAAAGAACTATTCGTTGTACCGAAGTCGATCCCGACCACGGGCAGATCGGATCGCCGCATCCTTTTATTTTCGCAGCAACCGACCGCCGCATGGTCAAAATTGACCGCACCACTTTACACAAGTATTACTCATAGAGAGCCTCCATACAGCGATGCCGCGCTCACAGTTAAAAGAGCGAGGCAACCGCATGGCGACCACCCGGCGATTCAAGCAAGACAGAACCTTCACCCAACCCATCGTCTGGGTCACCACCTTCTTCCTCATCGCCTTCCACCTCGGCGCCATCGCGGCATTGTGGTTCTTCACCTGGAAAGCCCTCTTCCTCGCCATCGCTCTCTGGTGGATCGCTGGCGGCTTCGGCATCGGCATGGGCTATCACCGCCTGCTCACCCACCGAGGCTACAAAACTCCCAAGTGGATGGAGTACCTCCTCACCATCTGCGCCACGCTCTCGCTCGAAGGCGGCCCCATCTTCTGGGTCGCCGTCCACCGCATGCATCACCAAAACACCGACAAGCCCGGCGACCCGCACTCCCCTAACGACGGCGGCTTCTGGTCGCACATGGGCTGGCTCATCACCGGCCAGTCCAAACACAACGACTCCTCCGAACTCCTGCCCTTCGTCCCCGACCTCCGCAAAGACAAGTTCCATCTCTGGATCAGCAAGTGGCACTGGGTCCCCATCACGGTCCTCGGCGTCATCCTCCTCGCCGTCGGCGGCTGGCCCTTCGTCTTCTGGGGAATCTTCGTCCGCACCGTCGTCGGACTCCACTCCACCTGGCTGGTCAACTCCGCCACCCACATGTGGGGATCGCGCCGCTACAACACCACGGACACCTCGCGCAACAGCTTCTGGGTCGCCCTGCTCACCTTCGGAGAAGGATGGCACAACAACCACCACGCCCACCCCCAATCCTCCCGCCACGGCCTAACCTGGTACGAGTTCGACCCCAACTGGTACGGCATCTCCGCCCTCCGCCTAGTCGGCCTGGCCTGGGACGTAAAAGCCGAAAAACTAGAACCCGTACCCATACCCGAAGTCGTCTGAAGCATCGCCCCGCCGAAGGCATGCAGCGGTGTAGCGAAGAAGAAAGAAGAAGAACAACACAATAGCGCCAGCAAAGATCACCTGTGGCTTTTTAGCCCTTCCTTGCAAGCGCGACAATCTCGTTGAGCAGTGCATCCATCCGGTCAGCCGGCTCGTCGAAGCTCTCAAACTCACGCATGTCATGGGCCAGTCGTATATACCGATCCGCTAACTTGATACTTTCGACCTCGTCAGCGATAAATATGCGGTCCCTAACGACGCGGTACGCAGTTTTCTGAGCGTCAAGCCAAACGCCCATTGGTTGCGGCGTCTTGGTCCCTCTAGAAGTATGAAATACGAGAAACTCAACCGTCGCCGTCGTGAGCGCGGAAACCAGCTCACGAAATTCCTCCTTACGGCAGTCGAGAAGCCACTGCTCCCTCTGCCAAGACCGCGTCAGAGTATGACCTATCAGGATGCCGATGAGGGGTCCTAGGGCGGCCCAAAGAGCTAAGAACAAAGTCAGGTGTGGATGCGGCTCAATAGATTGCATGTAAAAACTCCACTAAAGCTAATAATGAAAGGCGCGCTTTCGTCATGGCCGGGCAGAGTAATTCAGTCACTGGTGACCGTGCTCGAGTAGTGAAAGCCCGAACCATAATCGAACCCCTCTGAACGCTGCCGTTCGACTGTGAGGCGAAATGGCAGCCTTCGCCAGAGTGGAACATAGTTAGGCGGGTGGCCCACGCTTAAGCCTCGACATATTGCGACCTACAAGTCCGCTAATTGATCCTTGAGCAAACCACCTAGGTACGCGGAAAGATCACTTACGTCAAAGTCTCCTTGTTCCCATGCCCGATCTGCAGCCTGAAGCGCAGCGTAGTACGGCTTTCGATTCTCACGGATGCGTTCGGGGACGATCTTTTTACCCGGCAGGATCGCTCCAGCCTTCAGGCAAATGAGGTAGTAACAGGCCGCTCTTGCCGTCCGACCATTTCCTTCTACAAAAGGGTGTATCCAGTTCAGGCGCCACAGCGCGTAGGCGGGCAAAACCATAGGATCGTTTCCGATGGACCAGTTTTCGTGAACAACGGCAAAGAACCTATCCATCTCATCCGGCACATCTCTGAAGTGTGGTGGACGATGGTTGCTCACATAAATGGGTTCCTGTCGGTATCTGCCTCCGAATTGGGCAAGATTCGCCACTGCCGCGGCATTGAGAGACCACAATGTGTACTTATCGAATGCTTCTATGCCCTTGTCCAGCCCAATCTCAATACAATTGAGCAAGAGGTCGTACTGCCTGAAGAGATTCTTCTCAAGAACGCTTGCGTAAAGCGTTGGATTGTCTTTCTCTCTAACTACCATGGTCACGTCCAAGAAAAAGGCCCACCAAAGTGGGCCTCCTCGTTTTTTTTTATGCCCTAAGGCGAGTATGTCTGGAGGAATATCTGACGCTATCCTTAGTCACGAAATCCCTATTCAGAGCATTACCAAATGCGAAGCTGACCCGCTGCTCTTGCAGATCCTCTTCACTTACCGAACTCTCCTTCGCCTTCGCGATAAGACGGAGTAGCTCAGGATCCGCCTGCGACGCTGCTAAAAACTGCTTACGATCCGCCATTGATGTCCCCTCCCTGGGCGTGGGTTGTTAGTGCGTTGCATTTCGAGACATTGCTCAACGAATTGCAAGGTGTTTTGACGGAAAACCTATTCCCCGTGTTTTCCACATCAGCGCACAATCTTCCACACGTGCTTACAAAACACTAACACCAAAGCGCGCGAAACCTAAACCCCTCAGTATACGGGGTCTTCGCCTCGTTATCCACATGGACAAAGTCTCCGCAGTGGCTCACTCCCAACATTTTGGGTACCCACCCACAACCGCTTCATCATCATAAATTGACCCGGACCTCCGGCCCTCAAGGCGGGCGGCCCATCCAATTTTTCGTCCCAAAGCGGGTACCCCTTCCACCCGCTCGCCACTCCGCCCTGCGGGCCTGTCTACCTTCCACGCGTCCTGACCAAAAACGTCCAGTTATTTCTCCCCCATGTGACGTGACCCAGATCACATCCTCAACACCCGCCAACCGATACACTTCGAAATTAAGGTAGGGACAGAATCCACCAGCCGCAGGCTTGTGTCTCCCCGAAGCATCCAGAAACAAGCTCCAAAGAAACCATAACTCCAGCGTTTTGAATATCTTGCAAACTATCTCCTTTGTTTTCAAGATTTTGCAAAACCGGTCCGGACCTAAGTGGTTTGTTTGGAAGATTATGCAGAAATAAAGAGAGGGGGAGGGGGTACACCATGCCAGCGCCAGTTCCATACCAAAGCCGCCAGACTCACACTCTGTCCTTGCCGGCCTCAACCGCCGCTGCCGACCCGCTCGCCGCTCGGCGCCACCGCCGGCCAGTCCGCCTTCCACGCATCCGGCCCAACCGCGTTCAGATACTTGATCCGCACCGGCATCGTCGCCAGCCGGTCCGACAGCCGGGCCTCTTCCCGAATCGGCCACCAGTCGTACAGAAAAATCTCCAGCGGCCGCCACATCGAAACCCAGCCCCCGACCACCAGCATCTCCCGCAGGATCTGCCCCACCTCGTCGCCCTTCAGCAAACTCGCCAGGAAGTTGCCGAGCGCAATCGCCAGCGCCAGCACCACCAGCCCAATCGCCAGGCTGGTTCGCCCCACGCGCAGCAACTCCCGCAGCCTCTGCCGCTGCCCAATCGCGCGCTGCCGGAAGAACTCGTGGATCGCATCCCGCAGCACCGCCGCCTCGTCCGGCAGCCCCTCCGCCCGGTCGAGGTCCACCTCCAAAGCCAGATGCTGCGCCCGGCCGAAATCCTTCGCCCACCCCACAATGAACTCCTCCGCCCTGGGGTCCAGGTCCCGGCTGCGAAACGGCGACGGATCAATCGAGTTGAACAGTTGCCGCAACTCCGTCACATGCACCCGGATCACCGCACACTTCGCCGGAATCGGGTCGCCAGCCGAGTGCTTCGCCGCGCCCACCCCTGCAGTCATCCGGCACCTCCAGCTGTTGCACTTAAACCTAGCACCCAGCACCAGGCAACGAGTACCTGTCCGGTGGCCGATCAGCGCACACATCAGCACGCAAAGGTTGACCCCATCGCCGCAAGGCCCGAGAATCGTAGGTGACAAGCTTTCTTCATTCACCAGGCCCCGCGCCTGCTCCGACACTCAGAGGTCCTCATGCTCGCCTTCATCGTTCTTCTTCTCGCCGTCATCAGCCGCTTCCTTCCCCACATCTTCCATGCATCGGCCTGGAACTTCACCGCCGTCGGCGGCGGCCTGCTCTTCTTCGGCTCCCGCATGGGCACCGGCAGCTTCACCCGCAGCGCAGCGCTCAAACTCACTGCCGCCCTCGCCCTCCTCATCGCGACCGATTACTATCTCACCGTCGCCGTCTACGGATACGCCTTCCACGTCTCCGGATACGTTGTCACCTGGCTCTGGTACGCCGCGGTCTGCCTCATCGGCATGGGCCTGCTGCAGAAGCCCAGCGTCCTCCGCGTAGGCGCAGGCGTACTCGCCTCATCAACATCCTTCTTCCTGCTCTCGAATTTCATGGTCTGGGCCGGCAGCGGAATCCAAATGTATCCCCGCAGCCTCGCGGGACTCGCCGCCTGCTACACCGCCGCGATCCCCTTCTACCGCAACGACGTCGTCTCCACCGCCATCACCGCCGGAGCCCTCTTCGCCCTGCCCGTCCTCGCCGCCAAAATCGCCGAGTCCATGCACGCCGCCTCCAACCAGCCACTGGCATAAAGCAGTTGCAGGTTCGTTCAGGTTGGAAGAAGCTGAGCGGCTGCCGTTGCCAACTAACAACCAACAACCTGCAACTAACAACTGGCCTTACGTGATTAGCGTCGAGTCATCCGGCTCCGCCACGTCATCCATCGCCGGAGTTTCTTCCATCGGAAGCGGCGTTCCACCCCGCCGCGCAAACATCTTCCGCAGGATGAAGACCAGCAGGCAAACTACCGCGATGCCAACGATCCCCATCAGCACCGCCGGATGTTCATGCACCATGTGCCGCCCCGCGTGCGCGATCTCCGGGCCGTAAAAGATCGTGATCAGCGCGCACACCATGAACTGCACAAACTTGCCCGCAAAGATCGCCGTCGCAAACAGCAGCGGCTTCATCTCGAACACGCCCGCGGCAAACTCAAACAGCTTGATCGGCATCGGCGGCGGACACATCGCCGGAATCATGATCGCCATGAACTCCTGCCGCTCGAACTTGTCCCGCAGCCCTTCATAACGAGCCCGGTTGATCCGCTTCAGCAGGAAAAGCTCCCCACCCGCGCGCCCCACATAGTACGGAATCAAACTCCCGATCGCCGACGCTGCCGCCGCCATCAGCACATAAAACAGGAACTTCCTGTGATCGTTGGCCACATACCCGATCACCACCCCATCCATCGTCGTCGGCAACGGAAACAGCCCCGAGTCAATGAATGCAAGTCCGCCCAGTCCCCAGACCCCCAGCGGCTTCAGCGTGGCCATCAGAACAGCGTTAACTTTGTGCAGGACAACAATCGGGTGAATTTTCACAACCCTTCGATTCTACGTGGCTGCCACCGAGTTGTCAGTTGCAGGTTGCAGGTTGTTAGTTGAAAAGCCCTGACCAGGCACACCGATCCACAACTGACAACCTAGCAACTGCTCTAATGTCCCGTTCGCCCCGCCAGCAGGTCCACCGCATGCGGCAGCACCCCAATCACCGCCTCCAGCGAAGTCACCGCACCCGCCGGCGACCCCGGCAGATTCACCACCAGCGTCGTTCCCACCACTCCGCACACACCGCGGCTCAGAGCCGCCAGCGGCGTATGCCGCAAGCCCTCCGCGCGCATCCGTTCCGCCAGCCCGTCCACCAGCCGCTCGCACGCCATTCGAGTAGCTTCCGGAGTCACATCCCGAGCAGCCAGCCCGGTCCCGCCCGTCGTAAGAATCAATCCCGCGCCGCCCGCAGCATGACGACGCAGCGCTGCAGCGATCAACTCCACCTCATCCGGCAGAGTCTCCGTCACCACCTCCGCCGCGCCCGCCGCCTCCAGCATCTCCACCACCGCCGGACCCGACCGGTCCTCCTGCTCTCCCCGCGAGCAGCTGTCGCTGATGGTCAGCACCACCACCCGCGTCCCCGCCGGAAACCGCACTCCGTCCTTTGCCCCATCGGCTCAAACTCATCTACTTCGCCTCGAAACTCGCACTCACCACGCCGGTGCCGGCATACGAATTCGCCGCCCACTCGCTCATCGGGCTGATCTGCTGGCAATCGATGCAGATCGTTCTGCTGTGCTCATGCCCGCAATGCGGACAGATGCCCCCGGTCGCAAACGTATCGAAGCCCTGCCTGCAGGCGTCGCACCGCCAGAACGCGCCAAGCAGCGGAGCCGTCTTGCAACTTGGACAGGCGAAACCCGGCCTTCGCGGCAGCTTGGCCAGCTTCAACAAAGCGCGCGCCCGCTGCAACCCGTTCCAGCAATTCATCAGCAGAAACACGCACACCGCACCCGTCCACAGTGAGCGGCTCCAGACCGCCAGCGCCACCAGGCCCGCGATCCCTACAAACCCCACCACCGTCGCCACCATCAAACTGCGCCCGCGCCCAATCACAAACCACAGCAGCGACCGCAGAATCTGCCCGCCATCCAGCGGATAGACCGGCAGCAGATTGAACCCCAACAGAATCAGGTCGATCCACAGCACTGAAAAGAGAAACTCGTACGCGTCCGGCATGGTGCTCCGCCAGCCCATCGACCCGGCCACGCGAAACGCGAAGTACAACACCGGCAGCAGCGCCACATTCACCAGCGGGCCAGCCGCAATGCTCCACAGCGTCGCTCCCGGCCTCTGCGGCGGATTCACATACGCCACGCCGCCAAACGGCCACAGCAGAATATGGTCCGCCTGCCCACCCACCGACCGGCAAGCCATTGCGTGTCCAAACTCGTGCATCAGCACAATCAGGAACAGCGCAAGATACTCCAGCGCACTCCACACAATCGACGTGTACCGTCCATCCCGGCTCTGGATCTCGTAGAACGCCACCAGAAACCACGACCAGTGCAGGTACAGGTCCACCCCCGCAAGTCGAAAAAGATGTATTGCTCCCTGGCGTCCACTTGGCATTCCACTCGGCATGCACGTAGCTTACTGCATCCAGCGTGAATACCGTCCTGCCGTACGGGCACACTACTCGGGCAGCGCCACTTCCTGACGCGTATTGGGCTTCACATTGGTGCTCCCGAAGGTCGCAAAACAGAATCCCGCGCCGACCAGCGGGAGGACCACGCGAAGCTTCAAAAGGGCGTGTGAACGCCAAAAGATGAGAAAATAGATGCTGCGCGTCGCGCGGCGTTTTTCCGTGTCTGTATATAAGGTGGCAGACCGGATATTTTTCCCGCCGAGTCAATACTGCGCCGTCCAACGTCTTACCTACACTGCTGATGCCTATCCTCCAACTGCCCAATCCGCCGCGCAATAAAGACCGCCCCGGAGACGCATCAGGCGATCAGCCCGGCGCGGCAGACCAGCCCGTCAAGGTCCGCACCGGCCGCTTCGGCGAACTCGAAGAGCACGAGCTCATCCATCTGATCGACTCCCTCGACGACGAGCGCTCGCGCGCCCGTTTTCGCGAGTCGATCTATATCTCGGTCATCATATGGATCGTCATCGCGTGGTTCCTCTTCTACGGCCCCCGCGTCCTCTGGCACCAGCCGCAGTACCGCGACCCCATCGCTCTGATGAGGCAGCACGACAAAGAGCAACTGACCTATCTGAACCCGCCCACCGTCCCCAAGATCAAGGCACCGGCGCCGGTCGTGAACCAGAAGCTGGTCCAGCAGCTCCAGAAGCAGGCCCAGGAAGCCCCGCACGCACCGGCGCCTACACCCCAGGCTCCGCCTCCGCCACCGGAAGTAGCGCACAACACCGCGCCGCCGGTCCCGCAGCCAACCATCCCGCTGCCCGCCGCGCCCCGCCCGTCGCCCTCGGTCGAACTACCCTCCGCGCCGCCGCCTCGTCCCTCCATCGCGCAGAACTCGCAGTCCGCCCACTCCGCCATGCAGGATGCTCTCCGCGGAGCACTCAGTGGTGGACGCACCGGAGCTGAAGTCGGAGGCGGTGGCAACGCCGGCCCGCTCCAGGCCGGAACCCAGATCCTCTCCGACATCGGCGACTGGGATCCCTCCGCCTACATGCGCCGCCTGCACAACGACATCCAGCGCAACTGGGACCCGCTGATCCCGCAAGAGGTCCAGGCTCCGCTGATGAAGAAGGGCATCGTCGGCATCCGCTTCATCATCGCCCGCGACGGCCAGATCGCCGACATCAAGCTCGAAACCACGTCAGGCGACGTCTCTCTGGACAAAGCCGCATGGTACGCCATAACCAGCGAAGGCCAGTTCCCGCCGCTGCCCAAAGAGTTCAAAGGCCCCCAGCTGGAACTCCGCGTAGGCTTCTTCTACAACACCCCCATCTCGCAGTAGCCCACTCAGCACCTTGCACCCCACTAAACTGTCATCCTGAGCGAAGGTCGCATCGCGACCGCAGTCGAAGGACCTGCGGTTCGCTCGTGCAGCCGCAACCACCGGCACTTTCTGCCATAGAATTGGCCTAGCGACCGCATGACTCCCCCCAACCAGCTCGAACGTCGCCGCCAAATCCGCGGCCTTCTGCTACTCGCGCTCGCCGCCATAGCCTTCGCCATCCTCCGCGCCGGCCCGCACAACGTCTTCACCCGCAACTGGTGGCAGCTTTGGTAGACCCGCCCCTGATCGTCCTCGCCGGCCCCACCGCCAGCGGCAAAACCGCCCTCGCCCTCAGGCTAGCCGCCCAATTCCCCGCCGAAATCATCTCCTGCGACTCGGTCGCCGTCTACCGCGGCATGGAGATCGGCACCGCCAAGCCCACTCTCGCCGAGCGCGCCCTGCGTCCCTCACCACCTCATCGACATCCTCACCCCCGACCAGCCCTGCACCGCAGGCGACTACTCCCGCCTCGCCCGCGAAGCCATCGCCGGAATCACCCAGCGCAATCGCCTCCCGATCATCGCCGGAGGCACCGGCCTTTATCTGCGCGCACTGCTCGACGGCCTCTTCTCCGCTCCCCACCGCAACGAACCGCTCCGCGACAAACTCCGCGCGCTCGCCAAGCACCGCAGCCCCACCCACCTCCATCGCATCCTCGACCGCCTCGACCCCGCCGCCGCCGCCCTCATCCACGCCAACGACACGCCCAAAGTCATCCGCGCCATCGAAGTCACCCTGACCGCCCGCCAGCCCATCTCCCAGCAATGGCAGCAGCAAGCCCGCGACCCGCTCACCGGCTACCGCATCCTCCGCCTCGGCCTCAACCCACCCCGCGCCGCCCTTTACGACAAGATCAACCGCCGCGCCGCGGCAATGTTCGACTGATGGCCTGGTCGAAGAGACCACCCAGCTCGTCGAAACCTACGGCTTCGATTGCCGCGCCTTCACCTCGCTCGGCTACGCGCAGGCCATCGACGTGCTCCGCGAAAACCTTACCCGCGACGAGGCCATCACCCTCACCGCGCAGGGCCATCGCAACTACGCCAAGCGCCAGCTCACATGGTTTCGCAAAGATCCCGACATCCACTGGCTTCCCAGCTTCGGCTCCGATCCCGACACCCAGGACGAAGCCTGCGCCCTCGTCGGTCGCCATCTTCAGTCCAGTTAGTCCGCAAATTCATCCGGTCGCAAGCAATCTCGATCGCGTCAAAACCCCGACAGCCCAGCCACGGCTGTTCACACTCCTTTGGCGTTACTCTTGCAAAATCGTCCCAAATCCCATAACGGAAACCAAGGAGAAAACACCATGAGCATCTTCACCACCAAAGACGGCACCGACCTCTACTACAAAGACTGGGGCTCCGGCCAACCCGTCGTCTTCTCGCATGGCTGGCCGCTCTCCGCCGACGCCTTCGAAGACCAGATGAACTTCCTCGCCAACCACGGCTACCGCTGCGTCGCCCACGACCGCCGCGGCCACGGCCGTTCCAGCCAGCCCTTCGGCGGCAACGACCTCGATCACCTACGCTGACGATCTCGCCGAGTTGGTCCAACACCTCAACCTGACCAACGCCATCCACGTCGGCCACTCCACCGGCGGAGGCGAAGTCGCCCGCTACATCGGCCGCCACGGCACCAAGCGCGTCGCCAAGGCCGTCCTCATCAGCGCCATCCCCCCGCTGATGCTCAAGACCCCCAGCAATCCCGCCGGCCTGCCCATGGAAGTCTTCGACGGCCTCCGCGCCAGCGTTCAGGCCGACCGCGCCCAGTTCTTCACCGACCTCAGCGCTCCCTTCTACGGCGCCAATCGCCCCGGCAGCAAAGTCTCCGACGGCCTTCGCCACTCCTTCTGGCTGCAGGGCATGATGTGCGGATATCCCGCCGCCTACTACTGCATCAAGGCCTTCTCCGAATCCGACTGTACCGAAGACCTCAAGAAGTTCGACATCCCCACCCTCATCCTGCACGGCGACGACGACCAGATCGTTCCCATCGTCGCCGTCGGCCATGCTCTCGTCGAAACTCGTCAAAGGCGCCGAACTCAAAATCATCAAAGGCGCTCCGCACGGCATGTGCTCCACACTCAAAGACGAGATCAACGCCAACCTGCTCGCCTTCTTCAAGCAGTCCGCATCCAAAGCCGCGTGATCAACGCATCCCGAAACAGCAAAGGCCCATCCACCCGGATGGGCCTTTCGCTTTTGATTCCGCCGGATCAGTTCGCAGGCTTCGGCTGCGGCAGCGTCCGCACATACGCCACCACGGACGCGATCTGCTCATCCGTCAGCTTCTTCGCGAACGCCGGCATATGCTTCTTGCCGTCCTTCACCACGGTCACCAGGTCCGCGTCCGGCGCCTGCACAACCTTCGGATCCACGAGGTTCGCCGCACCCGACATCTTCCCCTTAAACGTGTGGCTCTGCCCATCCTCGCCATGGCATTCCTGGCACTTCGACTTGTAGATCTCAGCTCCCGAATCCTGAGCCACCGCCGGCGAAACCATCAGCCCGGCAAGACAACATACCAGCCCCACCTTCACCATCATCTTCACGCCATAGCTCCTTGAAAAATCATCAGCATCCAGCCCTGGAGACTTCAACTCGCTACTTCTGCAATGTGTGAATGTACGCCACCACCGACTTGATCTGCGCGTCCGTCAGCTTCGTCCCAAACGCGGGCATCTTGTTCTTGCCGTTCTTCACAGTTGCGGCCAATGTTGCGTCCGGCGTCTTCACCACCTTCGGGTCCTTGAACGACGCGGCATTGAATGCCTTGCCCGCCGGCGTGTTGCTGGTGCCGTCCGCGCCATGGCACAACGCGCAATCCGCCTTGAAGATATCCGCCCCGGACGTTTGCCCAAAAGCAGATGAAGCCAGTGATGCCGCAACAGCAGAGAACTGCAACCTTCAGATTCGTTTTCACCTTCGCTCCTGTCTTGAGAGACACCTCATTCTACATTCACGTCCCAAACAGAAAAGGCCCATCATCGCCGATGAGCCTTTTCCTGGCACCTAGTACCTTGCAACCTAGTACCTAGCTTCACTGCTGCAGCGTCAAATCGTCCGCCAGCTTGAAGTGCACAATCGACTCCGCCGGAATATCCAGGTCGCGATTGCCCGTCAACCCAGCCACCGCCGTGCCTGCACCGCCGCCGGCCAGTCCGCCGATCAGCAATCCAGTCCCGCCGCTGGCAATGCCGCCGATCAACATCCCCAATCCCGCCGCCGCCGCCGATGAACCCCGCCGACCGCTTGCCCTTACCCTTCTTCGTCTCGCGCAGGTCGTGCGTGTTCAATCGGATACTGCGTCCCATTCAGCGTCAGCGAAGTCAGCCGCAACTCCAGAACCGACGCGCCCTTGAAGTGTCCGCGCCGATGCGACTCGTCCACCACGCCGCCCACCGGAGTGCCCTTGGGCAGAATCACCCGCCCGTTCGCATCCGTCCACGGCTCCACCACCTCGCCATCGAACTGCGCGCCCGGAGGCGTGTGCTTCACGCTGATGCTCTGATTGATCCGAATCGCCAGCTCCGATCCCGCCGGAATATTCACGTCCGCCGGCCGAATCACCGGCGCGCCTCCCGGAACCGCTCCCTGCGGAGCAGGCAGCCATTCGCTACGTCGGCCCATTCGCCGGGCGCCGAGCGTTTGCGCACTCGCAGCCGCGGAGTCGTCGTCGTCGTCACCTGCCTGCGCCGTCTGTCCCGGAGCAGGCGGCTGCACCGTCGTCGTCGTCGTATTCCCATTCTTGTCGACCGACACCACCTGCTGTGGCTGTCCCGTCGCCGCGGCCTGCTTCTTCGCCGCGTCAATCGCCTTGTCCTGCTGCGACTCGCAGCCCGCCAGCATTGCCAAACGCCAGCGCCATCGCGCCGCCCATCCGCAAAATCCTGAAGCCCATCCGTGTCTCGAAATTCATCATCGTAACCGTCCTCTTTCACAAACTGGTTTTTGTACCGCGGCTCCGGCCCGATTCGTTCGGTTCCAACCTCGAACCTCGAATCTTGTACCTCGCACCTATCCGTAAGATGCTCATTTCCCACCTCCGACCGCCTGGATCGCAAAGGTTTACGATTATTCCATGAGTTCCAAGCCTTCCCCAACCGCAAACGCCACCCGCCCCCAGCTCGCCCATCTCACCGCCGCCATCGCCGACCTCGAAGCCCGCGGCACCCACTTCCACCTGCGCATCCTCGACGACCAGCAGGCCCCCGTCTGCCACTACGACGGCCGCGAGGTCATCAACCTCGCCAGCAACAACTACCTCGGCCTCTGCAACCACCCCAAGCTCGAAGAAGCCGCCATCGCCGCCACCAAAAAATACGGCGTAGGCTCCGGAGCCGTCCGCACCATCGCCGGAACCATGCGCATCCACATGGAGCTCGAAGAAAAGATCGCCGCCTTCAAAAACGTCGAAGCCTGCGTCGTCTTCCAGTCCGGCTTCACCGCCAACGCCGGCACCGTCTCGTCGCATCCTCGGCAAAGAAGACTTCATCCTCTCCGACGAGCTCAACCACGCCAGCATCATCGACGGCGCGCGCCTCTCCCGCGCCAAAATCAAAGTCTTCCGCCACAAAGACGTCGCCCACGCCGAAGAGCTACTGAAAGAGTTACAAAATCGAGCCCGGCCACAAGCTCCTCATCACCGACGGCGTCTTCTCCATGGACGGCGACATCGGCCCCGTCGGCGCGCTCGCCGACCTCGCCGAAAAATACGGCGCCATCATGATGGTCGACGACGCCCACGCCTCCGGAGTCCTCGGCCGCAACGGCCGCGGCACCGTCGACCACTTCAACGCCCACGGCAAGGTCGACATCCAGGTCGGCACCTTATCAAAAGCCATCGGCGCGCTCGGCGGCTACGTCTGCGGCTCGCGCGACCTCATCGACTACCTCTACCACCGCGCCCGCCCGTTCCTCTTCTCCACCTCGCACCCGCCGTCGGTCGCCGCCACCTGCATCGCCGCCTTCGACATCCTCGAAAATGAGCCCGACCGCATCGAACGCCTCTGGGACAACACCCACTACTTCAAATCCGCAACTCGCCGCCGCCGGCTTCGACATCGGCGGCCGCACCACCCCCGCGAGCGAAACCCCCATCACCCCCATCATCCTCGGCGACGGCCGCCGCACCATGGACTTCTCCCGCGCCCTCTTCGACGCAGGCCTGATGGCCACCGGCATCGCCTTCCCCACCGTCCCCGAAGGCAAGGCCCGCATCCGCACCATCATGACCAGCGAACACACCCGCCCCCAAATCGACCGCGCCCTGGAAATCATCACCACCACCGCCCGCACCTCAGGCATCCTCTAACCGCCAATTCGCCGGGAATTTCCAAGCACTTCAGCAACGCTACTTCCCCGTGTAATACCCGTCCCGCGTCTGAATCGTAAACTTGTTCTTGTCCTTAGCCGTAAACGCCAGGTCTATCTTGTGGTATCCATCCGCCGCCGTGTCCTCATCCGGCGTATAGCCCAGCCGGTACTGGCTCCGCAGCTCTCTGCCAATCTCTGTAAAGATGTTCGCGATCGTCTCTTTCTTGCTCACCTCGAACATTCGTCCGCCTGTCTCGGTGGTCATGCGCTCCAGGACCTTCTTTCCATCCTCATGCTGTTCCGGCTGTCCGCCACCGCCGCCGCGATGTCCTCCGCCGCCACCTCCGCCCGGGTAACCACCCCCGCCTCCCGGATACCCGCCTCCGCCACCGGGAAAGCCGATCCCCCCATGCCGTCCACCCCCGCCCGGCGAACCGCCGCCACCCCGCCCCGGCTCAGACCCCTTGAAGTAGATGGCATAAATAATCGTATCCGCCCGCTGCGCCTTCTCGATCGCGTCGGCCAGCCGCTCCTTCGACCCGCGATCGTCGCCGTCCGTCAGCACCACCAGCGCCTTCCGCCCCTTCTGCTTCGCCATCAGCTCATCCGACGCCAGAAACACCGAGTCGTACAGCATCGTCCCACCCCCGCCGCCATAACCCCGTCCCCGCCCACCGCCGTTCGAGCCATTCGAACCGCCCGAATCATTCGTGTCATTCGGATCGTTCCCGCTATTCCCTCCCGATCCACCGTTTCCACCAGAGCTCCCCGAGTTCGGAGCAGTCGTGTCCAACTCCTGCAGCGCCGCCTGCAACTTCGGCCGCGAATTCGTCACATCCTGCAGCAGTTCCACCGTCTTCGCAAACTGAATCACAAACGCCTTATCGTCCTTGCTCTCCAGCATGTCGTCCAGAAACGCTTCGCCGGCTGTGCGCTCTTCGTCGATCTCGTTGCGCACGCTGCCGCTGGTATCCACCAGCAGACCCAGCGTCAGCGGAAGATTCGTGTCCAGGTCGAAATACCGGATCGTCTGCGCCTTCCCATCCACCAGCAGCGAAAAGTCCTCTTTCTTCAACGTCAGCACCAGCGCGCCTTTGTCATTCCGCACTACCACCGGAATATTCACCAGCCGGCTCTCGACGGAAATCGTTGGAGTAGCAGCCGCTTTCCCCGAATCTCTCGCAGGCGCAAAAGAAGGTTGGTCAGAGGACGGTTGCTGGGCAGAAAGACAAGACGTAAGCACGATCAGCGAAGTTGCGGCGAGCATCGTGCGGCTCGACAGAGAAGTGCGCATGACGAGTTAGACGGGCATTCCCGCCTTTCGATGCGCTCGGCGCTTCTCCGCCCCAAATTGTCATCCTGAGCGAAGCGCAGCGGAGTCGAAGGACCTGCGGCTCGCTCAGCCCGCCACAACTCCCCGCGCCATTCGCCACCAGATTCCCACAAACCACGAACCAACTCCCGCACTTCCCCAATCGCCGCGCCCATGCTCTGCTAAAGCTCCATGTTCACCCGCAT
The DNA here is from genome assembly GCA_963822225.1 of uncultured Acidobacteriaceae bacterium. Lineage (GTDB taxonomy): Bacteria > Acidobacteriota > Terriglobia > Terriglobales > Acidobacteriaceae > Edaphobacter. The sequence goes on along the minus strand of CAWGGW010000002.1, from coordinate 79,131 downwards.
CGTCCTCCTCGCCGCCGCCCTCGCATCCCTCCCGCTCCCCGCGCAGGAGGCCAAAAACATGCCGCCAAACGCCAGCCCCGCCTTCGAAGTCGTCACTATAAAGCCCGCCAACCCCGAGGACATGAGCAAGGATTTCAACTTCGAAGGCCGCATCTTCCACGCCCGCAACTACAACGTCGAAGACCTCATCGCCCTCGGCTACGGCATGCACGCCAATCAAGTCCTGGGCGAACCCCGCTGGTTCGCCACCACCCTCTACGACATCGACGGCATCCCCGACGTCGCCGGCCGCCCCAACCAGCAGCAAAAGTACCTCATGATCCAGAAGCTGCTCACCGACCGCTTCAATCTCACCTTCCACCTGGAGAAACGACAGCTTGCCGTATACGCCATCACGGTCGCAAGAGGAGGCCCGAGACTCGCGCCGAGCATCGCAACCGCGGACGACCCGGAAAGGTTTCGCTGGCAAGGCCGACTCGGAGACCTCAAAGTAACCAACATGACCATCCCCGAATTCGCCGTCTGGTTCCAAAAGAACGTCACCGAAAAACCCGTCGTCGATCGCTCCGGTCTCACTGCCCGCTACGACTTTACCCTCATCTGGACACCCGGCGAGTCGGAGTTTCCCCAATTCCGCAGAGCCGGTGTCGTCATCCCCCCACCCACAGCCACTGAAAACTCCAAGGCTCCGCCCGGCCTCTTCACAGCCTTCCAGGAACAACTAGGCCTCAAACTCGAATCCATCAAAGCCCCCGTCGACATAATGGTCATCGACCACGCCGACCGCCCCTCGCCAAATTGAATGCTCGCGCCCCGCCGCGCGGTTGCACTTGCCCTTTCTAACAACCAACAACGAATCACTAACAACCGTCCTTAAAACGGTATTCTCGCCGTCAGCACAATCCCATGGTTGTAAGTATGAAAGTGGGTCAGCGCGATCTGCTCGCCCGCTCCAAACGTCAGTCCCAGCCGTCCCGGTGTGCCATCCGCATTGCGCGCCAGCGGAATCCGTCCGATGACGACCCCCGGCGTCGCAAACGTCGCAATCTTGCCGTCATTCGATCCGCCCGAATAGAAGCTCGAATTGAACTCCACCTCCGGCCAGAAGAACCGCGCGGCGCCTGTCTTCGCCAGCCTGTACTGCGCCACGTTGTTCCACGTCATCGTGTGCCCCAGGCCCTTTGCGTTCGTGATGGGCAGCGATCCGCCAAACGTCGTCGTCAGATCGAAGTTGCCCCACCCTTTGCCGCCGCCAATACTGGGCGTGACCACGGCACAGCAGCTTCCATTGCCGTTCTTGCCCGTAGGCACCGTCGCCGCGAAGTAGGCCGTCACAATTGCGTCGCCCTTCTCCTCATTCCGCGCGAAGATGCGGAACTTGCTGTTGAACGACACATCGCCAAACCCGTCCTTCGCGCCGGTCTGGTGATCGAAAAACGGCGGCAGGTTGAACAGCAGCTCGATCCGCCGGAACGGAATAATCTCCAACCCCTTGCTGTTGTCCAGATTCCACGTGTCCTGCCGCTTGTTATTCGTCTGCCGCACAAAGTCCGCGCGAAACTCCTGCTCCAGCCGCGGAGTTACCGTCACCAGCGGAGTCACCCAATGCGGCTGCGCGCTCTGCGTCGCCGTTACCCGCGCCTGGTACCGCGCTACCCACGAGTCGCCCGCCTGCGCCTCCGCACACGCACCACACACCATCGCACCGCCTGCCAACGCAGCAACCAACCAACTCAGCTTTGTCATGAAATAATTCTAGGCAGATGCAGATAACGTTTTTAAACGACTCCGGAATCTCAGCATCGATCCGTTGAAATCCCTTTTTGCCTCATCAAATCCTCCGATGCTCTCTCCTCTGCTCCGCGATCTTTCCGATTCGCTTTCCCAACAGGAGGCCCAAATGAAATCCCCCGACACGCTCCTCACACCCCGCGAAGCCGCCGCCCAGATTGGCGTCAGCTATCCCACCATCAAGCAGTGGATCCTCGCCGGAAAGCTCCGCACCATCAAGACCCCCGGCGGACACCATCGCATCCCGCAATCCGCGCTCAGGCGCTACCTTCCCGCTCCCGCGAAACCGCCCAGCACCACCTCGCGCGAGCGCTTCCGCCAGGTCAGTGGACGCAATCAGCTCATCGGCACCATCGTCGAAGTCAAAATCAGCGGCCTGCTCGCCAAGGTCGTTCTCGAAATCGGCGAACCACCCCGCGCCCAGCGCATCACCTCAATCATCACCGCCGACGCCGTACGCGAGATGCAACTCCGCAAAGGCCAGACCGCCGCCGCCCTGATGAAGTCCACCGAAGTCATGATCACCCGCGTCTAGCCACCTGCCCAAAACACCCCATCCAGGCCATGGAATTGATACCCCATGCCCGTGTGGAACCCCGCTCGGCAGTGCCAACTGGACAGCGCATTATACCAAGAAATGGGAGTTCTTATTCTGCATTGGCTGCAAAATTTTGCACTTAAGACTCCTGCGGTACAACCCGCTGGTTCCGCAAGTCATTGATTCAGCTTGCCTGGAATACCTCTGCGGTTTGGCACTCTTCATGCACAACATTGTCCCAGCGGAGACTACCCGGCCAACTCAACCGCAATTCTAAGGAGGAGCAAGGATGAAACGTAACTATGTGTTACTGCTGGTTCTCGTGATGATGGTTTTTGCGGCGGTTGGAACGTCCGCTAAAGCGCAGGTTTAACCTTCAGCGGATTTCAGGCACCTGATGAGGAAATCCTCAATTACTACGACGGTGGAACTGGCTCCCTCGGCTCAGGTCCGGGGCCCAATTATGGCGTCGTCTTTGGCAGTGACGCTCTGGCGCTGCCGAACGGTTCCTTTAGCAACGTGTCCGATGAGCCGCTTGGATCCACGGGAAGCATGATCTTCCTGTCCGGCCCTGGCGACATCATGGACGTCGCGGCTGGCTTCACCACCGGCTTCTCCTTCTACTACGCCGCCCCCGGATACTCTGGATCTGTCCAGGTGTTCTCTGGCCTCGATGGAACCGGAACCGACTTGGCAGACCTCAACCTCACAACCAACGGCGGCTACTGCGGAACTCTGGACTATAGTTGCTGGACTTCCATCGGCGTCAATTTCTCCGGCGTCGCTGAGTCGGTTCTCTTCTCCGGTACCGCAAACTACATCGCCTTCAGCGATGTCACCCTGGGCAATTCCGTACCTGGTCAGCCCAGCGGCGGTGGTACAGCTCCCGAACCAAGCACCTTCCTGATGGTTGGTTCCGGTCTCGCCGGCTTGTCCGGAATGATTCGTCGCCGTCTCAAGGTCTAACCCTCGACTTCGCACCCAATCGAGGCCAAACCTCCATCAATCACGCAGTTAATCGGGAGTCGTTCGTGCAGCCGCAACAGGCAGCCGGGCGGCTCCCAAATTTCCTTAAACTCCGCCAGCCCGCTCTATCTCCCCGCCACAACCGTCCGCAAGATCCGGCCCACATCAGACCCGGTAGACGACCCGTCCGTCGCACACCGTGACCAGCACGCGCCCCAGCATCGCCGCACCGTCGAACGGAGTATTCTTCGACTTCGACCGCGAATCTTTCGCCGCAAAACTCCACTCCGCACCCGCGTCGAACACCACTACATCCGCCGCACTTCCCACCCGCAGAGTCCCGCGATCCTTCAGCTCAATCACCTTGGCTGGATGCTCAGCCATCAGCGCCATCACTCGCGTCAGCGGCATGCCATGCTCGCGATGCAACACCCGCAGCGCCAGCCCCAGCGCCGTCTCCAGCCCCGTAATCCCATTCGGCGCCCGCTCGAACTCCACTTCCTTCTCATGCGAAGCATGCGGAGCATGATCGGTCGCAATGCAATCGACCGTCCCATCCAGCAGCGCGGCGATGCACCGCCTGCCGATCCGCCTCAACCCGCAGCGGAGGATTCATCTTCGCATTGGTGTTGTAATCGCCAATCGCCTCGTCCGTCAGCGTAAAGTGGTGCGGCGCAGCCTCGCACGTCACATGCAGTCCCTGCTTCTTCGCCTCGCGAATCGCATGCAGCGCCTTGGCCGTCGACACATGCTGCACATGCAGATGCGGCCGCACCCGGTCGACGCGCTCGATCTCGCGCAGCAGACCGAATGTCGCGCTCCACAATCCGCGACTCCGCCTCCACCGGCATCCCGCGCAGCCCCAGCCGGAACGCCACGCGCCCCGCGTTCATGCTGCATCCGCCGGTCATGCCGCGTGTCCTCCGCATGCTGCGACATCGGCACGCCCAGCCCCGCCGCAGCCACCAGCGCCGCCCGCATCACGTCGTCTTCCAGCACCGGCTTGCCGTCATCGGTAAACCCAACCGCACCCGCCCGCACCAGCGCGTGAAAGTCCGTAATCTCCCCGCCCATGCTGCCAAACGTCGCCGCCGGCATCGCCAGCAGCTTGCACGCGAGCCCCGCGTTCGCGGCGCCAGCATCCACTTCAACTCTGCAACCGAATCGTTCACCGGAATCGTATTCGGCATCGCCACCACGGTCGTGAATCCGCCCGCCGCCGCCGCCGCCGTGCCCGTCGCAATCGTCTCCTTGTACGTCTGCCCCGGCTCGCGCAGATGCACATGGATATCCATCAACCCCGGAGCAACAATGCATCCAGCCGCCTCAATCACGCTCCGCAACCTGCACTGCCGCAAACGCGCCCGCCGCCTCCACCGCTGCGATCTTGCCCATACGCACCAACACATCGCGCAGGCCGTCGACTCCGCTCGCCGGATCGACCAGCATGCCCATCCGCGAATCAGACAGGTCAGCTCAATGCGCCGCACCCCAAGCGCCCGCACCAGCACCGCCCTGCGCACCGCCAGCCCCTGCGCCACCTGCTCCTCAATCGCCGACTGCGGCGCATCCGCCACCTCGCCCGTAATCTCCAGCCCCCGAATCATCGGCCCCGGATGCATCACCAACGCTTCGGCGCAAGTTGCCGCCAGCCGCTCCTCGCTCAACTGGTACCGTGCAATGTACTCGCCCAGATCCAGCTCGAAGCCCGCCAGCCGCTCCTTCTGAATCCGCAGCATCATCACCACCTGCGCCCGCTTCGAGCGCCGCATCGAAGTCCCGCTCAATCTCAATGCCATCGCCCAAGCCCCAGCGCATCCTCCGGCAACAACTCCTCCGGCCCGCACAGCATCACCCTCGCGCCCAGCCGCGGCAGCAGCATCGCGTTCGACCGCGCCACGCGGCTGTGCAGAATGTCGCCCGTAATCACCACCGTCACGCCGTCCAGCGTCTTCGCATGCAGCCGTCGCCGCATCCAGCCCCAGCCGCAGCAGTATCGTCCGCAGATCCAGCAGCGCCTGCGAAGGATGCTGATGCATGCCATCGCCCGCGTTCAGCACCGGCAGCCCAGTCACCTTCGCCAGCAGAAACGGCGCGCCCGAAGCCAGGTGCCGCAGCACAATTGCCTCCGCGCCCAGCGCCCGCAGCGTCAGCCCCGTATCCTTCAGGCTCTCGCCCTTTTCAATCGACGAAGACTTGTCGCTCACCAGCGTAGTCGTCGCCCCCAGCGACTTCGCCGCCAGCTCAAAGCTCGTCCTGGTCCGTGTGCTCGACTCGTAGAACAGCAGCGCAATCGTCCGCCCCAGCAGCACCCGCGCGCGTTCCGACGCAGCCATCTCCTCCAGCCGCGAGGTCGTCGCCAGAATCTCCGCCACCTCCGCGACCGACAGATGCTCCACCGTCAGCAGCGATCCAGCCGCATATTCCGGCGCAGCAAAATACGCCGGCGCGGCTTCCGTCGTCGCAACCCTCTTTGCCGGCTCAGTCACTTTTTGCCTCAGTCCACCAGCTCGACCAGCAGCACCTGCTCCTGCCCGTCAACTTCGTTCAACTTCACTTCGATAATCTCGCGCCGCGAGGTCGGCACCGTCCGTCCCGTAAACGTCGCCTGGATCGGCAACTCGCGATGCCCGCGATCGATCAGCACCAGCAGCTGCACGCTCTTCGGCCGCCCATGGCTGAACAGCGCATCCAGCGCCGCCCGAATCGTGCGCCCCGTATACAGCACGTCGTCCATCAGGATGATGTCGCGCCCGGTCACATCGAACCCCAGATCGCCCGGCTTCACCACCGGCCGCGGACCCGCCGTCGAAAGGTCGTCGCGATAAAAGCTGATGTCCAGCACGCCCGTATCCACCGGCCGCTTCTCGATCTTCTCAATCAGCTTCGCCAGCCGCTCGGCCAGCGGAACGCCGCGCCGCTTGATGCCGACCAGCCCCAGGTTCTCCGCGCCATCGTTGCTTCTCGACAATCTCGTGCGCCAGCCGCACCAGCGTGCGCTCAATCTCCGACGCCGACATCAGCCGGCCCTTCTCGCGCAGCTTCGGCTTCATCTCGCCCGCATCCGCAGTCACTTCAGTCGTATCGCTCATATCGTCGTCGCCGTCATTCTGGCGCGGTCTTTTGCTCCCGCCGCTCCATCGTTGCTGATGATAGCAGCACCGCGGTTCCCTTAGGCACCCGCGGATCCTGCGCGGCAAAACACGCCCCGAACGGCCCCGGCTCCATCGCGCGCTTCCCTCCAACGGTAACTTTCGTAATCTCGGTAATTCTCGCTATATCCGCCTCGTAAACATGCCGTCGAACGTTCAAAAATTGCCCGCTCAAGGCGGTGCGATAGATCCCTGAATCACCATGAAACCCGGCGTTTATGGTGGTTTTGTGCGGCGAAGGCACTTTCTGCGGTCTCAGCTGGAAAAGCTTCCGCCGCTCCGCCGCCAACCAGGCTCATTGTCGTCGAATTTGCGATTCGGAGTTTTAGTAACATGCGCCAAAAAAAAGTCCGAAAAATATTTGCAAACCAAGCCCACCGACTGATAGAGTCTTCAAACTTTGCCGCCGATTTAGGGATTCATCTCGATCGATGTTGCTTTGGGCCATGTTCGTCTGTTCGTCATCTCAGATGGGAAGGTTCAAATGAAACGACTGATCAGCTTAGGAACACTCCTGGCCGTTTTTGGCCTTTTGGCTTCAATCACCCCAGCCAATGCTCAACTCTCTGGCAGAACCCCTTCCATCCGCACTGGGATTGACGAAAGCAGGCTCGTCTCCCTGCGGGGCAACACCCGCCCAGAAGCCAACGCTGCGAACGATCGTGGTGCAGTCTCCGATGATTTCGCGCTGGCTCACATGCAACTGCTGTTGAAGAGATCCCCCGATTCGGAGGCGGAGCTGGCTCAGTACGTCTCTGAATTGAGCGATCCGCAATCGCCGAACTACCACAAGTGGCTCACACCGGCACAGTTCGCCACGAACTTTGGCGTCGCAGGCGCGGACGTTGACGCCGTGACGGCATGGCTGGCACAGCGTGGGTTTACCGTCAACGGAGTAGCACCCACCGGCTTGGTCATCGACTTCAGCGGGACCGCCGGTCAGGTGCATAGTGCGTTCCGCACCGAGATTCATAATCTTTCAGTCAACGGCGCGGATCACTTCGCGAACATGAGCGATCCTCAGATTCCCGCCGCGCTGGCGCCAGCGGTCGCCGGAATTGTCTCCCTGCACAACTTCCGCCCACACACCCAGTCGATCGCCAAGAAAAACCCGCTGTACACCTACACCAATTCCAACGGCACGTTCCATGCGCTCGCCGCCGGCGACATTGCCACCATCTACAACCTAAACCCGGTCTTCGCCGCAGGCTACACCGGCAGGGGCCAGTCGATCATGGTGGTCGAGGACACCTACCTGTATTCGACCGGGGACTGGACCGTCTTCCGCAAAACCTTTGGCCTGGCCAGGCCGTATCCCTATGGAACGTTGTCGCAGGTCAGCCCAACCGGCGCGATCACCTGCACCAATCCCGGCTTCCAGGGATCGTCCAGCGATCCCGGCTACGGCGACGACGGCGAAGCCGCCATCGATGTGGAGTGGGCCACCGCGGCCGCGCCGAACGCGGCGATCGTCCTCGCCGCCTGCGAGGACACCAACACCACCTTTGGTGGATTGATCGCCCTTCTGAACACGCTTAACGGGCCGGCAGGCAGCCTGCCTTCGGTGGTCAGCATCAGCTATGGCGAATCCGAGCCACTCAACGGAGCCGCGGCCAACCTGGCTTACAACAATGCCTATCAGCAGGCGGTCACTGAGGGCGTCTCCATCTTCGTCTCCTCCGGTGACGAAGATGCCGCCAGCTCGGACAACGGCAACACCGGCACCCATGGCATCACAGTAAGCGGCTTCACCTCAACGCCATATAACGTCTCCGTCGGCGGCACCGACTTCGGCTACACGGCCGATAGCGTCAACCCGGCAACCTACTGGAGCGCGACCAACAGCAACACTTACTCCTCCGCGCTGTCTTACATCCAGGAGATTCCCTGGAACAACTCCTGCGCCGGTGGACTTCTTGCCGCCTACCTGGCTCCGTTCCTCGGAACTCCCTCCGATCCGCTGGCCTTCTGCAATACAAGTACCGCCAATTCCGACGGCCTCCGAAATTCAGTCGGCGGCAGTGGCGGCCCCAGCGGCTGCGCCACGGGCGTCCCGTCGTCTTCAGGCAGGGTCAGCGGAACCTGCGCCGGATACGCCAAGCCGAGTTATCAGGCCGGGCTGTTTGGCAATCCGTCGGACGGCGTTCGCGATATTCCTGATGTCTCGCTGTTCGCATCCAACGGCTTCTGGGATGCTTACTATGTCACCTGCTGGTCGAACCCGGATACCGTCGTCGGTGGAGGTGGCACTTGTACTGGAGTCCCCAGCACATGGCCCGGTTTCGGTGGAACTTCGGTTTCATCGCCGATCATGGCAGCAATCCAGGCGCTGGTGAATCAGAAGACGGGTAGCCGATGGGGAAATCCAAACCCCGTCTACTACTCTCTCGCCAAGACCGAGTTTGGGGCGAGCGGCAGCAGCACCTGCAACTCAACTACCGTGAATAAGACCAGTACCTCCTGCATCTTCTACGACATCACCCAGGGCGACAACGACTCCGCGTGCAGAGCCAGTGGAGGTGTCTTCACCAACTGCTTCAAGACCGGGACCGACACCATCGGGATCCTCTCCACCTCCAACACCGTCAGTCAGCCCGCATATCTCACCAACGTTGGCTATGACTTCCCGACCGGCATCGGCTCTGTAAACGCCTACAACCTCGTGATGAACTGGCCCGTGCCTTAGTCTCCTGCACCACCGAACGCAGTTGCGTACCGACTTGCTCTTAAGAAAACAAGGGGGAAACAAATGAAGAAGTTTATTGGCTTTTCTTGCATCGCTTTTTGCCTGTTTTTCGGTGTAACCCAGTCTAAGGCGAGTACGAACTGCGTAACCCTGGCCGGAAATCTGGTCAGCAATTGCGGCTTCGAGTCCGGAAGCTTCTCCGGATGGACCCTTTCCGGCAACGACGTGCCGGGCCAACTGGGTAACCTGTACGGCGTCGAGGGCACTGACCCGATCGACAGCATCAGTCCGCTCGACGGGTCGTATCAGGCGTATTTTGCCGATCTCACCTCGAACGCCACCACCCTGACCCAGACCATTGCCACCACGGCATCGGATCTGTACACAGTCACCTTCTACGCAGCTCAGGACACGTCATCTTCCCCCGAGTACGGAAACGAATTGATTGCTTCCTTCGGCGGAACCTCACTCACCAACCTGTCCGACGTCGCCGTTGAGGGCTACACCGAGTACACCTTCAACATCGACGCAACCTCGTCATCCTCCGTGCTCAGCCTTACCTTCGGCAACGGTCTCGGCGAGTTCCTGCTCGACGATGTCTCCGTCGTGCAGCAGTCCCAGGCGCCTCCTCCCTCGACACCAGAACCCCCGGCGTGGACGTTCATGCTTGCCGGAATGATGGGACTCGGCCTTCTCTGGAAGCGTGGCGTAGTGAACTTCCGTCCCCAGGACAGCATCTAGATTCTGCGTCAAATGCAAAGTGGCGACGAGTTGTGCAGAGCAATCTGCGCAGCTCGTCGCTCTGTTTTGCAGAATCATGCAGCGGCAGCCGTCCACGTATTTCGCGACGAAGATGCGAAACCGATCTACCCGCCTCGCGACGCGGACCAGCCGATTCCGCCGGTCCGCGTCGTGCGCGCCCTCAGTGTCTAAAGCCCTTGATGTCGTCGGCTCTCAGCGTCGTGCGCCATCAGCTTCGTGCCCCATCAGTGTTGATGTGCCGGCGCCGGATGTCTTGGCAGGTTCGCCGCGCCCAGACAGCCCCGGTCCGCCAGAAACGCCGAGTCGTGCAGATACCCCTTATTCTTCGCGGGCATCTGTTCCTCAGCCCTGCCGTGCATCGTCGCCGGTTGACCCTCGTCGCGGCCGGAAACTCTGAAGATGCCTTTATCTCGAACTCGAGTAGAGAAAGCAGCATGGTGGGACATTTGCTCCTCCTGATGTGTGCCTGGCAGCGGCGCTATGCGTGTCTACAGCGCCGCCTGGTACAGGTCAGTGATGAATCGTGGCCTGAAAGCGTGAGCCCGAATAATACGTATCGCTGCGCTCGTCAAATGACGTCGCGCGTTCGCCGGATGGAGTCGTCTGCAGCCTGGGCATGGATCGCGTAGAACGCGTAACCAGGCGCAGAGTGCCCGCATACTCCGGCCAGCCCTGGCGAATTGCATTGCGCCGTCTCATCGAAACTCGGCCAGCCCGGTCGAGATACATGTCGTAACGCGCCGCGCAGTTCGAACAGAGCCAGTAGAACTCCGTCTCTGCAAAGCGGCGTTCGTGAGCATAGAGGTCGCCCGAACTGAGGACTTTGAACTCCATGCGGCAATGCGGATTAAGGCATCGATCGACCATGGGAGTCACCCCGGAACGTTAGGCTACGCCACCCCAGGACCGAATGCTGTGACGGAAATCACGCTTGTTTCCTGCCAAATCCGAGCGCGATCATTCTTCTCATGTTTTTGCCTCGCCCCAGTGTCGGCTGTCAAACGCATTGATTAGCCCTTGACAACACACAGCCGGCGCAGGATTCTTTCAACGTCAAGATAAGCGAGGATTTGAGGGCCTATCTATCCCCTGCGATTGATGGAGGCTCCATGCGTCTATCTGCCTATCCTGTATCGCTCTTGTTCGCCGGACTGCTAGCCGGACTCCTGGCCGGCTGCGGATTGGGTCCTACCGGCGCCCCCACCCCGGATGCGGGCACCGCCATCCAAGGCAAGGTAATCGGCGGGCAGCAAGTCATTGCGGGCGCCCATGTTTATCTGTTTGCCGCGAACACGACCGGCTACGGAGGCGCGGGGATTGCAGCCTCCACGAACAATTCCTCCATCTCACTGCTCACCAGCGGCACGGGCACTACACTCGACTCCAGCGGTGGCCCCACCAATGGAGACTACTATGTGACCACCGACTCATCCGGCCTGTTCACCATCACGGGCGTTTATAGCTGCGCCATGGGCCAGCAGGTCTACCTATACTCCGTCGGCGGCAACCCCGGATCCGGGACAAACTCCGCTGCGGGCCTGCTGGAAGTGCTGGGGAATTGCCCCGGCGGAAGCTCCGCGTTCGCCGCCGAGGACCCGAATATCGTGATCAACGAGGTCACGACGATCGCCGCAGCATACTCGTTTGCGGGCTTCGCGACCGACCCGACGCACGTGTCCAGCTCCGGGACCGCGCTGGCGCTTACAGGCATTTCCAACGCCTTCGCAAATGCGGCGAGCCTTGCTGGAATCGTCAACGGTAACTCGCTGACAACAACCGCCGCGGGCAATGGATCGGTGCCACAAGCAACGATAAATACACTGGCCAACATCATCGCGGCGTGCGTGAACTCGACCGGGCCGAATTCGAGTGCCTGTTCGACGCTGTTCTCCGATGAGCTGTCGGGCGGAAGCACGGGTACAGCAGCCACCGACACAGCAGGCGCCGCAATCTACATGGCGCACAATCCAGCAGTGAATATCGCAGCGCTGTACGCGCTGTCGCTTCCGACACCGCCCTTCGGACCGGCGCTCATCAGCCAGCCAAATGACTTTACGCTCTCGATTACATATTCGGGCGGAGGTCTCAGTAGTCCCAATGGCATCGCCATCGATCGCGCTGGAAACGCATGGATCACCAACTACACGGGCAACACCGTCACGCAGCTATCCCCTCTCGGTGCGGTACTTTCTCCCGCTGGCGGATACACAGGCGGAGGCCTCTTTCAGCCCATAGCCATTGCGATCGACAACTCCGGCAATGCGTGGATCGCCGACGATCCAAACTCTACCTCAAGCGGCGAAGTTACCCGGATCTCCAGCGGCTCCAGCCCAACCATCAACGGGTATACTGCGGGCGGCCTGATGGGCCCCTATGGGATCGCCATCGACGCAACCGGAGATGTGTGGGTCCCCAATGGCGACAACAGCAGCGTAACCAAGCTGACCAGTTCTGGTACGGCTGCAGGCAGCTCGCCGTTTACCGGCGGCGGCCTGGATGGACCGGGAGCCGTCGCCATCGACGGGTCGGGAAACGTCTGGCTGGCAAACCACACCGCGGTGAGTGAATTCACCAATCTGGGCTCTCCTGTCTCTGGAGCAAGCGGGCTTCCCAGCGGAGGACTCAGCTCGACTCTCACGATCACCGTGGACGGCCTCGGCAACCTGTGGGTGCCAACCGGCTCCGGCGTGGCCAAGCTCTCTCATAGCGGTAGCCTCCTGTCCGGAAGCAGCGGCTATTCAGGCGGCAGCATGGCGATTCCGACGAACGCCTCTATCGATGGCTCGAACAACGTCTGGGTCGCGAATTACATCGGCAGCTACCCCACCCTTACCGCGGTCAACATCATCGAGCTTTCCAGTTCGGGGACAATTCTCTCTGGAGCCAACGGCTACGGCTATGCCAGCCTGAATCAATTCCAGCAGAATGCAACGAACGTCATTGCTGTCGACGGCTCGGGCGACGTGTGGTTCGCCGACAATGGCACCAATAACACCGTGACCGAAGTGATCGGCACCGCCACGCCCGTGATTACGCCGATCTGCGCCGGACTACCCGCCACGCCAACATCCGACGGGTCCAGCAATCTCGGCACGCGGCCGTAACCCAGCCTGCGCTCGCGGTCGCTTCCAAAACCCTCACGCCACCGGGCCCCGCCGCGTGCGCAGCATCCCGCCGATCGCCCCGCCCACCATCGACAGCGTCATCAGCACCACCGCCACAAACCCGCACTCGAACAGCGCATACCACGCGCGAAACTCCGGCGCCTTCTCCATAACCACAACCTCGGGCGCCACCGGCATCGACCGCGCCGCCAGCATCTGCTGCGCCTGCTTCAGGCTTTCCGCCAGTTGCGCCGACACCTGCGCGTCGAACGTTCCCATGGCGTGTAATCCGAAGCGCGCCACCAGCCCCCAGCCCGCAACCGATATCACCATTCCTATCGCCAGAAACAACCCCACCAGAATCCCGATGCGCGCGCCTACGCGCCCATCCATGCGAGATGCCGGGCTCTTCCTCTGGTACAGCCCCAGCGCGATCAGCGACGCGAAGACCATCCACATCAGGCTTATCGACGCCAGGAAGTCCACGCGCAGCGCCCCCAGGGTCAGCGCCGACCCAATACACGCCACCAGCGCAGCGCACCGGATCGCCGTCTTCCACTCCACCTGCTGCGGACGCGGAGGTGGCATCCGGCCGGTGCTCGCCGCGCCGTCCGGCCCAATCCCCGGCTCGCCACCCGTCTCCACCGATTGGTTTTCCAACGCGAGAAACAACTGCGGCGTACCGCAATGCGGGCAGAAGGGCGACTCGCCGCTTCCCTGCGGCAACTCGCCTCCGCATCGATGACAGAACTCTTGCATCTACGAAGGCTACCCTACGCCCTACCCCGCGGCAAGCAGCCCGTCCTACCCAACAGGGACCGCCCTACGCCTCGTCATTCCGACTAACCCCACGCGTCGTCATTCCGACCACCCCCACGCGTCGTCATTCAGGCATTGACTCGCAGAGTCAGAATCTCCGTATTTGCCTTTCGGACCGCCGCGCTGCCACTTTTGTCATTCCGTAGCGCAGCGGAGGAATCTGCTTTTCGGACCACCTACTGCCGATGATCGTTGTTGTCGCTATCGTCGTCGCTGTCGTACGTAATCTTCCCCGGCAGATCCAGCACCACCAGCCCAAACTTCGTCCCGCCGCCATCCGGATCGATGGTCACAATATGCTGATGCTGTTCCGATCCGGCCTTCAACTCAATCTTGTGGCTGCTCGGGCTCTCGACCACCACGTGGCCATTCTTCGTGTTGCTGCAGGTCAACCCCTCCGCCGTCTTCGCAGGAGAACCCACTGGCTGATTGTCCTGGCACGTGATTACATCGCCAAACATCTTCAGGCCATTGCGGTAGAACGCCTCTACCTTGTCCGTCGAATCATCCGTGCGGTAGTCCGCCGTCTTTACCCGCAGCTTGAACCCGCCAAAGCTCATATCCACATCCGCCGAGTGGGCGTGGTCGTTTCCCTTGTCCTCTGTAACCGCCACCGCCCCCGGATACGCCGGCAGTCCAATGCTCCCCAGCACATCCTTGTCGTTGGTCTTCACATTCATTCCGCCAAACGGCGTCGCAATATTGACGTCCTTGCTGTCGCCGTTGGTTGTCTTCTCCACGCGGCATCCGGCGAGCAGCCCCGCCAGCGCCGCCGCGCCCGCAAACAGCACAACCGAATTCCTCGTCATCCCCGCCTCCGTCCAGTGCTTCCCACAAGATACGCCGAACCCGCTCCAAAGGTTCCCCGGCCTTGCGTGCGCTTGCAACAATGATCCGCGCCGAGGAGCGATATGATCTCCATGAGGCGCCAGCATAAGATGACCGACCCTCCATCCCAATTCCAGCTCGCCCTAACCTCAACGCCCGCCAGCGCAACCGAAATCCGCAAGGCCCAGCGCTTTGTCGGCGCCGCCATGTTCGGTTGCATGGGTCTCTGGTTTGCGCCTTTCGTCGGTGGACTGGCATCATCCGCGGTCGAATCGGCTCTTATATCCAAAGTCCTGAAGATCATGGGCTGTTACAGCAAGGCTTCCTCGAACAGGATCTACTGGTTCTACCGTCAAAAGACC
This sequence comes from uncultured Acidobacteriaceae bacterium, assembly GCA_963822225.1. Taxonomy (GTDB): domain Bacteria; phylum Acidobacteriota; class Terriglobia; order Terriglobales; family Acidobacteriaceae; genus Edaphobacter. Next base: position 64,123 of record CAWGGW010000002.1, on the reverse strand, counting down.
CTCTTCCTGGTCGGGGGAACTTTTATACCTTTCCTGGGTGTAGCCCTCCAACTCTTCGAGACCTACGGAATCGGCCAGTTTGCCATCCACTGCGCCCTGAAGCCGGAATTGCTGACCGACGATACCTGGCTCGAACAAAGCTGGCAGGAGATTGCTCCCGACATCTTCTCCGGCGAGCACGCCATTCAGTCTTACCAGCAGTTCACGGGCAAGCCATTCCCTGACTACGCCCGGGCAAAGTTCATCGCCACCGTCGACTTTATCAACCAGCTATATCTCCATTCGCAGCAAATTCCCGGTGCAGCGGAGACTCAGGAAAGTCTCGCAAAAATAGGCGAGCAGGCCATGCGCCTGGGGATGCAAGGCGTCTCCGCCACCGCCGGCCACATAGCCACCGCCGCCCAGTTCGCCCACAAACAGGCAACCTCCGCCGTCGCCCACGCGGACCACGGCATAAGCCACATATTCGACAAGTCGACAGCTCTCCGCCAGAAGATGGAAACAAATCTGGCAGCCAGAAAAGTTGCCCGCCGCGCCAGATCGACCAGGAAGCTGGCCGACAAGAACGGGTAATTCCGCCAACTCGCTCAGTGCTACCCTTAAAGGCTACACATCATGAGCGAAGAAAAGTCCACCCAGCCCGCCGAGATACCCGCACAGCCAGCCGACAACAACCTTCCCAAGGCCTACGACCCCTCCACCATCGAGCAGCGCTGGGCCGACTACTGGGTCCGCGAGCGCCTCTTCGACGTCCCCACACCCACCACGGAACCGGGTGCCCCACGCTCGCAAAGCGATCGTGGGAATAACAAAACTTTTTCGCTCCTCCTCCCGCCGCCCAACGTCACCGGCCGCCTGCACATGGGCCACATGCTCAATCAGACCGAGATCGACATCCTCATCCGCTGGCACCGCATGTTCGGCGAAACCGCCCTCTGGGTCCCCGGCACCGACCACGCCGGCATCGCCACGCAGATGATGGTCGAGCGCCAGCTCGCCGCCGAAGGCAAAAAGCGCACCGACTTCACCCGCGAAGAGTTCATCGAAAAAGTCTGGGCCTGGAAGCGCCAGTACGGCTCAGCCATCACCGACCAGATGCGCCGCCTCGGCGCCTCCGTCGACTGGTCCCGCGAGTTCTTCACCATGGACGACAGCCTCAACGTCGCCGTCAAGGAAGCCTTCGTCCGCCTCTACGAGCAGGGCCTCATCTACCGCGGCGCCTACATCGTCAACTGGGACCCCATCCAGCAAACCGCCGTCTCCGACCTCGAAGTCACGCACGAAGACCGCCTCGGCAAGCTCTACCACATCCGCTATCCCTTCGCCGACGGCACCGGCTCCATCGTCATCGCCACCACGCGCCCCGAAACCATGCTCGGCGACGTCGCCGTAGCCGTCAATCCCAACGACGCGCGCTACACGGAATTCATCGGCAAACTGGTCACTCTCCCACTCACCGGCGTCTTTGGAAAACCAGCACGCGAAATCCCCATCCTCGCCGACGACTGGGCCCAGCCCGAGTTCGGCACCGGCGCCGTCAAGGTCACGCCCGCGCACGACCCCAACGACTTCGCCATCGGCCAGCGCCACAACCTGCCCTCGCCCGTCATCATGGACGAGACCGCGCACATCGATCTCCCCGGCTCGCCCTACCACGGCCTCGATCGCTTCGAAGCCCGCGACCCGCATCGTCGCCGACCTCGAAGCCGCCGGCCTGCTGGTCGACATCAAGGACCACTCCCTCGCCATCGCCCTCTCCCAGCGCACCGGCGCCGTCATCGAGCCGCGCCTCTCGCTGCAGTGGTTCCTCGCCGTCAACAAAGCGCCGACTGCCACAAATTTGGGTGCCCCATTCACGGCGCAAAGCGACATGAGTGGGGTCGAACGAAAATCCATCGCCCAGACCGCCATCGACGCCGTCTCCGAAGGCCACATCAAGTTCACCCCCGACATGTACTCCAAGACCTACATGGAGTGGATGAACAACATCCACGACTGGTGCATCTCCCGCCAGCTCTGGTGGGGCCACCGCATCCCCGCCTGGCACTGCGCCGCCTGCCACGGAATCACCGTCTCCCGCGGAACACCCACCGCCTGCGCCACCTGCGGCTCCACCCACATCACCCAGTCCACCGACGTCCTCGACACCTGGTTCTCCTCCGGCCTGCTCCCCTTCACCGTCTTCGGCTGGCCCGGAGAGAGTTTAGGTTGCAGGTTGCAGGTTCTCAGGAAAAGCAAGGTTTTCAACCTGCAACTGACAACCTGCAACTCACCCCTGACCTCGCCGCCTTCTATCCCACCCCCCTCCTCGTCACCGGCTTCGACATCCTCTTCTTCTGGGTCGCCCGCATGATCATGCTCGGCGCCACTTCATGCTCGACGTCCCCATGCCCGACGGCAGCCCGCGCACGCTCGCCGACGCCGTCCCCTTCAAAGACGTCTACATCCACGCCCTCGTCCGCGACGCCAACCGCGAGAAGATGTCCAAGACCAAGGGCAACGTCGTCGACCCCATCGAGATCATCACCAAATACGGCACCGACGCCGTCCGCTTCACGCTCGCCTCGCAGGCCTCGCCCGGCACCGACATCGCCTTCAACGAAGCCCGCACCGAAGGCTACCGCGCCTTCGCCAACAAGATCTGGAACGCCGCGCGCTTCCTCTTCATGAACCTCGACCGCGCCCGCGAAGCCGGCTACAAAGTCTCGCTAGCCACCACGCCGGGTACACCCACCAATCCGGGTGCCCCATCCGAGCTTCGCTCGGGTGGGTCTGCCACCGAACTCCCCGACCACACCCCACTCGAAACCCGCTGGATCTTCGCCCGCCTCAGCATCGTCTCCGCCGAAGTCGCACGCGCCCTCGCCGACTACCGCTTCGACGAAGCCGCCAACGCCATCTACCAATTCTTCTGGGGCGAGTTCTGCGACTGGTACCTCGAACTCGTCAAGCTCCGCCTCGTCTTCGACATCCCCGTCAACGACGACACCGCCATCACGCTCGCCTCGCTGCTCAGCGTCTTCGAGGCCGCGCTGCGCCTGCTCTCGCCCTTCATGCCCTTCCTCACCGAAGAGATCTGGCACGCCCTCTACAACGGCGCACCGCCCGCCAAATCCATCGCCCTCACCCGCTACCCGCAGGCCTCCGACTTCCCCTCCGAGCCAGATCGACCATCGCCGCGATGGAGACCATGCAGGAACTCATCACCACCGTCCGCGCCCTGCGCAAAGACCTCAACGTGCCCGAGAAAGAAGCGACGCCCATCGCGCTCCACGCCGGAGCCCGCGTCCTCGCCCTCACCGGCGCACACGCCGACATGCTCGGCCGCCTCGCCCGCGTCTCTGCCATCGAGTTCTCCAACGAGCCGCTCACCGGCAACAACGCCCGCAGCACCTCCACCTTCGACGTAGCCGTAGTCTACGAACGCCAGATCGACGTCCCCGCCGAACGCGAGCGCCTCACCAAAGACCTCGCCAAATTCGAAAAGATCCTCACCGCCAACGACGCCCGCCTCGCCGACGAAAAATTCATCGGCCAAAGCCCCCGCCCACATCGTAGAAGGCCTGCGCAAACAAACCGCCGAAACCCGCACCCTCTACGACAAAACCAAAGCCGCCCTCGACAATCTACCGCCCGAATAGCTGCACCGCTGGCTGCCAGGGGTTGCCCTGAAGGTTAATCCCGACCACAGCGATCCACTCGACATCCACAGTGCTCACGATTAGCCTCAAACGCTCCAGCCCAATCTCCCGATCGAGGCCATCGTGACGCTGCACAAATTTTCGCTCTCCGTTCTCAGCATCGTCCTTGCATCCAGCCTTCTCGGTGCACAGACGCCCGTATGGGAGCCCTCAGCCGGACACATTCAGGTGCCGATCTGGCCCGGAACACCGCCCGACGCCCGTCCGGCCGCGGGGCCGGAGGCGATGGAGGTAACGGGCAAGGAAGACCTGGTCGCGGGCAAGCCGTACATCTCCATCAGCAACGTTGCGCGCCCCACGATGACTGTCTATTCGCCGAAAGGGAAGAACACCGGCGCGGCGGTGGTCGTCTTCCCCGGCGGAGGCTACGAGATACTCGCCATCGATCTCGAAGGCACTGAGGCCTGTGACTGGCTAGTAAGCCGAGGCATCACCTGCGTGCTGCTCAAGTACCGCGTTCCCTCGCCGCACAAGAGCAAGTACTGGGGTGCCTATCCTGAATCGCCTATCGCGCTCGAAGATGCGCAGCGAACCATAGGCCTGGTCCGCCTCCACGCGACAGATTGGCAAATAGACCCGCACAAGATCGGCGTGCTCGGTTTCTCCGCCGGCGGTCATCTCGTCGCCGCCACCAGCGTCCACGCTGAGCGCATCTACGCGCCCATCGATGCGGCCGACAAGCTAAGCTGCCGACCGGACTTCGCCATAGCCCTCTATCCCGGCCATCTCTCCTTCGGCGACGTGAAGCTGGAGAAGTCTCAACTCAATCCCGACATCCGCGACCACATCACTGCGCAGACGCCGCCCACCTTTCTCCTCCAGAACGAGAATGACAATTCAGACAACGTCAACGACTCGCTGGTTTATTACGTCGCTCTGAAGAACGCCGGGGTCCCGGTGGAGATGCATCTTTACGCACAGGGCGGTCACGCCTTCGGCCTTCGCCCGACAGAGTTTCCAGCCACGCAATGGCCGCGGCTGGTCGAAACATGGCTCACCACCATCAGTATTCTTCCCCGTTAGCCGGGTTCCTCCAATATCCCGCTTCTGAGATGTGGCTTCCTAAGCCGCCTTATACGGCCTGATCTGCCCCAACCCCTCAACCTCCGCAGTCCGCAGATCATACTGATTCTGCAGATTCATCCAGAACTGAGCCGGCAATCCAAAGAAAGCCCCGAGCCGCAGCGCGGTATCCGCCGAGATCGCCCGCTTGCCCTTCACAATGTCATACACCCGCGGCAGCGGCACGCCCAGCTCCTTTGCCAGGCGATACGAAGTCAGCCCCATCGGTTCCATGAACTCGGTGAGCAGAATCTCCCCGGGGTGTATTGCAAACTTCTGAGCCACGCCGTGCCTCCCAGTTCTCAATCCTACTCGCGATGAAACTCACGCGGTCCCATCTAAAACGCAGCCTGGTTCTGCACCTTCGCCCCTTCCGCTCCCGGAGCAACCGTATCCAGCGCAAACGGAATAAACAGCGACACCACAGTCCCCCGGTGCTCTGCCGCCGTGCTGCTCCGGATAGAAATCGCACCATGCTGCTTCTGCACCAGTTCGCGAACCACCCACATCCCCAACCCGGTCCCGGTATCCTGCTTCGTGGTGAAGAACGGCTCGGAAACTCGTGCGAGCACTTCGGCCGACATGCCCGCGCCAGTATCCGCGATCGTAATGCGCATGCCAGCGTGTTTGCGATGGCGCCAGTCGACGGAATCAGCGATGCGCACCCGGAGACGGCCCGGCCCTTTAGTCGCTTCGACGGCGTTGTTAAAGATGTTGGTGAGGATCTGCAGAATCTCGCGCCGCTCGCAGAAAAACTCAGAGTCGGCGCGAACCTCGGTCTCGACCTTGATCCCCGCCAGTCGGAGCTTTGGTCCCAGCAACCGCAGCGTATCGTCCACCAGGGTCGACGGCTTGCACAGCGCCGCGCGAATCGACACACGCGAAAAATTCAGCGTGTGCCTCGTGATCTGCGAGATGCGTTCGAGCTGCAGTTCCGCCTCTCCCAGAAGCTCGGCCTGTTCGTCTTCGGACACCCCGCTGCGGATGAGGTACAGGATGTTCATCGCCGCATCCAGCGGATTATTGATCTCGTGCGCGACGGTCGCGATCAACCGCCCCGCCACCGCCATCTTTTCGTTCTGCAGCAGCGCAAGATCGGCCAGCTTGCGCCGGGTCACGTCTCCGCCGTAGCCGGATATCTTCACAATCTTCCCGTCCGGCCCCGCCACCGCCGTGCCATGCGTGGCGACCCAGCGGATTCCACCCTCCGGAAGCACCACCCGGTACTCCTCAAGCAGGCTGCCGCGATCTTCTGCAGCCGCCTCCACGGCCAATTCAAGCCGCTGGAAATCCTCCGGGTGGAGAATCCTGCGGCGCGTCTCGGCAGTGATAGGCGTGCCCGGCTCCAGTCCGTGCAGACGATAAAATCCATTCGACCAAACGGATTTCCCGGCGACAATGTCCCACTCCCACAGCCCCACGTTCGCGCCGTCGAGCGCCATCTTGGCGCGGACTTCGTTTTCCAGCGCAAGTTCAGTGGCATACGCCTTCTGGGTCGCTACGGCTGCCTCCACCTCGGCGATGCGAAGCCTCTGGTTGAGGTTAGCTGTGCGCGTCCGCTCCCGCTGGCGGGCAGCAGATCGGGTGAGAACACCAACCAGCACGGCTCCGCCGAGGTAGATACAGGTGCGAAAACCCCAGCCCTGTGGGATGGGCGCCGGAGGAATTCGGCCCGTGTGATAAATGAAGAATTCAATCAGTCCGCCGGAGACGATGGCGCAGGCAATCGAAGCCGGCAGACCCCACGCCCACGCGCTCAGGATCACGACCGGATAAGCCAGCAGGTACGGAGAGCGATACGGCGGTGGCGTCAACAGGCTGATCAGCAAAGCCGCAGTGCCCAGCAGCGCACCCTTGCCGGCGCGAGGGAAAGCCCTGAAAATAGAGCCGCTTTGAGCGGTGACGGGCCGCGTCTCGACGTTGGTTTCCTGCGCCTCGTCGTGGGGAGAGCCAGTTCGCACAGCAATGCACCTCGAATCAAATGAAGCAGCTTATTCTGGGCGACGCTTTTCCTGCGGACCGAGAGAGATCTTGTCCGACACTGTTAATACAGTGTAAGCCGACGTATTCGTAGATGAGAAGATTTGGCTGCCCAATCAGACGATTTAGCTGCCAGGGTGACTCTTCGAATGGCGGGACCGATCGTGATGATCGTGATTCCTCTCGTAAATCAGCCGCAGCCCGGTCAACGTAAGCAGCTCGTCAACCTCGGCAATGTACTTTGACCCGCCTGCAATCAGCCGCGCCAAACCTCCCGTCGCGATCGTCTTTGTCTCCGGACCCAGCTCGGCAATCATGCGCTCCAGAATCCCGTCGACCAGGCCAATGTAGCCGTAGTACAGCCCGATCTGCAGGTTATCGACCGTACCCGTCCCAATCACTTTGCCAGGCTTGCGAATGTCGATGCGTGGCAGCCGCGCGGCGCGCGAGAACAGCGCTTCAGCCGAAATCCCCAGCCCCGGCGCAATCGCTCCGCCCAGAAATTCGCCCTTGGAAGAGATGCAGTCAAACGTAGTCGCCGTCCCGAAATCGACAACGATGACCGGAGGATGCGGCGCGGCGGCCTTCTTGAAGATCTCGTGCGCCGCCACGCAGTTCACAATCCGGTCGGCACCCACCTCCGCAGGATTATCGGTCAGAATCGGCAGGCCCGTGCGCACGCCCGGCTCAACAAACAGCGGCTTGATCTTGAAATAAAGCTCGGCCGCACGCCGCAGCGTGGTGTCCAGCGGCGGCACCACAGACGAGATGGCAATTCCCGTCACCTGGCCCATATCGATGCCGCGCAGCGCGAACAAATCGCGCAGGATGATGCCCACTTCGTCCACCGTCAGGCTGCCACGATGCGTAGTAATCCGCCAATCGGCAACCGGAGACGCCGGGGCCGGATCGCCCGGAGCGCTCAGCCGGTAGAGAGCTAGAACCGTGTTAGTGTTGCCAACGTCAATCGCTAAGAGCATAGGTTCACAATGCCAGATTCAAGCGCCAGGTTCCCGCAAACCGCCCGACAATACGGTGTATCTCTCGCCGTCATCGCCGTCGACCAGCAGGAAGCCCTGGGAGTTAAGTCCTGCCGTCGTGCCAGTATAGCTGGCGACGCCGTCGCGGGCTTCCACCCGCACCCGCTTGCCGCTGATCCACGTGCTGAAACACGACAGGTTCAAGGTTCGAGGCTCAAGGTTCGAGCTAAGCGCGCGAACTTCTTCATCGAGGCAGCGCAGGATGGCCGCAGCAAGTGGTTCGCGGCGAAGTGGCTGCGCCGTAGCTCCCTGTTCCCGCCGCAGCGAAGTAGCAATCGCATTCAGCTCGGGCGGAAACGCGGTCTGGTTAAGATTGATCCCCATGCCGATGACTGCGTAGCGCAGCGTTGCCGGCTTCTTCCCAATGCCCGGATTCGAAGCCGTGTCGATCAGAATTCCGCCGCACTTCTTCCCGTTCAGCATCAAGTCGTTAGGCCAGCGAATGTCGATCTGGTCAGGCCGCGTGAAAGATGTAGTCTCCGTGATCGCCGTCTGCACCGCCACCGCAACCCGCAGCGACAACGCGAGCGCCGACTGCATGGGCACCGCGGGCGCAACCAGCGCCGTCATGTAAAGCCCAGCTCCCGCCGGCGAATGCCACGTATTCGATCCGCGGCCGCGGCCCGCAATCTGCTGGTCGGCGATCCAGACGCCAATGCGTTTCCCCGCAAGCGCCGCTTTCAACGCAACATCGTTGGTCGAGGGAGCAGTAGGAAGATGGTGTAGATGGCCGGCGAAATTGGTACTCGCAACAGCTTGTTCGAGAACGGACAAATCGAAGGGAGGGCAAGAATCAGGCATGTGAAGGAAACGTTTACTCCAGAGGCGGAAGCCACCTACCAGTTTACTTTCTTTCCGCCCAAACTACAGCAGGTCGGCAGTAATCCGCATGCTCAGATCAACCGCCGTAGCGGAGTGCGTCAGCGCCCCAACAGAGATAAAATCAACCCCGGTCTTGGCGTACTGGCCAACCGTCTTTAGGCTCATATTGCCCGACGCCTCAATGGTCGCCTTCGGCAGTGCTTTGCGGATCAGCGCAACCGCCTTCTTCACATCCTTCGGAGTCATATTATCCAGCAGGATAGAGTCCGCGTGCCCATCAATCGCCTGTTTCAGCTCAACCGGAGTTCGCGCCTCCACCTGCACAATCTGCCCCGGCTTGCGTCCGGCCAGCGCCCGCTCCAACACCGCCGGCAAACCCCCGCCCAGGGAAATGTGGTTGTTCTTGATCAAAATGCCGTCCTGCAGATCGAGCCGGTGGTTCAGCCCGCCGCCGCAACACACCGCGTATTTGTCCAGCGCCCGCAACCCGGGAATCGTCTTCCGCGTATCCAGAATCCTGGTCTTCGACTTCGCCGCCTCCACCGCGCGGACATACTCATTCGTCAGCGTGGCGATGCCGGACATGCGCTGCATCAGGTTCAGGATCACCCGCTCAGTCGACAGAATCGACGCGGCATTCGCACGAATCACCGCAATCGCCTGCCCCTTCTTTACATGCACCCCATCGAAGATCTCCGGGTGCGAGATCACCTCAAACCGGCCAACAGGCTTCGCATACATCTTCGCGAACAGCGACAGGAACGCCGAAATGCACCCAACGCCCGCAACCACGCACGGCTGCTTCGCAATGATCGTAGCCGTCGCGCGCAGCGCAGGATCGACGGTGAGCGCCGTGGTGATGTCGTTGGCAGCCTTGTCCTCAAGGAGGGCGGCTTCGAGCAGGGCAGTAATTCGGCGACTCTTCCAGTCCATCTTCTGATGGTAAACCCGCAATGTGCATCCTAAGAACAGGATCGAAGTTCAAGGTCCTGGGGAAAGGCGGAAAGATGGCGTTGTCGCATCAGTTTGCGTTTCTGCTTCTGCTTGCTCTGCCGATTGCCTGCGTCAGTTGGACGGTAACGCACGAAGAGGTGTTCCGCGAGCCGCGGGAGTACTGCAAAGACAAGTCGCAGAACTGCAAGCCGCTTTGGATGCGAAAGTTCTTCTACCTGTTCACCTGCGAGTACTGCTTCTCGCATTACGTAACGGCGGCCTTCCTGGTAATTACCCGGTTCACCTTGCTCTATGACGGCTGGCGAGGATACGTCATCGCGTGGTTCGCCCTGGTATGGGTGGCAAACGTGTATATGAGCGCGTTCAATCGGCTTCGACTGGAGATAAAGAGCGAAAACGTGGACATCGCCACCAAGCAGGCCGTGATGCAGAAGGTAGAAAGCAACGGGGTGATCGTGCCGTAGCGCGTTCACCCCGCACTCCCTTACTCCGCGCTGCTGACCAGCGAGAACATAGCTCCCTGCGGATCCTGGGCATTGATGATCCAACCGCCGCCAGGGACCGGGGCCGGGCCGTAAAAGATCTTGCCGCCGCCCGCTTCAACCCGTCCCACAGCCGCCTTGATGGAATCAACGCTGAAGTAGAACCCCCAACACGACACCGGGATCTGCGGCCCCTTGGTCATCATTCCGCCATCGCCCATCTGTTTGTGTTCGCCCTCGTCGAAGATGCGATAGACGCCCATCGGACCCATATCCATATCGGTCACCTTGGTCCAGCCGAAGAGCTTGTTATAGAAGTCGAACCCCGCTTCAAGGTCCGTAGTGTAAAGCTCATGCCAACTGATCGTGCCCGGAGTCGGCGGCGCGGGCCGCTGCGGCGAAGGCATCGCCGGGTTGGGCGTGAACACCACAAAAGCCGCGCCCTGCGGATCAGACATCACAGCGAAGCGAAGGACTCCCGGAATGTCGGTCGCGGGTCTCCAGAGCTTCCCGCCGGCTTCGACGATCTTCTCAACGTGGGCGTCCACGTCATCGACCGCGATATATCCGATCCACGCAACATGACCTGGCATGGTCAACATGCCAGCCATGCCTACCTCGCCGAGGTTGAATATCGTGTAGGCAGGGCCGCCGTCTGCAGGCATCTGCTTGGGCGTCCAGCCCACAACGCTGGAGTAAAACTTGCCGGCAGCTTCCGTGTCGCTGGTCATCAGTTCGTACCAGCCGAATTTTCCTTTTGGCGTAAACATAGTTGGCATTCTCCTTGTTTGCGGCAGTACTCGCGATCGGCGTTCCGATAGATAGGGTTAGATAACCAACCCGCGCGTGAGTATGTCAACGCGGCGAACGTTAAATTTTCGATACGGCCGGAGCAGCCTTCGTGCGGCTGCTGCAATCGCACACGACGATAAGCCAAATACACTTCTCAGGCGCCGGCGGCGTGTACGTAGTAATCGTCCCCGTCGCCAGATCCACAGTCACCGCATCATCCGGAGTCTTCGTAGTCGTGCCATCCGACGCCGGATGATACTCAATCCGCAACTGCGCGGCATCCACCAGGATCCGCGTATACCCATAGTTCTTGTCGTCGTAGCTCTCAAACGTCACCGTGTCATTCGCCTCGGGCTGCGCGAAGATCGGCATCGACACCGGCGTGCGCAGCGTCGTGCCCGTCGACAGCGCCGTAACTCCATGCCCGCCGTTCCCGACCACCAGGAACGGAATCTGCCGCGTCGTCTTCCCCACCGGCAGCGCGCGCGTATACCTCTGGTAGTTGTGCGAGTGCCCCGACAGAATCGCATGCGGCCACACTCCCGTCGCCGCGCAGATCGCGTCAATCTCCTTCAGCATCGTCAGCGAGCCCGTGTGCTTGCCAAACGTATACGGCGGATGATGCACCGCAATCATCACCGCGCCCGTAAACTTGTCCGTCTTCACCCGCGTCAGCGCCGCCGTCAGATACGCCAGTTGCACATCGCTGATCTGCGGGAACGTCGGCTTGCCGGTAGTAGGATCAGGCGTCGACGAAATCACGCCCGGATCTTCCAGCATGTTCGAATAAATCCCCAGAATCCGCACCATCGGCGCATCCAGCGTAAAGTACACGCCCGGCTGAATCATCGTCGTCCGCGAAATCCCCACTGCATCGGGCGAGTGCGCAAAGCTCGGCGCGCAGAAGTTCGCCAGAAACGCCGACAGCGAATCCGTCAGCACTCCCGTCCCCGCCGGCGGCGGCAGCACTATCCCGTCGTGATTGCCCGGGATCGCAAAGATCGGCGCGGGATAGTCGCGGTACGCTTCGTAAAACTGGTCGAAGTAATACTTGTGCTCGCCGAAGCTGTAGACGATGTCGCCCAGGTTGTAGAAGAACTGCGGCACCTGTCCCGCCGCCTCGCCCGTAAAGTCGGCCAGCAGCTTATCAACTACCTCGTTCTCCGTCTTCGGACCCTGCGTGGCTCCCGTATCCCCGGCGCAGTGAAACACGATCTGCCCGGCCTGCTCGATCTGCGCAATCGTAGCCGCTCCCGAGGGCCCCAGCGCATCGGAAAGGTTCAGCACCGGCTCCGCCACGCCTGCCACCGGAGGAAACGCGATCGGCACAAACTTGTTCGCCTTGATCAGCGCCGCCAGCTCGTTGTAGGCCGCCGTGTCGGAGGCGTGCGCCACCGTATACTTCGTCGGGTCGGGCGTAGGATGCGGATTCGCAAACACCGGCGTACCCGCAGGCGTTCCCCGCACCGGTTGCTGCGACGGCGTGCTCGCAGTGTGCTTGGGAGCCTTGTTCGGGGTTGTCTTGGATTTGGTGGTCTTCTTCGCGCTTTTGGCGGGGGTTTTGGGTCGAGTCACCATGCGGTCACCTCTAGCAAAACAGCAAGTGCTGAGAAGGCTATCGAAACAGCACCGCCATGTCGAATGAAATGTCGAATGATTTCGCGGGAACTATCAGGCCGTCATGCGTCTTTGGGCTCGGCCGCCACGTCTTTCAAGTGGAGTTTCCCCAATGAAGATGTTTCTGCCTACATCCTTTTCTCGACTCGCCGCCCTTGTACACGTCGCCCTCGTCGCGCTCGCCGCCTCGCCGTCGCTCCTCCGCGCCCAGGCATCGCCCGCCGCTCCCGTCACCGTCACCGACAACGGCAAGTCCTGGACCCTCGATAACGGCATCGTCAAAGCCACCATCACCAAGGACTCCGGCTCCATGCCCTCGCTCATCTACAAAGGCGTCCAGATTCTGCAGGCCAGCGGCGGCACCTGGGAGCACAATCCGCAGGGCGCTCCGGTGCTGGTGAATTCGCTGTCGATCGATCCCGCAACCAACGGCGGCGCGCGCGCCGAAGTCTCCATCAAGGGCAAATCCAACGGCACCTTCACCATGACCCGCAGCGCTCCGGGCGGAGGCACCCAGGTCGATATTGAGATCCGCTACTCACTCGGACGCGGCGACAGCGGCATCTACGTCTACTCCATCCTCAGCCATCCAGCCTCCTATCCCGCCATGGGTGTGGGCGCGGAAGATCGCTACATCACGCGCCTCAACCAGGCCTTCGACTGGATCACCGTCGACAAGGATCGCAACATGCTCGAAGCCGCTCCAACCGACTGGGGCACCGGCGTCGTCGTCCACGCCAAAGAGCAGCGCATCATGTCCAAGGGCGTCTACAAGAACTCCGTCGAGCACAAATACAGCTACTCCGGCATGCAGTACGTCACCAAGGCCTACGGCTGGTCCAGCACGAAATACCACATCGGCGCGTGGTTCATTAATCCGACCATCGAGTATCTCAGCGGCGGCCCAACCCGCATCGACCTCGACGCCCACTTCGGCGACAACGGCGATCCCGAGCCCATCATCCTCGACTACTGGCACAGCGGCCACTACGACGGCGCGCGCGCGCAGATTCCCGCCGGCGAAGACTGGTCCAAAGTCGTCGGCCCCATCTACGTCTACGTGAACTCGCTCGATTCACCCGCGCCCACCACCCAGGCCGAACTCGACACCCTCAAAGCCACCGAAGGCAATCCCACAGTCCCCGCCAGTTGGACCGCCAACGCCAACGCCCTCTGGCAGAACGCGCTCGATCAATACAAAAAGGAGAACGCCGCGTGGCCCTACGATTGGGTTAAAGGCGTTGACTACACGCCTCTCGCCCAGCGCGGCAACGTGAAAGGCCAGATCGTCCTCGACGATCCGCTCGCACCCAAGGGCTCCTCGAAAAAACTCCCCCACCTCGTCATCGGACTAACCCACGCGGACATCGATCCCGCATCGATCCCCCGCCCAACCTTCGGAGGATTCGCCCCCGGATCAACTCCCGGCACCGCTCCCGGCGCAACCTCAACAACTCCGCCCGCTCCCGGCCTGAGACCAGCCCCCGCCCCTGACGCAGCCGCCGGCCCGGCTGCCAGGAACTCCCGGCGCACGCCCCTACGGCGGACGCAGCGGATTCGTCTACACCCCCAACCCCGACGCAGGCAGTTGGATTCACGACGCCCGCTACTACCAGTTCTTCAACGACGGAACCCCCGACGGCAAATTCAACATCACCAAGGTCCGCCCCGGCACCTACACCCTCCACGCCACCGCCGACGGCGTCCTCGGCGACTTTGCCCAGGCCAACATCACCGTCGAACCCGGCAAGACCCTCGACCTCGGCAAGCTCGTCTGGAAGCCCGTCCGCTTCGGCAAGCAGGTCTGGGAGATCGGCTACCCCGACCGCGCCGCCGACGAATTCCTCAAAGGCGACAGCCAGAATTACTGGCTCTGGGGCTGGGACCTCCGCTACGCGCTGCTCTTCCCCAACGGCCTCACCTACACCATCGGCAAGAGCGACCCGCATAAGGACTGGTTCTTCGAAGAAGTCCCCACCGCGACCAACCTCTCCTTCGTCAATCCCGACGCCAAGGATCCCGCCAACCAGCGCTTCGGCTGGGTCAAAGCCGAGTCGCTGACCCAGTATCCGCAGACCGACCAGTCCGGCCCGTGGCGCGTCTACGGCCGCGGCAAGGAAACCGTCTGGACCATCAAGTTCAATATGCCCAAAGCCGGCAAGGGTCTGGCAGCCCTGCGCGTAGCCCTCGCCGGCGAGAACAACCTCCGCGCCGGCCTGCCCGTAGCCATCAACGGCAAGAGCGCCGGCGCCATCGGCGACAACAGCAACCCGGACAATCCCCGCCTCATCAACACCGACGCGATTCGCTACAACATCGACAAAGGTCTCTGGCAGCAGCGCACGCTCAAGTTCGACGCGGCCATGCTCCACAAGGGCGATAACACCATCACCTTCACCGTCCCCGCCGGCGAAGTCAGCAGCGGCGTGGTCTGGGACTACCTCCGCCTCGAACTTGATCCCAAGGCAAAGCCACCCGCCCTGACACCCGCTCCATCGCCCACCGCGACGCCAGCCCCAGCGCCCCAGCGCACAGGCCAGTAGCGGGGCCGGTCAGCGCATCGGAAACAGTTCTTCGCAGTGGCATCTTTCTTAGCTGTGAGCTTAAAGTTCTCCAGCTTAAAGCTCGAGACTCACGCCCGAAGCCCTAGAACTGGGTGCCCCATTCATGACAGCCCCACCGTCATGGGTGGGGTTGGCTCGCACCCTACCGCCGCCCCTTCATCCTCGCCCGCACCGCAGAAAACAGCGCCCCCACCCCGCCCACCAGCGCCAGCACCACCGTAGGATTCTCCGGCGAATCCGTGCATCCCGTCTGTGCCTGCAACGCCCGCGCCGCCACAAGAAACAGCGCGCCAACAACAAATACCGCAGTCGATTTCTTCATCACACCCTCACCTCGATTCAAATCGCCGTGCCATCACATCCCGCAAAACATCAAGGCCGCGCCCCAATCGTCCCATTCTTTACCGCAACCGAAAGCGGCGTCACCACCGGCGCAGACAGTCCGACAAACTCCACAATGTTGGTAGCGGTCGCATAGGT
Source organism: uncultured Acidobacteriaceae bacterium (assembly GCA_963822225.1). GTDB lineage: Bacteria > Acidobacteriota > Terriglobia > Terriglobales > Acidobacteriaceae > Edaphobacter. The sequence continues at coordinate 48,629 of CAWGGW010000002.1, read as the reverse complement.
CAACGGGACGTACGCGTCGGCCGCCCACACGTTCCCCGAGCTGTCGACTGCCACGTCATTCGGTCCGCCCATCGTCGCGTTGCTGGTGAACCCGGGTGTCGGAGAGAGCACCGCTCCGCTGTTACTCAGCTCCGAAACGCCTGCCGTGGAAGACCCGCCCGAGTTAATCTGGTTCGAAACCCACACATTGCCCGCGCCATCGATCGCAATCCCGTCCGGCCCCACAATCCCGCCGCCGGTGAAAGTTGTGCCTGTCGTCACGGAAGTGAACTTGCTCACCGTGACTCCCACCAGAGTGTTCGGATCAAAGTTATTGGGCAGCCAGATATCGTTCGACGCATCAATCGCAATCGAGTACGGCTGCTCCAGCCCGCCCGCTGTATATCCCGAAGCTCCCAGCAACGCACCGTTCGATACAGCCATCTCGTACAGCACATTGCCGTTCATGCCGGAGATCCACACATGCCCGGCGCTATCCACCGCCACGCCCGACTGGCTGCCAACTGTAGTCGAGATAGTAAACCCCGTCGACGGAGAGATCGCCGCGCCCGTCAATCCATTCAGTTCCGTAGCTGTGCCGTTCAGATTCGCAAACCACGCATTGCCATTCGCGTCGAACGCAACATCCCGCGGGCTCGTCGCATTAAAGCTGTTCTGCGTCGCAAGCCCCCCGCCGTTGAACGGCGATCCCGTAAACACCGCGCCGCCTGGCTTGAACACGCTTACATTCGAAGGCGGTGTCGACGTATACATATTCGGCACCCACGCATTCCCCGAAGGATCGATCGCGATCGAGAACGGGATCGTCAGCCCGTTGCCCGTGTAACCGGCCGCCGGAGAGATCGCCGCGCCCGTCACTCCGTTGAACTGCGACACGGTATTGTTACCCTGGTTCGCCGTCCACACATTGCCGTTGCCATCCACCGCGATGCTCCACGGATCGCTCAGTCCCCCGCCCGTAAAGCTCAGAGCAATCGTAAAGTCCAACGGCTGTGCGCTCAGCGCGGGCGCAAACTGCGCCGTCGCCACCGACAGCCCATACAACGTCGCCACATTCGTTCCTGGACTGTGCGCCATATTGATCGCAGCCGTCGCCGTATCTGTCGGTATGATCGACGTCGTCGACTCGGCATTCGTAAACAGCGTAGAACACTGCGTCGAACTCGGCCCCGTCGAATTCACGCATGCCGCCAGAACATTCGCCAGCGTGTTAGATCTCCGCCTGCGGCACAGTCCCATTCCCCGCAGGAGTCGTCGCCAGCGCCGCACCCGTCGAAATCGACGCAAGATTCGTCGCATTCGCAAACGCATTCGCAATCCCGGTCTGCGCCAGCCCACTCCCGGAACTCGACACGTGCGTCGCATCCGTCGCGAATCCCGCAAACGCATACGCCGCCGCTATCGTCGAAACCTCGTTCACCGTGATAAATGGCGTCTGCGTAAGAAAATTGCCGCCGCTCGGACAGTTGCCCAGCGCCGCCAGCAGGCCCGCTCCGCTGTTCGCCCCCGAACCCGCATTCCCGCCCAGGGCATAGACATACACCTGGGTGTTCGGAGTGCACGTGTAGTCGCCCGTAATGCTGAAATTGCCATTGCCGTCCGTCGGCACATACGCGCCAACCGAATCACTGAAGCCGGTCGAAGCGGCACTCAGCAGAGATTTGGACGCATTGCTGGACGTCGCAGCCAGCCCCGCCCCCGCATAGCCCGACGTGTTCGCCGCAAACAGGTAAACATGCGCCCCCACAATCGCCTGTTGCCCACCGAACACCTTGCCCGTGATCGCAAGCCCCGGGTCAGCCGATGGCGCCGCCGTGGGCGCCATCGTGCAACCCGTAAGCAGAATGATCAAAAGAAACGCACATACCACAAACAGAACGCTGGGAGAGGGGCGCATTCATGCTCCGTGGGGATGGACGGCGACGGCCCTCGCAATCCTGAGTTTTCCCGTCTATAGAGCTGAGAATTAGGCCACTTAACCACCATGTCAAGGGACAGGAAGCCACATGTCGTGATTTGCCGTGATCCTGCCCCTGATTGCCTTGTCGCTGTGACCCGCGCCACACCCGCTATTGCGTCTGTGCGGGAAGCCCGACCGACGCAGCCACCGCCCCAAAACGCCGGTCCCGCCGAAGTGGCAGCAGAGTAGGATCCACCAGCACCCCGATCATGTTCGGGTCCCTCCGCCGCGTTAGTTGCGTCAGGTCCGCGAAGGCTTCGTCATACCGGCCAAGAGCCGTCTCCGCGTCAGCCATCAGGTAGGTCCGGTCCGAAGCTCCGCGGATGCAGTCGCTCCTCCGTCTCAAGAATGGCCGACCACATCGCGTTCTCGCCCCCGGATTGGAACGCGGGTTCGGCGGCGGCCTGAACCTGCAGCATCTCGTCGTTGTGCCGCAACTCAGCCACCACCCGCATCTCGTACAGAAAACGCGCCGTGTCCCGCGGCTCCACCCTGCTCAAAGTCCCCAGAATCGCGTGCGGCGAAGTCACCCCCGGACTTTCGCTGATCAGTTCCTGCAGCGTATCCACCGCGTCGATGCGGTGTCCGCTCAATCCCAGCGCCAGCGCCCGCGTGCTCAGAATCGCAGCGGACGTCGGTTCCAGCCGCTGCGCCAGGTTCAGTTGCTCCATCGCTTCCGTATATCTGCCCTCGTGCGTCAGCATCGACCCATACCAGTGATGAGCCAGCGACGACGAAGGATCCAGCGCAATCGCCAGTCCGGAACTCCTGCTCTGCCTTCACCGTCTCCCACGACCAGAAAAAATCGATAAACCCAAGCGACGCATGCGCTTCCGGCAGCTTGGGGTCCAGCGCGATAGCATGTTCAGCCGCCGCCTTCGCCTTGGGATAGGCCTCCTGTTCCGGCATCGCTGAGTATTCCCGCAACAGGTTGTACGTATTGGCCAGAGCCGCATACGCCGGAGCATAATTCGGGTCCTTCGCAATCGCCCCGGAGAAATCCTCCTCCGAGCGCCCCAGCGACTCCGGCGTGCGCTGCTCGTACGAATAAATGCCCCGCAGATAAAGGTCGTCCACGCCCGCAACCTGCGAGCGATATGGGATCACCGAGTTCCTTTGCCCGGAACTCATCTTTTGCGAATCAAACGCCGACTTCGCATGTCCGTGGCCCACCGGAACCACCAGCAGACACAGCAAAATCGCCGCAGCCGTGACAATCGCTCCGTCACCCCGCCTCCAGCGGCCCAAACTGAACCACGCCTCGGACTTGTCTCGAGCGGCAGGTCGAAACTCCGCCGCCCCCGCAGCCGATTCATCCTCCGTCTGCGCCTTGCCCGCAGCCGCAAAGAGATCCGGCAAATCCTCCGCTCCCACCTTTAATTCTTCCGGCTTGGCTGCGACATCCGGATTCGAAACCGGATCGGATATTGTCCGGCTTTCCGCTGCATTCTCCGCCAGGTCAGGCTTGCTGTTCTCAAGCCATTCGTCCAGCTCCGAAATCAGCGCGTAAACCGTGGCGCGGCCTGCTCCCGGCACACGTCGCACCGGCAGCCCGCGCTGCTTCTCCCAGCGCTCCACCGTGCGTATGTCCCGGCCGACGTATCCGCCTATCTCTTTCCAGCCGTTTAAAATGTCCTTTCTGACTTGGCCCACGGGAACCCTCGGCAATCAGAATGTGTGGACAGATTGTACGAGAAATCTACGGCACTTCAATCAATTCTCTCAACTGAAACTCCGCCCAGCGTGATCGGAACCCGCGGATGACCTCGCCGTCAGGGTCAAACCAGCTCCGGAAAGCACCCCGGGCCACCTTCAAGCCGGCGAATCCGCAAAACTATGCACTCACAGTCGGCATCCATGGGGGACTTCTGGACTCTGCGTCTGTAGTCCAGCCATATAGTAATTTTGTTCTATGAGCGTTGCGATACGCCGAAGATTTCTTGCCGCAAGCATCTTCCTGTTTGGCCTCGCCGCCGCCATCGCGACCCCTTCAGCGGTTTCCCAGAAAACCGCCCCCATTCAGGCTTCGCGAATTGTCCTCGCCGGGTCGTCACCACACTCTCGCTCCGCCGCCGATCGCTCCTGTCGCTATCTCGAATTTACCGCTCCATCATCATCCTTCAGCCGCCGCCCCGCCGGCCGGGTCTTTCTCGAAGACACCACACCACCCTCCGGCAATATCCTTGAAACCCGACAGCTTCAGTTCGCAATCAAGCCGGACTCGCTCGCCCCGCTCCCACATCCAGCTCTTCGCAGCCGCATCGCCGCGGGCGCCAACCGCCAGCGCGCCCCCTGAACTCTCCTTTCCCTCTCACGTTGCATGGCCGTCAGAGATGACCTCAGATCATCGCTGCCACAACGTCGCCTAAACCCAAAAGGAGATTCACCATGAAAGACCTCAAGCTGAAGAAGCTTCCAGCCGCACTCTGCCTTGGAACGATCATCGTTATCGCGGGATGCCACAAGAAAGTCGTCCCGCCCACTCCACCCTCACCTCCACCCCCGCCGCCGGCCGCTTCCACGGCCAGCATCACCGTCAACCCCGCCGCCATCCAACAGGGCCAGACCGCCACCCTCTCCTGGACAACCGCCAACGCCACCTCCGCCTACATTGACGGGCTCGGCAACGTCGCGCTCAACGGGTCGCAGCCCGTCGAGCCCACTTCCTCCACTTCCTACACTATCCACGCCACCGGCCCGGGCGGCTCCGCGCAGGCATCCACCCGAATCACCGTCACCGTTCCACCGCCCGCACCACCGCCTCCACCTCCCTCCATGACCGACGAACAGCTCTTCGAGCAGAACATGCACGATGTCTACTTCGACTACGACAAAGCCAGCCTGCGCACTCAGGACTCGTCCGTCGTCGCCGAAGATGCCGCCTTCCTGCTCGCCCACCCCGCCATGAAGATCGTCATCGGTGGACACTGTGACGAGCGCGGCTCAGCCGAATACAACCTCGCCCTCGGCCAGAACCGGGCACTCTCGCTCCAGAAGGCCCTCGAAGACAAAGGCGTCCCCGCCGCCAGCCTCCGCATTGTCAGCTATGGAAAGGAGAAGCCGTTCTGCACCGAATCCAATGAGCAATGCTGGCAGCAGAACCGCCGCGATCACCTCGTGCTCGACCGCTAGCCAACCCCGCAACAAAAGGCGCCGCCCCCCCAACCCGGAGCGGCGCCTTTCTCGTTCATTGAATCCAGCAATTCCGCGACGTAAGCCCGGCCCGGCCCGCCTCGCCGTCGAACCTCGAACCTTGAACCTCGAACCTGCCCGTCCACTACTTCATCCCAAACACCGTCACGCTCGCCCTGCCCGTAAGCCCCGGCTGCGTCTTGTACCAGAAGTCGATCCGACGAATGTGCCGCGCCCCACCCGCCAGGCTGATCTGCCGGCTCTCCCCGCCGTTCGGAATGTTGTAGCGCACGGAAACATTCTCCGGCTGCCCATTCCCGTACGTGATCACAAGCCGATCCAGGTTCAGCGCCCCGCCCGTCACCTTGAACTTGATGCTGCGAAACGTGTCATAAGGACCCACAACCGCAATCCCATCATGGTCTGCCCGAAAATTCGCCGTCACCGTCCCAATCATCCGCCAGCTTCCCGGAGGCCCGCCCCGCGGCTGCGTCACCGTTGTCTGACCATGCATCGGCGCCGCGCACACTGCCAGCGCCGCCCCCAGAAACCACATCGCCACCCGCCTGCTGCATCCCGTCACGTTCGTCACATCGTCTCCAGTCTGTATTCCCATATTGCGGCGGACCGGTCGGCCAATCCCTGCCCGACCGGTCCGCCGTAAGAGTACCCCTGCAATCCAGCCGCCAACTCAATCCGACCCGCCGCCCTCAAAATCCCCGGAAATAATGGCCTCCCGCCACTGCCCAGCCCGCCCATCGCCCCACATATCGGAGGCGCCTCCCATATCCCGGAGGCAAAAGAATCTCCCCTCCCACACTCCAAAAAACAGCAGCAAATCCGCAGGTCAAATCCCAAAATAACTCATCTCCCTCAATCAAAAAGAGATACAGTTAGCATTTAAGTTCAGCCGAGGAGCGTATATTGGTAATAGTAGGAAAAAAGAGAAGAGGGCCCGGCCACCACGCCGGGCCATTCCTTTGCCTATTGTCGAAGTCGACAACACCAAAGTAACCTGTCTTTTTTCTATACTTTGACCATACCCCCCCCGGGGGGGTACCTCGAACCTGCAATCTGCAACTGAAATGAACTACTTCAACTACTTCACCGAGATCGAAGACCGCTTCCAGCAACGCCGGGGCTCGCTGCTCATGCTCTCCACGCTCGACTGGGCGCTGATCGAGACCTGGCGCGAAGCCGGCATTCCCCTCGAAGCCGTCCTCCGCGGCATCGACAACGCCTTCGACAAGCACGACGCGCAGGCTCTGCGAAGCTCCCGCCGCCAGAGAAAAGTCAACGGCCTCGCCTGGTGCGCGCAAGCCGTCCTCGAAGCCGTCGAGCAATCCCGCGAAGCCGCAATCGGCGCCGCGCCCGTCACAACCGCAACCCGCGAATCCGGCTTCGAAGCCGCCCGCATCGCCCGCTACCTCTCCCGCAACGCCGCCGCGCTCCTTCGCGCCGCCGCCAACCTTCCGCAACCCGCGCGAACCGCCACAGTAGAAACCGCCGACCGCCTCACCGCCCTCGCCTCTTCTCTGTTGTCATCCAGCACCGAAGCTTTGTCACCCCGCACCGAAGCGCAGGGATCTGCTTCTCCCTCGAACCTCGAACCTCGAACCTTGAACCTTGAGGACACCGACCGCACCCTCACCGTCCTCGAAGAAAAGCTCTTCGCCGCACTCCTCACCGCGACGCCCGAAGACGAACTCACCGCTCTCCGCGCCCAGGCCGATCGCGAACTCGCCCCGTACCGCGGCAAGATGAAGGCCGTCCAGATCAAGCAGGTCCAGCAGCAGTTCCTGCAAAAACGCCTGCTCGAAGCCCACGCCCTCCCGCGCCTCAGCCTCTTCTACATGCCCCACGAAGACGAGGCGTCTGATGACTAGCCTTCAATCGTCCAGCGCCGCCGCCTCGAACCTCGGACCTCGAACCTCGAACCCTGTTTGTCCCCATTTCGGCCTATGCGGCGGATGCCAGCTGCAAAACCTCTCCTACTCCGCCCAACTCGCCGACAAAGCCGATCGCCTCCACACGCTTCTCAGCGCCACGAATCTCCCTCTACCCGAACTTCAGCTCCACGCATCGCCGCCGCTCGGCTATCGCAACCGAATCCGCCTCACCCTCGCCGAAATCAACGGCCAACTCCGCGCAGGATATCTCACCTCAGCGCTGGACTCCTCGAACCTCGAACCTCGAACCTCGAACCTTGCCTTCCTCCCCATCACCGAATGTCCAATCGCCGCGCCAATCCTGTGGCGCGCCACCGAAGCTCTACTTGCTCTAATCAATCAGCGCGCCTCCACCTGGCTTGAACGCGCGCACTTCACCTTCGACCAACTCGAACTCTTCACGTCGCCAGAAAACGCGCCGGCCGAGTCGCAACTGCAAATCTCCCTCTACGTCCGCACCTCGGCAAAACACCTGCCCAATAAATTCACCGCCGAACTCACCTCGCTCTGCGAATCCCTGCGAACCGAAATCCCCGCGCTCGCCGGAGCCGGCATCTACATCCTTCCGCCACGCTCCGCCCGCAGCCGCCGCATCGAGCAAACGCGCCCCGGCCCAACCTGGGGCGCCCCCGGCCTCAACTACGCCGTGACCGCAGAGAAAGAAGCTGTCATTCTGAGCACAGCTCAGAATCTCCCTATTTCGCCGTCACCGTTGCCTGTTCTAAAACCAACAACGAACAACCAACAACCAACAACTGTCTTCTGGGTCCCCCGCGGAGCCTTCTTCCAAATCAACCGCTTCCTCCTGCCCGAACTCCTCGCCCTCGTCACCAACAATCGCTCCGGCAAACTCGCCTGGGATCTCTACGCCGGAGTCGGCCTCTTCACCCGCGCGCTCGCGCCCAACTTCGACCGCATCACCGCAGTCGAAATCGCCGAGCCGTCCTTCACCGCGCTCGCCTCCGCCAAGCTTCCCAACCGCCGCGCCGTCAAGGACACCACCCTCGACTTTCTCCGCACCGCCGTCCTGCAGCGCGACCGCCCCGACCTCATCGTCCTCGATCCGCCGCGCACTGGCGCAGGCCGCGAAATCTGCGAACTCCTCGGCCGCATCGCCGCGCCCACACTCATCTACGTCTCCTGCTCGCCGGAGACGCTGCCCGCCGACCTCGTCACGCTCGCAACCGCCGGCTACGCCATCGAAGAGCTCCACCTGCTCGATCTCTTCCCCCAAACCACACACATCGAAACCGTCGCCATCCTCACGCGCGCCTCCACGGAGACAACCCGATGAGGTACACGGCGTCGCCGCCGCTTAAGCTGCTTCGCCGGCTCGTCCGCTCGGTCGAGCAGAATGGTGTCGGCGGCGCAATCGCTCATTCGTATCAGCGCCTCGTCCGCTCCGTCCGCACGCACGGCCTCAGCGGAACCTGGGAGCGAGCCTTCCGCAAAGCGCCCGCCGCGCCCCCAGAATTCCTGATCCCCGACAAACCGCATCCCTTCGACCTCCAGCACGGCACCGACACTGGCGGTTGGCTCTCCAGCGGCGAACTCTCCGGCAACTCGCTCTCCAGTCTCTACTCGACCGCCTACTACGGAGTTCCGCCATCCACGCTGCGTCAGGCAATCCGCAGCCTGCCCATCGATCCCGCCATCTTCACCTTCATCGACCTAGGCTGCGGCAAAGGTCGCGCCCTGCTCGTAGCCGCCGAGTTCGCATTTCCCCGCCTCATGGGCGTCGAGATCGCACCCGAACTCTGCCGCGTCGCCGAAACCAACATCTCCCGCAACCCCGACTGGACCTCGCGCGCCTTCATCCTCAACCAGGACGCGGCCACCGTGCAGTTCCCCATATCTCCGCTGCTCATCTTCCTCTACAACCCATTTCTCGCTCCGGTCCTGCGCCGCGCGCTCGCCAATCTCGAGCAGCAACTCCGCCGCGCCCCGCGCGAGGTCTGGATCCTCTACGGCGACAATCCGCGCTACACCAAGGTCCTCGAACGTTTCCCCTTCATCCGCGAGATCTCCGAATCCCGCTACGCCATCTCGCCCGAAGACCTCACCGCCGAGCCGCCCGGCTTCACCCACGTCAACTTCACCGTCTACTCGGCCACCCTGCCATGAATTTCCGCCAGACAAACCCGAGCACCAATCTCCATTCCGCGACAATCCCGCATCGGCCCGCAGTTTCCCCGCGAAACGCGCCGCAAATATGGAACAATCGTGAGGAAAGACGGGTGTCCTGTTGCGGCAAGCCTCTGGTGTTTCCAGACCCGAATCCGAGAGTGACTCCGCGCGCGAACGCCGCCTCTGGCCGCGAGCCGCGCAGGTCGAACCGCTTCGCTTCCGACGCGCTCCGCTGCTCGCCGCCGCCATCTCTTTCGCAATCGGCGAATCGTTCACCAAAATCCCGCCGGCAACTTCACGCCCGACGATTCTGCTAGTCGCTGGCTGCGTCGCACTCGCCGCTCTCACACTGTTTGCGATGCGCCGATCGCCGCAACTCGCCGCCTTCGCCATCGCTGCACTCTGGATCGCCGTCGGCCTCTGGTCCGCGCAGATTCAACCCGCGCCCGCGCCGCAAACCGCGCTGCTCCGTTATGCCGACGGACTCAGCCGCACCGTCGAAGGCCGCATCATCCGCATTCGCCCGCTTCCGCCGCGCACATCGCAATCCGACGCAGCCACCAGCGACGCCGATTGGGACCAATGGGAAGAACCCGGCACGCCATCGACCTCCATCGATCTCTCCGTCACCGCCGTCGAAGACGTCACGCCCGACACGTCGCGCATGGTGCCTATCGCCGAAGCCGGCGGCGTGCGCGCAACCCTCTTCGCCGGCCGCGATGCGCAAACGCAATCAGAACTTCATTGCGGAGACCGCATCTCGCTGCCGCTGCGCCTGCGCTCGCCCGAACGTTACAACGATCCCGGCGCATGGCAGTACGCCGACTATCTGTTGGATCAGGGAATCGCCGCAACCGCAAGCGCATCCTCAACCAAACTGCGCGTCGTGCCTGACTCGACACGCGCGCCGCTGGCGACAACTCTGCAATGCCGCATCTTCGGCGCGCAAACCTGGGCCGCCGCACGCCTGTTCAGCTATGTCCGCTCCACGCCCAACCGCCGCCTGCCTACGCTTCTGCGCATCACGCCCGACGACGCGGGCATGCTCAACGCCATGCTTTTCGGCGACCGCTCGCGCCTCACGCACACGCTGCGCCTCGGCTTCGAGCGCACCGGCTCGTTTCACCTCTTCGTCGTCTCAGGCATGCACGTCGCGCTGCTCGCAGGCCTGCTCTTCTATCTCGCGCGCCGCCTGCGCCTCAACCAAACGATCGCAACCCTGGTCACGCTCGCACTCGTCGCCGCCTACGCGCTGCTCACCGGATTCGGCGTGCCCGTCCAACGCGCCCTGCTGATGACCACCGTCTTCCTGCTCGCGCGTCTTCTCTCCCGCAACCGCAACACGCTCAACGCTCTCGGTGCGGCAGCGCTCGCCGTTCTGGTCTGGTCGCCCCGCGCGCTCTTCGAAGCCAGCTTCCAGATGACCTTCCTCGCCATCGTCGCCATCGCCGGCATCGCGATCCCATTGGCCGAACGCAGCTTCCTTCCCTACGCACACGCCGCAGGCAACCTGCATCAAGCCTGGCGCGACACCGCATTGCCGCCGCGTCTCGCACAGTTCCGCATGATGCTTCGCCTGTGGAGCGAAGCACTCAGCGAAGCCTTCAACTCACGCCTTCGCAAGCTTCCCGCCACACTCGTCCGCGCGACACTCTTCGCCGCCGAACTCGCCCTCATCGGCCTCATCGCCGAAGCCGTCATGGTCCTTCCCATGGCCCTCACCTTTCACCGCGCCACCGTCTTCGCGCTTCCCGCGAACATGCTCAGCATCCCGCTAGTCGCCATCCTCGCGCCACTCGGCCTCATCACATTCCTCACGTCCCTCATCAGTCCCTACGTCGCCGCCATTCCCGCAGCCGCGCTCGCACTTCTACTCCACGTCATCACGGGAGCAATCCAACGCATCAGCCACGCGCAGGCCGCAGACTTCCGCGTCCCCGGCCCAACTCTCGCGCGCGCCCTGCTCGCCTGCGCCTGCATCGCCTTCTGCTGCTGGGCGGTTCGCCGCTCCCGCGCCTTCGCAATCGCGGCCATCGCAGTCCTCGCACTCGCCGCTGCCATCGCACTCTGGCCGTCGCCGCCCGTAGTCCATCCCAACCAACTCGAAGTCACCGCAATCGACGTAGGCCAGGGAGACTCGCTGCTCGTCGTCTCGCCCAGCGGTCATGCCATGCTCATCGACGCAGGCGGCCCGACAGGTGCAGCAGCCAACGCCGAAAACGCGCGCGGCCTCGGCTCAGAGAATGAGGCCTTCGACGTCGGCGAAGAAGTCGTCTCGCCCTATCTCTGGTCACGCCAGATCCACCGCCTCGACGTCGTCGCCCTCACCCACGCCCACTCCGATCACATGGGCGGCATGCCCGCGGTGCTGCGTAACTTCCGCCCCCGCGAACTCTGGGTTGCCGTCGATCCAAACTCCGCGCCCTATCGCGCATTACTCGCGGAGGCCGTTGCACTTGGAATAAAAGTCCGCCACCTCCGCGCCGGCGACCGCCTGCCCTGGGATGGAGTCGCCATCTCGCGTCCTCGCGCCCACGCCCGCGTACGCCAACCCCGGCCCGCCCATCAACAACGACTCACTCGTCATGCGCATGCAGTTCGGCCAGTCTTCAACCCTGCTGGAAGGCGACGCCGAAGCGCCCAGCGAGCACCTGATGACCACCGCGGCGCTCAGCGGCCTCGGCCCGCCCGTCGGCCCGGACACGCTGCTCAAAGTCGGCCACCACGGCAGCCGAACCTCCACCACGCCCGAGTTTCTATCCCTGATAGCCCCGCAGGACGCCGTCATCTCGGTCGGCGCCAACAACACCTTCGGCCACCCACGCCCCGAGGTCGTCGCCCGCCTGCACGACGCCCACGCCCGCGTCTTCCGCACCGACCAGGCCGGCCTCACCACGTTCCTGCTCACCCGCGACGGCCGCATCGCATCTATCCCCGCCGCATCTATCCCTTAAGTCATCTTGCGACCATCGGGAGCACCACGCGAAGCTCGGCAGAAGGCACGAAGTGACCGCGCCCGCGCAGGGCGTCCCTCCGGCAGGACACGCCTCCGATGGAAGTATTTCTCGCCTTCCACCCGCGTCTAATCCATAATGTCGCATACCCTGCGCACGGAGGTGCCAATGGAAGCAGTCCCGACCAACGTTGAGTCCGCCCCCGCCATGTCCCCCGCCGAACTCGCCGCCGAACAAAAACTCATCCGCCGCCTGCAGCTCATGATGAACCTCGTCATGCAGACCATCGCGCAGGATCGCTCGCTCACCATCGACGAGGCCTCGCAGATGATCGCCGACTCGCGCAAAGCCGCGCTCGCCATGTTCCCCGGCAAGGACCTGGCCTACGACCTCATCTGGCGCCCGCGCTTCCAGCGCCTCATGCGCGAACGCTTCCGCATCATGTAGCCTCGCAGCGCAATTGCCATCCGCGGGTCGCGTGACCTCTTTGTGGCATACATCTTTGTGGCATACCGCGACCCGCTTGTGTCATTGAAAGCCCCAAATGCCGGGAGCAATCTCTCTGCATGCGAGTCAACCTCATTACTCACGCCTCTGCAGCTTCTCTAGCCGGTAAGGGAGCAATCCCGCTCTCACTCACCATCAAGCCCGCATGCGGCCTGCCCGGAGATTACGAGTACGCCACCGACAGCTCCGCCCTGCTGCGCATGCTGCACGACCGCACCGACCTGCCCGACGCCGTCATCCAGCGTTTCACCTCCACGCTCTACGGCGCCCAGAGCGCACGCCTCCTCGGCGTCGAACTCAGCGAGCGCGTCCTCACCGAAATCGGCTACTTCGTAGACTAAGCCGCCAGCGTGCGCCCAGCGTGCCGACGTGAATTCATCACGCCGGCACCGCTCGTCGGGCAATCGATCCGGATAACCGCGTCAATCCACCGTAATTCGCGTCGCCGCGATCGTGCCCGTCGCCATAACCGGCGTCGGCGTTCCGTCCAGGTTCCACACCTTGAACGTGAATCGCCCGGTGTAAGTCTTGCCGTCCGGCGCCACCGTATTCTCCTGATCCAGCGTGAATGTGTTGGTTGCCGTCGCCGTCGGAGTGCTGGGACTGAAGATCCAGCCTACGTGATGCAGCTTAACGGTTCTCGCTCCCGTTTGTTTCCACACCCCTGCGCAAACATCGCCCTGCGCCGGAGCCAGAAATGCCATCTCAAACTCCGTGCCGTCGGCATGCCATGTGTCGAACGTATCGTTGAACAACGATTGATCCGCACTGTTGGTATAAATCACGTGCCAAAGTCCAACGATGGTCGGATTATCAAACGGAAAGTCGGCGTGCGTAACCGCCGGCAGTTGGATCGAGGCCTTCAATCCCAATCCGCCGAAGCTTCCGCACGCCGCGTTGGCAGAGATGGGAACAATGAAAAGACATGCCGCGGCCAGCAGGGCCAGGCCGCCCTGGTAGAGCCGCGCCCGCAACCCGCCGTCCAAGATAACTGAGAACAGTGACTTCCTGACGATTCCATTCATGGTGAGGCTCCTTTTCGCATCTCGTCCGAGCGCGATGTGGGCGAGTCTGCACATCGGCGCGCCTTCAGGCAATGCCCGCGAGGGCGATTTGTTTCTCCCCGCACAATCTCTTTCGCGGCAATCGATTAGAGAGTTTTGTCCCCACTCGCCACAGTCCCGGTCGGATGCTAAACTCAGTTCTCGCGGGTGCAGGGGGTGCGGAATGGCGATTTCGCCGGCCCAGGAGACGGTTCGCTTCGGCCTCTTCGAGCTCGACCTGAAGGCCGCGCAACTCACCAGAAATGGCGCCACCATCCGGCTGCCTCAACAGCCTCTTCTCTTGCTGTCCGTCCTGGTCGAGTCCCCCGGCGAGATCGTCACCCGCGAGCAGCTCCGCCAGCGCCTCTGGCCCTCCGACATCTTCATCGACTTCGACCATGGCCTCAACAAGTCCATCCAGAAGCTGCGCGACGCCCTCGGCGACTCCGCCGCTTCTCCCCGCTACATCGAAACCATCCCCCGCGTCGGCTACCGCTTCATCGCTCCGGTAAGCAACGGAGCCCGCCCGCCCGAACTCCATCCGCAGACTCCATCCCTCAACGGCAACGCACCTCGGCCCCGGGCTGCAGTAGCTCAAGTGCCAGGAGCCCGATGGCCCCTCCTTGCCGCAGGACTTTTGGCCCTGGTCTGCCTGACGGCCATCGCGCTCTATCTTTCCTTCCGCACCCGCCCCGCGGTCGCAACCTACACTCAGCTCACCGATTTCACCGACTCCGCAACCACTCCCGCCCTCTCGCCGGACGGCCGCATCCTCGCCTTCATCCGCAGCGACAGCTCGTTCATGTCGGCCGGCCCCATCTACGTCAAGATGCTCCCCGATGGCGATGCCCGCCCTCTGACCACCGACGCGCGGATCAAATACAACCTCGCGTTCTCACCCGACGGCTCGCAGATCGCCTACACGGTTATGGACGATAACTATTTTTCAACCTTTACCGTCCCGGTATTAGGCGGCGACCCGCGTCTTCTCCTCAAAAACGCCGCCGGACTCACCTGGCTCGACCCCAACCACTACCTCTTCTCCAGAATCCGTTCCGGCCTGCACCTCGGAGTCGTTACCCAATCGGTCACGGGCGATGGCTATCGCGAACTCTATTACCCACCCCACGAGCGCGCCATGGCGCACTACTCCTTCGCCTCTCCCGATCGCCAGCACGCCCTGGTCGTCGAGATGGACGGACAGGGAGACTGGACGCTGTGCCGGCTCATCTCCCTGGCAGGTGCCTCCCCGCCACGGCCAATCGGCCCGCCGGGCGGGTGTACCGCCGCAGGATGGTCGCCCGATGGCTCGTGGATGTACTTCGTCGCCACCGTTGAAGGTCTAAGCCACATCTGGCGCCAGCGATATCCAGACGGCGCCCCGGAGCAGATCACCTTCGGCCCCGCCGAAGAAGAAGGCTTGGTCGTCGAGCAGAACGGCCACTCTCTCATCACCTCCATCGGCGAGCATCAGAGTTCCATCTGGATCCACGACGACGCCGGCGAACGATCCCTTTCGTCCGAAGGAGAGATCGTCGAGTACTCTTCGCCGCCAACTTTTTCAGCCGACGACAAAATCCTCTACTTCCTGTTGCGCCATCGCGCGGATACTGCCCCGGAACTATGGCGCCTCACGCCCGCCACCGGCAAAGTCGGAGGCAGTCTTCCCCGGAACTTCAATGGAAGCCTACGATATCTCGCCCGATGGCAAACAGGTCGTGTACACCGCTCTGGGCCGCGACGGTAAATCGCAACTCTGGCTCGCCCCCATCGACAGAACCTCGCCCGCCCGCCAGATCGGCCATTCAGGCGAGACCAGTCCCCACTTCGGCCCGCAAGGAAAAATCCTCTTCCGCCTCTCAGAAGGCAACTCCAATTATCTGGAACAGGTGAACCCGGATGGTTCCGGACGCTCCAGGGCCGTTCCCTACCCCATCATCGAGGTCCAGGGCATCTCGCCCGGGCGAAAGTGGTTGATGGCCTTGGTCCCTTTCCCTGACGGCAACAGCATAGTACCCAGGGTCATGGCGATTCCGCTCGACGGAGGACCTCCTCGCCGAATTTGCGCCAGCTACTGCGAGCCCGTGTGGTCGCCCAACGGGAAATTCCTCTTCGTCCCAGTCCAGGCATCGTCGCCATCGACTCCGGGGCGAATCCTCGCGCTTCCAGTCGGCCCCGGAGAAACCCTTCCCGACCTTCCTCCAGGCGGCATCCCCCCACACGCCGACCCGGGCATAGTCCCCGGCGCCCAGTCACTCAACCGCGCCGAACTCGTCCCCGGCCGCGACCCCTCCCACTATGCCTACGTAAACACAACATCCCACCGCAACCTCTACCGCATCACCCTGCCCTGAGAAATAGATCGTCATAACCCAGCCCTGAGAAATAGATCGTCATAACCCTGCCCTGAGAAATAGATCGTCATAACCCTGCCCTGAGAAATGGGTCGTCATTCTGGAGCGAAGCTCCAGAATCTCCGTATTTGGCACTTTTGCCATTCGGAGTAGCCACGGCGTCGGGTGCCCCATTCATGACGGTCTCATCGTCATGAGTGGGGTTCTGCCACGGCGTCGGGTGCCCCATTCATGACGGTCTCATCTGTTCAGTCTCATGACATGCTTTACATGTTGTTATCAGGACATTCTTTACATCTGGCCTTTTTGGCTGGTCGAGGTGAGGGATGTCTTGGAGGCAGGCTGGAGTGCGGGATCAGCGGGTGGAGTTCGTTGTCCGTGTAAGCCGTGGCGAGTCGTTGAGCGTTTTGTGCCGGGAGTATGACATTACGCGACCGACCGGGTATCTGTGGTTGCGTCGGTTTCGGGATCAAGGCGTGGCTGGGGTGGAGGAGCGCAGCCGGCGGCCGCATGTGAGTCCGAGCCAGACCCTGCCGGAGATGGAGGACCGGATCGTGGCGCTTCGCCGTCAGCGACCGGACTGGGGTGCGCGCAAGCTGGCGGTTTTGCTGGAACGTGAGGGCATCCGGTTGCCGGTGATCACGGTGCATCGGGTGCTGGTGCGGCACGGCCTGGTGTTGGACCAGGAGCGGCGCAGGCAGGCGACCAGGCGCTTCGAACGCGAGCGTCCCAACCAACTGTGGCAGATGGACTTCAAGGGGCAGAAGGATAGCGAAGCAGCGATCGGGCCGCTATCGGTACTGGACGATCACAGCCGCTATCTGGTGGCACTGGAGCAGACCGGAACCACGCGCAGCGAAGTGGTGCGCGAGCGCCTGGAAGGAATCTTCACCAGCAACGGCGTGCCGGAAGCGATGCTGATGGACCACGGCGTGCCCTGGTGGAGCGCCCGCGCCTCCAGCGGTTGGACGCAGTTGATGGTGTGGCTGATGAAGCAAGGCGTGCAATGCTGTTTTTCCGGCACCCGTCATCCCCAGACGCAGGGCAAGGTGGAGCGGTTCCACGGTGCACTGGAGCGAGCACGCAGTAGACCCGACGCCGGCCGGTGGCTGGAGCAGAGCTGGCTGGATGACTTCCGCCACGAGTACAACCAGCTGCGTCCGCACGAGGCGCTGGGCATGCTCACCCCGGCCAGTCTATGGCAGCCCAGCCCACGAAAGTACGATCCGAACCCCGCCGCCTGGGACTATGGCGAGCGCGCCGAGCTAAGGAAAGTCGGCCAACAGGGAGAAATCTATCTCACCGATCGGCCCTGGAAGGTTAGCCGGGCTCTGGCATCGGAAACAGTCCAGTTGCAGCGCGTGGACCAACGCGTGCTCGTCTACTTCTGCACCACCCTGGTCCGCCAAATCGACCTCGGCGCCCAGCGATCCACTGCAGTGGATCGCTGAGCGCCGAACGAAACTGTAAAGGATGTCCTGATAACAATGTGTAAAGGATCTCCTGGAACTTGACAGGTCTCATCGTCATGAGTGGGGTTCTGCCACGGCGTCGGGTGCCCCTCTCATGGTCTCATCATGAGTGGGGGGTTCTACCACGGCGTCGAAGCGCCAAAGGCGCGACAACATACCAGCCTAGGCCGAAGGCCTAGGTTACCGCCCGACACAGAGATCGAGGGCTGAAGGCCCGACACATAAGCTTCGATCGGGCAAATAGGCGGACTCTGCGAAGGGACAACAAAGCTGTCCCGTAAGTTGGACAGGGGAGTATGCGATTGAACCGCCGTGAAACTACTTTTTTTTAAGGACACTGCTTCAGAGCTCGTCCTGAGCGAAGCCGAAGGATGCCATGAGAGCCGCACAATCAAGAGGGCTTTAGCCCCTGAGGTCACTATTCGCGAGCCACTGCGACTTTTTTCCCACCTTCCTCCGCCCGCGGTAGTGTGCTGACTGCAACCGATCCCGCCACCCAAACTGTTATGCCGGTACCCTCTGCAACGTTATGTCGCCACCCGTCTCAACATTATGCGGCCACTGATTGGGCAGTTGAAATATCATCCACGCCGAAGGCGTGATCAGGAAAATCGTAGTCACACGCTTCCATCCCGATCAGGGAGGTCTGCATGTTGGCGGTAAAGGCAATCAACTGCTTCTGGGTGAACTTCTTCTTCAGCAGCACCTTGCCGTTATCGCCAAGCGCCACCAGGTGAAAGGTCGTCTTACCAAGGTCAACACCAACCGAACGAATCTGCATGTCGATGATCCTCCTACAATCTGCCTACAAGATCTCCCGGTGCAGATCAAGCAGCGGACCATCTCAGTAACCCCGATTCACGTGCAGTACGACCACCGAACAGACCAGAAACGCGTCACGCTGAGTGACTCCGTGATTATGCATCAGTTGGAGCGGCACTGATGAGAAGCGCGTTTCCCGGTACTTTGCCTGGAGTCTCGCAAATTCTGATTAGCCGGCTAGACACTGCATACACTGCGCTCTTATCCTATGTATGCCATGCATACTCATAACATTCGTCCATTGAATGTGTTTAAGGATTCACTATTCAATGCTCAGTTGCAGCGCTTTGTAGGGCATACGGGTGCCGGCGGCGCTGACATCGGTGAATGTTATGCTGCCGCCTCCACCATACGAGAGGGCGACGGCGAGAGCTGGTATTCCGGCTGGCACGGCCTCGCGGAACGGATAGAATCCCATGCGGAAGCATCGCTGGCATTGGGGCACACGGCCAGCGCGCGTTCGGGATTGCTCAAGGCGTCCAACTACTACCATGCCGCGTATATGTTCATGATGCAGCCGGAGCCTGATTCGCGTCTGGTGGCGGCATACAGAGCGCAGCGACGAGCCTTTGAGAAGGTCACAGATCTCTTTCCCGAGTGGGGAAGGAGAATCGAAATTCCCTTTGAGCAGCGGCATCTCCATGGCTATTTTTTCTCCTCGCCATCTCCTGGGCCTCGTCCAGTTCTCATCGTTACGAACGGTTACGATTCGACCGCTGAAGAGGCGTACTTCTTTTCCGGAGCTGCCGCATTGGCGCGTGGGTATCACGTTGTCACCTATGACGGCCCCGGGCAGGGAGCAGACGTGATCGAGAACGGCCAGGTATTTCGGCCCGACTGGGAGACAGTGCTGTGTGCGGTGATGACATGGGTACAGCAGCAGCCGAATGTGGATTCGGCCAGGATTGCGCAGCTTGGCATCAGCTTCGGCGGATATCTTGGGCCGCGAGCCGCATCCGGCGTGGAAGGACTCGCGGCAACCATCGCCGACCCAGGACAGCAGAGCCTGCTGGAGGAGTTCCGGACCCGGGTGCCGAAGTTCATCGCACCCCACGTGCCGAACGGCAACAGGTTTCTGCGTAGGATTCTGGATTGGGTGATGAACCGGCGCATGAAACATCTGACCGAAGGGTGGGCACTGCGGCGAGGCCTTTGGGTTCATGGCGTCCCAACTCCGTTTCAATATCTGAAGCTGGCCGAACAGTACGTCACAGATGGGTCGAAGATTCGCTGTCCCATGCTGATTTGCTCGGCGGAGAACGATGATATCGGCCAGACGGCGGATGCACTGTACGCTGCCGTTCGTTCCCCAAAGTCACGGGTGCGTTTTACCGCGGCCGAAGGTGCTGCCGGGCATTGCGAAAGCCTGGGAAGGTCCACCTTCAATATGCGAGCATTCGACTGGCTAGATGAAATCCTTTTCGGAAGCGATAGCCGCGTGGCGTGAGGCGCGTTTACAGTTGGTAGTCAATTTAGACGAGGCTGCATAAGTTACGAACGGGGTGACACGAAGACGGCATGAACTCTTACACGTTTTGGGGACAGCCGTTTCGACGCCTGATCTGGATCATGCCCGCCGCCTTTACTCTCCACATCGTCGAGGAATACCGAGGTGGCTTTCCAGACTGGGTCACGAACGTAGTCGGCGGCTCCTTCAACAATCTTGCCTTTGCGTTCAATAACGCTGCCTTTCTTGCGATTATGGTGGGTCTCGCTGCTTGGGCGAGCAAGTCTGATTCGCGGCTGGCTGCTTTTCTTCTCATCGCATGGTCGAGCGGGAACATCTTCTGGGACGCATTGTTCCATGTGCTGACAACCGCGTGGTTCAATCGCTATTCTCCTGGTCTAATAACGTCCTCGGTACTTTATCTGCCGATCTCAGTCGTGATTGGTACGGCTACTCTGCAAAGTCGGGCTCTAAGCGCCAAGGCCTTTCTCGGTGCCCTGGTGTCGGGATTGGGGCTTCTTGTGTTCGTGATCTGGTACGGACTGTTCCATTTTGCGATCTGAAGACATTGCACAGCCGGAGTCCGATTACTACCCATAAGTCGGCTTACCGAAAGCAATCCGCCCAGGTGTTCTCAACTTATGAGAACAGGCCATTGCGCTCATCCAGCGTTTCTGTCGAAATACGTGGTTACTGAGATGGTCCGCCGCTTGATCTCCGCGGGGAGATCTTGTAGGCAGGTTGAAGGAGGATCATCGACATGGAGATTCGTTCGGTTGGCATTGACCTTGGCAAGACGACCTTTCACCTGGTGGCGCTCGGCGATAACGGCAAGGTGCTGCTGAAGAAGAAGTTCACCCAGAAGCAGCTGATCACTTTCACCGCCAACATGCAGACCTCCTTGATTGGCATGGAGGCGTGTGGCGGCGCACACTACCTTGGTCGTGCTCTGCGCGAACAGGGCCATGACGTGAAGCTGATTCCGGCTCAGTTTGTGAAGCCGTTCGTGAAGTCGAACAAGAACGACTTCATTGATGCGGAAGCCATCGCTGAGGCAGTGGATCGTCAGAACATGCGATTTGTGCCGATCAAGACAGACGACCAACTGGATCTGCAGGCGCTGCATCGCGTGCGTGACCGCTTGATCACACGACGAACGTCGGTGATCAACCAACTGCGGGCCTTCCTCTTAGAGCGGGGTCTGGTCTTCGCGAAGAGCCCGGCCAAGCTGCGCGAACGGATGCCTGAGATCCTCGAAAACGCCGATGAAGATCTCACTCCGCGCATGCGGAACCTGCTGGCCCTGTTGTGGAACGAGTGGAAGGAACTGGAGCTTCAGATCGTCGAGATGAACGACGAAGTCGAACGGATCGCTTCAAGTGATGCGGCATGCGTGCGGCTCAGGCAGATCCCCGGCATAGGTCCCCTGGTCGCAACCGCGATCGTGGCCGCGATCGGCAACGGAGCGGCCTTCCGCAAGGGGCGAGAGTTCGCGGCCTGGATGGGACTGGTGCCGAAGCAGTACTCGACCGGCGGCAAGGCGAAGCTGGCTGGCATCAGTAAACGCGGCAACCTCTACCTGCGCAAGATACTGATCCACGGAGCCCGTGCGGTCGTGTTGCGATCCAAGCGAGAGCGGATCGCGATGGGTTCATGGTTGACGGCTCTTGAAGCCAGAGCACCACGCAACGTGTTGATTGTTGCGGCTGCCAACAAGCTCGCACGGATCGCATGGGCCGTGCTCTCATCTGGCCAGGACTACCGGGCAGTGCAAGAATCAGTTGCTGCGTAGGCAAGACGTAACCAACAAGATCAAGTTCTCCCACCGAGGTCTGCACCGGACGAGTAAAGATGAAAGAACAGTCACAACGGCGTACCTGAAACCTGATTTCTCAAATGGCTCTCAAACAGCCGAGGCGTTTTGCAGGACAGGCACGCGGCGTATCTCATCATGGCCAGGAGAATAAAACCTCCACACACAGGCCGGATACATTGACGCAGACTTTCTTCCATCCACAAACTTTTCCCTTGCAGTCGCGCGGCGGACCATACATTTGAGAAACTACGATTTCCACCTGTCGCTGGCTAGCGGGATTCGGTTGAAGCGGGTGGCGGGATTAGTGTGAAACCTGTGGCGGCATAACTTTGCAGCGGGTGGCGGCATAAGAGTGCAGCCAAAGTAGGGCTTGTAAATCATTCGGCCTTGGCCCCAGGCTTCCTGTTCCCGCTCCGATCCAACGCCCATACGTGCCCAGCGAGCAAGCCGGACCGTTCCAGGCACACAAACTCCCTCGTCAAGCAAAATAGTTTACAAGCCCAATACCTACAGCCACATACAATGACATTTCGGCTATGACAGCGGGACTATAATTAAGGTATAGTTCAAAATTTCGAGAGGGAAAATCGGGCAAATTTCATAAGTCGTTCTGTTTCTAATATTTACCCGTAAGCCAAGCCGATTCAATATTTTAGAGCTAGCTTTTTTCGTAAATACCTGTAAACAAAAAGGTTAGATATACCACCCCCCCCGGGGGGGGTACCCTGAAAGACGATAGCCAAGGAGCCCAATGACCGTCCCACTCACCTCACGCGAACGCCTCGCCCTTGGCCAATCGCATCGCCGCCAGATGACCCGCGCCGGCCACGCCGGATGGCAGCCAAAACTCCGCCGCGCCGACCCCCTGAAGCTGCTCGCCGAGTCCGTGCGCGGTCGCGTCCCCGCCCTCATCCGCATCAAGTCCGATCGCATGGCGCTTTCGCCCTTCGGATACTTCCGCGGCGCGGTTCCCGTGATGGCGTACGACCTCTCGCTCGGCCCCAACACCGGCATCCATACCCAGCTCTGCGGCGACGCCCACGTCCGCAACCTCGGCGCCTTCGCCGCCCCCGACGGCCGCCTCGTCTTCGACCTCAACGACTTCGACGAGACCATCCGCGGCCCCTTCGAGTGGGACGTCAAACGCATGGCCACCAGCCTCATCCTCGCCGGCCACGACGCCGGCGCCAAGAGCAGCCTGTGCATCGAAGCCGCGCTCGCGTTCCTCGCCAATTACCGCGCCTCCATCCACTTCTTCGCCCGCATGCCGGTGCTGGAGCTCGCGCGCTACCAGGTGCATCGCCTGCACAACGTCCAACCCATCTCGCAGATTCTTACCGCTGCCGAGCGCGCCACGCCGCTCCACAACCTCGACGCCCTCACCGTTCCCGTCGACCAGCCGGCCTCCGCTAAACCCGCGACCTCTGAGCTCTTCCCCCGCACCGGCGCACACCCGCGCGTCTTCAAGTCCGACCCGCCCGACCTGACCCGCGTCGACAGCGCGACCGCTCGCCTCGTGCTCGACTCGCTCGCCACCTATGCCGAGAGCCTGCAGCCCGAGCGCCAGCACTTCCTCGCGCAGTACACTCCGCTCGACATCGCCTTCAAGATCGTCGGCACCGGCTCAGTCGGCCTGCGCGACTACTGCATCTTCATGCAGGGCAATGGCGCCAAGGACCCGCTCTTCCTGCAGATCAAGGAAGAGGCTGCCTCGGGCTACGCGCCCTACCTGGGCAGCGAAGGCGAACCCACACACCAGGGCCACCGCGTCGTTCAGGGCCAGCGCGCCATGCAGTTCCAGTCCGACCCGTTCCTCGGGTGGACCACCATCCAGGGCCGCGACTAC
This sequence comes from uncultured Acidobacteriaceae bacterium, assembly GCA_963822225.1. Taxonomy (GTDB): domain Bacteria; phylum Acidobacteriota; class Terriglobia; order Terriglobales; family Acidobacteriaceae; genus Edaphobacter. The sequence continues at coordinate 25,200 of CAWGGW010000002.1, read as the reverse complement.
CTCGTTCGCCAGCTCAACGACCACAAGGCCGGCATCAACATTCACTCAACTCAAGTCGGCCGCGCTGCTGGAATACGCCGCCGTCTGCGGCGAAACGCTCGCCCGCGGCCACGCCCGCGCCGGCGATCCCTGCCTCATCGCCGGCTACATCGGAACCTCCGACCGCTTCGACCAGGCCATCGCAGAAGTTCGCCGCCGACTACGCCGCCCAGACCGAGCGCGACTGGCAGGAACTCGTCCGCTCCCGCCGCAACACCGCCTCCTCCACCAAATCCGCCGTCAAACCAGCAGCCAAATCCGCAGAGAAATCTGAAGGAAAGCCTGCTGAGAAATCCGGCCCCTCGGCCCCAAAGCCCTCCGCGCCGAAGAGCGCCAAACGCGCGACGCGCAAGCCCACCAAGACCAACCGCGCAAAGGAAACCCGCAAGCCGAAGAAGTCCTGAAGCAAACGGCGCAGGCAAACCGGCAACCCAAAGGCCTCTCGCGCAAGGTTCACAAAACAAAACCGCCGCCTGCATCTCTGCAAGCGGCGGTCCAGTTTTGCTTAGGTTAGGTCAGCCGAAACTACCAGCTGAGGCGTCCAGACAGCTGCATATCGCGCGGCTGATTGGCTACGCTGGTGATCGTTCCATATGCGGGGTTGCCGACCGCACCGCTCGCGCCGCTCCAGATGACGTGGTTGGTTGCATTCAGCAGATCGGCCTCAAACTGAATCGTCACCCTCTCGTAGATCGGGAAGGAACGCTTCAGGCCGAGATCGACGTCGTAGAAGCCCATGCTCCAGATATTCTCCGCACCCACGCGCGCCGCATTGCCAACCTGATACGCTGCAACGCCGAGACCGGCAGCTATCTGTTGGGAGTTCGTCGGTGTGGAGTTGGTCGCATCGAGAACCGAAAATGCGGCCGGGTTCAGGTGACCGATGCTGCCGTAGTAATTGGAAGCACTCGCTGACGCCGTTTTGCCGCCATTAGGCTTGTTATAGGAATTCGTGCGTGGCTGCACGAACGGAACCACGCTCGGCATGCATTGGCCCAGCGGAGTGCCTGGGCAACCCGTGCCGGTGACGACGATCGGTGAACCAGAGTGATAGGTGAAGATGCCCGAAAGGCTCCAGTCCTTGACGATCGACCGGACAATCATGTTCTCGGAAGCCATGCTGCCTTTGCCGAATGGCGATTGGTATACGACGGTTCCAGTAATGTTCTCCGGCTGGTCCGCTACCGAAAGAGACCGGTCGAGGCGAGCGTTATCCGTGGTGCGGAATGTGCCCACATCGTCCATCGATTTCGAGTAGGTGTAGTTCAACATGAAGTCCACTCCGTGGGCTGCACGCTGCCGAAGGGTCAACTGGAGAGCATGGTAGTTGGCGTTGCCGGTGAAGTTGGTGGTGTCGCTGACGCCGTACTGCGGATACAAGGTGAAGTATCCCGTCGTGGAGCTGGCAGTGGTGTAGGTTGGGCCGCCGGTGTAGGGGTTGGGAGGCGTAAAGCCCAGGCTCTGGAACAGCGCCTGGTTGTTTGCCGACCACTTGGTTCCCAGCAGTGGAGTGGTGCAGGTAAGGCCAGTGCAAGGAGTGGTGGTGCCTGCTACAGCGCCCGGCTGAACGCCCGCCAGTGAAATGAAGCTGGAGGGCAGCGCATTCCTGTTTTGCCACGGATCCAGACCGCCGGAGATGAAGTGTCCCATGCTGCCCACGTAGCTGACCGTGATGGACATGTCACGCGTGATCTGGCGCTGCATGCCAAAGGTCCAGTTGATGAACTCAGGCGTGCGTGAACCGCGGTACGGATCGAATATTGAGACGCCCGCTCCGCTGGCAGTGGTAGTGGAGTTGTTGCCCGTTCCGTACTCGGCCAGGCTGGCTGCCGCCCGTTGGGGGTGTCGGTGCGTTGATGGATCCGTTGAAGCCGCAGTTGACACCTGTGTTCGTACCCTGAGCACAGGCGGTGGCATCCCAATAAATCAGCGGGAACGCCGGGGTGCCTTGAGTGGGTGTCGCTCCGGAAGGAGTCAGGCCCACCGTGCTGGGAGATCCCGACTGGCTTCCGCTGGTCCAGTTGCCTCGTGCGAAGTTGAGGCTGTAGCTGCCACGGAAGACGGTCTTCGAATTCGCCGAGTAGGCGAAACCGATACGCGGAGCGATGTTCTTCCAGTAGATCGGCGAGGGCGACTTGCAGTTGCAATAGAGCGACGGGTCACCATTGCCGGCGAACGCAAGCGTCCCCTTATTGCCGGTAATCGAGTTGGTTCCGTTGGGATTGAAGAACGAGAAGAGGTTATGAGCCTCCTGGATGGACGGGATAGATATCCCAGCGCAGGCCTAGGTTCAAGGTCAGCTTTTCGCTTACCTTGAAGTCGTCCTGACCCCAGAAGGAGGGATCACGCCAGACCGTGCGCAATCCGGGAATATAAGGATTGAGAACCGACTCGCCGGTAGCCGCGCCGAGCATATAGGTGGCGATCGGAGAACCGGACGCCGCGAGTGTCGCGGTGCCGATGCCTGTTCCCGAATTGAAGCCCTGGGTCGGTGCCGCGGAGAACGCATAGTCCATCGGACCAGTCCCCCCAAGCGCCTTGTAGTAACCGAACAGCAGGAGGGAGTACTGGCCACCTAAGGTGATGTTGTGCCGGCCAAACTGCCACTGAACGTTGTCTGTCACCGTGTAGGTATTGTTCGCCTTGGAGTTCCAGGAATAGCCGGCCTGAGTTGCCAGGACCGAGTTTGCGCCGCCGCTCCACTGAATCTCAGGGAAACTGTTGATCGCCTGGCCTCCGGGCACGTTGAGCAACCCTAAGGTCGACGCAGCGTACTGGGGCTGCTGGTTAGGAGTTACCGAGACGCTGACATACCGTCCGTAACCCACCGCGAACTGATTGATGACGTGCGGGGTAATCGTGAACGTGTCCTTCAGAATGTCGATGGTCGTCACAGGGTGATAAGACTGTGATGTGTTGAACGGCGGCCCAAGGCCGCTCGAAGCGTTTGTGCCCGTGCTGGCCTGGCGGCCAAACGCGATGATCGCGGAAACCTGGTTCCTGGAGCTTTCGTCGTAGTCGATTCGGCCGGTGGAATACCAGTTCGCCAAACCTGTCGCCGTGCCGTAGTTGAGGTTGTTCGTATAGGCGTTCTGGTTGGCGATGTTCTCGTACGGAGCCCAGAAATTATCGATCTTTACGGCGGCCGCCGAGAGCCGGCTGCCAGAGATGACGTCATAGGTCGGGACGCCATTCTTCATGCCCTGGAACGGAGTACGTTTGCATGGGCTGACGGCGGTCCCGAGGCACCCGACAGCCTCTGTGTTCGGATCGTAGATGTCGTAGCAGGAGTTTCCGGCGACACCTTCCGCTGCCGTGCTGGTGCACTTGGTCGCATTGCCGTTGGCCAGGGCGTAGCCGGTGAAGTCCGCATATCCCAATTGGCCGCCGGTCGGGCTGATGCCCAGCATCATCGCCGTCGGGATGGTGTAGGCGCTGATTGTGGCGCCGTGCTGCTCGCGGTATTGGCCGTAGTTGCCGAACAGGAACAACTTGTTCTTGATGATTGGACCGCTGATGACGATGCCGAACTCGTTTTGAATCTCACGCGGCTTTACCGTCTTTGTCGTACCGTCGGGCCGCAGCGTCGGAACCTTGGAGGTGAAGGCCCAGGCATCGAAGAGCGTGTTGCGGTTGAACTCGTATAGGGAGCCGTGAATCGTGTTTCCGCCCGACTTGATCGCGTAGTTCTGAACGCCCTGCCCCGCATACTGCGCGGAGATGCCGGCTGTCTGAACCTGGAACTGATCGATTGAATCCACGCCGATCGCCGTCCACGTGAATCGCGGATCGCCGACGCCATCTGCCTCAGGAAGACTGACGCCGTCGATGTAGATCTCCTGAACGCCGCCGTTCGGTCCGCTGCCGTTGACCGGGGTCGTGGCATCTGTGGAGTTGCTGCTGCCGGTGTAAACGTTCGACACGCCCGGCATCAGGTACGCGAAGTCAGTAGCGCGCCGCTGATCGGCTACGCCCGGTCCGCCCTGGCTCATCTGGAGCGGCAGGTTGGAATACATCTCGTTGTCCATGGTCGCGCCCAGCGTCGCGTCCGTTGTTTGCAGCAGCGGAGGAGCCGTAGTAATCGTCACCGTTTCGCTCGCCTGGCCAACCGTCAGCTTCACGTTCAGGCCGACCGTCTCCAAGGCGTTTACGGTGATGTTTTCCTGCTTGTAGCCCTCAAATCCCTTTGCGGCCACGGTAACCGTGTAGTTGCCGGGAATCAACGGCGTGATGTTGTAATCGCCCGCTCCCGTCGTGGGACGAACCGTCTGCACGTTGGTGTCGGTGTTGGTCGCGGTGACCGTCGCGCCAGGCACCACCGCGCCGGTTGGATCCTGCACCGTGCCTGAGATGGCGCCGGTACCGGCCAATTGCGCGCGCGCCACGCCTCCGAAGATTCCGGCGATGCTCAGGACGATTGCGATGAATTTGAAGAAGAGCTTGGCCGTAGTTGTTGCCGACGGACGTGTGTTGTGTGTATTGAACATGAAGATGTGACCTCGTCTTAAATGAGTGAAGCTGCTGCCAGTTCCCATTGCGCTCCTTGGATGGGAGTCTTTGGGCGCGAAAGGTAAGACCAATTTTGGATCGATCAAGAGTCTTCTTTCAGGAGGCCATCTGTCAAGTGTCAAATTAGGAATTTTGTTCGGGTGCGGAACATCGCTTTCGGTGCTGCACTCGTGTCGCCGAGGGAGGAATTATTTCTCTATTGCCAGGTGCGCGCAAATGTTCCGGGAATCCTGAATTGACGGCCTCTTTCTCACTCCCCAAGTGTCAACATGCTGGGAATTTGGGTCCAGATACCGGAACGTCAGCGGCCTAGCAAGCCAATTGAGGAAACTGATCAGTACACCTCCAGCGCGCCCCAATCGAGTCTTTCCGGGAGGTCCAACCTTCGAACTAAATCGATTGCCTTTCCGCGGATCGGCGTTCCCAGTGGTCACGCCAGCGGACAGCGGCCGGCTCATTAACCTCCGTAAATGCACTTTATGTTTCGCAATAAAAGTGAGTCAGGGCTTCGTCTGCGCGTCCAGCCAGTGCCGCAACTCAGGTTCCTGCGCCGCCCGCAGGCTGATGCACTCGTTGATGCTCTCCACCGCCTTGGCCAGCGTCCTCTGCGACGAGACCACCGCGTGCTCGGCAAAAAAGCTGCTGACCTCATCGCGCTTCTGGACTGAACAGAAGGCCCCTGCCGACTCGACAATGCGTGCGCCCGAACCCGGCGTCGACTTCTTCGCGATCTCCGCCCAGTGCTGCTCGACAAACTGCCAGGCGAGGTCCTGCGTCTCGCGCCGCTCCAGCAGCATCGCGATCAGCTCCCAGCTGTCCTGGTTGCGCACTGCATCCGACACCGCATACTCCAATGTCCGGATCACCAGCAGCGGATCCTGGAAGCGCGTCAGAGCATTCAACGCGGCGTCCTTCAGATCGGGATCGGACGCGTTCTGCGCGACCTTCATCAGCCGGTCGTACATCGTCGCGTCGCCCTTCTGTGTCGCCAGCGCCACGGCTGCGTCTGCAATCCGCGGATCCGACGGCTTATGCCCGGAGAGTAACTGTTGCGTCACAATCTCGGCCTCGGTCATCACTGCTGGGTCCTGCGCCCGGCCCAGCACCTCGAACAGCATTCCGCGCAGCTCCGCGTGTTCGACGCTCTCATGCTTGGGCATGCCCAGCGCGGCGTAGACCGGCGCAAACTCCCGCCGCACCACCGCATCCATTCGCTTCCGATCGTCGTCAGTCGCAAGCTTCGTCTCGATGGTGTCGACCTTGCCCAGCGCCATCTCCATCACGGTCGGGCTCTCGTCCTGCTTCACTGCGAGCACCAGGTCGAGGAACTCGCCGACGGATCCCTGGCCGCCACGCATCAGCGCCCACCGGTCGCCCAACAGACCGATGCGCTCCGGCACATCCAGCTTCGTCTCTGCGCTCGCCTCAATCGCCTTCAGGTCGGCGGGGGAATATGCGGTCCGGTAGTAACCCTTGTCCCTGGCGTTTGCATAGACACCCGCCGGCGCATCCAGGGTCTTCGTCGCCGGCGTCAGGAGCCGGCACGACGAGCCGCTGAAACACACCGGAATCGTCCACATCTCACCCGGCCCCGCCACATCCGACGACAGGAAAAAACGCCGCTGCGTCACCGGGATTCCGGGTGCCCCATTCATGACATCTTTACCGTCTTGAGTTCGGTCGCCCAGCGTTACGAGGGGAACACCGGGCTGCTCCACAAAGCTCCGCATCACCTTATCTACCGGCAGTCCGCTCACTCGCGTCTGCGCGTCCCAGAAGTCTTCCGCGCCAGCGTTGCCATACAAGTGCGCCGACAAGTAAGCCTGCACGCCCTTGCGAAATACCTCGTCGCCCACCCAGTTCTCCACCATCCCGATTACGGCGCCGGCCTTGCCGTACGCGATGTCGTCGAACAATTCGTCGATCTCCGCCGGCGTCTCGGCCCTGGTGCGGATCGCGCGTGTCGTCTTGCCTGCATCGCTGTCCATGGTGCGGTTCTTATCCAGCGCGACATCCTGCGCGTAGTTCCACTTTGGCTGCCACTCGGCCGCGGCCTTGGTCTCCATCCACGTCGCGAAGCCTTCGTTCAGCCACAGGTTGTCCCACCACGCGGGCGTCACCAGATCGCCGAACCACTGGTGCGCCATCTCGTGCGCCACTGTGGTTGCGACCTCCTTCTTCGCGTCCAGGCTGCCGTGCTTCCTGTCCACCAACATCTCGGTCTCGCGAAACGTGATGCACCCGAAGTTCTCCATTGCGCCCGCTTCGAAGTCTGGAATCGCTACCAGATCCAGCTTCTGCAGCGGGTACTTGATGCCGAAGTACTTGTCGTAATACTTCAGATCCCACTTCGCCGCATCCAGCGCGAACTTCGTCAGCTCTACCTTGTCAGGAGTCGCGCACGCCTGGATCGGAACGCCCTCCGACTTGCCTTTGGTGCAAACGAAATCCCCCACCAGCCACGCCACCAGGTAGGTCGACATCTTCGGCGTCGGTGCAAAGGCAACGGTGTGCTTGCCCGCGACCGGCCCAGGCTTGTCGCTCACGATCTTTGTGTTCGAGATCGCTGTGTCGCCTGTATCGATCACCAGCGAGACATCGAAAGTTGCCTTCAGCGCGGGCTCGTCGAAGCAGGGAAATGCGCGACGCGCATCGGTTGCCTCAAACTGTGTCACGCCGTAGTTCCTGCAGCTTCGTCCTCGAAAGATAAAAGCCGCGCAGCTTGTTGTTCAGAATCCCGGTGAACGCAATCTGCAGCGTGACCGCCCCTGCCGGCAGCGGTGCTGCAAAGTGGAACGTGGCCTGCTCCTTCGCGGGGTCCAGTTCGACCGTTGCGACATGCGGTTGCTTGCCCAGGCTGGTCGAGTCGCCCTGGTATGCCTTCACCAATCCGAATTCGAGGTCGGCAGCGTTCAGAGTTATTGCGCTGGTTGGCGCGTCCAGCACAACTTCAATCGTCTCGTTGCCAGCGAAGGTCGCTGCTTTCAGATCGGGAGCAATGGTCAGCGAATAATGCTCCGGCCGCACTCCGCCCGGCAGCCGCTGCGCCCACGCGCTGAATCCTCCGACCAACACCAACCCCAAACCCAACAGCACGCGGCGCACAAGCATCTTCACCAGCATACAAACAGAAGGCCCTGCGCGCGAAACCGGGCTGCCGACAGGTCGCACGTCTTCTGCCACTGCGCGAATCGCATCAGGCGAAGTCGAGCGGCTCCAGGGTGGTCGAGGTGACGCCCAGCAGGTCGATGGCCTTCCAACGCTCGTCTGCCTTGCGCTTGGTGACGAAGAGCATCATGTGCATGCGGCACTGGGGGCAGCGCTGAATCTCCATGGTGGAGCTGTATTCGCACCAGTTGCCGTCGCGGTCAGCTCCCTTGGCCTCCTGGGCGTGGATGGCCTGCTGCAACTCCTTGTCGCGCGCGAGGGTGAGGACCAGGTCGACGGCGGCGCGCATGTCGCGGGTGCGGCTGTAGTAGCGGGTCTTCGACCCCTTCTTCTTCAGCAGCAACATGCAGTCATTGCAGTAGGGGTGCCTTCTTAGATGGACCATCACCAGCAGGCCGCCGAAGGCGAAGCCGATGGTCTGCAGCGCCATGGTGGTCCAATGGCCGATGTTGGCGTGGATCCGCGCGCGGAAGGTCGCGAAGCCGTCGCTCATCTGGCTGATCTGCTTGCCGGTACCGCTCTGGCTCATGTCCTGCGACGACATCATGCCGGAGACTCCGCTGCTGAGGCCGTCCACGCCGGAGTTGCCGGAGCTGCTGACGTTGACCGGGCCGTTCGCCGACGGCGGCGGGGCGGAGGAGAAGAATGACGACTCCTCCTCGCTCTCATAGCTGTCGTAGGCGGGCGACCAGAGATGCAAGGGCGAGTTCACTGCCGAGGTCCAGAGGAACTTCGAGTAGGTGGTCAGGTTTTTGGTGGGGCCGCCGTTGGGCTGAGGCCAGCCAACTATATATAGTGCGAACTCGGTCGACTGGGCCGCGTACACCAGGCCGCCAGCAACTGCGACCACCACAAACAGCGCGATGGCGGCGGGACGCAGGCGCAGGGCCATGGCGCCTGCGAGGTATCCGGCCGCTCCGACCAGGCCGGCAAGCACCGGGCCGATGGGAATCCAGGCGAGGAACGGCATCATGGTGAGGGTCTGGCCGTTGTAGCCAAAGAGGGGCTGCCCGTTGCGCGCTTCGTAAAAGAGGAGGATCGCGACCGTCAGCCCGCTGGTGAGCGCGCCGAGCAAGAGGGCCGTGATGTTCCGAACCATCCAATTCATGACGCAGCTCTGTTCATCGAGATCGGCATAACAATCACATCTGAGGATAGAGCCGCGATGGCGGCGGTGGTATTCCCCAACAGTGTCAGGGATGGGCGGATGGATTGCCTCAGGTAGCCAATACCGGGTAATGGGCGGCGGGGATGGTGTTTCTTTTTTTGTTGACCCGTATAGCTAAAATATCCAGAATCAACGAGTTGCCGGATTGTCCTAGGCGTAAAATATTGATTCCGGGGATTTTGTGCGTAAAATATCTGGAATGAGTGGGTTACATGGGATGCGGAGGATTGGCTAGAAAGCCCCGGTGCGATGGCGTCAGCAGGTGGTACAGCGCAACTCGATATGGAAGGATATTTCCCCATACTTATATTGTATGGGTTTGGGCAGAGCTAAAACGTTGTTGCTACTTCGTTCTAAATAGGATAGTTACGCTGTTTTGGATTTGACGGTAGTTTGAGGTCGAGGTTTGGTTCGAGGTTCGAGGTTCGAGGTTCGAGGGGATGGTCGACCGGACCGGTCCATTAAGCCAACGGGCCTCGGAGAGAACCCTGCGGGCGCCGGCGAGACTCAGGTTGTTCACGCGGGGATAGCTTTTTTATGCGCTGTTGCGGGTCGTGCTGCGAAGCCGCGTTGGTGAGGGTACCTGTCATGTAGGCCAGCCTGACCAGGGCCTCCCTTCGCCTGGCCAAGGAACACGGTTCCACGGTTACGCTGGACGGCGGTTTCGCCAGTGACCTTGAAGCTGTCGTGAACAGCCATCCCGAGCCGCTCGGAAACCCGTGGGACTGATACTGGACTCCAGTGTTGTGATCGCCGCAGAGCGCCGTGGGATACAGTTGAGAAACTGATCGAGCAGGTCATCTCCGTGACGGGCGATCAGGACGCCGCGCTTTCCTCGGTTGGGTTGACGGAGGATCGAACAGCTTTAGGCTGGACTTAGGGAAAAACGCTGTATTGCTGGAGTTCAACGCCGACATTGGTGAGTGCTCGTATTTTCTGCGTTGAAAATGGGTGAAAATGGGTATCAATGGCTATTTCCTTGCTATCGGTTATCGCCCTTTCCGGCTGCCTGGGCGACGTTGGATGAGCGCAAGGGCCTGATATCGACGCTTGAAAAGTCGAAAGGCGAACGAAGCCGATACTGAGGGATTCAGGCGTCTGAAACGATTCGCTAGAATGAAACTGCCGCCGCGAAACCACTTACCCCAAATGAGAATTTCAGTCGAATTGGTCCCTCGCAATTCCGCCGACCTGCTTGCCGACGCGACGACCGTGCGGGCGGCGATGCCCGAAGCCTGTGCCTTCAACATTCCCGACCTCTCGCGATTTTCTCTTCGAAGTTGGGAGGCGTGTGCCCTGACCAGCAAGCTGATGCCTTCTATTCCGCATATTCGCGCGATGGACATTCCGCCGGGGGACGAAGTTCCTTTGGCGCGCACGATTCTGGAATCGGGATTGTCGGAAGTGCTCGTCATTCAGGGCGATCCTCCACACGATCTCAGCCAGCGAACCTATCCCCACACCAGTGTCGACATCATTCGCCGTTTCAAGAAGCATCATCCGGAGCTGAAAGTCTTCGCCGCCTACGATCCGTATCGCCAGAGTTTCCAGGATGAAGGGAAGGCACTGGCGCGCAAACTCGACGCTGGGGCCGATGGGATTTTCACGCAGCCTGTCTTCGACCTGCGGCTGCTTGAGATTTGCGCGGAGATGCTGCAGGGACAGAACGTGTTCTGGGGTATATCTCCAGTTCTTGGAGACCGCTCGCGGTCCTATTGGGAGACGACGAATAAGATCGTCTTCCCTGCTGACTTTCGCCCGACTCTCGATTGGAATCGGGAATTCGCCAGGTCGGCGCTGCGGGCGATACGGTCGCTCCAGGCGAACGTATATTTCATGCCCATCCGGGTGGATTTGGCGAAGTATCTGACTGGACTCGTTTGAGAATCGGCATTGGCGGCGTTCGCCGGTGACGGCCTGCAAGTTGTATCCCTTTCGCGCTGCCGGTGTGGGATAATCCTTTGCATCGCTGCGTGTTAAGATGCCGCACAGGAGAGAGTGCCATGACGCTCGCACAGTTCCTAGGGAAGCAGTTCATCGATGTAATCCAGTGGAATGAGCCCGGACCGGGCATTCTGAGTTGGCGCTATCCGATGCTGGATCAGGAAATTCAGACCGGCGGCAAACTGACCGTGCGCGAGAGCGAGATGGCGCTGTTCGTCGACCAGGGCAAGATCGCCGACGTGTTTGGGCCGGGGATGTATACGCTGAATACGCAGAACCTGCCCATCCTGACCGATTTGAAGAACTGGGACAAGGACTTCGAGTCGCCGTTCAAGTCGGATGTGTATTTCTTCTCGACGCACCAGGAGATCGACCAGAAGTGGGGCACGGCGACGCCGATTACGCTGCGCGACAAGGAGTTTGGTGCGATCCGCGTGCGGGCGTATGGGATCTATTCGTATCGCATCGCCGATCCGCGGCTGTTCTTTACCCAGGTGAGCGGCACGCGCGAGACGTACTACGTCGCCGATCTGGAAGACCAGTTGAAGAACACTATCGTCGCTCGGATGACGGATATATTTGCGACCAGCGGCTTGTCGTATCTGGACATGACTGCGAACGAGACGGCGCTGAGCGCGAAGGTGCTGGACGGGATCAAGCCGACGTTTGCCGCGCTGGGGCTGGAGCTGACTCAGTTTGTGGTGGAGAACGTGTCGCTGCCGGATGAGTTGCAGAAGTCGCTGGACCAGAGGATTGGCATGAACATGGTTGGCGATCTGGACAAGTATTCGCAGTTCGCCGCGGCGCAGGCGATGAACACTGCCGCCGCAAATACCGGAGGCGCGGCCGGGCTGGGCGCGGGGATTGGCGCGGGCGCGGCGATTGGGCAGGTGATGTCGGCTTCGCTGCACGCTCCGCCGAGTACAGCAGCGCCGTCGGTGGGAGTGCCGCCGGCCGCGGAAGCTGCGGGGACGAAGTTCTGCATTGCGTGCGGGCACTCGATTCCGGGGCGCGCGGCTTTCTGTCCGGACTGCGGGAAGGCGCAATGAACTGCCCTTCGTGCGGCGCGCCGATGCATGCTGAGCGGGACACGCTGAAGTGCGACTACTGCGGCGGCGTGGTGGTTCCCGAGACCGACACAAGCGGCGTGAGGGTGCTGGCCGAGACTCCCGACAAGCTTGAGTGCCCGATCTGCAACATCGTTCTGATGCAGGCCACGCTGGGCCAGTCGCCGCTGCTCTACTGCACCAAGTGCCACGGCATGTTGATCGCGATGATGGAGTTCCAGAGCCTGCTGGACGCAGCGCGCACGCTAAGCGGGCCGACTGTGGCCGAGCCCGCCGAGGTGAATGAACTCGACCGGCGCATCAACTGCCCGCACTGCCACCATGGGATGGAAGCGCACTTCTACGCCGGCGGCGGGAATGTCGTAATGGATACCTGCGAACCATGCTGCCTGCACTGGCTGGATCACGACGAGCTGGCGCGGATTGCGCATGCGGTCGCGGACCAGCCCGTGTATCAGGCCGAGTCTGTGGATCGCGATCCTGGGTCGTTCTACGATTCCGAGTCCGACGCCTCAGCCGATCCAGCAACCGAGGTGATGGATTTGCTGGGGCGGGTGCTGCGCTCGCGGATATAAGAGAATGACATCGAGACAGCGAAGTGGCTTGCGAAAGAGTGGAGCGAAGAAAGTGGCTGAGAAGTGGACCACGTACGATCCTGCCGAGGACCTTGGGTCAGATGACGCGATCGCGGTATTCATGGCGGAGGCGTTTGCCACGAATGACGCGGCCTACATATCGCATGCGCTGGGCGTGGTGGCGCGCGCGAAAGGAATGGCTGCGATTGCCGAGGAGACTGGACTGTCGCGCGAGCAGCTTTATCGTTCGTTCAGCAAGAAGGGAAATCCTACGCTGAAGACGGCGCTGGCAGTGATGCGGGCGCTGGGGATTGAACTGACGGCGAAGACTGCGGCTTGAGGGGTGATCACCCCGCCGTCCGTTGACTACTCCGACGTTCGGCTGAGAAAAGATGGTATGTCGCGGCCGCCCTGAGTGATCGCGATGATCTCGATCCCGTCGGATTGCACCCGGTAAAGAATCAGATAGGCGCGGACGGGCCAGAACAGGATGGGAAGCGGCGTGAGATCGTCGCGCCGATGCCCCATGCCGGGATTCCGGGCGAGTGCTTCGAATGCTTCGAAGAGTTTGTCGATCCACCGATCGGCCGCATCGAGGTTGTCCTCTGCGATGTACTCCCAAATCTGATCGATATCCAACTCTGCATCGACACTTAAGGCGTACTTACTCACGCGCTCATCTTTCTCCGGGCTTGCGATTTGACTTGGATACGGCGGCGGGCAGCGGCGGGGTCGACGCGCTCGCCGCGGCTGAGCGATCCGAGGCGGTTTCCAAGTTCCTTGTTGAAGGCGGCGATTTGCGCGGTGCGCGAGCTGTCGTGCTCTTCAAGTAGGCGGAGGGCTTCGCGCACGACTTCGCTGGCTGAGGTGTAACGGCCAGATTCGACTTTGACGGCGACAAACTTTTCCAACTCGGGTGTGAGTGAGACATTCATGGGCGCGACCCTCCTGTTTATGTATGCTTACGCCGATAACAGGGTTTGTCAATCTTTGTTATTGTCAAAAAAAAACAGCAAACCCGAGTGGTTGCTAGCGTGCTTCGGCGGGTTGGGTTACGTTGAAGGTGAGGCCCTGCTTGCCGGCGTCGATGACTACGTTGTCGCCCTGATGGACTGCGCCTTCGAGGATCTTCGTTGCGAGCGGGTCCTGCACCAGGCGCTGGATGGAGCGCTTGAGCGGGCGCGCTCCGTAGGCCGGGTCGTAGCCGGCTTTGAAGATGGCCTTGCGCGCGGCGGGCGTCAGCTCGATGGTGATGTGGCGATCGGCCAGCAGCTTTTCCAGGTCCGCGAGACGCAGGTCGATGATGTGCGTCAACTGCTCTTCGCCGAGCGGATGGAAGACCACCACGTCGTCGATGCGGTTGAGGAACTCCGGACGGAAGTGCTCGCGCAGCACGCCCATAACGCGCTCGGTCGCTTCGGCGAAACCGTCTTCGCCCTTGGCCCATGCGGTCGAGAGCTGCGACGCGCCGAGGTTCGAGGTCATGATGAGCACCGTGTTCTTGAAGTCGACGGTGCGGCCCTTGGAGTCGGTCAGACGGCCATCGTCGAGGACTTGCAGAAGGACGTTGAAGACATCGGGGTGCGCCTTTTCGATTTCGTCGAAGAGCACGACGGAGTAGGGGCGACGACGAACGGCTTCGGTCAAGCTGGCCGCCTTCGTCGTAGCCGACGTAGCCCGGAGGCGCGCCGATCGAGACGCGCGACGGCGTGCTTTTCCATGTACTCGGACATGTCGATGCGGACCATGGCGGACTCGTCGTCGAAGAGGAATTCGGCGAGCGCACGCGCGGTTTCGGTCTTGCCGACGCCGGTGGGGCCGAGGAAGATGAAGCTGCCGATGGGCTTCTTCGGATCGCTGAGGCCGGCGCGGCTGCGGCGAATGGCGTTGGCGACGACGGTGAGCGCGAGGTCCTGGCCGATGACGCGCTGGCGCAGGCGGTCTTCCATCTGGACGAGCTTCTGCATCTCGCCTTCGAGCATCTTGGAGACGGGAATTCCGGTCCAGCGCGAGACGACTTTGGCGATGTCCTCGTCGTCGACCTCTTCCTTCAGCATGCGGTTCGTGGCTTTGCCATCGCCGTCGGCGAGTTCGGTGAGTTTGCGCAGTTCGGCTTCCAGCTTGGGGATTTCGCCGTACTGCAACTCGGCTGCGCGTTGCAGATTGCCCTTGCGCGTGTTCTCCTCGCCTTCGAAGCGCAGCTCTTCCAGGCGCGTCTTCAGCTCGGCGATTTTGCCGATGGCTCCGCGCTCCTGCTGCCAGCGTGCGCGCAGGCTCTGCGCCTTTTCGCGGACTTCGGCTAGCTCTTTCTGCACTGCTTCCAGACGCTCCTTCGACGCAGCATCCTTCTCGCGCTTCAGCGCAGCCTGTTCTATTTCGAGCGACGTGGCCTGGCGTTCGAGGTCGTCGATCTCGGTGGGACGGAGCCGATCTGGTTGGCCAGTGCGGCGGCGGCTTCGTCGACCAGGTCGATGGCCTTGTCCGGCAGGAATCGGTCGGTGATGTAGCGATGCGAGAGCGTGGCGGCGGAGACCAGCGCGGAGTCCTTGATGCGCACCTTGTGGTGCGACTCGTAGCGCTCGCGCAGGCCGCGCAGTATGTTGATGGTGTCCTCGACCGATAGGTTCGCCGACGTAGACGGGCTGGAAGCGGCGTTCGAGCGCGGCATCCTTCTCGATATATTTGCGGTACTCGTTCAGCGTGGTTGCGCCGATGGCCCGCAGGCCGCCGCGAGCCAGCGCGGGCTTCAGCATGTTGCTGGCGTCCATCGCTCCCTCGGCCGCACCCGCGCCGACCAGAGTATGTAACTCATCGATGAACAATATGATTTCGCCGTTGGAGTCTTCGATCTCCTTCAGCAGAGCCTTCAGGCGGTCTTCGAACTCGCCGCGGTACTTTGCGCCGGCGATCATGCTGGCGAGGTCGAGCGCGACCACGCGCTTGTCTTTCAGGATCTCGGGCACGTCGCCGTGGACGATGCGGCGGGCGAGACCTTCGACGATGGCTGTTTTTCCAACGCCGGGTTCGCCGATCAGCACCGGATTATTCTTCGTCCGGCGCGAGAGCACCTGGACGACGCGGCGAATCTCCTCGTCGCGGCCGATCACCGGGTCGAGTTTGCCCTTGCGCGCGAGTTCGGTCAGGTCCTGGCCGTATTTTTCCAGCGCCTGGAACTTCGCCTCGGGGTTCTGGTCGGTTACGCGCTGGTTGCCGCGCACGGCCTGCAGCGCCTTGAGGACGGCGTCGTGGGTCGCGCCCGCTGCGGCAAGCGCGTCGCGGACGGGGTCGCCTTTGGCCTCGGTCAGCGCGAGCAGCAGGTGCTCGGTGGAGACGTAGTCGTCCTTGAAGTCGTCGGCTTCCTTGCTGGCGCGGTCGAGCACCTTGGTTAGCGCGTTCGACATGCCGGGCTGGGTGCCTCCGGAGACCTTGGGCAGCCGGGAGATGGCCGTATTAATCGATGCCAGCAGTTCCTGCGCACGCACGCCCGCGCCTTCAAGCACGGGCAGGACGATGCCTTCGCGGTCTTCCAGCAGCGCCGCAAGTAGATGCATCGGCAGGACTTCTGGGTTGCCGTTTTCGGCGGCGGAGGAGGCTGCGGCCTGGATGGCCTCCTGCGATTTCGCGGTTAGTTTATCCCATTTGAATGCCATAACAGTACCAATCTACACCTGATCTTAGAAGTTATCTGAGTGTTAGATGCTCATATTTCGGCGAAGTTTCAGCGAAAAGGGCCAAATTGGGAGCAAACTCGGCGCTGAACTTCTGACCACGAACTGCCGATGAGAGCCGTGTACACCATCATTCGGGAACGGCGGGGCGATGCCTGTCGCTCTCGCTGGAGAGCCGCTTGATTTCTATCAAACGATATCTGGACGCGGACTCGGCACGTATCGTGGCCGGCCATTCAGAGCCGGATGGATTGGACGAGGCCGCCGTGAACGCCTATCGCTCCGCGCTGCGGGCGATTGGCAGAAACGCGCTGCTGGCGTGTCCGGCGTCGGGCGTAGAGATGGAGCGAAAGCTCACAAGTCTGGATGCCACGCTGGCCCATAGCTCCAAACCCGCGGAGATCGAAGAGATTGGCCGGCAGGCGGAGGGTCAGATGGATCGCTGGGGAACCCTGACGGCCGAACATCTGAAGAGGAAGGCCGACGAGGTAAAGGAGCTTCTGATCATGCTTGCCGGCACGGCCGAATCGGTGGGCGAGCGGGACCAGCGTTACACCGACCAGTTCGGCCGTCTGACGATAGAACTGAAGGCCATTGCACACCTTGACGACCTCACCTCGATCCGAAGCTCTCTGGTGCGGAAGGCGGCAGAACTTCGGGCCTGTATCGACAAGATGACGCAGGAAGGCCAAAGGTCGCTGGCCGAACTGCGATCCAGGGTGTCGAGCTACGAGACCAGGCTGAAGGTTGTTGAAGAACTGGCATCGCGCGATCCGCTTACCGGCCTTGCGAACCGCAGGAGCATCGAAGGCCGGATGGAATGGTATGCCGGCCAGAAGCAGACCCATTGCATCATCCTTATCGACCTGAACGACTTCAAAGCCATCAATGATAAGTATGGTCACGCAGCCGGAGACGACCTGCTGAAGAAGTTCTCCGATGACCTGCAGAAGAGCATGCGTGCGACCGACGTTGTTGCACGTTGGGGCGGCGACGAATTCATCGTCCTGCTCTCCTGCAACAAGCGCGCCGCGCAGTCCCAGGTGGAGCGCATCCGAAGATGGGTGCTCGGCAAATACACCATCCAGAAGGGCGACGAGACGTTCGAAGTAAACGTGGAAGCATCCATCGGCGTGGCGCAGTGGGGGCCGGGCAAGACCGGCAAGCAGGTAATCGAAGAGGCCGATGGCGCAATGTACCGGTACAAACAGACCGCGCGCATAAGTTAGCCTCCGCCGGGATTTTCAGTCCGGGCGGGGCCTACTGAGTGGCCCTGAAAGACACCGCCCCGCCGGGCCAATGGCGCACCCGGCAGGTTGAGCAAGCGGAATCAGTGCGGCTGCGACATGGCGTCGTTGAACTGCTTGAAGGTCTCTTTCTCCTTGCCGTTGGCGGCGGCGTTGCGCAGGAAGCCGACTCGCTCCACGCAGATTTCGTCGGCATCGGTGCTAAGGATCTGCATGGTCTCCGCGATGAAGGCGTCGAGCGGCATGGCGCGCGGGTCGTCGGGGACGTCGCCCATCAGCTCGGTCGCGACCCACGGCGGAATGATCTCGAGCACGCGGATGGTGGTCGCTTTCAGCTGGTAGCGCAGTGACTCGGTGTAGGAGTGGATCGCCGCCTTGGTGGCGCAATACGTCGGCGTCATGGCCAGCGGGACGAACGCAAGCCCGGAAGACACGTTGAGGATGGTCGCCGAGGGGCGCTCGAGAAAATGGGGAATCAGCGCGGCGGTCAGCCGGATGGGGCCGAGCAGGTTGGTGGCGACGATGGCTTCGGCGCTGTCGACTTTGCCCATCTGCACATCTTCGGGGCGCATAATGCCGGCGTTATTGATGACGGTATCGAGAAAGGGGTAGTCGCGGATGAGTTGCGGGACGACGGCGGCGATGGAGGCTGGGTCGGCTACGTCGAGCACGATGGCTTCAATTCCGGGATTGGCGGCGGTGACTGCGTCGAGGACATCCTTGCGGCGCCCGGCGATGATGACCTTGTTGCCGCGCTGGTGGAACTGCTGCGCGAGCGCGAGGCCGATGCCGGAGCCTCCGCCGGTAATAAGGATAGTGTTGCCTTCGAGATTCATGGGACTCCTAAGGTTCGAGGTAAGGATAGCCGAGGCTTTCGTTGGGTTGGATGATTCGTCGAAGAGAAGGATGCGCTGTTCTATGCTTCGCTCGTCGGTCGGGCCGGTGGCTGACGCTCGCGAGGGAAGTTTCGTATAATCTGCTCGATCCGACGCACGTCCGGAACTCCCATTATGCAGAATTTCTACAAGCGGTTCAGCGTTGTTCTGGGCTTCGGTTTGCTGCTGATCGTCGTTCTGGCGAGTGCCTGGGTGACACGGCGGCAGCTGAGCGCGCAGGTGCGCAACCAGTACTGGGTGGAGCACACGCACGAGGTGCTGGCGGAGCTGGACCGAGACGCAATTGCTGGTAACGGATGCGGAGACCGGCCAGCGCGGCTTCCTGCTATACCGGCGACCCGACGTACCTCGACCCTTACAACCTTGCCGTGGCGAGGTGGATTCTCACATCGCCACAATTCGCGGAGTTGACCGCAGACAATCCACCGCAGCGAGGCGCGTATCCCGCAGTTGCGGAGCCCTGGTCCACCAGAAGCTGGACGAACTCGCGCAGACGATCTCGTTTACCAGGCAGGCAAGCCGAACGAGGCGAAGGCGCTGGTGTTGTCGGACAAGGGCCGGGTGCTGATGCAGCAGTATCCGCGAGTCTGGTTGCGGCCATGGGACAGGATGGAAACTGCGCTGCAGACGCGCCAGGCTAGAGACACTACGAGCACAGCGCGCAGGATAACGGCCGCGTGTATTTACATCTCCAGCGGGCTGGCGGTGCTGGGGCTGGTGCTGCTGGCGTATTACATTCTGCGTGAGATGAATCTGCGCGAGCGTCATGCCGCAGAGATCCGCGAACGCGAAGAGTGGTTCCGGGTTACGCTGACCAGCATCGGCGACGCCGTGATTGCGACCGACGACAAGGGCCGCGTCACCTTCCTCAACCCCATCGCCGAGGAGCTTCTGCAGCGCGATCTGACCTGGGCCAGGGGCAAGGCGATCGAAAAAACCTTCCCCATCTTCAACGAGACGACCGGCAACGTGGTGGCGAATCCCGTGACCAAGGTGATGGAGTTTGGGCGCATCGTGGGGCTGGCGAACCACACCGTGCTGCAACGGCCTGACGGAACCGAGATTCCGATTGAGGACAGCGCCGCGCCCATCCGCGACAGCGCGAACCGCATCGTGGGCGTGGTGCTGGTGTTTCGCGACGCGACCCACGACCGCAAGTCGCAGGAAATCGTGCGCAAGTCGGAGAAGCTTGCCGCCGCTGCTCGCCTGGCCGCGACCATGGCGCACGAGATCAACAATCCGCTGGAGGCGATTGGCAACCTGATCTACATCGCCAAGGCAACTCCCGGTATGCCGGAGACGGCCGGCCAGCAGTTGACGGCCGCGGAACATGAACTGGAGCGCGTCTCTCACATTACGCGGCAGACGCTTGGCTTCTTCCGCGAGTCGAAGGCCAAAAAACCGGTAGACATGCCTGCGCTGGTGGATGCGGTGTTGCGAATCTATTCCGGCAGGCTCAGCACCAAGCACATCCGCGTGGAGCGCGAGTTTGGCGAGTGTCCGCCGATTCAGGGCATGGACGGAGAGCTGACCCAGGTGGTGTCCAACCTGATCTCGAATGCAGCCGACGCAGTGAGCGACGGCGGCACCATCCGGGTGCAGCTTGCCTGCGTGGAAGACTCCGGCAGCACGCGCGTGGAAGTCAGGGTGGAAGACGACGGCCCCGGCATCTCACCCGCTCTGCGCGAGAGAATCTTCGAGCCGTTCTTCACCACGAAGAAGGACGTCGGTACAGGCCTCGGGCTATGGGTGACGAAGGAGATCGTCGAGCGCCACGGCGGCAGCATCGCAGTGCACTCGAGCAACGGCAACGGCGCGTCGGGCAGCGCGTTCAGTGTGCTTCTGCCGGTGTCGGAGGACGTGGGCTAGACCAGGTGTATGGCCTGGCTGGGCACGATCACTTCGCGGTGCGCGTTGCCCTGGCGAATCACCACTCTCGATCCCGCACAGATCGGCTCGCTGGCCAGTAAGGGTTCGAGCACCTTGAAGAGCAGCTCAGCGTCCGGCGCGTAAAAGACCAGGGTGGTGCTCTCGGCGACCGAGATCCAGTTGCTGTAGTAGCCCGCCTGTTGTTCGCGTACGACCTGCGCGAGGCAGTCGGCCAGAGACGTCGTGTACTCGCGTGTGTCCGGATTGCCGGATCGATTGCCGTAGGGTAGTTCGATAAGCACGGCGCCGGGCAGTTGAGTCTTCCCGGCACTTTGTCCTGCCTCTGCCTGCGCAAACGACTCGACGGCTGCACGCACCGAAGCCAGCTTCTGTTCGGCGATTCCGGCTTCACCTTCGCGGCCCAGCTTCCTGAGGGCGACAATCTCCTTCTCAAGATTGTCCGCGATGGCTTCCAGCGAAGGGCTCGGCTGTCTTTCGAACTCTGCAACGCTCTTGCGCAACCACTCTACTGCGTGAAGGTCGTCGCCGGAGTCGAGGAAGATGAGCCCGAGCGTGCCATAGGCATGCGCAAGCGTGGCATCCTTCGGAGTGAGCAGTTGCAGCGCGCGTTTGATGGAGGCATGCGCCGCCGCAAAGTCGCCCATCCTGCGATACGTGTTTGCGATATTGTTCAGCGCCAGGGCGATGCTGGCGGGCGGAGTGCCGGCAGTCTGCTCGCGCACCCGCAGAGTCTTCTGCAGATATTCGAGCGACTCGGCGTGGCGGCCTTGTTTGGAACAGAGGATACCCAGGTTGCTCCACACCGGCGTGGCGGATTGATACTGCATGCGCGTGTTGTAGAACTCCGCCGCCTGTTTGTAGAAGGCTTCGGCCTCGGCCGGTGAACTGGTCATCAGCGACGAGCCGAGGTCGATCAGAACACCTGGCAGACGAGGATCTTCCGGATAGGGACCAAACATCCGGTACGACGCCCGCAGCGCAATGGCGGCGTGATCGCGCAGCCCGATTCGCCTGTAGTTTGAGCCCAGCCGATGCAGCATCTCCGCCATCTTCAAGTCGGTAATGTCCTGCGCCAGCAGACGGATGGCCTGCTCCCAGAACGGAATCGCGCGGCGATACTCAGTAAGACTATTGAGCACCTGCGCCATCAGGTGGTGATACGTTCCCGACTCCATGGGTGGAGTGTCTGGGTTGATGGCGTCGAGCAGGCGCAAGGCCTGGGCACGCAGCTTGCCCGCTTCGTCGCTTCGCTTCTGTTTTTGTTTCAGCCAACTCATGCTCAAGCAGCGCGAGCGGCGTAAGGTGCACACCTTTATCCCGCGGAGCGGCCTGCGCCAGTTGAAGGACGATGCCCAGCGATTTCTCCGCCCTGGCAAGGTCGGCATTCTGTATCGCAATAAGGCTGTCGGTAATGATCTCGAAGCACGCCTGCGCGACTTCGATCTGCTCCGTTTGCGACGGGTCTGCCTCGCGATTCGCGAAGGCTACTGCTCTGGCATACAGCTTTTTGCCTGCATCTCCGGCGCCCCATCCGGCTGGACTGAATATGTTGTCGGTAAGCGCAATGGCTCGCTTCAGACGCTCCCGGTCCTCGGTGCGGTAGAACCAGCAGGCTGCCTGGTGCAGGTAGGCGATGCTCCAGCGGTGCGGAGTGTAGGGCGGCTGCGTCCACGCGTCGAACGCGGCTTCGAGTTCGCGACGAACCTCGGAGTTGTTTCGATAGACCTTGGTCGCTTCAGGCTTGTTGTCAAATGCAGCGGCGTGGCTGGCCGCCAGCGTGTGCGCCCAGAACAGGCAGATCGCCATATCGCTGCCGGGAACAGCCTTGGCAACAGCTTCGCGGGCAAACTCCAGAGACTGCTCGTGGCTTCCCGACCATCGCTTTGAGAGCTTGGTCGTGATCGCGTAATACGCCGGCACAAGATCGGGAGCCAGCGCCGTCGCCTGCTGGAAGGCATACTGCTGCCAACGCTCCAGCGTGCCGAAGATGGTAAGGCATGGCAGGATATACGCGAACGCGGTTGGGTCCTGAGCGTCCAGCTTTCCGCACTTCTCCAAGGCCGCGAGAGCTGCCTTGATGCACTCGGCAGAGTTGCCAAAGCTCTCCTTGGTGACCTCGTCGCAAGTGCCGCTGCCGCGCATGGTCTTGGCCAGATCGGAGTAGAAGGCGCAGCGGATGAGCGACAGATCGGCGGCCTCCGGCTCTGTGTCGCAGGCAAAGTTCAACGCCGCCAGACGAATGCCGGGCGCGACCAGTTGCAGCATGAAGATGCGATCCAGCCACGCCGCCTCCGTGCGCGTGCGGGCGAGATATTCGCGCAGGCCGGCCAGATTCCCATGCTTGACTTGTTCTTTCAGGTTCTCCGCTTCGACGCCGCCCAGTTGCTTCAGTCCGAGAGGCACATCCGCAGTCGCAACCACCGACGCCAGACTGACCGGTTGAGATCGTTCTTTCGAAGAAGACTTATCCTCTGAGCGCTGGAAGATATTTGGAAATCGCATGGGACTATTTCTCCGTGAGGCATGCAGGAGTTCGCTTAAAGTATCCTCCGCGTCGCCCCTGAGAGACTATGCAACTTCCGTTGTGGTTCGGATCCATCGCCTCCGCTTCCTACACATCAACAGCCTCCTCGGGCGTCGCCGTGCGGTGGGAAAAGCGCTCACGGAAAGTCGTGCCGGGTCTGATACTGTTGTCTGAATGGCGAAGAAGATCAAGCGCATTGGCATCCTCACCGCCGGCGGCGACAGCCCCGGCCTGAACGCTGCAATCCGCGGTGTAGGCAAGGCCGCGCACGGCTACTACGGCATGGAAGTCATTGGCTTCCGCGACGGCTTTCGCGGCCTGGTGGAGAACAAGCGCGTCAATCTGGACCACACCGGCCTCTCCGGAATTCTGACGCTCGGCGGCACCATTCTCGGCACCAGCCGCGACAAGCCGCATCGCATGGTCATCAACGGACGCACCAGGGACATGACCGGCGTCATCAAGGACAACCTGAAGAAGTGGGGCATCGATTGCCTAGTCTGCCTCGGCGGCGGAGGCACGCAGAAGAACGCATTCCGCCTGCACCAGGCCGGCATCAACGTCATCACATTGCCCAAGACCATCGACAACGACGTCGCCATGACGGATGCCACATTCGGCTATGCCACTGCCCTGGGCATCGCGACCGACGCCATCGACCGCCTGCACAGCACCGCGCACAGCCACCACCGCATCATCGTGGCCGAAATCATGGGCCACCGCGCAGGCTGGCTCACGCTGGGTGCGGGACTTGCCGGCGGCGCCGACGTCATCCTGATTCCCGAAATTCCCTACGACGTGGAGAACATCGCCCGGGCCATCGGCCTGCGCAGCAAGCATGGCAGCAACTTCAGCATCGTCGCCGTGGCCGAAGGCGCGAAGAGCCAGAACGACGCCCGCGTCTTTGGCATCGCAGAAAAAGCCCTGAAGCGCGCCAAGACCCTGAACGAAAAACTGGAGTGCAAGCGCGAGATCGCCGCACTCGAAGTCCGGCATCAGGGCAACACCTTGCGCCTCGCCCACCAGCTTGAGGAGCTGACCCATCTCGAATCGCGCCTGACCATCCTTGGCTACGTGCAGCGCGGAGGCGCGCCCTGCGCGGAAGATCGCATCCTCGCCACGCGCCTGGGCAGCGCCTGCGCCGACCTGATCAACGCCGGGCAGTTTGGCGTGATGGTGGCGGCGCGCGGCGACCACACCGAGGCCGTCCCGCTGGACCACGTCGCTGGCGGCCTGAAGCTGGTGCCGCCCGACCACTCGTGGGTGAAAGCCGCCCGCTCCGTGGCAACCTGCTTCGGCGACTAAGCCGCCCAGGCCCGATCGAATCCGCGCGCATCAGTGCTGCCAGCTCTTGTACACAAATTCGAGGCTGTAGCCGTCCGGGTCCAGAACACTGGCGGCGTAGTAGCGCGGGTCGTAATACACGCGCGCGCCGGGAGCGCCATTGTCCGTGGCTCCCGCAGCCATCGCGGCTGCGTAGGCGGCATCCACTTCGCCGCGGCTGTTCGCCACAAAACCGACATGCGCGGCGCGGCTGTCCGCCGAACCCTGCCTCAGCCAGAAGAAGATGCGTCCATTCGCCCCAAAGCCTTTCAGGTCCGGATGTCCGGGCGGCCCGTCTTTGCCGTCGTAATCGACGCGCGTAGAAATCCCCAGCGGAGCCAGCGCCGCCGTATAGAACGCAATCGAGCGCTCAACGTCGCTCACCGAAAGAAAAATGTGATCCAGCATGTCTGTCCTTGGTAGTCCGTGGTCCCCACCAAATCCGGGTGCCCCATGTTCGCCCTGAGCGCAGCGAAGGACGACCATGGGGTTACACTCCCAGTCTGCATCGACAAGGAACTCAAGTCCAACACGAGCCAGGCCTCGCTCTCGCGTCGCCCGCAAAACCTCGTCCCGGCAACCTCCCCGGGACTATCGGGTTCGGCGAGATTGAAGTCGGTCAAAACCCCGTATCTCGGGAGGAACGGAACCCGATGCCTTTACGGAGCGCCTTCAGCCGTCACTTTATGATTGGAGACGATTACTGAGGCTGATTCAATGAACGTTGTGCGCCCGCGATTCTCTTTGCCCGTCTGGCTTTATCTGGTGACATTCTTCTCGCTGCTTGGACTCCTGCCAGTCATCCTGACCGCAACGATGAATCGAGCGCCAGCGTCGCCAGAGCGTTGGCTCGCGTCCATAGCTTGGCCGGTGGTGATCGCCGTTTTGTGGGTTTACGCGGACCGCCGATGCTCAAGTGAGCATTTGCGTTACAACGATGGACTGCTCTGGGTGACGGCGTCGATGATGACGGGTTGGGTATACATGTCCTTTGTCTTCGTGCTTCCAGTGTTATTGCTGACGTTCACGGGATCGGTTCTCATTGCGCTTTACGGAGACATACGCCGCACGCCCGGAGATTCGCAGACCCAATGGCGGGGGCTGGTCCGTTTCTTCTACCGTAATCGAATCAAGCAGAAGTAGCGGCCTGCGCTGATGTGCCCGCAAATCGGTCTTATCACC
>CAWGGW010000001.1:0-376217 GCA_963822225.1 uncultured Acidobacteriaceae bacterium | reverse complement strand
ACAAAGATTGCGACGTCACCGAGGATGCGAACGTCGGGCGCTTGCAGTAGGTCCGCAACTCGCACCATTGCTGATGAAAAAGTATTGGATCACCTGCTCGACGCCAATTCGCGCCCGTGTTCTGTTAGCGCGGCTGTGAAAGCATCGTGTTTACGCTGAGCATACTCCGCCGGCCACTCGTGCCAGCTCTTATACCCAAACTGGCGCCGCAGCACATTGAACATGGCGTAGTCCGGCAGCCAGTCATGTTGTCATGGCAAAACTTCTGGAACTGCGCCCGCACCTCATCGCTCGCATGATCGAGAAAGTTTGCCGCCGCCTCTTCAATCAGTGGAACCTTTCGCGTCGCCGCCGAGCCGAAGTCGGCCGGCCCGTCATGCCCCGGCAACCCTTCAATCCGCTCCGCCGTCAGCCACCCATCCGCCACCAGCCGCTCCAGCGAAATCATCACCGGATTCCCCGCAAACGCCGACAGCGCCGAATACGGCGAGCTCCCGTATCCCGCCGGACTCAGCGGCAGCACCTGCCACAACCGCTGTTTTCCCGCCGCCAGAAAATCCACAAACTCGTAAGCCGCCGGCCCAAAATCTCCCACCCCGCCATACGACGGCAGCGACGTCACATGCAACAGCACCCCACTCATCCGACCCTGATTCATCCCTCACCCTTATAAAGACACTTGCTAGTTGTTAGTTGCAAGTTGCCAGTTCAAACGCCGCCCAGACATCGCTCTATCCCGAGCCAATATCGGGAACTGACAACCAACAACTAACAACCAACAACTAAAAAAGGCCCGCTCCCAACCCAGCGTAAAACAACGCAGGGCAGGGAACAGGCCTTTCGTCACAATCCTCTAGTTGCCAGCCGGCATTCCCGGAGGCGCCTGTGCCGCCTTCGTCAGCCGAACGCCGCCGCCGTCCTCATACTTCTTCGACAGCGTCCCCAGGAACACCTCGAAGATCTGGTCCCGCTGCTGGTTCAGCAACTGCTCCCGCGTCGCATCGAAGTTCTTCGCAACCTCATCCGGCGTAGGCTCCTGCTTGTCGGTCACCACCAGCACCACGCCATTCTCGCCTGCGTTGATCGGCCCGGAAACCTGTCCCTTCGGCAGCGAGAACGCCACCTTCCCCGGTCCGCTCATCGCGCCCAGGTCGGTAACCTGTCCGTCCTGTCCAACCAGATCGCTGGTCTTCACCGGAACCTTCATCTCCGCCGCCGCCTTCTTCAGATCGTTCAGCACCTTGGCGCGGTCCGCCAGCTTCGTAGTCTCATCGCCCAGCAACTGCGGCAGCTTCTGCTCCCGGTAGTCGTCCAGAATATGCGACTTGTACTCCGCAAACTCCGGAGCGTGCGCCGGCTTCACATCCAGCACCTGGAACACCGCATATCCGTCGCCAGTCGAAGCCGTCCCCGGAGCCGCGCCCTTGTCCGCAGTAAACGCCTGACCCAGCAGCCCGGTCGCATCCGACAGTCCGCCGATCACGCCATCCTTCGCCACATAATCTGTCGTCACTGCCTTCAGCCCGTGCGCCGCTGCCATCTTATCCAGCCCGACCTTCTGGGCCTCGGCCGCCAGTTGCTGAGCATACTGCTGTTCCTGCGCGCCCTGCTTCTGCTGCTGCAGCAACTGCACAATCGAGTCCTTCACCTCAGCCAGAGACTTCGTGCCCGCCTGCTGCTTCTGCTCGGTCTGAATAATGTGGTATCCAAACGCCGACTTCACCAGCCCCGACGTCTGTCCCGGATTCAGTGCCATCGCCGCCTTGCCATACGCCGGATCAAGTTGCGCCGTAGGCATCATCGGCAATTCGCCGCCCTGCACCGCGCTTCCCTTATCGTCCGAATACTTCTTCGCCAGATCCGCAAAGTTTCCGCCCGCCTGCACCTGCTTCAGCACATCTTCCGCCTTCGCCTTCGCCGCAGCATCCGTCTTCGCATCGGTGCCCGTAGGAGCGTTGATCAGGATATGCCGCGTCTTCACCTGCTCGTCGGTCTTATACTCCGCTGCATGTTGCGTGTAGTACGCCTGAATCTCCGCATCCGTCACCGGCACTTTGCCGCCCGGCAGCTTCGACGCGTCGAACGCCACATACTCAATCTTTCGCGTAGCTGGAATCGCATTCGCGTACTTCGCCGCGTTGTCCTTGAACCACTTCTCCAGGTCCGCATCCGACGGATTGATCGTCTTCTTCAAATCTTCCGACGACACCACCGCATAGTCGAACTTCACCTTCGTGCCCTGCACCCGGTAAGCATCCTTCACCGCCGCATCCGACACCGTCGCCCCGCCCGTTACCAGCGCGATCAGCCGCCGCATCTCCATCTGCTTCTTGATCTCGGATTCAAACTCGCTCCGGCTGATCTCCGAACCAAACGCCTCCTGCAGAAAGTTGATGTACCCGTCATCGCCAATGTACTTTCCGTTCGGGAACAGGTACTGCGAAAACTCGCCCGTCTTCAACTCGCGAACCAGGTCAGCGTCCGACACCTGCAGATGCAGTTTGTCCGCCTCCTGCTGCATGATCGCCTGCTGGATCAGCGTCCGCCCCGCCTGGCTCATCATGTAGGGCAGCAGGAAATCCGGATACTTCTGCTGTTGCAACTGCCGTTCAGCCACCCGCGTCACTTCGGTCGTCTTCACCTCGGTGGTCTCGCCAAACAGCCGCCCCATCAGCCCCGGCGCGCGCACCGTAGCATACGTGGTCGTGCTGTCAACCGCGCCCGCATCCATCAATCCCGGGATCAGGTAAACCACCATGGAGACGACAGCGGCGCCGATAATCACGCCAAAAAGAATCTTGGTTAACTTATTGTCCTGCTGAAGAAAACGAATCATGCTCGACTGCCAACCTTGACTTCGGCGCCCACTCCGCTCCGCAGAGCGAAATCGGCCGCATGCCCTTTTGATTTTGCCCGTCCAGAGCACGAGATTCACGTGCGCCCAGACGGAAGCAGGGCAAGAGACAAGTATAAATCACCCGCCGCCGCTCCTGCATCGACCGCCCGCTGCTCGTCATTCTGAGCCGCAGGCTCAGAATCTCAGTATTTGCTTCCCCCACCCCGGACCGACGCCCCCACACACCCTAGACCGTCTTCTTGCTCGCCCACTCCGCCCAGCGACTCTTCGCAGCCATCTGCGCCATCTGCCTGCGCGGATCGGCGGCAACCCTCTTCAACCCCGGCGCAACCTCGCCGTCTCTACTCTCCCGCCCAGCCAACGACTTTTCCCGCAGAATTACCGACGCATCAACTGCATCCTTCGCCAGGTGTGGATTATTGATAGGCGGCATCCTATGGCTCCCGAAAATAAACAGTGAACTCGCAGGACTGCCCAACGCTGACCTTCTTCCGCGCAACGTCCGCCTGATCCGCGAAGAACATGTATAGCTCTTCCAACTCACCTACAACATTCCCGTGTCGCGGAAGCTCCCTGTGACGAATAACCTCTCCACCAACCTCTTCGCTAACCTGGACAAAATCAGGCTCACTGCACTCGAACCTCACCACCGCATCCCGGGCCGACATATTCTGCGCCTTCATAAGTCAAAGCCTAGCCCCGCTATACCACCATGTCTGTGTCCCCTCGCACATCACCCCGCCCCCACCCCGGGTGCCCCATGTTCGACGCGAGTTTCATCGCGTCGACCATGGGGTATTCAGTATTCAATCCTCCCGAAAATCCCGGCAAGCCCCCAGTCTGCGCACTTCGATCCTAAGCCACTCCAAATCAATCACATCCACCCCCAGCCCCAAATGGCATTTTAGTTATGTCCACCCTGCTATTCTGTATCTAGTAAATGAATAAAAGGCCCGGCGCAAACAGCGTCGGGCCTTCGCATTTAACCGGCTTCTCAAAATACGTATCCAGGGTGTGTCAAAAAAAAGAGACACCCCCTCCGCAACCATCAACAAACAAACCACTTAGGTAGATACCCCCCCCGGGGGGGGTAGGAGGAAACATGTCGATTTACCGTGATTACGAACGCGAACCATCCCGCCGCCGCCAGTGCCTGCACTTCTCAGAAAAAGAGGGCATCCGCTGCCGAGCCACCGCCATGCACAACGAGTACATGTGCTTCCAGCACCGTTCCGACGACATCGCCACCGTCGTCCAGAACGACCCCTTCGAGATCGCCAACCTCGACGACCGCGCCGCCATCCAGCGCGCCCTCGCCGACACCGCCGCACGCCTCGCCTGCAACCACATCGACCTCAAGCGAGCTGCGCTCCTGATCCAGAATCTTCAGGTAGCCAGCTCCAACCTCACCGCCCACGAAAAAGCCGGAGGCAACCTCCCCATCCCGCAGCCCAACCTCGACTTCGTCCCCGACGACACACCGCCGCCCCCGTCAACCGAAAAAGAAGAACCAGAAGAAGATGACACCACCAACCGCCCGCCCATCGTAGTCCGCCGAGGCCCCAGACGTCACCGCCCCGCACCCACTGCACAAGCCGTCATCCCGGTTTCAGATGACGCCGCCGCAAATCCCGTCACTCCGGTCTCAGATAACGCCGCAAATCCCGTCATCCTGAGCGAAGGGCGCAGCCCGCAGTCGAAGGACCCCGAAGAATCCAGCCCCACCCCAACAGACAGCACCATTCCGCCACCCCAACCAACAACGAACAACCAACAACCAGCAACTGACCACTCACCTTCTCAACCTGCAGCTGACAACCTGCAACCTGCAACTATCCTCCCCACCCTCGAAGCCGTTGCCTCTACTGACCACTTACCACTCACCACTTACCACTCAACTAATAAGGATAAGGATAGGGCGCATAAGGATAAGGCGCGTAGGGCGGATAAGCCCGATAGTAGATCGGCCCATACCCCGGATAAACCACACGCCGTCTCAACTGCTGCGGTCCGCCTGCCGGACCAACGCCCTGCGCCAGCCGGTCCATCTCCTGCTGCGACACCGTTGCCACCGTCGCCGGCTGAGCCAGATGGAACGTCAGCAACCCTTCAGACGGCACATAAACCTGGCCATTGCCGGACGCAGCCGAAGAGCCCAGCCCCAGCGCTCCGCCAACTCCCGCGCCGATCGCCGCACCAACTCCGCCGCCGGCTGCCGCTCCAATCAGAGCGCCAATGCCGCCGCCAATCGCAGTCTTGTCTACAGTCTCAGTCGTCTTGTTGCCGCCATTCTGAGCCCACACATCCGACTGCAGCGCGTACGTCTTGCCGCCCAGCGTCACCTGCGTCAGCGCCAGCGAGAGCGACCCGCGCCCACTCAGCGCGCCCGACTTCGTAGCATCCACCACCGTGCCCTGAACGGTAGCCCCGCGGGGAATCGCAACCGCGCCATCCGCCACAACGTCATTCACCACAATGCCGTCGAACTTCGTCCCCGGCTGCGTGCGACTGCTGTCCAGGCTTTGATTAATCCGGATCCGAATCATCGCACCATTCGGAACCGTCACCATCTGGCCTTCCTGCTGTCCACCGTAAACCTGCTGAGCCGCGCCGTTGCTATAGCCCTGCTGCGGAACATAACCCGGCCGCGCCGAATAACCCGGCTGTTGTGGATAGCCCTGCTGCTGCGGATAACCCTGCTGCTGCGGATAGCCAGGCTGCTGTGGATAGCCCTGTTGCTGCGAATAATCAGGCTGTTGCTGCGGATAGTCAGGAGGATTAGGAGCATGAGGACCGTTATAAGGCGGACGATACTCAGGCGCTCCCGGCCCATAATTCGGCCCGGTCGCCTGGTTTGGCGCGGCCTGCGAATTATCTGGCGCACCCTGCGCCTGTTGCTGATCCTGCGCAGTTGCCGGAGCCATGGTCCCGTCCGACTGCAGTTGTCCACCATTCATCGCCTGCTGCTGAGCACCCGCATCACCGCTCAGCGTCATCTCGTCGACCACCTTCACCACGCCGGCAGTCCGAGACGCAATGCTCTCAGCCTCGGTCCGCATCGCTTCAGTCTGCACCGAGCCGCTCAGCGTCACCACGCCATACACAGTAGTCGTGGTGATCTGCTGGTTAGAAAGATCGTGCGCGCCCGCCAGCGCCTTCAAAACATTGGCCTCCACCTGCGCATCCGGCATCTTGGCCGCGGGAGCGGTCTGCGCGACAGAAATCGCGCCCAGACCAAGCAGTCCAGCCAGCGCCGTGCATTGCATCACCCGATTCCGATTCAAAAGTCCAGACCCGTAGTTCATTGCCATCCTCCAAAGCTCACCAAACTGCGGCGATCTCGCACACCAGCCTGTACTCTTACAAGACTCAGATTCACGAAGAAAGTTACGGTCCGGGGCCCGATTTATGCGCCACAGTCCCAACACTCGCCACACCCTGAACATCAGATGCAGACAGCATATAACCAGGCTCGCATGTCGCGATCAAGCTTCAAACCCGACCCACTTTCCAGCGAGCGCCCAACGTTTGACCTGCCCCATAAACCAGCGCTATACTCTGAATGCGGGGTGGAGCAGCCCGGTAGCTCGTTGGGCTCATAACCCAAAGGTCGTAGGTTCAAATCCTACCCCCGCAACCATTTACGGGAGTTCCAACCCATAAAAACGGGCGCCTCTTCGAGCGCCCGTTTTCGTTTTCTTCGGGTTTCGCCTGGCTGAAGCTACCCGCCGATTGAAGAAAGAGTAGACATTCAGGTCTAAGGCGGCCTCTGCCTCTACACGGCAAAGGTCGGATCGGTATCCGGCTTGGGTTGGCTATCGTTCTAGAGTCTGCAAATTAGCAACTCACGTTCATAGATCATCTCTGGTGGAAGATGGTCATGCAGTAGCAGGAACAGTTCCTCATGCCCCATAATCTCTTGCTTCCACTGGTCGCGGTCGACGGCTTGGAGCTGGTCGAAAACGGCTTCGGGGAAGTCGAGACCCTTCCAGTCGGATGTCGTCGTGGTGCGGAGTCCAGCCAATGGGAGTTTCCTTGCCTTGGGCGCGGCCGCGAACGCGATCGACGATCCAGGCAAGGACGCGGATGTTCTCACCGTAACCGGGCCAGATGAATCTTCCATGCTCGTCCTTGCGGAACCAGTTGACGTGAAAGACGCGCGGCGTGACAGAGAGCGAGCGCTGCATCTTGATCCAGTGACGAAAGTAGTCGCCCATGTGGTATCCGCAGAAAGGAAGCATGGCCATCGGGTCGCGACGGACTTTGCCGACCGGTGCCCCGGCTGCGGCGGTGGTTTCGGACCCCATAGTGGCGCCGATGTAGACACCGGAGGAC
Organism: uncultured Acidobacteriaceae bacterium; assembly: GCA_963822225.1. Lineage (GTDB taxonomy): Bacteria > Acidobacteriota > Terriglobia > Terriglobales > Acidobacteriaceae > Edaphobacter. The sequence continues at coordinate 369,025 of CAWGGW010000001.1, read as the reverse complement.
CAGTTGAATGCCTGGTAGACGAGCGGCATGGTGGTGGGACGGCGGCCGCCGAAGATAATAGCGGAGATGGGGACGCCATCCGGGTTTTCCCAATCAGGATCGATGCTGGGGCACTGCGAGGCGGGCGCCGTGAATCGGCCGTTGGGGTGCGCGGCGGTGCGACCGGTCTCCTTGCCGATCGCCGGGGTCCAGACCTGGCCGCGCCAATCGAGGCACTCGGCGGGAGGCGTATCGGTCATGCCCTCCCACCAGACCCCGCCGTCGGGAGTGAGCGCAACGTTGGTGAAGATGGTGTTGCGGGCGAGCGTGGCCATGGCGTTGGGGTTGGTCTTCGCACCTGTGCCGGGAGCGACGCCGAAGAATCCGGCTTCGGGGTTGATTGCGCGAAGTTGGCCAGTGGCATCTGGTTTGATCCAGGCGATGTCGTCGCCCACGGTCCAGACCTTCCAGCCTTCGAATCCGGCGGGAGGGATAAGCATGGCGAAGTTGGTTTTGCCGCAGGCGCTGGGGAAGGCGGCGGCGACGTAGGTCTTTTCACCAGTGGGAGACTCGAGGCCGACGATGAGCATATGCTCGGCCATCCAGCCTTCGTCGCGGGCGATGTTGGATGCGATACGCAGGGCAAAACACTTTTTGCCGAGCAGGGCGTTGCCCCCGTATCCGCTGCCGTAGGACCAGATCTCGCGCGTCTCTGGGAAGTGGACGATGTATTTGGTGTCGTTGCAGGGCCACGAGACGTCTTGCTGGCCGGGTGCGAGCGGAGCGCCCACGGAGTGCATGCAGGGGACGACGCGCTTAGTGTCCTTGTCGATTTCGGCCAGGACCGGAGCGCCGATGCGAGCCATGATTCGCATGTTGACCACTGCATATGCGGAGTCGGTAAGTTGCACGCCGATCTGCGACATGGGGGAGCCGACGGGGCCCATGCTGAAGGCGAGCACGTACATGGTGCGGCCACGCATGCATCCTCGGAACAGTTGCTTGAGCTTCCGTCGCATGACGAAGGGATCTTCCCAGTTGTTGGTGGGGCCGGCATTGTCTTTGGAGAGGGAACAAATAAAGGTGCGGTCCTCAACCCGGGCGACATCGTTGGGTGACGAACGGGCATAAAAGCAACCCGGCCAAAGCTTCTGATTGAGTTTGGTGAACGTGCCGGCGGTGACGAGAGTGTCGCAGAGTTCGTCATACTCGGCCTGCGAACCGTCGATCCATTGGACGCGGTCAGGCTGGCAGAGGTCGGCCATTTTTTCGACCCAGCGGCAGAGATGCTTGTTGGTCGTCGGAGGGGCGGATAGAGCAGTCGTTGTCATCAGTTCGGGGTCCTTGAGGGTAGCGAGTCTCTGGCAGCGCGGCACTTCTGATTGGTGAAGTATCTAGGGTGCTTGAAAGCACATGAGTTTTTGTGGAAGTCCTCTTAAAAAAACCTTCATGTCGGCTTACGCTGTGCCAGGAAGCGAGAACTCAGGGACGCTAGGGTAAGATGAAGCGAACTTCATTTGTTTTTCAGGGGAAGTTCATGCCCCGGACGCGTAATGGGATTTGCATATGCGGATACTCCTGATAGAAGACGAGCCAAAGGTCTCGGCGCTGGTGAAACGCGGATTGATCGCGGAGCGCTACGCGGTGGACGTTACCGCCGACGGGCGCGAGGGGTTGGAGTATACCGAAGCTTACCCATACGATCTGATTTTGTTGGACCTTATGCTTCCGAGCCTGTCGGGGGTCGAGGTGCTGCAGCGGATTCGGCGGAACAACCAATACGTCCCGATTCTGGTGCTCACCGCCCGCGACTCGATCGACGACAAGGTGAAGCTTTTCGAGATCGGGGCGGATGATTACCTCACCAAACCCTTTGCGTTCGCAGAGTTGCTGGTGCGCGTAAAAGCACTCTTGCGACGCGGGCCTGTGAATCGCTCGAGCACATTGCGCATTGGCGACCTGGAACTGGACCGATTGACGCAGCAGGTGAAACGGCATGGAAAGCGGGTCGAACTGACGGCGAAGGAGTACTCGCTGCTGGAATACCTGATGCAGAATCCGGATCGTGTGCTGTCGCGCAACATGATTATTGAACACGTCTGGGACCAGAGCTTCGACGGGATTACGAATATTGTGGATGTATATGTGCGCCACCTTCGCAGCAAGATCGATGAGGGCACGGATCAAAAGATGATTCGCACAGTCCGTGGAACCGGCTATATGATTCGCTCCGACAACGCCGCATGATCCTGAAACCACTTCGCGAGTACCAGTTCTCGCTACGCGCCCGCGCTACCAGTTGGTATGTGGGCCTGCTTGCCGTGGCGCTGCTGGTCTTCAGCGTTGGAGTTTACTTCGGAGTTCGGACTTACTTGAAGGTGTCGTTGCAACGCAGCCTGAGCAGCGTGGCACACACTATCGCGGACGACTTTCTTGCAAAGCTTGCCGACCAAAGGGCGATACCTGGGTGCTGGGCGAGATTCGCGAGTCGTATGAGGCGAGTCCGACCGACCACTATATTCGGCTTTCGGTTGGCAATAACGTGCTTTACCAAACCGCCGATATGCGTGATCCTTCGATCCGTATTGCGAATATCCCTCTGCCTCGCGGGCCTGGATCGGACGTAACACTGAGGCCACCACTGATCGGCGACCTGGCGCTGCCGCGGCTGACTACGGATGGGGCGTTCTATCGGAATGTTGTTGACGGACGGGTTGTATTGACTTACTCGCTGCCGTTTCATTCGGTGGATGGGCGCCTTTTTGAAGTTGAGGCCGGAACCTCACTGTTCTCCATGCAGGAGACGATGCGCTCGCTGACCAAGATCCTGACAATCAGCACGATTCCGATTCTGGTGCTGGCGGCGATCGGTGGATTTCTATTGATGAAACAGCCCTTGCGTCCGCTGGTGGTGCTGACCGATAAAGCTGCCAACATTGGCCGCAAAACCCTGGGAGAGCGGCTTCCTGTGATTCGGACCGGGGACGAGCTTGAGCGGCTGACTCACTCGCTGAATGGAATGATCGATCGTCTGGAAGAGGCTTTGAACCACAACCACCGATTCTCCGCGGACGCTTCGCATGAGCTGCGCACACCGTTGACGATTATGCGCGGGGAACTCGAAGAGATGCTGCGAATTGAAGATCTTCCAGCACAGGCGGTTGGCAACCTGGTGAGTACGCTGGATGAGATTGATCGCATGTCGCGCATTGTCAACAGCCTGATGACCATAACCCGGTTGGATGCAGGCGGTGAGAGGATGGATTTACAGGTTCTCGATCTAGCATCTCTGGTGCGGACGACCATGGACCACATGAAGCTGCTCGCGGAAGAAAAGGGTTTGCCGATGACCTGCTCGAGCGAGGGCGAGGTCTACATCTTCGGCGATCCAATGCGTATTAAGCAGGTGCTTGTAAACGTGATCGACAACGCAATCAAATACACGCCGCCCGGCGATTTTCCTCCAGAGGCCTGGGAGTCGCCCCCAGCCGAAGGCAGGCGTGGAAGGATCGAGGTTGGGGTGTATGCTTCCGGGGCAAGTGCAGTTCTGAAGGTTGCCGACCAGGGAATTGGTATTGCGCCGGAAGCTTTGCCTAACGTATTCGACCGCTTTTACCGCGCCGATTTTTCGCGAAGCCGTGGCGCCGGTGGAGTAGGTCTGGGACTCGCAATTGTGAAGGCGATCGTCGCGGCACACGACGGATCAGTGTCGATTACGAGCACCCTGGGCAAAGGATCGACCATAATTGTGGAACTGCCGCTTGCAAAACCGTCCGCAACTGAGATTCCGGAACAGACTGATCCGATGCAAAAACAGTCGCGCTATCAAACCATCTAAGTTGGCTACTGCTGTGGCACCAGCGTGAGCAGCGAAACCCCGAACGCAACCAGCGAGATGAAGAACGTGATGACCATGAAACCCATCATGCGGCGCATCTTGATTCCGGCAATGGCCAGGATGGGCAGTGCGAAGAAGGGCTGCAGCATGTTGGCTACGGATTCGCCCATCGCCACCGCCATCGTCGTGCCGGCGAGCGAGGAGTGCAGCTTGACCGCCGCGGGAATTGCAAACGGTCCTTGAACCGCCCAGTGGCCGCCACCTGAAGGAACGAACAACGTGATGACCAGTGAGGTCAAATACGTGAAAAACGGAAGTGTGTGCTGGGTCGAAAAACTGATGAATATTTTTGAGAGCACCGCGGCCAGGCCGGTCGTGGTGATGATGCCCATCAGTCCACCGTAGAGCGGGTATTGCAGGATGAGAGGACCGGTGATGCGAGCCGCGTGTTTGACTGCCGCAATGTAGGCCGCAGGCCTCCAGTGCAGGAGTAGGCCCACGAGTATGAGCGTCATGATGACGAGATTTAGATCGATGGAGCCCTTCGTGCGGATGAGTTCTCCGGCCAGAGCAAAGATGCCGAAGATGGCGAGGCCGAGATTGAGGATCCAGGCGTGGTCGAGCTTTGCGCCGAATGTGTCGGCGGCTTCAGGCGGCAGCTTCGCGTTGTCCTCCGCGCGCAGGCGTTCGGGGTCCGCAACGACGGTGTTCTCGGCGGTGGGTCCGAGGTAACGAAACAGGATGGGCAGGGTTACCAGGAGGAGAGCAATCGGGATCATGGTGAAGCGCGTGAATACGGTCTGGCTGAGTGGGAGACCGTGACCCGTGACCTTTTCGACGATGTTGAGCACAGACCCATGCGTGGCTTGCGAAAGCGCGATGGAACCGGAGAGCCCTTCGGTGGAAATGACGAAGCCGCTGTAAGCCGCGGCCACCAGCCATCCGAAGTCGATGCGGACGCGCTTGGCGACCTCGCGCGCGAGAAGTGCGGCGGTGACAAGGCCGAGGCCCCAGTTGAGCCATGAGGCGATGAGGCTGACAATTACGGTTAGAGACACAGCTGACACGGGAGTGGTGGCCAGAGATGCGATTTTTGCAAGAGCTCTATGCACTGCGGGCGAGGTCGCCAGAGCGTAACCAGCTACCAGCATGATTACCATCTGGAAGGCGAAGGTGAAGATGGTGAAGACGCCGGCGTACCAGGCTGCCACGATGCTGGTCGGGGTTGCGTTCGGGGCAAACTTCCACGCGAGCAGCGCGCCCAGGAAGGTGAGCAGAACGGCGAAGACGTAGGGGTCCGGCATGATGTTCTCAAAAATGTAGACGAAGAAGGCGGTAATTTTTCCCAGTAGCGACTGTTTTTCCGCCTCGGGTGCTACAGATGTCTCGGTCATACGCTCGCTCCGTGAATTCAGGCTTGCTTATCTTAGTTCCATCGCTGATGTCGCCGCCTGTGGCCCAGGCGCTTTGGTGGCATGCGAGATAGTATCCAGCGACAAAGGATAACGTCTGAAATCGAGATTAAGTTAGGTTCACATTTCCTCCAAGTAAGAAAATCACAGCAACTCCGGCTTCCACTTCAGCTCTAAGTGAACACCCATCTTGATTGTTAAATTGCGTTCATCAGTAAAGTTAAGCCTACATAAAAGTCGCTTCATTATTGGGTTTTAGAGCGAAATCCCGTTGACAGTGGAGAATTGATAACTCTACATTGGCTTCGCTTTCCAAATTCTGTTTTGGTGGTAAGTATGACTCGTCTGTCTCAATTCTTTGTGGGTTACTCCTTTGTATTCTCGCTCGTCTCGATACTGCCTGCGCAGACTTACAAAGTCGTGGGCGAGTACAAGCTGCCCGGAAGTTCAGTGAGAGGGATCGCGGTCGACAGCGACGGACGACGGCTGTTCGCTGCCGGAAGCGATGGCGTGGCGGTGCTCAACGCGGACACGGGCGCCATCACCGGAACGATAGGTGGACTCAAGAACGCGCAGGACGTCGTGCTAATTCCCGAAATGAAAGGCGACGAAGCGGCGCCTTCGACTAAAGGATTCGCCAGCGACGATGCGGGAAATGTCATCATGTTTTCACTTGCCGACCTGAAGCCAATTACGACGGTCAAGCTCCCGACGTCGGGAGCCGTCTCATTGTGCTACGACACGGACGCGAAGACCGTTGAAGCCGTCAGTGCCGGCGGATCGCTCGCTACCATCGATGCCGATAAGAATCAGGTGGTGAAAGTGGGAACGATTGTTACCGGTACGGGGCAAGTCGTATGCGGCAATATGGCTCATGTTTACGTCGCCGATCCGGCAACGAATGTCGTTCATGTGCTGAACCACGTGACGATGAGAAATGACGGCGACTATCCGATGAAGACTGGCACAAAGCCGGCTGGCCTGGCTTTGGACACAAAGGGGCGCAGGCTCTTCGTCACATGTGAGGACGGGACGATTGAGATCATCGATACAGATGCGGGCTTCACCTTCATCGAGTTGAAGGGTGGGACCGGGACGGCGCGCGCGACCTTTGCGTGGTTGCCACAGGGTAAAGGCCAATGGAAAGCGGCTGCGTTTGTCGCGCAGAAAGATGGCACCCTGTCAGGCATTCGGATGAATGCATACATCAACTACTCGATGGGTGGCCAGTACAAGCTGAGCCCAGGCTTGGGCTCTATTGCGTATGACCCGAAGACTCATCACCTGTTCATTACTTCGACAGACTCGTCTTCTCCGGCGGTCGTTGTTGCGGGCTACTAACCAATTTTCTTTGAATGAATCGAATAGAGGTCGTGAAATCCATGGTCAGACGTATACAAATGGTTGCTACTTTGTTGATGGCTGTGCTCATCTTTGGAGTGATGGCGCATGCGGAGGGGATCCTGACGCCCGCGCAAGCCAAGGGCAAGAAGATCCTGATGGTGGTCGGAGAGCCTGAGCAAGGCGAGACTAACGATGATCCCCTGGTGAAAAAATATTTTGAAAGCCAAGGCTACATCGTGACCATGGCCAATGAAGATGACCCAGCTGCGAAGGCGGACGGTCAGGACCTGGTTGTCCTTTCCTCCACGGCGGACTCGCGTGAAATCGCTGATAAGTATGCGGGTGTTGCAGTACCGGTGTTCACCTGGAACACGGTTGACTATCCCGATATGAAGATGACTGGACCGGAGCGTCACGTTGATTTCGAGACGATTGATCCTGACCAGGACTATGCAAGGGCGTTTTCTGTCCTCTATGGTTACTTTCCCAACGCCACCGACCCCATCGTGAAGGATTTCAGCGGAAAGACTCAGCTTTATGGAACGTTGTACCTGCTGCCTCAATACTTCGGCTGGGGCAAGCCGGCTGCGAGTGCGGACATCGTCTCGAACTCCGAGGGCGATCCGACTCACGCGGGCGTATTCACTTATGAGAAGGGCGCGACGATGTACGGCGGGTTTGTAGCACCGGCCAGGCGGGTTGGCTTCTATCTCCAGGACTCGACCTTTCACTACCTGACCGAAGTTCACGGCCTACCAGAAAAAGACCCGGACATGGCGGACTGGTGGGTGGGGAAAAAGCTGTTCGATGCAACCATCCGCTGGGCGTTAAGCCAACCGCCGGCTCCGGCGGTTTACGATCCCGCCGCAACCAAGGCGGCGCTCGCGAGGGCTGCGCAGGGCAAGAAGGTACTTTTCGTCCGTCGCCTGGACACGCCTGAGGGCGAGGAGTCCGACGATCACATCGTTGAGCATCTTAAAGAGGTTGGCTTCATCGTGAAGGAAGTCGACCAGACCGAACCGCAGAACGCAGCCGAGGGTATGGACTTCATCCTGATATCCGCTACCAATTCGAAGTACAAGACCACCAATAAGTACCGCGATGCGAAGGTTCCGCTGATGTGCCTGGAAGGACTGATGGCCGATACGCTGAAAATGGCCGGTAGGCGGCGTTATATCGACTATGGCGAGCATGGTGAGGAGAAAGAGAGTGAAGACCCGCCGGAGGCGTACCTCGAGATCGTCAACTCCAGTCATCCGATGGCCGCTGGTCTGAAGAATGGGTATGTAAAGTTCATCAAGGAGGCCGATGTGCTGAAGTGGGCGACGCCGCCGCCGTCCGCGACAATTATTGCAACGCTGCCGAACTCTACGCACGAGCGCGCTATTTTCGGTTTCGAGAAAGGGGCGGCGATGGCGGACGAGTTTGTCGCTCCCGCGCGACGCACGATGTTCCCAGTAGACAATCCCGCATTCGACAACCTGACGGAGGCCGGGCATGCATTATTTGACGCCGCCGTTCTGTGGACGATCAGCCCACCAGCGCAGTAGCAAACTGGCAGCAGCCACGTCCCATGCCTGGCCCAAGCAGCATGGGACGTCGTGTCTATTCAACTGATTTGAAGAGGAGTTGTTCATGATGCTCAAGCAGGTAACTTCAATCGCGATCATGATTCTTGGAACCTTCGCAGCCGCTGCCCAGAAGGCAAATCCTGTCTTCAAAGGGAAGAAGGTGCTGCTGGTTGCCGCTACTACCAGCCCGACGGGTCCGGTAGATGCCAATATCAAGAGGCATTTTGAGTCACTCGGCATGACAGTGAATATGGTGGCCGACGTCGATCCTCCGCCGGCCGATGGCTATGATCTTGTCTTCCTGGCGAGTGATGTGAAAGCGAAGACGGTGACCAACTCCTATCGCACGACAACGGTGCCAATCTTCACGCTGAAGCCATGGCTGCTGGATTTTCTCGGCATGACAGGCTACGAGCCGCAGAAGGACTACGGCGAGGACGAGAAGGAGGAACAATCCTTCCTGTGGCTGGTAAATGCGCCCAATCCGATCCAGGCAGGATTTCCAAACGGAATGTTTATGCCGATCAAGCATGCTATCAAGATCTATAACTGGGGAAAGCCGCTGCCCTCAGCGCAGGTGATTGCGTTTCTGCCAGGCGAGCCGGAAAAAGGGTTCATCTTTGCATACGAGAAGGGTGTTTATGGTGACCATGATTTTGTGATGCCGTCGCGCAGGGTCTTCTTTGGCCTGGCGCCGGATCAGTTCGATCTGCTGATTCCCGACGGTATGAAGCTATTCGACTCGTGTGCAGCCTGGGCTCTCGGCGGCAAGTAAGCTGCGATTTCAAACGATCTACTATTCAGAAAACAACGAAGACATCTATGAAAATCAAATCGGCTTTGATTCTTGTTGCGGCCTACATCTCAATGACGGCCAATTACACCGTTCGCGCGCAGTCGGAGGTCAACGGACCGACGGCGCTGATCGTTACCTACCATGCCAGGCCGGGACAGAGGGTAAAGTTTCGCGAGATTATGCGAACAGAGGGGGTCGCGCAATTTGAGAAATGGAGGCGAGAGGGGGTCTTCGCCAGATACCAGGTGCTCTTTACAACCTATGCGGGGGATAGTGTCCCGGACATGTTCCTCGTGGTCCGGTTCGATCATTTCAGCGATCTGGCTCGTTGGCAGAGGATCGAGGAGAATTACCCCGGCGGCCTGCCTGTGGATGTTCAAGCTGTTGCGTCGGTCGATAGCTCTGCAACAGCGGATATTGTCAAAGACAGCTCCGTCGCACTGTCCACACCGGAATCGCAGTTCTTTGTGCTCGAATACGACGTGTTAGTGGACATGCCGAAATACACCAGTTACGTGCTGGGATATGCCGTTCCGCAGTTCGATGCGTGGGAGAAGACGGGTGCGTTGTCGTCGTACGCGTCGTACGTGAATCAGAATCCGGCAGGTGCGCCCTGGTCGAGCTTCATAGTACTCGAATACAAGGACCTCAAGTCGCTTGCAGCGCGTGAGGTGATCAAAAACCAGGCACGAGCGGATCTTGCCGCATCGAATCCCTCGTGGAAAAAGTGGAGCGATGATAAGACGGCCGTGCGCACGGAGAAAGCGGCGATTCCGGTCCGAGCGTTGAATCAGCCGTAGTTACTTTAATTTCGCCAACTCGTCCTTCACCTTGGACGGCTCGAGAGCGATGTAGCCATTTTCTGGCGCAAGCGACTTGAGCAGTTCCTGGCCCTCGTCGGACAGCGCGAGGCGCATGTACTCGGCCATCCGTGGTTCCAGCGGCTTGCCGGGCGCGACGTTGAAGTAGACGCGAATGGATCCAGAGAAAGGATACACATCGCCCACCGTCGCGTACGAGTAGTGGGCGCTCTCGTTCTCGGCCATTGCTAGTAGCTTCGTTTGCGTGCCGAGATCGTACTGGCCATCCCAGCCCGGATCGGGAGGCCAGAACCCGATAATGCCGATGCCGAAAGAATCCTCGGCGACGGCCGCCATAACGTCAGTGGAAGCGTCGTGCCACTCGACGCGCGGTGACAAGGGATGCCCACCGATCTTTTCGCCGTCGATGCCGTCAGCACTGCAAGGCCGAAAGGCGATCGCCAGCGGGGTCGAATCCTACGGCTAACACGGCGCGCAGTCTTCATGCGAGGTCGCCCAATCGCGATCGGGTTAGAAGATCAGTTTCAGAGCAAATTGCAGTTGGCGCCCCGACGTCGCGGTCGGACCGGTAATTTGTCCAGCCGTGCTCGATAATGCTCCGCTCACGTTGAACAGTTGGAGCTGAGCGCTTGCAGGATCAGCAAAGTTGGTGTGGTTCGATGCATTGAAGGCCTGCACCTGGAATTGCGCGCGAAGCCGGTCGCTGATGGGCTGGTCTCTCATCAGACCAGTGGTCCAGAAGAATAAGCCGGGACCGTCGAGCGTGTTACGCCGGCTAGTCCCTAGGCGGGGGCCGTTGAAGCCCGGTGCATAGTTGTAAGTCGTAGGGAACGCGAAGCAGGTTGTATCAATGTAGTTGAGGTTGTGCTTGTTGATGCAAGAGCGATTGTTGACCACGCGATCCGGAAAGGCAAATGGTTGCGAACCGAGCAGCCCGAGCGGATCGCCTCCGATGACGGGTGTCATCGGAATGCCGCCGCGGATGTTGATGATGTTGTTGAAGGTCCAGTGGCGCAGGATTGCCGTGTAGAGGCCGCCACTCTTGATGTCGGGAATCGGAGCTACGGCGTTGGCAGAGAAAACATTGCGCAGATCGAAGTCAGAGTCCGCACGGTCGAGGCGCAAATCGAACGATGGTAGACCCGAGATGGAGTTGCTGAAGCTTGCTCCGGAGACCGCCGATGAACTGTCATCGATAGAGTGGCTCCAGGTGTAGGCGATCTTTCCGGTTATGCCCTTCGGCGCAGAGTAGCTCAAGGAGGCCTGGAGGGAGTTGTAGACGGAGCTGCCTGCAAAGAAAGAGTCAGATTCGGTGCCCACCGCCGGATTAAGAATCAGAGCGGAACGTGCCGCTCCGGTCACCTTGGTAAGGTCGGGCCAATAGTAGTTGCCGGATGGATCCTTTCCCAGGTAAGGGACGTTGTTGATGTCATTAGTGGCGAATATCTGATGGACACCGTGCGCCGTAATATAGCCGATTTGCAGGACCGTGTTCTGCGTAAGTTGCTGTTGCACGTTGACGTTTGTTTGGATTACGTAGCTGCGCGGAGCAACCGGTGGCGTATAGATGACGCGAAGCAACGGAGTTGTGGTGTAGAACGGGGTAATTGGGAACAGCCCGCTGCCGGCAGTGCCCGAGTACGTGACGCGCCCTTCCTGGTATGACGGAGCACTCGATATCACTTGAATCTGGAACTGGTAGTTGAGCGGGAGTACATCGTAAAGTCCCGAGGCGGCGCTAAAGATGGTCTTCCCATTACCATATGGGTCCCAGGTAAGACCAATGCGAGGCTCGAAGTTCTTAGTGGTTGGATTGTTGGTGAAGAAATTCTTGACCGAGACCGCGGCTGGAGAAGTTGTCGTGGGAAGTGTACCGAGGCGATTGGCGGTCTCCGTCGTATTGGTCGCCATCTCGTAGCGAAGACCGATGTTGGCCGTTAGGTTGCCCCTCAGCTTCCAGCTATCCTGGACGTAAGCCGCGAAGATGTACTGGCGGAGATCATGAGGGACGACTGGCGTGCTGGGAGTTCCGCCTTCGAAGAAAGAAGGAACATTGGTGAGGAAGTTATTGATGGAGCCGAAGCTCCACTCTCCGTTGGGGAGAACTCCCCCGAGCGTATTGTTTTGATCTTGCTCGACCGCACCGCCGAAAGTGATGGAGTGATGTCCAATGACGTAGCTGGCGTCGTCGTAGAGTTGATAGGAGTTGTAGTGGAAGGCATTTGTCCCAACGGAACCTGATCCGCCCTGCACTGTGGTCAGTCCGGAGATGATTAACTGTCCGACACTGCGGCCGGTGTAGTAAGACAATGCTGGGTTGTTCACTGCTGGATTGAGGACGGCTTTCTCATTGGGGGCGATGGCGACAGACCGGTTGTAGCCCAAGCGGAAAGAGTTCGCGAGGCGCGGAGTGAAGATGTGAACTTCCTCGAGTGACGCTGTGGTGCGACGCGAGATTGCTTCGTCAAACAGCGTGTTCGTTGAGTCGGCTGAATCAAGGGATGCCGTGTCGTAAAGCAATGTGCCGTGCAGTGAGTCCTTTTGGGAGAAGTTGTGATCGACATGAATCGTCGAGAAGTCTTCGTTGCCGGCCTGCGTGGTGTTGAAGTTGTATTGCCCGCTGTTGCCGGAGATGGTGCCATTGGGAATCGGGAAGAGCGCGAGATAGGGTGGAACGGCGGCGTTGACCGTGAGTTGTTGCAAGCCTGCAGTACCCGCAGGAGCGACTGGTCCGCCAGCGCTGCTCAGGCAGTTTTTGTTCTGCGTTGAGCCGGCGGCGGCCTGCGTGCAGGTGACCAGGCCTGTGCGGGCATTGGGAGAGAGCACCGTTGAGGTAAGAGATACGCCCTGGGCCTGACGGAATCCCTCGTAGTTGAAGAAGAAGAAAGTCTTGTCCTTCCTGATAGGGCCGCCAATGGTGCCCCCGAATTGGTTTCTACGGAAAGATGGTTCACCCGAGAGCGGGTCGAAGTAACTGCGCGCATCGAAAACACTGTTGCGGAGAAAATCGTAGGCGGAACCATGGAATGCGTTAGTCCCGGTGCGTGTGATAGAGTTCACGACTCCCCCGGACATGCGCCCGTACTGGGCCGGAGCATCCGAGGTAATCACCGTGAACTCTTGAACGGCATCCACGCCAAGAGTGGAACCGGATACAGATCCCGGCCCGCCATTGGCGTAATCGTTGATGTTAACGCCGTCCAGCCGGTAGCTATTTCCCTGCGGGCGGTTGCCACCAATGGTCAGCTGAGCACCCAGGCCTCGTGAAAGGCGAGTCGTCGCAGTAGCGGCACCCGCGTACTGCGTCAGGATCTGGGAGACACCGGAGTTCAGTGTTGCAAGGGTCGTCCAATCACGTCCGTTGAGCGGTAGATCGCGAGTCTGCTTGCCGTCGACCACACTTTCAATTGAGGTATCAGCTGCATTGACCTGATTCGCCGAGGATTCAACCGTCACTGTCGTGTCGGCCGAGGCTACGGCCAATGAAACGTTGAGGTCACGAACGACACCGACGGTCAACTCAACATCCTTAAGCACATTTTTCCCGAAGCCTGCCGCAGAGGTTGTCACGCTGTAACTGGCGGCACTCAGGTTGGGTGCGGAGTAGAAACCGTCGCTATTGGTGACCACATCGCGGGTCACACCCGTAGCCTGTGCCGTGATGATGATGTGTGCGTTCGGAACTGCGGCGCCACTGGGGTCTGTTACGGTCCCCTGGAGGGTCGCATTGCCACTCTGCGCCTTAGCGTGGAAGCACACCGAAGCGACAGCTACAGCGATTAAAGTGAAGATTGTCCTGCGAAAACCTGCGGTCATGGTGACTCCAAAATGCGTGAGATAACGAAGACAGCTTGGCCTGAACATATCTGCGAATGACTTTTTCAAGACATGAGCATTTATAAGTGTCGAAATGAACGAAGTCTAAACCTCAGATGAAAAGAGCTTCATGGAATTTACCCGTCACTCCTTCGATAGACGAACGCTATTGCAAACATCTGCTTTCGTCCTGGCCTGAGGCAACGGACAACTATGCTGGTGAACAGCTTTTCATGCATCCTTCAGCGGTCGTTCACGTCGTTCGCTTGGAGTAGTTACGTCCGCCACGATACACCCATGAAAGGCAACTGATCAAGTCATGAAACCGATCACAGTTCTTGGCCTGGTTCTGTCGGCTTGCTGCTGTTGGACAAGCGCAGAATCTCGAAACTCCGGCTCCGCGTCCCAATCCTCCGCTGCCTTACAGCGCCAGCGTGGATGCGGCGATCCCTGTATACAAGCCGGTAAAAGGGCTGTCAGGAACGCTGAAAGGCGTAGAGTCCAATACCGTCACAGTGCTCCAGCAGAAGTGGATTGACGGGTTCACCAAAATCTATCCCAACGTCAAAATCTCAGTTGACATAGGCGGTTCCGGCCAGGGCGGGCCGCGTCTGACCAATGGCACGGCCGACTTCGCCTTCATCGCGCGAGAGATGATGGGCCGCGAAGAGTTTCCCTTCGTCGACAAGTTCGGCTACAAGCCGCTCGCCATCTCCGTCTCGGGTGGCAGCCTCGCGGTCAAGGCCTTTACCGACTGCGTCGTCTTCATCGTCAACAAGGACAATCCGCTCACCGAAATAACCTACCCGCAGCTCGACGCGATTTACTCCGCTACGCACAACCGTGGCATTCGCGAGCCCATCACGAAGTGGGGACAGCTCGGCCTCACCGGCGAGTGGGCCGACGCCCCCATCCATGCCTGGGGTGTCGAAATCCCCAATGGATACGACAACTTCGTCAACATGCATGTCCTGGCTTATGGACAGTGGCGCGATGGCATCCAATCCGACAAGACCGTCATTCCGCTCTCCGACAAGGTAGCCGCCGACAAGTACGCCATCAGCTATACCGGCCTCGCCTGGGATACCAACCCCGACACCAAGGTCCTCAAACTCGCCATCCACTCGGGTGACCCCGCTATCGCCCCTACATTCGACACTGTCACCTCGCAAACATACCCGCTCGCGCGCACCATCTACATCTTCGCCAATCAGGCTCCCGGAAAGCCGCTCAACCCCGTCCTGCGCGAGTTCATCCGGTACGCGCTCAGCCGCGAAGGCCAGCAGGCCATTGTGGACGACCGCATTTTCACCCCGCTGCCCGCCGCGTTCGACGCGCGGGAAGCAGAGAAACTCAAGTAGCCATCATTGAAAAGCAGGGAACAGGCGTGGACCGAACCGCAACCCTAGTTCGTTGGCTCTTAGCGGTCACCCTGCTGGCGGCCGCGAACATCGTTTGCGCGCAGGAGCAATATCCCAAGCCGATCATCCACACGCCAACTGACCATCCCGCCGCCCGCGTTCTCATCCTCAGCGTCGACGGCCTCCACGCGGTCGACCTCGCCAACTGGATCGCCACCCATCCGCACTCAGCCCTCGCCGAGCTTGCCGTGCGCGGCGACACTTACACCAACGCCCACACCCCCATGGCCGATCCCGCCGCGGGCCTGCTTGCCCTCACCACCGGCGGCACGCCTATTTCCACCGGCATCGTCAGCAGTGACGGCTACGACCGGACTCTCTCGCCACCAGGCTCCGAGTGCAAAACCGCCGGCGCCGCCCTTACGCTCGACGCCAATTTCAAACACCCACTCGACCCGCGCAACCACTGCGCCCCACTCCAGCCACATCAGCTCCTCCGGGTCAATACGATCTTTGAAGTTGTCCACGAAAAGATCGGCCCCACCGCCTGGGCCGGCGAAGACCCAGCCACCGCAGACCTCCTACGCGGCCGATCCGGCAAAGGCCTCACCGAAGCGTGCGCCTTCGATCCGGCAACCCCCGCCACCGGCGACCGTGCCCGCACCGCCGCCATCCTCCACTGGATCGATGCAAAGGACTGCACCGGCGCCTCGGACTCTCCCGTTCCGGTACTCTTCGGCATGAGCTACGTCTCGTTGGCAGCCGCGCAATCTGCTCCAGGGAAGGGCTACATCGACGCCATGGGCACACCGTCCGGCGGCCTCGCCCAGGCCTTCGAGTCCCTCGACGCCACTATCGGTCGCATCGTCGCCGAACTCAAAGCTAAGAGCCTTTACGACTCCACCTGGATCATCGTTACCTCGCCCTACGGTCAGTCGCCCATGGATCAACGCCGCCGGCGCCACATCCCCATAGCGCAAGTCAAAGCCGTCGTCGACGCTGTTCAGCCCGGTCTCTGCGCACACATCACCGGCGGGGACGCGGCCCTCATATGGCTCACTGATTCGACCCGCGCCCCTGCGGTTGTGAAAGCTCTCGGCGATGCCGCCTCCGCTATCGGACTTGCGGAGATTGTCTCCGGCGCCCGCCTCGCCCTCACCTTCAACTCGCCCCAGCAGGATCCGCGGATGCCCGACATCATCCTCCAGCCCGTGTTCGGCGTTCTCTGGGCACCGGCCAGCGACACCGCACTCGCCTCTCATGGTGGCACACTCGACGAGGACACACACGTTGCTTTGCTCGTCTCCGGCCCGCAGTTCACGGGACGGTCTGACCCCACCTACGTGCCTACCACGCAGCTCGGACCCCTCCTGCTGCGCGCGCTTGGCATGGAAAAATTCGATCTTGATGCACTGCACAAGGAACATTCCCCGGCCTTGCCCGGAGTCTTTTAGCCAAGCGCCAAACGAGGATCACGCATGAAGAAACTGCTGCTTACCCTGCATCTGTACATCGGTCTAATCGCCGCATTCTTTCTCATCTGCATCAGCCTCTCCGGCGCCATCATAGCGTTCGAGCCGGAACTAAACCACCTGTTCCACCCGCAGCTCACCGACGTCACTCCGGTGGGTCAGCAACTCAACTGGGACGACTTCCGTGCCCGCGTCGAGCAGCAAACGCCTGGCTGGAAGCTCATCCGCTTCTATTTCTCCGACAGCCCCGACCGCTCCACCTACGTTCGCCTGCGCAACGTCACTACCCATAAGATCCGCCATGTTTACGTCAATCAGTACACGGGCCAGATACTCGGCAGCACCGAGGACGGCAGCAACTGGATCCTCAAGGTCCACGACCTTCACGTCAACTTCCTCTCCGGCAAGGTCGGCAATCAGATCGTCATGTGGAGCACCATCTGCCTGTTACTCCTGTCGCTCACCGGCATCATCGTCTGGTGGCCACGCAAGGTCTTTCGCTTCCATCGAACATCGCCGCTGCCCCGCCTCAACCGCGACCTCCATATGAGCATTGGCTTCTGGTCGTCGCTCGCCATGTTCGCCTTCGCCGCCACCGGCCTCGGTCTGCACTACCAGACTGGCAAACTCCTCGACCTGCTGAACACTCCAAGAGCCGCGAAGGCTATGCCCGGACATGGCACCTCAATCGAAGGCATGTTGCAGACGGCGCGTGAGACTCTCCCTGGCGCCGCGATCCCTCGCTTGCTTCTCCCGGAAAAGAAGGGCGATCCCGTCTTCCTGTACCAGCGTTTTCCCGAGGACAAAACTCCCGCCGGCCGCAGCTTCACGACACTTGACCCTAAAACGGGTGCCGTCCTGAGCGTAGGCTCGTCGCGCACTGCGCCGCTTATGCAGACCGCTCTGGTCCAGTGGACACGGGAGATTCATACTGGCACGCTATTCGGCCTGCCCTCCAAGATCATCGCCTCCTGCTTCGCGCTGCTACTCACGGTGCTCGCCCTCACCGGCCCACTTATCTGGCTTATCAAGCTCCGCGCCACTTCCCGCGGTCGCAAAGCCCTCGCCCAGCACAATGCCGCCAAACAAGCCCTCGCTGAACACGCTACTTCCAAGGGAAGATCCAGATGAGGTGGCCAGCAACCCCTTCGCTCCAGATCAGTGCTTCGATCTGTATCGCTGCCTGCACCACCCTCGCCTTCGCGCAAGAGAGCCAGTTCCCCAGCTACAACCCAGCACACCGGGTTTCCGGAACCATCCGCATCTGCGGCAGCCCTCAGATGGGCGATCTACTAAGGCTCTATGAACAAGGCTTTCGCAAAACAGCAGCCCGCAGTCCATTTCGACGATAACCTCCAGAGTACCCTCACCTCCGTCAGCGACGTTGCCACCCGTCACGCGGATATAGGTCTCCTCGGTCGCGAGATCTGGCCCACCGAAGCCCAGACTTTCACCTCGGCAACGGGACACGCTCCCACTGTGATCGACATCGCCACCGGCTCTTACGATGTGCCTAAAGCCACTTTCGCGCTCATGATCTTCGTGCCCGCGGCCAACCCCATCTCCAGCATCTCCACTGCCCAACTGGCACGCATCTTCGCCGCCTCCGACCATCCTATCCGGACTTGGGGCGAACTTGGCCTCGGCGGCGACTGGGCGGAACGACCGATCCACCTGTACGGCTTCACGGTCGACAACGACAAGTCGCAGATCTTCGGCCAGCTCATCTTCACGCCCGGTGAGCGATGGAATCCCAGCCTGCACCAGTCCGCCAACGAGCCCTCTCCAAGCGCCACCGACGCAGGCGAACTCATCCTCCGCGCGGTGGCCAGTGATCCCGCTGCTATCGGCATCTCCAACATCCACTACGCCTCGTCAACGGTAAAGCCCCTCGCTATCTCAACGCCCTCGCACCCCACACCCATCCCGCCGACGCGCGCGAATGTCGCCAGCCGAACCTACCCCCTCACGCGCGCCGTCTACATGGTGATCTCGAGCGACGCTGCACACCCACCCAGCCCGGCGGTCCTCGAATTCCTCAGCTACGTTCTAAGCCGCCAAGGTCGGCAAGCCGTCATCGAGGAAGGGAACTACATCCCGCTGCCGGCTGAGGTAGCCGCCAGCCAACTCCGCAAACTGTCCATGCCTTAGACCCCCACAAGAAGCGGCGCGTGTCCGCGGCTTGCAACGGGAGACGCGCGAGTCGTCAGGATGAATCCCTTGTGCCAATCCTACGCCGGCCCAAACAGTTTCTTGCTCGAAGGTAACTGTGCCTTCATCTCGTCGCGTGTCTGCTCTGCGATTTTCTGTAATGCCTTCTTGTCGTCGCCCGGCTTGTAGTTGAACACCACGCCCAGCGCACCAATGGTCTTTCCCGAAGCGTCCTGCAAAATCAGCTCATCTTCAAAATGGGGCCCGTTCTCCTCCAGGTTGCTCACGCCCGTGTTGATACAGCGCATATCATCCTCGTCGCCGATCTTTCCGATGCGTCCGAAATTCGACGCAACAATCACGTTCTTGTGTCCGGGCGGCGTTGCGTGAATTGCCATCAGAAGAATCTCTGGATGCTTTGCCAGCGCCTCATCCACCAGTTTCTGTGCGAACGGAGCAGCCGTGGTGTAGGTTGGGTCCATCTCTTTGGCTTCGACCTTGCGCATTCCGGCGACGGCCTCTTCGCGTGTCTGCTGGCCAAGAGCTACCGCGGTGATGGCGGCAAACGATATAAGGCAGAGTGTAGCGGCTATTTTTTTCATTGAACTCGGCGTTCTCCTTAAGATTGTTTCTTCGGCAGGCCCCAACTTGCCTGCGTGATCAACGGACTTCGTAGGTGAGAACCTTCGCCATCGCCTTGGTGTCGCCGGGCGAGGCAGCGAGGAAGAGACGGTGCATGGACGGAATCAACAGCGCTGTCTTGGCCCCGGGTAGCGTTGTTACCTTCTCAACCAGTGTCAGATGGTTCGGGTCGCTGGTGTCGTATATGCCCATGTAGCCTTCGCCGCCAGGAACATAGAGCCGATGCGTCGCCTCGTCGTATTGGACCTCATCAGCACGAAGCGGTGCCGGCTGTGTTCCTACGACAGCGCCCGTATCGGAGTTCATTACGACCACCATTCCGGGGGCCCGCGTGACCACGTACAGGCGATGTTGCGCAGGATCGAACGCTACCATGGCGTTCTGTTGTGCCGGTGGAACCGGCCAACTGGCGATTTCCTTCATGCTCTTGCGATCGATGACCGCGATCTTGTTGGTCTGGGCAAGATTGATGAAAATCCGGGGGTCGCCGTCCTCGAACGCCATTGCCTCGACGTGATTGTCCTGAAAAGTAACGGAACCCAGCTTGGCGCCCGTGTCAGGATTAATCGCTTCGAGGTTACACGTCTTCATATCGACGTCCTTGCCGCCGGTGACAACGTAGAGGATGTTCGAAACATGCGTCGTATTTCGCCGTGTCGGAGCCGGGAGTCAAATTCACTGTCTGTTTCTTCGCATACGTATCTGCGTCGCGGATCGTCGCATTTTTTTCCGTGCTGTCCGTAATAAACACCGTCGACACTCCCTTGCGGACGAGAATGCTGTGCGGGTTGCCGAAGCCGGCGACAGTGCGCAAGTGGGCTGAGGTCTTAAGGTCGAATACCTCCAGCGTCCCATGGTCCTCCGCTGCAAGCAGTAGGCGCCCACGCTCATAGTCCACGGCAAAGTGGTCGAAGTCCCCAGAGTATCCCGGCAAATCTATGCTCTTGATCAGCTTCACAGAACTACTCTGCGCGCGTGCCATTCCTACGCTCACTACGCTAATCAAACCCAGTAATACCGCAAACCGCCTCATCCCGCGACGCATAGATTCTCCCAAAAGCAACAGAGAGAATCATGTTTCCTCCGCATGAGTTTCTATTGAAGACCGAATGAAAAGATGTTCATCCGGAATTTCGCTATAAATATGTCCTTCACCTGAAGCGCGCCATAATGATGAAGACAACTACTTACCTGGCACGATGGAGAAAGAATCTGTCATGAAAACTAAACCAATTCGTGGCAAACTTGCCGTCACTCTGTGTTGCCTGTTTCTTATGACCACGCCATTATTCGCACGCGATAGCACCGATGTCATCGTCATGAAGAATGGCGACCGCTTCACCGGCGAGATCAAGGGCCTCAACGCAGGCGTGCTCTACGTCAGCATGAAATACATACTGGGGACGAGCTCAGTCCAATGGTCTGAAGTGGCCCGACTGGAAAGTAAGCAGTTGTTCCTGGTTAAGACCGAAGATGGTTCGGTGTACACCGGCGCGCTCGACACGGCAACCAGTTCAAGCGGCCGACCCGTGAAAATTGAGGTTGCGGAAGTAGCAGGTCCAAAAGTAGAGATCGAGACGCCCCCGTCACGATGGACGTGACCTCGACGAAGTTCCTCCAGCGGCTTAATGGCAGCATCGATTCGGGCATCATCTATTCAAAGGCAACCAATCGATCGACCCAATATAGCCTCGGCGCCCAGATTGACTACCCTCGAGAACGGTGGGCTGCCGCCGCCGTTTTCAACTCCAGCCTGTCCGACAGTACAGGTTCTGCCACTTCTACCCGCGACCAACTGAACCTCGATGCGTTCCATCTTATGCGATCGAAAAACTGGTTTTACGACGGCATCGGCGTCCTGCTCCATAGTTCCGAACAAGGCATCAGCCGCCAGGTCACGGGAGGAGGCGGCATCGGACGGTACCCAAAGAATACGAATCAGACGAGAGTGTCGATATTCGCAGGGTTTGCTGGGCAAAACACGGACTATCTCGACACCGCCCCGCAGAATCTGGCGTCCGGGCTGGTCGCCGGGAACATTCAATTCTTCCGATTCAATAAGACGAATACAGACGTTACAGCGTATCTTCTGCCAGCCATCGGTCAAGGTGCTCGAGTGAAATTCAACTTAAATGCGACTTATTATGTGAAACTCGCAGGCAACCTTTCCTGGGATGTCTCCTTCTATGGCAACTTTGACAGTCAGCCACCGAATGATCTCTCCGGGAGCGACTTCGGGTCCAACTCGGGACTTACGTGGAAGTTTGGCGACAAGTAATCGCGCAACCGCGAAGGTAAAAGCGATGCGAAAGATACCAGTGCGCAACCGCGTTCTACGCAGACGCCCAGCCGCAAGCCGTGTCAGCTCCGCCGGCACGACAGGGACCCAATTCAGGGAATGTGAGAAAGCGATCGTTCGCTTCGATGACTGTAATGTGGATCACAGACAAACACAGCATAGTGGAGTAGAGCCCAACATTTTGGAGGCACGGTCGCGGTCCTTCGGCGACTGCGTCGGAAAAGTGTGAAAACTCCCGCATTTCCAGCCGGCTCCGCCGCATCTTCGCTTTGGAATGTGGATTGCACCCTGGTTGCGTCCAGGATGCAGGGTTCAGCTTTGCTGTCGGCGTGAAATTTGCCTGAACTGATACGCAAACACGCTTCAGCACTTACCCGGCGGCTAGCAAGTTGCAGGATTGCGCCACAAAGCAAAGGAGATAACTAATGCCGAACAAAGCGAAGAGCGTCCCGAAAAAGCCGAACATTCTCTTCATCATGGCGGACGATATCGGATGGTTCAATGCCAGTTGCTACAGCCACGGCGTCATGGGTTACAAGACGCCGAACATCGACCGCATTGCCAAGGAAGGCGCGATGTTCACGGATTTCTATGGGCAGCAGAGTTGTACGGCCGGTCGGGCCGCCTTTATTACCGGCCAGTCGCCTATCCGTACGGGTCTTACTAAGGTCGGATTGCCCGGCGCGACGCTCGGTCTCAGCTTCGAGGATCCCTCGGTTGGGGAATTCATGAAGAGCTTCGGCTATGCCACTGGCCAGTTCGGCAAGAACCACCTCGGCGACCGCAATGAGCATTTGCCTACCGTACATGGATTCGATGAGTTCTTCGGAAACCTGTACCACCTGAATGCCGAGGAAGAGCCCTACTATCCGAACTATCCGAAGGATCCGGAGTTCCGAAAGAAGTACGGCCCGCGCGGCGTGCTGAAGTGCAAAGCGACCGACAAGGACGATACCGACTGTCGATCCGCATTTCGGCAAGGTTGGCAAACAGACGATTGAGAACACGGGCCCACTTCCCAAAGAGCGTATGGAGACGGTGGACGAGGAGTTCCTTGCGTCGGCGCTCGATTTCATTGATCGGAAGACAAAAGAGGGCGGCCCGTGGTTCTGCTATTTCAACCCAACACGGATGCACATCTTCACACACCTGAAACCGTCCTCAGTCGGCAAGACAGGGCACGGACTCTATCCTGACGGCATGGTTGAGTTGGATGGTTATGTCGGACAGTTGCTAAAGAAACTCGACGATTTAAAGGTTGCCGACAATACGATCGTCGTCTTTACCACCGACAATGGTGCCGAAGTGATGTTCGTGGCCGGACGGCGGCGCCACGCCGTTCAGGGGCGAGAAGGACACGAACTGGGAAGGCGGCTGGAGGGTTCCGTGTGTCATGCGATGGCCCGGCGTGATCGAGCCCGGGCGCGTCATCAATGATATTTGCTCGCTACAGGACTTCATCCCGACCTTCGCCGCGGCAAACGGAGAGCCTGCCCTGGTCGATAAGGTGAAGAAGGGATACGAGATGGGCGGCAAGACCTATAGGGTCCACCTCGACGGCGTGAATCTGATGCCCTTCCTGGCCGGCAAGGTGGACAAATCCCCACGCCCCGGTTTCATCTACTGGAGCGATGACGGCGATTGCATGGCGGTGCGCTACGGGGCGATGAAAGTCGTATTTGCCGAGCAGAGAAGCTTAGGTTTGGAAGTCTGGCGAGAACCACTCTCGGCGATGCGGCTGCCTAAGTTCTTCGATCTCCGTGCCGATCCGTTCGAGCGCGGCGAGGAGGGTATCGACTACAATAGGTGGTTCTTTGAGAACATTCCGATTATGTACGCGGTGACACCGATGCTGACGGAATGGCTGATGAGCTTCAAGGAGTTTCCGCCGCTAGCCAAGTCGGCAAGCTTCACGATTGATCAGGCAGTCGCACAATTGATGCCGAAAAACTGACGCTCAGCGGAGCGGCCGTCGAGCGTAACGATTTAAATGCGGCCCGCTCCCCGACAACAGCCGCCGGTCATCGCCAGCTTCAGGCATGATCGGCGGCAAGAAGCCAAGTTTCTAACGAGGGTAAACAATGAATATTCCGAAGAAACCTCCTACGTACACCGAGACCACTAACAGCGACCAGCCCCATTCGGCCGCAAAGGGAACATCCGTCCAAAACGTTCTGCGTCTCGCCTTGGTCGCAGTTATTACGGCGGCTGCTCTTTGCACCCCCGCTGTATCCCCGGTTCTCGCAAAGAGCGGCGCCCAGGCAGACTCGAAGGACGCTCCCGCCATCGACCCGGGTTCAATGGAGGCACTCAACAAAATGGGCGCCTACCTCCGCACTCTGAAATCCTTTCAGGTTGTCGCGAACGCTACAACCGACGATGTTCTGGATGACGGACAGACTATCCAATTCAGCAGTAAGGTCGATCTCGTTGCCGCCCGGCCGGACCGCTTCAGAGTCGAGATCAATGACGACGACGGACATCGATTCTTCTTTTACGACGGCAAGAATTTCACCATCTACGGTCAGGTAGTGAATTACTACGCCACCGTTCCAGCGCCGCCCACTATGGCTCAACTACATGATGCCCTCAGTGATAAGTATGGGATCGAACTGCCTCTGTATGACCTTTTCCAATGGGGGACAGACGACGCCGACATCAAGAAGATCACGGCCGCAGTCGACATTGGACCCAGCGCCGTTGACGGTGTGACTTGCGAGCATTATGCCTTCCGCCAGGAGGGTGTCGATTGGCAGCTGTGGATCGAACTCGGAGATTTTCCGCTTCCGCTCAAACTCGTCATCCGTACTCTGACCGACGATGCAAAGCCGCAGCACACAGAAACCCTCACCTGGAACTTAGCCCCCTCCTACAGCGAGAATGCATTCACCTTTGATCCGCCACCAGGTGTTGCCCGCATTCCGCTGACCGATGTCAACGCGCAGTCCGCCGGGAAAAAGTGAGGGAGACACATGAAACCGTCCATTTCTATCCTTATCCTCTTCGTCACCTCCATCCTTTTGGGTGGATCGCCGCTCTCCGCCCAGCGCTACCGCGGCAGCGCTCAAACCAATGTCAACCGAAACGCGAATGTTAACCGGAACGCGAATGCAAATGTGAATCGGAACGTCAACGTAAACAACAACGTCAACGTAAACCGCAACGTCAACGTAAACGTCAACAACGGCTACTATGGCGGTGGATGCTGTTACCATCCCGTCGCAGTCGCAGCCGCGGTTACGGCCACTGCGGTGGTAACAGCTGCCGTCGTTGGTTCGATCGTGAACTCGGTGCCACCGTCGTGTTCCTCAGTCATCGTCAACGGATTGGCATACCAGCAATGCGGCAGCACTTGGTATCAGCCTCAATTTGCAGGAACGTCGACTACCTACGTAGTGGTGAATCCACCAAGATGACTAGCCGCTGACGGCGTGATCGCCAAGAGTATTCTGGAGGTCCATTCCGACTGGACAAAATACTGGATCGGGTGAATGTAGTCATAGCATTCCCGATTTTGACGCATCATCAACTCACTCGATCAAGACAAAAGGAGAATCGCAAATGTTTATCCTCTGGTGGATTATCGTTGGTCTTATCGCAGGGTTTATCACCGGGAAGATCATGAAGGGCAGTGGTTACGGCACCGTCATGGATATCGTCATCGGTATCGTCGGCGCATTGATCGGCGGTTTCATTATGCGCGCTCTCGGCTTCGTCGGCGAAGGCGGCATGATCTACACCATCATCATCGCCATCATCGGCGCGGTAATCCTCACCTGGCTTATCCGCCTTGTGACCGGAAACAGGCAGAAGAATCTGTAGTGATGTGGCGTTCGGATGACACTTCATCCGAACGCCTGACAGATTTAGATAGCTAGATCACGGGAAATGAGATGGCACCGTCGCGTCCAGAAAGACTTGATCAGCCACCCAAGATGCAGACTGGCAAGAAATATACCGGCATGGTCTGGATACCCGGCGGGACGTTCGCCATGGGATCCGAAGCTTTCTATCGTGAAGAGGCGCCGGTTCGCCAGGTAAGCGTGGACAGCTTCTGGATGGACGTGCATGAAGTCACCAACCAGCAGTTCGCTGAGTTTGTGAATGCGACGGGATATGTAACGCTCGCCGAACGCCAACCCGATCCCGCTGACTTTCCCGGCGCGCCGGCTGAGAATCTCGTGCCCGGTTCTATGCTGTTTCGTCAGACCAACCGCCCGGTCGATCTCAGAAATTACTTCAACTGGTGGAGTTGGGCACGGGGAACGAGTTGGCGTCATCCACTTGGTCCGGAGTCCTCGCCTGAAGGCCGCTCGCAGCATCCCGTGGTCCACGTCTCGTACGAAGATGCCGAAGCGTTCGCAAACTGGACAGAGAAAGAACTTCCCACCGAAGCAGAATGGGAGTTTGCCTCTCGTGGCGGTCTTGAGGGAAAAAGATTTACCTGGGGCGACGAGGATTTTCCAGGTGGCATGCCGATGGCAAACACATGGCAAGGTGACTTCCCCTAGCAAAACCTGCTCCAAGACGGTTATGAGGGAACCTCACCGGTCGGGTCTTTCCCGCCGAACGGTTACGGCCTCTACGACATGGCGGGTAATGTGTGGGAATGGACCTGCGATTGGTTTGTCCCCCGGCTCGCTGACGAGTTGAAGAAATGTTGCGGCCCTACCGTCAACCCGCGTATTGTCTCCCCCGACAAGAGCTACGACGCCAACCAAGCGCACGTCCGGATTCCACGCAAGGTCGTCAAAGGCGGGTCGCATTTGTGTGCACCCAACTACTGCTTACGCTATCGTCCAGCGGCACGCCAGCCGCAGATGATCGACACCAGCATGAGCCACATAGGGTTTCGCTGCATCGCGCGGCCCGGCAATGAACGCCGTTCCATCGGAAGCAATACGGATTGACCTTTTTTCAAACTCTGCTGGACGCGAATCAGGTCACCTATCAATCAGCGACCGAAGCATCCCGTTCATTTCCTCAGTGGCACCCCTTGGTTGCGTCGCTCTGCACAAAACATGCGGAGTCATAGTAACGACTCCCTTTGAACTCCTGGTACTCCAACAACGTCCTCACGCCATTCTCGCTGGGAGCAGACACGATGGTCTTTCGAGTGGACGCCTCGGACTCTTTGCCGCCGACCAGAGCCTCTTCAAGAACGCGGCCTCTGATAGTCCCGACCGACGGCATCTGCAGACCAAGAATATGCGCAAGGGTCGGCGCAATATCGATGTTGCCCACCGGTGATTCGTCGACGAAACCCTTCTTGAAGTCCGGCCCCGTCGCAGCCATATTATTGAAGGTCTGATCTCGGCCAAATCCACCGTGCATTCCCTGACCCTCCTGAAGCACAGTGTCTGATACCTGGATTGCGCTCTGTAGATCGCCGGCGCGTTGGTCAAAAACCTTGAACGTCACCACGATCGTCGGCCTTGGCACCGAACTACTCCCAGACATCCCGATTGAGCTCAAGGGCAGCGCGCCGGGGCAGTCAATTGGCGCAGTACAGAATTTGTCATCGGCAAAGACACCTCCGACATAATCAAGCTGTGTCAGCAGGTCAATGGTTTTGCGCACTACATCGACATTCTTGCTCGGTACGTAGATAAGGTCGGAGCCGCCATTCGCCGCAATAATCAGCGTCGCGTCCGATCCATCAACGTGCTTTACAGTCTCTCCTAATAGCGCGCTTCCTGTTGATGGATGCTGAGATTTTTCACCACCCAGGGCAACTTCAAGATACGCGGATGAACCGGATGTGGCGCGAACGGCTGGATCGAAAACCCGCAGATGCTCCAGGATGCCAATATCTACTGCTAAGAACCCGGTCGGAAGGGTTCCCTTTGGCTCAATCTTTTCCTTCCCATTAAGTTCATAATCCATTGCCGCCGACGGCTCCGAGCTCTGCGTCCCATCTACGGCAATCTCTCTTCGGCTAATCGTCGCAAAACCATGGTCGGACGTTACCAGTAAATCGGTGTCCACCTTGAGCGCAGGATGGGCGTCCAGAAAGTCGAGAATTTGCTTCAGGCAAATATCAGCGTTTTGAAGGCTGCGCTTCACAGTATCGCCGTTGATTCCGGGAAGGAGATTCTGAAGGCTGTCCCCCTCGTTATGTTGCGTGCCGTCCGGATCACGGGACCAGAACACCAGCACAAATGGTTTGGTATCCGCAGCGAACCTCGGCAACAGAACCTTTGTCGTGATATCCGCAAACCACTGTTGCTGGATGCGATTTACGTCCTGTGTTCCAGAGGTCTGGGCATCTCCGGAAAACCCGTTGTTCCATCGGGACGCCTCAGCGAAGCTGTTGCTTCGCAAGGGAGCTTCCTCGGGCAGTTTCGCATCTCGAACTGCATCGAGGACTTCGCTCGGCAGCGAGAATCCGCTCGACTGCCCCGTAGAGTCATCCACAATAATGGCACCGTTGCCGCTTAAGGCACCAAACTGGTCCCAGCTAACCGCCTCATTCAGTTGGATGGCGGTCGGCCCGAGTTTCCCTACTGAAGCAACATTGAAACCATTCTCCCGTGCCACAGAAAGCAGCGTCCGTTCCCCAAGGTAGTTGCCGCCAAACGTGGAATTCATATCGGCCAGCAGTTCGTCATTCTCCAGGAACGGGGTGATCGAACCGTTCGCGGCTGCGACATCGGGCTTTGCTAACCATGTCCCGGGATAGAGAACGTTGCTAAAGTCACCCGTATCGCCGAGTCCATGCCCCGTAGCGATCACGGACGCGTTCGCTGTTGTAAACGTGGGGAAAACTGCGTGACTATCCCGAAAGTCCACCCCAGACCCGCGAACCTTCAGGAATGTCGGCATATCCAGCGCGCTTACGGAACCTCGCCGCAAGCCATCCGCCACAAAGATGATCACATTATGCTTCTGAGGAACAGGCAGGGACGGAGGCTGAGCAGGGCAGAGAGTTGGGAGTGTAAGAATCCCGAACAAGGGCAAGCATCGATTAACGCGCATAATTCGTTACATTTTAACGCGTAACTATTGCCGCCGCGTTAATCCGCTCAGTGGCTCCAATTGTCGGTGGACTCGGTCGGGGTACGCCCTTGTAGTCAGCCGCGGGCAGTCCGGTATACACAATCCCTGCACCAATCAGTGGACTGCGACTGCTCGGATAAAAACTATTCTCGGCGGAAGGTAGCGACGGTGTGAAGGAGTCCAACTGAATCTCGTCGGTCCATCTCTGCGACGGTTGAATTGTCATTAGGGGATTAACGCAAGTCTCGCCAGCATAAGTGCAGGCTCCGTCGACTCCAGATCTATAGGGGTAGAAATTATTGTGGCTGCGAGTCGTCCACATCGAATCGTTCGCTTTTCCCGGCTGGTCTTGGCATCCTGAGTAGCAGAACAGAGTTATAGCCGACGAATTCCACGAAATGTTATGCGGGTTCGTATAGCCGATGAAGTTGTTGTTCCGCAGGATTCGTGGTCCCCCACCGCAACTCAGCGGAGCGGTCGCTGTTACCGTTACCGTAGCCCCGCTTCCAGTTCCGCCAAAGATATAGGTTTCAGTGAATGGAACGCCCGAATTGGACACCTGTCCTGGCGACGTGATCCTCAACCCAGTAATTACGCCGCCACCCGAGGTTGAGGTTACGGTTACGGTTGCCTGTGTTCCGCCGACGTAGAGCACATCTCCAACCGTGTATCCTTTTCCGCCCGCACCTACGGAGACAGCCGAAAACCGGTTCCAGCAGCTAAAGTCAAAAGCTACATTCTGGCTGGCACTAACAAAGGTGCTGTTGTCGATTTCAAATGATCCTGTCACAGGCCAAAACACGGAGATTGCAGCGCCGTCAGCACGGCAATAGTCACCGTTATTGATGTAAGTATTGAATGTGGAAGGTGCTCCTTTCCACGCATCGGCCATGCGTCGGCAGTTGGCGTTGGTCAGCGTGTTTTGCATCAGCCAGGTACCCGACGACCCGAGGTTCGCCTTCCATGTCTGCCCGCCATTATTGTATGCAGCGGAGTTGGTGATGACGACGCGTCCAATCGCCGTGTGCGGCCCAAAGAAAGCGTCTTTCACATTCCAGGCAATTAGGCAGTGGTCGCAGGTCATGGAGGCCAGATCGGAGTCCTGCCCGCTCCACGCATCTCCAAAACCCCCGTTGGAGATGCTGTAACAGTACGTTATAGGGATGGGATCGACAATCGGGTATTCCTCATTGCACCCGTTGCCCCACATCGTCACATAGCTGGCAGTGATCGACGCGAGTGGGTTGTTCGGGATTCCGTTCCCGGAAGTGCGAAAATCGAAGTCCCACCCGGCAAACCCGTTGTAATTGTCCGTTACCCGCGTCATCGTGATCGCGCCCCCGATAGCCCCACCGATTCCATCCTCAGGGAAGCCGTGAATATCGAGGTCTTGCAAAAGAATGTTGCCCGATAGCTGGTTGCTTACACCGTTCGTAACGGTGATGATTCCGGAGTTCGCATAGTCGGATATTGGAACGTTGTTATTGCATCTGGACGGCAGGCCGGCAGTGCCATGCTTGATACAACTGGAGTGGTCGGTGATGTCCAGACATTGAACGTCCACGTAGCTGGTGGCTTGCAAGTTGATGACCGCGAGTGTGGCAAAGCCACCGAAGATGGCCGTCTTCCGACCCGGCCCGCAATTTGCATAGTTGGCCCCAAGGATGCGAGTATGAGCGCCGGTCGTACCAGCAGGGAAATTGATGTTGTAGTCAGTGTAGGGATCGCCGCCGCTGACGCCTTGGTACTTGTTGAAGAGGGCATTTGCGGCCGAGCCCGCACGTCCTGAGAATCTCCACGCCGTCTGTCCCGCTGGGTAGGTGGCAGAGAGAATCAGCGTATCACCGCCCGACATAGCCATATGCCCTGCTGCGCTGCCATTCGCCCAGATATACCTGGGATCACTCAGAGCGCATGTTTGATGGGGACCTCCACCGACGACCATACTGGCGTTCGACTTCCCATTGCACGAATCGCCTGTTGGGTTGTAGGTAGCGTCGTAGATCGGGCCGCCGTTTGGCTGAACATAATATGTCGTGCCGAACGCAGTACCCACGCACAGCAATAACATTACGAATTGAATGAATCGCTTCAGGTTTTATACTCCACACTTGCAATGGATATACGCCGCCACGCCAGTCTTGCTAGTAACGAAATACCCTGCGATTCGCCTCCCGGATTGTCTGATGCGAATCAAGTCCCCCACATATCCGGTTTTCTTACCTTTAGCTCTACTGAGTCCCCGGCCCTGAACTGCGGTGTCATCAGTCGCCTTTAGCATTCCCCAAAACATCATGGACACAGCATACTTCTCACAGGCCCTCATCCTTGCACTTGCAACTTTCCGTACTAGGTCTGGGGGCAGCCTGAAACTCGCCGAGCGAACCCAGAGTGCCAGACAGGGATGTAGCCTTCCGTTCGGTGAGGGCACATGCTGGGCGAAACTTGATGCGGGTGTCCTCGCAATCGAGCCGTCGTGGACGATCTCGTCAATCAGGACGGATCGCTTCGCGTGGCAGGGGCAGGGGCAGGGAAGTCAGCCTATTCTCTTGGAATTTGCGACGAGGCCACCTATCAACTGGCTTTGTTAAGTTATATATAAGATAAGAACGCTATGTGGAGCAATGGCGGAGAGACAGGGATTCGAACCCTGGATACCTTGCGGTATACACGCTTTCCAAGCGTGCGCCTTCAGCCACTCGGCCATCTCTCCAGATGCTTAGCAACCTGTTTGAATGTATCACACGGGTCAGCCATTCAGGGCGCTTCATGCTCGTCCCGAACTCACCTGCCGGGGCACCTAAGAGGAGCAAACTTCAGCGCCGCGTACCCCGAGTCGGAATCAACTCTGCGTTGCCTTTGATCCACTTCTCCGTTCCGGAAATCCGGTCGATGGCACAACCGCCACCCGGTCGGCCTTCAGCTTCATATGTTCCACGACCTCAGCCAGCGACGCTGGCGAGTTCAACTCCTCAAAGGTTCGGGGATGCCCATTGATATTCATGTCTTCTGGTTCCGACAGCCGTGCGCACGATTCGGCGCCAAACCCTACGTCTGATAACAGATATTATGTACACTGACCGCCCCGCCGCCCCTAGGTCAGGCGCAAACCCACCCCAGCCTTCTTCGCCGAGCCATTCCCTTCGGCTAAGCAGAGATCCAACTCCCCCCTCCTCCCCCCACAAAGTGAACCACTTCCAACCGATCCCCGGACTTCACCGACACCTCGCCCCAGCTCGTCCGCGATGCGATCTCACCGTTGTGCTCAACCGCTACCCGGTCCGCCTTCAGCTTCATCTGTTCCACGACCTCAGCCAGCGACGCCGGCGAGTTCAACTCCTCAAAGGTTCGGGTCTGCCCATTGATATTCAAAACGAGTGACATGATGCCCTAGCGTAGCAGGTCGTCCTCCCACGCACTCAGGTTA
Source organism: uncultured Acidobacteriaceae bacterium (assembly GCA_963822225.1). GTDB lineage: Bacteria > Acidobacteriota > Terriglobia > Terriglobales > Acidobacteriaceae > Edaphobacter. The sequence continues at coordinate 337,097 of CAWGGW010000001.1, read as the reverse complement.
TCGGACGCACCTTCCCAAACCAATCAAAGCAGCGGCCAAAGATGTTTCATCGGGCCTCGCCCTCCGCCAACCGCCTCCGCCCTCTGCATAGCGGTCGCAACATACAACTTCGCCGCCCGTGCCGCCTGCTCCGGCGAATCGCCCAACACCAGCCGGCTCACAAAAGCGCTCGACAAAGCGCAGCCGGTCCCGTGGGTCGCCTTCGTGTTCACTCGTTCCCCGGCCAGCCAGGCGCTACCCCCATCCGGAGCCAGCAGGAAGTCATCGGGCGGATCCATATGCCCGCCCTTAGCCAGCACTCCCAGCGGTCGTCTACCCGCAACCCGCTCCTGCAATGCCCGGCAGGCGTCCGGAACGTCGTCGCGCCCCTCAACTCTCCGGCCCGACAAGATCGCAAGCTCCTCCAGATTCGGCGTCACCCAGTCGACCAGCGGCAGCAGCCGATCGCGCAGCGCAGCCACCCCTGCCGCATCCAGCAGTTCCCTCCCAGACGTCGACCGAAGCACCGGATCAACCACAACAATAGCCGTCGGGCCCCCCGCATATTCCGCAAGTTTCAGACGAAGTTTATGCAGATACTCGCAGATTACAAACACGTTATTTGCTGTCGATAACATCCCTATCTTAATCCCATCCGGCCGCAGATCGGCGTCCAGGCAATCCAGCGTCTCCCGCACAACCTCGGCCGAAACAGGATGCGCCGACTGCACTCCCAGGGTCGATTGCACGGTCAGGGCCGTGATGCAGGATGTCCCGAAAAGCCTATGAGCGGCGAAGACCATCAAGTCCGCCGTCACGCCGGCTCCGGAGGAAGGATCGAAGCCCGCGATGGTCAGAACGGTCTGCATGGGGTGCTGGGACGAAAAAGCCCGAAATCTCAGTTTTTTTCGAAAAAAGTGTTCTTTTGCGTAGAAAGGGGCGTACAGTCGGCAACGGACCATTTTCACCCCAAAACCTACAACTTTTGGGGTAATTCCGGGCCTCGTACCTGTGTCCTTTCTATACCACAAAATGCCTTGCTAACGCAACCATTCGCAACTTGTAACTGCTTCTGACTGTTTGACTTGGGTCCGCCACGCAAAGACAATAGTAGACGGAGCGTGCGAATGAAAAGGACTTCTTTCAGAACTGCTCGGCAGGTGACATCGTCGCCATCGATCCGCAAACTTGGGATTGGTGTATTGATGATGGGGCTTGCACTCGCGGCATCGGCTAAGGATGGCCCCAAGGACAGCACACCGTCCACCGGAGTCAAGCCCGCCGGCGCCAAAGTCCCCGTAAAGCCGAACACAAGATTTTCCAAATCCAGAAGCTGGCTGCAGATTGGCCTTGCCTCCTGGTATGGGGCCCACTTTCAGGGACATACAACCGCTGCAGGCGAACTGTTCGACATGAACACCATGACCTGCGCACATCCAACCCTGCCCATGGGCACGTGGCTGCGCGTAACGAATCTCAAAAACCGCAAGACTGCCTTCGTCCGTGTGAACGATCGCGGTCCCGTCACGGATGGGCGCATCGTCGATCTGTCCTTCGCGGCAGCGCAAAGCCTCGGCCTCAGAGGTGTCGGCCGGGTCAAACTCGAGGCGGTCCGCGACGGAGACCCAGTGCTCGCGCAGGCGCTGGTCGCCCAGCTGCAGGTGCCGGTGCTCTTCGATCCCCTGGCCCGCTGATTCTACTTTTGCACGGATTCTTCACGCCGCCTCGGCCGCTTCCAAGCTAGACTGAGGCTATGGCCACAGCTGCGCCCGCGCGCGACACCACCGACACCCAATCCTCCCTCGGCCGGCCCGATCCGCTCGATCGGCTGATCGTGGCTCTCGACGTCCCCTCCGCGGAAGCCGCCATGAATCTCGTCGACCGGCTTCAGGGCACCTGCCGTTGGGTCAAAGTCGGCATGGAACTCTATTACGCAGCCGGAAACTCAGTGATCGACCGGCTGATCGATCGCGGATTCAAGGTCTTCCTCGACCTCAAACTGCACGACATCCCCAACACCGTTGCTGGCGCGGTTCGGTCGGTCGCGGGCAGCGGAGCCTCCCTGCTCACCATCCACGCAGGCGGCGGCGAACAGATGATGCGCGCGGCAGCCCGAGCGGCGACGGGTCCCAATGCGCCCGAACTGCTGGCCGTCACAGTTCTGACCAGCATGGACGCGGCCGAGTTGAACGCTGTCGGCGTCGCCGATTCGCCCAGCGAACAAGTGCTGCGACTGGCGCGGCTTGCGAAGCTCTCGGGGATCAACGGCCTCGTTTGCTCCCCAGAAGAGGTCGAGGCCGTCCGTCAGGCCATGGGACCAAGCGCCCGCCTTGTAGTTCCAGGAATTCGCCCGTCTGGTATCGCGGTATCCGACGACCAGCGCCGCGTAGCGACTCCAGCGCAAACCATAGCACGCGGTGCCTCCATGCTGGTCGTAGGCCGGCCGATTACCCAGGCAGCCGATCCCGCCAGCGCAGCGGCTGCCATCTTGAGCGAGATCGGCACTAGCAATTAGCCAACTCGCAGGCACCTGCAGACCGGCCGCTCTGCCGGCTGCAGATCCATGTTCGTGGTGTGAGGTCTGGTCTGCATAGCTGATATCGTGGTGGCGTGGCAACCCCCATCGTCACGCCGACTGCGCCGCCCCACGGCGCACTCGACGGCCAGCTCGGAAGAGAGTCGGTGCCCGCGACTGCAAAGCCCGGGCGTCGTGCCGACAACATCGCCCAGACGATCATCACTTCCGTTCTGTTTGCAACTCCGGCGTTGATGTGTGTGCATGGCGGTGTCGTTGCCAATTCCGATGTCTGGTGGCATATGCGCACCGGGCAATGGATGGTCGAGCATCATTCGATTCCGCGCGTTGACATCTTCTCGGAAGCCTACGCCGGAAAGCCTTGGGCCCCATACAGTTGGCTCTTCGAGTTGTTGGTTTACGGCCTGTTTCAAAAGCTGGGGTTGGCCGGCCTTTTGGGATTCTCTGCCGCGATGGTGGTTTCGATTACGGTAGGGCTGTGGCACCTGATCAAACGCCTCCAGTCCGACTTTTCGACCGTAGTGCTGCTGACGTTTGCAGCGTGCTACTGTCTCCGGCACCTCTACACGCCGCGTCCGTGGCTGTTTACCATCGTGTTTTTCGTGCTGGAACTGGACATCCTGATGCATGCGCGGAGGACTGGGCAGATTCGCGAACTAGCGTGGTTCCCCGTAATCTTCGCGCTTTGGAGCAATCTCCACATCCAGTTCGTCGATGGCCTCCTGATAATGGCACTTGCCTTGGCTGAAGCGATCGGATTTTATTGGGGCATTGGCGCCAGGACTCGTCTGCGCGCACCCTGGCTGGCTGCGGCGTTCGTCGGGAGCCTTCTGGCAACCTCGCTCAACCCTTTCGGCTGGCACATCTACCGCGTTGCCTACGATCTGGTCACGGAACCCGGGGTCATCAATACGATCAGCGAACTCAGGGCGATCGAATTCCGCGACGCCAGCGAGTTTCTGCTGCTCTTCCTCGCGCTCGGAGCCGCGGCCGCACTGGGGTGGGAGAGACGCTTCCGACCCTTCGAGACTGGCCTGCTGATCTTTGCAGCGTTCGCGTCGTTTCGGTCGGAACGCGATCTGTGGTTGATGGCCACGGTTGCCGTAGCCATCCTCGCGTCGACCATTCGGGGTCGCGAAGCCTCAGCCCTTCCACTGCCGTGGTTTGCAACGACGGGTGCTGTGGTCGTCGCCTCGGCTGCGGTGCTGCTCGGTTTCCGGATGATGTATGCGCAAAAGACTGTGCTCGAGACCGAGATCTCCGATGTCTATCCCCAACGCGCGGTCGATGAGATAAAGGCTCGCGGCTACCCAGGGCCGCTCTATAACGACTTCGACTGGGGCGGATATCTCATCTGGTCGCTCCGCATGCCGGTCAGCATTGACGGACGTGCCGCCTTGTATGGCGACGCTATCGACCGTTCCGCGGCAACCTGGAACGCGCAGCGCGACTGGGCGTCGGATCCGCAACTCAAATCCGCCGCCCTGGTGATTGGCCCCGTCGAGAATCCTCTCACGCAGGCTCTGCGCACCGATCGTCAGTTCAAGATGGTGTATGAAGACAAACTTGCTGCGGTCTTCGTCGCGCGCAAGTGACTGCGGGCCGAGGGCAGTTTGCCTGTATCCCTTTGGTGGTATTGGGCCGATAGTATCTGGAGGATAGGATAACAATGTGACCACGCTCGCCGTCTCGCCCGCTGCTCCGGCAGAGGAAGAACTCGACGCATCGCCGAGAACCCACACCGAGCCGTCCCTTGGCGCCGCCACGCCGTCCAGAAAGGCCGAGCAGATCGCCAACATCATCGTGCTCGCCATCCTGTTCGGAGGCCCTGCGCTGATGTGTGTCCATGCGGCATCCGCCAACGACTTCGACCTCGGCTGGCACCTGCGCACGGGCGAATGGATTCTCCAGCATCACGCCGTTCCCCAGACCGATCCCTTCTCCGGAACGCTCGCGGGCAAACCCTGGCAGGCATACAGTTGGCTCTACGAAGTGATTCTGACCAAGCTCTTTCAGCACCTCGGCCTGGTTGGCATCGTCGCCTATACAGCCACGATGGTAATGGCAATTTCGGCGGCTCTTTACTCGATGATCAAACGGCTGCAGGGCGACTTCTCGCTCGCAGTGCTGCTGACCTTCGTCGCCGGCTTCAGCCTCGCGCACCTGTATACGCCGCGGCCATGGATGTTTACCATCCTGTTCTTCGTTCTGGAACTGAACATCCTGATGCAGGCGCGCCGAACCGGCCGCGTCCGCGAACTGGCCTGGCTGCCGGTGATCTTCTGCCTCTGGGCAAACATCCACATCGAGTACATCGACGGCCTGTTCGTCCTCGGACTAGCCTTCGCCGAGTCGATCGCGGCGCGCTGGTGGAGCGCCGCCGAGACTCGCATCAAACCCGGCTGGATGGGTGCCGCGTTGCTCGCCAGCATCTCTGCCACCCTCATAAACCCATATGGATGGCGCGTATACGGCGTAGTCTTCAACTATGGCTCGAGGTTAGCTTCTACCGGCAGCGCGCTGAACAAGGTCTCCGAACTGCAGGCGATTCCCTTCCGCGACATCTCCGACTTCCTGATCCTTGCGCTGGCAATGCTCAGCGCGGCAGTGCTCGCATGGCAGCGTCGCTTCGTGCTCTTCGAGACTTGCCTGCTGATCTTCGCCACGTTCGCGACATTCCGCTCGCAGCGCGACCTCTGGCTGATCGCCGTAGTCTCCGCGATGATCCTCGCATCCCGGCTGGTGGTGGTTTCGAGAACCCCAATTCGCGTGCCGAGATTTGCCCCGGCGATGGCCTTGGTGCTTGCCTCGCTAGCCGTCCTTGCCGGGTTCCGCGCCATGCGTGTGAACAACGCGCTGCTTCAAGCCAAGGTCGAAGCAACACTGCCCGTCAACGCCGTCAAAGCCATCCAGGCAAAGGGCTATACCGGCCTTGTCTACGACGACTATAACTGGGGCGGCTATCTGATCTGGGCGCTGCGCCAGCCAGTCACCATGGATGGACGCGCGTCGTTCTACGGGGACGAGAGGATCGATCGCTCGATGAAGACCTGGGGCGGAGAAAAAGACTGGGCGTCCGACCCGGACCTCAAGGCCGCCAGCATAGTCATCGGCCCAACCGATGCAGCTCTCACCCAGCTGCTGCGAACCGACCAGCATTATCAGCTTGTATATGAAGACAAAATGGCCACAGCCTTCGCCGCGCGCAAGTAGCTACCGCCAGCCAGACTGCAGCCATCAAGCCTGAATTTTTACAGCTTCTCGAAGAACTCGCACGCCGAGCAGGAGATATACACGCCGCCCGGAATTCCGCGCTCGCGGTCCTTCACCCGCTTCACGATGCGGGTCGGTTTGGAGCACTTGGGACAATCGGTGCTCTTGCTGGTATCCATTGCTTTCTTGCGGTCGCCGGTCTTGGCAATCTTCGCCATAATGCTCACATCTCCCGTTACTGATCTCGTGTCTTTCGCTCGCGCAACGCCAATCCTTCGCGTGCCCTTTCAGGGACGCAACCGGATCAAGCCATCACTTCCCAGGGGATGAAACAAGGGAGAAGAACCGCGGCGAAATTCTTCTGTTAGTTTACACGATTCACACCTGCTGGCGCGACGGTTGGATGAGTGAGTCACTAGATTCCCGTGCAGGTCTAATCCTCCGGCAGCTTACCCGTGACCTTCGCGACCCACCACCGCGATCCCACCAGGAGAAACCGCCAGTCGGAGAAGAATTCGGGCGGCTTTCCCTCGAATGCATGCCCGACGAATTGCAGCGCCCATCCCGCCACAAACAGTCCAAGCGCAACCCACACCACGCGATGCCACACCAGGGCAGAGACGAACAGCGGCAACGACAGCAGGATCATCGGAATGCCAAACGTATGGGTCATCCGATTCACCGGATGCTGATGGCTCTGCGAGTACTGCGCGATCCACGATTCCCAGCTACGTCCCGCGAACATGCCACATCTTAGGCGCACTCGCGGAACTCCGGCAAGCGCCGTTACTTCGACCCGGCCGCGCCCGGCCGCAGATGGGTTGCAATCAATGTCGCACTCTGCGGCCGCTTCCTGTTCTGGTCGAACGTCCGCACCACTGAGTTCCCCGCTAACGGTCTGGAAGATGCGGTCGCACTCATCCATCCCCCTGCCCCATGCCTGTATCCGAAGACTCGCCTTATATCCGAACCACGCAAGGCTAACCCCCGCAAGAACCGATATTCCAATCAGCAACGTGATCATGCATTACCTCTCCCGATGGCAGGCAATCCCGATCTCGGATGCTCGTGACACGCACCTCGACTCCGCGGTCAGGATTGACCCTGGGTTCCCTATCGGCAGGTTCGGAAAATACTTTAGCCAACCCGGCTTCGATCGTCATCGTGGGAACGAATTCCAGCGTCGAGCCATTGTTGGAGCATCTCAGGCGCGACGCTGTAACCGCCGTCACAACACGCCCCCTGATCGCTGTGTAGAATTATCCGTGAAGCGAAAAATCGAAAAAGTTCGAACAGGAGAGCACCCCACAATGAAGTTAACTCCAGGAAAACTCGCAGGACTCAAATCCGTCTCTGACGCGCGCGGCGTTATCGCTGCCGCTGCCATGGACCAGCGCGGCTCGTTGCAGAAGTCGCTCGCCAAGGAGCGCGGAGCCGCTGCCACCGGCGAAGATCTCGAAGTCTTCAAGACATGCGTTACCGATGTCCTCTGCAAGCACGCCTCGGCAATCCTGCTCGATCCTGAGTACGGTCTGCCCGCGGCCAAGCATCGTCACGGCAAGGGTCTCCTGCTCGCTTACGAGAAGACCGGCTACGACTCCAACACCGCAGGCCGCCTGCCCGACCTGCTCGACGTGTGGTCCGTGCGCCGCCTGAAGGAAGCCGGAGCCGACTGCATCAAGATCCTCCTCTACTACACTCCGTTCGAGAAGTCGCACATCAACGACCTCAAGCAGGCGTGGATCGAGCGCATCGGCGACGAGTGCCTCACCCATGACATTCCGTTCTTCCTCGAGTTCGTCGGCTACGACGCCGACGGCGGCGACGAGAAGACCGTTGCATACGCCAAGAAGAAGCCCGATATCGTCTCCGGCGCCATGGCCGAGTTCGGCAAGGCCCGCTACAACGTCGACGTCCTCAAGGTCGAAGTGCCCATCGTCATGGAGTTCGTCGAAGGCACCAAGGCGTTCAAGGGCGAGGCGGCCTACACCCGCAAGGAAGCTCTGCAGCACTTCCGCGACGCGGAGGGCATGACGCACAAGCCGTTCATCTACCTCTCGGCCGGCGTCTCCAACCCCGTCTTCATCGAGACCCTCGAACTCGCGGGCGAGTCTGGCACCAAGTTCAACGGCGTCCTCTGCGGCCGCGCTACCTGGAAAGACGGCATCTCCATCTTCGCCAAGCAGGGCGAGAAGGCGTTCCGCGACTGGCTCGAGACCACCGGCGTCGAGAACATCGAGAACGTCAACAATGGACTCAAGGCCGCCAGCCCCTGGTACCTGAAGTTCGGCGCCAAGAGCATGGATGAACTGAACTAGTCGCCCAGGCACAACTCGATAGTGCACACAACGCCGTGGCCAGAAACCACGGCGTTGTTGTTTTTCCAGCACGTGAAATCGCTATCAGATAGTCTTAAGCGTCTAAGACTTATGGGAACACGACTTCGCTTTGCCCTTCTTATCGCGCTTACCCTGTTCCCCGCCGCTTTGCTCAGCCAGAGCGAGCCCGGCACCGTGCCCGCGGGCACGCCGCTCGCAGTCACCATCGACCAGCATTACCCGATGCGCGTGGGTGCAGTCATTCGTGGCCACCTACTTTATCCCATTTACTCAGACAACAAGCTTCTCCTGCCTCAGGACGCCATCGTCACCGGCAGCGTCGTCAAGTTGCTCTCTGACCACAAACGCCGTGTGAACGCCACCCTTGGCGGCGACTTCACGCCCTTCCACACGCCGGAAGTCCGGTTCACCCAAATCGCTCTCCCGGACGGCGCAACCATCCCAATCGTGTGCGATCCAACCTCCACCGGCACCCAGATCTACCGCGCCATCGCCCCGCCCGCCCCCAAAGGCGGATTCATCCGCCAGGAATTCGATTCCGGCTTGACTGTGGTCCGCAGCGATATCGCCGTCTTCACCGCTCCCGGTAAGGCCGATCGATTGCTGCAGTGGGTCTATGGCCGGCTTCCCTACCATCCGCAGCGTATCGAGAAAGGCACATCGTGGACGGTCGAAACAACCGCTGCCCTTGACGTTCCAGCTCAACCCGCCGAGCCTGTTCCCACGCCTGCGGCTATTCGTAAGTCCCACTTCTGGGAGGAGCCGCCAGCCCCGCATCAGTCCGCTGCAAACGATTCCGGAGCGTGGATAGTCCAGGCCAATCTCGCAGAGACGGTCAGCTCGGAATCATCGAAGGACGGTCAGGCCATCAAAGCTGTCGTAGCCGAGCCCATCTTCAATTCTGATCACACCATCGCCGTTCCGCAGGGCGCGACGTTGGTGGGGGCGGTCACCGGCGCCAAGCCAGCCCGCTACTTCGGCCGTACCGGCACCCTCAGTTTCAGCTTCAGCCAGCTCATCCTGCCCAATGCCGAAGCACAAACGGTTGAAACGCGCCTCACCGGCGCCGACTCTGCGCAGAACATCGCCCTCAACTCCGAGGGACAGGCCAAATCGAAGCCGCAGGACAAGATCGCTATCCCGCTCTTCCTCGCCATGCTGGCCGCCCGTCCGCTCGATCAGGACTGCAGTCACAGCGGTGGCTGCGCGGGCAACACGCCCGGCAAGAGCGGTGTCGCAGGCGCCGCCGGCCTCGGCCTGGTCGGAACCATCGTCAGCCTCGCTGGCGGATCACCCAACGTTGCGGCCGGCATCGGCTACTGGGGAGTAGCACGCGCAGTCTTCAGCCGCTGGATCGCGCGAGGCCAGAAGATTACCTTCGCCAAAGACACGCGCATCGTCGTCGAAACCACGCCGCGTCATGCCGCACCGATGACGTCCAACCCGCAGCGCTAATCGAATTATTGCCCGACCGTCTTGGCAGCCTCGGCGGGTAGCGGCTTGTCCGCTTTCGACAGCAGCAGGCTCACCTGCCAGAGTTGTGTCTCGGTCATCGCCTTGCCATAAGCCGGCATTCCCGTCAGGCGGATGCCATTCTTGATCTTCCAATAGGTCTCGCCGACGGGATCGTCGCTCACTCCTACCGCGCCGTTTTTGTGCTTGGCAAACAGCTGCGGCGCGCGCGGAAACATCGTCCTGCCGATTGCAGACTGCTCGTCCACCGTTCCGTGGCAGATCTCGCACTTGTCTTCGTAAATTCCGGCACCGGCATTCAAGTTCTCATCCGTCGCCTGGATAGGCACACCGGCCGGCATCTCGCGCTGGATGCGGGCACGGAGAGGCACGTTCACAATCCTCGACTCCAGCGGGAAAGGAGCGTCACCCGCCGCCACGGGAGGCTTCCCAAAGGCGAGGTAAGCGTACACAAACAGCGGAACCAACAGAAGTCCCGCAAGAAAGCTGAAGACCACCAAAGGGAACCGTCTCATAGGCAGACCTAGATTATAGAAGACGGCGCGTCGCGTATTTTCGACTCCAGCGAATTAGCATGGAGTAAGCAACAAAGCTCGGCCCACCCGGCCGCGGCAGATGGAGTAGCTGGTTGGCGACATTCGTTGCACCTGTAGAGAATCAGTTCGCCTCCGAGCAGGTCCGGCAAGCGTCTCCCAGCCACGAGCGGCGCTTTGCCACTCGGCTGGTCAGCGGCCTGACACTCTTCGGCCTCGCCGTCCACGGCTACCACCCGTACGCTGAAGACGGAGGGCTCTATCTTGCCGGAGTCAAGCGCCTGCTTGACCCCGCACTCTATCCCCACGGTACGGCCTTCGTGCTCGAACCAACGCGGCTATCTCTGTTCGCACCGATGGTCGCCGCGATTGTCCATCTCAGTCATCTGAGCTTGCCGCTGACATTGGTGGCATTGCACCTCGCCAGCATCTGGACAACCCTGTTTGCAGCTTGGATGGTTGCCGCGCGTTGCTGGCCGTCGCGTACCGCCCGCGCGGGGGCAGTGGTGTTGCTGGCGTGCTGGCTGACACTTCCCGTCGCGGGAACTGCGCTGGCGCTGATGGATCCCTACCTTACCGCGAGGAGCATCTCGACGCCATGTACCGTCTTCGCGCTGGCCGCCGTTCTGGACTTCACCGATCGAGGCCTCAGCCGGGCCAGTCGCCGCCGCAGCCTTATCCTTTGGATTGCAACCATCACCCTGGCCGCATTGATGCATCCGTTGATGGCTGCCTACGCCCTCGGCGCAACCATCCTGCTCGCCTGCCTGCGTATGCCCGATTCTCGCGCTCGCATCTGGAGTACAGCCGCACTCACACTCTCGTCGGTTGCAATGGCAGCCTGCATCCAGATCAGCGCGTCGCCCGAAAGCGCAGACTATCGCCGCGTCGCCCTCACGCGCAGCTATTGGTTCCCTGCCGCGTGGAGTTGGTACGAATTGGCCGGTCTCGCCGCGCCGCTTGCGATTCTCGCCATCTTCGCATGGCGCAATTCGCAATCATTCCGCAGCCTTACTCCAAATGCAAAGACCGCGCTTGCGCAGATGGCCGTCGTAGCCGGCGTCACCGCATGGCTGATCGCCACGTTGTTTGCCCGCGCAGGCGCATCGACCTATCTAATAGCTTGCCTGCAACCCCTGCGCGTCTTCCATATTGTCTATCTGGTAATGGTGATTCTGCTGGGAGCGACGCTGGGCGAACTTATCCTGCATCGCCACGCATGGCGCTGGGCCGCCGCAATGCTTCTCCTCGGCGGAATCATGTTCGCATCCGCTCGCAGCGCCTTCCCTGCCTCGCGGCACCTCGAACTGCCCTGGGCCACCCCGCCAAACCAATGGGTGCAGGCCTTCCTCTGGGTCCGCGATAGCACGCCGCGCGACGCCCTCTTCGCCCTCGACGCCGACTATATCAATTCCCCAGGCGAAGACGCTCAGTGTTTCCGCGCCATCGCCGAGCGCAGTTCCCTGCCCGACTACTCCAAGGATGGAGGCGAAGCATCCATCGCGCCCGAACTCACCGCGGAATGGAAGACAGGCCAGCAAGCGCAGCAGCAACTGAGTGCGCCCCAGACAACGGACGCGATGCGCACCGCGGCGCTCGCACCGCTCGGCGTGTCTTGGCTGGTTCTCGATACTCGCGCCTCCACCAGCCTCAGTTGCCCATACGCCAACGCGGCCGTAAAAGTTTGCCGCATGTTCTAAAGCGTACGCCTGTTCGCTAATCGGTTATTCATCTGCCGACAGCGTAAACTCAGGGCATCCAACAGATTCATACGGCTGCGCAGAAAGCGAACCCATTCCATGCTCGAAATCGAATTTGCGGAAGCAACAGACCCTGGCCTGAGCCGCGGCCATAACGAGGACTGCGTCGGCCACTTCATCCCGGCCTCGCCCGCGCAGGTCCAGTCCCAGGGATTCCTTTTCGCAATGGCTGACGGAGTAGGCGGCCAGGAGAAAGGCGAAGTCGCCTCGCGCCTTGCCATCGACGCTATCCTCGCCGGCTTCCGCAAAATCCCCAAGGGCGTGATGCACGTCTCCTTGCTTCCGCGCCTTGTCCAGGACGCCAACCAGGCAGTGTTTGACGCCGGCAACGAACAGCACGGCCGCCCCGATCCGGGTTACGTCGATCCCGGCGGCGCCATACTTCCCACCGGCACACACATGGCGAGCACCATCGTTGTCTGCGCCCTGCGCTTCGACTCGGCCGTCGTCTCGCATGTTGGCGACTCGCGTTGCTATATGTTTCGCAATGGGAATCTCGCCCCGCTCACCCACGATCACACCATGGTCGATGAGCAGGTACGCATGGGCCTCATCTCCAAGGCCGACGCCGCCACCCACGCCAGCCGCCATCTTCTCACGCGCAGCCTCGGCAGCGAGATGTTCGTCGCGGCCGACACGATCACCGTCAACATCCTGCCCGACGACGTGTTGATGCTCTGCACGGACGGCCTGCACGGCTACGTGCCCGACGCTGCAATTCAGTGGATGCTCAACTCCACGCCCGACCTCGACGAGGCCGCCGCGAAACTAGTCGCAGCGGCCAACGAAACCGGGGGACACGACAACGTCAGCGTCCAACTCATCCGCGTCCGCACAGTCGAGCGCATGGGGCTCTATCGCGGCCGCCCCTACCGTCTACTCTAACCAGATCGCCGTTAAATCGGCTCAATCGGTGTTGATCGGTGTTAGCCTTTGCCTCACCGCGGCACAAACTCATCCGCGTGCACGACAAACTCCGGATAAGCCCCAGCCCCAAGCTCGCGAATGTCCATGCCCTGCCAATCGCCGTCGTTATCCACGCGGTACGGAACAAACCGGTTCAGCAGCAGATTCGCCCCATACAGCAAAGGCAGCATGAAGCCGAGCAGTGCGGCCACGCCAACCAACTGCGCCAGAATATGTCCGCCGCGACTGCCGTCGGCGAAGTGCCCGAAGACGCCGACCGCGATCAGCCCCCACAATCCCGCGCCCGCATGCACCGACACGGCGCCGCCCGGATCGTCGACCCGCAACCGCAGTTCCGCGATCTCAATCATGTAGGTCACCAGCACGCCCGCGACGATTCCAATATCGATTGCAGCCACAGGCGAAACCATCGCACACGCAGCACTGCCCGCAACCAGTCCCGCAATCCAGCCATTCGCGCTGATCGAAGCATCGGGCTTGCGATAGCGCGCCCGCGTCACCGCGACAGCGGCGAGACATCCGCCCGAAGCGGACAGCATGGCGTTGATCACCGTGCCCGCCACCTGCTGCATCCCCGCTCCGTAGAACAAGATCGACGAAGCAGAGTCCAGCCCAATCCATCCCACCAGTGCCAGGATGCAGCCGAACATCACCTGCACAATGTTATGTCCCGGAATCGCCGCCGGCATGCCATCGTCCGCGAACTTCCCTCGCCGCGGCCCGATGATCCAGATCACCGATACCGCCATCAGCCCGCCAACCACCTGAATCACCGCCGCTCCACCCGCATCCACAAATCCGGCGATACCAAAATTCACGCCCAACTTCGCCAGCCAGCCACCGCCCCACACCCAATGCGCAAACAGGGGAAACAAAACGCCCGCCAGCACCGCGCTCGCCGCACAGGCCGGCGCGAGCCGCCAGCGGTCTGTCCCTCCGCTCAGCGGCACAATGGCAGCAAGCCCGGCCCCAAACATCATCAGGCACAAAACCAATGCCGAGTTCAGACTAGCCGCGTCGCGTTGCGTCGAAGTGGATTGCGCCGGCAAACCACGGCCCAGCTCCCAGCCAATCCCAGTGCACGCCCGCCAGCGGAAAACGAGTGCGACGCGCCCCCGGCCACTCCCGCAAACGAGAACCCGATCGCCACAAACACCACTGCTGCAATCGCAATCGCGCACAGGCTCGCAAGCATCGCATGAGCCGCACTCCGCGACCGCCCAAGCCCTTGATGAATCAACGCCAGCCCCGCAGCAGCCAGCGGAATCAACATCACGCAGATCAAACAAACCGCCTGGGTCATTTCTCTTCCTTCTGCTCGGCCTTATACGCCTGCGTTAATAACGCGACTCCAAGCACTTCCACGCCCAGCCCCGCTGCGACAAAGGCCAGTCGCGCCGCGAAAGAAGGCATCAGCACCAGCGCCGCCAGCACGAGAAAAAATCCGGACAACAGCAGCAGGCAGCCGATCAGCCTCAAAGCAGTCTCCTTTGCAGCTCAGTGAATGGAAAATTAGGAAATATTGGACGCCTCAGTATAGTGCAATTTCTTGCGCTCGCCGCACCCAATGCAGCGTGCCGCATGCCTTAAAGCAAACCGCCGCTGACCGATCAAGTCAGCGGCGGCAGTTAAACGGTGTACCAACGGCTAGTACCGGTAATGCTCCGACTTGTAAGGCCCTTCCACCGGAACGCTCAGATAATCCGCCTGCTTCTTCGAGAGCGTCGTCAGCTTCACGCCGATCTTCTCCAGATGCAGCCGCGCCACTTCCTCGTCCAGCTTCTTCGGCAGAATGTAGATGCCCACCTTGTACTTGTCCTTGTTCTTCCACAGATCAAGCTGCGCCAGCGTCTGGTTCGCGAAGCTGTTCGACATCACGAAGCTCGGATGGCCCGGTCGCGCAACCCAGGTTCACCAGCCGTCCCTCGGCCAGCACAAAGATGCTGTTGCCGGTCTCGAACGTGTACTTGTCCACCTGCGGCTTGATGTTCAGCTTCGTCACGCCCTTCAGCGCGTTCAGCGGCTCCATCTGGATCTCGTTGTCGAAGTGGCCGATGTTGCACACGATCGCCTGGTCCTTCATCAGCTTCATGTGCTCCACCGTGATGATGTCCACGTTGCCGGTGCAGGTCACGTAGATATCGCCGCGTCCCAGAGTCTCTTCGAGCGTCGTGACCTCGTACCCTTCCATCGCCGCCTGCAGCGCATTGATCGGATCGATCTCCGTCACAATCACGCGTGCTCCCAGCCCGCGCAGCGACGCCGCCGAGCCCTTGCCCACATCGCCATATCCGCAGACCACGGCAACCTTGCCCGCAACCATCACGTCGGTTCCGCGCTTGATGCCGTCCACCAGCGACTCGCGGCAGCCATACAGATTGTCGAACTTCGACTTCGTCACCGAGTCGTTCACGTTGATCGCCGGCACCAGCAGCTTGCCCTGCTCGAACATCTTGTACAGCCGGTGAACGCCGGTCGTCGTCTCTTCGCGAAACGCCGCGCCACTCCTTGGCCACATCGTGCCAGCGCGTCGGCAGTCTCCGCATGAACCTTCTTCAGCAGCGTCTTGATCACGTCCTCTTCGTGCGATCCCGAGGGCGAATCGACCCACTTGTCGCCCTTCTCCAACTCCTACCCCTTGTGGATCAGCAGGGTCACGTCGCCGCCGTCGTCGATCACCAGCTGCGGCCCAAGCAATCCGCCTTTGCCGTCAGGGAAAGCTCAGCGCCTGGTTCGTGCACCACCAGAACTCCTCCAGCGTCTCGCCCTTCCACGCGAACACCGGCACGCCCGCCGCCGCAATCGCCGCCGCCGCATGGTCCTGCGTCGAGAAGATATTGCAGCTCGCCCAGCGCACATCCGCGCCCAGCGCCACCATCGTCTCGATCAGCACCGCCGTCTGAATCGTCATGTGCAGCGAACCCGGTCACCCGCACGCCGGCCAGCGGCTTGCCCGCGGCATACTTGTTGCGGATCGACATCAGCCCGGGCATCTCCTGCTCGGCAATATCGATCTCCTTGCGGCCAAACTCCGCCAGCCCGATGTCCGCAACCTTGTAATCCACCGCACCACTCAGAACTGCCTTATCGATCGTCGCCGTCGCCATCCAAAACACCTCATTCGTAATTTGTCAGTCTTTCATAGGTCGTCATTCTGACTCTGTCATCCAAACCGTCGTCATTGCTGCCCTACTCGTCATCCAACCGTCTGTCATTCTGACTCGCAGAGTCAGAATCTCCGTATTTGCCTTTTCGTCTGCCATCCCAAAGGCAATCGCCTTCGGTCCTAATGGTCCGGCAAAGGCCCAGCAAGCCACTCGTTCCTGTCCAGATTGTTCCTATTCAGAATACCATCCACCCCCCAATTTCAAACCCCTCCCGTGCGAGCGGTAAACATCTGCATTGAGTTGTGTTGATGAGCCAGCGAGCGGTAACCAAAGCCATTTCCTTCGAATCAGCCAATGTCGATTCTGCGTAATGGAGAAACGCGGCCAATATCTCAGATCGCTGCGGCGTTGGTCGGGACTAATCATCTGCGATCACTTCTAAAATGCTCTCAGTCGGTGCGATGCCCTGTTCGCAACAACCGGTGTCTGTTTGCCGGTTTGTACGAGATGATCGAGCCCGCAGCATTTGACAAAATAGGCAATTTAGGTAAACCTAATTGTTAGGTACACCTAAATCATGCTCAGAAAACTTGCAGGTGCGATCGGAGCGCTTCTTGTGCTATTTGCAGCGGCTGGTATATCGCCGCTGCTCGCGCAGAGCGGCACCAGCAGCGCCATTGCGGGCACCCTGGCAGACCAGACCGATGCGGCGATTGCGGGCGCGGAGGTCAAGGCGACCGAGGTGAATACGGGCGCGGTCCGCCTGGTCAAGAGCAATGTCGAGGGACGCTTCCTCTTCTCCCAGGTAAATCCGGGGACCTACCGGATTGAAGTCCACGTTACGGGATTCGGTCCAGGCGTGTCGCAGCCAACCAGCGTCTCGGTGGGCCAGACTGCCACGGTGAACTTCACGCTGGCTCTCGCCGCGACCTCGCAGTCGGTTGAAGTGGTCGAGCAATCCGGGCTGATGAGTCTTGAAAATGCGAATACGTCCACCACGCTGGAGGCGAAGACAATCAAGAGCCTGCCGAATCCCGGCCAGGACCTGACGTATGTGGCCCAGTTTGCCGAGGGTGCGCTGATGAATACCGCGGGCTCTTCGAACGACGCCAAGGCGGCGGGCGGTTACGGCAATGTCGAGTTCAACGGCCTGCCTGCAACCTCGAACGGCTATGTGCTGGACGGCTTCGATGCCAACGATCCGTTTCTTGGGCTGAACATCGGGCTCTCGACCAATCTCGTAATCGGTCTGGACGCCTTGCAGGAAGCGACCGTCAACACCAACTCCTACGCCGTCGATCAGGGGCGCTACGGCGCGTCGCAGGTGAACTACTTCACCAAGTCGGGGACGAACCAGTTCCACGGCGATGTGTACGAGATATGGAACGGCTCGCTGCTGAATGGCACAAATTACTTTCTGCACGCCAACGACACGCCGGGAAACATTGCGAAGAAGCCGCGCTCGACCGTGAATGAGTTCGGGGTCAGCGTTGGCGGACCGATACGCAGGAACAAGCTCTTCTTCTTCGCCCACTACGAAGGCATCCGCATCGCACTGCCCATCGTTGCGCGAACGACGGTGCCGTCGGCCGCCTATCAGCAATATGTGTTGCAGCAGCTGCCGCTGGGAGGCGCCGATCCAATCAATGGCACTGTCCTCCCCGCACAGCCGCAGGAAGCTGCGTTTTACCGGAATATGTTCGCGCTGTATAGCAATACCGCAGGCACACCCACGCCTGTGCTCTCTTGTCCGCTGGATGCGAATGGGACTCTACTGAATGGCGCGCAAAGCCCGGCAAACCTGTTTAACGGCTCCGGCTGCGCCAACAAGCGCACGCAGTCGCTGAACAACTCCGATAGCGAGAATCTGATCGTGCTGAAGATCGATCACACGATCAATGCAAAAGACAGCGTCTGGTACCGGTTCCAGCAGGACACCGGATTGCAGGCCGCATACACCGATCCGATCAACGCCATCTTCAACTCGTACTCGCCGCAGCCGCAGCGGACGCTTGTTGTGGGCTACACGCACTTGTTCACGCCGAATCTGGTCAATCAGTTCAACCCAGGCGCAAGCTGGTATTCGAGCATCTTTCAGCCGAACAACTACGCGCAGGTGCTCGCGACCTTTCCCATCGTGCTCGCCGGGGGCAGTTCCAACGCGCCCTTCACCACCATCGGCGGCAACGACCAGACCTACACCCAGGGCCGCAAGGTCACGCAGTGGCAGATCAACGACAACCTCATCTGGACGCACGGACGCCACAGCTTCAAGTTTGGCGTGAACTCGCGCAGGCTGGACGTCAGCGACTACGACCTGGGCGAAGGCGTGGTGCCCGAGGTGGTCTACAACGATCTTGCCCAGTTCACCTATGGCGCTGCATCCACGGCGACCGCGGCGTTCCCAATCACGCAGAAGGAGCGCGTCACGGTTGGCAACCTCGATCTCTACGCGATGGACACCTACAAGCTCAGCCAGCGATGGACCGTCATCGCCGGGCTGCGCGCGACCTGGAACACGAATCCGGTGAACCAGCATGGCCTGTTTGCGCGTCCGGCGGGATCGTTCCTGGACATGGCGCACGACGCTGCGCAGCCGTTGAGCCAGGCGATCGAGACCAATGTGCGCAGCTTGTTTCCCGGCACGCCGCTCTTCAGTTGGCAGCCGCGCGCGTCCGTGGCCTACAAGCTGTCGAACACGATGGCCCTGCACGCGGGCGGCGGCGTCTTCAACGACATCATCCCGGCGCAGGTGGCCGACCTCGGCGCAACCAATCCTCCTTATGCGCCGGTGTTCGTCGGCGGAATCAACGGACAGGTTGGCGGCGTTGGCATTGCGCCGGGCGTCTCCGAACAGCGCCGTCGATGCCACCGCGCAGGCGAACCAGGCGTTTCAGGCGGCCTTCCGGTCTAACGCAGCCGACGCCATTCGCTGTCAATCTCAACACCTTTCCCAGCGGCACGCTGAAGACGCCCTACTTCCTCGAATGGAGTCTGGGTCTCGAGCGCGAACTCGGCGCCCGCGGCTCGCTGCGAGTCGATTACGTTGGGACGCGCGCCGTTCAAGAGCCGTACCAGGTCCAGTTGAACGGCTACCAGACGGTTTGCAACGGCTGCTTTGCACCGTTCGCCTACAATCAGCCGCTCGATTCGCGCTTTGGCAACGTCAACGAATTCCGCACCGGCGCGGGCAGCCACTACGCGGGGCTGCAGACCAGCGCGACGAAGCAGATTTCCGGCCTCACTCTGCGCGTCAACTACACCTTCAGCCATTGCCTCGACGAGGTGTCGAATGGCGGCCTGCTTGCGTATTCCTCGCTCGGCATTCTCTCTCCCGCTGCCCGGCGACCTGCGCAAGGAGTATGGCAACTGCGATTACGACGTTCGCCACAACCTCACCGCGTTCGCCATCTATGAGATCCCGTTCCACTCCAGCCACGCACTGCTGCGCAGGACGCTGGGCGGATGGCAGGTATCGGGGACCGCCATTCTGCATAGCGGATTGCCGTTCAGCGTTCTTAGCGCGCCCTACACCGCGAACAACCACGGCATCTTCCAGGGCAGCGGCCCGCAGTTCGCCAATCGCGTCCCGGGCGTGCCGCTATACCGCAAGACTCCGGTCTCCGGCGTGACCCAGCCCGGCAGCCTGCAATGGCTCAACCCGGACGCGTTTGCCTCGGTGGTCGACCCTGGCACAGGCGCGTGTGCGGGAGGCGATTCGCCGGCGAACTGCCAGTTCGGCAACTCCGGCCGCAACAACTATCGCGGCCCACACTTCACCTACTCCGAGGTTTACGTGACCAAGAAGATTGCCATAACGGAACATGTAACCTTCCGCTTCGACACGCAGATATTCAATCTCTTCAACCACCCGAACTTCACGCTGCCCACCAACCAGGCCGGAACGCCTGGCGAACCGGCGACGCAGACGGGCTTTGGCGCGCTCACCAGCACCATCTCTCCGCCCACCGGACTGCTCGGGGTCGGACTTGGTGGCGACAGTTCGCCGCGCATGATCGCGTTCCAGGGCAGAGTTGAATTCTAGGGTTCTGCGGGATACTGGCAGATGGCCTCCTTTGACGCGAAATCGCCATTGCACTCATCGATAACCGGATCAGTAATCGGAAGTCGGCCAGTGTTCAGAAATCCTGAAATGAGCCATCAGGCCTGGGTGCCCGGACCCTACGGCGTTTATCGGTACGTATGGATTGAAGCCAGCGGAAACGTTGCTGCAGCCGAACTAATGGGTTGATTGTGCCTCCACCAATGCCGCCAGGAGGAGATCGAGATCGGGTGGGTTAACGTCGCTAACGGAAACTAGATGTAAATCGTGCGTCGTCGCGTCGTGGATCGCAAATCCTGACCGGTTGCCGGATACGAGGAGCGAAATGCGGTTGCGTTGTGTGATGAAAACAGAGACCTCGTGTTTGTGGATGGTGAAGAGCAGCAGCGCGGCGGGCTGACCGTCGAGGTAGGTGAGGTCGGCGCCTTTGAGGGTGGTGTCGGGCGGCAGCGCTCGGGCTCAGGCAGGTTGAAGCTGAAAGGGAGACGGCCCTGGAACCACGGCTTGACGGTGTGGCGGTCGGTGGAGACGACCTGCGGGGTCGCTCCGCTGGAGAGCGTGGCGAGATGCTGGTCGAGCGAGTTCGGCGGAGAGGGTGTTGGTTTGATGGAGCTGACGCCATCCGAGAAGTGAGACGGCCAACAGCAAGGACCGCGGCGAGGGCGGCCACGCGAGGCGGTCGAAATGCGATGACGCGTGCGGGCTTCTTCGGCTTCGTCTGTGGTTGCGATGGAGCTGGGCGGTGAGGCGGGCGAGAGCTTCAGGTGGTGGGGCGAAGCGTTGGCCGGCGCGAGCGGTGGCGGCCTTGAGTTGCGTGGCGGAGAGGACTCGCAGGGTGCAGGCGTGGCAGTCGGTGAGGTGCTGCTCGATTCCCTGCTGCTCGGCGGCGTGGAAGTTCGCCGTCGATGAAGGCGTTGAGCTGTCGGCCGGATGTTCGAGATGGTCTGTGCGTTTGCGTTCATAGGGATTCCCCGAGTTGCGGCTGCAGGAGTTGGCGGAGGGCTGCGGCGGGCGCGAGAGATGCGCGACATGACGGTGCCGATGGGGACGTCGAGGATGAGGGCGATGTCTTTGTACTTGATCTCTTCGACGTCGCAGAGAAGAAGGACTTCGCGGAGTGGTGGCTGAAGCTGTTCGAGGGCGTCGTGGAGAGCGGCCTGATTGTCGAGGCGGATGAGATTGTCTTCCGGGGTGGGGCCGGCGTCGGCGGTGTCGAGCAGGTCGGGATGGTCTTCGAGGAAGACGGTGCGGGAGGCGGCAATGCCGGTGCGCGAGTGAGGAAGGTGTTGCGCAGGATACGGAAGATCCATGCTTTGAAGTTGGTGCCGGACTGGAAGGAGTCGAAGGCGCGGAGAGCTTTGGAGATGGTTTCCTGCACGAGGTCTTCGGCCTCGGCTTGATTGCGGCTGAGCCAGAAGGCGTGGCTGTAGAGCGACGGCAAAGAGCGGAAGCGCGAGCTGCTCGAAGGCTGCGCTGGCGGTGGCGAGACGGCATGGTGCGGAGTGCCTCGGTGTGTGTGCAGGTTGCGGAGCCACTGGCGGCAGAACGGCGTCGACGGGCATGGCCGTCGAGCTGCGGAACATCACTAACCGTAAACCGATATCGCAGGCAGATTTATTCCATCGAATTTATTTGCGTGTGCGTGGGAATAAATGTGGGCGTCGGCCAGTTTTGTGCATGTGCAGGCAATTAAAACCAAATGGAGCTGGATATGAATCGATTTAAGGAAGACGAGGTAATGCAAGAGAATGAGGCGCGCGCAGGCTGCGGGCGATGGCATCGACCGGCGGAATTTTCTGGGGTGCATGGCGTGGGCGGGAACGGGGCTGCTGTGGACGATGGCGGGCGGCGTGCCGACGTCGAAGCTGCTGGCGCAGACGCTGAAGAGTGGTGGCGCCGGAGTCGGGAAGGCAGAGGACTTTTCTTTCGTGCAGATCAGCGACAGCCACATTGGATTCAACAAGGGCGCTAATCCGGATGTGACGGGAACGCTGAAGAAAGCGATCGACAGGATCAACGTTGTTCCTGCGGGCATGAAGGCGCCGGACTTCATGATTCATACCGGCGACATCACGCAGAACTCGAAGGCGGCGGAGTTCGATACGGCCGCGCAGGTTATCAAGAGCGCGAAGATCGGCGAGGTGTTCTATGTTCCAGGCGAGCATGATTTTTGCTCGACGATGGCGCGCAGTACAAGCAGCGTTTCGGCAAAGGCACCGTGGGGAATGGCTGGTACAGCTACAACCACAAGGGCGTTCACTTTGTGGGCCTGAACAACTGCGTGCAGGTGGATGCGATGGGCAACCTGGGCGCGGATCAACTTGCGTGGCTGAAGTCCGACCTGGCGGGGCTGAGTCATTCGACGCCGATCGTGGTGTTCGCGCATATTCCGCTGTGGATGGTCTATGAGAAGTGGGGCTGGGGTACGAAGGATGGCGAGCAGGCGCTGGCGATGCTGAAACCCTTTGGCTCGGTGACGGTGCTGAATGGCCACATTCACCAGGTAGTTCAGAAGGTCGAAGGCAATGTGGCGTTTCATACGGCGATGGCTACGGCGTTTCCGCAGCCTGCACCGGGAGCGGCGGCGAATCCAGGGCCGATGGTGGTTCCGGCGGGCAAGTTGGAGAGCGTGCTGGGAGTGACGAAGGTCAAGGTGGTTCGCGGACACAGCCATCTGGCTGTCGTCGACTCACACGCTGGCGGAGAGTGCTTGATGAGTCGATGATCGCGTTGTGTGTTTGTGCAGCGGTTGGAGCTGGCGTTTGTGCATCCGTTTGGCAATCCGCGTGTCGAGCCTGCGAAGGGGCTCGACACGCTGCTGCAGGGCGCGAAATGCCTGCGGAGGCGAAGGCTGTGTTGGTGACAAAGTGTGCGGACTGCCATTCGAACGAGACGCGGTGGCCGCTGTATGCGCGGGTGGCTCCGGGGTCGTGGCTGATGGAGCGCGATATCGTCGAGGCGCGCAAGAAGATGGATCTGTCGCGATGGGAAGAGATGCCGGCGGATGCAGCAGGATGTGATGATCGGCGAAGATCATCCATGAAGCAAAGAGCGGGGACATGCCTCCGCTGCAGTATCGCGCGCTGCACTGGCGAGCGAAGCTAACAGCTGCGGATGTAGCCGCGCTTTCGATGCTGAGCAGAGGGGGCGACGGCGAATCGAACGCCAGCGAGCCCGGAGATGCCGTGCGCGGCAAGGCAGTTTTTGAGAAGCGCTGCACGGGTTGTCATGCGATGGATGCGAGATCGCGAGGGGCCGAGGCTGGCCGGGGTGTTTGGCAGAAGGGCCGGGAGTGTGGCGGGGTTTGAGTACTCGGCTGGACTGAAAAATTCAGGGATAACGTGGAACGAGGCTACGCTGGAGAAATGGCTTAGCGATCCGGCCATAGTTGTGCCAGAGTCGAAAATGGATTTTCATGTTCCGAAGGCGCAGGAACGAGCGGATCTAATTGAATATTTCAAGCGGTGAAGATCGACATGCGTGGAGACTGATCCTCATAAGTCGGCTTCTGTTTACCTGTGCCGCTGCCATGGGGTATCTATTAGTGCTAATACGACCTCAATATCCACAGAATTGCTTGACACCCTGCATATAATTAAAGAAAGGGCCAAACATCGCTCAGAGTCGTGTCCAAGCAGAACTCCGGACAGGACCTGAAGCCATCCAGCCCAGGGTGAGTGGGGATCAAATGACGCACGCGATTGTTAAGTACGCAGGCCGAAGACCGTCTATTTGCGCCATTTCTGCCCGCCCTTTGGCACCCGGCGTGCAAAGTGTGGCAGATAAACCACACACCTCCGCAAGCCATTTAGAATCAATAAATAGGTGTTGTAAATTTGCCACACCCCAAAACAACACTCGTGGAATCAATACCTTGCGATTTCATACCGGGGGAGGTGGTACCCATCTCAAGCAAGCCGGCGCGAGCGTGCTCCGTCACGCCAGCCAACGCCACGGTATGTCAGAGAGTTACTCTGGACATGACCCGAATCCTGATGCCCTCGTACTGCGACGTAGCCCTTCCCGTCCCTCTCGACCAGACCTTCACCTACGAAGTGAACGGCGCCACGCCCGTCATCGGAGCGCGCGTCCTCGTTCCCTTCAGCGGCCAGCGCCTGATGGGCGTGGTCGTCCGCGTGCATCGCGACCCGCCGCCCACCGGCATCGAAATCAAGCCAGTCCAGCAAATCCTCGACGAAGCCCCGCTGCTCCCCGACGAACTCATGCGGCTCGCCGAGTGGATCGCGCAATACTACGTAGCCCCGCTCGGAGAAGTCCTTCGCGGCATGCTGCCCCTCGCCGCCGAAGTCCGCCGCCACTTCACCTACCGCATCACCGAATCCGGCCGCCGCGTCCTCTACGAGGGCGCGCAGAAAGGCTCCTCCCGCCGTTCGCGACTCTCCCCCGAAGACCAGAACCGCGAGTACGCCGTCCTCAACTACCTCGAAGACGGCAGGCGCAGCCAAGGCTTCCGCGCTCCGCTCCGCCACGCAGGCCAACAAAGCTCTGCTCGACGCCATGGTCAAGAAGAAGTGGCTCGCCCGCGAAGCCCTCGCCGAAGAACGCGACGCCCGCCGCACCGAGCGCATCGCCGTCCTGGTCCCCGACGCGCGAATCCCGAAGCTCAACGACAACCAGACCGCCATCCTCGCCGAAATCGCCGCCGCCGGAGGCCGTATGCGCGTGGCCGATCTCCGCGAACTCAGCGTGCCGGCATCAACGCTCACCACGCTGGTCAAGCGCAATCTCGTCGCCATCGAAGACGCCCCCGAAGACTTCCATCTCGGCGGCCTTCCCGCCAACGGCAAGAAGCACGCCCACGAGCACACGCTCAACGAAGCCCAGACAGAAGCACTCGCGTCCATCGCCGCCGCCATGTCGCAAGGCGGATTCAAGCCAATCCTCCTCTACGGAATCACCGGCTCCGGCAAAACCAGCGTTTACTTCGCCGCCATGCAACGCGCGCTCGACGCGGGCAAATCCGCTCTTCTGCTCGTCCCCGAAATCGGCCTCACGCCCGCGATGGCCGGCCAGATGTTCGCCGCCTTCGGCACCGAGGTCGCGCTGCTGCACTCCGGTCTCACTCCCGACGAGCGCGCAGAGCAGTGGCACCGCATTCGCCGCGGCGAAGCCCGCATCGTCGTCGGCACGCGCTCCGCCGTCTTCGCGCCTGTGGTCGACCTCGGACTCATCCTGGTAGACGAGGAGCACGACTCCTCTTACAAGCAGGACGAGACTCCGCGCTACCACGGCCGCGACGTCGCCGTCATGCGCGCCAAGCTGAACAACGCCGTGGTCGTCCTCGGATCCGCCACGCCCTCGCTCGAGTCCTGGGCCAATTCCGAGCGAGGCCGCTACCTCCGCGTCGAAATGCTCACCCGCGTCATGGACCGCCCCTTACCTGCCGTTCGAGCTGATCGACATGCGCACCGAGTTCAAGGAGACCGCGCGCGAAGACATCTTCTCCCGCCAACTCGTCGCCGAAACCCAGGCAACGCTCGACCGCGGCGAGCAGGTCATCATTCTCCTCAACCGCCGCGGCTACTCTTTCACCGTCCTCTGCCGCTCCTGCGGCGAAAAGATCGAGTGCGAAAACTGCGCCATCGCCATGACCTACCACAAACCCGTAGTCGGCACCGATCTCCACGCGCACCCCGGCGACCGCCTCGAGTGCCACTACTGCGGCTTTCGCCGCTCCATCCCAAAAGTCTGCCCCAAGTGCCAGTCCGAACACCTCTTCTACCTCGGCGCCGGCTCCCAGCAAGGCGAAGAGCGCCTGCAGGAACTCTTCCCCAACGCCCGCATCGGCCGGATGGACAGCGACACAGTCAGAGGCCGCGGCGACATGGAACGCCTGCTTACGCGCCTCCACTCCGGCGAGATCAACCTGCTGGTCGGCACGCAGATGATCGCCAAGGGCCACGACATCCACGGCGTCACCCTGGTTGGCGTAGTAGGCGCCGACTCCGCGCTTGGACTCCCGGACTTCCGCGCCGCCGAGCGCGTCTTCCAGCTGCTTACCCAGGTCTCAGGCCGAGCCGGCCGCGGCGATCTCCCCGGCCGTGTCCTGGTCCAGACCTACCACCCCGAGCACTACGCCATCCAGTTTGCCGCCACGCACGATTACCCCGGCTTCGTCGCCAAGGAGCTCCAGTACCGCCAGTGGATGCACTACCCTCCCTCGGCCGTCCTCGCTAATGTGATTGTTCAGGGGCAGTCGCTGGGCGAAGCCTCTGCCTGGGCCAACTCGCTCGGCCGCTGGTTTGCCAGCCAACGCCTCGACAAAGTGCGAGTTCTCGGCCCGGCAGCCGCACCCATCGCGCGCCTCAAGCGCATCTACCGCTTCCACTTCATCCTGAAAGCCGAACGCCGCGACGTCCTCAGCCGCACCCTCAGAGCATTGCTTGCCCACGCAGAGACTCAGGCCATACCCCGACGCAATCTCATTGTTGATGTCGACGCCGTCCATCTTATGTAGCCAGCTAGATCAATTCGCTCCAGCGCCGCCAATACATAAGAAATACCCTGAACCAGTTCATCTCTCGGTTCCCTCTCAATCGCGTCGGCTGCGAGATACACCGTTGCGCCTTTCCGGTGCATGATAATAGGCCGCATTTGCTCAGTTTGAATACAATTATTTTTCCGCATCAACAAGAGCGCAGAAGCCGAGCGATAGTCCGGCTTGCCTCAGCCGCGTAAGTGTAATTAAAAACGAATCTCATCGGTTGCAATCTCTCTGCGGTCCTCAGCCAGAATCGCCGCCCGCTCCAGTACGTGTGCGAGTTCCCGCACGTTGCCAGGCCAGTCGTGCTCCTTCAGTCGCGCAGTCGCGCGAGGCGAGAGTCGTTTCACCGGCATCTCCTCACCGAGTTTTGCCAACAGATAATCCGCCAAGACCGGCACATCCTCCATTCGGTCCCGAAGCGCCGGTACTTTCACCGGAAAAACCGCCAGCCGGTGATACAGATCGAGCCTGAATGTCCCTTCCCTGGCTCGCTGCTGCAGCGGCTGGTGCGACGCCGCCACTACGCGCACATCCACACGCAGCATCTCGTTGTCGCCCACCCGTTGCAGTTCGCCCGACTCCAGAAACCGCAGCATCTTCGCCTGCAATGCAAGCGGCATCTCGCCGATTTCGTCCAGAAACAGCGTGCCCCCGTTCGCCGCCTCGATCCTCCCCGTCCGCGACTGCACCGCCCCTGTAAACGCACCGCGCGTATGCCCGAACAACTCCGCCTCCAGCAGTGACTCCGGAATCGCCGCGCAGTTCAACACCTGGAACGGCTTGCTCGCCCGCTTGCTAAGCTGATGCACCGCCTTCGCAACCAGTTCCTTACCGGTCCCGGTATCTCCCTCGATCAGCACCGTGGTCGATCGCGGCGCCACTAGACGCACCATCCTTGCCAGTTCCTGCATACCCACGCTCTCACCCACCATCTCCGGCAGCGTCGCAGCTCGTGGTCTCACCGCTGCCTTGCCATCATCTAGAATCCCTCGCCCCACTTCGCCAATTTCGACACTTGCCGGCCCCGGAAACTCAAAACACCCATCCTTTTGTTCGTCCGTGTGCGACGTTCGCTGCCTCGATCGCACCAACTCTGTGATCTCCATTGCTGCTCGGCCACGCCCAGCTGCAGGCGAGAACCGGTCGGCCACCGAATTCTGACGAGTCGCCGCGGGCGCACCGGCCCACTTAATTTCCCCTCCGTGACCATCCGCCTGCGCCTGGCGCAAAGCGTGCAACAGTTCGTTCCTCCGCGGGCTCCTGGAGCCTCCAACCTCGTCCACCCCCGAATCAATCCTCAGTAAATCCATCAGAGGATGCCGGCTTCGCATCTCCTCCGCGAACTCGCCCACCTCCAAATCCGGAAGCATGCTGTCCAACACCATGGCCTCCGCAGCCTCGTTCTCCAATTGAGCCAGCGCCTCAGCACCCCCCGCAGCCTCGCGCACCTGCCAGCGCATCGATGTCAACTGCTGCCGCAACTGCGACCGAAACCCCGTATCCGCGCTGGTTATAACTACCGTCCGCGCCGCCGCTCTGCAATCGCCACTCTCTGCTGCCAATCCATAACCCATGTTTTCCCTCATCGGTTCCTGCGCTGTTCCGATTGCTCCGGATTTCTACCCGCCCATACTCTCTAGGCGAAGGCAACAATGTTCCCAACCGCTGACATGCGACTAGGCACTCGAACCACAGGTTTCCGGCCCGGACCTCCCAACCTGTACCCTGCTCCGCGCACCGTTTCAATCAGCCCCCCAGAATTCGTGAAGGCCGCCGAATCGCTCGCCGAGTCGTCCACCTTCCTCCGAGGTAGTTCACATAGACATCCACAACGTTCGTTCCTGTCTGCTCCGGCATCTGCCAGACATCCGCCAGCAACTGGCTGCGCGACACGCACTCGCCCTGGTGCTGCAGTAGATACTCCAAGAGCGCATACTCCTTTGCCGTCAGCGAGACCGTGCGTCCGCCACGTGTCACCTTGTGCTCAATCCGGTTCAGCTCAAGTTCGCCACACCGCAACACCGGATCGGCAAACTGCTGCCGCCGCCGCAACAGCGCCCTGCATCTCGCCCGCAGCTCAGAAAAACTGAACGGCTTCATCAGAAAATCGTCCGCCCCCAAATCCAGGCATTCCACCCGCGCATGGACCGCATTCCTGCCGCTCAGCACCAGCACCGCTGCGTCGTCGTGGCGTGCCCGCATCTCTGCCAGCACCTCCATGCCGTCCCGCTTGGGCAGACTTAAATCCAGAAGCACCAGGTCTGGATGATCCGCCGCCAGACACTCCAGCGCGGTGTCGCCGTCCTCTGCCCACTCCACCCGGTGTCCTTCCAGCTTCATCCCGTCTCGCAGAAACGCACCTAACGATCGATCGTCCTCTACCACTAAAACTCGCATTCAGTCCCCCAAGTAATTCCATCCGCAGCGCAATCTGGTCTGTTCATTGGCGGCTGCAGGCAGGCAACCCGATTCGCCAACGAGTCCAGCATCCACCATGCTTGCCCTGCGCGACATACAATTGAGCAAATAATTCCTTCGGTGAGTCCCAAAATAGAACAGTTCCAGGTCCTAACCTTCACTCGCGCTCTTCCGAACCAGAGATCCTAAAATGCCACGAGCCACAATCTCCGTCCTCCTCGCACTCGCGTCGGCAATCGCCTGTCCGGCCCAAACCAAATCTCAGGTCGGCGAGACCCAGCTAGCGCCGCCCTCCAGCCCGCTGGTCCGCCGCTACACCTTGATTCCGTCATCCGAGCCTGCCCTTTCGCACGACGTCAAGCTCAAGCTCGTCCGCGATAAAGTGAAATACGTCTTCGTTCTATTTCAAGAGAACCGTTCGTTCGACTTCTATTTCGCCTCCTACCCTGGCGCTGATGGTCTCTACAACCACCCCGCCTCGGCCATCGCCGGCTTCACTCAGCCCATCGTCAACACCGATGGCACCGTTACAACCATCTCGCCCTTTAAAATTCCGGTCACCGTCACCGACGTCAACGGCAAGACTGTTCCCTTGTACCCCTCTGACCTTGCCGGTTCCGACCACAGCCACGTCGGCATGGTGAACAAGCTTGATGTCGACGCGTACGGCATCGCCCGCAACGATCGCTATGCCCTTTCGGCGGAAGGGGTCACCTTAACCAACGGCAAGCCGTCCCAAGTCCCTTCGCTGGAGCGAAAGCAATTTGGCGAGCTTGTGATGTCCCACATCGACTGCGACGTTGCTCCCTTCATGTGGCAATATGCTGACCGCTTCACCCTCTTCGACCACTTCATGGATACGGTAATCGGTCCGTCGACGCCCAACGCCATCGCCATGATCGCGGGCCAGTCCGGCGAAACGCAGTGGATGCTCCATCCCGAAGTCGCGGACCCCACAGGTAAGAGCCGCACCCAGCTCCCGATGGTCGCCGACCCTGAACCCTACTGGGGCTCTTTCCTGGACACCAAGGGCGACCATCCCCGCCAGCCCATCCCCGTAGAGCGTGCAAGCCTGACGTACAAGCCTACAATCGACCCCCGCACCAATCCGATGCCGAACCTCACCTTTGCCTCGCTGCCCCTATCCTTCATGGGCGCGGACATCGAAAAGACCACCGCCGCGGACTACGATCCAGCTTTCGACCTTCTCGACGTCCAGGCCGACATCAAGAAAATCGCGGGCCACGGTACCCCCGCCACCAACTGGGCCTGGTACCAGCAGGGTTACGATCATGAACCGACCGACGGCGCAGGTTCCGCCTCACACTCTACATACGTTGCTCACCACAACGCCCCGCAGTACTTCGGTTACATCGCCAACAATCCGGAAAACAGCACCCACATGCGTGGTCTCGGAGACTTCTTCGCCGACATCCACAACCAAGCCCTCCCCACGTCAGGCGTCTTCTATGTCCGCGGCGGCTATGGAAACATCTTCGGCAATCATCCTGTCGACCCTAACCCCCGCCTCGCGGCCGAATTCAACGGCGACGACGACCACCCCGCTTATTCCGATTCGCAACTCTCCGAGTCGCTTCTAGCCCGCGAAATCAACGCCATCGCGTCCAGCCCGTACTGGTCGCAGTCCGTTATTCTCATCGCCTACGACGAGTCGGACGGTCTATACGACCACGTCCGCCCGCGTATCCGCTCCCACGACGCCGCTGACCTCCCACTGGATCAGGGGCCACGCATTCCGGCAATCCTCATCTCGCCCTATGGCACCGCCCACGGCGTATCCCATGAACTCGCCGAGCATAGCTCCATCATCAAGTTGGTCAACGAGGTCTTCCGCCTTATCCCCCTTGCCGACCTGCCCGACGAAGAGCGAGCCCGCGCCATCGGCGTTGCCAAGTACAACCAGAAAGACCTCGGTCCCGCCGACGACAAGGTCCCCGGCGTAGGCGATCTACTATCCGGTTTCTCCAACCTGCGCCTTCTCGGACGCGCTGCCCCGCTCCCACCGAGTTACGCCGAGATTCCTGACGCCGAAATCGACGCCTACCCGCACTACGCGGCACACGGTTGCTCCACCCTGCAGATTCGCCCGACCGACACGGGCCGACCCAACCCCATCCCCGCCGACTTCAACCCCCGTCCTGACACCACACCCGGAATCCCCACTTCCGGCACCTGGACACCGTAAGCGCATTCGTCGCATCTTAATCAAGACAAGTGACGCACGTCATAGCAGCCGCCATCAAACAAGCTCAAACTTCCTTCGTACAGACGAGTCGGGTAACGCCGTTCCACGATTTGGCCATCAGCCCTCTACGCGAGAGAATACTGTTGTCCGCCCGCAACGTCACAACCTTGAATGGAGACAGCGATCATGGAAACTGCAGCAACCGCCAATGCGACTCAACCGGGTACCCCGCAAAGCGAAGTTCCTGTTGTAGCCTTAGCATCCACCGTCGCCCTGGCGGCAGCGGGTACTCTGCTGGCATACTCACTTTTCCCCGCAAAGAAGCGGCGCCTTTCCATCCCTTGCCAGATATGCCTGGGAGCACTCGTAGCGCTGGCCGGAGCCGTCACCTGGAAGAAGCGCGAAGAAGAACTTGCCGCAGCACGCCACCTGGTTGACCAGGTCAATCACGCGCGCGACGCCCACTGGCTCAAGCGCCACCCCGTGGCCTACGCCTGAATTAACCCTGCCCTACTCCTCGTCCCCGGTGCGGATGAGGCCGGAGAGGTCAGTCTTTTCGTTCCGTCCTCTTCGGTTCCCCCGGCAATCAACGATCCGGATTCCATGCACCGCCAACATCTGTCATCCTGAACGGAGTGAAGAATCTATCCTCCGTCGATTTCCTAGCCGACTCAAGGCGTCTCGGGGCTGTAGCCGCCGCGATTTGCATTCTTTTCTTCGCAACTCCGCCCACCCAAGCGGGTACCACGCTCACCCGCATTCGGCAGACCAAGACTCTCCGCTGCGGGATCAATCAGGAAACCCCTGAATACTCCATCTCAGACGACCACGGACCCCGGATCGCTTTCGACGCCGACATCTGCCGCGCGGTCGCTACCGCGATCCTTGGCCCCGAAGCTCTCACCACCCTGACGTCCTACCCCGACGACGTCGCCGCCAGCGCCGCTCTCCGCTCCGGCAAGGTCGACCTGATTCCCACGCAAACGCTTGATCTGACCCACGCCTCAAGCCCTGGCTTCACCTTCAGTCCACCTCTGCTCTACGACGGTGTCGGATTTCTGGTCCCGATCTCGGGCGACACCACCCAGGCTCAGCAACTCAGCGGCAAGAAGATCTGCGTGCTCGCCGCAACCCAGGTCGAAGTTTCGCTCCGCGCCTGGTTCACGCAGAATCATCTCGACCTGCTCCCATTTCCCTTTCAGGAAGAGGGTGAGATGCAAGCTGCCTTCGTCAGCGGCAACTGCGCCGCTCTGGCTGGCGACCTCACCCGTCTGGCCAGTACCCGCGCCGAGTTTGGCCCCCTCGCGTCGCGTTACACGCTGCTCAAGGAGCAGATATCGCAAGACCCACTCGCAGCCGCCACGCGGTCCGACGATCCCGCGTTCGCCGCCATTGTTCAATGGACCGTTGAAATCCTGCTCAACGCCGAGGCCGCCAACCTGACCCGACAAACCGCAGTCGCACTCCTTCAACCCGCTAAAGACGGAACCGCGGCCTCGACGAACGCCTTCGATGATTTGGCCGCGAACCCCACTCTGGAAATCCTGACCGGCCATACCCGCGAAATCGGTGCCCGCTTGGGTCTCGCGAACACCTGGGCTCTCCAGGTCATCGCCGCCGTTGGCAACTATGCCGAAATCTACGAGAGCACCCTCGGAGCACAATCCGCGCTGAAACTATCCCGCACCCAAAACCGGCTCACCACCCAGGGCGGCCTAATGCTGCCCCTGCCGCTCAAATAGGCGCCGGGCGACTCTACCCCGCGGCCGCTTCTTCCTCAACTTTGTCACCCTCGCCCGGCGCCAGGAACAGATTCGTCTCCAGCCCATGCTGCCGGGTGTAAAGGTCGTAGTATCGGCCGCCTAGCTGATACAGCGACTCATGCGTCCCACGCTCGACGATCAAGCCCTGTTCGATCACCAGGATCTGGTCCGCGCGCCGAATCGTCGATAACCGGTGCGCGATCACGAACGTCGTCCGCCCCTGCATCAGGTGGTTCAGCCCGCCCTGAATCATCGCCTCCGACTCCGAGTCCAGCGAACTCGTCGCCTCGTCCAGAATCAGGATCCGCGGGTCAGCCAGGATCGCCCGCGCAATCGAGATCCGCTGCCGCTGCCCGCCCGAAAGCTTCACGCCGCGCTCGCCCACGATCGTGTCGTACCCTTCAGGAAACTTCTCGGCAAACTCATCCACGCGCGCAATCCGGCACGCCTCCATCACCTGCTCTTCGGTGGCTGCAGGCCGCGAAAACTTCACATTCTCGCGAATCGTCCCATCGAACAGGAACGTCTCCTGCAGCACCACGCCCAGCTGCTCGCGATAGCTGCTCAACCGGATCGTTCGCCAGGTCAACGCCATCGATCAGCACCTTGCCCGAAGTCGCCGTATGGAACCCGCAGATCAGCGAAATGATCGTCGATTTGCCCGAACCCGACGAGCCCACCAGCGCCGTCACGCTTCCCGGCTTCGAATCGAAGCTGATGCCGTGCAGCACCGGCTTGCCCGCTTCGTATTCAAACTCAACATGGTCGAACGCAACGTCGCCGCGAATCGGTCCGGCAACATTTGTCCGCGCCGGCTCGGAATCTTCTTCGCGCTCATTCAGAATCTCGGTCGTGCGATCCAGTCCCGCCATCGCCTCAGTCAACTGCGTCCCAATATTCACCAACTGCACGATCGGCGCAATCATAAACGCCAGCAGCATCGTGAACTCCACATAGCCGCCTACGTCCAGCCGGTGCGCCTGCACCGTCTCATGCGCGCCAAGGTACATAATCAGTCCGCCCACCACGCCCAGCACCAGCGTCGACGACAGCGTCATCAAAGACTGCGCCGTCAGCGAGCTGATCACGTTGTCCAGCAGCCGCTGCACCCCGCCCGCAAAGACCTTCGCCTCGCTCGCCTCCGCGTGGTATCCCTTCACCACGCGCACGCCGCCGAGCGACTCGGTCAGCCGCCCCGTCACCTCCGCGTTGATCTTCGCGCGCTCGCGGAAGATCGGCCGGATCGTCTTGAACGCCCGCTGCAGAATCAACCCGAACACCAGCAGAATGCAGAACGTCAGCAGCGTCATCCGCGCGTTGATGTGGATCAGAAGGAAAAACGCAATGACCGCCGTCAGCACGCCGCCGACAAAGTCCACCAGCCCGGTGCCGACCAGGTTGCGCACGCCTTCCACGTCGGTCATGATGCGCGCCACCAGCGTGCCGGTCCGGTTCTCGTCGTAAAACGCCACCGGCAGCCGCCCAATATGTGACTGCACCTTCATCCGCAGCTCGCGAGATCAGCCTCTGGCCCTCGGTCGAGAGCAGTTGCGTCAACGCGTACGAAGTGACTCCCTGCACGAAGCGTCGCCGCCGGCCACGCGACCCGATAATCCGGGGCAGCAGGTACATCTTGCCCTGTGCATCACCTCGTTGATCAAAGGCTCTGTGACGAGAGCGGAAGCACGAAGCTGCATAGCCGATTGACGATCATCAGGCAGAAGCTGCCCGCAATCAGCCACTTGCGCGGACGCATCAGCGCCCACACCTCAGGCAACACCTTCTTCAGCGGCGGCTTCGGCCGGTTCTTGGTCATATCCGCGGCAAGCGCGCGGCCCGTACCCCGGCTCGGCCGGTCCCCCGCGGGCATTCCCGCCCATTCCGTGCGATCCAAACGAAGAAGACATACTGATTGGAGTGTACCTTGTGCCTTTGGGGTTCAGGCAGTTCGGCTTCTAGGCGTCCAGCTTGCCGCCGCGCCGCGCCGCGATAAACGACCGCACACATAGCAGGACAAATACCAGGCAAATGCCCGCCATCGCCGTCTGCGCCTCAACCGCGATGGGATGCGCCAGCGGCCCGCCATGAGCGTCAACATACTCGCGGATCGCCTGTATCGCGGCCCCCAGAAAGCCAAGCAGCCCAATGGTCACAGCAATATGCATCCAAAGCTTGCGGCGCTCGGGTTTCAAGGCCAGCACGCCCGACCAGAATAGAGCCAGCCCAAAGTACGCAGGAATCAAAGCGGTGGGGTGCGCGCTGCCCGTCCCGAAAAAGCCCCAGAAACCAACGACAACCAATAGCACTCCAAACGCAATCGAAACCTTTGCCATCGTTCCCTCAATCTTTCTTTTTTAGTCTAGTTCAAAGCCAGGATTACGCGGCCGCGGCACTCTTCATCGCTGCCAGGACTTCGGCCGGCGTCCACTCATTCGTCGGATACCATGTCACGGACTTTGCCGTCTTTGCCAATTACGGCCGTTGAAAGCGAGTGCGTCAGAGTTCCCGAGTCGCCCGGCGTTACGCCTACATCGAAAAATTGCTCCATGGCGCTCAACTGATCCTTTGGCGGAGCGGCAAAGTCCCAGTGCGCAAACGTCCGCACGTCGCCGCCCGTATAGATTCCGCCATAGCTTTTCAAAATCGCCGGAGTGTCGTACTTCGGGTCGAAACTGATGCTCAGCAGGTGTGTCTGCTTGTAGATCGCCGGATCTGTTGCCAATGCCTTGTCGATCTCTGCGAAGTTCTTGTTCATCCTCGGGCAGAAGTCCGCGAGCGGGCAGCGCGTGTAGATAAACGTCAGCAACACCACTCGCCCCTTGAACTGACCCATGTGAATCGTCTGGCCATTCTGATTCACCATTCTGAAGTCGGGCACCGCATCGCCCGCCGTGGGAACGTGAAACTGAGTCATGGGCTTATAGTCAGGCCTAGCCTGCGCGGTTACAACAATCTCGTCCAGCATGGGGTCCGAATAGTCGTCCCCGGTCTTGCGCACCAGCAGCTTCGCTGTAATGCGATCGCCCGGATGCAACTCGCTGAGCACTCCAGGATTCTTCAACTGGTACGACATCGTCATCGCCTCCATGAAGCCCGGAACAGCTTCATGGTCCAGCACAATACTGCTCTTCGCCGTGTCGACGCTGACAACTTTTCCGCGGATCGGGAAAGTCTTGATTTCACCCGACACCACAGGCGCGGGCTGGTTCGCCGGCCCACTGTTCGCTTGCTTACAGCCAGCCAGTGTCGCGATCACCCCAACGCAGACCACTACTATCGCCAAGCGTGAGTTTACAGAGCTCATCCTTCCATCATACTTGCGCAGACCGGCGCATTGCCGGCAGCACCGAGTACCGCACACCCGAAGCTGAGTGTCCAGCTTTCCACCACAGGCAGGCGTATAAAAGGCGTATGGATTCGACTTCTGAGCTGCCCCAGCAGATCATCGAAGCGCTGGAGCGCGGCCAGACTGTCCTGACCGCCAACCAGCGCGCCGCGCGCACTCTCCGGCACGCTTTCGACCTGCACCAGCGTTTGCTCGGCAACAAGTATTGGGAGCCGCCGTCGATCCTTGCGTGGGATTCGTGGCTCTACAGCCAATGGGAGAAGTTGTTGATGGGTGGCCGTGCGAGCGAACTCCTCCTCAGTCCCATGCAGGAGCAGACCATCTGGCGCGCCGTCATCAAGGCGGACCCCGAAACTGCGAGTCTGCGCCCCATCGAGGCCCTGGCGCAGACTGCAGCCGACGCATGGATGCGCTTGCACCAGTTCCGCGGACGCCAGGCCCTGCATAAATTTCCGGGTAACTCCGACACTCGCGCCTTCGCCCGCTGGGCGGCCGAATTCGATCGCCGCTGCGCACGGGCCCAATACCTCAGCCAGGCACAGCTGCCGGAAAGGCTTGGCACAGCTTTTGTGTCCGGAGAACTCAAAGTGCCTTTCGGTGCCGGTTTCCTTCTCGTCGGCTTCGACTCCAAAACGCCGGCGCAGACTGCCCTGCTGGATGCAATCCGCGCAACCGGCGGCCTTATCGGAGAGTTTGACCAGCCCGCCCCCGCAAAAGACCTCATCCTGGCCGAGGCACCCGACGAGTACAGCGAACTCAACGCTTGCGCTCGCTGGGTGCGAACCCGTCTCACCGAGCAGCCGGCCTCCAGAATCGCTGTTATCGTCCCTGCAATGGAGAATAGCCGCGCTGAAATCGATCGCGTTTTCCGCCAGGTCCTTGCGCCGGAACTGAACAATATTATGTCCCCGCCGGGCGCGGGACCATACGAATTCTCGCTGGGCACGCCGCTCGCCCACACGCCGATCGCCGCCGCGGCGTTCGACGTTCTGCGCTGGGCCATCGCCCCACTGCCGCTCGAACGACTCTCTGCTCTGTTGCTCTCGCCCTACTTCGCCACAGAGAGTGCACGGAACGAACTGAACGCCCGCGCAGAGTTCGACGCCTTCGTGCTGCGCGACCAGAATCTACTTCAGCCTGTAATGTCGCTCGATAGCCTGTTCCGCCTCGTTTCAGACACCAGATACGGCAAGGGCCTTGCGGTGCTTAACAATTATCTGCGCGCTTTGCGACCCATCCTGAATAGTGCCAACTCCGCCCCCGTCAGTCGGACACATGCCGAATGGACCTCAGTCATTCACGATATTCTAGAGGCCGCAGGCTGGGCTGTCCCAAGCCGGCTAGACAGCATCGAGTTTCAAACACGTCGCAAGTGGGAGAGCTGCCTCGACGAACTCACAACGCTCGACTTCGACGGCGCCCACGTTCCCTTCGCCGACGCTCTGGCGGCGCTTGAGCGCATCGCCTCCAAAACCCTTTTTGCTCCTGAGTCGCGTCACGCGCCCGTCCAGATCATGGGCCCGCTTGAGTCCGCCGGCTCAACCTTTGACGCGGCCTGGTTTCTCCACGCCAACGATCTCGCGTGGCCATCTGAATCCGCGTCGAATCCGCTTCTGCCTTGGCTGTTGCAACGCGAACTGGCAATGCCCGGAGTTGATCCCGCACGCGACTCTGCGCTCGCGCGGCGAACCACTGAGCGCATCGCCGCATCGGCTCCCACGGTAGTTTTCAGCTACGCGCAGGAGTCCAGCGACGGTCACCAGCGCCGATCCCCTGCGCTCGTCGCGCTGACGCTAAATAAATGTCATGCCGCTGATATCGCTTCCATCGAACCTGCCCCTGTACCCATTCAACTCGAAGCATTCCTACGATGACGCCCCCATTCCGGCGCCGCCGGACCGTACGCTGCAAGGCGGCGCCGGTATTCTGCAGTCGCAAGCCGCGTGCGGCTTCCGCGCCTTTGCGGAGAAGCGTCTCTTCTCCTCAGCACTCGAATCCACTTCTCTCGGCCTGGATGCAAGCGACCGCGGCAGCCTCGTCCACGCCGTTCTCGAACACTTCTGGGCCGAGGTCGAGACTCAGGCCCGGCTGAAGGCGATGCCGACTGACCAACGCTTAGCGCAGCTCAACCGCTCGATCGACATTGCCTTCGCCAAAGATTACTCGCGCCCCGCTGCCGGCTGGCCGCGCGCGTACATCGACGCTGAGCGCCAGCGCCTGCTCAAGCTGCTCACTGACTGGCTTCGTTTTGAGGAGAGCCGCTCGCCGTTCGTCGTCCGGGAGCGCGAAGAAACGCTCAAGGATGTCCCGATTGGACCGCTGCGTCTCGACATTCGCGTCGACCGCGTCGACACAAACCTCGACGAAGATGAGCCTGCAGGCGAGATCATCCTCGACTACAAGACCGGCGCCGCGACACCCAAGGACTGGCTCGGCCCGCGCCCAGACGCGCCCCAACTCCCGCTTTACGCGGTGATCGCCAACAAGCCGGACCTCGCCGCAGTTGCCTTTGCCAGTGTGCGCCCCGGCAATCTTATGGGCATCTCCGGCATCGAGGCTCGCCCGGGAATTCTGCCCCAAAAACCAGCAAAGCTCGAATGCTGCAAGCCTCGCAGCCCGGGTAAGCGAGTGGCGCGAAGTCCTCGAGTCGCTTGCCGGCGAATTTCATGCCGGCAATGCCAGCGTCTCGCCCAAACACTATCCACAAACATGCGAATACTGCGAGCAGCGTCTGCTCTGCCGCCTCGACCCCACTGCACTCGATCCCGACGCGCTCGAAGAACTCGAAGACGATCCCGACTCGTTCAACGGATTAGAGGAGGACGAACTTGTCTAAGGTCCTGCCTTTTCTCCCGCTGTTCGATGCGGAACCGGTCGAAGCGCCCTCGCAGCCAGCCCAGCCTCCATCGGGGCCGCCGGACGCAGCCGCCCGTGCCGAGGCGCTCGACATCCGCCGCTCCTTCATCGTCGAGGCGCCCGCCGGCTCCGGCAAGACCGGCCTGCTCATCCAGCGCTTCCTCAAGCTGCTCACCGACGAATCCGTCACCGAACCCGAACAAGTGCTTGCCATCACCTTCACCCTCGCGGCCACAGCCGAAATGCGCGACCGCGTCATCGGGCACCTGGAAGCTGCAGGCGGCGATCTCCCCGCGACGGCCTCCGAATTCGATCGCCAGACCCGCGACCTGGCCGTCGGCGTCCTTGCCCGCGACCGCCAGTTTGGCTGGTCGCTGCTCGATCACCCGCATCGCCTCAACATCCGCACCATCGACTCCGTCTGCGCCGAGATTGCACGCACACTGCCCGTCCTCTCCGGCAGCGGCGGACGTCTGACCCCAACCAACGAAGCTGGACCTCTACACCAGGAGGCTGCGCGACGCACCCTGCTGTTGCTCGGCAACGACGACGCTGACTTCAACGCCGCATTGCGAGATCTGCTACTTCATCGTGATGGCAACCTCGCCGACTGCGAAGCCCTGATCGCCAACATGCTCAGCCTGCGCGATCAGTGGGGCGACCTGATCCCATATCACCAACGCGAACTCGACGACGCGTGGCTCGATGCCAACGTGCTGCCCCGGCTGGAGCGTGCTCTTGATCGCGCAATCTGTTCACAGCTAGCTCGCCTGGAGCAGATCTTTCCGCCCGACGTGCTCGCTGAACTCAGCAACCTCGCGGCGAAACTCGGCGAGGCCGACGGCTATCGTGGCGAGCCGAATCCCATTGCTGCCTGTTGCGGCCGCACCAATCCGCCGAAAGCCATTGCCGATCATCTGAAGCACTGGCACGCGCTCATCCACATCCTCGTCAAGCACAAGGGAAAAGACTGGCGCAAATCGTTCACGGCCAACAACGTGAAGTTTGAGCACGACAAACGTTACAACGCGCAGCTTGCGGCGATCGTTGACCGGTTGAGCGGTGACGCCAATCTGCTGCAGGTTCTGCTCACCGTGCGCGGCCTTCCACCTGCCGAATATCCAGCCGACCAGTGGGCGGTCGCGAAGTCTCTGTTTCGCGTTCTTCGCTGTGCCCTGATCGAGCTGCAATTTGTCTTCGCGGCCAACAATCAGTGCGACTTTGCCGAACTCAGCCTTCTTGCCCGCAACGCCCTGAGAGAAGACTCCGGAGCTGAAGATCTCGCCGCGGCCCTCGGCGCGCGCCTGCAGCATCTGCTGGTCGACGAGATGCAGGACACCTCCACCGGTCAGTACGAGCTCATCGAGATGCTGACTAAATCATGGGACGGCCACTCGCAGACCGTCTTCCTGGTCGGCGATCCGCGCCAGTCTATCTATCTCTTTCGTCAGGCGCGCGTCGAGCGTTTCATGCGCGCCACCCGCACTGAGAGCTTGGGCACGCTGCCCCTCACACGGCTCCAACTCACCGCCAACTTCCGCTCCCAGTCCGGCCTTGTCGACCGCTTCAACGAAGACTTCGGCCTCATCTTCCCGCAGCCGGTTGCCGCCGATCCCTATGCCCTCCCCTACTCAGCCGCCGACGCCACGCTGCCGGCTTCGCCGGACGCGCGAGGTGTGGTTTGGCACCCCAATCCGCTGCAGTACGTGCCACGTGCGAACAGCTCCTCGCCAGCAACTTCGGGCGTGCTCCCCACCGTCGCACATCTTCGCCATAGACAGGCGAAACGCCATGCCCAGGAGATTCGTCGCATTGCACAAGAATGGTTCGCCAGACCGCTGCCTCCGGGCCGCACGAAGCCCTGGACCATGGCCGTCCTCGTTCGCAATCGCAAACACCTCGCCGAGATCGTGGCTAATTTCGACGACGACAGGCTCGGCAAACTCCCCTACCGCGCAGTCGACATCACTCCGCTCAGCGAGCGGCAGGAGATTCTCGACCTCACAGCTCTTACGCGTGCACTGCTTCACCCAGCGGACCGTGTCGCAACCCTTGCCGTACTGCGCGCGCCCTGGTGCGGCCTGTCG
Organism: uncultured Acidobacteriaceae bacterium; assembly: GCA_963822225.1. GTDB lineage: Bacteria > Acidobacteriota > Terriglobia > Terriglobales > Acidobacteriaceae > Edaphobacter. The sequence goes on along the minus strand of CAWGGW010000001.1, from coordinate 295,986 downwards.
CTCGCCGATCTGCACACGCTCACCGGCGCCGACGACCCTGCCACTAAGCGCAACTCTATCCTGCGCCTGATCGCTGAGCGCAGCCATCTGCTTTCCGCCGACTCTCGCCAGCGCGCTCTCCCGGGTGCAGGCGGTTCTTGAGGCCGCGGTTGAGCTGCGGTCCCGCCTTACGGCCTCACAACTGGTCGAGCGCGCATGGCGATCCCTGGGCGGAGACTCATGGCTCAGCCCAACCGAACTCACCAATACGCGCCGGTTCTTCCAACTGCTCGACTCGCTCGAGACTCCGGGCGTCGGGATCGATCCCGCACTCCTCGACGAGCGGCTGCAAAAGCTCTACGCGGAACCCAACGCAATCCCCGACGGCTCTCCCTGCGTCGACCTTCTTACCATCCACAACGCCAAGGGCCTGGAGTGGGACGTCGTCTTCGTTCCGGCGCTCGAACGCATGCCTGGAAGCAACAAGGCCCGCCTGCTCAACTGGTCAGAGGTCGGCTCGCCCGACGATCCAGACGACGATGCCGCCCACGTCATGCTCGCCCCTATCGCCGGCCGCGGCGAAGACTCGAAAGCGCTCAACAAATGGCTCACGCGCGTCGAATATGCGCGCGACGCGGCCGAACGCAAACGGCTGTTCTACGTCGCCTGCACCCGCGCCCGCGAAGAGCTCCATCTCTTCGCCACGCCGGAAACCACGATCAGCGGCTCAATCAATCCTCATTACCTTAGCCTGCTGAAATCGGCCTGGGACGCTGCCAAGGCCCACTTCCAGCCGCTCTCTGCTGACACCCAAAAGAAGCCAGTTACGCCAGTCGAGTCGCCTGCCCTGGCAATCGCCGCGATGGCGGACTGGCCTCGTCCCCGCGTCCAGCGTCTCCCGCAGGGCTTCGATCCTGCCGCACGCTTCGCGCAGGCTCGCGCCCACAAACTTCCCTATGGCGATCCCGACGACGCCCCAGCCAGCGAGGCAACATTCATTCGCCCCGAAGGCTCTTTCGCAGCGCGCAGCTTCGGCAACGTCGATCCACGCCTGCCTGCAGATGCTTGCGGAACGTGTCCACGACGGGACTCCTGTAGCGACACTTCTGGCCGAGCTTCCATCCTGGGCCACGCGCATCTCAGCGATCCTCCGTTCTGGCGGATTGCCCCGCAAGGTCGTCGAGCAACGCACCGTCGAAGCACGCGCCGCATTGGAGGCCGTACTGCGCGATCCTGACGGTGTCTGGCTGCTGACACCCCACTCGCGTGCCGGCAGTGAAGTCTCCATCACCGCATGGCCAAACTCCGGCAGCGTGAGGCCAACCGCAATCCGCATCGACCGCGTCTTCCACGCTGGCCCCGAACCCGGCACCACTGGCGATGAGTTCCTTTGGATCGTCGACTACAAGACCGCCAACCACGGTGCAAAAGGGCTCGAAGAATTCCTCAGCGAACAGAAGGCCGCCTACGGCCCGCAACTCGAAACCTACGCCAGCATCCTCGCGCCGGCCCGCGCCATGTCGCTCGACCAGGTCCGCCTGGCGCTCTACTTCCCCACGTTGCCCCGCCTGCTCTGGTGGAAACCCAGCGCGGAGCTCTGAATTGGATCGCTAAAAACTTAAGTGAGCAGGATTATTCCGGTGGCGCACATCTTTGCCACGCACCCAGAAGATGACATCCTCTGCGATATTGGTCGCGTGGTCACCCACGCGCTCCAGATTCCTCGCGATGATCAACGCGTTCAGGCTCTGCGGCGTCAGCTCTGGCTTTTCCTTGATCAGCGAACTCAGCGCGTAAAACGCGGCATCGTTCATCTCGTCCACCTGGTCGTCCAGCATCAGCACCGACTGCGCCAGTTCCGCGTCCGCCTCGATAAATGCCTGCAGCGCCTTGCGCACCATCGCAGACGAGAGATCCGCCAGCTTCGGAATATCCACGGGCAGGTCGAAGTTCGCGAACGCGCCCATCTCGCGCACCCGCACCGCGATGTTTACTGCCTGGTCGCCAACGCGCTCCAGATCGGCGTTGATGCGAATCACCGACAGAATGAAGCGCAGATCGATCGCCATCGGCTGTTCCATGGCCAGAAGATCCAGCGCCATCTGGTCGATCTCGCGCTCCAGCCGATTGATCAGCGGCTCCGACTGAAACACCATCTCGCAGATCGAGAGATCGCGCGTGCGGTACGCTTCGATCGATCGCTGAATGGCCTGCTCCGCCATCCCCGCCATGATCAGCAGCCGCTCCTTCAGGTCGTCGAGGTTTTGCTGAAACTTGATCCGCGTCGCCATGGATTACCCGAACCTTCCAGTGATGTAATCCTCGGTCCGCTTGTCCTTCGGATTGGTGAAGATCTTATGCGTCGAGTCGAACTCGACCATCTTCCCATTCAGGAAGAAGCCGGTATTCTCCGCCACGCGCGCCGCCTGCTGCATGTTATGCGTCACAATCACAATCGTATACTGGCTCTTCAACTGGAAGATCAGATCCTCGATCTTCGACGTCGACACGGGATCAAGCGCCGAAGCGGGCTCGTCCATCAGCAGCACCTCAGGATCGACCGCCAGCGCGCGCGCGATGCACATTCTCTGCTGCTGTCCGCCGGAGAGACTCGCGCCCGACTTCTTCTTCAGGTCGTCCTTCACCTCTTCCCACAACGCCGCCGACTTCAGGCTTCGCTCCACCGTCTCGTCCAGCACCGAGCGATTGCGAAATCCATTCAACTTCAGCCCGCTGGCCACGTTGTCGTAGATCGACATCGTGGGAAACGGATTCGGCCGCTGAAACACCATCCCGATACGCCGCCGGATCTCCACCGGATTCGCATCCTTATAGATGTCCAGATCGCCCATCTTGACCACGCCCGTCGCGCGCGCAATCGGGTTGGTCTCGTGCATCCGGTTCAGGCAGCGAACGAACGTGCTCTTGCCGCACCCCGATGGCCCGATCAGCGCAGTCGCGTGGTTCGCCGGAATATTCAGATTGATGTCCTGCAGCGTGTGGGTCGTCCCGTACCACGCGTTCAGGTGTTCCACATTGATGCCGACTCCCACTTAGCTTGCCCCTTTCAACACGCCGCGGCTCGCGTAGATGCGCACCAGCGTCACTGCCACCATAATCATCACAATCAACACCAGCGAACCCGCCCACGCCAGCCTGTGCCATTCGTCATAGGGCGAGATTGCATATACGTAAATCTGCAGCGGCAACGCAGCAATCGGCTCGATTTAGCTTGAAACTCCAGAACTGGTTGCCGAACGCGGTAAACAGCAGCGGCGCAGTCTCTCCCGCAACGCGCGCAAATGCCAGCATGCATCCGGTAATGATTCCTGGCGATGCTGTCTTCAGGCTCACGGAAAGCACCGTCCGCCACTTTGGCACGCCCAGGCCCAGAGCCGCCTCTCGAATCGAATGCGGCACCGTCGCCAGCATCTCTTCCGTGGTGCGCGTGATGGTCGGCACCATCATGATCGCCAACGCCACGCCCCCGGCAAGCGCAGAGAACGCCTCTGCCCATCTACGAGCACCGACCCACGCAGCGATGCCCATCACGATCGAGGGCACCCCGTTCAGCACATCCGCGGTGAAGCGAATCGCCGTCGCCAGAATCTTCCCTCGCCCAAACTCCGCGAGATATACTCCGGCTGCGATTCCGATTGGAACTCCCATCACGCTCGCCAGTCGCCAGCACAATTGCCGAGCCCACCATCGCGTTCGCCATGCCGCCGCCCGGCTCGCCGACCGGCGCGGGAATATGCGTGAAAAAAGCCAGGTTCAGCGAACTCGCACCCATGTAGATCAGATAAACCAGGATCGCAATCAGCGGTGCAATCACCAGAACCGTGCTCAACACCGCAAGCACGCGTAACAGCATGATTTACCAGATAGCGGCGTGCCTCGTTTATACGCACGCCACATCGATTTGTTGTTGAGCGGCGCTGATAAGGCAGACTCGTTATCAGGTGCAGGCGGCGCGTGGAATGGATTTGAACTCATCTCAGTGGCCCCTCGCCGGAGTGCCGCGGGTCACCGCCCAGACCAACCCGCGCGCAATCGCATTCACGATAATCGTCACGATAAACAGCGCCAGCCCGATCTCGATCAGCGAACTCAAGTACAGGTCCCCGGTTGCTTCGGAAAACTCATTTGCGATCACGCTGGCCAGCGTATATCCCGGCGCGAACAGGCTCTTCGCAATCTCAGGATGGTTGCCGATGACCATGGTCACGGCCATGGTCTCACCCAGCGCACGCCCCAGGCCGAGGATTACCGCGCCCACAATGCCGATGCGGGCATTGCGCATTACGCCTGTCCGGATCATCTCCCAGCGCGTTGCGCCCAGCGCCAGCACCGCTTCGCGCTGCGACGTCGGCACCGACAGCATGATGTCCCGGGTAATCGAAGAAATGATCGGCAGAATCATGATCGCCAGAATGATGCTTGCGGTCAGCAGACCCACGCCGAAGTTGTACCCTTCGAAAAGCTTCGTCCATCCCAGGTACTTGTACAGGATGTCCCCAAGATGGTCGCGCATCAGCGGCACCAGCACAAAGACGCCCCACAATCCGTATACAACGCTCGGAATCGCCGCAAGCAGCTCGGTAACAAACGAAATTGGCGCCCGCAGTTTCTGGGGACACAGCTCGCTCAGAAAGATCGCGACGCCCATCGCCAGAGGCACCGCCATCGCAGCGCCAGGAATGACGTCTCCAGCGTGCCGAAGATGAACGGCAGCGCGCCAAAGTCGCCTGACACCGGATCCCATCCCGTATGCACAAAGAACTTGAGTCCGAACTGGTGCAAGGCTCAACTTCGAACTGAATAATCAGTATCGACAGAATGAAGATGACAATTCCGAAGATGACAGCGCGCATAGCAGCATCAATCCGGCAAATGAAGTGTCCGCCACACTCCCGCTTCCGCGCGACCGCAGGAATTGACGAATCACCGATGGCGGACCGCCCTCGTGCGCAGGCTCAGCTGCCCCGACAAAGTTCGTCACGGCCGGCGTCATGAGCGGCGAATTGGATGAGGGCGGATTCGGTTCTCGCTCGATCGTCATGTTTGGAACAGTCACGTCGCTTTCCTGCTCGTAGCCCGGGGCCGAAGTTAACAGCTTGCAGAGCCCGTGTGATTTTACCTGGCTAATCAGAGCCCAAACCTACCAAGCCCCGAAAAGTAGTCAAGTAGTCTTAACAAACCCGCGCGGCCTGCTCTCAGCAGGCCGCGCGGTCCAAACCACTATTTCACAGTGGTAATGGTCTTCTTCACCATCTTCTGCACCTGGTCGGGAAGCGGGGCATAGCCCATCGCCGGAGGCTTCGCTCTCACCATGGTCCAGCATCCACTCCAGGAAGCCCTTTACGGCTGCGCCCTTCGCCGGATCGCTGAACTGCTTGGGAATCAGCAACCAGGTGAAGCTTGAAATCGGATACGAGGTCGCTCCTGGCGCGTTCGTAATCGACACCCGGTAGTCTGCCGGCATCGTCTTTGCCGCCGCCGCAGCCGCCGCAGTTACTCCGTCCGGCGAGCCCTGCAGAAACTTACCCGCCGCATTTTTCACCGCGCCGTACTCCATCTTGTTTTGAAGCGCGTAAATCAGCTCAACATAACCGAATGAGCCAGGCGTCTGACGCACCATGCCGGACACACCCTCATTCCCCTTAGCGCCAACGCCAGCCGCCCATTTGACCGAAGTGCCCTTTCCTACCTTGCTCTGCCACTCGGCGCTAACCTTCGACAGATAGTCTGTAAAAATGTATGTCGTGCCGCTTCCGTCCGACCGATACACAGGCAGAATCTGTTTGTCCGGCAGACTGACTCCCGGGTTGTCCTTCATAATCCGGGGATCGTTCCACTTCTTGATGTTGCCCAGATAGATATCGGCGATAACGTCGCCGGAGAAATTCAGGGGCTTGCTGACTCCGGGAATGTTGTAGACCGGAACCACCGCGCCCAGAACTGTCGGGATGTGCATCACCTTCACCTTCGCATCCGCATAGTTGCTGGTCGCTCATTGGGCCGTCGCTGGCTCCAAAGTCCACCGTTCCTTCGGATACCTGCTTGATGCCTCCGCCAGAACCGATCGACTGGTAGTTGATATGCACACTTGGATGAAGCTGCGCGTACTCCGTAAACCATCGGTTGTAGATCGGATACGGGAATGTAGCTCCCGCCGCGTTGATATTCTGTGCGCCGGCTGCGCCCGCCATCACCACCATCAAAACTGCTGCAAACCATTTCAATCTCACTCGTCTCTCCCTCGACCCCAAGGTCCGCAGCCTGCCACGCACCGAACCACTCGATGCCCTCGACACGCTCGCTTTGCCTTGGGATGTCAGTAACAGTGTCCCGCCGCCGTGTTACGGGAACGTTACATAGTGGTGAATCGACGAATAAACCCTTATGTCACAGCCGCTAAGCGGCATCCCCGGAACGCACCTTTGGCAGCGTCACCAGGAAATTGCTTCCCGCATTCAACTCGCTCTCCGCACGGATCGTCCCCCCCTGCGACTCCACCATATGCCGCGCAATCGACAGCCCCAGACCCGTCCCGCCCGACTCCCGCGACCGTGCCTTATCCACCCTGTAGAACCGCTCGAAGATTCGACCCAGGTGCTCCGACGCAATCCCCTGACCAAAGTCCCGCACGCTGAACTCAACCGCCCCACCCTCGACCCCATCCATCCCGACGACCTCGCGCGCGCTCACCACCACCCGGCTCCGCGCAGCATCCCTCCCCCGGCCGTACTTGATCCCGTTCTCGATCAGGTTTCCCAGCACCTGCAACATCGAGTCCGTGATCCGCAAACACCTCCGCCGCCGTCGTCGCGCCAATCTCCAGTTCAGCCTCTTCGTCCTGCACCAGGCCGCGCATCGCCTCCACCGCATCCTGCACCAGCACGTCCGAACGCACCGGCGCGGGGTGCAACTCAGCCTCCTGGGACTCCACCCGCGCCATCGTCAGCAGGTCCTCGGTCAGCCGGTTCATCCGCGTGGCATTCTTCAGGATGGTCGAAAGAAACTCCTCGGCTACCGGGCTCAGCTTCTCGTGATCCAGCAGCGTCTCCACATAGCCGGTGATCGAAGTCAGCGGCGTCCGCAGCTCATGCGACACATTCGCCACGAAATCCCGCTGCGTTCGCTCCACCTGCTCAATCCGGTAATGTCGTGCAGCACCGCAACCGCGCCGCCCCCCGGCATCGGCGAAGCATTTACCTCGAAGATTCTTCCCGGCACCATTGTCGTCGTCCGACGCTCGCACACCACCCGCTCATCCAGCGACGCCCGCACGCACTCCAGTACGTCGGGGTCGCGAATCGTCTGCACCAGAGCATGTCCGATCCGAACCGGGCTCTGCACAGAAGCCCCTGGAATCAGCCGCTGCATCTTCTGGTTCGTCCACTGAATCCGGCCCGCCTCATCCACCGCCACCACGGCGTCCTGCATGGAATCCAGCAATGCTTCCAGTTGCAGCCGTTCATCCTGCGCGCCCTTCAACCTCCGCTGCAGCCTCTGCGAAGCGTCATTCAGCGCTTCAAAAGTCCGATCCAGGTCTGAAAATGTGGGCTGGACGGCGTGGCTCGGTTCCGGAAGCTTCAGCACTGCCGCTCGGATCCCAACCGCGTCCCGGCTCAGGCGCCAACGAAGAATTCCAGCCAACACCGCCGACAATGCGATCCCTGTGCCAATCCACAGCACCGGCCGGTTCCCCTGCATCCCTATGGCTGTGATGGCGACCGCAACCGTCACCGCGACCATCGCCGCAAACATCCATAGACCCGAGTTACGCAAACCTCACCCGCCTCACGAAACGACCGCCATCTAATCTCCGGCGGGAGCGGTCTTCGGTATCTCGAACCGGTAGCCAGCTCCGCGCATCGTCTTAAGATACCTCGGAGTCTCGGCGTCCGCCTCGATCTTCTCCCGGATGCGCCGAACATACACGTCCACCGACCGCGGCGTCACAAACCGCGCATCGCCCCACACCGCGTCCAGCAGGTGATCTCGGCTGAACACCCTGCCCGGATGCCGCGCCAGGTAGTCCAGTAGCCGGAATTCGGTCGCCGTCGTCGTAACCAGCTCTCCGTCCACCCGGAGTTGCATCGCGTGAGCGTCAATCTCGACGTTCTCGAACTTCACTACCGAGGGCGCCGTCGGCCGCTCGAACCGCCGAAGCACGGCCTTAACCCGGGCCACCAATTCGCGCGTGCCAAACGGCTTGGTGATGTAATCGTCCGCGCCCAGCTCCAGGCCCATTACACGGTCGTTCTCCGCCGCGCGAGCGGTCAGAAAGATGATGGGCACAGTGCTCAGCGCTGTGTTCTTCCGCAGTCTCCGGCAAAGGTCCAGCCCGTCCCCGCCCGGGACCATGATGTCGAGTAGGAAAACCGCCGGCGGCTGCCGTTCTGCATCCGCCACAATCTGCCCAATCGTCGGATACAACCGCACCGTGAAGCCCGCGGCCTCCAGGTGAAACTGGACGAGCCGCGAAATGTCGGCATCATCCTCCAGCACGAATACAGTCTGACTCAATGCCTCATCCCTCGTTCTTGCGGTTCAGCAAAATACCTGCTATGTTCGTCCGCCGCCGATACTCTATGTTCTCAAGTATGGGCTTTTGACCAGCAGAATCAAAGAGATCTGCCGGTTGCTCCGGCTTGATATCGCTTCTGCCCATCCAACAGTCCAAGACTTCACGTTGCAGCGGGACCGCACCCAGCTTAACCCACCCTAGTGCTTTCTTTTGCTAACGTTCGATGAATGCTTCGCTTCAGTTCAATATCCCAAAAGGTATACTGGGCATACTTGCAGACGGACCCGGAGAAAGTTTGAGTGAAGCCGACTAAAACGCATCTCATTCTTTGCGTCGACGATGAGGTCGTCGGCCTGCGCGTTCGCAAGATACTGCTCGAGCGCGCGGGCTATAAAGTCCTCACCGCCGAGGACGGACACGCCGGAATCGAACTCTTCGCCAACCAGCCTGTCGATGCTGTCGTCCTCGATTACGCCATGCCAGGCATGCACGGGGGTGAAGTCGCGAAGAAGATGCGGCAAACCAAGCCTGAGGTTCCTATCCTCCTTCTATCCGCCTACGTAGGTCTGCCGGAAGAGGTCAGCGGCCTGGTAGACATCTATATGACCAAGGGAGAAGGCGCGCCAGCCCTCCTCAGTAAGCTGGGCAACCTGCTTTCCCCGCGTTCGGCATCTCATCCACATTAGTAGAAAAATGAGGGATTCGGGGAAGCCTGGAAGAAAGTCGACCAAGAGTGGAACTAGAGAGATTCAAACGGACCCTCCGGCAGGTAATGATACTTCCTGTCGTCGCCTGCTTAGTACTGGCGGGCGTGCTGGTCTGGCAGATCCGCGGATCCGACTCCACCGTCGACCTCATTGAACAGTCCGACCAGAGAATTGCCGTTGCCACGCTCATCGAAAAGCTGGTCGACGATGAAGAGACTGGGCTTCGCGGATATCAGATCACCTCCGATTCCCGCTTTCTCACGCCTTACCGGGAAGCCGAAGCACCCATTCAGCAGGCGGTCCTCACCCTGCAGAAGATGGCCGGTCCAAAGCAGCGGGAGCTTCTCAGCCAGTTCGTGCAGGAACATCAGGCGTGGCACGACGGCTTTGCCGAGCCCCTGATCGCGACCGTTGCGGCCGGCGGTCAAGCGAATGACGACGACATCAACCTGACGGGCCGCGCCCGGATGGACCACATGCGCACCCTGCTGGACGCGATCATCGACAGTTCAGCCAGGGCCCGGATTGCGCGAATCAACATGTGGCATCAGCAGCGCCGTTTTGTGCTGTACATCCTGGTACTGCTCGCTCTGATCGTCGGCATCATCATCAGTCTCTTCACCCGCAGCCGGCTGGAGGCTGTCTCCGCGGCCTTCCTTCGCGCCCTCAACCTGGAAAGGCGGCGGGCTGAGGAGCTCTTTCAATCCGAGCAGTACCTGCGCACCACGCTCGCCTCGATAGGCGACGGAGTGATCACCTGCGACGTCAGCGGCTGCGTGCAGTTGATGAACCCGGTTGCCCAGGAACTGACCGGCTGGCTCGAATCGCAGGCTTACAACCGGCCGCTCAGCGAAGTCTTCCACATCGTCAACGAGAGCAGCCGCGAGCTGGTCGAGAATCCAGTGACCAAGGTGCAGCGTCTGGATCGCGTCGTGGGCATCGCCAACCACACCATTCTCATTCGCAGAGACGGATCGGAGATCGCCATTGACGACAGCGGGGCGCCTATCCGAAACGCGTCCGGACAACTGATTGGCGTGGTCATGGTCTTTCGCGATATCACGATGGAGCGCCGCACGCGCGCTGCGCTGCTCGCCAACGAAAAGCTCGCCGTCGCCGGGCGCCTTGCGGCCACTATCGCTCACGAGATTCATAACCCGCTCGACTCCGTTGCCAACCTGCTTTACCTGCTCCAGCAGGATCCTAAAGACGGCGAGGCTCACCACTTCCTCGACATCGCCCAGAGCGAACTTGCCCGCGTCACCCAGATCAGCCGCGCGATGCTCAGCCTCTATCGCGAGTCGAAGGCGCCGGTCCCGGTCAACCTGAAGGACATGCTGGACGACCTGCTGCTGCTGATGGAAGGCCGTTTCCAGAGCCTTGGCGTTCACGTTTCCTCCGACCTGCCGCCCGAAGTTACAGTCGAAGGATATCCGGCCGAACTGCGCCAGGTCTTCACCAACCTCATCACCAATGCGGCTGAGGCTGCGGGCGCGGGCGGCACGGTCACGGTGCGAGTCACGCCGCAGATTGGAGGCGCGGATCCTGCAGGGCAGCGACTTGAAGCGGGAGCAACCGTTGAGATCACCGATGACGGTCCGGGCATCCCTCCCGATATTCGCGATCGTCTCTTCCAGCCTTTCTTTACCACCAAGGGCGAGCGCGGCACCGGCCTCGGGCTGTGGGTCTCTCAGGGCATCATTCGCAAACATGCCGGCTCCATTCAACTCGACAGCCACGTGGATGGGAACCACCACGGGACAACAGCTTCGGTCTTCCTTGCCTCCAAGCCAGTGATCGATCCTGGCGGCGACTGACGTTTCTGATCAGCTCCAGCCCTTAAGCACATCTCCAATCACACCGGCGGCGCGCTCGCAGTCTCCTCTGCTCACGTTGAAGTGGGTCACGAAGCGCACGACGCGGGGTCCAAGCGCCCCGGCTAACACGCCCTTCAGCTTCAACGCCGCGCAGAATGCAGCCGCGTCGTCGCCGGCATTTAGCTGGAAGACCACCATGTTCGTCTGTACCGAGGCCATATCGATGGTTGCCGCTTCGTGTTCCGCGACGGACTCTGCCAGCAGGTGGGCGTTGGCGTGATCCTCGCCGAGCCGCCCAGGCATCTCGTCCAGCGCGATCAAGCCGGCCGCGGCCAGGATTCCGGCCTGCCGCATTCCGCCGCCCAGAGCCTTGCGCAGCAGGCGAGCCCGGTCCATGGCCTCAGCCGACCCAACCAGCATTGATCCCACCGGCGCGCCCAGCCCCTTCGACAGGCAGAACATGACGGTGTCGACGCCCTGCGTCAGTTCGGCGACGTCGATTCGCAGTGCTGCCGCTGCATTGAAGACGCGCGCGCCATCCATATGCACTTTTAGTCCCAGCGCATGGGCGCCTTCGCCTATCTCGCGCACAGTCGCAGCCGGCATGACGGTCCCGCCGGACGCCATGTGGGAGTTCTCGATACAAACCAGCGCGGTTGAGGCATGGAAGTGAACGTCCTTGAAGATCGCGCCGCGCACCAGGTCCCAGGTGAGCATCCCGCGCTCGCCGACCACCGGGCGCAACGTGCAGCCGGAGAATACGGCGGCCATGCCCATCTCCCAGTCCAGCACATGCGCGCGCGACTCGCAGATTACCTCCTGGCCAGGCTGCGTATGCAGCCGCATGGCAATCTGGTTGCCCATGGAGCCGGTGGGCACGAAGAGCGCTGCTTCGCGGCCGAAGATCTCCGCCGCGCGAGCCTCGAGGCGATTTACGGTTGGATCTTCGCCGTATACGTCGTCGCCAACTTCGGCGGCCGCCATTGCTGCCCGCATCTTCATCGTCGGTCGCGTGACCGTATCACTCCGCAAGTCGATCAATTTCCGCTCCTGAGACCATTGCAGTTGAATCTTTTCTTTTCTGCATCGAGGGCCAAAATATTGCAAATGAAGGGTTTATTTGTAAAATACTGCAATTGTTAGACTTATCCGCAAAATACTGTAACTAAGAGACTTAGCACGAGGTTGTTGTCGGGATGCCGGCTAAAATCCTCCATCTAAACGGTTTAGTCGTAAACTATTGCAATTGTTGGAGATACAGGATTGCGCTCATAAGAAATATTTTGCCTCTAGTTTTAAGTATAGAGGATTGGGATCGGGTAAAACGCTCAGTTTATCTGTTGTCGAATGAGGTAGTTAGGCGGTTATTGGTTTGACTTGCGAATTTGGCCCGTTTTTGGTGGGTCGGCTCACGACGTGGAGGGCCGAGGTGAGCGAAAGGCAAATACCGAGATTCTGACTCTTCGAGTCAGAATGACGGCGGCAGGGAGTTCTGGGGCGGAGCGGTAGGTGCGCGTTTCGTTGAGAGGCGATGCGTGGTTCGTGGGGAGGCGATGGGCGATTATTGGGGAGGCGATGTGTGGGGTCTTCTCGTCAAACGCGGAGGGGGCTTATGCCGGCGTCTCTACCAGCAGCCTGCTGAAGACTTCGTTTGAGGCCATCCGCCCCTGCGGCGTCAGCGTTGCCCGGCTGCCATCGCGAACCAATAGACCTGCCTCAACCACATCGGCCATCGCCTCGACGGCGCTGTCGGCCAAGGCGCCAAACTGCGTGCGCAGCGCAGCCATATCCACTCCCTGATTCAACCGCAGCCCGAGAAACAGGCTTTCCTCGAAAGCCTTTTCGCGATCGATTCGCTCGATTTCGGGCGCGGGGGCTACGCGGTCGCGGAATTGAATCAGCGCTTCGCTGCCCGGCTCGGAGCGCGAACCTCCAACCTCGGACCTGTTCTGCAGATAGTCGTCCAGTTCCGATGTATTTGCCCAGCGGACGCCGCCGATCCCGTCCCGCAGCATCGAGTGCGCGTCCAGCCCGAATCCCAGATAGGGCTGCCGCTGCCAGTACTTCAGGTTGTGCCGCGACGCATCTCCCTGCCGGGCAAAGTTTGAAATCTCGTACTGCCCTACCCCGCCCGCCTCCAGCCATTCGCAAGCCGTCGCATACCACTCGGCAATCTCATCCTCCGAAGCGACGTTTCCAGCCCCGTACTTCGTGCCAGACTCCAGCATTTCGCGACCGAGGCGGGAATCCTCATCGACCTCCAGCATGTAGACGCTCACGTGGGGAACGCCGGTGCCGAGGGCGAGTTCAACCGACTCGCGCCAACTCCCCGCGGTCTGACCGGGCAGGCCGGCGATCAGATCCACATTGATGTCTGTCACTCCCCCGGCGCGCATCCGAGCGATCTCCGCGAGACACATTTCGCGGCTGTGCAAGCGCCCTACGGCCTTTGTTTCGGCATCGATAAACGACTGCACGCCGAAGCTGATGCGGTTCATTCCCTGGCGCAGCATTTCGGCAAAAGTCTCGTCTTCCAACTGGCCCGGGGCACATTCCAGCGTGATCTCCGCGTCTGCGCTCACGCTGAACTCGCTGCGGAGTGCAGCAAACAGGCGACGCATCTGGTCTGCGCTTAACAGGCTGGGAGTTCCGCCACCAAAGAAGATTGTGTCCACGGCGCCCGGGAGGCGTATTTCCATGCGTTCGGCGGCGTGGCGTGCGCCTGCAATCTCCGCGCAGACACGCTCCACGTAGGCGTCCATGCGCGCCGCGCCGAATACGCCTGAAGCGAAGTTGCAGTAGGTACACTTCGCCTTGCAGAACGGCACCGAGATGTAAATGCCCAGCGAATCGGTCACTCCGCAATTGTTTCACGAACATTTGCGCAACGCGCTCTTGCGGCGTGCGTCCAATGCTTCGAGGCAACCAGCAATGCTGCTAACTCCGCGCGCGCTTCTGCTCCTTACGTTCTCGTTCGTATTTGTGGTGGCTGCGCGGGCGCAACAGGCTCGTACGCCGGTTGTTGTAGAGCTGTTCACGTCCGAAGGCTGCTCCAGTTGCCCTCCCGCCGACGCATTGCTTGCGCGGCTCGACCGCGACCAACCCATCGCCAACGCCGACATCGTTGTGCTGGGCGAGCATGTGGACTACTGGGACCAGCTTGGCTGGCACGATCGATTTTCGTCGGCCTACTTTACTGAGCGGCAGAAGGAGTACCAATCGTTTTTCAAGCTTGACGATATCTACACGCCGCAGATGGTGGTCGGCGGCTCAGCGCAGTTTACCGGGTCTGACAGTCAAGGAATCAGCGGCGCGATCAGAAAAGCCGCTGCGCAGACGGTCCAACTGGAGTTGACCAGCGTTGAGGTGCATGGCAACTCCGTCCGGTTCACGCTGAAGGATGGCCCGGAAACCCATCCTGAGTACGTCAACGTGTTCGCCGCGCTGGTCGATCCCACTGACACCACCGAGGTGCGGGCCGGGGAGAATGAAGGGCGCACGCTTCACCATGCCGGGGTGGTGCGCTGGATCGGGCTGGTCGGGAGTTCATGGCACATGAAGGAGTTGGGACGGCATCCGTTTGATTTTCAGGCAACATTGCCCATGATGTCGTCGGTTGTCGGACCTTCCGGGATGCACCAAAACGTGCTGATCACGGACGGCTTGCGGCTGGTTGTTTTCGCGCAGACCAAGCATATTGGTCTGATCCTGGGAGCGGCCTCCTGCGTGCTGAGTACGGGACCACGGCCTGCGGCCGAGGCAGCTTTTCCGGCAAATCGATGTCCCTCCGGGCCGCCAAACGACACGGCCTCACGATAGTCGCATCGTCACGACCCCGCGACCATCTAAAATAAGACATCCGGATGGCCGACGAGCAAAAACCCAAGCAGTTGAAAGAAGACGCCCCCAAGGCCGCGGCTAAACCCGCGCAGGACGACGACGTTGCCGGCAAGGCGTATGACTCGCGCCTGATGCGGCGTCTGCTGACTTATCTGCGGCCATACAAACTGCAGGTGGTGATCTCGTGCATTGCCACGATTCTGAAGTCGGCGACGGATTCCGCCGGCCCGCTGCTGGTGATGATCGCGGTGGACAGCTACCTGGACCCCAAGGCCGGGCCGCTGCCGTGGCTCTCGCGGCACCTGAATCATCTGAGCCGCTATCCGATTACGGCGATGCGCGGGGTCACGCTGATCGCGGCGATTTATCTTGGCTGTCTTCTGTTCACTTTTACCCTGGAATTGGTGCAGACCTACCTGATGCAGTGGACCGGGCAGAAGGTGATGTTCGACATGCGGAGCCAGATCTTCCGGCATCTGCAGAACATGTCGCCGGCTTTTTATGATCGCAACCCGGTGGGGCGGCTGGTCACGCGGCTCACGTCCGACGTCGACGCGCTGAACGAGATGTTTACCTCCGGCGTGCTGGCTATTTTCGAGGATGTGTTCACGTTGGCGTTCATCGTCGGCATCATGGTGTGGAAGAGCTGGCCGCTGGCGCTGCTGACGCTTGCGGTTATTCCGGCGATTCTCTTCGTCACTTCCATCTTCCGCGCCAAGGTTCGCGACAGCTACCGCCGCCAGCGCGCTGCGACTGCCAAGATCAACTCGTTCACGCAGGAGTACGTGTCCGGGATGTCGATTGTGCAGCTGTTCAACCGCGAGCGGCGGGCATTCCGCGACTTTTCCGCTGTGAATGCGGACAACAAGCAGGCGTGGACGGATGCCATCTTCGCCTATGCGTGGTACTACCCGGTGGTTGAATTCCTTTCGTCGACGGCGATCGGGCTGATCCTGTGGGTGGGCGGGCGCGCGGTGCTGCATAATGACGCGTTTCTTCACGCATTTCCCTGGCTGAATCGGGCGCCGGGGTTCTTCGGGACGGTGTCGGTTGGCGTGCTGATTGGGTTTATCCAGTATGCGCAGAGGTTTTTCCGGCCGATTCAGGACCTCAGCGAGAAGTACAACATTCTGCAGGCCGCCATGGCCGCGAGCGAGCGCGTGTTCAAGCTGATCGATACTCAGCCGACGATTCTGTCGCCTGCGCAGCCCGTTCCCGGCAACCGGTCTGGTTCCATTGAATTCCGCAACGTCTGGTTTAGTTACGATCCGCGTGCCGCGACCGAACAGGCAGGACAGACAACGGACGGCACTTTCGTTCCGGATGCTGAGGTTGAATGGATTCTGCGCGGGGTTTCGTTCACAATTGCGCCTGGAGAGACAGCCGCGATTGTGGGCCACACCGGCGCGGGCAAGACGACGATCATCTCGCTGATGATGCGTTTCTACGACATCCAGCACGGCTCGATTTTGATTGACGGAGTGGATGTTCGGGAGCAGGAACTGACTGCGCTGCGGCGGCGTTTTGGAGTTGTGCTGCAGGATCCGTTCCTCTTCACTGGGACTATCGCGGACAACATTCGGCTTGGATCCCACTGGATCACCGACGAGAACCTGGAGAATGCCGCCGAGGAAGTCAACATCGCGGACTTCATCAGGACGCTACCGGAGAAGTTTGACGAGCCGGTACGCGAGCGTGGAGCTACTCTTTCCACCGGACAAAAACAACTCATCTCGTTTGCTCGAGCGCTGGCCCATGCGCCTGCGATTTTGATTCTGGATGAGGCAACCAGCTCCGTCGATACTGATACCGAACATCGCGTGCGGCTTGCGCTGACGCGCATGATCACCGGGCGAACCTCCGTGCTGATCGCGCACAGGCTCTCGACCGTCCAGTCCGCGGATACGATTCTGGTGATGCATAAGGGGCAGTTGCGCGAGCGCGGGACCCATCAGCAACTGCTGACCCAGCGCGGCCTGTACTGGAAGCTTTACCAGCTTCAGTACAAGGACCAGGAACTCGGGGCGACCGCCTCCGATGCGGTCAGCCAGCCCGCCTGATAAACCCCGAAGAAACATGGAACTGGCGCGTCCCTGGGCGCGTATCGATGAGTGAACACTGAACGAAGCTCGGCCGGACGCGTTTTTGCGTCGATTTTCTTGAGCTGTATAGACGGCGCTATACTGCCGTCGTCGTCTTCGGTTTGGCCACGCCACTTCGCAGGAGGCACCATGACCCGTCGCACTCTCTTCGCCGCCACCCTCGCCCTGTCCGCATTTGCTGCGCGCGCGTTCGCCGCCGACTCCGAAGCCACCTTTGAGAAGACTCTTTCATTCAGCGGGGCTCCTACCGTGTCGATTTCCACCGGTTCTGGGTACATCCATGTCAATCCGGGGTCGGACAACCAGGTACATATCGTCGGCCATGTACACTCCAATTCCGGCTGGCTTTTTTCGGGTTCCAGCGAAGACACGGTTAAGCAGATTGCCGCCAACCCGCCGATCACGCAGGCTGGCAATGTCATCACAGTCTCCACGCCCCACTCCGACTCCAATGTCTCCATCGACTACGATGTAACCGCACCTCGCTCTGCGAATCTCACGGCTCACAGCGGGTCGGGCAGTGTGCAGGTCGCGGGGATCCAGGGTCCGGTATCGGCGGGGTCGGGTTCGGGCTCGCTGCGTCTGACGCTTGCGGGTTCTACCACGGTGAAAGCCAGCACTGGGTCGGGGTCTATTCATATCGAGGGCGTTGCGGGCGGACTCAACGCGAGCACCGGGTCCGGCTCCATTGAAGCTGTCGGAAGTCTGACCAGCGACTGGCATCTGTCGACCGGCTCCGGCAGCATTCGGCTGCGGCTGCCTGATAATGCCCGGTTCACGCTCAACGCCAGCACGGGCTCCGGCTCCATCCACGTCGATCAGCCGATCGTGATGCAAGGGACGCTGAATCATCATCACGTCTCCGGCACGGTCAACGGCGGCGGCCCTGCCATCCGCGCCAGCACTGGCTCGGGCAGCATCACCATCAACGGCAATGCTACCGCTGCCGACATGCGCGACAACAACTCGCTCCACGTTCCCGGAGCTACGGATTGTGTCGACAATCCCAACGAAGCTGGCTGCCGCAAGAACTAGCCGCTTCAGAGTGCAAACACAAACTAATTAGCTGTCCGGCACTTTCGCGTAGAACCACGTCCAACTGGTGACGCAGATCGTCGCGGACGGCGACGGCCACGGCAGCGCTCTGGTCTATTTCCCGGCGCCCAGCGGTGTCGCTGTAGTGGCATTTGCCGGCCGCACATTCCTGACCGCGGAAGTTGCTACCTCCACGGCACCGTAGTGGTCGTCGTGAATTTCGTGTACGCCGATACGCAGTAAGGATTCTCCCTTTGCGGGGGCGCTGATCTCCTGATGGAAGATGAGCCCCTGCTCGAGCGTCTTTCTCAACTCATCGAGCTTCATTGCAATATGAACCGGGCTTACCTGCGAGTTCACCAACTCTCCATTGGGCGTGAAGACGAAGATGAGCAAGTCGAAGTCCGCATGAATCGTGCCGTCGGGGCTCTGCAGGTAGGCGAGCCCTGCCGGATCGACCATATAGTTGACGCTGTATCGCCGAAATGGACCTTGTGTCTTCGCCGAAACCTGGTTGCCTGGAGCGACCTTGTCTTCCGGTTGCCCTTGCGGCGTAATCGGCAACACGCCAACCTTGATGATCACTTCCGAAGGCTCCGGCACGCCCCGCGTCATCGCAAAATGCAGTGTGTCCCGGGGTGTGGGAGAGCCCGTTGCGGTTCTGGGCGCGGACTTCGAGTTCGGGTCGTCGGCGTAGTATCCCTTGCGATAGGCCAGTGTAAGTCCCGGATGCGATACGTCCACGTGAATCTTCCGCAGCTTGCCGTCTCTCTGCGAATTCGACGGCGTGTAGGTGAGCGTGTAGAAATTTGTGCCTTCCTCGATGGCTGCTGCCACCGCCGCAGTCAGTCCATTCGTGTTCACGAAGGCGCGTCCGCCGGTGGCGTCGGCCATGGAACGCATCGTTCCCTGCTCCTGAGCCGTGTCGGAGAAAAACTTCTGGTCGTCCTGTATCGCTCGGGCCGCGGTGCGCCCTCCAGTCGCGGCGCTGAATATCGGAGGAGTCATGAGGCCGCGGGCGTCGATGGGGTACACCGCAACCTGGCTGCGCGCCAGCAGATTGACTGTCTCGCGAAACTCGGCCTCTGAATCGGCCATGGCTGCGAATGGATCCGGGAGCGAGCCGGTAATGTCCGGCATGATATCGACCGGAAACGAACCGGAGAACCAGATGAGGTTCTTGCGCCCTGGGATGTTTGAGAGGTAGCGCGCAATCTGGTTCATTGCGTCCAGCGTGTACTTGGCGCGAAGCTGGGTCTGAAAGCTTTGCTGGACGGCATCGAACTCGCGCATGTTCGCAACCAGCGCTGCGACGTCGGGCCCGGCGGCCGCTCCGCTGGCAGCCATGTCTTCAAGGTTGTCCGCCTCGCTGTTCTGGATGCCGCCTCCGCCGACCTGATCCTCCAGCAGCGGCGAGCCCTTGGCCACACCCTTTTCCATTACCTGGCGCAGCATGTCCGGATCGCTGGTGAAGCCCTGCAGGATGATGAGCCGCGTCGTCAGCCCGAAGATCGCAATCCGCTCGCCCGGAAGAGCCGCTTTCAGATACGCCAGCAACTGCTGCCTGACGAAAGCCTGGTCCTTCATCGGGGTATTCAAGGTGTCGAGCAGGATCAGGGTAACGGCTCCGTTCGCGGGTGCGGGGGTGTAGTTGGTATAGATCCCAGGCGGGAGCTTCGCCACGGGCGGGAACTTCGTGGCATCGGCCTGGGTCAGCGCGGTGTGCTCTTCAAAGTGCTTGATCGTCTGCGGCACTCCGTTCTCCGTCAAGGAGAGGTCGGAGGCCTTTAGTCCATGGACCGGCTCGTGGTTCTTGTCCAGTACGACGACGTCCACCAGAACTAACTGCGCAGTCGTTTTCAGCGTGGCGACGGGGTTGGCTGAGCCCACGGCGGGAGCAGTCTGCTTGGCAGCGGGGCTCGTGTCGCCGTTCGCGGGAGCGCTTTGGCAGAAGCCCGACCCGGTCGCCGCCGCCAACAAGAACGGGCAAAGCCAAACAACTCGATGCGCCATACGCCTCTCCTTGGATGGAGATCAGTCTAGCCCACCTTGCGCCGCGCAGACACAAGCGCACGCGGATAAGCTGCTAAGCTGGAACGCACTATGGATCGCCGCGAAATTCTGAAACTCTCTCCGCTCGCCTTAGCTGCCACTGTTGGACACATGTCCATGGCAGACGCGCAAACCGAATCTCATCCTGCCGAGGCGGTCTTCAATGTCCGAACCTATGGCGCTGCCGGAGACGGCAAGGCCGTGGACACGCCCGCGATCAACAAGGCGATAGAGGCTGTCGCCAATGTCGGTGGTGGAACCCTCATCTTTCCCGCCGGCACTTATGTGTGCTTCACCATCCGGCTGAAGTCCAATGTCGAGCTGTATCTGTCGCGCGGGTGCACGATTCTCGCGGCCGACTCGCCCAGGCGCGGCGAGACCAATGGCTACAACGGCGGCACCTACGACGCGGCAGAGCCTAACGACCCGTGGACGCCCTACCAGGATTACGGCCACAACCATTGGCGAAATTCGCTGTTCTACGCGGAGAATCAGCACGACTTTTCTATCTGCGGGCCGGGGCTGATCTTCGGCAAAGGACTGTCTCACGGATCGAACGGGGCGCGCGGCGACTACTACGACTTTGTCGCCAACCAGCCCGGCGTGGGCAACAAGGCCATCGCGTTGAAGAATTGCCATAACGTCATCCTGCGCGATTTCAGCCTGCTGAAGGGCGGACACTTCGCCGTGCTTGCCACCGGGGTCGACAACCTTACGTTTGACAACCTGCTGATCGACACCGATCGTGACGGCTTCGACATCGACTGCTGCCGCAACGTCCGCGTCTCCAACTGCACGGTCAATTCACCGTGGGATGACGGCATCTGTCCGAAGTCCAGCTACGCGCTCGGCTATGCGCGGCCCACCGAGAACGTCACCATCGCCAACAACTACGTGACGGGATACTACGAGCTTGGCAGCATCATCTCCGGTACCTGGAAGAAGTTTGCCGATGACGCGCAGGTTCCGCGCCAGGGCCGCATCAAGTGCGGGACGGAATCCAACGGCGGATTCCGCAACATCACTATCTCCGGCAACGTGATGGAGGGCTCCAAAGGCATCGCGCTCGAGAGTTCGGACGGCGCGTTTCTCGAAGACATCGCAATCACCGGCAACACCATGCGCGACACCATAGATGCGCCGCTGTTTCTGCGCCTCAACCGCCGCAACCGTAACCCAAAAGAGACGGTGCGTCCGGGAACACTCAAGCGCATCGTTATTTCCAACCTCGTCAGCTACAACTCTGCCGCGTCCAGCGCGTCCATCTTCCACGGCCTGCCGGAGAACATGATTGAAGACGTGAAGCTCTCCAACTGCTACTTCGGCCACGAAGGCCTGCCCACAAAGATGCGGATCCAATGGGGAGCAGAAACCCGACCCATGCCCGATTGGCGCACCATACAGGTGCCTGAGTTGGAGACCGCCTATCCGGAACTGCTGCAGTTCGGTCCTACGCCCTCGAACGGGTTCTTCATCCGGCACCTCCGCAATCTGGAGATGTCCCACGTGGAGATTGCGCCGGCGAATCCCGACCCGCGTCCGGCGTTCTACCTTGAGGACACCCACCGCACCGACTTCTTCGCCATCACTGCGCCGGCGCAGCAAAACTTCTCGCTGCACAAGGCAACCGATTTCCGGCTTGCGTGGTCTCGCGCCGCTAAAGACACGGCGCTGGCCTCAGTTGAAAGCCAGGTTTTCTAGGGCTGCGAAGCATTCTCGGCGCAGCTAAACCTTCTACAATAAGAAGAGTATGGACAAGACCATTCGCCGAGTCACCGACTTCAAGGAGCAACGGGCCGAGACTTACCGCTATTGGCAGAGCCGCACCGCGGCAGAGCGCATGGAAGCAGTTGCGGAGATCGTCCGCGATGCATACCTGACCAGGGGAATCGACGTAGAAGCACAGCCGATGGACAAGACCATCGTCCGGTATGAACGCGCTCCGGTATCGCGTAAATAGAAAGCCGCAAAGCTATGCTCAAAGACCAGAAGGAACTCCTTGAACGATTCAATGCGAATGGCGTTAGATATCTGGTCGTCGGTGGTCACGCGGTTGGCATTCACGCCGAACCCAGAGGGACAAACAGCGTTGCCGTATTTCGAGCATTAACCGAATTCGGTGCCCCGATCGCGGGCATGAGTCCCGACGACTTCAACGACAAACCTACATCGGTCTTCCAGATGGGTGTTCCCCCCTCGCGGATCGACATACTGCAGAGCATAGAAGGTGTGATCTTCGATGAGGCGTGGCCCAGACGCGTTGACGAAATCCTCGCCGGACAGGTTCTCGCTCACGTGCTATCGCGAGATGACCTTATCAAGAACAAGTTGGCTGTTGGACGCCTACAGGATTTAGCAGATGTAGAAAAAATCCGCGAAGCCGCGGAGGCAAAGGAACGCAAGTAACTCTGACCAGCACCAGAATTTTGCAACGACACTGGCGCAACTTTAGGAGCGCATCATGCCCGCCAATCCCAATCAGGTCATCGCCAATCTCCGCGAACTTGCTGCACTGACCTCCGACGACCATGGGGCGCAGCGCGTCGCCTTTACACCCACCTGGCAACGGGCGCGCGACTGGTTTACGGCAAAACTCGCCGGGCTGCCCGCTGAGTGGAAGATCGAGCATCACCGCGACGCCGCCGGCAACAACTGGGTCACACTACCCGGCGCATCGCCGAAATCGCTGGTCCTCGGCAGCCATCTCGACTCAGTCCCGAATGGTGGGTGGCTGGACGGCGCGCTGGGCGTTATTACGGCATTTGAAATTCTTGCTGCTATCGGGCACGACTACAACGGGCGTCCGCCCTTCACCATCCGCCTCGTCGACTGGGCCGATGAGGAAGGAGCGCGCTTCGGCCGTTCGCTTTTCGGGTCGTCCGCGTTCGCAGGCACCCACTCCATCGCCGCGGATCGCACTCGCACCGATCGAGACGGCGTCACGCTCGAAGCCGCGCTCGCCGCATCCAACATCGACATCGACAGAATTGGCGACGCGGCAACGGAGCGCAAAAACATTGCCGCGTACCTGGAACTCCACATCGAGCAGGGCCCCGTGCTGGAACGCCTTGGCCTGCCGCTTGCCGCCGTGCTGGGCACAAAAGGCGTCGAACGCCACGCGATTACATTCCACGGCCAGGAAGCTCACTCCGGTTCAACCCCTATGGCGGACCGCCGCGACGCGCTGGCCGCCGCCGCTCGCCTCGCACTGGAGATCCGGGAGATCGCTGGAAAACATACGGACGCCGTGTGCACGATGGGGTCCGTGAAAACCTTCCCCGGAATCGTCACTGCCGTCGTCGGTCGCTGCGAGTGTACGCTCGATCAGCGCGACCTATCGCCCGATATCCTCGCGCAGATGTACCGCGAAGCCCAGGACGCCAGCCTGCGCTTCGCCTCTGAAGAACGATGCACGGTCGACTGGTCCCGCATCTGGTCGATAGAGCCCATCCCGTTCCATCCCGACCTCATCCGCCTCTGCCAGGAGTCGGTGGAAGAGATAGCCGGAACGCTGGTCAGCCTGCCTTCAGGCCCGCTGCACGATGCTGCAGAAGTCGCGCGCCTCGGCATTCCAACGGTGATGATGTTTGTTCAGTCCCTGCGCGGCATCTCGCACAACAAGATCGAAGACACTGCCGAAGATCACCTGCGCCTTGCCGTAACCGCGTTCGACCGCCTGGCGCACAAGACTCTGGCGTGGATCGAGTAGTTGCAACCCTTGAGAATCTTTGCCAGACTGTTGCAATCATGTTCGCTAAAGCCAAGTCCAAACCGATTCCTCCGGAGCAACAGCAGGAAACCGTCCTGCATGAAGGTCTGGATACTGTCACGAGCAACTACTCAGTGGACGAAACGGTCGCCCGCCTGCAGTCGCTGATCGCGGAAAAAGGGATCAAACTCTTCGCTCTCATCGATCACTCTGGCGAGGCTGCTGCTGTAGGACTCACTATGCGGCCAACCAAGCTGCTGATCTTCGGCAACCCGCAAGCGGGAACACCGCTGATGGTTTTCGCTCCCAGCGCGGCGATCGATCTTCCGCTGAAGATTCTTGTTGCGGAGACCGAATCCGGTAAGACTTTGCTTTTCTGGAACGATCCTGCGTGGCTCGAAAAACGCCACGGCTTCGACGAGAGCCTGACCTCGAATCTTGCCGCCGCGGCAATCCTCGCCCACGCCGCTGCAGAATAATCTCACTTTATTTCTTCTCTGCCGCGTCGCATAGCTTCTCCACTCGCCGCAATTGCGCGTCCGGCGTGCGGTAGTAAAACACTGCCATGATTTCGCCGCGGCGTTGCACCGGCGTCATCTTGCTCCAGCCGGCTCTCGCCTTCGGTCTTCGCCGAAACGCGGCTTCGATCACCGGCGGCAGCTCACGCTCGCCTTCCATCGTCGCAAGGAGGCGTTCGGCCATCTGCTCCGCGCGACGCATGCGGGCTTCATCGCTCTTAACATCCATCACCCACTTGCCGATCTCGCGCCGCATGTACTCGGTCAGTTCGCCGTACCAGTCACGCAGGCCGGGCTCTTCATCCAGCAGGACGGCCAACTCATCGGGCAACTCGGCCTCGCGCGGCTCCAGATCTGCCTGCAAACGAAAGTCGGCTGTATCGCCCAGCTTTACGCCTGCGCCTGCCTGCGTAGCGCGATTCACCAGCAGATAGAAACCGCCGCGCGGGTCGGGAAACAGCGAAGTGCGGAACGCAAATCCATTCACCTCGCCGCGAACGCGCAGTCGAACCATCTTGCCCAAATCGGCCACATCGAACGGCACGCGCACGATCGTCCAGCCCAGCGCGCGCTGGCCTTTTTCTAATATTGCCCTGAAACGCTTCGCAGACGCGATTTGTCCCGGCTTTTTTTGCATCGTATCCTCCCGGTTACTGAGCAGTCTGCTTTGCCCTCGCGCGACTCCAATGCGAACTTTCAGCTAGGTGGGCGAAAGGCAGCCGGCAACATAGATCTTGCTTCCACCTTGCGGTTCGCGCCGGATCACGGCGCTTCCGTTCGCCAGCCCGTGGTTGGCCAGGCTCCAGAAGGTCTGTGCCGAGTTCGGCGTCAGGTTTTTGCCGAAGCGGAGTGTATAGCGGGTCGGGTCGCCTTGCAGCACCGCAGCCCATATCTGCCCCTTACTTTCGGCGTTCGGATAAAGGCCGCCTATGTTCTTTCTGGCGGTTCTGCAATCGGCGTCATCGGTCGAACTGCCGATTTTGAAGGTCGCAATCTGGACATAATAAGACTTATCCCCCAGGCTACTCAACTTATCGAGATCGTCGGCCTCGGTCTGAAGTTGAACTGCCGTCAGTCCGACCTGCTGGAGATTCGTATCGATTTTGCTCAGCTTCGCTTTCGCGGCCTTCGCATCCTCGGCGGAGGTTTTCTGATCCTGATATTGGAGCCAGGTCGACACTAGACCGACCCCGATGCCAAGAATGGCGAGCAGCGCCAGACCCTTCTTCATCTTCGACGGCTGATCATCGTGGAGTATGCCGACCATGGTCGCAATTCCCGCAAGAACCAACCCGGCTGCTGTTAATAATGCTTCAACCATCCGCACGTCCTGCCGCTTCTGGATTCAATTCCCTTTTGTGAGAAATATATCCTCCATTGAGGCAGCCGTCGATTAGCGGTCCCGCTTGCAGTTCTACCTCCGGCACAATCTAAACTGTTCTTATCGCTGCCATTTCCAATCCGCGCATCTTCCTCTCCGCCGGCGAAGCCTCCGGCGACCACTACGGCGCCGAGATCATCGCCGAACTCCGCCGCCGCATTCCCGCCGCCACCTTCACCGGCCTCGGCGGAACCGCCATGGAAGCCGCAGGCCAGCAGCGCATCGTCCGCGCCGAAGACGTCGCCCACATGGGCATCACCGAGGTCCTCCGCCACGCCTTCTACATCCATTCGCAGTACCGCGCGCTGGTCGCGCCATCAAGCGCAACCCGCCCTCGCTCGCCATCTTCATCGACTTCCCCGACGTCAACTTCCGCCTCGCGATGCACTGCAAGCGGCTGGGCGTCCCGGTCCTCTGGTTCGTCAGCCCGCAGCTCTGGGCCTGGAAGCGCCGCCGCCTGCGCTGGGTGCAGCGCTTCGTCGACCGCATGCTGGTCATCTTCCCCTTCGAAGCGCCGTTCTACCGCGCCCGCGGCGTCGACGCCGAGTTCGTCGGCCACCCCCTCGCCACGCTTCCGCAACCCACCATCTCCCGCGAAGCCTACGCTGCCTGTACGGTCGATCCAGACAAGACATGGATCGCACTGTTGCCCGGCAGCCGTGGACAGGAGATCGAGCGCAATCTTCCCGCTATGCTTGAAGCTGGCTGGCCTACTCGGGGACTGATTACGACTTCATGATTCCTGTCGCATCGACAATCAAATCGACACGACGGTCGATGAAGCTAATCGGCTGCGGGAGAAAACACCGTTCCCAGATGGCGCCACTTCGATCTATGTCGGTCCGCGACGCCCGCGAAGCCCTCCACCACGCCCGCGCCTCCATCGTCGCCAGCGGCACCGCCACCGTCCAGGCGCTCACCATCGGCAACCCCTTCGTCGTCGTCTACCGCGTCTCCCGCCTCACCTTCGCCATCCTCAAACGCCTCGTCCGCTACCCTGCCGAGATCCCCGCCCAGCCCGACGCCGACGGCAACCTGCCCATCGCCATGCCCAACCTCATCGCCGGCCGCCGCATCGTCCCCGAACTCCTCAACGACCGCTTCACCGCCGAAAACCTCGCCGCCGCCCTCCGCCCGCTGCTCGACGACACCCCCGCCCGCGCCCAGATGATCGCCGACCTCGCCGAAGCCCGCGCCCGCCTGCTGCCCGACCCAGCCGCCAACCCCATCCAGCGTGTCTGCGACGCCGCCGAAGCGCTCCTTGACGCCGCCAATGCCGCGCCACGCCAAAAAGCCGCCGCCAACCGTCTAACTCGATGGGCTAAATCCGAGACGGCAGCCAGATTCCTGCGTCCAATCATCAGTTGTCCGGAATCGCCCGCACGGCTATACCATTGAATTCAAGCTTGAACCGCATCTGAGGGACCGAGGACCAACGACCGCATGCCTCCCAGCCGCCAAACCGAATCCCGAACCCAAGCCGGTACCGGCATCCTCGCCGCCGCGATGCTCGTCCTCTGCGCCTTCGCCAGCCCGCGCCTTCGCCGCGCCGGTCCGCCCGCAGATGAATATCACCGGCTACGTCATCACCGCCGACCTCGATCCCGCCACCAACCACCTGACCGCCACCGCCGACGTCACCTTCACCGCGCTCGAAGACCTCACCCAGCCCACCTTCGAGCTGAACAACGGCCTCAACATCACCAAGCTGACCGACGCACAGGGCACCGCCGCTCAACTCCGAGCGCCTCACCACCAACTCCACCGTCCACGTCAGCCTGCAGGCGCCGCTGGCCAAGGGCACCTCGCACCACCTTCCACTTCGAGTACTCCGGCACCCTGCTGAACGCCGACACCAGCCCCGTCGAAGGCATCAAGCTCGCAGCCGTCGCCGACCCCATCAGCATCCTGCTCTATGCGGGCCGCTGGTTCCCCATGACCGGCCTCTTCACCGACCGCTTCACCGCCGAGATGCACATCCGCGTCCCAGCCGACTACACCGCCATCGGCAGCGGCACTCCCGGCAACAAGACCCTTCCCGACGGCCGCAAGGAGTTCAGCTTCTCCTGGACCAAGCCCGGATTCCCCGGCACCATCGTCGCAGGCAAGTTCGTCCCTGCCATCAGCGCCTCCGGCCTCTCGAACATCCACGTCTACGTCACCGAGAAGCGCAAAGCGAACGCCGCACGAATTCGCCGCCCTGGCCGGCCGCGAGTTCGAGTACATGACCAGCATCTTCGGCGAGCCTGAGTCCGGCCGCATCAACATCGTCGAACTGCCCGACGACGCCGTCTCCGCCGCGTGGGCTCCGCAGATGGCCTGCATCGCCGGCAACCGCATCGCAGACCCCAAGGAGCGAACCGCCTGCTCGCCAACACGCTCGCACACCAGTGGTGGGGCTCGGAAGTCTCGCCCGCCACCCTCAACGATGCCTGGATCACCAACGGCATGTCGCGCTACGGCGAGCTGATGTACCTGGAAGACGCCGCCGGCAAGACCGCGTTCCAGAACGCCATCTCCGACGTCTCCGCCGGCGCGCTGGCCTACGACACCGAGCCGCTGACCACGCTCGGCCGACTCGATCCGTTCTCCCCGCAGTTCCAGTCCATGACGCTGGAGAAGGGCGCGATGGTCTTCCACATGCTCCGCTGGGAGATGGGCGACGACACCTTCCAGAAGTTCCTGCGCGGCACTGCTCTCGCAATACACCGACAAAGGCATCCGCAGCTCCGACGTCCAGACCGTCGCCGAGGCCCAGTCCAAGCTTGAACTCACCCCGTTCTTCGCACAGTGGCTCGACGGAACCGGCGCGCCCTCGTTCAACAACAAGTACACCGTCTACCGGCTGGGCAACAACAAAGGCTTCCGCACCCAGGGCGCCATCGCGGAGGACCTCGACCTCTTCCGCATGCCTGTCGAACTGCGCATCGAGACCGACGGCAAGACCGAGATTCGCCGCATCGACGTTGCCGGCACCGACTCGCCCTACACCATCGAAACCTTCGGCCGCCCGCGCAACATCTCCATCGATCCTGAGAACTGGCTGCTCAAGAGCACGCCCGACCTGGCCGTCCGCGTAGCCGTTCTGCGCGGCCAGCAACTGGTCGCCCAGGGCGATCTTACCGGCGCGCTGGGCGAGTACCAGAAGGCGCTCGACTCCAACCAGAACAGCTCGCTCGCAACCTACCGCATCGGCGAAGTCTTCTTCATGCAGCGCAACTACCAGTCCGCCGCAAACAGCTTCCGCGACGCTCTGCGCGGCGACGACGACCCGCGCTGGACCGAAGTCTGGAGCCACATCCACCTCGGCTACATCTTCGACGTCACCGGCCAGCGCGACCGCGCGGTCAACGAGTACCGCCTCGCCGTCCAGACCAACGACAACACGCAAGGCGCGATCAACGAAGCCCGCGCCCGCATGCAGACGCCCTACAAGCGCCCAGTCGCCGACAACTAGGCGCCAGTCTCCAAACCTCCGGTGTGTCCGAGTCCTGCCAATTCGGCTAGACTGGTTCACCACCGGAGGAATTCATGTTTCGTCGCGCTCAACTCCTCTCCGCGCTCGCTTGCCTCGCCGCTCCAGGACTCGCCTTTGCCCAGGCTGCAACAGGCAGAACTCCTCCATCCCTCAATGCTCCGACGCCGTCTGTCACAACGCAGCCGCAGGCTCAATCCGGCTCCGTCTCCACGCTCAAGGCGACATCCCAACTGGTCATCGTCGATGTACTGGTCACCGACGCGAAGCAGCAGCCCGTTCACAACCTCAAGGCCGCCGACTTCGCCTTAACGGAGAATGGCGCGCCGCAGCAGATCTCCGCATTCGAGGAGCACGTCACACCGCCGCCATCGGAGGCGGCCAAGGCTCCGCAGATGCCTAAGCTTCCTCCCGGCATCTTCACCAACTACACGCCGGTGCCCGCAGGCTCAGCCGTCAACGTGCTTCTGCTGGACGCGCTCAACACGCCGATGAAGGATCAGGCCTACGTTCGCGACCAACTCCGCGAATTTCTCAAAAACACGCCTCCGGGAACACGGATAGCGATCTTTGGTCTCAACGACCGCCTCGTGATGTTGCAGGGCTTTACCACCGACCTTGCCCTGCTCAAGTCCGTCATCGATCGATCCTCACCGGCCTCCTCGCGCCAACTGCCGGACAACGTCGGCAATGGCGGTACCCCGGCGCCCTCCGACATGATCGCCAACGCCATGGGTGACGCCAGCGACATGACCACGCTTCTCGCCAGCGTCCAGCAATTTGAGGCGGTCCAGGGCTCAGTCGACGTCCAGAACCGCGTCATCCAAACCATGCAGGCCGTGAATCAGATCGCCCATTTTCTCTCCGGCATTCCCGGCCGCAAGAATCTCATCTGGTTCTCCGGGTCGTTCCCTCTCGACATCTTCCCCGACAACTCCATCGCCAACCCCTCGGCCACCGTGGTCAACATGCAAGATGCGTTCCACGAAACCACCAACCTCCTCACCCGTGCCCAAGTCGCCGTCTATCCCATCGATGCGGGCGGCCTCCAGACCAACAACGTTCCAATTGCCAACGACTCGAGCCCGACGACCAGTTCGGGCTCCGGACTTAGCTCTGCGCTGGCCAAGCAGTTTGTGGACAGGACCAGCCGGCAGGGCACGATGTACCAGATTGCCGCCGACACCGGGGGGCGCGCTTATATCGACGCCAATAGCTTGAGCAAGGCCGTCGGCACTGCCATTGAGAGTGGCTCCAACTTCTACACCCTGTCCTATGTCCCGTCGAATTCCGCGCAGGATGGAAAATTCCGCAAGATCCAGGTGAAGCTCGCTCAGCAAGGCTTCAACCTGACTTATCGCAGCGGATACTACGCCGACGAGCCAGCCGGCAAATCCAAGCGCGATCCGGAACTCGCCGCGCTTTCCACGCCGTCCAACTCGCTCACCCGCGCCATGATGCGCGGAGCTCCCGGACGCAACCGACATCATGCTCAAGTTGCAGGTTCTGCCTGCAAGCACCAACGTCGAGCAGAAGGTGGTCCCCGGCAACATCTTCAACACCGAACCTGCCGCGAAGCTGAAGATCAACGCCGCCCTTCCGGCGCTACGCAATCGACATCGCGGCCGATCCACGCGACATTCACATCACTCCCTCGCCCGACGGCCACTACCTCTTCTCAGTCGAAGTCGTCACTTGCGTCTACAACGGCAACGGCGTGCTCATCAACACGGCGGTCCAGAAGGCCCACGGCAATCTGTCTCCCTCAACCTACGCCAACATGCGCCACACCGGCCTGCCATTCCACCAGGAGATCAGCGTTCCGGTCAACGGCGAATACTTCCTGCGGACCTCCGTACACGACCTGGACGCCGATCGCTATGGATCGGTCGAAATTCCCGTAGCCTCTGCAGCCAAACTCGCGCCCTTGCCCACGGCAGCCTCCCGGTAGGCCGCGCTCGCGAATCCTTTGTACAATCGGGCAGGCCACCCGCTTGCCTCGACCCCTCTCATCCTTCGCCGTATTCAATCTCCGCCGCCGGTCGCTGCTGCGCGGCAATATCCTTGTTCTGGGCAGTTTCGCTGCGTCGTTCCCGCTCTCCGGATTTCCCGGCACCCGGCGCACGCTGCTGCTCATCATTCCCGCGTTCCTCGCCTTCTACGGCACTTTCGACACGGTCCGCTGCATGCGCCCGCAACGGGACCTTTACCACGCCGGCATCGTGCTCTGTCTGTTCATGGATTTGCTCGCTATCTGCCTCATCCTCTTCTTCCTGTTCTTCCCCTATCTCTTTTAGAGAACGGATGCTTACAGTGGGATCAAAACCGTGTGACCGTCAGTTGCGATATACTCAGCCCCTGTGATTTTCAGTCCAAGGAGCAGACATGCTTAAGGGTTTTCGCGACTTCATCTTACGCGGCAATGTGGTCGATCTCGCCGTGGCTGTCGTCATCGGCACGGCTTTCGGCGCCGTAGTCACTGCCTTCACCAAGGGCATCATCATGCAGTTCGTCGCTGCCATCGTGAAGCAGCCAGACTTCGACACGCTCGCTTTCATGGTCAATGGAACTCCAATCAAGTACGGCCCGTTTCTCACCGCAACGCTTAACTTCCTCATCGTCGCGGCGGTCATCTACTTCTTCGTCGTTATGCCTCTGAATTACCTGATGGAACGCTTCAAGAAGCCCGAAGAGGCGGCCCCGGCCACCAAGACCTGCCCCCAGTGCCTCTCCGATATCCCTGTAGCCGCGACGCGCTGCAAGTTCTGCGGACAGCCGGTTCCCTAGCAGCCCGTCTTCAGATCACGTGAGCGCTTTTCATCCGTCCCTCCACAGAGGCCCCGGCATTTGATTCAACTTCGTCCCCTCGCAGCCCTGCTCCCGCTCGCAGCCTATGCGCTGCTTGCGGGACAGTCCCTCCAGCACATCGCCCAAACCTCCTCGCCATCCACCGCGCCGACCCACGTCTTCGGCTTTCGAGACTTCGCCCAGCAAGCCAGGTGGGACGCGGCCTTCCTCGCTGTTCCCGATCCGGCGCTCGCGCGCCAGCACCTGAAAATCCTTACCTCCGCACCGCATTGGGCGAGTTCGCCGGAGGACTACGCTACCGCCGAATACGTGGCCGCTCAGTTCAAGGCCGCCGGCCTGCAGACTGAGATCGTCCCCTACAGCGTCCTGCTCAACAAGCCTCTCTCCGTCCTCATCGAGGCCTTCGACGCCTCCGGTAACAAGATTTTCAGCGGACCAACCCGCGAGCACGTTGATCCCGGCCCGTTGGCCGCTTCCAACCCCGACATCGCCCGTTTCCAGAACGATCCCCGCGTCCCGCCGATTTACAACGACTGGTCCGCCGCAGCCGACATCACCGCGCCGATCGTCTACGCCAACTACGGCCGCCTCGCCGACTTCCAGCGCCTCGATCAGCTCGGCATCAGCGTCAAGGACAAGATCGTTCTCGTCCGCTACGGAGCCGTCTATCGCGGCGTCAAGGCATATATCGCACAACACTACGGAGCCAAAGGCGTCCTCATCTACTCCGACCCCGCCGACGACGGCGACCGCGACGCCCCGAAGTATCCCGAGGGTTCCCGCCGCCCCGACTCCGCCGCCCAGCGCGGCTCCGTCCAGTTCCTGCCCATCTATCCCGGCGACCCCACCACGCCCGGCGTCGCCTCCACCCCCAGCCTGCCTGAATCCCAGCGTATTCCCATCGACAAGCTGCAATACGATCTGCCCAGCATCCCTGTAAGCCCGCTCTCGTCCGCCGACGCAGCGCCCATCCTGCGCGCGCTCAGTGGTCCGGCCGCGCCCCGTGACTGGCAGGGAGGGCTCGACTTCCCCTATCGCCTGGGCGGCGGCCCTGCGCCCACCGTCCACATGCGCATCACCCGCGACACCCGCCTCCGCACCATCTGGGACGTCATCGGCAGAATCCCGGGCGCCACCGATCCCCACCACTCCGTTATCGCCGGCAATCATCGCGACGCCTGGGTCTACGGCGCATCCGACCCCAACAGCGGCACCGCCGCCATGCTCGAGGCCGTCCATGGCCTCGGCGTCCTGCTTCAGCAAGGCTGGCGTCCCGCTCGCACCATCATCGTCGGAAGCTGGGATGCCGAAGAGGAAGGCATGATCGGCTCAACCGAGTGGGTCGAGCAGCACTCCGCCGAACTCGAGAACGCCGTCGCCTACTTCAACATCGACGTCGCCGTCTCCGGCCCCAACTTCAGCGCTGCCGCCGTCCCATCCCTGCGCCAGTTCGTCCGCCAGATCGCCACGGAAGTTCCCTCAGCCGCCGGAGGAACCGTGGCCCAGCAGTGGCGCGCACACGACGTCCGCGGACGCACCAATCCATCTCCCAACAACTTCACCGGCGACCCGCCCGGCTCATCCGAAGAAGATCTGCACCTCAGCGATCTCGGCTCTGGCTCCGACTACACGCCTTTCCTTGAACACGTCGGCGTCCCCTCCACCGACATCGGCTCCGACGGCCCCTTCAGCGTCTACCACAGCGTCTTCGACAACTTTGACTGGTTCGTCCGCTTCGCCGACCCCACCTTCGCTTATACCCAGCAGCAGGCGCGCTTCCTCGGCCTCGAGATCCTCCACATGGCCGACGCCGACGTGCTGCCCCTCGACTACTCCGTCTACGCCCAGCGAGATTCAGAGCTACCTCGACCAGGCGCGCAACCGCGCCAACGGCCGCCAGATCAAGCTCGACTTCACCAACGCCCTCGCGGCCTCCAACGAGTTTGCCGCCGCGGCAAAGACCGCCCATCAGCGTCAACTCGCGCCGCCCAAAGATGCAGCGGCGCTCGACCGCGCTCTCTGCGCCACTGAGCGCGCGCTGCTTCTCTCCGGCGGCCTTCCCCGCCGCCCGTGGTACCGGCACAGCATCTACGCGCCCGGCGAATTCACCGGGTACGAAACCGTCGTCATTCCCGGCGTAAACGAAGCCATCGAGGCTGCCGACGCCCCACGCGCCCAGGCCCAGCTGGACCTCCTCGCCCAGGCCCTGACCCGCGCTGCCAACACCCTGGCGCAGTAAATTTTAGCTGGCTGGTTACCCGTCAGTTACCAACAGGCACTGCCCTACAACTTGGGCAGTATTCCATACTCCTCCTGTGCTATTCACGCGTCCGTGGATTCAGACGAAGATTGCAGGTGGATGCGACCACACAGGCCGCACAGGAGTTCGCCCATGGTCTTCGATCTCGTTCTCGCCCTGCTTTTTATCGCAATGATCGTCGCCCCCGCCGTCGTTAGCCTGCCGTCAAACCGCAACGAGCGGGACACTCTATGATCCAGGCTCGCGCCCTGGAACCCACGCCGGACCTGTGCTGCCTGCCGTCGCCGCATCGAATACCGCAAGGCGTGGCCGGCATGGCCTTCAACTTCAGCAAAATCGAGATCTCGCACCACCCCACGCAGCGCAAGGCCCCGCTTCAGGCAAAGCCCGAGGGCAAGCCCGACTCACCCTCTGCACAGCGCGCATAGCAGGTTTCGCCGGCACTCCCAGCGGCGGGCAGCAAAACAAAAGGCCGCATCCCCAACGGATGCGGCCCTTGGTTTTTTTGTCTGCGTTTACGACCGCAGCGCCATCTGGTCCGTCATAATCTGCGTCAAGTCCGGCTTCTTCAGCCCATGCTCCGACTCGTTGAACTTGTCCACCTTGCTCGACCAGTTCATGCTGCAGAACTTCGGCCCGCACATGCTGCAGAACGCCGCTTCCTTGTAGTAGTCATCCGGCAGCGTCTCGTCGTGCATCGCCCGCGCCGTCTCCGGATCAAGCGACAACGCAAACTGCTTATCCCAATCGAACGTGTACCGCGCATGGCTGATCGCATCGTCGCGATCCCGCGCGCCCGGCCGCTGCCGCGCCACATCCGCCGCATGAGCCGCAATCTTGTAAGCGATAATCCCGTCCTTCACGTCCTTCTCGTTCGGCAGTCCGAGGTGCTCCTTCGGAGTCACGTAGCAGAGCATCGCCGCTCCGTGCCAGCCAATCATCGCCGCGCCAATCGCGCTGACGTAATGTGGTCGTACCCCGGCGCAATGTCCGTCACCAGCGGCCCCAGCACATAGAACGGCGCGCCCGTCGCACAGCTCCACTTCCTTATCCACCTGCAGCTTGATCTGGTCCATCGGAATATGCCCCGGCCCTTCGATCATCACCTGCACATCGCTCTTCCACGCCTGCCGCGTCAGCTCGCCCAGCGTCTTCAACTCCGCAAACTGCGCCTCGTCGCTCGCGTCCGCCAGGCAGCCCGGCCGCAGCCCATCGCCCAGCGAGTAGCTCACGTCGTACTTCGCCATCACCTTCGTGATGCGATCGAAGTTCTCGTACAGAAAATTCTGCTTGTGGTGCGAGCGTCATCCACTGCGCCAGAATCGCGCCGCCGCGGCTCACAATCCCCGTGATCCGCTTCGCCACCATCGGAATGTACTGGATCAGCACGCCCGCATGGATCGTGAAGTAATCCACGCCCTGCTGCGCCTGCTCCTCGATCACCTCGAGGTACAGATCGATGTTCAGATCCTCAAGCTTCTTCACCCGGGCTCAGCGCCTCGTACAGCGGCACCGTCCCAATCGGCACCGGCGAGTGCCGCAAAATCTGCTCGCGAATCATCGGAATATCCCCACCCGTCGACAGATCCATCACCGTATCGGCGCCGTAGTGCACCGCCGTATGCAGCTTGCGCAACTCCTCGTCCACATTCGACACCATCGCCGAATTGCCGATATTCGCATTGATCTTGCACAGCGACCCCACCCCGATCGCCATCGGCTCCAGCTCCGGATGGTTGATGTTCGCGGGAATAATCATCCGTCCCCTCGCCAACCTCGCTCGCGCACCAAGCTCGGCCCAGATCTTCTCCCGCTGCGCCACGTAAGCCATCTCTTCGGTGATCATCCCCTTGCGCGCAAAGTGCATCTGCGCCATGTTCGTGTCGCCCGTCCGCGCAGCCTCGGCCTTGCCGCTTTACGATCCACTCCGCCCGCGGCGCCGGCACCTTGTAATCGTTCCCCACCGGCTGTGCTACGCTCCCATTGGTGTGCGCCCGATTGCCGTTCGCCTGATGTCCATTGCCGTTTCCGCTCATTCGTTTCTCCCTGCCTGAAATACCGCACAAAGTGCCGATGTTATCTCAGAAGTATACCCCTCAACCGAACCCCATTCCCAACCCGCGCCAATCGCCCCTTAGCCCACTTCAACCCTCATCCGGTCCCGGCTCAGCGTAGCATTTAGCCGCGCGCGTCTGCCTCCTGACGCCACCGCGCCCGTCTTACCCGCAGAACCGCACCACGCGGCCTGCGACTCCAGTCCTCGCTGCCTAAGTTGTCTTGATGTGGCTTCCTGATTTTTACCTACGCGAAGCACTCCTCTTCGGACTTCTGCGTCTCCGCCGTCGCATCGCATCCACTCAGCAGACGTGTAACCACGTCTACAACGCGATACTCGGTGCGTCCCGGCCTCAGAAATTGCTTGACCGTCCAGAGATCGTCCCCGGCCGTGATCAGGCC
This sequence comes from uncultured Acidobacteriaceae bacterium, assembly GCA_963822225.1. Classification (GTDB taxonomy): domain Bacteria; phylum Acidobacteriota; class Terriglobia; order Terriglobales; family Acidobacteriaceae; genus Edaphobacter. Next base: position 259,310 of record CAWGGW010000001.1, on the reverse strand, counting down.
GTACTCCTCGCGCTTGCCATTCCTCACCTGCTGATAGCCGATGTTCGCGAGCAGCCCATTGCATACGCACTTTCTGCCGACCGTATCCTCTGCGCGTCCACCCTTCGACACATACACCGTAACCGGCTCGCCTGCGCAGCGATAACCAATCCCGCCGTCTTCCTTGCGATACGCCTCGCGCAGAAATCCCAGATCGCAGACCCGCGGACGCTCCGCATAAACCTCAGGGTCCGAAGCAGTCCCTTTCAACTGGGCTACCTTGAACGGAAATCCCGTCGGCGAAGCCAGCGGATCGGTAAATACAGCAGAATCCCCGGCAATCACCTTCTTCAGCAAAGCGTCCTTATAGGACTCGCGCAGCCCGGACTCCCACGCAAACTCAAACGCCGTCCCCACCTGCACTCCTGCAGCGCCCTGCTGCAAAGCTTCGCGCACCTTCTCGGGATGGCCATACCCGCCCGCCAGCCAGAACGGTACGCCCAATTCCTTCAACTTCGCGATATCAATCGAATCGCGCTCACCGTACACCGGCTCGCCCAGATCAGATAGTTGCATCTTTCCGCGCGGAGGAGCGTTGTGCCCGCCCGCGGTGCGCGTCTCAATCACCAACCCATCCACGCGCCCGTTCGCCTTCTTCAGCATGGTCACAGCCAGCGTATTCGACGACACGATAGGCAGAAACTTCGGCCGCTGCAGCGGCTCAAACTCGCACTGCATATATTCGCGCGGATCGAAGCGGGCAATCGTGTCATCGCCCTCCTGCGCCCCGATCACATGAATCGCATACTCTGCCGCCTTGTGATCAACATAACCATCCAGCACGCCAGGAATCTTCAGCGGAATCCCCGCGCCCATAATGATGTAACCCACCCCGGCCAACATCGCTCCGTAGATGCAGGGCAGATGCGCGAACTGAATCTTCTCCAGGAAATTGATACCCACCGGATTGTTGTGTTCCTGCTTCGCCAGATAAACCTCGACGAAGTTACTCACGATGTTCAGCTCGATCAATTCGCGCGAATTATCCTTGGTCAGCAGCGGCACGTACTTGTAAGGCGCTCTCTCCTGCTTGCCGCCTGGGAATGAAATATTCTTTCCAGATTCGATCGGCCATCGCGCGATCCGGGAACGCATCGAGTCCCCGCCGCATGTGGCCGCCGGAGTCGCCATCCTGCAATCGCCGCGCCAGAATTTGATCCAGCGCTGTTCCAGACACCAGGCCTAGTTGTCCGAGCCGTGACACAGCCTGCGCCAGCCGCCAGTTAGAAACACCCGCACCCATCCCACCTTGAATTATTACCGGTTCACTCATAGTTTGAATTATTCGCCCCGCGGAACGCGCCGATCGTATTAGTTTTGTAACGTTCCCAACACAGTCATCAAGCTGGCTGACCGCCACAATAACCAACACCAGACTTGCACACAGCTCACAATGATGCTGTGACGTATATCACTGCGGGCAGCTACCTAATTCAATAACCTGAACATGTTTCTGGTCTGCACCCGCCCTTAATCGGCGAGAATCGGATTGGGCCCCCGGCGTGAGACGTTAGCCTTCAACCAGCGTGATAGCCCTATGAGTAAGACAGTCATCATCGGCGGAGGCATCGCAGGACTCGCAACAGCCTTCTATCTGCAGGAGTGCGGAGTCACCGGCTCGACGCTGATCGAGTGCTCGCCCCGTCTCGGCGGAAAGATCACCTCAGCCAGTGAAGCCGGCTTCCTCGTCGAAGGCGGTCCAGACTCCTTCATCACGCAGAAACCCGCGGCTCTCGACCTGTGCCGCCGCCTTGGCCTTGGCGACCAACTCTCCGGCTCTAACACTGGCAAGCAAGCCGCCACCTACGTCTGGAGCGGCGGCCGTCTTCACCCCATGCCCGAAGGCATGATGCTGATGGCTCCCACCATGGTGCTTCCCTTCCTGCGCTCCAGCCTCATCTCGTGGCCCGGCAAGCTGCGCATGGGCATGGAAGTCTTCGTCCCCAGACGGTCCAGCGACGGGGATGAAAGCCTCGCTGTCTTTGTCCGCCGCCGCCTCGGCAATGAGTTGCTCAACAAGATCGCCGGTCCCCTGATGGGCGGCATCCATGCGGCCGATCCCGAAAAGCTCAGCCTCAGGTCCACCTTCCCCATGTTCCTCGATATGGAGAAGAAGCACGGCAGCCTGATCCGCGGCATGATGAAGCGCCCCAAGCGCCCCGCCCCGGCGCAGGGCACCAAACCCGCGTCCATGTTCGTAACTCTGCAAGGCGGCCTGCAAACCCTCTCCGACGCACTCACCGCCCAACTTCCCGAGAGCTCAATTCTCACTGGCTGCTGCGTGTTGACGGTGCATCCGCGCAACAACCAATACGAGGTCGTCCTTGGTAGCGGCTCCTCTATCCTTGCCGACAATGTCGTCTTCGCCACGCCGGCCTACGTCACCGCCGACCTGGTCCAGCAGATCGACCCTCTGCTGGCCTCGCGCCTGCGCGGAATTCGTTACGTCTCCACCGCAACCGTCTCGCTCGGCTTCAAACGCAGCGACATCGCCCACCCCATGATGGGCGCGGGCTTCATCGTCCCAAAGAGCGAAGGCCGCAAGATCACCGCCTGTTCCTGGAGTTCCACCAAGTTCAATCACCGCGCGCCGGACGATTCTGTCCTGCTTCGCGTCTTCATCGGCGGCGCGCTCGCCGAAGATCTCGCCGAGCAGAACGTCGCCTCCCTCATCGACCTCGCCCGCGAGGAGCTGCGCAGGATCATGGGCATCACCGCCGTTCCCACGCTGGCTAAAGCCTATCGCTGGCCCAAAGCCAATCCGCAGTACGATCTCGGCCACGACCTCCGCGTCAGCGAGATCGAACACACCCTCGCCGGCTTGCCCGGCCTGTACGTCGCCGGCAACGCTTATCGCGGCGCGGGCATGCCGGACTGCATCCAGAGCGGGATCATCGCGGCGCGCGCTCATCGCCGACCGCATCCACGCCGAGCAGCCCTACCACGACGACCACATGTCAGCCTGCACAGGTTCCTAGGAGAACGCACATGCAATCCCCCGACGTCCGCGCCCTTGCCACCAAGCCACATCCGCACGCCAGCCGCGCCAGCCACCACGACTACTCGCGCAATCCCATGCTCGTCTACTGGGAGATGACCCAGGCCTGCGCGCTCGCCTGCCGCCACTGCCGCGCCGAAGCCGTCAACACCGCCGCGCCCGACGAGCTCAACCACTCGCAAAGCATGGCCCTGCTCCAGCAGATCGCCGCCTTCGAACCCATGCCGCACGTCATCCTCACCGGCGGCGATCCGCTGCGCCGCGCCGACCTCTACGAGATCATCGACGAAGCCCGCCGCCTTGGCATCACCGTCTCCATCACGCCCGCCGCCACGCCCGAACTCACAATCCGCCGTCCTCGAAAAGCTCAAGGCTCACGGCATCGACTCGCTTGGCCTCTCGCTCGACGGCTCCTCCGCCGCGCGCCACGAAGCCATCCGCGGAGTCGAAGGCTGCTTCCAGTGGACCGTCGACGCCATCCGAAATGCCGCCGCCGTCGGCTTCCCCATCCAGGTCAACACCCTCGTCTCCGAAGAGACAGCCGACGACCTGCCCGCGATCTACGAACTCCTCAGCCAGCACAAAATCATGCGCTGGAGCCTCTTCTATCTCATCGCCGTAGGCCGCGGCAAAGAACTGCAGCCCGTTACGCCCGAGCACGGCGAAGAACTGATGCACTGGACCTACAACCTCACCCATGACGCGCCCTTCGCCATCAAGACCACCGAAGCACCGTCCTATCGCCGCGTCGCTCTCAACCACATGCGCGAAGAAGGCTTCACCGGCGCCGAGATCGAGCGCACCGGCGTCTATCGCGGCTTCGGCATCCGCGACGGCCATGGCATCATGTTCGTCTCCAACTCGGGCGACGTCTACCCGGCCGGATTCCTGCCGCTCGCTACCGGCAATGTAAACGACCTCCACGCTGGTCGACATCTATCGCGACTCGCCCATCTTCCAGTCGCTGCACACCCCCAGCACCTTCCGCGGCAAGTGCGGAGCCTGCGAGTACCGCACCCTCTGCGGAGGCTCACGCGCCCGCGCCTTCGCCTACACTGGCGACCCGCTGGCCAGCGACCCCTTCTGCGCCTACGAACCCCGCAACGCGGCCTCCACCGAAGCGGCCCAAAGCATCCTCGCCGGAGCCTACTGACTCCTCACAACCCACAACACCGGGTGCCCCACGCTCGCGTAGCGATCGTGGGGATATGCCTCAGCACGGCCGCGGGAAGCTCCGCCTGACGAGACGCAGACTACCTCGCCAAGGGCCCAGTCATCCCCGGCCTCTCCAGCATGCCAATCAAAGCCCCCTGAAACTCAGGATCGACCGCAAGCGCCAGCCGCAAAGCTTTCGCATTCACCTGCTGCCCCTCCTGCGTCCGGCCCGCCCCCATCAGCGCCAGTCCCAGCCCCGCCTGCATGCTCGCCGAATCCGGCGCCAGCCTCGCTGCCTCCTGCGCTTCCGCGAGTGCCTCCGCCATCCTCCCCTGGTTCGCCAGCCGGTTGGCCACGATGGAATGGCTATATGCCGCCAGCAAATGCACATCGAAGGTCCCGCGGTACACCAGCACCACATTCCCCACCGTCGCATCCGGCCGCACATGCTCGAACGCCGCATAGGGATTCAGCGCATCCGGCTCCCAGCTTCGCCCCGCCCTATCCGTCGCGCTGATCAGCACCGTCCCGCTGATGGTCGGCGGCACCTCGCCGAGCAAAGCAGCCCCCTGCAGCACTGACTCCGAAACCAGCGGCTTGCACTCAATCCCGTAGTACTTCGGATCAACGAACGGATTCACATAATCGAGCCAGCAGTCCGATACGTGATTCGCATCCAGATAGCTCTTCACCCACTTCAGGCTCTGCCCCTCATCGCCGTTAGTGCCCGCCATCAAGCGCCAGGACCGCGACGGCCCGCCGAACGCTTCGTTCGCATACGCCAGGTAATCCGGAAACGCGTGCAGCGACGAAGCCATCCCGAAGACCATCAGCGCAGCCACGCCGATCGCCCACCCGCGCGACCGCCGCGCCATCTCCCATCCCGCCGCCCCCGCCAGCACAATGCAAAACGGATAGACAGGCAGAATGTAGCGCAGCTCAGCATTCATCCCCGACACAATCGCAATCAGCAGATACATCGCCGCCGGAACGGCCAGAAAAAGAAACTCGCGCCTCTTCCGCCACACTCTTGCAACCGGCACCAGCCCAAGCAAAACCATCAGGGCGATCGTGGTCTTCATCGCGATCATCACCGGAAACCCCAGCCACCACGCGCCCGTGCGCAACGTCCCAAAGACGAACGAGTCACGTTTACCCGGCGCCTGTAGGATGTCCGACCAACCGTAAAGGTATGCCTCCGGCAACCAGTGATGCTGCGCGCAGAACGCAACCGCCGTCCTCGCAACCCCATGAGGAATCTCCGCCACGGAAGCATTCAGCGTCGGCACCATCGCCATCCCGGCCGGCCGCGCGGAGTAGCGAAAGCCATAAAACGCCCACACCACCACGAAGCCCATAACCGCCGTCACCGCGATCGCAGCCGCAAGCGCAGCTCCCCTGCTCCATCCGGAGGTGCCTTTGTCCCCGCGCCCCCGCCGCTCTTCGAGCACATCTGCAAGCGCAACCGCACCAAGAATCGGAAGCACAAATACGCCCGACTGCTTTGCCACCAGCGTCAGCCCGACAGCAGCCGCACAAACCATCAACCGCCCGATGCCCGGCCGCTTCACATAGCGATAAAACGCATACACCGACACAAACAACAGGCACGTCAGCGTCATGTCGGTCAGGATCAGTCCGCCGTTCGCCAGAACCACCGGCTCCACGCAGAACAGCCCCATCGCCAGCAACCCCGCCTCCGGCCCGAACATCTCCCGTCCAGCCGCAAACACCGCCAGCGCCAGCCCTAGCGTAAAAATGAGCAGCATCCCCCGCCCGCGCGCCAGCAGTTCGTCCGCATCTGCGCCGTAGAGGAACTTCTCCCCGTTGTAAAAGTCGCCCGACTTGAAGCTGGAGTAGGTGTCGTTCGGCTCAGTCAGACGCAGCGGCAGCAGTGCCGCGGCCGCAACCAGCTTCGCCAGCGGCGGATGCTCCGGATTCCGTCCGAAATCTCCATGCTTCCAGTATTGATATCCCGCATACAGGTGGTCCGCTTCATCAAACGCCTGCGACTCCTGCCGAGAGGAAAGAAGAATCTCGGCCCCAGCCAGCACCAGCAACGCCAGCACCGCCATCCTGTACGCCGGACGCAGCGCACCGCGCGACCGGCGCTCAACCGGACCGGAAGTGCACATAGTCTCTGACATGAAGGCCTTGAATCGACTTTATAGGAAACCTGCCGCAGCCGGAGGGAGAGAAACCCGAAACATGGTGACACTGAACACCGACATCGACCATCGCATGGCGCGATAATTGCATAACCGCCTCCAGAGCGAAAGATCAAACAAATGAATACCAAAGATACAGAACGTCTCATTGAAGCCCTGTCCAATAACTGGCAGGCCGAGATGCGTGGCTACCACACCTACAACACGCTCTCCAAACAGGAGACGAACCCGCAGCGCAGCCGCACCCTGCGCAACCTCGCCCTCGCCGAGAAGCACCACGCTGATCTCTGGGCCAGCCGCCTTACCGCCCTCGGCGCGCCGCTCCCCGAATATGACGGCTCCGAGGCCGGCGAGGCAGGTTCGCTCGCGAATCGCATTGGCGGCCAAGGGCTCGCGCTCCGTCGCCTCGAACTGGAAGAGAGCCGCGACATCGCCCGCTACGGCAAGCAGATCGAAGAATTCGGCGACCAAGCCAGCACCGCTATCCTTAAAGAAGTCCTCGCCGACGAAGCCGACCACTACATTACCCTCGGCGGCCTGATCCGCCATCATCTCCCCACTGAACCGCTAGCCCCCGAAGTAGCGAAACAGGCCCTCGACGAACTCGTAGCCGCACGCGAAGTCGACCGTCCCAAAGCCGCCAGTTGGATCGGCGATGCCATCTACGGCGTCAACGACGGCCTCGGCGCCATCTTTGGCATCGTCTCCGGAGTCTCCGGCGCAACCACCGGCAACGCCCACTTCGTCCTCATCGCAGGCCTCGCCGGAATGATCGCCTCAGCTCTCTCCATGGGTTCCGGCGCCTATCTCGCCGCAAAAAGCGAACGCGAGATCTACGAAGCCGAGTTCGCCCGCGAGCGCGACGCAGTCGAGTACAACGAAGCCGAAGCCCGCGAACTCCTCTCGCTCACCTACCAGGTCCGCGGCCTCTCCGCCGAAGACGCCGACCACTTCGTAGGCCACATCGCCGAGAAGAAAGAGCAGCTCGTCGAAGCTCTCGCCCGCGAGCGCCTGCACGTCAGCGAAGAAGGCCTCAGCAAGCCCTGGGTCTCCGCCGCGTCCGGCGCGCTCTCCACTGCCGTCGGAGCGTTCATTCCCGTCCTGCCGTTCTTCTTCATGGCTGGACTGCCGGCGATCATCGTCGCCGCCATCATCTCGCTCGCCGCACACTTCGCCGTCGGCGCAGCCAAGTCGCTCATCACCATTCGCTCCTGGTGGTCCAGCGGCCTCGAAATGACCATGGTCGGAGCCATCGAAGGCATCGTCACCTACACCATCGGAATCGGCATCGGCCGTCTATAAGAAATCTTCGCGACCATCGGGAGCGCCACGCGAAGCCCAAGACAAGTCACGAAGTGACCGCAGGGCGCCCGTCCGGCAGGACAGTCTTTACGCTACGGCGCGTCGATCCTGCGCGTCCCGGCTCCGGTTGTCCCTGCCCAGGTTTACGCTGACAATCTTCGACACGCCCGGTTCCTGCATGGTCACGCCGTAGATCACGTCCGCCTGCTGCATGGTCCGCTTCGAGTGAGTAATCACCACAAACTGAGTCGTTGCCGCCATGTCGGCGATCAGTTTGGCAAAGCGGCCGACGTTGGTCTCGTCCAGCGGCGCATCCACTTCGTCCAGGATGCAGAACGGCGCAGGCTGGAACTGGAAGATGCCGACCAGCAGTGACAGCGCAGTCAGCGCCTTCTCACCACCCGAGAGCAGCAGGATGTTCTGCAGCTTCTTGCCCGGAGGCGAAGCCACGATGTCGATGCCCGACTCGGCCGAATTCTCCTCGTCCGTCAGCTTCATGAACGCCTGGCCGCCCCCGAACAGCTTCGCGAACGTCACGCCAAAGTTCTCGTTGATCACCTTGAACGCCTGATCGAACTTCACTCGCGAAACGTCATCGATCTCCTTGATCGACGCCTGCGTGTTCTCGATCGACTCCAGCAGATCCTTGCGCTGCGTCTCCAGGAAGCTGTGTCGCGCGGCCGTCTCGTTGTACTCTTCGAGCGCCATCATGTTCACCGGCCCCATCGCTTCCAGCCTCTGCTTCAGCGCCCGCGCCGCTTCCTCTTCCACCATCAGCGCCTCGCCGCCGTCCTGCGAGCAGTCAATGCGCACGATCTCCGCATCCTCCCGCAGCACCGCGGCCTCCGCACCCAGATCGTTCAGGCACGTCGCCTCGATATGCTCGATGTCCGAAGCCAGCTTCGCCGCCCGCGCCGTGAAGTTCGCCCGCTGCTCGCGAAGCTCCTCCGTCTCATGCCGCAGAGTACGCAGCTTCGCGTCCAGCTCCGCCATCTGCTCGCGCAGAATCTTCGCCGCCTCAGTCAGACGAGCGCCTTCCGCCAACGCTGTCGCCCGTGTCTCCGCAAGCGTCTCGTGCTGTGCCGCAAGCTCCGAAGTCTCCTGCTCACGCCTCAGCTTCTCTGTACCCGCCGATTCAATCTGCTGCTCGATCTGTGCGATCCGCGCGCCCTGGCCCTGCACCATGCGGTTGGTCTGTTCAAAGCCCGACTGCGCGTTCCGCCGCCGCTCTTCCAGTCCAGCCAGCGCCGCCGAAGCCTCCGCCGCGGCCTGCTGCAACTCCTCGCGCTGTGCCCGCAGGCCTTCTAGCTGCCCCTGTAACTCAGCCAGTTGAGCTTCCAGCCCTTCCCGCTCTGTCTCGAAGGTAGCCGCTTCCTGCTGCCGCTGCGCAATCAACTCCTGCTTCCGGGAACGCGCCTCGCGGTTCCGTTCCGTCGCCAGCGACCACTCCTGCAGCCGCCGCTCAATCCGCGCCGTCTCCGACTCCATCTGCCGCAACGCCGCACCCGAGTTCGCCGACTCGCGTTCCGCATCCCGCCGCTCGATCGTCTTCGTCTCCAGCGCCGCCGTCAGATCGCGTACATCGCGTTCCAGCCCAGCAGCCTCCAACTCCGCCTGAGCCAGTTCCGTCTCGGTCGCGTCCAGCTTCTGCTGAACCTCGCCCAACTCGCGCTTCAACGCCAACGGCCCCTGCTCGCGAACGCGCCCGCCAGTCACCGTCGCGTTATGGAACGCCTCGCCACTCGGACTCAGGAAGAAACTCTTCGGATACTCACTCGCCAGTCGCCGCGCCGAATCCGCGTCCGGCGCAATAAAGCCATCCCGCAGCTTCGGCAGCATGCCTTCCAGCGAAGTGCCAAACCCGTTCAGCACGCGGACGCAATCCTTCAGCGCAACCACGCCCTCAGGCCGCGCGGTTCCACTCGTAGTTGATTGGTGATTGTGATCATTCTCCCCATGCACCAGGAACGTCGCCCGCCCCGCAACATCCGACTCCAGCATGCGCATACCCGCGTCGGCCGCGTCCCAGCTCTTCACCACAACATAGTTCAGCTCGTCGCGCAGGAACTCATCCACCACGCCTTCATACTGGCCGTCGACTTCCAGGAAATCCGCCAGCGTGCCCACCGGCGCCAACCCGTTGCTGCCAATCCTCGTATTCTGCTTGAAGATATTTCGCACCGTGTCAGTCGAGTAGCTGTGCTCGCGGATCAATCCATCCAGCGAACTCCGCCTGCCCTGCAACGCCGCGCGATCTCTGCGCAACTGATCGCCCCGCCGCTTGGCCTCGACCTCCTGCTCGCGCGCACCGTTGATCTTCAGCCGCAGCTCCGCAATCTCCACCTCAAGCGACTTCAGCCGCTCGGTCACATCGCCGAACGTCATCGCCACCTGGCCACGCTGAATTCCAAGCTCTGCCAGATCGCGCCGCGCCACATCCGACTCCTGCACCAGCCGCTCCGCCTCGCCTTCCAACCCCGCCAGCGCAGCTTCTGCCTGAGCCTGCTCATTCTTGCTCTGGCTCGCGCGCTGCAGCACCTGGAACCCGGCGCGCCGATTTTGCTCCGCCTGCTGTTCCGCCGCCGCGACTGCCCGCACAGCCTCCTGCGCGCGCTGTTGCTGAGCCTGCGCCGCTTCGCGCGAACCCGTCGCCTCCGCGGTAGCGTTCTCCAGGAAACTCCGCTGCGCCTCCAACTCACCCGCCAGAACGCGAAGTTGCTCCCGCGCCTGCTCCAGATCTGTTCCGCCCGCTGCGATCCGTGCCGTCAACTCCGCAACGCGATCCGTGTTCGCAGCCACCCGCGCCGTAACGCGCTCAAGTTCAACCGCGGAATGATTCGCCTGCGCACCCGCCTCGCGAATCTGCCGGTCAAACTCATACCCCGAGTTCACTCCCGCCGTATGCTCCGCATCCATCGCCTCAACCGCCGCGGCCTGCTCGTCGACCTGCGCAGTCAGGACGCCAATCTGGGTAGCCACCGCAGCCCGCTCCGCATCGAGTTGCTGCATCCGGCTCGCCAGCACCACACGCAAACGCCCCCGCAATTCATCGCGCAGCAGCCCATAGCGCTCTGCCTTCGACGCCTGCCGCTTCAGCGACCCCATCTGCCGCGTCACTTCCTCGAAGATGTCGTTCACGCGCGACAGGTTCACCTTGGCCGACTCCAGCCGCAGCTCCGCCAGACGCTTCTTCGTCTTGAAGCGCGTAATCCCCGCAGCCTCTTCCAGAATCGACCGCCGGTCCATCGGCTTTGAACTCAGGATCTGCCCGATGCGCTCCTGCCCGATGATCGCGTACGTCTCGCCACCCAGGCCGGTGCCCATAAAAATGTCCTGGATGTCGCGTAGCCGGCAAATCTTTCCGTTCAGCAGATACTCCGAGTCGCCCGAACGGAACAGTCGCCGCGTGATCGTCACCTCACCCGCGCGCACCGGCGACCGCCCAAACTTCCGCCGCCGAATCTTCAGCACCACCCCATTCGGATCAGCTACGCCTTCCACAACGTCGGGTGCCCCAGGTCTCGCATTCTGAGACCTGGGATTCCACTGGATTCTCCCCCTCGACAACATGCCCATCGATTCCCAGCACAACGCCCGGCTGGGCCTCAGCGACCGCCTCTTCCGTCTCCTGAGCGCGCATCTGGCGCAGTTCTGCCTCATCCCAATCCCCAGCCAGCCCCAGCGCCCGCTCGCTCGAGCCATCGCTCGACCAATCCCCTTCGCTGGCCCCACCATCGCCCAGCGCGGCTCCGTCGTAAACTTCGGGATCGACCAGCGTCAGCGACACCTCGGCCATCCCAGTCGGCTTGCGCTCGCGCGTCCCGGCGAAGATCACGTCCTCCATCTTCGTTCCGCGCAGCGTCTTAGCCGACTGCTCTCCCAGCACCCACGTGATTGCATCCGAGATGTTCGACTTGCCGCAGCCATTCGGCCCAACCACAGCCGCAATGCCGTCTCCCGAGAGATGGATCTCCGTCCGGTCGCAGAACGACTTGAACCCCAGAATCTGAACCCGCTTTAGCTTGAGCAAACTACACCTCCCGAGACCGCCGTGACCCAACCAATCGCGCGTCACCCCACACTCCGATCTGCGGCTTCACATAATCAGAATGACGCACCAGCACACCTTTCAATCTATTCGCTCAAACGCCCGGGATCAACAACGTAAATACCACCTGTTGTGGATAATCCGTCTCGAACCCCACAAATGGGCCGTCTTCCCCAAACCACCACAATAGGACGTCCGCCGGGCCCGCCAGAACCAGCCTAACCCCTTATGCCGCCAACACCCCCACAAGTCATGTGAATTTCCAGCCCGCCCCGGCCGTATCGGCGGTCTCACCCATTTCGCCCACCCGACACTCTTCATGAGTGACCTGGGTCACATACAGCCGTATCTCCAGATAACTATCAATCGGTTATCGGTCAATGTTTCACCGTACGCCCGGCCACTGGAAGGAAACACTATTCGATGAGTCGCTTCAAAGATGCAGGACATCTTTTCCGGTTTGCTTTCCTGTTCGTCGCCGCTTTCATTCTATTCTTGATAATCCGCCACTTCGTCGTCCCTAAGACCTTTGGTGAGTACGGCCACTATCGCGGCGCAGCCATAGCCGAGATCGCCGCCAGGCCCGTTCACTACGCCGGCCACCAGACCTGCGAGATGTGCCACTCCGACATCGCCGATATGAAGAAGGCCGGCAAACATACCGGCGTCAACTGCGAAGCCTGCCACGGCCCGCTGGCCAAACACGCCGACGATCCCTCAATTACCCCTCCCAAACTGGACACCGCGGTCCTCTGCATCAAGTGCCACGCAGCCAGCGCCGCCAAGCCCAAAGACTTCCCGCAAGTCGACGCCGATCAGCACTCCGGCGGCGTTCCCTGCGAAACCTGCCACAAGCCGCATGACCCAGCGCTCACCGCCGGAGGTGCAAAATGAACATTGACCGACGCCACTTTCTCGTCATGCTTCCGGCCGCGGCCATCGCATGGAAGTACGTTCTTGCCGGCACTCCGGAAGACGCGCCCAACTACAAAATGACCGACCACTGGTGGGGCATGCTCATCGACATCCCCAAGTGCATCGGCTGCGGCAACTGCGTCCGTGCCTGCGCCGCCGAAAATGACGTGCCTGAAGGCCACTACCGCACCTGGGTCGAGCGCTATCACGTCACCGACTACGACATGGAGCGGCCCGAGGTCATCTCTCCCGACGGCGGCAAGGAAGGCTTCCCCATCGTCGCCCAGGACGATGCCGGCAAGTATTTCTTCGTCCCCAAGATGTGCAATCACTGCGCGGATTCGCCCTGCACCCAGGTCTGCCCGGTCGGAGCAACCTTCGTCACTCCCGACGGCGTCGTACTGGTCGACCAGACCTACTGCCTCGGCTGCGCCTACTGCGTACAGGCCTGCCCGTACGGTTGCCGCTACATCCATCCCGAGAAGCGCGTCGCAGACAAGTGCACCCTCTGCTATCACCGGATCACCAAGGGCCTCAAGACCGCCTGCGTCGAGAACTGCCCCACCGGCGCGCGCCAACTAGTCGACCTCAAAGATCCCAACGATCCCATCCACGCCTTCCTCAAGACCCATCACGTTCAGGTGCTGAAGCCGCAGATGGCCACCGGAGCAAAGGCCTTTTACAACGAACTGGACGGCTCAGTCCGCTAATGTCACACGTGCGATCACAGAATCGGAGAGCGTTATGAATGGTGTTGAAGGCTACATGTATCCAAACGAGGTCAACCTCATCTGGAGCGTGCTGATTGTTCTCTACCCCTACATCACAGGATTGGTCGCCGGAGCGTTCATCCTGGCGTCGCTGGTCCGCATCTTCAACGTCAAGGCGGTCGCGCCAACCTATCGGCTTGCCCTGCTTACTGCGCTCTCATTCCTGATCGTCGCGCCGCTGCCTCTCCAACTGCACCTCGGCCATCCAGAGCGCTCGCCCGAGATGTACTTCACACCCCACGCCACCTCGGCCATGGCGATGTTCGGCTTCGTCTATCTCTGGTACCTGATGGCCGTCCTCGTCTTTGAGATCTGGCTCGACTACCGTCAGGAGATCGTTCTGCTGTCCCGCTCCAGCAAGGGCCTGCTGCGCGTCATCTACAAGATCATGACTCTGGGCTCCGACAACATCAGCCCTCGCTCCCTCGCCATCGACCACAAGGTCGGTTGGATTGTCACCCTCATCGGCATTCCGTCTGCCTTCATTCTGCACGGATACGTCGGCTTCATCTTCGGCTCCATCAAGGCCAACCCCTGGTGGAACTCCCCGCTGATGCCGGTCGTCTTCATCTTCTCGGCCATGGTCTCCGGCATCGCCGCGGTCATGCTGCTCTACATGGTCACCACCAAGTGGCGCAAGCTGCCCATCGACATGGCATGCGTCGACACCACCGCCATGTACCTCTTCTACATATTCGTCATCGACTTCAGCCTGGAGATGCTCGACCTCATTCATCGCATCTACGAGGCCGACGAGAGCTTCCGCAGCCTCAACTTCATGGTGCACACCAAGCTCTACATCTCGCAGATCATCCTGCAGCTCATCGTTGGCACCGCAACGCCGATTATCCTGCTCGGCATCGTTCAGGTAACCAACTTCCCCGCCATGATTCGCCGCCGCATCTACGTCATCGCAGGATGCCTGGTCCAGATCGGCATCTTCTCCATGCGCTGGAACGTCGTCATCGGCGGCCAGCTCTTCTCCAAGAGCTTCCTCGGGTACACCACCTACAAGATGAGCCTGGTCACCCGTGAAGGCCTGATCGCGGCAATCGTCCTCAGCATCCTTCCGCTAATCATTCTCTCGGTACTGGTCAAACTGCTGCCCCCCTGGCCTGAGAACGAGCTCGGCGAAGCCTCCGCGCCCGTTCCCATGTCTTAACCCGTCTCGCATCGGACTTTGCACGCGGGTAGAAAGATGGATGATCTTCCCGAAGTCCTAACCCGGCTCAACACTCGACTGGAGACTCTGGAGCAACGTGTCTTCCTGCTCGAGCACCCCGAAGCCTCCGCTGCGCTTCCTGCACCCGCGTCCGCTCCGCAGATAGCAGCGCCCACCGACTCCGAACAATCTTCCTTCGCCGACGCCGGAGCCACCTTCCCCGTCTTCGGCAAATCCATGCTGGGCATGGCCGGAGCCTACCTGCTCCGCGCCGTCGCAGAGTCGGGCTCATTCTCCAAGCTAGCCGTCGTTGCGCTCGCCATCGCCTACGCGGGAATGTGGCTCATCTGGGCCGTCCGGGTTCCCGCTCGCGCCTGGCTCGCCAGCACTATCTACGCTGCCACATCCGCCCTCATCCTCGCGCCAATGCTCTGGGAACTCACGCTGCGCTTTGGCTTCCTCACTCCTGCAGCCGCCGCGGCAGTTCTCGCCGCCTTCGTATTGGCCGCCTACGCCCTGGCGTGGAAGCGCGATCTCACCACCATCGTCTGGGTCGCCGCACTCACATCCGCCCTGGCATCCATCGCACTCCTGGTCGCCACGCATGACATAGTCCCATTCGTCTGCGTCCTGCTGCTCACGGCCGCTGTCACGGAATTCGCATCGATACGCAACCACTGGCTCAGCGTCCGTCCCATCGTTGCCATCGCCGCCGACCTCGCCGTCTGGGCGCTTGTATATATCTATTCCAACCCCGACATCGACCGCACCATCTACATCAGCCTTGGCTCAGCCGCTCTGCTCGCTCCCTGCCTTATTCTTCTCGTGATCTACGGAGCCAGCGCTACGCTTCGAACCGTGCTCCTCCATCACAGAATCACCCTGTTTGAAGCCGTTCAGGCCACTGCCGCTTTCCTCCTCTTCGCAGAAGCCATACTGCGGTTCGGACCAGCCGGCAGCGCCACCATCTTCGGTATCTTCTGCCTGCTGTTGTCGCCGGCCTGTTACGCGGCGGTCTTTCTCTACTTCGACCGCCTCGAAGACTCGCGCAACTACCACGTCTACGCCTTATGGAGCCTCGCCCTCTTCCTTGCCGGCTGCTTCCTCTGCTTGCCGCCGCTATGGCTCGCAGGGTGCCTGGGTGTAGCCGCAATCCTGACCACGCACTTTGGATCCCGGAGGTCGTGCCTCACCCTGAGCTTCCACGGCCTCGTCTATCTCGGTGCTGCCGCGATCGCGTCGGGGCTGCTTCAGTACGCCGTCCACGCCCTGGCCGGAGCTTTCCCTGAGCCGCCCATGGGAATCGCCTGGATCGTCGCCGGCTCCGCAATCCTCTGCTATGCCATCGTTGGGCAGTTGCGGTCAGAAGATTGGAAGCGCAAGCTCTTTCAGACTTTTTCAGCGATACTCGCGGTCGGTGCCGTAGCCACCGCGATGGTCACCGCACTGGTGTGGCTCACAGCTACGATCATCACTCCAGGAGAATCTCACGTCGCTGTCATTCGTACCCTGGCGGCGTGCGCGTTGGCTCTTTCCCTGGCATTCTTCGGGCCGCGCTGGCGGCGGACAGAACTGCTCTGGATCACCTACGGTACACTCGCTCTGGTCGCCGCCAAGCTCCTCTTCGAAGACTTGCGCCAGGGCCACCCTGAGTTCACCGCGGCATCGATCTTCCTCTACGCAGTCACTCTGATCCTCGTCCCGCAACTGGCCAGGCGATCGAAGAAGCCGCCCACCCTCAGCGCTAACAGCTAGGGCCGACGGCGATACCGGATCGCAAACTCATAATCCGCATTCGGCGGAAACAGCTTCGCCACCAGCCGCAACCTGTCAGCCAACGCCTGCGGAGCCAGCAGCGGATACTCCCGCTCCCGCAACTCCGAGTAGTCGAAGTCCACCGACAGCGACAGCATATAGATCGCCATCGCATCCGAGAACGCGGCTTCCAGAAAATCCGTCTTGGCCTTCTCGTCGATGCGCGGCTTCCCATCCTGCGCGGAACCGTCGCCACCCAACGCAGCCGAGCGGCTCTCCCACGCATCCTGGCTCGTCTCGCCTCGAACATCCGCCACAGCCTGGTTCCACGCCAACTCGGCGAAGCTCTCCGACACGCCCGCCTCATCCACAAACGCGTGTCCCACATTAATAAAGAACTCAAACGCCAGCGAGAACCTGTCATTCAGCAGCCGCGACGAAATGAATACGCCCTCGCCGCCATCCTCGCCCGTACCCAGAGCCACATTCCTGTGGCAGATCGCCAAATCAGCAAGCTCCGCCGTGTACTCGGGCGAAATCATCGTTACCTCATTGCCCTTGCGATGCCCCGCAGCCTCACCCGCGCGCCCCTCGGCCAACGCCAGCGGTACAAAGTAGTAGCTCTTCCGTGCCAACGCAGCCGCCACCGACGACGGCACCGCCTGCACCATGCGCGCAAGCTCAACATCATCAAGCCCCGCATCGCCAAACACCGCAAAGCGAATCCCGTTCGCGGCCTGGCGAACGTCCGCCTCACGTGCCACTTGCGTCGCCTGCACCAACCCGTCTTGAATCTCTTCAGCCATCGTCCTCACAGCTTCATCCATAAAACGTTATTCTAACCGTATGACGCACTCTTCCCCTACGACCATGCACCCGGGATCCCAAACCCACGGCACCAGTTCCCTGTTTGGCGTGCCCGTCGGAGACTTCGGCTGGTTCGCCAGCCTGCTCATCGGAGTAGCCAGCGGCTTCATGGCCTTCTTCGCATCCACCTTCTGCGCCATCGTCTTTATCCTCCTCTACAACACCATTGCGCACGGCAACATCGACTTCGCCCTCAGCTACCGCCGCGTAGGATTCCCCATCGGCATCCTCGTCCTCGTCGTCGCGCTCACCTACCTCGCCACGCTCTGGTTCAAGCGCATCCTGCGCAAGAGTTAGCTCTTCTCCATGGAACACGCCCGCCCGTCGCGCACCGCCCTGCGTGTCGCCATGCGCCGAGCCGCACATCAGCTCTACGACGCACGACCCCTCATCCTCGACGACCCCATCGCCATCCCCATCCTCGGCCCGCACGCCGCCGAGATCGAACGCACTCCCGGCCGCGACCCCGCCAACAAACCCCGCCCGTTCTCCATCAGCCTTCGAGCCTTCCTCGTAGCCCGCAGCCGCTATGCCGAAGACCTGCTCGCCCAGGCAGTCGCTCGCGGAGTCACCCAGTACGTCCTCCTCGGCGCCGGCCTGGACACCTTCGCCCATCGCAACCCTTACCCATCCCTGCAAGTCTTCGAGGTCGACCATCCCGCCACGCAGCAATGGAAGCGCGAACTGCTCCTCACCACCGGCCTGCCTACCCCAACCAACCTCACCTACGCCCCGGTCGACTTCGAGCGCCAATCCCTGGCCGAACAGCTCCACGCCGCAGGCTTCAACCCCACCGCACCCACCTTCTTCGCATGGCTCGGCGTCGTCCCCTACCTCACCTTCGAAGCCTTCCGCGGCACCATCAGTTTCATCGCCGCGCAACCGCTCAACAGCGGGCTGGTCTTCGACTACGCCCAGCCGCGCAGCGCCCTCACCCCGGTCGAACAGCTAGCCCACGACTCGCTAGCCTCCCGCGTCCAACTCGCAGGCGAAGCGTTCCAACTCTTCTTCACGCCGAAAGAAATCGCCGCCGAATTAGGAGCCTTCCGCACCGGCGAAGACATAGGCTCAACCGAGATCAACGCACGCTACTTTGCCAACCGCGCAGACCAACTCAAAGTCCTCGGCTCTGCCCCACGCCTCGTCAGCGCCTGGATCTAAATGTCCTGAACCATAAATTCGCGGAAATGGAACAGGGCCGAAGGCCCGACATATACCAGCCTAGGCCGAAGGCCTAGGTGGCGTTCGAGTATGAATGCCCGAGGGCTGAAGGCCCGACATATAGTGCGACGAACCTCCGACTCAGGACGCCCTACGCAATCTTCGGCAAGCCCTCAGCAGCAGCCGCAACCTCACGCCCCGCCGTCATCCAGCCCAACGCCTGCGCCAGATAACCCTTCATATCCTTGCGCGCCACAATCGCATCCAGAAACCCATGCTCCATTAGAAATTCCGACCGCTGAAACCCCTCAGGCAGCTTCTGCCGAGTAGTCTGCTCAATCACCCTCGGCCCGGCGAATCCAATCAGCGCCCCAGGCTCCGCAATATTCAAATCCCCCAGCATCGCAAAGCTGGCCGTGACGCCGCCGGTCGTCGGGTCCGTCATCACCGAAATGTACGGCACGCCCGCATCGTCCAGCCGCGCCAGCCCTGAAGCGATCTTCGCCAGTTGCATCAGCGACACAATCCCTTCCATCATCCGCGCCCCGCCCGAAGCCGCAACAATAATCAGCGGATGCTTTGCCTCCAGCGACCGGTCGATCGCCCGCGTAATCGTCTCGCCCACCACCGCGCCCATGCTTCCGCCGATGAACCCATACTCCATTGCGCTGATCACCACCGGCATCGTCCCGATATTTCCCACCGCGTTCACGATCGCGTCATTCAGCCCGGTCTTCTTCCGCGCTTCCGCCAGCCGGTGCTGGTAGCGCTTCAAATCCGTAAAGTCCAGCGGGTCGGTCGACTTCAGCTCCAAATCAACCAGCTGATACCCCGGGTCCAGCAGAAGCTCAATCCGCTGCTTCGCGTTAATCCGGAAGTGATGCCCGCACTTCGGGCAAACATTCAGGTTGTCTTCCATGTCCTTCTTGAAGATTGCCTGCTTGCAACTGCCGCACTGGATCCACAGACCCTCCGTGCGCACCGTCTTCCGCCGCTCGGGCCCTTTGAAGTCGTTATCGTCTCGCTTGAACCAACTCATCGCTTCTTCCTCGCTACCTGCAGCACCGCCGATCTATTGTAGCGGGATGGGAGCAGACTTGCTCCGCCGAAGTCTATAGTCGTGTCCGTCGCACCAGACCCGCGAAAAATAAATCCGAGCAGATCGGAACCCCATACGTCTGTGCAATAGAAGGAACAAATGAACGCAATTGGGGAACAGAGCTTGCCATGGTTCTCGGCAGACAGGGTAGATGCTGAGCCTGATCTGTCCCTGCTGGTCCGTGACTACTCGCCCCTGCTGTATCGGGTCGCCCTTTCGCTCCTGCGCAATCCGGCCGAAGCGGAAGATGTAGTGCAGGACGCATTCGTGCGCGTGCTCCAGCGCAAACAGGAGTTAGGCAGCATCGGCGAGTTCCGGCCGTGGTTGGTGCGCATCGTGTGGAACCTGGCACTCGATCGCAAACGTAAAGTCCGCCACCAGCAGATGGATGAACTCTTCGCGGCAAGCTTGATCTCTACCGACGTCCCCGCCGACCGGGTCCTCGCAGATGCCGCCCGCGTCCGCAAGGTCCTTGATGCCATGGAGAAATTGCCAAAGACCGAGGGCCAGGTCTTGCTGCTGTCGGCTATGGAAGAGCTCAGCACCGCCGAGATCGGCGCGGTTCTGGGGAAAACTGAATCAAGCATCCGCTCGCTTCTGTTTCGCGCACGTATCCATCTGCGAGAGCGGTTGAAGGACTGAGGAGGAACAATGAGCAACGACCCCAATCCGCATGACGAAATTATCGACAAGGTACTCGCAGCCCTGCGCGACGCCGTTCCGCCGGAAGGAATCGAGGCGCGCATCACCCACCGTCTTGTGCAAAATCCCACCCCGGCGAATCGGTCGACACATCGGTGGCGTTACCGGCTCACTGGCTCTGCAGTCGCGGGAG
Source organism: uncultured Acidobacteriaceae bacterium (assembly GCA_963822225.1). Classification (GTDB taxonomy): domain Bacteria; phylum Acidobacteriota; class Terriglobia; order Terriglobales; family Acidobacteriaceae; genus Edaphobacter. Next base: position 239,036 of record CAWGGW010000001.1, on the reverse strand, counting down.
CATGGTGGCGCGGCGCTATCGCGGGGGCCGCCACGGCTCTGCTCACCGTAGGCGTCTTCTTCTTGGCAGCTCACCTTCTGCAGACAAACTCAACTCCGCAGGTAGCGAAACTCGTCCCAAGCCAGGGTTCATCTATACCCGCCGTCATCCTGGCCCACAACCCGATCAATTCATCCGCCGCCGAAGCTCAAACCGATCGCTGCACCAGTCACGCAGTGCTCCGTCTGCCAACGGCAACACCATCCACCAGCCAGCGCCTCCGCGCTGAAACGCGCATCGACACCACGGCCCCATCACACCCCGCACCCGCTCTCCCACTCACCGCCGAGGAGCGCGAACTTGTCCAAATCGCCCGCACCGGCGATCCCAAAACATTAGCCACCATCAATCCCGAAACACAAGCCAAACTACAAGCGCAGGAGTCTGCCGAATTCGAAAAGTTCTTTGCTCCCACGCCAGTGCCGCCTGCCGCCGGATCCCACGAATAACCGAACAAAGGAAAGAGAAACCCCACCATGAAACTGCACATTAAGTTCCTCGCACTCACTCTGGCCCTCGTCACGCACGCCGCATGGTCGCAGACAACCCCCACCGCCTCCAGGTCCGCCGCTGAAGTGACTCCCGCGAAACCCGCTCCCGACGCTTCACCGAGAACCGGCTCTCGCTGCTCCGACCCCTCCGCTTTAACCGAGCGGACCTTCTACCTCAACAATGCGGTCCAGCAAAGCGATTCCAACGAGCTTGTCACCGCGCTGCGCAACATGCTCGACCCATGCGACAAAATATATCCTTGTGTGGAATCAAGGCGCCATCATGATGCAGGCCCCGCCCGACCAACTCGCCCTGGCTGAGAAACTGATCAAAGACCTCGACCGCCCCAAGAAAACCTACCGCCTCACTTACACCGTCACCGAGATCGATAACGACAAGCGCATCGGCACGCAGCATTTCGCCATGGTCGTCTCCTCCGGACAGGAGACGCAGCTCAAACAGGGCAGCAAGATTCCTATTGCGACAGGCACCTACAGTCCCACGGCAGCTGCCGCGAGCGCGGGATCTCAGACCCAGTTCACCTACCTCGATATCGGAATGAACTTCTCCGCCACGCTGGACGAGTTCGCCAACGGCGTTCGCCTTCGCTCCGATGTTGTCCAGTCCAGCGCCGCCGGGCAAACCACTATCGCGGGCGTGGTTGAGCCTGTCATTCGCCAAAGCGAGCTCAAAGGCGCCGCCTACCTCACACCCGGCAAGCCCCTCATGCTCGGCTCTCTCGACATCCCCGCCAGCACCCATCACCTCGACATCGAAGTCGTCATGGAACAGTTGCCCTAAGTTCAACGGGAGCGGGCCCTCCTCGTCGGCCCGCTCCCACTTGTTCCTCTTCTTCATCCATAATTCACCGGCCAACGCGATACCCTGTAGTCAGACAGATAGTCAGACCATGACGCAGGAACGCCCCACCCGATGACCGCCCCCAAATACCGCATGCCCGCCGAATGGGCTCCCCACGCCGCCACCTGGATCGCCTGGCCCCACAACCCCGAGGACTGGCCCGGAAAATTCCAGCCCATCCCCTGGGTCTACGCCGAGATCGTTCGCCATCTCTCCCGCGTCGAAGACGTCCACATCCTGGTCAACGACCTCGCCGCCGAACGCCGTGCCACCGGCATCCTGAAACGAGGGGGCGCGAACCTCGCCCGCATCCACTTCCATCACTGGCCCACCGACCGCGTCTGGCTCCGCGACTCCGGCCCCATCTTCGTCAAGAGGTGACGTCAACGCGAAGGGCGACCTCGCCGTCACCAACTGGAAGTTCAACGCCTGGGCCAAGTACGACAACTGGCATCTCGACGACCAGATCCCGCACCACGTCGCCAAGCTCTACAACATCCCCGAGATCAAGCCCGAAGTCGACCTCGGCAACGAAGAAGCCCCACCGCCTGGTCCTCGAAGGCGGCTCCATCGACACCAACGGCGCCGGCGTCCTCCTCACCACCGAAGAGTGCCTCCTCTCCGAAGTCCAGCAGCGCAACCCCGGCGTCAGCCCGCGCGCAACTCGAGCAAGCCTTCAACGACTACCTCGGCATCGACCAGACCCTCTGGCTCCATCGCGGCTGCGCCGGCGACGACACCCACGGCCACGTCGACGACGTCACCCGCTTCGTCTGCCGAAAACACCATCCTCACCGCCGTCGAACCCAACACCGCCGACGAGAACCACCTCCCACTCGCCGAAAACCTCGACCGCCTCCGCAGCTTCCGCAACACCCACGGCCCCAACCAGGGAAAGCCTTTCAAGATCGTCGAACTCCCCATGCCAGCGCCCGTCGTCTTCGAAGGCCAGCGCCTCCCCGCCAGCTACGCCAACTTCTACATCGCCAACGGCGCTCGTCCTCGTCCCCACCTTCAACGACCCCAACGACCGCCACGCGCTCAACATCATCGCCTGGCTGCTTCCCCACCCGCGAAGTCGTCGGCATCCACGCCGTCGACCTCGTCTGGGGCCTCGGCACCCTCCACTGCCTCTCCCAGCAGGAGCCCGCATGAGCATCTGGCCCCCACCTCCGGATCTGGCATCCATCAAAGAACTCGTCCGCGATGCCGACCCCGAAGGTTCATCGCCGAAGGAGCTCCTGCCGACGAATACGATCACGAAGCCGAAGCAGTTCTATCGCAGCGATCGCGTCACTTCCCTACAGCAGACATACTGAAGCTGAACACTCGTCCCGATCATCGAAGCAATCTGGCGCAAGAGCTTCGACCACGACGAGGACGTTCTCGCATCAATTCGCCCAGCGCTCCTGGCGCTCGCCCAGCAAATCGCCCGCTTCTTCGGCCCCGAAGCCACCCCACAAGTCCGCGGCTCCTGAATCTCTACGAAGCCTTCTCGTGCGCCTTCATATACTCCCGCAGCGCCGCATTGATCCGGCTCTGATACCGCGTTCCCGTCTTCTTGAAGAACTCCAGCACATCCGCATCCAGCCGCACCGTAATCTGCTTCTTGTTCCCCACAGGCACCAGCGCCCCCGGTTGCGTCCAGCCTCCGCGCTGCGGTGGAATGTCGCTGTAGTCAATATCCTCGTCCTTCATGTCTCTCAGCCGTCTCAATTGCTCCCGCTGCTCCTCCGTCCGTTTGGGCGGATTCTTCGGGTCGAGACTAAACCTTACGGTTCCAGTATTCTTCTCTTTCATGTCTGTCCGCTCCTCGAGCTGATATCAGTCTTCTCACCTCATCCCGGAACGTGAAAGCCACCACCAGTTCACGCCCATCGACCAAGCCAATCGCAATCCAGCGCTCTTCTTCAACGTCGCGTTGATCGATCTTTTCCTGCCGTGTTCGTCAAGGAACACTTCCGAAGCTAAAGCGAACGACACCCTATGTTTCCTCTGGTTGGCCCCGTCTTTTTTGTCGTCCCAATCAAACTCCACTCCCATATACTATCACTACATTTGTAGCTACATGGGCCATCCAGTGACATACACTCCAATGACCGACGACCTCACCCACCTCCAAGCCGCAATCGCCGAAGCCCGCGCCGCCGAACTCGCCGGCGAAGTCCCCATCGGCGCCGTCATCGTCCATCGCGGCGAGATCATCGCCCGCGGCCAGAACCGCGTCCTCCGCGACCACGACCCCACCGCCCACGCCGAAATCGTCGCCCTCCGCCAGGCCGGCCGAGCCCTCGAAAACTACCGCCTCCTCGCCAAGAATGACGACAAGGAAGACCAAGGCTGCACCCTCTACGTCACCCTCGAACCCTGCGCCATGTGTGCCGGAGCCATCCTCCACGCCCGCATCGCCCGCCTCGTCTACGCCGCGCCCGACCCCAAAGCCGGTGCCTGCGGTTCCGTCCTCAGCGTCATGAACCACCCCCAACTCAACCACAAAGTAGAAGTAGTCTCCGGCCTCCTCGCCGAAGAGTGCGGCGCCCTCCTCACCAACTTCTTCCGCGCCCGCCGCTAGCCCCGCCCCACCAAAAACCTGTCATCCTGAGCGAAGCGCGTAGCGCGCAGTCGAAGGACCCGCGGCCACACCTGCGAACCGCAACCTCCGGCGAATCTCCGCCACACAAACACTTGCCCCCCACCTCGCATCTCACCACAAGGAGGACGAGCATGGCCCCCAAAAAGTGGAGCGCAAGCGTAAAAACAGTCAGCACCTACCCCGAGAAAGACCTCTTCAACCAGGACGCAGAAACCGTAGCCAGACATCTCGCCTCGAAGAAAGTCTCCCCTAAAGGTCCAGCCTCAGGCATGCGCATGCTCAACTTCTACATCAATCGCGCAGGCAAAAACCTCCCAGCCGAACGCCACAAAGAACTGGAAAAAGCCAAACAGCTCCTCTCCGAAATCATCCGCAAGCAAAAAGAAAAATCCGTCCCCAAAACCGCAGCCAGAAAGCCCGCAAAGAAAGCCGCATAAATCGGAGCCTTCATGCCCTCACGCCTCACCGGAAAAGTAGCCATCGTCACCGGATCGGGTTCCGGCATCGGCCAATCCATCGCCGAGCGCCTCGCCCAGGAAGGCGCCAACGTCGTAGTCGACTACCGCGACCACATCGAAGAAGCCCAGGCCACCCAGCAGAAAATCGCCGACGCCGGAGGCAAATCCATCCTCGTCCACGCCGACGTCACCTCGCTCACCGACACCCAGAATCTCGTCGAACAGGCCTGGACCCAACTCGGCAGTTGCGACATCCTCGTCAACAACGCCGGCATCGAGATCGCCGCCGACTTCTGGGACGTCACCGAAAAAGACTACGACGCCGTCCTCAACGTCAACCTCAAGGGCGCGTTCTTCCTCACGCAAGCCTTCGTCAAGCGCCTGCTCGTCGCCAAAAAGCCCGGCCGGATCATCAACATCTCCTCTGTCCACGAGGACATGGTCTTCCCCCACTTCAGCACCTACGCCACATCCAAAGGCGGCATGCGCATGCTCATGCGCAACCTCGCCGTCGAACTCGGCCCGCACAACATCACCGTCAATAACGTCGCCCCCGGCGCCATCATCACGCCGATCAACACCAAACTCCTCGACAACAAGCCCCAACTCGACGCGCTGCTCGCAAACATCCCCCTCGGCCGCATGGGCAAACCCGAAGAGGTCGCCGGCCTCGTCGCCTTCCTCGCCTCCGAGGATGCCGCCTACATCACCGGCTCAACCTACGTCATCGACGGCGGCCTGATGCGCAACTATAAAGAGCAGTAGTTACTCCCCCGGAGGCCCCCCGCCGCCCGGCCCACCACCGCCACCCGGAGGCGGCCCGCCCGGAGGAGGCCCATCCGGCGGCCCATCATCATCCATATCGTCTGAATCCCCATCGCTCTTCGCCCGCTTCACCTCATCTTTCGCGTACTTGCTCGCCTGCGCATCCGTCATCTGCAGCTTCACCTGCGCCACCGTCGCCAGATGCACCTTGCGCACCCCCGACGCCCACGCAGAATTACTCAACGACTCATCTTCGCCCAGCGTATGCACCTGCCTCTGCTGCTCCACCAGAAGCGGCTGAATCCTCACCCTCTGCTCCTCGGTCAGGCTGTAGCGCTTCACCATCCGCGCCAGCTCTTTCTGCGCATCGTATTTCTTATCGGCCACGGTCAACGTCTGCGCCGGAGCCTTTGTCGAACTCGCCTGCGCCGCGCCGATCCATCCACCCAACCCCAGCAATCCAACCCCAACCACAGCCCTGCAAACCCGCGTAACGTTCATGCCTCCATAGACGCCAACCGAATTCATTGGATTACGCGCCCTGCGCCAACCCCTGCAATCGTCGTAAAATAGACTCATGGAGCTTCTCGTCTACTCGGCCAACTGGTGCCGCGACTGCCGCACCGCCAAGCGTTTCCTCGATCAGCATTCAATCCCCTACAAAGAAATCGATATCGAATCCGTCCCCGGCGCAGCCGACGAGGTCATGGCCAACGTAGGCAAACGCGCCATCCCCCAATTCGTCCTCGACGGAAAATGGATCCAGCCCTACCGTCCCGGCCGCGGCTTCCTCCTCGACGAGATGTCCGCCCTCTTCGGCGTATAGTCTGACTTTGTTTCCGTCTTTGCCTGTCATTCTTTCCGTTGTTTGCTTGTCATTCTGAGCGCAGCTCAGAATCCCCGTATTGGTTCTTCAACTAACAACCTGCAACTGGCAACCTACAACTCCTATGATCACCCGCTACACTCGCCCAGCCATGGGCCGCATCTGGTCCGACGAGCACAAATACCGCTGCTGGCTCGTCGTCGAAACCGCCGCCTCGCAAGCCCTCGCCCGCTTCGGCCTAGTCCCGCAATCCGCGGCCGACATCATCCGCGATAGGTCGGCAGCTTCACCGTAGACCGCATCAACGAGATCGAAGCCGAAGTCCGCCACGACGTCATCGCCTTCACCACCACCGTAGCCGAGCACATCGCCGACCCCGAAGCCTCCCGCTGGCTCCACTACGGCCTCACCTCCACCGACGTCGTCGACACCGCGCAGTCCCTCCAACTCAAGGAAGCCTCCGCCATCATCCGCACCGGCATCCTCCAGTTCCTCGAAACCCTCAAAACCCGCGCCATCGAGTTCAAGCACACCCCCATCATCGGCCGCACCCACGGCGTCCACGCCGAACCCACCACCTTCGGCCTCAAGCTCCTGCTCTGGTACTCCGAGATGCAACGCAACCTCACCCGCTTCGACGCCGCCGCCGAAGACCTCCGCGTAGGCAAGCTCTCCGGAGCCGTCGGCACCTTCGGCCACCTTAAACCAGAACATGAAGAAGCCATCTGCAAAGAGCTGGGTCTAAAGCCAGTAGCCGTTGCCACGCAAGTAGTCCAGCGCGACCGCCACGCCGCCTACATCTCCTCGCTCGCCATCCTCTGCAGCACGCTCGACAAGATCGCCACCGAGGTCCGTCACCTCCAGCGCACCGAGGTCCGCGAAGCCGAAGAGTTCTTCTCCGAGAAGCAGAAGGGCTCCAGCGCCATGCCGCACAAGCGCAACCCCATCACCTCCGAGCAGATCTCCGGCCTCGCCCGCGTCGTCCGCGCCAACGCCCAGGTCGCCTTCGAGGACATCGCCCTCTGGCACGAGCGCGACATCTCCCACTCCTCCGCCGAGCGCGTCATCCTTCCCGACTCCACCATCCTCGCCGACTACCTGCTCAGCAAGACCGACAACCTCATCGCCAAACTCCTCGTCTACCCCGCCCGCATGTTGAAGAACCTGGAATCCACCGGTGGCCTCATCTTCTCCGGCCAGCTCCTCCTCGACCTCGCCGAATCCGGCATGTCCCGCGAAGACGCCTACCGCCTCGTCCAGACCCACGCCATGCGCGCCTGGAAAGAGGGCCTCACCTTCCGCGACGAGATCGCCAAAGTCCCCGAAATCACCTCCCGCCTCACCCCGGAAAAACTCGCCCACGCCTTCGACTACACACCGCCAGCTAGCCAACGTAGACGCCATCTTCACCCGCGTCCTCGGCGCCTAGCCGCGCCACCAAACCGGGCACCCATCTTCGCGACGGCCTCATTGTTGCTAAAGTAGGCAACGCGCGACCGCTTTGCCTCTTCTGGCCCACTGTTCACCTATCCGGATCGGTTGAAAGAGTATGCTTTCTACGTCTCAGCAAAGGAGCGCAGCGTGGACTGCTCAAGGTTTGACCTCACACTACAGGAGGCGACCAAAATCGCCGGCTTCCTCGGCTACGGAAACCCAGCGGCGCCTGTGTGGTTTGTCGGCTACGAGGAAGGACTTGGGAACATGTCCGACGACGAAGCTACTGAGAATCTCAGGGCACGCGGCAACTTCAACAGCGTGATGGATCTTCATGAGGCCCACCTGCAACTGCTGGAAAAAGGCAAGCCTATAGACATCGAGATCGACCCGCCATCGACGCAGGTATGGCGCTTTATGGCCAAGATTATGCTCGCTCGAAAGGGATGCAAAGACTGGCAGACATCGAAAGCAGCAAAGCAATATGTCATGAACGAACTGGGCCGCGAGGACGGTGACATATTCCTTACCGAGCTTTCGCCAATCCCCACGGGCAAGAACAGCGACACTAGATGGATGACGGAACTCCTCAAGTGCTATCCCTACATCAAGGACGTCATTGAAGCTCGAAAGGCCGAACTCAGAGATCGAGCGAAGAAGAGTCCTCCACGCTTAGTCATCTGCTACGGAGAAGCCAAGCGTCCGCAGTTTGAAGAATTCTTCCAAATCAAATGGAAATCAGTTTTCCCCAATGTCCACTCAGCCGTCGATTCGAAGTACCTGTTGCTTCCATTCTTCGGACGGGGGTACATGAGCAAGAGCTTGATCGCGAAACTCCTCGATTTTGGTCTACTAAACAAGTGCTAAAGTTTAACTCAGCGGAGGCCCTATGGCGACCCTGACCATCGCAATCGATCCCGAACTCCTCGAAGCCGCCAAGCTCGAAGCCGAGCGCCGCCACACAACCCTCGACCAACTTGTCGCCGATACGCTCGCGTCCGTCGCAGCGAAAAAGCCCAACGACGACTTCGGTCACGCGAAACTCGTTCGCTTGATGGCGCGAGCTCCATTGGGAAATATCGGAGAGCCTCTCACACGCGATGAAATATACGCCGAACGCACATGGCCGCGTTCCTAGACACAAACATACTTCTCTATGCCCTTGCCTCGGCGAGCGAAGGAGAACTGCATAAAGCCGTCGCCGCCAGAGAACTCATTGACCGATTGACGCTGGAGAGTAATTTCGTCGTCAGCGCGCAGGTCTTGAGCGAATTCGCTGCCAATGCCGCGAAAAAAGGAAAGCTCGTCTTCCGGCCTCGGGAGATAGAAGAGATAGTCGAGGACCTGAGCGAGCAGATTGTCATAGCCATCGACGCCTCCCTCGTCCTGCTCGCCCTTCAGCGCGTCCAGCAAAGCCACATCAGCTATTGGGACGCCCTGATCGTCGAGGCCGCCATCCGCTCCGGCGCAACCATCCTCTACACCGAAGACATGCACCACGGAACGAGTCAGGACAGCCAGATGCTCGGTTTCCCGTAACTTCCCCGCATCACCGCGGTATCCCGCCTCCCTCGTGTAGAATTCGCGCGTGTACGAAATGCTCGTCGCCAGCCTCTCACTACCGCAACCATTCGCAGCCCATCCTCTACCCGCGCTCGCGATCTTCATCGACATCCCCCTCCCGATCACCGTCGCCTTCGTAGTCGCCGCTGTCTTCGTCGTCGGCATCAGCGTTCGCGGCATCATCTTCCTCAATCGCCGACACGAAGAGATGAACGCCGTCGCCGCCCGCCTCGGCCTCCATCTCTGGCCCGACGACTCCCTGCCACGCGGCCTCTCGCTCAACGGAACCCCCTTTTTCAACGCGCACAAACTCACCAACATCCACGAAGGAATCCTCAACTCCATCGAGGTCGTCTTCCTGGACTTCCATAAAAAGGAATCCGACTCCCGCTGGTCGCGCACCATCGTCGCCATCAAATCCCGAAACCCGCTGCCAACGCCGCCCAACCTCGAATCCCACAAGTGCGGCGCCTGGCAACTCTTCTACGCCCCGGTCGGCTACTCCAACTCCGCCGACCTCATGGACATCGACCGCCTCGAACTCCTCATCAAGAGCCTCGCCCACTGACCCTGCCACATTTTTTGTCCCGTCTTTGGGCCAGAACTCGCATGTAAAGCGCGCAAAGGCCTATCTATCTCACAACACGCCAGATAGAGTTAGCATTCTAGCTATGGCCAATCCCATACAATTTAAATAGGGGCAATTCTAAAGAACATCCCGTCGTGGCCAAGTCCCAGGGGTTAATCAAACCGTCATTCCCCCTGCGTAAGTCTTTGCTTTACTGGACTTTGTCATGTTACTCGGGGGGGAGGGGGGGTATGAATAGGGCGCATCTCACTGGAAACTGGCCGCTCGCCCTGCTCCTCGCCGTCACTCTACCGTCAGCGTCGGCACAGGATTCTCTCTCCCCGGACGCAACCGCCACCATCAAGGTCAACTCCAACCTCGTCGCCGTCTCCGCCATCGTCCGCGACAAATCCGGCCAGCCCGTCCCCAATCTCGCCTCCGACGCCTTCATCCTCAAGCAGGACGGCAAGCCGCAACCCATCACTTACTTCTCCCAGGGTTCCGACCTTCCGCTCACCTTGGCTCTCATGGTCGACACCTCCGGCTCCCAGCGCGCCTACATCCGCGACGAGATCGCCGCCGGCCAGGCCTTCTTTCCTGCCATGATGACGCGCTCCGACGATCGCGCCGTCCTCGTCCAGTTCGACAGTGCCATCCTTCAGCTCGCCAAAATCACCAGCAACGTCACCACGCTCGAGCACGCCCTCGCCTACCTTTCCCAGTCCCACGCCGATTACCAGAACACCGCCCGCGCCAACGCTGGAACTCTCCTCTTCGACGCCATCGTCGCCGTCTCCCACATCGAACTCGGCAACCAGCTTGGCCGCCGCGCCATGGTCATCCTCACCGACGGCGGAGACAACGGCAGCAAGTTCAACGCCAAGGACGCCATCCGCGAAGCCCAGCGCGCCGACATCATGATCTACACCGTCTACTACTCCAACGGCGGCGGCGATGAGAATGTCCTCAAGAATCTCTCCAAACAAACCGGCGGCCGCGAGTTCTCAGTCGATTCCAAAATGACCCTCCAGCAGATCTACGCCGCCATCGCCGACGACCTCCGCATGTCCTACGAACTCGGCTATCGTCCGCCCGAGTCAAAGCCGAACAAGTACCACAAGATCGACCTCCAGACGAAAGACAAGAGCCTCCAGGTCCAGGCCCGCGACGGCTACTTCACGCCAAAATGACCAACCTCGTCCAAATCGTAGACGCCGCACTAGCAGACGCCACACGCCGCAGCGGCCCACACCTCGTCTGCCGCCCCGGCTGCACGCAATGCTGCATCGGAGTCTTCCCCATCGCGCACGAAGACGCAGCCCGCCTCCGCGCCGGCCTTGAGTCCCTCGCCCAAACCGATCCCGCCCGCGCCGGCCGTATCCGCGCCCGCGTAGCCACCTCGCTCACCCGCCTCGACCCATGGTTTCCCGGCGACCTCAGCACTGGCATCCTGGCCGACGACTACGAAGCCTCAACCCTGTTTGAAGAATTCGCCAATGACGAGCCCTGTCCCGTCCTCGATCCCGAACAAGGCACCTGCGACCTCTACGAACATCGCCCTATCCTCTGCCGCACCTTCGGCCCGCCCATGCGCACCGAGGAAGACAACCTCGCCACCTGCGAACTCTGCTACATCCACGCCTCCACCGAAGAGATCGCCGCCTGCGAGCTCGATCCCGCAATCCCCGCCCTCGAAGCCGCCAGCAACGAAGCCTTCAACGCCGCCCACAATCTCCACGGAGAAACCCTCATCGCCTACGCGCTTCGCCCCTTGAAAGGAGTTGCTTAGCTAGAAACAAAAGCCCCATCCCGCGAAAGATTCTTCGCAAGGATGGGGCGTGGAGGCAGTTCGGTAAGCCGGTCTACGGAATGTAGTAACGCATGCTGACAAACACCATCGGGTCGGTCGCGCGCGGACCAGTTGGGCCAGTAATCGGTCCAGTCGAAGGAACGTTGTTACCCGACCACAGGTTGCGCTGCATGTAGTTGTAAGTCGCCTGGTACTGCAGACGGCCATACTTCGGGCTGTTGATCACGCGATACGTGAAGCCAAACATCGGCTCCTGGATGTATCGCGTAGGCGCGGAGCAGTTGACCGGGCTCAGCGTTCCACCAAAGCCGGTGTTGCCGACCGAGCTCGAAGGCCCAGCAGGCAGGTTATAGCAACCCGAAACGTTCAGGTTGCCAGGACCATAGCCGATCAGGTTTCCGAGCGCCGTCGTGTAAACCGTCCGCTGCGCGTATTCGCCACCGTAGTAGGCATACACGTCCAGCTGTTTGGTCGGATGCGTTTCAAGGGAGAACAGGCCATGATAGTTACGAATCGGTTCCAAGGTCGCATCCGGACGAAGCGTAGCATCCGCAAGCTGCGACGATCCATAACGGCCAGTTCCTGTGCCGGCCATCATCTGCACAGCGAGGTCGACAAACGGGCTCGGCGACACGCGGACGCTGCCGAACACGCCGCCCGCAGAAGCGATATGGGTGTTATAAGTTGTGCCATACGTATAGACCGGAGCGCTTACCGTGCCACCCTCAGTCGACGAGAAGTACTCGTTCCGCAGGAAGCGTGCGAGGCCGCCGAGTTCAATATGCACATGCGGCATATCGTATGCGCCCTTCACCACCACGTCCGGCGCGGTGTTGTTCGCGTAAGCCGTGATGTCGCTGGTACCGCCGTTGGTTGCAGCAGCGTTATACAGACCGCCGTTCTGGCCAAGGCCACCGAAGAAGTACTGCGTCGGAATCGCCGCGCTCACAGTGGATGCAACCGTAAAGTTGGTGATCTGTGCCTGCTCGAGCGACATAGCCACAGTAAATGCGCCCGTCTTCGGATCGCCAAACCGCTGCTGAAGCCTGAACCCAGCCTGCCGTGCCCAGCTGAAGCCGACCATGTACTGCGCATCGATGGTGTTCGGCAGTTTCTCAGTCCGGTTGTTCGTGCCCATTCCGTCTTCCGTCACCAACGACCACATCTGGCCGCCAGTAATCGCAAAGCCTCCTGCCGTCGCAGCCTGACCCCAGAACTGACGCTGGCGGAACACGTAGCTGTTGCTCTGGTTGTTGTTGGATGTGGTGCCGGTGCCGAGGAAGTCCCCCTCGAAGTAGCCAGTCAACTTAATCTTCTCGCCGCCGTTAACCAGAACGCCCAAACGGCTCTGCCGTCCGGAGAAGTTCAGTTCGCTGACGTGACCTTCCGGTGCGCTCGGCATCGGAATGTTGTTGAACGGCGTGTTGATGTCCGAGTTCACCGTGTGCTGACGGTAAACACCTTCAGCCGCGAAGAAGGCAACCGGCGTAATGGTCACTCCCTTATAGTGAAGCGCAGCAGGAGAGTTGACGCTGTCCATCAGGTCCGACTTGGTCGTGTTGATCGTGGTCACGAGGCTCACGTTCGCGGTCTGCAGGTCGGTCACCGTGCTCTTCAAACCGGCAACCGCATCCGCTTGAGTCTGCGCCGCAGCAGCCGCACTCTGAGCCTGGGCAGCGGCCGACGCAGCCTGCGACGTCGCGGAAGCAGCACTCGATTGCGCGCTCGCAGCCGTCGATTGCGCCGCCGACAACGCAGCGTCCTTGGCCGCGTTCTGCTGCTTCAATTGGTCGATCTCAGCTTGCTGAGCCGCCATCTTCTCCTGCAACTCGCGGATGGCCTTCTGCTCCGAAGTTTCCTTGCGGCTTAGCTTTCTTCTTTGCCGTAGTCGTCGCGGATGTGGCCGAACTCGTCTGCGCATGCAGCGACAGCGTGCTAAACGCCAGCATCGCTACCATCGCCACTGTAATTTGCTTCTTCATGGGACCTCGCTCAAAACATCGTTGGAAGCAGAAGCACACACGGATTTGTCCAGGCTGCTTGCCAGGGCCGCGAATATTCTTCTGCTCGTTCTCTTTCCCGTAATCCTTTCAGGAGTTTGTGAACGCACGAAGAACATTGCGCCCGTTGCCCATCGACTCAACCGAAATTCACCATGCTTTAACACACCGTCTTGCACACGCCGGAATCCGGCCCGTCAACATCGGAATTGGCGGCGCTCAGCCCGGCTGATTTACCGTAGCTTTATGTTGATCTTCCGTTCCGGCTCTGCATCGCTCTTAGTCTCGCTCGCCCTAACCGCCGGAGTTCACGCCCAGACGCCGCCCGCAACCAGTTCCCTCAAGCTGATCCCGATCCCGCGCGAAGTAATGCCCGCTGCTGCTCAACCGCTGCCCTCAGGCGTCCAGATCAGCTGCGCGTCACCCTGCGCCGCCGAAGACACCTTCGCCATCGATGACCTCAAATCCTGGCTCGCGTCCCAGGGCATCAACGTCAACACAACATCGCCGGTCAACATCCTCGTCGCGCGCTACGGATCATCCCTCGCCAAGTCCATCTACACCGACTCGCTGCCCGACAGCATGAAGAGCGACCCGGCCGCCGCAGCAATGCCCGAAGCCATGAAGCCCGAGGGCTACGCCATCATTCCCGACGGCAAGGGAGTCGCCATCACCGCAGCCTCGGACGCCGGAATCTTCTACGCCCTGCAGACGGTCAAGCAGCTCGTCACCGGCTACGGCGCCAATGCTGTCCTCCATACCGCGAAGATCCGCGACTGGCCCGCCATGAAGTACCGCGGCCTGGACGACGATCTGTCCCGCGGCCCAGTCACCACGCTCGAGTTCGAGAAGAAGCTCATCCGCACGCTCGCCGCCTACAAGATCAATCTCTACTCGCCCTACTTCGAGCACACCGCCGCCTACGCATCCAATCCGCTCATCGCGCCACCCGGCGGCGGCATCACCGCGTCGGACGCAGCCGTTCTCGTCGCCTACGCCAAGCCCTACCACATCACCATCGCGCCCGAGCAGGAAGCCTTCGGCCATCTCCGCAACGCCCTCATCTGGGAGCAATACCAGCCCCTCGCCGAGACTCCCCACGGCGCAGTCCTTTCGCCAACGCAGCCCGGCTCCATCGCTCTCATCAAACAGGAATTCGCCGAGCTCGCAGCAGAATATCCCGGGCCATTCCTGCACATCGGCGCCGACGAGACCGTCGACCTCGGCGTCGGCCAGACCAAGCCTCTGGTCGATGCCAACGGGCTCGGCCAGGTCTATCTCGACTTCCTCCAGCAGATCGTCACCGCGCTGCAGCCGCTCCACCGAAAACTTCTCTTCTGGGGCGACATCGCCGTAGGCTCGCCCGACCTGCTCAAGACCATGCCGCAGTCCTTCAAGGACTCCACCATCGCCATCGCCTGGGAGTACAACCCGCAACCCAAGGGTTACTCCAAACTCCTCACGCCGTTCACCAACGCGGGCTTCGAAACCTGGGTCTCGCCCAGCGTGCATAACTTCCGCGTGGTCTATCCCGACAACAATCAAGCCCTCAACAATATTCAGCAGTTCACCCTCGACGGCCAGAAGCTTGGCTCGACCGGCCAACTCAACACCATCTGGAACGACGACGGCGAAGGCCTCTTCAATCAGGATTGGTACGGCATCCTCTTCGGAGCCGCAGCCGCATGGCAGCCCGGCGAATCCTCCATCGAGGCCTTCGAGCAAAGCTACGGCCAGGTCTTCCACGGCGACACCACCGGCGCGCTCAATCAGGCACAGCTCGAACTCATGGCCGCCCACGCCATCCTCAAAGATCAGGCCAAGGTCGGCAACGCCACCAACAACATCTTCTGGCTCGACCCATGGTCGAAGGACGGCCAGAAGATCGCCACGCAGATCCGCCCCTACACCCACGACCTGCGCATGCACGCCGAAGCCGCGCTCACCCTGATCGCTCAGGCACGCGCCGCCGCCGGACCCAATCCTGTCAACGCGCAGATCTCATCCAATGACGTCGGCTCATCTTCCACCCTGTACGACGCGGCAAAATTCGGCGCCGCCACCAGCGCCCTGCGCGAGCCAGACGCCATCGACGCCATGGAGCTCGGCGCGCGCCGCATGGACTTCATCGGCCTCAAATTCCAGCTAGCCGACGAGATGGCCGCCGCCTATGCCCGCGCTGTCGTCGCCTCCACCAGTCCCGACCGCAAGCTACGCATCACCGTCAGCCGCGAGCTCGGCGACATCTACGGCGTCAACGGCCGTCTCCAGGACATGCGCAACGGCTACACCCTCATCCGCGATCTCTACGAATCCGCGTGGCTGCGCTCCAACCGCCCCTACTGGCTGCGCAACGTCCTCGAGCAATACGACTACACCACCCAGATATGGCTGGCCCGCGCCGACAGGTTCCACAGCGCGCAGCGCCAGTGGGCTGACTCCAAAACGCTGCCAACCGCAGATGAACTAGGCATTCCGCCCACCACCCGTATCCCTGCCCCCAACGCCAGTGACTGCCCAATGACCACGTTCCTCACAGCACGCCGCCTCATCGCTGCAGACGCCACCATCGATTACCCCCGCATCGCCATCGACACTGACGGCGTCATCGCCAGCATCGAACCGGGCGAGCCCAACCGCGGACGAAACCACCCTCACCTCCGCCTTCTTCGACATCCATGTCCACGGAGCCGCAGGCCACGATGCGATGGAAGGCACCGCGCAGTCCCTCGGCTGCATCGGCGCATTTCTTGCCACCAAAGGTGTTGCAAATTTCCTCGCCACCACTGTTACCGCGCCAGTCGACCCCACCCTGCGCGCTCTCGAAGGCATAGCCAACTCCATCGAAGCCACCGGCAGTCCTTCATCAGCGCGCCCCGTCGGCATTCATCTCGAAGGCCCATTCATCTCCCACGCCAAACGTGGCGTTCACCCTCCCGCCGATATCCAGCCACCCTCGATTCCGCTCTTCGAAAGGATGCAGCAAGCCGCGCGCGGCCACATCCGCCTGCTCACCATCGCCCCGGAAACCCCCGGTGCGCTTGACCTCATCGAATACGCAACCAAATCAGGCACACATGTCAGCATCGGCCACTCCAACGCCACTGCCGAGCAGACCCGCGCCGCCATCGACGCCGGCGCACACAGCGCGACCCACACCTTCAACGCCATGCGCACGCTCGACCATCGCGAGCCCGGCATCGCAGGCGTCGTCCTCGACTCCGACCGTCTCTACGCGGAACTCATCTGCGACGGCATCCATGTCGCCCCCGAGTTCGTCCGCCTCTGGCTCCGATCCAAGGGCGAAGATCGTGCCATCCTCGTCACCGACGGCATCTCCGCCACCGGCAAGCCCGACGGCAACTACATGCTCGGCGAACTCGAAGTCACCGTCTCCAACGGCCGCTGCCAACTCGCAGCCGACCTCGCCAACGGCCTCGAGACCCTCGCCGGCTCTGTCCTCACCATGGACCGCGCCGTCGCCAACCTCCAGCGCTTCACCGGCGCAAGCCTCGCCACCGCCACGCATCTCGCCGGCCGCAACCCAGCCCGCATGCTCGGCCTCGACCACCTCACCCATATCGCCGCAGGCCAGCCCGCGAACTTCAACGTCTTCTCCGCCGAAGGAACCCTGCGGCAAACCATCCTCCGCGGCCGACCAGTTCCGTCAACGCACTAGCTCAATTTTGCGATAGCCATCGAAAACACAAAGGGCCTTGCGGATAACAACATCCGCAAGGCCCTCTAAAGTGCTTGCTGTTTAGGAGCGCGAGACGATCGCCTTGATCGCGCGACGCCGAACCACTCCCAGCGCCGAAACTCCAGTCAGCAGCAGTGTCATCGTGCCAGGCTCAGGAGCAGGGCCAATCGGGATCACATTCGTATCGATGTCCACGAATCCGTCAGCCTGGTTGTCGCCACTCACGAAGCCAGCTCCAGTAAGGCTTGCGTCCAGATAGGAACCGCCTGCACCGCCGGGGAAACCGGGGTTCAGGCCATCGCCGCCGCCGCCGCCCGAGTATCCGCCGCCGCCACCGCCGCCCTGCCAGCCGCCGCCGCCGCCGCCGCCGAATCCGCCGTTGGCAAACGGACCGTTGACCGGATCGTCACCGCCGCCCTGGCCACCAGCAAAAGCAGAAAGCTCGCCGCCGCCGTTACCCGATCCGCCTGTACCGGCGAATGGGCCGCTGCCCTCGCCATTACCGCCAGCGCTATACCAGCCAGCGCCACCGCCGCCGTTGTAGAGACCGCTGTCGCCGGTGCCGCCTGCTCCGCCCGCGCCGCCAGTGCCGCCCGCGCCGCCTCCGACGCCTGAGCCAGCCGCACCATCCGTGGTGTAAAACGTCGACGCAATGCCACCGGCGCCGTCATAACCAGCGCCACCGCCACCACCCGCGATCAGAAGCGGAGTCGTGGATCCATTGATCCAGACGAACGAGCCGCCACCGCCGCCGCCGCCCCAAATCGTGCCGAAGTCTCCAGTCAGCCCTGATCCACCAACCACGATATCGAGCTGAGTTCCGGCCGTTAGGAACGCCGATCCTTCGATCTCCGTGCCTGCGCCGCCTGGGTTCTGCGCGCCCGAGCCACCCTGCGCGCCGCCCGCCAGAATGTAGTAAGTACCGGTAGTTGTGATCGTGTATGTCGTTTCCGAGCCGGTATAGCCAAAAGCCTCCGCCATCGCGACACGGGTTGTTGCAACGCCAAACAGCGGTAGCACCATTGCTGCAATGCCAACAGTTCGATTGAATCTCGAAATCACTTGCATCTTGACTCCTCCGGGGCCGCTCTTCAGCGGCTATCCATTTATGAACGCCATTTCTACAGGGCCCAAATGAACAACAAACACGAAGCGACAGCCATACCGAGAATTCAGAAGTGGAGAGCCTTCCCAATTCTGTTCCGCGAAACAGACCCGTAACGCCTGCCTCTGATATCCGCTTGATGTCGACCCAATAATTGCACTTAAAGGGCCAAAGTGTCTCCATATTTTTCAAAGGGTTAGATAGTATCGTTTCTGGTCGGTATGCAAGCTCTTGCGCTCACAAACCCACTTCTCTACCACTTTTGAGCGCCGCCCCGTGTGCCGTTAGCCCGGCAATATCAGCAATTTGCCTGACCCGAGACGCCAACCCCGTCCATCATTTTTCCGGCCCTGTTCCGCTGACCGGTCCGGACGCAGCCACGTCTTCCCTGTTGCTCTGGGTCACTTGGATACTCTTCACCGGAGACGCGAGGCACGCTCCGTGCGCCTCAATAATCGAATAGCTGCGAAGCAACAATGACTCTTGAGTCTTCAGGAAATCGTTCGATACCCGCGTCTTGATATGGCAGAACATCTCAATGGAACATGACTGCGCATCGAGACCGATCAATCGAACCCGTTGTGTCGGAGGATTGACCGCCGCATCGCCGGCCAGCAGTGCCCTCAGCGCCTCCAGCAACGTTTCAATATCCCGCGCGCCGCCGTTCACTCGCACACTCAAGACGTGATGGAACCACATCATGTCCCGCATCGACAGGTTCTCCAGCGTCATCGTCGAGAGTTGACCGTTCGGCACGGTCATAATCGTCCGGTCTAACGTTCGAAACTTCGTCGAACGCAAACCTATGTCAACCACCTTGCCCACTTTTTCGCCGACGAGAACGTCGTCTCCAACCCGGATCGGCTTATCGAGGATTACAGATATCCCCCCAAATACATTCTCCAGTGTCTTTTGCGCCGCGAACGCGAGTGCGAGGCCGCCAACGCCCAACCCCGCCAACATCGCCGTAACGTCGTAACCGACGGTGCGCAAGACAACCACGATCCCCAGAAAAATACACAGTAGGTTAACTGCGCGTTGTCCCAGTCGAACGACTGCTGTTACATCTGCCGTCCCATGTTCTTCCATCTTCCATCGATAGGCCAGCGCGGCAACGTTGATTGCCGCCAGAAACACCCACACAATGACGGCAACGCCAATCTTCGACAAAATCCCATGCCATAGCTCACGAGCGAGCAGTGGCAGCGCAAATGCCAATACCATCAACTCGGTCAACAATAGCCAGACAAGAATTCCAATCGGTCTGGCTATTCGCTTGACCAGCCGCTCTCCGTGGGCTTCAGACTGTCCCGGAAAGACCCGTATCAACATGCGCCTCAGCGGTAGCCGAATCGCATAGACAAGCGCAAAAGCAAGAACGAACCCAAGCGCAAGGGCGATGTACTTCCATGCAGGGATCAGAAGCCACAATGGCTTTGTCAGGAACGACGGCAGGCTTCGCTCGAAAGACGACTCCCTCAAGTACGCATACGCAGCGGGAACTCCCTCTATCGTTTGCGCTGAAAACAGCCACACCTGGTGCTGATCGCGAGTCACCCGACGCAATTCAATGTTCAGCGAATCGCTGCCCATCGCAACCGTCTGAACTCGCTCGATATCACGCGGCACGCCAGCCTGGGAACTCCCATCTGGAAGTTCGCTCAGGTCGCGCAACCGTGAGTTATTCAAAATGTTTGCTAGTTGACCCGATAGCTCCTCGGGATTGTCGACCGTCTCAGTTTCAAGATATCGCCCGGATCGTTCGTAATTGTGATCCTGCACCGCAGCCAGAAAACCCAGCACAGTACCCCGCGGAGTATCCCGCCCGAGTGAGTCTGGGGGAACGACGGCCGCGGTTGGCGTTGTTGCCGGTGTCTCTTCGAGGGCAGGTTCCGTTGCTTGCGTAGCGCCCCAACCCGCGACAGTCGTCGCAAAGAAAATCAACAACAGGAATGAGCGAAGCCCGATGCCGCGTGGTCGCAACTTCCGGAGACTCCTTGCTATACCTTCAGGGTTTTGTTCGTTCGCCATCATAGTCTTCCCGAAAGTGTACGCTAGCCTTCCCGTGCAGAAAGCGTCGCCATCTGGAGGTAAGAACATTGGACACAGTACAATACACATGAAGGCGAGGGTCCGCCAAACCTACGCCCGGACTTCAATCCATCAGGCATCCCAACTTCGATGGATCGAGATCGACACAATTTAGATTGCGGGAGTGGCGAAATTGGCAGACGCACCAGACTTAGGATCTGGCGCCGCAAGGCGTAGGGGTTCAAGTCCCCTCTCCCGCACCACCTCCTCACCAGCGCGCAGTTTGAAAGACCATATGACCCAGCCCAAGCAATCGGATCCACCCACAGTCACCACAGTTCACTCCGACCAATACCGCGACAGCTACGCCAACAGCGTGCAGGTCCGGATGAGCGTCTGGGACTTCTTCCTCGTCTTCGGAACCATGCACCAGGACTCAGCCGACGAGGTAAAGGTCGAAAACTTTCAGGGCATCTATCTCAGTCCGCAACAGGCCAAGGCTTTGATGAACGTCCTCGGCCACAACATCGCCCAGTACGAGCAGACCTTCGGCACCCTCGCGCTCGAGCCGCAGTTCGGACCGCCCGGCGGTCCCGTCCACTAAGCGTGTCCCCCAGCTCCAGCCATCGAGTCCCCCCAACCCAACCGCGTCCTGTCACGCCGCTGTGGATGCTCTATCCCATCTTCTTCGCGGCCGTCTACTTCGCGCATCTCACTCTGCTCCGCCTGCCGTATTTCTGGGACGAAGGTGGCTACTACATCCCCGCCGCGTGGGACTTCTTCCGCACCGGCTCGCTCATCCCCATTACCACTGCGTCCAACGCACATCCACCGCTGCCTTCCATCCTGCTCGCCGGATGGTGGCACCTGTCCGGCTTCGTCCCCAGCGGCACACGCACCTTCATCTGCATGGTCGCGGCCGCTGCGCTGCTCGCCGTCTATCGCCTGGCCCGCAACCTGCTCGGCACCCCCGCCGCGGTCGCGACCACCCTCCTCACCGCTCTCTACCCCGTCTGGTTCGCGCAGAGCACCCTCGCCCACGCCGACATCTTCGCCGCCGCCTTCACCCTCTGGGCCTTCAACTTCTACCTGACGGACAATCCGGGCGCCCCACATCTCGCTTCTGAGATGTGGGCTTCTACTCGCCCCCAAATCCTCACCGCCATCCTCTTTTCGCTCGCCGCCCTCTCCAAAGAAACCGCGATCATCACACCCGCCGCCCTGGCTCTATGGGAATTCATCCTCTACCTCTGCGACCGCAAACTCCGCCAGCATGTTACCTGGATCGCCGCACTCCTCTCCCCTATCCTGCCGCTGGCCGCGTGGTACGCCTACCACTACCACCACACCGGCTTCGTCTTCGGCAACCCGGAGTTCCTCCGCTACAACGCCACCGCCAATCTCGGCGCGCATCGCATCGCGCTCTGCCTCTATCACCGGCTCCTGCACCTCACCCTGCACATGAACATGTTCGTGCCGGTAACCTGCGCCCTCGCTGCGATCATGATGCCCGCCATCGCAACGCGCATGCGCCTTCCCCGCCCCATCCTCAACGCCATCGCCGTCATTCTCATCGCCAACTGGGTCGCCTTCTCGGTCCTGGGCGGAGCGCTCCTCACCCGCTATCTGCTCCCCATGTACCCGCTGGTCCTGCTCGTCTGCGTAGCCGAGTTCCAACTCCGCTTTCATCGCTGGCAATGGCTCGCTGCCCTCAGCGCCGTGGCTTTCCTATGCGGCATCTGGATCAACCCGCCTTACGCCTTCGCCCCCGAGGACAACCTCACCTACCGCGACATGGTCGTCCTCCACCAGCGCGCCATCGCAATCATCGCGCAGAAGTGGCCCCACGCCACCGTCCTCACCGCGTGGCCCGCCTACTCCGAACTCCAGCGCCCCGAACTCGGCTACACCAAATTCCCCATCAAAGCCTTCTCCGTCCCAAACTTCACCATGGCCGAGATGGAAAAAGCCGCAGCCGACCCCGGAGACTATGACACCGCGCTCATCTTCTCCACCAAGTGGGCGCCCCCGCACGGCAGCCTCAACATCGCCGCCCACAACCAGGCCACCGACACCCGCTACTTCGACTTCCACGAAGATGTCCGTCCCTCAGAAGCCGCCGCCATCCTCCACGGCCAGCTCGTCTGGCAGGATCACATCCGCGGCGAGTGGGTCGCCATCCTGCGCTTCCCCCGCATCGTAAACGCCAGCCTCACCCAGCGCTAAATCGCCGTCGGTCCCGGCGGACCCGCATGTAGTTCCATCGCGCCTCCCACATGACGGCTCGCCTGGTTCCCCGCTTTGAAGCAAATCGTGAAGCACGCATTGCCCGCCAGTCCAGACTGCGCCTGCCGTTCTATTCCGATTTCAAACTGGCTCGCGCGCTTGCTCCGGCGTTTCACTCCGCTTCGGCTGATTGGCACAGCGCGGAAACGCTCAGGCACTTGAGAATTGGCACCCTCTCCGGCAGTCACGTTCGTCGCAGGTTTTCTCAGTGGATCAGCCAGCAATTCCTTGATCTTCTGCATCAGGGCCTCGGGCTCACTCTTGCCCGCGGCGAACTCGCAGGCCTGACAATTGCCCGAGGGCTCGCTAGCGCAGAGCACAGGAACACTCGAACCCGAGGATCGGATCAGCGAAATGATTCGTTCTCTGCTCGCCGGCGGAAGAGACCCGCCCAGCAAAACCGCATCGAAATCGCCATCCCTGAAATGACTGATCGCCTCGTTTACATCCCCCGTAGGCGAAACAAAGTGCCCGGCGGACTGCCACACCGCCCTCTGCGACTCAAACACCCAAGGATCGAACCCAATCGCAAGCACCACGGTCACAGGCATAAGACACCTCACGATCGCGCCAAATACATCGCATCGCTGGTAGACCTATAGATTGTTGTCTTTACCCAAGTCTGTCGCCTATCCGACATAACCTGAAAAATGCCGAGTTAGGTTACAAACTTCGCCAACCAGGATTCAACACCAGCGCTACAGATGCGAGATTGACTCGCGCGCGAAGCGTACCTCTTCCGCAAGCACTTGCAACACGCGGAACGACAGAGCCGGCTCCGTATGCATCAGATGGACAAACTCTTCGCAGCTCAACACACTCAACTCCGCGCCATCCAAAGCTTCAGCAGTCAGCGAGTAAGGCTTTCCCCCCACCACCGCAGGCACCCCAAGCAGCGAGCCTATGCCGGCCTTCACCGCCAGAATCGCATCGCCGTCGGACTTGCTGGTCAACTTCGCCATACCCTTCAGTAGGATATAAACGCCTTTCGGCTCCTCGCCCTGGTGAAACAGAACCCTGTCCGCGCCCAGCGCAACTGGCGTTGCCCGTTTCTCTAACTCCTGAACCAATTCGGGATCGGCAACAAATGCGGACGAAACTTGGGGCACGGACATTCTCCACGAATCCGGCCCAGAAAATGACCAATAAATCGGATTTTTCTCAGCCTGCGACATAGATCAGTAGTGTGACATCGCCCCGTTCAGAACACTGTGACCCAAGACACCATCGATTGTGAGCTGCGTCACATTCGCTCAAATCCAGCCGATCCAACACCTACCGCCGCCAGCCTTCTATAATCGTCCAATCGTGGTTAGAACTTCCCCCAGCCCATTCCGCCGGCTCCTTCCCCTCGCACTCCTGCTGGCAGCATTAATACCAATCCAGGCCCCGGCCCAGTCCCCATCCGACTCCGCCAGCCCAGATTCCGCCGCCGACATCCGCCAGCCCGGAGGCCGTCTTGTCCTCGTCCTCCCCTTCGACAATCGCTCCGGCCAGTCAGCCCTGGGATGGATCGGCGACTCCTTCCCCTACACGCTCGGCCAGCGCCTCAACTCCGTTGGCTTCCTCACCATCGGCCGCGACGACCGCGAGTATGCGCTCGAACATCTGGGCCTTCCCTCCGGCTTCCGCCCCAGCCGCGCCACCACCATCCGCATCGCGCAAACCCTCGACGCGGACTTCGTCATCGTCGGCAGCTTCAACGTAGAGAACGGCCGCATTCAAGCCCAGGCTCAGGTCCTCGAAGTTAACCAGCTCCGCATGTCACCGCCCATCACCGAGTCCAACGACCTCTCCCGCCTCTTCGACGTCGAAAACGCCATCGCCTGGAAGGTCGCCCAGCGTATGGACCCGCACTTCGCCGTAGCCGAGCAGACATTCCTCTCCGCAGCCGGCGGCGTCCGCCTCAGTTCCTTTGAGGACTACATCCGCGGCACCTCCGCACCCACCTCCGACGAGCGCCTCAAGCGCCTCCAGGCCGCCGTCGCCGAAACCCCCGACTACACCGCCGCACTCCTCGCCCTCGGCAAGGAACAGTACGCTGCCAGCCAGTTTGAAGAGGCCGCCGCCACCCTCGCCAAGGTTCCCACCACCGACCGCGTCGCGCTCGAAGCCGGCTTCTATCGCGGCCTCGCCCGCTTCAACATCGCCAAATATGCCGAAGCCGCCCAGGCCTTCGCCTTCGTCGCCAGCCGCCTCCCGCTGCCCGAAGTCGTCAACGACCAGGGCGTCGCCGAAAGCCGTCAAGGCAAGGACGCCGTGCCGCTCTTCCAGCAAGTCGTAGCCGCCGATCCCAACGACGCCGACTACCACTTCAACCTCGCCGTCGCCCTCCTCGGCCACAGCGACATCGCCGGAGCCACTCGCGAAGTTCAGGCCGCCCTCAAGCTCCACTCCGACGACCCCGAAGCCACCGAACTCCTCGCCCGCCTTGAGTCCACCCACGGATCGACAACCAACCTGAAGTCCATCATCGCCGCAGACGGCTTCCAGCCCACCACCCGCATCCGCCGCACCTGGTCTGAAGCCTCCTTCCGCCAGGTCGCCTTCCAACTCGACCAGATGCGCGCCATCCAGATGTCCGCGCTCCCGCCCGCCGAACGCGCCTCGCAATACAGCCAACTCGGCATCCAGTACCTCGCCCAGGGCCTCATCCCCGAAGCCGAACACAGTTCCACTCCGCCCTCGCCGCCGATCCCAACAATGCTGCCGCCCACGCCGGCCTTGCCCAGGTCCGCGAGCGCAGCGGCTCCTCCGACGACGCCCGCGCCGAAGCCCAGACCTCCATCAAGCTCCAGCCCAACGTAGCCGCCTACCTCGTCCTCGCCCGCCTCGACCTGCAGGCCAACCAACTCGACGCCTCCGCCACCAACGTGACCGCCGCCCTCAAACTCGAGCCCGCCAACTCCGCCGCCCTGGGCATGAAAACCGCCCTCCAATCCCGCGGCCAATCCCTCCCCTGACACAAACTCGGGTGCCCCATGTTCGACGCTGCTTCATCGCGTCGACCATGGGGTTACGTGCAATCCGATCTTTCCTGCGCCCCGACTCATTCCGCAGTATCGTTAACTCGCGGTGTTTAGTCCCGCTGAGGTGTCCCGTGTTCCGTACCGCCCCAAACGCCCGGGTGCCCCATCCGTCGAGGCTTCATCGCGACGGGTGGGATGTAAACCGCTCGTACATGCTCGTCTTTGTTCTCCTCCTCACCGTCTCCATTCCCACCTCTCCCCGCCCACGCCGCGCCGCTCGTCCTCAAACTCACCATCCACGACACCATCCAGCCCATCACCGCCGAGTACCTCAAGCGCGGCCTCGACGAAGCCGCCGCCCGCCATGCCTCCGCGGTCCTCGTCTCCATGGGCACCCCCGGCGGCCTGCTCGACTCCACCCGCGAGATGGTCGCCGACATCGAAGCCTCATCCGTCCCCGTCATCATCTTCATCGAGCCCTCCGGCAGTCGCGCCGGTTCCGCCGGCTTCTTCCTCCTCGAGGCTGCAGATATTGCGGCGATGGCCCCCGGCACCGAAGCCGGAGCCGCCCACCCCATCCTCGAAGGCCAGACCATGGACCCCGTCCTCAAGGAGAAAATTGAGAACGACGCCGCAGCCTTCCTCCGCTCCTACACCACCGTCCGCGGCCGCGACTCCGCCGCCGCCGAAGACGCCGTCCGCAACTCCAAGTCCTACTCAGCGAATCCGAGGCCCTCAAACTCCACCTCATCGATCTCGTAGCCACCGACGACAACGCCCTCATCGGAGCCCTCGACGGCCGCACCATCAAGCGCTTCCACGGCGCCATCCGAAACCCTCCACCTCACCAACGCCCAAATCGTCCCCCTCCCGCCCTCCACCCGCGAGCGCCTCCTCACCCGCCTCACCAGCCCCGACCTCGACGTCCTCATGCTCATGATCGGCGGCCTCCTCATCTACCTCGAATTCAACGTCCCGGCACCATCGTTCCCGGCGCACTCGGCACGCTCATGGTCCTCCTCGCCATCTTCGGCCTCAACCTGCTACCCATCCAGCACACGGCCGTCCTGCTGCTCTTCGCCGCGCTCGCCCTCATGGTCCTCGAAGCCAAATTCGCCAGCCACGGAGTCCTCGGCATCGTCGGCGTCATCTGCCTCGTCTTCGGACTCGCCACGCTCGTCAACGGCCCCACCCCCGACCTCCGCGTCCACTACTCGGTAGCCGCCGGAGCAGGCATCGGCTTCGGCATCATCACCTTCGGCCTCGCCTGGATCGCCTTCAAAGCCCGCCGCGCCAAGCGCCTTACCGGAGCCGACGCCATGCTAGGCCACCCCGCCATCGCCATGACCGCAGCTCCGGCCCCCACAGGCCAGGTAGAAGTCCGCGGCGAAATCTGGCAAGCCACCCTCCCGCCCAACACCGCCCCCATCCCCGCCGGCACCCAGGTCACGGTCCGCGCGATCCAAGGCCTAACCCTGACCGTTGCCCGGGATTAGCGTTCGACGTCGCCTACGGCCGAACCCCAAGCGTATTATTAGCCACCGCCAAAGCCCGCGGCGTCACCACAGGAGCCGCAATCCCGATAACCTCCGCAACATAATTCGGCAGCGACGTGCCATTATTCCCTCCGGCAATCCACACGTTGCCTGACCCGTCGACATGGATCCCCTCAGGCGGTTGCGGCACCACCGGAATAAAGTTTGACCCGCTGAACCCATTGCCAGGCGACAACAAAACTCCGGTATTCGAGAACTCGACCAGTCCACCCATGGAACTGTTGCCCAGATATCCGCCCGCGAACACATTGCCCAGGCCATCCACAGTGATGTTCTGCACGCTGCCATTGGGATAAACGTACCCTCCAAACGGCGAAAGAATCGTGCCCGCGTTGTTGATCTCAAAAACGTTGCCGTTGCCCGTCACCGCAATCCACGCGTTGTTCGAGTGATCGATCGCAACCCCGCCGGAGCTGCCGCCAATGTTGATGTTGGTCACCGCGAAGCTGGTCAGATCGATACGGCTCACCAGGCCGCTCCCATAATCCGTCTCCCAGATCGCAAGCGGGCCCGCCGCGATATCGACGCCGCCGTTCCCCGTGGCAAACGGGCTGTGGCTCGGCTCAACCCCCGCCGCCGTGATCTCCGTAACGTGATTCGTAGAGTTACTGAAGTCTGCAACCCAGACATTCCCCGCCGCATCGTTGGCAATCCCATTTGGCCCACTCAAAGACAGCGCCGTAAAAGTCGAATTAAACGTGCCGTCGCTGTTAAACTTCTGCACATTGTTCGCGCCGTTGTTCGCCACAAAGATATTGCCACTTGGATCGATACTGATACCAACCGGAATATTGAGAATCGTGGAGTCGTAGCCCGTCCCATTGGCAACCGTCGAACCGGAAAGGTAGACCCCGGCAGGCGATATCTCAGTCAGCGAATGGACGTTTGCGTTCTGTACGCCTGTGACGATCCACGCATTGCCGGCCGCATCGATGGCGATCCCAATCGTACCGCCGCCCAGTGTGATGCCTCCCCCATTGAATCCAAGCGCCACTGAAAAGTCAGGCGGCGCCGAACCCAGCGCAGACTGAAACGGCGCCACGCCAGTCACCAATCCGAACAGCGTCGCCGTATTGTTGGCCGGATTCAGCGCAATGTCGAGCGCAGCTTGAAATGTGTCCCCAGGGGCAACCCCGCCAGACGGAGTCGCCGCCGTCAAAAGAGTCGAGCAGGTCCCAGCCGGTGCACTCGCAGTTCCCTGATTGATACAGGCCGCAATGATGTCCGCCAGCGTATTGATCTCAGCCGTAGGCGGAACAATGCCGGCAAGCTCGCCGCTCACGCGTGCCGCGCCCGTCGCAATATTCGCCAGATTGCCCGCCGGTCCTGCAGCGTTATAAAACCCCTGCAGATTGGTCGCCGAAGTCCCAATCGCCGTGCTTCCCGCCGTAACCTTGGCGAACGGCGCCAGCGCATACGCCGCGGCAATCGTCGTCACTTCATTCACATTGATAAACATCGACGAAGTCAGCGCACTGCAAGCTCCAACCACCGCCGCCACAGCGATATTCGAGTTAGTCCCCGCGCCCGCATTCCCGCCCGTCGCAAGAATATAGACCAGCCCACTATTCGCCGGACAAGTAAATGGCCGTGGCAGCGTGAACAGTCCGTTGGCATCCGAGGTTGTCGACACCAGCACGCTGCCTGCGCTGCCGTAGCCCGTAGTACCCGGGACGATCAAAGACACGGTAGCCCCAGCAATCGCCTGCTGGCCACCATGCACCTTGCCGCTGATCGCTTCAGCGCTGACAGCAGCACCAGGGACCGAGGTAAAAGCCCCACCGCAACCGGAAAACCCAACTGACGCAAAGCCCGCAGCAATGGCGAGCGTTAGACGAAGCGCAAACGCAGCTTTCGAGGAACCCACAATTCCGCTGAACCGTGGGGCACAAGAGGATTGGCAAGGCATGCGGCATAATACCCTTGCTTTCAGCATTTCAACAAGATTTACCTCTGCTTTGCATAAAAGTTCGCCGAGTATTCCACTTATGAAACCTGATTCGTGGGGCAGCTACCCCGGGTGCCCCATTCATGACAGTCCCATCGTCATGAGTGGGTTGTCACCACTTCCCTCGGCCCCACTCCCGCCTGGTGTCTCACATCCCGCTTCTGAGATGTGGGATTCCGGACCCACAATTACCACCCCACCTGCCCCATCCGCTCCAAGATAATCCCGCTATACTTCCCCATCCGCTCCGGCCGCCGCTTCAGCGGAGCAGGCAGAATCGCCGCCAACTCCGCCGCCTGTTGCCGTCCCACATTCCGCGCGCCGGTCTTGAAGTAGTACCGGCTGGCCGCCTCCGCGCCATAAACGCCCGGCCCCCACTCCACCACATTCAGATACAGCTCCAGAATCCGCCGCTTGCCCAGAACCAGCTCCGCCACCGGAACCAGCGTAAACTCCGCTCCCTTTCTCAGAAGCGATCGCCCCGTCCCGAAGAACAAATTCTTCACCAGTTGCTGTGTAATTGTCGATCCGCCGCGCATCTTGCCGCCCTCCACATCGTTCTCAGCCGCAAGCTCCATCGCATGCCAGTCGAACCCGTTGTGTTCATAAAAGCGCGCATCCTCCGCCGCAATCACCGCATGCTGAAAGTCAGGAGAAATCTGCCCCAGCGGAACAAACGTGTAGCGCTCCACGTAAGGCTTGCCACCAATCCACGCCTCCACCCGCCGCTCCACATGCACCGCAGTCGTCGGCGGATCGACCCACCGCGCAGCCACCAGCGTCAGCGCCGCCAGCAACCACAGGCCCACCACCCCAGCGACAACCCATCGAACAATCGATCGGAGAATCCCCGCCCGCCGCGCAGTCTGGGTCTGTGTACTTGGCATTTGCAGTCAGCTATAAGAATAACCGCCAGCATCTCCACTCATTGCCCCAAACTAAATCGCGCATATACTTCCCCGTATATCTAACGTGACGAACGCCCGCATATTCTTCCGCCATCTCCCGGCCCTCGCCCTTCTCCTCTGCGCAACACCGCGCCTGCCCGCCCAACCGCCGCAGCCTCGCTGCGATTGGTCCGCCTTCGATCACAACGCCGCCGACCTGCGTGCCGCCCGCGACGCCGCCTTGAAGATCACCGAAACCGACCTCAACACCGACGTCCCGCCCGAGGCCATCAAGCAAATCCAGCAATTCAAAAACAGTCTCTCCGACGCGCTCAACAATTACTTCCTCTGCCAGCCCAGCCAGTTCCCCGACGCCCAGGCCCTCGAAAGCGATCTATACACGCGCCTCGCAGTCGCCATCCCGCCTCCGCCCGACAAGCGCCCCGAGCCACCGCAGAACGACAGCGGTCCACAAGCCGGCCTCTACCTCAGCGACATCACCCTCAAAGTCAAAATCGTTCCGGACCAGCGCAAGCTCATCGCCGTCCTCACCACCTTCGGCATCCCCTACGGAGAAGACGCTGAGCTCGACATCTTCGCCCCCGCCAACAGCGGCAAATGGCAACCGGTCATCAGCTTCACCTCAAAGCCCTACAACAGCATCGCCGGCGCCTTCCTCGGATTCGATTACAAAATCTCCCCACCCGACTCCAAGGGCGACTGGTTCATGGTCGCAACCCACATCAACCCGTGGCCCCAGTCCTGCTGGCAGAATCTCTATATCGACGCCGTTCGCCCGAACCAGCTCGGCATGCTCTACCAACTCTTCCACGAAGAGCAAAACGGTTACATCTGCGACGACGCAGCCCCCTACCTCCGAGGTGTCAAAGCCGACAGCTTCCAACTCCGCTTCAGCATCGCCTCCATCGACGAAAGCCAGCTCTCCTCCCCCAGCCTGATGACCTACAAAGTCGAAGGCGACGAAGTAACCCGCATCGAACCCGTGGCCCTCAACCCCGTCAACTTCGTCGACGAGTGGACCCGCAGAACCTGGCGCGACGCCCAGGGCTGGTCCGTCCCCACCAACCTCGCCCAACTCAGCGAAGACCACGCCAAGCTGCACAACCAGGCCAGCGGCGACTTCGTTGGCTTCCGCGCCTGCACCGCGCCCCTCACCTCTGAGGTCGAATTCAAAGCCGACGACGGCGAAGGCCCAAGCCGCTTCTTCCTGGTCAAGAAAAACCCCGACGGCTACATCATGTTGAAAATATCCGACCGCCCAACCCCATCCTGCCGCACCCCAAATCGAATCACCGCCATCAAGGACCGCTGACCATCCCCACGAAAATCGTTCGCCAGAAATCGGCACAATTTGCCATGTCAAAGCGGAATCCGGATAACCCATTTAGTAACAGTAATATGCCCCAGGCAAAACAGTTGTGTCCACGCTGCTATCCTTTAAATAGTGGGTAAATCATCGTAGAGGAAGCTTTAGCCGTCTCCGAACCGTTTCCCATTATTTTTCAAATATTTACCTGTAACCCATTTAGATACTTATATTTGCCGCTCGTCATTTTGCTAAGTATAAGCATCTAAACAATTTAGCTATACCACCCCCCCCGGGGGGGGTGGGCTTAACCGCCAACCCTTAACCCGTCAGTGGCAATTGGTAGGACCTGCAGCGTAATATGCCGCGAGCCCAAAGATGCATAAGGAGATGCAATGAAGATTCGTAGCGCGGCCCTATTCGCAGCATCCACGATACTGGCAGGTCTGTGTTCGCTCCCAGCGCTGGCCGCAGGCAAAACCTGCGACGTTCGGAAACTCGGCGCCACCGGCGACGGAAAAACCAAGGACACCGCCGCCATCCAGAAAGCCATCGACACCTGCGCCGCCAACAAGTCCGGAGGCACGGTCGAAGTCCCCGCCGGAACCTACCTCAGCGCGCCCATCCTGCTCAAGTCCGGCATCACGCTCCACCTCGCCAAAGACGCCACGCTCCTCGGCTCGCCCGACCATGACGACTACCCCGTCATCACCGAATTCCGCGAGCAGGGCCATCAAGCTCTCGTCAGCGCGGTTAACGCCGAGAACGTCAACATCACCGGCGAAGGCACCATCGACGGCAACGGCGCCTCCTGGTGGCACATGATGCGCGGCGCCCCGCCCTCCGCCATTCCCAGTTCCGGCGTCCCGGCACACCAGGCCGCACGCCCGCGCCTCGTCGTCTGGGACCACTGCAAGCACGTCTCGCTCATCGGCGTCACGGTCAAGAACTCGCCCTTCTGGCAGGTCGTCCCCTACTACTCCGACGACGTGGTCATCCGCAATGTCCGCATCACCGCGACGCTTCCCTCGCCGAACACCGATGCGATCGACCCCTTCAGTTCCTCTAACGTCGTCATCGACCATGTCTACGCCGACACCGGCGACGACGATGTCGCCATCAAGAGCGGCCAGCCCAACTCGCCCGGCCCCGACGATCCCAGCAAGAACATCACCATCACCGACTGCACCTTCGAGCACGGCCACGGCGTCTCCATCGGCAGCGAAATCTCCGGCGGCGTACAGAACGTCCGCGTCGAGCGCGTCACCTTCAAAGGAACCGATCAGGCCATCCGCATCAAGGCCAACCGCGACCGTGGCGCCGACGTCAGCAACATCGTGCTTCAAGGACATCACCATGGACGGCATCACCAAGGCCTCCATCTCCATCAGCGAATACTATCCCAGCGTCATGCCGCGCGGACCAGTCGCAGCCGCGCCCGTCACGCGCCTCACCCCGCACTTCCACAACATCCGCATCGAAAACGTCAAAGGCATCAACGGAGCCTGGGCCGGAGCAATCGTAGGCCTTCCCGAATCGCCCATCACCGACATCGTGCTGAAGAACGTCCACATCGAAGCCAAACAAGGCATGCAGATTGCCTACGCCGACGTCACCACCGACGGCTTCACCGTCACCACATCAGACGGCAGCGAACCCATCACCTTCGGTCCCGAAGGCAAGATCACGGAGGTCAAAAAATAAAGAGAACTACTCCAGAATCCGCGCCACCACGTCATAATCGTGCGACTCGGTAATCTCCGCGCGATAAAACGTTCCCGGCACCAGCGTCTCATGCGGACCAAAATCGTTGATCAGCACCTTGCCGTCGATCTCCGGAGCATGCAGCATCGTCCGTCCCTGCCAAAGCAGTTCGGTCTCGTCGCTTTCGCCCTCGACCAGCACATCGACTTCGCGCCCGATCCACGCAGCCTTCGCCTTTGCGCTGATCTTCTGTTGCAGCTTCATCAGCTTTCGCCGCCGAGCTTCAATCGTTCGCTTCGGTACCTTCAACTCCGCGTCGATGTCAAAAGCCTCCGCGCCTTCTTCATCGGAATAGGAGAAAACACCAAGCCAATCGATCTTCGCCGCCGCGACAAAGTCGCAGAGCTGCTTGAAGTCTTCATCCGTCTCGCCCGGAAAACCAACAATAAAGCTGGTCCGCAAAACAATTCCCGGAACAGTCGCACGAGCCTTCTCAATCAGCCGAAGAAAAACCTCAGGCGTTCCGCCGCGCTTCATCCGCTTCAGCACGCTCGGACTCGCATGTTGCAACGGAACATCCAGATACTTCGCAATATTCTCGTGCCGCGCAATCGTCTCCAGCAGCCTCGTCGTCACTTTATTCGGATACGCATAAAGAAACCGCAACCACTTCAAACCCGGCAAAACCGCCAGCGATTCCAGCAGCGCGCTCAAGCCATCCTTCAGCCCAAGATCTTCACCGTAGCAAGTCGTGTCCTGCCCAATCAGCGTAATCTCGCGCACACCCTGCGCAATCAGTTTCTCCGCCTCAGCCACAATCGATTCCAGCCGCCGCGACCGGAACTTCCCCCGCAACTGCGGAATGATGCAGAAGCTGCAGGGATGATCGCAACCCTCCGCAATCTTGATGTAAGCCGAAGCTCGCGGCGTAGTCAGAATCCGCGGCGTCTCATCGCTGTACAAATATTCCGGCAATGCCGCGGTCGCGCCGTCCCAATGTTCCCGCGAGAACCTTCCCTGCCGCTCGCGCAGATCGCCCTCAGCCCGAAACGACTTCGCACCTTCCGCTTCAAGCTGCGCTCCAACCTCAGTCGGATGCGAGTGCTGATGCACCGCGCTCGGCGCTCGACTCACCAGAATGTTGAAAGGAGAATTCGATTCTACCGGCGCAACCGGAGCGCTCAAACCAGCAGCCTCCAGAATCGCCTCCAACTCGCCCGTTCCGACAACCGCATCGACTTCAGGAATATTCTTCCGAATCTCGTCGCGATACCGCTCCACCAAGCATCCGGCAACAATCAGCCGCTGCGCCTTGCCGCCGTTCGCGACCTTGTGCTGCACCATCTCCAGAATCGTGTTCACCGACTCCTGCTTCGCCGAGTCGATAAAGCTGCACGTATTCACCACCAGTATTTCGGCGTCCTCAGCCCGCGCCGTCAACTCGCCGCCCGCGCGGTCGAGCAGCCCCATCATCACCTCGGAATCCACCAGATTCTTCGGGCAGCCCAGCGACACAAAGCCGATCGTCGGCCGCGCCGAACGCGTCTCCGACCCACTTACCCGGTTTTCGCTGGATGCATCAAGGACAGAAGAAGCCACACTCCCATTTTACGGGAGATTTCGCTCCTCTGCTGGCCAAATGGCTCAGTAAAGAGGCGGCTCTGGCACCGTATCCACCGGCGTCTTCTGGCGTCCAGATGGCGCTGTCTCAGCCCTGTTCCTGATCTTCGAGAGCAGCCCCTCGGCCACAGCCTTCGCCTGGCTCATCACGGCCGCGATCTTCTGTGCCGGCCCGCGAATCCCATTGCCAATCGCCTCAGCCACTTCGGCCGTCGTGGTCAGCGCCGCCGTCACCATGCCGTCCACACGAGCTACCTGACGCTGCGTCCGCGTGTTCACATCGGAAATCGTGCCGCCGAACTGCTGCCACAGCCGTCCGCGCCGCCTTGCTTGTCTCCGCCAGAGTGTCGCTTGCGGTCACCAGGTTCTCCGTAATGTGCTTCACCTTCGGAGCCGCGTCCTGCATCATCGCCCGGCTGGTCTTGCTGATGTCCGTCGCGACGTCGATCAGAGGAAGCACCTTCCCCTTCAACTCAGCCACGGTCGCATTCATCCCCTTAATCGCCTTAGCCGAGATCGCCGCCACCACAATCATCGCGATGGCCATCGCCGCCATCGCCACTGCGACCAGCCCAATAAAGATCATGATCAGGTGATTTGTGCTTGCCAAATCAGCGTCCTGCAGCCACATCGCGAAACCCATCGTCGCCATTCGAAGCTCTCCACTTCTTTCAGGTAGGCTTTCGGCCTCTTCACACTTTCACGTGCGCGAGGCGACGCCGCATTTCGACGCCGCCTCGGGCCGGTTACACCTTTTCTACGCGTTAGACAGGTGTTTCCACCGTGGTGTTTACATACGCGTCCTTGGCCGCGTCCGCAGCTGCACCGACCTTGGCCTGCTGCTCGTTCACCATGCCCTTGCCCTTTTCGACATACTGCGACCATTGCGTGCGGCCCTTCTCGTAGTACTCGCGGCCCTTGTCGATGGATTCCTTCGCCTGCTGCTTGCCCTGCTCGACCAGTTCCGCAGCCTTCTGCTTGCTCTGCTCGACATACTGCTTGCCGGTCTCGACATACTCGTTGGCCCTCTGCTTGCCTTGCTCTACCAGCTCAGCGGCCCGTGCCTGCGCGTCGCGAGCTGCGTTCGCCAGGTCCTCACGTGTCTCCTTGCCAGCCTTCGGCGCGTACAACACTCCTACCAGAGTGCCGATCCCAAGTCCGGCCAGAAACCATGCCAGCCCGCTCGTTCCGCCTTCATTCTCAGCCATTGTCTTCTCCTGTTCAACCTTCGGTTTTGGCGAAAGCGCTTCGTCTTGTCGCCGATACAAATTCTTCTGGAATCTACCACCATCGCGACCGTAACGCACGTCCGCGAAGTCATCCAGATTCACAACTTGCCTCCTACCCGTCCCTTCGGGTGGATGCCGTCGGTCGCGCATAGGTTGCGCCAGAACAGCAGTCGCAAGCCGCGCGTTCCTTCGGGAAGCTAACGATACCACCTTCCGGATCATTTTTTCCGCCAATGCGTCAAATAACCAGGCGCCGGCGGTCGTCCACACACGCCCAGGTAGCGCTCACGACAAGGCGGGTTCGAATATCGGATTTCGCGTGCGCCCTCACCTTCCGCCACGCTTCTGCGCAAGTAATATTGAGTCACCGAAACACCGCCACGAAAGGGAACAAATGAACGTTGATCGGATCCTCTCCCGCGCGCGCACCGGCGTCATCTCGCTCTCGCTCGCCGTGGTCTTCGCCGGTTGCAAGAGCGCCGCGCCGGCCGCTCCCGACGACGCCACCCTGAACACGCAGGTGCAGGCCAAGCTCTTCTCTGATCAGAACCTCATCGGCCAAAGCATCCAAACCAGCGTTCAGAACGGCATCGTCACACTCAACGGCACTGTCACCAGCGACAGCGCCCGAACCATCGCCAGCGGCGACGTAGCCCAGATCACAGGCATCAAGACCGTGGTCAATAACCTCGTCGTACAGTCGGCACCATCGTTAACCACCAACGCCGCGGCAGCCCCGCCTGCCCCGATGCCTGCCCCAACGAATAAGCCGATCAAAGCCAGCAAGCCCAGCAAGCCATCGCCCGTAGTCCAACAACCTCCGTATCAGCCCGCTCCAGTCGAGCGCATTGCGGTCGAACCAGCCCCGCAACCCCAACCCCAGCAGCAAGCCGAGGTGCAACCCCCGGCGCCTCCGCCACCGCCGCCTGCTCCCGTAATCCACAACATCACACTTCCCGCAGGAACCGCCCTTCCCGTCCGCATCACTCAAACTCTCGATAGCGCCACCACGCAGACCGGCGACAAGTTCACCGGCGTTATCGCGTCCGACATCATCCTCGAAGGCATGGTCGTCCTGCCGCAGGGCACACCCGTCACCGGCCGCGTCGACGAGGCTCAGGACGCCGCACACTTCAAGGGCAGTTCCCTGCTCACCATCTCGCTCTCCGCCATCGATCGTCACGGCGAACGCATCCAGGTTGCGACCGAGCCCTACAGCAAGCAAGGTGAAGGCCGTGGCAAGAATACCGCCGAAAAGGTCGGCGGCGGCGCAGCCGTAGGAGCAATCCTCGGCGGAATCTTCGGCGGCGGCAAAGGCGCAGCAATCGGAGCAGCAGCAGGAGGCGGCGTAGGCGCAGGCGCCAACGGCGTCACGCGAGGCGAGCAGGTCCAGATTCCCTCCGAGAGTGTCGTCCGCTTCAAGCTCTCGGATCCCATCATCGTCCACCTCACCTCCGGCGGCGGCAACTCCTCCGGAGATGGCCCCACACTCGAACGCCGCAGCGATCAACAGTAATCCTTCGGTCCTCATGCTCGCCTGGGTTCGGGCAACTCTTTCAGTCTCAATCAGCACCTAATCGCGTTGATCGAAACGCACATAGAGGTCGCTCTTGACGAAAGCAACGGACACTCCAGCCGGCTATCTGGCCCTTACTCTGCACGCGCATCTGCCTTACGTGGTCAACCACGGCACCTGGCCGCACGGCATCGAGTGGCTGCACGAAGCCGCCGCAGAAACCTATCTCCCGCTGCTTCGCGTCCTCGGCAATCTCGAGCGCGACGGCGTCCCCGCCAACTTCAACATCAATCTCTCGCCCATCCTGCTCGAGCAACTCACCCACCCCTACTTCATCGCCGAGTTCCCCAGCTACCTCACCCGCAAGATCATCGCCGCGCGCGAGGACGAGGCCTTCTTCATCCAGTCCGGCGATCTTCACCTCACCGAGACTGCCCGCTTCTGGAGCCGCTTCTTCACCACGGCGCTCGACGACTTCAACGCCCTCGGCGGCGACATCATCGAAGGCTTTCGCCACTTCAACGACGCTGGCCTGATCGAGATCATCACCTGCGGCGCCACCCACGGCTACCTGCCGCTGCTCGGCACCGACGAGAGCGTCCGCGCCCAGATCCGCACCGCCGTCGCCACCCACATCCGCCACCTCGGCAAGCCGCCCCGCGGCATCTGGGTCGCCCGAGTGCGGCTATCGTCCCGCCGGCTTCTGGATCTACCCCGTCCAACCCGCCGGCAACAACGGCTCCCACCCCGGCTTCGACCGCATCGGCATCGAGCAAGCCCTCTCCGAATCCGACATCGACTACTTCTTCGTCGATACCCACCTCGTCGAAGAAAGTCCCACAGGCCCCGCTCACCTTACGCACCTCCACAGGTCCGTGTGCCCCACGAGCCCCACGTCGAGCAGGCCGACCCACGATTCCCGCCGCAGCATCTACCAGCCCTATTACGTCGACGGCCCCTACGACAAGCGCTTCGCCACCACCGTCTTTCCCCGCGATCCCCGCACCGGCCTCCAGGTCTGGTCCGGAGACACCGGCTATCCCGGCGATCGCCAACTACCTCGACTTCCACAAGAAGCGCTTTCCCGGCGGCCATCGCTACTGGCAGGTCACCGGCAGCCACCGTCGACATGGCGCGACAAACTCGTCTACTACCCGCACGAAGCCGCCGAGCGCGTCCGCGAGCACGCCAGCCACTTCGTCTCGCTGGTCTACGAGCTCGCTCCAGTCCAGCTTCAACGAAGCAATCCCGCCCATCCTCTGCGCGCCCTTCGACGCCGAACTCTTCGGCCACTGGTGGTTCGAAGGTCCCATGTGGCTCGAAGCCGTCTGCCGCATCCTCCACGAGCACGCCACCGGCATCGCCACCATCACCTGCAGCGAATACCTCGACCGTTATCCCCGCGCCGGCTTCATCGCCATGCCCGAAGGCTCATGGGGAGCCGAAGGCAACCACCAGGTCTGGATGAACCCCGACACCTCCTGGACCTACACCCACATCTACCCGGCCGAACTCTACGCCCGCGAAGTCTGCACCGCCGGCAAATGGCGCAACTCCGAACTAGGCAAACGCATCGCGCAGCAACTCTGCCGCGAACTCCTCCTGCTCGAGTCCTCCGACTGGCAGTTCCTCATCACCACCGGCGCCGCGCGCGACTACGCCGAGATCCCGCTTCCTCACCCACAACGACCAGTTCCTCGAACTCAAATCCATCTGGCAAGCCTTCGTAGCACGACGGCGCAACTCAACGAGCACATGACCACGCGCCTCGCCGAGATCGAACACCGCGACGGCATCTTCCCCGACATCGACCCCGGCCTCTGGGCCGAAGGCGCCACCGCCACTCGCGAAGAAATCGACTACAGAATTGACCCTCGAAAACGCACGTCATTCTGAGCCGCTTTTGGCTCAGAATCTCCGTATTTGTATTTTGCTTTCCAGCCACCAACCCTAGTTCGCCGTCGGCTTTTCCACGTGATCCACCACCATCACATCCACCATCGCCTTCGTCGAATCAATCTTCAACCCAATCTGCTCCTGCACCGCCGTAAAAAGATTGGGCGGCGCATCCGCAGCGTCGCTCGGCGGAGGCACGTGCCCGCCAAACTGCGAATCATCCGGCGCCCACTTCAAAGTGAAGTCGTACCGCCCCTTCAATCCCGTCTGGTCCACCACCGGCTTATCCAGAACCACCTCCTGCAGCAGCCCGGTGAAATCCTTCATCGTCGCATTGTTCGCCGGCAGCATAATCCCGCCCGGAGTTCCTCGGAAAAACATCCCCGGCAATGAGCCGCCGCCTGTATTCTCGGCCATATTCTTCGGGCCATCCTTGCTCACCGTCAGCGCAAACACCGCAAGCTCCCGCTTGTCCTGGTGGAACGTCATCTTGAATCGTTCCGCAATCAGCTTCTGCAACATTCCCTTCCACTGCTTGTCGCTCGGCTGCCCCTCCCCATCGGGCACGGCTGCGATGTCGTACGTGTCATGGTCCATCCAGTCCGGCCCATTCAATATCTGCTTCCCATGCACTCCGTAAGCAAATTTGATCAACCCATCCAGCGAAATATTATGCGTCGTAAAGTTTCGTCCATTCACGCGAAACCAGTTCCCGGGAACATTCGGATCGCTCGGCTTGATCGTCGCCACTTCAAACGTAGGATTCGCATCCGCAGCCATCGGCTTCAGCGGCACCGGAGGCGCCGGAATATCCCACGCTGTCTCCTTGGTCGCGCGCACCAGCACCAGCGGAAGCGGCTGCCCCTGCGACCACGTCCCGCTGATCGTGTTCCCATCCGCGCTCAGCGTGCCCTGGAACGTCCCGCCCACACCCGGCACCGCTAATTTGAAATCCGTTCCTTCCAACTTCACATTGGTAGCGTTCATCGGCTGGCTGCCCTGGTCGATGCTGTACCCCACGGCCTTCAGCTTCCCGTCATCCTTCGTGATCTTGAACACGATCCGCAGGTCCTTGCCCGCATGCAGCGTGCCCTGCCAGTCTCCGGTCACATCCTGCGCCCGCGCACCTACCCCAAACATCGCCGCAACTGCCATCAATCCGAGCATCAGTTTCTTCATCGCACATCCTCCGGCACAACCAACCGTCTTTCGGAGTAGCAGCGGGCTTCAGCCCGCGGTAAAGTGACACATAACTTTTTGGGCTTTAGCCCCGGGTCGTGCTCCTCCCGCACCGATCAGATGTGAAAACAGCCCTCCCGGTGACGCACTACCTAATTCGCCGACGGCTTCTCCACATGATCGATCACCACCACATCCACAGCCGTCTTCTCCTGCGTCAACTTCAGCCCCAACTGCTGCTCCATCGCGTCATACAAATCCGGAGCAGGCTCGGTTCCCTCCTCCACCGTCGGCTTCATCGCACGTCCGTTGAACATCGAAAGATCCGGCGTAAACGTGACGTGCATATCGTACCTGCCTGCGATCGTGGTCTGATTCACAACCGGCCGGTCCAGCACCAGCATCTGCAGGAACCCCGTAAAGTCAGTCATCGTCGCATTCATCACGTTCAACGTAAACCCGCCCTTGCCCGGACTCATGCTAAGCCCCGGCAACTGTCCCTTAATCTGACTTAGCGTAAGTTTCTGACCACCCTTCCCAACCGTCAGCACATACGCCGGCATCTCCCGCTTCTCGTTATGAACCTTCAGCGCAAATCGATCCGCCAGTAGCTTCCTCACCATGCCCCGCGACTGCATCATGTTCGGCTGCCCTTCTGTATCAGGAACCGCCGCAATGTCGTACCGGTCCTTTGTGCTCCAGTCCGGCCCACCGAAGATCTGCTTCACCTGCAGGTCATATGCAAATCCAATCAGGTCCTCCAACGATCCGTTCTTCACCACGAAGTCCCGCTTGATCATCGTCAACTGCTGCAGACTCGTCGCTCCGGAATTATTCGGCTTGATCGTCGCCACGTCGAACGACGGGTCAGCATTCTCCGCCATCGCCTCCTCGGGCTTAGGCGGCTCAGGAATTCCCCAAGCCGTCTCCGGCGTCGACTTCACCAGGTCCAGCGGAAACGACTGCGGCCCCTGCTTCCACGTTCCAGTCATCAGCTTGTTGTCAGCGCTCAGCTTGCCGTCATACCCGCCCTGAATCATATCGATCGCAATCTTAACGCTTGCCCCATCCACCTTCACCGACGAAGCCTCAATCGGCTGCGGCGTCTGATCGATGCTGTACATCGTCGCGCTCAGCCCGTCCTTAGTCCCCTTGTAGATGTGCATGATGATCCGCAGATCCTTGCCCACCTTCAGCGTGCCCTGCCAGTCGCCGGTTATGTCCTGCCCAAATGCAGCTCCGCCAAGCATCATCCCGACAACCGCGACCAACAGCACCAGCTTCTTCATCGAACTGCCTCCAAACATCACAGCCATCCTAATTCGCCGACGGCTTCTCCACATGATCAATCGCAACCACATCCACCGGAGCCTTCTCCTGCGTCAGCTTCATGCCCAACTGCTGCTCCACCGCGTCATACAAATCAGGAGCCGCCTCCGTCCCTTCCGCCAGTTGCGCTGCCGTCCGCGGCGGACGCCCATTGAACTGCGAATCATCCGGCATAAATGACACCGTCAAGTCATACCTGCCCGCGATGCCCGTCTGGTCCACCACTGGCCGGTCCAGCACCATCATCTGCAGAAAGCTCGTAAAGTCCCGCACCGTCGCATTCGACATAACCAGTCTTAATCCGTTCGGCATGCCCCGCATCCCCACATTCGGCAGCGAATTCGTGGAGTTCGACGGCGTCAGCTTCTGCCCCGTCTTCTCCACCGACAGCACAAACGCCGGCATCTCCCGCTTTTCGTCGTGGAACTTCAGCGCAAAGCGCTCCGTCAGCAACTTCCGCACCATCAACCTCAACTGATCCACGCTGGGCGCACCTTCCACATCCGGCACTCCCCCAATGTCGTACCGGTCTTTATCCCCCCAATCTGGCCCGTTCACAATCTGCTTCTTCTGCACGTTGTACGCAAACCCGATCAGGTCATCCAGCGACCCATTCTTCAGCACAAAGTTTCGCCCATCCATCGTCAACTGCCGCAGGTTCGCTTCGCCCGACACATTCGGTTTGATCGTCGCCACCTCAAACCCCGGATTCGCATCCGCCGCCATAGGCTTCGCCGCCGCAGGAGCCGCAGGAATTTCCCACGCCGTCTCCTTCGTCGCGCGCACCAGGTCCAGCGGCGTCACCGCCCCACCCTGGCTCCATCCTCCCGCAATAGTCTTTCCATCCGCGCTCAGCTTCCCTTGATAGACCACGCCCATCTGCTCCACCGAAAGCTTGAACGCATTCCCACTCAGCGAAACCGATGAGGCATTCATCGGCGGCGTTCCCCTGTCAGCGTTGTACAACTTCGCAGACAAGTCGCCCTTGTCGCTCTTCGCAACCTTCATCACCATCCGCAGATTGCCGCCCCCCAGATTCAGCGAGCCCTGCCAATCGCCCACCACGTCCTGCGCCCGCGCAACCCCACCCATCACCGCGGCCACAGACAGCGCCAACATCATCAACTTCTTCATCACGAACCCTCCAGGCAAACTTCTTCCCATCATCAGTCCTATCCCCAATACGCACACCGCACGGGATTTGTTCTTGGCCCTACCGCCGAACAGCCCACGCCAATCCATCCGGCCCGCTCACATCGACACTTCCAACCGCCTCCAGCGTTTCAAGGTCAATCACCGCAACCTTGCCATCCTGCCCGCAAGCCACATACGCCCGCTTGCCATCCGGCTGCATCTGGATCCCTCCCGAACCATGCACCTCCGGCAACCGCTTCACTTCCTTCCTCGTAGCCGCATCCAGCACCACCAGCGCCGACCCCGGAGTCACCAGCACGCGCCTTCCATCCGGCGTAAACTTCAGCCGATTCGCCCCACGCACATTCACCTCCAGCGTAGCCACCACCTTCTTCAGCGCAATATCAATTACGGAAATCGTGCCGTCCTGCGCGTTCGCCACCCACGCCTCCTTCCCATCCGGAGAGACATCGAAGCCCTCCGACCCATGCCCCACCGGAATCACCGTCAACTCCCAGTTGTCGCCCTGCACTCCCGGCGGAGGCCCCATCGGCCCACCCGCTCCCGGCCGCGCTCCACCGGGAGGAGGTCCACCCGGCCCCGGTCCACCACCCGGAGGCCCGCTGCGTCCTTCCGTCTTCTCCATAATCGTCACCGTCGCCGAATTCACATTCGTCGTCAAAATCCGCTTGCCGTCGGGAAACACATACAGCATGTGAGTCCGGTCCTGCCCTGTTCCCATGATCCAGTCAATCTTGCCCGCGGCCGGATCGTAGCTTCCAATCGCCTTCGCAGCCTCCGCCGTAAAAAAGACCTTGCCCTCGGCAAACACCAACCCATGCGGCCCCTTCAACGCGCCCAGATCGATAAACGGCATCTGCTTCTGCCCCACCAGGTCGATCACTGCCAGCGTATGAAACGCCCCAAACCCGTAGTTCGACACATAAGCCGTCTTCCCATCCGCCGATGCCACTACCTCATGCGGATCGTCGCCCACCGGCACCCGAGCCACCACCTTCAACGTCGCCGGATCAATAATCGACAGCGTACGATCCTGCTTCGACAGCGCCAGCAGCGCGCTCTTCGGAGTCGTCTGCGCACAGGCCATTCCCGCCGCCATCAACCCACATCCCACCGCCATCCGCACAAATCGAACCTGCATCCTCAAGCTCCTTTCGACCCCACAATCCTAGCCGCTCCAGCGCCGCCGTGCCACCTCCTAAAGCCTTAGTTGACAAACCCGCCGCCACAGGATTACTAATACCTAAAGTTTTAGGAGCAGGAGCGCATCTTGGGACTCATCACCCGCAGCAACGCCAAACAAACCCTCACCCCGCTGGAGCTCGAAATCATGCAGGTGCTCTGGCAGGCCGGCCCATCCACGGTCAACGAAGTGCGTCCGCAGCTCAAAGCCGACCTCGCCTACAACACCGTGCAGACCATGCTCAACGTCCTTCTCCGCAAGGGCAAGGTCAAGCGCGTGCAGCAGGGTCGTGCCTTCCGCTACCGCGCCGCAGTCGATCGCAAGCGCGCCACCGGCAGCGCCGTCCAGGACCTCGTCCTCCGCATGTTTGGCGGCTCGCCCGAAGCCCTGCTCCTTTCCATGGTCGAGTCCCGCCAGATCGGCCCCAAAGAACTCGAACGCCTCAACGCAATGGTCGCCGCAGCCGAGAAAGAGACAAAGGAGAAGTCCTGATGGAACGTTTCCTCGTGGAATATCTGGCGAATTCGATCTGGCAAATCCCGCTGCTAGCCGCCGGAGCGTGGCTCACCCTC
Organism: uncultured Acidobacteriaceae bacterium; assembly: GCA_963822225.1. Lineage (GTDB taxonomy): Bacteria > Acidobacteriota > Terriglobia > Terriglobales > Acidobacteriaceae > Edaphobacter. The sequence continues at coordinate 194,435 of CAWGGW010000001.1, read as the reverse complement.
CGCGCCCTCCGCCCCAGCCCATCCACACAACATCGCATCTGGCTCGCCACACTCGCCCTGATGCTGACCATGCCGCTGCTCACCCATCGCGCCATCCCCACGCCCATCATCCCAACCCCCGCTGCCGCTCCACTCACACAGGACATCCCCGACAACACGCTCGCCCCCACATCGACCCTCAACATTCAGTCCATAGAGCCCATCGACCAACCCCCGGTCGCAATCCCCACGTATCAGCCACAACCCCAATCACCCGCCAAACCCGCCTGGCATCCACTCCATCAGTTGATCCTGACTCCGCTCGCCACCCACGGGCTCATCGGCCTCTACCTGGCGGTCATCGCATTCATGGCAATGCGTCTGCTCAGCAGTGCGTGGGCATCCCGCCGCCTCATCGCGCAGGCAAACCCGGCCCATCTCAGCGATGCCGCCTCGGATCAACTCGACCTCTGCTGCGAACTCTTCGCCGTCTCCCGACCACAAGTCCTGGTCTCCACCCATACCACCAGTCCCATGGTCGTAGGTGCAATCCGTCCCGCGCTTCTCCTGCCTCAATCTTTCGCCGAACGGCTCTCGCATCCCGCAACCCAACCCACACGCGAAATCGAAGCTGTCTGGCTGCACGAACTCGCCCACCTCCGCCGACGCGATCACCTCACCAATCTCCTCTGCCGCATCGCCGCGCTCCCCATCGCCTACCACCCCGCCGCCCACGCCGTGCAGCAGCGCATCCGCCAGACGCGAGAAATGGTCTGCGACGAAATGGCCGCAACCGCAATGCAATCCCCGCTCAGCTACGCACGCTGTCTCGTAGGCCTCGCCCGCACCATGCAGGTAATGTCACCCCAGATCGAAGCGGTAGGAATGTTCAACGACGGAGTCCTGGAGGAACGCATTATGCAACTGACGAAGACGACCACTCTCATCAGCGCCCGCAACCGCGCACTTCGGATAGCCGCCGGCGCCGCAATGACACTCGCAGTCCTCGCCGCCCCCGCATTTTTCCACGTAACCCCAACCTTGGCTCAGGCGCCCGCACCAACGTCGTCCAGCGTTTCCGCCACTCCCGCGCCAGATCCGAAACCCGCCCCCGCGCCGCCCCAGGCTCAGCCCCAACCCGCGCCTTCAGCCGCCCCAACCGCCGAAGCCAGAAAGAAGGTCGCCGAAACGAAAGCCACCGGCGCTCAGTCAAAGGCCATCACCGCCGACTCCAACCAGCAGTTGGAATTTGCTCGCAAGCGCCTCGATGAAGCCGCCCGCAACTATGGTGACCTGGCAGCGAAGTCCGCCGACGCCAACAGTAAAGCCGCCGATACCGACAACGCCGAGTTCAAGCAGCAGATGGACGAAGCCCGCACACAACTCAGAGAAGCCACCCGCGCATGGAACCAACAGATCGCAACCACGGTCGACTCAGCCCTCCGCGAAAAGCAATTCCAGATCAACAATGCCGAACTCAACCAGCACCTGGCCGAGATGCAAGCCCGGTTGAACAGCCCTGAGTTCAAAGAAAAAATGGAAAAGCTGAACCAGCAAATGGCCCAGGCTCAGGCAAAATTCTCCAGCCCTGAGTGGAAGGCGCAGATGGACAAGTTCAACAGTCCCGAATTCAAAAAGCAGATGGCCGATCTGCAAACCAAATTCAATAGTCCCGAGTGGAAGGAAAAGACACAGAAGCTGGCCGAGGAGTCTGCGAAGATGCAGGCGAAGTTTTCCAGCCCCGAATGGAAAGCTCAAATGGACAAACTCAACAGCCCGGAATTCAGAAAGCAAATCGAAGAGAACTCCCAAATGTCGAGGCAGATGAACATCCTCAACGACGACCTCAGCCGGCAGATGGACAAGGTCAGCCGCCAGATCGACGAAGCCCTCCGCCTCTGGCGCGCCAACGCTCCCACCCAATAGCCGCGAGCCTCCTGTAAGACACAAAAAGCCCCACATGCGCGCATCCATGTGGGGCTTTGAATTAAACCCGGTCGGATCGGCGGTCTATGCGGCGATCTTAGCCCCAACCTGATTCGATCAGCTGGCCATTACCCTGATCAGGGAACAACGTAAATGCCAGCCTCCGAGACCGTCGTTGTCGTCGCATTTGCCGGAGACGAGGGCGTCGAACCACTCACAGTCTGCGAGATGGCCGCGTTCCAATCTACATATGCTCCTGTCGTCGGTTTAGAAAATCCTGGCAAACCTGTCAGATCAGGGAAAGTGATGGAGCGCGTCCCGTTCAAATAATTCCCCGACGCGGCAATATAGAAGAACGTGCGCGCCCCACCGGCATCCCAATAAAATCCCATCTGATAGTTCAAGCTACTACTGCCAGAGAATCCCGCGTAGTCAACATTGAAGGTAGGAAGCGCAGCGGGAGATGGCCCCGAATATCCCCATGCGGGAGGAAAAGTAAAAACAACAGGAACGCCAGAAGTCGAAGTTCTGTTGATAATCATCGTCTCCACACCATTTCCGGCAGAGGTGTTGATGAGGTAGTAGTCCCCGCTCTCAGTCGCGCCCGCGGGCAAGACCGGATACTGCGTTGTCGCGGGGAACGCCAGGATTACACCCCAGAGCTTGCCCATCACCAACTCCGCTTCGGTTCCGTACCCCGCACCGGCGCTGCTCGCAAATCCGGACGGAATGCTGTTGTAAGTAATTGTCTGCGAGGTCGCTTCGTCCGCTGGGCCCAAAACAACCGTGTTTCCATTGTTCAGCGCTCCCGGAACGGGTTGATTGTCGAAGTTCCTGGCCGCGAGAAGGCTAATGCTTCCAACCTGTGCTGGCGGGCTGGAAATGGCATTGTAGGCAGTTACCAGTACTCTTTGGGGCCCAACAGGGTCCGAAACGCTAAAACCGCGGCCAGAATAACCCAGGTTCACCCCAGTGAAGCCGCCTCCTTGGGAGATGCCGTAGTCCGTCACGCCGGATATGGCGCTCCCATCAACCGAACCCGTCAGCGCCCCAAATGTAGGGCTGGTCGTCGTTGCGGACTGACACGCCTCCACCAGGTTGGTCCCGTCAGTCACGCTTGCTTCGACGACATTCTGGAAGAATTCCACCGAGGGCGCGGCCCCACTCGGCGGAAAAGTTTCAGTGCAAACATAGGCCACCGCAAAGTTTGCCACTCCGCTCGGCAAAGTTAGCGTAATGGTGTTGGCGGGTGTGGCGGCAACATAGGAGCCGGAGCCAATTTGGGTGCCGACAGCAGCGGGGGTAGCGCCTGTGAAGCTAACGGTGACCGTGGTGGAACTGCCGCCACTCCCCCCGCCGCTGTTCGTTCCTACTGAGTTACTACCGCATCCGGACAACAGGAAAACAACCGAAGCAAAGGCCCAAACACGGAAAACAACGCTAGGCATAAATCAATCACTTCCACTTGCAATTTCAATCATTGTAGCCCCGCCCCGCGGCCTGTCGCCCCCGAAAGTAATCCTTACTGCCCGCCCTCCGTAGCCTTGATAAACGCCGCCACATCCATGTGGAACTGCTTCAGCACCGTCTCATTCACATACACCATGTGTCCGCTTGGATAGTAGTGATAGCTGATATTCGCCTGCAGCTTATCCGGCATCGGCAGATGATGCATCTCGTACATCCCCTCGAAAAACGGCGTCGCCAGGTCAAAATACCCGCCTGCCAGCATCACCTTCATCTTCGGATTCGACTTCATCGTGAACGCCAGATCCGGCATCACGTTCGTCGCACCCCCAAAAAGCTGATCCACCGGCGGCCCGCCCGGTAGTCTGATGCCGGAAGTCCCACGTGAACCCCGCCTCGCTATACGCCCCCGGCAGATACGTCTCCTGAGCGCCGTACTTCAGGTCCTTGCGCACATAGCTGTTGATCGCCGCCGTGTACGCCGCCGAGATCGCGTTGCTCTGCGGATCGTACTCCGCCTCCTCGCTCATCGGATCCAGATCCGGCCCCTTGTATCGCGAGTCCAGCCGTCCGGTCGTCGTCTCGTCGTCCAACTGCAAATCCTTCGCAGAACATCCCGCCCGTCATCCGCAAATTCGCCCGCATCAGCAGATCGACCGGCAGCCCCGTATACCCGTGCAGCTTCTCCGCCACCGCCCGCTTCTGTGCCGCCGGCAACTGACTTCCCTGCAGCAGCGCGCTCATATAGTCGCCCATCGCATACTGCTCCACCTCGGTCAGGAACGGCTCCAGCGCCGCTGGCTGCGTCGGCAGTTTCTTGTGATACCACGCCGTCGCCGCAAAAGTCGGCAGAGCCAGCGCGTAAGCCTGGTCATCACCCGGATTCATCTTCGGCCCATCCATACTGTTCGTCGAAGCTCAAAATCTGCGACAGCAAAACAATCCCATTCAGATCGACATTCTGCAGCAGCCGCACTCAGCACCGCCGACCGCGGCGTCCCATAGCTCTCGCCAAACAAATACTTCGGCGAGTTCCACCGGTCATACTTCGTCAGAAACCGCCGGATAAACCGGTCGAACGCATGCGCATCCTGATCCACGCCCCAGAACGCCTTCTCCTTATCCTTCCCATAGATCCGGCTGAACCCCGTCCCCGGCGCGTCGATAAACACCAGATCGCTCACATCCAGCAGGCTGTAATCGTTGTTCCCAATCTTGTAGGGCGCGCCCTCCTGGTGCTCCGTGTCCGGAGTCATCACCCGCTTCGGCCCAAACGACCCCATATGCAGCCACATCGTCGCCGACCCCGGCCCGCCGTTATACAGAAACGTCACCGGCCGGTGCTCTGCCTCCGCATCCTTCTTGAAGTACGCCACGTAGAACATCCGCGCCGTAGCCTGCAGCCTCCTCCGGCTTGTCCTTATCCGGCGGCTTCACGCCGGCATCCGGCAGCGGATTCCCCTCAAAATCCAGCGTCATATCCTGCGTGTCGGTCGACCCCACCACCAGCGTCCCCGCAACCGCCTTGTACGCGATCACCTGGCCGCCCACCGTCACCGTCCCTTCGGTCGTCGAATCCGCAGGCGGAACCGGAGCAGGCGTAGCCGGCTTCACCTCCACCACCATCTTGTCGTCCTTCTTCGCCGACGCCGCCGCCGCAGCCTGTGCCGCCTTATCCTGTGCCATCCCCACCGGCACCACGCTCAGCAGCGCCAGCCCCGCCGCCACACACCCAAACCCGCGAGCCTTCAAACCCATCCAATACCCTCCGTACGACAATTGATAACGAGTATACGCACGTGACCACCATCACAGTTCCATCTGCATCCAATCAAACCTGACTCGTCAACCTCGCAACCTCGAACCTCGAACCTCGACCTCGACCTCGAACCTCGAACCTTGGTACCATAGGACATACATGCCATCACCCGAAAGCTACCAGCTCCTGCTCGCCGCGGCAGCCGCCTGCGAAGACAAGAAAGCCGAAGACATCCGCATCCTCGCACTCGACCCCGCCGAGAGCGGCCTCACCGACTACTTCCTCATCTGCAACGGCACCAACGAGCGCCAGAACGTCGCCATCACCGACGAGATCGAGATCCGCCTCAAGCGCGACCTTCGGCGTCCTCCCCAACTCCGTCGAAGGCCGCCGCCAGGCCGAGTGGATCCTCATGGACTACGTCGACTTCATCGTCCACGTCTTCTCCGCCGGAAAAGCGCGCCTTCTACGGCCTCGAGCGCCTGCGCAAATCCGCCACCACCCTCTCCATCGCAGACCTCAACGCCGAACTCAAAGCCGCCGTAACCGCCACCCGCGCCAAGTCCCCCAAGAAACCCGCCCCAGCCAAAGCCCCCGCAAAGAAAGCCGCCAGGAAAACAGCCGCCAAAGCCGCCCCCAGGAAGGCCGCAAAAAAAGCCGCAAAGAAATCTCCCAGCAAAGAATAGATAGCCGCGTGCCGCATGCTCACCGAAGGGCGCAAGCCCCAGGTTATCGCGGGTCAGTCTCATCTCCCACTCCTTGGATCGCTGCAAATCCAGCGGGCCGAAAGCCTGCGCTATCGTAGCCTGGCGCCGAAGCCCTCAGGATTTATCTCCCGGTCGCAACCCTTCAGCCTGGGCCTCAAGGCTCGCGCTTAAGGCCGTCTGCGCGCACCTCTTGCTACTCTCGAACTTGTGAAGCTCACCCTCGCCGCAATCTCCCCAACCCGCTCCCGCGCCAAATCCGACGCCGCCGCCACCCTCGCAGCCGAATACCTCGCCCGAGCCGCCCGCTACATCCCCTGCGAATCGCAATCCTACGCCTCCGAAGCCGACCTCCTCGCCACTCTCGACCGCCCACCCGCACCACCCCTGTCCTCATCCTCCTCGACAGCCGCGGCAAGCCCACTCTCCAGCGAAGAATTCGCCACGCACCTCGGCCGCCTCCGCGACTCCGGCACCCAATCCCTCATCCTCGCCATCGGCCCCGCCGACGGATGGACCGACGCCGCCCGCGCCCGCGCCAGCCTCATCTTCTCCCTCGGCCGCATCACCCTCCCCCACGAACTAGCCCGCGCCGTCCTCGCCGAGCAGATCTACCGCGCCCTCACCATCCTCAACAACCACCCCTACCACTCCGGCCACTAAGATCAGTCGTTGATTGTTGAGCCGCCTATCGCGAAGATCATGGTGTCATCGTTCTTAGCTGTTGCAATCGCTAAGCATTAGCCGCTGTCATTCCGCAAGCGCAGCGGAGTCGAAGGCCTGCTTTCGTCTTCACCTAATCAACCTAACAACCAACCACCCACTACACTAATCCCATGTCCGACACCACCCCCGCCCCCGACTCCCGCCGCGGCCTCATCCTCATCAACACCGGCCCCGGCAAGGGCAAAACCACCGCCGCCCTCGGCACCGCCTTCCGCGCCGCCGGCAACGGCATGCGCGTCCTCTTCCTGCAATTCCTCAAAGGCTCCTGGCACTACGGCGAACTCGACGCCGCCGAAGCCCTCAACACCGCGCTGGCCACAGACTCCGGGTGCCCCATCCGTGACAGCTTCATCGTCACGGGTGGGATCGACAAACCACAGACCCACCACGGAAACCCTCCCTCCGACAACTCCGGGTGCCCCATCCGTGGCAGCTTCACCGTCACGGGTGGGTGAAGCGCCACACAACTTCGTCATCAAACAGCTAGGCCGCGGCTTCGTCAAAGTAGGCGGAGCCGAAACCGACCCCGAAGACATCCGCCTCGTCGAAGAAGCCTGGGCCGAATCCGCCGCCGCCATCCTCTCCGGCGACTGGGACCTCGTCGTCCTCGACGAGATCAACTACGCCATCGGCTACAAGATGCTCTCGCCCGAAGCCGTAGCCGAAGTCCTCCGCCGCAAGCCCGAGATGGTCCACGTCATCCTTACCGGCCGCAACGCCCACCCCATCCTCGTCGAACTAGCCGACACCGTCACCGAGATGCGCGAAGTCAAACACGCCTACCAGAAAGGCATCCTCGCCCAGCGCGGCATCGAGTTCTAACCCACGGGTGCCCCATGATCAACGAGCTGACGCAGTCGCTCGTTTATCGTGGGGTCAGTCTCCTCCTCCCACCATCGAGGAAACCTCTCCGCGACTAGCCGCCTCAGAACTTCACCCGCGCCGAAAACTGCAGCAACCGCGGCGACGCCGCACTCTGAAACTGCCCAAACGCAGCACTCGATATATTCCCATTCACCGCAGCCGGCCCAAAAAACTGGCTGTGGTTGAACACATTGAACGCCTCGCCCCGCAACTCCAGCGTCGCGCCCTCCATCCGCACCGACTTCGCCAACGCCAAATCCGTATTGTCCGCGCCCGGCCCATAGAAAAATCGTCGCCGAGCATTGCCCAGCGTCCCCAACTCCGGCAGCGAAAACAAGCTCGTCTTGAACGCGTACCCATCCGTCCCATCCCGCCGGTTCAGACCCAAGATTCCCCGGCGTAAACTCCGGCTCATCCACGCCATTGTTGTTGATCCCGTTCGGCTGCGTGCCCAGCAGCGAAGTATCGTTGTTATTCACCAGCGTCACCGGCAATCCCGTACTCCATCGCGTCAGCCCCGACACCTCCCACCCATCCGTCCACATCGGATGTCCCGGCAGCAGCCTCCCAACCGGCAATGTGTACCTGTAAGTCGCCACCACGTTGTGAGTGATGTCGAACGCCGAAAGCGCCCGGCTCATCCCCGCATTGCTCAATCCCGCCATATCCGGATATACCGCCTCCGCCAAACTCGACGACTGATCGATCGATTTGCTCCACGTATACCCAACCTGCACAAACAGGTCGCGCGTCGAGTGATTCACGCTCATCTCCAGCGCGTTGTCATGCGAGTTCGCAATCGTCCGCTGCAGATTCACGCTCCCAAACTCCGGCCCAAAATTCGTCCGCGTCCCTTCGACCGTTGCACCCGCGGCAGTCGTATAAGTGCTGCTCTCGCCAAACGGCCCGCAAGTAGCCGAACCCGCCGCCACGCTCGCCGTCGTGCTCAGCGCCAGACAAGCCGCCGGATCGCCCGCGTTCACTTCCTGAATCACCAGCAGATGATGCGCCTGCGTCCCCACATACCCCAAACTCATCACCGTATGCGCGCCCAACTGCCGCTCCACCGACAAGCTGTAGTTCTCCGCATAAGGCGTCACATTGTCCTTCGCAAACGCCGGAATCCCCGTCAGCGGCTCGAAGTTCGCCCAGTTCACCGAGCTGTTCGGATGCTCCACGCTCGCCCCAAACGCCACCGGCTGCAGCGGAAACCTCTGCCCCACGCTCACTCCCGTAGCCGCCGTCACAAACGGCTCGTTGAACAGCGTCGGCGCCGCGCTCGTGTCCGTAAACCCGTATGGCGGATTGCCGCTCATAATCCCCGCCGACAACCCCTCGAACGCGCTGTAGTAAACCGCATACCCAGCCTTCACCACCGTCGCGCCCGGAGCCCCCAGCACCCGGCTCATCACCCCATCCCCGTTTTTTTGAGACCCGCCCTGCGGAGCCCACGACACCGCAAACCGCGGCGCAACATTCCCATACCGCGTCGGCGCAATCGTCCGCGCCACCCCAGGATCGCCCGGAAACAGAATCCCCTGCGGCGCATTCGGATACACCACACTCTGCTCCGCCGGATCGAGCGTCAGCAACTGGTTGAACTTCTCACTCCAAGGCGGAAGCACATCCCACCGCAACCCATAGTTCAGCGTCAACTGCGGACTCACCTGCCAACTATCCTGCCCATACAGCCCGATGTAGTGATTGCGGTTATAAAAATTCTGCCCCTGCCCCTGCGTGTAGCTCGAATCGATCCCGATCAGAAAGTCCGCAAAGTCCGACCCCGTCTCGCTCCCCGTAAAGCTGAAGCTGCCATTGTCGTAAACCGTCGGATGCGTATTGATCTGGTCCGCATGGAAATTCGCCCCCACCGACAGCGTGTGCCGCCCCAGCGTCCGGCTTGCGTCATCCGACACTTCGAAAATGTTCTCCGCCTGCACCAGGCTCGTCACATCCACGCCCATCGTAAAGCTGTTGAAGATTACGTTTGCGACCCCCTCGATGTCTGGGAGTAACGGATTGATCCCCGAAGTATTCGCCCCAGTCACAAATCCCTGCGAAGCCAGCGTCGGCCCCACGCCATCCCGCGGCTGTCCCACCGCCGCCGCGTTCCGCATATAGCTCACATGCGCCTGGTTCGTCGCCGTCGCCCCAAACGTCGTCTGCAGATTCACCGCGTACAACTGCGCCCTCCCATCGCTCTCCGCATTGAACCCCGGAACCGTCGCCCCGCCCTGCCCCGTCGGGTAAGGATTCAGCACCGAGTAATCGTCCAGAAAGTAGTACCCGCTCAACCCTCCCATCCGAGTCTGCCGATCCAGCCGCACCGAGCCCTTATCGTCCCTCACCGTCTGCGCATAGCTCGAAGTCGAAAACTCCCCCGCCCCCACATTCGGTTGCGGAATGTACTGCAACAAATTCTGCGCCGGAGCCGACCACGCCTTCTGCGGAATCACCCCACCCGGAAACACGCACGTCGCCACAGTGCATCCCGCCGCGTAATAAGGCTCGCCCGCCGCAACCGCATATCCCAGCTTCCCGCTCAGCAGTTGCGCAAACGACGCGCCGCTCACGCTCCCGCCCAGCGATCCCGCCACATCCCCAAGATTCCCCCCGCGATCCGCCATCGACGGAACCGCAATCAACCCCGTATCCACGCCCTCCGTCAGCCGAGTCCCCTGGTAGTCCGCAAAGAAGTACAGCTTGCTCAACTTCGCCACCGGCCCGCCCACCGTCCCGCCAAACTGGTTCTGATTAAACGGCGCCCGCACCAGCGAAAAGTAGTTCCGCGCATCCAGCCCCGTATTCCGGAAGTAGTCATACAAGCTGCCATGCAGCTTCGCGCTTCCACTCCGCGTCACCACCGCAATCTGCCCGCCGCTCTGGTTCCCCAGCTTCGCATCAAAGCTGCTCGTCAGCACCTCCAGATCCGCAATCGAGTCGAGCGTCGGCACAATCGCCACGCCCATATTCACGTCTTCCTGAACATTCGCCCCATTCACGCGAAACGAATTCGCCGTCTCCCGCTGCCCGCTCACCGACAGTGCCCCAATATCCAGATCCCCCGAAGGAGGCGTGCTCGCCACGCCGCTCATCACCACCGCACTCGGCTGAGCCGTATTCACCGGAACCACCCCCGGCGTCAGCGCCAGCAGATCCGTAAAGCTGCGCCCGTTCAGCGGCACCGCGGCCACCTCCCGCTGGCTCAGCGCATTGCCCAACTGCGTATCCGTCGGCTCAATCTCCGCCGCAGACCCAGCCTCCACCTCAATCTCTTCCGTCTGCTTCGCCACCTCCAGCCGCACCACAATCGCAGCCGGCGCAGCCGTTCGCATCGTCAACCGCGCCGAATAAGGCTCGAACCCCGCCGCATTCACCTTCAGCGTGTAGCTCTCCGGCAGCGCCCGAATCACAAAATTCCCCGCCCCATCGGTCTCAAGCCGAGTCGCAACCCCATCCGCCCCATCCAGTTCCACCTCCGCCCCCGGAATCGCCGCCCCAGAAGCATCCACCACCGTCCCCGCCTGCTCAACCAGGCTCGACGCCACCGTCTCACCCGCCGGAAGCTCTGCCTCCAACCGCAACCCAAACCCAAACGAACAGGCAACCAACACGACTATGCCGACACTCCGAACCGCGATCCGCATGAAACTCCTTACCTACAAATCCGATATACGACCTAAGTAGTCCTCTATCAATATACGACATAAACAGTCTGAGATCATGTGACAACCATCACGTACCCCCCTCGCAACCCGCCCAATCCGCGAAAGGGGGCGTCACCCATGCGACACTAATCTCAAAGCTCCAAAGCAATGCCCGACCTCACCTCCCTGCTCCACCGCACCTTCGGCCACGCCTCCTTCCGCGCCAACCAGGAAGCCGTCTGCCGCGCCGCCACCGACGGCCGCGACGTCCTCCTCGTCATGCCCACCGGAGCCGGCAAATCCCTCTGCTACCAACTCCCCGCCATCGCCCGCGGAGGAACTGCGCTGGTCGTCACCCCCCTCATCGCCCTCATGGACGACCAGGCCGCCAAGCTCACCGCCGCACGGCCTCCGCGTCGGCCGCATCCACTCCGGCCTCTCCCGCGACGACACCCGCCAGGCCTGCCGCGACTACCTCGACGGCACCCTCAACTTCCTCTTCATCGCACCCGAGCGCCTGCGCGTTCCCGGCTTCCCCGAGATGCTCGCCCGCCGCAAGCCCGCCCTCATCGCCATCGACGAAGCCCACTGCATCAGCGCCTGGGGCCACGACTTCCGCCCCGACTACCGCACCCTCGGCGAGCATCCTCCCCGCCCTCCGCCCCGCGCCCATCATCGCCCTCACCGCAACCGCAACGCCCACCGTCCAGCAAGACATCGTCGCCCAGCTTCAGCTCGCAAAATCCCGCGCTCTTCATCCACGGCTTCCGCCGCCACAACCTCGCCATCGAAGTCGTCGAGATGTCCAAGCCGCGCCGCCACGAGTTCACCGCCGAACTCCTCATCGAACGCCGCCAACCGCCCAGCCATCGTCTACGCCCCATCGCGCAAATCCGCCGAAGAACTCGCCGCCGACCTCCACCGTCATTTGCCCGCCGCGGCCTATCACGCCGGCCTCGACCCAGCGTCCGCGAACGCGTCCAGCAAGCCTTCCAATCCGGCAAGCTCGAAGTCGTCGTCGCCACCATCGCCTTCGGCATGGGCATCGACAAAGCCGACGTCCGCACCGTCGTCCACACCGCACTGCCCGCCTCCGTCGAAGCCTTCTACCAGGAGATCGGCCGCGCCGGACGCGACGGCCTGCCCTCGCGCACCGTCCTCCTCCACTGCTACGCCGACCGCAAGATGCACGAGTTCTTCCTCGAGCGCGACTATCCCGCCCGCAACCGATCTCGCCCGCGTCGCCGCCAGTCCTCGACCGACGACTACCTCATGCCCGAGCCGCTCGCCAAGCGCCTCAAGATGGACCTCGACACCTTCTCCAAAGCCATCGAGAAGCTCATCGCCCAAGGCGCCGCAACCATCGACCTCGCCGGCAACGTCCGCGCCACGACCGCGCGCCAAGAAACCCGAATCCTGGCGCGCCGGCTACGACGCGCAGATCGCCTTCCGCCGCTCCCAGATCGACCGCATGGTCCGCCTTCGCCGAAACGCAGCAGTGCCGCATGACCGCCCTCATCCGCCACTTCGGCGACACCGCCGACGCGCACAAACCCTGCGGCCACTGCGACTTCTGCGCCCCCAACAGCGCCACCGCCCAAACCTTCAGCGAACCCACCACCGAGCAAGCCCGCAACCTGCGCAGCATCCTCCGCGCCCTCGAATCGCGCTCCACATCCACCGGCAAACTCCACACCGATCTCGCGCTCGGCATCGACCGCAAACAGTTCGACATCCTCCTCGACGCGCTCGCACGCGCCGGCCTCATCACGCTCACCACAGACACATTCACCAGCAAAGACGATGGCCGCATCATCGCCTACAAGAAAGCCGCCCTCACCCACGAAGGCCGCAGCGAAGACGCCAGCGAATTATCCGGCGTAGTTCTCCCCGCAGCATCCGAATTTGAATCAACTCCAACCAGTTCTCGCAAACGCAAATCGGGCAGCCGAACATCAGGCACAAATCCACGTTCCACCCGCAGTTCAACGGAAGACATTCCCGCCAACCTCAACGCCGAGCAAAAGACACTCGAAACCAACCTCCGCGCATGGCGCAAAGCCGAAGCCGCCAAAACCGGCAAGCCCGCCTTTATCGTCCTCAGCGACGCAGTCATCCGCAACATCGCCATCGCCAATCCACAATCGATCTCTGAACTCCTGACCGTCTCCGGCATCGGCCAGAACAAAGCCGACCAATTCGGCGCAAACATCATCGCCCTCTGCCACTCGGCAGACCCGAACGAAGGCAACCTGTTCATTAGCAACTCCAGCTCGACCGCGCCGCATACAAACCGTCAATCACCAACTCCCGCGCGGCTCCAAGCCTCAGAAGCCGCATCGCAAGGGCCGAAGGCCCGTCACATACCAGCCCAGGCCGCAGGCCCGGGTGTGCGTCCAGTGAAAAGTCAGAGCGCTGAAGGCGCGACACATAATCTCACCGCCCCAGCCGAATTCCATCGCACGCGCCCCGAAGCCTCCGATCCAACCGCCGCGCTCACCCCCGACCAGCAACTCCTCGACGCCCAACTCCGCGCCTGGCGCAAGGCCGAATCCGAACGCATCGGCCTCCCGCAATTCTTCGTCCTCGGCGCATCCGCACTTCGCAGCATCGTACTCACTCGCCCGAAGACGCTCGCCCAACTCCAAACCATCACCGGCATCGGCGCCGACAAAGCAGATCAATTCGGCGCCTCCATCCTCGAAATCTGCAGCATGGAATCCACAACTCAAGAAGGTAGCCATGCCTCCTGAAAGCCACACTCCCCGACAGCATCGCCCGCACCGTCGACGAACGCGCCGCCCACTGTTTCGGCTGCGGCGCCGACAATCCTCAAGGCCTGCACCTCCGCTTCAACATCGACTCAACCGACCCCGCCAACATCACCGCAACCGCCAGCGTCAACCTCACCAGCCTGCACCAGGGCCCTCCCGGCTATATCCACGGCGGCATCATCGCAACCCTCATGGACGAAGCCATGAGCAAGCTCAACCGCCCGCTCAACGTCATCGCCATGACCCGCCACCTCGCCGTCGACTATCTTCGGCCCGCTCCGCTTGGCGTTTCCCTCGTCCTCATCGGCCGCCACATCAGCCGTCACGGCCGCAAACTTCACCACGCAGCCGAACTCCGCCATCCCGACGGCACAATTCTCGCCCACGCCAAAGGTCTCTTCGTGGTCATCGATCCGGCTCTGCTCGCGACGGAAGAGAGCAGGAAGGAGTGAAGCACGGTCGTCCGCGTAAAGCTGCTAAACTAGGGGTTGGCGACAGTTCTCTCCCGCGCGTGTCTCTAACCGCAACCTCCGCGCCGCCAAAAGGACAAACCATGGCAGACCACACCCAGAACGGCAATCTCAACGGCAACTTCGGCTCCACGACCCTCCGCCTCAAGCTCGGCCTCGCCGAAATGCTCAAAGGCGGCGTCATCATGGACGTCATGAACGTCGAGCAGGCCCGCATCGCCGAAGAAGCCGGCGCCATCTCCGTCATGGCGCTCGAGCGCGTCCCCGCCATGATCCGCGCCGAAGGCGGCGTAGCCCGCATGGCCAGCCCCAAGCTCATCAAGCAGATCATGGGCGCCGTCACCATCCCTGTCATGGCCAAGGCCCGCATCGGCCACTTCGTCGAAGCCCAGGTCCTCCAGGACATCGGCGTCGACTTCATCGACGAGTCCGAAGTCCTCACCCCCGCCGACGAGACCTACCACATCGACAAGCACGCCTTCACCACGCCCTTCGTCTGCGGCGCGCGCAACCTCGGCGAAGCCCTTCGCCGCATCGCCGAAGGCGCAGCCATGATCCGCACCAAGGGCGAACCCGGCACCGGCGACGTCGTCCACGCCGTCCAGCACATGCGCCAGATCACCCGCGAGATCAAAGCCCTCACCGTCCTCGGCGACGAAGAGCTCTACAACGCCGCCAAGGTTCACGGCGCGCCCTACGAACTCGTCCGCATGGTCGCCAAAACCGGCAAGCTCCCCGTGCCCAACTTCTCCGCCGGCGGCATCGCCACACCGGCCGACGCAGCCCTGATGATGCAGCTCGGCGCCGAAACCGTCTTCGTCGGCTCCGGCATCTTCATGAAGGAGCGCGCCACTCCGCTCGACGTCGAGAACAATCCCATCGAGCGCGAAGAAGCCGTCTCCCGCGCCCGCGCCATCGTCATCGCCACCACCCACTTCAACGACCCCAAGATCGTCGCCGAAGCCAGCGAAGCCGTCACCGGCACCATGAAGGGCCTCGCCGCCGCAGCCATCGAAGAGCAGGACCTGATGCAAACCCGCGGCTGGTAAGCTCCTCCAGCACAGGCACTAGCGCATTTCGTACATCCACATTCTAATTCGAGCCCATCGCAACTGCGATGGGCTCTTTCCATCTCCGGCACAACTCCGCTCTCAATCTTTCGCATCGCATGAGAGCACGCTGTAATCGCCGCCTCTGCGGCCAACGGAGATTTCTCAATGATCAGAAACATCGGCCTCGCACTCTGTTTCTCCACCGCTCTCACGCTCGCGGCTCACGCAGCCGACGTCGCAAAAGCTGAACGACCGCGTCGAATCCGCCCACATGGTTCTGCACGAACTCATGGACACGCCAGACAAAGGCATCCCGGAAGATATCGCCTCGCATGCAACCTGTGTCGCCGTCATCCCCGGAGTTAAGAAAGCCGCCTTCGTAGTCGGCGGGCAATACGGCCAGGGAATCGTCTCCTGCCGCACCGGCCATGGCTGGAGCGCACCTGCCTTCATCCAACTCACCGGCGCCAGCTTCGGCTTCCAGATCGGCGGCTCCGATACCGACCTCGTCCTCATCGCCGTCTCGCACAATGCCTTTGACCGTCTCCTCACTGACAAGGTCAAGCTCGGCGGCGACATCGCAGTCGCAGCCGGTCCGGTTGGCCGCGCCTCGCAGATGTCCACCACCGAACTGGCCAACGCAGGCTTCTTCGCCTATTCGCGCAGTAAGGGCCTCTTCGCCGGAATCAACCTCTCCGGCGACGTCGTCAACCAGAACCACGACGACACCGCCGCCTTCTACGGCCGCGATATTCCCTTCCAGCAGATCCTCAACGGCGACGTTCACACGCCTCCCTCCGCCGAGCACTTCGTGCGCACCGTCTCAGAGCTCTTCCACTCCAACGGCGATCACGTCTCCGGACAGTAACGCAATCCAGCGGAGGCTGGGCTAACCCGCTCAGCCTCCGTAGCTTTCCCGATCTCTCCGCAAGACCCTCCCGCCTCAAATTCTCTCCGCCTGACCCTGCTCCCGCCTGCGTGATAACGTGAAATAGTCCGCGTTTGCGCGCACGTTTTCGCATAGAAACAGGCCAGCAGCCAAAGGTATATCGATGAACCGTCTCACCCTCCTTCTCGTCTTCGCTCTCACGCTTCCCCTCGCAGCCCGCGCCGACGAAGCCTCCCACCGCGCCAAGGCGCAGGAGATGATGACTGTCCTCCGCACCCAGAAGATGGTGCAGAGCATCTCCGACAACATCAAGAAGCAGATCGTAGAAGCCGCAAACAGTGTCGCCGGACCCACGGCCACACCCGATCAGCAAGCCAAGGCCGCCGACTTCGAGAAACAGGCCGATAAACTCATCGACGACCAGCTCGGCTGGGACATCATGAAGACCACCCTCACCGACATCTACACCAAGGCCTTCACCGAGGAACAGCTCGACGCCATCATCGCCTTCTATAAAACGCCCGCCGGCATCGCTCTTCTCGAGAACATGCCCGCAGTCAATACCCAGGTTCAGCAGTTCGGCAGCTCGCATCTCAGCACTTTGCAGCCGCAGTTGAAAGATCTCTTCGACAACTTCCGCAAGAGCGCGACCGCAGCTGCGCCAGCTCCGTCACTTGGTGGCCCGGACAACTCCGCACCCGCACCTCCCAGTGCCACCCATTCGCCCAACACACCAAAATGACCGCAACGCCCCGGCCTCTCACCATAGGCGTCCTTGCCCTGCAAGGCGCCTACGACGCCCACGTCAAAACGCTCACCGCCCTCGGCGCGATCCCGCGTCTGGTTCGAACGCCAGCCGAACTGGATGCCCTCGACGGCCTCATCATGCCCGGCGGCGAATCCACCACCATGCTCAAATTCCTTGAGCGCAACGGCTTCTTCGACGTCCTCCAAACCTGGGTCCGCACCACGCCCACCTTCGGCACCTGCGCCGGAGCCATCCTGCTGGCCAACCATGTCGAGAATCCCCCGCAGCGCTCCCTCGCCGCACTCGACATCACCGTCGAGCGCAACGCCTACGGCCGCCAGATCGACTCCACCATCCTCACCGCCGAAACCGCCATCCCCGGCGGCCCGCTCGAGATGGTCTTCATCCGCGCCCCGCGCATCATCTCCACCGGCCCCAACGTCGAAACCCTCGCCACCCGCGATGGCTTCCCCGCGCTGGTCCGCTCCGGCCATCTCCTCGCCGCCACGTTCCACCCCGAGCTATCCCACGATCCGCGCGTCCACCAGCTCTTCCTCGATCAGGTGCGCAGCCACATCGCCGCAACCAACACCAAAGTACCGTGACCGCCCGCGCATTGCCCTCAACTTCCAGAGTCCCCGGCCTACACTGACCACAGTCCATCTACGGGAAACCCATCATGGAAGATAATCGCGATAGACCCACCGATCCCTCGCCCCAACCCCGCCGTTTCGTCTATCGCTCCGCCGATCCCGACGCCAGCCTCGCCCACCCGCTTCGCCGCGCGACCGACATCCCTGGCCCATTCCGCGCAAGCCCGGGCGAAATCTGCCCCAACATCCAAACTCTGCAATTCCGCGTCCACCTCAAAGTCAATTAGCCGGTCCAGGGTTTATTCTGCGCGAAGCAAAGAATCCCCGCAGTTCCCTCTTCACACCTCACCCTTCACAAAGCTCTTCACCACCACTCCACTCGTCTCATAGTGCGTCACGCGATGCCCGGCCCCGTGCCCCATCTGGATCGCCTTCTTCAGCATCCGGATCAACCCGCGCGACTCCTCATCGAACCACCGGCTCGTCGCGCGCTCCCAATCCACTACCAGGTTGTAGCTGACATCGCACTTCGGACAGCCAAGCTGCGTCTCCAGCGTTCGGTGGAACGCCGCATCCGGCAGCTTTCCCACCGGATCAGTCCCGCTCCGGATCGCCGCAATCGTCAGATTCAACTCGCTCAGCCCCCTACCGCGCTGGCTGCCGCCTCATCGTAAGGAAGCCGAACAGCATATGCAGCACCGTCAGCGCCAGCGCTCCCCAAAAAGCCGCCGCAAATGTCTGCACCTGGAACCCCGGCACAAAAACGCTCGCAAACTTCAGCATCACCGCGTTGATGATCAGGAAAAACAATCCAAACGACAAAATCCCCAGAGGCAGCGTAATCAGCTTCAGCAGCAGCCCAAACGTCGCGTTCAGCAGACCGATCACAACCACCGCGATCATCGCAGACACCCAGCTTGAGATCACAAATCCTTTGACCAGATCCGCTACGATCATCAGAATCACCGCACTCAAAATCCAATGCAAAAGCATCCGCAACATATCCGCCTCCAATTTTCTTTCCCCTCAGCATACCCCAGTAACCCCCCTCGGGTGCCCCATGATCAATTCGAAGCGCAACCCGCCTGGCCCTTCCGCCTCGAGTACCGCCAGGGCTACTACGCGACACAATTTACGCCCCACGGTCCGTTCGTAGCGAGCGGCAGCACGCGCAGAATGATCTCCTGCTCTCCCAAAGGCGATCCCGCCGACCCCGGCCAGTCGCCCCCGCTTCGCCTCGCCATGTCCTTCGCCTGTCAAATTTTAAATCCCACTAACCCCATTTAGAATCATCACCC
This sequence comes from uncultured Acidobacteriaceae bacterium, assembly GCA_963822225.1. GTDB lineage: Bacteria > Acidobacteriota > Terriglobia > Terriglobales > Acidobacteriaceae > Edaphobacter. The sequence continues at coordinate 175,539 of CAWGGW010000001.1, read as the reverse complement.
GCTCCAATTACAACCCCGATATCCACACCGAAACCTTGACACCCCTCCATATAATTAAGAAAAGGGGCAAAATGTGCCCAGCGTCGTGCCCAAACTTTCTCGGGCCGGACCTGGAGCCTGCCAGCCCAGGGGAAAGCAATGCGAAATCGAGTCCGTACCGGCCCGCGCGCGGCCGAGCCATCTCGCCTTTTCGACGCGTCCACCCCTGGCTGTGTCCCTCCAAATCGCACCGAGGTCCGGACCTAACCCATTTAGATCTGAGATTTTAGTGCCAAATCGACCCTAGGGGGGTACCACATGTCGCAGCCATCCAATCTCGTCACCGTCACCCAGAAACGCTTCCGCTGCCGCCACGTCCACGCCGCCGGACATCAGTGCGGCTCGCCCGCTCTCCGCAGCGAGCAATTCTGCTACTTCCACCACACCACCCGCCGCCCCAAGCCGCCCGCCGGCAAATTCCGCCACCTCGACGCCCACGAGCCCTTCGAGCTCCCCATCGTCGAAGACCTCCCCTCCGCCCTCTCCGTCGCCGCCCAGCTCCTTTGCCGCATCGCCTCCAACGACCTCGACCACGAACGCGCCGGCAAGATGCTCTATAACCTGCAGATCATCACCAGCATCATCGACAGGGCCTCCCGCGCCGCCGCGGGTGCCCCATCCGTAGCAGCCTCTTCGGGAGGGGTGGGGTCTGCTCCCGCCACCAGGCCGGAACCCGTCGAAGAACTAGTCGCCGACCAAACCCACGGCCTCATCGCTCCCATCACCGAATTCCTGCCCGCGCAGGAACCCTCGGGCGCCCCATCCGTACGAGTGGAATCAGAATCGGGTGCCGCATCCGTAGAGTGGAATCAGAATCGGGTGCCCCATCCGTACCGGTCTCATCGGGACGGGTGGGGTCGGAGTCGGAATCGAAGTCGGAATCGGAGTCGGAATCGGAATCGGGTGCCCCATCCGTACCGGCTTCATCGGGACGGGTGGGGTCGGAATCGGAGTCGGGATCGGAATCGGGATCGGGTGCCCCATCCGTACCGGCCTCATCGGGACGGGTGGGGTCGGAAGAACAGGTGGGGTCGGAAGAACAGGTGGGGTCGGGTGTCCGCGAATTCACCCCGGAAGAACGGGACCACCTCAAATACACCGTCTTTGCCCGTGGTTACGAGCCACACCGCCAACACCCTCGCCCACCATCCATCACGGACGAAGACATCCTGGCACGCACTGCCGAAAGACGTCGCGCCTTCTGCCTCCCGCCCCTCAAAGCCCGCAAAGACGCCGCCGGCAGGCTCATCTCCCTCCACGAACAGGGCGACCGCCACATCATTCCAGCCGTCGTACTCCAACCCGCAGCGGGCATCCCGCAACCTGCGACTTTGCCTACCCTTCACGCCGCCGCAGCCTCGCCAGCCGCTTCAGGCAAGCGTCAACTGAAGCATGGTAACGCTCGCCGCCGCAAACGTATGCATCAGCCGCCCACCGGAGGGCGCAGCCATCGCAGCCGGATTCGGATGAACAGCGTTCGGATGTGCAAAGTCGTTGTGCGCATGTACATCAGTCTCGGCCAGCACCGAACCGGTTGCACTCGCAATCGATGCTCCGCTTACCGCAATCTCCGTTGTGACTGGCCTGTCGATGTGCGGGTTCACCACCGTCAAAGTCATCAGCTTCGGGTTTGTCGCCGAAATCGAAGCCGAGCCGGACAGTCCGGCCAGCAGTTTCACCGCTTCCAGCGAGCCGGTATAGCTGTTCCCGCCAACCGGAATCGGCGCATTTGCCAGCGGATTGCGGATCGCCGGCGCGGAAAACTCCGCCCGAACCGCCTGTGCGCCGCGGTGCGGCAGATACATCTGGAACACATGGAACGTCGGCGTAACCGTGAACTTGTCTTCCTGCGCCAGCATCAGCGAGTGGATGCAGTTGATCGACTGCGCGACATTGGCAACAGCAACCTTGTCCGCGTGCCGCTGGAAGATGTCCAGCGTAATCCCGGTCAGCAGCGCATCGCGCATGGTCGACTGCTGCGACAGGTTGTAATTCGGCCCCAGCGATGTGCCTTTGCCGTACCAGGCGCCCCACTCGTCCACTACGAGTTTTACCTTGGGCTGTTCCGGCTCCTGCGTGTTGCCAATCGCAGCCCAGTGATCCGTAACCACTCGCTCCATGATGCTGGCGCGAGTCAGCAGGTCGTAAAAGTCGTCCGAATTGAAGTTCAGCGCATCGCCCTCGGCAAACGCCGTGGGGCTGCCCGAGGTGTAGTAATGCACCGACAGCCCGAAAAGATGCCGCCGCTCAGAATTGGCATAGAGCGACTTGAACAGCCGCCGCGTCCAATCAACGTCGTCGCCGTTCGGGCCGACCGCAACGAACCGCAGCGGCGTCCGCGAATAGCTCGGCGTCCAGGCGGTAAAACGCCGAAACATCGCCGCGTACTCCTCCGGAACAAGGTTGCCGCCGCACCCCCAGCTCTCGTTGCCGACGCCCCAAAGGTCGACGTCGAACGGCTCAACATCGCCGTTCGCCGCTCGCTGAGCAGCCAGCGCGTTGGGCGCAGCAGGCGCAGCGGAGTTCGATGGAACCAGCCCGGCAGGAGCATTGCAGTACTCGATCTCCTGGTAAAAATCGCGCGCCGGCAGCGAGCGCATATCGGCCGCAAGATACGGCTTGCAGCCAATCGCTCGGCAGGTGTGCATGAACTCGTGCAGTCCGTAAGTGTTGGGATCCTGCTGGCCCCAGAAAGCAGTCCGCGCGGGGCGCTTTTCGGCGGGTCCAAGGCCGTCGCGCCAGTCGTACGAGTCGGCGAAACAGCCGCCCGGCCAGCGCAGCACGGGTGCCTGAACCGCCCTCATCGTGTCGATGAAAGCTTGGCGGACGCCGTTGGTGTTGGGAATTTTGGAATCCTTCCCGACCCAGACGCCGTCGTAGATCACGCCGCCGAGGTGTTCGATGAAGTGGGAGTAAATCTCCGGCGAGATGGTGCCGATCGGCTCGGCCGGAATGATGTCGATGTGGGCGTCGACCATCGAGGACGCCTGGGAGAACAGATGCGAGCCGCGAAGTGCAAGTGCAGTTGCAGCAAGAGCGGACGATTTCAGGGCAGAGCGGCGAGTAATTTTCATAGCTCGGCCAATGTAACAGATGCATCCAACCAACAAGGCGCGCGACTGCGGTGCGCACACAAACGGAATCTGTTATTGCGCGGAGTGGTCATCGCGCGCCATTTCCGGTAAGCTCAACTCCATCGCGCGCGCCCTGAGGTGACTCTTGCCAGCCATCATCACGCCTCCCGACCTGGAACGACGGCCTCGCCGATCCGAAGAAAACGACGGCGGCCACGGTCGACGCCCGCCGAACGGCCGAGACCTCAAGCGCACAGGCGGAGGCGGCGACAACGACAACGGCAATCAGTCTGGCCCGCAGCGCCGTCCGGGCGAACGTCTCACCATGTATCGACTCGGCCTGATCTTCGCGATGGCCGCCGTCTTCATGTTCTTCGTCGGCATCGTCAGCTTGTTCTTCCACTCGCAGAACAGCGGCCACATCGACGCGTACAACCGCTACATCAACTCGTGGCTTCCCACTGCGATTCCGCCGATCCTGTATCTCAACACCGCGGTTCTGCTGATCAGTTCCGTCACCGTCGAGATCGCGCGCCGCCACATGTTCCACCAGATCGACGCGATGGAAGAGTGGTTCGGCCTCGGCAAACCAACCTCGCGCCGCGCGCTTCCCTGGCTGATCGCAACGCTCGCGCTCGGCTCGCTCTTCCTCGCCGGACAGATGATCGCGTGGCATCAACTCGCCGTCCTCGGAGCGCCATTCCGCTCCGGCAGCAGCAGCAGCCACGCGTTCTACATCATCACCTACGCGCACGCCGCGCATCTGACTGCTGGAGTCGCTGGCCTGATCGCCGCAATCATTGGCCTCTCAACCTTCAAGAGCGTGGAAAATCGCCAGATCATGGTCGACTCAGTCGCCTGGTATTGGCACTCGATGGGTTTCCTGTGGCTCTGCCTGTTCGCTCTGCTAGTCTTTTTCCAATGAAACTTGCAGGCAGTTGTCGTTCGCTGATCGTGATTCTGTTCCTCAGCTTCATCGCACCGGCAGGCATTGCGCTCGCTCAGAAGTCCGACAACCTGATTCGTCCCGGTGATCGCTGGCTCGACGACCGCGGCATCGAGATTCAAGCTCACGGCGGAGGAATTATTCGCTTCAAGAAGACCTGGTACTGGTTCGGCGAGGACCGCTCGCAGACCAACGATCCAACCAGGCGTTATGTCAGTTGCTATTCGTCCACGGATCTCACGCACTGGAAGTTTCATCGCCAGGTTCTCGCCATCGCGGACCCCGAAAACCTCGGCCCGAAGTTCGTGCTGGAGCGACCGAAGGTCTTCTACAACGCGCACACCAAGACCTTCGTGATGTACATGCACCTCGACAACGCAAGCTACAAACTCGCGCGCGTCGCCATCGCCACCAGCAAGAAGGTCGACGGAGATTACACCTACATCAAGAGTTTCCGCCCGCTCGATCAGGAAAGCCGCGACATCGGCCAGTTTATCGATGACGATGGTTCCGCCTACCTCATCTTCGAGTCGCGCCCGACTCACGGCTTCTTCATCGCCAGGCTCTCCGACGATTACATGACCGTCGACAAGCAGATAAGCTTCGTGCACGCTCCGCTGGAAGGTGGAGCGATCGTGCACTTCAACAACCTCTACTACGCGCTCGGATCGCATCTCACCGGCTGGCGCGCCAACCCTAACGTCTACGCGACCGCGCCCAGCCTCAGCGGACCATGGTCCGAGATGCAGAACATCGCCCCGCCCGAGGTCAACACCTACGACTCGCAATCCAGCATGCTCATCAAGGTTCCAGGAACCAAGGCTACCGCTGTGATTTACGTAGGGGATCGCTGGCTGCCCGGTACACTCTGGGATTCGCGTTATATCTGGATGCCGGTCGAGATCGGCGACGGCAAACTTTCGCTGCCAAAGCCCCAGCCGTGGAAGATTGACGTCCGCACCGGCATCACGACCGTCGTGCCCAACGACCCTGCCGCGAGCCAACTCCCGCAGTGAGGAACGCTCTTTCCCCGACTCGTCTTCGCGGGTCGTGTTAGAGCTCCGACCGCACTGCGATTCGAGGCAGTCCTACAGCTACTTCCTGGACTTCCCTTTTGCTGCAGCCTTCGCTGAACCTTTCGAGGGCTTAGCAAGGCTTGGATGGCTTCGATGCAACCTTGGCAACCGTTTTGGCGCCAGCCTTCACCGTGGCTTTTCCTTTGGTCTTCGCCACGGGCTTGGCTGGAGCTTTCTTAGAAACAGGCCTCCTGGCGATAGCCTTCGCTGGTTTTGCCGGAGCCTTCTTCTTTGCGACCTTCTTTGCAGGTGCAGCTTTCTTGCCCGCAACCTTCTTCGCGACAGGTTTCACCGGAGCCGCCTTTTTCGTAACGGCGTGCTTTGCAGCCACCTTGGCCGCAACCGGAGCTTTGACCGCCGCCTTCGTTGGCACAGCCTGCTTGGCGGGCTTGGCCGTCGCGGGGGCCTTTTGCTCAACCGGCTTCGCTGCCTTCGTCTTTTCCGCCTTGGTCGCAGCGGATGGGACCGTTGCCGCTGCCACTTGACCAGTGGACGCGACCTCTTCCAGTCCATCTCCGCCAACTACATCTTCAGCGCTGGCCTTCTTGCGAGCCTTGGACACCTTCGGTTCTTTCTTCGTCGCACGTGCGCGCCGCAGATGCACCGGCGGAGGCGGAGCGGGCGGCGAATAAGGCTCCAGGAACGCCTTCATCTCTTCCGGCGTTCCCAGCTTGCCGTCCATCAGCTCGAAGAACAGCTTCTCCACCAGCTCGTCGTAGCCCGGCAATGCTCGGGAACGATCCGCATCTCCTGCATCTGCGTGTACGGAATCTTCTGCCGGGCCTGCGGCCACTCCGTGTAGAAGCTCTTGAACTTCGCCTGCAAGCCGGCGTTCTTGGTCGTATACGCCACCCACAGCATCAGCCTCAGGACGTGCCGCATACAGCATCTTCCACGCCGCGGACGGCGTCGCCGCCTGCTTCGCCGAGAACTCCGCTGCAAACTTCTTGCGCCTCACCCTCCAGCGCCTCGATCTCCCTCACGAATCCCTGCCGCGGAAAGCTCTTCTTCAGCGCCGCGACGTCCTTCGGCGCCATCTTCGCCGTCAGCAGCGGAAACTGGGCCGCGGAAGCGTCTGCATGATCCCGCGCATCTGCAGCTGCGTCTGCGCCTCGCGCAGCTTCTCCAGCTCCGCCACGTTCGCCTTCGCCGAGGTCCAGGCCGGGAAAGAGAACCTTCATCCAGCCTTCGCTCTCCAGCCCTCTCAGCACGCGCAGCGGATCTTCCTCGTGCGCAATCTCTTCCAGCTCGTAGCCGCGTGGAACGACGACATCGCCGAGATGTACCCCTCGGCCTTGCCAGTCTCGTAGCGCGCCCGGGTCTTCTCTTCCATCTGCCAGCCCAGCCGGGCCGCGAACCGCGCCGCCCGGATCATCCGCACCGGGTCTTCGATGAAGCCGTAGTTGCTCACCAGCCGCAGCTCGCGGTTCTCGATATCCGCCACGCCGTTCAGCGGGTCCATCAGCAGACCGTACGAGCCCTCGTTCAGCGACAGCGCCATCGCATTGGCGGTAAAGTCGCGCCGCCGCAGATCGTCCAGAATCGTCGCAGCCTTTACGACCGGCTTGCCCGGCTTCGGATAAGTGCACCGAAAGCGTGCTGCCAACCTCCATCCGCACACTGCCCGGAAAGCGTACATAAAGCGCCTGGCCAGCCTCATTCTCGCCAGTGATGACGCCGCCAGCTTTCTCCAGTTCTTTCTTTAGCTTGAGGGCGTTTCCCTGAACCGCTACATCCAGGTCGCGCACCGGCGAGCCGCTGGTCAGGTCGCGAACCGCTCCGCCTACCAGAAATACCGTCAGCCCTTTAGTGCGGGCGATCTCCCGAACTGCTTGAACTGCACTCTGCTGTGCCTGGGAAAGACGGCTTTCAAGCAGGTAGATATAATCAGCCATACGCTACGCGTTTTCTCCATCCGGTCTCAACCGGATCTCTAGAACCGCCCTGAACTCTAAACAAATCAAGCGCTTAGATCGTTCACGACGACACGACACAAGGCTCCATTCTAGCACGGTAATGGCCCCTTTGCCAGCCGATTTGCCGCTTTTTCGTGACGTCCCCGCGCCACCGTGAAACAATCACTCTGAACGTCGGGTCGTCATGTCGAATACCCGCAAAAAGGTCATCGTCCGGCGCTTCTCCGGAGACACGCTCCCCGGCTACCTGCCGCACGCCGGCTTCGTCCGCAACAGCTCGATCGACCTGCTCGACCTCAGCGGCCGCATCCTTCCATTGCCCCTCAACGACATCAAAATCATCAGCTACGTCCGCGACTTCAACCTCGCCGACACTGCCAACCCCGAGCGCCTCACCCGCCGCACATTCCTGGCGCGCCCCCGCAGCGAAGGCCTCTGGCTCCGCATGACCTTCCGGACCGGCGACCTGCTGGAGGGGCTGGCCCCGACCGACCGTTCGCTGCTGGATGCGCTCGTTGACGACGGCGGCCTGTTTCTCACACCGCCCGACACGCGCTCCAACACCCAGCGCATTTACGTCCCGCGCTCCGCCATCACCGAGCTTCTGTTGCTCGCGGTCATCACCACCCCGTCGCGCAAGCAGCCTCTCAGCGGTCAGCCCGCTAAAGAGAGCCTGCAGGACGAGCTGTTCCACCTTCCCTTGGATCCTGACTCACGGCCGAATTAATGCAGTTGATAGTTGCTGGTTGTTAGTTGATAAACCAAGGCATTCTCCGGCTGACTTACTTAGCTTCCCTGTCCGCCGACGAGTTGCCTTCAACTGACAACCTGCAACCTGCAACTGACAACTCTTCTACAATTCCCCCATGAAGCTTTCCACCCTCGCCGCCCATCTGGGCGCGACCCTCCAGGGCGATCCCGACGTCGAAATCACCTCGGCTGCCGGCCTGGAAGAAGCCCAGCCGGGCCAGCTCGCCTTCGTCGCCAATCCCAAGTACATCCCGCACGCCCGCACCACCCACGCCTCTGCCGTCCTGGTCGAGCCTAAGTTTGAGCAGATCACCGCCGCCACGCTTCGCATCGACAATCCCTACCTCGCCTTCGCCCGGGCGCTGGAACTCCTCTACGAAGCAGCCGGTTTATGCACCTGGAATCCATCCCACCGCCGTCATCGCTCCCACCGCAAAGATCGGTCCCGGCGCCCATATCGGCGCTTACGTGGTGGTTGGCGATCACGTGGTCATTGGCGAAAACGCCACGCTGTTGCCCCACGTGGTGATCTATCCCCACGCGCGTATTGGCAGCCACTTTTTTGCGCACGCCCACGCCGTGGTCCGCGAGAACTGCCGCGTCGGCGACCACGTCATTCTGCAGAACGGCGCCATCATCGGCTCGGATGGCTTCGGCTTCGCCCGCCACGCGAAACCCGAACCCGGCCAGGCCGCCTGGTACAAAATTCCCCAGACCGGCCCAGCGGTTCTCGAAGATCACGTCGAGATCCAGGCCAACTCCACCATCGACCGCGCCACTGTAGGCGAGACTCGCATCGGCGCCGGCGCAAAGATCGACAACCTCGTCCAGGTTGGCCATGCGGCGCACCGTTGGATCGGACTCGCTGCTCTGCGCCCAGGTAGGCATCGCCGGCTCGGCCGAAATCGGCAACAGCGTCATCCTTGCAGGACAGGTCGGGGTTGTCGGACATCTGAAGATCGGCGACGGAGCCATCGTCACCGCGCAGTCCGGCGTTGGGGGCGACATCGCCCCAGGTGCGACTGTCAGCGGCTCACCCGCCTTCGACAACCTCAAATGGCTCCGCACCACACATCTCTATCAGCGCCTTCCCGAGATCGTGAAGGAATTGAAAAAAAAGGATACTTCGCCAATCAAGAAGGAGTAAGTAGCGCAACGCCCGCTGCGCGCATCTCAATGACAGTGCAATCCGAGCCACCTCCGCCTACCGGTCTCGAACTCGTGCGCTCTCCGAGCGTCAGCGTCCTTCTGCTCGACGACGACCCCGTCAACCTGCATCTTCGCTCCGCCATCCTGCGCCAGCACGGCTATTCCTCAGTCACCGCCGCCACCATCGAGGAAGCCAATCAGTTGCTGGATAAGATCGACATCGCGGTTCTGGACTATCACCTAGGAGCTGGCCAGTTTGGCACCGAAGTCGCCAACAAGCTGCGCCGCCGCCGTCCCGAAGTCCCCATCATCATCATGTCTGCCACGCTGGAGCGCCACTTTGGCGGAGTCGAGGACATGCACCTGCTCAAGGGGCACAGCTCGATCGATGATTTGCTCGCCGCACTAGGCGCATTCGAGGCCCGGCGTCGCGGCTCCCGAGTCGTCGTTGACGCCCGCGACTTCTTCTACTCCCGCATCTCTCTTGCCATCGGCTCCGACGTACTGGTGCAGATCCTCGATTCCGCCGGAAACTGGATCTATTGCAACGAGACCGCGGCCGAATATCTGAGTCAGCCGCGAGAGTGGTTCCCGGGACGCAACCTTTTCGCCGAGCTGCCAGCTCTGCCCGCGGACTGGACGGAGATCCTTAGGTCTGTCGCAGAGACCAGGAATACCTACATTGACCGCACGCGGCGCAGCCTGTTCCTGCAGCCCGACATGGGCGGCCAGAGCTTCACCTGGAGCGTTCTCGCGTTTCCTATCACCCTCCACGACGGGCGTCCCGGTGTAGTCCTTACGGCGCGCATCCTGGAGAAAATGCCGACCCTGTTCGCATGATCCGGCTCAGCAGTCGAGCCACTCTTCATCCGGCAAGCTCAGCATCTGCGAAAGATCATTGTCCTTTTGAATCAGGCGCTGAGCGGCTCTTTGGATCAACTTACCTCCCACCGTTTGCCGGACCACCGCAAGGTCAGTCAGTTTTTCCGGTACGAACGAGAACCGGATCGAATGGGGCGTGCCGCCCTCGGTGTATAGCCGGCGAGCGCCGTGGGCAATCTCATGTTCAATGAAGTAGGAACGCATCACCGTTCCCAGCGAGTAATGAGCCAACCCGTCTCGGTTCAACTGCCATAAGATCTCGGACCGGTCCAGGTATCGTCGACCCCCCAGCATGCTGAGCCAGTTCCCCTCCCGGTCCTTGAGCCCCATGTAAACCGGTTCGGCCAGTTCCTTCAGTGAGTCGAAACGCCACTTGACGACGTCGAGTGGGACTGGGTACATGCACTGCCGGCTGAATGACAGCATCTCTTCGCGGGAACTCTCCACCCGCGGCACAAACACACATCCCAGGTCTGACTCCGCTCTCCGCCGGTAATACCGCAGATTTCGACGCGTTCTTTTGCCAACACCCGCCAGCGTTTCTTCGACAGTATCCCGCAAAGGCAAGTACCCGGGAATGATTCGCTCGCGCTGCGCCCAACGCGCCATATATTTCCCTTGTGCTCCAAAAGCCAACAACTCCGGCTCGATCGGGGAAGACTCCATTTCTTCCGTCGCGCGAAACGACATCAGGACCAGGCGAGCGCCACGCTCCATAAGAGTGCGCGCAGTCAGCGCCGCAACCCGTCCGCGGTCCGGCGCCTTTGCGATCAAGGTGCCTCGCCCCGAACGATCGTTGGTGGCAAAGGCTTTTGTCCGCAAACCAATTAGTTGGTGCTCAAATATCAGAACCGAGCCCAGAAGAAGGCCCAGGTCCGGGAGCTCCGGATTCAGATCAGGCGCCCCGACCAATAACAGGTGCGGAACACGCGGCAAGGCTCCCGGCTTGGAGAGGAAGTATGAGAGGTCATACAGCGAACCCGGTTGACCGCAGAGTTCGCTGAATTCCAGCAGCTTTTCGCTGAGCCGCAATACTTTCTCGCGACCTCTCAGGACGTGAACGACCGGCGAAGCGAGCGCGCCGGCTGTAGCGGGAGCCGGAAGTTTGTCTAGTTCAGGTTTCATAGCAAAAGTCTCGCCAGAGGCGATCCGAACTATCGACGAAACTCAAGCTAACACGATTCGCGTTTAACCCACAATGGTTGAAAAGTTGCGTGGCCTTAACGAAGTCTTTGTGACTTTGCGTCGCTCTGGGCACCAACCCACAGCCTGCTAAATCGGAATTCTCTTTAGACGTCTTCCGATCTGATGCGAAAAGAATCCCCACCCCCTCGTGACAACAGGGATGGGGATTCGATGCAGCTACCGGATGACACTAAGGCGTAGCGGTAGCGGCTGGCTTCTTCGGAGCCGGGGCTACCTTCCAGAACGGATCAGCCTTGATCCACTCCGGATCCGGATAGCTCATCTTCGGGTTGAACGCGAACAAGTTGGTCTGCTCTGAGTCAACGGAGGCAGCCGTCAGTTCCCGCACCTTCTTCATCCCATCGGCTCCCATCGCATCGGCGAACTTCTTATCGTCGTTCATGCTTGCATCGTCTTCCGACAGCGAAGTCATTTTGCTGATCGCGATATACACGCCGCCGTTGTCTTCTCCGTAGTAGCTCTCGAATGTAGCCCAGTTAGCGGTGGGTATGTTCGCATATCCCTTCAAGTAGAGCTTCACCAGTTCCAGGAATTCGGCCCGGTGGCCGGGCTTCACTTTATAGCTGGAGATCTCGAAGTAGCGCGAGTGAACCACATCTCCCGTGTGCAGGCTCAAGTCCGGATCATAGGTGAACACAGACTGGGTAACTCCCGACAGATTCTCGCCATCCGCCACGTTGGCGCGATCCAGCGTAGCGGAGAGAGCCGCGTTCTTCTGAGAGGCGAGGTTGTCCTTCTCCCATGCCTCGAACGAATCGTATCCAAACAGGAACAGCGCACGTGGCCTGCCCGACATCGACGTCATGGCAAAGTAATGAGTCGGCCACTTCGCCGCAGTCAAAGCATTCACGAAGGCGCTCTCGGTCTTCTCGTGCGAGGCGCCTTCCTTGCCTGGCTTGGTATATTCGCGATCGATCACAAGTACCTTCGGCGGCCCAACGGTCGCGCCGGAATCCTGCGCCGACATTGCGCCGACACCGCTGAAACAAATGCACAATCCTGCTGACAGCCCCATCAGTATTTTCATCGTTCACCTTAGCTTTCTGATTGATTTGTGAAATGAAATTTGGTGCAGGACAAACCGGTGCAGCTCCGCTTAATCTGCCTGAGAAGAAGGGCCCAACGACATGGAACGAAAAGGATTACGAAGCAGAGTCTAATCTAAGTCGGCCCGGATGTCGCTGAATTTGACGGCATTATTTTCGCACGCAGTGGTCGGACCACGGGTATTCGAACGCAGCGACCGTCATTCCATCGCAAATGAATGCCAATGCTCCACCTGTTACCCTTATCCCGGATGCGCTTCCCAAGTCTTCTCGCAGCGTTCGCTGTCACACTCGCTCTTTGCGGGTGTCACTCGGCGTTCATTGACGCCACCATTTCGAATCTCACCGCCGAGCCGCTCGCGCTGATCGAGGTTGACTACCCGTCCGCAAGCTTTGGCACTCAGGCGCTCCCGCCGGGCAAGAACTTCCATTACCGGTTCAAGGTACTGGGAAGCGGCCCCACAGCGGTTCTGTGGACCGATGCGGCACACCATGATCGCAAGAACTCCGGCCCCGTCCTGCGGGAGGGCGACGAAGGCACCCTCACTATCATCTTCCGGCCAAACGCTGACCCGGTCTGGGGTCTTCAACTGAAGAATCGACCTTCAGGCAGCTAAATCGCCTTGTTCGTCGTTGCCGGGCTCCGTGCGCGCCATAGATGGCCCTGTGCCGGCCGTTGAATTGGCCTTCTGGCGTATGGTATCCGAGCGCCGCTTCGCCTCGATCGAGATGAAAGTACCCGCAATCGCAAACATCACCACAAAGGTGAAGAAAATGATTGTCAACATCAAGGATTCCCCAATCGCCGGCCTCTGATACGTTGCAACTGATCGCTCCAAGTCTGGCAACTTCGACTCTCTATTCACCCTCGATGGTTGCCCGCCAGTTCCTTGGATGCCGTTTCCGCCGAATGGGAAACCTAACTCCTGAATTATCGTGCGGTAAAACCACATGGCCTGAATCGCTATATCCTGTGAACTGATTGTTTTACGCAATCCAAGAGATTCGTCACGTTCCGGGAGATGCTCTAGACTCGCCCTATGCCGCGCGGTTACTTCATCACTTTCGAAGGTCTCGACGGCTCCGGCAAGACAACGCAGCTTCGCCGTCTCGCCACGTGGCTTACGGCCGCTGGACAGACTGTGGTCACGCTGCGCAACCCCGGCTCAACCCCCCTGGGCGAGCGGGTCCGCTCCATCCTGCTGGATTCCCGCTCCGAATCTGCCATGGGCCCAATAACGCCCCTCGCCGAAATGTCGCTGATGTTCGCTGACCGCGCCCAGTCCATCGCCGAGGTAATCTCCCCTGCCCTCGCCGCCGGTTCGATCGTCTTCTGCGACCGCTTCACCGACTCCTCCGAGGCCTATCAGGGAGCAGGCCGTGAGCTTGGCAGCAAACGCATCCTCAAGATGCACGCGGCGGTTTGCAACAACCTGCAGCCCGACCTCACCCTGCTGCTGCTGCCTCCGCTCGAGGCCTCGCTGAACCGCGCCCGCCGCCGCAATAACCGCCACGTAGAGACCGAAGGCACCGACGAGAATCGTTTTGAGCGCGAGTCCGACGCCTTCTACCGGCGCATCTACTCGGCCTACCAGAGGATCGCCGCCCGCGATCACCAGCGAGTCGTCACCATCGGGGACGATCCGGCCATGAGCAGCGCATCGGCGGAGGCCCGCATCCAGGCCATCGAACTCCGCATCCGCGAAGCTGTCGCCGAGCGCATCCCTGGCCTAGTCTTCTTCCTGACCAACCCGATCTATGACTTACAACCTGCCCCCGGGCCTCAAATATCCACTCTACTTTTATTCGAATAAGCCGTGGGTGAAGTTCGGCGAGCCGATCCAGCTCTTCGAGCACCTGCGCAGCACCTACGGGAACATCGCCCACTATCGCTTCATGGGCACCGCGATCATCTTCGTCAACGATCCTGACTACATCCAGGAGATCCTGATCAACCAGGCCTCCAGCTTCGTCAAGGAGCGCACCGTTCGCCGCATGAAGGTCCTGCTGGGTGAAGGCCTCATCACTTCGGACGATCCCATCCATAAACGCCAGCGCAAGATCGCTGCACCAGCTTTCCACCGGCACCGCATCGCCGCATACGCCGACAAGATCGTCTCCATTGCCGCCCACACACGTGACCGCTGGCAACCGGGCCAGACCATTGACATCGCGGCGGCTTCGATGAGCCTGTCGCTCGAGATCGTCGCCCGCACACTCTTCGATACCGAAGTCACAGTCGATGTCCGCAGCATCAACGACGAGGTCAACACCATCATGGGCCTCTACAACCTCATCGTCGCGCTGCCGCGGCTGGAGTCATACCTTCACTGGCCGCTGCCCGGCGTCTCGAAGTTCCGCCGCTCGCGCGACCGCCTCAATCGCATCGTCGAGCGCATCATCCGCCAGCGCCGCGAAGAGATGGCCAGCGACCCCACCCGCACGGACCGCGGCGACCTGCTCTCCATGCTGATCGCCAGTCGCTACGAGATCGAGGGGCCTCGCACCTCGGACCTGGAACCTAAAACGTCCCCTGAGGGTATGTCCGACGAGCAGATTCGCGACGAAGTCCTCACCATCTTCCTCGCCGGCTACGAGACCGTTGCCAACGCACTCGCATGGACCTGGTACTGTCTCTCCCAGAATCCCGACGCGGAAGCCCAACTCCACGCTGAACTCGACGCAGAGTTAGCCACTGATCCGGGTGCCCCATGTTCGACGCAGTTTGACCGCGTCGACCGTGGGGATACCGCTCTACGGCACCGCCTTCCCACTCTCGCGGACTACCCCTCTCTCCGCTACACCGAACAGGTCTTTGCAGAGTCCATGCGGCTCTACCCACCCGCATGGGCCATGGGCCGCAGATCAACCAAGCCGGTCACGCTCGGCCCTTACCGCATCCCCGCCGGCGCACATTTCTTTTTCTCGCAATACATCATGCAGCGCAGCGAAGAATACTTCCCGGAACCGCTGCGCTTCGATCCGGCACGTCACACACCCGAGGCCAAAGCCGCCCGCCCAAAGTTCGCCTATTTTCCCTTCGGCGGCGGCGGCCGCCAATGCATCGGCGAATCGTTCGCATGGATGGAAGGCGTGCTCACCCTGGCCACCATCGCCAGCCGCTGGCGCTTCGAGTATCTCGGCACCACAGCGCCCATCCCCCAGGCCAAGATCACTCTTCGCCCGCGCGACCCGCTACTTATGCGCCTTGTACCTCGATAAGCTACTTCGCGGGCGCACTCGCCGGTGGCACAATCCCGTTCATGCGCAGATACTCCACCATTTGCCCATAGTGATCGTATGCATGCCCCACGCCGAATTCGGCGACGGTAGCCCGCGTATAGAAGCCCGGCTCATCCATCTTGACCACCTCAAACGCATTGGCCGCCGTCAAAGTCGCAACCGCTTTATGAGCGAATGCAAACGAACCAGCGAGCGCAGCAACCACATCCTCTTTCTTCGTCAACTTCGCGAGCCCCCGGACATCCACATCAGGCGTCAAGCCGCTCACTGCCATGTAGAAGAAGTAGTTCGCCTCCGCCACGTGAGTCGCCTGCTGTGCAAACGTCCGCACGGTTGCGAATTCGGTCGTCTGTACCGGAGCGAAGATCGCAGCACTCGGCGCAAAGCCGAACTTCTCCGCCGGCATCGCCTTCACCGCACCCATCATCTCCATTTCGATCAGGCTTAGCTGCGAGTCCACAGCCTTGGACGGCTCTGCGATAGTACCCACTGCCGGCGCTGATTTTGCGCCCATCGCCATCTGGGCGCCAGCCAAACCCGAACTCACCGTCAACGCCACACACACCAAGGTCATCCGCAAACGCATAGCACACCTCATCTGGATTTTTCCGCTGACGGCCAATCCTAGCACTAAGGACACTAACCCTGCGTTGCCGCCTTCAGCGAGATAGCCGGCTTCACCACCATCGTCTCCTGCACCTCAATCATTCCAGTGCCCGAAAGCTCCATCAGCTTGCCCATCAATTCATCGACCTTAGCTTGCGTCTCGATGAACTCCACCTTCACCGGAAGATGATCGGAAAGCTCCACCAACTTCGCCGAATGTACATGGTGATCCGCGCCAAATCCTGCCACGCCTTTGAAAACCGACGCGCCCGAGACCCCATGATGCAGAAGAAAATCCAGGATGCTGGACTCGCACGCGGTCGAATGATGCCTGGAGCCCTCGCTTAAGTAAATCGATACCTTCACTGCCTTGCCCGCCTGCAGCATGGAACCCTCCAACTCACCAACTGGCAATCAAGATACGCCGTCTCCGTGTGCTCAGGAAACCGCCCGCCCCAGCGCCGCCCCCAGCGCTACGGCGACCAGCCCAAATACCAGGCTGGCGACGACATAAAGAATCGCTATCCAGAACGCTCCGCTATTCAGATTCGAGAAAATCTCCCACTCAAACGTAGAAAACGTTGAATACGCTCCGACAAACCCAATCGGAATCAGGTAGCGCAATGCCGGATTGAAGTCCGTGTGCCGATTCAGAATCTCCAGCGACAACCCAATAATCAGGCAGGCGGAAAGATTGATCACAAACGTGCCAAATGGAAAGCGGATACCCATCCGGTTGCTCACCGTGGTGCCCACAACATAGCGGGTCACCGAACCCAGCGCGCCACCAAGGGCAATGAAAAAATACTTCTGCAAATCCCTATGCTCCTGTCGTTCCATTCAGTCGAACAGCACTTGATAATAGCGCGCCTCAGGAAAGGCGCAGGACTGGCACATGGTGCGAACAACTCCATCTGCATCTTCTCGAATCACTTCGCGATCATAATTAATTCCTTCGCCACAGACATCGCATGCAATTCTCGGCGATTTATATCCCGGCATCTCACGGGCATGCAGAGGAATCCTGACCCATTGCGCTGAGAACAGTTCCTCGTCCGACAACTCACGATAAGCGAGCATCTGCTGCGCATTTTTCCCTTCAACATGCGGATACAGTTCTTTCGCGCGCTGCTTCGACGACTCCAGCGCCGCGATCCGCACCGCTCTGCCGCCTTCAATCGCCCCTAGTCCCAGTGCAGGATCGGCTGGTCGACCGAGATCGAGAAAACTGGCCGCCATCTTGCCCCAATCACGAAACTTCAACGCGCGTTTACCCAGACGGCATCCGGTCACCACGGCGATGGCATCCGTCGCGCAGCGATCAATTTCGACGAACGTCACCAGTCGCTTCCGGTCTGCCCGCATCACCAGCCCGCGCGGGTCGTCGATGCCCAGCATCCGGCAGCCCAGCATGGCCATTCGCACACCCAGCACCTGCCCCGCGCAAAGATGCCCATGCGCAATTTCGGCCTCGTGCAAAAGAGTGTCCAGCGATTCCATAAATCGATGATACCGCTGGCTGTGCATGTTGTTTGCCAAACACAATTGACGGGAGTGGGTCGCGAAGGTAATAATTCGACCTCCGGAGGTTCACCACGATGAGCGAGATGACCACTACCGTCGGCTCTGTCCTCAGACAGAAGGCCGGAGCAGTCCTTTCCATCGCGCCCGATGCCTCTGTTTACGACGCGATCGAAGTCATGGCGGAAAAAGGAGTTGGCGCGCTACTCGTCATGGAACGCGGCGAGTTGCTCGGCATCGTCTCCGAGCGCGACTACGCCCGCAAAGTCGTACTCCAGGGCCGGTCGTCCAAGGAGACGCCCGTCTCCGAGATCATGAGCGCCCCGGTCGTCACGGTGTCGCGCCAGCACACCGTCGGCGAGTGCCTCCGCATCATTACGGACAGGCATTTCCGCCACCTTGCAGTTACCGAGCATGGTGCCGTGGTCGGCGTCGTCTCAATCGGCGACCTGGTCAACTGCGTCATCACCGAGCAGGAGCAGACCATCAAGCATCTACACGCCTATATCTCCGGCGCACCGCACTAAACGACTGACTCTTAAGGCGCATCGTCCGCATCCCCCTCTTCAATCAGGGCAGCGGCTCCAACCACGTCAAACGTCATAGGCTCGCCCCCGGTCGCCTGCATGGTCACGCGCATCGGCGCTCGCTGCCACTCCGCGGCCTTGCACACCGGCTGTACGGGATCAGCCTGGGGCCATTTGCCAATCTGCTTCTTCACCACGGTCCGGCGTCGTCCCAATCTGCGCGACAATCGCAAACAGACCGCCCTTCGCCGTCTGAGCCGTACCGCAGTAGGCCGCATAGTCGCGGTACCAGACTGCTTCTGAAACCACAGCATCGAAATCCGGCAGGTGCAGAGCAGTAACATGGCCCGTCGTGCGGTCCACCAGAAGCCACGGGCCGGGTTGCCAACTCCAGTGAGTAGCGGTATCGCCGGGCAAAGTGTCGTTTAGCCTCAGCGCCCTCTGAATCGCGAAGCTGCGATCCGTAACGTCGTGTGCATCCCCGGTTGTCCACTCTTTTTGGCGACCATCGACAACCAGTGGCCGAACTTTCAGCATCACCGGATCCGCTGTCTTGCCGGGCACCGCAGTGCTCTCAGGCAGTGTGTACGGAACCTTGCGCACCGCTCCCAGAACTACGGTGTGGACCTTGGCTGGAGCCGCCGTCGAGGTAAGTGGTTGGGTAAACAGGAAGAAGACAAGCGTCCACATCAGCAGGCGCACAGGAGCGGAGCGTAAGGTCTGCATGCGCGCCCAGACTAGACCTTCTGCGGCTTGGAAACAAGATTTTTTTGCTTTGCCGCGTTCAGGTCCGATTCCGCCCGCTTTTTCGCCCGGTTGTACCAAGTTTGGAACCACCGAGTTTTGCAGAGCCCCGCGTTTCCGCATACCACCACAGAGTAGTATCGTTGTCACAGGACGCATCCGGCGATTCCTGACCCGTTTCACTGCTGGTCAATTCCCGGAGCGATTGAAGTTTTGCGTGGCATTCCCCCGTGGAACGCCACATTTTACAAATTCTGCCGGCTCCAAGCACCAGTGAAACTGCTTTAGACATTGCGGCTGACGTTGGCGTGGACGAAGGCCGGCCAAGCCATCCTCAGGAATCGCACGACCCATTTCAGGCAATCAGGAAAGGAAATACCGAACCATGTGGAAACCGAACCAGGCTGGAACGAACTCACCCTCAACCCCTGAGCCCGCTCGTCCGACCCCCCCGGCCTCAGCCCCGACCAGCTTCGAGCCAGGCACCGTAAGACCCACTACCGGAAGCACAGCCTCAACTGCTGTTCCCACCGGAGAGCAGGCCACCATCGGCAAGTCCCTCATCGTCAAGGGCGAGGTCTCCGGCTCTGAGTCGCTCTACATTGACGGCAAGGTCGAGGGCGCCATCAACCTGCCCGGCAACCGCGTCACGGTCGGCCGCAACGGCCAGGTCGCCGCGAACATAACCGCGCGCGAGGTGGTTGTGCTCGGCAAGGTGCGCGGCAACGTGCAAGCCAGCGATCGCGTCGACATCCGCAGTGAAGGCTCGCTGACCGGAGACGTCGCAGCCGCGCGCATCTCCATCGAGGACGGCGCGTACTTCAAGGGCGGAATCGACATCCGCAAGCCTGGCGACACGAAGAACGGCGCGGCCCCCACACCGGAACCGGCAATCGTCGAAGCCAAAGTCTAATTCAACCCGCAGAGATTCAGCCGCAACAATGGCCCTGGCAGATGCCGGGGCCATTTCTCGTTGTACTTGCGCTAGCTCGGCTTGCGCTGAATCTGCCCCGGGTCCACAAGGTCCGGCGAGCTAGGCGCGGCGGGCTTGCTCGCTCCCGGATCGACATGATTTGGATCGAGCGAGAACCAGTGCGCACGCAAGTCCCCAACCGTCACCGGAACTGCGGGCTTGAACCGCTCCGACGCCATGTACTCCAGGATGGAACGACGCAACGATGGAGTCCCCGCGCGCGCCGCATCCAAATCAATCCCGCAGACCATCAGCTTGCCCGTCCCAACGCTGCATTCATACAGCAGCGCGAGTTTGAGGTTGCGGTTCCAATCGTCGATGGGTTGGACAATCGGCTGCAAAGCCCTGGGCAGCGTGTCGATATTCAGCGCGCGGATGTTGCCGGTAATGTCCACCCACTGCCAGTCGCAGTTCGATTCCGTGGGAAAGCCCGCCAACGCCGGATGTTTCGTATCGTTCCAGAACCCCAGCATCGTCGTGCCGTTCGGATTCATCAGGTGATTCCAGAAAATGGGCAGCGTCGAAACCTTAGGATCGGACGAGTCCAGATCTCCGCCCTTTGGCAGAAACAGCACTTTGCCGCCAGTAGCCAAGCGCGCTTCAGCCTCCGGCCAGGAACTCGTAATCAGAACCGATGGAGGCACCACAGCGTCGACCGTCGATGGATACAGCCAAAAGTTCCAATCGTTCTTGAAAATTGTGGTGCCGCTCTGTAGCTGGACAACCAACTTGTATTGAGCCGGCGCCGGAAGCTTCGACAGGTCCACCGATACGTTTCCGAGAGCCGTTCCCTTGCCACGCGGAATTGCGCGCGCCTCCCAACTCCCACTCGCAACAACCTTGCCGCCCATGTTCACAATGCTCCAGTGAGAAGCCGCATCAGTCAGCGGCGCAGCGCCAAAGTGGGCGACTTCAACATCAGCCGTGAATGTACCCGCAGTCGTGTAGACGCGATCTTTGAAGCGCGCAAGCGGCACCGTCGTATTGTTCCATTGACGAAACTCCGCCGCAGTCGCATATCCCTTCGACTCCCAGAACGCGTCAAGCATGCCGATCAACGCGCCGCCCTGGCCGAGGTAATCGTGCAGGTCGAGAATCTCGAAGCCGCTGTAGCTGGGCGTACGCAGGCTGGCCTCAATCTCTTCCTTGTAGCAAGCGACCTGGAAGCGCCCCGACGCATGCGCGAAATCCTTGTTCTTCGCAAGCAAACCGTGAGCCTCCGCCGAATCGCGCATGATCTCGTAGTTGCCGGGAATCATGTAGGGTACCTTCACCGGCTCCGGAGCTCCCGCAAAAGTAGTCGCAGAACCTGAGAACTTCTTGATCACGTCGAAGTCAGGATAGGCGCACCATTGCCCCACTTCATGGCCGATCACTGGAATAGGAAATCGCGTCAACGTCCGCTCGTAGTCGGAACCAAACCATCCCGACGCTCCGCGGCCACCCGTAACGTTGAAGCCGGCTGTGTAGGTGAACGGCGGTGGTGGCGGAGGAGCAGGTTGACCCGGCGCAGGCGGCCGCACAAATCCCGGCCCCGCAGGGCGTCCTGTCCCATCCCCATACAAGCGACGCGGATCGGCATCACGCCACTTTTTGTCCCACAACGGAAGCTGCTGTTGATAATTGCCAGCAGGCTCATTGGTCGCATTCAGCAACACCAGCGACGGATGATTCCCGTAAGCCTTCAACAATCGTGCCGTCTCGTCGTTCAGCACGTCGAGCATCTTGCCGCCTGTGTCGAACGAGTTCCACATCCCGCACTCCGGCTGAAAGTAGAAGCCAAGTTCATCTCCCGCCGTAAACGCGGCGTCAGGCGGGCACCACGAGTGGAAACGAATTCCGTTGAGTCCCCAGTTCTTGCAGATGGAGACGATGCGCTTCCATGTAGCGACATCGGTCGCCGGATATCCAGTCAGCGGAAAGCCGCCACCGTCATGCGTAGCCCGCAGATTGAACAACTCGCCATTCAGCAGGATGTGCTTCCCTTCCGACTTGATCTCCCTCAAACCAAACGTCACATCGCGACGATCATCCGCCAACGTCCCGGACAG
This sequence comes from uncultured Acidobacteriaceae bacterium, assembly GCA_963822225.1. Classification (GTDB taxonomy): domain Bacteria; phylum Acidobacteriota; class Terriglobia; order Terriglobales; family Acidobacteriaceae; genus Edaphobacter. The sequence continues at coordinate 153,790 of CAWGGW010000001.1, read as the reverse complement.
CCTCAGAGTCAAGTGTTGCAGCACAGGGGTGAACTCGCTCCACGGAGTCGCACCAGGAAGCGCAACATCGATCGTCGCATCCCCTCCGTTTGAATCCCACGTCACCGGCACCTTAGTGAGACCCACCGATAGGGCTCCCGATCCCGCGCTCCCCGTAACATTCCCGATATGCACTTTGATCTGCGCGGATTTGTTCGCCACACTCGGAAACACCTGCGCATCATCAATCCACACGGGACTTGTTGCTGCCAACTCGATCCTGCCCACTATCCCATTCCACGTGCCACCTTCTGCGTCCGACACGGAGTGACCGTCATATCGGTATGCAGGCTGTTGCATTCTGTTGTCGATACGGATGGTGAGCCGGTGTTTTCCCGGAGTGACGATGCCGAGGTCGCAATCGTGCGGCGCCACCAGCGAACGATTGCTGCCCATCTCCTTGTCGTCAAGGTAAACCGTCGTTACCCAGCGCGTGCGTTCCAGCGTGAGTCCAGCCCGCTTTCCTTTCCACGCCTCTGGAATCTCGATATCCCGCTGGTACCACGCAACACCCAAATAGTGCTTCACTGGCTGCGAGAGATACGGCACCTCGACGTGTCCCGGTTTGGTATACGCCGCATATTGCGGCAGCTTGTACCACGCCATGTCACGCGGCAACGCTGCAATAAACTGTGTCTCTGCAGTGATGTCATCGCCATACCCCTGCGTCTGCAGAATTCCCGGCAGCGCGATACGCGTTGTCGCACTCAAGTCGCGCGAAAACCAATTCTCCTTTACGCCGACATCATCGCGATCCAGCGAAAACCGCCACTCCCCGGCGAGTGATTCAACTCCTGCACGTGCCGGAACCGGTGGCGTTGCGACTGCATAGAGAGCGGCATGTGCAGCAGTGGCGCCAGTCAAAGCAATGAACTTGCGACGGGACAAACTAGTAGAAATAGACATTCTTCCTCGAGCTTTGGATAAATCTGTTTAGTAATGCGTATGATTCGCAATCGTCTTTCTATAATCCGCATCGCGCTTCACCGCATGTGGAACGGCTTTTGCGTAGCCATAGACACGCAGAGTCTGCATACCCCCGCCGGCCGGACCACCACCTCCGCCGCCCTCCAGCGTGATCACCTGCTCCGATCCAATATGGTCGAAGTCGAACATGTGATACGCCTCGCCCTTGAAGTACAACGTGGAGTTGCCATCCGGCTCAAGCTTGAAGCGGAACCAGAAATAGGTGCGCTTCCCCGTTCCAAACCAGTCGCCCCGCACAAAATTCGGATTGCCGTTCAGCGGATGCGCCGGCCACGTCTCCAGCAGGCGCCCCACGTTATCGAACCAATAAAGCTGCGCGCCAAGGCCACCGCCACCTACGCCAATCTCACCCGGAGGAGTAGCCTGCCCACGGAATCCACCGCCGCCACCAGCGCCCGGCACGCGTGGCGTTGCACCAGGCGCCGGCGCGGGTCGCGGAGGCCCATACGTCCGCCCATTCGTCACCACCTGCGGAGTCTTCGAATCCCCCAAAATGAGTCCCGCCGTGATCTGCTGCGAATGATCCGACAGATTCTGCCACAGCATATCGCCGTTCTGCGCGTTATACGCGACCGTGCCGACGTCGCTCTGGCCCACCAGTAACTCCGGCTTGCCATCGCCGTTGATGTCGAAGAACTCCATCGCATCCATGTGGTCGTTGTTCTTCTCGAAGTACTTCGCGTTGTTCCAAATTTCCTTGCCGTTCGCGTCCAGGCACAGATGGCTGATCACCACCTCATCCACGCCGTCGCCGTTCACATCGTAGGGATAGATATAGTGGCCGAAGTAATCCTTGTCCCGCCGTTCCGCGTGCTGCCACAGTCGGTTCAGGTCCTTGTCATACGCCGTCAGCCCAATCCATCCGCCCGTATCTGCGAACACCAGCAGCGTGTCCGGTCCGTCCGAATCCTTATGAAACTTCGCCACTGCCATGCGGTAATTGTTGTCCACATGCGGCAGCGCTGGCGCGGGCCAGGGCACCTGCTTGATCACCGCGCCCGTACGTCCATCCGCCAGCACCAGCCATTCCTTGCCGTCGCTACTCTCGCGCCAATGCGCGAGTTCATCGCGCCCGGTGTGATGAAAGTCCCAAAGGATTCCCGCAGCCTCGTTCCCGCGCGGATCATCGCGCGAAGTCGGTGGCGCAGTCCACCGCCACAATTCGTGTCCGTCATTCGCATACACAATCGTCGAATAGTCATTCGTGATATCCACGATCGCAAACTTCCCGCTGCCATCCACATCGCCGAACTTCACAATATTCGAGTTCGCAATCTTGTACTCGTGCAGCAGCTTCACTTCAGGCGGCAACTCCAGCGCCTTCAGATCGTCTTCCTTGAAGTCCGCGTTCTTCGTCAGCACCATCACGTTGATCGACGGCCGTGGTGTGATCGAAGTCAGCCGAATCTCAATGTTTCCGGGCTTCAGCGTGTAGTCCCCACCCTTCACCCACGCGACCGGCCCCTTGCCAAAACTGCCGGGATCCAGCTTTCCGTCAACCTTCACCTGGAACGAGCTCGTCGCCGTTCCAACACTGCGCACAAAGAGGTGGTAGACACCTGCCTCCTTCACCGGCTCCGTCGCCACAAGATCATCGGCCACACTCATATTCACGGTCGAATCATTGAAGAACCACACTCCAGCCGGAAAGCGTCCGTCGTTCGAGTCGCCCGCCGGAATATTCGCAATAAAGTCCGCCGCAGGAATCACAATCGTCCCCGGCAACTGATGCGCCGCATCATGATGCTGCAGCGCCAGCTTCTGCTGTGCTGGCAGTTGAATCCCAAGTATGCAACTGCAAGCGAGAATAGACGCGAGTCGAAGCTTCATGGCCGCACCCCCTGGGACAATTCAAATTCCGGCGTCACATCAACGGGAATCCCATCCGTCGCCTCCAATGCCTTCGTCAGCGCCGGCGGCATCACATCGTACTTCGTCATCCACGCCTCCACCCCCGCGCGATCGCCATTCGCCTCGAACATCAGCAGCGATCTGCACAGTCCCTCAATCGCCGCGGGCATCGCAGCATAGTCAATCGTGTACTTGCCATCCGCCCCCTGGCTCAGTGCATTGTGCTCGAGCAGATAGTTGAACTCCATCATCTCTGCCCGCCCATGCGCTTCACCCGTACCGAACCGCAGCGTGCGGAAGATTCCCGCTACATACGATCCATATACGCCGTTCATTTCGCTCGCCGGCAGCAGTTTCTGATCCACCAGCCACTTCGCCAGAAAGATTCCCGTCACATCCGCCTTGGCCTCTTCCAGCCCACTGTAAGCCGGCCCAATCGCCTCATTGATCGTCACCTGCTTGCCGCCAATATGCGTATACACCGGCCCCAACCCATGCGAAATCTCGTGCAGGATCACCGCCGTCATATACCCTTCCCCGCTCACATCCTTCGTCTGATCCGCCGCCATCATCTTCGCAGCCACAGGCAGAATCACATTGTTCACACGCAGGTCCATGAAGTTCTTGAAGAACATCTTCTTCGAACCCTTCTCTGCGTGAACCCTCGGATCGTTCGGCAGATTGTCCGCCACGGCCTGGTAGCCGTAATGCAGATCGCCCGCGCGCAGCGGCGCATCCACCACCTCCATCGGCGTCGCGTAACCCTCCTTCGAAGGCTTGAACTCCGCGTCTACCGGCAGCGCCTTCTGCATCGCAGCTTCCTGCTGCTGATACATCGCCAGCTTCTTGCTCTCCGCATCGTTGCGAATCAGAATCGCACCACCGTACGACGTCTTCACCCCAAGCAGTTGATCTAGATACGTCTCATACGGCGCGAAGATCAAATCAACCTTCGGGTCCTTCAAATCCAGCCACGCAATATCGCTCGCATAGTAATCGTCCGACAACAACGCATCCGCACGCAGATTCAAATAATGCGCAAACGCCGCGTCAGCACTCAGCTTCGCCGCCGCCCGCAAATCCTCAGCCATCGGCTTCAACCACTGCGCATAAGCAACATGGTACGGATAGGTATAAAGCTTCGCGGGCACGCTATAGATCACCGGTTGGCTTAGCTTCGGATCCAGATCGAGCGGCGCCGATCTGACGACCGTCCAAGGATCGTAGATCGCAGCTTTTTCATCAGGATGCGCGACGCTGTATTGCTCCACCTCCGCGCGAGTCAGCCCGAACGGATAGTTCTCGTGCCCCGGAACCAGCGGCTGTTCCCCGATGAAAGGAAAATTCTCATCCACCAAATCCCAGCGGCTCCCATTGATCGAAAACAGCTTGGCCAGCACCGCGCTCTGCGTCGTGTGATACATCATGTATCCGCCCAGATCGCTCTGGCGCCAGTAGAGCTGATCCATCAACCCGCAGGCGTCCGCAAGCTTCGCAATCATCTGCTGTTCGCGCGCCGTCAGCCCCATCTTGTTGTACGGAACGGTCACCGACTTCCACATCGCAGCCCGCTCCGCCTCATTGTGAACGGGGCGGCCGCCCGCGTTCCGCGGCGTCCTGCTCTCCGCCCGCGCAGGTGTCTGGCCGTTAGCCGCTCCAGCCTGTCGCAAAGCCGGATTGCCAGTAAGAGCAGGCGCTCCGCCTGGGGTCTGTGCACAGACCGGCAGGGTGAGCGCGAGTGAAAACAATAATCCTACAGAGCAGAAACGAAACACGTGTCAACCTCGCTGAAACGAACTCCAACATCCCATCTGAATCTGTCTCTACACCGGGCGCGTCTGTAACGCTAGAAAGCTACGGAACTCGCGTGCCGACAAACGTAACATCCCCAGTCAGCCCCGACTCCGGCAGCGGCGGAACAAATCCGAATGCTCCTCCGCCCGGCCGAACCGGAGCAGGAGGCGTCGCCAGAATATGCTTATCCTCCGGCAACAACCGGTCGCCGATCTGCCGATTCGTCCACTCATTTGTCACTTCGATCTCCAACTTGTTCGCGCCCGGTTTCAATTCACTCGTCACATCCATACGATAAGGCGGCGCCCACACCAACCCGGCTGATTTGCCATTCACCTTCACCTCGGCGATATCGCGAACCTTCCCCAAATCAATCCAAACGCGCTGTCCCGGCTTGAACCACGAAGCCGCAGCCTGCACCGTCTTCGTATAAGTAGCCGTCCCCGAGAAGTACTTCACCCCAGCGTCCGTGCTGTCCGTCCATGAAGTCAACTTCGTCATCTGTACGCTCGGCGGCGCACCCCACTTAGCCGGAAACGTCAACGTCCACGGACCTGCAACCGTTCCCAGCTTCGTCTCCGCAACCGCCACACCCGCGCGTTCCGGTGCCGGCGCAGCGTTGCGAAAGATCACAAACACCGACTCCCGCTCTGCCAGATCCAGCGGCACCTCGGTGAATCCCCGCTGGCGTCGTATACAAGTGCGGGCTCAATCCCAGGCTGCTTGTTGCCGCTGCGATCCGGCATCAGCACGGCCGTTGTGTACCCTGCGGCATAGCCCGGCCTATCGCTAGTCATCGCGCCATCCATCGGCCGCCACACCTGCACATCTTTTCCGCTCACCCGGAACCGCGCATCCAGATGCACCGGCGCATCCGCCTGGTTCGCCACAAAATAAATATCCGCATCCGCCGTCTTGCGATGCACCCACGCCGGCGGATTATCCAGCGACCCGCTCGCCTTGAAATCCGGAGCGGTCCCCACCCGATGCAGCACCTCGTCCAGCGTCAGGCCCCAGTACGTCATGCCCTTGCCAAACGCATGCTGGTTCAGCGTCACTCCATCCATATCGCCCCATAGATCGGTCGCCAGCGCATGCACCTGCGCGTCCGCCTCGCTGCCATGCGCCAGGCTCGGCGAAGCTGTCGGCCGAGCCCCAACAATCGTCGCGCCCGCCGCCACCAACTCGTGCAGCTTTCGCGCAACCTCCGGAGTCATCTGCGTAGTCGGTGGCAGCACCAGCACGCGATACGTCATCCCCGCGGGCATCTCAGCGCTCCCGTCCACGTGCACGCGCCCGTCAACGACGCTGGTGTGATTCAACAGTATGTCCGTATTCATGAAGTCATAGTCATATCCGGCAGGCAGCGCAGGCTTCAGGCCCGGCCCCCAGAACGGCATCGTCGAAGGCGCACCCTCCGGCAGCAGATAAGCCAGATCAGCCACCGGACTTCCCTGCTGCAGCATGTAGCTCACCCGCGCCACATACGTCATGAAGGGCTTCGCCAGTTCAGCCCAGGTGATATTGCGATTGATGTGCGTGCCCACCATCGTGTTCCCCGGCTTTGTATCCAACGGCTGCTGCGCCGACGTATGGAACACCAGACGATTCACACCCTGCGTAAACCAGTAATCCGCAATCTTCTTCAACGTGTACGGCGCTTCATACCCACCGCCTGTAAACGTCTCCGTCGCCACCAGCGGCTTGCCATACACATGCGCAGCACTCGCCGCGCCCCGCACATCCACGTAGTACATGGACTCAGGATGCAGCGCCCGCACCCAGAACTCCGCCATCGGAATATCGATGTGGCTCTTGTTCAGCAGCGTATCCTCGGGAATTTCCAGTGCCACACCCGACGCCTCCGAGTAAGCCTTCATGTTCAGCTTGTGCAGTTCGTTGTCCATCGTGCCGTAAAAATCGCCGGCATAAAGATCCGCCAGCGTCCGCCGGAAGTCCCATAGGAATCGGTCGCTCACCTCCGCGTTCTCCACCACGCGCCCTGCCAGCACTGGCAGATACGGCGTCGGATCATACCCGCGCCGCTTTTGGAACTCCGGAATCATGTCGTCGGTCCAGTTCTGCATCCCTGCTTCCCAGCTATCCATCGTCATGTACTGCACAGTCGACCCGATGAGATCGCCAAGATGTGCCTTCATCGGGTCCATATATCCCGCGAAGTACTGCTGCACATACTTCGAACTCAGCTTGTCCACTTCCAACCCGCTGCCCGCAGGCACCGAAGGCCGGTTGCGCGCGCCCGTCAACGAATACCCCATCCGCAGAATCGTCCAATGACCCTCCGGCACATCCCAATGCAGAGTGCCGTCCTTGTCCATCTTGCTGGTCAGGTCGATGACATCGCCCTTCGCAATCTCCGCCGTCATTGGCGCGCCCGGAGTCGGCACCACGTCATACACATCCATCAAGCTTCCAAACGCACCCTTGTCCTCCCACCGATTCACGCGCGCATCCGAGTAGAAGATCGCCTCGCTGACGCCGTAACCGCCGCCTCCTCCGCCAAACGTAGGCGGCGGTTCCGCTCCCTGCCCATGAATCACCTCCGCGGGAGACAGCCCAACCGCGATCAAACTCAATCCTGAAGAACTTCGCCGTCACCGCCGGAAACCCAAACGTCCGTACCGAAGCCCCGTGATATCCCTGCGGCCCGGGCATATCCAGGATTACCCGCCACGTAACCCCATCATCGCTCGCCAGAATCTTGCCGACCGGAATTCTCCCCCGCGCTCCAAACGATAGCGCCCGCGCAGTAAACGGCTGTGCAAACTCATACTGCAGCCACGCCGGCCCACCGTCCTTCGGAGCAGCAATCGTCACGGCCGTATTCAAACTGTCGTCCCACAGAGCCTTGGGGTCCACAGTCCCGCCGCTGCTAGTCACCTTCGGGTTCAACGCGACCATCGTCATCTCCGCCGCAGGCGTGCGATACGCAATCACAGCGCTGTCCGCATAAAAATGCGACCCCGGCGTTCCGCCCGCACCCGAATCCCGCACCGGCCCTTCATTCGAAGGCGGCTGCGCAAGCTTGTCCGCCATACTTCACCGGCCCGGCCACATCCGTCTCGCTCCACACCAGCTTCTTCATCGCCATCTGCGGAGTAACCCACGGCCCACCCGCCTCGCTCCATCCCGCGCAACTAAAGATCGACATCTCCAGGTCGAGCTGCTTCGCCAGTTCAGCCGAATGCTTCACCGCGTGATACCACTCCTCAGTCCCGAAGTTGATCTTCGGCTCCACCACCTGCCCATTCCCCGAAGCCACATCCACCAACTGGAACCCGCCAATGCCCGACCGCTTCATCCACTCCAGGTCCTTCGTGATGCCGGTCTCCGTCACGTTGCCATTCGTCCAGTGCCACCACGTCCGCGGTTTCGCCGACTCCGGAGGAGTCAGAAATCCCTGCGCCAGAGGATCGCCCGCAGCCTGCGCAAACGCGCCCACTGTAGACGCCAACAGCATCACAACCAGAACCAACGTTCGACGCATATGCAACATGCCTTTCCTTATAAGCTCGTCATTCTGACCCATCGGGTCAGAATCTCCGTATTTGTCTTTCCCTACTGCTCCGGATGAAACTGCGCCTTCAAAAACTGAACATAAATGTCGTAATCCGTCGGCAACCATCCCATGCGGTCCATCATGCATGTAATAGTTCAATCCGTTGCTGAACAGCGGCACCTTCGCCGCCGGCCACACGTCCGTGCCCAGATCCTGTTTGCCCAGCAGTTTGTAAACCGGTCCAGCCGCGACAGCCGCCAGGAACTCGCCCTTCGGATCGCTCCAGTTGTCCGTGCTGCCCGTCTGCAGCAGCACCGGCCGCGGCGCAATCAACGCCAACAACATATGCGAATCAAACGGAGCCGAGTCCGGGAATCCCGCATACTTCGCATAGTTCGCCGCAAACTGGTACGGATACCTGCTCGGAGCAGTCAGGTGCGCAATCGTCTCGCCGTAGTCGCGATGGCTCAGCGCCGCTCCGCCCTCGCCGCCACAGCTCGCAATCACCGCCGCAAACCGCTGGTCATACGCCCCCGCCCACGTTACCGTCTTACCCAGCCGCGACACGCCATGAATCGCCACGCGTTTCGCATCCACCTTCGGGTCCGTCTCAAAGTAATCCTCAACCCGGCTCATCCCCCACGCCCACGCCGAAATCGATCCCCAATCGTCAGGCGCGCGGTCCGCTTGCCCCGGCTTCAAATACCTCGCCCGGATGCCCTTCGGAAAACCCGTCAAACGTATCCGGATCGAGTTCTGCGTAATTGAAGGTCGCCACTCCAATTCCCGCATCTAGAAAAATTTCTACATTGATACGCCCAAATCCACGCCCACCCGGCTTCGCATCCACCAACTCATCGGTCTTCGGATCGCGAACCTTCTGTGGAGTAATCCCAGGATCATCCACCGCCGCCTGCACCGCGCCAAAATTGATATCGAAGTACATCGGCACCGGCTTCGTCGCCTTCGCCGGAATGTACTCGACCACGTGAATCGCCGGCCAGCTCGAGTCTTTCGAAAGGTGAATCGTCACCTGCTTTCGAATCGCCTTGCCGTTCAGCGCCGGCGTTCCACTATCCGTCACCTCAAAGCTCTCATCCTTCGGCCTTCCCGGCATCACGCCGTACTGCTGCGTCTCGAACATCTTCACAATCTCCGGCCGCCGCTTGCTGTACCAGGTCTTCGCGTCCTTCACCGGCTTGCCGTCCTCCAGCTTCAGCGGATCGGCCAGTGTATAAGTCCCCACCTTCGACTCGTCATAATTCACGGGAATCCCGGCAATCATGTTCGAAGCAGGCCGCGCCGCAGGAGTCGCCGGAGCTGTAGGTGTTGGCGGAGGTGTCTGCGCCAGCCCGCTCAGCGCAAAGACCCCAAGCACGCAAATAGCAACTGTCTTGTTCAAATTCATAGTGGAGTGCTCCGGCTAAGAGACGTGGATGGCGGTACTATGGTTTCGAGATTGAAACAAATTGCAACTCGAAACCTTAGATTCGCCCTTAACGGGTTGTCAAGGCAGCCCAAGCCCCGTTGCAGCCGTTCGGCTTCGCGAGCCGACCCCAGAGGCCCCACTCCCATGATTCGCTCCGCGTTCCCAGCCCTTCCTTATAGAATCATCTGCACTTTTGCCGCTCTGACGACCCTCTTCAGCGCCGCAACACTCACAGCGCAAACCCCAACGCCCACCCCGATCCTCATCGACGCCTCCGCGCCCGCAACTGCGCCTGGCCCCGCCAACTACACCTACGACCTCGCCGACGCCAAGTCTCCCTCGGGCCATACCTTCGGCCTCAACGCCCAGTACCTCACTCTCGACGAGCAAGCCCTGGCTCCCCGTCATGGGCGAAATCCACTACTCCCGCGTCCCCGAAGCCGAGTGGGAAACCGAAATCCTCAAGATGAAGTCCGCCGGTGTCCAGATCATCTCCACCTACCTCATCTGGATTCACCACGAAGAGGTCGAAGGCCAATGGGATTGGTCCGGCAACAAAGACCTCCGCCACTTCGTCCAGCTCTGTGCCAAACACGGCATGTACGTCGTCCCTCGCATCGGCCCGTGGTCCCACGCCGAAGTCCGCAACGGAGGATTCCCCGACTGGCTCCTCGCCAAAACCAACCAGACCCGCACCAACGACCCCACCTACCTCCACTACGTCGACCTCTACTACCACCAAATCGCCGCACAGCTCAAAGGCCTCATGTGGTCCGAAGGCGGCCCCGTCATCGCCATCCAGCTTGAAAACGAGTATCGGGGCAGCGGCCCCACCCGCGGCGCCCCTCACATCCTCAAACTCAAGGAACTCGCCCGCAATGCCGGCCTCCGCGTGCCCTTCTACACCGTCACCGGATGGGACGGCGCATCAATCCCCAAAGGCGAAGTCCTGCCCGTCTATGGCGGCTATCCCGACGCACCATGGGACGCCTCCATCCAGAAACTCCCACCCTCCGAGGTCTACGCCTTCCGCTTCGGCAGCCGAGTCACCGGCGACATGGGAGCCATCGGCGCTTCACCCACCGGCAACGCCGCCAACTTCACCACCGACACGCCCTTCATGACCGCAGAAATGGGCGGCGGCATGCAGGTCACCTACCATCGCCGCCCCATCGTCTCGGCTGACGACATCGCCGCCATGATGCCCGTCATGCTCGGCTCCGGCGTCAATCTCTACGGCAGTTACATGTTCCACGGCGGCGAAAATCCCGACGGCAAACTCACCACCCTGCAGGAATCCCTCGCCACCAACTACGCCAACGACCTCCCGCAGAAGACCTACGACTTCGAAGCCCCCATCGGCGAGTTCGGCGACGAGCGCGAATCCCTCCTCAAACTCAAAACCTGGAACTACTTCCTCAACGACTTCGGCCCCACGCTCGCCCCCATGCAGCCCCACGCGCCCAACGTCCTCCCCGCCGGCGCCCGCGACCTCACCGTCCCCCGCATCGCCGCCCGCACCTCCGGCTCCAGCGGCTTCCTCTTCGTCAACAACCACGTCCGCGGCTACCCCATGCCCGCCCGCGAAGACTTCCAGGTCACCATCAAACTCCCGGACGACAAATCCGTAACCCTCCCCATCGAAGCCCATCACCCTTCCCATCCGACGCCTACTTCGTCTGGCCCTTCAACATGGACCTCAGCGGCCTCCACCTCCGCTTCGCCACCGCCCAACCCCTCACCATCCTCGGCACCAAAGCGGCCCCCGTCTACGCCTTCTTCGCCCAGCCCAACATCCCAGCCGAATTCGTTATCGACGACACCCCCGGCCTCAAAGTCGATCCATCCTTGCATGCCAAACGCCATGACAGAGCACTCTGGCTGCGCGCCACCCCGGCAGCCCCGTGGCTTCCACAGCATCAGCTTAGCTTCACTCTGGCGAACGGGCACCGTGTCACTCTCTGGGTACTGAATCAGCAGGACGCTGAAAGAGCCTGGAAAATATCCAGCGGCAACTCCACCCAACTCCTCATCACCCAGCAGGACGCCTTCGTCGACCAGAACACCGCCACCATCGTGGATCTCGGCAACGCCACCTTCGTCGCACAACTGTTGCCCGCAATGCACACCACTCTGGTTGCCTCGGACCCTGGCGTAAAGCTCACGGCGACTCACCGCGTCGGCTACCAGGCCATCTTTCCCGAACGCGGCTCGGGCATCATGTGGCCCACCACCACCCAAACCAAACCAGCCGACGCCCCAGCCTCACTACCCGCCGACTTCAAACCCTCTTCCCGTCCTCGCGTGGTGGCCGCCGCACCCACCGACGCCGACTTTTCCCGCGCCGCCACGTACTCCATCACGCTCCCCAAATCCGCCTTCACCGACACCCCCACAGTTCCTCCCACGGAGCAGTACTTCCTCCGCATCATCTACAACGGCGACGTCGCCCGCCTCTCCGCCCCCATCGACGGCAAATCCCAACTCCTCGACGACAACTTCACCGACGGCCGCCCCTGGTTCGTCGGCCTCACCCGCTTCGACCCCAAACTCACCCAGTCCGGCGGCAAGCTTGACATCTCCATCTATCCACTCCGCCCCAACCCACCCATCTTTTTCGAGCCTGAGTTCCAGCCCAGACCCGACAACCCACCGGCCAGGCTCATTGACGTCGCACTCGTCACCCAATACACCCTCAAGCTGAAGCTGGTCCCGCAAGCCCCGCACAAATAGGGTGCCCCATGATCAACGAGCGCGCCCCATCCGCTCGTTTATCGTGGGGTGAGTCTCTACCCGCCTCAGCATCTCAAAAACCGCACACTCCAGTCCAAAAAACAGGGGCAAGCTTATCGCCTGCCCCTGCCTCGAACCTTGAACCTTAATCTCTCTTCCTGCCGCAACATATGCCCGGTCCGCAGATACCGGCTATGCCAGCTCAGACTCTCCGTCAGCATATGCGGCGTATGCTTTGCCGCCGACAACCGAGTCGCCCGTTCTGAATAATCTTTCAGCGCATGACGATAATCCGGATGCGAGCAGTTCTCAATCACCAGCCGCGCCCGCTGCGTCGGCGACAGGCCCCGCAGATCGGCTAGCCCCTGCTCCGTAACAATGACACACACATCATGCTCCGTATGGTCCACATGCGAAACCATCGGCACAATCGTCGAGATCGTCCCCTTCTGCGCCGTCGACGGAGCCATGAAGATCGACATAAACCCATTACGCGCAAAGTCGCCCGAGCCGCCAATCCCGTTCATCATGCTCGACCCCATAATGTGCGTCGAGTTCACATTGCCATAAATATCCGCCTCGATCATCCCATTCATCGCCAGCACGCCCAGTCGCCGGATGATTCCCGGATTGTTCGAAAGCTCCTGCGACCGCAACACAATCCGGTCGCGATAATCGCCGATCTGCGGCATCAGTTCCGTAACCATATCTGGGCTTAGCGAAAATGCGGTCGCCGAAGCACTCACCAGCTTGCCCGACTCCATCAGCCGGATCAGTCCGTCCTGGATTACCTCGGTATATGCCGTCATGCCCTCAAACGGCCCTTCCATCAGCCCGTATAGCATCGCATTCGCAATGTTTCCCACGCCCGACTGCAGCGGCAACAACGATTGCGGAATTCGTCCCTTCTTCACTTCCCAGCCCAGAAACTCCAGCACGTGGCCAGCAATGCGCTTCGAGTTTTCATCCGGCGCCTTGAACGCCGTCGAGCGGTCCGGCACGTCCGTGTGAACGACGCCAACCACCTTCTCCAGCGGAATCTTCAGGTACGGCGTTCCAATCCGCTGGCTCGGTGACGTCAGTGGAATCGGATCGCGGAACGGCGGCAACCCCAGCCCGTAATACACATCGTGCAGCCCCTCGATCTCCATCGGCTGCGTCGAATTCACCTCCAAAATCACTTTTTCCGCACAGTCAATCCATGTCTGGTTGTTGCCCAGCGACGTGCTCGGAATAACTCGCCCGTCCTCCAGCACCGCCGTCACTTCAATAATCGCCAGGTCCAACTTGCCCAGAAATCCGTACTCCACCAACTGCGCCACATGGCTCAGGTGCATATCGATGTACTGCATCTCACCCGAATTAATCAGTTTTCGCGTGATCGGGTCAGACTGGTACGGCATACGCAATTGCATCGCACCCGACATCGCCAGCGCGCCATCCAGTTCCGGCCCCGTCGAAGCGCCGGTGAACACATTCACCTTGAACTTCTCACCCCGCAAATGCGCGTCGGCCACCCGCCGTGCCAGCGCCATCGGCACCGCCTTCGGATAGCCCGACCCCGTAAATCCGCTCATCCCAATCTGGTTGCCAGGCTGGATCAGAGCGGCAGCCTCTTCGCCGCTCATCACACGCTGCGCCAAAACTGAATTCTGGACTCTGTTCCCGCTCGAACTCGCTGCCATCGAAACTTCTTTCCTCGCCCACCATAGGACGAATGTGCACAATATCAAGAACTGGCTATCGAACCCCTAACCGACGAAAACATCTCTGCCTGCGTCAGCCACGTTCGCTATGCTGTGATCATAGTCACTGCCCAGCTAAGCCCTCAGTGCGCTTCGTCACTAACCCTCGACCCTGGATCAAATATCATGTTTAGACCAGCCCTTAATTTCTCCCGCACATGACCATCGACTGGACCCACGGCCCGCTCGCCGAAGGCCTTCGCCTCTACAACGCGGCCGACTATTTCGAAGCCCACGAAGCCTGGGAAAGCGTCTGGCTCACCGCGCCCCAGCCCGAAAAACTCTTTCTGCAAGCCCTTATCCAGATCACCGTAGCCCTCCATCATTTCAGCCGCAACAATCCCCTTGGCACCACCCGCCTGCTCACCGCCGCACTTCGCAAACTTGAACCCTACCCACCCGACTTCGCCAAAATCGACGTCGCCCATCTCCGCAACGACATCCGCGACCGCCTGGAAATACTCGCGGTGAACTCAGAAGTTGTCATTCTGAGCGCAGCGAAGAATCCCCGTATTGGTGCCGCCACAAATCCATCCGCAACCCCCGCTTGCCCGCCCGTCATCCTCACCCCGCCCCGCATCCACCCCATCTCGCTATAATCCCCACCTATGCCCTTTACCCTCGAAGGCCGCACCGCGCTCGTCACCGGAGCCGCCCGCGGCATCGGTCGCGCCATCGCCCAACGCCTGCTCGCCTCCGGCGCCAGCGTCATGCTCAACGACCTCGACGAATCCGCCCTGCTCGAAGCCCGCACCACCCTCGGCCATCCCTCCCGCATCAGCCAATTCGCCGGTGACGTCACCAATCCAATCACTCCCGCCGCCCTCGTCGAAGCCACCCTCAGCGCCTTCGGCGGGATCGACATCATCGTCAACAACGCCGGCTACACCTGGGACTCGGTCATTCAGAAGACAACCGACGAGCAGTTCCAGGCCATGCTGGACATCCACCTCGTCACGCCCTTCCGCATCCTCCGAGCCGCGTCCACCTACATCCGTGAAGCCGCCAAGCGCGAGTCCGCCGCCAACCAGCGCGTCATGCGGAAAGTCGTCAACATCACCTCAATCGCCGGCACCGATGGCAACCCCGGTCAATCCGCCTACGGCTCCGCCAAAGCCGGTGTCATCGGCCTCACCAAAACCATGGCCAAGGAGTGGGGCCGCTACAACGTCAACGTCAATGCCGTAGGCTTCGGCCTCATCGAAACCCGTCTCGTCGCCCCCACATCCCCCGCCGACTCCACCCTCCGTATGCACGAGACCGACATCAAAATCGGCGTCCCCACCGCCGCCCTCGATGCCCTCAAAGAACGCATCCCCCTCGGCCGCCTCGGCACCCCCGAAGAAGCCGCCAACGCCGTCCTCTTCTTCTGCTCCCCACTCTCCGACTATGTAACAGGCGAAACCCTCATCTGCGGCGGCGGCCTCCACTTCTAGCCACCAATCCCACACCAACTTCAACGTTTGTCATTCTGAGCGAAGCGAAGAATCCCCGCATTGGCTTTTGCGGTTGCCATTGCTGTGAGACTGCGTAAACATTGACATGTAAAAGCAACTCAAACACTCTTGATCATGCGCCGCAAAGTCATTCAAGAATTTGTGAATTCCTTTTGCCAACGAGTTCTCGATCTCCCTAGCGGATACGACCTCGCGTCGTTTACGCACTATGGCTCAGGCGATTATGAGGCGAATATATTGACGGGCGAATGCAGCCACAACGGCAATTCGATCCCCCCGCTCAAGCTTTGTCACATCTACCGACGCTGGATGACCGACCAACTAGACAAGCACCGGGTTGAAATCCATGAGCTACGCGACGCTACCTTGCAGATGAGTATTCAGGTCAAAGAGCCGAGGCTTCGTTCATCCTTTGGCCATTACTTTGCTTCGGCACATTTCTTTTTCGAGTGCAGAAGCGAAATTAATACCGATGAAAAGTCATATGTCGGCCAAATGAGCGGAAACAAAGAATGGGGAGTCGATTGGTATTACGAGCAAATGTACGGTGCGTTGCCCGGTAGTTGGCCTGCGGCATTGAGCTAGTTTCCACTACAATTCCAATGACAAACCAGATGAGCGGTCAACATCCTCCTGTTATACTTCTTCCAAATGATTTTCACCCTCACCTCCGTTCCCACCATGGCCATGCGCATGCAAATGTGTAGCCATCCCGTGAGCGTGTGTGGGAACAGTCTGATGCGATAAAAACGCACTCAAACAAAGCTTCCAAACGGCTCAGGGTCCTCAAGGACAATGAGCCGTTTTCCTTGTTACCCTCAATTTTCACTACACTCATAAAGCAAACACACAACAGGAGCACGACATGTCAGACGCACCGCAACAACTCGCCACCCTCGCCCTCCATGCCGGCCAATCCCCCGACCCCGCCACCAACTCCCGCGCCGTCCCCATCTACCAGACCACCTCCTACCTCTTCAACGACTCCGACCACGCCGCCCGCCTCTTCGGCCTCCAGGAATTCGGCAACATCTACACCCGCATCATGAACCCCACCACCGACGTCTTCGAGAAGCGCGTCGCCGCACTCGAAGGCGGAGTCGCCGCGCTCGCCACCGCCTCCGGCCAGGCCGCCGAAACCCTCACCATCCTCACCATCGCCAACGCCGGCGAAGAGATCGTCTCCACCACCTCACTCTACGGCGGCACCTACAACCTCTTCCACTACACCCTGCCCAAGCTCGGCATCACCGTGCGCTTCGCCGACGCCGACGACTTCGACGGCATCCGCGCCGCCATCAATCCCAAAACCCGCGCCATCTACACCGAAACCCTCGGCAACCCCAAGCTCGACATCGCCGACATCGAGAAGCTCGCCGCCATCGCCCACGAAAACGGCCTGCCCCTCATCATCGACAACACCGCCGCATCCCCCATCCTCGTCCGCCCCATCGAGCACGGCGCCGACATCGTCATCAACTCCGCCACCAAGTTCATCGGCGGCCACGGCACCACCATCGGCGGAGTCATCGTCGACGCCGGCAAGTTCGACTGGAAAGCCTCCGGCCGCTTCGCCGACTTCGTCAACCCCGACCCCTCCTACCACGGCCTCTCCTACGTCGAAGCCTTCGGCCCCATCGCCTTCATCCTCAAAGCCCGCGTCCAGGGCCTCCGCGACACCGGCGCCGCACTCTCGCCCTTCAACTCTTTCCTCCTCCTGCAAGGCCTCGAAACCCTCCACCTCCGCATGGAGCGCCACTCACAAAACGCCCTCGCCGTCGCCAGGCACCTCGAGTCGCACCCCGGCGTGGCATGGGTCAACTACCCCGGCCTGCCCTCCAGCAAGTACTACGCCCGCGCGCAGAAGTACATGCCCACCGGCCAATCGGCTCTCCTCACCTTCGGCATCAAGGGCGGTTACGAAGGCGGCAAGAAGCTCATCAACGCCGTCAAGCTCTTCTCCCACGTCGCCAACATCGGCGACTCCAAATCGCTCATCATCCATCCCGCCTCCACCACCCACGCGCAACTCACCGTCTCCGAGCAGGCAGACACCGGAGTCACCCCCGAACTCGTCCGCCTCTCCGTCGGCACCGAAGACATCCGCGACATCCTCGCCGACCTCGACCAGGCCATAGCCACCGCCAACAGCTAAGCGGTCACACCCACTAGCTGCTTCGCGGAGTCCTCCGTCGGTCGACACAAAAACGACTTCGCGACCAACGGCTTCTAGGTAAGCCAAGCCTTCAGGCTTGGCATTTCCAGAGCGCCACACCCCGGGGGCTTTAGCCCCTGGGGTATCCCCTCACCCGCACAACTCGCTCGCCCTGTTTCCCTCGAACCTCGAACCTAGTACCTTGAACCTGGACCCATGACCGAAGAAGATCCAATTCCAATACCCGAGCCGTCCTTCGAGGGAGACTTCGTCCTCAACGAAACCCTCTCCCTCGAAAGCGGCGAAATCCTCGTCAACCCCACACTCCACTACGCCGTCTACGGCACCCTCAACGCCGCCGCGAGACAACGCGGTGTTGGTTTGTCACGCCCTCTCCGGCTCAGCCCGCGTAGGCGACTGGTGGCCCCAGCTCTTCCTCCCCGGCGACCTCGGCCTGCTCGACCTCACCCGCGACTGCGTCATCGGCATCAACATCTTCGGCTCCTGTTACGGATCCACCGGCCCCGGCTCCATCGACCCCGCCACCGGCAAGCCCTACGGCCCTACCTTCCCCCTGATCGGCATCCGCGACATCGTCTGCGCCCAGGCCAAACTCATCGACCACCTCGGCATCCAGCGCCTCAAGCTCGCCATCGGAGCCTCCATCGGCGGCATGCAGGTGCTCGAGTGGGCCATCCTCTTCCCCGAACGCGTCGCCCGCGCCATCTCCATCGGCGTCGCTCCGCTCGGAGCCATGGGCCTCGGCCTCAACCACCTCCAGCGCCAGTCCATCATGCTCGACCCCGCATGGAAAGGCGGCTACTACCAGCCCGGCCACGGCCCCAAAGGCGGCCTCGCACTCGCCCGCGCCCTCGGCATGATCAGCTACAAATCCGTTCCGCTCTTCGAGGAGCGCTTCGCCCGTCAAGCCCCAACCGCTACGGCGACGAAAATCCATACCTCTCCACCTCCGCCGGCCAGAACGGACGCTTCGACATCGCCGGATACCTCGACTATCAGGGCAAATCCTTCATCTCCCGCTTCGACCCCAACTCCTACATCTCCATCACCCGCACCATGGACATCTTCGACCCCGTCCGCGCCCACGAAACCCCTTTCGTCGCCTACGCCCGCATCACCGCGCACCTCACCCTGGTAGGCATCTCTACCGACTGGCTCTTCCCACCCGAAGACGTCCGCTCCCTCGCCGCCATCATCCAGGCCGCCGGAACCCGCTGCGACTACCGAGAAATGGCCTCCAACCACGGCCACGACGCCTTCCTCGCCGAACCCGACCAGCTAGTCCGCCTCCTAACCCCCGTCTTCGACTAACCCCGAAGGGTGCCCCATGATCAACGGCCGGGCGTAGCCCGCCGTTTATCGTGGGTAAGTCACCGCGGACGCCCGGCGAAGCCCTCCTTCACACCCAGCCGTCATTCACTCCTGAGCGAAGCTCAGAATCTCCGTCGTTGTGTCTTTGCCCCAGGATCGCCTGCCGGGGCCCAAATCTCGCTTCTGAGATGTAGGATCGAGCGCCGAAGGCGCGCCCTATACCAGCATGGGGCAAAGCCCCATGCTCCGATCCACCCCCATGAAAAGAGCGCTGAAGGCGCGACCTATCCTACCCTGGGGCAACGCCCCACGTCCCACAGACCACCAGCGCCCGCGGACTGAAAGGTCCGCGCCATTCTGTGACGGCCGCACCAAACCGCAGGTCAAACCCAAACAACAATAACTCCACTGCCCACAACGAGATAGCGATGGCATTTTGGTTATGTCCAAAGCCATATACTGGTATTAGTAAGTTAAATAAAGAAAAAGTCCGGCCACCGCGCCGGACTTTCTTATTTAGAGGAGGAGTGAAAAGTGTGGCAAATCAGACACGAAAAGTGTGGTAAATCTACTACACCCAGCCGCAACCCGTTTGCCAACTAGACTTTGCCAATTCACACCCCCGGCGGGGGTTGCCTATGATCGCCAGTCCAGAATCACCTTCCCTGACTCGCCCGACGCCATCGCCTCGAACCCGGCCTCGAAGTCGCGCCAGCCCAAGCCGGTGCGTGATCACGCCCGAAACATCCAGGCCGGACTCGATCAGCACCGTCATCTTGTACCAGGTTTCGTACATCTCGCGCCCGTAGATGCCGCGCAGCGTCAGTTGGTTGAAGATCACGCGGTTCCAGTCGATCGCCATCTCCTTCGACGGAATCCCCAGCATCGCAATCTTCGCGCCGTGGCTCATGTTCTCCAGCATCCCGCGAAACGCCGCCGGATTGCCCGACATCTCCAGCCCCACGTCGAAGCCTTCCTGCATGCCAAGCTGCTTCTGCACCTCAGCCAGCGAAGTCGCCGTCGGATCGACCGCCAGCGTCACGCCAACCTTCTCCGCCAGCCCGCGCCGGAAAGCGTTCGGGTCGGAGATCACAACCCGTCGCGCGCCCGCCTTCCGAGCAACAGCCGCGGCCATGATCCCAATCGGCCCCGCGCCAGTCACCAGAACATCTTCGCCGACGCACGGAAAGGCCAGCGCAGTATGAACCGCATTGCCCAGAGGATCGAAGATCGCCGCAATGTCCAGATCGACGTGCGGAGCGTGCAGCCAGATATTCGTCATCGGCAGCACAATATACTCGGCAAAAGCGCCGTTGCGGTTCACGCCCACGCCCTCGGTATGCGCGCACAGATGCCGCCGTCCTGCGAGACAATTCCGGCAACGCCCGCAAACAACGTGGCCCTCACCGCTGACAATCTGCCCCGGCGCGAAGTCGGACACATTCGAGCCGACCTCAACAATCTCGCCCACAAATTCATGCCCGATCGTCAGCCCGAGCGGAATCGTCGCGCTCGACCAGGCGTCCCACTGAAAGATATGCAGGTCCGTCCCGCAAATTCCCGTCTTCAGAACGCGAATCTTGACGTCATTGATCCCAATCTCCGGCTCCGGAACATCCTCCAGCCACAATCCACGCTCCGCCTTGCTCTTCACCAATGCCTTCACTTGAACTCGCCTCTCTCAGCGCACACACGCCGACAAACACACTTCACCACATCAGATTCTAGTCTTCCATCGCCGATGCAACGCGATGGAGTTCGGTATCCTTGCAATGTGTCCGCGCCCCTATCCGAACTTCTGCCGAAATCGAAACCAAACCGTCCAACCGTCGTGCCGCTTCAAACCCGAGCCAAACGCGCCGCTATCCTCGCCGCCATTCTGCTTTCGTTCCGCCCCGCGATCGCATCGGCCGCACCAAGTCAGACGGCGGTTGCAGTTGATCCCACGGCGCTGGTTCGCCGCGCGGTTCAGCATCGCCTCGACGCGGCAAAGAATCATCACCCGCTCCAATACTTTATCCGCCGAGTCGACGAGCGCCACGACAATACCAAGCTAATCATCGAAACCGCCGATGGAGACGTGGCTCGCATGGTTGCGATCAACGGCAAACCGCTGAGCCCCGATGCCGAAAAAGCCGAAATGGATCGTCTGGACACGCTTGCCGCACATCCGGAAATGCAGGAACGCCGTCGCAAGAATGAGCAGAAGGACTCCGACCGCGTCACTCATCTGTTGAGCCTGCTGCCGGATGCGTTCCTCTACAAATTCGAAGGCATGACTCCCTGCGCTTCAGGCCAGTGTTACCGGCTCAGCTTCACGCCCAATCCACAATTCAATCCGCCTGACCTGGAGTCCAATATCTTCCACGGCATCGCCGGCGAAGTCTGGGTAGACGAAAAGCAGGAGCGGCTGGTGCGCCTCGATGCCAAATTCATCGCGGACGTCGACTTCGGCTTCGGTCTGATTGGGCGCCTGAACAAAGGCGGAACCGTGCTGCTCGAGCAGTCCAACGTTGGCGGCAACGATTGGGAACTGACTGGCCTCAAGATCCACGTGAACGGCAAGGCTTTGCTGGTGCGTTCCTTCAGCTACCAGGTCAACGAAGACGGCAGCCACTTCGCGCCAGTCGCGCCCAACCTGCACTATCGCGATGCCATCAACCTGTTGAAGAAATACAACTCTTCGCAGACGCCCTATACTCCTTAAGTCGCGAGTTCCGAATCTCGCGCCGCAGCGAAGGGTAAGCACCGATGGCCGTTGCAACGCCGTTTCCAATTTTGCAGGAATCATCGAAACACCCACACGAAAGCTTCTCTGCCGCTCGTGAACTCGAAGCGCGTCTCAAGAGCACGATTCGCGGCGAAGTCCGCTTCGACGACGCATCACGCGCGCTGTACTCGACGGATTCCTCGAACTATCGGCAGGTTCCATCGGTTTGGTTATCCCGCGCGACGTGCAGGATGCAATCGCCACAGTCGCAGCCTGCAGAGAATTCGGAGCTGCGGTCCTGACGCGCGGCGGAGGAACCAGCGTTGCCGGACAAACCTGCAACGTTGCTGTAGTTGTTGACTTCTCGAAGTACATGCACTCAGTCGTAGACCTGAACGTCGTTGCACATCGCGCACGAGTTGAGCCGGGAATCGTTCTGGACGCGCTGCGTACCGAAGCGGAAAAGCACGAACTAACATTCGCACCTGATCCTGCAACACACAGCCGCTGCACGCTCGGCGGAATGATCGGCAATAACTCCTGCGGCGTCCATGCGCTGATGGGCGGCAAAACCGTCGACAACATCGAGGCACTCGACATCCTGCTCTACGACGGAACGCGGATGACAGTCGGCCGAACGACGGAGGATGAACTTGCGGCCATTATCGCCGAGGGTGGACGACGAGGCGAGATTTATGCCGGCTTGAAACGCCTGCGCGACACATATGAAGATCTCGTGCGCGAGCGCTTTCCGGATATTCCGCGCCGTGTTTCGGGATACAACCTGGATCAGCTGCTGCCGGAAAATGGGTTCAACGTAGCGCGCGCACTGGTCGGCAGCGAAGGAACCTGCGTCACGATTCTCGAAGCAGAATGCGAGTTGAAGCCAAGCCCGCAGCATCGGCGACTGGTTGCGCTCGGCTTCGACGATGCATTTATTGCTGCGGATCATGTTCCTGCTGTTTTGGCCTTCAGGCCCATTGGACTTGAGGGTTTCGATGGGTTGCTGGTCAACTTCATGCTGCGCAAGAACCTTCTGGTCGACGACGTGAAGCTGCTTCCGCAAGGACAAGGTTTCCTGCTCTGCGAGTTTGGCGCCGATTCGCCGCAAGACGTGGATCGGATGGCGAACGCACTGCTCGAGGCTGCGGCGCACTTCGACCACGTTCCAACTGCGGCGCTCTACTCGCCGGAAGAAGCTGAGCGCGTGTGGCGTGTGCGCGAGTCTGGCCTTGGCGCGTGCGTCTTCGTGCCTGGCGAGCAGAATGGCTGCGAAGGCTGGGAGGATTCCGCTGTTCCTCCAGACCTTCTCGGTGCATACCTGCGCGATCTGTTCGGCCTCATCGACAGCTACGGCTATCGCACGCCGATGTATGGACATTTCGGCCAGGGCTGCGTACATCTCCGCATCACCTTCGACTTCAAGACAAGCGAAGGTGTGGCGAAGTATCGGAGATTTATTGAAGAAGCCGCAGACATTGTGCTGAAATACGGCGGTTCTTTCTCCGGCGAACACGGCGATGGACAGGCTCGCGCTGTGCTGTTGCCGAAGATGTTCGGGCCTGAACTGATGCAGGCGTTCGTTGAGTTCAAGCAGCTCTGGGATCCGCAGAACCGGATGAATCCCGGCAAGCTGATCGATCCAGTCGCTGTCTATGATGCGACTGAGAACCTGCGCATTGGCGCCGGTTATGAGGCGGCGAAGCACAGGACTTGGTTTCAATATCCCGCCGATCATGGTTCGTTCGCAACCGCGACCGAGCGCTGTGTTGGCGTTGGCGCGTGCCGCAAGCAAGATCACGGAACGATGTGCCCGAGCTACATGGCCACGCGTGAAGAAAAGTACTCGACGCGTGGGCGCGCTCATCTGCTGTGGGAACTGATGCAGGGGAACGTGATGCAAGATGGATGGCGAAACGAAGAGGTTCGTGAAGCGCTTGATCTTTGCCTCTCCTGCAAGGCTTGCAAGACAGAATGCCCTGTGAATGTAGACATGGCGACATGGAAGTCCGAGTTTCTGGCGCATCACTACGAAGGGCGAATGCATCCGCTGCATCACTACGCTTTCGGATTCATGGATCGTTGGGCGAAGCTGGCGTCGTTCGCGCCGTCGGTGTTCAACCTGCCGATGCAACTGCCTGGTGTCAACTCGATGATCAAGTCGATTCTCGGGGTCGCACAGCAGCGCGAACTTCCGCGATTCGCAGCAAAGAATTTTCGCGATCAATTCCACCGCACCGCACAACCTCGCTTTGCGGGCGCTGAGACAGTCCTTCTGTGGCCGGACACGTGGAACAACTATTTCCTTCCGCAGGCACTGACTTCGGCGGCGAAAGTGTTGACAGCGGCAGGAGCGAATGTGGAAATTCCGAAGCGGCATGTATGCTGCGGCCGGCCGCTCTACGACTTCGGATTTCTCGATGAGGCGCGGAAATACCTGCTGCAGATTCTCGATGAGTTCGAACCTCAGATCAGTGGCCGGGATTCCCGTCGTTATGCTGGAGCCAAGTTGCGCAAGCGTGTTCCGCGATGAATTGGTCAACTTTTTTCCGAAGGATGAGCGCGCGATTCGCTTGAGCAAGCAGACCATTATGTTGAGCGAAATGCTCGCGCGTACGAATAGCTGGCGGCCGCCACAGTTGCCGGGACGACGGATTGTGGTTCATGGACATTGCCACCAGAAGGCGCTGATGACGATGAAGGACGAGATGAAACTGCTGCGCGCGACAGGCGCTGAGGTCGAGATGTTGGACTCCGGTTGCTGCGGAATGGCTGGTCCGTTTGGCTTCGAGGCCGACAAATTTGAGGTCTCGCAGACGCTGGCCGAACGCGTGCTCTGCTGCCTGCTGTGCGCGCCGCGGGCGCAAACGACATTCTGGTTAGTAACGGGTTCAGTTGCCGCGAGCAGATCAAGCAGAATACGCCGAGGACGGCGGTTCATTTGGCTCAGGTGCTCGCCGGCGACTGCTGAGTTCGTAATACGATAGAAGATATGGAAACGAAGCTCCTCTTTGATAATGCGGCAACGTTTGGAACGCCAATACTTGCGGTATTTGCGGTGGATATAGCAACTGGCAAGGACGAGGCTGCGCGTCCAGTGCTACTTACTTCGGTGGTTGCGGCTCGCGAGGCTAGCCGGCATTTGCTCGAGTCGGGCGAGTTCAAGGCTGCGCTGGGCGAGACTGCTTTGCTGCATGCGCCTGCGGGATTTGAAGCTGAGCGACTGTTGCTGGTTGGGCTCGGCAAAGTAAAGGATCTCTCTTTCGACCGCGTACGCAAAGGCGCTGGAACTGCTGTTCGTGCTGCGAAACCGCGGTCCGTGCGCGACGTTGCAATCGCATTTCCTGAAGTACATGCGCTTCCGGGCGAGCCGATCGAAGGTTTTTCTTCAATGGTGACTGCACGCGCGCTGGTTGAGGGCGCTGAGTTCGGGCAGTTGGATTGGGACACGTATCGCAGCGATCGCAAAGATACGTCCGTCGCTTCGCTGACGCTGATCGCTCCTGAGAGCGGGTCGGTTGCGATGTTCGATATACAGCGTGGATTCGACGAAGGATTGATCCTTGCGGCGGCGCAGAACTTTGCGCGTTCGCTGGTCAATGAGCCGGGAAATGTGTTGACGCCAACCGTTCTCGGCGCACGGGCGAAGGCGATGTGCGATGAGGCCGGATTGAAGTGCGAGGTCTACTCCTCGGAAAAGATTCAGGAACTGAAGATGGAAGCATTCTGGGCCGTCGCGAAGGGTTCGGCTGAGCCACCGGCGTTGATTGTGATGACGTATGAGCCGGAGAGGATGCCGGCAGATGCGCCTGTGATTGGACTGGTTGGCAAAGGCATTACGTTCGATACGGGCGGCATTTCGATCAAGCCGGCAGACGGCATGGAGAAGATGAAGTACGACATGGCCGGCGCGGCGGCAATGATTGGTGCGATGCATGCCATCGCGCGGTTGAAGCCAGCGGTGAAGGTGATCGGCGTGGTTTGTTCGGCGGAAAATATGCCGGACGGAAAAGCGTTCAAGCCGGGCGATGTGGTGACTGCGATGTCGGGCACCACGATTGAGATCGTGAATACCGACGCTGAAGGACGGCTTGTGCTGGCCGATGGACTTCACTATGCGAAGACTCTTGGATGTACTCATCTGATCAATGCGGCGACTTTGACCGGCGCTTGCGTGGTGGCGCTGGGCGTGATCAACGCTGGACTCTTTTCGAATGACGATGCGACCTGCGCGAAGTTTGAGGGTGGGTTGGCGATTTCGGGCGAGAAGTTCTGGAGACTTCCCTGCACCGACGATTATCGCGACCACATCAAGAGCGAGATTGCCGACATTATGAATACGGGCAAGAATCGCTACGGAGGCGCAATTTCGGCGGCGATGTTCCTGAAGGAATTCGCTGGCGATACGCCCTGGGTTCATCTCGACATTGCCGGATGCGCGTGGAACGAGGAGAAGAAGCCGTGGCATGCGTATGGTCCGAGCGGAATTGCGGTGCGGTCGGTCGTCGAGTGGGTTCGCAGCTATTCGGACTAGATATTGTCCTGCCGGACGGGCGCCCTGCGCGGGCGGCGGTCACTTCGTGACTTATGCCGAGCTTCGCCTGGTGCTCCCGATGGTCGCAATCAAGATTCCGAGTAAACTCGATTAGGCATGTACCGAACAATTCAACTCTCCCTTCAGGCGCGGATTCAGGCGATTCTTTCCGCGAAGTACGATGTTGCGCTCACCCAGTTGGCGGTTGAGCAGCCGCCGAATATTGCGCTGGGCGAACTGGCGCTGCCGGTTGCGTTTGAGCTGGCCAAGCGGTTGCGCAAGGCTCCTCGCGCGATTGCGACAGAACTTGCGGCCGAGCTGAACGCGACTCTCGATGAGCTTCCGGGCGTTGCTTCGGTCGAGGTTGCGGGTGCGGGCTACCTGAACATCAAGCTGGATCGCGCTGCTACGGTTCTCGCGATTGCTGCAGATCGGCATGCCGATATTGGTGGTCCGGGATTCAAGCTGGTGGAGCATACCAGCATCAATCCGAATAAGGCTGCGCACATCGGGCATCTGCGCAACGCGATTCTGGGCGATACGTTTCAGCGGCTGCTTGCGGCCCGACCATTACAAGAGCGGCTATGAGGTCGGCGTGCAGAACTACATCGACAACACCGGCGTTCAGGTTGCGGACGTTGTCGTCGGGCTGGTGCAACTTGAGGGCCGCGATCTGAAGTCGACGCGCAGGCTGATGGACGAACTGGCGCTGAAGGGCGAGCGGATCGACTTCTACTGCTGGGACCTTTATGCGCGTGTGAGCCAGTGGTACTCGGGTACTGGCATTGACGATGCGATTTTGCCGGATGCGGCGGAGCTGGCGCGGCGGAAGCAGATTCGGCTGGACACACTGCATGCGCTGGAACATGGCGGGAACGAGACGGCTGCGATCGCCGATCTGATTTCGACGGCTGTGCTGCGGCGGCATCTGGAGACGATGGAGCGGCTGTCGATTGAGTACGATTTTCTGCCGCGGGAGAGCGAGATTCTGAGCCTCCATTTCTGGGATGCGGCGCGAAAGCTGATGCTGGAACGCGGCGTTCTTTACCTCGAAACCGAGGGCAAGAATAAGGGCTGCTACGTGATGCGCCGGGCTGGAAACGAAACCGCGGCTGACGGCGCTGAAACGAGCGGACCGGACGAGGATGCAAAGGTGATCGTTCGATCTAATGGGACGGTTACTTACGTTGGCAAGGACATTGCTTACCACCTTTGGAAGTTCGGCCTGTTGCCAGGCAAGGACTTCGGTTATGCGAAGTTTCATGAGTATCCAACGCACATGTGCTGGATCTCGACGGGTGCGGCGAGCGATCCTGAGGCTCCCACGTTTGGGCGTGCCGACGCGATTTATAACGTCATCGACTCGCGGCAGAACGATCCGCAGAACAATGTTGTTGCGGCGCTGCGCGGGATGGGATTTACCGAGGCTGCCGATCATTACACTCACTTCTCCTACGAGATGGTGGCGATGACTCCGCGGTGCGCGGTTGAGTTGGGCTACAACCTGTCGGATGAGGACAAGTTGCGGCCGTTTATCGAGGTCAGCGGGCGCAAAGGTTACGGCGTGAAGGCCGACGATCTGCTGGACAAGCTGACTGCTGCGGCGCAGGCGGAGGTTGATACTCGACATCCGGAGCTGAGCGCTGAGGAACGCGCGACGATTGCGGTGCAGATTGCTGTGGGCGCGCTGCGGTTTTTCATGCTGCGGTTTACGCGGAATACGGTGATCGCGTTCGACTTCAAGGACGCGCTGAGTTTCGAGGGCGAGACTGGGCCCTATATTCAGTACGCCATCGTTCGGGCGGCGAACATCTTTCGCAAGGCGGGCACGACGGAGGAAGCTGCGCTGGCGGCGATCGGCGGGCTCGATTTGTCGCTGCTGAGCGGCGAGGACGGCACCAGCCTTTGGGAGACCTGGCTGCTGGCTTCGCGGCTGACGCGTGCTGATTGAACAGGCGATTGCTACGGCGGAGCCGGCTTACCTGGCGCGGTATGCGTTCCAACTGGCGCAGCAGTTCAACAACTTTTACCACCGGCACCACATCCTGAATGAGACCGATCCGAACCGGAAAGCTGTGTTTCTGGCTACGGCTGCGGTGGCTCGGCGGGAGATGGTGCGAGCGCTGGGGTACCTGGGAATTGAAGCTCCGCCGGTGATGTAGGTACCCCCCTCCCCCTATATATATGATCCTGGGGCTAAGATCTTCTGTTTGTGTTGGTTAGCGAGTGGTGGTATGGCTAAGATATGCCATCCATTGGGGTTACAGCTAAGATCGTCATTCCAAATAGCTTTTGCGCAGGTTTGCGGTGGCCTGCTGGAGGGCGTAGACCATTTTGCCGCCTACTTTAGGGTGAATCGTGTTGGCGGCAAGTCCAGTGAGGACCATGGCGAGGGCTTGCTGAATGGAGCCGGCGTTGTGCAGAGGATGTAGGACTCCGGTGCTGAAGCCAGGTCCGGCGATTTGGGTGCGGCGCCGTTTCTGGTGGTGGAAACAGAAGGCGCTGGTGGTAAGGGCGGGCGATTTGCAGCGGAGGCCGTTGGTTTTGGTGTGGCGGCAGAGTGGGTATTCGGAATTGCGGACGAACATGGGTACTCCTTTAGGGCCGGACCAGCCGGGTCTGCTGGTTAGAAATTTCTTTTTTTCTACTATTTTAAGTTTAGGCCTTTGGACATAACTAAAATGTCGTTGGTTACTGCGGCTAAGGTGCTGAATCGCAGTCGCTTGCGGGGAGATGGGCGGGGGTTGAGCTTGACGGGGGTTGGGCTGGTAAGTGGCGGACCGAGCCCCATTGAACGCGAGGGCTCAGGTCCGCGGCGGCCGCGAAGGACAAAGCGTACCTCAGGGGCTAAAGCCCCACTCATTCTGGGCCACTTACGGCACGGCTGAAGCCGTGCCCTTCACGAAAAGCCAGTTTTTCGGCGTCTTCCACAGCCCGCTGCGTGCCGCGGATGCCCGCTTCCCAAGCAAAAACCCGGCGTTGCGGGATCATCTTAAGCTGTGCCGGTAACGCTGCCGGGCTAGCGCTTGAAGGAGAACTTTTTGTGGGCGAAGTAGCTGTAGCAGGCGATGGCGCAGGAGTTGGCGATGAGGGCCAGAAGCGAGGCGAGGTGAGGAGCGAGGTGCAGAGAGAGTAAGAAGCTGGTCGTGATGGGGATGACGATGACGGGAAATGGGAGGCTTACGCCATAGACGGCGAAGACCTTCATCCATTCCTTGAAGTAGTTGCCGTGAGTGCGGAAGACGAACCACTTGTAGGCGAGGAAAGCGACGGTGATGGCGATGGGGAGCGCGGCATAGTTGGCGATGGTGGTGGCGGCGGCGCGAGGAAGTTTGGGAAAGAAGAACTCTACGGGGAAGATGAAGACGTAGGCGAGGGCGATGGAGAAGACGGTGTTGAAGCCGCCGACCATGAGGAAGCGGATGACTTCGCCGGAGGGAAGGACGCGGCGCATGGCGGCGAATGGGCCGTGGGCTTTCGGGTCGGGCGGGGAGCCGTCGGAGATGAGGGTGGGCTGGTCGGAGGGAGTCACTCGCTCTATTTTAGAGGGGATTCACGTTTCGCGGGTTGGCGATGGTAGGACTGCGGTTTCGCGGCGCGAACGTTTGAAGTGCCCCAGGGGGTAAAGATAGCGCGGGCCTTCAGCCCGCTGATGCTCCAGAGGGTTCTTGTGGCGTGGGCGGAGGTCAATGAGAACAACGACAAATACAGAGATTCTGACCCTGCGGGTCAGAATGACGGCGCGGAAGGGAGATGCGGATCAGGCGGTGGCCATGACTTTCTGAGTGACGGCGGCGAAGGCGTGATCGAGCAGGCGGAGGGCTTCGTCGACGTCGGATTTGGCGATGTTCATGGGTGGCGACATGCGGAGGACGTTGTTGTACATGCCTCCCTTGCCGATGAGGAGGCCGGCTTCGCGGGCGGCTTCGAGCATTTCGCTGGCGACTACGGGGGCGGGTTCCTTGGTGACCGGGTCGGTGACGAGTTCCATGGCCTGCATGAGGCCGAGGCCGCGGACGTCGCCGATGACGGGGTACTTCTTCTGCAGGTCGAGCAGGCCGTCGTGGAGGTAGGTGCCGACGACGTCGCAGTTGCGGATGAGGTCGTCCTCTTCGATGAGGTCGATGACGGCGGAGGCGGTGACGCAGGCGATGGGGTTTCCGCCGAAGGTGGCGATGGTGGGGCCCTGGTAGGCGTTGGCGACTTCGGGCGTGGCGACCGTGAGACCGATGGGGAAGCCGTTGCCGAGGGACTTGGCGGCGGTGAGGATGTCGGGCTCGACCTCCCAGTGCTCGATGCCGAACCAGCCTTTGCCGGTGCGGCCCCAGCCGGTCTGGACCTCGTCGGCGATGAAGTCTCCGCCGTACTTTTTGACGATGGAGAAGGCGATCTTGAAGTACTCCTTGGGCGGCGTGATGAAGCCGCCGACGCCCTGGATGGGTTCGGCGATCATGCCGGCGATGCGGCCGGAGGTGGAGGACTCGATGACGGCTTCGATGTCCTTGGCGCAGGCGACCTCGCAGGAGGGGTAGGTCTTGCCGAGCGGGCAGCGATAGCAGTAGGGGTTCATCGCGTGGACGATGCCGACCTGGTAAGAGGCTTTGCGCCAGGCGGCGATGCCGGTGAGGGATCGGGTGAGGGAGGAGCGGCCGGAGTAGGAGTGGCGCAGGGCGATGATTTCGAGGTTGCCGGTGTGCATGCGCGCGGAGTCGATGGCGGTCTCGTTGGCTTCGGAGCCGGAGGAGGTGAAGAAGGATTTTTCGAGGCGGCCGGGAGTGATCTGGGCGATCTTTTCGGCGAGGGCGACCATGGTTTCGTGCGGATAGAGCGTGGAGGTGTGGCCGAGCTTGTCGATCTGGGCCTTCTGCGGGCCGGTGATGCGCGGGTTGGCGTGGCCGACGCCGACGGTGACGATGCCGCCGAAGAAGTCGAGGTAGCGCTTACCGTCGGTGTCCCAGACGTGCTGCATCTCGCCGCGCTCGAGCGGGAGCGGATCGCTGAAGTAGTTGGCTACGGCGGGATAGACGAACTGCTGCTTTTTGGCGACGATTTCTTTGCGGTTCATTGGGGGTCCTCTCCGGCGCGGCGCTGCGAGGTAAAGAACTACTATACCGCGAGAGGCGCTGGTTTATGGGTGTTCCATCATTGAGGACGGAGGGTCCTGGACCGAATCCAACCGCAGGTCCTTCGACTGCGTTTGGCGCAAGGTGCGCGCCAAACTCCGCTCAGGATGACAGTTTTATTTTATGAAACGGATTTGAGAGGCATGGTTCTAGCTTTGCAGGTAGCTGAAGAGGCTTTGCTTTTCTACCGTGCTGATGACGTTCATGAGGGCTTGATTCTGGGTTTCGGCTGCGCTGAGTTGAGTGGCGACGGTGGCGGGATCGGACGCGACGAGCGTGCTTGCGGCGGCGGTCCGGTTGGTGGCATCCGTCTGCGCGTAGCTGCTCGCGCTTTCGATGCGGTCGAGCGAGCTGCCGAGGATGGATTGTTGCTGGGAGACGTTGCCGAGGACGGATTGGAGAGTGCCGATGTCGGCGGTCGCGGTGGAGCTTGCGGTGCCGGAGGAGAAATCGGCGATGAGGTTGTTGAGGGCGGACATGACGTCTGCTCCGGGCGATGAGAATACTGCGGAGCCGGGGAGCGAGATTTGGAGTTGCTGGCCGTTTTCGGTGGTGACGGTGTTCGACTGCGAGTCGCCGCTGTAGGTGGTGGTGGCGGGGGTGGTGGAACTGTCGACGGTGAATGGCTGCACGTTGCCCTGGCTTCCGGCGAAGATGTATGTGCCTTGATAGCTGGTGTTGGCGAGCGAGACTACCTGGTCGCGTATGCCGGCGAGTTGCTGCGAGAGCGAGGTGAGGTCGGAAGAGTTGGCGGTGCCGCTGGTGCCTCCGACGGCGGCGGAGATGGCGGAGGTGAGTTGCGTGACGACCGAACTGAGCGCCGAGTTGGCGACCTGCATGAGACTTTGCGCGCTGGATGCGGTCTGGACGAAGGTGTCGTCCTGGCTGATTGCGGTGCTGAGAAGAGAGGCCTGGCCGGCGGCGACGGGATCGTCGGAGAGCGAGGAGACGCGCAGGCCGGAGGAGAGCTCGGAGGTGAGTTTCTGCTCGGAGAGGGTCGAGTTGTTCAGCGAGGCGACGAGGCCGCTGACGTAATTTGGATCGACGCGCATGTTGGGTCTTTCTCTTCGATTTGGTTACGAAACGGTGGCTTCTTCGCCGAGGTTGAGAGCGGAGGCCATGAGTTGATCGACGATGGTGAAGACTTTTGCGGCTGCGTCGTAGGAGCGCTCGTATTGGGTGAGGTTGGCTGCTTCCTGATCGAGCGAGACGCTGGATGTTGCGCTTTGCTGGGTTGTGAGTTGCGTGAGCGAGGCTTGTTGCGTGGTGTTCTCGTCGGAGACGCGCGAGACAGTGCTGCCTAGCTGGGTGAGGAATGAGGCGTAAAACTGGGACGCGGTTTGGCTCGTTGAGGAGAGGCGAGTTGGCGAGGTTGGCTAAGGCGGTGGCGTTGGTGCCTCCGGTGCTGCCTTCTGTGGTGGAGGCGGCGGCGATGGCGTTGGGGTCCGAGGTGGCGAGGGTGATGGTGGACGCTGCGCCGGCGGAGGTTGGCGGGAGGGTGAAGATTGCGACGCCGGGGTTGCCGTTGGCGTCGAGGCCGGCCTGGTTTTGCGTGTTGATGGCGGTGCCGATGGCGTAGGCGAGCGAATCGAGGGCGGATGAGGCCTGCGGGAGATCGTTGGTGCGGGCTGCAGAATTCCGCCGAGCGATCCGCCGGTGAGTGCGGAGGTGATGTCCTGGCCTGCGGCGGAGACGATGTTGGTGTTGCCGTTGACGATGGCGGTGCTGAGCGCGAAGGACTGGCCTTCGCTGACCAGAGGCGCTCCGTTCGCGGTGGTGAGGGTGAGGCCGTTGTTTTCGGTTTTGGTCTGGTCGAAGCCGATGAGGGTGGAGAGTTGGGTGAGGTCCTGCTGACGCTGATCTTCGAGCGTGCCTGCGTCGGCGGTTGGGCTGGTGCTCTCGATCTGCAGATTGAGGGAGGCGATGGACGCGGTGAGTGTGTTGACCTGGGTGACGGTGCCCGAGACCTGCTGATTGAGTGAGGTGGTCTGCTGGGCGATCTGGCTGGAGGCGGTGTTGAAGTCGGATGCGAGTGTGGCCGCCGCGCTGATCGCGGCCTGGCGGAGTGAACCGCTGGCATGGGCTGGCTTCGAGCGAGCTGAGGGAGCCGAAGAAGGAGTTGATGTCGGTGCCGAGGGTGGTGGAGATAGCCGATGTGCTGCTTGCGGTGATGCCGAAGATGGATTGCAGGTCGTTGAGGGCGGTGCTCTCGGCGGAGGTGGAAGACTCGAGCTGCGTCTGCTGCTGAACGCGCTGATTGAGGACGGGGTCACGCTGCGAGAGCGAGGTGACGCTGACGCCTTCGCCTGCCGTGGCGTTGCTGGTGAGAGAGACGGTGTCCTTTTCCTGCCAGACGGCGATCTCTTCGGAGTAGCCGGGGGTGTTGGCGTTGGCGACGTTGTTGGAGGTGATGTTGATCGCGGCCTGGTTGGCCTGGAGGGCGTTTTGCGACAGGTTCAGCAGTGCGGTCAGCGTACCCATCGCGAGTTGACCTCCGCGGTGCGCGACGTGCCAAGGCCTGTGCGGGTGCGATTGACGATTTTGAGATTGGCTCGAGTTGCGGTGAGGAGATCGCCGAGCAGGCGGTGTTCCCTGCTCATGGTGGACAGGTTGGATAGGGTGGGTTTGGCGATGCGCTGGCGGATTGAGGTGGGGCCGAGGGTGGCGGCGAGCATGCACTCGGCGCGGGCGGCTAGTTCCCCGAGGTCTTCGGCGCGCAGGCTTGCAAGGGCGTGGCGCGCCTCCTGGAGTAGAAGACTCCACTGATCTGGTCCGGACTTTGTTGCCACGGTGTCCGACATCGACGGTACCTTTCGTGCTAACTCAGCAAGGCACTGAGCACTTTCGCAGCTACATCGGATGCTGGAACGTTGTAGGTTCCGGCGGCGATGGACTGCTGGAGGGCTGCGACCTTGTCTGTGCGAACGTCGCTGCCCGAGAGGGCCTGGGCGACCATGTTTGCGGCTGGACTTACGCTTGCTTCGTCGAGGCGGGCGGGGTTGCCGGTTTGATTTTGGGGGACGGACGATGTTGACGATTCGGTTTTCGTGGTGCGGTTTGTGGTGGATGAGGCAGCTGCCTCGGTGATGCCGGGAGCCTGTTGTGGAGCGCCGATGCCATTTGTGTAGCTCAATACGATACCTCCGCCTTCCTTCAGTTCATCGGCTTGATCGGCGGGAACTTTAGTACCGCGGCGGTTTTATTTGGGAATTCGTGCGGAGATGGAGGGCTCACGTTGCTGGGTGTGGGAGAGCTTTTCGCCCTCGACCTGGGCTACGACGTGTTTTGCGATACCCAGGCCGCCGGCCTTCGCGATTGCGGTGGCCATGGTTTCGACTCCATAGCTGCTGAGCGTGTCGCCCTCGCCGGATTTCTTGTCTTCGGTGGTGTCGTCGCCATCCTGCTTGTCTTTCATGGGCTTCAACATCTCCTGAAGAAGCATGCCTTCAAATTGTTGGGCGGCTTCGGTGAGCTTGCGATGCTCGAGCGCCGCAGCCGGAGTGACGGCCGTGGGGGGTGTTGGAGTGGAGGCGGCGATGGCGAAGTTCATTGGACTTCGAGCTCGGCTTCGAGGGCGCCGGCGGACTTCATTGCCTGGAGGATGGAGATGACGTCGCGAGCGGACGCGCCGATGATCTGCAGACTGTCGACGAGGTCGTCGACGGTGGCTCCCTGCTTGAGTTCGATTCGGTTGACTGGCTTGTCCCTGGCGTCGACGTGGGTCTGTTGTACGGTCTGCGTGGTTCCGGCGGCGAATGGGTTGGGCTGCGAGACTTCAAACTGGCTGACGATGTTGACCGAGAGCCCGCCGTGAAGGATCGAGACGGGCTGCAGCACGACCGATCCGCCGATGACTACGGTGCCGGTGCGCTCGTTGACGATACTTTTGCGCGCGGGTAGAACGGCACTTCGATGGCCTCTACGCGGGCGAGAAGTTCAGGGACATCTTCACCTGGCGGCGAGACGGATTTCTACGGTTCTGCTGTCGACGACGTGGGCGACGTCGCGGCCCAGTTCCTTGTCGACGCCTGAGGCGACTGCTTCCGCACTCTTGAAATCGTCCTCGTTCAGCAGGAGGGATACGGTCTCGGCTCCGGCAAGAGGGGTTGGGATTCCGCGTTCGACCATGGCTCCGAGCGGGACGCGCGCGGTGGTTGGATGATTGAGTTGCCGGGTGTTGCCGTTGACGTTGACTGAATAGCCGCCGACGACGAGAGGACCTTGCGCCTGCGCATAGATTTTGCCATCGGCTCCGTAGAGCGGGGTCATGAGGAGCACGCCGCCTTCGAGGCTGCTGGCGTCGCCCGCGGACGAGGTGGTGATGTCGATCTTCGCGCCGGGGCGGGCAAAAGGCGGCAGCGTGGCGGAGACGAAGACCGCGGCCAGGTTCTGCACGCGGATTCCAGTGGCGGGCACGCTGACTCCCATGCGCAGAAGCATCGAGGCGAGCGTCTGGGTGGAGAAGCCGGTCTGCTGGCTGTCGCCGGTTCCGTGCAGGCCTACTACGAGGCCGTAGCCAACCAACTGGTTGTCGCGGACTCCTTCTACGGTGGCAGATGTCCTTGATGCGTGCCTCGCGTTGCGGAACGTCCTCGGCGAAGAGGCGGCCGCTTGTCGCGAAAAACAGAGCGAGGGCAGCGAGGGTTGCGATCCGATGGCATACGAATTTTCGTTCAAGCGTCATGACGGACCTGAGTTAGAAGATGAGGATGCGCTCGAGCAGCCGCACCAGGGTTTTGCCGGTAGGTGTAGTCGTTGACGATTCCCTTGCCGCGCACCTGCAGCTCCATGCTGGAGATTGCGGTGGAGAGGACCTGGTTCTGCTGCGAGATATCTTCCGGGCGGACGAGGCCGCGCAGCACGATGGTTTGCGTCTGCTGGGAGAACTCCACCTGGCGGGCGGCTTCGATGACGAGCATGCCGTTGGGCAGCACCTCGACGACCTGACCGCCGAAGGTTGTGGTGAGACTGGAATTGGTGGCGCTGGTTCCCTGCGCGTTGAGGCCAGAGGCAGAGTTCTGGTTGATGAGGTTCTGCAGCGCGTTGCCGGCGTGAAGCGTTCCGATGAGTCCGGATATTCCGGAAGTGGCGTTGGAGGAGCGGGAGTTTTTGACGGTGCCGTCGGTGGATGCGGCGAGATTTTCCGAGACGACCACGGAGATGAGGTCGTGGGGACGCATGGCGCGGACGTCGGTGGACATGCGCGTGAGGCGGCCAGCGTCGGTCCAGATGGCGCCGGGAGATGCCTGGACGGCCTTATTGTCGGAGCGGACGCGAATGAGGTATTCCTCCAGTGAGGAAGCGGCGGGATCGCTTCCGGCGCCGAGAGCTTTGGCGGCGGAGTCGGGCCTGGCGGGTGATGGGGCTATTGGCGCTTGAGCTATCGCGTTGAGTGACGCGATGAAGAACAGAGAGACAATGCAGCCGGCGAGATTCCAGGGGAGTGAGCTCGGCGGTGAGCCGTTGACTGGAGACATGGTCATTCTGCGGGGGGATGAGTGCTTGTGGGCGTTCCGTAAAGTTCCTGGGAGAGGCTGACAGGTCGTTCTTGTTTTGTGTTGCATGATCGGCGGAGGCGCCACAATTGGGCATGCCTCAAGCGCTTCGTCGTAGGCGGCCACGGTTAGCGGGTTTATCGTCAGCTTCATGTTTATCGCTCCATCTCCACGTCATTCGGGGCCGCGCACGATTCCGGCGACTTGTTGCACGGTGAGGCCGGCATCGTCGGTCTGCCGCGTGATCTGGACGATGACATGTTCGCCTGCACGGGCGGACTGCTCGGCTATGCCGCGGGTCTCGATGCGTACGGTATTGTTTTGCATCCAGAGGCGGACGGCATCTCCGGCATGGACGAGCAGAGGCTGAGCGGCGAATGAGATTTGGCTTCGAGGGCCAGGCGTATCTTGCAGGGCTGAGTTTGCATTTTTGTCGGGACTGATGGGAACGGCGCGCGCGGGCCAGTCCGGATGTGCGCAATCCTGGCGAAGCTCCCAGTTGATTTTGAGGGCTACGTCCCATCGGCGCGAAACGACGCGATAGCCTTCGGACGTGCAGCCAGCGACGGATTGAGCGGATGCGGGAACGCAGGGTGCGATGAGAATGCACAGCGCGCAGAGGATGGTGCGCAAAGGGTTTTGCCCAGGCCTGGCAGAGGGCGGCTTCATTGGTGTCATCGGACCATACCGTTGATCTGCTGATACATGTCGTCGGCGACGTGGACTACCTTCGAGTTGCTCTCGTAGGCGCGCTGGGCGAGGATCATGTTGACGAATTCTGCGACGACATCGACGTTGGAGTTTTCGAGATAGCCCTGCTGCAATGTGCCCATACCGCTGGAGCCGCCGGGCGTATCGGTGATCGCGTTGCCTGAGGACGAGGTTGGCTGGAGAAGGTTTCCGCCGAGAGAGTTGAGGCCGCCGGGATTGGGGAAGGTTGCCAGTTGAATGGTGCCGAGCTGGCTTGACGCGGTCTGGCCGGGCAGGGTTGCCGTCACGACGCCATACTGCGAGATGGTGACCGAAGTTGCGTTGGCGGGGATAGTGATGGCGGGAAGCAGTTGATTGCCATTGCTGTCGACCACTGTGCCTGCATTGTTCATCGCGAAATTGCCGTCGCGGGTGTAGCCGATGGTGCCGTTGGGGAGTTGTACCTGAAAGAATCCGGCGCCCTGAATGGCGAGGTCGAGAGTGTTGCCCGTCTGGTTGAAGTCGCCCTGGGTCATGATGACTTCGCTGGACGTTTGCTTGGTGCCGAGACCGATCTGCAGGCCGGCTGAAGTAGTCGAGGTGCTGGCGGCCGATCCGGGGGTTACGAGATTCTGGTAGATCATGTCTTCGAACTGCATCTTGCGGCTGCGGAATCCGGACGTGGCCGAGTTGGCCAGATTATTTGCCACCGTGTCCAGATTCGCCTGCTGCGCGCTCATTCCGCTGGCTGCTGTGTACAACGCTCGAATCATCGCTGCTCCTCCTGTACTGCTTCTTGCTGCTAGACGCGGCCGAGATCCTCTGCCGCGGTCTTGTCGAAGTCGTTATTGAAGACGCTCAAGGCCTTCTGCATCATCTCCGCCTGACGCTGGACGAGGATGAGCTGCATGGTACCGTGTACGGTGTCGAGGTTTGCACCTTCGAGTGAGCCCTGCTGAACCGACGCGCTGATGGCTGTGGGTTGGGCTCCGCTGGGAGCTGCGAAACGGTTTGTGCCGAGAGCGATGAGGGCGGTGTCGTCAGGGAATCCGAAGACGCCCACTTTGCCGGCGATGGCGCTTCCGTCGGACGTGGCGACGGAGATGCTTCCGTCGGACGCGATGTTGATTGCGCCGCTGGGGATGGTGATGGGCTGACTGTTGGTGTCGAGGACGGGCTCGCCCTGCGCGGTTTGGAGCTGTCCGGAGTCGGAGCGGGTGAAGCCGCCGTCGCGCGTGTATTGCACGCCCTGCGAGGTTTGGATGGCGAAGAAGCCGGGACCATTGAGCGCAAGATCTAGTGGATTGCCAGTGGCAGTGAGAGTGCCCTGGCCCTGGTCGATGAGGTTGCCGCCAAGCACGCCGAAATCATTGATGGCGCCCCCTACCTGGGATGGCGATGTGTCTTCCCCGATGCCGGCGAGGGCGCTGCGGAAGTAGTCTCGCTGGGCGCGGAAACCAACCGTGCCGGCGTTGGCGAGATTATTGGCGGCGGTGTCGAGCGCCTGGGTTCGCGCCAGCAATCCCGTGTAAGCTGCATAGAGACCACTGTCCATGCTGTGTGTGGAGGCACGTTGGGTGCCAAGGCGAACGCCGGAGGGTTAGAGCAGCTTCACTGTTCGGAACCGAGAGTGTAGATGCGATCGGCGACGTCTTCCCTTGTTCTCGGGAAGCCGCCGTCGCGATTGCGCATGGAGCCCGTCTCCAGCCACATGCGCAGCCAGAAGAACTGATGCAGACGCACCAGGCGCGACGCGCGGGGTTGCGCCGCGGCGAGAGTGGAGGCTATGTTGCGGGACAGCGCCTGG
The DNA here is from genome assembly GCA_963822225.1 of uncultured Acidobacteriaceae bacterium. GTDB lineage: Bacteria > Acidobacteriota > Terriglobia > Terriglobales > Acidobacteriaceae > Edaphobacter. The sequence goes on along the minus strand of CAWGGW010000001.1, from coordinate 114,389 downwards.
GGATCGGCGACATTCTGGTAGGCGGCGTCGACGAAGTCACAGGCGCGGAGACGTAGTTGTGCGGACTTCCACTGCAACGGGTCAAGCAGTCCGCTGGTCACCTTGAGGCGGCTCATGCGCTCCAGTGCGAACGCGGCGGAGGCGTCCACACGGTGGGGTGACGCGAGATAGAGGATGCGATCTCCTGCAAGCCTGAGCGGCACGATTTCCAGCGTCTCGACGAAGAGTTTTGGCAGAGCCAGGGCCATGGGTTCGGGGGCGAATCCGTCTGCGGACAGAACTGGGCAGCCGCACTGCGCGGCGAGAGCACGGGTGATGTGATCCTGCGAGAGGCCAGATTCCTGGGTGAGCCAATGGCCGATTTGGCCGGTGCCGGCGCTGCGTTGCCGATCGAGTGCAGACTGCAGTTGAGCGTGGGTGATGTGGCCTTGCGCAAGCAGGATGAGGCCAAGGGGCAGACGGTGACGAGGTTGAATCTCAAGTTCGGCGGTGTCTGACTCGCGAAGTTCACGGTGGACTGCGGCGTTGACAAGCGCGCCCAGGCATCGCGTGCTGCAGGACCAGTTGCCTTCAAAGACGGGGCGACGGCGATCTTTGAGGAACGACAGCCATCGGGTGACGCAGCCGGGATTGCCGCACTCGGCGCGACTGCTCCATGCGGTCGGCGGGGAGCGACGGGCCGGCTCGAAACGCGGTTGAGAATTTGTATGGCTGGTGTTGAAGCGGGCTATCATCTTCACTCCCTGAGCTAGAAAAGTCCGCGGATACTTTCGAGGCGCAACTGCGGCTCGGCGACTTCGGTGACCAGGAGAGCAAAGTTACCGTCGACGATGACCACTTCGCCGCGAGCTATGATTCTGTTGCCTACGACGAGCTCCACAGGTTCGTTGACCTGGCGATCGAGCTCGAGCACATCTCCCGAGCTGAGGGCGAGCACGTCCTTGAGCGGCAACTCGCGGGAGCCGAATTGAAGAGTGGCATCGAGTTCAATCTCCATGAGGAGATCGCGTGCGGAGACGGCTGCCGTCTGGGAGTTCGCCGCTGCTTCGTTGGCATTTGCATCCATGTTTAGCCCCTTCACCTGCCGATGATTCGCGATCCGCCAATCCACATCTACTGCAACGTTGAACTCTCCGACGTGAAGCGTATGACCTTTTACCTGCGCTCCGCGGCGTTCTCCTGTGCGTATTGGGAGGGCGCGGAATACCGGTAATCCGCCTACCCGAAGCTCTGCGGCGGATTGACGCTGCAAAGGCAGGCGGAGAACTTTGCCCGGCGCAAGGCTGGATAGCTCGCCGGCGTTGAGGCGCATGGGCGGGAACTGAAGCGAGACGCCAAATTCCGCCTCGGCCATCAACGCGCTGAGCCGTTCGCGTGCCTCCATGGAGCGGCGGCGGGGACGGTCGCGCTCGGCGATGAGACGGCGGAGGATGGTGTTGAGCACAACGGAGGGCAGGCAAAGATTTATGGAGCCCTGGGTTTCCGGCATGCGCACCTCGAAGCTGACGCACAAGATCTTCTCGGTACCCGGCATCAGACGGAGGACCTGGGCCTCCAACTCCCGCTTGTCGAGCGCGAACTTGAGGCCGACCGGCTGCCACGCGAGGTTCAACTCGCGCATGACGATTCCCATGACCGAGAACAGGATTGCCTCCTCGATGTCGGTTGGTTCGCGCAACGGGCCGGCGCGGCCAACACCTCCGAGGAGCAGGTCGACAATTGGGGGCGCCATGCTGAGATCCATCTGGACAGCCCCCATGACATCCAGAGGCTCGAGGCGTGCGGAGCAGACATAGGCTGGTTCGGGAATTCGCTCAGTGAACTCGGAGTACATCATCTGCTCGGCGGAGGCGAGAGTGACCTCAAATTTAGTGCGCAGCCACGCGCCGAGATTGTGGGTAAGGTTGCGCGCAAAGAGATCGTTGACGGTGCTGATGGCCTGCATCTGCTCGTTGCTGATCTGTCCGGCGCGGCTGAAGTTGTACGGCTCTCTCTTGACAGTGTCTGCGGGCGTTGCCTGTTCCTTGCCTGCAGCTTCCCGCGCCTGGGCGAACATTGAGTCGATCTCGTCCTGCTGCAGATGCTTTTCCATGCAATGCCTCTCTAGCCGATGGTTCCGATGCTTCTAACGCGCACAACCGGAGGAATCTCTGCCGGCGACAGGACGGTCATCCCGGGCAGGAATGGCTCCAGCCATCTGCGCATGTGATATCTTGCCGGACTTGGAATCAGGAGCACGGGAAGGGCCGTGGTTGGTGCGCCTCCGGTGAGACGCTTCACAGATTCCACGATCTTGCGCAGGAATGCTGCGGGGGCCGGCCTGGTGCCATCGCCGAGAAGGCGGGCGCTGCTTTCCGGATCGAAGGTTGCAACGATCTCCTGCTCCAGCGCGGAAGCGAGGACCAGGACGCGCAGGCCGCCCTCTGCGTCCAGCAGCGGATGCACGAGTGCGCGGCCGAGGGCCTGGCGAACCGTCTCGACCAGATGGACGGTGTTCTTCGAGACAGGAGCGGTTTCGACGAGCACATCGAGGATCGCGCCCAGGTCGCGGATGGAGACTTGTTCTCGCAATAACTGCTGCAGGACCTTCTGCACTTCGCCCAGTGTGAGCAGCTTGGGAACGAGTTCGTCGACCAGCTTGGGGTGGCTTTCGCTCATGGTATCGAGCAGGCGCTTGACCTCATGCCGCGACAACAATTCCTGCGCATGTTTGCGGATCAACTCGCCGATATGGGTCGCGATGACGGTGGTTTGATCGACGACGGAGTAACCAGCGGCGAGCGCCTGCTCCTCGAGTCCGGGTGCGATCCAGCGTGCGGCGACGCCGAAGGCAGGTTCCTGGGTTACGGTGCCGGGAAGCGGGCGCGCCTTGGGATCGCCATTGACGGCGAGCACGCAATTCTGTTCGGTCTGCCAACGGCCGATCTCGATGCCGCGCAGGGAGATGACGTATTCCCTGGGCTTGAGGCGGAGATTGTCGGTGATGTGCACGGGAGGCACGACGAAGCCGAGTTCCGTGGCGAGATGGCGGCGCAGGCCGCGGACCCGGTTCAACATCTGGCCTCCCTGCTTCTCGTCGACGAGCGAGATGAGTTGGAAGCCAATTTCGAGAGTGAGTTCATCCACCTTGAGCAAGGCGGCGAGGTTGTCGCCGGAGGATGTGCCTGCTACTACGGCCGCTTTCTTGCCGGTGGTGAGTTCATCCGTGAATGCAGCGGCGTCAGCGGGGATTCGGCGCGCCAGCATTCCTACGGCAGCCGCCATGAGGAGAAAAGCCAGCGTTGGCATTCCCGGGACGAGGGAGAGGATGACGAGCACTCCGCAGGCGATCCACAATGTATTTCGGTTGGCGAAGAGCTGCGTCTTCAACTCGTCGTCGAGCTGGCCTGACGAGGAGGCGCGGGTGAGCACCATGCCGCCGGCGATGGTTACCAGCAGGCTTGGAATCATCGTGACCAGGCCATCGCCTACGGTGAGGATGGTGTAGGTCTTGACCGCCGTCATCAGGTCTGTGCCTTGCTGCAGTACGCCGATGGCGAGGCCGGCGACGATGTTGATCGCGGTGATGAGAATGGTGGCGAGAGAGTCGCGCTGGTTGAATTTGGCCGCGCCGTCCATGGCGCCATAGAACTCCGCCTCGCGGGCGATGGCTTCGCGGCGGCGGCGCGCGCCGTGCTCGTCGATGAGGCCGGCGTTCATGTCGGCGTCGATGGCCATCTGCTTGCCGGGCAGCGCGTCGAGAGTGAAGCGCGCGGTTACTTCGGCGGTTCGGACCGCACCGTGGCTGACGACCAGGAACTGGATGGCGACGAGTGCGAGAAAGAGAACGAAGCCAACGACGTAGTTTCCTCCAACCACGAATTGCCCGAAGGACTCGATCATGCTGCCGGCGGCGTGGGTTCCTTCATGGCCATGCAGGAGGATTCGGCGGCTGGAGGCGATGTTGAGCGAGAGGCGAAACAGCGTGAGGAGGAGCAGCAGCGTTGGGAAGACACTGAAGTCCACGGCGCGGCGCACCTGAATGGCGGTGAGGAAAACGATGACCGAGGCAGTCATGGACGCGACCAGGAGGATGTCGAGAACAAAGCTGGGCACCGGGATCAACATGACGAAGACCATGCTGATGGCGACTATGGGGAGAAGCATCGCGTTGCGCTTCGCCCTGGTCCAGCCACCGTGGATGGGCGGAGCCTGAGCCGTCACAAAGCACCTCCCGCGGCATAGCAGGGAACGCAGACTGCGCGCCCTCGCCGACTCTTCTGCTGCCCTGCGGTCGCGCGCCGCCTTCTCGACTTGCTCGCGATACAAGAAGGCGAGGATGCCGGCCACGACCGCGTAGAGTTCGTACGGAATCGAGTGGCCTTCTTCAACTGACTTATAAAGCGAACGCGCGAGGGGCGGGTTCTCCACGATAGGAACTCCGGCTCGTCGCGCCTCTTCGCGGATTCTCTGCGCGTGCAGGTTGCGGCCCTTGACCAGAACCGTCGGCGCCAGCATCGATTCAAAGCTGAACTCGAGTGCGACTGCGTAGTGAGTCGGATTGGTGATGACCACGCTGGCGCGCGAGACGTCGCTCTTGACCTTGCGGCGACGGATCGCATTCTGAATTCCACGGATGCGCGCTTTGACCTGCGGATTGCCGTTGTGTTCTTTTTGCTCGTCGCGGATCTCCTGCTTGCTCATGCGGAGTCTTTTGTTCCATGCAACGCGCTCCATCGCGTAGTCGAGCGCGGACCAGCACACCATCACCCAGGCGGCTTTGACCGCGAGGCCGAAACATGCGTCCAGCGTGGCCGGGAGGCGGAGACTGCTCATAACAGGCATGGGGATGACTAGTTGCTGCAGCGCTTTGATTCCCAACAAGACGACGATTGCCGCGGGAAGGAGTGACTTTGCCATGCGCGTGACCGAGCGGAGGCTGAAGATGTTGCCGAGGTTGGTAACCGGGTTCAGGCGCTCGAACTTCCAGGCGAGCGCCTCGCCATGAATCTGGAGGCCGCCGGATTGTCCCACGCCTGCCAGCAAGGCCGCAGCAAAACTTCCCGCGAGGATGAGTCCGACCGGCAGGAGCGACGGGGCGAGAATCAGCAGTGCCTGGCGCATGAGAACCTGACCGAAGCCGTCCGCTTGAAGATTGCCCATCCCGAGGCCAAGGCTGCGCACGTAAGTCTGATCCCAGCCGGAGAGAAATTGTTTCGCCGAGGCGCCGAGCAGGAGGAGGCCGGCGAGCATTGCAGTTGCGCTGAGCAGTTCGCGGCTGTGAACGACGTCGCCCTTCTTTCGCGCCTTCTCTTTGCGTTGCTCGGTTGCCTGTTCTGTGCCTTTTTCGCTCATGAAGCGACCAGCTTTGCCGCCTGATCGAGCAGCGCCGTGAAGTGGCGCTCGATCCAGGCTGGCCACACGGCGAGAGAGCCAATCAATACGGCGTAGGACATCAGAGTCTTGAGCGGAATGCTGACTACCATGACAGGCAATTGGGGAGAGAGGCGTCCAACCAGGGCGACAACAATCTCGACTGTAAGCGCTGCTGCAATTACGGGGGCAGCGAGCTGCAGGCCGGCGAGAAAGATGCCGCCGGTCATCGCCGCCAAAGCCGCGCCCGTGCTGGCCTTCATCACCGCTTCGCCGACGGGGATAACGGCGAAACTACGAATTACGGCTGCGAGCAGCGACCGATCGAGGCCCGCGCCGATCAACACCAGGAGCCCAAGCCAACTGAGAAGCTGGCCCAGTACGGGCGTCTGGATATTGCTGTTGGGATCCATGAGATTCACGAGCGAAAAGCTGAACTCCATGCCCAGCATCTGCCCGGCGAACATCAGGGTTTCGAGGATGAGGCTGAGGGCAAAGCCAAAGGTGAGACCGACCGCCAATTCGCCGAGAAGACCAGCCATGTCCAAGCCAACGCGTGCTTGCGGGAGTGTTCCGACCACAGGCGCCAGCAGGACTGTGATCGCGATGACGAAGCCTGCCTTGATGCGCGGCGCGATGGCAGTGGACGAGAACAGCGGTGCGAAGACCATCAGGCCGCTGATGCGCACCATGACGAGTACGGCGGCTGAAAGAAGTGCGGGCCAGTCTGCGACCGGAGAGCCAGGGAGCATCGTTGCTGTGGTCTGGAGTTGCACGATTCTCACCTATCCCAGGTACCGATGAAAGTCCGACCATAAGGCGACTGTGTAAGCTACGAGGCGGCCAATCAGCCAGGGCATGGTCACGACGGTGACGACGAAGACGACGAGCAGCCGAGGGACGACGGTGAGCGTCTGCTCCTGGACGCTGGTGAGTGTCTGCAGCAGACTCAGCAGAACGCTGACGACACAGGCTGCAATCAATACCGGCGCACTGATGACCATCGCCTGAATCAGCAGATTGCGCGCGATCTGTGCAGCCATGTCAGGTCCCATCGTGTGTTGCCTCGGGTTCGAGTAGCGTCTTCTACTTCAAAAGCTTTTCAACAACGAGCCTGCCAGCAGGTTCCATCCATCCACCATGACGAAGAGAAGGATTTTTACTGGAGTGGATATGACGACCGGCGGCAACTGCATCATGCCGACCGAGGTGGTGATACTTGCGATGGCCAGGTCGACCAGAAGAAATGGCAGGAACAGCACGGCGCCGATCTGGAAGCCGGCCTTCAACTCGCTGAGCATGTATGCGGGGACAACGACCTGCATCGGAAGATCCTGCGCCGATCGGGGACGCGCGGCCATGCCGGCGGATGCGAATAGAGCGAGGTCTTTCTCGCGCGCGAAGCGGAGCATGTACGTCTTCACCGGGGCGGCTCCGAGTTCAAGCGCCTGCTCGCCGGAGATGGCGCCAGCTCGGTATGGGGCCAGCGCCTGCTGGTCTACCTGTAACAACACCGGTTGCATGAGGAACCAGGTCATCATCAGGCCGAGTCCCATCAAGACCTGATTCGACGGGGCGGTCTGTGTTCCCAGCGCCTGGCGAAGAAAGTGGAAGACGACGAGGAGACGCACCATGGGGGTCATGGAGAGGAGCAGCGCCGGCAAAAGTGTGAGCAGCGTAAGGCCGATCACGATGGACCAGGGGACACTCTGACCGCCGTTGAGTTGGCTGGCGATGCTATCGATGCCGAGCGGGGATGGCGGGACGGGAGTCGCCGGTAACTTCTTCGAGCTCGCTGTGGAGACCCGGCCCGCTCGGCCGGATGTCTGCGCGGGTTTTGCGGAGGCGCCAGATGGGCGATGGACCCAGAACGACTGGGCGGCTGGAGTTGAGGAACCGGACGGCGGAGTCGTCTGCGCGGGAGCAGGCAGGGCGAGCATCGTCGCCAACATGGCCACGTTTGCCAACGAACATCTTTTGCTGAAGCCACCGAAGGTCAATTCGCGCGCTCCATTTGCGATTGTTCGTGAGGGACCGAATAGGATGACTGAGATACCAGGGAGGAATCGGGCGCCGCGAGCCCGAATCCTTCTGCGACAAGTGACCGGGAATGGACCTCAACGACTGTGTGGACGCTGTCGCTGCCGGTTCCAACGAGAAAGCTTTGACCATCGCAGCGCACCAGCATCAACTGACGCTTGCCACCGAGTTGCAGGGTTTCGAGTAGCTCCAGCCGCTGGTCACTCTTGGCTCTGCGCATCCATCCAAAGACACTTTGAAGAACCGTCTGAACTGTGCCCATGAGAATGGCTATAACGCCGGTCTGCGGCTCTCTGTTGCTCTCGACCTGCGGCCTGCTACTCACTCTGGTCATCGCTCGATCCTTACAATCTGTCGTGACAGGTATCAACATCTCTCGCCTATGCCAGCCTGGTGATCCGTAGAGCCATCTGCTGCTCAACGACCTCAAACTCGCCCCAGGAGAGTTGCAACGCGCCTGACTTCAGCGGGACGTCTTCGGTGACTGCCCATAAAGTTTCTATGGTCTGTCCACAGCGAAGATCGAGGAGGCCTCGGACCTTCAGTCCGCGCACCGGGATGGCTACAGCCAGCGCCACGGGGAGGCGTCCAATCATGGGCCACGCCGGGTGCTCCTCCATCGGCCGCGGCTCCCTTGCAGTGACGGCGTGGATCGACGGACCGGCGGCGATTGCCTTGCTGTCGCCGCCAACCACCGCCATTTGCGCATTAGCCTGCATATCTAACCCTGATCGTGACGATTCCGCATGATGAGGTGCCTGCTCACGCGTCGCACTGATGGACCGGATAGGTGCATGCGAGCCGCCGAATAATCGAGGTTAGGATTAACGATTGCTCACCAAGTTTGTTGCGGCACTGGATATTTTGCAGGTACATTCCGATGGAAGCGTCAAAATGGCGAGTGTCGCTTATACGACCGGCTAACGGATCATGTTGATGGTTTCCTGCGTTACCGTATCGAACGTGGTGAGGGTCTTGGAGTTTGCTTCGAAGGCGCGCTGCGCGACGATGAGGTTGGCAAACTCGGTCGAGATGTCCACGTTCGACTGCTCCAAAGTATCGTCTTCAATCGATCCTCGGCCGCCCGCACCAGGCGCTCCTACGCTTGCCGCTCCGGAAGCTGCCGTGGTCTGATAGTTGTTGCCGCCCTCCAGCGTCAAGCCCTCCACGTTGGTGACCGAGGCAACCGCAATCTGGCCGATGATCTGGGTCTGTCCATTGGAGAAGGCTGCCGAGATCACTCCCGACGAGTCTACCGAGAAGCTATTGTAGGAGCCGCTGGCAAAGCCGTCCTGCGTACTGGCAGTTGCGGTTGAAGTGCCCACAGTCTGACCGATCTGGGGGGCTCCGCTGGAGTTGTAGAGATTCCAATTGAAGGTCATATCGCTGGCTCCGTCGGTCATGCCCGGGAACGAGATGCCAGCCACATTCGCTGCCGGCGTAAGCAGGCCGCCTGAGGAGCTAAAGGTCAGCGTGCCGGTATTATTCACCGGCGTTCCGGTTGAATCACCCGCCGGCAGGGAGATTGCGTAGTTCCACGTGTTGTCCGCGGTCTTGGTGAAGTTCACCGTCGCCGCATGGCTGGTGCCGAGCGAGTCATAGATTGTAATAGTCGAAGAGAAGGTTCCGCCGACCGCCGTCGCTGCGTCGAGGTTGGCCGTGATGCCAAAGTTCTGGGTCGCCTGCGCCGCCTGGGTGGCGTCGACGGGAACCTGGAGCGTAGTGAGCGGGGTGTTAGTGTTCACCACGCCATTCGCGGCGGCGTATCCCATCACACCGTCTCCGGTGGTGGTGATCAGGTTGCCGCTCTGATCTAACTGGAAGTTGCCGGATCGCGTCAACTGCTGAAGGCCATCCTGGTTTACGACAAAAAAGCCACTGCCGTTGAGCGCCATGTCGGTCGAACTGGTGGTGGTGGAGAGCGACCCTTGCGAGAAATCAGTATCGATTCCTGCGACCTGCGTGCCGAGGCCGACCTGAAGGGCGTCTCCGGAGCCGGTGTTCCCGATGTTCTGATAGAAGAGGTCCGAGAAGCTGGTTGACTGGTCCTTGAACGCGGTTGTGTTCAGGTTGGCCAGGTTGTTGCCGATGGTATTCAGTGCGACCGAATTGGCTTCGAGCCCGGTGAGTGCGATTGAAAAGGATGGCATGTGTCTTCCCCTATGGTTGTGAAACCTACTGCGACGAGCTGGTGCCGTTGACGATGTTTGACGAAGAGCTGGTAGTTGCACCGGCTGCGGTGTCGAGCGATGTAATTCCCTGGTTGATCCCGATGAGCTGCTGCAGGCTGTTTACATCCACCATCTGCGAGATGTACGCGTTCGGATCGGTTGGCTGGGTTGGGTCCTGGTTCTTCATCTCGGCGACCAGCAGAGTCAGGAAGTCGTTCGCCGTGATGGTTGAGGATGAGCTTGCGGTTGGAGAACTGGTGCTGCCGGTGCCCGATGTTGTCCCGGTTCCGGAGGTAGCTCTTGGTTTCGCCATGGCACTTGCAACTGAACTGGCTGAGTTTGCCAACTGCGAGGAACCGGTTACGATCTGCTGAATACTTTGCATCGTCTTCCCTTTCGAATTGTGATGACTAGGCGCATACATTCAACCAATTTCCGTTGGGTCGTCCCAACACTCCAAAAGACCACACCGGTGCGAGCTTGGGGATTGGCTCTGCAGGGCGGGATGGGGCAGGATTCGACGCCAGGTTCGCGATGCTGGGTGAGGCATCAGGTTGATGTGGTTTGACTGAGGGATGTTTCTCTTCAGCCGGATGCTGCTCTTCCTGATTGCGATTTCCACTCGCGGTGTTGCTTTGTTTGCCGTCCGAGGCGGAAGTTGAACTGGAAACTTCTGGAAACCGGTGCAAGACGATCTTGCTCACGCTGATGGCTTCAGAACTTAGGTAGCTCACCATCTCTGGCAGCACGGACCGCAGGGATGCGTGGGCAGACGGACTCGCCGTTAGAGAGGCACTTAGCGCTCCAGTGCCATCGAGTTCTGCACGAATCCGTAGCCAGCCGTGAGTGCCGTCGAATACGCCAACGTCCAACCGCCCGGCGCCGAAGGCTAGAGTCTGCGGACTTCGAATCCCCGAAGTCGCCACGCAGTTGGTCGCGCCCAACTGAAGATTCTGCCAGGCCGGCCGCGATCCTGCATGCCTCACTGCCATGGATTCAGAAGCGGTATTTCGAATTACGTCCTGGACAGACAGAGAGGTGTTGGTTGATAGTTGCGCTTCCGAACTGCCGCCGACCCGAGCTTCGACGGCCCCCGGGGCGTTGCTGGTCGTTGGCGCGGGGTGTTTTGTTTTGGCGTCAGACGGCGATGTGGCGCCGGGCGGTTGTTGGACGGTGCCTGGCATTTCGTCTGAAATCAGCTGCGGGTGTTTCCGGGCGATGCAGCTTGTACGGCATTGGCTCGGTGCGTAGTTGGACTTGCTTCCTGCGCTGTAGCGATCGACTCGGCGGAAGTGGGGGGAACCGGATCGCTTTGAGATGTCGAGGAAGATACTGCGCTGCAAGGATCTGAGCCACGCTTCGCGTTAGAAATCGCGACTGCTTTCCCAACAGACTCCGGAACGCAAGGTGCGACTGTTGCCTTGCCCTCGGGTCGCGTCTCGCAGACGGCTGAGATCATTCCGTACGGCGAGGGGAACTGCTGAAGCGGCGCTCGCACCCTGATTGCAATCTGTGGCGTCTTGCGGCTTCTTTGGCGGGTCATAGATTCGGATTTCTCGTCATCCGTCTCGTTGGAACTGGCGTCGGCCTAGGAAGATTCTTCATGCGGCTGACGGACCCGTTCTTCACGGACGACGATCGCGACGTTGACACTGCATGTTCTGACGCGGCCAGATGCAGTTGCCAACTCAAGCCATCGTCTTCTTCAGGACTGGTTGAGTGCGCAGGAATGGAAATCTTCGGCGGAGTAGCTATTGGCCCCGTCTGCGCGGCCGTCATGTGCATTGCGTGCATCGGAACCTGCCTCTCGACACTTGAGGCTATGCACTTTAGCAACCAAATGCGCGACCGCAAAAGCGGTTCCCGATTAGGACCGCTTCACAATTCGCTTTCCATATCTCGCGGAGGTTTGGTGAGGAACCAATCGTCAGCGGCGGTCTGCGCCCTGCGATCCTCGTCAGTTCTGTCTGTCTGTCGTGCATTTTCTATCAATCGCACAGACTTGTTCGTGTTCGCGCCTGCTTTCGACGAACTTTTTCATTGCATCCGCCGCGGACGGCGGATCGTGAATGCAGCGATGTCTGGAGGCTACGCCTGTTCCAGCCTGCAACCTCGATTTGCGCTTCGGCCATGAGCCATTCGCCGCGGTCGCCTTGCGACAGAGCTACGCGCGCCGCGAGTTTCGATTCGGACAGAGCCGCCTCCAGCTTTGCAAGCCCCGCCTCCACCTCGGCCACCGCAGCCAGGGCCAACCGGAGCGTTCGGCGATCCAGGTCTTCGTTGAGTTTGCGGATCGCGAGCAGACGGTTGAGGCGTTCGGCTCGGCTCTTCACGCGCCGATCTCCAGTGCCTGCAGGCGGGCTATGCACTCCGGCAGGCTGACCCGTTCGCCTGATTCCTGCATAAAGAAGTCGCGCAGCACCGGCCTCGCGGCCAGCGCTTGATCGAGTTCGGGATCGGCGCCGGCCTTGTAGGCACCGATACGCACCAGGTCTTCCGAGCGCGCATAGGCGGAGAGCAGACGTCTTATGAGTGCGGCTTTCTTGCGGTGCTCTGGAGTAGTGACTGCGGACATCAACCGGCTGATCGAGTCCAGTACATTGACCGCGGGGTACCATCCCTCGGAAGCCATTGAGCGGGATAAAACGATGTGACCATCGAGCAGGGACCGCACTGCGTCCACGAGCGGATCCTGCTGATCGTCACCCTCCATGAGCACGGTGTAAAAAGCAGTTACGCTGCCTTCCATGAAATTTCCGGCGCGCTCGACCAGCCGCGCCAGCCGGGAGAATACGGACGGAGTATAGCCCTTGCTTGCAGGCGGTTCACCCGCCGCGAGGCCGACTTCGCGCGCCGCCATGGCATAGCGCGTGAGCGAATCGAGGACCAGCAGCACATGCTTGCCTCGCGAGGCATAAAACTCGGCGACGGAGGTTGCTGCCAGGGCGGCGCGCATGCGCAGCAGAGGCGACTCATCGGACGTGGACACCAGAACAACGGAGCGCTTCCGCCCCTCTTCGCCGAGCGCGTCATCGAGGAACTCCCTGACTTCGCGGCCGCGTTCGCCTACGAGCCCGACGACGGTTAGGTCGGCTGCGGTGTTGCGCGTCATCATGCCGATGAGGGTGCTCTTGCCGACTCCGGATCCGCCAAAGATTCCAACCCGCTGCCCGCGACCTACTGTCAACGCTCCATCGAGCACGCGCACACCGGTCGACAGCGGCTCGCGGATGGGTTCGCGCTGCATTGCTTTTGGCACGGCACCATCGAGCGGCCAGGTTCCGCCAATTCTCAGTGGGGCAAGCCCATCGAGCGGGCGGCCGAGCGCGTCGAGAACGCGGCCCGTCATGTGCTCGCTGAGCGCCATTTGAGGAACTACGCCGAGCGCGGCAAGGGCATCGCCGTAACGGATTCCCTGAGTTGCCGCGAGCGGCATCGCGACAACGTGGGGACCGCGAAAGCCGATTACCTCTACCTCGTGACGCGCGCCCTCCGCGTCGACGATCTCGCAGCACTCGCCTACTGAGCAGAGCGGGCCTTCGGACTCGATCGTCTGGCCATTTGCCTTGACCACGCGACCATGCCATCGCCACGCCGGCCGCACTGCCAGTTGCTCGAAGTAAGGCTCGAGCGGGCTACGGTCGGTCACTGCACTGGCCTATGATTCAACAGGTCGAAGAATCCTTTTTCGATCTCTTCAAGTTGCACGTGGACTCCCAGTTCGACGGTCCCCATCTTTGTTTCGAGAACGCACTCACCCCGCTCGAGCCGCGCGTCCTCCGCCACGCGCGGCCGCTCGGATGCCTCGGTCGCGTGAAATATCCGCTCCCAAGCTTCGACGTCGGTTCCGGCAACACGCAGGACGACCCCGCTGCGGTCGGCCATTTTTTCCAGCGCAACTCGCACTACGCCGGTTAGCAGGAGGGGATCGATCTGGGCCTCGCGGTGCAGGACACGGGCCGCGATGGCGAGCGCGAGCTTGACTACCTCCTGCTCAATCTCGGCAAAGTAGCGATCCCTGGCGACTCGGAACTGATTGACTGCATCGACAAGCCGCTGCCTCTCCTGTGCCAGAGCGAGATTCATCTGCACTTCCAATTCGGCCTTCGCAGCTCGGCGGCCCTCTTGATCTCCAGTTTGCAGACCCTCCTGCCGGGCTGCCTCGATCGCACTTCCGATTATTGCTTCCCTGCTAGCGCGTTCCAGTACCTTTGCTTGGGCTTTTTCTGCGCGGCCGTACAACTGCGTGCCGGGCGAATTATAACTATTGCCATTGCCGCCGTACTCGCCCGGCATCGACTCGGGAATCAGGTTGCTCTTATCCGCAATGGTCAGGGAACGAAATTCGAACGGGGCGATCCCATTCTCGGGAACCAGAAAGGCTGCCAGCGTCTGCGCTTCCATGGAGGCATTGTCGTGTGGCGCGCTTGGCGCTTGATTGAAATCAGACGGCAAGTTCATCATCGGCCTCGAGTTTCAGCGTGATCCGTCCTTCTGCTTCGAGCGAGTGCGCCAGGACCAGGAATTCCTGCTGTGCGCGGGCAACCTCCTTGGTTCGCACCGGGCCCATCGCCTCCATATCGTCCTTCAGCATCTCAACCGCGCGCGTGCTCATCGCCTTGAACAGATGCGCCTTTAGATTTTCGCGTGCGCCTTTGAGCGATAGGGCGAGAATGCGCTTATCGACGGCCGTCACCAGTTCGCGGATACTTGCCTCGGATACGGTGAGCAGATCTTCGAAGGTAAACATCAGGTTGCGGATTCCGATTGCAAGTTTGGGCTCGTCGCGCTCGATCTCGTCCAGGATGGTCTTGCTGGAAACCATGTCGAGTCGATTCAACATATCTGCTACTGCTTTGAAGCCAGCGTATGATCGTCGGCCGTTAGAACCCATCGCTTCCATGCGGCGGTGCAGGATTACTCCAACCTTCTGCGCCATTTCGGGCGAGAACTGGCGCATCTCCGCCAAACGTCGCACCGTCTCCACGCGCAGCCCGGCCTCCAGGTGCATCAGAAGCGTCGAGCCGCGCTTCGGATCAAGATGAGCGAGGACCAGAGCAACGGTCTGGGGGTGCTCGTTCTCAAGGAACTTGCTGAGCTGGTGGGGATCCATCTTCTGCAACATGGCCAGATCGCCGTGGGTTTGTTCACGCATGCCCTGCACTTCGAGCAACATCTGCGCGGCTCTCTCCTGTCCAAATGCCTGCGTCAACATGCGGCTTGCGTAGTCCGGGCCGCCGCGCACCATGTACTGCTCAGATTCGAGCAGGCCGTAGAACTCCAACAGCACCTGTGTGAGTTGTGCTTTGGGCACCTCGCCGAGCCGCGTGATCTCGTCTGTTACCTGCTGCACATCGCGATTGGAAAGGCTCTGAAAGAACAGCTTTGCCAGTTCATCGCCGACAGCGACCATGAGGATGGCTGCCTTGCGTAGACCGGGCAGACCAGCCGAGCCAAAGTCGATTCCAGGAAACGCACTGTCTGGCTGCGCGAGCATTGCCTGTGTACCCACTACTCGTCCTCCTCTGCGGGAGCGTTGATCCAGGATTCCAGCAGGCGCGTACTCTGTGCCGGCTCGCGACGAATCTGGCTGGAGATGTGCTCGTAGATCTCCTGAGTGCCTGCGGGCCGGGCTGCCACGAGACTGGCGAGCGACGGCATCGTCGTTTGGCCCAAGACTCTTGTGGCGCCTCGTCCGCCATGACTCGCGTCCAGGCCGTTGGCCTGATCCACGGGGAGTGCCAGCGCGGGCGTCTGGCTGAGCGCGGTCATCATCTGGCTCGTCATCGGCTTTACCACGACCATTACGAGCAGCAGGCCGAGGGCCGTAATGCTCAGTGTCTTCAGCAGGGCAGGTTGAGTATGCAGCACAGTCTGAGTCTCATCTACTACCTTTTCAAATCCGACCGGCACCGGCTCAGGAGTGTCGGAGGAAAAGGTTACATTTTCAATGACTACCTGATCGTTGCGCGACGGATCGAACCCCACTGCCGCGCGCGCGAGTTGTTCCAGCCTCTGCATTTCGTCCGTACTGCGGGGCTTCCACACAATGTGCGAGAGCTTGCCTGTTCCTTCGCTCGTCATGCGGTCGTTGACGACCACCGCGGCAGTGACCCGGCGGATGCGTCCTGGGCCTTCCTCAGAATGCAGAGTGTGCCGGGTGACCGCATAACTACTGGTCTCATCCGTCATGGCCTGGCCATCACCCTGGGCAGCGTTTTGTGGATATACGGGCAGGCCGGTGTTCGCCGCGGCGGCACCTGTCTGCATCAGAGGCGGAACGGCGGCCGTCTTAGCCGCCGCGGGAGCCTGTGCGCTGCCGGGCACGGTTGCGCCGGGGGTGTTGCTTGCCGTTCCTGGAATGCCACCTGATCGGGGCTTCGCGCCCATTGTCTGCTCAGTTTTGTGCGTGCTGAGGGTGGCTACCTGGGCAGGGTCGTAAACGTCATCGGTCTTCTCTTCGCTACCCTCGTCGTAAGCGATGTTCACAGTCGCACGCACGTTCCCTTCTCCGGCTGTGGGCTCGAGCATCGCGACTAATTTCTCCTGAAGGGCGCGCTCCTCGTCGCCGGCCGCGGCACCTTGACCAGGCACAGCGAGGTTCAAACGCCCATCTGCATCCACCAGCGCGACATTTTCCGGACTGAGATTCTCTACCGCTCCGGCAACGAGGCTACGGATTGCGTCGGCCTGCTCCGGCGGCATCACAGATCGCCGCAGTTGCAGTACTACCGACGCCTTTGCCGCCTGCTGGGTTTCGCCGAACAGCGAGTCCTTGGGTAGCACTAAATGGACGCGTGCCGATCTCACGACTGCGAGCGTGCCGATGGTGTGTTCCAACTCGCCCTCGAGTGCGCGCTGATAGTTAACTTTCTCGTCAAACTCCGAGCCCACCCAGTTGGGTTTGTCGAAGAGTTCAAACCCCATGCGGCCCGATTGCGGCATGCCTTTGGCGGCGACCTCCATGCGCGCCTTGTCGACCTGGTCCGCGCTGACTTCTATACTGCTTCCGTCATCCGACATGTTGTAAGCAATTCCGGCGGAGGCGAGTTCCTGCGCAATCTGCTGAGTGTCCTTCGCGTCCAGCCCGGAGAAGAGCACTCGCCAGTCTGGCCGCGCCGCATACCAGACGATGCCCGCACAGATCGCCGCTGCCATCAATGCAGAAGCACCCATCCAAGCGCGCCGTGCAGGGGGCATCGCGCGAAATCGCCCGAAGATGTTTTCGGCAAGAGTTCCGACACGTTGGAGTGCGGAGCCATTGGCCCCTTGGCCCGCGGGCATCAACGCAGTTCCCGATTGTCCGCCGTCTGCCATGCAACTGCTCCCGCTGCGTTATCTGCCCTGCTAAAACTGCATTGCCATCATCTGCTGATAGGCGCCGACCGCCTTGTTTCGTACCTGCAGCGCGAGTTCGAAGGCCATGTCGGCCTTCTCGGTTGCGATCATCGCGTCGTGAATCTCTACGCCCTGTCCGCTGAGCAGGCCGGTAACTGCCTGCGACGCCTTTGCATCGAGTGCGGAGGTCTGGTCCACCATGGACTGAAATACTCCGCTAAACGGAGTCCCCGCACCGCCTGCTGCCGCCCCAGAAGAAGATGCAGTGCCACCGAGTGCGGCGGCCGCTCCGCCTAATCCACTTACGAGTCCTTCGATCACGCCGCACCTCCTTGTTCTTCTCTCAAAGCAACAGCCGGTCTATTTCAGCAACTCCAGGGACGACGTCACCATATTCTTCTCGGCCTGCACGGCGGTCGCGTTCAATCCATAGGAGCGGGTCGCGCCCATCAGATCGACCATCTCGGTGAGAGGATTGATATCGGGATACGCGACATAGCCATCCTGGCCAGCATCGGGATGCGTGGGATCATAGCGCTCGAGCGGCGCACTTTGGTCGCTCACCACTCCTGCGACTTCCACACCGCCGGAAGCCGGCGACGATCCAAATCCTGCTGCGCGAGCGAAGTATCCGCTCGGAGACGAAGCCGCATTGCTTTCGGATTCACTGAGCAATGATGCCGCGAATCCGTCGCTGCCGGTCTGCTGGAAGACCACGTGCTGGCGCCGGTACGGGCCGCCGTCCGCGGTGCGGGTGGTCTCGGCATTCGCCATGTTTGCGGCTACAACTTCGGCGCGCACGCGTTCTGCCTGCAATGCTGAAGCGCTGATGTCCATTACGCCAAAGAGGTTCATCGCGGTCGCGACCTCGTCGCATCGCTGAGCGCCGAAAGCGCCGATCCTTTACTTGTCAGCATGAATCGCATCCATCATCCGGGTGTATTCGGTTTTCATCAGCGAGACGCCGGTGCGAAACTCCAGCTGCGACTTGGCGAGCTGCATGCCCTCGCGGTCCATCGAGACGTTGTTTCCATCCGGGCGGGCTGTTAGGCCATCCACATTGACGATGTTCGGCTGTGTCGGTGCACCGCTGCTCAGTGCCCGGGAGAACTCAGCCTCGAAATCAAAGCCCTGAGTTTTATAGCCTGGCGTGTCGACGTTCGCCATGTTTTCGGCCGTGAGCTTCATCTGGTCGCTGGCGAGATCAAGATACTTTTGCAGCGCGTCGCTGGTCGCCGTGGTCACCTGCATTTTGCTGCCTCCAACTCAACTGAGAGGAAAGCAGTTGCAGGGCCAAAGGAGTTCGCGGGCAATGAGAGCGCTCTTACAATTGGCGGCGCAAGACGAATTGTGGGCATGTGAGCCGCGATGTGGCAGAATTCCCGCGTTAACGTGGCTATTTCTGGATCGCGGTCTCTGCTGGCGTCATTTTGGCCGAGACCTGGGCTGGTGTCGGAAGTTGTGTAGTGTCCCAACCTCCGCCGAGGGCCTGGATCAGCTGCACGGAAGCCGTCATGGCCTGAGTGTGCAGGCCCGCCAAGCTCTGCTGATCGCTGAGCAAGGTCGCCTGCGCAGTGACAACGTCGATGTAGGGGTCAATGCCCATCTGATAACGAGCCGTCTCCAGATCGACGAACTTCTGCGCGGAGGCGGCTGCCGCCTGCTGCTGCTGCAGTTGCTGCGACAGGATTCGCTCTGCCGCGAGGTAGTCTTCAACCTGCTGGAAAGCGGTGAGAACGGTCTGCCGGTATCCGGCGACGTCGGCGTTGTAGACTTCGATGTACTGATTCAGGGTGGCGCGACGGAGTCCGGCGTCGTAGATAGTCTGCGAGGGAGCAACACCAATCGACCAGAAGCGGCTGGAGATGTCGAACAGGTGTTTGAAGGTTGCGCTCTCGAGACCGCCGGTCGCGCTGAGCGTGAGGGTGGGATAGAAAGCTGCAGTGGCGACACCGATCTGCGCATTGGCAGCGGCCATCGTGCGCTCTGATGCCGCGATGTCTGGTCTGCGCTCAAGCAGTTGCGAAGGCACGCCAATCGGCACGGTTGGTGGCGCCGCATTCAGCGGCTTTACGGGAATCGAGAATGTGGACGGATTGGTGCCGGTCAGCATCGCGATGGCGTGTTCGTATTCCGCGCGCGCCACCCCGAGGTTGGTTAGCGCAGCCTGGGCGTTCTCCAGCGTGTTTTGCGCCTCGACCACATTGATCTCGGGGGCAATGCCGGTCTCGTACTGCGCGCGATTATAGTCAAGCGCCTTCTGGTCGTCGGCGACAGTCTGACTCAGGACGCGCTGCAACTCATCTTGACCACGAATCTGAAAGAAGGTAAGCGCCAGCGTCGCCTGCTCGCTAAGCTTCACGTTTTCGAGGTCGGCTGCGCTTACCTGGGCGCTATACTGCTGCTCGCGAATGAGGTTGCGAACCCGACCAAAGAGATCGGGCTCCCAGGATGCTTCGAGCCCCAGCGAACCAATCGAGCTGGTTCGGCCCGTCGAGGCAGCGGACGACTGGATCTGGTTAGCTGAGGAACGTGAACGCGAGTAGTCGGGGTTCGCTGTGAGTGTGGGATAGAGTTGCGCGTGCGCCTGGGCGATCAGAGTGCGAGCCGCCATGAAGTTCTCGAAAGACTGCCGGATGGTTTGATTGTCGACATTCAGCTTGTCTTCCAGGGTGTTCAGGTCGGGATCGTTATAGATCTCCCACCACTTTCCGTGCAACATTGCGTCCTGGGGTTGGGCTACCTTCCATCCTCCGCTGTCGGGAAACTGCGCTGGAGACTCTTTGTATTGAGCGGGCGGCGGGGCCTGAGCGATCGCGGGTGGCTGCTGATATTTGGGCCCAACCCGGCATCCGGCCAGCAACAGTGCCGCGATTCCGGAAGTGAGTGCAGCGTAGCGTCGAAAGCTGGTCATAGTGGTATACATCCGTGGTTCGTCAAGTTTAGTCCCCGGCGGCAGCTATAGCGCCCGCATCGGGATTGAAGGTGTCGCGTTGCTTGCCCATCACGCGAAGGCGCAGTCTGTCCAGCGCGAGATAGACAACCGGAGTGGTGTAGAGGGTGAGCATCTGGCTGACCACGAGGCCTCCCACGATGGTGATGCCGAGCGGCCGGCGAAGTTCCGAACCAGTTCCGGTTCCGAAGGCGAGCGGAAGTGCGCCGAACAGAGCGGCCATCGTGGTCATCAGGATAGGCCGGAAGCGCAGCATGCAAGCTTCGAAGATGGCAGCCTCAGTTGTCATACCACCCTCGCGCTCTGCCTGCAGAGCGAAATCAATCATCATGATGGCGTTCTTTTTCACGATGCCGATGAGCAGTACGATGCCGATGATGGAGATGACGTTGAGATCCTGCTTGAACATCAACAGAGCGAGCATCGCTCCTACGCTGGCCGACGGCAGCGTAGAGATGATGGTCAGGGGATGGACGAGGCTTTCGTACAGAATTCCGAGAACAATATAGACGGCGAGCAGGGCGGTTATGATCAGGATCGGCTCGCTACTGAGCGACTGCTGATACGTCTGAAGGGTACCCGCAAAGAAACCGCGGACGGTGGACGGAGTGTTGAGACGCCGTTGCATTTCGCTGATCGCTTGAGTGGCATCACTCAGCGCATATCCGTTTGCGAGATTGAACGACACCGTCACGGACGGAAACAGTCCGGTGTGGCTGAGCGATAGCGGCGTGGTACTGGCTTTGACACTCGAAAGAGTGACCAGGGATGTATTACCGGTATTGGTGGGGTTCGTGGGGGAGGAGTGCAGGTAGACACTTTTCAAAGCTTCCGGAGTCTGGGCGAACTCGGGAGCCACTTCGAGCACGACGTAGTACTGATTCAGCTGGGTATAGATCAGGGAGACCTCGGCCTGACCGAAATTCGCATAGAGGGCAGAATCGAGTGAACTGACGGTCTGGCCAAGTCGCGCAGCGGTGGCCCGGTCGTATGTGATGTACTGGTCGAGTCCTCCGTTCTGCTGGTCAGAGCTCACGTCAAGCAAACCTGGAATCTTCATCATTGCGGCCAGGAGCTTAGGACCCCATATCTGAAGGTCGTTCAAGTTGTCGGCCTGGATCGTGTACTGGTACTGCGCATTGCCGCCGCGCCCACCAATGCGCAAATCCTGCGATGCCTGCAGAAACATGGAGGCCGCGGTGATACGGTTCAGCTTTGGACGCAGATAGTTGATGACGTCGGTAGCCGAAGTTTTTCGGTCCCCAAGTTTTTTCAAAGTGACGAAGACTTGCCCGGTATTTGTGGCGCCCCCGCCACCGGTGAAGCCAATCACATTTTGAACGTCCGGATCAGCTTTAATGACGCGCTGAATCTGGACCAGTGCTGCGTTCATTACCGGGAACGAAGCGTCCTGCGGCCCGCGCATCGCGCCATTCAGTTGCCCCGTATCCTGTTGCGGGAAAAAGCCCTTGGGGATCTTGTATGCGGTCGCAACGTTGAGCGCGATTGTCAGAACCAGCGCGGTGAGCACGAGGGCGGGGTTATCCAACGCCCAGCGCAGGCTGGATCGGTACAAGCTCAACACCCATTGAAAGAAACGCTCCGAGAGCATGTAGACGCGTCCATGCTTTCTGGTTCGCTCGCTCTTCAAGATATAGGCGCACATCATCGGCGTCGTGGTCAGCGATACCACCATGGACATGAGGATCGCCGTCGACAGGGTAATTGCGAACTCACGGAACAAGCGGCCAACAATGCCGCCCATGAGAATCAAAGGGATAAAGACCGCGATCAGAGAGATGCTGATCGTCATGACGGTGAAGCCGATCTCTTTGGCCCCCCGTAACGTCGCCGCAAAGGGATCCAGCCCGTCTTCGATGTGGCGCGTGATGTTTTCCATTACAACGATTGCATCGTCCACTACGAAACCGGTTGAGATGGTCAGAGCCATCAAAGACAGGTTGTCAAGCGTGTAGCCCAACAAGTACATCACGCTAAAGGTTCCAATGAGGGACGTCGGGACTGCCACTAACGGGATCAGGGTGGCCCTGGGACTCCGGAGGAAGACAAACACCACCGCAATAACGAGGGCGATCGAAAGCAACAGCGTCCGTTCCACGGTCTTCACCGACGCCTTGATCGTCGTCGTGCGATCCGAGACTATCGTCGTATCGATGCCCTGCGGGATCGAAGCCTTCAAAGACGGAAGGGCCGCATAGATCCGGGTGACGGTGTCGATGATGTTAGCGCCAGGTTGCCGGAAGATAATCAGCATTACCGCACGCTTGCCGTTCAGGTAGCCGCCGGTACGCAGGTTTTGTACGGAGTCCACAACGTCAGCCACATCGGACAGTCGTATGGCTCCGCCGTTCTTGTACCCGACCACGATCGGCTTGTAGTCGTCCGCATGGGATATCTGACCGTTCGCAACGATGTCTGCTGTCACGTTGCCGTTGGTG
This sequence comes from uncultured Acidobacteriaceae bacterium, assembly GCA_963822225.1. Classification (GTDB taxonomy): domain Bacteria; phylum Acidobacteriota; class Terriglobia; order Terriglobales; family Acidobacteriaceae; genus Edaphobacter. The sequence goes on along the minus strand of CAWGGW010000001.1, from coordinate 92,076 downwards.
ATCTGTCCCCGGGCCAGGTTGGTATTCTGCAGCCTCAGCACCGACTGCACGCTCCCCATCGTGAGACCGTAGCTCGCCAACTTGGTCGGGTTCACTTCCACCCGCACGGACGGCAACGCTCCGCCTCCGACACTAACCTGACCCACTCCCTGAATCTGAGAGATCTTCTGTTGCATCACTGTGGATGCGACGTCGTATATCTTATCTGGGCCGTACAGGTCCGAGGTAAGCCCGATCAGCATGACGGGTGTGTCGGTAGGATTTGCCTTGCGGTAGGTCGGGTTGCCGGGAAGATTGGCGGGAAGATAAGTTCGCGCTGCGTTGATCGCTGCTTCCACGTCACGCGCTGCGCCGTCGATGTCGCGGCTGAGATCGAACTGAATCGTAATTCCGGTGGACCCCAGGCCGCTTGATGAGGTCATCTCGGTGACGCCGGCGATATGACCGAACTGGCGCTCCAAAGGAGTAGCCACGGAAGACGCCATCGTCTCCGCGCTGGCTCCGGGAAGGCTGGCCCCAACCTGGATCGTTGGGAAGTCTACCTGGGGCAGAGGGGCAACGGGGAGCACAGTAAAGGCTATTCCGCCCGCGATCACAATTGCCACCGTCAGCAGCGTCGTGGCTACAGGCCGATGGATGAATGGCGCGGAGATGTTCACGGATGCCCCACCACTTGGGCGTCACGGCTGTCATGCGAAGCTGTCTTCTTGCGCGAGAAACGATGCCCCAGGTTATCGAAGAAGATATAGATGACTGGCGTTGTGTAGAGCGTGAGCACCTGGCTGACGATAAGGCCGCCGACGATGGTGATACCGAGGGGTCTGCGCAGTTCCGATCCGATGCCACTGCCGAAGGCCAAAGGAATGCCGCCCAACAGCGCGGCCATGGTCGTCATCATGATGGGACGGAAACGGATGAGGCAGGCGTCGTAGATCGCGTCGGTCGAGTTCTTGCCTTGATGCCTCTCAGCGTCGAGGGCAAAGTCGACCATCATAATGCCGTTCTTCTTAACGATGCCGATCAGCAGCACAATGCCGATGATCGCGACGATGCTCAAGTCCTGATGGAACAGAAGGAGTGCAAGGAATGCGCCTACGCCCGCGGAAGGAAGGGTTGAAAGAATGGTGATCGGGTGGATAAAGCTCTCATACAAAACGCCGAGCACGATGTACACGGTGACCAGCGCGGCGAGGATGAGCAGGGGTTCGTTGGACAGCGAATTGCGGAACGATGCGGCGGTGCCCTGGAAGTCGGCCTGTACGCTGGCCGGCATGTTCATGTCCTTCTGCAGCTTGTCGATGGTTGAGATTGCCGTACCCAGCGAGGCGTTTGGAGCCAGGTTGAACGAAACGGTGATCGACGGAAACTGTCCCTGGTGCGTGATGGAGAGCGGTTCGGTGGTCGTCTCGAAATGCGAAAACACGCTCAAAGGTATGGCGTTGCTGGAGGCTGAGCTTGTGGCACCGGCAGAACCGGCACCGCTGGTCGCAGGAGTTGTATTGGTGGTTAAGACCCGACTGGGCGGCGCGAGCGTGTTAGCGGAGGGCGTGTAGAGGGTTGAAGCCGACAGTGCATTCGAACCCGCGGATGTAGAGCCGTTTCCAGAAGACGTTGAAGCGCCTGCTCCCGAAGTTCCGTTTGCAGCGTTCGCCTGGATAAAGATGTGATTCAGCTTATCGGGATCGAGTTGAAACTGCGGCTGCGCCTCCAGAATCACGTGGTACTGATTCAGTTGCGTATACATCGTATTGATCTGGCGCTGGCCGAAGGCATCGTACAACGTGTTGTCGATCGTCGTGGGTGCGATGCCCAGACGAGATGCGGTGACTCGATCAATCACGAGAGAGACGGCAAGGCCGCCAACCTGCTGATCGGTAGCGACATCCTCCAATCCGGGCAGCTTCTTCAGCTTCTCGACAAACCGATTGGTCCACAGGTTAAGCTCGTTCTGGTCGGGGTCTTCCAGCGTGTACTGATACTGGGTGCGGCTGACCCGGTCGTCAACCGTGATGTTCTGCACCGGTTGCATGAAAAGTTGGATGCCCTGGACTTTTTCGAGATTTGGCTCCAGCCGGCGAATGACGTCGGCGGCACTCAGGTCGCGCTGATCGAGCGGCTTCAGGTTAATGGAGATTCTGCCGCTATTGGTCGTCGTGTTTGTACCGTCCGCACCGATGAACGATGAGAGGCTCTCTACCGCCGGATCCTCGAGGATGACCTTGGCGAGCTCCTGCTGTTTCGCGGCCATGCCCTTGGAGCCGATGGTCTGCGGAGCTTGAGAGATGCCCTGAATGACGCCGGTATCCTGCACCGGGAAGAAGCCCTTAGGAATAATGTTGTATAGGAAGATCGTTAGCGCTAGCGTCGCAACGGCGACGAGCAATGTGATCGTCTGGTAGCGGAGCACGAACTTCAACGTCCTTCCGTAGAAGGCGATCATCGATTCGAAGACACGCTCAGAAGCTTTATAGAGAGGTTTCTGCTGGGCCTCGGGATTGTGCTTGAGGATGCGCGACGCCATCATCGGCGTCAGCGTCAGCGAGACCACCGCGGAGATGACGATGGTGACGGCCAGCGTGACCGCGAACTCGCGGAAGAGGCGCCCGACCACGTCTCCCATGAAGAGCAGAGGGATCAGCACAGCGACCAGCGAGACGGTCAACGACACAATGGTGAATCCGATTTGCTCGGCGCCTTTCAGGGCGGCCTGCATGGGCGGATCGCCTTCTTCGAGGTAGCGCGAGATGTTCTCGACCATGACGATCGCATCGTCGACGACGAAGCCGGTCGAAATCGTCAGAGCCATCAGCGACAGGTTGTCGAGGCTGTAGCCCAGCATGTACATCGCGCCGAAGGTTCCAACCAGCGACAGAGGCACAGCAACGCTGGGGATGATTGTCGCGTAGATGCTCCGCAGAAAAAGGAACATCACCATAACAACCAGCGCGACGGTCAACATCAATTCGAACTCTACGTCGTTGACGGATGCCTTAATCGCCGTGGTCAAGTCGGTCAGCGTTGTTACCTTGATGCCTTGAGGCAGGTTCGCTTCCAATTGCGGCAGCAGGCGCTTGATGCTGTTAACGACGGTGATGGTGTTACCACCAGGCTGCCGCTGCACATTCAGGATGATCGCCGGCGTCAGGTTCATCCAGGCTGCCTGCGTGTTGTTCTCTACCCCATCGACAATATTGGCGACGTCGGTGAGCATCACCGGAGCGCCATTGCGATATGCGACCACGACCTGCTTGTAATCCTCGCTCTTGACTAACTGGTCGTTCGAATCGATTTGATAGTCCTGATGAGGGCCGTCGAAGTTGCCCTTCGCCGCATTGACACTGGCATTGCTGACCGCGCTGCGCAGGTTCTCCAGGTCGATGCCGTACGACGACAGCGCCGTGGGATTCGCCTGGATTCGCACCGCCGGCTTCTGTCCGCCGCTGATGCTGACAAGGCCCACTCCGCTGAGCTGCGAAATCTTCGGCGCCAGCCGCGTGTCGACCAGGTCTTCCACCTGGGATAGAGGCGTTGTGTCCGACGTGATCGCCAGCGTAAGCACCGGGGCGTCCGCGGGATTGGTCTTGCTGTAGATGGGAGGCGCAGGAAGATTTGCCGGAAGGAAACTCTGCGCGGCGTTGATGGCCGACTGCACTTCCTCTTCCGCGATGTCGATATCGAGGCTCAGATTGAACTGCAACACGATGACGGAATTGCCAGCCGAACTGGTCGACGTCATCTGGCTGAGGCCCTGCAACTGACCGCACTGGCGCTCCAGAGGCGCTGTCACAGTCGTCGCCATCACCTCCGGGCTAGCGCCGGGGTAGAAGGTAACGATCTGGATCGTCGGATAATCAACCTCCGGCAATGCGGAAACCGGAAGCTGGGTGTACGCGACAATGCCAATCAGCATGATCGCCGCCATCAGCAGCGAGGTCGCAACCGGCCGGAGGATGAAGGGACGTGAAGGACTCAAGGAGCAGTACTCCCAGTTGGGCCAGCGTTGCCGCCCTTGCCTTGACCGTGGTGGCCTCCGGTCGCGCCAGGAGAACCGCTGCCGCCCGCGCCGGACCCAGTGTTATCGGAAATTGAGATCGGGGTGTTGTCCTGCAACTTATCGAAGCTGCTTGTAGCCAGAACGTCTCCCGGATTAATGCCCGTAACCTCTGCGGTTTGACCGTCGGTTACTCCTACGGTGATGGGGCGCAAGTGGGCTTTGTTGTCCTGAAGAACGTATACAAATGCAGCCTGGCCGTTATGCTGCACCGCCGCAGTCGGAATCAGGGTTGCTCCTTCCAGCGTGTTCACCAGCAGTCTCGTATTCACAAACTGGTTGGGGAACAGCGAAGCGTCCTGGTTGGCGAATGACGCGCGCGCCTTCAACGTGCCGGTAGTTGTGTCGATCTGATTGTCGAGCGTCAGAAGCTTGCCGGTTGCGAGGTGGGTGAGGGAGGTTCGATCGTAAGCCTCTACCGTTAGCTTCGCCTTCTTCCGCAACTGCGGCTGAACCTGCGCAAGACTGTCTTCCGCGATCGTGAAGACCACGGTGATCGGCTGGATCTGGGTGACAACGGCAAGCACGGTGGTCCCGTTTGCCGAGACGACGTTGCCGGGGTCAACCAACCGCAGGCCTACCCTGCCGGTGATGGGCGAAGTAATATGGCAAAACCCGACCTGAATCTGGTCGTACTGAACCGTGCCTTCATCGTTATGCACCGTTCCCTGATTCTGCTGGACGATCTTTTCCTGGTCGTCCAGTGTCTGCTTTTGAATAGCGTTCTTGGCCCACGCGGCCTGGTAGCGCGCCAGGTCCATCTGCGCCTGCGCCAGTATGCCCTGGTCGCGCTCGAGAATTCCTTGCGCCTGCATCAGCGTCGCGGCATAAGGACGCGAGTCGATCTCAATCAGAGGATCGCCTTTGTGGATCAATTGGCCTTCAGTAAAGTGCACCTGGGTCACGATGCCGGTGACCTGGCTGGTAATCGATGAAGTGTAGACGGGAGTGACCGTACCGATCGCATCCAGATAGACGCCTATGTTCCCCTTCCGTGCTGTAGCCGAGGTAACCGATACAGCACCGCCTGCTCCGCCTGCACCGCGGCGACCACCGCCGCCACCTGCTGCCGGAGCGGCCTGCTGATGATGAAGAACCACGAAGAATCCGATGGCAAAAAAAGCCAACACCCCGATCCACCCGATAACACGGAGTCCTTTTTTCCGGGGTTGTTGTGGGTCAGTCGAGGGAGGAAGTTGGTGATCGGGATTGGCGACCGGATGCTGATTTGGATCAGGTTGCAATGCATTCTCCTGTCCAAGCACGCAGGGATACAGTGCCCCCACGCCACTTGTAGCTTACGGAGATGGACGAATCGACCCTGCCTTTAAGTTTCAGGGTCCCTAAGGGTTAGGGACAGGAGACGTGCGCAGAGTTATTCGTATCTCTGCCTCGATTTTAGCTCAGGTCCATGGCTGTTTCCGGCTCTATCAGGTGCGATGCACGAATGATATCTGCGGTTGGGCTTAACAAAAATTAAGCTACGCTTTGGCGCCGGATATGTTCGTTTCCAATTGCGGGCGCGCGACCGTTACCTCTTGCCGTTAGCGTGCTCGCGCAACTCCTTCAGCGGGTAGAAAGTGCCGCGCCAGGCAACTCCGCCGCGAAAGAGGGTAATTCCCATGGAACGCAACATGGAATAGATCACTGTGGCCGCGGCGATTGGAAGAGTCAGCGCATAAACGGGCGAGATTCGGCTGGCGCGACTCGAAAGAGCGTAAAGACCCGCGGCCGCGAACATAGTCAGAAGTCCGGCGATGCGGTCTGCGGGAAGCGCGAGGAAAACCACCGGCGCGATGCAGAATAGAGCCATCGATGCGGCTGCTGACAGCAGGAGTTCCACCCGGAAGCGGAACACGGCGAAGAGATTTTTGGTCATTCCGGTGACGATGCCCCGCGCTCCTGCAGCCCAATGGACGGTGACCAATCCTGGCCCGATGGCGGCTTGCTGACGGAATCCGGCCTGTTTGATCCGTTTGCCTAGCTCCAGGTCCTCGAGAATCTCCATTGCGGCTACGTCAAAGCCACCGATCTGCTGGTAGACCGAAGTGCGGAGCAGGTTGAAAGCGCCCACGCCGAGTGCATCGCGTTTCGCTTTGGGGTCAGCCACTCGCCAAATGCGAATGGCCCACATGCTCATCACCTGCAGGAACGAGAGGAGCATGCCTTCGCCACGGGTCTTGACCAGCGTGGTGGGTAACAACACAAAATGGTCTGCCTGCGTGGTCACAGCCTGAGCCAGCGCGCGCCGCAACGCGTCCGGCTGGAAGAGAATATCCGCGTCGGTAAAGAGTAGGTAGTCAGGCTGATGAGTTTCGATGGCGGTTCGAGCCGCAAAGGCCATCGCGTGGGTCTTGCCCAGCCAATCGGCGGGAAGCTCTTTGATCGTGAGAATTTCGAGTCGATCGCCGGCGGAGCAAGCCACTGACTGCATGATCGCGCCGGTTTCGTCGGTGGAGCGGTCGTTGACGGCAATGATATGGAGGTTGGCGTAGTCCTGATTGAGCAGCGATTCGAGGCAGGCGGCGATATCTTCCGCCTCGTTGCGAGCTGGAACGATGACCGTCAGCGACGGACTGCCAGCCGGCGCGACGTTATATGCGGGCTCCAGAAGATTCGGGACTGTGGCAAGGCCGCGCGCGGCTTCCAGCAGCTTGTATAGCCACGCAAGGGCGATCAGCCATGCTGAAACGGTCACCGCCAAAGGCAAGAGATGCATGTCTGGAATAGGGTCTCACGTTGCCGGTGCTTCAGGCAGATTCCAGGGTTGGGAGTTGCTTCTCGTAGCGCGCGCCGACGAAGAGCAATACCGCCGCGATAAGCATCGTGACCAGTGTGAGAGCGAGCCCGATTGCAAGCGTGGATCTATCGCTGACCATACCGATAAGTTTGGGCGATGGCGTGTCGCCGAGCGCGTGAATCAGTAGCAGTTCGATGGCGATGGCGCTGGAACGAACTCCGGCGGGAACGGCGTTGACGATCGCCGCGTTTAGAGGGCCGGTGCCGAGCATGATGAGGAACATTGCTACGGTAAGCGCTGGAAGCATCGTCGATCGAGGGCCAAAGAAGCAGATCAGCGCGGGCGGAACAGTAAGCGCGGCCGACCACGCGGAGACAAGGTAAAGGGCGCGATGATTCGTGCGCAACCAGCGCTGGGCGAGCCATCCGCCGACGGCAGTTCCCCCGAGACCGCCTCCGGCAATAATCGCGCCGAAGATGGTGCCGACGGAATCGGGAGAGAAGCCTTTGCGCTCAAGAAAGCTCGGCATCCAGGCCGAAATGCCGCCAAGCGAGAATGTGACCATCGCCATGCCGAGCGTCGCGTACATGTAGCGCGGATTGACTGCGAGTTCTGCGATCATGCGCAAACTCTCGGATACGGTTTCGCCAAAGCTCTTCGGCGTTGTTGCTACGGCAGAATCTTCGGTGCGCGCTTCGCTGGCCCCGCGCGGCGGCTCTTTCAGGAAGATAAGGATCAGCAGCGCGATCAGCAGGCCGGGAACAGCCGAGACGTAAAAAGGCATTCGCCAGCCGTATCTTGCGCCCACAGTTTCGCCCATCAGGACGCCAATCGCGGCGCCGACGGGAATTGCGACGTAAAAGATGGTGAGGATGCGATTGCGCTGTTCTTCGGGGTAGAAGTCGGAGAGCAATGCGGGCGCGTAGATTCCGAGCGATGCTTCGCCGATGCCGAGAATTGCGTGGCGAAAGAGCAGCGAGTTGAAGACGTGAACCGTTCCAGTAAGAATATTTGTCGCGCTGATTGCGACGGCGCAGATGATCAGCAGAGGCTTGCGCGGAAAATGATCGCCGAGCCAACCAGTAAACGGCGCGGAGATCATGTACGTCAGGAAGAACCAGAAGGTGATCGAGCCGATCTGCGAATCGGAGACGTGAAATTCCTTCTTCACCAGTTCCTGAACGCCGGGAAGAATGTAGCGATCGGTGTAATTAACCAGGTTGAGCGCGGTCAATAACACGAGCGCGACAGTTGCGCCGGCGACGGCGTTGCTGCGAAGGTTGGGCTTGGTCGCGGATGCCATCTTTGGGCAGGATAGCAGGCGGATTGATTTTTTAGGTTACGTTTGGCCGCGGATGACTGGCTTCGACGATGGTCGAGATGCCGCCGCGCGGACGGAAGTCGCCCACGACTTTGCACCAGACTGGGTTGCAGGACTTCACTACGTCGTCGAGGATCTGGTTGACGATGTTCTCCTGGAAGATGCCGAGGTTGCGATAGGTGAAGAGATATTCCTTCAGGCTCTTCAGCTCCATGCAGAGATCGCGCGGCATGTAGCGAATGGTGATGCGGCCGAAGTCAGGAAGGCCGGTTTTCGGGCAGACGGAGGTGAATTCGGGGTCGTCGACGAGGATTTCGTAGGCGCGAAACTGGTTCGCCCAGGTGTCGATGGACGGAAATTTGGTGTCCAGGCCGGCGGCGGCGTGGGTATCTGTGTAACCGGTTTTCTGCGTGGGCATTTATCTATCTTAATCCCGGCGGCCGAGGGTTGGGCGATCGTCGCCGGTGGTTGAGGTACCGCTGGTGTCGTTGGGATCGCTGCCGCCTACGCGACGCAGAGTGGGCTTGTTGCCGCCGCTCTTGTCGTTGAGCTTGCGCTTGTTCTCGAGGCGGGCGAGGCGGGCCTTGATATCGTCGAACTCGCTGGTAGTGACCACGTAGTCAGGCCGCGCGGGCATGATGGTGGCGATCTCTTCCTCGGAGTGGGCGATGCGGTCGGGCGTCTGCGGATGGTCGGCGAAGACCTTGGCCAGCGTGCCGGGCTTGTGCTTCTCCAGCGCGTCGATCTTCTCGAAGAACTGGATGAAGGCCTGCGGATCGTATCCGGCCTTGTACATGTACTGGAGGCCAAGCCAGTCGGCTTCGGCTTCAAACTCGCGGGAGAACTCGAGGAAGCTGATGGGGACGGCGAGTTGCGCGGCTTCGTAGATGCCGTAGCCGGTCCACGAACCCTGAGTGAAGATGATCAGCGGGATGGAGCCGATCTGCACGTAGTTCATGCGGGTCATCTCGCGGGCGGCGTGGTGGGCGCAGACGTGGGCGGTCTCGTGCGCCATAACGCCGGCGAGCTCAGCCTCTTCGTCCGCGGCCATGATGAGGCCGGAGTTGACGTAGAAGAAGCCGCCGGGCAGGGCCATGGCATTGATCTCGTCGGAGTCGATCACCTTGATGGTGAAGGGGACTTTGCAGTCGGAGTTCTTGACGATGTTCTGGCCGATGCGGTTGACGTATTCGACGATGACGGGGTCGGTGACGAGGTGCGCGGACTTCTCGATCTCCATGGAGTACTGCTTGCCCATGCCGATCTCGCCGTTGACGGAGTACCAGTTGCCCACGCCGCGGCCGCCGATGTTGCGTGTGCCGACGGCGTTGACGTCGTCCTCGCTGCCCTTCTTGATGTGCGGGTCGAGAGCCTCGCCGGGCTGACGGCAGGACGTCGGTCTTGGGAGCGGCGTCCGCCTTGGCGTCCTTCTTGTCGGACTTGGCACTGCTGTCAGTCTTGCTGTCGCCTGGGGTCGAGGGGGCGGTGCCTGGTGTTGCCGTTCCGGGCGGAAGCGGTGTCTGGGATGCAGGGTCTGGCGCGGTGGCGGAAGGCGCGGGAGTGGTCTGGGATACCTGGGGGGTTGCAGGGTCCGTCGGCGCGGTGGCGGCGGGCGGCGTTGTTGGCGCGGGCTGATTGGTTGGCTGCTGTGCGAAGGAGTGCGATGCCAGAATGAGCGCGGCAAGGGTGAGCAAGGCGGCGAGGCCGAACTGGAAACGAGGACGCATAGTGGTTCTCCGAGAGGATGGCGCTCCCTGCACTCGAGCGCAACTCACCACATCGTTAGACGAAGTATGCGCCTTTTCGTTTACGTTTGCCATCCCTGCCAACCTTCCCCTGAGGTACCCCCCCCCGGGGGGGTATGAATGTCTATACTGCTGATTTCATTGCAGTTCCACCTCGGTGTGGACTTTTGCAACACTTTTGTGGCAATTTGACCACACTCCTTATGGAGGAAATGAACTCTAATTTAGCCCCTATTTCTATTATACGACTTGCCGCATGGCTCGCATGCAGTCGGGGGATTGCTGCATGTGACTGTAAATACTTCTGTTAGCGGCTTTGTTTTGATTTAGTGCTTGACAGCATTGGATGCGCCGTCCGGATTGGACAGTGGCGAATGATCCAGGAATTGGGGCGGAGATCCGCCGGACGCGGCTACCAGTCGCTGTAGGAGGTGCCGTCGAGGGCGGTTCCCTGGGTGCAGGTGTGCACGTCATCGATGCCGCCGGAGTCAGTTTGGTCGACGCTGGCGAGAGTGTCGGACTGGGCTGTGACCCAGCAGTCGGTGCGGCCGCTGAGGGGTTCCTTGGGAATGGCCTTGAGGTATCCGCCGGTGACCAGGTCGTCGAGGGACTGGGGGGCTTTCTGCTTGTCGACGGTGTAGGAGCCGATGGCGGTGCGCATGACCTGGAGGTCTTCCTTGAGCACGGCTTCCTTGGCGGCCAGGACGTTGCGGGTGAACTTGGGGATGGCCATGGCGGCGAGCGTGGCGATGATGACCATGACGATGAGGAGTTCGAGGAGGGTGAAACCGGATTCGAGGTTCGAGGTGCGAGGTTCCGCCAGGTTCGAGGTTCGAGGGTCGAGGTTCGAGGGGAAAGCCTCGCCTGAAGGCTGTGGCAGACAGGTTCGGGATGTCACGCCAGTGTGCAAAGCGTCGGGGTCCTTCGACTGCGCAAGCCACAAAGGATGCGGCTTGCTCCGCTCAGGATGACACTGTGTGGGAGGGGGCGCGGGTTGGAGGTTTTCTACCATGTGTTGTACTTGGTGCCGTCGAGGGCGGTGCCGTAGCTCTTGGTATAGACGTCGAAGACGTTTTGGCCGCCCCAGGCAGTCGGAGTCGAGGTCGTCCTGGTTGGAGCGGAGGCCCCAATCGGTGGATTTGGTCATGGGGTCGATGGGGATGGAGCGGAGGAAGCGGACTTTCTTGTCCTGAACGTTGACTCCATCGACGAGGGTCTGGAGGTCGGGCGGATAGCCGTTGCTGTCGGCCTTGATCTGCATGCCTCCGCGGTCGGCCGCGTCCTTGTAGCGGTCGATGGCGTCGCGCATCTCCCAGAGGTCGCGGCGGAGTTCGCGCTCTTTTTCGCGCTTGACCTGGAACTTGGCGACGGGCAGAGCGGCGGTGGCGAGGATACCGACGATGGTGACGCAGATGATGAGTTCGACGAGGGTGAGGCCTGATTCGCGCGTCAGGCGGGGATCAGGTTCGAGGTTCGAGGTTCGAGGTTCAGGCCAGGTTCGAGGTACAAGGCGCGAGACCGAGGCCATCTGCGCGGCGCCTCGCACCTTGAACCCAGTACCTAGTACCTTCATCCGACTCCTCACTTCACGTGGACCACGCCGGGCGTACCTGACGCGGGCAGATTGGCCTTGAGACTGTTCTGCGCTCCCATCTTGACCAGGGAGATGGTTGAGTCTCCGGCGCCGATGGCCTTGAAGGTGAGGGTGCAGACATCTCCCTGTCCGTTGACGCCGTTGACTCCGGGCGGGCGGGAGGCTGAGATGGTGACCAGGCCGTTGCCTTCGTCGCGGTGGACGAGGGCGACCGGCTGACCGTCACCGCCGAGCAGGCCTCCGGCTTCGACGTTGACCAGTTGCAGCACCTTGGGATCGAACTGGAGCTGCATTGGGACCGAGAAGACGTCGTGGGCGCCGGAGAGCAGGACGGACGTGGTGAAGGTGCTGCCGACGGGGTGGCTCGAGTCGCGCGGGAGGACGGTGAGGGTGACGGGCAAGCCTGCGGCAACGGCAGCGGCCGTGGCAGCGGAACCGGGCGCGACGGCCGGCGGAGCGGTACTGCCGGGCTGCGTGGGCGGCATGGCCTGCTGCTTCAGTTGCTGGACCATGGCCGAGGCGGCGTTGGCTGCGCTGATGTTTGAACCCTGCACAGGCGGCGGGAGCATCGATGCGTGGTCGTCGATCGGCGTGTCCGAGTGGCGAATTTCGATGATTGGTCGAGGTGCCGGTGTCGATGGCGCGGGTGTTGAGGCCGGTGAGGACGGATTCGCGGACGATGTGGGGGATGAGGATGAAGACGACTTCGTCCTGCTTGTTTTCTTTGTAGACGGACCCGAAGAAGTATTTGAGGAACGGAATCTGGGAGAGGCCGGGCGTGCCGCTGTTGTTGTTGGTGTCTTCCTTGTCGAGGATGCCGGCGAGGAGGCAGGGTTCTCCGTCGCGCAACTGAATGGTGGTGCTGCTCTCGCGCGTTGCCGATGATGGGTTCGGTTACGCCCGAGATGGTGACGGAGCCGCTCTGGGTGGAGATTCGACGATGTCGAGCTTGAGCGAGACTTCGCGGTCGAGATGGATTGTGGGCGTCATATCGATGGTTGACACCGACGTCGAGATAGGTGAACTGAGTCTGGACGCCGATGCCGGCGGTGATGCCGGTGGCCGCGCCGGCGGAGTAGGAGCCGGTGGCGATGGGGATCTTTGGAGCCGATCTTGAGTTTCGCGTTCTGGCCGTCGGTGGCGCGGATGCTGGGGTTCTGCAGGACGCGGGTGTCGGCGTCGGAGAGCAAGGCGTTGAGCGTGGCGCTGCCGAGGGTGACGGCGAAATTGGTGGCGTTGAGGTTGGCCAGGGTGTTCAGCGTGAAGTAGGAGGAGGTTGCGGTGCTGCCGGTGGTACCCGAACTGTTGGAGGTAGTGGTGGAGTTCGGCGTGGCCTGCGGCGTGATGGTGATGGACTGCGGGAGGGTGATGCCGAGGTTGCGGATCTTGTCGCGGTCGACTTCGAGGATGGCAACATCGACGACGACCTCGGCGCGGGTGCGGTCGAGGTCGTTGAGGAGCTTTTCTGCGAGGACCAGGTGCTCGGGCGGCGCGCGCATGACGATGGCGTTCTGCGAGGCGACGAGATAGACCTTATCTTCAGCGGTTAGCACGTTGCGCAGAGCGGTGACGATCTCGTTGGCGTCGGCCTGCTGGGCGGCGTTGGTGAGGTAGAAGGTCTGGACGGCGACGTCGTCGAGGTCGGTGTGCTTCTGGCGAGTGCTGGCTGCGACGAAGATGGTGTCGGGCGTGATGGGCTTGTAGAAGGTGCCGGCGATGGTTCCGACGACACGCAGCGCATCCGCCAGGCTGACGTTCATGAGGTCTACGGGGATGCGGCGGGAGGTGTAGTCGGGATCGAAGAGGACGTTGAGGCCGGCGATCTTGCCGATGGCGGTATAGATGTCCTTGGTGTCGCCGATGGTGTGCAGGGTGATGGGATCGTTGGAGATGGGCTTGAGGACGATGGGCGGAGCGACGGCGTTGACGTCGCGCAGGGCGGCTTCGGCTGCGGGAGTGGCCTGGGTGAGCGGGATGGAGGCGCCGGGCGCCTTATCGAGACGCTCGGTGATCTGGATTTCCTGGGTTGCGGCCTCGTTGGAGGGATCGATCTGCAGCGCGCGGGTGAACTGGTTGAGGGCGCCGGCCATGTCTCCGCTCTGGCGCAGCATGCGGCCGCGCTCGACGTGCTGGACGGCGGCCTGGAAGCGCATGCGATCGACGCGCTCGGTGTAGCGCATGTCCTTGGGAGCCTTGTTATGGGCTTTGAGGTAATCCTCGTAGGCGGTGTCGTAGTCCTGCTTGAGTTCGGCATCCTGGCCACGCTTGTTCCAGGTACTGGCGCTCTGGGCGTGGGCGGAGGGTGTGGCGGCGAGGCCTGCGAGCAGGAGGAAGAGCGCAGCGAGGGATCCGCGAAGCACAGACGATGAGAGCCTTGATGTGAACAATGAGAACCCGCGAATCATGCCTATGATCTGTGCTTCCTTTGCGCCAAAAATCCGTCGAAACTGGATGGCTGCGTTGCTTGAAGTATCGCGCCTGGTGTTCAGGTTGCTGGCTTCGCAGGATGGAATTGCCGAAATATCATCCATCGATCCAAGGCAGTCCAAAGGGTTGCCGTGTGCCGGGCGGCCGCAGTCAGTGGACTGGTTGGACATTGGCGAGTATACCATTCGGATCACGTTCAGCCCTTCAAAGCTTACCTGCATCTGCACTACCTATCTACAAGATTTTTCGACTGCGGACGGTGGCGGTTTAGAGGTTAGACGTTGAGGGAGTGCACAGGTGAGGCGGCATGTGCCCTCATGTTAAACTCAGGATTCCGACTCGGGACGCCAGAGGCGCATGAGCGCCGGTGCCGCAGATCTCCCGTTGTGCGAATTCTCCCATGGCAAGATCGCTCTCCAATCCGACGGTTGCAGCGCAGCCCAAGCCTGCGGTGAAGCAGAAGGACCGCGATCCGGTTGCGGCGGGGATGCGCGACGCGGCGTACAACCGGTCGGCGAGTTACAACTACGCTCTGTTCGATAAATTCGAGGCTGGAGTGGCGCTGCGCGGGACCGAGGTGAAGTCGATTCGGGAGGGCAAGGCGAATCTGAAGGACGCGTATGGGTTGCTGAAGGACGGCGAAGTTTTTCTGCTGAACGCGCACATCGGACCTTTCTCGCATGGCAACGCGATGAATCATGATTCGCTGCGCACACGGAAATTGCTGCTGCATAAAAACGAGGTGCGGAAGCTCGAAGGTATGACGAAGCAGAAAGGCTTTACGCTCATACCGACGCGACTTTATTTCCGCAATGGGCGGGTAAAGTGCGAGCTTGCGCTGGCCAAGGGCAAGCAGGAGTGGGACAAGCGCGCTACCGAGCGCAAGCGCGAGGCGGACAACGAAGCGAAGGCCGCGATCGCACGCAGCCAGCGGCGTTAATCAACCTGATTCTTTGGTTCTGTCCACGGTCGAACCGTCTCAGCCTGTCAGTGCGCTTAGACACTTGCGGCGCGAACTGGTTGCGGCGGATCATTTTGATGGGGGGCGGAATTAGGCCTGCCTACTGTTGAGGCTGAGTCTTTTGTAACTGCTGCAATTGCTGATAGATCTGCTCGGGCGTCAGAACTCCGTTCGGCGAGGCCGGGTTGGAGGGTGCCGGACTGGTAACGACTGACGATCCGGAGACTTGGCCTATCGGAGATGCGGGGGGCATCCCAGAGTATCCGTTGGTTAGCGGGTTGAATGGCGGTCGCGGCAAACGTTGTCCGGGCACGGGCGGAGCGGGCTGGTTGTAGCTGTTTGCGTCGTTGCCGGGTGCGTTGGCGTCGTCGAAACCGGGGGCGTTGGGGTTCGGTGGCGTGACGCTACCCTCTCTGGGAGTGAGGATGAGTTCAGCGGGAGCGGCCGATGCGGTTTCGCGGAGAAGCATGTTGCTGCCAGTTCCCTCCAGCAGGTTTCCGAGGATTTGTGCCGGGGGCGCGGGACCGTATTGACCGAAGACGCGCTGGTCGACGACTCCGCCGGTGATGGTCATGCCGGTGAGGCGAGCGATCTGACGCAGAATCTGGTTGAGGCTGGAGTTGTCGGCGATGACCAGAAGCTGACCCTGATCGTAGGAGACTTTGGCGGTAACGCCGGTGCGCGGCGCGGTTACCAGGTTCGCGGAGGGTGCGGGAGGCAAGGCCGTGGGGCTGGTCGGCGGGAGCGTCGCCTGGGCACAAGCCATAGCCCCTTCCATCAGGAAGAGAAAGGCGAAACGACGCACTGAGGCGATCGAATTCACTGTCTTGAAGTATAGGACGCACTCGGGCCTAAAAAGCATTTATTCAAAACTGTGTACTAGACTGGAAAACGGGTGATAGGCATGAAGAGCGCGAGAAACTTCGGAGAATTGACGAATCAGGTACGCCGGAGCGGTTCGCGGTTTTCTTCTGCTGCGTGGTTCCCTGCTTTGCTTGCGATTGGGCTGCTAATTTCCGGAGGCATGACGGGCCGCGCGGAGACCTGCACTACTCAGTCGGGCATGGCTCGGGCCGATCGCGATGCCATCGCGGAGATGGCGCGGAATCTTAGCGTGATGGTCCAGGCGAACAATGCCGCGGGATTGAAAGCGGTGTCGGTGGCGGAGTTGGGCAAGGACTTCAATGGACTGCAGTACCTTGTGAGTTCGACTGCGCCGAAGCTGGCAGGAGGCACGCTGACGGTCGATCAGGTTTACCTGCTGGACGCGACCGGCCTGCAGAAGAATCCAGACGGATCGGCGCCTGAGGCACAGTTCTTCTGCTCGCTGAATCGTTCGACGATGGAGGCGGAGTTCCTGATTCCGGGTCTGCCTCCGGGCAAGTACGCGTTTGCCATGGTGACGATAGCTCCGGCTGCCGGCGCGGACAAGCCTGCTCCGTGGCGGCTTTCGTTTCTGCTGCGGCAGGAGCAGGGCAAGTGGCTGCTGGCGGGTTTGTATCCCCGGGCGCTGACGGCGGCGGGGCACGACGGGCTTTGGTATTGGACGCAGGCACGCCAGATGGTGACCGCCAAACAGGCGTGGAACGCGTGGCTCTATTACCAGGCGGCTGAAAAATTGCTTCAGCCGGCCGACTTCGTCAACAGCACTCATTTGGATAAGCTGCGGACGGAGGCTCAAGGTGCTGCGCCTCCTGCGCTGTCTGACGGTGTGAGCGTGGACGCTCCGCTGGTGGTGAAGAGCGTAAGCGGGACGGAATATCGGTTTACCGGGCTGGGCGTGGACGACTCGCTGGGGCAGTCGAGCGTGGATATTTCGGCGCACCTGCTGGTGGACGGAGCGGCGACTGATCCCGCGGTTGCCCGCAAACGGAACAACGATGCGGCGATGGCATTGCTGGTTCAGTATCCGGAGTTGCGCAAGCCGTTCCACGGCGTGTGGATCTACGCCGAGACGCCGGGACAGAATCCATTCGCTACGGAACAGCCGATGGCTGATATCAGATAGCCGTTATGACCATTTAGGCGATGTGGGTTGGGCGAACTGCGTCTTGCAGTTGATTTTATTGATGGCGTCAACACGAACGTCGCAATCCAGCCGAATCCTCAAATCCATTGCCAATCCAGTTGCCGCTCGTGCTCGTTCCTGACATGAACGTAGCACTTCAGACGCTGCACAGGAGAGGTATCGAACCGTGGACAAACTGAGTGAACTAGCGAATAAGAGGAGCATCAACCGGCGCAAGTTCCTGGCTGGCGTGGGTGCGGCGGGCGCGGCAACGGCGCTGGCTGGTTGCGGCGGAACAAGTCAAGCAGCGCCACCGAGCACGTCATATACGGATACGGACATACTGAACTTTGCACTGAACCTTGAGTATCTGGAGGCCGAGTTCTATCTGCGCGCGGCTACTGGATCGGGCCTTTCCAGCTCGGATACGGGGTCAAGTCCGGGAACCGTGACGGGCGGCGCGCAGGTAACTGGCCTGACCACGGCACAGCAGAACATCCTGAACGAGATTGCGTACGACGAGCAGGCTCACGTTCGCTTTCTGCGTTCGGCACTTGGCTCGACCGCGGTTGCAAGGCCGACGATCGACCTGACGAACTCGTTCAATGCACTGGCTACGGCTGCGGGCATCGGTTCGAGCTTCAATCCATTTGGAAGCTTCAATGCGTTTCTGGTTGGCGCATTCATCTTTGAGGATGTGGGTGTGACGGCGTATGCCGGAGCGGCGCCGCTGATCAGTTCTGCTGGGATCACTGCCGGATATCTGGCCGCCGCCGCGGGAATTATGGCGGTTGAGGCCTACCATGCGGCTTATGTGCGGACGGTTTTGACGGCCGGCGCGATCGCGCAGGGGATCACAGCGTTTCCCTATCTGACGTACGCGAACCAGGTGTCCGCTTTGCGCGGAACGCTGGGTGGCGGCAACGAGACGGCGCTGACCGTGCCAACCGGCACAGGTCCATTCGTCACGACCATCCCGACGGCGAGTTCCATTGTTGCGGCGACTACTGCGAACGCGATTGCCTATGCGCGCACGACGGATCAGGTGCTGCACATTGTGTACGGCTCTGCCGGTAGCGGCGCGGGAGTCAAGTCCGGGGCGTTCTTCCCCAACGGTCTCAACGGAAATATCACTGTTACCCAAAGCTAAGGGCCTGCGCCCAGAGGAAAAATCACATGGCATCCAAAGAGACACAGATTCTGGACAATATTATTTCCAGCAGGCGCGCCTTGCTGGTCGGCGGCGGTGCGGCACTGGCGGCTCTCGCTATTCCTGGAGTTGCGAAGGCGGCCAACACGGTCACCAGCTACGGCGATACGGACATCCTCAACTTCGCTTTGAACCTTGAGTATCTTGAGGCGAACTTCTACTATCTCGCGGCGTTTGGCACCAATATCAGCACGTCGAACACTCTGTATCCCACGGGCGCGATGGTCCAGGGCATTACCGGCACGGGCACGCAAGGAACGGTGGCGGTGAAGGCTAATCCCAAGGTTCCGTTCGCGAATCTGTCGGTGGCGTCGTATGCGGTGGAGACTGCGATCGAGGAGGGCAAGCACGTTGCGTTCCTGCGGTCGGCGCTGAGTACGGCGGCGGTGGCTCAGCCGCAGATCGACTTGATGACGTCTTTCAATACGCTGGCCTCGGCGGCGGGGATTGGGGCGGCGTTCGATCCGTTTGCCAGCGATGCGAACTTTTTGATTGGCGCGTACATCTTTGAGGATGTCGGCGTAACGGCGTACCACGGCGCGGCTCCGCTGTTTACCACCGGGACGACTGGCAAGACTTATCTCGCTGCGGCGGCCGGGATTCTGGCGGTCGAGGCCTACCACGCCGGGCTGGTTCGCACGACGATCAACGCGCTGGATCCGACGAACGCGCTGGGCTACCAGACGCTGACGCAGCAGGTGTCGGCGTTGCGGGCGAAGCTTGCGCAGGCGGCTGCGCCTTCGCCGGCGAGCCCGTTTGATAACAATCCGGACGACTACGGCCTGACGCCGGGAACGATCCAGGTTTCGTTGGGCGGAGGCGGGAATGTGTCGCGGAGCCAGATCGTCGACGCCGATCCGACGAGCGTGATTGCATTTGCGCGCACGACGACGCAGGTGCTGAATATCGTCACCGGCGGCAATGCGACCACGGCAGGCACTGCGGCCAAGGGAGTCTTCTTTCCGAATGGTCTTAATGGACTTTTTTCCTGATGTAACTGCACCGCCCAACCTGCCTTGATTCGCTTCGGCCCCGGTTTTGAGCTTTCTGGCTCTGCCGGGGCCGTTTTGTGGCTTCTCGGGAGGGTTCGCTGCACGACTGAAAGACTTATCTTTCCGGGAATTGAGGGGGATGCTATCTTTGAAATCGTTTGGCAATTGCATTTTCGTCGAACGTCTGCCGTGATTTGTTCGGCAGATTGAAGATGCCGCGCGCGGATCGGCTTGGAGCAGTTGAAACTGCATCCAATCCGGTGGTGTGATCCGCTGGAATTGTTTCAAGAGGATCGGACGACGTGGGCGAGACAGAAAGAGAAGCGATGGTCAAGACGGCGAAACAGGAAAAGACACTGAGCCAGGCGATTAAGGATCGGCGGGCGACACCGAGCTTTGACGGTACGCCAATCCCGCCCGAAGACCTGCGCAAGATCGTTGAAGCCGGACTGAGCGCGCCGAGCGGATACAACATGCAGCCGTGGCGCTTCATCGTGGTGCAGGGCGAGGAGCAGAAGAGGCGCCTGCGCGGTGCAGCCTATAACCAGGCCAAGGTGGAAGAGGCGTCGGCGGTGATTGTGGCCTGCGGCGATGCGGATGGATGGCGCAAGGACCTGGAGCCGATGCTGGAGCGGGGTCTGGAAGGCGGGATGCCGGAGGGCTATGCGGCACAGGCTCGTAACAGCGTTCCGAATTTTCTGTCGCACTTCTCCTCGGACGAGATGCATGGCTGGCTGAACAAGATGGTGATGATCGCGACCACGCACATGCTGCTGATGGCGGAGGTGATGGGCTACGACACCGCTCCGATGGAAGGTTTTGAACAGGAGAAGGTACATGAAGTGCTTCGGCTGCCGATGAGCTATTGGGTGGTGGCGCTGCTCGCGGTTGGGCATCTGAAAGGGCCGGACAAGTTCTATGGCGGGCGCTTTGAGATGGGGCATACGGTGTTCGGCGAAGAGTTCGGCAAGCCGCTGAAGTAATGCGGGAGGGGCGACTCCGATGAAGGCGTTGCTGCGGATCGTGGGGGCGGTCCTGCTGCTTGCGGTCATCGCTGGCGCAGTTTTCTACTGGAATCCGCTTTGGGCGAATGACCAGGTGATTCGATATCATCTGTGGCGTTCGCATGTGCGCAGCGAGTACGTCGAGGCGGGCGGATATCGCATTCATTACTTTGAAGCGACGCCGGCGGATGGTGCGGTTGGGATTCCGCTGCTGCTGGTGCATGGTCTGGGATCGCGCGCGGAGGATTGGTCGGGGATGATTCCTACCTTGGCGGCCGAGGGATTCCATGTCTATGCGCTGGATCTGCTGGGATATGGACGCTCGGCGCGGCCTGACGTTGCTTATTCCATTTCTCTCGAAGAGAGCGTTGTGGTTGAGTTCATGAACGCTGTTGGGTTGCAGCGCGCGGATGTCGATGGCTGGTCGATGGGTGGATGGATTGCTGCGAAGCTGGCACTGGACCATCCGGAGATGGTGGATCGGCTGGTGCTGGACGATAGCGCGGGGTTGACGTATCAGATTGGCTTTGCGCGGGACGCGTTTTCTCCGATGGACGCGGCCGGGCTTAAACGGCTGATGGCCTTGCTGAGCCCGCATCCGGCGGCAGTTTCCGCCGTTTGTTGTGCGGGCGACGCTGCGGAAGATCGCGCGCAACCGGAAGATTGTGCAGCAGAGCATGGAGTCGATGCTGAGCGGAAGCGACTTGCTGGACGCGCGGTTGAGCGGCATTCGGCAGCCGACGCTGATTGTGTGGGGGACGGAGGACAAACTGATTCCCATGGCGGTCGGGGAGACGATGCACCGGGACATTGCGGACTCGGTGTTCGACGGAGTTGCGCGGTTGTGGGCACCTCGCACCGAGTGAGTGTTCGAAGCCAGTGTTGGCGGGAACGATTCAGTTCCTGAAGGCTGAGCCGCCGATGCGGGTGGCGAGCAGATGCTGCCGGAGGATGCCGTCGCTAGTCGCCCTTCCACTGGTATGCGCCGGGCTGGGGCAGGCCTATGTGGGCGAGGACGCGGTCGACGAACTGCGTGACCATTTCGGTCGTGTCCTGCGGGCGGTTGTAGAAGGTTGGGATGACCGGGAAGATGGTTGCGCCGGCGTCGGATGCGAGTTGCATGTTACGCAGATGGATGCGATTGAATGGCGTCTCGCGCACGCAGAGGACGAGTGAGCGGCGCTCCTTGAGGCAGACGTCGGCGGCGCGTTCGATGAGGTTTGAGGCCATGCCGTTGGCGATTCCTGCGAGCGTGCCCATGGAGCATGGAAGGACGACCATTCCGTGCGAGCGATAGCTGCCGCTGGCGACGTTGGCGCCGATGTCGGATTCCGTGTGTTGGATGATCTTGCCGGAGCCGGCTGTGCCGAGGAGTTTTTCGATCAGGCCGTTGCGGCCACTGAGTTGCATCTCTTCGGCGAAGACGCGGAGGGAAGCTTCGGAAGGTATGAAGTCGACGCGGGCGACGCGCTTGTCGGTGTCGAGGGTCCGGAGCATCTCGGCGGCGAAGATGGAGCCGCTGGCGCCGGTTACGGCGAGGGTAAGTTTCAGGTTGGAGGGGCCGGATTCGGTTGGGCGAGTCACGAATGTGATTATCGCCGATTGGGGCAGACTTTCGGGCTAGCCTTCGAGGACGCTGGCCGAGTTGCGCACTGGAACGACTTGCTTCACGGCCGCCTGGCGAGCGTGCATCCGGAACAGGCCGAACATTCCCAGGCAGACTCCATAGCCTGCCAAAACCCCAGCCGCAAGCGCCGCCAGCACTGCACACACCAACATTAGAAGATCAGTCAACGGACAATCCCTCCACGCTCGCTAGCGTTTTTGATGCATAAATTGAACCAAGATCAGCGAAGTCAAATTCATTCTCGCAAGAATTCAATCGACTGGAAGGATTGTTGCAAAAAGTTCCTGAAAAGCGCATTAACAACTAGGATACTCCCCCGCCAAATGGAGTTGGCCAACACCATTTTAGACGGCCCTGGCAGCGGAAGCCTGTGACCTGCAGCACTGGAAGACCCGGGATGCCGGAATGCCGTATCCTAGAGACTTGGCCGTTTCGCTCCGATTCCAGATACGTGGAAGGGCGCCGGCAAACTCTCTGCATGGGCATTACACACATCACGGTACGCGGCGCGCGGCAGCATAATCTGCGCAACGTCTCGGTTTCGATCCCCCGGAATACGCTGACGGTTGTCACCGGGCTTTCCGGCTCGGGCAAGTCTTCGCTTGCCTTTGACACCATCTACGCCGAGGGGCAGCGGCGGTATGTTGAGACGCTTTCGGCGTACGCGCGGCAGTTTCTGGACCAGATGGAGCGGCCGGACGTGGACGCGATCGACGGGCTTTCGCCAGCGATCTCCATCGAGCAGAAGACGACTTCGCGGAGTCCGCGTTCTACCGTGGGGACGATTACTGAGATTTACGACTATCTGCGGCTGCTGTATGCGTCTGTCGGCCAGCCACATTGTCCGAATTGCGGCCTGCCGATTACGCGGCAGACGGCAGACCAGATCGTCGAGCGCATTGTGGCGATGGCTCCGGGCGAGCGGATTACGGTATACGCGCCGCTGGTGCGAGGGCGCAAAGGCGAGTTTCGCGAAGAACTGGACGCGCTGGATCAACAGGGATTTCGGGCGCGCATCGACGGCGAGATGGTCGAGCTTACCGAGGGAATGCGGCTCGATAAGAAGAAGAACCACACGGTTGAGGCGATCGTTGACCGCATCATTCTGAAGCCTCTGCCCGGACAGGTTGGCGCGAACGGCTCAACCAAATACGACACGAAGCGGCTTGAAACGTCCGTTGCCAAGGCGCTGCAGATGGCCAACGGACTGGTGCTGATTGGGATTCAGGGGGCGAACCGGCAGCAGGAGGAGACACTTTACTCTTCGTCGATGGCTTGCCCGGATTGCGGCATTGACGTGCCGCGGCTGGAGCCGCGGAGTTTCTCGTTCAACTCGACTTACGGGGCTTGCCCGGAGTGCCACGGGCTTGGCAGCATCTACGATTTCGATCCGGCGAAGACGATTGTGGACTGGTCGAAGCCTTTGCTGGACGGAGCGATGGGACCAGGTTCGGGTTCGACTTATTTGCTGCGGCTGATCAAGCTGGCGGCGGAGAAGTACAAGATCAACCTGAAGGTTCCGTTCTCCGATCTGCCTAAGGCGCAGCAGGATTTACTGCTTTACGGGCCTCCGAAGAACGAGGTTGGCCGCACTGGATTTCACGGCATTTTCGCGTATTTGAAGTCGAATCTGGATGAGACGAAGTCCGAAGGCTACCGCGAGTACATGATGCAGTACATGTCCGCGACGACCTGCCCGCGCTGCAAGGGGCGGAGACTGCGGCCGGAATCGCTGGCGGTGACGGTGCCGATCAACGGCGAACCGAAGTCGATAGCGGAGTTCACTTCGATGTCGCTGGAGCGGGCGCTTGCGGGTGCGAAGGGGATGCACTTCACGGGCCGCGACCGCATCGTTGCGGACAGATTGCAGCGCGAGGTGATTGAGCGACTGGAGTTCCTGAACGCTGTTGGGCTCGATTATCTTTCGCTGGATCGTTCTGCGGCTACGCTTTCTGGCGGTGAGGGCCAGCGGATTCGGCTGGCTACCCAGATTGGCTCGCGGCTGCGCGGTGTGCTGTATGTGCTGGATGAGCCTTCCATTGGACTGCATCAGCGCGACAACCAGCGGCTGATTCGTGCGCTGGAGGATCTGCGCGACCTGGGCAACACCGTCCTGGTGGTTGAGCATGACGAGGACACGATTCGCACGGCCGATTATGTGCTCGATCTTGGGCCGGGTGCGGGCAAGAATGGCGGACTGCTGATCGCGGATGGAACTCCGCAGCAGGTGATGGACAATCCGGCGTCGCTGACCGGGCAATATCTTTCGGGCAAGATTGAGATCGTCGCGCGACAGCAGCCGCGGCCGCTGACCGGCAAGTGGATCACTGTTGAAGACGCGACCGCGCATAATCTGCAACATGTGACCGCGCACTTCCCGCTTGGCGTAATGACGGTGGTTACGGGCGTCTCGGGCTCGGGCAAGTCGACGCTGGTGGCGGACATTCTTTATCGCGCGCTGGCACGCACTCTTTATGGCTCGCGCGAGGATCCGGGCGAGCACGGGCGCGTTATCGGCATCGACCAGATCGATAAGGCGATTGAGATTGACCAGTCGCCGATTGGGCGCACGCCGCGGTCGAATCCTGCGACTTATACGGGCGTGTTTACGGCGATCCGCGATCTGTTTGCGATGCTTCCGGAGTCGCGCGAGCGCGGATACAAGCCGGGGCGATTCTCGTTCAACGTGCAGGGCGGACGCTGCGAGGCTTGCCAGGGCGAGGGACAGCGGCGCATCGAGATGAACTTTCTGCCCGATGTTTATGTGCTGTGCGATGTATGTAACGGACGTCGTTACAACCAGGAGACGCTGGCGGTGAAGTTCAATGGCTACTCGATTGCGGACCTGCTCGACCTGCCGATCGCGGATGCGCTGCCGGTGCTGAAAGACATTCCTACCGCGGCGGCGAAGCTGCAGACGCTGGTCGATGTCGGACTTGGATACATTCATCTTGGGCAGTCTGCGACTACTCTCTCGGGCGGCGAGGCGCAGCGGATGAAGCTGGCGCGGGAGCTTTCGAAGCGGCAGACGGGGCGCACGCTGTATCTGCTGGACGAGCCAACGACCGGACTGCACTTTGATGATGTGCGGAAGCTGCTGGAAGTGCTGCATCGGCTGACTGATCTGGGCAACACGGTGATTATCATCGAACACAATCTGGACATCGTGCGGAATGCGGATTACGTGCTCGATATGGGACCTGAGGGCGGCGAACGCGGCGGACAAGTGATTGCGCATGGAACTCCGGAACAGATTGCGACGGTTGAAGGGTTCGTATACGGGGCAATTTCTGGCGCGGCATTATGGGCCGCACTCGACCCTGCTGACGACGAATAATGGTGCTTCGCACGCTGGGCCGCAGCCGCTTGATATCATTGCAGCCCCTGACCGGCCCAAGAACGCGCGCGGCAAGTTTATTGTTCCGGAGAAGAAGACCGGCGTGCCAACTGCGCGGCCTGCTGAAGTGAAGAATACGGCTAAGAAAGCGGCGAAGGCGGCCAAGAAGAGCGCATCGACAAGGCGGACCAAAACAGCATGAGCCTCTCGCCCAACAACTTGCCTGAAGGTTTGCAGGGTGAAGAGCCGGTTGTTCCGGTTCGAGCAATTGCGACGCGGCGGATTCCGAACATTGGGCATGCGCTGGCGTTCGTCTGCTTTGCGGGGCTGATGCTGTTTGTGGTGAACATTCTTCTGCTGGCGATCGGAAAGCCACCTGCGACTCTGCAGGCGGGAGCG
Organism: uncultured Acidobacteriaceae bacterium; assembly: GCA_963822225.1. Classification (GTDB taxonomy): domain Bacteria; phylum Acidobacteriota; class Terriglobia; order Terriglobales; family Acidobacteriaceae; genus Edaphobacter. Next base: position 66,660 of record CAWGGW010000001.1, on the reverse strand, counting down.
ATCAAAGTGCAGTATCCGAAGCTGCAGATTGCCATGATGGCCGGGACGTATCTGTTGACGCTGCTGGCTTCGTGGTTCTATTACCCGATCGTGTGGCATCGCTCCTTTCTGGACGGTTTGCAGTGGAACTGGGCGATTGCGCGACGTCAGTTTGGCCAGTTGATTGCGCTTGGATTCGTGCTGGGGCTGATGATGCAAATCGTCACCTACTTCATCACTCCTCCGAAGACGATGCCGATCGACGAGTTCTTTTCGTCGGCCTCGACGGCGTGGCTGATCACGATCTTCGGGACGGTGGTCGCGCCGATCTTTGAGGAGATATGCTTTCGTGGCTTCCTGGTGCCTGCGTTTGCGATCGCGTACGACTGGCTGAGCCTGCCGCGGACTGAAGAGAGCAAGATGCGTTGGCAGACGACAACGTCGTTGACTCCGGCTTCGCTGATCTTTTCGGCGGTGGTGTCGAGCCTTTGCTTTGCGATGCTGCATGAGCAGCAAGTGGCGCATATCGTGGCGGCGCTGACGGTGCTGTTCTCCATTTCCCTGGTGCTGACGTTTGTGCGGGTGAAGATGCAGTCGGTTGCAGCGTCGACGATTGTGCATGGGGCTTATAACGGGTTTGTTTTCATCACGGTGCTGTTCGCGACGGGCGGATACAGGCATCTGGACCGCATGACGCATTGATGCACATGATATGCACATGTGCTACGATTTCCATATGGCGACCGCGTCCGAATCTCCTGCAACTCGAACTGTTGTTCTTCTAAGGCCCTCTGAGCGGAAGCGGCTGAATAAGCTGGCGGCTGCCGAACGAGTGTCGGCGGGCGAGATTCTGCGGCGTTCCCTGCACTCGTATGAGACGGAGATTTCTGCTTCGGAGCAACAGACGCTTGCCGGGCTTTTGCAGGACATGAATACTGCGCTGGATGGCGCACTTGTGTCGATTCGGTCGGCGCGATCGGAGATTCGCGAGAATCTGGATAAGATTGCCAAACTGCAGGCCGGCCGCGCATGAGTCTGCTTTCCGATGCGTTTGCGACAACGAAGAAGATTCTTCTGGTGAGCGAGGAGCTGAACCGGCTCTCCGAGGATAGCAAGGAGCTTGCGCGGACAGTGACCGACCACGAGCATCGATTGATCCGGATTGAGACGACGATGGATATTGCCAAGATGATTTCGCGGCGGAGCCTGCCGGGAAGCTGACGGTCTGGCGATACACTTAGGCCATGGCTGCTGAACCGCGTACCGCGCTGCTCGATCTGATTGCTACTCTCTCCTTCAAGCTGGGTGACTTTACTCTGGCCAGCGGGCAGAAGTCTGACTACTACATTGACTGCAGGACGACGACGCTGAACGCCGAAGGCGGGCGGCTGGCGGGGATCGTTTTTTACGATCTGATCCGCGAGCATCTGCCGCATGCGGTTGCGGTTGGCGGCCTGACGATGGGGGCCGATCCGCTGGTTTCGAATACTGCTTCGGCGAGTGCGTGGGCGCTGGCTGAGTTCAACGAAATTCTTGAGCTTTCGCAGTCGCTGGAGAAGGACGATCCGGCGTTTGTCGATGTCGATCCAGGGCCGAAACCGGAGTTGATTCATGGCTTCCTGGTGAGGAAGGCGGAGAAGGCTCACGGGACCGGGCGGCGGGTTGAAGGATTTCTGCATCCCGGCGCGCAGGTGGTGATTGTCGATGATGTTTGCACGACTGGCGGCTCGACGATTACGGCGATTGAGGCTACTCGCGAGGCTGGGATGGTGGTTGCGGGCGTGCTTTGCCTGGTGGATCGCGAGCAGGGCGGGCGCTTGAATATTGAGCGTGCGCTGGCGGAGGTTCCGGCGGAGCGGGAGATTCCCTTCTACAGCGTGTTTACGGCGAGTGACGTGCGCAGGGCGCATATTGCGCTGAAGAAATAGCTCATCTAGCAGCTCTCCCCGCCGCCGGAATAGATTCTTTGAAGCTTGCCATTCAGCAGTCCATAAATGCGGAATTCGTAGCCTTCAGAGTGGCTGTATGAGCTCACAATCAAGTCGGATTCTGCGACTTCAGCCTAATCGTTCCAATGAAATTTTCCGGTTCTTCAAAGCCCGTATCAACATTTGAAGCAACTAGCACTAACTTGTCGCCGGACACCCGCCATATGCCGAAGAACATAGAGTAATTCTTGATATCGTCTTTTCGTCCTTCCGCGACGAGGTAGGCATCGCCATCGCTTGTCAGGCGAAATTTCTCTATCCGATTGATTGTCGGAATCAGCAGGTCCACCGACCGCTCCCGAATACTCTGTGTAACTGACGCCCGTATTGCTGCACGCTCCTGGTCACTGATCGCCAGCTTGGGCTGCACCGGACCAAATAAGTCGGGTCGTGATGTAACGATTGCGGTAGCTGCTTCGTCCCCGTCCCCTTGGGTTCGAGCTTGGGTAGTCGTTTCGTAGCAGTCCCCGAGCTTGATCGGAATCGATGTGACGCGATGGCCTGGCTCCCCCGAAACATCAGCGTATGTTCGCGGCCGAGTGAGAAACTTCCTCACAATCCACTTACAGTTAGCTTGACTATCGCTGCTGCAAAGAGGATCGCTGAGTCGACCATTCGGCCGCAGCAACGCGACGAAGCCTATCAGTACTCGGCCCTGTGGCAAAGTCCGAGGCTCATTCACCATTGCGTCGAGGATTGATGTGCGAGCGGTCCCCATAATGACGACAGGCTCCTCCTTTGTTGACTGGCTAGGCGTAGGTCGCGAAGTTGTCAGGCAGAAGCAACCGATCAGTAGAAACATGCGATTACGAATAGTCATTTGGGCAACATCCTACTCTTCGTTTGATTCCGATAAACTAGAAAGACATGATTCCTACACTTGAATGGCTTCCTGAAGGCGTTAATTTTCTTGACCAGACCAAGCTCCCTTTTGAGGAGACTTATGTTCTGGCTACCGATTACAAGCAGGTTGCCACCGTCATCAAGGACATGATTGTCCGTGGGGCGATGGCGATTGGCGTGTCGGCTGCGATGGGCGTTGCGCTGGGCATCGACCGGTCGAAGGCGACTTCCCTGCCAGAACTTTCGGCTGAGGTTGAAGTGATCTGCAGGACGCTGGCGGAGACGCGGCCTACGGCCGTGAATCTGTTCTGGGGCATTGGGCAGGTGCGCGATCTTTACAACCAGCTGGCGGCGAAGAATACGCCGATTCCGGAGATCAAGAAGGCTGTGATTGCGCTGGCGAACCGGCTTTACGACGAGGACATTGCCAACCTGCGGAAGCTGGGCGCGTTCGGCGCGGCTCTGCTGCCGGAAGAAGGCACGGTACTGACGCATTGCAATGCGGGCGCGTTGGCGGCTTGCGGATATGGCTCTGCGCTGGGCGTGATTCGCGCGGCGGTGGAGGCTGGCAAGAAGATCGACGTGTTCGCGGACGAGACTCGGCCCTTCAACCAAGGCACGCGGCTGACTGCGTGGGAGTTGGTGAAGGACGAGATTCCGACAACGCTGATCTGCGACAACATGGCTGGGTATTTTATGTCGAAGGGCCGGATCCAGGCCGTGATTGTGGGTGCGGACCGGATTGCGGCCAATGGCGATGCGGCCAACAAGATTGGGACGTATTCGGTTTCAATCCTGGCGAAGGAGCATGGGATTCCCTTCTACGTGGCGGCGCCTTTCAACACGATTGACCTAGCTACGGCTTCGGGCGAACTGATTCCGATTGAACAGCGGGCGGCGCGCGAGGTGACTCACGTGAATGGCGTGCAGGTGACTCCGCATGGCGTGCGGATCGAGAATCCGGCGTTCGATGTGACCCCGGCGAAGAATATTACGGCGATCATCACGGAACGTGGAGTGCTGCGGGCTCCTTATGGGGAGTCGATCCGGGCCATGGCGAGCGAGATGGAGCTGGCTGCGATTTAGGTTCTGGTTCGGGTTTCCTGGCGGAAGAAATTCGGGGGATTTCTTCGCTGTGCCGCGAAGGACATTCGTTTGGTGGAACCACAACATTGGCGGATGGAGTGGCGGCGCTTTCGATATCGTCCGGGGGGGCCGGCTAGCGGGTGGTCCGCGCCAACTGGTGTGGTGTGCGGTACGTCACAGACTGCACCGGGGAAAAGGCGGAGGCTTTTCCCTGAGGGGTGTTCTTATGAACACGCATGAGAATTTCTGGACTGCGACGGGTCTTCGGGGAGTGCTGGCGCTGCTGATCGGCAGTGGGATTCTGGTGGTTCCGGACATGGCGCGAACCATTCTTTTTCTTCCGTTTGCCGTGGCCTTTGTGATTGTGTCGCTGGCGAGCTATGGGGTTGCGGACAGCGTCCTGGTGTTTATAACGAGCCTGTTCACGTCGCTGCGGCCAGTGCGAGCCGTGCTGCGACTACAGAGCGCGTTCGGGATTGTGGTCGGAGTTTTGTTCTGCTCGATTCTGTTCGACCGGATCCGGCTGGAGTGGTTCCTTTATCTGATTGCGTTACAAGGGCTTGCGACGGCCTGCTCGGAGTTTATGATTGCGCGGCACACGTCGCGGGACCATGGCTCTCTGTGGTGCTATGTGGCGGCAGGAATTGCTCTGTTGTGCGGGGTGACGTATGGGATTGGCGGGGTCCTGGCGCCGGCCAACATGACTCCGCACGAGATTGCACTTCTCGCGTATGCGTACCTGGCTGCGTTCGGGCTGGCACAGACGCTGATGGCGATGCGGATGCTGGCGTTCGAACATGAGGCTGCCCGGGTCGCACATCCTGTAAGCCAATACATCTCCCGACCCATGTGACGTACATCACGGACAACCGTATGCGAAAGTGTTTCTAATCGGGGTCAGGCCAAGTTCAAAAGCGGCATCGATCCAACAAGATGGGTCGATGATCGAGGTGCAAGATGCCCGTCCTGCAGCGCGTCTCGGTTTCTCTGAAAAATATTCTCTTCGCGACTGACTTCTCGGCGGCGTCCGACCGGGCAGCTTCGTATGCGAAGGCGCTGGCTCTGAACTTCCGGTCGACGGTTGAGCTTGTTCACGTGTTCGATCCGTCAGTGGTGACGACTTACGTTGAGGCGATTCTGGGCGTGCCGGCGAAAGACCGGCGGCAGGTGGTGAACGATGGGCTGGAGAGCCTGAAGGACGATTTTGTGTCAGCCGGAGTTGAGGCTCGGACTTTCCTGCCGGAAGGGCATCGGGCGCATTCGGCGGTGCTGAAGCTGGCGAAGGAGCATGACACGGATTTGATTGTGGCCGGAACGCATTCGAGGTGGGGTTTGGAGCGGCTGGTGATCGGTTCGACGGCTGAGGATCTGATTCGCAACGCTGCCTGCCCGGTGCTGACGGTGGGTCCGCATGCGCGGCAGCCGGAGGAAGGTCCGCTGGTGTTTCGGACGATCGTTTACGCGACGGACTTCTCGGTGGAGGCATCGAAGGCTGCAGTGTATGCGCTGTCGTTTGCGCAGGATGCGGGCGCGCATTTGTACTTCTGCTATGTGGCCGGGGCGGACGCCACGCCGGAAGAGCGGAAGAGGTTGGATGCGCAGTTCAAGGCGAATCTGAAGCGGATGATTCCGGAACAGTCGTATGAGTGGTGCACTCCGGAGACCGTGGTGGAGCATGGTGATGCGGCGGAGGGAATTCTGGAACTCGCAGAGAGAGTGCATGCGGATTTGATTGTTCTGGGCGCGCGCAACGCTTCATTCTGGCTGACCCACATTGAGCATGGTCTTACACCCGACCTGCTCGCGGAGGCTACATGTCCTGTGATGACTGTATGTTAGACTTCAACCCGAACCCCAATGAAACGAGCGAGACGCATTCGACTGGCATTGAATTGCTGACGTGTGCCACATCTCTGCAGTGGCTCCGAGGTCGCAAATAATGCCTCTATCTTCCCCATCCCGTCCGGTTCATCGCTGTGGCAGCTGCGACTTCCGATCGCTGCGCATGTTTTGCAGTCTTGGACCTGAGGCACTCGATGAATTCGAGGCCATCGGAGCACACTCGACGCTGCCTCGCGGCGCGAAGCTGTTTCAGGAGAATTCTCCGAGCCAGGGCGTGTTTGTAATCTGCTCGGGCCAGGTGAAGCTGTCGTGCACGTCGCGTGAGGGCAGAACTTTGATTTTGAAGATTGCGATGCCAGGCGATGTGCTTGGGCTGGGCGCGGTGATCTCGGGATCGAAGTACGAGGTGACGGCGGAGACGGTGCAACCGAGTGAGATCAAGAGCATTCGGCGCGAGGAGTTTCTGCAGTTTCTGAAGACGCATGGGCAGGCGAGTCTGCATGCGGCGAAGGCGCTATCTGAGGAGTACAAGGCGGCATTCTTCGATGCGCGGCGGCTGGCGCTGTCGGGGTCGACCGCGGGACGTTTGGCGGGTGTTTTGCTGGACTGGGGACGGGCTGAATCCTGCGGCAAGCCGGAGATGCGTTTGACGATGGCATTGACGCATGAGGAGCTGGCGAACCTGGTGGGCTGCTCTCGCGAGACGATGACGCGTATGCTGGGGCGGTTCAAGCGGGAGAAGTTGATCAAGATGCATGGCGTCTCGATCCACATCATTTCGCCGGAGCGGCTGGAGCGGATTTCGGCTTGATTGGATGACGCGACCCGTTGTTATGTGATTTTGATCACTTGAATTACAGGCGTGACCCCTATCACAGCTTTCTCAAGTTAACCCACATAACATCGGCTTGAGGACGTCGCTCATGGTTAACCGCTGTGTCAACCCAGCCTGTACCGCAGAGCACAAGTTGCCAATGCGAGTGATCGATCCACCGGCGAACCATGAGTCCGGGGACAGGGGCGGATATGCGTATGGCGCTCACTTCTAACGGCTTTCCGCGAGAACCGTTTGTAGCTAACGGCCTCGATTCTGCTCTTGGCTATCAGAAAAGAGAATCCTCTTCTATGCCTATGTCAGCGACCGATTCCATGCCGTCCTTCGATCGTCTCCTCATCGCGACTGATTTCTCGCCTGCGTCACAAGCGGCCTTCCGCACGGGGCTGGATACGTGCGCGGCGGTTGGGGCCAGCCTCGTGATTCTGCATGTATTCGAAGACGCCGAATCCGCACCTCCGGAGACTGGAGGGCTGCTGCTGGAGCTACAGGTGATGCGGGAGAGGTCCAGCGACGCGCTGGCGGACCTGCGCAAACAGGCGGAATCGGCAGGCGTGGCATGCGAGACGATTCTGGAGACTGGAATTGCATCCTCGATCATTCTGGATGCGATCGCGGCAAAGTCTATCGATATGGCGGTTCTGGGAACCAACGCTCTGCATGGATTCGAGCGGTTGGTGTTTGGTTCAACGGCAGAGGCGGTGCTGCGCAAGTCGCCGTGTCCCGTGCTGACTGTGGGGCCTCGAGTGCAACAGTGTGGGCAGAGTTACGAGCCGGATGGGCCGATTATCTTTGCCACGGACTTTGACTTCAATACCATTCAGGCGATTCGCTATGCGGCTTGCTTTGCGAATCTGAAGGCTTCGCCGCTGCACTGCCTGCATGTTTTACCGCGAACGCTGGAGGCTGGGTCGCAGACGCAGATTGTTCCGTCGATCATGGCTGAGGCACTGCAACAGCTTGCGGCGGAGAGCGGCGTCGTGATTGATCCGCCGACGTGTGCGACTACTTTTGGCAGTGAGATTTCGTATGCGGTAGTGGATTATGCACGCGAGCACAAGGCAAAGATGATTGTGCTTGGAGTGCGACGGGCTTCGCTGCTGGCCTCGCATGTGCCGGAGCATATTACGTACCGAATCATCACCGAGGCGAACTGCCCGGTGCTGACGATGGCGTTCGCAGCGCACGTCCGACCTCGGTGCATGCTGGAGTTCGGCGTTAGGCCACGCGTTTTGAGCTGCGGATGATTGAAGTTGTTGGTTTGGCGGTCACTTAGCTGTGTGACGGCGGACACATCCGTCTATCCACGGGCGTGGGAAACTTTACGTTGGAGGCCAGTTGAATGCAATCTTCGAACGCAACGAATCACTGCGCTGCAACGAATCCGCATTGCAAGGGTGTCTGCTCCGGGTACGGAACACAGACTGTATGCCCTCCATTAATTGTTCTGGCGGTTTTGTCGACGCAGAAACCTGCGGTTTGATGGGTGTGCGGCCGGTCGCAACGACCGGCGACGATGTTCGCCGCCGGCGGTGACGTGCTGGTCCGCCCGGATTCAGCGCCGTGCCCTATACATTCAACTGACATTCCCTTCTATTTGCGCTGGCTGCAGGTAATTACCTGACCGTTCCCGCGACATCTCCGCTGAGTCGGGCTGATCGTCCAAAGTTTTGCGGTGTGTGGACGTAGCTGGCGAAAAGCAGTCTGAAGATCTGCCTGGTTCATCCCTGAGTCCGACCACCCGGTTCAATCGGAAGGCAGCTGTCTGCGACATCAAAGATCTTCTTATGTCCGATTAGATCTTTGACTTGGACGCGTCCGGTTATTGCTCCGAAGCTGAATGGAGAGGACCTAATCGTGATCCGAATTCAGCAGCACCCGAACGAAGAATTGATAAACGACTTTGCAACGCCCCGGTCAACACCGGCTGCTGCGATGGCCGGGGAGAGTTTGCATCAGGCCGCCCACGTGCGACTTCATATTGGTCAGACGTCAGTGGTGGGGAGTTGCGTTGATCAAGCAGCCAAGAAAACGATGGACTGCAAGGTCCTCTTCTTTCTGGGGCTGTTGCTTGCGGCGAGCGGGTTGGTTTCGCCTCCAGTGGCGCTAGTGGGCGGCGTAGCTTACGGGTTTACCGTGGAGCACCCGCTGAGGCGCGAGGCTAGTTCCCTGGCGAAATTGCTGCTTCAGCTTTCGGTGATCCTGCTTGGTTTTGGGATGAACCTGAACCAGGTGATCCATGCGGGGAAATCGGGGTTCGTGTACACGGCGATCAGTATCGGTTGTGCTGTCTCGCTGGGGCTTTTGTTGGGAAAGTTGCTGAAGGTTCGCGGGAATGCGTCCTATCTGATCGCGATGGGAACCGCTATCTGCGGCGGATCGGCGATCGCCGCGCTTGCGCCGATTACCGAAGCAAATGAGGAAGAGATTTCCATCTCCATGGGAACGGTGTTCCTGCTGAATTCTATTGCGCTGCTGGTTTTTCCGGCGGTGGGGTGGTGGCTGCACCTGAGCCAGAATCAATTTGGGTTGTGGGCGGCGCTGGCGATCCACGACACGAGTTCGGTGGTCGGAGCGGCTGCGAGGTACGGCAACCAGGCGCTGGCGGTGGGGACGACGGTGAAACTGGCGCGAGCGCTCTGGATTGTTCCGATATCGCTGGCGACGGCCTCCGTGATCGGCCCCAGGGTTTCCGGTGCAGGCAGGGCAAAGAAGGCGAAGATGAAGGTCCCGTGGTTTATCTTGCTATTTATCCTGGCGGCGATGGCCAGCACGTATGTCGTCCGCTTTGGCCGCTTCTATGAAAACATGAACCACCTGGGAAGGCTTGGCCTGACGGCGACGCTATTTTTGATTGGGACCAGCCTGTCGAAGAAAACGCTGAGGCAGGTTGGGCTGCGGCCTCTGCTGCAGGGGATGATTCTCTGGATCATCGTTGGCTGCGGGACGCTTGCCGCAATCTACTTCCGGCTGATCTCGATTTAGCAGGAGAGCTAGGATTGAAGGAGTCGAGAGAAGTTGGAAGGAAGCCGGATGATTGAGAATTTTCGCGTGCGCGTGTTTCGAATTGTAGCCAGACACCTGAACTTCAGTCGCGCCGCAGAGGAGTTGTTGCTGACTCAACCAGCCGTGACGCAGCAGATAAAGGCGCTGGAGGACGAATTAGGAGTGTCGCTGTTCGATCGCGGAGGGGGTCACATTCGACTGACGCCGGGTGGCAAGGCATTGGTGCCGTTTGCAAACAAGATGATGGCGCTTTCCGAAGAGGCGGTGCGCGCGGTCGCGGCGGCCTACGGCGAACAAAGTGGAGGCCTGTCGGTTGGCGCATCGCAGACCATCGCGCAATATCTGTTACCGGCATTGATTGCGGCATTTCTGAAGAAGCATCCCAAGGTGCGCGTGACCACCGTGAGTGGTAACACAGACGGGATGCTGGAAGCGCTGCTGGCCGGGACGATACAGCTCGCCCTGATCGAGGGGCCGGAGCGGCGCAAGGATCTCCAGATCGAGCCTTTCATGGAAGACCACATGGTTCTGGTTGTGCCCCCGGGGCACGAGTGGGCGGGACAGGAGATCACAACAGCGATGATCCGAAGCGAGCCCCTGCTGATGCGTGAATTTGGCTCAGGTTCGCGTCGCGTCATCGAACATACACTCGCGAAGAATGGTCTGAAGGCGAAAGACATCCAGGTGAGCATGGAGTTCGATTCGACGGAAGGGTTGCTGAGCGCGGTGGAAGCGGGGCTGGGGGTAACGTTTGTTTCTCGCTGGGCGGTGCGTAATCAGCTCGCGTTGGGTACTCTGAAGCTCGCATACGCGAGGGAACTCAAGTTAGCCAGATGGTTCTCGCTGGCGCGGGCGTCGGGGCCTGAGCCGGGAGGGAATGTTGAGGCGTTTCGCGCGCTGTTGCTATCGCACACGTTAGAGTTGGCGCCCCGAGTGACTGGTCGCTCGAAAACTTTAGCGAGGCGGGGAGTAACATCGTAGAGGCTTTGCGCCGGATGAGTCGTTTCAAACATCCAAAGGATCGATGACGCCTAAACGAAAGATCGGAATTACCTGCTATCCCACGTACGGGGGTAGCGGAGTTGTCGCGACGGAGCTTGGCATTGAGCTTGCCGCGCGCGGGCATGAGGTTCACTTCATCACGTCGTCTCCGCCGTTCCGGCTGAATGGGCGAGAGGCGAATATCCGTTTTCACGAAGTGGATGTGTACCACTACCCGTTGTTCGAGCACCCGCCATATGATCTGGCGCTGGCTACTCGGATGGCGGAAGTTGCGGAGTTTTATTCGTTGGATCTGCTGCACGTGCATTACGCGATTCCGCACTCGATTTCGGGTATCCTGGCGCGACAGATGCTGGAGACGCAGCACGATGCGGCGCGGCGGCGCTATCTGCCGATCATCACCACGCTGCACGGGACCGACATTACACTGGTGGGGCTGGACCGGTCTTATCTGCCGATTACGCAGTTCGGGATTGAGCAGTCGGACGGGGTGACGGCGATCTCGTCTTACCTGCGAGACAGGACGCGGGAAGCATTCAACATCCAGGGCGAGATTGAAGTGATTCGCAATTTCGTGAATTGCGATGTGTATGTGCGCGTGCCGGAGAAGGTGGTCGCGATGCGGCCTCGATATGCGGAGCCGGACGAGAAGCTACTGGTGCATCTGTCGAACTTCCGGCCGGTGAAGCGGATTCTGGACGTGATTGAGGTGTTTGCACGGGTGGCGAAGGCGACTCCGGCGCGGCTGATGATGATCGGCGATGGGCCGGATCGGTCTGCGGGCGAGCACCTGGCGGTGCGGCTCGGCGTTGCGGATCGGATTCACTTTTTGGGCAAGCAAGACAACGTGAATGAACTGCTGCCGCTGGCGGACTTGATGGTGATGCCTTCGGAGATGGAGTCGTTCGGACTGGCCGCGCTGGAGGCGATGGCGTGCTCGGTGCCGACGATTGCGACGCGGGTGGGCGGCGTGAGCGAACTGATCGACGATGGGATGAATGGGCTGCTGTTTCCGTTGGGCGATGTGGAGGGTATGGCAGCAGCAGCGATTGAGTTGCTGCGGGATGAGGAGCGGTTGCTGGCAATGTCGACTGTGGCGCGGCGGACGGCAACAGAGCGATTTTGCGCGAGTCGGATCATTCCGGTGTACGAGCAGTATTACGAGAGGGTGCTGGGACGGAATCCCCCGGTTCAGGCGCTCCCCAAAAACTAGAGTCGGACCTAGAAGATTTTGAAGTTCACCTCGACGTTCAGTTCGACTCGGACGGGTTTGCCGTCTTCCATGGCTGGCCTGAAGCGGTATTGGCGGACTGCCTCGACAGCCCGCTCATCCAGTCCGTTCGGCAGTGGGCGGACTACATGCACGTTCTGCGGGACGCCATGCTGGTCGACGATCAGGTTTACGAGGACGATGCCTTCGGTCTTTGCCGCCTTGGCCTCAGGCGTGTATTCAGGCGAGACGGAATAAAGCACGATTGGGGTTGAAACCTTTCCGCCAATAGTTCTGATCGTCAGATCGGGTGGCGCGGGCGCGAGCGAAGGCAGTGCGCCTGAACCCCCGGGAAATGTTTTGAAAGCTTCGGCAACAGCCGGAGACGGCTGCGTTGGCGGCTTGTCAAATATCTGGAAGTTGACTTCGACGTTAAGCGCTACGGGGACGGGCCTGCCGTCTTCCATGGCCGGCTTGAACTTATACTGGCGCACTGCCTCGATCGCCTTCTCGTCGAGGCCCATTCCTACTCCGCGAAGAACATGTACATTCTGGGGCTGGCCATTCTGGTCGACGATGAGGTTCAGCAGGACGACGCCCATGAACTTGGCCTTGCTTGCTTCCTGACTGAACTCCGGCTCGACCTGGTAAATGACCGCAGGACTCGAGACGGCGCCACCAATTTTCCTGACTGGGACGCCGTTGTATTCGGACGCCATATTGCTGGGTTGGTTCGCAGTTCCCTGCCTTTGCGCGGTGGGTGAATCGGGGAGGGTGAAGTTGACGGTGATGATGGTTTCTACTTCGATGGGTTTGCCGTTGAGCAGGTAGGGGTTGTACTTCCATTGCCTGACCGCGTCGAGGGCGCTTCCAGCTAATGCCGGCGGACCGCTGATGATTTGCAGATTTTCGACGGAGCCGTCCTTGCCGATGATGGCGTGGAGGATAACGGCGCCCTGGATACCGGCGGCTTTTGCGTCAAGCGGGTAGATTGGGTTGACTTTGGAGATGTTTAAACTGGCGATGACGCCCGCGGAAACTCTGATCGGGCCTATCGGAGGTTTCGGTTCATACGTGTAGGGTGGCGCGAAGATTTTCGCGGAGGAGGACAGGCTCTGCGCCGTGTCCGGAGTTCCCTGCCCGTTGGAGAAGCCGTCGATGGTGTAGTGGTAGTCGCCACACCGGCAGGTGTCTACGAACTTGAGCTTAACGCTGTCGCCGATTCCCGCGATGTAAGGATAGGACCAAACCTCGTACGGGTACGAGGAAACAGCACCGCCGCCGGGGTGGGAGTCGATTTCGGCAGGCTTGCCGTAGACGATGTAGATGCGGCCGCGGTCGGTTTTCCAGCCTGGCTTGTCAGCGGCAAAGTGTTCGTTCGTGTAAGCGATACGTGCGTAGTGCTCCTGGCGGAAGGTGTTGGGCGGCGCGTTGGGTGGATTGCGGCGAGCCCAGAATTGATCGATGAAGGCGTTGCGCTCTTCATCGTTGGCGAGGTTGAGGTAGGCGTCGCGTTCTCCGGGGGTGATGATGTAGACGACGTCTTCGTCGAGCCAGGTCTTATAGATTCCGCGCGGGGCTTGCGGTGCGGGATCGGGTGCGGGGGTTGGTTGGGGATTGGATGAGGCGGAAAGCGGCGGAGTGGCGACCGGGGCCGGTTGCTCTTGTGCGAGGGGCATTGCGTGGACGGGCAGATTGACGCTGGTCGCCGCGGTGGGCGCGGACATCGATTCGGCCTTCGCGATGGTGACGACATAAGAGCCGGCGACGGCGAGCATGAGGGCCAGAAGGGTGAGGGCGGCGAATTGGGACGCCGGTGCGGAATCGCGGCGGCCGAGCAGGCGGCGGATACGCATGGAGAGGACGCCGCCGTTGGCACCGAGAACGAATTCAGGGAAGGCGGCGCGGCGCTCTTCGAGCAAGGAGAGGGCTTTGGCGTAGGCGAGGACGTTGCCACCGTGGGCGACGGCGATCTCGTCGCAGCAGCATTCGCTCTCGCGGCGAACTTGTTTGGAGACCCACCAGACGGCGGGGTGATAGAAGAGGAGCGCCTCGGCGACGGATTGGAAGACGCTAACCAAGTAGTCGTGGCGGCGGACGTGGGCAAGTTCGTGGCAGAAGATGGCCTCTATTTGTGCGGTGGAAAGGCCGATCAGGCAGCTTACAGGTATGAGCACGATGGGACGGAGCCAGCCAATGACGGTTGGAACCTGGACTCGCGCGGAGTGGACGAGACGGACGGCGCGGGTAACGGCGAGGCGCTGCTTGAGTTCGTCGAACAGATGCTGGAGTTCGGCGGAGGGAGCCTGGGTTGCGGCGGATTTCAAGCGGCGAGCTAAGACGAGGCCGAAGTTGAGACGGGCTACGAAGAAGAGCGCCCCGGAAAGCCAGAGGGCGAGGAGCCATGGCATGGAATGGTCGATGGCTACGGTGATGCGCGCGGGCCAGGGCGCGGGCGTGGAGTCTACGGTAATTTGCAGGAGTGAGTTCAGGTCAATTGGAGTGGCGGAGTTCCATGTGGTGCGCGCGGCCCGGAGGTTGACTGAGGCGAGGTGCGCGAACGTGATGACGGGCAGGACGACCAGAAGTGCGAGGGCGAGGCAAGCGGCGGCGTAGCGGGTTTGAGAAGAGCGCTGGCTGAGAAGTTGGAGGGTTGACCACAGGATCGCGGCAACGATTGCTCCCTGCCAGCAGAAGTGGAGGAGGGTCCAGCCGAGGGATTGGAGAAGAGCGTGGGCTGGCGGGCTGGCGAGCAAGTGGATGAGGGCGGTCATAGCGACTCCTTTTCGAAGCGGTCCAGCATCTCGCGGATCTCGGCGAGTTCGGCCGGCGAGACTTTTTGCGAGGAGAGCGCGCCGAGGACGAGATTCTTGGCGGAGCCGTCGAATGCTCGATGCAGTAGATTGCGGGCGAGGCGCTGCTGCGTCTGATCCTTGGCGATGCGCGGCTCGTAGACGTGGGAGCGGAACCGTTCGCTACGTTCGAGCAAGCCTTTTTCGGCCATGACCTGCATCTGCTTCAGGACGGTGGTGTAGCCGGTATCCTTGGCGATCAGGTTGTGGACGTCACGGACGGTGCTGGGGCCGCGAGCCCATAGGATGTTGAGGATTTCGAGTTCGGCCTCGGTGGGGAGTTGGGTCGGGGTTGGCTTGCCGCTTCGCTTCATGGGAACCACCATAGTACGATGCTTGTCGTATGTCAAACGACGGCGAAGATTTATTGCTTGCGGGGCGCCGCTGGCCATTGGTACTGAATGCGGTCGGCGATCTGCTCGGCGATGCCGCCGGGAACGAAAGCGTTTTTGGCGGCGATTTGAATGTAGCGGACGATGCCCTGATGGTCGGTCGCGATGAGGAGAGGAAAGTCGGTGGCCACGAAGGTGTCGATGGTTTCGGGAGGAACGATGAGGGTGGGTGTGTTGAGGAGGAGTTCGGCGGGGATGGGCTTAGTCTGAACCTGAATGTCGGCGTGAGGAACGTCGGGCCTGGCGCTGGAGGGCCTAGCGGATTTTGCCGCGGCAGCGCCTGCCGGTTTTACGGTGAGTTTCGGCGCAGCGATGGGCACGGGAGGTTTGGGATCAGCCTGGGCGAGCAGGACGTAGAAGTAGACGGCGTCTGCATTGAAGCGGGTTGCGGCGGGGGTGAATTGCGGGCTCATGGCGACGCACTGGGCGCACCAGTCGGGGAACAGGAGGAAGATGGTGGCCGCGCCGAACTTGCTGTTGAGGTCGCGAGGCAGCGCGTAAGTGGGGTCAAGCAGCCAGGCTGAGGCCAGGATCTTCGGCAGCGGCGAGCCGAGCAGATGATATTGGCGGCGGGAGGCGGCAGTAAGGATCGTGTCGTCGGGCGAAAGATTCGTTGGGAGGGCTGCCTCAAGTTCAGCGAAGGATGTTGTGGCGGCTTCGGGCTTGTCGGCAAACTGCTGCATGGCGGGGAGGGCAACGGCATCGGAGTACAGCTCGTGGATGGACATGGGCGGGCGCGTGGCTGGTGGCAACTCCGATGCCTGCGTGGATGGAAGAACGGCTGTGGCCTTGGCTGCGGGCGGCGTTGCGCGGACTTTCAGCAGCGCGAGGATGAGTGGCCGGCGCTGCTCAAGCAGAAGCAGCGCCTGATCGGTGTGGATGAGTTGAACGTAACGGACGGTGGCGTTGACCGCGTCGGAGGCGAGGTCGTCGTATGGGACGGTGCTCAGCATGGCCTGCGCAGTGCCGAAGGCGTTGGTCGAGTTGCCCTGGTGGAGGCTGGCCTGGACTACATAATCGAAAGCCATGGAGAGGTTGGGGAAGTTGGTTCTCTGATCTTCGGGCTTGGCATGGTTGTAGGCGATCAGGTAGTTAGTGCCGGCTGCCTGCACCTGAGGCCATAGCTGGGCGAAGGCGCAGAGGCGCGCGTAGGCGAGCAGGTCTTCGCCTGCAAACTGGCCAGGCATTCTGGCGTTGCAGGCAACTTTGGCTTCACTGGTGGCAACGTCGAGGGCGGCGAGTTCGACGTCGGACCAGTTTGCGGCTTCGCGGCGGACGATGTCGAGAGGGCGGACGGACTGGTCGTATGCTGCTTGCGGTGAGAGTTGGGGCGCGGCTGGTGTTGGCGGAGGGGCGGCGGCGGATATTGGTGAAGTGTTCTGGGCGAGAGTCAGGTGCGTACAGAACCACAGCAGCAGAGCGGGAAGCCAGCGCATGATCACCTCAAACTAATTTCTCGGCTTGCTTCGTAGAGCCTCCTGACATGCTAGTACGATAGTTATCGTAGGGCAATAGCTGTTGCCTTGCGTTTCGGTGCTGATGGAACCTTAGTTCCGTGTGATGGCGCGGGAGATATCGGACCAGGTGGCTTGCAGGGCTTCGCCGAACTGAGCCCACGGGGCGGCGCCGGCTTCGAGGACTGGCATGATGAGAGTAACCTTGGTGCCGCGGCCGGGGCGGCTGATGATTTCGACTTCGGCCTGATTGCCGTAGAGAACTTCCATGCGCTCGCGGACGTTGCGCATGCCAATGCCTCCGGGGCCGTTGGGTGAGCCGTAGACGCCGGCGCGGGTGAAGTCGTTGGTGAGGCTGCTGAGTTCGCTGATGGGCTCGGCGTCCATACCGATGCCGTCGTCCTCGACTTCGAGGAGCAGGCGGCCGTCGGAGAGGATACGGCTGCGAAGGGTGACGGTGCCGCCGCCGATGCGAGGTTCGAGGCCATGCTTGATGGAGTTCTCGATGAGCGGTTGGAGGAGCATGCTGGGGACTACTACTGGCAGTGTTTCTTCGGCGATCTCTTTGACGACGCGGAGCTTTTCGCCGAAGCGAACGACTTCGATGTCCAGGTAATCGTCGGTGAAGGCTAGTTCTTCAGAGAATGGGACGAAGGCTTCACGGTGCTTGAGCAGCACGCGGAGGATGTTGGCGAGCTTGACGATCATCTCGCGGGCGAGCTCTGGCTGGGAACGCACGAGAGACGCGATCGAATTGAGCGTATTGAAGAGGAAGTGAGGGTTGATCTGGCGCTGGAGTGCATCGAGGCGCGCTTCCATGAGGAGGCGGCTTTGCTCTTCGAGTTTGCGCTCCACGCGGATGGCGTTCCAGATCTTAAGGGGGATTCCCACAACTACCGGGGCGCAGGCGCAAATTGCGAGTTCGACCAGCCAGTAGGGGGAGTGAAGTTCGAAGAATTGCCGTGGATAAAACCGTGAGAGCATGCTGGTGCCGAACTGCATCAGCATGATGAGGACGAGCAGGATGATCTGGCGGTCCAACTGCGGCTTGCGCAGGTTGCGCGTGACCCAGCGGTAGAGACTGAGGTCGATGAGTGGAGAGAAGGACCAAACGTCCTCGCGGTCGACAAAGTGGCCGTAGGTTCCGGCGATGGCAGCGACGGCGAGATTGACGGGGAGGGTCCAGTACTCGCCGTGCCAGACTGCGGGGAGCGCGAGGGCCGCGGCGCCCAGCATCGCGGTCCACGGGCCGAGGAGCAGGCCAAGGATAATGGCCGCCTCGTAGGAGATGTCGGCAGCGAAGAAGTTGGGCACGCGGACGCGGATCCATACGCCGAGCGTGAGGGGGATGCAGATCATCGCCAGCAGCTTGAGGGTCTGGCGGGGGGTTCGATGGGAAAGGAGCAGCAGGTTTTTGAATGCGGTGGAACGTGCAAGGGAGCTTGAAACCGCGGCCGCGACGCCCAATTCGACGAGCAATGTAATCAGGATGAGGCTGTCGGAGACCTGAGTTACGAATGTGTGCGTGCCATGCGCCATATTGTTACTGTAATCCTGCCGGCAGGATTTGATGGCTCGATTTGGCGTGATGAATCTGACGCGGGGCGGGATCAATCCAATGATCTGTGAGCGATCCGTATAATCAAAGTATGCCGTTCGAAACCGTTCGCAAGCTGGCCGATGCCGACTTCCCTACTCGCTGGGGGCAGTTCCGCATCATGGGCTTCGAGGGGATTATTGCCGAGCCCGAAACTTGCAACGATGCGATTCCCGCGCCAGCGAAGCGGGTTGAATCAGCGGTAGCGCTGGTGATGGGAGATATCCAGTCTGCGCCTCCGATTGTGCGGATTCATTCGCAGTGTTTGACGGGGGATGTGTTCCACTCGCTGCGGTGCGATTGCCGGCAGCAACTTGAACTGGCGCTGGCGACCATTGCTGAAGCCGGGGCTGGGATTCTGCTGTATGAGAACCAGGAAGGCCGCGGAATTGGACTGATGGCCAAGCTGCAGGCTTACGAGTTGCAGGATCAGGGGCTGGATACGATTGAGGCCAATGTCGAGCTGGGGTACAAGGCGGACTGCCGCGAGTATGAACTGCCAGCGCAGATTCTGCTGTCGCTGGGTGTGAAGGCGGTGCGGCTGATTACGAATAATCCGGAGAAGGTTGAAGCGCTGGAGGCCGTGGGGATCACGGTAGTCGAGCGGATTTCGGCGGAGGTGGCTCCGGAGCCTACGTTTGAGCGGTATCTGCAAACCAAGCGCGAGAAGATGGGGCATTTGGTCAGCTAGGACCTCTTGCGTTCTCGGTAGAGGCGGTAGATGGCCCAGGCACCAGCGGAGCAGTTGTCGACGATGCGGCCGTCGAGGAGCATGGCTTCGAAGTCGGCTACGGAGACGCGATGGACTTCGAGGCCGATCTCTTCGGCGTCACGGTCGTGGTCCCCTTCGGTAAGGCCTTCGGCAAGGAAGACGTGTTGCTTCTGGTTCATGACCCCGTAGCCAATTTGCAGCGTGGTGAGGTGCGTCATGCGATCGGCGGTGAGGCCGGTTTCCTCGCGGAGTTCGCCGCGGGCCATCTCTTCGGGGTCGACTTCGGCTTGCTCCCAGCCGCCCTGCGGGAGTTCCATGAAGCGCGCGCCGACGGTGTAGCGGTACTGCGAGACGAGGTAGAGGAAGTCGGCCGCCGGGGTGGAATCGATGGGGATGATGATGCAGGCGGGGTCTTTGTCGACGACGCCGTAGATGCCGCGCTCGCCGTTGGCGCGCTCGATGACGTCTTCGCGGACGCGAGTCCACTTGTTGCGATAGACCTCGCGGCTGCTGATCGTTTTGATCTCGCGCTGGCTCAGGCCTTCTTCTCCGTTGCCCAGTAGACGGCGTATTTTTCGTCGGCGATGCGGTACATCGGCTTGATGGATTGCGAATTGGATTTGAAGGTGAGGTCTTTGGCGGAAACTACGTCGATCCAATCGGACGCGGAAGTCGCGGATGCGATGGGGTCGGGCGCGGGCTTGGGGATGTCGGAGGTTTTGGGGCCGGTGTCGTAGCCGCCGATGCGGAGGGCGGCGATCGGTCGGGGCCGGGGCCGAGGTCGGCGGCGAGCAGCAGCGGGCCGTAGAACGCGGCGCGGAGGGTGGGGTCGCCGAGGAGCGGTTCGGTGCGGAGCTGCATGGGCAGGGCGACTTCGATCTTGTCGCCATCGCGCCACTCGCGGGTGAGCGAGAGATAGCTGCCGGGCTGGGCGAAGGCTTCGAGTTCGCGGCCATTGATGCGGACGGAGCCGCCGTCGGCGATCCAGGCGGGGATGCGGATGTGGATGGTGCGCCTCTGCGGGCGCGGCGGCTTTGATGCGGAGGGTGGTTCCCTGCTCGGTTGGGAAGGCAGTGTCCTGGCGGAGGCCGAAGTTCTGCTCCTTCCAATCGAGTTCGGAGGCGATGAACTGGTTGACCCAGATGCTGTTGCGAGTCGTGGAAGTAAATCGTGTCGTTGAACTTTGCGAACTCTTCCGCGCCGGTTCCGGTGCAGCACCAGAAGGAATCTTCCGCCGAGTTGTAGTAGCGCCAGTAGCCGGCGGCGAGCGGGAAGAAGTATTGCTTCAGGCCCTGCGCGTTCTGCGTGCCCAGGCGGCAGTTCCACAGCTGGCGCTCGTAGGCGTCCATCCAGCGCGCGTCGCCGGACCAGGCGAAGGTGTGGCGCTCCAGCTTCATCAGGTTGTAGGCAACGCAGCACTCGGCGTCGTGATATTGCAGCGTGCCCTTGAGATCGCCGGGATCGTTGCGCCAGGACTCGCCGACGCTGATGTTGCCGATGGCGTAGGCAGCGCTCGGTGAGGACTTCTTCGAGGAAGTACTCGGCGATGTCGCGATAGCGGGTGTCGCCGGTGAGTTCGTACATGCGGGCTGCGCCGATCACCTTGGGGACGTGAGTGTTGGCGTGGAGGCCGCGCAGGCTGTCGCGATGCTGTGCCAGCGGATCGAGGAAGCGACGGCTGCTCGAAGAGACGCGCGGTGCGGAGGTACTGCTCTTTTCCGGTGAGGCCGTAGAGGTTGGCGAGGACCTCGTTCATGCCGCCGTACTCGGTGCGCAGCATGAACTGGCGCTGGTCGTCGCCGATGCCCTGAAAGTAAGCCTGCACCCATCCGGCGATGCCTTCGGCGGATTGCGAGGGCCTGCTCGTTGCCGGTGTGGACGTACATGTCCACCAGGCCGGCCATGATTTTGTGGAGGGTATAAAACGGCGCCCAGACATCTTTGCCTGACCATTGGCGGGCTCCTGCCGCGAGAGCCTCAAAGTGCCCCGCAGAGAATGCGCCGACGTACCCGCTGCCGATTGCCTTCTGGCAGCGTGCGAGTTCAGCAACCATGGTGTCGCCAGACTTGCGGAGGCCGTCGTTGTTAGAGCCGGCGTAGGCGAGGGCGACAGCGGAGAGATAATGGCCGCCGTTGAAGTGGCCGCGCAGATTGCAGTCGGGGCTTTCCCAGCCGCCGTAGGGAGTCGCGGTGGAAGTAAGGCCGGAGGTGACGCGGAAGCTGTGCAGCAAGCGATCCGTATTCAGCGAGTCGAGGTAGGTCTGGTTGATCTCGGCTTGCTGCTTGAAGAGGCCGTCGAGCAGGCGGACCTGCGGCATGGGAAACGGCACTAGCTTATCGGGTTTGGCGGAGACGAAGTCGTCGGGCTTGCTTGAGGGATGCGAGGGCGGTGCGGCCGAGTGTGAGGCTTCCGGCCACCGCCGTCATTCCGGCAAGAACGCTGCGCCGGCTAGGTCGAAATTGTGCATCCATGTGGGACTCTCCACTGCGCGCGCCGCGTGGAATCGCGGAAGTTGGGCAGCGTCCGCAGTCTACCAAACGAAAAGAGCCTCCGCGATGGGAGGCTCTTTGGGTGCTGCCTGGAACTCTGGTTTAGTGAGCGGTGCGGACGAAGAGCAGCGCAAAGGTGAAGAGGGTCAGCGACTCGATGAAGGCGAGGCCGATGAAGAGGAAGAGCTGGATTCCGGGACGTGCGCCGGGATTGCGCGCGAGAGCCTCGGCTGCGGACGCAGTTGCGCGGCCCTGGCCAAGACCGCAGAGGCCGGCGGCGATGCCCATGCCGATGCCGACTGCGAGTGCGTTGTAGCTGGGACCGGAGGACTCACCTGCAGCCTGTGCGAACGCGGGCGTGGCGAGGACCATGGCGGCCATCGTCATAAAGAAGTACTTGGAGAACTGAAGCATGCGAACCATCGTTTTGACTCCTTGCCCCCGTCAGAATGTCGCCGCCAGTGGGTGGTTGATGCTCACCGTGCTGGCACCCTCACGCTATGCGGCGTTTTTTTGCTGCAACCGGTCGAGAGGGGGCGCCCCGCGAACGGCAAACCTCAAACTTGGTAACTCCAGGCTTCAGCCTGGAGTAGTGCGAAGCACTAATGGTCGTGCGATACGGCCATGGACAGGTAAACCGTTGCGAGGACCATGAAGATGTAAGCCTGGATCAAGGCAACGCCGAGATGCAGACTAAGAAAGATCAGCGGAATGCCGATTGGGATCAGCGAGAAGAACGCGAGCGTGACCAGATCGCCGGCGAACATGTTGGCGTAAAGACGGACCGTGAGCGAGAGGATACGCGCGAAGTGCGAGATGATCTCGATCGGCAAGCATCAGCGGATACAGCCACCAGACCGGCCCGAGGAACTGCTTGACGTAGCTGAAGCCGTTCGCGCGGATGCCGTGGTAGTGGTAGTAAGCGAACGTCACCAGCGCGAAGCCAAGCGGAACCACGGGGCTGGCTGTAGGCGATGCCAGGCCGGGCACCAGGCCCATCAGATTTCCTGCGAGGATGAAGAGCAGCAGCGCGGTGAGGTACGTGGTAAAACGCTCGTAACCGTGGCCGATGATGCTCTCGCTCTGGCTGCCGACAAACTCGTGAGTCATCTCCGCGAAGTGCTGCACGGTCGCGGGCTTCTCCACCGACAGCGATACGCGAATCAGAATGAAGTAGATCAGCAGGCCGGCAAAGATCAGCAACTCCATCGCGAAGGCGTTGGTGATGGGCGCGGATGGGTAAGCCGGATGGATGTGCAGGCCACCGAGGAAGCCATTGACCTGCGCGGCGAAGTGGTGGTTCAGGAATCGGGTGAAGGCTAGCTGTTTCGGCATAATCTCTGGGCGACACTCGTCTGGAACGGAATCAGGAAGTCGGGCGCTTGAGGAGGCGGGAAGCTTCGAATACGAGCGATACAAGCCCGAGTCCAAGCCCCGCAGCAAGCGCCAAAACCGTGCCGTGCAGATATTTAAGACTAACATAGAGCACGACGAGGGTCAGCCCGAGGCGCAGGACAAATCCGAAGGCGATGGAGCCCATGGGACGCGGTGTTCCGCCGGCATCCATGTGCTGATTCATGGCGGTCATCAGGCGCAGCCACTCCCAAAGAGACGTCAGTGAAATCGCAGCTCCAACGACAAGCAGGACGGCGCTCTGCCAGTTCATCCGCCACCAGAAGAGGGCCGCGGCGACGGCGGCGAGAATAACCAGCAGGCGGATGGCCGCCAGCATGGTGTTGCGGACGTCGGCGTCGGTGAGGCCGGTGGAGGTTTTGGAGTAATCGATTGGGTCAGGTTGACTGGGCTCGGTCACTGATCGCCTCCCTTGTTGCGCGAAAGGTAGGTGAAGAGGTGAATGAAGCCTCCTGCGGCGCCGAGGAACAGCAGCGTGATGGCGATCCAGCCAGTGTGGAAGTGCTTGTCGAGGTAGTAACCGAGGCCAAGGCCGACGAAGGCTCCGGCGGGAATGGCGAGGGCCAGTTGGAGAATCGACTCGGCCTGGACGTAGTCGCTGGGCTTGTTCTTCTGGTTTGGATCGTCGGCCATTGCGAGACCATTACAACACGTTGTGGGCCTTCGACGCATTGCCTCGATATACTGGATCGTCAAGGTCTATATCGCAAAGGTGAACTGTGTACGAATCGCAATTTGAAGAAGAGCTTTACAACCTGCGGCGGGAGAAGCTGCGGCAGATCGGCGAGCTAGGCCAGAAGGCCGGACTGACTGAAGGCGCGGCAACCTATCCGAACAGCTACTCAGCGTACGCATACAGTGACCGAGTTGCGCGCGGCTTTCGAACCGATTACGGCCGAGCAGTTTACGGCCGATCTGGAGGCGGGCAAGAAGATCGAGGTGTCGGTTGCCGGGCGGATTATGGCGATCCGGGTGCAGGGCAAGGCTGGATTCGCGCAGTTGCAGCAGGGCGGCGAGCGGATCCAGATCTACGTGCGCAAGGACGATGTGGGCGAGGACGCGTTTGCGCTGTACAAGCTGCTGGACCTGGGCGACCACGTGGGCGTGCGCGGCTACATGATGCGGACCCGAACGGGCGAGCTGACGGTGCATGTCAGTTCCCTCACCTTCCTGACCAAGGCAATGCTGGCGCTGCCGGATAAGTTTCATGGACTTGAGGATACGGAGCTGCGGTATCGGCAGCGGTATCTCGACCTGTTTGTGAATCCGGATGTGCGCGCGGTGTTTGTGAAGCGCGCGGCGGTGCTGCGGGCGATGCGGCGGTTCTTCGACGAGCGCGGGTATCTGGAAGTCGAGACACCGATGATGCATACGATCGCGGGCGGCGCGGCGGCCAAGCCGTTTAACACGCACCACAACGCGCTCGATCTCGACCTGAAGCTGCGGATTGCGCCGGAGCTTTATCTGAAGCGGCTGGTAGTCGGCGGCATGGACCGCGTGTATGAGATCAACCGGAACTTTCGGAATGAGGGGATCTCGACGCAGCACAATCCTGAGTTCACGATGCTGGAGTTTTATCAGGCTTACTCGAATTATCACGACCTGATGGATCTGACTGAAGAGTTGGTGAAGTACGTCGCGATGGAGGTGAATGGGACCACGCTGACGGACGTTCAATGGCGTTGAGATTGATCTTGGGAAGTGGACGAAGTTGTCGATGCGCGAGGCAATCATTAAGTTCTGGCCGGCAACGACGGGCCCCAGCCTGACGATGGCATGACTTAGCCGACTGCGACGTCGCTGACAGTGCCTTGGCTTGCAACGATTCGGATGGTTCGTTCTCGAGTTGAGGGACGCCGTCGAATCCGCTGCTTGTGAGTGGCAGTCTCTTAGGCAGACTATGCCGCTGACAAGCCTGCCAAGACGGTACGCCCATCGAGTTTGGCAAGCTGTAGCGGCAATCTTTGAAGTCGTTGCCGAAGAGACATCTGCAGCAGCCGACGATTATTTATGACTTTCCTTTGGCGGTTTCACCTCTTTCCAAGATCAAGCCGGATGAGCCGGATTGGGTGGAGCGGTTTGAGTTCTATATTGGCGGGTTTGAGGTTGGGAATGCGTTCTCCGAGTTGAACGACGCGGACGATCAGCGCGGGCGGTTTGAGGCGCAGATTGAAGAGCGCAAGCGCGGCGACGAAGAGGCCATGGCCGAGGTGGACTACGATTACGTGCGCGCGCTCGGCTACGGCCTGCCGCCTACAGCCGGCGAAGGCATCGGTATCGACCGACTGACCATGATCCTGACCGGGTCAAAATCGATCCGCGACGTGATCCTGTTCCCGTTGCTGCGGCCGCAGGGCAAGGCTGCGGCGGAATAGCAATCGGCCCGGCGAACTTTTACTTCCCACCCGTCGCCAGACGCGGCGACGGATGGGGCACCCGGAGTTCACGATGAGCAGCGAAGAAGAAAGCGATCTCGACCGGGTCGCGCGGTTGATCGCGGAACTGGATGGCGAGGAGTTCCTGCTGACGGGGCTTGATCCTTCACCATCGCAATTCGCCAGCCCTGAGATTGAACTTGCGCTGGTGGCGATCCGCGAGCAGAGAAGTCTGCTGGAGGAGGAGTTAGCCGAAGTGTGGGCGAAGACCTGCAGCAAATGCTGAACCGCTGTGTGTAATCTTCTGCGGTTTTCCCGCAATGTTTTTCTGTTGACTATTTGGTACTCTTCGCAAGAGTTTTCATGTTAACTGATTCGTACACCCGTCCGAGACAGCCGCTCCACAGCCCCACCATGATGCGATCGTCTGGACAATCGACCACTTACCCGCGCGAGGGATAGATGCCGACGAGGGCAATGATGTAGTTGACGGCGAGGAATTTGTCCGCTGGCACCTGGGGAGCAACTGCCGCAGGCCCGCCGATGCCGCCGGTCTGGCCGATGACATAATTCGGGAGGCCAGTTCCCTGCCCCATGCCAATCGGCATCCGGCCTCGCAGATCGGGCAGCGCGAAGGTGTGGATGCCGTCGCCTCCATAGGTTATTCCGAGGAGGCTGAAGAGTGCCGTGTATTGCGAAATCTGCAGGAGTTGGCCTTCGCACAAAGCCCAACCCTGCGGCGCGAAGTTGAAGCCGACCATCAAAATAGTCCCGATAAGTTGATTCATGCTTACTCTCCCCTCCGGGCGGCCCATCGAGGTGCGCGTCCGCCCCGGTATTTATACGCCAGTCGATAGAGAGGGTGCAGCGCAGACGCGAGAAACCCCATGGTCGACCTGCGTCGAACATGGGGCACCCGGTTTGGTGGCGATGAGTTTAGCCGCCGAAGTTGAGGCTCTCGATGCCGAGGAATTCGGCGGACTGGCCGAGTTCTTCCTCGATGCGGAGGAGCTGGTTGTACTTGGCGATGCGGTCGGTGCGGCTGGCCGAGCCGGTCTTGATCTGGCCGGCGCCGGTGGCGACCGCGAGGTCGGCGATGAAGGTGTCTTCCGTCTCGCCGGAGCGGTGAGATGATGACCGAGGTGTAGCCGAAGCGGCGGCCGAGTTCGATGGCTTCGAGGGTCTCGGAGACGGTGCCGATCTGGTTGACCTTGATCAGGATGGAGTTGCCGGCCTTCTGCTCAATGCCCTGCTGCAGGCGCTCGGTGTTGGTGACGAAGAGATCGTCGCCGACGAGCTGGATGTGGCCGAGCTTGTCGGTGAGCGAGCTTCCAGCCGTCCCAGTCGTCTTCGGCGAGGCCGTCTTCGAGGGAGACGATGGGGTATTGGTTGACCCAGTCGGCGTAGAAGTCGACCATCTGAGCCGAGGTCTTCTCGGATTTGTCGGACTTCTTGAAGATGTACTTGCCGGACTCCTTGTCGTAGAACTCGCTGGAGGCGGGGTCGAGGGCGATGGCGATCTGCTCGCCGGGAGTGTAGCCGGCCTTCTCGATCGCTTCCAGAATCAGTTCAATAGCTTCCGCGTTGGACTTCAAGCTGGGCGCGAAGCCGCCTTCGTCGCCGACGGCGGTGTTGTAGCCCTTCTTCTTGAGCACGCCCTTGAGGGTGTGGAAGACTTCGACGCCCCAGCGGAGCGCGTCGGAAAAGCTCTCGGCGCCGACCGGCATGACCATGAACTCCTGGAAGTCGACGTTCGAGTCGGCGTGGCTGCCGCCGTTGAGGATGTTCATCATGGGGGTGGGCAGAACGCAGGCGTTGACTCCGCCGAGGTAGCGGTAGAGCGGAAGCTTGAGCGCGTTGGCGGAGGCGCGGGCGCAGGCCATGGAGACGGCGAGGATGGCGTTGGCGCCGAGCTTGGACTTGTTCTCGGTGCCGTCGATGGCGATCATGGTGGCGTCGATCAGGCGCTGGTTGGAGGCGTCCATGCCCTGGAGTTCGGGCGCGAGGATGGACTCGACGTTCTCGACGGCGTTGAGGACGCCTTTGCCCATGTAGTGGGCCTTGTCGCCGTCGCGGAGTTCTACGGCTTCGTGCTCGCCGGTGGAGGCGCCGGATGGAACAGCGGCGCGGCCTTTGGCTCCGCCGGAGAGGGTGACGTCGGCTTCGACGGTGGGGTTACCGCGGGAATCGAGGATTTCGCGTGCGGAAATGGAGACGATCTCAGTCATATTGCTCCTATCGGATCTTTCGCGATCGGGTGCAGATGGGGCGTCGCTGGATGCGACGACACGATGCTGCATGCGTTCGTTCAGTTTGGCGCGGCGGTCTACGGGGATGGCCGGACCGCCTGCGGTGTGGATGGTTGTGATCAGCTCAACTCTGGATTGTTTCACCAAGGGAATTTTAGCAAAGAAGCGGTAAACGACTGTGACGGGCGATACACGCACATGGGCGGCGGGATAAAAGTTTTCCATTGGGGCGTGAGCAATGATTTTCCATGCAGGAGGGGCTGTAAGGACGGAATCTTGGAATTGGCTTAGAATTCGCCCCGCTGGATTGGCCACTTGATTGCTAATTACCCTAGTGCAACTCCGTTTGCGAATGTTCTCTCTGGTCGGGAGAAATGATTCGAACGGGTTTTCAGCGTTGTGTAACTCCGGGAAGGTTCAGAGGCAGCCCTCAATGGGCTGCCTTTGCCTTGTCTGGGCGGCAGGCAGGAGGTGTGCCGGGCTTATTAGCTGTCTCGATTCCCTGCTCCGGATTTCCGCGCACGGGCGGCGCGGCAACTCTAGGCTGAAGATGAGAGGCGCAGGTGGATGGCGCTTCGGTTTGTCCCACAAGTGTGGACGTGGGCGTCAGGTTCCGAAGCTGAAAGAGGAGATGCCATGAGATTTGCTAATGAAGTTGAAGTGAAGGCCGTGAAGACGGCGGGGATGGTGTGCATGGCCGCGGCATGGATGCTGGCCGCAATGCCGGCTGTCGCGCAGGACGCTCCGCTCACCGGCGTGTCGCACCCAAGTTCCGCGCCGATTACGACGGATGACAGCGATGCGACGAGCAGCGCGCCCGCCAAGGTTGCGAAGCCCTCGGCGGCGGTGCCCGCCACTGCTCCGACGACGAACTCGGAGACGGTCTATGGGCCGTATGTTCCCTATCGTCCGGCTGGAGCGGCGAACGCGAGCGCGGCATCCGCAACTGGAGACGCGAAGCCATTCGATCCGGATGCGAATATTGTGACGTCCGCAACGGCTGGGCAGCCGGAACGGCATCTGCTGAACGCGCCGGACGAGGACGCGGGCATAGTGACGTCGGTGGCGTCAAAGCCGGGCGAGATGCACGAAGGCGCGTTGATGCGAGTGAAGCTGCGCGAGGAACTCTCCACGCTGACTACCCAGCCCGGCAGCAAGTTTACGGCTGAAGTGACCGAGCCGATGACTCGCGACGGCGAGGTATTGGTGCCTGTGGGGTCAATCGTGGAAGGGCGTGTGACCTGGGTGCGCGGAGGCAAGCGCATTGGCGGAGCGGCGGCGATTCATCTGGAGCCGCGCACGGTGACTCTGCCGGACGGCACAACATATGTGGTTCGGGCACGCGTGATCGACACCGACTAGCTGGCAGAACACCAGGGTCGACAACGAAGGCACCATCACGCGCAAAGAGAACACCAAGCGCAACGTCGCGGTGATGGCCCTGACGACCGGCGGAGGCGCCGCAGCAGGCGCAATGATTGGCGGGCCGACTGGAGCGCTGATCGGCGCAGGCGTAGGCGCGGGAGTGAGCACGATCATGTGGCTGAAGCAGGATCGCCAGGCCGTGCTGCCCAAGGATCTGGGGCTGATCTTCAGCCTGACTGAGCCGATGAGCGTTACTCCGGCAAGCGCGGTGGTTGCTCCGCTGAAGTCTGGCGAGGCCGGCGGGGAGTAAGCACGAACCTATCCGCGTCGAGTTGAGACTTGCGAGGCCGCTCAGAAGATTGCAGCGGCCTCGCCGTTTGCCTGATGGCGAGCGTCATGATGCGCTAGTCGCGGACCTGGGCCAGCAGGCGCTTCCAGTTTTTCTGGTTGCGGCGGTAGGACTTCTTCAGGTCTTCGAGGATGCGTTCGAAGTCGGCGTGGCCGCTGAGATTGCGCCACGCGGGATTCTTGGAGAACCATGGGTAGTTTTCGTTGCCGAGATAGATGGCGCGGCGCAGCCAGTGGAGAGCTTCGGACTCGTCGCCGTCGACGGCGAAGTAGGTGGCGAGGCGGTAGGCCATTTCGCCGTCGGCTTCGGCGGCGGCGAGGGTCTCTTCGAGGATGAAGCTGGCGGCCTTGGCGCGGTCGCCGAGTTGGACGTAGCAGAGCGCGATGGTGGGGAAGACGATGCGCAGGGAGGCCTCGTCGGAGATGACGCTTTCCAGAGTGTCTGGACGGCGCGGTTGAGATCGCCGAGACGCATCTGCTGATAGCCGAGCGAGATGCGCAGAAGCGGCTGGCGCGGTTCGAGGGTGAGACCTTTCTCGATCTCGTCGCCGGCTAGTTCGAGCTGGTTCTGATATTGATAGACGCGCGCGCGGTGGTTGTAGATGATGGCGGCGTTGGCGGGGTTCAGGCGCAGCGAGGTGTTGAACTGGTCGAGGGCCTCGTCGTACATGCCGTCGATGCGCAGGGTGAGGCCGGCGACCAGGTGAACGTTCCAGTCGTTGGCGGCGGACTGGAGCAGGTGCTCGATGCCGTGGCGGGCGGACTCTTTTTCGCCGCGGGAGAGCAGCATGTAGACGCGGTAGAGATTGGCTTCGACCGAGCCGGGATCGAGTTGCGAGCGCTTTGTCGAAGGCGCGGCGGGCTTCGAGGACGTGCATCTGGCCGCCCAGGCCGTGGCGCGCGTATTGGAGGTGGGTGATGCCGAGGCCGGACCAGCCGGGAGCGTAGTCTTCGTCCTGGCTGGACGACGCTCTCGAAGAGGCCGCGGGCGCGGTTGAGGTCGTCGAGCGAGCCGGTGCGCGACATGAAGGACGAGAGCACGGCGCGGGCCTGCAGGTACTCTTCGGACAGGTCTTGACGAGAGAGATGGGCGAAGGCGCGTGCGCTCGGTCGTCGGAGGCCGTGTTTTCGAGGTCGCCGAAGCCTTGCAGAGTGGTGAAGACTTCGTTGCAGATTTCGGTCTGCACGCTGATGAGGTCGAAGGATGCGACGTTGATGGAGCCGCCGGCGCGGACCGATTGCGTAGGGATGTCGAGCAGTTGCCAGTTGAGGTCGAAGCCTGCGTCGGAGCGCATGAAGTTGCCGGCGAGCACGAAGCCGACGAGCAGCTTTTTGCCGATGGAGAGCGGGTCGAGCTGCTGAGCGGGGATCGACATCAGCGAGCTGGACGGCCGGACGACCAGCGAGGTCATGCGGGCGAGGCGCGCGGCGATGGCGTCGGCAAGCGCGTAGCCGTAGAGCGGCGCGGGCGCGTTGTCAGGATCCAGTGCCGTTGAGGCGCCGTAGTTGACGAAGGGCAGGACGACGATGGAGTTCTGTTTGGATGTAGCGGTGTTGCCGGACTCGCGGAAACGCTCGGCGAGCATGGAGAGGATGCCGGTGGCGCGCTTCTCTTCCTCGGGCGATCTCGAGTTCCAGGCGGCCCTGCGCGGGGAGCTGCGAGATGGAGTCGCCGGGCATGCCGACGGAGTCGAGCTGCAGCGCCTTCATCACAGTGCGCAGGCCTTCGCGCACGTCGGCGGCAGAGGCGAAGCGCGCGGAGGGCTGCTTTTCCAGGCAGCGCAGGATGACGGATTCGAGTTCGACGGGCAGGTCCGGGACGATCTCGCGCAGGTTGGGCGGGTCGGCGAACTGGGTGGCGCGGATGGTCTGGAACTCAGGCGCGTCGGGGCGGTGGAAGGGATGGCGGCCGCTGGCGAGTTCGTAGAGGATCAGGCCGAGGGCGAAGACGTCGGACTGGACGGAGGAGCGGCCGGTGACGAACTGCTCGGGCGCCATGTAGGCGATGGTGCCGCCGCTGGCGGTGTAGGTGGCCTCTGGGCGGAGGCGGCGTGTGGCGGCCCGGGGCTGGCGGGGTCGAAGTCGGCTTCGTCGCGGCTGAGCTGGCGGGCGAGGCCGAAGTCGAGGATCTTGATCAGGCCGCCGTCGGTGAGCATGACGTTGGCGGGTTTGAGGTCGCGATGGAAGATGCCGAGCTGATGCGCGGCGGAGAGTCCGTCGGCGATCTGGATGCCGGCGGAGAGGACGAGCTGGAGGCTGGCGGGGCCTTCGGCGATGACCTTGTCGAGGGATTTGCCGGGGATGTACTGCATGACGATGTAGGCTTCCTCTTCGCCGCCGCCGACTCGGACGGGGCTTCGCCAACGTCGTAGATGGCGCAGACGTTGGGGTGGTCGATGGCGGAGGCGAGGCGGGCTTCGCGGAGCTGGGTGGTGCGCATCTGCTCCGACGACTGAGGCGCCGCGCTTGAGCAGCTTGAGGACGACGGGGCGCTGGAGGAGCGTGTCGGTGGCGAGATAGACGACGCCGCTGCCACCCGCGCCGATCTTGCGGATGAACTCGTAGTGCCCGATTGTGCGGCGCTTCATACTTTGATTATCGCAAGGTTGGGGCGGTGGAAGAAGCGTCACTGTACAGAATGAGTGAAGATCAGCGTGCGCACGGACACGCGAGATGTGAACCGGCGTCGGCGGAGTACGGATTTGCATGCCGTGCAAGCGGAATACCGGCTGGGCGACATACTGGCGAACGCGATCACGCATGGCGTGGGAGCGGCGTTCGCGCTGGCCGGAGCGGTGTATCTGATCGTCGCTGTCGACGCGCGGGGATGCGTGGGTGGTCGTCAGCTGCTCGATTTACGGGGCGACGCTGATTCTGGTGTATCTTTGCTCGACGCTCTACCACTCGCTGGTGAGGACACGAGCGCGGCATGTGTTTCATGTGCTGGACCACTCGGCAATCTACCTGCTGATTGCGGGAACGTATACGCCGTTCATGCTGGTGTCGATGCGCGGAGCGGCGGGATGGACGCTGCTCGGCGTGGTGTGGGGCCTGGCAATCGCGGGAGTGGTGTTCAAGAGCCTTGCGGTGGGGCGATTTCCGGCTGCGTCGGCGACGGTGTACCTGCTGATGGGGTGGTGCGTGGTGGTCGCCGCTGCGTCCGTTGCTGCACGCGATCTCGTGGCATGGAATGGTGTGGCTGGCAGCGGGCGGCCTGGCCTACACGCTGGGGATCGTCTTCTTTGCGAACGACCGCCTGCATTTCTTCCATGCGCTATGGCATGTATTTGTGATGGCAGGCAGCGTCGCGCACTACTTTGCGGTGCTGCTGTATGTGGTCCCGGCGCGGCGATGACAGTCCGCGCGGAAACCTCACTTTGCGGCTGGTTCTTTGGCTGCACTCTCGGGCAGACGCGCGGCCAGCAGAGAGCGAAGCTCATCGATCTGCGCGATGGTCAGGTCACGCTTCTGGAATGGGCAGAATAGCCGTGGTTCCGGTAAGGAACATGATGAAGGATTTCTGGTCCTCGACGAATCTCGTCGTAGAGGTCCATGCCGATCTGGTCGTTCCTGCGGTGGTCACAAGGCGAAGCCCATTCGAGTCCAGTCGAGCGCCTGGAGCAGATGAAAGCTCTTCATCTTCTTGTACTCACCGCTTGATGGTCTTTCGCCGCAGCACCAGGAAGCCCATGATGATCGGCACGATGCCCAGGGTCAGCAGCAGGTCGAGGTCCTCGTCCGGATGGAGATAGGCCGGGATCAAGCTGGCGGCGACCCATAGGATGGCGAAGAGATAGGGAACGTAATACTCCACGGCGGACATGGTCGAACGTTTGCGCATGGCGAGCATGCGTCGCAGACGGTAATCCTTTTCGGTAACCCGATATTCAATATGCATAGGTTAGTGTCTGGGTTTCAGTTTGGGATCGTTCTCCCAGGGGCGCGGAGTTACCGGGTCATCCTGCCATTTCTGGCGCTTGCCGACGAAGAACATGATGGCTCCGAAGACAACATGAGACAGCCCCAGGTGAGGTTGAGGTCGACGCCGAGCGATTTCTCGTAGAGCGCGGCGTCGCCGTGGGTAAAGATGCCGAACAGGGCCATGATTCCTCCGATGATGAGGAAGATAAGGCCGAGAGGGATGCGAATATCGAGTCCCATAAAGCTCCAGTTAACTCAGGATTTGTTGAATTGCGTTATTGCCCAATTGTTGTAGTCGAAGCGCAGATCGCGGGATAGCGATCTGCGATCCGAGCCCGCTAGGCAAAGACGAGGTTGAGGACCACGCAGACATGCAAGCACGGCGATGGCGAGCGTTGCGGGCTTCTGGTACCACTCCAGGTGTGCTTCGACGGGTTTGGGGTGAGCGAGTAGACGAGGCCGACGAGTTCGGGTTCGGGGCGCGGCTTGGTGACGAGGCGATAGGCGACGGTGACGACGACGTTGACGGAGAAGGCGAAGATGGCGGTCCAGAAGTTCTGCGCCATGTCGCTGGGGTAGTGGTGGACGACGGGATCCAGCCGCCGTGGATGCCGGGACGGCGTCGCCAGGGGAGGGTGAGGCCGTGATGGATGAGTGCGCCGAGCGGTGCCGGAGAGCAGGCCGGTGAAGGCGGCGTGGCCGGTGGTGCGCTTCCAGAACATGCCCAGCAGGAAGGTGGCGAACAGCGGCGCGTTGACGATGGAGAAGACCAGTTGGAGCGCGTCCATGATGTTGTTGAAGCTGGTGACGGCGTAGGCGGCGCCGATGGAGAGGACGATGCCGCCGATGGTGGCCATTCGGCCCATCCAGAGGTAGTGGGCGTCGGTGCCCTTCTTGTTGATGTAGGCCTGGTAGATGTCGTAGGTCCAGACGGTGTTGAAGGCGGTGACGTTGCCGGCCATGCCGGACATGAAGCTGGCCAGCAGCGCGGTGAGGCCGAGGCCGAGGATTCCGGTGGGGAAGAAGTGCAGCAGCATGACGGGGATGGTCGAGGTTGTAGTTGTAGACGGGCGTGCCGTCGGCGTCGAGGACTGGCTGCGCCGGTGATGGGGTCGGTCTTGACCGGGATGATGCCGTGGGGGTGGGCCTCATCGAGCGGGAAGCGGCGCGCTGCCGGCGTATGGACGATTGCGTACGCACGGCCGAGGTCGCGGTTGACCGGCGACTGCTTGCCATGTGCGAGGTGACGCAGACGGCGATCAGGCCCGGCAGGATGACCAGGAACGGGAAGAACATCTTGGGGATGGCGGCGATGAGCGGGACGCGGCGGGCGGAGTCTTCGGAGTCGGCGGCCATGGCGCGCTGGACGACGAGGAAGTCGGTGCACCAGTAGCCGAAGCTGAGGACGAAGCCGAGGCCCATGGCGAGGCCGACCCACTCGACGCCGAGGGTGTTGGTGGTGGCGTGGGCCATGCCCTGCCAGGAGTGGGTCATGTTGGCGGGCAGGGTGTGCTTGATTCCCTGCCAGCCGCCGACGTTGCGCAGGCCGATCCAGACCAGAGGCAGCGAAGCCGGCGACGATGAGGAAGAACTGCAGGACTTCGTTGTAGATGGCGCTGGTGAGGCCGCCGAGGAAGATGTAGCCGAGCACGATGACGGCGGAGACGAATGATAGAGACGTGGAAGATGTAGGCGTCGGGCATGATGCCGTGGAAGAGGCCGAGGGTCTGGATGAGCAGGGCCATGGCGTACATGGAGATGCCGGAGGAGAAGACGGTCATGATGGCGAAGGAGAAGGCGTTGACGGCGCGGGTCTTCTCGTCGAAGCGCATGCGCAGGTATTCGGGGACGGAGCGGGCCTTCGAGCCGTAGTAGAAGGGCATCATGAAGATGCCGACGAAGCACATGGCGGGGATGGCGCCGATCCAGTAGAAGTGGCTGGTGACGATGCCGTACTTGGCGCCGGAGGCACCCATGCCGATGACTTCCTGGGCGCCCAGGTTGGCGGAGATGAAGGCCAGGCCGCAGACCCAGGCGGGGATGGAGCGCCCGGCGAGGAAGAAGTCGTTGGTGGTGCGCATGTAGCGCTTGAGGGCGAAGCCGATGCCCAGCACGAAGACGAAGTAGACCAGCATGATGAGCCAGTCGATGTACGTGATGATTCACTTTGGGCTATCCTTGTCGGCGAACACTTTTTGAACGATGTGACGGGGAATAAACTTTCCCGGGGCAACTGTAAACGTTTGGGCTGGGTGAGTCCAGTTCTGAATCGGATTGCGTCCATGCTGACAGCTGTTTACAGACGAATTGACGGAAGCAAAAAGAATTTGCATGCCAAGGCAAACGTGCGAAGCAACATCCGCATCATAACAGCAGCGAGCAGGCGTGTGCACAGCCGAAAGGGTGACTGTACTAGAAACAATGCGAGGTACTCAATGCAGGCGGGCCAGTGGAATTCATGATGAAGGATAACCAGCAACTGACCCTCGGCAATGCCAGCCATCCTGTCTGATCGACGATAATGCGATCCAGGCCGCGACTCGACAGACCATCCTGAGGCGGGCCGGGTACTTCGTGATCGCGGCGCTGAATCCTGTGCGGGCGCTGGAGCAGTTTCAGGACGACGACTTCCCTGCCGAGATCAGCGCTGGTCATCACCGACCACATCATGCCGGGCATGAGCGGCTCGCAGTTCGTCCGCGAGTTGCGGAAGACTCAGCCCCATCTGCCGGTGATGGTGATCAGCGGCCTGGAAGAGGCGGAGCAGGAGTATGCGGGGCTGAATGTGCAGTTTCTGCTGAAGCCGCTCTCGCCGGACCTGCTGCTCGCCACCTGCGCTACCTGATCGAACAGACGAGCAAGAGGGCTGCAGCCTGAAGGATTTCCGCGTACCGGATATCGCCCGAACATCCGCTGTGTGATGGGTGTCACAAGCAATAACTGGCCCGCATATCTGCGAGAATGGCAGTGCGATGACTTCACACCCCATGCCGGAGTTCGGGAGCTTTTGTCTGCTCCTTGGCTCTCGTCCTCACTGTTTACAACTTTGTTGTTGGCGGACTCGCTCTGTGGGGCGCGTCGCCTGCCGGGCTGCGCATTACCCGCCGGCCGGAAGCCGTCTGGAACCGCCTGGGCGAGACGGCCCGGCGCGCCGGAATCGCCAGCTTCGTCGTCGCTGTGCTGCGCGGCGTTTGCGCTTGGTTTGGGCCGCGTTTACCAACGACTTTTCGGTCGAGTACATCCTCGCGCACACGCAACATCGCGCTGAACCCGGCATACAAGTTTGCGGCGCTGTGGAGCGGCCAGGAAGGCTCGCTGCTGCTGTGGGCGTGGCTGCTGAGCGCGTATGGGTTTGTGCTGCGGATGCGGCACAGGGTCGACGTGCGGCTGACGGCGTTTGCTTCGGTCGATCCTGGCGGGGATTCAGGTCTTCTTCCTGCTGCTGCTGAACTTCGCGGCGCCGCCGTTCTCCGATCGCAGCCGGGGCCGGTGGCGGCCGATGGCGCTGGGCTGAATCCGCTGCTGCAGTATCCGGAGATGGTGATCCATCCGCCGATGCTGTATCTCGGCTATGTGGGATTCTCGGTGCCGTTTGCGTTTGCGCTGGGCGCGCTGATGATGCGCTATCCCGGCGAGAAGTGGATCCACATTACGCGCCGCTGGACGATGGTGACGTGGCTGTTCCTGACCGTGCGGGATCTTTATGGGCGCGCACTGGGCCTACAGCGTGCTGGGCTGGGGCGGCTACTGGGGCTGGGACCCGGTCGAGAATGCCTCGCCTGATGCCGTGGCTGACCGGGACCGCGTTCCTGCACTCGGTGATGATGCAGGAGAAGCGCGGCATGATGAAGAACTGGAATGTGTGGCTGATCTTCTCCACCTTCATGCTGACGATCCTGGGGACGCTGCTGACGCGGTCGGGCGTGGTCAGCTCGGTGCATGCGTTCGCGCAGTCGGCCATCGGCGCCTGGTTCTACGGCTTCATCCTGATTGTGTTCGCGGTCTGCCTGTTCACCTTCTTCTTCCAGCGTGACCATCTGAAGTCGGAGAACAAGCTGGAGTCGCTGGTGAGCCGCGAGTCCAGCTTCCTGTTCAACAACCTGATCCTGCTGGTGGCCTGCTTCACAGTGCTGTGGGGAACGCTGTTCCCGGTGCTGAGCGAGTATGTGCAGGGCTCGAAGGTCACGGTGGGCGCGCCGTTCTATAACCGCGTGAACATCCCCATCGGACTGTTCCTGCTGTTCCTGACCGGCATTGGGCCGCTGCTGGCATGGCGCTCGACGTCGCTGCGGTCCATCCGGCGCAACTTCATTCTGCCGTCGATCGCGATGGCGGTTGCAGCCGTCGCGCTGATCATCGGCGGCGTGCGGCCGTGGAACGATGGCGACGACATGCAGTCGACGCTGTTCTCGCTGGTGGCGTTCACGCTCGCCGCCGGAGTGATTACCGCCATCGTCGAGGAGTTTCTGCGCGGCGCCAACGTGGTGCGCACGCAGACCGGCAAGAACATCTTCTGCGTCCATCATCCTGCTGACCCGGCGCAACACTCGCCGCTATGGCGGGTACATCATTCACTTCGGCATTGTGGTGATGTTCATCGGCATCGCCGGCGGCGCGTTCAACCAGTCGCGCGAGCGGAGATGAGCTACGGCGACATGATGACGATCGGGCCGTATCAACTGATCTGCCGCAGCATTACCCAGGATTCCAAGCCCGAGTACGACACCAACTACGCCGTGCTGGATGTAGTCCGGAATGGCAAGGTCGTCACCCAGCTTTCCCCAGAGAAGCGCACCTACTTTGCGGGCTCGGATCATGAGCAGCAGTCGACCGTCGCGGCGATTCACTCCACCGCCGAGTCCGATCTCTACGCCGTTTTTGAGGGCACCAATCCCGACACCGGCCGCCCGATCATCAAGATCGATCTGCACCCCCTGATTGCCTGGATTTGGATCGGCGTAGTGATTGTGGTCTTCGGGACGTTCATCGCGCTGGCGCCGAATCTGGTCCGCACAACGGTTCGGCAAAGGCAGGAAGATCTGGTTCCGGCGGGCGGTTCGAGCCTGGCGCCAGGCGTCCTGGCAAAGGTTCCCCATGCTTAAGCGCGCGCAATTCTCGCAGCAACGCTTCGTGGCCAACCCCATCTTCTGGGCGCGGATCGTCCAGACTGCGCTGCTCTGCATCGTCACCGTCGTCATGCTGGGTGCAGGACGATCGCAATATGACCGGCTCGGCCATCAGTTGATGTGCTCCTGCGGATGCGGCCAGATTCTGCTGGAGTGCAACCACGTCAGCTGCCCCGACTCGCCCGTCATGATCCGCGAACTGCACGCGCAGATCGCCACTGGAGCAAGCGATAAGGCTATCCTGCAATGGTTTGCTGCGAAGTATGGGCCAACCATCCTCGCCGCGCCCATTCGCGGCGGATTCGACAACGCCGCGTGGATCGTTCCGATGGCCGTTTTCCTGCTGGCCACGGTTGGCACCTTTGCCGTGGTGTGGCTGTGGAAGCGTCGCGCGCTTCAGATGGCCGGCGGCCCCACCTTTGCGCCGATCCCCGGACCCGAATCGACCGACCCCCAGGAAGCGGCCCTGCGCGAACGCATACGCCGCGAAACGGAGTACTGATGAGTCTGATCGCCATAATCGTGTTGTCCCTCGGTTGCTTTGCCTACATGTTCTGGCCGGAGCGCAATCCCTTCGTGCAGGCCGACAAGACCCGCGTCGACTACCTGCGCGAGCGCAAGGACGCGATCTACGAAAACCTCCGCGACCTGAACTTCGAGTACCAGGCCGGCAAGTATCCCGAGGCCGAATACACCGAGCAACGCCGCGCGCTCGAAGACGAAGCGACGGCCGTCGTCGCCGAGATGGAAGCCCTCATGGCCCGCGGTATGAAGAGCACCAGGGCTCGGGCCTAAGCAAAACAATGTATATACACAGCGTGTATACTTTATTAGTCGGAACATTGCTTGGGAGCAGGAGTCTCCAATGCCAATAGCCAAAGTCTTCAAGTCGGGAAACAGCCAGGCCATCCGCCTTCCCAAGGAGTTTCGCCTGAAGGTAACTGAGGTTGAACTGATTCGGCAGGGGGATGACATCATCATTCGCCAGCCCAGAAAGCTAACCCCGATGGATGCCTACAATGCGCTTCGATCGATGCCGGACGACTTCTTCGCAGATGGCAGGAAAGACCCTCCTCCGGAAGAAATAGAGGGTTGGTAACGGATGCTGTACATGCTCGACACCGACATTTGCATCTATATTGCCCGCCGGAGTAACCCGAAGGTCATGGCTCGCTTTGCCAAGTGCGGTCTGGGAGATTTGGGGATATCCGTGGTGGGCTACGGAGAGCTCCGAATCGGTGCGGAAAAAAGCGATCGCCGCGCGGCCGGCCTGAGCGCGCTCGATACTTTTGTTCAAATTGTGCCAGTGCTTCCAATCCATCCGGAGGTCGCCGAACAATATGCCAAAACTCGAGCAGACCTGGAACGGCGAGGCAAGATCATCGGCGCTAACGATCTCTGGATCGCCGCACACTGCCTGCAACTCGGGCTGACCCTGATAACTAACAACGTACGCGAATTCAGCCGCATCCCCAATCTACCGATTGAGAACTGGACCCACTGATCTTGACTACCTCGAAAAGAACGCTCCGCACTCTTCTGCCTGTCCTTTGCATGGCCCTCGTCGCCGCCTCGGCTGCCGCCGCGACCATCACCGGCACGGTCACCAACAAGACCACCGGCAAGCCCTCCCCCGGAGACACCATCGCGGTCATCAACACCGCACAGGGTATGGACGAAATCACTAAAGTGACCTCAGACGCAACTGGCAGCTTTCACGTCGCCGCGCCGGACGGCGGGCAGATTCTGCTGCACGTCACGCACAAGGGCGCCGACTACTTCCAGAGTGTTCCGCCAGCCACCAACAACGTCGATGTAGCCGTCTACGATTCCGCTTCGAAGGTCCCCGGCATCACCGGCGAGGCCTTGGTGATCCGCGCGGAAACCGACCCAACCGGAAAGACGTTGAACGTCTCCGAAAACTTCTTCATCCAGAATGCGTCCGCGCCGCCGCGCACCCAGTTCGGCGGCAACACCTTCGAGTTTTTCCTGCCCAAGGGCGCCCAGATTCAGCAGTCATTGGCCAGCTCGCCCGGCGGCCTGCCCACTAACAGCAAGGTCATTCCCATCGATGCCGCCAGCGGACACTACGCCTTCACCTTCCCGATTCGTCCCGGCGAGACGCGTTTTCAGGTGGCCTACTCGCTGCCCTACGCCGGCAGACTGCCCTTCTCGGTCAAGCTCTCCGTGCCCACCGGCGACGTCGCCGTGATGCTGCCGAAGACGATGCAGTTCGACGGCGGCTCGCAGTTCCAGCCCATCAACCCCGACCCCAACTCGCAGAGCTACGACGCGCATAACCCGGTCGCAGGACAGCCGCTTCTGTTCACCGTCGCTGGCACCGGCCAGTTGCCGGACGAGAACGCCCAAAGCGGAACGCAGAGCGCAACCGACCAGTCCGCCGGCGGCGCTCAGGCCGGCCAGACGGCCGCAAGCGGACCCCGTCCCGGAGGCGGTCTGGGGGCACCCATAGATCCCGAAGGCACGGGCGATCCTTGGTCGAAGTACAAATATGCAATTCTCGGAGGCCTCGGCCTACTGCTCGCGATTGGCGCCGGCGTAATGCTGAAGGCAAATCCGGCTACTGCCGACGCAGGAATACCTGCGCCACCTCCGGTCGACATTACCGCGCCCAGCGCGTTCACCACGCGAACCATCGCTGCACCGGTCGCGGCCACTGCAGGCGCAAATCCCCTCCTCCAAGCGCTGAAGGATGAGCTACTTGAGCTGGAGACCGATCGCCTGACAGGCAAGCTTACCGAAGCTCAATACGCAGAGCAAAAAACAGCCTTCGACATCGTCCTGCGTCGCGCGCTCAACCGCAGCGAATCTGTATAGCCGCATCAAACCTTTCGCCTGCCACGTCTAATATGGGACAAGGCAACTACGGCTGCGTCAGACAGCCCGTTGCCGGACAGGCGATAGACCCGATGAACACCTTTAAATCGACACTTCTGCTCGTATCGCTGATGCTGGTCCTCATCTTTGTGGGAGACCGCATCGGCGGCGAGAACGGCATGATCCTCGCGTTCGTACTCTCGGTCGCGATGAACTTCACCGCGTATTTCTACTCCGACAAGATCGCGCTATCGATGTACCGCGCTCAGCCTGTGACTCGCGAGCAACTGCCCCGCGCCTATGAAGTGGTCGAACGGCTGGCCGCGAAGGACGGCATCCCGGTGCCAAAGATCTACGTCATCCCAACCGAGTCGCCCAACGCCTTCGCCACTGGCCGCAATCCGCAGCACGCGTCGGTCGCCGTCACACACGGCATCCTGAACCTGCTGACCGACGAAGAGCTGGAAGGCGTGCTGGCGCACGAACTCGGCCACGTAAAGAATCGCGACATCCTCACCAGTTCCATCGCTGCAACGCTGGCAGGCGCAATCACGCTGATCGCGCGCATGGGCTACTGGGCCTCACTGTTCGGCGGGGGGCGCGGCAGCCGCGATCGCGATGGCGGCGGCATCGGCGCGCTACTGATGCTGATCGTCGCGCCCATCGCGGCAACGCTTGATCCAACTCGCCATCTCGCGTTCGCGCGAGTACGAGGCCGACGCCACCGGCGCGCATACCACCGGCAATCCCTACGCCCTGGCGCGCGCGCTGCAGAAGATCGAGGACTACGCAAAGCGTGTTCCGTTGCAGGCATCGCCTTCGACGGCGCATCTGTTCATCATCGCCCCGCTGATCGGTGGCGGCATCGGCAGCCTCTTCTCTACGCACCCCCCGACCAAAGAGCGCATTCGCCGCCTGATTGGCCGCGACCTGGTCTAGTGAGAAGTTGGTTGTCATCCCCGAAGGAAATCTGCTTTTGTTCTTACGCGAAGCGTCGAGAACCGCACGAAGTGCTCTAGCATGGACGCATGATTGTGTTCGCCAGAGTCCTGCGTCTGCTGTCGATGGTGGTATGGGTCGGCGGCCTCATCTTCTTCGCGTTTGTGATGGCGCCGACAGCGTTCCGCGTCCTGCCAAGCACGCATCTGGCGGGGACTGTAGTGGCCGGAACCCTCGCCATCCTGAATGAAAAGATCGGGGTGATCTGCGGACTCGTCTTTATTGCCGCAATACCGTGGGGTGTAATGTCTCGCAAATCAGCCCGGCTCTTCCTGGCGGAAATTGCGTGCGTTGCGGGGATGTTGGCCGCGACAATGGTGGTGCAGTGGAAGATTGTGCCTGCGATGGAACGCGACCGCGTCGCAGCCGGAGGCGATGTCGACGCCGCCGCTCCGGACAGTCCCGCACGCCTGGACTTCGAGCGCCTGCATCCCATCTCTGAAAAGGTCGAAGGCGCGGCGCTCTTCCTCGGCCTCGGCGTCGTCGTGCTGATGGGCATGGAAGACAGCGCCACACCCGCCTGAATCAATCAGCAGGCATCAGACATTGAACTTGAAGAACAGGATGTCGCCGTCCTTGACGACGTATTCCTTGCCTTCGGATTTCAAGAGTCCCTTTTCCTTGACTGCCTGCTCGCTGCCGTACTTGAAGAGGTCCTCGCAGTGGTAGCAGTCGGCCTTGATGAAGCCCTTCTCGAAGTCGGAGTGAATCACTCCTGCCGCGCCTGGCGCTTTCGTCCCGCGCACGATCGTCCATGCGCGAACCTCCTGCACGCCCGCCGTGAAGTATGTAATCAGATCGAGCAGCCGATATGCGGAGTGAATCAGCCGATTCAATCCAGGCTCGTCCAGCCCCATCTCTTTCAGAAACTCATCGCGCTCGGCCGCATCGAGTTGCGCAATCTCCGACTCCATTGAGCCGCAGATACGAACCACCTGGGAGTGCTCCTCGGCGGCGCGTTGCTCTACCGCGTCCACCCACGAATTGTGGCCAGTCAGCCCCGATTCATCCACATTCGCCACATACAGCAGCGGCTTCGCCGTAATCAGGTGAAGATCGCGCGTGTATGGCAGTTCCTCGTCGGTGAGTTCCACCGTGCGAGCAGGCTTGCCCGCTTCAAGCGCCTCTTTCAGCTTGCTCAGGGTCGCAAACTCCACCTTGATCTTGTGATCGGCGTTCGCCGGCTTGCACAATTTCTCCACCTTCGCGTGCCGCTTGTCTACCGTGTCGAGGTCGGCGAGCAGAAGCTCCGTATTGATAATGTCGATGTCATGCAGCGGGTTCACGCCGCCGGCGACGTGAACCACCTCAGGATCGGCGAAGCACCGAACCACGTGCAGAATCGCGTCCGTCGACCGGATGTGGCCGAGAAACTGATTCCCCAGTCCCTCACCTTTGGACGCACCTTCAACCAGGCCTGCAATGTCGATGAACTCCATGCTGGTGGGCACCAGGGACTTCGGCTTAATCAGCTGCGAAATCTTCTCCAGCCGCACGTCAGGCACCGTGACCACGCCTGTGTTCGGATCGATGGTGCAGAAA
This sequence comes from uncultured Acidobacteriaceae bacterium, assembly GCA_963822225.1. Classification (GTDB taxonomy): domain Bacteria; phylum Acidobacteriota; class Terriglobia; order Terriglobales; family Acidobacteriaceae; genus Edaphobacter. The sequence goes on along the minus strand of CAWGGW010000001.1, from coordinate 23,196 downwards.
GGATAATTCGCGGCTTGCGCCTTGGCCGAGGTGAGGGCGTTGAAGATCGTGCTTTTACCAACGTTGGGAAGCCCAACGATTCCGCAATTCAGAGGCATGTTTTGCTGTTTCCTTCAATAGTAGCGCCGAGCGCAGATAGGAGACTCGAGTCGGCCGCGTGGAGTGTCTCTTACAGGATAGTTCATTGCGGCGCGATCTAACGAGACTCGGCCGAACTGCGACGATGACCAAGCCGACGCGCGGGTAGAATTGATGAGACATGAAAATCGTAACGATCGTTGAGCTGCAAGCGGGTACGCCATCGGTCCAAAATATTCCCGTGAAAGATGGCGACGCGCTCAACCTTCGCCACAGCGGTTAGCCCCCGATGAACTCCACTTCAATCTCGTCGAGATTCTGGCTGGCGCTTGCCCTCGGTCTGTTCGCCGGGCTCGCAGATTACCTGGGCGGCTTTTTGCTGGTGCGGCGGTCGCCCTCCGCGCGGGCGCTGCGCTACTTCGTGGCACTCGGCGCCGGCTTCATGCTGTCTGCGGCTCTCCTTGAGATGCTGCCCGAGGCCTTCACCATCAACATGCACTGGGCCGCGCCGCTGATCCTCGCCGGGTACTGCGGAGTGCATCTGCTCGAACACACGCTGGTGCCGCACTTCCACTTCGGCGAAGAGACGCACCACCACGAATTTCTGTCGAAGAAGAGCAGCTACTCCGTGCTGCTCGGCCTGGCCACGCACACGTTCTTCGACGGCATTGCCATCGGTTCCGGGTTCGTGGTCTCAACCTGGCTCGGCTGGGTCCTCTTCATTGCAATCTTCCTGCACAAAATCCCCGAAGGATTCACGGTCGCCAGCGTGATGCTCGCCGGTGGTCAGGGACGCCGCGCAGCGCTCAATTCGGCGCTTTTTCTGGGCGCGACGACGGTGCTAGGGGTGCTCGCCATCAACCTGGAACCCACCTGGGTCAAGGCCGGTTTGCCTCTCTCTGCCGGTGTGACGATCTACGTCGCCGCGACCGATCTCGTACCCGAAGTGAATCGCGAACCCGGCGTGCGCATGGCGCTGGTCTTCTTCGCCGGCGTGGTTCTGTTCTTCATGTTGCGAATGCTGGGACCGGGCTAGCGGAATCACAGCACTTGCAGAGTTACATTTGCGGAGTGCTGCACCACCGTACCCGTGGAACTGGTTGCAGTGCCGGTAACCGTGATTGTGTAAGTCTTCGCGTTCGCTGTCTCTGGAGCGGTGTTGATGCGATTTCCGCAGCCAGTCGCCATCATCGCCAGCGCGAAGCTGCAAACCGCACCAAGTGCCATCACACGAACCGAACGCCTGCTCTTCTTCGACATTGCACCGGCAAACGGCACTATCAGAAGTGCCAGCGCCGCCGAGCCAATGGGTGGAGGAGAGCGCGGCGCGAACGGACGCCGGTCAAGCCCCGCAAACGGCGTCTGAATCGTCAACGTAAAGCTTGTGACCGTACCTCCGGGCGGCAACAACGCCGGGCTCAGCGAAGCGGTCGCGCCAACCGGAGTTCCCTGCACCCCCAATGCGATCGGGCTGGACATCGCCGCGCCCTGCATCGCCACCGAGAAGCTAAAGGTAGCCGCGCTTCCCGCCGGAACGGACTGGGTCGTCGCGCCGGTCGCCGCCAGCGTAAAGTCGGACGCCGCGCCGACCGTGACGTTCGTGGTCGCCGAAGTGCTTGCAAGAAAATTCGAATCGCCCGCGTACACCGCGCTCAAGTTATGCGCGCCCGAGCCAAGCGCGCTTGTACTGAACGCCGCCCCTCCAGTCGCCAGCGAGACCACCGACAAAACCGTCGACCCATCGAGCACCGTGACGCTGCCCGTCGGCACACCGCTGGTCGTGCTGGCCGCCTGGATATTCAGCGTCACCGACGCGCCAGCGGCCGGCGCACTCGTCGAGACGGAAAGCGTCGTCAGCGTCGGCGCCTTCGCAATCGTCAGACTGGCCGGCGTCACACCGACGGCATAATTCCCGGCCGCGCTGCCGCTCAGCGTCGCGCCAATCGGATACACCCCAACCGGTGACATCATCGCCGCGCTCGAACTGAAGACAACAGTCACCTTACCTGCGTCCTGGCGCAAGCACCCCGTTCAAAACCCCACTGAGCCCCGGCACAGGCTCGCCGTACAAAATCGACGCCGGATTGGCTGTCGCCGTCACGTTCAGCGGTGTCACCGTCAGTGCCAGCGCGGCCGACTGCGCCGCCGCATGGCTCGCATCCCCCGCATACATCGCCACAAGGCTGTGCGCGCCCGCAGCCAAGCGCGCCGAGGTTGAAAGCCGCCGAGCCGCCGCTCAAACGTCGCCGTACCAAGCGTGACCGCCTGTCCTCCGCTCGTATCCAGAAATGTAACGCTTCCAGTCGCACTCGCACCGGCGCTCACAGTCGCCGTCACCGCACCGCTTCCGTACACGGTCACAGCAGGCCCGTTAAGCGATAGCGTATCCGCTGCAACGCTCCCAACCGCGGCAATTTCATGAATATCCGGCCCCGGCGCGGGCAGCGCGTCGAGCTGGCGTATACGCTGGTTGCCGCTGTCGGCCAGCGTCAAAAGACCGCCAGGCGAAATCGCAACCGCGCGCGGCGAATCCAGGCTAGCCGCCACCGCAGGCGCGCCATCCCCGGCGAAAGCCTCAGTCCCCTGCCCCGCAACGGTCGTAATCGTGCCCGCAGCCGAGATCCGCCGCACACGCTGGTTAGCGCTGTCCGCAATGTAGATATTTCCCGCACCATCGATCGTCAGCCCGCGCGGAAGAGCCAGGCCCGCACCGCTAGCCGCTCCGCCATCGCCACTGAACGCCTGCCCACCCCCAACCCCCGCCACGGTCGAGATGATCCCCGTCGCCGCGCTCACCTCGCGCACACGCCCGTTATGCGTGTCCGCAATAAACAAGTCGCCCGCAGCATCCAGCGCCAATCCATTAGGCGAATCGATCGCCGATGCCGTCGCAATCCCGCCATCGCCCGCGAATCCCTCGACACCATTGCCCGCCACCGTCGCAATCACGCCCGTGCCCGCAGCTATCCTGCGTACGCGATGATTACCCGTGTCCGCCACATACACGTTGCCCGCAACATCAACCGCAAGCGCCGGTAGGCAGGTCGAGCCGCGCCGCAGTCGCCGCGCCTCCATCGCCCGAAAAACCCGCAACCCCAGTCCCCGCAATCGTCGTAATGATCCCCGAAACCGCCGCAACCTCGCGCACGCGATGGTTGTGCGTGTCCGCGATGAACAAGTCCCCCGCCGCGTCCATCGCCAATCCACCCGGCGAGTCCAACTCGGCAGCCGTCGCCGCCCCACCGTCCCCGCCAAATCCCTGCACCCCATTGCCGGCAACGGCCGTGATCACTCCCGCCGTCGAAAATCTGCCCACCAAGTGTTTTCCGGCATCGGCAAAATAAAGATTGCCCTGCGCATCGAAGACGATCGCCGAAGGCAGCACAATCTGCGTCTGCGCCCGCGCGAAACCCACCAGCCACCCGGCCGCCAACAGCCACGTGCAGAGGCGCATAGAAGCCCTGCGAGTCTCCCCGCATCCACCTGACCGCTCTGCCCATTGGGTGAGTACTGCTCCGCTTCCCCATTCACTTCGCTGTCTTGATGCTCACGCGATTGCGATACAGTCTGTAAGGCTAAACCCGCTGTCTCCACCCAATCAGTGACGTAGGTTCCATCGATTTCTCCGCCCTCTTTGGTAGTATGGCCGATGACCCATCGCTGACTCGCCAACGGAGAGATATGCCACGCCACTGCCTCACCCTCGACCTGCAGGACGACCCCGCCAAGATTGCCGAATACAAGCGCCACCACGAAAAAATCTGGCCCGAGATTCGCGACAGCCTCTTCGACTCCGGAGTCACCAACATGGAGATCTACCTGCTCGGCACCCGCATGTTCATGATCATGGACGTCAGCGACAGCTTCTCCTTCGAGAAGAAGGCCGCGATGGACACCGCCAATCCCAGGGTCATGGAGTGGGAAGCCCTGATGGCCAACTTCCAGGCCGTCCCCGAAGGCGCCAACCCCGTCCGCCGCTGGGCGCCCATGGAGAAAGTCTTCGACCTCGCCAAGCAGTAGCACTCGCCATCGTCTTTCACGCGAAGCGTCCAGAACGGTACGAAGTACCGAAGCGTCCAGATCGGTGCGACGTACTTATTTCGTCGTCCCGTAGCTGCAGGTATCGATATCCTTCGCTCGCATCGTCACCACCAGCTTGTGGTGCGCCAGCAGCGATCCCTCCAGCACGATCGGCACATTCGCAGGGCAAAGTCCGGCCACGCGCACCACCACCCGGTACGAGCCCTTGTCTACTTTATTGAATTTGAACTTGCCATCTTTGTCGCTTGTCGTGCTCGCCACCAGCTCGTGCCCCTGCTCGGTAAATAGCGCAACCGACGCCATCGACATCGATTCGCCCCCCAGGCCGCGCACCACCCCATCCAATTCCCGCAGCTTCAGCGGAGCCGGGTCCGGCGTGTTCTCGTCCACGTAGGTCGGGGCTGCCACCGCAGCGGTCTGTGCCCGTCCCGCATAGCCGGCAAATAACAATCCCGCCAGCCCAATCATAACCATTCGCGTCATCTTCATGTTGGCCACCTTGCCGGAGTCTAACCCACACGCGTTACCAATCGACACACAATTCGGATACCCCCGCTCCAAGTTCGGCACTTGGTAGTATGCCGGTCCCGCGGCAACCCCGGTATATTAGTTCGCAGCCAGACGGCCGAGATCGACACCCCGCGCACCACCCAAGGAATCTTCATGCCCCACTCCCGCCGCGACTTCGCCAGGATGAGCGCCCTCGGGATTGCCTCACGCTGGCTCCCAAACGCTCTGGCCCAGCCAGCCGCGACCGATACCCACCGCGTCGGCTATGCCGTCATCGGGCTTGGCCGCATCGCTACGCACTTCATGGCAGGCACCGCAATCTCCCAGCACTCCCGCATCACCGCCCTCGTCAGCGGCCATCGCGACAAGGCCCAACGCATCGCCGCCACAGTACAACGTCCCCACCACCTCCATCTACTCCTACGAAGACTTCGACCGCATCGCTGCCAACTCCGCCGTCGACGCAGTCTACGTCGCGCTGCCCAACAGCATGCACGCCGAATACACCATCCGCGCCGCACGCGCCGGCAAGCACGTCCTCTGCGAGAAGCCCATGGACGTCACCTCCGCCCAGTGCCGCCGCATGATCGAAGCCTGCCGCGCCGCCCACGTCAAGCTGATGATCGCCTACCGACTGCACTACGAGCCCACCCACCTCAAAGCCCTCGAAATCATCCGTAGCGGCAAGCTCGGCCTCATCCAGTCAATGGATTGCAATCACGGCTCCAACATGCGCGCCGGCGAATGGCGCCTCACCAAGGCGCTCGGCGGCGGTGGCCCCATGCTCGACCACGGCGTCTACTCGCTCAACATCTTTCGCTGGCTTACCGGCGAGGAGCCCACCGGCTTCCAGGCCATGATCTCCACCCCCGACCACGACGGCCGCTTCAACCAAGTCGAGGAGAACGTCCAGTACCTCGCCCGCTTCCCCTCCGGCGCGCTCGCCTCCGGCGCAGCCAGCTACGGAGTCGACCTCGGCGGCTACTGGCGCGCCCACGGCCCCTGGGGATTTCTGCAGATGACTTCCCTCACCTACCAGGGCCAGCACCTCTTCGGCCGCTACGCCTCAGAACCCCGCGACGGCGCGCCCTGGATCGACGTCGATATCCCCAGCACCGAGAAGGATCCCATGCAGTTCGCCCGTCAGGTCGACCACTTCTCCGACTGCATCCTCCACGACCGCACGCCTGACACTCCCGGCGAAGAAGGTCTCGCCGACCAACTCGCCCTCGAAGCAGTCTACAAATCCGCCGGCATCACGCTATGAGGCACCCACACCGTCATTCAGGCACTTTATGCCGTCATTCGGCGCACTTTATACCGTCATTCAGCGCCACTCCCCGCCGTCATTGAGCGTATTCCCGCCGTCATTCTGACTCGAAGAGTCAGAATCTCCGTATTTGCTTTTCGGGATTAGCGTGGGGCTTCAACCCCACGAACAAGACCAAGGAAAACTTGGGGCTTTAGCCCCGGGCTCTCTCCTATTCGCGCCCCTCAAACATTCGCTGCCTCAAATCCCCGGCTTAAACGAAATAAGCACCGACACAAAAATCAACCCAAACCCAATCACCAACAGCGGCCACCACCGATCCACCCAAGGCTCCCGCTCACTCGCCAGACTCATCCACTTCCTCCTTTAGAACCCACATCCAAATCCTAACCCATCGTTCTAATTGCGGGACAGTAACGCAGGTGGATTGACCAGGTAAACAATCAGGGCAAAAGCGAATGCGGATGTGGCCTTGATTGTGAACGCCGATCCTTTGAGATTAAATCCCGCGCTGCCGGGCAGAAATGCCCCGGAGACACCGGCCAGAATAGACGCGATCAGTCGGAATATGAACATCTGGGAGACCGTCGGATTCGGTGCCAGGAATGGGATCGCTGCAATATAAAGAAACGTTACCGCCGCTGCCACAATTAGAAACTTGCGATCCTTCCGTTGCGACTGCTCCATATCTACCCCCAGGACGAAAAGAAGTGTATACATATTGCGCGGAGGCTCAGGCAACTTAGCCAACTCTCCCTGGACGAAAGGAATACGTTGATCCGCAGGGACGCTTCTCAATTTGAAGCGCAGTTCGTTGCTCCAAACCACGACCTCAGTATCTGGCTGTGGCATAGGAACTCCCTTGTGCGGCAACCGTGGCAACGACTTTTACCCGGTCAAGCCGAGTTCTGAAAACCTGCCCCGACTCACTCCGGATTTCATCCGGTATTTCGTCAAACCAATAAAAATCCTTGTAGTTCAGGGGATTGTCAGGGTCAGTTACGCGGAAGGCCGTGCTAACCTCTGCCCCCCCGGTATTCGACGGCCTCGCGTCCTCCAAATGCTGCGCGAACCATACCAGCGATGGGGGTTTTACCATTCGGTACAGCTCAAGCAGGCCAACCGTACCGCCCTCGTACTTCTCAACGCGGGAAATCGCTTCGTTGAAGCGATGACCAGCCCTGATCCTGCCCAGAACCCCGATGGCCGCCGAAAGCTCTTGAACAGGACCTTCCGCGGCTTGTAGCTCCTCGATATCCGAAGAACTCAAATTCGTGTCCCACCGTCGAAGCAGCCAATCGATAACGCCCTTCAACAGACGCACAAAAAATGCCATAAATGCCTCATGCTTCAGAATCTCGGAAAATATGGGCCCACGCAGTCTTTTGAGGGAAGCTTAGCCTCGCCAACGTGCTGCTTCAAGAATTATTTTCGAATGCAATCGCAGCGGTCGTATCTGCGGGCAAATTCCAGCCAACCACAAACGCCGGGTGCCCCCATCCGTACGCGCCTTTGCGGACGGGTGGGGATGTATACCTTCCAATCCTCGGGTGCCCCATCCGTACCCGCCTTTGCGGACGGGTGGGGATGTATATCTTCCAATTCTCGGGTGCCCCATCCGCACGCGCCTTTGCGGACGGGTGGGGATGTATACCTTCCAATCCTCGGGTGCCCCATCCGTACGCGCCTTTGCGGACGGGTGGGGATGTATACCTTCCAATCCTCGGGTGCCCCATCCGTACGCGCCTTTGCGGACGGGTGGGGATGCATACCTTCCAATCCTCGGGTGCCCCATCCGTACGCGCCTTTGCGGACGGGTGGGGATGTATACCTTCCAATCCTCGGGTGCCCCATCCGTACCCGCCTTTGCGGACGGGTGGGGATGCATACCTTCCAATCCTCGGGTGCCCCATCCGTACGCGCCTTTGCGGACGGGTGGGGTGTATACCCTCGAATCGCCCAAAGACTAGAACCTCGAACCACCAATAAACACCCAGATTTCCACCGGCGCGCTTGACACCCCATCTATAATTAAAAGAAGGGCCAAACAGAGCCCAGAGTCGTGTCCAGTAGAACCCGGACCGGACCTGGAGCCTGCCGAACTTCAAGGCCGCAGGTGGAAAATGTTCATCCACACCCGCACGCAAACATCCGCGTGCCGCCGGTTTTTCATTCACTACACCCGAAACCCACCCAGCAAGTCATTTTGTTTGACGATTTTAGCTCCAACTCCAATTGAATCACAATCCTGTGGGTATAGCCTCGCCGTAAGTCCAACAAAAAAAGTAACTTCTCGCCAAGACCATATTCGGGGGGGAGGGGGATATCGTTAGATCCCTCAGCAACGTCAGCCCGCCCCAGTCTTGGGCGATTCGGAATCTGCGAATCCTCCCGCCAATTCCTGCTAGCATCCCGACCATGGCCACACGCCGCGATTTCCTCTCACTCGGAGCTCTCACAGCTGCCGGCATCGCAACTGCGTCAGATACTCAAGCCCAGTCCGCCGAAGCCGTCAAACAGCTCAAGCCGCCCGCGAAGCCCGTCATTGTCACCCGTGTCACCGGCGACAACACCGTGCAGGAAGCCTGGCAAATGCTCGCCGACGGCGCCGACACGCTCGAAGCCGCGCACCTCGTCTGCCTCGGCCGCGAGAACGATCCCAAAGACCACAGCGTCGGCCTCGGCGGCCTGCCCAACGAGGAAGGCATCGTCGAACTCGACTCCTGCTGCATGCACGGGCCGTCGCGCTCAGCAGGCTCGGTCGGCGGCGTCCAGAACATCAGGAACGTCTGCCTCGTCGCCCGCAAAGTCTTCGAGCACACCTCGCACGTCATGCTGGTCGGCAAAGGCGCGGAACGCTTCGCCGTCGACCTCGGCTTCCCCACCGAAAACCTCCTCACCGACGACGCCCGCAAAGTCTGGATGCTGTGGAAGGAAGGCAATTCGCAGATGGACTGGTGGGGTCCGGGCCTGTCGAGCCCGCAGTGGAAAGATCCCTACGCAGGACATCCGCCGCCCAAGCCGACCATGGACCTGCACGGCCCGCAGTCGCAGCTCAAGTCCCGGCGCAATCCCCCGCCATCCCACGCCCGAATGGGCCGAAACCATCCGCGCCCGCGCCACAAAACTCGCGCAGATGGCTGCCGACCTCGACATTCCCGCAGCCAACCGCCAGTTCGCCGTCGAACAGGTCCTCTGGCCATCGACCGGAACCATCCACGTCTCCGCGCTCAACTCCAAAGGAGAAATCTCCGGCGCAACCACCACTTCCGGCCTGGCGTGGAAGCTTCCCGGACGCCTGGGCGACTCGCCCATCATCGGTGCGGGCTGTTACACCGACCAGGACGTCGGCTCAGCCGGCGCAACCGGTTCCGGCGAGGAGAACATCAAGGTCGCCGGTGCGCACACCATCGTCGAACTCATGCGCCAGGGCCTCAGCCCGCGCGACGCCGGCATGGAAACGCTCCGCCGCATCGTCCGCAACTACAACGGCGACATGGCCAAAATCCGCCTGCTGGACATGGAGTATTACATCGTCCGCAAAGACGGAGCCTACGCCGGATGTTCCCTCTGGAGCACAAGCCCGACCGGAAAGCCGCGCGTCATCGCAGTCCACGACGGCGAGTACCGCGTCGAAAAATGCTCTTCCCTGTTCGAAGGCCAATCCGTGGAATGGCCTCCGTTCTAATGCCCGATCTGCACCGAGCCGTCTTCACGATGGCTCACTTTATGAAAGAGCCAAACCACAATCGCCGAAAGGAACGCCACCAGTGCCGTGTAGCGAAAAACATCGACGAACGAAAGCAGCAGCGCCTGCTGCTCCAGTTGCCGGTACGTCATTCCAAGCGCAGCGCGTTGTCCCGCCGCAGCGCCAAAATGCCGCGCAAGATATGGTCCTGCTGTATGCATCTGCTGCTGCAGCCGAAAGCTCGTTCGTGGAAGATCGGATGCCAGTTGCGCCTCGTGGAAGTTCGTCCGGCGGATCAGAAACGTCTGCGCCATCGCAATCCCAATCGACCCGCCGATGTTGCGCAGCAGGTTGAACACGCAGGTCGCATTGCCCATGTTCTCGTTGCTCAACGTCGAGATTGCCATGCTCGAGATCGGCACGAACACGAAACTCAGCGCGAAGCCGGTCAGCACAATCGGCACCAGCAGCGTAACCGGACTGATCGACAGATCGACAAAGGAGAAATAAAGCGTGCAGATGCCGAATGCGATGAATCCAGCGCTGACCGCGTATCGATTGTCGATCCTGTGGCTGATTACGCCGATCACCGGCAATCCAAGCATCGAGCCGATGCCGCGCGGCCCGACAACAATTCCCGCAGTCAGCGCGGTGTAACCGAGAACCTCCTGGTAGAACAACGGCAGGATCGAGATGGTGATGTAGATGGTGAAGCCGAGCAGGAAGATGAGCAAACAGCCAACAGCGAAGTTGCGGTCGCGCAACACGCGCAGATTTACCAGCGGATCGCGCTTGCGCCAGCAATGCCGCACAAACCAGAACAGCGAGATGCCGAGGATCATCGTCGCCCAGCGAATCCAGACCGCACTGAACCAGTCGTCTTCCTGTCCCTTGTCAAGGATCACTTGCAGACATCCGGTCCAAAGAATCAGCAAGCCGAAGCCGAGGTTGTCGAACGGACCAATCTTGGCGTTGCGTACATATGGAGGATCGTGAACGAACCGGCCAATCATGTAGAGCGCCAGCGCGCCGACTGGAATGTTGATGTAGAAGGCGTAGCGCCAACTGTACGTGTCCGTCAGCCAACCGCCGAGTGTTGGCCCAAGCACAGGCGCGACCACAACACCGAATCCGAAGAGAGCCATTGCAGCTCCGCGCTTGGCCGGAGGAAAACTCTCCAGCAAGATCGCCTGCGAAAGCGGTTGCAGCGCTCCGCCACCAGCGCCCTGCAGAATTCGGGCGATCAGCAGCAGTTCCAGCGTTGGCGCGGCGCCGCAGAAGAAGCTGGCAACCGTAAACAGCACCACGCACGACATCAGAAAGCGCTTGCGCCCAAAGCGCAGCGCAAACCAGTTGCTGGCCGGCAGAATCACAGCGTTGGCGATCAGATAGCTGGTCAGCACCCAAGTCGCTTCGGAGTTTGACGCTGCCAGCGAACCAGCAATGTAAGGAAGCGCCACCGAGGCGATCGCAGTATCCAACACCTCCATGAACGTCGCCAGCATCACCGAAATGGCAACAATCCATGGATTCACCGGCTGGCACCGCAGCCTGCGGAGTCTCCGCGACTGCAATGCCGACGTCGAGTTGTGCAGCTGTGGCCATGGCTCCGCGGTCCTGCAGATGCGACTCTACAGGTTAGTTCCGCTGAAAACGTGGCGCGGTGCCGACCGTCACTTACGCTGTGCCGATAACGATAGTGTGCGGGCTCCTGGGGATTGGATGACCGTTGATGTCCTTGAAGCCTGCCTCGCTGTACATGGCCGTGAGTTCGCTCAACGTGTAGGCGTCGCCTGCCGCGGTCGTGACCAGCATAATCAGGCTGAACGCCGCAGGCATCGGCGGCGAAACGCGGTCTTCGTTGGGCACGAACTCCAGCGTTGCAGCGCGACCGCCCGGTTTCAGCGATCCGTGGACCTTCTTCAACAACGCCACGCATGTCGGCTTATCGAAGTGATGCAGAAAGTTGGTCAACAGCACCGCGTCGTAAGGACCACCGAAGTCCACCTCGAAGGCGCTGCCGGGAAGCATGTCGTAGCGATCCTGCACTCCTGCCTTGCGCGCGTTCTCGAGCGCGACACGTAGAACCGGCGTCCAATCGAGTCCGGTAACCCGCGCCTGGGGATTCTGCTTGGCAATCTCGATGCCGAACAGGCCGTGACCCGCAGCGATGTCGAGCACGCGCATGGGACCGCTACGTCCGTCCATCACAACCTCGCCCAGCGGTGCAGCCATCGGTCCCATCATCGGAGCCATCTTCTCTGCAAACTCCACCCAGATCGGATTCTCCGGCTCGACTGTTCCAGTGCCCGGCAGACGCGTTCGCCCGTTGCGCACCACCTCGGTCAGATGCGCGTAAGACTCGTAGCATTCCTGGATTGCTCATGAACTGTGCGACCGATGCCATGCACGCGGGAGAACGCGGGTCAAGAAATGCGGCGCTGCTTGGCGTGTGCTTGTAGTGGCCGTTCTCTTTTGTCAGGATGCCGTTGATGACCAGGAATCGCACAGGATGCGGATGCCACGCTCCGAAGACGCGCAGTGCTTGCGCAATCGAAGCCGCGTCGCCCGGTCCATCGCCGACGGCGCGGAAGACGTCGAGTTCGATGGCGGCGTTGAGAGCCGCCGTCTTCTGGTGCGCATTCACCATCTCAAAGACGAGGCCGGGATTCAGCGGAGCTTCAGTGACGTTGTCGGCGGGCATGACAAATCTCCTCAGTGCTTGAACTTTGTGGGAACTCGACGATTGCGGGGGCCTGTGCTCAGGCAGCGTATCACAGCTGTTGCCGCCACGTGTAACCACGTGGAGGCGCCCGCTCTATTCCGTCGTGACGGCCTTGGAGAGATTGCGCGGGCGGTCGACGTCGACGCCGTGATGCACGGCCATGAAGTAGGCGAAGAGCTGCAGCGGGATAACTTCAGAGATGGGCAGCAGCGTCTCCGACGCCGGCTGAACCGGGATGGTGTGCGAGGCCAGCGACTGGATCGTCGAATCGCCGGCATTTGCCAGCGCCAGAACTCGCGCGCCCTGCTCGCGCATATCGTAGAGCAGCGAAACAGTCTTCTCATAGCGCAGCATCGATTCGGGATCGTCGCTGTCGACCGTGGCCAGCACGACGAGCGGAACTTCAGGCGACACCAACGCGTTGGGGCCGTGCTTGAGTTCGCCGCTGGGATAGCCTTCCGCATGCAGGTAGGAAGATTCTTTGAGCTTCAGAGCGCCTTCGCGGGCGATGGCGTAGTGGACGCCTCGACCGAGATAGAGGAATGTGCGGGCGTCGGAGTACGTTGGCGCCAGCGCAGCAATGGCGCGTTCCCATCCGGGAAGTTGCGCGGCGATCGCCGTGGAGACGCCCGCGAGCGCTTCCAGTCGCTCCTCGATGTCATCGTCAAGCAGCGCGCCGCGCTCACGGGCGGCCAGCAGCGCGAGAATGACGATCAGCGCGAGCTGGGTCGTGAAACTCTTGGTGGCCGGGATAGCGAGTTCGACGCCGGCGAGCGTTGCAAGATCCACGGTCGCTTCGCGGGCCATGGTCGAGTTATGGACATTGGTCACAGCGATGGTCGGATGACCACGCCGCTTGGCCTCGCGCAGGGCGGCGAGCGTGTCCGCTGTCTCGCCAGATTGCGAGAGCACGAGGATCGGGCTGGGATTATCGGGATGGCGGCGCACATGCACGGAGCGGCAGGCGTATTCGCTGGCATACTCCACATCGACGAGCAGCCCGGCGAGGTCTTCGAGGAGGATTTCGGCGGCGAGGCCGGCGTGGCGGCTGGAGCCGCTGGCCGCGATGACAAGGTCGGGATGCTGCCGGAACAGCGCAGCCACGGCGGAAAGCGGTTCCTCACGGAAGGCAGGCACGTCTCCTGATAGATCGAGGTAATGCTCGATCGTGCGGGCGATGGCCGCGGGCTGCTCGTAGATCTCCTGCAGCATGTGGTGGCGAAAGGTACGGGGCAGTGACTGAAGCGACATTGCGAACGGACTCCTGTTAACGATGATTGCACATGGAATGAACTAGACTGGAGCGATGCGACTGACCCCGGTATTTCTTCTGTCTGCGACGGATGTGGCGCACTTCCCAACCGAGGCGAAGACGTTTGGCGCACCGGAGATTGCGTTCCTGGGGCGATCGAACGTGGGCAAGTCGTCGCTAATCAATGCGCTGCTGGGGTCGAAGCAGGCGCACACATCGTCGACGCCCGGACGGACACGGGCAATCAACTTTTTCGCGCTGCACGAGGGCGTGGGCGAGAAGAAGAAACAAAGGCCAACCATGATCTTCGCCGACCTGCCCGGATACGGATACGCGAAGATATCGAAGTCTATCTCGGCGGAGTGGCCCAAGTTTATCGAGCCGTATTTGGCTGAGCGCGAGACGCTGGCGCTGGGCGTTTGTCTGGTAGATACCAACATTCCGCCGCAGCCGAGCGACAAGCAGTTGATCGACTTTTTCAAGCAGACGCAGAGGCCGTTTCTGGTGGTAGGAACGAAGTCTGACCGGCTTGGCGGCAATGCGCTGGCCAAGAGCATTGCCGCGTTGAAGCGCGAGCACGAGGTGGATGAAGTGCTGGCTGTTTCTGCCAACAAAGGCGAGGCAGGCGTCAAAGCGCTTTGGGCAAGGCTCCAGGCTGTTGCCCAGGACTGAGGCCGGTCTCAGCGAGCGATTCGAGTTCCTTGTCGCTGAGCCAGATCCAGCGGCCTCCAGACCGAGCTTCGCGCAGGTATTTCGGAACTCGCTCCAGCCAGCGGCGATGCACGATGTCGTTCGCCGGAAGGGCCGAAAGCAGTGCAGCGTCTAGTTCGCGCAAGGCTGGTGCGTCCACCGCAGCAAAGAAGCACTCGTAGTACGCGTCCGCGCCCTTGGTACCGTGAACTGACCGGCACCGCATCCCGCGAGCGCGCAATGTATCCAACTGCGGATAACTGAGGTCAGGACAGCCCGAAGAGGCGAACTGTAGGTCGGGCTGGAGGCCGCGCTCAACCATCTCCGCGAGCGAGGCTTCCACATTGGCGATGAGGCCGACGCTGAGCGGGCGTTTCTGGCGAATCTCGTTCTTCAGGGTGCGCAAGGCCTCGTCTAATGAATTGACGACGAAGTCAAGGTAGCCGGCGCGCATAGCCGACTTCATTGCTTCCACATTAGAGTCGACGGCAAGTGTCGCTCCCCCTGCGACGCTTACGGCAGTCGGCACTCCCGATTGGATGCCACTGTGGCCGAGGCAAAGTACAAGCCTCCCGCCCCAATCCTCGCGCTCGTCGACCAGGGTTTTGTAGATGCGCATTGTTTCAAGCTGAAGATCTCTCATTGGAGGCCGCGGCCTTTCCCTCGTCAAAAAAGCGAAAGACTCTGCGGCGGGCGGCCGCAGAGTCTTCGCGTGGATTCCACCTTGCTATCCGCCGTAGTACTCGAGGCCGAGGTGGGTAATGAGGTCCTCGCCCATGATGTGGCGTAGCGTGTTCTTCATCTTCATCGACTGGATGAAGAGGTCATGCTCTGGATAGACGCCCTTGGCGCTATCGGGGTCTTTGAAGTAGAAGCTGAGCCATTCCTGGATGCCGAGACCGCGCAGACTTGGCGTGCGCGCTGCAAGGTCCATGAAGAGGCACAGGTCCAAGGCAAGCGGAGCCGCGAGGATAGAGTCGCGGCAGAGGAAATCGACCTTGAGCTGCATCGGATAACCGAGCCAGCCGAAGATGTCGATATTGTCCCAACCCTCTTTGTTATCACCGCGCGGCGGATAATAGTTAATGCGAACCTTGTGGTAAATATCCTTGTAAAGGTCCGGGTACAGCTCAGGCTGGAGGATCATTTCCAGCAGGCCTAGCTTGGAGACCTCCTTGGTCTTGAAGGACTCCGGATCGTCCAGCACCTCGCCGTCGCGGTTGCCGAGGATGTTGGTCGAGTACCATCCTGAGACACCGAGCATGCGGGTCTTGAAGGCTGGGGCGAGGACCGACTTCATCATGGTCTGGCCAGTCTTGAAGTCCTTGCCGCAGATGGGTGCGTTCATCTTGCGGGAGAGCTCATTGAGGGCAGGAATGTCGACGGTAAGGTTGGGCGCGCCGTTGATGAACGGAATACCTTCCTTGAGCGCGGCCCAGGCGTAAAGTTGCGAGGGGGCGATGCCGGGGTCGTTTTCGGTGAGGCCCTTTTCGAATGCCGCAAGCGATTGGTGAACAGCCGACTGCTGGAGGTAGATTTCGGTCGAGCCAGTCCAGATGAGCACCTGGCGATCGGTTTTGCTCTTGAACTCGGCGATGTCGTTGCGAATCTGGCTGGCGAGGTCGCACTTGTTCTTGCCGGTCTTGGAGTGCTTGGCGGTTAGTCGCTTGACGTAGTGTTGATCGAAGACGGCCGGCATTGGCTCGATCGACTCAAGGAATGGACGAATCTGTTCCAGTGTGTCGCGGTCTATCACCTGTGCCGTTTTGGCGGCGTCGTAGAGGTTGCCCCCGAAGATGTCCCAACCAGTGAAGACGAGGTCGTCGAGCTTGGCGATGGGAACGAAATCCTTGATCAGCGGAGTGTTGTTCTCCGTGCGCTTGCCCAGGCGAATAGTGCCCATCTGCGAGATGGAACCGATCGGTTTTGCGAGTCCCTGGCGAATAGCTTCAACGCCGGCGATGAGTGTGGTGCAGACCGCGCCCATTCCGGCGGTCATGATGCCTAATTTTCCTGTGGCAGGCTTGATGCTGGCCGCGTCTGGCGTTGCGGCTCCGGGAGTTGACATGCTTTGTATGACCCTTCTCTGATGCGATGTAAGTTGCGCTTCCGCCGTGAGGCCGAAATTTCAGTATAGACCTACGGTTGGAATTCAGCGCGGCTAACCCGCTTCCGGCACTAGACGAATGATTGGAAAGCGCCTGCGACCGACCTGGGTAAATCATCACGATTCCGCGTGGTCAGAAGCTCGTGTCCTGCAGATGTTATGGGAATCAATTCGGTTCGCGCCGGGATCATCTGTAGCGCTTCGGACATCTCGTCGATTGAGCCGAACGGATCGCGAGTGCCATGAACGAACATCGTGGGCGTTTCGAGGTGTGGAAAGTGACTGGTTCGTAGCTCTCCGGGGCGGCGCGGCGGATGCAGCGGGTATGAAAGGAGCAGAAGCCCATCGACGAGGCCGGGGTCGGCCGCAGCCAACATAGACGACTGCCTGCCTCCGTAGGAATGGCCCCCGAGAAAAATGCGGCCGGAGGATCGTTGCCGCATGGAGGAGACGGCTGCTTTAAGTCCCTGCTGATCGCGGTCTCCACTGCCGCGGGGTGGCGGCCCATGTGGACGCGACTGGCGGAATGGGAGATCGCAGCGCAGAACGATCCATCCGGAGTCGCAGAACGCGTCCGCGAGAGCGACCAGAAGCGGCGCATTGCAGTTGGCCCCGGCGCCATGGGTCAGAATCAGGCCGTCACCCGAGGAATCAACTGGGAGATGCAGGAAGCCGCAGACTGGGGCTTCGCTTGACGAATCACTCTGAAATTTTTCGATCATCGTTACAAACCGAGCCGGAAGTCTACTGCGGCGCGGGTGCTGGTCCCGGCGCGTTCATGGGTTCCGGTGCGGCTGCAGGCGCCTTCCCCTCTACTTTAAAAGATGAGGTCAGCGTGAAGTTCACCACTGTTTCCGCGGGGATTGAGATGTCTTTGTTGCCCGTGGTAGCCGCGACTGCAGTTCCAGCTCCGGCTCCAACGAGGCCGCCGATCAACGCCCCTTTGCCGCCTCCGGCCAAGCCACCGATCAACGCGCCGCCACCGCCGCCGCCAGCGATCATTCCGGTGGAGCGCTTGCCTTTGCCGCTGACCGTCTGTGTGTAGTCAGCCGTGGTGACGGCTTGCGAGCCGATGCTAGTCAGGGTGACTCCCAACGTGCCCTCGCCCTTGATCTTGCCCTGTCCTTTGGCGGATGTCACCGTGCCCGAAACGTGTGTTCCACGAGGAACAACTGTGACGCCGCTAACGGTGATCGACTTCGCGAGGGAGCCGCTGAACCCGTCACCAACGGAGCTCTTCTTTGAACTGAGCGTCTGATCAATGGAGACTGCGACTCTGGTTCCACTCTTGACGGTGTAGACGGGCGGCGGAGGAGGAGGAAGAGGAGCCGGAGCTGCTTCAGGCACTGGCATTTGAGCGGCAGCGGGGCCGCTTGCGACATTTCCTGGAGCCGCAGGCGATACACCAGCTGATCCCCCAGCCCCGGGGGCAGTTCCGGGGGCGCTGGAAGACTGAGCGGGTTGGCCGGCTGGAGCGGCATTGCTAGGCGGAGGCTGCTTGTTGCATCCGCTCAGGACAAACAATGTGGTTAGGCCGAGGATTGCAAACCGTTGAGGCATCGCGTTCCCTGCTTGTCGCATAGTCGTTTCACCTTTGAATCCAGCAAAATGTTTGGCTACAAAACTGACCAAGAGTCGGCGACCCTCCACAACGCGGTGCGAAAGGACAGACATTTGTTGCGTCCACTCTACACTCACTTTTCGATCCAATCCAACTTCTGCCTGGACTTGCGGCGTGAACTTCCGTGGAGTTTGGAGGAGCAACGTTGACCCGACGTGGCGTCGCCAGTACACTCTAATAGTCAGTCAGCGGATGCTTCGCATTCGCGACGCCGGCGGATGAACCTACGACCGGTGCCCCCTCGTTCAATGGTAGGACAAGCGACTCTGACTCGCTCGATCGGGGTTCGAATCCCTGGGGGGCAACCAAAAACCTATAACATTTTTAGTTTCAATATTTTATATCGACCCCCACAAGAGGGCGGCACACCCAATCTGCTCCCTGGGACGCATAGGTTACTTAGAAGCCGATTGCATATCGTGTTGGGCACGCTGGAACGCGTAGCTACCGACACACACCGAGCCCTGAAACGGGCGATTGATGTCGGCGATCGTAACCAGCGACAGCGAAACGAGCAGGGAGAACGAGAATACCTGCAACGCGTGAAGATTGCTGCTCTGCGCGCCAAACATCGAAGCCGAAGCTATGGTCAAAATGCCTCCGATGATCAGAACCGACCAAAGCATTCCCGGAAGTCTGGAGGCACTTTGCAGAAGTCGCAGATGCCGGTGCTCGGTGAGCTCTCGGATTTCTGCGATCGACTGATCCACCGCCGTAACCTCAACGGCAGATGAAGCCTTGACAGACATCAAAGTCTTCCACATTCCCTCATTGACCTTGCCCGTGCCGTCGGGAACTTCGCTGTCAGCCATCTGTGGCCAATCCCGATTGATGGCAGTGCCGGCATAGGCGCGTGTCTCCTGCTGCAGTTCGGCACGTTGCTCTGCAGGCAGGCCCTCCGATAAACGATAAAGGTTCAGCAGCGCATTCGCCTCAGAATCCGCGTTTACATCCGCATTGCAAAAATTCGTCCAAACGGTCAACAGCATGAAGCCCAGAATTACCGCGTACGTCGTGCCAAGCACCGTGAGCTGCCACCCGATCAGATCATTCTGCGCTCGGCGTTTGTCTACCGGCCAGAACTTGTTGAGTAGCCAAGTAAAAAACAGCGAACACGCCACGATAAAGATCACAATCACTATATTCTCCGCAAGGCTCAGCATTTTCTCCACTCCGTATACCCGCCATCTCTTCTCTTATTCGGGCCTCCAACTCAACCCAGCTTGGCTACCCAATAGATAACTATCACGAACCTGGGACCAAGTGATTCACTTCGCGCAAAGCTTGTTCCGGGCCGCAGCATCGGCGGAAAAGCCGGGCGGCGCGCCCAATGATCGCTTAGTGCAACCTTTCCCATCCTCTCGTCGCCTGCCGCGGTTCGGCCTGCTGGCGGGTAAGTTGAGAACCGCTACCCTTGTGTGCTACTGAAGGGATGTCCCGGCTCGATGGTGAAGACAGCCTCGACCTCGGGGTATGCCGTCGGTGCGGTATTTTCGGATGGGGCTTCGGCGATCAGGGCAAGATCAAGGATGCCGTCGGACGCAGTGCCCTTGGTAAGCGGCACGAGCTCGACAGCCTCCCAACCTTCCGTCGGGACTAGCCGCGCACACGGACCACATCCAACTGCGGAGCATGCGTGCTGCGCATAACCTCTACACTCGTCACCCAGAAGACCGTCGCCGTACCAGCCCCCACATCTGCCGGCACTGCGCCTCGCCGCGCACACGCCAACCTTCTGCCTTGCCAACCCCACGTTGACTGGTTTCATTCGAGCCCATCGTCACGCCACGTGACGGCGAGCTTGAGGTGACTCTTGGATCGCACCAGGACATTCCCCTTCGCGCCATCCTCCACTTCGTCGTCCAGAGCGTAGGCGCGTTCCCGCTCTCGCAGTCAATCGAAGTGGCCATTTCCAACGGCACCCTGCGAACTACGCTCTCGTTCAGTCCGGAGAGCCTGATTCTCCAGGATGATCACACGGCCGTGGGCTCTCTGGATCTATATAAGCATTCGGGTAATCCGCATTCGGCGAGCTGCGTCTTCGTACAGTCGCGGCCGACGGAACCTTCGGCAACTGGATCACCCTGGGAAAACTTGTTCGTCTGCCGCACATCACGTCGATCCGCTGCTCCGACTTCGATACGCCATCCTGCATGATCGAAGGCAGCGATCTCTTTCTGTCACTCGCCTTCAGCCCGACGGAGAGCTTCGAGTCAGCAGCGCTGGTCCCAACCGGTTTTGACGAACCAACCTTCGTCATGTCCGTGCCGGCATCCGAACGCCGAACCGCCCTCTACATGAGACTGCGCGACGACCCCATGGTGACTGCGATAGTTCGAATCCCCAGCAGAGACGTTGCGCAGTAAGGCCCCCAGTTTCGGGAAGTCGTGCACTGTTCCCTCTGTCAATGTGTTGAGGTCTGCGTCGTAAACATCCGTCTCGGCGACGTCAGAATCTTATCCGTGTGGTGTTACACAGAATGCTCACGTACACCCACACATACCCGCGTGTAGCGACCTCTTATTTTCTTTCCGCGTGCTCTCCTACTCTTGACTTCGGGTCAGCCAATCAGCTTTAGAAAATCCCCGCATGACCCGGAAGAGGAATTCGAAATGATCACCAAATTCGCCTCGCGGACCGGCATTGCCTCAAAGCTCATCGCCTCCGCGTTCCTCGTCCTGCTCTGCGGTTCGTAGCCTCAACGCCAACGCACAGGACGCTGCCTCAACATCCTCCAACACCTTGGCCGGTTCGCCCAGCGACGCCGCAACCACGCCTGAGACTACCGTCACGGGAACGATCCAGCAGGTCATCTCTGCCGGAACGACCAGTTTCCGCGTCAGCCTGCTGACACCCTTTGGACCCGTCATTGCGGACCTCGGTCCCTCTATCCGCAAGGACGTTAAGGATGCCCTAACCACCGGCCAGCAGATCCAGATCACCGGTACCGTCCATGCCGTCAACGGCCAGGCGGTCCTGTTCACGCGCCTGCTCACCTTCAATACCGGCTCGTCATTGTCCGCAACGACCTGCGTTCCAGTCCACACCACGACGGCCGCGCTGGCAGCCGAACAGGCGCTCCAGAACGGAGACGCAAAATGAATTTACGCACTTTGACCAATCTCGTACCGCTACGGCGCTCGCGCTCGTCGTTACTGCCTGTAGCAGCGGCAGTTCCAACGGCCCGAATCCACCGACAACATCTTATCGCCTTCGCCACGCAGCCCATCACCTCGCTCACCGCAGGCAAGACGACCAGCATTACTGCCGTCGTCTCCAATGACAACAGCAAAGCAGGCGTCAAGTGGTCCGTATCCTGCTCCGGCGCAGGCTCTGCCTGCGGCAGTCTCAGTTCCGCGACCAGCGCCAGCGGTGCCGCAGTCACCTACACCGCCCCCACCACCGTTCCATTGGGTGGAGGCATCGTCAACGTCGTCGCGACCGCCCCGGCTGACGGTACCCAATCCGTCATTGGTACCATCACCATCACCACGTCCCGCAGGCCGTCCTCAACGACGGCCCTACGTTTACCATGCAACAGGCTGGGACGCTAACGGTCCCGTCTACGTTGCTGGCGCCTTCGTTGTCAAAAATACTGTCATCACAGGTGGCGAGCAGGACTTCACCGACTCCAACGGAGTGGGCCACACCGACCAAATCAACGCCTCCGGCTCTACACTGAGCGCCGCCGGGGGCAATATTCAGGTCGTCCTCGCCACCTCCAACCCCAACATCGGCGTCAGTGGCACCGAGGTTTTCCGCGGTAACAAGGTCAATAACTCACGCGTCCTTATCAGCGAGTTCGATACGTCGGCCGCAATCTCCGGCTCCATTGATCTTCAGACCGGCACTGCCACGCCCACAGGGGGTTACGCCTTCGGTCTCAACGGCCAGGATACCGCTGGGAATCCGCTCGTCATCGGCGGGATACTCAACTTCAGCGTACCGCACTCGTCGCCGCCAATAGCGTTTTCGACTACAACGACGGCGGAGCGGTAGGTCAGGCCCAAGCCTTCGCTTCCGGCTCTATCTCTGCGCCCGACTCATTCGGTCGCTCCACTATCAGCCTCACACCCACTGGCGTCCCCGGCGGTAAAGTAGCTCGTTCTCACTCGCCCTATACGTCATCGGTAACGGTCAGCTTCAGGTCGTCGAGAGTGGTTCCGATGCACTGCAAGCGACACTCGGTGGCCTCGCTCTAAGCCAGGGCGGCAATGCCGGCCACTTCACCGCCGCTGGCATCACAGGCGCCAGCTACGCTTACTACGCGAGCGGCTTCAGCACCAATAACTACCTTGTCATCGGCGGCGGTTTGGTTTCAATTCGGACGGCTCGATCTCCGGTGCGATGGTTTAAACGATTTCGAGAGCCCCGTTGGCAATCAGATTACGGCTGGCACCTACACAATCTCGCCGCTCGGCCGCGTACTATCACCGGTGCTGTTCCCCAGCCGCTCAACCCAGCCTTAATTTCCAGTTCTACCTGGATGGAAACGGCAACGCCATCGAGCTTGGCGTGGACGGCAACGAGGTGAGCGAAGGTCCGTCGTTCCTTCAGCAGGCCCCCAACAGCACGTACAACGGCACCTACGCCATAGCTCCGCAGGGCGTCCTGGATATTCAGGGCAACCCGGTTCCCTGGGGTTCCGTCGGTCCTGTGACCGTTCTTGGCAATATCAGCGGATTCACTGACTACAACGCTGCGGGCACACCCATATCCAACGTTGCTCTCAGTGGCATCGAGGACTCGACCAACGGTCTATTCCCCATCAGCGGTCTCAACGCTGGCGACATCAGCTACGTCACCGGCTGGGGCTACTACCCTGTAGACGCCAACCGCGTCATCCTAATCGAAACCGATAAGAATACCGTAAGCACGATGATGCTCGAATCCAACGGCACTATTGCAAACTCAAACCCCGGCCACTAATCAGCCTCCTTAGATGCCTCGCCCGGCAAGTATCCGGGCGAGGCATCGCGTTGTTTTGCTACTAGAGCCGGAGACGGGGGAGCCCATCCTGACTGCTGAAGCGACCTCCGAGTGTAAATACGGTGCCACCGAAGGCTCCGGAAGACACGGCCAAATGATCAGCTGCGTTTCACTACTCCCAGAAGCTCGCTGGGTTTACGCCAACAGGCCTTTGCACGTTTCCAACATTGGCGTGGTTCGATTTGATACTCCGCGATTTTGCGTAAAGCGAGCTTCTTCCCGATG